>NZ_CP191544.1:3487500-4586208 GCF_050516545.1 Thalassospira lucentensis | reverse complement strand
TAAATGACGTCATTGGAAACGTGTGATGCGGCAGGCCTTGGCAGTTTTTATACTTGCCACTTTGATCATGTCTTTTGCCGTTGGACCGACAAGGGCCTTGGCGCGTGAAAGCCAGGTGATCACAGTTCCCGTCCGCGATGCTGATTTTGCCGTGGTCGAAGCCTGTGCCCTTGACGAGAACCCCGCCTGCCGTCAATGCGTCGAGCAAGGGTCGAACAATGTTTCCTTGATGAACTTTTCGATCCTGAGCGAAGCCCTTCAAAAGGGGGGCATCACCGCGCCGTTGCGTCCTGTGCCATCGCCAAATTCCGAACGCAGCCGCCTGATGGTCGCCAATGGATCGGCCGACATCAAATCTGATTGGGCGTTCAACATCGAGAACAATGAGAATGTGTTGAAAACCGCCCCGATCATTCTCGCCGGTGAACTTGAAAAAGGCCTGTATGGACATCGCGGCATCAATGACATCCGTGCTGGCATTGCCATCGAAGATGTCAAAGACCTTCGCGGCGTCAGCATTCGAACTTGGCGTCTGGATTGGCAAGTCATGGAAGACCTGGCCCCCAAAAGCCTGACAAGTGTGCCAACCGTCAAACAGATGTTTGCATTAATCGATCTGCGCCGTGCTGATTTCACGCTTCTGGAGTTTTCATCAGAACCCGATATGGGCCGCGAGATCGACGGCATCCGACTGGTCCCGTTTGCAGGGGTTAAAGTATCCCTGCCAGAAAGCCAGCATTTCATGGTATCGCGAAAATTACCCCATGCCGACGAGATCGTTGAAGCAGTCAATCGCGGCATTGCCATCCTGCGTGAGGAAGGCTTCATTCGCCGCTGTCTGGTCAATAGCGGTATGATCAACCAACGCGTTGAAGGGTGGCGTACCCTTAATCAGGCGATGCCGCCCTTTGACAAAGCAAACCTGACGGACCCGTCGAACTAGATCACCTTGTTCGGTGGGTTGATCGGCAGAACCTGCGCCCGCATCGCGTTATCCGCACGGCATGTGATACTCCGTTTGAGATCCCCACCTGCGCGGGGATGACGGTATAATGATTGCGAAATGACAGATGTTCGGACGCGAGAGAGTGCCATCATACGCGCGGCGGCGAGTGTCCCGACTTCCTGACTGTCCCGACTGTCCCGAAAGTCGGGCATGTGTGCAGTGTCAGATCCCCGTCTGCGTGGCTATGATCATGGGGCCAAACGGTTTCCGGCCATATTGGTTCTGGCTGCATCAACATCATGATGGCGTGGATGATGGCGTGGATATTGATACCCGTCATCAGACGAAAAACGGACCGTCCGGGGATGGACGGTCCGTTTGGCAGATGTTTTAAAGCCTTGGCTGTTATTCAGCGGGCTTTGATGCCGCAATCGACGGCCCGGGATGAACGTCCGGGAGTTCGGTTTCGTCGACATAGGCATTGGGCAGATTATGTTCGGCTTCCAGTTCGGTTTCGTACCACTGCTTGTAGCGATAGAGCACAAGGGAATCACGCCCCAGAGCACGCAGCAGCCCGTACATCATCACAAGGATGACAAAAGCAAACGGGAAGCCCGCCACCACGGCAGCGGCCTGAAGGGCGGAGAGCCCGCCCGCGATCAGAAGAACCGCGGCAATCACACCTTCGGTGGTGGCCCAGAACAGACGCTGAATACGGGGCGGATCGGCATCGCCGCCCGCGGTCAGCATATCGATCACAAACGACCCGCTGTCTGAAGATGTCACAAACCAGATCACGATCATGACGATGACGACAGACGAGACAAATTTGGTCATCGGCAGGAATTCAAGCAGTTTGAAGATCGCACTGCCATAGCTTGCCTTGGTTGCCTCGATCAGGCCCGGATCGCCGAGCATTTCCATATGGATGGCCGCGCCGCCAAAGGCGGTGAACCAGAAGAACAGGATAATGACCGGAATGAACAGCACGCCAAGGGTGAATTCACGCACGGTACGACCGCGTGAAATACGGGCGATGAAGATGCCGACAAACGGCGACCAGGAAACCCACCAGGCCCAATAAAAGATCGTCCAGCCGACCTGCCAGTTGGTGTCGGTATAGGCTTCGCTCCAGAAACTGAAATAGACCAGATTGCTGATATAGTTGCCGACATTTTCGACAAAGCTGTCGAGGATGAAAAGCGTCGGTCCGGCCAAGACAATAAAGGCCAGCAAAACGAAACTGAGCTGGATATTGAGGTTACTGATCCGTTTGATCCCGCCATCAAGCCCGACCATGACCGAAATGGTCGCAAACAGGGTGATGATGGCAATCAGGACAAGCTGAACCGGCAGGGTATCGGGCACACCAAACAGGCTGTTGAGGCCGGAACTGATTTGCATGACACCAAGGCCAAGGGTTGTGACAATGCCAAACATGGTGCCAAAGACAGCAAGAATGTCGACGGCATGCCCCCACGGACCATAGATGCGTTCACCAATCATCGGATAAAGGGCGGAACGGATCGAAAGCGGAAGCCCCTTGCGGTAATGGAAATAGGCCAGTGACAGACCAACAATGCAATACAGCGCCCAACCATGGATGCCCCAATGCAAGAACGAAATTGTCATCGCCTGTTCGGCGGCGGCAATCGATTCAGGTTCGGCAATCGGCGGGGCGAAGTAATGATAGAGCGGTTCGGCCACACTCCAGTATAGAAGGCCGATGCCAATGCCGGCACTGAACAGCATCGCCACCCAGGAAAACAGCCCGTATTCCGGCGCATCTGTTTGCCGACCAAGCCGGATCCGGCCATACGGCCCGATGGCAAGATACAGACTGACCAGCACTGCCAGATTGGCAACAATGATCAGAAACCAGCCAAAGTAATCGGCAATGCCCGATTGCGCGGCGGAAAATACCGTTGCCGCGGTTTCGGTAAAGACCGACCCGAATATGATAAACCCGACAATCAGCAAGGCCGAGATCGAAAAGACCGGCTTACTGACACTCGGGAAGGGCCCCAGACGGCCCACCTTCATTTTGTCGTCCATGCTTACCTCACTGTTTCGGGTTTCCAACTTTTCGTTGTGTATGCCCCGTGATCCGCACCGAGTTCCCCCGACGCCAAGATCAACAATGCGGTCCTTACCCGAGCCGGGCCGCGAGGCGGCTTATAATGTCAGGCACTTGGTAGGAAACTGCGCCGGTCGACCTGTCCCACATGGCTCACCGACGCAGCTTCTTACTCCCCTCGCGGGAAGCGCTGTTTTTCTTCGACTTCATTTAAATCCATGTGATTGCGCATATAGCGTTCAGACGCCTTTTGCAGCGGCTGATAATCCCACGGGAAATACGACCCGTTGCGAAGGGACTGATAGACAATCCAGCGCCGGGCCTGACTTTCGCGCACGGCTGCATCAAAGGCAGGCATATCCCAGCGGGCCGCCCGTTCTGCCCGGAAGGCTTCGAGCCGGTTGGCACAGGCCGGATCGGTTGCAAGATTGGTCAGTTCGTGCGGGTCGGCTTCAAGATCAAACAGCTGTTCGGGATCAAGCGAACACCATGTGTATTTCCATTTGCCTTCGCGAATGCAGACCAGCGGCGCATAGGATCCTTCGGCGGCATATTCCATCAGAACCGGCTCGGTGCGTGCATTGCCTTCAAGAGTTGGGCACAGCGACATTCCGTCGGTCCATGGCTGGACTTCGGCCATTGAAATTCCGGCCAGATCGGCAACCGTCGGGGTGACATCAAGGCTTGAGACCGGATCGGTATGAAGTCCCGGTACAATACCCGGCCCGGCAATCATCAGGGGCACACGGGACGAGCCTTCAAAGAAGCTCATTTTGAACCAAAGGCCACGTTCGCCAAGCATGTCACCATGGTCAGAGACAAAGACAATGATGGTATTTTCGGCCTGCTCTGTGCGTTCGAGCACATCCATGATCTGACCGATTTTGTCATCGATATAGGAGATGTTGGCGAAATAAGCCTGACGCGAACGGCGGATATTTTCGCGGGTGATGTCAAAGGCGGTATGATCAGATGCCTTCAAAAGACGCTGGGAATGCGGGTCCTGATCGTCGAAAGCGATGGCATCAACTTCAGGGTCAAGTTCCGGGCAGTCTTCGTAAAGATCCCAGAATTTCTTACGCGCCACATAGGGATCATGCGGGTGGGTGAAACTGACCGTCAGGCACCACGGGCGTTCATCATGCCCGCGCGCAAGATCATAAATCTTTTGGGTGGCATGAAAGGCGACCTCGTCGTCATATTCCATCTGGTTGGAAATTTCGCCAATCCCCGCACCGGTGACAGACCCCAGATTGTGATACCACCAGTCAATGCGTTCACCGGGTTTACGATAATCCGGGGTCCAGCCGAAATCAGCCGGATAGATATCCGTGGTCAGGCGTTCTTCAAAACCGTGCAACTGATCGGGGCCGACAAAATGCATTTTGCCCGACAGGCAGGTGTAATACCCCGCGCGGCGCAAATGGTGGGCATAGGTCGGGATGTCCGAACTGAATTCGGCGGCGTTGTCATAGACACGGGTGCGGCTGGGCAATTGTCCGGCCATAAAGGATGCGCGCCCCGGTGCGCAAAGTGGAGAGGCCGTATAGCAATTGCGATATCGCGCCGAACGCGCTGCCAGCGCCTTTAGATGCGGGGTGTGCAGGAAATCGGCCGGGCCGTCCGGGAACAGCGTACCGTTGAGCTGGTCGGCCATCAGGATGAGAATATTCGGGGACGTCATTCTGTCATGCACTCCTTCAAAGGGTGCAACCCGCCTGTCACCGCCATGGCAGCGTCAGCAAAAGGAACACCCTGTGGTCGTTTGATGCGAGACAACTCAAGCGCCCGACCCATGCCCTTTTGGCTGCTTATATTGAGGTCATGTTTTATTCTGCTTGACGTTATCCGCGTGACGTACATTAAATTCATAAATCCATACCCAAAGAAACCCGGTGTTTTTTAATCACTTCCATAAAGAAATTTTATGCTTGAACGACCGCTCGACATTGGCTGGCTGCGTATTTTTGAATCTGTCGGCCGGCTTGGCAGCCTGACCCGTGCCGCCCATGAGTTGGGTCTGACCCAGCCTGCGGTGACCTATCAGATCAAGCGGGTCGAGGAGCAACTGGGCGTCACGTTGCTTCATCGATCCCAAGGGGGCAGCCGACTAACTGACGCCGGAGAAATCCTGTTTGAGGCGGTGCAGGCCAGTGTCGCGAATATTGACAAGGCGGCCCGCGATACACGGCGCAGCATGCAAGTGCCAGCTGTGCGGATTTTCACCGATTTCGGTTTTGCCGCCTTTTGGCTGATGCCGCGTGTGACAGAATTCCGCCTTTTGCATCCCGACGCCGAAGTGCATATCGTGGCATCGCAAAGCCTTGATGACGGGCTTGAACGTGATGCGGATGCGGCAATGTTGTTCGGGGCAAAGGAAGATTTCCCCAAAGCCGCACAGCTTTTGATTCCGGAACGGGTGGTTCCAGTCTGCACGCCGGGATTTCTTGAACGGCATGGCCCGTTTGACAGCCCGGCCAGCTTTGCCGATGTGCCGCTGTTACATCTGGAGGCATCGGGCAAGGATCGCTGGCTGACCTGGTCATCCTGGCTGGGCGCGCATGGTGTTGCGCTTAAACCGGCCCAAGGGGATCTTGGCCTGAACACATATGGCTTTGTCATTCAGGCCGCCCTTGCCGAACAGGGGGTTGCGCTGGGATGGCGGGGGTTGGTGGACCCTCATCTTGCCCAAGGCACACTTGTCGCCGCCGGGCCGGAAGTCTCGCGCCCGGATCGGGGCTATTGGCTGGTGCACAGCCCGTCGGTCAATAGTACGACAAGCACCCTGCTTGACTGGTTGATTAAGAAAACCTGGGAAAACACCCATTAACGGGCTTCGCGCACCGGCGGGCATCGATGGTGCCGCTGGTTCATCAGGTTAAAGGTCTGGCATGCGCCGGCTGAGATCCGCGCCTGCGTGGGGATGACTGTGGATTAGTTGCGGGATGTAGGTAGGTGCAAAAAAAGGGGACTGTCCCCTTTTAAGAAAGCGGTCCCCTTTTAAGAAACCGCATGGCGCACCGCCGGGGAAACGTCCGTTTAATGAGCAAGTTCGCGCAACAGCACCGTTGCAACATATGTGCTAATGTGGGTTTGTGCAATTTCATGGAGCCCCCCTATGAGCCGCCTGACGATCGACATAACCGACCAGCAGCACCAAAACCTGAAGGCGCTGGCCGCCTTGCAGGGCAAGACCATCAACCAATACGCGCTCGAACGTTTGTTCCCGGACGATGCCAATGCAGACAAGGCATGGATGGAGCTGAAAACCTTACTGGAAAACCGCATCTACGATGGGGTTGCAGGAAAAGTTTCTGCAAAAAATATCTCTGAAATCCTTGAGGAAGAACTGAGCGAGAAGCCCGCGTGACGAAGAAAAAAAAGGGGACTGTCCCCTTTTAAGAAGTCTGTCCCCTTTTAAGAAGTCTAGAGGGGAACCGTCACACCCGCGACGGCCGGTCTCCCGACATTCGGGCACATGCGGGGCGAGATCCCCGTCTGCGCGGGGATGACGATGGAATGATTGCGGGGGTGCCGTGGCGTGGTTGCGGGGAGGATGGTGGCGTAATTGCCGGGATGATGCTTGGGTCGAAGCGGTTTATGGCTGGCTTATGGCCACTTTGCTTCGGGGGGCATCGACATCAGGATGGCTTCGGTGTTGCCGCCGGTCATGAGGCCAAAGCGTGTGCCACGGTCATGGAGCAGGTTAAATTCGACATAGCGGCCGCGTTTGACCAATTGGGCTTCGCGTTCCTGATCGGTCCAGGGCTTGTTGTAATGACGTTCAACAAGCTTGGGATAGATGTTGCGAAAGGCCATGCCGACATCCTTGGTAAAGGCAAAATCGGCATCCCAATCGGCATCAAGATAATCATAGAAAATCCCGCCGACCCCGCGCGGTTCATCGCGGTGCGGCAGCCAGAAATATTCATCGCACCATTTTTTAAAGCGGTCGTAATAATCGTCCCCATGGGCATCACAGGCGGCCTTGAACGCGCCGTGAAAATCATGGGTATCGGCATCATCGGGGAAAACCGGCGTTAAGTCCGCGCCGCCGCCAAACCATGCCTTGGTGGTGACGATATGGCGGGTATTCATATGAACGGCGGGCACATGCGGCGAACAGGGGTGCGCAACCAGCGAAATGCCGGCGGCCCAGAAATCGGGGTTTTCGTCGGCACCGGGGATTTCCTTGCGGAATTTTTCGGAAAATTCGCCGTGCACGGTCGAGATATTGACCCCGACCTTTTCAAAGACGCGTCCCTTCATGACCGACATTTCACCGCCGCCTTCATTGGTGCCGCGTTCCCAGATCGTGCGTTCAAACCGGCCGGCGGGACGGTGGATAAGTGGGCCGGTATAGCTGTCTTCAAGGGACTCGAACGCAGAACAGATGTCATCGCGCAACTGCGCAAACCAGTTTTGCGCGGTTTGTTTGCGCGTGGCAATCAGGGCGTCATCGACCTTATGATCGGTGGCAGTTTTCATTGCCTGTTTTGCAGCCGTTTTTGCATCTGTCATTGCGTCAGTCTTTCCGTCCGTCATCGGGTTGGGCCGGGAACCCGTTTGTTTGTCTGAGTGCTTCGCCCAGTGTCATCGCGGTTGCCATGGCCACATTCAAAGATCGCATTTCCGGCTGCATCGGGATCACCACACGGGCATCGACATAGTCATGCACGCTTTCGGGTACGCCTTTGCTTTCAGAGCCGAGCATCAGGATATCATCGCTGCGAAATTCAAAGTCGCAATAAGGTTCCGCCCCCTTGGTCGTCAACAGAACAAGACGACCGGGCAGTGTGCCGTTTTTGCGCGCAGCAACAAAGCCCCGCCAATCGGCATGGCGTGTATAATCGGCCTTGCCAAGATAATCCATCCCCGCACGTTTAAGGGCGGCTGATGTCAGCAAAAATCCGCACGGTTCGATGATATCGACGGGCAACCCGAAACACGCCGCCATGCGCAGGATGGTGCCGGTGTTTTGCGGGATGTCAGGTTCAAATAAACATATTCTCATGGGACCCTTTTAGATTCGTCTGGAAGGCCTGTCGATTCAGATCATCAAAGACATATAATTACACGTTAATCGCCCTATTAGACTTTTTTGGAATATGAAAAGCCAAAAGCGCAACCCGTTGGGTGATAAAGGGCAGGATACCGGCAAATACGCCCGGTTTTACCTGTTTGTGCAGTGCAAAACCGAATGATCTTATTGAATGCAAACAAATTGCAACTCCAAGTTCTCCTTAACAAACCCGATTTTTGTTAGTATACGGACCCACAAACAGGCCTACAGGCTTTTGGCCGCAGAAATGTTTGATTTTCCTCAAGGGAAATTAACCATCGATGCCCTAAGCCTTGGTTTGGGCATTCCGCATGCCTGTTTTGGGGGCAGAAAGAGGGATAAATTATGTCGCAAACGGTGCATCCATCCGGCACAGAGAAGCCGGACGAGAACCGCAGGGATTTCCTGACCTTGGCGACCACAGCAGTCGGCGCAGTTGGCGTCGGTTGTGCGTTGTTGCCGTTCGTGGACAGCATGAACCCGTCCAAGGACGTTCTCGCACTTGCCTCAGTTGAGGTTAACCTGTCCAACATCGCGGTTGGTCAGGCCGTTAAGGTCATGTGGCGAGGCAAGCCTGTCTTTATCCGCCACCGTACCGATCGTGAAATCAATGAGGCCAACGAGGTCGCGTTGAACGAGCTCGTCGATCCACAAGCTGACGATGCGCGTGTCGAAAAGAAAGAGTGGCTGATCGTTGTCGGCGTGTGTACCCATCTGGGCTGCATTCCGATGGGCACCGCCACGGGTGAAGCCCGTGGTGACTATGATGGTTGGTACTGTCCGTGCCATGGCTCGCACTATGATACGTCGGGCCGTATCCGCCGTGGTCCTGCGCCGAAGAATCTTGAGGTGCCGACCTACACCTTCCTCACCGACACATCCGTCCGGATCGGCTAAGGAGCTGTATGATGAGCGCACCTGTCTGGAATAATAAAGTGGTTAAATGGGTTGATGACCGTCTTCCGGTTATCTCCATGCTGCACCACTCAGCATATGAATATCCGACCCCGAAAAACCTGTCTTATATGTGGAACTTCGGTTCCCTGGCAGGCTTTGTTCTGGTGACGATGATCCTCTCCGGGATTTTCCTGGTGATGAACTATACCCCGCATACCAGCATGGCTTTTGAGTCGGTCGAACGCATCATGCGTGATGTTAATTACGGCTGGCTGATCCGCTATATTCATATGAACGGCGCATCGATGTTCTTCATCGTTGTCTTCCTTCATATGTTCCGTGGTCTGTATTACGGGTCATATAAAGCGCCGCGTGAAATGCTGTGGTGGATCGGTATCCTGATCCTTCTTGCCATGATGGCAACCGCATTCATGGGCTATGTCCTTCCATGGGGCCAGATGTCCTTCTGGGGTGCGACGGTTATTACCAACCTGTTCTCTGCCTTCCCGATCATTGGCGATCCGCTTGTGACCTGGCTTTGGGGTGGTTTCTCGGTTGATAACCCGACACTGAACCGGTTCTTCTCGCTGCATTATCTGATGCCGTTCGTGATTTTGGGCCTTGTTGTCCTGCATGTCTGGGCATTGCATTCTGTACGCTCGAACAACCCGACCGGCGTTGAAATCAAAACCCCGCAGGACAGCATTCCGTTCCATCCGTATTACACGATCAAAGATCTGTTCGGTTTGGGCGTGTTCCTGATCTTCTTCTGTGCGTTTGTTTTCTTCGCACCGGATTATCTTGGACACCCGGATAACTACATTCCGGCGAACCCGCTGGTAACCCCGCCGCACATCGTGCCGGAATGGTACTTCTTGCCGTTCTATGCGATTTTGCGGTCGATCGATTTCACCATCTTTGGCATTCCGGCAAAACTGCTTGGTGTGCTTGCGATGTTTGCATCGATTGTGATCCTGTTCGTTATTCCGTGGCTTGATACCTCCAAGGTGCGCAGCTCGAAATTCCGTCCGGTTTACAAATGGTTCTTCTGGCTGTTTGTGATCGACACCTTCATCCTTGGCTATTGCGGGGCGAAGGCACCGGATGACGATTTCATGGGAATTCCGGGACTTCGGGTTATCGTGATGGGTCAACTTTCCACGCTTTACTACTTTGCGCATTTCCTTGTGGTCATGCCATTGGTTGGAAAGATGGAACGCACCAAGCCGCTTCCTGTAAGTATCAGTGAGTCTGTTTTGAAGAAGGAGGGTGCAAATGCGTAAGTTAGCACTGACCGCAATTGCCACCGCCTTCGCGGTAACCGCATTCACTGGTGGTGCAGCCAAGGCAGCCGGGGACGCCCCGGTGCCGCCGGCACAGGAATGGAGCTGGGACAGCATTTTCGGAACCTACGATCGTGCTCAGCTTCAGCGTGGCTTCCAGGTCTATAAGAACGTTTGTGCAAGCTGTCACAGCATGCGCTTCATTGCGTTCCGTAACCTTGAAGGCATCGGGTTCAACGAAGACCAGATCAAAGCGATTGCAGCGGAATATGACGTAGAAGACGGCCCGAACGATGATGGAGACATGTTCACCCGTCCGGGCAAGCCGTCTGATTACCTGCCATCGCCGTTCCCGAACGAAAAAGCTGCGGCTGCTTCGAACGGTGGGGCTATTCCGCCCGATCTGTCCTTGATGAACAAGGCCCGCGTTGGCGGCCCGGATTATGTGTTTGGTCTGTTGACCGGCTATGAGGAAGAAGCACCTGAGGGCTTCGACCTGTCGGATGGCAAATCGTATAACCACTATTTCCCGGGTCATCAGATTTCCATGGCACCGCCGCTTTATGATGAAGCAGTGGAATATGCCGACGGGACGCCAATGACACTGGAACAGCATGCCCGCGACGTTACCGCCTTCCTGAACTGGACGGCACAGCCTGAACTTGAAGAGCGTAAATCGCTTGGCATCAAGGTCATCCTGTTCCTGATCGTTCTGACGGCGATGATGTATGCGGTGAAACGCAAAATCTGGCGCGATATCGAACATTAAGACGTCGCACCCGGATGATTTTAAGCAGGCCACCATTTATTGGTGGCCTGTTTTTTTGTCCGGTTCGTGCAAGCTGATCGGGATTAATAGGCGAAGTAATCGACAACCAGTCGGTCGATCTCACCGCTGTTGCGCATCTGGCGCAGGACGGCATCAAGGGCGTCGGCTGCCTGATCGCGATACGGCCACTGATTTTCAGGATCGGGGCCAAAGGCGACATAGCCAAATTCCTGACCAATGATCGCAACCTCGTTAAACATCCGCGACACATCCTGATCGACTTCCAGTTCGCGCATCCCGGCCAGAATGGCCATGCGTTCATTGACATAACAATCGACCCGGCCCGCCATTAAAAAGCGCAGGTTGCTTGCCGTGGTGTTGGCTTCTTCAAGGATGATGTCCCCGGCCTCGACCATGGCAAAGAAGTCATTCCCGGCAAGACGATATCCGGCATTATTGGCAAAACGCGCGTCTTTGAAATCATCGGGGAAGTGGCGCAAATCGTGGCTATGGGCGTAATCCTTGCTACAGATCGCGACCACCGTCTCGCGCAGGATCGGAATGGAATAGCGTTCGATCCAGTCACGGTCTTTGCGCTTGTAAGGCGGGAAGAATCCGATGACCTGCCCGTCTTTTAAAAGCTCCATCCCGCGGCGAAACGGTACAGAGGCAATTTCAAGCTGATATTGCGGCAATCTGGCAAAGGCTTCTTGCAGAATGCGGACATAAATTCCATCTGGCGTTGCCCCGTCGAGAAACGCATAGGGAATGTTGCTGTCTTCGGCATAGAGCGTGATGGTAAGTGGAGCTTTAGCGGGTTCTGTGCCCTGTGCGCTTGTCACAGACGGGATGGATAGCGCCATAACAGACAGAAAGCACAGCGCGGACGTTCCGGTATTTTTGACAACCCGTTTGAAATTCATGCCGGTATTTTTCAATATCCCCACGCACACGCCGCCATCACAACTCGATCAAAGATCAATTATAATAGGGTAATATAGAACCCGGACCTATTAAATTGGTTCCTGATCGTGATCTTTACGTGGGTCTTGATGTTCAGGATCACAATCCTGATCGCCGTGAAAAGAAGACAGAACAAGAGCGGATCGGTGTTGGTGATTGCCATCGGCCGGGCGCAGTGGCGGGACGCTTACCGGAATATGGACAAGGCGGCGTTTGCGCGACGGGGTGCCCGTACTGGCATAAAGCTGTTTCCCGGCTTCGACAATCGAAACCCCGGCAAAGGCCTTGAACAAACGTGATCCGATATTTTCGCACAATTGCGACCAGCGCAGCAGAAACCGGCGTTGAGTTGGCGGCATGAACAGGGCGCGGCTGTGCTGAACCGGCAGGAACATGTTTTCACGCATCAGGTTTTGCAGCTGTGAGACGCTATAGGGATGACCATAGCCAAAGGGTGTTTTTTCCGACCAGCTCCAAAGCGAGCTTCGGTTTGGTGTCACCACGACAATGCGGCCATTCGGGGTCAGCACCCGCCAGCATTCGCGCATCAAACGCCGCATGGAATCGGAATGTTCGACCATATGGACCAAAAGAATGCGATCAATCGAGCTATCAGGAAGTGGCAGCATGGTTTCTTCGGTCAGGGCGACACGGTTATCTTCACCCGCCGGCCAATGCACACAGCCTTGCCGGGCGGGCATAAAGGCCATGACCCGTTCAGCTTCGCCGATAAAGGGCCGTAAATAAGGTGTCGCATAGCCAAAACCAAGCACGCGCATGCCCCGGACATCCGACCACATCACGCGTAAACGCCTGCGGATCAGCCGACGGGCGGCTTGCCCGATACTGCTGGCATAGAAACGGTGAAGATCGACGACATCCTGAGGCATCAAAACAACCTATCATCCCGATCCGGACACGGGAATATCTTTGCAGTCCTTCAGTAGAGTATTTTGCGTGATTGTTTCAAGACAGTCGTTGCTGATAGTCTTGTGCCAACAGTCCAAATTCCATCTTGAGGTATGCCATGGCCGCCGGTGAAGTGATCGTCATTCCGTGTCTTTCAGACAATTACACCTATCTTGTCCGCTGCCACCGCAGCGAAACCACCGCCATCGTCGATCCGGGCGAAGCCGGACCCGTGATCAGCGCGCTTGAAGAACGTGACTGGACGCTTGATCTGGTGATCAACACCCACCACCATCACGACCATATTGGCGGCAATACTGAGCTGATTGAAAAATACGGTGCGAAACTTTTGGGCCCGACGGCCGAAGCGGCCCGCATTCCAAACATGGATGAAACATGCGCCGAGGGGGATCAGGTTTTGATCGGGGAGCTTGAAGGTCGCGTCTTTGACGTGCCGGGTCATACCAGCGGGCATATCGCGTTTTACTTCCCGGCAATCACCGCGCTTTTTTCTGGCGATAGTCTGTTTGCGCTGGGCTGTGGTCGATTGTTTGAAGGAACCCCTGCTCAGATGTGGGACTCTTTGCAGAAATTCCGCAACCTGCCCAATAGCACGCTGGTATATTGCGGCCATGAATATAGCCAATCGAATGCCCGTTTTGCCAAAACGATTGAGCCCGATAACGCGACCCTTATTGCACGCTGTCAGGATATTGACGGTATGCGGGCGCGTAACATCCCGACCATTCCATCGCGCATCGATGTTGAATTGGCGACCAACCCGTTCCTGCGCGCCGATGACCCGGCCGTTGCCAACGCGATGGGGATGAGCGGACAAAGCCCGGTTGAGATTTTCACCGAAATTCGCAAGCGCAAAGATAATTTCTAAGTATCACTCTCTGACGGCTCAATCTGTTTCCGGGAGCTCAGGTAGAGCCTCACCAACTTCTTGACTACCAACATTTCCTATTAGGTAGTTATCAATCTTTTCCCGACCAGTACGCAAATATACTGCAGTGTTTTCGGCAATAACCTCTTCAATTCCCTCTAAGAGGGATTGCATTGATTCGAATAACTTTACATCACAATGCTTTGGAATAATTGCACCGTTATGAACGGAAAATTCAATTAATTTGGTCGAAGAGAAACCGGTCAGACTCCCCATAAGGTAATTTTCATCGAACAAAGAAATATTTTCCACATCATCTTTTTCAATCGCTCTACCAGCACCAAAACACTTCACGAAAAGATAAACACAAAGCATAGCACCATACTGAATTCTTATAATATTCGACTCAATATCTTGGGCGTTTTCTTCCGGATGCACTTTTCCAATTTCTATTTCTGATGGCTTCTCTTCAATTCGACTCAGATAGTTGCTATTTATATTGTCTATCTTTTTGTCTATTTTATTGAAATGTGTTGGAATTTCATTTTTCAAAGCAGATATTTTTTGAGAAATGATCTTAACATCCTGCACTGAGTCAGAAAGCGCTTCGCTCGCTGCTACAATCTCCCCCAATCGCTTCTCTTGCTTGCTTGAAGAAATTATTGTGTAAAATATCGCCAATACGGCAAGTAAAAGGGAAGACAAGGTCAAGGCAAAGGACAACTTATCCACTAGACCTGGAACATCATAATAAGCTAGGGAAACAAACCCCACCATAATCGCCAATAGAAAAGCGATTGCATATCGGTAGTGAATCTCACGGCTATGGAGCCGATCTTCATTGTTCATCACAATCTCCCTGCGATCAAAGGATGCAATAACGTCACTCTAATCGCCCAGTACGTGAATTAGCAATAATATACGTTAAGGGGATTTGAGTAGTTAGCCTTTGGAAAAAAGCACGTTCTGATCGAGCAGATAGCGCGAGAATAGTGGCAGACTTGCCGCCCCGATGGCGCGAGCGGCACTGCCCACCCGCCCCTGTTCGATATGCGGGCGTTCAATGCCTTGCAAATCCAGCTCGGAAATTGCTGCACGTGTGGCGGCGACCACTCGGTCACAGACATCGGTCGGGAAACCGCCATCGACAATCACGGCTTCGAAATCAATCACCGAACACACCGATGTAATCGCAATCGCCAGACTACGCGCGGTGTGATTGATCCAGATATCGAGCGTTTTGCCCAATTGTGACCAATAATCCGGATCGCGCCACAGCATGGCGGGATCACGACCGTCACGGGTCAGCATTTCTTCAAGCACAAAGATAGATGCCTGATCAATCAACTGGCTGGGATGTCCGCTGCGCGACGATACCGGCATCGAGCCAAACGCACCGGCATTACCGGTCCGCCCGGCATAAAGGGCCTGATTAAGCACCACCCCGCCGCCAATGAACGAGCCAATAAAGAAATAAGCGAAATCGGAATAAGTCGGGCCAAGGCCAAACACCAGTTCGGCCCCACAGGCCGCCGTGGCGTCATTTTGCTGAAAAACCGGGAACGGGACGATGGTCCCGATGGTGTCGATCAGATCGACTTCGCGCCAGGCATTTAAGTCCTCAATCGGGGCGCCGACTTCTTCGCCCCAGTTCCAGAGTTCAAAGGGTGCCGCAATGCCTATGCCCGCAATGCGGGCCTGTTGGGCGGCACTCAGAGTTGAGGTGATTTTGCCAACCGAGTCGCGGACAAATTGGCGAATGCTATCAGGTGTGGGGTATTTATAGGCTTCTTTGAGCGATCGACGCACGGTGCCGACAAAATCCATCAGGATCAGTTCCGCACTGCGCCGTCCGATCTTAAGACCAAAGGAATAGACCCCGTCTGGATTAAGCGCCATCGGGACTTTCGGTTTGCCAACCTTGCCACGCACAGGCTCCCCACGCATCAGAAGACCGTCTTTTTCAAGGGCACGCATGATGACCGAGACGGTCTGGGCCGACAGACCCGAAAGCCTTGCGATATCGGCTTTTGAAAGACCGGCATTTCGGCGCACCAATGACAGAACAAGGCGTTCGTTATAGGCACGCACGCGCAGCTGATTTGCCCCGCCCCCCTGATGAAGCGGACGCACACCCTGTTGGTCGTCCCCTGCTTGATCGGGGTTGGTCGTTAAAGTGTCCGTCATTTCGTCCTCCCACTCGGGATCTTTAATGCCCGATTGATCACAAGAGTGACAGGAATAATTAATAAATCAATCTGATTTATTAATTGACAGCGATATGCATTTGGTGTGTTTTATGAGCTCGACAGGTTGAAGGCCCACCACATAATGCGCGCCATGATCTGTCTGGAAAACAAACATCGCCGACCTTTAAAGTCGGTAATTCAGGTCAAACCCTGGGAGGAAAATGATGAAAAAAGCACTTCTTGGCGCAACCCTTGGTGCGCTTGCCCTTAGCCTTAGCATCCTGCCAAATCAGGCAAAAGCCGCCGATATCGGCGCCTGTCTGGTCACCAAAACAGATATCAACCCGTTCTTTGTCAAAATGAAGGAAGGGGCCTCGGCCAAGGCCAAGGAACTTGGCATTGATCTGTCGACATTTGCCGGCAAGGTCGATGGTGATCATGAGACACAGGTTCAGGCGATCGAGTCATGCATCGCATCGGGTGCCAAAGGCATTCTGATCACTGCATCGGACACCAAGGCAATTGTATCGGTTGTTAAAAAGGCCCGCGATGCCGGACTTCTGGTCATCGCCCTTGATACGCCGCTTGAGCCGATTGATGCCGCCGATGCGACCTTTGCCACCGATAACTTCAAGGCCGGTGAACTGATTGGTCAATGGGCGGCAGCACAGCTTGGCGACAAGGCAGCAGATGCCAAGATCGCCTTGCTGGATCTGACACCAAGCGCGCCATCCGTCGACGTTTTGCGTGATCAGGGCTTTATGAAAGGGTTCGGAATCGACATCAAGGATCCCAACAAGATCGGGGATGAGGATGACGCCCGGATCGTCGGCCATGACGTGACCAACGGCAATGAAGAAGGCGGTCGCGAAGCCATGGAAAACCTGATGCAGCGTGATCCCGAGATCAATGTTGTTTACACCATCAATGAACCGGCTGCTGCGGGTGCCTATGAAGCCCTTAAGGCGTTTGGCATGGAAGAAGGTGTTCTGATCGTGTCGGTTGATGGTGGCTGCCCGGGTGTTGCCAACGTCAAGGATGGTGTGATTGGTGCGACATCGCAGCAATATCCGCTTTTGATGGCGGCCAAAGGGATCGAGGCGATCAAGGCATGGGCCGATAACGGCGAAAAACCGCAGAACACCGAAGGGCTGAACTTCTTTGACACCGGGGTTAACCTTGTCACTGATCAGCCGGTTGACGGTGTCCCGTCGATTGACGTTGCCGAAGGCACGGATCGCTGCTGGGGCTAATTCCCCCGTTCATTTCGAGAGAGGGCGGATTTAACTCCGCCCTCTTGTCCCACATCAGGTTACACTTGGTTTAACATCCGCATCCAAACCGGCCCTTAGAACCGGATGGATGTCCGGGTTTGGGTCCGGGTCAGATGAGATATCAGACCCGGTGCACGACCAAGTCGGGAGGAAGCGATGAGCGAACCCGCTCAAACGTCACGCAAAAAACAGGAATACGAGCAAACGCTTGATTCCAGCGACGGCTCTGTCGCGCAGTTTGACCATAAACACCGCAATCTGTTTGATACCGTGCAGCATTTCCTGCATGGCAACCCGACGATGGTACCGGTGATTGTTCTGGTCTTTTCAATCGTCATTTTCGGATTTGTCGCCGGACCCAAATTCTTTTCGCCGTTCAACCTGTCGCTGATCCTCCAGCAGGTTGCCGTCATTGGTATTCTTGCCGCCGCCCAAAGCCTTGTGATCCTGACGGCGGGCATTGATCTTTCGGTCGGGGCCATCATGGTTTTGATGTCGGTGATCATGGGCCAACTTGCCATCACGCTTGGCGTGCCAGCCCCGCTTGCGATTTTCATCGGGTTTATTGGCGGCATTGGTGCGGGTGCGCTGAACGGATTTCTGGTCACCCGGATCAAGTTACCGCCGTTTATCGTGACACTCGGGACGTGGAACATTTTCTTTGCGCTGAACCTTTGGCTTTCGGGCGCACAATCGATCCGCAGCCAGACTTTGGATGAAATCGCACCGCTTTTGAAATTCTTTGGCGAAAGCATCGCGATTGGCGGCGCGCGGATTACCTATGGGTCGATCCTGATGCTCGTGGTTTTTGCGGTGCTTTGGTACATCCTTAATCACACCAGTTGGGGCCGCCATGTGTATGCCATTGGCGATGACAAGGAAGCCGCCGAGCTTTCGGGTATCCGCACCAACCGCACCCTGATTATGGTTTATGGCCTTGCCGGACTTGTCTGTGCCATCGGGGCCTGGGCATCGATCGGGCGGGTTGGATCGGTATCGCCGCAAAGTTTCCAGGAAGCCAACCTGCAATCGATTACAGCCGTGGTGATTGGCGGTATATCGCTGTTTGGCGGGCGTGGGTCGATCATTGGTCCATTGATCGGGGCGTTGATTGTCGGGGTGTTTAATTCGGGCTTGCGACTGGCGGGGGTTGATGTGCTGTGGCAGGTGTTTGCCATTGGCTGGCTGACCATCATTGCGGTTGCAATCGACCAGTGGATCAGAAAGGTTTCAGCATGAGCAACGATCAGACACCTGTTCTCAAAGCGCGCGGCATCGTCAAACGATACGGTCGGGTGACGGCCCTTGATCATGCAGATTTTGACCTTTATCCCGGCGAGGTTCTGGCCGTCATCGGAGACAATGGGGCGGGGAAATCATCGCTGATCAAAGCCTTGTCCGGGGCGATTTCGGTCGATGAAGGCACCATCGAGCTTGATGGCAAACCCATCGGATTTTCATCCCCGATGGCAGCACGCGAAGCCGGGATCGAGACGGTTTATCAAAACCTTGCGCTGTCCCCTGCCCTGTCGATTGCCGACAATATGTTCATGGGCCGCGAGATTCGCAAAAAGAACTTTATGGGTAAATATTTCGGCGCTCTTGATCACAAGGAAATGCAGCGTCTGGCACGTGAAAAGCTTACCGAACTTGGCCTGATGACCATTCAGAACATCAATCAGGCGGTTGAAACCCTTTCAGGTGGTCAACGCCAGGGCGTTGCAGTTGCCCGTGCCGCTGCTTTTGGATCGCGCGTTGTCATTATGGACGAACCGACTGCTGCCCTTGGCGTCAAAGAAAGCCGACGTGTGCTTGATCTGATTGCCGATGTCAAAGCACGCGGCATGCCGATTGTCCTGATTTCACACAATATGCCGCATGTGTTTGAAGTCGCCGACCGCATTCACATTCACCGCCTCGGCAAACGGCTTTGCACGATCAAACCCGATGATTACAGCATGTCCGATGCCGTCGCCTTCATGACCGGCGCCAAAGAACCAACCGAAGTGAGTGACGCGGCATGACACGTCATTGCCCCGGACATCTGCACAAACGACAGGTCGCCACAGCACGATGACACCCGACCTGAACGCACTGGCACAGCGGATCCATGACACGCAATCAGGCAATCGGCGCATTCTTGTTGCGATTGTCGGGGCACCAGCATCGGGCAAGTCAACCTTGTCCGAACAGCTTTATCACCATCTGGGGGGTGATAAAGCTGGTGCTGCTGTCGTGCCGATGGACGGGTTTCACTTTGATGATGCGATCCTGAACGACCGTGGTCTTTTACCGCGCAAAGGCGCACCCGAGACATTTGATGTCGGGGGATTACACCGCATACTGGATGCCCTTATTAAGGATGAGGGTGACACGGTCTATGTGCCGGTTTTTGATCGCGACCTTGAAATATCGCGCGGATCGGCACGCGCCATATCGACGCACCACCGCATCATTCTGATTGAGGGGAATTACCTTCTTCTGACCCGATCGCCGTGGGATCAGCTGCATGATCTGTTTGATTTATCGATCTATCTGGAAGTGCCTGAAGACACGCTGCGCACCCGTTTGATCGAACGGTGGCAAGGGTTTGGCTTTGATGGCAAAACAGCACTTAACAAGGCAATGCACAACGACATTCCCAATGCCCGAACTGTTGTCACCTTGACCGGGCCGACCGACATCCGGGTTACAGGCGGGTAATGGCTTTGCCGTCGGGCAGGATGTCAGTTAACCAGTCGGCAACCGCGCGGACCTGAGGCAGATGTCTTTTATCCTGATGGGTTAGAAGCCAGACTTCACGGCCATCCGGTTCGTAGCCATCGATCCGTTTTAAGCCAGAACAGGCATCGCCGACACAAACCGGCAGCAAGGCACAACATGCCCGACCTTCCATCATCGACACGATAATCGACATACGATTGGCATAGCCGATTGTCTTACGCCCCGGAAACGTCTGTGCCAGCCATCTTTGTTCGGGCTTATCGGCAAAGAAATCATCAAGATCGATCCATAACATTGAAGCGGGATCAAGTCGGTTTTCGTCATCCCCCATAAGATTGCAATAAACCGCCGATTCCAGTTTCCCGAGCAATTTGATATGAAACGCGCCACTTTCCGGCCGGGCCAGACGAATGGCGATGTCTGTTTCACGGTTTGGAAGGCTTAAATTCCGATTGGCCCCGATCAGTTCCAGCGACAGTTTGGGATAGGCTTGTTGGAGCCGTGCCAGATGCGGGGCGACACAGTTTTCAAGAATGGCATCGACGCTTGTGACGCGTACGATCCCTGAAATTTCCTTGTTATTCCGGTTACTCGCAGGTTCATTTTCCAACAACCCCGTAACCGTTCTTTGCATGGATTGCGCGGTTTCAAGAAGGTTTTGCGCCCGCGGGGTTGGTCCAACTGAACGCCCGTCACGATAAAGCACGCTATAACCAACCCATTCTTCAAGCCGGGCGATGCGCCTTGCGACTGTGGTTTGATTGACACCAAGTTCACGGGCGGCGGCACTCATATTGCCGGTCTGGCACACATGCGCAAATGTCCTTAGACCTTCCCAATCAAGCTGCATGGCATTTCATCCAGATTCTGCGTTAATGCAGATACTAGCCGAATTATTGCCGCTGGATAATGCAATTTTGCAGGGCCATGATGCCCCATCACTTATTCATGCAAAAGGAAGTTCCAGATGACCGCCAAAACCATTTTTGACCTTGCCGGTGCGATCCTTCCGACCGGCAGCCCAAAGGATGCCGCCCTGATCGTCATTGATGCACAGGAAGAATATCGTACAGGCAGCCTTAAACTGTCCGGCCTTGAGAATGCTCTTGCCCATATCCAACCGTTATTGGCCCATTGGCGCAAGAATGGCGGCACGGTCATTCATGTTCAACATCACGCAAAGGGGCTGTTTGACCCAAGTGGTCCGTACGCCGCCATCATGCCCGAAGTTGCCCCGACGGCGAGCGAGGCGGTGATCACCAAATCCGTTCCGAGTTCGTTTGGCGGCACGAAGCTTGAAGAATTGCTTGAAACCGCCAAGCTTAAACACGTCGTTCTGACCGGGTTCATGACCCATGTCTGTGTGTCGACCACCGCACGTGTTGCCAATGAAAAAGGATATGCGGTGAGTGTGGTTTCCGATGCCACCGCAACCCGCGACCTGCCCGACGCCCTTGATGGCAGCGTTGTTTTGGCAGCGGATCTGCATCGTTCCGAGCTGACCATGCTGGGCGATACATTCGCCAAGATTGTTACGACAAAAGATGTGCTAAGCGCATCGTAACCCTGCGCCCAAATGCAAAACACCCCGCGAAAATGCGGGGTGTTTTGGTATCTTCAGGCCGCAGAGGAATGCGGGATCAGAACATATGCTGACCGCCATTGATGGACAGGCAGGAACCGGTGATGAAGCCGGAGTTTGGGCCGCAAAGATAGAGGATCGCCTGTGCGATTTCATCGGCCTCGCCCAATCGTCCGACCGGGATTTTGGAAATGATGCCTTCAAGGACTTTTTCCGGCACGGCGGCCACCATGTCGGTGTTGATATAGCCCGGTGCGATGGTGTTGACCGTAACACCTTTGCGGGCAACTTCCTGTGCCAGCGCCTTGGTGAAACCATGCACGCCTGCCTTGGCCGCCGAATAGTTGGTCTGGCCGAGCTGACCGGCCTGTCCGTTGATCGAGGAAATATTAACCACCCGGCCGAAACCGCGCGCCCGCATGCCTTCAAGAACCGGCTTGGTCATGTAAAAGAGCGAGCTTAGATTGGTCTCAATCACAGCGGCCCATGCGTCGGTTTCCATTTTATGCATGAAACCATCGCGGGTGATGCCGGCATTGTTGATCAGGATGTCAATCGGGCCGACTTCAGCTTCGACCTTGGCAATGCCGGAGGCACATGCATCGGGGTCCGCGACGCTCCATTTATAGGCGGCAATGCCGGTTTCTGCCGTGAAGGCCTTTGCGGCCTCATCATTGCCAGCATAGTTCGCAACAACGGTATAACCCGCATCTTTGAGCGACAGGCTGATGGCCTTGCCGATTCCGCGTGTTCCACCGGTTACCAGTGCTGTTTTTTTCATGGTCGCCTCCCTAAACTTCGTTCATCAAGCATGTTGTCATATTGATCTACGCCGTTTGCCCTTCTACGACATACGTAACTTTAATCTATAAATTGAGTTATAAACGTAATTTTATTACTTCTCCATGATCTATATCAGCTATGTGGTTTAGTCTTTCGTCGCAGTGCAAAATAAACTGCACCAAAGCAAACGGGGCATCCCCTTAAGAGGACGCCCCGCATGATTAAAAATTCAGGTGAATGTCGCTGATCAGCGCTCAACGCACAGCGCGACACCCATTCCACCACCAATGCAAAGCGTCGCGAGGCCTTTTTTCGCGTCGCGTTTCTGCATTTCATAAAGCAAGGTCGTGAAGACACGTGCGCCCGATGCGCCAATCGGATGGCCCAGTGCAATCGCGCCACCATTGACATTGACCTTGTCGGTATCCCAGCCCATGTCGCGGTTCACCGCAATCGCCTGTGCGGCAAAGGCTTCGTTGGCTTCGATCAGGTCAAGGTCGGATGCCGACCAACCGGCTTTTTCAAGCGCCTTTTTCGAGGCCGGGATCGGACCCGATCCCATGATTGCCGGATCAACACCAACCGTTGCCCAGCTTTTGATCGTTGCAAGCGGGGTCAAGCCACGTTTGACGGCCTCGGCGGCGGACATGACAATAAGGGCTGCTGCACCATCATTGATACCCGATGCGTTACCAGCAGTAACCGTGCCTTCTTTATCGAAAGCCGGGCGGAGTTTTGCCATGCCTTCGACAGATGCGCCGTGACGGGGATATTCATCCGCATCAAAGACGATATCGCCTTTGCGGTTTGGAATGGTGACAGCGGCAATTTCATCCTTGAACCGGCCGGATTTCTGCGCTGCTTCGGCTTTGTTTTGGGATGCGACGGCAAATGCATCCTGCTCTTCGCGTGAAATACCCCATTTATTGGCGATATTTTCAGCCGTATTGCCCATGTGATAACCGTTAAAGGCACACCACAAACCATCCTTGATCATGCTGTCGATGAATTTGACATCGCCCATTTTATGACCGTTGCGCAGATGTGCGACATGGGTCGAAAGCGACATGTTTTCCTGACCGCCAGCAACCACGATGTTTGCGTCACCGGTCATGATCTGCTGGGCCGCAAGGGCGACCGTGCGCAAGCCTGAACCACAAACCTGATTGATCAGAAACGCAGTTGCCCGGTCGGAAATGCCCGCACCGATGGCGGCCTGACGGGCGGGGTTTTGCCCCTGACCACCTGTCAGAACCTGACCGAGGATCACTTCATCAACCGCATCACCTTCTACGCCTGCGCGCTCCAATGCCGCCTTGATGGCTGTTGCCCCCAGATCACTTGCGGCCGTGTTGGCCAGTGTGCCGCTGAAAGCGCCGATTGGTGTACGTGCTGCACCTACAATTACGACGTCGGTCATGAAACCCTCCGATTAATCTTGATTACGTTTTCCCCGGACCGGGCAACGATGTTTTTCACTGTGCCTTGAGATGGTCCGCGGATGATCTTATCGCACCGCAACAAAATTCCAAGCTTTGATACGTACCACTTTCGGACAGGCTGCGCGGCGCATATCGAAAATCACAACCGCAACGCTAAAACCATAACAGGGCCATTTAAAGGCCATCCCTAGAGTGTGTGCCTATCACGATCATATCGCAACCCCTGGTTCGTTTTTTAGGACTTCTGTCACAATATATGTTCGATACCAGACGATGTTGTCATCGGTATCAAAAAGCGCCTCACACAGTGCGGTATATTCCGCCATGTCGCGCATTTGCAGGACCATGACGCCGGTGACTTCGCCGGTCACGACATAACACTGGCGCACGGCATCAAGGGCGCGTGCCTTGCGGATGAAATCCTGACGGTACTGATTGCCGTGGCGATGGAATTCAAGATTGATCACCGCGCCCAACGGTCGCCCGATCTGGGCCGGGTCGATCACGGCGACGGTTTTGCGAATGACCCCGGTATCGCGAAGCTTTGCCACCCGGCGCAAACAGGCCGAAGGTGACAGGCCAATTTTCGCCGCCAGATCCGCATTGGCGATATCGGCATTGCCCTGCAATTCCCGCAGGATTTTTGTATCGATCTGATCCAGTTCGGCCATATCCACGCAACTCCAAAGCGCACTTTACTCAAACAACGCTGCCACATTGCGCGCGATTGCGCAAATTCGCCGCCCAATGAAGTTTGAGCCATGGCATTATCTGCGGCGTTAAACCACCCTCGCCCACCCGCGAAAATTCGATAACCGCATCAAATAGAGTCTGATAGATATTGGCGCGCATTTGCCCCACAGATGTCAGCCCAAAGCCAAACCCCGAACGCCAAACCACCAAATGGATAGAACGCCCCATGTCCAGCACCCTGCCCCGCGCCCTGCACCGCTATGTCTTTGATCTGATCAACCGCAGCCAGAAACTCTTCGTCACCCTGATGAAGGTGATGCTGCCGGTCATGATCATTGTCCGCATTGCCGAAGAATTCGGGGCCATCGAAGTCGCATCCGACCTTTTGACCCCGGTGATGGCATTGATCGGCCTTCCGCCCGAAGCGGGGCTGATCTGGGCGACCTGTGCGTTGGTCAGCATGTATGGCGCGGTCGGGGCGTTTATCGGTCTTTCGGCACATCTTGATATGACGGCAGCGCAGTTGAGTGCGCTGTGCGCGATGATGCTGTTTGCCCATGGGCTTCCGGTTGAACAGGCGATTGTGAAGCGGGCCGGGGCCAGCCTGATTGCCACCACTGCGCTGCGCATCGGGGCGGCGATTGGTTATGGCGCGCTGGTGACATGGATCAGCAACCAGACCGGCTGGTTGTCCGAGCCGGTTGATTTTTCATGGATGGCAGGCGGCGATGTTACCCAGGCCGCAACAGGTCTTGCCGGATGGTGGGACTGGAGTATTCAGACCATCAAGTCGCTGATTGTCAGCTTTTGCGTGATTACCGGGCTTTTGATGATTTTGGATGGCATGAAAGTCACCGGCCTGACGGATCGCTTTACCCTTGCCATTTTGCCGATCCTGCGGGTGTCGGGACTGTCGCGCGACGTTGCACCGGTTACAACAATTGGGGTGTTGCTGGGCCTGACCTTTGGCGGGGCGCTGATCATTGAAGAAGCGCGCAAAAACAATTACCCGCCGCGAACCCTTTTCCTGTCGCTGAGCTGGTTGTCGCTTTCGCATTCGCTGATAGAGGATACCGCGATCATGCTCGCACTTGGTGCGGATATCTGGGTGGTTCTGGTCGGGCGGGTGATCCTGACCCTGATTATCATCGCCCTGCTGTCGCGCGCCACACGGGGTTGGGATCGGAAACCCGATCAGTTGGCAAGTGATGCGGCGGGTTAAGGATTAAGTGGCTAGGCTTTTCCCAGCCACTCGACCACCGGAACCCACGTGGATTTTTGCGCCCGTGATCCGACCATCATGCCGATATGCCCGCTTGAGGGATGTAAGTCGGACCGGACATCTTCGGGGCAGGCATCAAACAGTGCCTTGGCACTTTCGGGCGGCACGATCCGGTCATTTTCCGGGATCACGGCCAAGACCGGGCAGGACAGATCAGCCGGATTGATATCGATGCCGTCGATCTGCCATTGGCCTTTTGCCGGGCGGTTTTCAACATACCATCCAATCAGGCAATCAACCGCGACACGGCGTGGCAAGGGCACGCCATCATTCAGCCAATCTTCCAGCCCGACAAAATCGTGGGCCTTGGCCGAGTCCGTTGCCATTTTTTCAAAGCGCCGGAATTTTTCGCCAATCATGAACGGGTCCAAGCTGGCAAACAGGCTTTGCAAGACATCGACCGGCAAGGTGTCATGGATTGCCAGCATATGGGGCAAGGACGGTGCGAAGGCCGCAGCAATGCGTGATTGCGTTGGACCGGCGACCATGAAGTCCCACGGGGTTGCCAGCAATACCAGTTTGGAAACCTGTGCCGGATCCAGAAGGGTCGCGGCAAGGGCCAGTACGCCCCCCATGCAATACCCCACCACTGGAACCGGCCCGCCATTCAGATCGGCGACGTCTTGCAGAACCGTGACCAAGCGTCCGGCGATGTAATCATCTAACCCGAAACTGGCTTCATCAAGCCCGGGATAGCCCCATTCCACCAGCAAGGGCCGATAGCCGCATTTGGCCAGATAGCGGGCAAAACTGCGTTTTTCATTGAGATCAAGGATATAGCCCCGGTTCACGAGCGATGGCACCAAAAGAACGATCCCGCCGGGATGCCCGCCTTTTTTGGGGGCGGTTGGTCCATAATCATAGACCCGTGTCGATCCATCTTCCCAGATGACGGGGATGTTTTTGCGTTCATCATCCTTGGGACGGCGATAGGGATGGCGTTGATAGGCGCGCACGCCGTCATGAAAACCGGCATGCCGATCAAAGGCCACCCGATCAAGGGCCTGTGCAAGGTCATCAGGGTGGTAAGCCTCAGCTTCCTTTAGGAGGCTTGCCGCCTGATCCTTCAGTTCCGCCTTCCAGGGCAGCAATTGTTTCAGAAAGATCGGCAATGCGGCGCGCGAGCTGAGCCAGCTCGTCATCTCGACTGCCATGTGCATCGGAAGCGGTCGTGGCCCGGCCCGCTTTTGGCTTTCCCTTTTGGGTGGGAGTGGCTTTTGTCTCTGTGGACTGATCATTTTTCCCTTGCCCTTTTGCAGCTTGTTTTGCAGCAGTCGTTTTCCTGGCTGTCGTTTTCGCAGGCTTTGCTGTCGCACCCGCCGTTTTCGCCGTTGCATCCGTAGATGCGGGTTCAGGTGCCTGCGCATCAGCAGCCGCGTTCTGCCCTGTGGCGGCAGCCTTCGCCGCAGCATCGCCCATGCCCATCATACCGGCCATCGCGGCCATATTCGGCGGGAATGGCATGGCACCGGGAACGGGACTGGTAAAAGGTGCGGTTGGCAAATTCCGGGC
Source organism: Thalassospira lucentensis (assembly GCF_050516545.1). Classification (GTDB taxonomy): domain Bacteria; phylum Pseudomonadota; class Alphaproteobacteria; order Rhodospirillales; family Thalassospiraceae; genus Thalassospira; species Thalassospira lucentensis_C. The sequence goes on along the minus strand of NZ_CP191544.1, from coordinate 4,558,932 downwards.
GGCCTTGGTCATTTGTTCCATCATGGCCAGAACAGGATTGGCAGCAGGGATCGTGCCCGCCAAGGGGTTGCCAATATTCGCACCCCCGGCACCAAGTTGCTGTCCCATTGCCATCTGACCGATCAGATTGCCCCATGCTTCGAAGCCTTCACCCATGCGGGTGGTATCAGCACCGAGGGAGGCATAAAGACGACCAATCGCACTGGCGGCCTGTTCGCCGTCAGCCGTTGCGGCAACCTGTTCACGCCATAAGGCGAGAAAGCGGGTGGCAAGCTGTTCGAGTTTTTCATCACCCTCAAGTGACGACGTATCGTGGTCTGATGGGTTAGGGCCGTTCGTGTCGTTGGTCATCGGCGACACCTTTATCCTTCCCTTGTATCCTTCCCTGATGAGAAGCACGTTTGCTGCACAACACTATAGATTGTTGTGACACAGGGGAAAACGAATTCCCGTGCTGCGCAGCAACAAGTCGTATCGGCAGTTGTTTTTCGCACTGCACTTCGCGTTGAATACTGGACACATTGGCAAATTCGCGGCACTGTCATAATCTTCTGAGCGAATGCAAAATCGAAAATGCTGCGCAACATCGCTATTTGTGCACGCGCAAAGCAGTCGGATCAATACCGTCAAACGCGTTCGTCAAAGAAACGTCCGGGAAACAGGGAAGCAGGAAAAACGTCATGACCTCCAAGAAATTAGATGATCAAGACCGCATTATTATCAAGAAATATGCGAACCGACGCCTCTATAATACGGCGACCAGTTCCTATGTGACGCTTGATCACCTTTCACAGATGGTCAAAGAGAATACCGACTTTGTCGTCTATGATGCGAAATCGGGCGAAGACATCACCCGCCCGGTTCTGACCCAGATCATTGTCGAGGAAGAAAGCAAGGGACAGAACCTTTTGCCGATTAACTTCCTGCGTCAATTGATCGGTTTTTACGGCGACAGCCTTCAGGGTCTGGTTCCAAGCTACCTTGAACAGGCCATGAGCGCCTTTGGCCATAATCAGGAACAGATGCGCGAATATATGCAAGGCAGCATGCATGGCATTTTCCCGTTTGGTCAGTTTGAAGAAATGAACAAACAGAACATCGCGCTGTTCGAACAGACGATGAAGATGTTCTCGCCGTTCCCGCATGGTACTGACGCGGGCCAGCAGGATGGCAGCAATCCGGCACAGCCAACGGCACCCGGGGCGGCAAAGTCTGATGCGTCGCTCAATGAGCTTAAAAGTCAGCTTGAAGCAATGCAGGCGCAGCTCAACAGTCTGGCGGGTGGCAAGACCACCAAATAGGGCCTTGGCCCAGACCGGGGTCTGATCTGATCCCAAATAAGCCAATTTCAAAAGGTGGAGTTTCCCGATATCGGACTCCACCTTTTTTATGTCTGCGCCGCGCCATGATCTGGCGTTTGCGCAAGTAGACAGCCCCCCATCCCAACGCGTCAAAACCGCCCATCACCAATATGTGACTCGGCATGCCTCAAGCGCGGCCCCTCCCCGGCACCAATCCTGCATAAACTTTTTGTTAACCATTTACCCCCGCCCGGCGACGCCGAAAGGCGGCAATTTTTGCCGGGTTAACGCCAAAAACGGACGGAGTCTCGAACCAGACAGGTAATTTCAACCAACGACACCGAAAAACATGACCGCGATTACATCGATTCCCATGCCCCCGGCCCGCAGGCCCCAATCTGCGAGTACCGGAATGGATGGTCCTGCCGGGATCGGGATAGATACAACCGCGCCGATTTCGCCTGTACGGGAAATTGCGCAGAATGGCGGCGCGTGGCTGCAACCCCATGATCTTGTGGGCAGTGCAGCATTCTGGACCCAGCTTTTAGGCCAGATATTACCTCAGGAAAACCTTTTGCAACCGCCGGTCATTCAAGATGCGCATGCCAGATATGCACAGCATTCCACACCCTACAGCGTAGAAACCAACGTCTTTTTTTCACCTTATGCACTAGACAAAGACAGCTCAGTTGACCTATATAGCTAGCTTCTGGCGGATTGCTGTAAACATTACCTGACCAATGTTCAGGTACATATCATCAGATCGCAGCCCTGATACGGTGCTGCGACTAGGTGTTTATGGGGCAAAATAAAATAAGCCCAACAGCTTCCAAAGTGGGGATCTCTAACTGGCGGTTGATAACGGAAAATAACATGACTGAGATTGCAGCTACCGAAGAACCGAAGCGCGCAAACCGCGCTACTGACACTGACCGTTATGTTGGTCAGCGTATTCGCGAACGCCGCATCATGCTGGGCTTTTCCCAGCAGCAGATGGCAGATTTGATTGGCGTTACCTACCAGCAGGCACACAAGTATGAGCGCGGTATCAACCGTATTTCTGCGGGTCGCCTGTATGAAATCTCCCAGGTACTGGGTGTTCCGGTGAGCTACTTCTATGAAGGCCTTGACGGCAACCAGGCTTCCGAGCTTAACGCACGTCAGCGCATGTGCCTTGAACTGGCCCGTAACTTTGCCAGCATCAAGCATGAAAAACACCAAGAAGCACTGAGCCAGATGGCACGTGCTCTTGCTGATCAGGCTGCCTAAGTCCGACATATCGGACTTCCGCGCCGCTTAAGAAAAGACTGTCTTCGGGCAGTCTTTTTTTTGTGTCTTGCTCTTGGCATTCCCGTTTGCAAAGCTTTGAAAATCAAATGTCATTGCGGGGTCGAGCATGTTGAGTAACGCAATTGTAGAACGACTTGATCGCGCCCGTTTGGCAATGGGATACCTGTCCATTGCGCAGACCATGGCACTTGCCGATCAGGGCAATGTCATATTGGATCCGTTTTCCACATTGATCAGCCATCACATCACCATCGGCACCGACAACATTTTCCACCCGAATACACGCATAACGACGCATAGCCCGAACCTTCTGTCTGTTGGCAATGGAAACCTGTTTCAAGGTGCCGTAACCATCACAGCCCAAAATGGCCTGATACAGATCGGGGATGAAAACATCTTTGGGGCCGGAAACATCTTCGTCGAAACCCACCAAACAGATGCCCCGATCACGATTGGGGCAAATGGCCGATTTAAGGGGTTCATCGACATATCAGGCCGGTGTGACTTGGGGAACGGATGCCAGGTTCTTGGCAATATCAGTCTGCGCGATGTCAGACTGCAGGGCGGCGGGTCTTATCAACATCCTGTTGCCGATGAACGCGGGGCCGTTTTGAAGGGGCATGGCCGCGCCGTGGATATCGCACTTAAGACAGGACAGGTCATTGCCGGTGACGGCAGCTTTGCTATCACCGGGATGCGCATGCAATCCCATTACCACCCGGATGCCAGATAGCAGCTTGGCACCGAATACTAGATCACGAGCCGTCAATCATGACCAGATCATCGGAATGGATGACGGCATTGCCGCGTGAGAATCCAAGGGTGGCTTCGATGTCAGCCGATGCATGGCCCATCAGAAGACGGGTTTCATCCGCCCCATAGGATGTAATGCCGCGGGCGATCTCGCCCCCGTCGCCATCCAGAACACGTACGGCATCACCGTGCTTGAACCCGCCATCAACGGCGGAAATTCCGGCCGCCAGCAGGTTTTTGCCATTGCGTAGGGCCTTGGCCGCACCGGCATCAACAATGATCGCCCCGGTGGCCGAAAGTGACGTCGCAATCCAATGACGGCGTGCAGCAAGCGGGCTTTCACTTGGCAGGAAGACGGTATTGGGTGCGCCTTCAAGCTGGGCTTTGAGCGGATGGTAAATCGTGCCGCGCGCAATGATCATGCGGCAGCCGGCCTTCATCGCGATTTCAGCCGCCTGAAGTTTGGTGACCATCCCGCCGGAGCTATACATTGTCGGGGCGACACCCGCCATTTCAAAGATTTCCGGCGTTAGTTCGCGGACTTCGGGGATCAGGGTCGCATCCGGGTTCTTACGCGGATCGGCGGTATAAAGACCGTCAATGTCAGACAGCAAGACAAGGGTGTCAGCCGAAATCATATGGGCGACCTTGGCCCCCAGACGATCATTGTCGCCAAAGCGGATTTCTTCGGTTGCGACGGTATCGTTTTCATTGATCAGTGGCACCGCGCCACGGGCGAGAAGCGCATTAAGCGTTCCACGCGCGTTGAGGTAGCGACGGCGACCTTCCATATCTTCAAGGGTTACCAGAACCTGTGCCATGGTCAGGCCGTTACGGCCCAATGCCTCTTGCCAGACTTGTGACAGGCTGATTTGCCCGGTTGCGGCGGCGGCCTGCTTATCGGCAAGACTGATGGTGCGGTGATCAAGGCCAAGCAAGCGCCGGCCAAGGGCGATTGCCCCACTGGAGACCACAATCACCTCGACCCCGCGTTCGCGTAAATGCGCGATGTCGTCGGCCAGTGCTTCAAGCCAGGCACGGCGGAGCTTGCCGGTGTTTTCATCAACCAGCAAGGCCGAGCCGACCTTGATGATCAGACGTTTTGCGTCGGTTAAAGCAGGCGCCTTGTGGCTCACGGTTGGTAGCCCTCATCCTCGCGACCTTCCATGGCGCGGCGTTCGCGTTCGCCATCGATATGGGCGCGGACCTCACGGTGAATGTCCTTGATGCCGCTCTGGGTTACGCCAGAGACGATATAGACTTTCTTTCCGATGCCTTTTTCAAGGATCGCGCGCTGTTCTTCGACCATTTCTGGCAGAAGTTGATCGGCCTTCGACAGAATAACGATCTCAGGCTTATCAACCAGGATTTCAGCGTAGTTTTCAAGCTCTTCACGGACCGTCTCATAGGCCTTTACCGGGTCTTCCTCGGCACAGTCAATAAGATGGACAAGAACTTCGCAGCGTTCGATATGGCCCAAGAAACGTGTGCCGATGCCTTTGCCCTCCGATGCGCCTTCGATCAGGCCGGGAATATCGGCAAGGACGAATTCCCGATCATCGATATTCACCACACCAAGCTGCGGATGCAGGGTTGTGAACGGGTAATCGGCAATTTTGGGACGCGCATGCGAAGATGCGGCAAGGAAAGTCGATTTACCGGCATTGGGCAAGCCAACCAACCCGGCATCGGCAATCAGCTTCAGACGGAACCAGACCGATTTTTCTTCTGCGGGCCAGCCTTCTTCGGCGCGCCTTGGGGCCTGATTGGTTGATGATTTAAAATGCGTATTGCCCCGGCCGCCATCGCCGCCAAAGCACAGCATATGAATTTGGCCTGGGCGGACCATATCGACAATCAGGGTTTCGCGGTCTTCTTCAAGAACCTGGGTTCCGACCGGCACCTTGATCGTGATGGACTTTCCGGAACGGCCGGTGCGGTTACGGCCCATGCCATGCATGCCGACTTCGGCTTTGAAGTGCTGCTGATAGCGGAAATCGATCAGGGTATTGAGGTTTTCGACCGCCTCAAGGATGATATCACCACCCCGGCCACCATCGCCACCGTCCGGTCCACCATACTCGATATATTTTTCGCGACGGAAACTGACCGAACCGGCACCGCCGCGGCCACTACGCGCATGAATCTTGGCTTCGTCGAGAAACTTCATAACCGGTCCTTTGGGCGATGCCCGTTCTTTTGGCTTTTAACCCCGGCGCGCGATCACCGCGCATCAACGGGATAAAATTCATATAACATATAAAATAAGGGAGGAATGATTGCTCATTCCTCCCTTGAAAATCTTGCTACGTAACGCGCAGCCGACGGGAGGCTTACGCCTCTGCCGGAACGATGGTTACGTAAGTACGACCCTTGTAGCCCGACTTGAACAGGACAGCGCCGTCCACAGTCGCAAACAGGGTGTGGTCTTTGGCGAGGCCGACATTGTCGCCTGCATGGAACTTGGTGCCACGCTGACGAACGAGGATGTTGCCTGCTACAACTGCCTGACCACCGAATTTTTTAACGCCAAGACGGCGACCTTCGGAGTCACGACCATTGCGTGAACTACCACCAGCTTTCTTATGAGCCATGAAACTCTCCTAAAACTGCATCTCAACCTAATAAATTAGGCTTTGATGTCCTTGATGCGCAGAACAGTCAGGTTCTGGCGATGACCATTTTTACGACGGTAGTTATGCCGACGCTTTTTCTTGAAAACGATCACCTTGTCGCCCTTGGCCTGCTCGAGAACTTCTGCGGTAACAGAAGCACCTTTGAGCAACGGAGCACCAACTTTCGGCGCACCATCACCAGCAACCATGAGAACTTCTTCAAGTTTCACGGTATCACCGGCCTGGGCAGCGATCTTTTCGACTTTGATTACGTCGTTGGCAGCAACTTTATACTGTTTGCCGCCAGTTTTGATGATTGCGTACATCTAAAAGTTCCTGAAAAACATTCTGGAAACACAAACGCGCAGCTCGGTGCCGCTGCTAACAGATACCGAACCGCTGCGAAGAACGGGTGAATTACCTTTTTTACCCCTGTGAGTCAACTGCAAAGAGTCAACTACAAAGCAATGCAAACCCCATATTTGGCGCCCACACCGACGGATGCATGCCGTGCGCAAACTGCATGGCGCCAGACCAGCACACACTGCACTTACGATAATCCGACCAGCCCGCCCTCAACCCGCAGCAATCACCCCGATAACGGGCAAGGGTCCAAGCGCAAAAAGGTCACGGTTTTTACGATTTCCCTCTTGCAAAAACCCACAAGGACCGTTAAACACCGCCTCGAACGCCAAGACCACACATGCGGAGAGGTGCCGGAGTGGTCGAACGGGGCGGTCTCGAAAACCGTTGTACTAGCAATAGTACCGTGGGTTCGAATCCCACCCTCTCCGCCATTTTCCCTTTCGGACTTTACAGCATATCTTCCAAGCGGAACGTGTTTAGTGCTGCGCTTTAGAAAACAGTCTCAAAGCACATCAGCCCACCCTGCATTGCCTCGACCGCTCAAGAATCTGTCGCAGCCGCAAACACCCGCAACGTCTCCTCACTCACATGATGCTCTATCCCTTCCGCGTCGAATTCTGCGGTTTCGGGATCGACACCAATGGAGACGAGGAAGTTATAGACGATCTGGTGGCGTTCGCGACATTTTTTGGCGAGGGTTTCGCCTTTTTCTGTCAGGAAGATCGAGCGGTATGGGCGGGATGTGACAAAACCGTCGCGCTCAAGGCGCTTGATCGTGTTGTTGACCGTGGCGGCCGTGACGCCAAACCGTTCCGCCAGCGCGACAGATCGGGCTTCGCCTTCCTCATTGATTAAATCGCCAATCATTTCAACGTAATCTTCGGTGACTTCGCGGGCGTGTGCGTCACGCAAACGTGCAAAAACTTCTGCCTTGTTATGGCGCGGGTTAAGTGCGGCATCTTCGCCCATCGAACTCTCCAATTTGTATCCCCACAGCCTTCATAACAACTAAGCTTGCAAATAGCAATTTAGCCTTGACTAACTTTAAAAGTCCGCACATAAATAGTGGGTATTCGCTAGAATGATTTCAACTTGCTTTCGGGATGCCCTGATGCGCTTTTCCAACATTGCACGTACCTTTGCCCTGTCTGTGACCTTGCTGGTTTCGGCGTTGTTTTCCAATGTCGGGGTGGCGCAGGCCAAGCCGCTAAATGTCGTTGCAACAACATCCATGATCGCCGATGCCGCCCGTCAGGTCGCCGGCGACCGGGCAGAGGTCACCGCCCTGATGGGCCCGGGGGTTGATCCGCATTCCTATCGCCAAACCCGAAGCGACATTGCCGCAATGGCGCGTGCTGATCTTGTTTTGTGGCACGGACTGTATCTTGAAGCACAGCTTGAAGAATTCTTCCTTGATCTGGCAAAACGCCGCAACGTGGTTGCAGTTGGTGAAGCCATTGACAAGGACAAATTGCTCAGCCATGCGGAATATAATGGTCGCTATGACCCGCATGTCTGGATGGATCCGCAACTTTGGGAATCTGTTGTCTATGCGGTGCGTGATGCGCTGATCAAAACCGACCCGAACGGAGAAGCATCCTATCGCGCCAATGCCGACAAGCATGTGGCCGAGATCGATAAGCTGATCGATTACATGAAGGCGGTTGCCGTGACCGTGCCGGAAAAAAGCCGCGTCTTGTTAACCGCCCATGATGCCTTTAGTTATTTTGGCCGTGGCTATGATTTCGATGTGCTCGGCATTCAAGGCATTTCAACAGAATCCGAAGCCGGTCTTCGTCGGGTCGAAGAACTGGTCAACACCATTGTCGATCGCAACATTTCAGCCGTGTTTGTTGAAAGCTCCGTCCCTGAACGTAATGTCCGTGCGCTCATCGAAGGTGCAGGAGCACGGGGGCAGGACGTCGTTATTGGCGGTACGCTGTTTTCCGATGCCATGGGTGAACCGGGCACCTATGAAGGTACTTATATCGGCATGATCGATCATAACGTCACCCTGATCACCCGTGCCTTGGGCGGTGTTGCCCCCGAAGGTGGTTTTCAGGGCAAACTTACTGCTGGCTCCTGATTGATAGACGATCCATAAAGACAGCCTACACACGCTACGATCAAGGAAACAAGGAAACCCCATGAGCAACGCCAAACTGATTGCTGAAGCTGGCAAGATATTGGATGTCGCAGCCAAGGATGCGCCGCTGACCGTGCGGGGGTTAACCGTTTCCTATGGCAATAAGCCTGCTGTTTTTTCCGTTGATGCCTCAATCCCAGCCGGATCAATGACCGCGATCATTGGACCCAACGGGGCGGGTAAATCGACCTTCCTTAAAGGCGCACTTGGTGTCGTGCCGCGCCTGTCGGGGGAAGTTCGGATTTTCGGAAAACTGTTTTCCGAGGCCCGCGACCGGGTGGCCTACGTTCCACAACGTGCCAGTGTTGACTGGGATTTCCCGGCACGGGTGATTGATGTGGTTCTGATGGGGCTTTATGGATCGGTTGGGCTGTTTCGCTTTTGGCGTTCACGCCACCGCGATCAGGCCATGGAATGTCTGGAGCGTGTCGGCATGGCCGATTTCGCAGACCGGCAGATCGGGCAACTTTCCGGCGGGCAGCAACAACGTGTGTTCCTTGCCCGTGCACTGGCGCAAAATGCCGAGTTTTATTTGCTTGATGAGCCCTTTGCCGGTGTTGATGCCGCCACCGAGCGCGCCATTGTCGCGGTCCTCAAAGACCTTAAATCCGAAGGTCGGACTGTTGTGTGCGTTCATCATGACCTGTCGACGGTTCCGGAATATTTTGATCGCGTCTTGCTGATCAATGTGCGCCGTATTGCCGAAGGTCCGGTCGAGACGACCTTTACCGCCGAGAACCTTCAAGAAACCTATGGTGGACGACTGGCGGCAACCCATATCGACGAATTGCAACTGGCCTGATCGCGGCAAGGCAGACTTCCAACGCGGCAAAGCAAAGAATCTGAGATGAGTTTTCTGGACTACTTCATAAGCGCCCTGTTTTTGCAGGCCGGATATAACAGCGCCCTTGTCGCCGTTGGCGCCGGGCTGCTTGGCCTGTCGGCCGGCAGTGCCGGTGCGTTTATTTTCCTGCGCAAGCGCGCGCTTGTATCGGATGCCATCAGTCATGCGACCCTGCCCGGCGTTGGGCTTGCCTTTATGATCATGGTTGCCTTTGGCAGTGACGGGCGTTGGTTGCCGGGTCTGATCATTGGATCGGCTGTGTCATCGGCCATTGGTCTGTTGATGGTTGAATGGATCACGCGCAAAACCCGCCTGACCGAAGATGCCGCGATTGGTGCGGTTCTCTCTGTCTTCTTTGGCTTTGGCATCGTTCTTTTAACGATCATCCAGACCATGTCATCAGGGCGTCAGGCCGGGCTTGAGAACTTCCTGCTGGGATCGACAGCGGGCATGTTGATTTCCGAAGCAACGACAATCGCGGTTGCCGGGGCATTGGCCGCATTGTTTGTCTTTATCTTGCGCCGTCCGATGACCTTGGTGGCGTTCGATCCGGAATATGCCGCCACGACCGGGGTCAATGTCCGCAACATTGATCTGGCAATGATGGGACTGGCCCTGATTGTCACCGTGATCGGGCTTAAGATTGTCGGGTTGATCCTGATCGTTGCGCTTTTGATCATTCCGCCGGTCACTGCACGGTTCTGGACCAATCAGGTCGGAAAAATGATCGGCATTTCCGCCGTTGTTGGCGGGCTTTCGGGATATATCGGTGCGGTTCTGTCGGCCGCTGAGGCATCCATTCCGACCGGGCCGATCATTGTTCTGGTCGCCTTTGGCTTTTTCCTGATTTCGGCCCTGTTTTCACCGTTGCGTGGCGGATTGGCATCGGCCCTGCGTCATCAGCGGTTCCAGCGCCGTGTCCATCGTCGGCAAGGGTTGCTGTCCCTGTCGCGGCGCGAGCCGATCTATGATGGCTTGACCCTTCGTATCTTGCGTCGATCAGGCATGATCCGGCGCGACGGGGTTGCCACCGCACGAGGTCAGCTTGCCGCTGCCAAGGCGGCGCGTGATGAGGCACGATGGGCGATTGCGCGGCGGATGCTGCCGGAAGATTCGGCGATTGAACATTATGATGGCCTGACCCCGATTGAACGCATGATGACGTCTGATCAGATCGCCGAAATTGATCGCATGATCATGGACAAGCAAGGAGCCAAGGCATGATCGACGATCTGATCACGGCAATGGGCCCCGAGTTTGTTCAGCTGAGCCTGACCCCGATTGTCATTGGTATTCTCGCCGCCGTTGCCTGTGCCCTGCCGGGGAACTTTTTATTGCTGCGCCGTCAGGCCCTGATTGGGGACGCCATCAGCCATGTGGTTTTGCCCGGCATTGTTGCGGCCTTTCTTGTCACCGGCACCATTAGCGCAGTTCCGATGATGCTGGGTGCCGGGGCGGCAGCAATCGTTGCCGTGGTCATGATTGAAATCGTCAAACGGCTTGGCAAGGTTGAACCCGGTGCGGCCATGGGACTGGTTTTCACAACCCTTTTTGCTGCCGGCGTTTTGTTCCTTGAGATCACGGATACCAGTTCGGTGCATATTGATGTGCAGCATGCATTGCTGGGCAATCTTGAAAGCCTGATCTGGTTCGATGCGCAAGATTGGGGATCGTTGATTGATCCGGTCGCGCTGTCGACCTTGCCGCCGCAATTACCGCGTCTGGCGATTGTCCTTGTCGGGATCGGCTTGTTCATCGTGCTGTTCTGGAAAGAACTTAAAATCTCGACCTTTGATATGTCCTTTGCCGAGGCGATTGGCATTCGCACCAAGCTTCTGAGTTTTGCACTGGTTGTCACCACGGCGATTGCCGCCGTTGCCGCCTTTGATGCGGTTGGATCGATCATTGTGATTGCGATGTTTGTCTGCCCACCGGCAAGTGCGCGGCTGATGACCAATCAGCTTGGGCGACAGGTTGGCTGGTCCGTTATCTTTGCCACCATTTCGGCCATTCTGGGATATATCTTTGCCGGGTATGGTCCGGGCTGGTTTGGGTCACCTTATGCGGTGAGTGCGGCGGGCATGATCGCAACCATTTCGGGCATTATCCTGATCCTGACCTGTATGTTTGGCCCACAACGTAAACGTACAGGCCAACGCGCCGAAGCATAACGCCCGAAATTTAACCCCGTTCTTTTATATCGCGTGTACCGATCAGACAGGCCATACTCCGGGCATGATCAATCTGCGTATGCCTTTTCTCTCGGTTTTGATTGCTGTGATGCTGTGCATTACGGCCGGCCAAGATTTACATGCCCAACAATCAGAAAGTGCGCGGATTACAGACCAGTTGGCATCGGAAATCAGTCAGTTGGGCGAAGTTGATTTGTTTGTTTTTGCCGATCGAGCAGCGTTTCTAAGCCGGATGGATCAGACGCTGGGGCTTGAAAACATTCAAAGCCCGGAAAAGACCTTTGCCAAACTGCCACGATCGCCTTTTACCGTCACCGGGCGGCAAAATGGTGCGCAAATCCCGACTTGTCAGATTTTTGTGCCCGCCAATATCACCCCGGAACGGGGCCAAGAAATATTCGCCCAATTGATGCATGGCTGGTTTGGGCCGAAGCTTCGTTATCAAAGCACTGCGGATCTGACTTATCGCTGGCTGATTTATCATGAGGTTCGCCATTGCAAGCCAGATCATTATGGCGGCGATGATGCGCAAAACCATCGGGACGAGATTGAAGCGGATCTGTTTGCGTTTAACGAACTGGCAACACCGGAAAACAAAAGCCAACTGGCATCTGACATCATTGCTTTTCGCATGATCACAGCCACCCTGTTTGCCGACCGCAGCCATATGACCGGGCTTTCGATCAAATACGCATTGGAAACACCACAGTCGCGCCCGACATTATCGGCCAAACAAGAAGTCGCGGCCTTCCTTGGCGCCCGGCAATTGGTAACCAAACAGGCCAAGGCCATCGCGGTTGGCGTCAACCCGACCAATCTTGAACTGATCCGGGCGATTACGGAACTGCGCGAAGCTGCTGAAAACGGCAAGCTTGGCTCCAATGCCCCCCTGATCATTGAAATCATGATGTCACTTGATAATGCAGTTGCGCAATTTGCCCCGAAACTGCATGGCGCCGTTACCACGCGACAAGGAAATTAGGGCGCGCCCATCAGCCGCGTTCGGATTTTCGCCAAAATGTCATGGCCGTGCAGTCATCACGGGCAAGCCCGACGTTTTTGCGCCAATGATTGTGGATCGGTTTATAGTCGCCTTGCTCCACCCCGGCCCAGCAAAAGACTTGGTGGGTGTCCTTGGGCACGTCAATTGCGCGGATGGCATCCTGAAGCAGGCTATCTTTAACTGCATTCCCACCGTTTTGCCCATCGCGGAATAGCCAAGTGACCTTGACCTGACTGTTGGTGGCAATGTCGATGACATCTGCGGCATTGCCGACTTCAATCACCGCATGGCCCATAACGTGATCCGCAAGCGCATTCAGATAGCGCCCGATGGCAGGCAATGCTGTTTCATCGCCAGCAAACAGGACCCAGTTCGCATCTGGCAATGGATTACCAAGCGGACCTGTCATGGCAACAAGGTCACCTTGCTTGGCATGCAGGGCAAAGGACGAGCCCGGACCATTATCGCCATGGATGACGAAATCAATGTCGACCCAACCGGCCTTGGCATCGATATCGCGGATTGTGTAAACGCGTTGCTCGATGGTGTCATCGCCACCTGGCCAGACCGGCATGCCGTTTTCGGCCAAGGTGGGCCATGTTGGATTTCCCCGATCGCGTGGCGGGATCAAAAGCCTTATATGGATGCTGTCATTGTCATAAGCATCCAGATCAAGCCCATGCAAACGTACCCGACGCATATGCGGTAAAAGATCGGTCACCGTACCCACCGAAAGTTCCCGGAAATTGGGCAGCTTGCCATTGCTTTTGCCAGCCCCCTTCCATCGGCAATCAAAGTCGGCGTCCGGGGCGGCACCCTGGAGCAGGGATATGATTGCGGCCTTCATCTGCACCACGCCGACTTCTGTCGTGGCACCGACTTCGACATCCAGTCCGCCGGTCGCGCTGGTCAGATGGATGTGGCCGATTGAGACCGAAATTCGCGTTGCCCCGTTATCGTCCTGCACGTCGCAGTCATGACTTTTATAATAGTCCGCTGCCTGTTTGATCAGGGCGGCACTTTCGGGAAGTGCGATGCGGGTTCTGGCTGTCAGGATCGGTGTTGGCATTGGGGCCCTCGGAAGGATGCGGATGGTTTTGAACCTTGTGCTTGCATTGATAATAAAAATGATAGGCATTCTCAATAAAATTTATCAGGAATTTGTCGTCTGCGTGCTAGATGTTGGGCTGAATATCAGACACATCCGACCGAGGCGGGCTTCCCGTCTTTGGCCTCCCCACTTTGATCGACCCTTTTGACGTTAAAAGAGACACTCCATGGCTGACAAAATCCGACGTTTAAAATCCGATGAGTTCCCACTTGCCGTTGAATGGGCCGCCCTTGAAGGCTGGAATCCCGGCAAGGATGATGCTGATGTGTTTTTCAATACGGACACCGACGGTTTCTGGGGCGCTTTTGATAAGCAAGGCATGGCTGCGGTGATTTCGTCAGTACAGTACAGCTCGGATTTCGGGTTTGTCGGTTTTTACATTTGCCGCGAAGATCGTCGTGGCACGGGTCTTGGCTATAAGTTATGGCAAACAGCGCTTGAAAACAGCGTTGGTAAAACCATCGGTCTGGATGGTGTTATCGATCAACAGGATAATTACCGCAAATCCGGCTTTAAGTTTGTCCATCGCAATATCCGTTTCGGTGGCGTTGTTGAGGCCAGCAGCCCGGCCCCTGATGATCTTTTCACCCTGCTGATTGATGATATTGCCGTGGTCGATGCATTTGAGCAGACCTGCAATCTGTTTGCCGAAAGCCGGATCGAATTCCTGCGCGGCTGGATTAGCAATGAGAACCATACGGCCATGGCACTCAAAGGGCCGATGGGTCTTCGTGGATACGGTGTTATTCGCCCGTGCAAGGACGGCCATAAAGTCGGCCCGCTGTTTGCGGAGAACAAAGAAGATGCACAGGCCTTGTTTTCTACCCTTTTGCAAAGCCGTAAAGATCAGAGCGGCAAGGTGTATCTTGATGTTCCTGAACCCAATCAGCCGGCCCTTGATTTGGTTAAGCACCACCAGATGACGGCAGAGTTTGAAACTGCGCGCATGTATAAAGGGCCAATTCCGTCGCTTAACCTTGATATGACTTTCGGCATTTCATCATTCGAGCTGGGCTAGGACCATTTGCCCGGATAACAAGACCTTATCCTTACGACGGGGTTGAGAAACGTTGATAATTCTGGCAACAAACACATAGGGTCTGAACCCAATTGAATGTTTAAAATGGCATCAGAACAATCAAGACATGCAAGGAAGTCGCTGCAGCGCGGGGTGTTCCCCGCGCAAGGGGAGTGACGCGGCAGGTCGCAGATTGTCCTGATGTCCTTCGGATCGGAGGAATTTGCACGGGCTATTACGTCGCATCACCTTGCAAGGCAGCGAGCCTTGCTGCGTTAAAGCTCCTGATATCCGCACAAATTCCTCACGACCATTTCAAGCATTCAATTGGGTTCAAACCCTAACGTCAAAGGTATAGCGTCGCCTACCCCAATGCCTTAGTTTTGCAACCTGATGCGCCTTTTTGATCGAGCCATTCGAAACTTTGACGCAGGAAGTTGTCATCAGGTTCTGGAAAACAGGTTGCGGAAACCCAATTTTGTGGAGTGTAGTGAAATACATAATTCCAAGTGCAGCGTTTAAGACTGCCGCGCATTTTGAGCTTCGTCTTATGACAACCTGTTGTCTTATCTCCCGCCGCGTGCCGTTTTGATATTTGGTCAGACCACGCAAAGCAGACCACGTTTTAACGCCGGATACCAAGAACCAACATGGATATAGCTACACTAATTGGGATTATCGCCGGAGCGGGCGTTATCGTCGGCGCCATTCTTATCGGCGGCAACCTTGGCGCCTTTGTCGATGTTCCTTCTATCATGGTTGTGTTTGGCGGTACTGCAGCGGCAACTTTGATCAAGTTCCCCATGCGTGACGTTATCAAGTCGCTCAAGATCGGCATCGGCATCGCTTTTAAAAATCCGAAAGAAGATCCGCTTTCGATTTATGAAAAAGCCATCGAGCTTGCAGGTCTTGTTCGCAAGAACGGTCTTTTGGGTCTTGAAAGTGTCGAAATCGACAACGAAATCATGGCGCGCGGCATTCGCATGTGTGTGGATGGTCACAGCGGCGAAGTCATTCGAAGCTCGATCTCAAGCGAGGTGGAAAAATCCATCCAGAATGACGAGTTGGGCGAATTGATGTTCCGCGGCATTGGCGATACGGCCCCGGCCTTTGGCATGATTGGAACGCTGGTGGGTCTGGTTCAGATGCTTGCCAACCTGTCTGATCCTGATGCGATTGGGCCGGCGATGGCGATTGCCATGCTGACGACATTTTATGGTGCTGTACTCGCCAACCTGATTGCCCTTCCGATTGCCGACAAGCTTGCGCTTAAGGTGGATCGTCTGAAGAATACCAAACAGTTGATTATTGAATCGGTTGTTCAGATTCAGGGCAGCCAAAGCCCGATGGTCATGAAGGAAATCCTTGGGCCCTATCTTCCAGGCGGCGTGCCCCAGGATGAAGAAGGCGACGGAGAATAAACATGACCGTATTTGTCATTTCGGTAGTGGGCTAAGCCCATGGCAAAGAAACCCGCAGCAGGCGCACCGGCATGGATGGCGACATTCGCTGATCTTATGTCGTTGCTGCTTGTTCTGTTTGTTCTGTTGCTGACATTCGCCGAGATGGATGTCATCCGATATAAACAGATCGCGGGATCGGTCAAAGCAGCCTTTGGTTTCTCCAAAGAAGACCAGCTTGCCGGTGTCATCGAACTTGATGGTTCAATCGTCGGAAAATCCCTTAAGGCGCCGACACCTGATAGCCCACGTGTGGTTTCAGAAATCCCGCAGGCGGAAACGCCCAAGGTCGAAAGCCAACAATCAGATACCAGAGAACAGAAAGCCGAGGCGTTGGAAGAAACGCTGAGCACTGTTTTAGAAAATATGGGTATTGAAGATCAGGTCGGGCTGGAACGGATTGATGGCGAAGTTGTCATCAGCTTTCCCAACGAGCTGGCCTTTCCATCCGGCTCATCTGGCATGACCGAAGAATTCGCCGCCGTTCTGAACCGTGTCACACCCGTGATCAACCAGACCGAGGGCGAAGTTCAGGTAGCCGGCCATACCGATAACATCCCGGTATCGTCGTCTTCTCCCTATATATCGAACTGGGATTTGTCAGCTGCACGTGCGACATCGGTTCTGCACTTCATGATTGATCAAAACGGGATTGATCCGACCCGCATGGTCATTCAGGGTTTTGGCGACAGCCGACCGATCACCACCAATGACACCCCGGAAGGCCGGTCCCAGAACCGCCGGGTTGAAATCACTATCGAAATGGTTGAAAGCAACAGCCCGGATGGCACAGGCTCCACCGGTTCCGGACGCCCCGATGATGGTTCGACCGCCAGCGATGATGCACCAAATGACGCCGGTGATGCGAAAGGTGCTGACGAAACCGACGTAAACAGCCAAAATGAGGGCGCTGCACCGGAAAGACGGCGGACATTTAGCATCCCGAGCGCGCAATAACAGACTGTCCACGCGGCAAACCGAGTGAAATTGACTGCGAACCAAGGAAAGTCGCGCATCATGGCGATCAACGAAAACAATAAAAAGACGATCCTGTATGCCGATTACAGTGAGCGAAACATGCTTGCTGCCAATTCAGCAATTGAACCGATGGGATTTTCACAACTTGTCCATTGCGATGACCGCGAGAGAACGGTTGAACTCGTTCATGAGCTTAAACCCGATCTGATTATGATCGGATTGTATCTTGATGGCATGCGCGGCATATCAACCATCCGTGCCATTCGCGATAGCGCAACGGCCAGCGATCGTCATGCCCGTGATGTGCCGGTCCTGTTAGGCGCGCCAAAACTTGACCGGCGCGGTATGCGTGATGCGGTTAATGCCGGAATAGAAGGCATTTTTCGTCAACCCGTTGACCCTAAAAGGCTGCGCAAGATCATTGAAACCGTTCTGGCAAAACCACGGCGCTTTGTGCTTGAAGAGAACTATTTCGGCCCAGCCCGCCCACAAGATCTGGCCAAGATGGGGATATCTGCGCCGGATCAAAACAACGACGCCAGCTCATCAAAAAACGCATCCACTGATGATGCAGAAGCCGTAGCAGAAAACCCCGGTCGCCGCCGACGTGATCACATGATTGTTTCCCCATCTGCACCAACTGCACGGGCAGCATCACCAGAACACCCTGTCTCCACTGCTTTGAGTGCTCACAAGCCAACACCGGCTGCGTCTGCCGCGCCCAAAACCACGCAGAAATCACCGATAAAAGGCGTTGCGGAAAATCTTGAATTGGCGGCAGTCAAACCGCGTTTAAACGGTGCTGGTCAAACATTTGACGATGGCGAATTGGTCGGCGTCCCGACAGCACGCGCAAAAGATAGCCGGGCGCAAAATATCCAAGCCATCAAGTCCGCACGCGAGATTATTGCACCGACGCCGGTCCCTGCCCCCGAAGAACCCGCAGCCGAACCAGAAGAAGAACTTGATACCGAAACTGATGTCGATACCGACGAACTGGTCGAGATTGATCTGCAAGAAGCCCTGATCAGTCACAAGCTTTGGGTCGATACCGGTGGCAAGGAAGGGGCGGTCATGTCGATTGAACATGCCGATCTTAGAGAAGCCGAACTTGAAGGTATTGACCTTAGCCGATGTGGATTGCCCTTTGCCAGTTTCAAACGGGCCAATTGCAAGGATGCGGTGCTGCGTCGCTGTAATCTGATTGCGGCTGATTTTATTGAAAGCAATCTTGCAAATACCAACCTTGCCGCCAGTCGTCTTGCCGGGGCGCGCTTTAACGATGCGATGCTGCGCAATACCGTTTTTCTTGGCTCTGACCTGTCCAATGCAAGTTTTCGGGGGCAGCAACTGGTTAATTGCGATCTGAGCGGGACCAATCTTGCCGGGACTGATTTCCGCGATGCCGATCTTTCAGGAACGCGCGGTCTGTTTGCCGAACAAATCCAGCGTGCGCGTGTGAACGCCAATACCCGCTTGCCGCACAATCTGAAACTGCGCGATTAAACGTAAGTTTCGCCTATCGGCGGCCAAACATCTTTTCGATGTCATGGAGTTTAAGCTCGACATAGGTCGGGCGACCATGATTGCACTGACCCGAATGCGGGGTTGCTTCCATCTGGCGCAGCAATGCGTTCATTTCATCGGCATTCAGTTTACGCCCGGACCGAACCGATCCATGGCAGGCCATGGTCGCGCAGACATACATCAGGCGGTCTTTAAGTGCCATGCCCTGCCCCAGTTCGGCGATTTCATCGGCCATGTCGCGGATCAGCGATGCAACATCGACCTTGCCCAGCATGGCCGGCACTTCGCGGACAACAATCGCACCCGGACCAAACGGTTCAATCACCAATCCCAGTTCGGCGAATTCTTCGGCACGATCGCCAATGCGATCCGCCGATGCTTCGTCTAGTTCGACAACTTCGGGCAACAACAGGCCTTGGCGTTTGACACCACTTTCCGCAAGGTCAGCCTTCATGCGTTCATAGACAATGCGTTCATGGGCGGCATGCTGATCAACAATCACCAGACCATCGCGGGTCTGGGCAATGATATAATTGGCATGCACCTGCCCGCGTGCTGCACCGAGCGGATGATCAACAAATTTGGCATCGTCGGTCATGTCAATGCGGGCAGAGGGTGCCGCGGCGTCATAGCCGCCCGACAGGGCCGCCGCCGCAGCGGCAGCAAACCCGCCATCGCCAGCAGTACCAGACGGCGTTCCGCCAAACTCACGCCCGCGATCAAACAACCCGCCATATCCCGCCTGCGCCCCACCGGGGGCCTGTGCGGCGTAATTGCGTTCGATTGCCGCGTGGCTTGGCGTATTTGCCTGATACTGGCCGATGTTAAAACCACTTCCGCTGCCCGACCGTGATCCCCCCCAATAGGGCAAAGACGGTCCATCGCCTTCGCGGCGCACAGCCCCCAGTGCCATATCGGCAACCGTGGTCGATGCCCGGTGACCGGCACCAGCCAAGGCATGCTTTAGCGCGCCGACAATCAGCCCGCGAACCATGCCCGGATCGCGGAAGCGGACTTCGGTTTTGCCGGGATGAACGTTTACATCAACATCACGCGGGGAAAGTTCGAAAAACAGCGCCAATAATGGATGACGGTCCCGGGCCAGGAAATCCTGATAGGCCCCGCGCACGGCACCTTGCAACAATCGATCCTTAACCGGGCGGCCATTAACGAACAGGAACTGCATTTGCGCGTTGCCACGGTTCAATGTTGGCACCCCGGCATAACCGGTCAGGCGAATGCCTTCGCGTTCGGCTTCGATCTGCAGGGCGTTTTCCTGAAATTCGCGGCCCATAACAGCGCCAAGACGTTTCAGCCGCGCATCAAAGAAATCGCCTTCGCAGGCCGGATAGTTCAGGATTGATTTGTTGTTATCCCCGGTCAGGGTAAAGCCGACATCAGGCCGCGCCATCGCCAGGCGGTCCATGATTTCGCGGGCATACATCTGCTCGGTCCGGGCGGTTTTCAAAAACTTCAACCGGGCCGGTGTGGCATAGAAAAGATCGCGCACTTCAACCCGTGTGCCATGGGGGTGTGCTGCCGGTTCAGGCTCCCCCTTGGTCCCGCCTTCGATCAGAAGGGTCCAGGCATTTTCCGCACCGCGTACCCGACTGGTCAGGCGCATGCGCGAAACCGACCCGATGGATGGCAATGCTTCGCCGCGAAAGCCCATGAAGCCAATATTAAACAGATCACCATCAGGCAGTTTGGAGGTCGCATGACGTTCAACCGCCAAAGACAACTCCTCGGGTGTCATGCCCTTGCCGTCATCCGTGATCGATAGCAGTGTCCGCCCACCATCACGCAGATTGACATCGACCTTGGTTGCCCCGGCATCAAGGGCGTTTTCCACCAGTTCCTTAAGCGCAGCCGCAGGCCGTTCAACCACCTCACCGGCGGCAATCTGATTGATCAGGTTCTGGGGCAGGACGCGCAAAGTCATTTAGCGGGGTGCTCGTGATGTCTGGAGTTTTGATTTTGGTTGAGATGAACCTATCAAAGCACAAAGCGCGGCGAAATGTCTTTCACCGCGCTTTGGAAGATTTAAATCCGATTGGATCAAAAGCCCGCTTAAAAAGCCAGATCACCTTCGGGCTTACCCACCACTGTCACCGTAACATTGGCCGGATCCATCAGATCAGACGCCACCCGGTTAACATCCTCAAGCGTGACCGCGTCAACCAGACTGTTGCGACGATCAAGGAAGTCCATGCCAAGGTCTTCTTTTTGCATCCCGACCAACATGCCAGACAGATTGCCAAGGCTGGTGAAGCGCAACGGAAACGCCCCGGTCAGATAGGATTTGGCGTTATCAAGTTCGTCTTTTGATACGCCTGTCTCCTTCATCTTGGTCCATTCCGTGCTGATCAGTGACAGGCTTTGACCAATCGCATCATTACGGGTAGCCACCCCGCCCATCATCATTTCAGCATGATCCAGATCGGCAAGGTAGCTATAGACACCATAAGCAAGACCACGCTTTTCACGGACTTCTTCGGTCAGGCGCGATGAAAATCCGCCGCCGCCCAAGATGTAATTCATCACATAGGCGGCATAAAAATCAGGGTCGGTGCGTTTGATGCCTTTCTGGCCCCAGATCGCCTGACTTTGCGGAATATCTTGTTGCACGACATCAATGGCACCAAATTTCGGTGTGATGTCGGCAATCGATGGAAGCTTGCTGTTTTCTGGCAGGCTTCCAAAAGCTTCATCCAACAGGGGACCTAGTTCTTGGGCCGAAATATCGCCTGCGACACCGACAATCAGATTGTCTTTGGCAAAGGCGTTGCGGGTGAAGCTTCGAAAATCATTGGCGTTTAAGCCCGCAACCGTTTCAAAGGTTCCGGAAACCGGACGGGCATAAGGATGATCACCAAAGATCGATTTAAAGAAGGTCCGGCTGGCAATATCGCCCGGATCATTTTCCGCCCGTTTAAGGCCCGAGACGATTTGTGATCTGATGCGTTCAATTGCCTCATCATCAAAGCGCGGTTCTGACAGTGCCAAACGCAAAAGATCAATTGCGGTATCGCGTTCACGGGTAAGGGTCGTCAGCGATCCGGAAAAGTCATCGCGCCCGGCATCAAAGGACAGGCTGATGGATCTGTTTTCCATTTCACCGCGGAAGGTCTGACTGTCCATTTCGCCAGCACCTTCGTCAATCAGGCCCGAGACCATATTGGCAAGGCCAAGCTTGCCATCCGGATCGGTTGCCGCACCAGCACCGGTAAAGGCAATATCCATGGTCATAAGCGGGTTCATATGATCTTCGATCAACCATGCCCGAATACCACCATCCGAGATGACTTCCTGAACTTCGACGGCCTGGGCGGAATTGATCAAACCCAAGGTCGCAAAAGAAGCAACGGCAATCCCGGCGATATGTTTTACAAGATGGTTCATATCAATGTACTCCTGCGCCGGTATCAATTGGCAAAGCCGGACCACTTCCCGATACAGGCCCGTCTTTGGGCGGCATCAGCCAACCGGTGACCGATTGTTTGTCATTAAAGACGCGCTTGGCGGCTTCGTTGACCTGATCAACCGTGACAGCAGTTACCCGGTCGGGCCAGCTTTCGACCTGTTCGACCGTTAAGCCAACAGCAAGGGCCTTGCCCAAAACGCGTGCGCCAGCCGATAGGGAATCACGGGCAAAGACCGCACTATCAAGCAGCTTTTGCTTGGCACGGGCCAGTTCATCTTCGGTCACGCCATTGGTAACGATATCGTCTATCTGGGCATCAACCGCCTTTTCAAGATCGGCCAGTTCGACATCATCGCGCGGCACGGCATAGACGCCAAAGCTTGCCAGATCGACTGCAACGGGATCGTAGAACGTCCCGACACTTGATGCGATTGATTGATCAACGACCAATGATTTAAACAACCGGCTGGTGGTGCCTGATCCAATGATCTCGCTCAGCACTTCTAGCGGGGCGGCATCAGCAGCATTTTCGCTGTGATAGGACGGGGCAAGGTAATAACGCGACAGGGACGCCTGTCCGACACGCGGATCATGCATGGTGACCTTACGCGGGGCATGCTGGACCGGTTCTTTGACCCGGTTGCGGGTTAGAACATCACCGCGCGGAATGACGCCGTAATATTTTTCGGCCAAGGGCATCAGTTCATCCATCGTGATATCACCGGCAACAACCAGAATTGCGTTATTGGGCGCATACCATTTGCGATAGAAATCCAGCGCGTCTTCGGTCGAAAGCTGTTCCATTTCGTTCAGCCAGCCAATGATCGAACGACCATAAGGATGGGCCATATAAAGCGATGCCCGCATCTGTTCGCCCAAAAGTGCGCCCGGATTATTGTCAATCCGGGAGCGACGTTCTTCAATGATCACGTCGCGTTCGGGCAGAACAACATCGTCTGACAGTTCAAGGTTGGTCATCCGGTCGGCTTCCATCTTCATGACAAGATCAAGCCGATCCGCTGCGATATTCTGGAAGTAGCCGGTATAGTCCCATGTGGTGAAGGCGTTATCATTGCCGCCATTGCGCGCAACGATCTTGGAAAAGTCCCCCGGGGCAATATCGTTCGTCCCCTTGAACATCAGATGTTCAAGAAAATGGGCAATGCCCGAAACACCCTGTGTTTCATCGGCCGAGCCCACCTTGTACCAGACCATATGTGACACGACGGGTGCACGGTGGTTTTCCACCAGCACGACCTGCATGCCGTTATCAAGGGTTGCTGTCTGCGGACTAAAAACAGCCGCATGGGACAGATTGGGGATCAATGACAGCATGACGGTCGCCACCAAGGCGGCAACGGCACGGTCGCGCATCGACAAAACGGAAAGTCCAGGAATTCTCATTACGTCATCCCATTCCAGATCAGGCATGGTTGGTTGCTTTGATGCCTTTGCCACACCGGCGTCTTTTGACATCGCACAGGAATTTCTTAAGAACCGAATATGACAGAACAAGGGCGCGGAAATTCCGCGCCCTTGTCTGATGTCTTTAAACTGGTGTGCGTTCCATAACGCCAGACGGTCCGCCTAGAAGATATCTTCCAGCCAACCTTTCTGTTTGCGTTCGATCACGGGGGTTTCCCCACCGCCCGAAACACTGTCACCAAGGGCCTGCTGATCACGGATACGCTTTGCTTCAGCCGTTGGATCAACAACCGAATTCACGTCCTGCTTTTCCTGCCAGAACAGCAAATCATCAACGACGCTTTTGCTTTCATTGATGAAGATAGATGTTTCGCGATCAACGGTATTGCGAATTTCCGGATCGGCATATTGCGCACCAGATTGCGACAGCAAGGCAACCTGACCTTTGCTGCGCGATCCTTCGGTAATATCGCGTTTGACCGCATTCGGGTCATCGCCAACCAGGATACGACGGGCCTGATCGGTGGTCGATCCGGTCTGCGGACGCGGCGCACCGGGTTCTGGAACGCGCATGGTGAAATCAGGCGGCAAGCTGAGCGGTGCGCGTGACACGACCTGGAATTCATCCGGGGCCTGTTTGTTCAGGCCAAAGGTTTCACGCGTTGATTCACAACCGGAAACGCCCAGCGCAAGTCCGCCAAGCACCACAATTTTCAAAAGATTGGTCGTTTGTTTCCGGGCCATTTTATGCCTCTTTACCACTCCAGAACCGGGAGAGAGTACCCCGGCCCAAATTCATCTGGTAGATTTTTTACCGCCAAAAAGAGAATCGATCAAGAGCAGCGCCGCCCCAACCGTAATCGCACTATCGGCAATATTGAATACCGGCCAGTGATATCCGGCAATATGCAGATCAATGAAGTCGGTCACAGCCCCGTGGCGCAACCGGTCAACAAGATTACCAATCGCCCCGCCAACAATCAACGCCAGTGCGACCCGAAGCAAACCATCACGGGTGCGCCACATCCAGATCCCGAAGCCAATCGTGATCACGGCCGTAATCGCAATCATGACCCAAGGGGCCTGGCCCTGGAACAATCCGAATGAAACACCCGGATTCCACGCCAGCACAAAATTCATGAACGACGTGACTTCAATCACACGAAATGGATTGGACAGGCCATCAATGGCAAGCGCTTTGGTCCACTGGTCGACCCCAAAAACAATCGCAATGATGGCCAGACCAAAGACAAAGGCACGATGTTTCATCAATACTCTTTCTGACTTGCCGGTATCAGGCCCGCCCGAAGGCAGGCCGATCCCGAAACCACATCCGGTTTATTCGGTTGCGGTAATTCCCATTTCATCCACAGCATCTGCGCAACGGTTACAGATGGTCTTGTGTTCTGCGTGGCTGCCGACTTCCGGCAATGTCTGCCAGCACCGTTCGCATTTCTCACCATCTGCCAATCCCGGCACAACGCCAACACCTGCTACATCGTCAAGGGTATAGGCACCTTCTGGTGCATCACCCGTGATCAGTTCGATGTCAGATGTAATGGCGATTTCGGCAAGATTAAGGCCGTTCAACGCTTCGACATATTCTGCTGCTGCGTAAACCTTTGGTGCGGCATCCAAACTTGCGCCAATGCGTTTTTCCGCACGTTCAAGTTCAAGTGCGCCCGTTACAACACGACGCAGCTTGCGGATTTTCGCCCATTTCGCTGCAAGAACATCATCTTTCCAGCCATCGGAAACCGTATTGAAGGTTTCCGAATGAACCGAGCTGTCTGCACCATAACGGGCACGCCAAGCTTCATCGGCGGTAAAGCACAGAACCGGTGCCAACCAGCGCACAAGGCTATCAAAGACCCGGTCCATCACAGTACGTGCGGCACGGCGGCGCAAGCTGCTTGGCGCGTCGCAATAGAGCGCGTCCTTGCGGATATCAAGATAGAAGGCCGACATATCAAGCGCACAGAAGTTATGCAGTTCGATAAACATGCTGTGGAAGTCGAAATCAGCCGTTGTCTTGCGCACAACATCGTCAAGATTGCTCAGACGATGCAGGACCCAGCGTTCCAGTTCAGGAAGCGCGTCATCGGCAAGTTTTTCTTCGTCACTGAAATCGGCAAGGTTGCCGAGCAGGAAACGCAGCGTGTTGCGCAAACGGCGATAGATATCGGAATGGCGCTGAATGATTTCATGACTGATGCGCAGATCATCATGATAGTCCGAGCTGACCACCCACAAACGCAGGATATCGGCACCCAGTTTGTCGACGATGTCATTTGGCGCAATCACATTGCCAAGCGACTTGGACATTTTACGCCCGTTGCCATCAAGGACAAAGCCATGGGTCAGAACGGCTTCATACGGCGCACGACCGCGTGTACCACAAGATTCAAGAAGGGAGCTGTGGAACCAGCCACGATGCTGATCGGATCCTTCAAGATAGAGATCAGCCGGCCATTTCAGGTCCTGACGTTCTTCAAGAACGAAGGCATGGGTGGATCCGGAATCAAACCAGACGTCAAGAACGTCGGTGACCTGTTCGAAATCATTGGCGTCATATTTGTCACCAAGGAAATACTGCGCATCGCGGATGAACCATGCGTCTGCACCTTCTTCGCAGAAGGCTTCGTAGACGCGATCCAGAACTTCCTGATCGCGGAGCGGCTGACGGGTGTTTTTATTGATGAACACCGTGATCGGCACACCCCAAGCACGCTGGCGCGATACGCACCAATCCGGACGGTTGGCGATCATGGAATGCAGACGGTTGCGACCTGCTTCCGGGACGAAACGGGTTTCATCAATCGCCTTAAGCGCCTTTTCACGCAGGTCATTATCCTGCATGGAAATGAACCACTGCGGGGTGGTGCGATAAATAACCGGTGCCTTTGAGCGCCAGGAGCACGGATAGGAGTGCTTCAGGCGGCCACGCGACAGCAAGGCGCCTACTTCGATCAGTTTGGCGATGACTGCTTCGTTGGCATCGGCTTCTTTGCCGTTTTCATCATAGATACGTTTGCCGGCAAACAGCGGCACGGTCGGGTAATAGGCGCCATCGCCATCGACCATTTCGGGAATTTCCAGACCATATTTCAAACCGGTCTGGTAATCGTCCGGGCCATGGGTCGGCGCGGTATGGACAAAGCCGGTACCGGTTTCAGTCGTGACATAGTCAGCGGCCAGAAGCGGCACGTCAAAATCATAACCCTGACCCCGCAGCGGATGGGCTGAAAGCGTGCCTTCAAGGTCAGAACCCTTAAAGGTGCCAAGAACCTTATGTCCGGTAACACGACCGTTTCTGCACATATCTTCAAGAAGGTCGGTACAGACCGCCATCTTCTCGCCGACGGTGGCCCATGCTTCTTCGGCGGTTTCGGTAACTTCGATCACCGCATATTCGATATCGTCGCCATAGGAAATTGCACGGTTGCCCGGAATGGTCCAAGAGGTCGTGGTCCAGATGACGATGGTTGCGTCTTTCAGGACACCAACCTTGGTTTCAGTCACCGGGAAACGCACAAAGATCGTTTTGGACGTATGGTCGTGATATTCGACTTCGGCTTCTGCAAGGGCGGTCTTTTCAACCACGGACCACATGACCGGTTTGGAGCCCATATAGAGCGAACCGTTCATAAGGAACTTGCCAAGTTCACGGGCAATAGAGGCTTCGGCCTTGAAATCCATGGTGACATAGGGATTGTCCCAGTCGCCCATCACGCCAAGGCGTTTGAATTCTTCGCGTTGGATATCAAGCCATTTCTGGGCGAACTCGCGGCATTCCTTACGGAATTCGGCGATGGGAACATCATCCTTGTTTTTGCCTTTGGCACGGTATTGCTCTTCGATCTTCCATTCAATCGGAAGGCCGTGGCAATCCCAACCCGGAACGTAAACAGCGTTCTTACCCAGCATCTGCTGGGAACGGGTGATGACATCTTTAAGGATTTTGTTCAGCGCATGACCAATATGCAGATGGCCGTTGGCATAGGGCGGGCCATCATGAAGAACAAACATTTCACGGTCTGCCGAAATACCGCGAATTTTGCCGTAGAGATCCTCGGTTTTCCACTGCTCAAGCAGTGTTGGCTCCATCTTTGGCAAACCCGCCCGCATCGGGAAATCGGTTTGGGGCAGGATAACGGTTTTCTTGTATTCGACACTCATCGTGACGGTCCTGTGGTCTTGAACAAATTAATTAAGGGCGAGCCCCGGTGATACCACCTGATCTTGGCGGAACCCCAAAAAGGCGCGCGGATCATAGCGGGTTCGTCGATAAATTCAAATCTTGCCGAGAATCTCTTTGGCAGCAATGACATCGGAGGCGATCTGCGCCTTTAATGCATCAAGCCCGTCGAACTTCTGTTCGCCGCGGATAAAGCCGTGCAAACGCACGCGAACCCGGCGATCATAGATGTCCTGATCAAAGTCAAACAGATGGGCTTCAAGTCCGGCTTCATCATCGCCGCCGAAGCTTGGCCGGACACCAATATTGGCGACTCCGCGCACCCAGCATTCAACAGTTTCACCATCCGCTTCGGAAACCAGGCCAAGCTCGATGGCATAAACGCCAAATTTCGGACGCAGATGATCCCCCAAGGCGACATTGGCGGTTGGAAACCCGATTGTCCGTCCACGGGCATCCCCATGGGCAACCGTTCCGGCGATTTCCCACGGGCGCCCCAGAAGATGGGCGGCATCCTGCGGGCGACCATCACGCAGGGCCTGACGGATGGCGGTTGATGAATAAATGATCCCGTTATCATGGGTAACGGCCTCGACCGCCGTTACGCCAAAACCGGATTTTTCACCAATGGCGCGCAGCAGATCGACATTCCCGGCCCGGCCTTTGCCAAAACAGAAATCCCAGCCAACAACAACATGCTTGGCACCAAGGCCTTTGACCAAAACACGCTCGATAAATTCTTCGGCGGTCATGGCGGCAAAATCGCGATTGAAATCGGCCTGATAGAAAAGATCGATATCAATGCTGAGTGCTGCCGTTTCACGGTCTTGGGCAGAGGTCAGGCGAAAAGGCGGATCGTCGGCACGAAACAGCATGCGTGGATGCGGCTCAAACGTCAGGATCGCAAGCGGCACCCCGAGATCGCGGGCAATTTTACGTGCTTGATCCAGAAGCGTTTGATGCCCCAGATGCAAACCGTCAAAATTGCCGATCGCCACAACGGCGCCACGCGCATCATCGGTCAGGTTTTCAAAAGAACGGAAAACGCGCATTCGCGCCGGTCTCTCTTTGCAGCTTGGGTCCATGTCAGCCGATCGCATATCGGCAAATCCAGCAGGCAGCTATAAAGCGCGTGCCCCCGCAGCGTAAAGACTTTTCCATTAAAAAAGCACCAAACGCTGTGCATGGCTGCCCCACCGATATGCTTAACCGACAGTCGATCAACCGCGCGATGGCACCATCACAATTGCTTCGCCCGAAATCACGCAGCGATCCCCGACATAGCAATTGGTTTCAAGAATGGCGCGTTTTTTGGCCGGGGTCAGTTCGCGAACAACCACCTTGGCCGTTACGGTATCGCCAATACGCACAGGTGCCTTGAATTGCAGGTTCTGCGAAAGATAGATCGTCCCCGGACCGGGCAAACGAGTGCCCAAAACGGTGGAAATGAAACCGGCTGACAGCATGCCATGGGCAATCCGGCCTTCGAACATGGTGGTTTCGGCATAGTCCTGATTAAGGTGTACCGGGTTGTTGTCCCCAGACAGCCCGGCAAACATCACAATGTCTGTTTCGGTTACTGTCTTGCCGTAGCTTGCCGATAGACCGATTTCAAGATCTTCGAAATACAGTCCTTCCAGTCCATTCATCTCACTCATTTCCTAGAATTTCCTTGCCTGTCATGGTCAGGGTCGACCAACGCTTTTTCGCGCTTATGGTTAATTTTGCATCGCAGCAATTGTAATTTTATTGCGCAAATTTCAAATTGAGCAATCCCTATTTCGTCGAACAGGTCCAATTCACAGGCTTGCAATTGATGAAATCAGCGACATATCAATGACTTGCGAACAGGTCAAAAGACCTGAAAAATATGAAAAAGGCCGGTTTGACGGCCATAGGATCAAGGAAACCGTTCCAGATGAATGCGACAATCGCTGACACGTATGAAATTGCGATGGGCCGATGGAGCCGCCGTTTGTCACGCAGCTTCCTTGATTATGTTGCTGCCCCGTCTTGCGGTTCTTTGGTTGATGTTGGTTGCGGCACAGGCAGCCTGACACTTGCCGCGGCCACCCGCTATCCCAAGGCAGATATTGTCGGCATTGATTTGATACCCGATTACCTGACAGATGCGCTGCGCAGTTCCGCCCCCAATGTGCGATTTGAAACCGGTGATGCGACGGCATTGCCCTTTGCCGATGACAGCTTTGATACGGCCTTTTCCCAATTGTTGCTTAATGATCTGGAAGGGCCCGCTGGTGCGGTGGGGGAAATGGTCCGTGTAACCCGTGCCAATGGTACGATTGCCGCAACGGTCTGGGATCGCGTTGGCGGGTTGACCTTTATCCGGCTGTTTCTGGATGTTGCGGCCATTGTCGCCGGGCCGGATGGCGAAGACCTGCGTAGTCAGGTTTTCGACGTGCCCTATCAAAACGAAGATGCATTGTTTGATTTATGGTCGGAAGCCGGACTGGAAGAGGTTGATACCACAACCATCGCCGTTCGGATGGACTTCATTGATTTCGATGATTACTGGCAAGCATTGATGGGGGCACATAGTTTGATCAGGGTGTTTTACGCCAATCAACCGGCCGATCTTGCCCATGAAATTCAACAGGCGACCAGACGTGCCTATCTGGGTGGAAAGCCCGATGGTCGCCGGTCTTTGGTGGCATCTGCCCTTGCCGTGCGCGGGGTGGTGTCGCCTTGATTACGGCTTCTGATTACGGTTGACGAAATGGCAGCCATAAAATGCCCAGCAGGCTTTGGCTGTTTTTATCGCGGAATTCTTCCAGCCCGATTTGCATATCGTGGTCATTGTTCTGTGTATGGTCGACATAGCTGACGAACAGGCGATCCCAAACCGAGAGGATATTTCCATAATTGCTATTTGTTTCGCCCATCACACTTGAATGATGGACCCGGTGCATATCCGGGGTGACGATCAGGAACCGCAAAGTACGGTCAAGCGCCTTGGGCAGATGCACATTGCCATGGTTAAACAGGGCAAAACCACTCAGCATGCTTTCATAAATCACCACCGCCCACGGATCAGCGCCAATCAGCAAAACGAAGAATGACTTATAAAGCGCGGATGCAACGATTTCGAACGGGTGAAACCGAACCGCGGTCGACACATCAAATTCGGTATCGCAATGGTGCACCCGGTGAAAGCGCCAAAGCAGCGGCACCATATGGGTCAGGCGATGCTGCCAATAAATCACGCAATCCAGAACAATGATCGTGATCAGTCCGCCAAGAATGGCGGGCAGTCCAACCAGATTAATCGCCCCAAACCCGTTTTGCTTTGCCCAGATGGCGGTTGCGATCATCGCCGCCCCGACGGTAAAACGCGCCACGGCCGCACTGATCAACAGAATCCCGAAATTGGTCAACCAACGCATGGGACGGCGGACAACTTCCTTGGGCCGGTAAGGGGCGATGGCTTCCCAAAGCGCCATAACCGCCAAAATGGCGGCAAAGATGCTTAGTCGAAGTAAACCACTTTGATCCATTGAAACGGTCCTGTGCTGATCGGAATATCAAAAACGCGCGATACTTTTGGTGTTTGATCACCCTGCCCGATTGAACTGATAGCGGATAATCATACGTTCAAACAATATCTTGCTCGTCGCAGATACATCACCATTATGTTAGATAGTTATGAATTCAGGGTGAAACACACCTTTCCTGTCATTTGATTTCGACCAAGGAGGCCGCATGCCAAATCCATCAGGACGTTTACGGACATTTGCCCTTAGCGTGTTCGCAACCCTGTCCTTTGGCGGCATGGCGCAGGCCGATGGCCCCCCGTTTGATCTTCCGGTCGATTGCCTGAACGGTGTTTGCGACATTGTCCATTATGTCGATCATGATGCCGGTCCTGAAATTCGTGATTTCGCCTGTGGCACGACCACCTATGACGGGCATCGCGGCACTGATTTTTCCGTTCCCGATGAAGCCACGATGCTTGAAGGCATATCGGTGCGTGCGATTGCCGGTGGCACGGTCACGGCCCTGCGCGAAGGCGTTGAAGATATTGATTCTGGCCGCCTGGACAAGGGCAACCTTGAAGGTATGGAATGTGGCAACGGTATTCTGATTGACCATGATGACGGCTGGCAGAGCCAGTATTGCCATCTGCGTCGCGGATCAATCGCACTTAAAAAAGGTGACCGTGTCAGCCGTGGTCAATTGATTGCCGAGATTGGCATGTCCGGTCAGGCAACCTTCCCTCATCTGCATTTCAATCTGCGCAAGGATGATCAACTTGTTGATCCCTTCAGCGGTTCGACCATGGGGGCAAGCAACCAAGGCGATTGCAGTGTGGATAATGCGGTTTTGTGGTCATCAAATGCGCGGGCACAACTGACCTATAATGACATCACGCTTTACGGGCACGGCTTTTCGATGGCGCGTCCGAATGCATCTGATCTTAAGCGCGGATATGGCAAAGTGCCCGAATTGCCAAATACGGCACCGGGACTTTATTTCTGGGCCTATCTGATTGGCGCAAATGATGGTGATGTCATCCGCATGAGCCTGCAAACCCCGACCGGCAAAGGCGGGCATCGTGACTTTGTCATTGATCTGCCCAACGATCAGGGACCACGGGCAAAATGGTTCTTTATCAATATGGATCGCCCGGGTGATGTTTGGCCCGCAGGCATGTATCACGGTGAAGTTACCTTTACCCGTGCCGGGAAAGCCCCCCGTCAAATTGGCAAAAGCGATCTGACAATCCGGTGACGGATGACAATCGAGCTTTTCATACCCATATTATTTTTGACCAGTTCGGGCTTTGAAGTTCGTTCCGAAAAACAGCATAGACAGGCAAGCCTATCTACTGATGATTGTGTCGGTCGGATGTGCTTTTGCACGTCAGCTCAAATAAGTTTGCCTTCTATATTCCATACGAACTAAAATCACGTCAGAAACCCGCGCTATACATTGATTTTGTTGAAAACAGCACGAAATATCGACGCGAAAATGTACAGAATATATGATTGTTTGACCAATCAGCACGATATCGTACTGGTTTTAGTTGCTGTAATGATCTGCTTAGGCGGTATTCACACGGCCTTTAATCTGTACGCACGGGCCTGTATGGGGCGCCTGCAGCAAAAATTCTCGTGGTTGTTTCTAACCGGTGTTGTGACAGGTGGCGCGATTTGGGCGACGCATTTCATTGCGATGCTATCTTATGACCCTGTTGTGCCGGTTGGCTATGAGCCTGTTCTGACCGCCATTTCCCTTCTGATTGCCATTGTGGCAACCACCGTTGGTTTTGCCATCGCCTCGATCGCCGGTCCGCATTTGTTGCTGTCGCGCCTTGTCGGCGGGCTTGTGGTTGGGCTTGGCATTTCGGCGATGCATTTCACCGGCATGTCGGCAATGAGCGTTCCAGGCGTCATCAGCTGGCATATGGATATTGTCATCGCGGCAATCTTGCTAGGTGCCGTTTTCGGGATGGTTTCGCTTTGGCTGGCTGGTTCGGCGCGCACCATGCGCCAAAAACTTTGGGGCAAGGCCAATCTGACAGTTGCCGTTGCAACAATGCATTTCAGTGCGATGGGCGCACTGATCATTACACCCGATCCGACCGTCCCTGTTCCGCCCCAACTTATTTCTCAAACCTATCTTGCCGTTGGTGTTTCTGTTGTTGCGATCCTGATGATTGCCATTGGCTTTGTCACCGCCATGGTGGATCGCCAGTTACGCGACCATGTCAGCAACCGCATGCGTATTCTTGGCGATTCTGCGATTGAGGCCCTTGTCCTGACTCAACACGGCAAGATTATTGATACCAATGATAGCTTCCTGAAACTTTCAGGGGCCAAGCAACACGAAGTGATGGATCAGGACTTTTTGGCAACCTGGCTTCCCGATACGCCGCAAGCCTTTCGAAACGGCGATATCCACTATGTTGAAACCCTGCTGTGTCTGGATGATGAGGAAGACGGCCTTCCTGTAGAAGTCATTCGTCGCGAAATTCCCGCTGACGAGATTTCAGATGACACGGTGATTTACGGCCTGCGCGACTTGCGCGAACGCTATGCGGCGGAAAAGCACATTCGGTTTCTGGCCGAACATGATTCTCTGACCCAGTTGTTGAACCGCACGACATTCAATGACCGCCTTGGCGAAGCATTGGCAGAATCCGATGAAACCGGCATTCCGGTTACGGTCATGTGCCTCGATTTTGATCATTTCAAGGAACTGAATGATAGCTTTGGCCATATCGCAGGCGACCATGCCTTGCGTGAATTGGGCAAACGACTGGGCAAACTTTTAAGTGACGATGTCACCATTGCGCGTGTTGGTGGCGATGAGTTTGTTGTTCTTCTGCATCATCAAAACCGGACCAACCTGAAACAGGCCAATGTCCACGCACAGGAAATTGCCCAAAAAATCCTTGATAGTGTGGCCATTCCGATTTTCATCAATGAAGAAAATCGCGCCAAATTATCCGCAAGTATTGGTGTTGCCCATTACCCGACGGATGGCGAGGATGCTGAAAGCGTTCTGTTCCATGCCGACCTTGCAATGTATCGGGTCAAGCAATCGGGCGGCAATGACATGGTGTTCTATTCATCCGAAATGGATGAGGAATACCGGTTCAAACGTCAATTATCCTCGAACCTGCGCAAGGCAATGGATAACGGCCAACTCGAACTTTATTATCAGCCGCAATGCCATGCCGATAACCAGGAAATTTATGCGTTCGAAGCCCTGCTGCGTTGGACAGATCCAGAGATGGGTTCGATCCCGCCAAACCGGTTTATCCCGATTGCCGAGGAAACCGATCTGATTGTTCCCATCGGGGAATGGGTCCTGCGCACGGCCTGCTATGAAGCGGCCAGTTGGGAAAAGCCACTTGGCATCGGGGTCAATCTTTCGGCGGTCCAGTTGCAAAAACACGAACTGCCCGACGTGGTTGCAAGCATCCTTATTGAAACCGGCCTTGATCCAAAACGCCTTGAACTGGAAGTCACCGAAACAGCGCTTATCCATAACCCTGCGCGATCGATGAAGATACTTTCTGACATCAAGAAATTGGGTGTGCGCATTGCAATGGATGATTTCGGCACCGGTTATTCATCGCTGGCGACCTTGCAAAACTTCCCGGTCGACCGGATCAAAATTGACCAGTCCTTTGTCAATAAAGTGGTTGCCAATGAACAGGCCTGCGCCATTATCCGTGCGGTGATTAATCTTAGTCGCGACCTGTCCCTTGATATCATTGCAGAAGGGGTCGAAACAGATGAGCAGGCCAATTTCCTGACCGACCATGCCTGTAACTCGGTTCAAGGGTACAAGTACGGATATCCGTTACCAATCAGCGAATATCAGCATGTGGTTCACCCACCAGAACCCGAACCACAAACAATGCAAACCCCGCCCAAAACGGCGAATCGGGGCTCCGGGTTTGAAAAGGTTTAAGCTCTAAGCCATGCGAATTTATCGCCTGCGCCATCCCCACAAACAGGCAGATCGGCATTTGTGACAAATTCGGCATTAAAAAAGATACTTTTTCCACGTAGTTGAAAGTTTTTTGACGTTTTTTGAATCAGAAGCCTTGTATCCCACCCTTTTGCCTGCCTATATTTGGGACGTGCCTTGTCGGGCACTTGAGAGCTACCTGTCATAAGACGGAGAGAATATGATGAATAAGCGTAAAGCCGTTGCTATCGCCGTTGCCCGTGAGCAGCAGATTGCCCGTTCGATGGAAATCCTGTTTGCCGGTACTATTTTGGCCCTGATCGCATCGCTACTGGTCCTTTGATCCAGTTTCCGCTTTCTTCTCTTGTCCGAAATTTCGAACCAGACGGTTCTGAAACGACTTCTTTTAAAATAGCTCCATGACACATCACCGTATTTTCGTTGCCATCATTACGCGAATTATAAGCCCGGTTGTCTAAGGACACCGGGACGTACCAGTTCGCCTATTTGATGCCCTGAAAATCCGTGAGCACAGTCATGACCAATCATGCTTTTGCTGCGTCCCAAGCTGACGCACAATCAACCAAATCCGTATATTGTTTTTCTGTACATGCCGCTGCAGAACCGGACGTTATGCCCCGCGTTCTTGAGCTGTTTGCCAAACGTAATCTTGTTCCGGCAAGCTGGCATTCAACGGTTGCGGAAGGCAATCGTGGCTTTGCAGAATTGCAAATCGACATTCAAGTGCAACAACTTGAAACCAAAGTCGCCGAACATATTGCGCGTTGCCTGCGTCAGGTTGTTCATGTGAATACGGTCCTGACATCTGAAAAAGGCTATTCAAATTCAGCACTTAGCGCGTAGTCTGATTGGGTCGTGGTGCCGTTTTAACCCAAAGCGGCGCACGCCCCGACAGGAGTGACGAATTGGCCTATCTTGACCATATCAATGCCTGCAACAACGCCAATCTGTCTCGCTATGCCCGTTTTCGGATCGGAGACCACGCAGTTGGTGCCATGCGATCGGAGTTCGCAACAGCCCTGATTGCGCAGGGGCCGGACTTTGTCCGTGACGAGAACAGTGAATATGGCTTTGCTGCGCATATCACGACCCTGGAACACCGCAACGCGGCCCTTGCCACTGCGGTCGCATCATTACGCGACCAAGGCCTGATCAAGCGTCTGCACGGTGAGAAGTTTGACATTCGCAATTGCCTTGCCGATGCGCCGTTATGCCAGCTTGACCGGTTTGCCATGCCCTATTTCGGCTGCCGGTCATGGGGGGTGCATATGAACGGGTTTGTTCGCAAGTCCGATGGCATTCATATGTGGATTGCCCATCGCGCCAAGGACAAGCCTACCTATCCCGGCATGCTTGATAATATGGTCGCGGGCGGTCAACCGACCGGCCTTGGTTTTCGCCAGAACATGATCAAAGAATGCACCGAAGAAGCCGGTATTCCCGAACAATTATCGCAGAACGTTTTGCCGATTGGCGCCGTGTCATATCTTTATGAGACGGATGAGGGCCTGAAACCCGATGTAATGATTAATTTCGATCTGGAATTGCCAGAAGACTTCATCCCCCATTGCGCGGATGGTGAAGTCGACCGGTTTGAGCTTTTGCCCCTGGAAGAGGTTGCACAAATCGTTCAGTCCGGCTTTGCATTCAAGTTCAACTGTGCGCTTGTCGTTATTGATTTCTTGATCCGCCATGGACATCTCACCGCAGATAACGAACCAAGTTATTGCGAACTCGTTGCCGGACTTCATCGACAAACCAGCTGTTAATCCCGACCATTTCCCGCAAACAAAACAAAAGCACCAAACCCGCAGGTAAAGTGCTTTGTAATTTTGGGTGCATCCAAGATGATTAAGCCAATCACTGACGCGGAGTATTGGGCCCGCCCATAAGTGCGCCGACGGCCATCACGGTCAGTTTGGCGCGCAGGTCCGGATCAAGTTTATCCAGATCGCTTTGTTTGTTGCGCAGTGCCTTCACCGCCTCGGCAATCAATTCCTGACGGCGTTCGTCTGCTGCTGTCGGAACGGCACTTTTCTTTTTGCCAAGCTTGGCATCCGCCGCATTTAGCGCCTTTAGAATTTCCGTATGCGGGGCTTCGTTCTGTTCTGTCAGGGTTTCGGCCAGGGCGAGCGCACGGGCTTCTTCGACCGACATGCCTTCATCCTGATGAGCAAGGGCGCGGTCTTCTATCCGACGGGCCTGACGGGCTTGTGTTGCGGTTTGCTCAGCCGTCATCCCATCGCGCACCTGAAGGGATTGTGCGTCATTATAGGCACGAATGGCATCCCTGCCCTTTTTGCCGACAAAGACGCGCATCAGCGTTTCCTTGAGCAATCCCATCAACCCGTCCTTTGATTAAACGTCCCACATTGGGGTGCATCCATTATGCACATAAAGGGTTTCTAAATCATTGCCCCGTATCGCCACGGAGTTTTTCAATGATTCAAATATGTTGTGCGACACGGCTTTCTTCAACCGACAGAATGTAATCTATCAGGGCCTCGCAATCGCCTGTTTGCAGATGTTCAAGATCACAGACAAAATCAACATTGCTGCCGGCCGGATCATCGGCATGACCGACAATGCCAAACTTCACATATTCCGCGTCCAATGCATCCAGTGCGGAAATCAGATCCGCCACATGCACCCGGTCCGTTGATGTTAATGATGTCCGGACGAGAACCAGCATGTCTGCATCACAATCAATCACCTGTCGGGCAATGGACTGGGCATCGGAATGTTGGGGAGCGACATCAACATCAAATCCGCCGTCGGCAAACAGGGTTGCAACCTGCTTATGATAACGCTCCTCTTCCGAGGATGCGGTTGCCAACAGCAAACGCGGGTGACGTCCTTCCATTTCGGCAAACTTGGCAAGATTGGTCGCGAGTTGGGGTGATGTCATAACGCCTCGCTTTTAATGCCCGTTCGCCACAACGCATGGCAAACCGGGTCGGGTGGAGCAAGTCAGCGATGTATATCTTCGCGATATACCAGCACCACCAGTATCCCTTTCAAAACCCGGACTGGCAAGTATCGCGCTCATGCGATGTTTTACCAACCGGCCATCTCAAGCGGATTAACCCCAATGACATGCCCATGTCCAATCAGAATGACACCATAGGCAAGCACCCCAACGACAATATCCCCAAGTCCAATCGCCCCTTTAAGCAGTCCAGACGGGGAAAACCGCCGAGTCCCTGATAAAATGGCCTGATGTTGGCTTTGGGGAATGTCGCGCAGGCGGATTTTTTCCATCCGAGAAAACCCGATCAGGGCAAAAATCGCACTCCCGCCAAAAAACAACACAGCCACAAGGTCCCCATTGGCAATCACATGCCCCATCCCCCACAGGAAAACCCCCAATAACAGCGGGTGACGGCAAAACCGATTAATCCCCGGCCGCGCTGGATCAAAGCCGGTTTTACGCCCAATCGACAAGGGACATGGTTGAAGAATGGCGCAGGCCCACAAAATACAGGTGGGCAACATGATAATAATGAGAAACTTTGCCTGCCATGGTTGATAGTCCCACAGCACAAACGACTCCGCGACCAGTACTTCGTAAATAACCCACCCAAACAAGATCGTGGAAAGGATAGAAAAACCAATGACATACCCATGGCATCCGATCCGTTTGACAATCTTCTCGCGCAGAAGACCCGGGATGATATGCGCGCCCAGAAAAACCGCCACCGAGATGAAAAACCAGACCAATTTGCGATCCTCTCTTTACATTGCTGCTTCAACATGCAAATTGCGCTGTTCGCGCAGGCTGGTCAGGATGCGAATCTCCAAGACCCTTGCGTTACGTGATATTAGCGGATACCTCTGTATCCCTGTTTGACATCGGACAATAAGCAACTGCCTTTGGTGAAATGCCATCGGCGGGCAACGGAACACGGAATATACTCGAAATGAGCTGGACGCCGGAAAAAATTGAATTGCTGACCTCGCTCTGGAATCAGGGCTGGACTACGGCACGTATCGGTGAAGAACTGGGCGTTGGCAAAAATGCCGTCGTTGGCAAGGCGCACCGCCTTGGCCTGCCTAAACGCCCTTCCCCGATTCAGCGTCGTGCTGAGGAAGCTGAACAGAAGAAAGCACCGGCACCTAAACAGCCGGCCAAGGGCATCACGATCTATGACCTTGGCCCTGGCATGTGCCGTTGGCCGTTTGGTGATCCGGACCACGATGACTTCCACTTCTGTGGCAAGAAAATCGTTCCAACCAAACCTTACTGTCTTGAGCATTGCACGCAGGCTTACCTGAACGGCAAAAGTCCGCGTGAGGATAATCCTCCCGGACAGCAGGGTGGCCCCGGCCACAAAGGCCCGCAAGCGCCAACCAAGAAATAATATTTTTCTGCGATAGGTCATTGAACCTTGTAGATACAGATCAAAAAAGCCGCCCTTTTTATAAGGGGCGGCTTTTTTCCTATCCGGGTTGCTTAACCTTGCTTATTCGCTTTGCAAGACGTATTTGGCAAAGCCATCCTGATCTTCGCCAACGAAGCTGATATTATCGGGCGCATTGGCCGCACCGGATGCCTTGGGGCTGGTCACGAAGCTGACATTCGACGCATCCCCGATCGAGGCAAAGGTCCAGTTGCCGTCGGCCTTTGGATCAATTTCCTTTTCGCTCAGGATGTAGTTTCCAAGAACCGTGCGGTTTTCATCGGGTGCCTCGACAATGATGGTTGATCCATCCAGACCCGGGAAGTTACCGCCACCGCCAGCACGATAGTTATTGGTCGCGACAATGAATTGCTGATCGGCTGTTACCGGCTTGCCATCAAATTCCAGATTGAGGATACGGTGACTATCACCGTTTACCACGTCGCCTTCCTTATTATAACGGGCAGCCTTGGTGATATCGATCTGATAGGTCACACCATCAATCACATCATAATTGTAGGTCGGGAAATCCGGATTGATCAGGGCCTGTTCTTCGCCACTGTTCGGGTCAATCTGATTGAACTGCCCGGCGGACATTTCAAGCCATTCACGTACCTGATCACCATCAAGCAACACCGCACGTACCGTGTTGGGATAGATGTAAAGATCGGCGACGTTTTTCAGCGCAATCTTGCCTTCGGGGATATCGGTGAAGTAATCGGGGCCACCGCGGCCACCTGCCTTGAACGGTGCACCCGCGGACAGGATCGGGATGCCGTCATATTCCGAACCGTTCAGGATTCTTTCGAGATACCATTTCTGGGCATTGGTCACAATCTGGATTGAAGGGTCATCGGCCACCAGCGCGAAGAAACTGTTGATCGGTGCAGACGTCGTGCCGACACCTTCACGCATATAGGCAATGGTTGCTTCGTGTTCGTCTTTGACTGCGGCAATGATATCCGGGTCTGCTTCGACCAGCGGAGTGACAGTGCGGCCTTCGCGCTGATAGATCGGACGGGCGTCAGACAGGCTATCGACCACTTTCCAGTCACCGGCATCCGATACATTCAGTGTTAAGTCAATCACGCCAAGATGACTGCCCCAGAAGCCCGGCATAACCGCAGCAACGCCGTTAATCGTGCCTTTGGCAATGTCGACACCTTCGAGATCGGAAAACGCATCAGACGGAAACACGGTGTGGGCATGACCAAACAGGATCGCGTCAATGCCACCCACCTTCGACAGGTGATAAGTGGCGTTTTCTTCCATCCCATCACGTTCCATGGTCGAAAGCCCGGAATGCGGGACAGCGATAACGACATCCGCACCTTTTTCGCGCATTTCCGGGACGTATTTTTCGGCCATCTCAACGATGTCTTTGGAAATCACTTTGCCTTCAAGATTGGCCTTGTCCCATTGCATGATCTGCGGTGGAACAAATCCAATCACGCCGACCTTTGCCTTATGGGTTTTGCCCGCATCATCAACAAATTCACGATCCAGAATCACATAGGGCTGGAAATACGGCTGATCATTTTCTGCATTGCCATCGCCGTCATCGACAAAGACATTGGCACTGACATAGGGAAAATTGGCCCCGGCAATCGAGTTGTCGAGAAATTCCAGACCATAATTGAATTCGTGATTGCCGATATTGGCCGCGTCATAGCCTAAAAGATTCATCGCCTTAAAGACAGGATGGGTTTCGCCTTTTTCCAGTCCACGTTCCTTGGCCATATAATCGCCAAGCGGATTGCCTTGGATAAGATCGCCATTATCAACAAAGACAATGTTTTCTGCTTCGCCGCGTGCTTCTTTGAGCAGTGTGGCAACCTTTGCCAAACCAACCGTGTCAGATGCGCCATCACGATAATAATCGTAATTGACCAGATGCGTGTGAATATCGGTCGTTTCGAGGATCCGAAGCGAAACCGTGCTGTCGGCAAGTGCCGTCCCGCTGGCCAGTGCCAGCGACAGCCCCATAACAGCAGCACCTGTCTTGTTGATAAATGCCATGTGTCTTTTCCTTGTTCGTGTGCTCGGTCGGACAACTGTATTCTTGTTCAGATGGTCAAGTTTTGAAGATTTTGCGAAAAAGACAAGGCAAATACAAATAGAAACGCCTGCGCGTCTGCACAGGCGTTTCTAAACTTGAAGCAATCCGCCAATTTGGCGCGATTAATCAGGCAGGTACAGCTACCGGGGATTTATAGCCCCGAACCACTTCGTTCCCCGGTTCCGGATCATTGGGCACATTAAATGCCAGGATCAGCGACACCGCCGCCATTGCCGCCCCGGCCAGGAACACCGCGCTGGGCGAAATCAGCCAAAGCAGGCCAAAGGCAACAGGGATAAACACCGCTGCGATGTGATTGATGGTGAAGCTAACCCCGGCCGTTGATGAAATATCGGCAGGATCGGCGATCTTTTGGAAATATGTCTTAATCGCAATCGCCATGGCAAAGAACAAATGGTCAATCACGTAAAGACCACCGGCAATAACGTGGTTTTCAACAAAGGCATAAGACACAAAGACACAGAACAACCCGATATATTCAAAGCTGAGCGCACGGCGCTCGCCCCATTTCGCAATCAGCTTGCCGATTTTCGGTGCCAAAAACATATTGATTGCGTGGTTCAACAGATACAGCAGCGTAATCGTTGCCGCATCATAGCCGAACTTTTCGACCATCAGGAAACCGGCAAAAACCGTAAAAATCTGACGGCGCGCGCCGCTCATGAATGTCAGTGCGTAATACAGCCAATAACGTTTGCGCAAGATCAGCTTTTTGGTTTGCGGGTGGGCATCGGAGAATTTTGGAAACGCGCCCCAGATGAACAGGGCCGCAATGACCGTCAGCGCCCCGCCAAACAGATAGACATAGCGATATTCGACAGCAAAAACTTCCAGCATCACCCAGACCACGCCAAACATCACAAGCGATGAAATCGATTTGGCGGAAAGCTGTTTGCCCATCACGATGGCCGTGCGTTCTTTCTTCACCCATTGCAGGGAAAGCGCCTGTTGCATGGTTTCAAAATAATGGAACCCGATCGACATCAGCACCGTGGTGCAATACAGCCCGACCACAGTCGGGAAATATCCCGAAATGGCAACGCCAATCCCCAGCACCAAAAGCGATAACAAAGCAAATGTCTGTTCGCGCAGGATCAGCAGGACGAAAATTGCGGTGAAAGCAAGAAAACCCGGAATTTCGCGCAGGGACTGCAATATCCCGATTTCACGTCCGGTAAAATCGGCCATCTCGACCGAAAAGTTGTTCAAAAGCGCCATCCAGGTCGAAAAGGATAGCGGCATGGCCGCAGCCATAAGGATCAAAAGAACTTCGGGGTTGCGCCAGCCCTTATAGACAGGCGTGGTATTATTGCCATCAGCCACATCGCCGAGTGGGGCGGCGTGATTACTGGCTTCTGGTATCAGGTCCTTGGACATTTTGTCTCCCCAGACAGGGCCGCATTGGTGGCCGTTCCATTGTCACAACTGTGTATGGTTTGGAATACGACCAAATTAAACCTGTCGAGGCCGTCTGTCTTACGTTAATCTGCCAACATATATCGCAATTCAGACAGTTTCAGGGTTGCCTGTCTTATGCCCCATATCATGAATACTTTTGATGCCCGTCCGATCCATCACAATAACCGCCCACGGCCCAAAGAATTACCCCGTGCGGTTTATGTCCGGGTCAGCGACATGCCCGCTGGCTATCATGTTGCCAGCCATAGCCATGACTGGAACCAG
This sequence comes from Thalassospira lucentensis, assembly GCF_050516545.1. Lineage (GTDB taxonomy): Bacteria > Pseudomonadota > Alphaproteobacteria > Rhodospirillales > Thalassospiraceae > Thalassospira > Thalassospira lucentensis_C. The sequence continues at coordinate 4,515,654 of NZ_CP191544.1, read as the reverse complement.
CTTCTTTACGCACTAGATGGAACAATGACAGTCGTTACCGAAGCAGGCATGTGGATTGTCCCGCCGCAACGCGCGGTCTGGGTGCCACCCCATACCGAACATGCAGTGACCTGTACCGGTTTCACCCGCGCCCGTCATTTGTATATCGGCCGCGATGTAAAAGTGAATTTGCCCGATCGCTGCATTGTTCTGGAAGTCAGCCCGCTTTTACGCGAACTGATCCGCGCCGCCACTGAAATTCCGATTGAATATGATGAAGACGGAGAAGAAGGACGCTTGATCCGTGTTCTTCTGGATCAGATCAAAGCACCCGATCAAGACAATCTTCACTTACCGGCCACAAAGGATTTGCGGCTTTCGAAAATCTGCGAGCATCTGCAAAGCGATCCGGCAGATAACCGAACCCTTGATGATTGGGCAAAGGTCAGCGGGGCCTCCAGCCGGACCTTGGCCCGGCTGTTTCAGCGCGATACTGGCATGCCATTTCGCGACTGGCGGCAGAAGCTTCGCCTTTTATATGCCTTGGAAAAACTGGCCAATGACCGCCCTGTCACAGAGATTGCCCTTGATCTGGGCTATGAAACACCATCAGCTTTCATAGCCATGTTCAGAAAGGCAACCGGGCGGACACCCGGTGGATATTTCCACTAACGCACGCAAAGATCATCTTGAATCAAAATGACGTTTTATCAATGCGTGTGTGGAAATACGTCTCTAGTCCGTAAAGTGCCGAAGCGGAGGCAGAATATCGTTTTCTGGTTCGGCGTCTTTGCCATACCGGTTAATCGCATTGGAGTGGGCCGGAGCCGACCGGCGATTTTGGGCACAAAGATTGTGAATTTCGACCATCATGTCAGGCGACCAGCACAAAGCGGAATCAGACGGCATTGAAGCTTCTTGTGATTCACGGCTTGTTTTGACTTTGTGATCCTTGCCGTCGCTATGGTGTATTTCACGGTCCCGATCAAACAAAATGCGCTCGATCGTTGGCATGGCTTCTGCTATGGATCTCAAGACCTCAACACTGTCGCCGATCGTCTTGACCATTGCGCGGGCCATTTCTTCGTATGAATCTGCATGATCGGTGTCGCGCGGTGTCGCGTTCGCATCATCGATCAGACTGAAACCCTTCGCCGAATTCACTATAAGCGAGACAGGACTATGCCAAGCTTTGTGGTTTGGTTCGTTTACTCTACGGCCAGGAACGATGTGACTGGCCTTGCCCCAATCGCGACCCGGATCGGAGAAATTCGTCTCCCCGTAGCGGCGTGCTGGGTGTGTGTCGCATGAATGCATTTTCTCCCCCAAAGAGATAAATAAGCATTGCCCCGAAAACTCTGCCCTTCCGATTATTGCGTGCAGAGCCATTTCTTAGAATTTTTGTGCGCCATATGTACCACGGACGCAATTTTCTCAATGCCCATTCCGTCCAAATCAATTTGCAATCAGTCCATAAAATCGCTCTAACCCGCAGTACACTTAGTCTTTCATTAACCAAACGCGCTCTTTGGTGTAGGTAATCTGAAGAATAGCTATACCAATGGGGTTTTGCCCCTATCGCGAATTGAGAACCGAAAAAGAAACGCAGTCCGGATTCGGCCCATGCGCCAAATGCCGCATGAAAATGTAGAAGAACGGGTCGGAAACCTGAATTGGCGGCTAGAAGGTGACGAATCAACTGCCCGGCAGGTCACACAGTTAGTATTTCACTGTCGACACCTTCCCTATACTTGAGAGATCGGATGCTGCTTGTTCCAAGCCAAACCCCTTGGCCCGAATGAACAGGTTATATACGCGATGAGAGCTGGCGGCATGGATTGAGAGTATAGGGTCTAGAACCAACTTCGGTGCCTGATCTCAGTCATAAAAACAACAAGAAACAACGACATATTTCATCGCCGAGTAATTTTTAATGCCTCTTAATGTTTGAAATCATTCAGATAAATGCCATCTCAAACCGTCAAAATTCATTTGATCATTTGTTTGCTTTGCGTCATTCGTAAATTTGATTTATCTTATTTACGTGGATAGGCAAGTAGCCTGACCCAATCCACACGTATTAGCGCAATTTAAGTGCTTGCCACGTAGGCAACTTGGGGTAAATGAAATGCAACCGGAACAGGATTTTGCTGGTACTGCCAGTACTTATTTTACTGTTGATGGCCTTCCTGTAAATGAACGCTATGGCATTTGGAAAGATGCTATTCAGAGTATTTTTAGCGTCGATGCAGAGAAGCAGATTCGAGAAGACGACTTTCGAACAACGATAGAATCCCATTTATTCGGCTCATTAATGCTTATGGAAGTTCATACGCGTGCTCAGCAATGGGGACGGGGCTATGAGCAGATTGCCGGGAACGGCATGGACCATTACGGCATTGGTCTTTACCAAGAAGGTACCGTCTATTGCGAGGGCGCAAAGGGCGGCAAGGTTTTAAAACCCGGCGGGTTGATGATTTATGATCTTACCCAACCTTTTACAGCCGAGACAAGCGACCTTAAGAACCTTAACCTTGTGATTCCGCGTTCGCTGGTTGAAGACTTGCTTCACCAACCAGATGAACATTGCATGCGCTTTCTTGAACCGTCCGATCCGATGGTTCAGATCATTCGCGATATGATCATTTCGCTGCATCGCAATGTGGTTTCTCTCAATTATCAGCAATCATTGGTGTTGGAAAAAACAATTCCGATGTTGCTGGCCAATTGCCTGAATTCGGTATCGGGTCAAACCCGCGAAACCAGCCACGAACGCCAAAACATTTTGAGCATGGTCCGCATGAGACGGTATTTCCGCGAAAACCTTGGTTCCCCGGAACTCAACCCACGTCAGGCAGCTCAGGATCTGGGTGTCTCACGATCCAAGCTTTACACATGCTTTGCGCCATATGGCGGGGTCTATAATTACGTTCGTGATTTACGGTTACGTCGGGCAATTACGTTATTGAACGACCCACTTCGTACCCGTTCATCCATCTATGACATTGCTTTGGAATGTGGATTTTCCAGCGATGCCAGCTTCATCCGCGCGTTTCGGGAGAAATATGACGTGACACCGGGCGAAGTCCGAAATGGTGCCGCGGTCCATGGCCGCAAGTATTTTGGCAATGGCGGCCCTGCCGACAAGCTGTTTGAAAACTGGATACATGGCCTAACCTAGGCTTAAGACCATCCAACCTGATCTGATTAACCAATGCCCCGTAACAGGTATTGGTTAATCGGGATCTTTTTCACCTGTTCTTATCAAGAAAACACCCCGATCACGGTCAAGAGGCGGCAGGCATTGCAGCCCTTGCCACAGGCAATCTATTGCCTCGCCAATCTCCTAAGAAAGGATCACCCAAGTTGCGAGATAGCAAGATTTTGGGGTGCAGCTTCGTCTTGCAAATATGTTCCATGCCCCAGCAACCCTTCGATTGCCAGAATTTCAACATGTTCGGACTTGAACAGATTGATCACGCGCAGACCGATATAGGGATTGGGCACAAGGATAATGTCTGCCAAGCCAAGATAAAGCTCGATCAACTGACTTAGATTGGATTGGTTTTGTTCAATGATGACGACGGGTCGCTGATTGGCAAATCGCGTATAGGGGATTAGCTCATCTGCAAAAAGTTGCATTGCATTCTGTATCATAGCGGCCCGTCCCTACCTGGTTTGCGACCCGTTGCGATGCCCTATGATCACGCCACTCTTGGCTATGGCATCTCTGCTGAGAACACTGAGTGTGCCCCATAAAAAAAACGCCACTATCCCGTGAGTCCAATTTTTTGTGCAAAGCGTCCAGATTTTTGATCAAACATCTTCTGGCCAGAACCGTTTGCAATTTTTGTCAGCCCAGACATGAAAATTTGTCATTCATTCAATCGCCTGAATGTCGGCTATTGATAGCAAGGACAGACTGGCAAAAAGGCTGCAGCGATGAATACAACTTGGTCGGGCATTGGATTGCGACTGGCAGCGACCGCGCTGTTTGCAGTCATGAGCCTTTTTGTCCGCATGGCATCGTTTGAGGCACCCGTCGGTCAGATCGTTTTTTGGCGAAGTTCGGTCGCCTTGCTGCCGATCATTTTATACCTGATGTGGCGTAAAGAATTTCCACGCGCGCTTCGCACCAAACGCCCAGGGGGCCACCTTAAGCGAAGTACTTATGGTTGTGTATCGATGTTTCTGTCGTTCATTTCGCTTGCTTATCTACCGCTTGCGCTTGCCACTGCTCTTGGCTTTTTAGCACCATTGGTCGTCATTCCAGTTGCTATACTTGCCCTTCGGGAAAATCCCGGCTGGCTTGTGATCAGTGCAACTTTCGGCGGGTTTGCAGGTGTATTTCTGATCTTATGGCCGATGATATCGACACCGGGTCTTGATCATGGAACGATAATGGGCATTACAGCAGGCATTGCCTTTGCAATCACCACTGCCTTTGCCAAGGTTCAAATCAAGGCACTTACAACCACCGAACCATCGGGGACGATTGCGTTCTATTTTGCGGTTATCTGTTCTATCGGTGGGTTGCTCAGCCTCCCGTTTGGCTGGGTTCCCGTATCGTCGGAAAATCTCATCTGGCTTATTGGTGCAGGCTTGACCGGCGGACTTGCCCATATCGCAATGACCGAAGCGCTTGCACGTGCACCGGCATCAACGTTATCGGCATTTGAATATACCGCGATGATTTGGGCCATTCTTCTTGATGTATTGGTGTTTGGCATACTCCCCGCCCCGGTAAGCTTGATCGGCGGGGTTGTGATCGTGCTGGCGGCTGCCGTTGTCATGTTTAATGATCAACTGATTGCATTGACACAGAAGCACCTTTGCACGCCAATAAAACCATTATAGCACGATACAATCAAATGAAACACACCATCAAGCAATAACAATTTATACTTGCATAACCTTGAGTTGAAGTGCCATTACTGAAGAATTAAAAAGACATCACACTTGAGGAAACTATCAATGGCATATTCAGGAATGCATAAAGATTTCCAATTGAACCATTTCTCTCAAGAAGAGCAAAATATAATCAAGCGGTTTTCGAAAGAGTGGTACCTCACTAGCGCAACTAGCCCCATCAGAATGAACTCAGGCAGCACTTACAATGCCTTCCTCGGCAAAGCATGCGAACCTTTTGAAGAGATGTTCAATCTTGAACGAGAACTCATCTTTATGTTTAGCGATTACCCAGAGTTCGAGGTCCGTACCCTTGACGGATTTGCCGTCGTCGCCGAACGGTTTCCTACTCTCCGGACAGACCCAATTTGTCGAGTACTTATCAGCCGTGACGTTAAGATATCTGAACGCATACAAGACGTTCTCAAAAACGATCCCGAACTACCGATAATAGTTCCATTCAATTATGATGAATTTTCTAATAAATCGGACAAACACTTTATTGAAAACAGATTTCGGGAAAACTTTTTCTCACGTGACCTTTTTGCATTTGAAAGCCCTCTCAAAAGAGACACATACTTTTTTGGCAGATCATCTCTGATCAATGACTTGATTTCTAGACACAGATCGAATGAAAACTCCGCCTTATTTGGGCTAAGAAGAAGTGGAAAGACGTCGATATTATTTGGACTAGAAAGATCAAGCAGATTAAACTCGAAATCATTCATATCAATTGACTGCCAAAGCCCATCCGTGCACAAAAGAAGATGGAACGAGCTCCTTTACTATATAGTAAATGAAATAGTAAAAAAATACAGCATAAAGAAGAACACAATAGAATTATCAAGCTATTCAGAAAAAAATGCCGCAGATCAATTTCACGATGACATAAAAACAATATACTCCATATTAAATAAGTCACCTATACTTATCGCATTTGATGAAATTGAAAGAATATCCCCCAGAACGGCATCTTCAAGTCACTGGAGAGAAGAGGATGATTTTGTTTTTTTCTGGCAAGCTATCAGGTCGTCGTTCCAGAAGCATACTGGAGTCTTCTCATTTTTACTCATCGGAACCAATCCCCAAGCTGTAGAAACGGCTACTATAAACGGGAATGACAACCCAATTTATAATTCTGTTCCTATAGAATACATTCCTGGATTCGACTTACCACAAACCACAGAAATGGTGCGAAAACTTGGTCGTTACATGGGCCTTGAATTTGAAGATGCAGTTTATTCCTCCATTCACAACGATTTTGGAGGACACCCCTATCTGATACGCCACGTTTGCTCACTCATGCACAAGAAAACCAGCAACCAAAGGCCTGCACGAATAGATAGATCAGTATACAATGAGGCACGTCGCGAGTTTGACGAAGACTACGCCAATTATACCGACATGATACTCGAGGTTCTCACTAAAGACTATCCAGATGAATATGTAATGATAAGCGCTTTAGCCAATGAAAACCGAGAACTTTTTGATAGTTTCAAAGAAGACAACTCACTCACGAGCCATCTCCGTGGTTATGGATTGATTGAGAGGGGAGCAAAGGACTATTTCTTCAAAATTGAGTCAGTAAAGAACCATCTTCAGAAAAAAGAAAGGTTTGATCGACCAGTTAAAAACAATGACGACAGAATTAGAGAAATAGCCACTAGAAGAGCACTATTAGAACCATCACTACGAAAAATAATACTTACAATCTACACAATACACCACGGGCCAAATGCAACCAAAAAAATAGAGCCTAACTTGAAAGGCCAAGCAAAAACAAGGCTTATAGAAGAAGGTTTTCAAAAGACATTCTCCCAAAACTCGATCAGTACCAACTTTAGTGACTTGTCTAGGATTATCGAATCCGAATGGGAAATGTTTAAGAATATTTTTCCCACAATCAAACGCGATGAATTTGCATTTCACATGGAGGCAATTCGGAAAGCACGGACCCTAGAAGCTCACTCCGGTGAAATATCACCCGATGATTTCAACCAAGCACGCATCTCGTTTAAGAAAATTGAGGATAACCTAAGAAAGGCCGGTTTTTTGAACTGATGTGAATTTCTTGACCGCGCAAAGCTTAGTCAATGACGTCAACACGAAATTGGTTGGCGTCGGGATGCCAAATTCCTTACCTTTGCGCACGATATAGCCGTTCAGGAAATCGATCTCACTTGTTTTTCCCCGTGCCAGATCCTGCGCGGTTGAGGAAAATTGTGCTGGCATGGTATCGGCGATCTTTTCAACTGCTGCCCATACATCGCCTTGCACCGTCACACCGCATGCCTTGGCCACGGCAAGACATTCATCGACTGCCGTGCGCATCACATCCCAAACGCCTTCACCCTGAACCAGTTCGCCATAGGGGCGCTGCGTAATAGCAGAGAGTGCGTTATAGGCGCAATTCAGGATCATTTTGGCCCAAAGCGCGCCATCGGCATTTTCCGAAATTTCAACCGGAATAAGGGCCGGGCGTAATGTATCTGCGACCACCTGACTTTGTGGCGACATGCCGATCACAAGCTCACCACGTCCATGATGTTTTACATGGCCCGCCCCGCCCATACTGGTTGCGACATACACCACCACCGGAATCACCGGCTGATCAAGAACCCCAGCCAGACGTTCGGCATTATCAACACCGTTTTGAAGGCTCAGGATAATGGTATCTTTTCCAATAAACGGTTTGATCTGTTGACCGGCATCGACGGTATCGGTGGATTTCACACAAAACAAAATCAGCTCGGCCCCGGCGACAGATGCCACATCAGTACTTGCGGTGACCGCGACATATTTCTGTGATGCCCCAAAATCAAGCAACAAGCCATCACGGTTCACTGCCTCAACATGGGTCGGGCGACCAATAAGCATCACATCATGCCCAGCACGGGCCAACATGGCACCATAATAACAACCAACAGCCCCGGCTCCCATTACCGCAATCTTCATGTGATTTTGCTCCGATCTTTTTGGCATATTGGTTCCCGTCACGGACAGAATCAACCTTCTGGTCAGGCATCTCCCCGCCAGTGCCATCCTCATCATTCTAGGAAAAGATTCAAGCCGTTATGATGAAGCTTTGTTGATCTCGATATGATCGGCTGACCACCCACCCGGCCAGACTTCGGCATCACCATTGCGCAAAGCACGCACAAGCCCGACGGGAACATCTTTGGCAACAAGCATCGCACCATCACCGCCATCATCGAATGTAGGCTCCTCTTGGGCAAAAAGCCCGGTATGACCAAGTTGCGGTTCGCACGGGGTATAGACAGAACAACCCGAATAATTGGTCGGGTTCTGTGTGGTATTGATCGCCGTTCCCGTCGTGCCACAGACCCCGATGACGGTCATAAGTTCAACGGCACGGGCTTTTGCGCAACTAAATACGCGATGATATCCCGACGGGGTCACGGTCATGGACGGGACCAATAACAGATCAAGATCAAGGGGGGCCAAGCGACACGACAAGGCCGGCATTTCGATATCAAGGCAAATCAGCACCGCGATTTTCAAACCACGCCATTCGATCACGGTAAACTGCTTGCCCGGTGTAAGGTTCCAGTTATCGGGTTCCTGTTCACCGGGGGTCAGCGATAACTTGTCCTGAATGACAGCATCACCTTCGGGAGTGAAAATCATCGCGCCATTTGTCTGCCCCTGATCGGGGTTATTGGCATCAAGGTGCCAAGGCATACTGCCCGCAACCAACAACATATCATGGCGTTTTGCCAGTTTGGCCGCGTGGGTACGGGCCGCGATTGCCTGATCAGCCATCCAGGCCATTTCCTGATTGGGTTTCAGACCATCGGGTTTAAATGCCATCCATTGTTCGCTGCAATATTCAGGCATGACAAAAACCTTTGCACCCTGTTTTGCAGCCTCGGCCATTTTGCCATCAACATGGTCCACCCATTCGTCCATGTTGCTGACAGGCTTGCCAAGATTGGTGGCCCAAAGGGCGATGGTAACGCGATCAGGGAACGAAGCCGGGGACGTCATGATGTTGTCTTCCTGTCGAATGAGCATGTGGCAATGGTGGCATCAAGGTTTTGGCATCACACAGACACCCCCTGTGTGATGCCAAAATCCTGACGAAAGGCTTCCTATTCCGGCCCACCGCACAGGGGCAAGGGCCGGAATAGAAAAATTATGCGCAATCTGGATTAGCTTTTGAGCTTGGTCCACACGCGGTTACGCAGATCACGCGCCTTGACCGAGCAATTCTGCCCCGGAATCAGAAGGCCTGCATATTCTTCTGGCGTGTTAACAGCAGGGTCGCTGTTAAGGGATGCATCCATAAACTCGCCAGTCCCTTTGATCGAATTCATGTAACCGGCATAGTTCGATGCCTCGGCGGCATTTTCCGGTTTCATCATCCAGTTGATAAAGGTTTTGGCGTTTTCAAGGTTCGGCGCGCCGGTCGGAACGACGAAGTGATCCGACCAATAGGTCAGGCCTTCTTTTGGATAGACAAAGACCGCCTCTGGAACAGTTTCCTTGGTCCGGTGTGCGGCACCGTTCCACTGCATATGCATGGAAACTTCGCGGGCGGACATACGGTCAATCGTCCCTTCAGAGCTATAAACAGCAATGAATGGCTTTTGTTTCAGCAGAATGTCGAGAACCTTTTGTGCTTCTAGCGGGTCTTCTGTGCATTTTTCAACGCCTGCATAATAAGAAGCCGCATTGTACATTTCGACTTCATCATTCAGCGCACCGATCTTACCCCGGAATTCTTCGCGCGGTTCAAAGAACTCTTTCCAGCTTTGCTCCATATCGGCTTCAGTTAACGATGCGTCATAGGTAAAGCCAGTGGTACCCCAAAGATACGTGACGGAGTATTTACGCTCCGGATCGTATTTCATGGTGTCGTGCGGCTTGGCGACATTACCGAAATTCTCAAGGGCCTTGGCGTCAATCTCGGTTGCCAGACCTTCTTTGATCATGACATCGACCATGTAATCGGATGCAACAGCAATATCATAACCCGATGCCCCGGCCTGCAATTTAGCCAGCATGGTTTCGTTGGAGTCATAAACATCCAGCGTCACCTTGATGCCGGTTTCCTTTTCGAACTTTTCCATCAATTCAGGCGGAAAATAGTTCGACCAGTTATAGAAGAACAGTTCACCATCTGCTTTTGCCGAGCCAACAGACAACAAGGCCAGAGCAGATGCTCCCAGAAGTACGGAACGTAATTTCATCGTAAGTCTCCCTGTTATGGACGGTACATTTGTTATTTTGATGCATTCGGCCCGCCCAGAAACCGAACACCTGAAGACACATAATCAGTAGCGAATGCGATCAATCAGGAACGACACGCTGACAAAGATAATCGACACCAAAAGCATCATTGCCGAAATCGCATTTACTTCGGGCGTAATGCCAATCCGGATCATGCCAAAGATATAAATCGGAAGTGTGGTTGCCCCGGCCCCACCGACAAAGTAGGAAATCACGAAATCATCCAGCGAGATGATGAAGGACAACATTGCACCCGACAAAATACCTGGCCAAAGCAATGGTAAAGTCACCCGTTTGAAAGCCTGCCATTCATTGGCATAAAGATCGTTTGCTGCTTCTGCCAGGGACGGGTCCATGCCTTCTAACCGCGCCCGGATCGGTAAATAGGCAAACGGAATACAAAACACCGTATGAGCAACAATGATTGTCAGAAGCCCAAGCTTGATCCCGATAGCGACAAAGAACAGCAAGGTTGCAATCGCGGTGACGATTTCAGGGACCAGCAAGGGCAAAACCAACATTGCCGAAACACCATTTTCACCGCGAAACCGCCCGCGTGACATCCCCATTGCTGCAAGCGTAGCAGCAATGGTCGCAATCACAGTTGCAGACACCGCAACCACCAACGAATTTTTTGCCGCCCGCAACATGTCATCGTTGGACAAGGCCACGACATACCAATCGGTTGTAAAGCCGGTCCAGATCGTTGCCAGCCTGTTTTCATTAAAGGACAGCGCAATCAGAACCACGATGGGCAAATACAGATAGGCAAAGAAAAACATTGCCGTCGAAGTGATCCCGCGAAAGCGCCATAGCGGGTTGGAGGCATCGACCTTCATATCTTTTCCTCCGGCAATGATTTGAATTTCAGCGAATAAGCCATCATTGAAATCAGAACGATCGCCAACAAGACAAAGCCAAGCCCGGCGCCAAATGGCCAGTTACGCGCAGCACCGAACTGACTGCCAATCAGGTTGGCAATCATCATGAACTTGCCCCCGCCCAGAAGTTCGGGCGTGACATAGGCGCCAAGACACGGAATGAAAACAAGGATACAGCCCGCCGCAATTCCGGGTGTCGCGAGTGGCAGAATGACACGGGTCATAGCACGGCGTTTGTCCGCACCAAGGTCAAAGGCGGCCTCAACCAACCGATGATCAAGTTTCTCAAGGCTGGCGTAAATCGGCAAAACCATGAATGGCAAATATGTATAGGTCAGGCCGATTGAAACGGCATAGGGCGTGTAAAGAATATCCAGCCCGCCGGTTTCCATGCCTGCCCAATTCAGCAAACTGTCAAGCAATCCACCATTGCGCAGCAACAACATCCACGCATAGTTTCGCACCAGAATGTTGGTCCAGAACGGAATCGTCACCAAAAAGATCAGAAGATTGCGACGTCCCTGCGGCTGCATGGAAATATAGAACGCTGTCGGAAAACCCAATAGCAACGCAAACGTCATGGTCATTGCCGACAGACCAAATGATCGAACAAAAATCTGGATATAGTCGGTATTGACGACCAGATTATCCATCAGATCGCGTTCGAAGATGAAATTGACATAGGCGTTAAATGAAAACGCCCCCCAATTCACGCCGCCATAATCGCCGCGTTCCAAAATCGAGACATAAGCCATCTGCACAAGCGGAATGGCCATGAAGAACGCGATATAAACAACAGCTGGCGCAATCAGCCAAAATCGTTTGCTGCGCAATATGTTGCCCATGTTCAATCCACCAGTACCCGGATTGCATCTGATGGCACAACAACGCCGACCCGATCACCTTCTGCAAACTGTGCAGTTGCGCCATCACCATTTTGCATGCGTACCGTCACGGTGGCCTGCCCATCGAGATCAACACGATACGTCGTGTCCGTTCCGAAATAGGTAACGGCCCGTACCGTCCCGGCAAGCTGGTTTGCCACTGCGCTATCAGCACCAACAATATCAAGCCGTTCCGGGCGGATCGAAACGGTTACATCCGTTGATTTGGTGGATGCGACTTCCTGCGTAAAATCGATCATGCGACCTTCGCCAAAGCTGATCGCACGCCCCCCATTGGGGCCATCAACCAGATCACCGATCAAAAAGTTACTATCCCCGATAAAGTCGGCGACAAACCGGTGGGTTGGGTGTTCGTAAATCTCGCGCGGGGCGCCAACCTGCAATATTTTACCCGATTGCATCACTGCAATCCGATCAGACATCGCAAGGGCTTCTTCCTGATCGTGGGTGACAAACACAAAGGTAATGCCGGTTTCGGTCTGCAGGCGTTTAAGTTCGACCTGCATTTCCTTGCGCAGTTTAAGGTCAAGTGCCGATAAAGGTTCATCAAGCAGCAGGACCTTGGGGGCCGGCGCAAGGGCACGCGCAAGGGCAATACGCTGTTGTTGCCCGCCGGAAAGCTGGCTTGGCACGCGATCACCATAGCCGGCCAGTTGCACAAGTTCCAACATTTCATCGGCCCGCGCATTCGCTTCACTGCGCGATACAGACTTCATTTCAAGCCCGAAGGTAATGTTCTGTCGCACGGTCAGATGCGGGAAAAGTGCATAAGACTGAAACACCGTGTTGATCGGGCGCTTGAACGGCGGAAGGTCATTTAACGCCTGCCCTTCGAGCAAGATTTTGCCGAAACTTGCCTGCTCGAACCCACCGATCAGGCGGAGCAACGTTGTCTTGCCGCAGCCTGACGGGCCAAGCATCGTGAAAAACTCGTTCTGGAAGATATCAACCGATACGCCATCAAGGGCCGTGACCTTATCGGCCCCCGCGCCAAAGGTTTTACCAACCGACTGAGCAGAAATTACAACGTCTGACATGCACATCCCCGATTTGTATTTTCTAAAAGGATATAAAATATTCAGATAGTTGCAATTCACCTTGCGCAAAATAACGTGAATTCACAGAAGTTCCGCAGCATCCACGCACGAACCTGATTCAAAATGCTTTTGTTTGCGCTGAACCGGGCCTTGTTAAAATATTGTGCGCCGCAAAAAGACCCTGTTATTCCTTATGCGATCTAGATAGGCCTGTTTGTACGGAGTCCTTTTGATCCCGACAGGCTATCAAATAATGCCTGCAATCCGAAGTTTTTCAATCTGTTCATCACTGAGATCCGCAACTTGGCGCAGGATTTCGTCGCTGTGCTGTCCCAACGTTGGCGGGGCTGTTTCATCCATGATTGGCGTTTTGGAAAACTTGATCGGATTGGCAACCGTTGGCACTTTGCCTGCGGTCGGGTGATCAAGAAAGCGCACCGTGTCACGATGTTTGACCTGCGGGTTATCAAACACCCGATCAAGGGTGTTGATCGGCCCACAGGGCACATTGGCCGTTTCAAGAACCGCAATCCAGTCATCGGTCGATTTCATCACCATGGCCTGACGGATCAGGGGCACCAGTGTTTCACGATGGGCAACCCGTGACCGATTGGTGGCGTAGCGTTCATCTTCTGCCAAATGGCCAATGCCCGCAGTTGCACAGAAACTTTTGAACTGGCTGTCATTGCCAACCGCAAGGATGATGTAACCATCCGCTGTCGGGAAGGCTTCATAAGGTACGATATTGGGATGCGCATTGCCCAGCCGCCCCGGTGCCTTGCCCGTGGTTAAGAAATTCATCGCCTGATTGGCAAGGATTGCTGTCTGAACATCTAACAATGCCAGATCAATATACTGGCCCTCGCCCGTTGCATCGCGGTGGCGCAAGGCGGCTAAAATGCCAACAGTCGCATAAAGCCCGGTGAAGATATCGGCAACCGCCACACCAACTTTCATCGGTTGACCACCGGGTACGTGATCGGGCGCACCGGTCACACTCATCAATCCGCCCATCGCCTGGATCATGAAATCATACCCCGGCCGGTCCTTATATGGGCCATCCTGTCCAAATCCCGTGATCGAACAATAAATGATCTTTGGGTTGATGGATGACAGGGATGCGTAATCCAGACCGTATTTGGCAAGCCCGCCAACCTTGAAGTTTTCAAGCACGATATCGCAATGCGCGACCAGTTGGCGGACGACGTCCTGTCCTTCTGGCTTGGTGATATCAATGGTCAGTGATTTTTTGCCACGGTTGGCCGCCAGATAATAGGCGGCTTCGCTGGTGTCATTGCCAGCCGCGTCGCGCGCATAGGGCGGGCCCCATCCGCGGGTATCGTCACCAGCACCGGGACGCTCAATCTTGATGACCTCGGCCCCCATATCCGCAAGGGTCTGGCTGGCCCATGGCCCCGCCAATACACGTGAAAGGTCAAGAACACGAAGTCCTGATAACGCGCCAGCCATCTGATCATCCTGAAAAATCGACTATGGAAACACTCTAGGGTCTTGACCCTTGAATCAAACCGGGCGGCAACATTTCTGCTACCGCCCGGTGAAAACAATATCAACCTTCTGTGGTGAAGGCCTGAAGACCGGTCTGTGCCCGACCAAGGATCAGGGCGTGAACGTCATGCGTACCTTCGTAAGTATTGACCGCTTCGAGGTTCATCGAATGACGGATGACATGGAATTCGTCGGAAATACCGTTCCCACCATGCATGTCACGCGCGACACGGGCGATATCAAGCGCCTTGCCACAGTTATTGCGTTTCATCAGTGAAATGGATTCCGGCGCGGCCGTGCCAGCGTCAAGCATACGACCAAGCTGCAACGCACCTTGCAGACCCAGTGTAATTTCGGTCTGCATGTTGGCCAGTTTCAACTGAACCAACTGATTGGCAGCAAGCGGTCGACCAAACTGTTTGCGATCAAGGGTGTATTGGCGTGCAGCATGCCAGCAGAATTCTGCAGCGCCCATAGCGCCCCATGCAATACCGTAACGTGCCTTGTTCAAACAACCGAACGGACCACCAAGCCCCTTGGCGTTCGGCAACATGTTCTCAGCCGGAACAAAGACATTGTCCATGACAATTTCGCCGGTGATAGAAGCACGAAGCGAGAACTTACCTTCGATCTTTGGTGCCGACAGGCCCTTCATACCCTTTTCAAGGATGAAACCACGAATGACGCCGTCGTCATCTTTGGCCCAAACGACGAATACGTCTGCAATCGGGCTGTTGGTGATCCACATTTTTGCGCCCGAAACGGTGAAACCACCATCCGTTTTACGTGCACGCGTGATCATGCTGCCCGGATCGGAACCATGATCTGGTTCGGTCAGACCAAAACAGCCAACCCATTCGCCGGTTGCAAGTTTCGGAAGATACTTTTTACGCTGTTCTTCGCTGCCATAGGCAAAGATCGGATGCATAACAAGCGAGCTTTGCACCGACATCGCCGAACGATAACCAGAATCAACGCGTTCAACTTCACGGGCAACCAGGCCATAGGCAACATGGTTAACACCCGGCCCGCCGTATTCCTCGGGGATCGTCGGACCAAGCAAACCCAGTTCACCCATTTCGGTCATGATTTCGCGATGGAAAACCTCATGACGGTTGGCTTCGAGAACACGGGTCTGCAGGTTTTCCTGACAATATGCACGGGCCGCATCGCGGATCATGCGCTCTTCTTCGCTCAACTGATCTTCAAGCAGGAGCGGATCTTCCCAGTGAAACGGTGCGCGGCTGGCCATATGCCTGATCCTTTTATGAATTTTTGTACAGAAAACAGGGGCAGCGCCATAGAAGGGCGAGACGGCACTGCCCCTGAAAGCTTATTTGCTTATGCTGTTAAGCTAGGAATTGGCAGACAAAGTTGCAAATGATAAAAGTGGCATAGTTTATGCGAAAAACTCATAAACTATGCCCCGCATCAACATCAGGACCGCCCATTGAGCCGCCGCATTCCCAGCCTGAAGGCCTTAAGTTGTTTCGAACAGACCGCCCGATTTGGCAGCGCATCACGTGCGGCTGAAGAACTTTATCTTACGCAAAGCGCGGTCAGCCGGCAAATTCAAGGACTTGAAACATGGCTTGGTTGCAAACTGTTTAACCGCGAAAAGCAGCGTCTTGTTCTGACCCTTGAGGGCGAAAGCTATCTGCAATCCATTCGCCCGGCATTGGATCAGCTTGAGAGTGCGACGCTTACATTACTATCTGGCGGCTCAGAAAGTGGCGTTTTAACCGTTGCAGCACCGCCAACCTTCGGGTCGCGGTGTCTTATTCCGTTATTGCCGAATTTCCGCAACAAGCACCCCGAAATTGCGATCAATTTCATCTCGCGGATCGGTATGCCCGATTTCGACCGTGAACAGATTGATATTGCGGTTCTGTTTGGTGAAGGTCATTGGTCGGGTCTGGATGCCCATATCCTGCATGGCGAGGAAATGGTCCCGATATGCGGCCCGCAACTCATCGCCCATATGGACCGCGCACCCACCGCAGATGATTTACGCCATTTCCCGCTTTTGCATATTACCACCCGCCCACGCGGCTGGGCAGATTGGCTTAATGCCAGTGGATTAAGGGATATAGACGGAGAAAACGGGCCAAAATTCGAACATTTCACCATGGCCATACAGGCAGCAGCAGCCGGTCTTGGGGTTGCGCTTCTGCCAACTTTTGCCATTGAAGACGAATTGAAATCAGGGCGGATTAGTGCCCCGTTTGGCCCGCCAAAGGCAAGCCCGTTTCACTATTATGCATGTTGCCCGACAGGCCGCGCACGGCTGCCAAAAATTCGCGCCTTTATGAACTGGCTTGATCAACTCGACACAGCGGCACAGTTGGCCTCAAAAGCACTGATCGACAAAACTTGAGCCATTCGGGGAACCACTGAAGATCGCAAAACACGACACGCCAACCGAAATCAGCGCGCCTTTTGACCTTCAAGCGCACGCAAGGCAGACATCCCGCGGCGGCGCAAGACATCGGCATCTTCTGGACCGTCAACAATCTCAAGCAAGCGCACTGTTGCCATCAGATTGCGCTGGGCATTTGGCACTTCTTCGGGCGTTAGACGCCCCATACCATCAACACCGGTACGGCCAATCTGATTGAGCTTTTTCTTCAACTCGACAACCGCTTTGGCAGCAGAACTTTGTGCGGCAAGCACATCGGAAATGCGGGCTGTTTCGGCAATTGCTTCGGCGGATTTTTCGGCTGCGAGAACTTTTTCGTCGTCAAAATCCTGCGCGAATATCGGTCGCGCCATTCCTTTGGCACCTGATCCGGGGCCTTGAGTAACAACGAGTTTCGGCAAGGCATCAATCACGCGTTCCGGCGTTGCCCCAAACATGGTATCGGCCAAGGCCCTTGATACACGGCGACGGGTTTCGAGAAGCTTTTCACCCCACCGACCGTCTTTGCGGATTTTAAATTCACGGGTGATACGGGTGAATTCAGATGCATACCAACGGGCAAGTGACAGGATATGGGCTTCATCCTTACCGGTTCCGACACCCTGTTCGATCTCGGTGACGGTTTCAGCCAGCAGATCAATGATCAAGTCGCCTGTTTCCGCAAGATTGGTCTTTTCGATCGTCCGATCATCGGCCTTGTTCGACAGGACACGAATGAGTTTAAACAACTCACTCGGTCGAAGAAGACGCGCTAAAACCGCCAGAAGGAACATTGGCTCCAACCCCGGCTTTGCCTCGGAAATCGAGACAAACCGATCACGTAGCCAAGACACGTCATTCGGATCCAGCGCCCGGATCGGGGCCGATGGGAAACGATTGCGGACTTCGGAAATCTCTGCTCCGACATTCAGGATTCGACCAACATCGGCAAATGCCTTGAGATGGACGCGCGACCCCAATCGGGTTGCAAGTCCACGCTCGTCCTTAATCCCGGTTTTGGATTTTTCGATCTCGGACTCAATGATCCGCGCACCAAGTTTCCACAGCACGTTTTCCGCGGCAGAAAGCTTTGAAACATCCCGCGATGCAGCGGCCTTTTCGATGCCTGTCATCGCACTTTGAAATTCAGCACCACCAGCCCCTGTCACGACCTTCCATATCGGGATTAAGGACGCGCGGCTGATTCGCATGCTTTTATCGTTGGGTTCGGCGGACGTCAGAAGATCTTCAAACGGATCACAAAACTGACGCATCGGCGTCGGATAGCGTTCCGGCTTAAGGGATGCCAAACGCGGACGCAGAATCTGAAGAATGGCTTCATGCGGAAGTGGGAGCTTTGGGTCAGCACGGTCACTTTCGATTGCGCGTGTGAATCGTGCAATTTCAGTTCCGCTTAGCGACTCAAACAACTGTCCAAGTTGCGAGGCCCCAAGGTTTCCGGCATCTTCAATCTTCATGCAGATTGTCTCCTGAAGCGTTCGAGACGATCCACCATATCCGCATCAATTTCCCCACTGCCCAACTTACGCAATTCGCCAGCCCAAAGCATCTGGTTCACGCGGATATCAACCCAGAACTGCTGTTCTGTGGTCAAGATTTCTTCGACCGGAAGAACTGGCGCAAAACTTGCGATTTCCTCAATGATCTCACGCTGCTTGGCACGATCTGTGGTTGGTCGTTTTTGCCACAGATCTATCAATTCCTGCCAGCCATCGAGCAACCACCAAAGATATTCAATCTTTTTGGCAATATCCTGTTTGGCGCGTTCCCAGTCGGTCAGAACTTTGCCGAGTTCATCATTCCAACCATCGACCTCTGCAATCCGTTTCATCGCGTGATCGTAAGTTGCTCTGGTTGCGCTGACGATACGCCCGGCCATAAACCGGAAATCAGGTTGCTCGGAAATTGACCATTCTTCGACATCACTGGCAAATTTGCGAAGCCCGTCGGCCAATACGCGTAGTGCTCCCTGACACCCATCAAGCTTTAGTCCAACCGGAGCCGACATTTTGCTCCATTCGCCCAGACTATCGATAATCGTGTCATTGGCAACTTTGTGTTCCGATGCAAAGCGGTTCAGCGCCTTTCTGGCGCGTATCTGGCCTTCCATCGTCAACAATTCTTCGCGCTTCATGTCCTGAACTGCAGCGCCACCAAGTTGACGCAAGGCCTGATGCAAAATAGCCAACTGACCAAGTTCACCTGCGGCTTTTTCATCCTTGCTGCGTTGAAGACCGGTTCGGGCAATTTCGATCCCGCCAACCCCGGTGATCGCAACAGCGCGCGCTTGTTCAAGAACAGTGTTCGGACGAAGAACTTCAAGCTCCAACAAACGGTCAAACAACATCCGGTCATGGACCGAAAGATCAAACACGTCCCGCAATGTATCAAGCGGCAATTCATAGGTTCCAAGCCCCCCGGAAAGACCAGGGAGGGTCACCATTGAACGGTCACTCTTACCGACAGCGACCCTTGCAAAACGCAAACTCTTCGTCGTGAACGGCGTTCTGACACCACGCGACAAAAATGTTTGCGGCAAACATGCCAAAGGGTCCTCTGGCGCCTGGTTCGGCTCAGGAGTTTTGTGACTGACGGCTTTTACGATCTTCTGCTTGGTCATTATGGGCTTTGGTCAACCTGTACCGGCGATATTGTCCTTAAGCCATTTGGTCCCGAAAATGGCACCACAACAGCGTTCTCTTGGAAGATATACTAAATTACCCTGAGTTCTTTAAAGCCAGACTCATTGGCACAACATAAGTTAACCCGACAAGTTGACAATAACATTAACGATCTTGTCCTGAATCGCAATTAACGACCTTTCGGGCAAGATGCCATTCTCTGACCGACCCGATCAAGCCTTTATAAGGTTTCCTGGGCTTTTTCCCACGTTTTGACATACCCCTTCCATTCTGCACCATCTGGAATTGTCTCATCGATGCTTAAAAATGCCCGACTATCGATCATCACCGCGACCTCATCAGTCTCGACCGGCGCCTTGATCATTTTTTCCTGATACGAACTTGGATGGGGTCCATGTGGAAATCCGCTTGGATGGAATGTTGCCATACCGGCCTTGATATCACCACGGCTAAAGAATTCCCCGCGATGATAGAAGATGAATTCGTCGAGATCTTCGTTGGAGTGATAGAATGGTACGCGCAAAATTCCGGATTCACCTTCGCCAACTTTTGGGATGAAAGTACTGACTGAAAACGTATTGGCAACAAAGGTACAATGGGCTGCTGGTGGCACCTTTTCACCTGCCGAACGGCGATGTGCCAAATCCCGCCAATTTAGTTTCACCACGCATAGATCCCCTTCCCAACCCACAGCGTCCAATGGATTATAGGGATAGGTCAATGTCGAAACCTGACCTCTACGTTTGATGTGAATTTCCCAAAATGCATCATCTTGCTGTGCCCGAAAGGCGTCATCAATCTGAGGCAGGGTGAATAACATCGGATCAACTGCCGTGCCCCCCGGAACCGAACCGGGATCCGGAAGACCAAAGGCATCCGCAGTCGCCTCTATCATCATGAATTCGCTGTAACTGGAAGGCTCGACACGCCACGCAGTTCCGCGCGGCAACAGAATGTAATCACCGTCACGATAGGACAAATGCCCATAGTCGCAAAACAGTGCCCCGTCTCCGTGATGAATGAAAAGCAAGGTATCGCCATCGGCATTGCGCGATAACGCATGCATTTTGTCTTCGGTTTTCCAATAACGGACTTCAAGTGAATCGCTATAGAGAACGCGCCGTGCTTGCAGAGGACATGCCGGCCCGGGGGCAAGCTTTGCCAGATCAAAGGCACGTGGCCGAAGCGGTCCTTCAAATGCCGCCCACCCTGCTGGCGGATGGCGATGGTAAATTTGCGCGGAAGGTCCTTTGAAACCCAAACGCCCGACTTCGCGTTGATAGGTTTTTTGACCGTCTCCCGCCTTTGATGGCCCCATACAATTTCCTTCACTATTGGGAAGTCTGATCCAGTTTGTCATTGTATCCTCCCAGCCCTGTTTGATGGCGACCTTAACCCGCACGTTTGCGGCAGTCACACCTACTATGGATATGAGAAGAAACGTCCTGATTTTCAAGCAGTACAGATTGCCTGACACCGGTAACGGACCGTGCTTAGACACACAAATTACCACAGGCTTCGCGCCAGATGGTCCAAAGACAACCAGATTGTATGAAGGATGAAATCGAAAGGAAGGATGGTGCGCCCGACAGGATTCGAACCTGTGGCCCCCAGATTAGGAATCTGGTGCTCTATCCTGCTGAGCTACGGGCGCACTGCTTTGAAAGCAGCCCTCAATTAGCAGCTAATCAGTCAACGATCAATCCGGGAGCTTGATCATATCTCGGATATCTTCCGCACTCTCTTCATCAAAACAACCGGCTACACTTCCAGTTTCAAAGATAAAATCTCTGAAAATATAGCCTTCAAAACGTCAGCCCAATGAGAGAAAAACTCTCATTGGGCTGACGATAAATCCATCCGCAAAGCTTGCTGGATCGAACTTATGTAGTGACCGTTTTCAGTGCCGTTAATCAAAAATACGATCAATCGGGAAGGAATAAGTCAAAGACAGAATTTCGGTTCCCGGGTTTTCATCACCAATGCTTGCATTGGAAATATGCGCGATGCCAAGGCTGATACGTTCGTGGCTATCAAACCGGAATCCGAGTTCAAGACCTGAACGAAATTCGATCCAGTGACCAAGGTCTTCGCCATTGCCCTGATGGTATGCGCCGACAGAAGTATAAACACTTGAAACAAAATGATCGCCCCAAAGTACGTCAACGGCCAAGCCGCCATATCCATGAACCGCACCTTCTGATGTCACCATGACGCCACCAATCGGGCGGGTCACATCAAACATGGCGTGTTGTGCACGGTAATCAATGCGGAATTCAGCAGCTTCTTCATCTTGTGTAATATCGACCATACCGGTCGAGAATTCCAAAAGGCCAGAATCGCTATTATTGCCCAAAATTTCCTGCGCTGCCGCTGTGTTTACAAATCCAAAGAAAACACAAACGCAAAGCAGTTTCCCCATAGCCAATTTCATCAATCTTGTCCCCAATAGATCAATCGGTTCGATATACTACCTATGCAAATCTCAAACTCAACCACACATTGTCCGATGTAGCATAATTTTGTTCAGTCTATTTTACATCCAGCTGATCCATGGCCCGAACCAGTTCACGTACAATCCCGGGTTCGCTGGCGGCATGGCCGGCATCATCAACAATCACCAGCTTTGATCCGGGCCATGTATCATGCAATGCCAATGCCGATACGGGCGGGCAAACCACATCATATCGCCCCTGCACAATGACCAATGGCAAATGCGCGATGTTTTTGACGTTTCCAAGCAACTGATCCGGTTCAAAAAAGCAGCGATGCACAAAATAGTGATGTTCGAGCTTCGCCAAAGCCAGCGCGATTTCATCGCCTTCAAAATCTTCAACCAATCCGTCATCTGGTAAAAGCGTGCAGCAGGTTGCTTCATATGCGGACCAAACCCGCGCCGCTTCAATCGCCGCGTCTTCACCTTCTAAGCCCGCAAAAATCTCGGCATAGCGATCAAGTAATGTTTGCCAGCCAGGGTTCTTGCCAAACCCTGCTGTACCCAGAAACTGGCGTTCGGCTTCCGGGAAGAAACGCCCCATTCCATCCATGAACCAGGCGATTTCGGCTTCGCTGCCCAAGAAGATGCCCCTTAGAACAAAGGCCAAAACACGATCCGGGCAGGACTGACCATAGGCCAAAGCCAATGTTGATCCCCACGAACCGCCAAAAACCACCCAACGATCAATCCCGCGATCTTCGCGCAGGGCTTCGATATCACCAATCAAATGATCCGTCGTATTATTTTCCAAGCTGCCAAATGGCCGCGACCTACCTGCCCCCCGCTGATCCAACAGAATGACGCGATACTTGTCCGGATCAAAGAACCGGCAGCTGTTTGGCGAAATCCCGGCCCCGGGCCCACCATGCAGAAAAACAACAGGGATACCTTCGGGGTTTCCGACTTCTTCCCAGTAAATTTCATGACCATCTTCGCGGGAAAGCCAGCCCATAATACGGGGCATAATTTCCGGATACAGCACGCGGAGACCTCTTTGTTTGTTATCGCACTTATGACAGGCGGCGGCTGTTTTGGTGGCAGCGCCAAGCTAAGCAATCTCACGATTGCAGAACAAAGGACAAGCCCCTAATCCATTTCAATACAAAGCCAATCGGCATTTCGCAATGCGATGTAGGGTCCACCACGGCTTTCGACAACACCGCGTACCTTTATTTTCCGGCCGATCCATTCAACGAAGTCATCTTGCGATATCTCGGCCCCTGCAAACTCCTGACGTGTCGCATTATCAAGTGCAATCGTGAAATCACTCCGCCAGTCGGAGCCGAAATTAAGATAACTGCGCCACTCCTGATGCTCGATGCTTTGAAGCGTTCCTTCAACCACGACAAACCTACCAATTGCATTACTCACACTTGGCAGGCTGTCTGCTTTCTTTTTGCCCTGTGGCGTATCGTTAGCTGAAACGAAATAGGCACCCTTTGCTGTGCGTTCAGACCAAATCCCCAAACCATTTTCAATTGCATCATTCTCCGCACGAAACAAAGAACTTATATCCTGCCCACTTTCAGGCAGCAGGATCGCAAGCCCCTTTGACAGGAGGCGTTCCGCCCATCCGGATCGGGCAGCGATTTCATCGCCGGTTTTGAGGTTTGTAATTTTAACCGATGTTCGCCCAAGATAATCGGCCGCGCTTGAAAGCCTGATGATATCGACAGGCGTCTCACTTAAAGCCTGCAACTCGCGCAAGACATCCGCTTCATATTCAGGTGGAAAATCGATATCTGCTACCCGCAGCTTCTGATCTATGGAACCATCCACAACGATTTCGTCAACCGCAAGGGCACGAACGTGCACGCCCGATGAAATCAGGGCTTCGTCCCCTTCTACTTGCTGGTTTTTTGCAATCCCCGTTGTGTCCAGTCCACATTGCCAGAGACCAGCTTGCGCCTTGGACAAGGGCATTACCCAAACAAACAAACACACCAAGCCAACCACGCACTTGATTGAACATAGCGAAACCTTGGCCGCAAAATGTCCCCAATTCGATGGCCAGATTGGAGTGTGCGAATATGTTGAATGATCTTGGAACACGGGTTACCAATTCCCACTTGGTTTCGCCGGGTGAATGATTTCAGCTTACGCGGCAGAGCGACATGAGGGAAGGCATCTATGAGCTGGCTTAAGTTCCGATCTAAAAAGCATCTTGGCGTAATTTTCTCGGCCATCATGCTGAGCGCATCACTTGCAGGTTGCTCGACCAACCGCGCGACCGGTGAAGACAGCTTCACCGCTTTTATGTCGCCGGATGAGGAAAAGCAGATCGGGTCGCAGGAACACCCCAAAATGGTCAAGGAATTTGGCGGGAATTACACCGAAAAAGACCTGCCAGCTTACGTCACGGAAATCGGGGAAAAATTGGTCGCGGTTTCTGAAGCACCGGATCAGAAATTCACCTTCACCATTCTTGATTCACCCGTCGTCAATGCCTTCGCCCTGCCCGGTGGTTATGTTTATATTACACGCGGGCTTGCAGCCCTTGCCACCAATGAAGCCGAACTTGCTGGGGTGCTTGCTCATGAAATCGGGCATGTCGTTGCCCGCCATTCCGCCCAGCGTTACAGCCGTGGCGTTCTGACCCAAATTCTGGCTGGCGGCCTGTCGGTCGCAATTGGCAACGGTGCCGGGGAGTTGATCGGCACGGGTGCCAGTGCTTATTTGAAATCATTTTCCCGCGAACATGAATTTGAAGCCGATATGCTCGGTGTTCGTTACATCACACGGGCGGGTTATGATCCCGATGCAATGGCAACCTTCCTTGAAAAACTGCGCGCGCATTCGCGCCTGCAAGCCATACTTGCCGGTCGTTCAGCCGATGATGTTGATCAGTTTGACTTCATGGCAACCCACCCACGCACGCTAGATCGTATCGAGCAGGCCCATCAAAGTGCAAATGTCACCGTGGCAACAAACCCTGAACTTGGCACCGTTCGCTATATGACTGCGATTGATGGCATTCTTTATGGTGATGGCCCTGATCAGGGCTATGTCCGTAGACAGGAATTTATCCATGTCCCGCTTGATTTCCGCTTTGAAGTGCCGGACGGCTTCACAATTACCAACCACCCCACAGCTGTGAGCGCATCAGACGACAAAGGTGCCAAGATCATTTTTGAAGGCGCACCTGCTGCAAAAGACATGCGCCTTGATCGCTATCTGGAAAACGGGTTTTCCCAAAAAATTGCCATTCGCAATATAGAAATCATCGACATTGAAGGTCAGGAAGCCGCCACCGGCAGTGCCGACGTTTCCTTAAGCTCGGGACCGGCACGCTTACGTGTAGTTGTCATTCGACATGGCAGTTCAGCCTATCAGTTCTTATTCGTGACACCCTTGGACTTAGCTGATAGCTATAACCTGCCACTGCGTCGCACGACGTACAGCTTCCGCCCACTGAGCAATCAGGAAAAGAAAATCCATACCCCGCTCCGCATCAAAGTCCGGGCTGCGAACCCGGAATATGGCTTGCAAACTTTTATTGATGACATGCAGGTTGACCGCGCACCGGCAGAGGTTTTTGCGACAATTAACGGTCTTAAAGACGGCGAAGCGCCTGCGACCGGATCATTGATTAAAGTGGTTCGCCATTAGGATCTGCACACATATCTGAGCCCGGTTTTACAACGCATTGAGGCAGCATTCCCATGCTGCCTCTTTCTATTCCAATCACAAATCTCGGAGCTATCGTTAGATGGTTAGCTGGTGATCTGGTCGGTGATTTTTCCATTGCCATCAATGCCGAACGCCATCAGGCTCCCGCCGCGCCCTGCACCACCATCGATGGAAAGGGTAAATTCGCGTTCCTGCAACCCAGCTTGCCCCGGCGAAGCTCCGCGAATAATGCGCGCACAATCGTAATATCGCTCTGTAATTGCCTCAAACATCGAGCCACCCCACCAAAACGTATCCGTCTGGCCCGTGAGAGGACGCGATCCATCCAATCCTGCATGGACAAAGATCAACTGACCATCTGTGGAATAGGCGGCATGTTTAAGATCAGAGATAAGGGCCGAATGACCGCTATGCCGACGCAAGGCATCGGCAAAAAGCGACGTCCATTGTGAAATCGCATGCGCCCCCTGACGCATGGTAGATTGCACATGTACGGGATCAAAACCATAAGCACGGGCGGTACCCGCAATCCCGCGTGTCAGCATCCAGTCAAAAACTTCACCCGGATTCGGCGCAAATTGAAGTTGCTGTAATTTTGACAACATTTCTTCGGCAGCCCCACGCAGGAAAATGATATCAGAGATATCAATACCCTCTTGCGCGATGAAATAGCGACGGAACAGCAGAAGCTCATTGATTGTCGCAATGACATCTTCGCCTGTACCATCCCCCCAATAGTTCCCGAGATAGACAAGCCTGTCGCCCGGCTTGATCCGTTCGGCAAGCTTTCGATGGACGGCGCATAACGCGCCATGATCGCCATTGATCGCGCCGACAACCCAGATTCTCTCGGCCGGCTTTATCGGCGCCAGAACTGCACTCATCGCTGTAACCTGCCTAAAACAAAAATAAAACCGGCCCAAGGATACCTTGTGGGCCGGTTTTTATAAATAGTTGTATAGCTGACGTAGTCAATCAGGCAGCTTTGTACAAAAGCTTTTCCAATTTGCCAGATGCTTTGTCCTTGTCGATTTTTTCGATCGCGGCCAATTCGTCAACAAGACGTTCAAAGGCAGCTTCGTAAATCTGACGTTCGGAGAAAGACTGTTCTGGCTGCGTGGCGCTGCGATGAAGATCGCGCACAACTTCTGCAATCGAAACAGGATCGCCGGAATTGATTTTTGCTTCATATTCCTGGGCACGACGCGACCACATGGTGCGTTTGACACGTGCGCGACCTTTAAGGGTGATCAGCGCAGAATCCATCTGCTTTTTCGAGGAGAGTTTCCGCAGACCGGAGTTGCCCACCTTGTTGACCGGCACACGCAAAGTCATGCGGCTGGATTCAAAGGTAATTACATAAAGGCGCAATTCCTGACCCGCGATTTCCTGGGTTTCCAGGCCGTCGACACAGCCAACACCGTGCGCGGGGTAAACAACGTAATCGCCAACAGTAAAGGGCAACTTATCCGACATCAAGCATCCTTCCGGCCCATTCAGACCTGGTCATTCAACTGTAACAATATAGACCCAGTGACGCGAAGAGCTGCACACGACCAAGCTTTTGGCGAAGCCGCGGTTCAGACAGGAATTAAATATAACGGAGATCCGGCAATTCGGAGCGAGCCTGTCGAGCCCTTAACGCGAGTTGTCTACAATAACACAACACGCCACTGGTTCACAGATTTTTTCAATAATCGCGGTTCAATGCAGCCATGCGTTTAACCCGCTGGTGAGCCCCAGCGGGTTAAAAATCATATAAATCTCGGGGGTTAGTCCGACAATTAATCGCCAGCACCCGGTGCTTCACTCAGCATTTCGGTCTTGCCGGTTTTACCATTCCACTCGTCCGCATCGGCTGGCGCATCGCCTTTACGGGTGATATTGGGCCAAGTTTCAGCGAACTTACGATTGATTTCCAACCAATTGTCCAGATTCGGCTCTGTATCGGGAATAATAGCCTCAGCAGGGCATTCCGGTTCGCACACACCGCAATCGATGCATTCATCAGGGTGAATGACCAGGAAGTTTTCACCTTCATAGAAGCAATCGACGGGGCAAACCTCGACGCAGTCCTGATACTTACACTTGATGCAGTTTTCCGTCACCACATAGGTCATGGTGTAACTCCACAGGTTGCTGGGCCAGATTGCGGCTGCACCCGCTTTCGGCCTTGTTCTCTCTCTGGGGATTGGGTTATCACGCACAGCCGTTGTGTGCAACTCCAATAAAACCCCACTTTTTTACGTAGTATATCTTTTTTGATGCGATGCAGCGTCACAGCATTGACATTGCAATCGATAACGCCTCAAAGCAGCGCAGACCATACAGATTTCTTTGTCTTTTTCCAGTTCTGAGACGTCTCGGATAATTGCTTTTAGCGAAACAAAGCCATAGTCTGCTTTAACCAAGTTGGGGATATTGGATTTTTGGGGTTCCGAGTGCCTGATAAAAGCCTTGATCAGCAACGGCTTAAGTGGCGTGACCGCCTGTCTGTAAAACAGGCAAGGATTGCGGTTGCGATCACCTTGTTGATTGGCCTTCTGTTTAGCGCCATTCAGATCGCTTGGGATTTACGCGAAGAACAAACCCAGATTGACCGCACGGTAAAACAGGTTTTGGCAACTTTGCGCGAATCCGCGACGCAGGCTGCTTATGGCCTTGATGAGACTTTGGCCGCCCGTGTGATTTCCGGTCTTTTTGAATATGAACCGGTCTATGAAGCCGTCTTACGGGACAATTTCAACAATATCCTTGCCCGAACGTCACAACAGCCCAGCAGCTCCAACCGTACTTTTCTGACCAAAATCATGTTTGGTGAGAATCAGGAATATGAAATTCCACTGCAAACTGGAAGTTCTAATGACTTGGTGGGGCATCTAAGTGTGAAAGTCGATACCGATCTGATCGCTGTTGGCTTTTTAAACCGCGCAACCCGCATTCTAACATCGGGTATTTTGCGCAACCTTTTGCTTGGATTTGTTCTGGTCGCGTTTTTCTATACGACCCTGACCAAACCCCTTCTCCGTATTTCTACACTTTTGCGTAAAGTCGACCCACAGAACCCCGATCCCAAAGCCATCGACATTCCAAACAAGCATGCCCAAGATGAACTGGGCATGATCCTTCATACCACCCGCGGGTTGATTGACCGTATTTCGACGACACTGGTCAAATTGCGTTCGACCGAACAACAGGTCCGGGACCGCGAAAGCCAACTGAATGCGATTGTTCAAAACGTCGCGGATGGCATTTTGACCATCACTCCAACTGGACGCGTCATTGAATATAATGCTGCGAGCAAACAGCTTTTAGGGTTGATGCGCGATGAAACGCCGCAAGGCCGGACTTTGCACGAGTTCATCATGCCGCGTGCAATCCCCCTTTTTGAGCACAGCCTTGAAGAACTTTTCGCCCACGCATCACAAAACGATGTCGTAGAAAAGCGCATCACCTTACCGCTAATCCGTGCGGATCAGACCGAAATTGATGTGTCGATTGCATTGCGCATGATCCCGGATGCCACGACCCCTTTAATGACCGCAGTGCTAAACGACATCACGGTTCAGAAACGCTACGAAGAACAATTGGTCTATATGGCCAATCATGATGCCCTAACTAACCTGCCCAATCGCAGCATGTTGGAATTAAGCCTTTCAAAAGCACTTCAGTCACATCAGGACAATGCAAGTAAACGCAGCGGTGCGACGGCAGTTCTGTTTATTGATCTTGATCGGTTTAAGGTGATTAACGACAGCCTGGGCCACGATGTTGGCGATCTATTGCTGAAAGCTGTCGGCGGACGTCTGCAAAAAGTAATCGGCCGTCAGGAAGTTGTTGGCCGTCTGGGCGGAGACGAATTTCTGATTATCATCCCGGACCTGAAAGAAACGCAGGATGCTGCAATTCTTTCACAGGCTGTTCTGGACGCACTGGCACCTGCCTTTGACATCAAGGGTCGGGTGCTGTTTGTCACCCCATCGATCGGGATCGCACTTTATCCGTCAGACGGGCAAGATTTCCCGGCATTGATGCGCAATGCTGACACAGCAATGTATAGTGCAAAATCAAGTGGTGGTGGCACTTATCACTACTTTACCAAGACCATGAACGAAAGTGCGATGGCGCGGCTTGTGATCGAAAACGATCTTCGCGAAGCCTTGGCTCACAATCAATTTGAATTGCATTACCAACCCAAGGTCGACCTTCGTACCAATCGGATTTGCGGTCTTGAGGCCCTCATTCGCTGGAAACAGCCTGGACGTGGGTACATATCCCCGATGCAATTCATTCCTGTCGCCGAAGAAACCGGCCTGATCGGTAAGATCGGCGAATGGGTGATCATGGAAGTCTGCCGTCAGATTGCTCTATGGGATGAACAGTCCATTTCCCCTCTGCCAATTGCCATCAACCTGTCACCGCGCCAGCTTATCGAAGGTCGGATCACGGAAACCATTTCAAGAATCCTGAGCGACACGGGAACGCCAGCGGCACGTATAGTGCTTGAAATCACCGAAACAGTGATGATGCAGGATATTAAAAAATCGGCTGCCATTCTCGATGAATTGCGCCATCTGGGTTTGCAGATTGCGGTTGACGACTTTGGTACCGGCTATTCGTCACTTGCCTATTTGAAGCGTTTGCCGATCAATTCCATCAAAATTGACCGTTCTTTTGTCCGTGACGTTACAATTGACAGCGACGATGCTGCAATCACCCGGACCATCATTGCAATGGGTCACAATCTTGGACTTAAAGTCGTCGCCGAAGGTGTCGAAACCACAGAACAGATGGATTTCCTGCGCGAAAGCGACTGTGATGAAGCCCAAGGCTTCCTGATTGCAACGCCCCTGCCGCCTGCCGAAATCGTTCATCATATCCTACGCCTTTCCGCGACGACCGATACTAGGCTATAATTATCGAAACAATTCTTTCGACGCAGCTCCGCGACACCCTAGAACAGATTATCTGAGAAGACATTATGTCCCCACAACGTTCCGTTCTGCTCGTCGATGACAGCAAGTTTGCCCGGCTCTTGGTACGCGCATTCATCTCCAGCAATTTTACCGATTGGCAAATTGATGAGGCTGAAGATGCCACCAAGGCATTGGAAATGGTCGAAGCCAAAACCTATGATTACCTGTTTTTGGACTTCAACATGCCCGGCATGAACGGCCTTGAACTGGGTGAAAAGCTGCGCGGGCATTTTCCCGATGTCGTAATCGCGCTCTTAACAGCCAACATTCAGACAGAAATTCAGAAAAAGGCCGAAAGCCTTGGTCTTGAATTTATAGCCAAACCCCCGACCGAAGAAAAAATTCGTGATTTCATTACCGCCCAGGAAGCCGGGAAATGATCGATCTGACCGAACTTGAGCACGACACAATTAGTGAACTGATCAATATCGGTGTCGGGCGGGCTGCGGCGTCGCTTTCTGAAATGGTCGAACAACCGGTCGAATTAACGGTACCACGCATTACCTTTGTCGAACATTTTTCCGACACCGACCTTGCTAAGGCGCCGACCGAGATCGTATCGGCCGTCAGCCAGAGTTTTGACGGGCCGTTCAAAGGCGAAGCCATGCTGGTCTTCCCCGAAGAACGCAGCCTTGAACTTGTCCGAAGCCTGCTTAAGGTTGATGTCCCGCTTAACACACTGACCGACCTTGAACAGGAAGCCCTGATGGAGGTCGGCAATATCATTTTGAATGCCTGCCTTGGCAGCATCTCCAACGTGCTGGGCGAACCGATCAACTGTTCCATGCCGTCTTTCCGTAAACGCGAAAGCCGATCACTTCTTGATGTCGATGACAGTGCCGCCTCTGATGCCAAGAAACCGCTTCTTATGATCCTGCATGTCCAATTCATGCTGCGTCATAATGATATTGATGGCTATGTCCTGTTTGTCATGGATCTTGATTCCATTCAGTTGCTGCGTGAACTGGTGCGTCGTTTTCTGGCCAATTCGTTTGGCTAATTGGTGAGGTGAATGAACAAATCGTCGCCGACAAACTCCAAGAAAACCAAACCATCATTCGATCTTGATCGTGATGGGAATGCTGCCGAACTGTTTGCAGCGTTACTTGATACTGCCGATACCGGACTGGTTGCACTGGCCCCGGACAGGACAATTTGTCATTGGAACCAATGGATTCAAAGCCGTTCCGGGCTTCCTTCCGATCAGGTATTGGGCAAACCACTTCATGAAGTATTTCCCGAAACCCGCCTTGGCCGCCTTAATCTTGCAATTGAAGATTGCCTGAAATTTGGCATGCCAGCGGTGATATCACCGTCCCTGAATCAAGGGGCTCTTCCCTTACGACCACTCCCACAATTTGCGACAAGCTTTGATCGGATGGAGCAGTCCATTCGCATCAATCCGATCAAAACCAAAAGCAACGAAACTCTTTGTTCCTTGATCATTCGCGATGTGACACTTGCGGTTCAACGTGACCGCTTACTCCGTCAACAGGCCTCCGAACTTGCAGATCTTGTCACCCAATCGAAACGCAGCGAAGATCGAAAAAGGGCGATTTTACAAAACACGATTGATGCCATTCTGGTTGCATCAGACGATGGCCATATCGAACCGCTTAATTCCCGCGCACAGGAGCTTTGCGGTCCTGATGGTGACCCTGAACTGCGCAATATCATCCGGTTTTTATTGCCAGACAGCGCCCACTGCCCGATATCTCCGCCCCTGCCCTCTCGCCTGTTAACCGACCTTGGCACCGGCGTGATCGAAGTTTTGGCCTGTACGTTAAGTGGTCGCAACGTGCCGCTCGAAGTCGCGATCAGTCATTTTTCTGCAGATCAGCGTTATCATTACATCATTACGTTGCGTGATATTTCCCAGCGCAAACGTCACGAGATGGAAATTCAACGCACCATGGCCGAGCTGGAACGCTCCAACAGCGAACTTGAACAGTTTGCCTATGCAGCGTCCCATGACTTGCAAGAACCACTGCGCATGGTTTCAAGCTATACCCAGCTTATTGCACGGCGCTATCAAGGCAAGCTTGACGACACAGCCGATGAATTCATTCATTATGCCGTCGATGGCACACAGCGCATGCAGCGCATGATTGATGATTTGCTGACCTTGTCGCGGGTCGGGCGCCACGGCAAACCGTTTCATCTTGTCTCGCTTGATGATCTGTTTGATGCGATTGTAACAAACTTCAAACGTGCCGGATCAGCGCCCGCGGGCAATATTATCCGCGAAGCATCCCTGCCATCCGTCATGGGCGATGCTAGTCAATTGCTGCTTTTATTCCAGAACCTGGTTTCAAACGGTTTGAAATATAGCGACCCGCAAACAGGACGGGTTCACATATCCGCAACGGAAGCACCCGGCAGCCATAAGATTTTTGTCAGTGATAATGGCATTGGCATTGATCCCCAGTATCACGAGACAATCTTTGAAATTTTCAAACGTCTGCATGGCTATGGCGATTATGCCGGAACAGGCATTGGTCTTGCGATCTGTAAAAAGATCACGGACCGCCACGGCGGGACATTAAATGTCACCAGCGTTCCCGACGAAGGCAGCACTTTCTGCGTTGAACTTCCCAA
The DNA here is from genome assembly GCF_050516545.1 of Thalassospira lucentensis. GTDB lineage: Bacteria > Pseudomonadota > Alphaproteobacteria > Rhodospirillales > Thalassospiraceae > Thalassospira > Thalassospira lucentensis_C. The sequence goes on along the minus strand of NZ_CP191544.1, from coordinate 4,482,420 downwards.
GGAATTGCCGATTGTGGTGGCGTCTGAAAGCATGTAGCTTTCAGTTTACGTAAGCGTAAAGATGATTGTGCCACCATGAATGACAGCTACTCTATAACCGACCTTGCCCGCGAGTTCGAAGTCACCACCCGAACCATCCGGTTTTACGAAGATCAGGAATTAATTTCCCCTGACCGACAAGGCCAAACCCGCATCTATAGTCAGCGCGACCGGGTGCGTTTGCGCCTGATCATGCGCGGCAAACGTCTGGGCTTTTCATTAAAGGAAATTCACGATCTGCTTGATCTTTATGATGGCGATCGAAGCGAAGTCACCCAGCTGACCACCCTTGTTGATAAGATCAATGAACGCCGCGATACCTTACGCAAACAGCGCGAAGACATTGACGCGACACTTGATGAACTCGATAAGCTGGAAGAAACCTGTCAAAGCGAACTGGGTCGCAAAAAGACCGGGTGACGCACCCAATCCCGAACCGGTTACTGCTTGGAACTTACAGAAGCCGTGACTTTGGGCACGCGGGCAACAGATGGGCGCGACAGGATAAAACAGCTTACCGGGATCGCCACCAGCAGCTGGATCATGACGACCCAACGGTTTTCGACAAAAACCAGTGATGCTGCAATCACAACCAAAAACGCCACCATTGCCAAAATTTTGGCGCGGCGGTTGATCACACCATGGTCATTCCATTGGCGGATGGACGCGCCAAACTGCGGGTGATTGCAAATCCAGTCATGCAGTCTTGGCGATCCTTTGGCAAACAACCAGGCTGCCAGTAACATAAAAGGCGTGGTTGGCAGAAGCGGCAAGAAAATACCGATTACGCCAAGCCCGACTGAAAGCCATCCAAGGACAAGATAAATATGCGAAAAGCGCACCGTTGATTTCCTGTTTACAGCTCGTCCCGCCCCTGACAGGTTAGACGCCTGTAATGTAGGCGCAGACATTTCGAAATTCAATCAATAGCCGACCATTATGCTCAGCTATCTTACCCTGCCCATAACATCCTGAAATTCTTCGCGGTTGCCCATGCTTGAGATCGAAAACGGCCTATATCTGGATGAACGCCATCTGAACTTTCAGTTCGTCCGCGCATCCGGTCCGGGTGGTCAGAACGTAAACAAGGTGTCCAGTGCCGTCCAGATGCGTGTCCGGATTGACGATCTGACGGAGCTGCCTTTACGCGTACGCAACCGGCTTCGGGAACTGTCGGGAAGCCGATTGACCAATGACGGCGAGATCATTTTTGACGCCCAGCGCCACCGCACTCAGGAACGCAATAAACAGGACGCTATCGAACGTCTTATGGCCCTGTTACGTAAGGCGGCAGAGCGTAAGAAATACCGGGTCAAAACCCGCCCCAGCCTGTCGGCCAAACGCAAACGCGTAGATTCCAAGAAAAAGCGCGGCGACACAAAAAAGATGCGTCAAAAACCGATCTAATGGCCGGTCATTTATGCCCCGCCATCAACCCGCTAAAGGCCTAGCCAAGCGGGCATTTTTGCACCCAGTCTTCCATCAAGGCGGCAATTTCAACGGTATCAAGTTGACTGTCTGAAAAACTCTGCCACGTGGAAAATTGTACCGAATGGCGCACCACAGCCTGACATAGCGCATTGTTGCGCCGCGCCGTTGGCAAGGACCGCGTCATATCGTCTTGCATCGCCGTCAAATGCGCATCCGCCAAATCCAGAAACTTATCCAACTCATCAAATTTACCGCGATCCGCCAACAACCCCCGCCAGAGCACGCTTGTTTCACTGTAATAACCATACAGCATGCTGAGTATCGCGATGGGCCAGTTTTCCATGCTGACTTCATCGCGCCAATCATTCGGCCCCGGCATCGGGTTGGCCTCAAACCATTCGGCCAAAGCACCAGCTATAAGATCAGCTTCTTTGGGAAAATGACGATAGACCGTCAACCGCTGTACGGATGCATTTGTTGCAACGGCACTGATCGTGGTCCCTGCCGGTCCAACTGAACCATATAATCCAATGGCCGCATCAATGATCTTTTGATGCGTTTCCTGTTCCTTGGTCGCACGTTTGGTTTTGGTGTATGTTCGCGTTGTCATGATCCCCCATCACTCCGGCTTTTATTCACCCCAAAGTCAGCATGACGATTAGATTAGCACGTCCATCATATTGAACGAACATAATCGATCTATGAATATGTAACGCACCAAGAAGCACCCAAACACAAACGCCGAACCGCAAAGACCGATCAACCCACAAGGCACCCTTATGACCATTGACTGGAACCATATCGCCACAGCAGAACTTCCGACCAATTGCGGTTGGAAGGGAACCTATCGCGTGCGCTATTCAGAGATCGGTGACAATGGGAAGGTCATGCTGCCCGCCCTTGCCGATTATATGCAGGATGCGGCGGGTTGGGGTGCACGCATCCTGAAACTGGCCTATGACGACACAGTTGATCAAGGGATTGCGTGGGTGTTGGCGCGGATGGTCATTCACATTCGGGACTATCCGGGCAATGGTGAAGACATTCTGGTTGAAACTTGGCCATCGGGCGTATCACGCCGGGTCGCCACCCGTGATTTCCGCCTGATCAACAGCAAGGGGGACGTCATTGGTGTAGCGCAAAGCTATTGGGTGATGTTTGATCTGCGTGAACGCCGTGCAGCCCAATGGCCTGACTGGATTTCAAAACGCCTGCCCAACCCACCGGGCCCAAAATTGATCGAGCCACCATTGCGTCCTGCTTTTACCAACGATCCCTTGCCTGCCTGCGACACGATCAAGGCGCGGCCATCCGATCTTGATCTATATGGGCATGTCAATAATGTCCGGCTGATGCAGTGGGTTCTTGGCGTTGCCGGCCCCAACAACCGTCCCGATTTCCATCCCGACAGTCTCGATATCCAGTTCCGCACCGAATGCCGGGTTCATCAACGGGTTGAAATCCGCCATATCAACGGCTATGCAGCGATAAGGCGCGAAGAAGACGGGACTGATTTGGTGCGCGCCCATATCGAACCACGCAACCCGGTTGCACTTGCTTAAGCGAACTAGGCCTGACGCCCATCCATCATCGCGGCAAACAATTCTGCGATTGGCTTAAAGCTTTTACGGTGATGCGGGGTTGGCCCAACGTCGCCAAGACCGGCCATGTGCTTTTTAACCCCATAGCCCACATTACCTTCCCAATCAAAGAAGGGATAGCGTACGGCCAACCGTGTCATGGCACGGTCCCGGACAACCTTGGCAACGATGGAAGCAGCCGCAATTGAAAGCGATTTGCTATCGCCCTTCACCACCGTTTGTACAGCACAGGGCAAACCCGGATCACGATTGCCATCGACCAAGGCCTGATCAGGAACTTGTGCCAATCGATCAACCGCCCGGCGCATGGCAACATAGGTCGCCTGTAAAATGTTGATCTGATCAATTTCACGCACAGATGCCGCACCAATTCCAACCTCGGCACAGCCCATGATCACGTCAAAAAGGCGGTCGCGTTTTTTCGCTGACAGCTTTTTGGAATCATTTAGCTCTGCGAGCAATATCGACGGCAATCGGTCATCGCGCGGCAAAATGACGGCGGCAGCAACCACGGGCCCGGCAAGCGGTCCACGGCCAACCTCGTCGATTCCGGCAATGCGTCCGCGATACTGATCTTCGATGGTGAAATCTGGCATGGATTTAGCTCTTTCTCCCTCTTCCCATCGTCATAGCAAGCGCGCCTGTACCAGACAATGGCGCAATCAATATCACTTTGCGCCGTTCCCCCAAATCCGCTGATAGTCATCGCCGTTCATTTGGTAAAAGGCGTAACCATCGCGGCTTACGCCGCACACCATCCCAAGACGTTCGGCAAGTTTCTTTGACGGTTCATTGCGCGGATCAATCGCAGCAATAATGCAAGGAAGCTCCATTTGGGCAAAGGCATGATCAAGCAGAGAACGGGCGGCTTCAAATGCGAAACCTTTCCCCCAGTGATCAGGATGCAATCGCCAGCCGATTTCAATATCCGGGCCAACGCCGTCTTCCGGGATCAAAAGGATCCAGCCGATGAAATGATCCGGCCTCTGTTTGGCAAAGATCGACCAATAACCTAATCCGACACCGTAATCCTGATTGATCCGCCTTTTGACAAAGGCTTCATGTGCGTTTGGGTCTTGCCACGGGCCTATGATGAAATCAACCACGCCCGGTGCTTTGTCCATAGCCAGACAGGCGTCCAAATCATCCATCGTGCGTGGACGTAAGATCAGGCGTTCTGTTTTAAAATTCATGACCAAACCCGACATAAACTGGCTGATTTCTATCCTAACAAAAACGGCACCGGAAAACCGGTGCCGTTTTGATATCGGAAACCCATCCAAAGGATCAGGATTCCTTTTCCTTATATTCTTCGCTGGGGTCATAGCCCTCAGGCCCGATTGGATCAAAAGTTGCCCAACCTTCATTCTGCTTGCTGGGTGGCAGTTCCGTATTCGGATCGACATTCAGCAGCATATAGGCCTTGGCAATCAGGTTTGCCGTGATCGGCGCTGTCAGGAAGATAAACAGCGTGATCAGCAATTCATGAATGGTGAAATGCCCGCGTTCGATCCAGAAATACAGCATCGATGCAATCAGAATACCGCCAAGCCCGACGGTACTTGCCTTGGTCGGTGCGTGCAGGCGTGGCAAAAGATCTTTGAGTTTGATCATCCCGAATGACCCGATCAGCAAGAATGCTCCGCCAATCACGATCAGAAGCGAAATGATGAGTTCAACAATAAACGGCATCTTATCGCTCCCCTATTCGATGATGTCGCCGCGCAAGATGAACTTGCAATAGGCAACAGTGGAAACAAAACCAAACATGGCAAACAAAAGTGCACCTTCGAAATACATCGCCGTACTCTGCCCGATACCGTAAAGCACCAAAAGTGCGATTGCGTTAATCGCCATGGTATCGACCGCCAAAACACGATCTGCCGTGGTTGGCCCACTGGTGAGACGCCACAGGTTCATAAGCAATGCCAGCCCGACACAGACGAAGCCGAAATTCAGTGCATATTCGATCATTCGAAAATCTCCTTCAGACGGCGTTCGTAGCGATCCTTGATGTCATCGATCACGCCCTGTGGATCTGGCGCGTGCAGGCAATGAACCAGCAGGCTTTTGGCATCGGCACTCAGATCAATCGTCACGGTGCCCGGTGTCATCGTGATTGTACCGGCAAGGGTCGTGATCGCCTCGGGCGAGGTCAGATCAAGCGGCACAACAACACATTTTGACTCCAGACTTTCGGTTTTCCGAAACAGGATCAAACCCGCAACAATCACATTGGCGACCAGAATATCCCAAAGCACCACAAGCCCGTATTCACAGATCGCATAAGCATTGCGAACCTTTGGACGGGCTGGCCAGAAACTGGCCGTAATCAACGGAATGATAACAGCCAAGATAAGACCAAAGACAACCGCACCGGCCGAGATTTCATTGACCAGAAACACCCAGACAATCAACAACGCCAGGGTTAGAAGCGGATGGGGTAGATAACGTTTCATCATCATGATCCTTGTCCTCTCCCCTTACTGGCCAATCTGTGCCAAGGCGTTATCGCCCAGCACGGCTTCGATGTAGCCTGATGTGTCAAATATCTGTGCCGCGACACCGTTAAGGTAATCCGTTACCGGACCACCAAATGCGGTTAACACAACCAGTGCGCCCAACATGCCACATGCGGCAATGATTGGCAGAACCGGCCATTTGGCGCCATCAACCGTGATCTCGCCCTCAACGGATGCGCTTTTCCAGAACAGAACACTGCCCGCCCGGCCAAAGCCGATAATACACATCAAGGACGTCACCAGAATAATCGCCCAAATCCAGACCATCGCATCGCTGTCACGTGCGGCATCAAGGATCAGCAATTTGCCGATAAAGCCACTGAGTGGCGGCATCCCGGCCATACCGATTGCACCGACAAAGAACAGAACGGCAAGGAATCCCGATTGATGGAAGGTTGGTGCGGTATTCAGACTGTCGCCATATTGCCCACGACGTGACACCACCAGATCCGCAATCAGGAACAATGCCGCTGCCGAGAAGGTCGAATGCAACAGGTAATAAAGACCGGCGGTAATGCTTTCGGGTGTGAAAAGCGCAATGGACGTTAACAAAGTCCCCATCGAGCCAACCACTGCAAAGGCAATCAACGTATTAAGACGTTTCGCCGCCAACACCCCGATCATTCCAAGCGCAAGCGTAATCAACGCAGCAGGAAGGAGGTATGGCTGTGCCAGCCACGCCATGTCGCCCGCCATATCACCAAAGGCCAGTGAATAAAGCCGCAGGACGGAATAGGCCCCGACCTTGGTCATAATGGCAAACAATGCCGCAACTGGTGCCGGTGCATTTGCATAAGTCCCCGGAAGCCAGAAATGGATCGGCACAAGGGCTGCTTTTACACAGAACACCAACAGCAGAATCAAGGCACCCGCGCGCAGCAATGCCGCATCGCCCGAGGCGACATTGGCAACCTGAATGGCAAGATCGGCCATGTTCAGCGTGCCGGTCACGGAATAAATCATGCCGACACCGATCAGGAACAATGCAGAACCCGTCAGGTTAATGACGACATATTGCATCCCGGCCTTAAGACGATCAGCACCCGCGCCATGCAGCATTAATCCATAAGATGCGATCAACAGGACTTCGAAGAAGACAAACAGGTTGAAAATGTCACCGGTCAGGAACGCACCATTCACCCCCATCAGCTGGAACTGGAACAGGGCGTGGAAATGCTTGCCGCGCTGATCCCATTCGCTTGATGCAAACAGAACAACACCAAGACCCAGCAACGAGGTCAGAAACACCATCATTGCCGACAAACGGTCAAGAACCAGAACAATACCAAACGGTGCTGGCCAATCGGACAATGCGTACATTTCCGGGCCATTGCCATTGGCAAAGATCACAAGTGACAAGGTCACCGCAACAAGGGCCACCGTCGCCGTGATTGAAAATACGCGCTGCAAGATAATGTCGTGACGCACTGCCAGAACGATCAGGGCGGCCATCACGGCGGGCAGCACTATGGGAACAACAATCCAGTCACCCATCAGTTTTTATCTCCTGCTTCGGATGGCTCGCCAACCGGGCGACCGTCTACATGGTCATTGCCTATTTCAAGGAATGTCCGGAGCGACAACACGACAATCAAAGCCGTCATACCAAATGAAATCACAATCGCCGTCAGGACAAGTGCCTGTGGCAACGGATCGGTATATTCGGTAACGCCCTCGCGCAGGATCGGCGGCATATTGATGGTCAGACGGCCCATGGCGAACAAGAACACGTTCACCGCATAGGACAGCAAGGCCAACCCGATCACCACCGGGAAAGTCCGCCCACGCAGCAGCAAATAAGTACCGCATGTGGTCAGAAGCCCAATACTGCTTGCTACAAGAAATTCCATATCAGGCCTCCTTCTCTGGCGTGGCAACCGCGACAGATGGATCGTGATCCATCGGATCAACGTTGACGTCGACATGTGCTGCCATGCGTTCAACTTGCGAAAGTTTGGCAAGGGCTAACATCACCGCCCCGACCACAGTCAGGAACACGCCAAGGTCAAAGCCCATGGCCGATGCCAATTCAAACTCACCAACGATTGGCAGATGAACATGGACAAAGCCACTGGTCAGGAACGGAAGCCCTGCAACCCATGCAGAAACCCCGGTAATCGCCGCAGCAATCACACCCAGACCAATCATGCCGTGGTAATTCACCGTCATGCGGTTCTGGGTCCAGCCAAAGCCAGATGCCATATATTGCATGACCAGTGCGACCGACACGACCAAACCGGCGATAAAGCCGCCACCCGGTTCGTTATGCCCGCGCAGGAAGATGTAAACACCAACCATCAATGACAGCGGCAACATCACCCGTGTTGCAACCACCATCATCATCGGATGACGGTCCGCAGACCGGCGATTATCAACCACCCAATTGGCAAGACGTTTGGCCGCAGCCCCCTGCGTGACTGTTTCAATCAATGCAAAGATCGAAAGCGCTGCAATGCCAAGAACAATGATCTCGCCGAAGGTGTCAAAGCCACGGAAGTCAACGAGGATGACGTTAACAACGTTGGTCCCGCCACCTTCGGTTTTCGAGTTGGCGAGATGATAAGCCGAAATCGAATTTGGCAGATCACGTGTCATGATCGCCCAGATCGCCCCACCAACACCAAGTCCGGCCGCAATGGAAACGATCCCGTCACGCAACTTGCGTCCCGGCATGCTCTCTTTTGGCGTTTCTTTTGGCAGGATGTTCAAGGCCAGCAACATCAGAATGACGGTAACCACCTCGACCGAGATTTGCGTCAATGCAAGATCCGGTGCCGAGAGATAGATAAAGCCAAGCGAGACAATCAAACCAACCACACCGACCAGAAGAAGGGTCAGCAGACGGTTATGATGCATGAAGACCGACGCAAGACAGGTCACCACCAGCAACAACCATGCAATGGCAGCCGTCGGTGACACATCAAGAAGTTCACGCGTGCCTGCGGTATGATCCGGCTCGGCATAAAAGCCCGACAGCCCGATGGCCAAGGCCGCAACGATCATGATGCACAGATAACGCTGCAATGATCCATTATGCAGGTTGTTTGAAACAAACCGGCTGAGTGTGACCAGCTTGGCAATCCCGCAATCAAACATTGCCTTGGCATCTGGCCGCGACAGGTTTGCCGTGGCTGACATAAGCCCACCATGGCGCATCAAAAGAAGCGCGCCAGCAATCAGGGCAATGACACTCATGCCAAGGGCGGGTGTCAGGCCATGCCAAAGTGCCAGATGATATTCCGGCAATGCGCCACCAATGACCGCACCCGACGTCGCAGCAACCAGCGGACCGGCGATAACGGACGGGAACAGACCAATCAGAACGACCAGAACCGTCAGGAATGCAGGCGGTCCCCACATGCCAAATGGCGGATCATGCGGATGATGCGGCAAATCGGCATCGCGCGGTTTGCCGAACCAGACATGGAAGATAAAGCGCAGGGAATAGGCAACCGAGAAGACCGCACCAATGGTCGCCAGAAGCGGTACAATCCAGTTCTGATCCATCCAGACGGTGTGCCATGCTTCTTCCAGCATCATTTCCTTGGACAGGAAACCATTCAGCGGAATGATACCGGCCATAGACGCCGCCGAGATAACCCCGATGGTCCCGGCAATCGGCATCAGGTTCAGCAACCCGCCAAAACGGCGAATATCGCGTGTTCCAGTTTCATGGTCGATGATGCCTGCGGTCATGAACAATGCGGCCTTAAAGGTCGCATGGTTGATGATGTGAAAGACCCCGGCAACAGCCGCCATTGGCGTACCAAAACCAAACAACATGGTCACAAGACCAAGATGACTGACAGTGGAATAGGCCAGAAGACCTTTAAGGTCGTGCTTGAATATCGCAATCCATGCGCCCAGAACCATGGTCACAAGACCGGCCGTCGCAACGATATAGAACCATTCCGGCGTGCCCGACAAAACCGGCCACATCCGCGCCATCAAAAAGATACCGGCTTTGACCATGGTTGCGGAATGCAAATAGGCCGAAACCGGGGTCGGTGCGGCCATTGCGTGCGGTAGCCAGAAATGGAACGGGAATTGTGCCGATTTGGTAAAGCAGCCCAACAAGATCAAGATCAATGCTGGCAGATACATCGGGGATGCCTGAATAAGATCCGCATTCTGCAAGATCACAGACAAATCATAAGATCCGACGATATCACCCAGGATCAACATCCCGGCAATCATTGCAAGTCCACCAGCCCCGGTCACGGCCAGCGCCATACGCGCGCCCTGACGGCCTTCTGGCAGATGCTTCCAATACCCGATCAACAGGAACGATGACAGCGATGTCAGTTCCCAGAAAACCAGAAGCAGCAGGATGTTATCAGACAGAACGATCCCGACCATGGCCCCCTGAAACAGAAGCAGGAACACATAGAAGCGCCCCATCGGATCGTCCTTGGAAAGATAGAACCGCGCATAGATGATAATCAGCAAACCAATGCCAAGGATCAGCATTGCGAACAGCAACCCAAGCCCGTCCAGGAAGAAGGTTACATTCAAACCCAATTCCGGCAGCCAGCTGTAACTGACCTGAAATACCTCGCCCGCAAGGACCGCAGGGGCCTTTGCCATCAGCAAGATCAGCGCAAACAGCGTGACTGAACCCGTCGCCGTGGCGCATGCATTACGCCCGGCCCGGATCATTATGGCGGGCAATACCGCCCCAATGAAGGGAAGCAAAACAATGAGGGTGAGACTCATGAAGGACCCTTATTTTTGGATAGTCGCCGCATCGCCCCCGCGCGAGACAGCAAGAAAATTCCGGCAGAAGGTAGTATTTGTACAGAAAATGGTCAAGAAAACCCAAACGGCGCTGCTTTTCGCCTTGCTGTTGTCAAGTGAAGACGATCACCTGCATTTTCAACCCTAATATGGCGGTCGCCGATGTAGAAAACCCTAATATATCGTGACACTAACGTTTGCCACCTGAAAGCTGTATCGATTCTGGCATCAGGCGCAAACGCACCATTGCGATGGTCCCGAACAATGGTCCAACCGCCAACATGGCGAATGCGCCCCACCAACCGGCGTAATCCGCAATCACGGGTACAAGATGGATGGATACCAACGCAATCAAAAAGCCAATCGCATTTTGCAGGGTAAGCGCTGTCCCGACCTGATGGGGATCGGCCAACTCGATCACACAGGATGAAAACTGTGCGGAATCGGCAACAACCGAAATGCCCCAGACAACACAAATCACAATCAGAAACATAATTGGCGCATCGCCAAAAGCACCGGCGATCAGGGCACAGGTCCCACTGACCACCATGGCAGCAATCGTGACCGTGGTTCGGCCAATCCGGTCTGCATAGTAGCCTCCCGCAAGCGATCCAAACGCACCAACCCCGACAATGGCAAAGGTCGACAAAGCCGACCAGATACCCGGATTTTCAATCAAACGCCCCGAAAAGCTTCCATACAGGAACAACCCGATCCAGCCCCACATGGCATAAAGCTCCCACATATGCCCGAAATAGCCATAACAGGCATGGCGCAGGGGTTTGTTCGCCCAGATTTTACCAACCATGCTTGGATCGAAACGCGGCGATTTTCCAAGCACCCCACCCAATTGCACAAACAGAATGGCAAAACCGGCGACATAGGCCGACACACTGGCCGCAACAATCACCCAGCGCCAATCAAGCGGCACAGCAACCGAAAACAGATGCGGCAAGGCCGATCCCATGGTCAAAGCACCGACCAAAAGCCCGACTAAGAACCCGGTATCCCCGCGGGACCATGTGGCGACCATTTTCATGCCTATGGGATAAATTCCAGCCATACAAACGCCGGTAATCACACGCAGAACAATCACCAAGGCACCATCGACAGGAACCGTCAGGATCAGGATATTGGCGGTTGCGGCAATGATGGCTGATACCGCCCAAAACCGGCGTGGCTCAATCCTGTCTGCTAAGCCCAAAAACGCGCTGACCACTGTTCCCAGAACAAATCCAAGCAGGACCGAACTGGTAAACAACGATGATTGCAAGGCACCAATATCAAATTCAGAACGGAGTTGCGGCAACACCGCAGTTGCCGAAAACCACAGGGCAAGCGCCATCAACTGGCAAACCGTAATCATGGAAACGGCAAAGGTTTTACCTGTACGTGGCATTTTCCCCCACGGTGTTTTTTGAAGTTTGGCACATCATACACAGATGTTGACGAAAGCCTATCTTGGAACTCTTCGACCTTTCAGCCGTTTAGTGGTTATCCCGACATCTGAAGTTGCAGGAAGGTACAGGATGGACTTCCTTGACCAATATTCGAACGGCGTCATCACAGCTCTTGGGTTTTTCTGGAATGCGCTTTGGGCATTTGTCCTTGGATACGCGATCAGTGCGGCCATTCAGGTGTTCGTGCCCAAGTCTCGTCTGACAGCACATATGGGCCAAGGTGGCTTTCGCAGCATCTCACTTGCCGGGCTGTTTGGCGCGATATCAAGCTCGTGCTCTTTTGCAGCCCTTTCAGCGGCGCGATCCCTGTTTCAAAAAGGCGCACATTTCATTGCCACCGTTGCGTTCATGTTTGCTTCAACCAACCTAGTGATTGAACTGGGTGTTCTAATCTTCCTGTTTCTTGGCTGGCAATTTCTGGCCGCTGAAATCATCGGCGGCATCCTCATGATTGGCATATCCGCCATCCTGATCCGGCTAACCTATCCCAAGAACATGATCAAGTCGGCCAAACGACATGCTGATGATGAAACCGGCAGTGAAGAGGACGATTTTGACTGGAAGCAGCGCATAAAATCCAAAGCAGGCTGGCAGCAGGTCGGGAACCGTTTTGTCATGGAATGGCAAATGGTCTGGCGTGAAATTCTCATTGGCTTCACGATTGCCGGATTTATCGCAGTCTTTGTTCCTGCAGAATTCTGGCAGACATTATTCCTTGCCGGGGACGGCACAGGTAGTGCATCCGATCTGCCCTTCCTGATCGTTTTGGAAAATGCCCTTATCGCGCCATTTGTGGCTGCCGCAACTTTACTTTTATCGGATCGATGGGCAACATCCCGCTGGCAACAGTTTTAAGTGCCGGGGGTGTTAGTTTTGCCGGGATCATGGGTTTTATCTATTCCGACCTGATGGTCCCACCGCTGGTTAAAGTAAATGCGTGATATTATGGCTGGAAAACCGCTCTTTATATAGCTGGCATCATGTATGCCAGCATCGTTGCAACAGCTCTGATCCTGCATTACGCCTTTGTGGCACTTGGCGCAATGCCCGAAAGCAGCCGTAACATTGCCGAGGTCAGCGCATTTGCTATCAACTACACACTATTTCTCAACATCGCGGCCTTTGTGATGACGGGCGGGTTGCTTTGGCTTCGCCGTGAAGGGCGGAAGTCCACGCGCCAAGATCACGACGACGAGCATGACCATCATCACGGCGACGGCTCTGCTCTATCGGCCAAGAACATCATCGTCGCCAGCGCCGGAATGCTGCTGGCTGGTGGACTTGCCCTTCAAGTTGCTAGTTTGTTGTAAAAAAAGTGCCGCCGGTCGAAACCAAGCGGCACGAGTTTCCCGAGCGGGAATAAAACGTTAGACTAGCTGGCCTAATCAAGAATGGTCGCGACGATCATCTATAACCTTGCCGTCATTTGGCAGGGTGCCAGCGGGGTTAAACGCCACCACGCCCCGCAGCTTGCTAACACTGGCCATGGTTTCAGCAATCGCATTGATATCAGCAGAGGCTTGATTGCCTTCGCACAGCAAAGTCATCACGTCATTATCGCTTTCACGTGTGACAACAAGGCGGGCCTTGGCAATTGCCGGATGGCGTTTGATAATTTCGGCAACCTGTTGCGGATGAACAAACATGCCTTTGACCTTGGTGGTCTGATCCGCACGCCCCATCCAACCTTTGATCCGATCATTGGTTCGGCCGCAGGGACTTGGTCCTTGGGCAATCGCAGACAAATCGCCGGTCGCAAACCGGATCAGCGGATAATCCATGTTCAGCGTGGTCACGACGACTTCGCCAACTTCACCATCAGCAACCGGTTCCCCGGTACCGGGGCGAACGATTTCAAGAATGATATCTTCGGCAACGATCATGCCGCCCTTGGCATCGCTTTCATAGGCAATCAGACCAAGATCCGCACTGGCATAGCATTGCAGCATTTCAATATCGCGCTCGGCAAACCAATCGCGCAAGGCTGGCGGCAATGCTTCGCCAGATATCAAGGCGCGTTTGATCGACGAGATATCCGAGCCAAGTTCTTCGGCCTTTTCGATCAGGATCTTCAGGAATGATGGTGTTCCGCTGTAACCGGCTGGTTTCAGGTCGCTGATGGCTTTGACCTGTGCTTCGCTTTGTCCAACACCTGCGGGAATAACAACGCAGCCACAGGCACGTGCGCCACTGTCAAAGATAAAGCCACCCGGCGTCAGGTGATAGGACAGGCAGTTATGAACAATATCGCCAGGGCGGAAACCAGCGGCAAAGAACGCGCGGCCCATGCGCCACCAATCATCGCCCTTACCCTGTGGGTCGTAAATCGGGCCGGGACTTTGGAACAGACGGGCCATTGCCGGAACCGGCGTCGCGTTCAGGCCAGCCAATGGTGGTTCGTTGGCCTGCGCATCAATCAGATCGGATTTGCGCGTGACCGGCAATTTTGCCAATGCGTCACGTGAGTTGACGGTTTGCGGGTCAATGTCGGCAAGAACACGCCCGTAACCGGCTGATTTGGATTTTGCATGATGCAGAATGCGCGGCAATGCTGCCATCAAACCTGCTTCGCGGTCTGCGGGTTTACGCGTTTCACGGCCGTCATAATACGTCTTAAGCATCTTGCCCGTCTTTCATCCAAACTCGCCAAACACACTAAGGTCTCTACGTTCAAGCACAGACCTTAACATGGTTGTTACAGCCAACGTTTGCGGCGTTTATATGATTTAATGTTCTTAAAGCTTTTGCGATCTTCCGACCCACCGCCAAGATAGAACTCCTTGACGTCTTCATTGTTCAGAAGCTCGTCCGCCGTGCCATCAAGAACAACCTTACCGCTTTCCATGATGTAGCCATAGTCCGCAACCTTAAGCGCAAAGTTGGCGTTCTGTTCAACGATCAACATGGTGATGCCCTGTTCGCGATTGATCTTTTCGATAATCCCGAACACTTCCTTGACCAAAAGCGGCGACAATCCCATTGACGGTTCATCAAGCAAGATCATTTTCGGACGCGCCATCAAAGAACGGCCAATCGCCAGCATCTGCTGTTCCCCACCCGAAAGATACCCGGCAAGACCGGTCCGTTCTTTCAAACGCGGGAAATATTCAAATACCATCTCGATATCGTCTTTGACGCCCTTGTCCTTGCGGGTATAGGCCCCAAGACGCAGGTTTTCGATACAAGTCATATCTTCGATGATGCGGCGGCCTTCCATCACCTGAAACAGGCCGGACCGGACGATATCTTCTGGATTGCCGTTGGCAATCTGCTTGCCCATGAAACTGATATCGCCACGGGTCACTTCGCCGTCTTCGGTTTTCAGCAACCCGGAAATGGCTTTGAGTGTTGTTGATTTACCAGCACCGTTCGGACCAAGAAGGGTCACGATTTTGCCTTGTGGGACCTCCAACGATACCCCGCGCAGGACAAGGATCACCTCGTCATAAACGACTTCGATGTTATTGACCGACAGCATCGGTTCAGCAGTCTCTATTTTGCCGGCGGGTTCTGACATGGTGTCCCCTTCGATTTATCGCTTGGTGATCTCCCGCTGCCGGAGACAAGGCATCTTGCACTTTATGCCTTGCCTCCGAACAGTCAGGGAGACATTCGTCTGTCTTGACTTAGGTCTTAATAACCAAGCCAGTCGTCACGACGCGGCAGGGTAACAGTCGTTACTTTTTCGACCGTTGCTTCGCCGCCTTTTGCCGTACCTTTATAGATATTGACGGTGTTGATGCCGCGATGATCTTCGGCAGTCCAGGTTGCTTCCATACAAACACCTTCAAGACCTTTTGGTACCCACATCTCGCGGGCATACATGCCAGCCTTGATGTTTTCACCCGTGATCCCGCCATTTGCCTTTGCCCATTCCATGGCTTCTTTCATGTAATAGGCCGAGCAAATGCCACGGATATAGTGATGGGTGCGGAATTCTTCGCCCGAGCTGTCAGACATTTTCGAGATTTCGCGCACCAGATCCATGCCCGGGACGCCTTCGTCAGTCCAGAAGCTGGTCATCGCCGGGAAGATGTAGTTATCAACATCGCCGATGGTTTTGAGCGTCTCATAGTCGCCTGCCCAGATGTTCGCCAACCATTTCGGGGTTGCGCCAACCGTGTCACAGGATTTCACCAGCGACACAACCGACGGACCAAGATTGCCAAGGTAACCATAATTGGTCCCGGCTTCTTTCATGGTCAGGCACTGTGCTTTGAAATCGCCCGGCTTCATCGAAACAACAACAGGTGCTGTTACTTCAAAACCAAGTTCGGTTGCGTATTCAGCACACGCTTCTTTCGGGGCATTCGGATATGGATGGTTATCCCCGATATGCGAGAAGATCGGCTTGCCTGTACCGCCCGACTGTTTCCAGTCTTCTGCAGCCCATTGTGCCATTGCACGACACGCATCAGAATAGGAAGCACCATAGAAGAAGTTATAAGGTGCCGGTTTGGCGGTTTTTGGATTTTTGGCCGTCGGATCGGTCAGGTGACCGGAATAGGATGCGGAATAGACCGGCACTTTGTCTTTGGCGACAAAGCTGATCAAAGCTTCGGTATCACCCGTGCCCCAACCTTGCATCGCAACCATGTCGTTGCGCGAACGCCACTTCTTGTAGTTGGCAATCGCCTGCGGAACTTTATAGGCATAATCAACCGATTCTGAATCCAGAACCGTGCCATCAATCCCGCCATGCGTGTTGATGTAGGACAGTGCATCGCGCACACCATCGGCATAGAACTTGCCGATGAAGCCGGTTGCACCCGTGATATCCATCAAGTGACCGACAAATACCATATCGTCATCAGCTTTGGCTGCCGAGAACGACAAGCCGGTCGCAACCATCGCGGTTGCAGCAATCAGTCTTTTCATAACGACGTCTCCCTTGAACGTTTTCATCAAAGATAGCCTCCCGGTCTCCCCGTTTTTTGGTCCCGGCCCTTTGATTTTTAAAGCGGGCCGGGTTCGGGGATCTGTATCAGTACGAGAAGGGATAAAGCTTCCAGTACGCCCTGATCTGTTGCCAACGATGGGCCAGCCCATCGGGTTCAAAGATCAGGAACAGGATGATGGCCAGACCAATTGCCATCTCCTTGATATAAGCCAGCCCGTCGGTTACAGCCGTCGAACTTGCCCATTCAAAAACGCTTAATGCGCTAACACCGCTTTCCATGACTTCCGGGAGCAACACCATAAACACTGTGCCCATCAACGTTCCTTTGACCGAACCAAGACCACCGATAATGATCATGCCGAGGAACTGGATAGACAGAAGGATGGTGAACCCCTCGGCCGAGACAAAACCAAGATAGTGACCATAGATCGCCCCGCCGATACCGGCATAGAAGGACGATATGGCAAAGCTCATCAGACGATATTTCGTCAGATTGATGCCCATGATTTCAGCCGACAGGTAATGATCACGTACCGCTACAAACGCACGACCATCACGGGTCCGCATCAGGTTGGTGCCCAAAAGATACATCACCACCAGAAAGAACAAGCAGACATAGAAGAAGCTGATATCGTCGTAGACCTCATAGCCAAACACGTTGATCGGATTGGCTGCCGCGCCTGATGATCCACCGGTAAACCAGTTCGCCCGGGCAAAGAAGTCTTCAAGAATGAACTGGGCGGCCAATGTGGCAATCGCCAGATACAACCCCTTGATCCGGGCCGCAGGCAGACCGAACAGCATGCCAACCGCAGCGGTCAGCAAGCCTGCAAGCGGGATCGACAACAAGACCGGGATACCGGTTGTATTGTTAATCCAAGCAGACGCAAACGCACCAAACCCAAAGAAGGCCGCATGCCCGAGTGAAATCTGGCCGGTGAAGCCAACCAGAATGTTCAAACCCAGGGCCGCAATCGCAAAATAGGAAATCTGGATGAACAGATTGACGTAATAGCCATCCAGAACAAACGGGATCAGCGCGACAGCAAAAATGCCAAGGATCGCCGCATTGCGAATATAGGTCGTATCGAAAATGCGGGTATCCTGCCGATAAGTCGTTCGAAAATCACCGCAGGGACGTATCGAAAATCCAGCCATAGTATATTTCCTCGTCCCTTAGATACGTTCGATGTCTTTGGTGCCAAACAGGCCATATGGCTTGATGCACAGAATAATGATCAGCACATAGAACGGTGCGATCGAGAACAGGTTGCCCCAATGCAGATACTGGCCATCGACAAACTCGGCTGTGTTTTCAAGCAGCCCAATGATCACGCCGCCAACGATGGCACCGACAATCGAATCAAGCCCACCCAAAATCACGGCCGGGAAAACTTTGATCCCGATGACTGAAAGGGCGGAAGACACCCCGTTGACCATGCCGATCACGATCCCCGCAATTGCCGACACCAAGGCCGAAATGGCCCAAGACATGGCAAATACGGTTTTGACCGAAATACCCAGACTTTGTGCGACCTGTTGATCAAAGGCAGTTGCGCGCATCGCAAGGCCAAGCTTGGAGTATTTAAAGAACCAGTAGAACCCGGCCATGATGAACAATGAGATGACAAAGCTCATGATATAGGCCGTCTCGATCTGCATCCCTAAAATGTTGACCGATCGGGTTTCAAACACCTGCGGATAGCTTGCCGTAGTTGCCCCGAAAATCCATTTGGTCGCTGCCTGGAAAAAGATCGAAAGCCCGATGGTCACCATGATCACGGAAATGATCGGCTCCCCAATCATCGGGCGCAGCACCACCATTTGCAGAACAACGCCAAACACCATCATAAAGATCAGTGTGAACAGGAAGCCCATCCAGAAGGGCATATGCATTTCGACAAGAAACGCATAGCAAACCCACGCCCCGATCAGAAGGAACTCGCCCTGGGCAAAGTTAACGATCTGGGTCGATTTATAAATCAGAACGAAACACATGGCGACGACGCCATAGAGTGTCCCGACAATCAACCCGTTCAGCAGAAGCTGGAACAGAAGTTCGAAATTCATGTTGCCATCCCTGTAATGGCGGTCCGCGGCCTTAGGCCGGGACCACAGTTTTCCTGCGACCTTATTCGGCGGCTTTCGGGGTCGTCTGTGCGACCTTGCTGTCATCGAGATCGACAACTTTCACACTTGTCTGGATGCGGGTTTTCGACCCGTCCTGGAACGTGATCATTGTGTCGATATCAACCTTTTCATTCCCGGCATAAACAGCATCAATGATGTCGGCATATTTTTCAGCAACCACCCCACGGCGCACTTTGCGCGTCCGGGTCAGTTCGCCGTCATCGGCATCGAGTTCCTTGTAAAGCAGAAGGAACCGTTTGATGCGCTGGGCTTCCGGCAAGGTTTTGTTCACCTCGCGGATTTCCTCGACAATCATGTCATAGACCTGCGGCTGGGCAGAAAGGTTGGTATAGTTGGTAAAGGCGATCCCGCGCTGCTCGGCCCATTTAGCCATGATCGAATACCGGATACAGATCATGGTCGACAGGAACGGCAGATCCTTGCCAAGGATCACGGCCTCGGCAATGAATGGCGAGAATTTCAGTTTGTTTTCAATAAACTGCGGCGAATAGCGCACCCCGGTCGAGGTTTCCGCCAGATCCTTCATGCGGTCAATCACCACAAGGTGCTGGTTGTCCTGCTTGAAGTAGCCTGCATCGCCCGTGTGCATCCAGCCATCCTTGACATCTTCGTCATAGGCCGACTGGTTTTTATAGTAACTGGTGAACATGCCCGATGTCCGGGCAACGATTTCGCCAACACCGTTTTCATCGGTATTGATGACTTTGATTTCGGAATTATCAAAGGCAATACCGACCGTATCAAAATCAATGTCTTCAGGCTGATGGATGGTATAGGCACCGCAAAGTTCGGTCTGGCCATAAAGCTGACGCAGCGGAACTCCCATCGCATGGAAGAATTTGAACGTTTCCGGGCCAATCGCCGCACCACCGGTTGCAGCGGACCGCAAATTGGAAAACCCAAGCCGGTCCTTAAGCGCATTCATCAAAATGAAATCGGCAGCCTTGGAATGACTGCCTTTGTCCAAGGCGGTCCGGGCCAGTGACATGCCAAAATCAAACATCTTTTGTTTGAACGGTGTTGAATCCATCATCCGTGCGCGCACATCAGCCGCAATGGTTTCCCAAACGCGCGGGGCCAACAGAACGAAGTTCGGGCCAATTTCACGCAGGTCAGCCATCATGGTTTCCTGCTCTTCGACGAAATTGACGATCTGACGGCTGATCAGGGACTGACCGACCACATAGACCTGTTCCATGATCCATGGCAGCGGCAGAACCGATACATAATCGTCGCCCGGATATTTCGGATCGGCACGCAGATATGCGGCACAATGATCAAGAAAATCACCGGAATTAAGCATCGCCATTTTTGGCTTGGACGTAGTACCCGACGTGGTGCACAGGATTGCACATTCATCACCGCGGGTATCTGCGACCATCTGGTCATAAATACCGGGGTTCTTTTCTTCGAGCGCACGCCCCATTTCATAGAGCTTTTCCACATCCAGAAGACGCGGATCGTCATATTTGCGCAAACCGCGCGGGTCGCAATAAACGATATGTTCGACAGTCGGGATATCTTCGCCAAGTTCGATCAGCTTGTCGCACTGTTCTTCATCTTCGGCGATCAGGATACGTGCGCCTGAATACGTGATCAGATAGGCGACTTCTTCGTGCAAGCTGTCCTGATAAAGGCCAACCGACATGCCGCGCAACGCGTGTGCAGCAACTTCGGCCCAAACCCATTCAGGGCGGTTTTCACCGATGATGCCGACAACATCGCCCTGACCAACGCCAAGCGAACGCATGCCCAGCGTCATCCATTTGACGCGGTCGTTATAGTCTTTCCAGGTGAATTCCTGCCAAATACCGAATTCCTTTTCGCGCATGGCGGTTTCACCGCCCCAGTTGCGCGCGTTATAGGCAAGGACCTTTGGAAAAGTATCAAGCGACTGAACGTCGGCATATTCCGGGATATTTTTGCTCATGCTCAGGCCACCTGCTCGTCTTCATCCGTCTCGTCGTCTTCTTCGCCGAGATATGCTTTTTTGACGTGTTTGTTGGCCATCACCTCATCGGGAAGGCCTTCGGCAATCTTGCGGCCAAAATCAAGAACCATCACCCGGCTGGAGATATCCATCACCACACCCATGTCGTGTTCGATCATGACAACCGTCATGCCCCATTCTTCATTGAGGTCGATGATGAAGCGCGCCATGTCCTCTTTTTCTTCAAGGTTCATGCCCGCCATCGGTTCATCAAGCAGGATCAGATCAGGACGCAACGCAACAGCGCGTGCAAGCTCAACACGCTTGCGCAAACCATATGACAGGGTGCCTGCTGTCGCCTTGCGGATGTGGGAAATTTCAAGAAAATCGATCACGTCTTCACAGAAACGACGGTGTTCAAGTTCTTCTTTCTGCGCCCCACCGAACCAATAGAGCGGCCCGTTCATGAAGTTGTTCTTCAACAGGTGGTGGCGCCCGACCATGATGTTATCAAGAACATTCATGTGCCCGAACAATGCAAGGTTCTGGAACGTACGGCCGATACCAAGTTCGGCCCGGTCATTCGGCTTAAGCCCGGTAACATCCTGTCCTTTGAAGGATACTGATCCCGTGGTCGGCGAGTAACGCCCGGACACGCAGTTCAGCATGGATGTCTTACCGGCGCCATTTGGCCCGATGATGGAAAAAAGCTCACCCGGCTGAACGGAGAAGCTGACATCACTCAGCGCACGCACACCGCCAAAAACAAGCGAGACGTCGCTAATCTGTAAAATAGGACTCTGTGACGTCATATCGTCGCTTATCCTCCCTGACTTGGGCCGCAAATGCCGCAGAACCGCAATTCCGGTTCTTTATTGGCGAATTATGTAAGCCGCTTTTCAGTTTCCCTGATCATGTGTCGGATTTTTATTCGACCCTGACCTTACGGAAACCGGGCCTGACACATTTAATAAGCATTTAAGTACCAATTTCAGCATATCGCGTCAATGCAATGATCTGCAAGGGGTTGGGACCTTTGTACATATTCGCAATGCACAATTATTTCCGAAATGACCAAGAGACATCTTTCTACCCTTGATTACGTAACGTTATCAGACCACCACTCTAGGGAAATTGCAGCCTGAAAACGCCGCAGTGCAAAATTCATATTCGATCCTGCAGCGCACAATCTTTGCTTGAATATGGGATGGGTTAACCCTGAAACCGCGCATTGAAACGCACAGATCTGCATCGATTCGCCCCGAAAACTGCCGCGTCGGATATCTTTTTGGCGTGGCAATTGCGTTGCCCGCCCACTACTGGGTCGCTTCCAAATGCAGAAGAGAGACTCGGGCCTTGGCATCCACCTATTGAAAGGTGAATAGCTACCGCACATATCGACTAAAGGTTTTTCTTCGCTTGTTGTGATTTGCCAATGTGCTGAGATCAGCGGGTTTTCCCCAATACCCCTTCACTGGGTCTGGACTTTCATAGTGATTTGTGGTGTAACCCCGTTGCTCATGTATATGTAGCCGTGACCCGCGTCACGTAACATAGATAGCCCACCGCTCGGCGCTCCGACGGTCGGGGTGTCTTGTCACGACAAGCCCTTTTAACCACCTTGAGGAGGGTCTGATGTCCATTTGTGGCAAAGACAACCTGAAAACGCGCCGCACGCTGAATGTCGGGGACAAGTCCGTCGATTATTACAGCCTGAAAGTAGCTTCCGAGAAATTCGGCGACGTTTCAAAACTTCCCTTCACGCTGAAAGTCGTTCTTGAGAACCTTCTGCGTTATGAAGATGATTTCACCGTAAAGACCGACGATGTCAAAGCTGTTGTTGATTGGCTCAAAGAGCGCAAAAGCAGCCACGAAATCAACTATCGTCCAGCCCGCGTTCTGATGCAGGACTTCACCGGCGTTCCAGCCGTTGTTGACCTTGCCGCGATGCGCGATGCCGTCGTTAAAATGGGTGGCGACGCCCAGAAGGTGAACCCGCTTTCACCGGTTGATCTCGTCATTGACCACTCGGTCATGATCGACTTCTTTGGCACCGACGACGCACTCGACAAAAACATGGAAGTCGAGTTCGAACGTAACGGCGAGCGTTATGGCTTCCTGCGTTGGGGCCAGAATGCGTTCAACAATTTCCGCATCGTCCCACCGGGAGCAGGCATCTGCCACCAGGTAAACGTCGAACATCTTGCCAAAGTCGTTTGGACCGGCACCGATGAAGACGGGAAAACCGTTGCATATCCTGATACCCTTGTCGGGACCGACTCACACACCACCATGGTTAACGGTCTTGCCGTTCTTGGTTGGGGTGTTGGTGGTCTTGAAGCCGAAGCAGCAATGCTTGGTCAGCCGATCTCGATGCTGATCCCTGAAGTCGTTGGCTTCAAGCTGACCGGCTCCATGAAAGAAGGCATCACCGCAACTGACCTTGTTCTGCGCGTCGTTCAGATGCTGCGTGAAAAAGGCGTTGTTGGCAAATTCGTCGAATTCTATGGCGATGCGCTGGCAAACATGAGCCTGCCGGACCGTGCGACCATTGGTAACATGGCCCCGGAATATGGTGCGACCTGTGGCTTCTTCCCGATTGATGACGAGACGCTTAACTACATGCGTTCGACCGGCCGTGATGAAGACCAGATTGCTCTGGTTGAAGCATATGCCAAAGAACAGGGCATGTGGGGCGACCCGGCACATGAAGCTGAATACACTGCAACGCTTGAGCTGGACATTTCGACCGTCGAGCCTGCCCTTTCAGGTCCGAAGCGTCCGCAGGACCGTGTTCTGCTGAAAGATGCCGTTTCCAGCTTCAACAACACCTTTGCCGACATGGCACCTGGTGTTGATACCAACCGTTCTGTCCCGGTTTCGAATGAAAACTTCGAAATGAAAGACGGTAACGTTGTGATCGCTGCGATCACCTCTTGTACCAACACCTCGAACCCGAGTGTTTTGATTGCGGCAGGTCTTCTGGCGAAAAAAGCTGTTGAACTTGGCCTGACCAGCAAACCGTGGGTGAAAACCTCGCTCGCACCGGGCTCCTTGGTTGTTGCTGATTATCTGCAAAAAGCCGGCCTTCAGGAATACCTGGATAAGCTTGGCTTTAACGTTGCTGGTTTCGGTTGCACCACCTGTATTGGTAACTCCGGTCCGCTTGCAGCCCCGATTGCCGGTGCGATTGAAGACAAAGACATGCTGGTAACGGCTGTTCTGTCTGGTAACCGTAACTTCGAAGGTCGTATCAGCCCGCACGTCAAAGCAAACTATCTTGCTTCGCCGCCGCTGGTTGTTGCCTATGCCCTTGCCGGTAACCTGAAGATCGATCTCAACAACGATCCGCTGGGTACTGACAAAAATGGCAAAGACGTCTTCATGAAAGACATCTGGCCGACCAACAAAGAGATTGCAGACACCATTGCGTCTTCGATCTCTGCCGCGATGTACAAAGATCGTTATGACAACATCTTTGCAGGTCCGAAGCCTTGGCAGGCAATCGAAGTCACCGAAGGCGAAACCTTCCTTTGGGAAGACAAGTCGACCTATGTGCAGAACCCGCCTTACTTCGTCAACATGGCGAAAGAACCGGGTGACTTCACCGATTTCCATGGTGCGCGTCCGCTTCTGATCCTTGGTGACTCTGTCACCACCGACCACATTTCTCCGGCCGGTTCGATCAAGGCAGAAAGCCCGGCAGGTGAATACCTGAAGGAAAACGGTGTTGCTGTTTCTGACTTCAACTCCTACGGCGCACGCCGTGGTAACCACGAAGTCATGATGCGCGGCACATTTGCCAACATTCGTATCCGTAACGAAATGGCACCGGGCACCGAAGGTGGTGTTTCGGTTCATTACCCATCTGGTGAACAGGGCTGGGTTTATGATGTTGCCATGCGTTATCAGGCCGAAGGCACCCCGTTGGTTGTCGTCGCCGGTAAAGAATACGGCACCGGTTCGTCGCGTGACTGGGCAGCAAAAGGCACCAATCTTCTTGGCGTCAAAGCTGTTCTGTCCGAAAGCTTTGAGCGTATCCACCGCACCAACCTTGTCTGTATGGGCGTCTTGCCGTTGCAGTTCAAAAATGGTGAAGGCCGTGCGACCTACAAGCTTGACGGTACCGAAGTCTTCGACGTTATTGGCATCGCCAACGGCATCACGCCGATGCAGGACGTTACCGTTCGCATCACGCGTACAGATGGCAGCACTGAAGAGTGCATTGCTACCTGCCGTATCGATACCGAGAACGAAGTTCTTTATTACCAGAATGGCGGCATTCTGCAGTTCGTTCTGCGTAACATGATGAAAGCTGCCTGATTTCAAACTGAAATCATCAGCTGACTGATATGACACCCTGCCGGTTTCCGGCGGGGTGTTTTTTTGTCTGCAGGAACGATCTTAAAAGTACGGGGAGTTTATCGCGTCCGTCTTTTCCCCTCCCGCCGTTTTCAACGCCTTGTGATTAGCGGGTGATGGTGCTTTTGAGGCATCATGACCGGCATGAAACATACGCGCCCCATCTTATCCGCACTCATATTGGCTGCACTGACCTTTTCCGGCCCGTCACAGGCCGCCGAAGGCATAGTGCCCCGTGCCGTTGTCGAGCTTTATACCTCGCAAGGGTGCAATTCCTGTCCACCTGCTGATCGTGTTCTTTATGAGCTAAATCAGGAAGATCGTGATCTTCTGGTCCTGTCATATCATGTCGATTACTGGAATTATCTGGGCTGGACAGATCCGTTTTCAGATGCCCGTTACAGTGACCGTCAACGCGACTATGCCAACCGCATGCGCGAACGCTATGTCTATACTCCGCAGATCATTATCAATGGCGATAACGTGGTCAGGGCGACGGCAAAGAGCCAAATCGCATCAACAAGTGCGTCGGTTGATCCGCTTTTGGATATGGCTGATATTCAGGTAAATGTTATCGACACCACCCAACCGGCAACAGGGACTGTGTCCCTTCACAATGCCAACGTGGCCTCACGTCATCAGGATGCTCAAATCTGGTTGGTCGGGTTTGACCGCGAACATCAACGCGACGTCCTGTCGGGCGAAAATGCCGGCAAACGTCTGGTCCATGCCAATGTCGTCCGTGAAATGATCAGTCTCGGCGCTTGGGATGGTATGACAAAGCAAATCCCCTTTGCCATGACCGCCGCCTGTGATGGAGGGGTCGCCATTCTTGTTCAAGATGGCCGTGGCGGTCCGATCATTGCGGCATCCATGATCCGGTTCTAACCTATCCCATCCAAACTGCATTCTTATGACATCTGAGTGGTCTGTCACGCGCCAGCCAAGCCGATCACTGTTTGGTGACCCTACCCTATGCAACAGATAAGAATGAGCCCATTGCGCCGTCATCGGTATTGCATGGATTGATTTGAAACAAAGTCAACGCCACCAATGTCGGTTAAAGCATGAATAATAAACCATAACACGTTATAGAATGACCTGAACGCGACTGAGATCGAGACTGGGTTTAAGGCAATTGAACGGGTTACATGGCAGACTTTAAAGGTTCTGATTTGACCTGCCTGCGCGGCGAGCGACTGGTATTTGGCGGCCTTTCCTTTGCTGCCAAATCCGGGGATGCCATCATGCTGCGCGGACGCAATGGTGCGGGTAAATCAAGCCTGCTGCGCGTCATGGCAGGTTTATTGCCCCCCCGTTCGGGGGCCATCCAATGGGACGGTGAAAACATTGCCGATGACAAGATCGCCCATCATGCCCGCTTGCAATATCTTGGCCATCAAGACGCGATCAAACCGGTTTTATCAGTCCGTGATAATTTGCACCTTTGGGGCCAGTTACGTGGCGTTTCCGACCTTGATACTGAAATAGATACCGCCCTTCATGCGCTTGATATCCATCATCTTGCACGGATCACTGGTCGATATCTTTCAAGTGGCCAAAAACGCCGCACCGCCCTTGCCCGCATTCTGATCGGCCAAAGCGATCTTTGGTTGCTTGATGAACCAACTGTTGGCCTTGATCGCGAAAGCTGTGCCGAACTTTCGCGCCTGATTGCAGATTTCCGTGCGACCGGCGGCATCGTGGTTTATTCGACCCATATTGATCTTGATATCGACACCCCCACCATTCTTGATCTTGATGACTTTGCCATCCCGATGGTCGAATGGCTGGCCGAACATTCTGATCAGGAGGAAGACGAACGCAGCCACCACGCCACCTCCCCAAAGGAGGCCGCGCAATGAACGGCTTTGTGGCGATCTTGCAACGTGACTTGCGCCTTGCCATGCGTCAGGGGGCGGATTCCGTGATGGTGGTGGCGTTCTTTATTGTCACGACCACCCTGTTTCCGTTTGGTGTCGGCCCAGAGGCCAACATTCTTTCTCGGATTGCCTCGGGCGTGATTTGGGTTTCTGCATTGCTTGCAGCTATGCTCTCGCTTGAGCGCATTTTTCAAACCGATTATGAAGACGGCACGCTAGAACTTCTTGCACTGTCCCCGGTATCCATGGAAATGCTGGTACTGGGCAAGGTTCTGGCACACTGGCTGACCACCGGCCTTCCGTTAATCATTGCAGCCCCCTTGATGGCGGTGATGCTGAATATGGATCAAAGCGGATTTGTGACCTTAATGATCGCCATGTTGCTGGGCACCCCGGCCCTTAGCCTGATTGGGGCAATCGGGGCCGCCTTGATTTTGGGGGCACGTCGTGGCGGTGTATTGGTATCACTTCTGGTCTTGCCACTTTATATTCCCATTCTGATATTCGGGGCTGGTGCCGTTGAAGCAGCCCTTCTTGGAATGTCGGCAACGCCACATCTGCAAATCATGGGTGCGATCCTTTTACTGACATTGACTGCCACACCGTTTGCGACCGCCCATGCGGTACGATTGGCAATCGAATAACAGACCATAAGATAGAACGACCCACTGCGGTTTACCGCACTACGGACGAGAGAATATGCATCGCTTTGCCAAACCAAGTGTGTTTTTGAAGTTTACCGACCCGGTCCTGCCGTGGCTGGCAGGTGCGACCGCCGCCCTGATCGCAGTGGGTCTTTACTTCGCATTGTTTGCATCCCCGGTTGACTATCAACAGGGCGATACAGTGCGGATCATGTATTTGCATGTTCCGGCCGCCTGGATGGGATTGTTCTGTTATGTCGGGATGGCAATTTGCGGTGCGATGAGTTTGATCTGGAAACATCCACTTGCCGATATCTGTGCCCGCGCAACCGCACCAATTGGCGCGACCTTTACCGCACTTTGCCTGCTTACCGGATCGCTTTGGGGAGCCCCAATGTGGGGAACCTGGTGGGTATGGGATGCGCGCCTGACATCCATGCTGATTTTGCTGTTCCTGTATCTTGGCTATATTGCGCTTGTGAATGCTTTTGATGACCCCGAACGCGGATCAAAAGCCGGGTCAGCACTGGCACTGATCGGGGCGGTCAATGTGCCGATTGTCAAATTCTCGGTCGATTGGTGGAATACACTGCATCAACCCGCATCAATAGTACGTATGGACGGACCAGCGGTTGATCCCAGCATGCAATTGCCGCTGGCGCTGATGATCCTTGGCTTTACCGGCTATTATTTTGTTGTTTTGATCTTGCGGGTACGGTTGGAGCTAAATGAACGGCGTATCCGTGCCTTGCAGCTTTCAGGCATGTTTGATCAAGGCCGTGATCAGGCTGGCAAGCATGATCCAAACTATGACACGGGTCACAACGCGGAGACCAACCAATGAGTGAGTTCTTCTCAATGGGGGGCTATGGCAGCTATATCTGGGGAAGCTATGGGGTCACCGCGATTGCGATGATCGCACTCCTGATTGCAACGCTGCGCGGATTGCGCGCCAGTCGGCTTGAGCGTCAACAGCTTGAAGCCGTTTTGCAATCACACCGCCCACGTAAAAACAAAAAAGCCCCTAAGGCACCCTGACCGGAGACGCATTGTGTCACTTTCCCGTGCAAAAGCCCGTAAACGTCAACGCATGTATATGATAGGGGCTGTTCTTTTGGCCGTTGCCGGTGCTGCAGCCCTGCTTCTAACCGCGTTTGAAGATTCCGTTGTCTTCTTTTTCAGCCCGACAGAGATCGTTGAAAAATCCCCGATAGACCCGGATCAGCGTTTGCGGATTGGCGGGATTGTCGTTGAAGGATCGGTTGCTAAAATGGCGGATGGCCAAACCATTGCCTTTGTCGTGACCGACATGGCGCAATCGGTTCCGGTGTCATTCCGGGGTATCTTGCCTGATCTGTTTCGCGAAGGTCAGGGGGTTGTCGCAGAAGGCCATATGAGTGACGATGGCATCTTTGTTGCGTCAGAAGTTCTAGCCAAGCACGATGAAAATTACATGCCGCCAGAAGTCGCCGAATCCTTGAAGAAAAGTGGCTACTGGGAAGAAATCGAAGCAAAAAACGCCGAACAAATGCGCAATTAAGCCACATTCTGCCGCGATAAAGTCCGGCCATACGCGCAAGAAAACACGGCTGCGACCTTATTCCTGTGATGTAAAATCCAGCAGGTCCATGAGGTCGCCGGGGAACAAATTGGGGAAGCCTTAGACGGAGATGCTTGCAGAGTTCGGACATTTTGCCCTGCTCCTAATTGTGGTGACAGGCCTTGGTCAAGCCGTACTGTTTAGCCCGCTTTGGCTGCGTTCAGCTTTACGCGCGTCTATGCAAAGCACGTCTGTATCTTTGGCGAATGCACCCAACCTGAACAATGATGGCACCGCTTCTCTAACATCTTCTGCAATCGATTTTACCCCACAACCGGCTCACTTCCTGATCCTGCCAATCGGGATCCTTGTTTTGGGTATTGTTGCCGAGGCCGCCCTTTTACATGCCTTTATCGTCAGTGACTTCAGCCTGCCGATTGTTGCCGATGTCAGCCATTCATCCACGCCGCTTTTATTCCGGGTTGGTGCCGCCTTTACCCCAAATGGCGGGGCGATGCTTTTGTGGTTGTTGGCGGTTTCCTTGGCCAATGGGGCACTGGCCGTTCAACTTTTGCGCCAATCAAAACAGATCCCCGCCGTTCAGACCGATGAACAGCTTGCCCATAATGCGCTGTCCATCCTTGGCCTTGTCATCGCGGTTCTTGGCATTGCAACATTGATTGATGCCGATCCATTTGCGCGCATGGCTGTTGCGCCACTTGATGGTCGTGGCATGAACCCGCAAAGTCAGGATGTTTTGCGTGTGTTGCGCGAACCGTTCCTGTATCTCGGCCTCGCCGGACTTGGGGTTATTTATGCCCTTACACTGTCTGGCTTGATTGGTGGCAAGCTTGATCGGCGCACCGCAGAGACCATGCGTTTTTGGACAATTTCATCCTGGCTTGCGCTCAGTGCCGCCATCGCAATCAATGCCTATCGGTCCTATAGCCAACAGGCATGGGGCAATTGGTGGTATTGGGACACAGCAGAAAACAGCCTGCTGTTGCCATGGTTGATCGCAACCGCACTCATCCATTGCCGGGCCGTTCTTGAGAAAACAGAAACCCTTAAATTCTGGACTGCGTTTCTTGGTATATCCGCACTCGCACTTGGTTGGTTCGGTGTGTATCTGACGCGTTCTGATCTTTTCGGCCCCCCGGCTGAAACGCTTGTACAAAGCAGCAACAGCATCGCCCTTTTGCTTGGCTTTTGTGTCTTGTTTGCCGGGGCTTATTACCTGTTCTGGCGACGTACAGAGCAAATGACGGAAACCCGGACATTCGGGCTTGTCTCGCGTGAAAGCGGCATGTTCTTGAACAGTGTCATATTGTCGCTTATTGCTGCTGTTGTTTTGATCGGGACCATCTATCCGCTGGTTCTGCGCTGGGTCAGCGGTGAAAACATTACGGTCGGCGCCCCGTTTTACGTCGAGGTCCTTGTACCCATCGTTGTCCCCATGCTGTTCCTGATGGGATTTGCACCATCCGTACGTTGGCGTCAGGATGAATTGTGGCTGATCGGCGGTCGGATGAAGCTTGCCGCCATCCTGTCCCTGATCATTGTTCTGTTTGTCTCGATCCGCTTTATCGAATTGCCCCCTGCACCGCTGATTGGTATCGGACTGGCGGGCTGGATTTTGACCGCATCGCTAAGCGATCTTTGGGCCCGGCTTTGGCACCAACCCGACCATGGGGAAAGCAAGTACCGCAACCTTCAACTGCTTGGTCCACGCTATATCAGCATGACCTTGGCCCATATCGGTTTGGCTGTTGTGATTGCCGGGGGTGCGGCCAGCAGTCTCTGGGAAGAACAAGTTGTCGTTTCCGCCCGTGCCGGGCAAAGCATTCAGGCTGGTCCCTATAACCTGCAATATGAAGGCGTTTCCCTTCTTGCCGGTGAAAACTACGCCACACGTCAGGCTACTTTTATCCTGTATCGCAATTCTCTGCCTATGACAGAACTTTTCCCTGAAATCCGTTATTACCCGATCCGCGGTGTTGAAACACGCGAAGCAGGCATCTGGCATGGGCGCGATGGGGATTTACACGTCTCGGTCGGGGATCGTGCCGATGATGGTGGTCGGATTGTTTCGGTCCGTTTCCTGCCGATGATGCCATGGGTTTGGACCGGGATGATTTTGATGTTGATCGGTGGCAGCATTAGCATCCTTACACGCATATTCCTGCGCCTTCGGAAGACTGGAGTTTCCACTTCATGAGATTTTCGCTTGCTGTGATCCCACTGGTTCTGTTTGCGGCCCTTGCCGGGGTGTTTTTGCTTAATATCGACAAGGATGCATCTGTCGTCCCATCGGTTCTAATCGACAAACCGGCCCCGGATTTCTCATTACCGCCCCTACCCGGTCGCGAAAATGGTTTGTCGCGCGCTGATCTGATCAAGGGTGAGGTTTCTGTTCTGAATGTTTTTGCCAGTTGGTGCATTCCATGCCGGGCAGAACACCCATTGATCAAACGCCTGTCGCAAGAAGCCGGTGTTTCTGTCTTTGGCCTGAACTATAAGGAAAAAGACCCGCAGGACGGGGCCAAGTGGCTTGATGAGTTAGGCGACCCTTATCAGGCGGTCGGTATGGATCTGTCAGGACGTACCGGGATTGATTTTGGGGTTTACGGCGTTCCTGAAACCTTCATCATCGATGGCACGGGTCAGATCAGATACAAACATGTTGGTCCGGTGACAGCCGATGTGCTTGAAAAGGTTCTCCTGCCCAAAATCGCGGAGTTAAAAGGATGACCAAACGTCTGTTGATATTGATTGCCGGACTTGGGTTATTGCTTCCGGTTTTGGCAACGACACCCGCGTGGGCGGTTAATCCCGATGAAATGCTGACCAACCCCGTTCTTGAACAGCGTGCCCGTGACATCAGTCAGGAGCTGCGCTGTCTGGTCTGTCAAAATCAGTCGATTGATGATTCGGATGCCGAACTTGCCCGCGATCTTCGCATCCTTGTCCGCGAACGCCTGATTGCAGGAGACGAGAACGAAGAAGTCATCGATTATATCGTTGCCCGCTATGGCGACTATGTCTTGCTGAACCCACCGCTGAAACCAGAAACCTATATCCTGTGGGCCAGCCCGGCAGTTCTGACTATTCTGGCTTTGCTCGCAGTATTTGCATTCTATCGCCGTAAACACCGCGAAGCGAGAGGGACAACAGCATCCCTGTCGCGTGACGAACAAGATCGCCTTGACGAAATCCTTGGCACACAGAAAGAAGACGGCAAGTCCTGATGAACGATTTAGCCCCAACATATAAACAATCCATCGGAGGTTTCCGGTGATCTGGATTGGTTTGTCTGTTCTGGCTGTGCTGGCTTCATCTGTCTTGTATGCGAGCTTGCCTAAAAACAACGATCGAACGTTTTCAGTCCGCAGACTGGCATTTGCGACAGCGCCTGTTGTCGCGGCCCTTGGCATTTATATATTGATTGGCAATCCGACCCTTCCCGCCCAGCCATATGCAGATCGCGCCGGTGAACGCAATCTTGCCGCCGCCGCTGCCGTGGCAGGCAAT
Source organism: Thalassospira lucentensis (assembly GCF_050516545.1). GTDB lineage: Bacteria > Pseudomonadota > Alphaproteobacteria > Rhodospirillales > Thalassospiraceae > Thalassospira > Thalassospira lucentensis_C. Next base: position 4,449,689 of record NZ_CP191544.1, on the reverse strand, counting down.
GTAACTGATCCAAACTACAAAACAGATCAACAGATCCGACGCCTGCTTGATCAAATTGTTCTCTCGCTTGAAGTTAATCCACGTAACTTGCAAGGATGGATTGCCCTTGCGCGTGGGTCTTTGCGTCTGGGAAATATCGAACGCGCTGTTGCAGCCTTTGCGCAGGGCTATGCTCTTTCGGGGCATAATCCACTTCTGGCGATTGAATATGCTGATACCCGTATCACCGCACAGAACGGCCAAATTGACAGCACATCGCGCGATCTGGTTTTGCATGCCTTGGGCCAAATGCCAAACCATCTTCTTGCGCGTTACTATTACGGCATGATGCTGAAGCAAGATGACAAACCACAGCAAGCCCTTCGGGTGTTACGGGATCTTTCTCGTGACCTGCCCAAGGATGATCCGTTGGGCAATGCCACCGCAACCGAAATCCAGTCCCTGCAAGCTAAGACAGACGCCCTTACCGACGCGCAATAAGGTCGCACGTCATCAGGCCGCAAACAGATACAAAACACCCAGAAGCCCGGTTACAACCATCAACAATGTGCCGCCCAATGCAATCAGCTTCATAATTGGATGAAGCTGGGCCAGATCACTTTGCTGTTGTGTGGCGTTGTCCCCTGATCGATCTTCTTCAAACCGACGTAAAGCTTCTTCGCCGCTCATTGGTGGCATTTTGATCCGGTCCAGGACCGTTCCCTGATCCGGATTTCGGCCCTGTATCTGATGGGGTTTGGCTTGGAATTTATCGGCGTCTTTGCCTGTCATGTATCAGATGCTTGGACTTAACGCTGCACGGTCAGGCCACGATCAGTATTCTGATCCTGTGGCTGATATGTTGGCCATTGTCCTGCCGCCAAAAGATCAAGCGACGGTGCTTCCTGACCAAACCGTGACCGATACATCCACAGATTGGCCATCACACGTTCGATGAACAAACGGGTTTCACGCGACGGGATGCTTTCAATGAAGTAAAGCGGATCGACGTTATCTTTCAGCGCCTTCTGCCAACGGCCAAGGTTGCCGATGCCGCCATTATAAGCCGCCATCAATTGCAGAACCCCGTTATCAACGCCGTTCTGCTCAAGCAAGTGATCAACATATTTCTGTCCAAGTGACAGGTTGATTTCCGGCTCATACAGTTCAGCCCGTTTGGCCCCACGATAGCGGGTATTGCCGATATAGCTTGCGGTTGCCGGCATCAATTGCATCAGACCACGCGCACCGGCATGGCTGCGGGCATCGGTGTTAAAGCCTGATTCTTGGCGCATGAACGCATAAATCAATGCCCGGTCTACTTCATAGCCGCCTTCTGGTGCCCATGGCGGAACCGGATAAAGCGCATTCACAAACACATCACCGGTCTTCTGCGCGATGTAGCTTCCCAACCGCATGGTAAGGGAGGCAAAGTTTGCGGTATCGGTCAGGGCCAAAACAGCCCGACGCAGGCTATCGTCATCCTTTGCCGCAGCTTTACGCAATTCACGTTCGGCTTCGTCACGCTGACCAATTTGCAGCAACGCAAGCGAGCGGCGACCGTGCGGATCAAGCTTTAACTTGTTCGCGCGATTTTCATCAAGCTCAAGGTTATCCCAGTCAAAGACATCATCGCGACCAAGCGCCCGCATCGCCAATTGACCATAGAACGAGCGCGGATATTCCGTAGCCCTGTTCAACATGGCATCGGCATCTTCAAATCGCCCGGCAACCAAATCAATACGCCCAGCCCAGAACGCACCTGCAGTTCGTGTCCAGCTTGAGGCATATTTATTGGTGCTCAGTGCTGCGAAATGCTGATGCGAGATATCCATTTTGCCCAGACGCCATGCCGTCAATCCGGCAGTCCAATGGGCTTGCGGCAGGTACTTACCCGACCGCTTGGCAGCATCCCCGGCATATTTCAAAGCCAGATCAGGCTTGCCGAAATAATAATACCCTGAGGCAATCGACGTCCGTGCCTGATCCTGCTCATAGGCATCAAACAGGCGTTTTGCTTCCTGGCTTTCAAGAACTTGCAACGCACCGGTCGGCCAGCCATCGCCAATACGTTGACGAATACGACGCTTTAATACCGACAGACGTGAACGTTGCTTCGATGTCAGGCTTTTGGTCGATTTATGATAATAGGGTGTGATGTTTTCATAATCATATCCCGCACCCGAAACGTAATTGCCAACTGGCTTTTTCGGGTAGTTGGCCGAACCGCGACGGGTCAGCGCAAGTTTGTAAATGCGCGACGCCTGCGGATGATCGGCATAGCTTGCCAACCAGTCTTTTAATTCTTTGTAGCGTGACCGATAAGCCGTCGGATGCAGATAACGCTGTGCCATGACATGCCCCATAAGCACTTCATCAGACAGACGCGAAATCAGCCGGTCGGCATCATCCCAGCGGCCCTGCTTCTGAACGGCAAAAATCTGCTCATACAGTTCGGCATCACGATCAGAAAGTGGTTTGGGAATAAGGATCGATAATGCGTCATCCAGCTCAGGATTGCTCAAGGCTGCCTGTTCTTGCGTGTCTGCGACAGCAAGTGACGGCGCAGCCATGAATGCCATGACGCCAAATAGTACGACAAAGAAACCCTGCCTTAGTGTGTTTCTCACACCCGGCAGGTTTGGTCTTATTGCTTCGATCAAAATTCAGTATCCCCAACGAGGCTTTGGTTTTAAGCCGCGTGTTTATCCCGAAGCAGTTTGGTCTCGCAACCCGTTGCCTGCGGTGTTCCCCCCGGTGCAACGACATTGGTTATAACAGCAAGCACCGAAACCGCGAAATGATTTATCTGGAATCAACCACTTGTCATGGTTGACTTTGCCCATGCCAGACGACTGCATATCACCCATGCGTACGCCAAATTTATCGCTAATTTGTTAAAGCTTTTGCGTAACCGCACGCAAATCACGCCAAGCAAGGCGTTTTTGTTCCGGGGTTCGCAGCAAATAAGCCGGATGGAACATCGCCGTCATATAGGCTTTGGCACCGTCGCCAAACACCATTTCCTTCCAAGTGCCACGAAGACGCGTGATCCCGCGGTCTTCTTCCATCAGGGCCTTGGCAGAACTTCCGCCCAGACAAATAACAACCTTGGGGCTGATCAGTTCAAGGTGACGGCGCACGAACGGCTCACACACGGCAATTTCCGCCGTTGTTGGTTGCCTGTTCCCCGGCGGACGCCATGGCAATATATTGGTTATATAGACTTCTTCACGCGAAAGCCCGATGGATCGCAACATCGCATCCAGAAGCTTTCCACTTGGCCCGACAAAAGGCTGCCCTTGGCGGTCTTCTTCTGCACCGGGGGCTTCGCCGACAAGTACGAGCTTGGCTTCGACATTGCCATTGCCAAAGACAGTGTTGCTTGCAGATTTCTTAAGGGCGCAGCCTTCAAACTTCTCGATTGCGTCTTTTAGCTCCTCAAGACTGGTTGCGGCCGCCGCCGCATCGCGGGCCGATTGGCGGGCTTCGTGTGGGGTATCTGAAAGTAAAAAGCCACCATCCGCACCGGGCGGCATCGGCACAGCCCCACTTGCCGGCGCCGCAGCAGGCCGTGCGGCAGGCGCAGGACCATTGCGGCCGGCACGCGGGTTAGGCGCGGCAAAGCCGGGACGGTTGGCTGCATTCCGGCTAAGGCTTTCTGACGCTTTGAAACGGTCAAGTGGCTCGTCGGCAATTGCCTCGTCCACACCCATTTCATATTGCCAAACAAGAGCCTCGAACGGGTCGAGCGTATTTGTATCAAAATCTGTAATTGGTTTGCTCATCTACACAAAGGCGATGTAACTTGCACCGCAATTCGCATCACTGGCGTGTCTTTCAAAGGACCATATACGATTATGGGTCCTTTGCGCCAGAGTACAAACGCGACGCTGATCATGACAATGGATTGTCAATCGATCCCATGATCGGTATAGCTTGATCCAGTGCGATATATTTGAGAAATCAGGGCTTGGGCGAGACTCTGATCGGTGAATAAAGGCCTTTGACCAACGAACGGAAACAGTTCGACAAGGTTAACGGCCCAAGGAGAGAGGCCAAATGGAACGCGAATCCATGGAATTTGACGTGGTCGTCGTCGGTGCCGGTGTATCCGGTCTGTCGGCTGCCATTAAACTGATGCAACTCGCCCAGGAACAGGAAAAAGAAATCACCGTTTGTGTGGTTGAAAAGGGCTCCGAAGTCGGCGCCCATACCCTGTCTGGTGCCGTGATGGAGCCCCGCTCCATGAATGAACTTTTCCCCGACTGGAAAGAACGCGGTGCACCGCTGAACGTTCCGGCCGGCAAGGACGAGTTCATAATATTGAGCGAAACCGGCTCGCAAAAACTCCCCACCCCGCCGCAGATGCATAACAAAGGCAATTACATTGTAAGTCTTGGTAATGTCTGTCGCTGGCTTGGTGAACAGGCCGAAGCGCTTGGCGTTGAAGTCTATCCGGGGTTTGCCGCTGCCGAAGTTCTGTTTAACGACGACGGTTCGGTCAAAGGGATTGCCACAGGCGATATGGGCCTGACGCGTGATGGCACGCCGGGCCCAAACCATGAACCGGGCATGGAACTTCATGCGAAATACACCTTCTTTGCCGAAGGCTGCCGTGGATCGCTGTCTGAACAGTTGATCAAGAAATTTGATCTGCGCAAGAATTCAGACCCGCAAACGTATGGCATCGGCATCAAGGAACTTTGGGAAGTTGATCCCGAAGTTCACAAAGAAGGCCTGATCCAGCATACAACCGGCTGGCCGCTTGATAAGGACACCTATGGCGGGTCGTTCCTGTATCATCTTGATAACAATCAGGTGGTTGTTGGTTTCGTAATTGGTCTGGATTACGAGAACCCGCATCTCAGCCCGTTTGATGAATTCCAGCGTTTCAAAACGCACCCGAAAATCCGCAAGATTTTCGAAAAAGGCCGTCGCATTTCATACGGCGCACGTGCGCTCAACGAAGGCGGGTTCCAGTCGATCCCTGATCTGGTCTTCCCCGGTGGGTGCCTGATCGGTTGTTCGGCAGGCTTTATGAACGTGCCGAAGATCAAAGGATCGCACACCGCGATGAAGACCGGCATGCTTGCCGCTGAAGCCGCGTTCGAGGCCCTGACGGCAGACGAAGTTCCGGCACAGATGGACAGTTACCCGCAGCGTCTAAAAGACAGCTGGGTTTATCCAGAACTGCACAAAGTGCGCAATATCCGCCCAAGCTTTGCCAAATGGGGCTTCTGGGGCGGTATGGCCTACAGTGCGGTTGATACCTATTTGTTGGGCGGCAAGGCACCGTGGACATTTAAAAACCACGCAGATCATTCCTGCCTGAAGCCCGCGTCCGAGATGCCAAAGATCGACTATCCGAAACCGGATGGCGTGGTCAGTTTTGACAAACTGTCATCTGTCTTCCTGTCAAACACCAACCATGGTGAAGACCAGCCTGTGCATCTTACCCTTAAAGATGACAGCGTTCCGGTATCCACCAACCTTGCGGTCTATGACGGGCCAGAAGCCCGTTTCTGCCCGGCCGGGGTTTATGAATTTGTCGAAGATGAAGACAAAGGTGGTCAACGCCTGCAGATCAATGCGCAGAACTGCGTGCATTGTAAAACCTGCGACATCAAGGACCCGACCCAAAACATCGTCTGGGTTGTGCCCGAAGGTGGCGGTGGGCCAAATTACCCGAATATGTAAGACGTTTGGCTTTCCTCATACAAAAAGGCCCGCTATTTGCGGGTCTTTTTCTTTTGGTGTGATGATTGGAATCAACCCATTCACAAATCATATTTCCAAACAAAAGCCGTCTGAAAGTCCTATTCCAATAAATCAGTTTTTCCTTGTGCAAGCTGCAATCTCCGCGTTCAATGCCTTCCCCTTTTAAGCAGCGGTGAAGATGCTATGAAGATTGCAATCGTGACACTCGATGGTTTTAACGAACTTGACAGCTTTGTTGCCCTGTCGATATTAAACCGGGCCAAGGCTGATGGTATCTGCGCTGAAATCACTGCACCGGGCGAAACCGTGACATCGATGAATGGTGTGACTGTTACTGCTCAAAAACCACTGTCATTTGTGAAGGACGCCGATGCGGTGTTACTTGGTAGTGGCATTCATACCCGCGATCATATCAATGACACAGCCATCACACGGGAACTGTTGCTTGATCCGGAACGCCAATTGATTGGTGCGCAATGTTCTGGCGTATTGTTCCTGTATCGTTTGGGGCTTTTGCCTGCGACCATCACCACCGACACCAAAACCCGCCCGACATTGGCCCGGACCGATGCCATCATCGAAGATCGGCCTTTGGTTGCGCAGGGCAATATCGTCACCAGTGGCGGCTGCCTGTCATCAAGCTATCTTGCCGGATGGTTCTTGGCCAAGGCCGTGGGATTGGACAAGGCAATGTCGATCCTTGAAACCGTTGCACCGGTCGGCCAAAGGTCCCAATTTGGCAAACAGGCCCGTGAAATCATTAGCAAACAACTCGATGTTCCGGCAAAGCGCCCGCTTTACTGTTAAGCAGTCCTTCTGCCTCAACCGCCATTTTCTGCGCTTTGGCAAATGTATATCGCATTCCGTCAAATTTGCTATTTGCTGCTTGTTGCAAATGCTTTGCCTTATAATTGCCGACTGAGTAGGCTAAACCCGAAATTCAATGTGGTGTTGATCGATTTGTGACAACACCGAACCCGAATTGCGGACGCAGGACAAGCCTTTGAAACGTCAACTGTTACAATTCATCATTCCGATGACGGCACTTGCTCTTTCGGCCTGTAGCTCTATGCCACAGCAGCCTGAACAAGTTGAATTCCAGTATCCGCAATCTGATGGTTTCTCGGGCAACTTCCTTGCCGGTAAAGCAGCCCAGATCGAAAGCCAGTCGAACTATGCCGCGCAATACTTGTTGCGCGCCCACGAACTTGATCCGGACAACGCAGAATTGCGCCGCCGCGCGTTTCTTGCCCTGATCAGCGATGGTCGCATGGCTGATGCGACGGATATCGCGACACAGCTTCAGGCGGAAAATTCCGAAGACCTGTTTGCCGCTCTGACCGTGATGGATGCAGCCATTGGCGAAAATCGCTATCAGGATGCCATTGATGTCGTCGCAGCCCTTCCACAACGGGGCATTAACGCCCTGATCTCGCCTTTGGCGAAAGCATGGCTTTATGCCGGGTTAAATGCCCCGGAACAGGCCTTAACCGCCCTTGATGAAATGCAGGGAAATGGTTCGCTTACCCCGCTTTCGGAATATCACCGTGGTTTAATTCTTGCCTATTTCGATGATCTGGATGGCGCTGAACGTGCGCTTGCCAGCGCGTATGGCGATCCGGCGGATGCGCCATTACGCGCAGCCGAAGCCCTTGGCGCGGTGTATGAGCGCAAAGGGCAGGTTCAAAAAGCCGCCCTGCTTTATGCAAGCTATATGGACCGCCATCCGCAATCACTTGCCATGCCATTCCATCTTGCCCGTCTTGAACGGGGCGAACCGCCTTTGGCAACCATGCTGCCCCCCGCGGCCGGTCTTGCAGAAGCCTATCTTGATATCGCGACCCTGCTTAGTCAGGAAAATGCGGTTGAACCATCCCTGTTGATGGCGCGCTATTCTCTTTCGCTGCGCCCCTATGACGACATCACCCGCCTTCTGGTTGGCGAAATCATGGAAATTCAGGGCCGGTTTAACACTGCAATTGACGTCTATGGTGCGATTCCCCATGCATCGCCGCACAGCTGGAACGCGCGCCTGCGCATTGCATCCAGCCTTGAGCAGATCGGGGAATCCGATAAAGCGATCAAAATTCTGCAAGACATGGTCGATGAACGCAAAGACCGCCCGGATGCCTTGATCCAGCTTGGCGATATCTTGCGCATTCAGGGTCAATATAGCGAAGCGGCCAGCGCCTATAACAAGGCGATTGAACGATTGGGTGGCGATACGCTGGTTGGCTGGCGATTGCTGTATCGCCGGGGCATTTCTCATGAGCGGGCCGGCGATTGGAAAAAAGCCGAATCCGACTTCCTGCTTGCCCTCGAAATTGAACCAGAACAGCCTTATGTCCTGAATTATCTTGGATATAGCTGGGTTGATATGGGCATGAATTTCGACCAGGCCGAAAACATGCTTAAGCGCGCAGTCGAATTGCAACCTGATGACGGCTATATCGTCGACAGCCTTGGTTGGGTTTATTACAAACTCGGCCGGTTTGATGATGCGGTTGAACAGCTTGAAAAGGCAGTTGAACTGAAACCCGACGATCCGACGATCAATGATCACTTGGGCGACGCCTATTGGCAGATCGGGCGCTATCACGAAGCTCGTTTCCAGTGGCACCGTGCCCTTTCGTTCAATCCGACGACCGAACTGCGGACCACCGTAGAAGCCAAAATCAATGGTCAGGTGCCAAGTGTCGCACCAACTGTCGTGAACTGACCACTTCGGGAAGAAACACCATGTCTGCGACCTATAGCGAACAGGCACCGGCCAAGATCAATCTGTTCCTTCATATCATCGGCAAACGCGACGATGGCTACCATCTTTTGGAAAGCCTCGTCTGCTTTACCGCCGTTGGCGATGTCCTTACCGGTGAGCTTCGCGAAGACGGCATCGTGACCTTGACCATCACGGGGCCAATGGCAACTGGTCTGTCGCTTGATGACACCAATGACAATCTGGTGCTCCGGGCTGCACATCTTCTTCAGCAAGAAACTAAAACCACCCTTGGCGCTGATCTTATCCTTGATAAGCGCCTGCCGATTGCATCGGGCATCGGGGGCGGTTCCGCCGATGCCGCAGCCGCGATCCGGCTTTTGTGCGATATGTGGAAGCTTGATCCTGCCCCCGCAACATTGTCGCGCATTGCGCTATCCTTGGGGGCTGATGTTACGGTTTGCCTTCACGGTCAGACATGCCTGATGTCGGGAATCGGCGATGAGTTAACCGACCTTGCCGATTTGCCACCGATCCCGGTCCTTTTGATCAATCCGGGCAAGGCGGTTTCGACACCCGAAATTTTCAAAGCCCGCGAAGACGAAGATTTCAGCCAAACGGGCCTTTGGAACATCGATCAAGAATTTAACAGTGGCGCGGCCCTTGCCGATGCGCTTTCGGACTGCGGAAATGATCTGACATTGCCTGCCACCGGGATCCTCCCAGAAATTTGTGACGTGCTCAATGCACTGGCCCGCGAGGAAGGCTGCCTTTTGGCAAGAATGTCTGGCAGCGGTGCGACCTGCTTTGGCATTTATGACACCACAGAGCAGGCTGAACGCGCGGCAAATGCTATTGCGCAGGCCAATCCGGACTGGTGGATTTCGCCGACACAAATCCTGTGTCAGGAGGCCCGCACACTGTCAAATATCGGTGCTTCATTCCCAGACTGAACAATGAACAAAAAAACCTTCAAATAGAGGGTTGCGCTCTGGCGAAGGTAACGCTATTTTCCGCGCCACACACGCTGATGGGGCGTGGCCAAGTGGTAAGGCATCGGTTTTTGGTATCGTGTACCGTAGGTTCGAATCCTACCGCCCCAGCCAAGACAAACCGCTTTGAGGTCTTTTCCTCAAAGCGGTTTTCTTTTTTCGGTCTCACGATGTGATTTCTATCACGTCCCGCTTTATCGAAATACCAGTACCATGCGCACAATTGGGCGTTACCTTTCGTCTTCCGAATACATCCGGATGGTATCCCGCCCCGCCTGTTTGGCTTCATACATCGCAACATCCGCGCGCGACACCAACTTATCAATGGTATCATCCGGCCCCGCAATTCCAAGCCCAACACTAAGAGTAAGCTTCACTTCGACATCCTTTGCATGGAAATCGGAATGACGCATACGGTCGGTCAAACGCTCGAGATATTTGAGCGCACCTGCGGCTTTGGTTTCTGGCATCAAAATCAGGAATTCTTCCCCGCCCCAACGTGCAATCACGTCGGTATCACGCATCATTTCAGCCGACACTTTGGCAAAAAGCTTCAACGCATCATCGCCAGTGTCGTGGCCGTAACTATCATTGAGGTCCTTGAAGTTATCGAAATCAAGCAACGCAACAACAAGTGACTTGTTATAACGTTTAACCCGTTCCAATTCAGCCCGCAGACAATCTTCCATGTGACGGCGATTAAATAGGCCCGTCAAAGGATCAAGTGTCGCAAGACGTTCCAATTCTGCGCGGGTTGTCTCCAACTCGCGCCAATCCCGCATACGGGCAATTTCATGCCCCAGCCAGGCTGCGAACAATCGGACAAGCTCGATATCCTGTCCGGTAAATTCCCGTGCCGGGACCGGGCTTGAGAAGTTTAGCGTTCCGTATCGCTCACCATCGGTCACAATCGGTGCGCCAAGATAGGCTTCAAGCCCGAAACTCTTATAACATGGGTGGGTGTGAATTTCACTTTGCGCAACATGGTGAAAGCCCCGAACATCATCTGCTTTGACCACATGACTGCAATAGGTATCACCAAGATCAAAGCTCATGCCTGGAGTTAGGGCGTTTTCAGGATGTATGGCCTGCTGAACTTCGTATTGTTCATTGGTGATTTTGCTGAAAATGCCAATAGGCAGGCCAAAATGTTTAGTCCCAAGCTTCAAAATCGCATCAACGCGCTGTTCAAAATTCAGATCCCGTGACGAGGTTATGTCATGCAGTTGGTTCAGCGCACTTTCCGCAGCCGTCTGGCGCGAAACATTGGTGATCATACCAAAGAAATATACCGTCCCGTCTTCGGCCGTTCGAATAAGCCCCGAGACAGTTGCCCCGTCAAAGACCGAACCGTCTTTGCGGCGATAGCGCACGACAAACCGTTCGCCAAAGCCCTCAGCCACCTCGTTATTGTAGCGGGATTTCCCAAGTTCTTCGAAATCAGCCGGATCGTCAAAAAGGATACGGGTTTCCTGGCCTAACAGCTCACCCTCGTCATAGCCGAAAAAGTCCGATGCCAAGCCGTTGGTCGCAACCACCTTGCGATCCTGATCCACCACCAGTACAGCAGCATCGATATGCTCAAACACCTGGGCCATTTCCAGTCCCAAATTTGCAAAATCAAAATGTTGCTTAGTTTCTAATTCGCTAGACATTTCTACACCCAATCCCTGAAAGGCGGTTTGATCGCGATTGTACGCGCCATAACCACACCTTTATTATCAGCTTCTTAATTAACGATTACTGCAATCGGTCTTTTAAGATTAAACACATCTCATACCATCGCATAGGGCAATTCCACGTTTGCACAATTAATTTAAAGCACCCCGCCTTAACCCCGATGCGATCACCCGGTCATCGCCGCACAAAGTGCCCGAACCCGGCCTGGATCAACCCGCGTTCGGCCTTCGTCTTCCGGTAAAATTCCGTTGGTGAATTTGCATGAAGCGTGCAGTTCGTGGCCACCGGTTGCGCGCAAAATGTCTTGCGCATTGGCCGCATTGATCCCGGCACCGGGTAAAATGCCTATACGTCCCTGCGCCAAGGCCCTCAATTGTGCAAGCTGATGGCGCCCGCTTTGGGCATCTGGCGCACCACCACTGGTCAGGATATGATCGAACCCCATGTCAATCGCCTGCGAAAGTGCTTGTACCTGATCTGCTACCTGATCAAAGGCGCGGTGCAAGGTTGTCTTCAAACCGCGGCATTCTGCCAACAGACTTTGCAAAATATGGACATCAAGCCCACCGGCACCATTACATGCCCCAAACACAACACCTGCCGCACCATGATCGCGCGCGCGCGCAATTTCGCGTTTCATAATCGACACGTCATCGGCGTGATAGCAAAAGTTCCCCGGTCGCGGTCGGATCATGACCATACAGGGTGCCCCAATATCGCCGATACGTTCCATTGCACCGGGTGTCGGCGTTAAGCCACCAAGTGCCAGCGCAGAACAATATTCAATCCGCCCTGCCCCCGCTTTGGTCGCGATCTGGGCGTCCTGAAAACTTTCAACACAGACTTCAAGCAACGGTTGGGATTGCGGTACGGGTTTGTTTTCCGTGGTCATTCTATTTTCCTGCCTCGTGCAAGCGGTAATTGGTCGCCGAATGAAGCATGGCAGCGCCCCGAAGGCCGCCATCACCAGCATAGGCGCCCGGAACAACCAACGGCGCGTCATAGCGTCCCAAAACGCGTTTACGCACCAATGCATCAATCTGTGCAATGATGACATGCTCAGATGCCATCCCGCCGCCGACCGGCACACAATCGGGATCAAGCACATTGACCATCAGGGCAAGTTCACGTGCCACCAGTTCACAATATATCTCGACCGCACGGGCAGCATAGGAATCCCCGGCCCGCCAGGCATCGGTGATGTCAAAGCTGGTAAGTCGGTTACCGCTGATCTGGGCATGAATGTTTTCAAGACCACGCGCACCACCCCATGCATCAAGACATCCGGTCTGCCCGCAACCACAGGCAACCGGCGCAAGACCGGACCGAATGAGGGTTCCGGTAACGTCATTCCCATGACCCCATTCGCCGCGCACACCACTTTTACCGCCAATAAACTGCTTATTGACAACGACCCCGCCACCAACGCCAGTCCCCAATATGATCGCAAAAACCGTCTGGGTATCTTTGGCCGCCCCGCTTAATGCCTCGGCAAGGGCGAAACAATCGGCATCATTTTCCACAAGAATCTTACGGTTCAGAATTTTGGAAAGTTCGGATGCCAGCGACCACCCCATGATAGCAGGGATATTGGCGGAAATAACCGCGCCATTTTGCGGATCAACAGCCCCGGCAAAGCTGATACCGATATCCGGACGCACACCAAATTCACGGTCAGCTTCGTCAAGCACATCAGAAATGACGGCAACAAACGCGTCACGATTGTCTTTTGGCGTCGGTGTTTTACTGTGAAGCAGGATTTCCCCATCATCACTGAAAACGCCGAACTCGATCTTTGATCCGCCGATATCAAAGGCATATTGCATGTTGCTTACCCCATCATCCTGATTGATATGGGGATACACCAGCCTGACCGCTGCCGCAAAAAGAAACGGCACCTGCCCATTTGGACACGTGCCGTTTTCAGATAACTTTCAGACTTGGCTACAATTGGCGCTTATTTGCGCAAACGTGCTGCCAAATCATCATATTCCGGCATTTTATCGACCGGACCAAGGGCGGTGATGGTTGGTTTGCCATCCAACAGCGCCTTGCCTGCACGGCGCACGCTTTCAATGTCGACAGCATCGACCTTGGCAACGATTTCTTCCATGCTTTGCGGGCGACCGAAAATCTGGATCTGACGGGCAAGGGTTTCACAGCGACCGGAATTGCTTTCCATTGCCATGACAACCGATGCTTTAAGCTGTGCACGCGCACGGGTGACTTCTTCTTCGGTCAGATCATCTGTCGCACGCACAAGTTCGTCACACATGACCGGCATCAGTTCACCAATGTCATTAGCCCCCGTACCAGCATAGATCGAAAACAGCCCGCCATCGACATAGTGCGATGAGAAACTATAAACCGAATAAACCAGACCACGCTTTTCGCGGATTTCCTGAAACAGACGCGATGACATGCCGCCCCCCAGCAAAGTGTTAAACACTTGCAGGTCAAAGAAGCTGTCATGCGTATAGGAAACCGTCGGCAAGCCCATAATCACGTGAACCTGTTCAAGTTTACGGTTCTCGATCCGGCTGCCGCCTTCGTATTTCAACGGCTCGATCTCATGATCTTCATGCGCCGGAAGGCTGTCGAACTTTTCCGAAACCATATCGACGACACGCTGATGTTCTACTTTCCCCGATGCAGAAAACACCATGTTTTTCGGGCTGTATCGGCGTGACATGAAATCAAATAAATGATCGCGTGACAGCGAAGATACATTTTCCGGGCTTCCGAGGATAGAACGGCCCAATGCCTGATCTGGCAGGGCGGTTTCCTGGAAATAATCGAAAATGATATCGTCTGGCGTATCGTTGGCCTGACCGATCTCTTGCAAAATCACCTGACGTTCGCGTTCAAGTTCCTTCGCATCCAGGGTGGAGTGCTGAAGGATATCGGCGATCACATCAATTGCCAGTTCCTGATCTTCATGCAGGACCTTGCAGTAATATGCCGTATTCTCGCGCGAGGTATAGGCATTCATCTGCCCACCAACAGACTCGATTTCCTCGGAAATCTGCAATGCCGAACGACGACGCGTGCCTTTAAAGGCCATATGTTCAAGCATATGAGAAATGCCGTTGATATCAGGCGTCTCGTTACGCGCCCCGACTTCAACCCAACTTCCCAAGGCTACAGATTCGACATGGTCAAGACGATCCGTTGCGACCGTCATCCCATTGTCAAGCTTGGTAAGCTCGACTGTCATATAGCAGTACTCCTGTTTTTCATATCATGCCTTTTATCTAATTGGCGTTCAGGCCGCACGCCGATTTTTACGGACATGCGCCATCAATTTCGCCACATCATTGGACATGGGTTCGACCTTTTCTGGTCGGTCATATAGATCAGAAAGACGCGGCGGCAAGTCCGGGTAAATACCCGAAGCCTGCTTTACCGCATCGGGGAATTTTGCTGGATGTGCTGTTGCCAGTGCGACCATCGGAACAGATGTATCACGGTTACATTCACGTCCCGAAACAATCCCGATCACGGAATGCGGATCAACCAGTTCACCACTGGTCTCCAAGATATCCTTGATCGCCGCCCGGGTCTGGTCATCATCAAGACGATAGCCATCGAAATGTTCACGTGCGCGGGCAAACTGCCCTTGCGACATTTCCATAACCCCGGTTTCGCGGAACTTGGTCAGCATGTCGGCAATTGCCAGACCATCACGGTCATACAGATCAAACATCAAACGTTCAAAGTTCGAGCTGACCTGAATGTCCATCGACGGGCTCAGCGACGGTTCAACGCCTTCCATCTTCATCACACCGCTTTCGAAGAAACGGGCAAGGATGTCATTGCGGTTGGCCCCAACCACAAACTGCTTGATCGGAAGGCCCATCTGCATCGCGGCATACCCGGCATAGACATTGCCAAAGTTACCCGACGGAACAGAAAACGAAATTTCGCGATCCGGCGAGCCAAGCTGCGCACCAGCCCAGAAGTAATAGGCGATCTGGCACATGATACGCGCCCAGTTGATCGAGTTTACCGCCGACAGGCCAACTTCATCGCGGAAGCCATGATCATTAAACAGCGCCTTGACCAAATCCTGACAATCGTCAAACGATCCCTCAACAGCAAGGTTATGGACATTGTCTGACAGAATGGTTGTCATCTGGCGACGTTGAACTTCGGAAACCCGACCTTTGGGATGCAGGATAAAGATGTCGATATTTTCCCGGTCACGGCAGGCTTCAATCGCAGCGGAACCTGTATCACCTGACGTCGCACCAACAATCGTGATGCGCTCGCCGCGTTTGGCCAGAACATGGTCAAACAAACGACCAACCACCTGAAGCGCATAATCCTTGAACGCAAGCGTCGGACCATGGAACAGTTCCATGACCCAGTCATTTGCACCAAGCTGTTTTAGCGGTGCGACGGCCTTATGATCAAAGCCCTGATAAGTCTCTTCAAGAATGGCTTTCAGGGCATCGTCATCAACGGTTCCGGCAACAAACGGCTGGATCACTTTGAACGCGACTTCTGCGTAGGTCAGAGTTCGCAGCGCACGGATATCGTCCTTGGAAAAGGTTGGCCAAGTTTCGGGAACATAAAGCCCCCCGTCACGGGCCAGACCGGCAAGAAGAACTTCATCGAACTGCAAAACGGGGGCGCTTCCCCGCGTGCTGACATAGCGCACTAGACCTGCTCCTGAATTAGGCGATTACCAGTTCCGTGCATTCGCGCCTAAAAGGCAGCAAAACACACTCCAACGCCTGAGTTAGTGAGGGGAAGTGCAGACATAGTCAAGGGGCAATCAAACAAGCCTGCCGTGCGATAGGCATTATCGCGCAAGCACATGATCAAGTCGGCGATGATACCGGCCTAATCATCAACAGAAATGCCATGTTCCTTAAGCTTGGCCTCAGCAATCGCCGCGCGACGCACCACAGTGCGATAGTTCCCAAGCAGGATTCGCAAAATTGCTTTGATGAAGCGATCAGAACCCGACATTTTCTTTTCAAATGTCTGTCGGCTGATCGCGATCAGAACCGTCCGTTCGGTTGCACGCGCTGATGCCATCCGCGGTTTGTTATCAACAAGCGCAAGTTCGCCAAACAGGCCTCCGGCTTCGATCGTGCCAAGAATGACCTCTTCTTCACCGTTCAGGGTTTTAAAGACTTCAACCTTGCCTTCTTGCACAACATACGCAGCATTCCCCAGTTTTCCTTCCCGGAAAATAACTTGGTCCACGGCAAAGACCTGCCGGTCCATGACCTTCTTATTACCGTCGGTTATTCCCATATGACTGCAGCGCCTATGAAGATTGAAACGGGAATTTACCCTGTATAACCACTTATCATCGCACGAAAAACCCGGAACCCGAACCCGTTAATGCTAGCAGATTGCTGCGGTCATTCAATTGATTTCACTGCCCGTACCGGCTCAACATATGGGCCTTGAACGCATCAACGCCAAGAACTTTCCCCGTTGCAGCCTGCAAAATTTCATCGGTCGACCGGCTGGAAGCCCGACTGTGAATGTTTGTGCCAAGCCAACCCATCAACGGGCTGAAATCACCGCGTGACAAAGCAGCCGGTATTTCCGGGTTGGCATCCTTGGCAGCGGCATAGATCTGTGCTGCTGCCATTGCCCCCAATGTGTAGGTCGGGAAATAGCCCCAAGCACCAGACGGCCAATGGATATCCTGCATACAGCCATTCCGGTCATCCGATGGCGTAATACCGAGAAGCTTTTCCATCATCTCGTTCCAGGCACCTGGAAGATCAGAAAGCTTCATATCGCCTTCGATCAGGGCGCGCTCCAGCCGATAGCGCAAAATCACATGCGCCGGATAGGTCACTTCATCCGCATCGACACGGATCAAGCCCGGTTCAACGCGGGTATAAAGACGGTGCAGGTTCTTGGCATTCCACGCACCATCATCGCCACCAAATGCCTGTTTGAAGACAGGGCCTGCATAAGTCAGGAATTCTTCGGATCGACAGGCTTGCATTTCAACCAGCAAAGACTGGCTTTCATGCATGGTCATGCCGCGCGCCTTGCCAACCAGTTGGTTCCGCCAGGCTTTTGGCAATCCACGTTCATACATGGCATGCCCTGTTTCGTGCAGAACACCCATGATGGCGGATGTGAAATCATTTTCGTCATAGCGGGTCGTGATGCGCACATCATCGGGAATCCCGCCACAGAACGGATGGTGCGAAATATCCAGACGGCCGTGGTCAAAATCGAACCCGACCGCCTTCATCAAATCAAGCCCTACCTTGTTTTGCGTTTCAATCGGAAACGGCCCAACCGGTGATATCGGCTTATCTTCCGACTTTTGGCGCTCGATGACCTCAGCGGTAAAGTCCGGCAAAAAGCCTTCAAGTTCAGCAAACAGGGTATCGATGCGCTCAGACCGCATCATCGGGTCATATTGATCCAGAAGCGCATCATAAACCGATGTGCCAAGGGCTTCGGCCTTGGCTTGACCTGCTTCAATCGACAGATCAAGAACCACCTGCAATTTTGGCAGCAGACCTTTGAAATCATTATCTGCCCGTGCGGTCCGCCATGCGACTTCGCAACTGGTTTCAGCGCGCGACATTTTTTCAACCAGATCTGCCGGAACGGCGGTGCCATGCACCCAACCACGTTTCATCTCAGACAAATTGGCTTTCTGCCAATCATCAAGACTTTCGCTTTCAGCAGCATCAAGAAGGTCGCCCATCTCAGGGGCATTGACCAGTTCGTTATGCAGGACGCTGAGCGTCGCAAGCTGTTCCGAGCGCGCATCCGCCCCGCCATCTGGCATGATGGCCGCCATGTCCCAATGCAACATCTCGCCGATGTTTGACAGAACGCTCATACGGCGGAAACGGGCTTCGAGCTTTTCATAAGCTTGTGTCATAGCAGCTCCTGCGCGACCGGGATGCCCCATCGCATTTAATCATTCGAACCAAATCATCAGGATAACCTCGTCTGCCAACCATCCTGATGGCTTTTGAACAATGGTGTTTGCGTCTTATGCAGACTTCTTTGAGTGCCCATCATCTGATTTACCGTCATTCGGACGACGATGGTAGAGCACAAACATCACAATCAGCGTCAAGGCGAGGCTGTACCATGTGATGGCATATTCAAGATGACTGTTGGGAAGTTTTACCTTGGCCTGTCCGCCAATTGGCAATCCACCGGGAACGGCGGTGTCATCAAGTTCCAGATAATAAGCGCTTGCAAGTTCAGCACCGCTATCTTCGGCCATATGGTCTACATCGACATAGAACCACTGATTTTTCAGGGGATCATTTTCCGGCTGCGCCCAATGCTTTTCTCGGGGCAGACGCAAAACACCGGTAACATGAACCGAACCTTCAATCAGGCTATCAGGGCGGGTCGCGGGATCACGATAATCAGATGGCACCCAACCACGATTGACCAGAATGATCCGACCATCTTCCTGTTCAAGCGGGGTGATCAATTGAAAACCGACATTGCCGCGTTGTGTGCGCGCCATCAGGTATTTTTCCTGATCGTTCAAATAATGCCCGTCCGCATAAGCTGCGCGAAAGTCGATTTCCGGATCAAGAACGGTGTCTGTTGGCACCGCAATTGGCGGCAACTCCGCCTGTGCCTGACGCTGATCAATCAGGTCCTGCTTCCAGAATAACCTGTCCACCTGCCAAGAGCCGAGCCCCAACAGAATAATCAAAGACAACCCGGCGCAGATTTTCATCGCCAGACTAGGGCGCGTGATGAGAAGTGTCATAAATTGAAATCAGTCCTATTCGGATGTCGATCGATGACGAAATTGCAGCGCCACCATGAGACCTTTTAACGGTCTAAGCAAGATCAGTGTGACACCAACAATCACCGGCCCCCACACCAACGCGTGTAGCCACAGTGGCGGCATATAGGCCATTTCGACCCAAAGTGCCATGGGCACCACAAGAAATCCGAGAATAAAGATAATAAAAACGGCCGGACCGTCACCGGTATCATGCCCGCGTAAATCCAATCCGCAGACATCACAGTTTTCCCGAACCGTCAAATAGCCCGAAAACAGCTTTCCCCCACCGCAGCGGGGGCATTTGCATGCTAACCCGGTACGAATGGGGGAAAGGTTTGGATAAAAATCATCCATGATCTTGGTCCCGAAAAATCGGGTCAGACCGGCTTATTCGCCGCCCCAGATATACACTGCGAAGAACAGGAACAACCAGACAACGTCAACGAAGTGCCAGTACCAAGCTGCCGCCTCAAGACCGAAATGCTGTTTGGCATCGAAGCCATCCTTCATCGCACGAACCAGACAAACAGCGAGGAACACCGTTCCGACAAACACGTGGAAACCGTGGAAACCGGTCGCCATGTAGAAGGTCGAAGAATAGATGTTGTCTGCAAAACCAAACGCAGCATGGCTGTATTCGTACATCTGCAGGAACAGGAAGATGATGCCAAGGCCAACGGTCAGCGCCAGCCCCTGTACCAGATCCTTTTTCTTGCCTTCAAGGCACCCGTGATGCGCCCAGGTCAGGGTACAACCCGACAGCAGCAAGATCAGGGTGTTGAGGAACGGCAGGTCCCACGGATCAAGAACTTCGACCCCTGCAGGCGGCCATTCGGTCACACCCGGGCTAAAGATCACGAACGCGTTGTGGAAGAACGCCCAGAAGAAGGCAACAAAGAACATTACCTCGGATGCGATGAACAACGACATGCCATAACGCAGACCGATCTGAACGACCTTGTTATGGTAAATCTTTGACTCGGCAATAACATTGCCCCACCAACGGAACATCACAAACAGGATGCCCGCAATGCCGATCCCTGCCAGCCAAAAATCAGCCGGCGCACGGTCCGAATGCATGAACATGACCATGCCACCGGTAAACAGACCTGCCGCAGTTGCAGCCACCAACGGCCACGGGCTTGGATCTACCAGGTGGAACGGATGTTTCTGAGCATGATCACTCATTCCTTGTCCCCCTCAATCTTAAAAAAAGAAACTCAAGTACGTTTTATTAAACGGAGTTAACAGACCACCGGATGGTGAACTGTCAGCCTCCCTGATCTTCATTCCCGTCCACAACTTCAACCGATGCCTCGGACTTGAAGAAGGTGTAGGACAGGGTAATTGTCTTTACGTCGTTGGTATTCATGTCTTCGGCAATGGCAGGATCAACATAGAAGCTGACCGGCATGTCGACGCGCTGTCCCGGTTGAAGGGTTTGCTCGTCAAAACAGAAACACGCGATCTTGCTGAAATATTGACCGGCCTTAAGGGGTGTAACGTTATAAACCGCCTGTCCGGTAACCGGACGGACCGACATATTTTCCGCCACATAATGCGCAAGATTATCTTCGCCAAGGCGAACGGTAATCTCGCGTTGTTCTGGTTTAAACTGCCAATTCAGGTCGGAATTCACATCCGCATTGAACCGGATCTTGATCGTTTTTTCAGACACCTCGGCCGGTGCTTCTGTCACGATCTGAGGCGTGCCGCCAAATCCGGTAACCTGACAAAACAGTTTGTAAAGCGGCACAGACGCATAGGCCAAGCCGACCATACCGCCGACAACGACAACACAGCTCAACAAGACACGCTTGTTCTGTGCTTTCATTTTGTCTATGCGCGTCTGGTCAGCCATGGCGTCCTAGCTCATCTTCAAAATTGTGATCGCAAAGAACAGAACGGCCAATCCAGCAAGGATAACCAGAAACACCCTGTTCTTCTTTTTACGTTGGGCAAGAAATGCCGCAAGCTCGGCCTTGTTCTGCTCTGCCTGTTCGCTCATGCCATAAATCCAACCAACCAAACATCCGCAACCATCGCCCCGAACAGGACAAACAGATACAGGATGGAATATCCAAACATCTTGTGCGGTGCGCGTTCTTCAGCATTGCGCAAAACACGAACCGCATGGCGCAAGAACCACAGTCCGGTAAGAACTGCTGTCACACCATAAAAGACACCAAGCAATCCGGTCGCAACCGGCACCAAAGTGACCGGCAAAAGCAGGATGGTATAAATCAGCATCTGCTTTTTGGTTGCCGCTTCACCGGCAACAACCGGCATCATTGGAACCCCGACCTTGGCGTAATCCCCGCAACGGAACAGGGCCAGCGCCCAGAAATGCGGTGGTGTCCACATAAAGATAATCATAAACAGCGCGATTGAATTGATATCAATCCCGCCCGTCACCGACGCCCAGCCGATCATCGGGGGAAACGCCCCGGCGGCACCGCCAATGACGATATTCTGTGGTGTGCTGCGCTTAAGCCACATGGTGTAGACGAAAACGTAGAACGCAATCGAAACAGCCAGCAAAACCGCAGCCGCAATATTGATGGCAACCGCCATCACAGTCACCGACATGATCGACAGGGCAACGCCAAGTGACAGGGCCTCTTCGGCCTGTACGCGCCCTGCCGGAATCGGCCGGTTTTGAGTCCGTTTCATGTGGATGTCGATATCTCGGTCATACCACATATTAATCGACGCAGCCGCGCCACTGGCAACAGCAATACAGGCGATCGCGACGAGTCCCAGGAACGGATGAATTGATCCCGGCGCAATCAACAGACCCACAGCACCGGTAAAGACGACCAAGGTCATCACACCGGGTTTAAGCAGCGCAATATAGTCACGCACCTCCGAAATCGGGAGTTTTGCGATGTCTTCAAGCGCAAGGGTCTGGTTGGCAACCTGCTTGGTCATAGAAATCTGGTCTTCTCTTTTTGGGGCGGTAAGGCGCCCCCCGCAAGACAGTCCTGCGGGGGACTTAAACCAGGATCACTTACTTGATACGCGGCAGTTCGTCAAAGGTATGGAACGGCGGCGGTGAGCTGACGGTCCATTCCAAAGTATCTGCACCTTCACCATATGGGTTTGCTTCGGCCTTCTTGCCACGGATGAAGGCATGCGCCACCACACCAAGGAAGAAGATGGTCGATGCGAACGAAAGATACGCACCGTAAGACGAAACAAGGTTCCAGCCAGCAAACGCATCCGGGTAGTCAGCATAACGACGTGGCATGCCGGCAAGGCCCAAGAAGTGCTGCGGGAAGAAGGTCAGGTTAACGCCGATGAAGAAGAGCCAGAAATGGATCTTCGCACCAAGATCGGAGATCTCGTAACCCGACATTTTGCTGAACCAGTAATAGAAACCAGCAAAGATCGAGAAGATGGCACCAAGTGACAGAACGTAGTGGAAGTGTGCCACAACAAAGTAGGTGTCATGCAACGGCAGATCGAGGCCCGAGTTCGCCAACATCACACCTGTCACACCGCCCACAGTGAACAGGAAGATAAAGCCGATAGCCCAAAGCATCGGTGCACGCAGGGTGATCGAACCACCCCACATGGTCGCAATCCAAGAGAAGATTTTAACCCCGGTCGGAACCGCAATCACCATCGTCGCCGCGGTGAAGTATGCGCGGGTATCAACGTCCATGCCCACCGTATACATGTGGTGCGCCCAAACGATGAAGCCGACAACCCCAATTGCTACCATCGCATATGCCATCCCGAGATAGCCAAAGACCGGCTTGCGCGAGAAGGTAGAGATGATGTGACTGACGATGCCAAAGCCCGGCAGGATCATGATGTAAACTTCAGGATGACCAAAGAACCAGAACAGGTGCTGATACAGGATCGGGTCACCGCCACCGGCCGGATTAAAGAAATCCGTGCCAAAGTTACGGTCGGTCAGAAGCATGGTGATCGCGCCACCAAGAACCGGCACAGCCAGCAGAAGCAGGAATGCAGTTACCAGCATTGCCCACGCAAACAGCGGCATTTTGTGCAGGGTCATACCCGGCGCACGCATGTTAAAGATCGTGGTGATAAAGTTCACCGCGCCAAGGATCGAGCTTGCACCTGCAAGGTGCAGGGCAAAGATCGCCATATCAACGGACGCATCGGGATGCCCGATGATGCCCGAAAGCGGCGGATAAACCGTCCAACCCGTTCCGGCACCGCTGCCAACAACGGCAGATAGCATCAGAAGGATAAAGGCCGGAACAATTAACCAGAACGAAATGTTATTCAAACGCGGGAACGCCATATCAGGCGCGCCAATCATGATCGGGACAAACCAGTTGCCGAACCCGCCAATCATGGCAGGCATAACAACAAAGAACACCATGATCATGCCATGTGCGGTCACAAGCACGTTAAAGAACTGATGATCTTCAATGATCTGCGTTCCCGGATGCGCCAGTTCCATGCGGAACCAGACCGAAAACGCGCCGCCAATAAGGCCGGCAATCACCGAGAAGATAAGATAAAGCGTACCGATGTCTTTATGGTTGGTCGACAGGAACCAACGCGTAAAGAAGCCGGGTGTATGATCATGATCGTGATCATGTGTGTCAGCGTGAGCCATCAATCTCTCCCTCACTCTGCCGATGCCACTGAAACCGAAGTCGGCAAGTCAGCAGATGCGAACTGTTCTTGTGCCTTTGCTACCCAGGCTTCGTATTCTTCCATGGTAACAGCTTTGACTGCGATCGGCATATACGCATGGTTCACACCACACAGCTCCGAACACTGACCATAGAAGGTTGTACCGGCATACTCGCCTGGAATACGGGTCCAGGTTTCGTTCAGTCGGCCCGGCACGGCATCAAGTTTGATAAACAGTGACGGCATTGCCCAGTTATGGATCACGTCATCAGAGGTCATGATCAAACGAATGTTCGCATCCACTGGCAGGACAACGGGATTGTCCACGTCCAGAAGACGGTTTTTACCTTCGGCAACGGCGGTTTCTTCGTCGATCATCAAGGAATCGAACGTGAAGTTGCCGCTATCTGGATATTCGTAAGTCCAGTACCACTGCTTACCTATGATCTTAAGGGTAAGATCGGCATCCTCGATACGGTCTGCAAAATACAGCAGGCGGAACGACGGGATCGCAATGACAAGAAGAATAAGTACCGGAACGACAGTCCAAACCACTTCCAAAAGGGTGTGGTGGGTCGTTTTCGACGGTACCGGGTTACGTTTTGCGCTGAAACGGAAAAGAACATACAGCAGCAAAAACAGGACGATCACGGTAACGATCGTCATTAACCACGTAAGCAAAACAAAGAATTCGTGGCCTTCAACAGCCACTGGCGAAACCGGATGCTGCAACCCAAGCTGCCAAGGCTCGGGCTGACCAACAGCAGCAAGTGCTGAACCATCAAAGCCGGTAATTACCGCCAATCCCAACAGAAAGATGGGAAATAGCTTCTTGATCGACATGCGAATCTGCCCCCTCGCATTACATCTCAAGGCGATATGCCTCAATCGTCTCCACCCCTAACGGCGACATCTTGTCTGAGGATAATGGCCCCTCTCAAGGACAATATCATCTTCTCAACCAAAGATTTACGCACACCATTAGACCGGAGCATTTCCTCTGACATATCTTATTCTTAATAAGCCTGCACCCGAAAGTACATCAGTAAGGCAGGCAAATACCGTATCTTATGCACCTGTTCCAGAAAAAACCTCGCTGCGATGCACAAAAAATGTATTTGCAATCAAATTGAATTATCGCTCTGGTTTTGATCAAAACAGCAGTAAATCCCCACCCTTAGATAGAAAAACCGCCATTCTGCCTAATATATCCAGATCGCCTCCTTGATTGCTGCCCTGCAATATAGACAGAAAAGCCGGTTAAATCCCTTCAACCAATGGCTAAAGCCTTCTGCGCGCGTTGCCCGACACCGAACTCATCAATACTGAGAAGTGCCGTTACGGCATGTTGAGTTTTACGTTGCTATGCACCACATCATCACGCGATTGCCGATAACCACTTGTTCGAACGTGCGATTCGCGCAGATGAATATGATAAATAGTGCATGCTTAAATTAAATTCCGCGATTGAAGCCTTTAATTATGTATGTTTTTCCCCAATATCACGGATATGAATTCGGTTGGCGCGATAAGGTTTGCAGGCTACTCTACCCAAACGTATGCATCCGACTAACCAATCGCTGTAAGCGGCTTTCATAGCCTCTTACAGGATGCCGACAGATAAAAGACAGAGGTTCGTCGATGGCACACCCAGGAAGCAAAAGACTTTTCACCGCCGAAATGCGGTTGCTCAACAAGCTCGAAACCATGAGCGACATGGTCAATCTACCAACCGAAATGCCAATTGATGCGGCTTCATCGGGTGGTGGCGCTGATCTTTCGACACTTCATACTGCGATCGAAGACCTTAAGCTTGAGCTGCTGTCTGATATCCGCATCATGATCGAAGAACAGAAAAAGCTGACGGCACAGCCCGTCGAAAGCGAACAGGGAGACGCGCGCAACGAGCTGCGCATGATGAAAACTGAAATTCGCGCGCTTGCCAATTCCATTCAGGAAACCAAAAAAGAAATCGCCGCCCTGTATACTGCGCCCGAAGACACTTCGGGAACGCGTCTTAACATTGTTAAGGGCGAGCTTGATTCCGTCGTCGCCGCAACAGAGGACGCCACGGCAAACATCCTGGACACCGTCGAAAAGATTGACGCTGTTGCCCACAATATTCGATCTGCTGCCACCGATGATTACACGCAGGGCCTTGCGGACGACATTGTTGAACTGGTCGTCAAAGTCTTTGAATCCTGTAACTTCCAGGATCTGACCGGACAGCGCATCACAAAAGTCGTAAACACCATGAAATACATCGAAGAACGCGTGAACCGCGTGATCGAAATTTGGGGTGATGATGACTTTGGCGACTTTGATCTGCCTGCTGATCCCAAAGGTCTTGATAACCTTGATAAAACGGTTACCAAGGCCCCGCAGAACGCCCAGCGCGTTTCACAGGATGAAGTTGATCAAATCTTCTCGCAGGAAGAAATTGACGCCCTGTTTGACTAACCCGATTGGGCATTAGCCAAAATGCATAAAGCCTGCCAGTCGGCAGGCTTTTTCTTTGGAAAAATTCGGGTCCGAGTGCCCATTGGGTTAGGCGTGACCAGCCTCACCCGAAAGCAATTCCGGTGCAAAGCCAAGTTTGGTAAAGGCCTGCTCCCACTTATCTTCGCAATCGATATCAAACAAAAGATCGGCATCCGCATCAACATGCAGCCAGCCATTGGCAAGGATTTCATTTTCCAGTTGCCCGCTGCGCCATCCGGCATATCCAAGTGCAAGAATACGGCTTTGCGGGCCTTCACCCAGTGCAATCTGCTCCAGAATATCAACTGTCGCCGTTACCGAGACACCCCGGTCAACATGCAAGGTTGCTTCGTTTGAAAAATCCGTCGAATGCAAAACAAACCCGCGGCTGCTTTCAACCGGACCACCGAAATGGACCTGAATGTCTTCAATGGTCGGCGCGGGACGGGCAATACCAAGCTGTTCAAGCAGTTCAGGAAAAGTGATGCTGTCAATGACGCGGTTAATCACCAGCCCCATCGCACCGTCTTCATTATGGGCACAGATATAGACAACACTTTGCGAAAAGCGTGGATCACGCATGCCAGGCATTGCCACCAGCAGCTTTCCACCCAGATATTCGCCAGTGTCTACTTTTTCGCCCATCTCGCAACTCTTTCCGTACTGTTTCATGAAGCCTAGCGCGATTGCCCTTCTTTTACCATCAAGAACCCTGAAAAACGTAATGCAACATCCTTCACGCCAAGTCTTGCCGACTATCTTAGATGTAGTGTTTCCGCCCCGCATACGCCAAGGTCCATGTTCATTTTATTGCATATGCCGCGCGAAGTTATCCAAACCGCGCTGCTTACTGATAACGAGGTCACGCAGTCGTGGCTTGATTTGATTGATCCTTACGATTACGCCTTCAGAAGGTCACAGGCGTTTGTTTTGTGCGACAACTACGACCTGAACGATAAAGATCAATATCACCTGCTAAGGACCAAGACGTGCTCCGCCACCTGATCGCCCGCCTTACAATCGTGCTTACCTTTGCCCTGACAATGATTGGCGCGATGGCTCCTGCCATGGCGGCCTCGGACATGGCATCGGACTGGGTTGACGAAGATTTTGCGTCCCTGCGCCTGATCAGTGCGCAGACCCGCACCACCACGTCTGACACGCTTCGTCTTGGTCTTGAATTTGAACTGCAGCCTGATTGGAAAATCTACTGGCGCAGTGCCGGGGATGCTGGTTTCCCGCCGCAACTAGATTGGAGCGGTTCAGAAAACATCGGCGATGCCGAAATTCTGTGGCCTGCCCCGCACCGGTTTTCGATTTTTGGGCTGGAAACATTTGGCTATAAAAACCACATCATCCTGCCGATTGACGTTGCTGTCCCAAATCCGGATCAACCCGTTTCAATTGCCCTTGATGTTGACTACCTCGTCTGCAGCGATATTTGCATTCCGGCAGTCGCCACCTTCAATCTTGATATTCCGGCCAACGACGCCACAACAGGCACCTCTTCCCCATCGGTTGCCAGCAACCACGCCCATCAGATTGAGAAATTTGTCTCGCGCGTGCCCCTAACGGGTCCCGGTCTTCCGATTTCGGTCAGCCACATTTCCAGCAGCCAGACAGCTGATCAGACAATATTGCATCTTGGGATCCGTGGCCTTTCATCGGCCGGGGTCAATATTGATGACATCCTGGTCGAAAGCGACCGTCGCATTGGGTTCTCCGCCCCTGTCGCCGCACAAACACCAGCAGATGGCGACCTTGATCTGCAATATTTCGACCTTGCTGTCTTTGGCTTGGAAGACGGCCAGAACCTGATTGATGTCCCACTCACCATCACTGTAATTGCCGGGCCGTTATCCGTTGAACAAGACCTTTTGGTCGGCAGCAATAACGATCAAATCGCATCGAACGGCACCGGGTCCCCGAGCGTGCGGGCAGATATCAATATTTGGCTGATCGGGCTGTTTGCGTTGCTTGGCGGGCTGATCCTGAACGTCATGCCTTGCGTCTTGCCGGTTCTTTCGATCAAGGTCATGTCCGTGATCAATGTGCGCGAACAGGATATCGGCAAGGTGCGGTTTGGCTTCCTTGCAAGTGCGGCGGGCATTGTCACATCATTCTGGCTTATTGCAGCGGTCTTGATCGCCATTAAGCTTACTGGCGGATCGATCGGCTGGGGCATTCAGTTCCAACAACCGCTGTTCCTGACGGTCATGACCATTATTCTTGCGCTGTTCGCCCTCAATATGTGGGGCCAGTTTGAAATTGGCGGTTCGGATCAATTGGGCAATGCGGCCAATGATGCCATTACCAAACAGGAAACAAATGGCCGTTACCTGAGTAGCCATTTCTTGACCGGCATGTTTGCAACATTACTCGCAACCCCCTGTTCTGCACCCTTCCTTGGCACGGCTGTTGGCTTTGCCCTTGCCGGTGACAATCTGGATATCTTCTGGATTTTCACCCTGCTTGGGATTGGCCTTGCCTTGCCCTATCTGGCAATTGCCATTCAACCCCGTGTGGCGCATGTCTTGCCCAAACCGGGCCGCTGGATGAATATCGTAAAGGCGGTTCTTGGACTGGCCCTGATCGGGACGGCGGTTTGGCTGTTGGGTATTCTATCGGTTCAAATTGGCATGACGGGCGCCATTTTCGTTGGCGTTGGCCTGGTAATCGGTGGGGTGTTTGTCTGGGCACGTAAACGTGCATCATCCCTACGTCCGCGATTTACCTTTACCGCATTTGCTGTCCTGGGCTTCCTTGTCGCCCTGTTTGCACCGGGCTTCTCCCAACCCCTCGCACCGATGGCGGGCAATACCAAAACAGGCCCGCTTCAATGGCAAAGCTTCGCACCTGAAACCATTGACACCCTTGTCGCAGATGGAAAAACGGTTTTGGTCGATGTCACCGCCGAATGGTGCGTGACCTGTCAGGTCAATAAAAAGCTGGTGCTTGAAACAGCTGAGGTTGCCGATGCGCTTCAAAGCGACAACATCGTTCTGATGCAGGCCGACTGGACCCGCCCGAACCAACAGATTTCTGATTATCTGGCATCGTATGGGCGTTTTGGTATTCCGTTTAATGCGGTCTTTGGTCCCAATGCACCTGACGGAATTTTACTATCGGAATTGCTCAGCACCGATGCTGTTTTGACTGCTTTGCGCAATGCCAATAGCACCAGTGACCTTGCGAAAAACGCACAATGATCACAACTCAAGGGTCGCCCGTAGAGAAAATGCAGCAGGTGTTTTAGGCATCACTCAAAGATCCCTGAAAAGTCTTCCTGATGAAACTTACGAAAAACACCGCTGGATGGCATTGAACATCCAGCAAATTTGTAGTTTGATTCCCAACCATACGATCCACCGCGTAATCAACGGGATTGCGCAACCATACGGAGATACCCATGACCATTTCAGTCGGCAATGAACTCCCGGACGTCACTCTTTTCCGCGCCACCAGCGATGGCCCAGAAGCCGTAAACTCCAAAGAATTCTTTGCAGGCCGCAAAGTCGTTCTGTTTGCTGTTCCTGGTGCTTTTACCCCGACCTGTTCGGCCAAGCACCTTCCGGGATTCGTCGCCAAATCCGACGAGATCAAAGCAAAGGGTGTCGATGAGATTGCATGCCTTGCATCGAACGATGCGTTCGTCATGCAGGCATGGGCCACCAGCGAAAAAGCCACCGACATCACCATGTTGTCTGACGGTGATCTGGCATTCGTCGATGCAACCGGTCTTGAACTTGATCTGACCGGCCGAGGCCTTGGCAAACGTGCCAACCGTTTTGCCATGGTCGTTGAAAACGGCAAAGTTACCCATCTTGCTGTCGAAGAGCCGGGCGCATTTGATGTATCAAGTGCCGAAGCCGTACTTGCAAAGCTCTAAGCTGAATTTTTGCAGGTAAAAACACATAAAGCTCCGCAGACAACTGCGGAGCTTTATTATTATGTTTGAAGCCAAGACGGCGTTGCGTGGTTAGCGCGGCAACAGCACCGGTATCGGGTCTGACTTGCTGTCATAGTCACACTCAAAGGTCGGGTTGGTGTGCTTTGCGATGAAATGCACAACCCCTTCCCGGAAGCTGCCTTTGATCGGCGACCAGCTCATGTAAACACCGCCGCGGCCGTCATATTCGCGAATATCGGGATCACGCATCAGTTCCGAAAAACTGTGCCCAAGATCCTCTGTCGCGCCTGCGACGAGCCAAGATGGCTTTATCCCGCCATGCCACAGCAAATACACACCACCAACTCCATTCAGTTTAAGTTCTGAAATTTCATCGATCATGAAGAGGCGATAGTAGTCACCACGCGGGCTCTTCCGCCACTTAATATCCTGCGCCTTAGGCTGGCGAATAGCACCAAGAGACCAAAATCCCATAGTATCCTCCAAGCACGCTAAAACGCGTGCAACCGAATATCACACGCATCCCAACATCGCTTCTTATTCTTATAGGTATGAACCTACCCCAACATTTGTAAACGTTTAGTTGACGAAAGGCCCTGCTTGGACACCTTCACCCTTTTTCTTTGAAAGGGTTGGGTACGGTCAGTCCCTAAATATAGGCAGAAACCCAAGATTTTTCACCGTTAATCGAACAATTTATCGATATCGTCCTGACTAATCCCCTCACCCTGAAGCTGAGGACCGTTCAGAAGATCGGAATCATCAGGCTCGCTTTCTTTGGCATCGCTTTCCGGAACCGGAAGATCGGCAAAGGCCTCTTCGCCCCAGATCGAGATCATGTTGTGGACACGTTCTTCAACGAATTCCAGTGTCCGGACCACTTTGTTGATACGTTGCCCCGTGATGTCCTGAAAATTGCAGGATTCAAATATCTTTGTAACGATAAAGGCAATCTGTTCAACGTGATCTGCAACAAATTCACTGGGTGCAGAATTTTTCAACGTCATCGCCAGATCATCAATCTGTTCAGCTGATTCCAAAATGGTGTGTGTTGCCATCTCGGTATCTTTGACAATCGCATCCAGTTCCGACGTCGCACTGATGATCCGATCATCGGACGCCTTGGGATGGCGAAGTGATGCAATCTGGACTTTAGCCTTGTGGATATGCTCGTTCATTTCGGCAATCTGGGTGCGGATCAATTCCAGATCATCCCGATCCGGTTCAGCAGCCCCTGGTCGATTGCTATGCGTGAAATTGCTGGAAACCGGCTCAGGCAACACATCAAGCGGGGTGTCATTTGACGCAACAGGTGCAGCAACGTCTGCACTTACGGTGCCGCCAGATGCCACAGCAGCACGCAATTGAGAAACTTCACCCCGCAGCGCACGGATTTCATCCAGGACAGCTTGTGTCAGTTCAGAACCGCCTTCAGATGCACTTGATGATGGCAGTGAAGGCGTCATCGCCTCACCGGCACCAAGTCCGGCCTCTAGCGTCGGATCAAAAAAGGATTCCGACCAATCTTCAACAACCCCACCAGTTCGTTCTTTTAATCGACGTTCGGCAGTGAATACTTTTTGCACGCGACGAGACATGACTGACTTCAAACCTCCGGAACGGGCAATGCCCGAACACATAATCCCCAAACACACCATTTTCTGATGCCGTTCATTTGTACTTCAGACAAGTATAAGGGTTCAGATTGCAACAAGTCCAATGGGTTTCAAGTGCAAGTCATTGAAAAAGAACACCCCAACACAAGGCCGGGGTGTTCTGAAATCGCAAGGCGCGTTGCTTATCAAGCCGTTTCCGGTTTCCAGCGCAACACAGGCTTCCGTGCAGCCGCTGTCTCATCCAGTCGACGACGCGGTGTCAGATAAGGTGCATTCTTAAAGAACTCCGCATCACCCGACTCGGCCTTGGCGACAAGCGACAGGATCGCATCGCAAAACTGATCGATCGATTCCTTGGTTTCGGTCTCTGTCGGCTCGATCAAAAGTGCGCCATGAACAACCAATGGGAAATACATCGTCATCGGGTGGAACCCTTCGTCGATGATTGCCTTTGCAAAGTCCAAGGTCGAGACGTCGGTATCTTTCAGGAAGCTGTCGTCAAACAGGGCTTCATGCATGCAATATCCCGGGAAGGCGACGCTAAGTTTGTCTTTCAGACGTACCAGCAGATAATTGGCATTCAGAACCGCATCCCCGGATGCCTGACGCAAACCGTCCGCACCGTGACTTTTCATATAGGTCAGCGCACGTACGAACATGCCCATTTGACCATGGAACCCTTTCAGACGACCAAGCGGCTTATTGCCATCTTCTTCATCTGCGGTTTCAACCAAATGGAAGCCGTTTTCGGTGCGAACAACATAAGGAATCGGCGCATAGGGTGCCAACGCATCTGAAAACACAACCGGCCCGGAACCCGGTCCACCACCGCCATGCGGGGTCGAAAAGGTCTTGTGCAGATTGATATGCATCGCATCAATGCCAAGATCAGCCGGGCGCACGCGTCCGACAATGGCGTTGAAATTCGCACCATCGCAATAGAAATACCCACCTGCTTCATGCACCAGATCAGCAATCTTGCGCACATCACGTTCAAACAGACCGCATGTGTTCGGGTTGGTCAGCATAATACCGGCGACATCGTCGCCAAGCTTGGCCTCAAACGCGGCAAGATCAACACGACCATCTTCAGTTGCCGGGATCGAATCCACCGTAAATCCACAGGCCGCAGCCGTTGCCGGATTGGTTCCGTGGGCTGATTCAGGCACCAGAACACGACGGCGGTTTTCCCCACGTGCATCAAGAGCCGCACGAATGGCCATCATGCCACACAATTCGCCTTGCGCACCGGCAGCCGGTGACATCGAAACAGCCGGCATTCCGGTCAAAACCAGCAACCAATGTGCACATTGGTCAATCAGTTCCAGCGCCCCCTGTACCGTGCTTTCGGGCTGCATCGGGTGCAAATCGGAAATACCGGGCAAACGGGCGACTTTTTCATTCAGGCGCGGGTTATGCTTCATGGTGCAAGACCCCAGCGGGAAGAAACCGGAATCAATCCCGAAATTCTTCTGCGACATGCGGGTAAAGTGACGCACCACTTGCGGCTCAGACAGGCCCGGAAGACCAACATTGCTTTCGCGATCAAGTCCGCCAAGACGGGTTTTGATGCCTTTGGGTTCTGGCAAATCGACACCGGTTCGACCGGGCTGACCTTGTTCAAAGATCAGTTTTTCTTCCAGAACAAGTCCACGGTTACCGGTATGGGTTGTGAAGGTCATGCCAGCGCCTCCTTCAATGCGTCCACAAGGGCCGCGATATCTTCATCGGTGTTGGTTTCAGTCACCGCGATCAACAGATAATGATCCAGATCAGATCGGTTCGGATACAAACGCGACAGCGGAACACCACCCAGAACGCCCTTGGAAACCAACGTTTCAACGACTTCTGCAGCCGGTTTGCTCAGCTTGACAGTGAATTCGTTGAAGAAGCTGTCATTGACAACCGTAACGCCCGACACCCCATCAAGTGCATCCGCCGTCTTACATGTGTTTTCATGGTTCAACGTCGCCAAACGACGATAGCCATCTTCGCCAAGCAAGCTCATATGCACCGTAAAGGCCAAGGAACACAGACCAGAGTTGGTGCAAATGTTCGATGTCGCCTTTTCACGGCGAATATGCTGCTCACGGGTCGAAAGTGTCAGAACAAAGCCACGCTTGCCATCCTGATCAACCGTTTCACCACACAGGCGGCCCGGCATCTGCCGCACAAGCTTTTGTGTAGTGGCAAACAGACCGACATATGGTCCGCCATAGTTCAGCGCATTCCCAATCGACTGGCCTTCGCCGCACACAATATCGGCACCAAAACTGCCCGGTGATTTGATCGCACCAAAGGCAACGGCCTCGGTAAAGACCACAACCAGAAGCGCACCCTTGGCATGGCATACTTCTGCCAGCTGGGTATGGTCCTGAACACGCCCGAACACATCGGGATACTGAACAACCACACATGCCGTCTGATCATCGATAAGATCATTCAATTCTTCGACAGAGGCCTGCTGTTCAGGATTGCCATCACGGCCGGCAACTTCGGTATCGCTATATTGGCAATAGGTTTCCGTTACCTCGCGGTAATGCGGATGCACCCCACCTGAAAGAACGGCCTTTTTGCGACGGGTTGCACGGCAGGCCATCAGGACAGCTTCAGCACAGGATGTTGCACCATCCCACATCGACGCATTGGCAACATCCATGCCCGTGATCGATGCAACCTGGGTCTGGAATTCAAACAGATATTGCAACGTGCCTTGGGCGATTTCCGGCTGATACGGGGTATAAGCCGTCAGAAATTCGCCACGTTGAATGATGTAATCAACCGTAGCTGGAACATGATGACGATATGCACCTGCACCAAGGAAACTTGGCACGCTTGACGCACCAATATTCTTAGACGCAAGCGCCATCATATCGCGTTCGACCTGCATCTCGCCAAGATGGCTTGGCAGGTCAACCGGTGCATCAAGTAACGCGCCTTCTGGAACGTCACTATAAAGTTCATCGACCGATGACGCCCCGATGGCTTCAAGCATCGCGGCGCGATCAGCGCGTGTCAGTGGGAGATAACGCATGCTTACAGACCTTCGACGAAGTCTTTATAGGCTGCTTCATCCATCAGCTCATCAAGCTGGGATTCGTCAGTCAGAGACATTCTAAAGAACCAGCCATCCGTTTCCGGGGCTTCATTGACCAATGCCGGGTTAACGTCGAGATCTTCGTTGATTTCAACAATCTCACCATCAAGCGGTGCGTAAACATCACTTGCAGCTTTGACCGACTCAACAACAGCCGCATCGCCGTCTTTGGTCAGTTTTTTGCCGATTTCCGGGAGTTCGACATAAACGATATCGCCCAGCGACTGCTGCGCGTAATCGGTGATGCCAACGGTTGCGATACCGTCTTCAAACTCGATCCATTCATGTTCCTGCGAGAATTTTTTAGCCATTGTATCTGTCCCTGTTGATCGATTGTCTGCCAACGCGGCGATCAGCCGCTGATTTTGAAGTATTTCGGCCTTAGCCGCGGAAATAACGATGTGGTGCGAACGGAAGTTCAACAACCTCTGCCGGACGTGCCTTGCCGCGCACCATTAATTCGACCTTGGTACCCGGATCGGAAAATTCAATTGCCACATAGCCCATCGCAATTGGCCCATCGACGGTCGGCCCAAAGCCGCCACTGGTGATTTCACCAATTTCTTCGCCGTCGCTGTTCAAAATTGCGGTGTGTTCACGTGCCGGTGCCTTGCCTTCGGGCTTGATTCCAACGCGTTTGCGATCGGCACCATGTTCCAATTGATCAAGGATGACATCAGCACCCTTGAACCCCCCTTCCGCACGACGGCGTTTGTTAATGATCCAGTTCAGATCACCTTCAACCGGGGTCGTGGTGGTGTCGATATCGTTTCCATACAGGCAAAGACCCGCTTCAAGGCGCAGCGAATCACGTGCGCCAAGGCCAATCGCCTCAACTTCGTCTTCCGCCAGAAGTTTGCGCGCAAGTTCTTCTGCCCCGCTATTGGGAACCGAAATCTCATAGCCATCTTCACCGGTATAGCCTGAGCGGGTGACAAAGCATGGAATGCCTGCAATATCGAGTTCGGCAAAACTCATGAATTTTAGATCGGCGACTTCGGGGGCGAAGCGCGTCAAAACTTTTGCCGCTTCGGGGCCCTGTAACGCCATCAGCGCACGGTCGTAAATTTCTTCAAGGGCAACACCATCGCCAAGATTGGCCCGCATATGAACAATGTCATCATCTTTGCACGCTGCATTGATCACCAAAAACAGGCTGTCGCCCGCATTGGTAATCATCAGATCGTCAAGGATCGTGCCGTCATCATTGGTGAAGGTGGAATAACGTGTCCGGCCGGGTTTAAGGATTGCGATGTCACCTGGCACAAGCTTTTCAAGCTCGGCCACACGGTTTTCGCCGGTCAGGCGGACCTGCCCCATATGTGACACATCAAACAAACCTGCTTTGGCACGGGTATGAAGATGTTCGCCTTTGACCCCCAGCGGATATTGAACTGGCATATCATAGCCAGCAAACGGTACCATTTTGGCGCCAAGTTCTACATGGAGGTCAAAAAGGGCCGTTTTAAGCAGTTCGGTCTGATGATTGGTCATCAAGGACTCCTAGACAGGCGTTGCGAAACATAGCCGACCGATGGCCAACCACATTCCCCCTCTGTCTTGGAGCCTGAAAGAATCACAGCCGACTTATCGTGACGGTCTGCTTACATCTTCGGCGAGACAAGCATCATCAAGATGCCGCCTACTTTCCAGAGTCCCATCTCCCCGCGGTCCGTTTGCCTGAGAGTTTCCGGGGTGGTTGCTCCTTCGGCGTCCGCGCAATCCGTTATGGACCGTGGCACTCTCCCACGGGGATCACTTGGGTATGCGTCCTTATACGGATTTCATCACAGCCCGACCAGCCCCTAATTTCAGGCAATCATCACTAGGGTTTGAACCCTTGGGAATTCAACCGTAATTGATTATTCCAGTCCGAAACGACGGTTATATTCGAGTTGATCGGTGCTGAGCTGGAATCCAAGATAAATCTCGTAATTTGGTCCGGTCCAGACATCATCAAGTGGCACGGAAAGTGTCACCTGCTCATCGCGGAACCGCGCCATGTTCAGGTTCTCGGCAAATGGCATCGTGACATCAAACACTGATTTCTGAACGAAATTGCCGTTCGGATCACGAAGAGCCACAAAATACTTCAACGCAGCGACGCGGCTTTGCGCGGCCGGTCCAAGTTCGGCTGTGATGATCGGGCTGATGATGACATCAAGTGTCTTTTCATCAAGATCATAGCCGCAATCACCAAGGTAACCGGTAAATTCGGCCTCGACGACAACGTCGGTCAAATCCTTGCCTGCACCATTAAACTGAACCAGTTTTGCGGTATCTTTTGGCAAATAGGCCGATGGACAAACAGGAACAGGCTGCTCTTCAAACGGGTTACTGCTGCATGCAGCCAGTAAGCCACCAAGCGAGACCACACCTAATACGCATATGCGTCGAAATCCGTTACCGATCGTCATCCAAGCCTCTATCAAACCAACTTTTTTCTGACCTATGCCTGTTTTGCATGGTCGGGGCGCAGTCTATTCTGTCGCTGTTCTTGGCACAACCCGCTTCGCACGTCGCCACAAAATGAAAACAATGGCAACTTTCAAACATTGCTGAGTCATTGCGCCATACGTTCAGGCGGGTTATGTAACGAGAACGTTTGAATTACTGTGTAAGAACAGCCTTACACAATTTGGAAAGCCGGACCTGTATCATGCCTGATAAAGCCAACCTTCGGATCGTACTTGCCAACCCGCGTGGTTTTTGCGCCGGGGTCGATCGCGCGATTGAGATCGTTGAAAAGGCGCTCGAAAAATACGGTGCGCCGGTATATGTCCGTCACGAAATCGTCCATAACAAGTTTGTTGTTGATCGCCTGCGCGACATGGGTGCGGTTTTCGTCGATGAACTTGATGCGGTTCCAGATGGCGTTCCAGTGATCTTTTCAGCACATGGCGTTCCAAAATCCGTCCCCGAAGCAGCTGATAGTCGCAATCTGGAATATCTCGATGCGACCTGCCCGTTGGTGTCCAAGGTCCATCGCGGGGCTGAACGCCATTATGCCGAAGGAAAACACATCCTTTTGATCGGCCATGCCGGCCATCCTGAGGTTGTTGGTACGATGGGGCAGTTGCCCTTGGGCAGCATGACCCTGATTGAAACCGAAGAAGACGCCGAAAATCTTCAGTTCGCCAATCCGGAAAACCTTGCCTTTGTGACCCAGACGACCTTGTCGCTGGATGACACCGCAAAAATCATCGAAATCCTGCAGCGTCGCTTCCCATGCATTTCGGTGCCCAAAAAAGAAGACATTTGCTATGCGACCACCAATCGTCAGCATGCAGTCAAGCTAATTGCCGAAAAGGCAGAAGCCATTCTGGTTCTGGGCGCACCCAATTCTTCGAATTCCAACCGTCTTGTTGAAGTCGCCAAACGCGAAGGCTGCAACCGTTCGGTTCTGGTCGAACGGGCCAAAGATATCGATTGGAAAAAGCTTGAAGGGATTAAAACCCTTGGCATTACAGCAGGGGCGTCTGCACCGGAAATTCTGGTCGAAGAAGTGATTGATGCTTGTCGCGAACGCTATGATGTGACGGTGGAAACCATCACCCTGACCAATGAAAACGTAACGTTTAAATTGCCGCGTCAGCTTGCAAGTTAAAGCCACGCATCTGCTTATTTCCAAATCAGGACCACGATAAATCCTATGGCCGTCTATACCGACGTTTCAGACGAAGACATCGCTCGTTTTGTCGCCGAATATGATATCGGCGATGTCGTGTCGTTCAAGGGCATCGCAGAAGGTGTCGAAAACACCAATTTTCTGCTGCATACGACCCAGGCCCCTTTTATCCTGACCCTGTATGAAAAGCGCGTGAACCCTGACGACCTGCCATTTTATCTGGGACTGATGGATCATCTTTCGGCCAAGGGATTAAATTGCCCGACCCCGATCCATGGAACGGACGGCGTTGCATTGCGCCGTCTGTGCGGTCGTCCGGCCGCGATTACATCCTTCCTTCAAGGGATGTCACCGCGCCGTATCTTGCCCCATCATTGTGCGGGCCTTGGCACGTCTTTGGCCGAGCTTCATACCGCCGGGCAAGATTTTGAAATCCACCTGCCCAATGCGCTCAGCGTCAAAGGGTGGCGTCCGCTGTTTGAAAGTTGTCAGGACCACGCAGACGATGTCGAACCGGGCCTTGGCAAAATGATCAGTGACGAGCTTGATTATCTTGAAGCCAACTGGCCGCATGCTCTTCCCAAGGGCGTCATTCATGCCGATCTTTTCCCGGACAATGTTTTCTTCTTCCCGGGCAAGGAAGATGTATCTGGCCTGATTGATTTCTATTTCGCCTGTAATGATTTGCTTTGTTACGACATCGCCATTTGCATGAATGCCTGGTGTTTTGAACCTGACAACAGCTTTAACGTTACCAAGGCCAAGAACCTTTTGTCCCAATATGGCAAGGTTCGTGCGCTTTCGGATACCGAATTGGCCGCCCTCCCCATCTTGGCACGCGGTGCCAGCCTGCGCTTTTTACTCACCCGTCTTTATGACTGGGTCAATACGCCAAAAGACGCGCTGGTGACGCCCAAGAATCCCCGTGAATATATCGGCAAGTTGCGCTTCCATCAGAAGGTGGAAAACGCATCGGCCTATGGTCTTGATTAAGGACACGCCTGAATGACTTCGAACACCGGTGATGATAATCACGTCGAGATCTACACCGACGGTGCCTGCAGCGGAAATCCCGGCCCCGGCGGCTGGGGTGCGATCCTTCGGTTTAAGGGCGTTGAAAAAGAATTGTCGGGCGGCGCACCTGAAACCACCAACAATCGAATGGAAATGATGGCGGCAATCAGTGCGTTAGAAGCCCTGAAACGTCCCTGTGTGATCAACATCTATACCGACAGCAGCTATGTCCGCGACGGCATTACCAAGTGGATTTTCGGTTGGCAGAAACGTGGCTGGAAAACCGCGGACAAGAAGCCTGTCAAAAATGTTGAACTGTGGCAGCGTATGCTTGAAGCCCTGAAACCCCATCAGGTTGACTGGCACTGGGTCAAAGGACATGCCGGACACCCCGAGAACGAACGGTGTGATGAATTGGCCCGTCAGGCGATCCCGAAATAAAGTTATTTACATGCAAATTGCCTCAACTGCTTGAAGCTTAAACACTTCATTCCAAAATAGATGGGTCAGGAAGCATGAACTTTTTTATTTATCAGTAAAACAAAATCAAACTTGCGTTTCGACCAACTTCCGGGTTGATTTGAGTCTGACATAGGAGTGTTGGCTCCCATACAAAGGTCGAGTACAGTATATCTGACTAGACTAAGGTTGAGTGCCCAGGAGAGAACGCTTGTCGCGCGGATCGTACGGCTTTTTACAACGGAAGTCCCTAAGCAGCCGGTTGCTATTCATAGCATTGCCGCTGGTTTCTCTGTTCTCGCTCGCGCTGTTTATTGTTTTTGGCTATATCAGCTACAAGGTCCTTCGGGATGACTTGAATGGCAAAGTCGAGCAAACAGCGGATATTAACGCACGCGTTCTTGCCACGCCTTTCTGGTATCTCGACGTTGATAATATCGAGTCTGCATTGAACGCAATGGCGCGTGATCGCGACATTGTTGCCGTGCAGGCCCTTGGTGCCGATGGCACTGAATTTGCCCATACGGGCGTTTCTCAATCCGAATTGAACGACACGCTGCGTCTATCGCGCCGGGTTTATTTTGAACGCAATAATGTCCGCCATGATGTTGGCGAACTGGTGATCTATTTTACAGATGCCCGCGTTCAGGAATTGCTGTTCCGCCGTATCGCGATTGACATGATCCTGTTTGGATTGCTGATTTCGGTTGTCGCTGCCAGCCTTCTGATTGCAAACAAACGGTCGATCAAAGAACCGCTTAATCGACTGCTCCATTCCATTCGAATGACCAAACATGGACGCCTGCGACGTCCTGTCGAATGGAACAGCTCGGACGAGCTTGGCCTTTTGATCCATGAATATAACGAAATGGTCGCCCTGCAAGGTCAGGCACAGGAAGAAGCCCAGCGGAAACAGGCCCTTCTTGAAGCGACCCTTCACAATATTGGCCAAGGTATATGCCTGTTTGACCAA
Organism: Thalassospira lucentensis; assembly: GCF_050516545.1. GTDB lineage: Bacteria > Pseudomonadota > Alphaproteobacteria > Rhodospirillales > Thalassospiraceae > Thalassospira > Thalassospira lucentensis_C. The sequence continues at coordinate 4,409,044 of NZ_CP191544.1, read as the reverse complement.
GACCTTAATTTGATGGTCTGGAACGAACGCTATATCGAACTTTTGAACCTGCCCCGTGATCTGGTGAAAGAAGGCACACCACTTTCTGATATCCTGCGCTACAATGGCGAGCGCGGTGAATATGGCGATGTCAGCATTCAGGCCCTGATTTCCGACCGTGTGGCGATTGCCCGACGTCGCGAACCTTATCGCATGGAGCGCACACGTCCGAATGGCCGGGTTATTCAGGTTGACCACAATCCGATGCCCGGTGGTGGCTATGTTGCGACCTATACCGACATTACCGAACGTAAACAGACCGAAGCCCGCATGCGCCATCTTGCCGTGCATGACGTGCTGACCAGCCTGCCGAACCGGACCCTGTTCCTTGACCGTCTGCGTCAGGCATTGCTCTCTGCGCGCCGCTTTCAGCGTGGTGTGACAGTTCTGTTTGTCGATCTTGACCGGTTCAAGGACATCAATGATCACTTTGGTCACGATGTCGGCGATTTGATGATTCAGGAAATGGGCCAGCGCCTGTCGCGTATCATCCGCGATTCCGATACTGCCGCACGGCTTGGTGGTGATGAATTTGCCATTATCCAGACCGACGTTCAAAATATCGAAGACACCATCGTCCTTGCCCAGCGCATCATTGACGAACTGTGCCAGCCATTTGACTGCCGTGGCATTCGCCTGCATTCAACGGCCAGTGTCGGCATCACCCTGTTCCCCGAAGACGGCGAGAACCCGGAACAGCTGGTTAAAAATGCCGATATGGCGATGTATGCCGCCAAGGCCGAAGGCCGCAACAATTATCGCTTCTTCCTGCCGTCGATGCACGAGCGGGTCAAGGAACGCAAAACCATCGAAGAAGATCTGCGCAATGCGCTCGAACAGGATCAGCTTGAACTTTACTATCAACCAAAAATCGACTGCCGCACCGAACGGGTTGTCGGTGCCGAGGCGCTTGTGCGCTGGCACCATCCGGAACGTGGCCTGATCCTTCCGGGCGAATTCATCTCTGTCGCCGAAGAATGCGGCTTGATCAACCGTCTTGGCGCATGGGTTCTTGAAAAGGCCTGCAAACAGACGCAGATCTGGCGCGATACAACGCTGCCGGGATTGCGGATTGCTGTGAACCTGTCCCCGGCCCAGTTCCAGGATGCGGAACTGGTGGCGAGTGTGACCAAAATCGTCAAGGACACGGCCCTTCCGGAAGGCACGCTTGAGCTTGAGATTACTGAATCGATCCTGATGAACAATCCGGAAAAAGCCGTCTCAACTCTCAAAGAACTCAAGGCACTTGGCGTCACGATTGCCATTGATGACTTTGGCACCGGCTATTCATCGCTGAACTATTTGAAACGGTTCCCGGTTGGTTCGATCAAGATCGACAGATCGTTTGTCAACGATATCCATGTGGATTTGGATGACAAGGCGATTGTCGATGCGGTGATCGGCCTTGGGCATAGCCTTAATCTTGAAGTGGTTGCCGAGGGCGTGGAAGAAGTCGAACAGCTTGTCTATCTGCAAGAAAAAGGCTGCGACTTCATTCAGGGGTTCCTGTTCTCAAAACCGCTTCCGGCCAGCACCTTTGAAAGCTGGGTAAGTGAACGCCAGAACAATGAGCCGGCACGGATCGCGGCCAAATCCTGATCGTCCCTAGCTCTCCCCTGATTGGAAACAAAAAACGGGTCCCCCACAAAGGGCGACCCGTCATATTCTATATATCCAGACCGGCTTGATCAGGCATTCATGCCGCTATCAATCGTGAATTCCGAACCGGTGACCACCTTGGCCTCAGGCCCGGCAAGCCATGCGACAAGACCGGCTGTATCATTGGCATCACTATAATCGGGAATGGCCATAACGCTGCGCGCGGCATCGGCGATGTCACTGTCTGACGGGTTCATGTCGGTTTCAGTTGGTCCGGGATGGACAACATTGACGGTAATCTTGCGCGGTCCCAGATCGCGGGCCACCCCACGGGTAAAGCCGATGAGGGCTGATTTTGACAGGGCATACAGGCTAAGCCCCGGCCATGGCACCCGATGTGCAAGGTTACTTCCGGTCGTAATAATCCGACCGCCATCAGGCATGTGGGCCAAAACGGCCTTGGTTGCCACGAAAACCGCCCGCACATTGACATCAACCGTACGGTCGAACTGCTCGATGCTAAATTCGTCAATCGGCGCAAATTCAATAATTCCGGCATTATTGACCAGAATATCGATCTGGCCAAATTGGCTTGCGGCCTGATTGATTGCGGCTTCAATTTCCTCGGCATTGCGGTTGTCGGCCTTTAACGCCACGGCTGTGCCGCCCGCTGCTTTAATTTCACCGACCACATCACGCGCCCGGTCCGGTGCGTTGACATAGGTCAGAACAACTTTGGCGCCGTCACGCGCCAGACGTTTTGCGATGGCCGCCCCAATGCCACGGCTGCCGCCGGTGACGAAAGCAACTTTTTCTGCAAGGTTCTGCATGATGAACTCCATTTATGTAATGATCACTACATAATTAATGGCAGCCTTGATTTTTCCCGTCAATTAATTTATTTAGTGATCATTACATAAATGGAAAAACAGATCATGGCGACACGCGGAAGACCACGCGCATATGACCGGGACGACGCACTGGATAAGGCCTTGGCTCTGTTCTGGGAACGGGGATATGACAATACGTCGATGGCCGACCTCAGCACGGCCATGAAGCTGAGCCCCCCCAGTATCTATGCCGCCTTTGGCAGCAAGGAAGCGCTGTTTGATGACGTGATCGCCCATTACAACAAACTTCACGGCACCATGATCTGGGCTGATCTCGACCGCTTTAAGCATCCAAAAGACGCAACCAAGCATGTGCTGATCGCGTCTGCCAATGCCTATACCCGCGAAGATACGCCACATGGCTGTCTGGTGGTGCTGGCCGCACCACAGGAAAATTCAACCCACGCCACCGTCAATCAGACCTTGCGCGGCTATCGCCGCTCAGTGACCAAAAACTTGCGCAATCTTTATGCCGAAGGCCAACGGCGCGGCCATATCCCGAGTACGGCAAACATCGACACCATGGCGACCTATTACGCCACCGTGCAGACCGGCATGTCGATACAGGCCCGCGATGGCGCAACCCGTAACGAGCTGATCAGCGTCGCCGAAGCTGCCATGATGACATGGCCAAGCCTGATCAGCACATCGCTTGTCAAAGGTTAGGCCCATAACCCGCATCGCCCGAGATCAATAAATGGTCGCCCGCGTCGCGTCCGGTTTACCTTTGACGGACCCGGCATCGGAGTTATCGGTTGATGTGCGGTCGACCAGTTCGACGATTTCGGAAATGACACGCACCAGTTGGTAATCCTTGGGCGTGTAAACCTGCGCAACCCCCATTTGGCGCAAAACCAGCATATCGGCTTCGGGGATGATCCCGCCGACGACAACCGGGATATGTCCGGCCCCTTGCGCACGCAGGTTATTGACCACTTCACGCACCAGCGGCACGTGGGATCCTGACAGGATCGAAAGACCGATCACATGCGCCCCTTCGTCGATGGCGTTGCGCACAAGTTCCTCTGGCGTCCAGCGGATCCCTTCATAAAGCACTTCGATCCCGGCATCGCCTGCTTTGACGGCGATCTGTTCTGCCCCGTTTGAATGGCCGTCCAGTCCCGGTTTCCCAACCAGCATCTTCATCCGTTCACCCAGCTTGTCGGAAACTTCATCGACCCGCTGGCGGAGCTTTTGAATGTTTTCGTCATCCCCGGTCACGATCAGGGATGTAATGCCGGTTGGCGCGCGATATTCACCAAACACATCGCGAAGCGTTTCCGACCATTCGCCGGTTGTCACACCGGCATGGGCACAGGCGATTGAACTTTCCATGATGTTGCGGCCTTCGCTGGCAGCCGATTTCAGATCATCAAGGGATTTTCTAACCGTGACCTGATCCCGATCAGACCGCCAAGCTTTCAGCTTTTCGATTTGTTCCTGTTCGGCCATATCATCCACCGTTAAAATCGACTTTTCACCAGACGTTAATGGCGATGGTTCGGTTTCGGTAAAGGCATTCACACCGATCACTTTGGTAAGACCCGATTCGATATCGGCCAGTCGCCGTGCGTTGGACCGGACCAGTTCCTGCTTCATATAGCCGCTATCAACGGCTGTGATTGCACCGCCCATGGCATCGATTTTGGCAAGTTCTTCGCGTGCCCCTTCTTTAAGGGCGCCGACTTTGCGTTCAATCGCCGGGTTGCCGTCAAACAGGTCTTCATATTCCAGAAGATCGGTTTCATAGGCCATGATCTGTTGCAAACGCAGCGACCATTGCTGATCCCAGGACCGCGGCAGGCCAAGTGCTTCGTTCCATGCCGGAAGCTGCACCGCGCGGGCACGGGCATTTTTCGACAGGACCACCGACAGCATCTCGATCAGAATGCGGTAAACGTTGTTTTCAGGCTGCTGTTCGGTCAGTCCCAATGAATTGACCTGCACCCCATAGCGGAACCGACGATATTTGGCATTTTCGATGCCATATCGATCACGGGTGATTTCATCCCATAGTTCGCAGAAAGCCCGCATCTTGCAAATCTCGGTGACAAAGCGAATACCGGCATTCACAAAGAACGAAATCCGCCCGACCACTTCGGCAAAGTCTTCTTCTGGAACCTGTCCCGAATCGCGCACCGAATCCAAAACGGCAATCGCAGTCGCCAAGGCATAGGCCAGTTCCTGTTCTGCTGTCGCACCGGCTTCCTGCAAATGGTAGGAGCAGACATTCATCGGGTTCCATTTTGGAACCTCGCGATAGGTAAAGGCCGCAACATCGGTAATCAGCTTTAAGCTTGGGGCAGGCGGAAAGATATACGTGCCGCGCGACAGATATTCTTTGATGATGTCATTCTGGGTCGTGCCCTGCAAACTTGCGCGCGCGGTTCCCTGCTTTTCCGCAACAGTAATATAAAGCGATAAAAGCCAGGCCGCCGGGGCATTGATCGTCATGGACGTATTCATCTGATCCAGCGGAATGCCGTCAAACAAGGCCATCATATCGCCCAGATGCGATACCGGCACCCCGACCTTACCCACTTCCCCGCGCGCCAGAACATGATCCGAATCGTACCCGGTCTGGGTGGGGAGATCGAAGGCCACCGAAAGCCCCGTTTGCCCCTTTGTCAGATTCTGACGATACAGGGCATTGGAAGCCGCTGCCGAACTGTGCCCGGCATATGTCCGGATCAGCCAAGGACGATCGCGTTCCGGCTTTGCTGCGCTGCGCTTGTTTTCCATCGACATCGCGACCTCTTGTATTTTTATTACCTTATATCTTTCCGATAATTTCGTTTAAACGTTATTAAATTATCTTATAGACATAACTTGAGTAATTATATAACAATTTGTGCGACGCGATAAAAGCGAAAACAAATATCGCCCTGGTTATCCTTGCACAAAAACCGCAGGACACCGGGGATGCCCGGGGAAAATAAAATAAATTCCGTGGCTTGGAGGATCCGTCGACCGCAATGCAGCATAGTAATTTAATTACCCTGCAGCCCGATCGACCCCGAACAAGGAGTGAAGGCCATGAATACCAGTGCTGAAGTGTTGCCGTTCCGTGGCGGCCAGGAAGAAAAAGATCTTTATGAAATCGGCGAGATCCCGCCACTCGGCCATGTGCCCAAGAATATGTATGCCTGGGCGATTCGCGAAGAACGCCATGGCGAACCCGATACCGCCATGCAATGCGAAGTCCTGCCGGTAACCCAGCCTGATAGCCACGAGGTACTTGTTCTCGTGATGGCGGCTGGCGTTAACTATAACGGCGTATGGGCATCCCTTGGTCAGCCGATCTCAGTCTTTAATGTGCATGACTGTCCATTCCATATTGCCGGTTCCGATGCATCAGGGATCGTCTGGGCGGTTGGTTCCAAGGTCACGCGCTGGAAAGTCGGCGACGAAGTGGTCATTCACTGCAATCAGGATGACGGCGACGACGAAGAATGTAACGGCGGCGATCCGATGTTGTCCCCGACCCAGCGTATCTGGGGCTATGAAACGCCCGATGGGTCGTTCGCGCAGTTTACCTGTGTGCAGGCACAACAATTGATGCCGCGTCCCAAGCACCTGTCCTGGGAAGAAAGTGCGTGCTACACGCTGACCCTTGCCACGGCATATCGCATGCTGTTTGGTCACCGTCCGCACATTCTGCGTCCGGGCCATAATGTTCTGGTCTGGGGGGCGTCTGGTGGGCTTGGATCCATGGCGATCCAGTTGATCACCACCGCCGGAGCCAATGCCATCGGGGTGATATCCGATGAAAGCAAACGCGACTTCGTGCTGGGCCTTGGTGCCAAGGCCGTGATCAACCGCAAAGATTTCAATTGCTGGGGTCAATTGCCGACGGTCAACGGCCCGGAATTTGGCGACTATATGAAAGAAGTCCGCAAATTCGGTAAGGCCATCTGGGAAATCACCGGCAAGGGCAATGACGTTGATATCGTCTTTGAACATCCGGGCGAACAGACCTTCCCGGTGTCGTGCAATGTCGTGAAACGCGGCGGCATGGTTGTGTTCTGTGCCGGAACGACCGGCTTTAACCTGACCTTTGATGCACGGTTTGTCTGGATGCGCCAGAAACGTATTCAGGGCAGCCACTTTGCCAACCTGAAACAGGCGGCACAGGCCAACAAGCTGATGATTGAACGCCGCATTGATCCAAGTATGTCCGAAGTCTTTAGCTGGGATGATATCCCGCGCGCCCATATGAAGATGATGCGCAACGAACACAAACCCGGAAACATGGCGGTGCTGGTTCAGGCAAAACGCCCCGGCATGCGCACACTTGAAGAAGCAGTCGAAGGTTAATCCCACATTGGGGTTGTGCCCTCAAGCCGCCCCTGCCCTAGACTGCTTGTTGGCACCCCAAGCGCCTTCTCGCCCGATCGGCGTGCGGGGTGCCACCACCCTTTTAAGAATTTCGATTTGCATACCGACCAGTGCAATCGCCCCACACGGTTGCCGACCCGAGGACCCCATAATGACCGATACCGTAATTTTGCCTAACCTCGAACGTTTGTGTGATGATGCGCTGGCGGCACTGGCCCCTGTTTACGACGCCGCTGAAAATGCTTTGCGCGCGTCGGTAACGGTTGATGGCCGGATTGATGCGGCAGCATTTGACGACAACCAGTTTGCTGCCCATGGCTTTGCCTGGTTCACCACCTATGTCACCGCCTTACAGCAGATGAAGGCATGGTCAACCCGCCTGAAAGATCAGGGCAAATTTGGCCAGCTTGAGCAATTGATCCTGCAAGCGGCCTTTGGCGAATATCTTGCCCAAATTCAGGGCGGCATTCCAATGTCGCAGGGCGAAATCATTCGACTTTCGACCCTTGGCCTACCCGACAGCCTTATCAAAACGCTTGGCGCGAATGCATCGGTCATTACCCTTGCCACGTCGGGTAATTCAGATGCGGTCCGTCGGGCAATTGCCAAGGAAATCGAAGACAGTCTTGATACGGGTCAGTTTGGTGAAACCGGGCTTGAAGATGAAACACTTGATATGGTCCGCGACCAGTTCCGGCGTTTTGTTGATGAGAAAGTATCCCCGCATGCCCATGGCTGGCATGAACGCGATGAATTGATTCCGATTGAAATCGTCAATGAGATGTCCGAACTTGGCGTGTTTGGCCTGACCATTCCCGAAGAGTTTGGCGGGCTTGGCATGGGAAAAACCGCCATGTGCGTTGTGACCGAAGAACTTTCGCGTGGTTATATTGGGGTCGGGTCGCTTGGCACCCGTTCGGAAATTGCCGCGGAACTGATCCGGCTTGGCGGGACCGACGCACAAAAACAGCATTACCTGCCCAAACTGGCATCGGGTGAAATCCTGCCAACGGCGGTATTTACAGAACCGAATAACGGATCGGACCTTGCCCATTTGCGCACCCGTGCGGTCAGGGACGGCGATCACTATAAGGTGACCGGTAACAAGACATGGATCACCCATGCTGCCCGGTCCGATCTGATGACCCTTTTGACCCGCACCAATCCGGATGAAGCCGGTTATCGCGGATTGTCGATGTTGCTTGCTGAAAAGCCGCGCGGAACCAACGACAATCCGTTCCCGGCCGATGGCATGTCGGGTGGCGAGATCGAAGTGCTTGGCTATCGTGGTATGAAGGAATACGAGCTGTCCTTTGACGGGTTTGAAGTCCCGACCGCCAACCTTCTGGGCGGCGAAGAGGGGCAAGGTTTCAAACAGTTGATGGCAACTTTTGAATCCGCCCGCATTCAAACGGCGGCACGTGCAGTCGGGGTCGCGCAAAACGCGCTTGAGATCGGCATGCGCTATGCCAAGGATCGCGTTCAGTTTTCCAAACCGCTTTATGCCTTCCCGCGTGTTTACGGCAAAGTGGCCTGGATGGTTGTCGAAACCATGATCGCGCGTCAGTTAACCTATTTCTCGGCTTTTGAAAAAGATCAGGATATCCGCTGTGATATCGAAGCCGGGATGGCCAAACTTCTGGGGGCGCGTGTGGCATGGTCGAATGCAGATAACGCGCTTCAGATTCATGGCGGAAATGGTTATGCGCTTGAGTATCAGATCAGCCGGGTGCTCTGTGATGCCCGCATTCTAAACATTTTTGAAGGTGCTGCCGAAATTCAGGCGCAAGTTGTCACCCGTGGGATTCTTGGCCGGTAAATGGCTAATATATTGAAAACATACAATTTTCATTGCGAACCGTGGCCCCTGTGAACAACGAGGCCAAACTTGGCCCGTCAGGATTGACGGGCCACTTTTTTATATCAACCTAAAGTATGATATATTTCGCCCTTACCTGTGGTGCTAGACTAGATAGAAGTCCAAACAGAAACCTAAAAAATCTGGGGGATGCCGGCTAAAATGCCGACAGGGAAAAGGGAGAGACGTTAAAGATGAACCACGCCTCTGCAACGCAAGAAAACACAATCTTTGCGCGTATATCCGAAGCAAAAGGCATTTTTGAACAACATGCCGATCAACTTGCTGAAAGTCTTGTCGCAGAGTTGTTTGGAACAGGTCAAAGCAGCGCCGATCCCGACGATCCGCGAAGCCATGTAAAAGGCCTTGCCCAACGATTCCGCGCAATGGCAAATGCGACCTCCGCAAGCGAGTTCAACCGTTGCTTTGATGATCATATTTTAGCTGACCAAACGGCCGATTTATCCCCAGATCGCTTGGTGCTTGCCTATCACAAGACCGCAGCGAACTGTGCGCTCCTGGCGTCGCGTACCAAAGGTGTGCGGTCGACCCCGACCTTAATCGAAGCCGCCCGCTGTGTTTTGATGGCCGATATGGCGTGCCTTCTGGCCGCCAAGCAAACGTTGATTTCGCAACAACGTGCGGTATCGGAAATCCAGTCGATGTCCGAAATCATCGAACGTGAAACAGATAACATCATCTCGGAAGTCGGGTTTCAGGCTGGCCGCACCAATGACGTTGCCCAAGCCATGGAAAATGATGCAAGTGATCTGTCACAATTGGTCGAACGCATCACGACGACAACGGAAATTGCCAGCAACAATGTCTCAACCGTTGCATCCGCGACAGAAGAGCTTCAGGCATCCAGCCATGAAATTGCTGACCGAATTCATAAAACCACCGAAATCGCTGGTCAGGCTGTCACCCGTGCGCAGGAAACATCCCATACAATGAACAGCCTGTCGGAAACGGCAAGCGAGATCGGCAAAGTCGTCGATATCGTTAAACGCATTTCTGATCAGACCAAGATGCTTGCCCTGAATGCGACCATTGAAGCCGCCCGTGCCGGTGATGCCGGCAAGGGATTTGCTGTGGTCGCGAACGAGGTCAAAAATCTTGCGACACAGACCGAAAAAGCCATTCTCGACATCAATTCGCAAATCACCGCCATTCAAGGTGCGACATCCGAAGCCGTCGTCGCAATTGAAGGTATCGGTGGGGCAATTGACGAAGTTAGCCAGCTGTCTTCTGATATTTCGGCCTCGGTAGAACAACAAACCGCCGCGATTGCAGAAATTTCGGCCAGTGCGCAAGAAGTCTCCACCCATATGCAGGGCATTTCTGACGATATTGAATTGGCCAGTGCGAAGTCGCAAAATGCCAGAGAAACCGCAGAAAACCTTCGTATTCTTTCTTCAAACATCCGCAATGACATCAATGAAATGGAAAGCCGGTTCCGGATGGTTCTGCGCAGTGCCGAAGGGTCAAACCGACGTCACGAAGAACGCGTCCCGATTGCCGTTGATATCAAAGTCGATTTTGGCAACGGTGATGTTCGCAATGGTGTTACCGCAGATATGTCCTTGGCAGGTTTGCTTGCCCGTATTGATGCCAGTGAAAAAGACCACGATAAACCGGTCATTATCACCATGGATGATGGTACAATCCTGAACGGCATTATCAAGGCGGTTTCCGGACTTGGCACCCATGTTCAATTGACTGAACTGAATGATCACGCCAATCAGGTCATTCTTGGGCATATGAAGAAAACCCATGAACATGACGCCAAGATTGCCGATCTCGGCAAAGAACTGGCGACTGATTTGGCCAAGGTTCTTGAAACCGGACTGCGGAATAAGGAAATCACGCGCGATGATCTGTTTAGCCCGCGCTATGAAGCGATAGTCGGTAGTGATCCGAAACAGTTCATGACACCTTATATCCCGTTCACAGATCGCAACTTTACACCACTTCAAGAAGCCATTCTTGCGAAGGACAAACACATTGTCTTTGCTGCGGGTGTTGATTCAAACGGGTACCTGCCAACCCATAACAAGATTTACAGCCAGCCGCAGAAGCCCGGTGAACCTGCCTGGAACATGGGCAATTGCCGCAACCGCCGCATCTTTGACGATCGTGCTGGTCTGATGGCCGCCCGCAATACCAAACCACATCTTCTGCAAACCTATTTCCGCGACATGGGGGATTCTGTTGTCTTTATGAAGGAATGTGACGTTCCAATCATGGTCAATGGCGAACAATGGGGCAATTTACGGATTGGCTATCGCGCCTGACGATTTGGAAACGAGCGAACAATAATAACAAAACACCCCGGTCATCTGGCCGGGGTGTTTTACATTTACGTATTACCGATCAGATCGGGTTGAACGCATTAGCTGTGGGAATGCAAAATCGCTTCTGCAATTTCGCGTTCAATTTCGGCCGGATAGTCATAAAATCCCGGTTTGAAAGATGCCGCACCACCCGATGCCAACCAGTCAATCCCGCGAATAAGGATGGCGGAAAACGGATCAAACAGATCCTTGCCCGACCCCCCCATACCCGGCGCAAGGTTCAAAAGACTGCCCCGGTTCAGAAGATAAACTTCGCGACCGTTATCAAGATCGAACCGTTCAATGTAGCGGCGCATTTTCGTGCGGCTTTGTCCATCAAGCCATGCAACATCGATCTCGGTGTTTGAATGGCCGACATTGACCAATACGGCACCCCGACGGGCCTGTTTGACCTGCGTTTCACCCAAAATGCCGGAATGACCCGTGGCGGTGACAATGATCGCGTTTTCCTTGAGCCCGTCTTCAAGGCCAACCACACGGCATCCATGATGCTGGGCTTCAAGCGCGCGGACCGGATCATGTTCAGCAACCGATACCACCGCACCAAGATTACGCGCACGTTCGGCAACACCGCGCCCCACCGGACCAAAGCCAACCACAAGAACGGAACGACCATAAAGTGCGAGGCCGGTTACATTGGAAAAGACCGGCCACATTTCCTGTGCCACATGATGACGGTTATGCAGGCGATCTTTGATTGCGATATCGTTCCAGTTAAAGACCGGGAAGGAATAATCAAGTTTCTCAACCCGGTGCACACCGGTTGTGGTGGCTTCAAGCGCGCCATCAACCTTCTGGCCCTTTTGAACAAATGCCTCGATCAATTCCCCGCCCATATCCGCGACAATGTCAGCAGGCTCGGATGACAGGATATCGATGCTTTTGGCATATTCGTCCGGGCTCATCCCGGAAAAGGCATGTACTTCAACACCGTTGGCCGCCAGATAGGCTGCTGCGACGTCATCGGTACTATCAGGATTACATGCACCAACCTTGACCTTGGCACCGGCCTTCACAAATGGCAGCAAGGTCGGAATGGTGTCTTCCAAGACATGCTGGAAACTGACAATCGTTTTGTCGCGCAAATCACGTTTGGCAACATAATTTCCGTATTTTGCCGTGACCGGACAAATCACTTCACGCCATGCAAGCGTTTCGTCATTGATCTGGTTGGCAAGGGTGGCGTCCTTGATTCGGCTGGTCATGGGTAATTCTCTTAACTTCGTGGGCGAATGAATTCCCCACTAGTTAATGGGAGCGTGACCGGATGGAAAGCATTTCTGACCATCCGGTCAATTTTCAAACCCTTAATCGCGTGATGGAATGTCCAGCCCGCGTTGAACCGCAGGACGTTCAAGCCCCCGGGCAAGCCATGCCGGGACATTGACCAGTTTATCAAATTCAACCAGATCACCCGCGTCATAGAACCCAACCAGGTTACGCACCCAGCCGATAGTTGCGATATCGGCAATGGTGTAGTCATCGCCCATGATCCAGTCACGCCCTTCCAGACGGGTTTCAAGCACGCCAAGCAGGCGTTTGGATTCATTGACATAGCGATCCCGCGGACGCTTGTCTTCGATGTCTTTACCGGCAAATTTATGGAAGAAACCAAGCTGTCCAAAGATCGGGCCAAGACCGGCCATCTGGAAATAAACCCATTGAATGGTTTCCATACGCTTGGCCGGATTGGTTGGCAAAAAATTACCGGTTTTTTCGGCCAGATATTGAATGATCGCCCCGGATTCAAACAACGCAAACGGTTCACCATTCGGGCCATTCGGATCAATGATCGCCGGGATTTTGCCATTGGGGTTCAAGGACAGGAATTCCGGAGTCCAGGTCTCGTCCTCGCTGATATTGATCAGATGCGGCTCATAATCCAGACCGGTTTCCTCAAGCATGATGGAAACCTTCACCCCGTTGGGCGTCGGCAGGGAATAAAGCTGAATAATATCGGGATTTTGTGCTGGCCAGCGTTTGGTAATGCCGAAATTGGAAAGATCACCCATGGTATCGCCCTTTCTAAGTCAATGCGCTTATTGATGTCATTGACCATAACATGTAGCGCATCACATCGATTGTGCCACCGGCAATATGGCAACGGATTGTTTCCCCAACCTCGTTGGACTGGCATTCCGCACGCCCCACCCGATCGTCTGACATACCGAAACCGGCCTGCTTATGGCAGACCGGCTTCGTCTTTTAAGGCTGCTCGTACCCGGTGAAAAGGCTCACCGGTCCGCTTTGCTTACCAAGCCCGATATTTCAGGAATTTACCGTCAAGGGTGATGACAACCCGGTCACCTTTCGGATCTTCCTTACGCTCGATATACATCTCGTAATCAATGGCGCTCATGATGCCATCGCCGAATTTCTCGTGGATGATTTCCTTGATGGTTTCGCCGTAAACACCGACGATTTCATATAGGCGATAGACAGCCGGATCGGTTGGAACCGCCTGATCCCAGATTTTCATCGGGCATTCCTGAATGACGGCCGATGCTTCTGGCGGAAGGCCAAACAGGGCAACCAGCATATCGGCCTTGTCCTTTGGCGCGGAATTCATGCCAAAACAAACCGAGGTCGTCCAGACCGGCGACATGCCGATCTTGCTTGCAACTTCTTCCCAGCCAAGACCTTTGGCCTTTTTGGCTTCGATGATCATTTCTTTGACATCTGCTTTTTTCACAGCTTTTCTCCTTCTCGGTAATCAACGTTTGGATCTGGTTTATTTAGCCCGACTGACGGCAGATTTGCGGTTATCCTTCGGGTCCGAAAGCACCTCGTGCGCGCCGAACCGAACGATGGATGGCTCAGAACTGCCGCCATCTTCCTGCTTGCCCGCAAGCGCCCTGGAGCGGGTGGCAAGGAATTCGACAAGGTGATTTCGGATGTCGTAATAGTCGGAATGATGGATGATGTTGGCCCGTTCGCGCGGACGTGGAATTTCGACTTGGACCGATTCTGCCACACGGGCATAGGGCCCGTTGGTCATCAGCAAAATACGGTCCGCCAGCAAAATTGCTTCGTCCACATCATGGGTGATCATGAATACGGTCTGATCTGAGCCAGACCAGATACGGATGAGTTCATCCTGAATGCTGCCACGGGTGAGCGCATCAAGCGCACCAAATGGCTCATCAAGCAGCAACAGTTCCGGCTGGATTGCGAATGCGCGTGCAATCGAAACACGCTGACGCATCCCCCCTGACAATTGAGACGGTTTGCGAAGCTCCGCACCACCGGCCAAGCCAACCATCTCAAGATACTTCATCGAATGTTCGTGGACCTGTTTTTTGCTCCAGGACTTGTGACGGGCCTGCACGGCAAAGGTCACGTTTTTCAGGGCCGACAGCCAAGGCAGCAGGGAATAGTTCTGAAACACGATACCGCGATCAAGACTAGGCCCCGAGACCTCCTTGCCGTTCATAATCACCCCGCCTTCGCTTGGTTCATCAAGCCCGGCAAGAATGTTAAGGATCGTCGATTTACCACAGCCAGAATGACCGATAATGCAAACGAACTCGCCCTTCTCAATGCCAAGATTGACGTTTTCAAACACGGTGAGGGCGTCTTCACCCTTGGGTGCTTTAAACCGTTTGCTTAGGTTCTGTACGCTCAGGAATGGTGTCGACATTTCAGGTCTCCTTATTCCTGGTACTGCACAAGACGTGCGCAATAGGCAAAGGCGGTATCAAGCAGCATGCCGACAACACCAATCACGAGGATCGAGAACACCACACTGGTCAGATCAAGATTGTTCCATTCATTCCAGACGTAGTAGCCAATCCCCGTACCCCCCACGAGCATCTCGGCGGCAACAATAACCAACCAGGCAATGCCGATTGAAATTCGCATACCGGTCAAAATCGTCGGGGCAGCCGCGGGCAAAATCACAATCCATGCTGTTTTAAGCGCACCAAGTTCGTGTGTGCGCGCAACGTTGACCCAGTCCTTGCGAACCCCGGCCACACCAAAGGCCGTATTGATCAGCATTGGCCAGATCGAACAGATGAAAATGACAAAGATCGCCGATGCCTGGCTGTCCTGAATGACAAACAGCGCAAGAGGCATCCAGGCCAAAGGTGATATCGGTCGAAGCACCTGAATGAAGGGATCAAGTGCCTTGTACATCAACGGCGACATCCCGATCAAAAAGCCGACCGGAATGGCAATGGCTGCTGCAAGGAAATAACCGCTCAGAACCCGATACAGCGAATAGCCAATCTGAATACCAATCCCCTTGTCATTGGGACCTGCATCATAGAAAGGATCGCTCAGTTCTTCCCACGCCTTGGCGAAGACGGCTGAGGGTGGTGGCACAGCCGCTTTTGGCTCGCCCCCGCCCATCAGCAATTCATATTCGGTAAGTTCGCCGGCAAGCTGCTGCTTCGGGCTGGCGGCCTCCCATAACCCAAGGAGAACCGCCAGCAACACGAGAGACAAAAGCAAAGCCCTGGCATTTAAAGATGCCAGCATGTCAGCTTACCCCTTTACCAATGGCAAAGCTGTTCACATAGGCTTCAGGCTCATCAGGGTCGAAAGTCTTGCCCATGATGCTATAGGTTTTGTAGGTCTCGGTCGGGGCCTCATACCCAAGGTCTTTCATGACCTTGGCGCAATCGGCTGCGACATAGACTTCTTCGGCGATTTTCTTGTAATGGATGTCGCCTTCGATATAGCCCCAGCGTTTCATCTGGGTCAAAATCCAGACCCCCATGGAATGCCATGGGAACGGATCGAAATCGATACGGTCCGGGACATTCAGAACTTCGCCCAAGCCATCCGCATACCGCCCGGTCAGAACCTGTTCGATCACTGGAACCGGCTGGTTCAGATAGTTTGCCGGTGCAATTGCTGCCGAAATTTCTTTGCGGTTTTCCGCTTTGGACGCGTATTGGGTCGCATCAACAATCGATTTCAAAAGTGCGCCATAGGTGTTTGGAAGCTCTTCCGAAAACGCCTTGGAGCAGGCAAATGCACAGCATGGATGACCTTCCCAGATATCCTTGGTCAGGGTGTGCAGGAAGCCGATTTTTTCCCAGACAGCGCGCTGATTGAACGGATCCGGTGACAGATAGCCATCAAGGTTACCGGCACGCAGGTTTGCAACCATCTCGGGCGGCGGAACGACACGGATCTGAATGTCCTTGTCCGGATCCAGCCCATGTTCGGCAACGTAGTAGCGCAGCAAGAAGTTGTGCATCGAGTATTCGAATGGCACACCAAACTTGAAGCCTTTCCACTGCTTAGGATCACGTTTATCAAGGTGGTCGTTATGCAGCACGATGGCCTGACCATTGATGTTTTCAACGGCTGGCATCAGGAACGGTGTTGCCGTGGACCCAGCCCCCATTGAGATCGCCAATGGCATCGGGGTCAACATATGCGAGGCGTCATATTCATTGTTCAATGACTTGTCGCGCGCAACCGCCCAACCGGCTGTCTTGATCACATCAACATCAAGGCCGTATTTTTCATAAAAGCCCATCGGCTGAGCCATAATGATCGGTGTTGCGCAAGTAATCGGAACAAAACCAATATTCAGTTTGGATTTTTCCGGCTTGCCCAGATCATCAAGGATCGCCGCTTTGACCTTATCAATCGGCAGAACAGATCCCAAGGCGGCCATCATGGTGGTACCGCCGACCATCTTGGCAAAAGAACGCCGCGAAATTTCATCATGCCCAAAGACGGACCGGACAATCGCACTGTCGATTGCGCGATCAAGCATCTCTTCACTGCTGGCAGGTGTTGTATCACCCATATCACTATGTGCAGGCATTTTTGCAAGATCATGTTCTACGCTATGACCTTGGGCCGTATGTGATGCGTGTTTGTGATCCCCTTTTGACGCGCAAACCTCACAGCCACATGATTTACTGTGCCGAAGGTCTGCATCCCCACTGAATGGATCGCCCAGACTTTTGACTGACATATGATCACCCCCTGTTGTTACGCCACCCAGATCAGGCAGCATCAGATATTCACAAGGGACAAGAGCAACCAGCGTGCCAACTTGTTGCATCGCAGCAGTTTCGTTGGAAACGCTAGACTCTGCATATGAAGGCTGGCATCCTCAGGTAATACGAAAAATCGTAATTTACGAATTTTCGTAATTATTAATACGATTTTTCGTAGGATCTTCAATGAATAGCGATGTAATCCAGCCTATTTCAATGCCTTTGGAGACACTTCATCTTCAGGCACTTTTGGCCCACACGCATCCGACATTATTGGTTCATCCAAAAACCGACAGCATCATTTTTGCCAATGATGCTGCTGCCAAATTGCTGGGCCGCAGCATAGGCACCCTGAAATCATCAAAGATGAGTGCCCTGCACAAAGGACAAGTTCCCAGCCTTGTCGTTTTTAGTCAGGCAGCCCTCTACCACGGCTTTGCGTGGACGCGAGGGCTGGATTTGACCCGCCCGGATGGGTCTGAATTAAAGCTTGAACACGAAGCCCGTGCGATCACACTCAATAATGAAGAATACCTGACCATTACCATTTCTGACCTTGATGCCCGCCATCGTCGCGATGTCGATTCAGAAGCAGATGATTACCTCCGTGAAGGCATTTCCGAATGGCGACGCGCCGAACGTTTTTTCCGCGAAATTGAACGTGAAAACCAGCTCATTCTAGGGGCGGCAGGCGAAGGTATTTACGGGGTAAACAGCGACGGCATCACAACATTCGTCAACCCGGCAGCTGAACGCATGCTGGGCTGGACAGCGGATGGGCTTGTTGGCAGGGAAATCCATTCGATCATTCACCATTCCCATGTCGACGGCGAACCCTATCACGCTGAACAATGCCCGATTTACAATGCGTTTCGCGAAGGCATTGTCCGGCGCGTCGACGACGAAGTTTTCTGGCGCAGTGATGGAAAACCGATCCGGGTTGAATATACCTCCACCCCTATTCGCGACCATGGGCTTGTCATCGGGGCCGTGATTGTTTTTCGCGACATCACCGAACGTAAAATTGCCGAAGAAAAACTGCATGCCGCACTGGCCGAGGTTGATCGCCTTCGTGAACGGCTTGAACTTGAAAACGCCTATCTGCAGGAAGAAATTCTTTCGACCAACAACCATCACGAAATCATCGGTCAGTCGGATGCTATTCAGGGTGCCTTAAAACAAATTGATCTTGTTGCCCCAACCGATGCCAACGTTCTGATCACGGGTGAATCCGGAACAGGGAAAGAACTGATTGCGCGCGCCATCCATCAGGCCAGCACCCGATCAGATCGCGTATTGGTTCGCGTGAACTGCGCGGCCATTCCCCATGAACTTTTTGAAAGCGAGTTTTTTGGCCATGTCCGCGGTGCCTTTACCGGTGCCATACGCGATCGCGTGGGCCGCTTTGAACTGGCGGATGGCGGGACATTGTTCCTTGATGAAGTCGGAGAAATCCCGCTAGAGCTTCAGGGCAAATTGCTGCGTGTTTTGCAGGACCAAAAATTTGAACGCATTGGCGAAGAACGCACCCGAGAGGTCAATGTTCGCTTGGTCGCTGCAACCAACCGCGACCTTAAAGAAGAAGTGCGCCAAGGGCGTTTCCGCGAAGACCTTTATTTCCGCCTGAATGTCTTCCCGATTGAATGCCGCCCATTGCGCGACCGTACCGACGATATCCCACCATTGGCGACCCATTTCCTGCGCAACATCTCCCAGCGATTAAACATCAGCCAACCCACACTGACCAAGGGACAGGTCCGCACCTTGCAAAATTACGGTTGGCCGGGGAATGCCCGTGAACTTGAAAACGTTATTGAGCGGGCCGCAATTCTTGCCCATGACGGCAAACTACATTTCGACTTACCTGAAACCGGTGGGCGCGATAGTCGAAGACTGATCGACACAGCTGTCGATCAGACCGAACTCCCCGAAAAAGCCATCCTAACCCGCGATGAATTGCGCCAAAACGAATGCAACAACATCATCCACGCCCTGACAGAGACACGCGGAAAGATTTTTGGCCAAGGGGGTGCCGCCGCCCTTCTCGATATTAAACCGACCACGCTGGCATCGCGTATCAAGACGTTCAACATTGATCGTCGAGCATTTCTTTTGGATAAAACGTCCGAATAATCCAAAAATTTTCCAACGCCGGTTGCCTATAAAGGCTGCTTGGCGCAGCATGTCGTCGCCTGATACAAACTGACCTAACGACATATAGATTAATCTTTGCGATTTCCCGTTATTGCAAAACCCCGATGACGGCATAAGTCCTCAGGCAGGAACAAGGAAGACCAAGAATGGCTGCATTTCTTCAGATCGGTGCTTTGCTGGCGATGGCCGCTGTCGCCGTTGTTCTGGTTCTCGGCATCATATCCATGGCACGCGGAAACGATGCCCGAAAATCCAACAAGCTGATGCAGCTTCGTGTCCTGCTTCAGGCTGGCGCGCTTTTGCTTTTGTTTATTCTGTCTTTGATGGCACTTGGGAAATAACCTAGGAAATAACCCGGCCCGGATATTTATCCACATTCGCCACATAACGGACGGCACATGGTTCAACTGACACGTATCTATACAAAATCCGGTGACAAGGGCAAAACAGCCCTTGGAAATGGCACACGCGTTTTCAAAAACGATATTCGCGTTGAGGCCTATGGCACCGTTGATGAAACCAATGCCGTTATTGGTGTTGCCCGGCTGCATGCCACCGGCGATCTCGATGACATGCTGGCGCGAATCCAGAACGATCTTTTTGATCTCGGTGCGGATTTATGCACGCCCGGCGATGGCACGAACGACAATCCGGAACAGCCGGCATTGCGCATCATCGCCAAACAAACCGAACGGCTTGAGCAAGAGATTGATCAGATCAACGAACATCTTGATCCGTTGAAATCCTTTGTCTTGCCCGGTGGCAGTGCGCTTTCGGCCCAGCTTCACATCGCGCGCACTGTATCGCGCCGCGCCGAACGCCTGATGGTCGCACTGGCGGGAATCGAGGCGATCAACCCCGAAGCCGTGCGCTATATCAACCGGCTTTCCGACCATATGTTTGTCTTGGCCCGTCATGCAAATAATGGCGGCAAAGACGATATCTTGTGGAAACCGGGACTGACGAGATAAGGAAAAATAT
Source organism: Thalassospira lucentensis (assembly GCF_050516545.1). Taxonomy (GTDB): domain Bacteria; phylum Pseudomonadota; class Alphaproteobacteria; order Rhodospirillales; family Thalassospiraceae; genus Thalassospira; species Thalassospira lucentensis_C. The sequence goes on along the minus strand of NZ_CP191544.1, from coordinate 4,388,865 downwards.
TGGACAAATCCCTGTTAATTGGCGGATTTGTCCCGTATCAAGATTATAGAAGGGCATCAAAATTTTAGTGAAGAAGTTATCGTTAACGTTAACCTCTTTACGTAAATTGACAACCCGTATCGCACTCCCTATTGTGCATCGCGGGGAAACCAGTAACATCCGGGCCCACCGCAAACTGCCCGTGCAGGGAGCAGAAAGCCTATAGTTTCGACAACAAAAACGAACAGGTCTGTCATGAAGGTTCTTGTCGCCGTTAAGCGCGTTGTGGATTACAACGTCAAGATCCGAGTCAAACAGGACCAGTCTGGCGTTGAGTTAAACAACGTCAAAATGTCCATGAACCCGTTTGACGAAATCGCCGTTGAAGAGGCCATCCGCCTCAAAGAAGCAGGTACTGCGACCGAAGTGGTTGCTGTATCTCTCGGCGTTAAGCAGTGTCAGGAAACGCTCCGCACTGCTCTGGCTATGGGTGCCGATCGCGGCATTCTGGTCGAAACCGACGACGAACTGCAACCGCTTGCTGTTGCAAAGCTCTTGAAAGAAGTCGTTGCCAAAGAAAGCCCGGACCTTGTGATCCTGGGTAAACAGGCAATTGACGATGATGCCAACCAAACCGGTCAGATGTTGGCCGCGCTTTTGGATTGGCCGCAGGGCACGTTTGCTTCCAAGATTGCCATTACTGATGGCAAGATGGATGTCACCCGCGAAGTCGACGGCGGTCTTGAGACCGTTAAACTTGATCTTCCGGCAATTGTGACCACTGACTTGCGCCTCAACGAGCCGCGTTATGCGTCCCTGCCGAATATCATGAAAGCCAAGAAAAAGCCGCTTGATACGATGAGCCCCGCGGATCTTGGTGTTGATACCGCGCCGCGCCTTAAAACCCTGAAAGTGACGGAACCACCATCACGTCAGGCAGGCGTCAAAGTTGCTGATGTTGCCGAGCTTGTCGACAAGCTGCGCAACGAAGCAAAAGTTATCTAAGCGGGGATCATTCAAATGAGCATTCTTGTTATTGCCGAACACGACAATACCGAACTGAAAGGTGGCACGCTTAACACCGTTGCCGCTGCACAGAAAATCGGTGGCGACATCACCATCCTCGTTGCCGGTGAAAGCTGCCGCGGCGTTGCTGAAACGGCTGCCAAAGTTGACGGCGTTTCCAAGGTTCTGGTCGCAGACAATGCCGCCTATGGCCATTTCCTGGCAGAAAACATCGCAGGCTTGGTTTCCGAACTGGCCGGTGATTACGGCCACGTTCTGGTTCCGGCGTCGACTTCTGGCAAAAACTTCATGCCGCGCGTTGCGGCATTGAAAGACGTCGCGCAGATTTCCGACATCACCGATGTTGTAAGTGCCGATACATTTGTCCGCCCGATTTATGCCGGCAATGCATTGGCGACCGTGCAGTCATCTGACCCGATCAAACTGATCACGGTACGTACCACGGGCTTTGATCCGGTTGCCGCCGAAGGTGGTTCTGCATCGATCGAAGATGTTGCAACTGTCACCGATGCTGGCAAGTCCAGCTTCGTCGGTGCTGAACTGACCGAGTCGGAACGCCCTGAACTGACCGCTGCCAAAGTTGTCATTTCTGGTGGTCGCGGCATGGGATCGGGTGAAAACTTCCACCTGATCGAACCGATTGCCGACAAACTTGGCGCTGCAATCGGCGCGTCACGCGCTGCGGTTGATGCCGGATACGCTCCGAATGATTGGCAAGTTGGCCAAACCGGCAAAGTTGTTGCACCGCAGCTATACATTGCTGTAGGCATTTCCGGTGCTATTCAGCACCTTGCCGGTATGAAGGACAGCAAGGTCATTGTCGCAATTAACAAGGACGAAGAAGCACCGATCTTCTCGGTAGCCGATTACGGCCTTGTCAGTGACCTGTTCGAAGCCCTTCCCGCACTGGCGAGCGAACTCGACAAATAATCTGATCCCATTTAGGGTCAAAACAGTGAATTCTATTGTTTTGGCCCTAAGGGGACGAGTGGGGAACAAATGGCTTCGTTGGAAGATATCAAAACCATTGGCGTAATCGGCGCTGGTCAGATGGGCAATGGCATTGCCCATGTGATCGCATTGGCTGGTTACGACGTCCGAATTCTCGACATCTCGCAAGACGCCCTTGATAAGGCGATTGGCTTGATGGAAAAGAACATGGACCGTCAGGTCAAGAAAGAGCAAATTACCGCAGCGCAAAAAGATGCTGCCATTGCTCTTATCTCAACCGGGACGGACTATTCATTCCTGACAGGCTGCGATCTGGTAATCGAAGCAGCAACCGAGAATGAAGAAGTCAAAAAACAGATTTTCAAAGCTCTTTGTCCGGTTCTTGGCCCCGAGGCCATCATCGCGACCAATACATCTTCGATCTCGGTAACCCGTCTGGCGTCCTATACGGACCGCCCGTCGAAGTTCATGGGCATGCACTTCATGAACCCGGTGCCGCTGATGAAGCTGGTAGAGCTGATCCGTGGCATTGCCACCGATGAAACCACCTATCGCACCATTCATGAACTGACCAAGAAACTCGGTAAAGACACGGCAAGTGCCGAAGATTTCCCGGCTTTCATTGTCAACCGCATCTTGCTGCCGATGATCAACGAAGCGATCTACACCCTTTATGAGGGTGTGGGGAATGTCGAATCCATCGATACCGCATTGCGACTGGGTGCCAATCACCCGATGGGCCCGCTGCAACTCGCAGATTTTATCGGTCTGGATACCTGTCTTTCGATCATGCATGTCCTGCATGACGGTCTGGCAGACACCAAGTACCGCCCGTGCCCATTGCTGGTTAAATATGTCGAAGCTGGATGGCTTGGCCGCAAGGCTGGCCGTGGCTTCTATGACTATAGCGGTGATGAGCCGGTCCCGACCCGCTAAGGGCGCAACCGTAGCTTATTCGCATATCAAATTAAAGCCGCTGCAGATCGCAGCGGCTTTTTTTGTTGCAATCAAGCCACCAAGCATCTGGAATAAAGATCACATCAACCCGCACAATCGCAATGTCGGGATAGAATGATAAAATACGTCTGGAGGCGGTCCGAAAATGTTTCTCGGGATTGATGTCGGCACATCAGCGGTCAAGGCACTGCTTATTGACGAAAACTCGGCCACAGTTGCCGAGGCCGATATCCCGTTATCTGTTTCGACCCCTCATCCGTTCTGGAGCGAACAGAACCCGGCCGACTGGTGGCAGGCGACCTTGGGCGCGATTGACGCGCTCACGGCCCAAAACCCCACCGCAATTGCCGCCACACGCGCCATTGGTCTGTCTGGACAGATGCATGGTGCAACTTTGCTTGGTGCCGATGACAAACCGCTTCGACCAGCCATTCTTTGGAATGATGGTCGGGCCATGCGCGAATGTGAAGAACTGGATCAGGCCTTGCCCGATCTGGGCATTCAGGCCGGTGTTGCTACCATGCCGGGCATGACCGCCCCGAAACTGATCTGGTTGAAAAAACACGAACCTGATCTGTTTGCCAAAATAAAAACCATCCTGCTGCCCAAGGATTACATCCGTTTTTGCCTGTCGGGCGACAAAGTAACCGAGATGTCGGATGCCGCAGGCACGCTTTGGCTTGATGAAGAAAGTCGAAGCTGGAATCACGCTGCAATTGATGCCTGTGGGTTAAACATGGATCAGTTACCAAAACTGGTCGAAGGATCGGATGTCACCGGAACTCTTTTCCCCGAACTTGCCAATCGATGGGGCATGGGCCGCAATGTGATTATTGCGGGCGGCGGCGGCGATGCGGCAACCGGTGGCATCGGTGTCGGCGCTGTCAGTCATGGGGATGGCTTTATCTCGCTTGGCACATCGTCACAGATATTCGTCGCATCGGACAAATACCGGCCAAAACCCAAAGAACTTCTGCACAGCTTCACCCACGCGATCCCGCAACACTGGTTCCAGATGGCAGTGTTGCTTAATGGGGCAAGTTGCCTGCAATGGGCGGCCAGTCTTTTGGCAGAACCCGACATTGGCGCGTTACTGCGTCGGGTCGAGGCACAACATGCCGCCCCCTCTGACATTCTATTCCTGCCCTATCTGAACGGGGAACGCACCCCGCATAACAATCCCTATGCCCGTGGGGTTTTCTTTGGCCTTGGCAGTGACAGCAACCGGGAAATGATGGTGCAATCAACCCTTGAAGGGGTCGCCTTTGCTTTGTCTGATGCTCAATCACGCCTGCATGCCGCAGGGGCGCATTGTGAATTGCCCGGCGTTATTGGTGGCGGTGCGCGCAGCCGATACTGGATACAGTTGATTTCCGACATTATGGGAACGCCCCTTGCCCGCTATGAAGGGGCCGCCAAGGGTCCGGCATTTGGGGCGGCACGTTTGGGACGATTGGCACTGACCAAAGAACTCCCCGAAGATGTATGCCTGAAACCGGCCATTGAAGAGGTCATTGAGCCCAATCAAGTCCGACACGCATCCTATCAGCCGCGTTTTGCCAAGTTCAAACGCCTTTATGCCGCCCTTTCAGACGAATTCACCCCGACCTGAAATCGCCAAGTTCAAATCCCGCTAAAGATTTTTTGTGATTGTGGGGCATTTTGCCTTTCTACGACTTTAAACCACTGATCTAATACCAATATTACCATAATAGTATAATTTTTATTCTAATTGGATAGGCTATGGGTATTGCAGTTGTCGGAAGCTCCAACATTGATTTTGCCGCGCGCGTGACAAAGCTTCCGCAGCCGGGGCAAACCGTTCTGGCCAAGGAATACAAATCCGGTCCCGGTGGCAAAGGCTGTAATCAGGCACTGGCGGTTAACCGCCTTGGCGTTTCGCCAATTTTCATTTCCAAAATCGGGGATGACGTTCTTGGCCGTCAACTGCTTGCAACCCTGTCTGACGAGGGACTTGATACCAGCCATTTGATCATTGCAGATGGTGCTCAAACCGGCACGGCCCTGATTTCCATTGATACCGCCGGTGAAAACATGATCACGGTAGTCGGCGGCGCGAACATGACCATGACGCGTGGCGATCTGCATGAAAAACAAAGCCACCTGCGCGATTGTGACTTTTTGTTATTGCAGCTTGAATGCCCGGTCGTTGCCGTCGATTGCGCGATAAAATATGCCCGCGAAGGTCATGCGAAGGTCATTCTGGACCCTGCCCCCGTCCCGGATCACATGGTGATGCGCGATCTTTTGGCTCTGACCAATATCGTAACGCCAAACAGCAGCGAATGTCTGGCCATGACGGGAATTGATCCCGTCGATATGGCAACCGCGACCATTGCGGCCAACAAGCTCCATGAAATGGGGCCAGAAACCGTCATTATTAAAATGGGCAGCAAAGGTGCATTTTATTCATCTGATGGCCAGATCGGACTGGTGCCGTCCTTTGTGGTCAGCGCCATTGATACGGTCGGTGCCGGGGATTGCTTTAATGCAGGACTTGCCGTTGCGCTTCATGGCGGACAAGACCTTGCGGATGCTGTGCGCTTTGCCTGTGCCACCGGCGCGTTGTCGACCACGCGCAACGGGGCTGGCGATGCGGCACCAACCCTTGAACAAGTATTGGCATTGCTCGAAGACCCGGCCTCGGCCAGCTAACCGAAAAAGTTGCCTAAGACATTTCCGCGATCAGACCATCAAAATACGTAATCACCGCTGGCGCATCCCAACGGGCAATGCCTTCAAGCTTGCCGCGGATAACCCCGTTGCTATCAATGACAAAACTGGTGGGAAGTCCCCGTGCGCCCATCTGGCGTGCCGTCGCACCACGCGGGTCGAGCACGACATCAAGATGCTCGATTCCATTCTTTTCAAAGAATTCTGTAACCGCTGCGGCCCCGCCACGATCCTGACTAAGTGCTAAAACCCGAAACGGCTTTCCCGCCATTTCAGCCGCCAACTGATCAAGTTCGGGCATTTCCTTGACGCAGGGCACACACCATGTCGCCCACAGATTGACCAAAACAACCTGACCTTTCAGGTTATTAAGAGATATCTCTGCATCATTTTCATCGACAAACACCGCACCTTCGGGCAAAGAACCGTCATCAGATGGAGCCACCATCTTTGAAAGTTCTTGCGGGAATTGCGTATCTGCAAAGGCAGGGGTTGCATAAATGCCCGATATGGCGACAATCACGCCAAGTTTTACGTAATGAAGCAATGCCTTCACAACACCCACCTTTCCAATACTGCGGATCACAATGACCGATCAAAACGCCACCGACCAGAAAAATGCCAACTCCCTTTGGGGCGGCCGCTTTGAAGCAGGCCCGTCTGCCATCATGGAAGAAATCAATGCTTCCATCGGTTTTGACAAACGCCTCTACGCTCAGGATATTCAGGGTTCCAAAGCCCACTGCGCCATGCTGGTCAAGCAGAACATCATCCCTGCAGAAGATGGCGAGAAAATCACCAATGGTCTAGACCAGATTCTTCAAGAAATCGAGAGCGGGAATTTTAAATTCTCAAGCGCCCTTGAAGATATCCACATGAATGTCGAAAGCCGCCTGCGCGAATTGATCGGTCCCGCAGCAGGCCGCCTTCATACTGCACGCTCGCGCAATGATCAGGTCGCAACCGACTTCAAACTGTGGGTTCGCGACGTCGCGCTTAGCGATCTTGAAGCAGGCCTGAAAGGTCTTCAGGAAGCGCTGATAACGCAGGCTGAAAAGAATATCGACACGATCATGCCGGGCTTCACCCATCTTCAGGCCGCCCAACCGGTGACCTTTGGCCATCATCTTTTGGCCTATGTTGAAATGTTTGGCCGGGATCGCGGTCGCGTTGCCGATTGCAAAACGCGGGTCAATGAAAACCCGTTGGGCTCGGCCGCCCTTGCCGGAACACCTTATCCGATTGACCGTCATATGACGGCAAGTGCCCTTGGCTTTGACCGCCCGACTGCAAACTCGCTTGATGCGGTATCGGATCGTGATTTTGCCCTGGAATATCTGAATGCCACGTCAATCACGGCGATGCATTTGTCGCGTCTGGCCGAAGAAATGGTCATCTGGTGTTCGGCACAGTTCAAATTTATCGGCATGTCCGACAAATTTTCGACCGGATCGTCGATCATGCCGCAAAAACGCAACCCCGATGCGGCTGAACTGATCCGATCAAAAATCGGCCGTATCGTTGGCTGCTATAATTCCCTGATGCTGTCGATGAAGGGATTGCCGCTGGCATATTCCAAAGACATGCAGGAAGACAAAGAACCGGTTTTTGAAGCCCACGATCATCTTGGCCTGTGTGTTGCAGCCATGACCGGCATGGTTGCCGACATGAAGGTCTTTGCTGACAACATGCGTGCAGCAGCTGGCGCGGGTTACACCACGGCGACCGATCTTGCCGATTGGCTGGTTTCAGAACTTGGCATGCCGTTCCGTGATGCGCATCACGTGGTTGGTGCCACGGTGAAGCTGGCCGAAACCAAGGGATGTGATCTTGATCAGCTTTCCCTTGATGACCTTCAGGGGATCGAGCCAAAAATCACCAATGCCGTTTATGACGTCCTGACCGTCGATGCATCTGTTGCGGCCCGCCAAAGTTTTGGCGGCACGGCACCAGTTCGGGTCAAGGAATCCGTTGCTGCGGCAAAGGAAAGGTTTCTGAAATGAATGTCAGTTTGCTTAAACGCGGCACCGTGATCACGCTTGCCGTTATGATGAGTCTTTCGGTTGCGGCGTGTGGGAAAAAAAGGCCCGCTCGATCCGCCGACCGACAAAGGTTACGAATATCCAAGGGACTACCCAGCCAAATGAACCATTTTGAATATATTGATGGCGTCCTTCACGCTGAAGGTGTCTCGCTTCCGGAACTGGCTGATAAAGTCGGAACCCCGTTTTTCTGCTATTCCACCGCAACGCTGGAACGCCATTATAAGGTTTATGCCAGTGCGTTTGATGGTCTGGATGCCACGGTTTGCTATGCGATCAAGGCAAACTCCAATCAGGCCGTTCTAAAAACGCTGGGCAAGCTTGGTGCCGGTGCAGACGTTGTGTCCGTGGGTGAAATGCGCCGTGCATTGCGTGCAGGCATTGCCCCCGCCAAAGTCATCTTTTCTGGCGTTGGCAAAGCCGAAGCCGAAATGCGCGAAGCCCTTGATGCCGACATTGCCCAGATCAATGTCGAAAGCATCCCGGAACTGATCGAACTTAACCGTGTTGCCATCGACATGGGGAAAAAGGCCCGCATTGCATTGCGAATCAACCCGCATGTTGATGCCAAAACCCACGAAAAGATCGCAACCGGCAAGGCCGAAAACAAGTTTGGTATCGACTGGACCCGTGCGATTGAAGTCTATCGCGATGCGGCCGCGATGGATGGCATCGAGGTCACCGGTATTGCCATGCATATCGGCTCACAATTGACCGATCTCGCCCCGTTCCGCGAGGCTTTCACACGCCTTTCCGATCTGGTCGAAAAACTACGTGCCGAAAATATCAATATCCGCAATCTTGACCTTGGCGGCGGCCTTGGCATCGCCTATCAGGGCGAAACCCCACCGCTTCCAGATGCCTATGGTCAGATGGTACGTGAAACTGTTGGCCATCTTGGCTGTCACATCACGCTGGAGCCGGGTCGTTTGATTGCCGGTAATGCCGGGATCATGGTATCGCGCGTTATGTATATCAAAGACGGCGAAGCAAAACGCTTTGTCATTCTTGATGCCGCAATGAACGATCTGATCCGCCCGACACTTTATAACGCCTATCACGAAATCATCCCGGTCGATGAACAGGGTGACGGCGACAAACAGGCAACTGTCGATGTCGTCGGCCCGGTATGTGAAACCGGTGATACCTTTGGCAAGGACCGCACATTGCCTGATAACCTTAAGGCAGGTGATCTGGTCGCAGTGATGTCTGCCGGGGCTTATGGTGCGGTGATGTCTTCGACCTATAACACCCGCGCATTGACGCCAGAAGTCCTGGTAAAGGGCGATGAATTTGCCATCGTCCGCCCGCGTCAGGAAATCGATGATCTGATCAATATGGATCAAATTCCCGGATGGTTGGACTAGGTTCCAAAGCCGAACGGTTACAAACATTCTGATCTTTAAGGCGACCTGTGATTTGCAGGTCGCCTTTTTATTTGGCCTCAGACCACGGGAATAACTTGACCCGCCCTTGCCAAACCCCAAGTTTTAGGTAGATAGCTTTGCGATCCTTCTCGCAACGCATGGGCAATAAGGGCCACCAGACAAATGTCGCTGATACCACCGTATCCCGGAATGGAGCATCATGTGCGCAGGGCGCGCATGGTCATGATTTGGGAATCGGTTTGGCCCTGTCTCATCCCGTCGCTGTCTGTTGGTCTGCTGACGGTTGGGTTGACGCTGACCGGCACGTTTGAATTCCTGCCTGCCACGGCCCACATCATGCTGCTGTCGGTGTTGTCGGTGGCGATGATGGTTGCTGTGCTCGCACCTTGGCGTCGTTTCCGCTGGCCGACCCGCCGGGATATCTTACGTCGGCTTGAAGTTGAAAACCGGCTTGAAAACAACCCGCTGCAAAGCCTTGAAGATCATATCGACGAGACAGAAGATCCGCTGACCAGCTTCCTGTGGCAGCGCCAACTTGGCCTGCATGAAACGGCACTGGCGAATTTACGCCTTCCCCGTCCAATCCCGGCGATCAGCAAGATTGACCGGTTTGGCCTTACCGCCATTCCCATTCTGTTGATGTTTGTCGGACTGATGGTTGGCAGCAATCATATCGCAGAACGCTTTTCCAAGGCTTTTAGCCCCCTGCAACGCTTGGGTGCGGCGGATTTCAGCGCAACACTCTGGGTCACCCCACCGGCCTATACCGGGCAGGTCCCGCGCGTCTTACGCTTTAGCGCCTTGGCGTCCCAAGACCCTGCAAATGAAGGCACAGGCCAAAATGTCATGTCGGTCGACGTTCCGGCCGGATCGACCCTTGATGGCAGCATTTCAAGTATCTGGTCCCCGACCTTAACCGCACCGGATGGAGAACGCGATTTCACTGAAAGCAGCGAAAACAGCTATGTTCTTTCGACCGCCATTGAACAATCGGGTGAATGGCGCATTTCGGTTTGGGGGAATGACCGCCTGACCTTGAACATCAATCTGGTTGCCGATCAGCCCCCCAGCCTTTCTTTTGTCAGTCCACCGGAAATTACGCGCCGCGATCATATTCGTCTGGATTATACCGCCAATGATGATTACGGACTGGCCAAGCTTGATCTGGTGATAACACCCGCCCCTGATGACGCAACGATTGATCAATACGGTCCGATTGATCAAATTGTCATTGATCTTAAGGGCGAAGGTGCCAGTGAAACCTCAATGCCGACCCGCGTTGAAGGGCCAAGATTTGTCGATCTTGTTGCCCATCCTTGGGCAGGTTTGCCCGTCAATATCCAGATGCAATCGCGTGACAATGCCGATCAGGCCGGACAAAGCGACATCCGATCACTTGTCCTGCCCGAACGCGAGTTTTCCCACCCTGTAGCGCAAAAACTGATCGCCATTCGCCGGAGCCTCCTGCGTCATCCTGATCGCGCGCTTGAAATGCATCAGGCCATCTTGCCGGTTCTGTATGCGCCGCAGGCCTTTAATGGTCATATTGGTGTTTTCTTGACCCTGTCGGTCGCAGAAAGCCGCCTAGCCGCAAACCTGAATAACCGGGAAGTCCATCAGGACGTGGCCGGGCTTTTGTGGCATATCGCCGAGGAAATCGAACGCGGAAGCTATGGCATTGCTGAACGTAATTTGATGGAGGCCGAAGAACGTCTGCTTGAAGCCCTGTCAAACCCGGACATCACCGAAAGTGAAATCGCGCGTCTGATCGAAGAATACCGGCAGGCATTGAACCAGTATCTTGCGGCTTTAACCCGCGAAAGCACCCAGTCACCCGAAGAACAACCGGCTGCAACAGCCACCCTTGAGCAACAGGATCTTTCGCGGATCATTGATCAGATCGATGCCCTGATGCGTGCCGGCGCCCGTGACGAAGCCCGCCAACTCATCGACCGGCTACGTGAACTGGTTGAAAACATGCAAGTCACCAGCGGTGAAGGCGGCATGGATATCACTTCAAGCTTGCGCGAAATGCTTGATGGCATGCGTGATCTATCGCGTCGACAACAAGATTTGATGAGAGAAGGCGACAACCCCGCAACCCAGAACGGTCCGGGCCCGCGCGCCGATCAGCAACAAGGCCTGGCCGATGACGCCAATGACATCCTGAACAGCCCCGGTCTCGGTCAGTTTGGGGATGTAAGCGGTATGAATGCCGTCATAGACGCCATGCGGGGTGCTGCAGAGGCGCTTGGACACAATCGGTCTCACGAGGCCCTGCAACATCAACGACAGGCCATGGAGGCCCTGCAACAGGGCATCGGCGAGATCAGCCGTGCGCTTGAAGGGCTTAGTCAGTTAGCCCCGATGCTTGAAGATCTTGACGGGGCAGGCCGCCGCGATCCGCTGGGCCGTCCGGTGGGCGGGAATGGCACCACCATCATTCCTGATGTGAATACGCTTGAACGGGCATGGCGGATTTTACAGGAACTTCGGCGCCGGTCTGGCGACCCTGATCGCCCACAAGTCGAACAGGAATATATCGACCGCTTGCTGAAACGGTTCTAGCGGAACAACCATCCGGTCCCACAACTCACCAAAATCCCAATAAAAAAGGCAGCGATGAAACGCTGCCTTTTTGCATAAATCTTGTCGCCTTGCCGATTACGGTTCGACCGCTTCACGCGGATCAAGGAACGTTACCTGCAAACGGGTTGCTGTCGGATTTGGACGACGGATTTTCGTTTCCACCGTCAAGGTTTCTCCCACAGGCAGCATTTGCTGTTCCATCGGCATTTCGGCACCGGTCGTTACCATCGACTCGTCATAGACCAGCGGCATCTTTTTGCGCTGAACCACACGATCAAGCGGATCAAGCAACTCGATCAGAAGATACGGCAAGGCGCGCGGTTCTTCACTGATATTGACGATCTCGGCACGTACCACCAGAACATCAACGCCGTCTTCATCTTCACGGGTCGGCGGCAGTTCCCGAATATCAAGGCCTTCACCAACATGGGGCACATCAAGCCCGACCATGTCGTAAACCTTGGCAATCGGTGGCCACAGCTCGATCACCTGATCCTTGGCAAAGTAACCCCCTGCACCAATCCCGCCAAGCAACAGCAAGAAGATGATCCAGCCAACAATACCCTTTTTCTTTTTGGGTTGTGGTCTGGGGTTATTGCGGATCAGCTGCTGCGGAATGGGCGGCGGATCTGGAATCTTGTCTGCTTCTTCAAAGCCGGGGTCAACACGCCCCCCACCCATCTGGTTGGCATTGAAATCAGCGCCCAACGCCCCTTCTTCATTGAAAGGCGGCGGAAGGTCATTATCTGGCGTAGCCGCAGGCTGGGGTGCTGGCTTCTTCGCGCCGGGCGGCTCCTGATGCCAGCTATTGCCGCAGCTTTTACAGCGCACGGTACGGCCTTTCGAGCCGATTGCTTCTGTCTTAACTGAGTATTTTTTAGAACACTCTGGGCAAGTAATGATCATTGCAAACCTGGCATTTCGATGACAGCGGCATCAAACATCGGGGGAGGCATAAAAAGCTCACAGTCAGCGATCCCCCAATCGCGCCAACCGTGAATTACACTATATGTAAATAGCCGCGATTTAACAGACTGTTAAGCACAGATAACAGAAGCTGCCCGGATTTAGGTGTCTAACCATTGCGTAATGGCTCTGTTCGTGGCATCCGAAAGCAGGAGAAAAACCGGCTAAACCGGTTTAATCATTTTCGATATTGTCATGACAGGTGCTTTTTCCAAGCCCACAAGACCATAAAGAAACCTAAGTTAATTGCAGCGGCAACCGCCAATGCAAACCGTCATTCTGCCAGATGGAGCGCCGATTTTGACCGATGTTGTCAGTTTCAGGAATGTCGGGGTCCGATACGAATCCGGGCCTGATATTTTGCGCGATCTGAACTTTTCTTTGGGCCGCGGCAGTTTCCATTTTCTGACCGGTGCATCGGGTGCAGGCAAGTCGACCTTGATGCGACTTTTATATTTGGCCCTACGTCAGACTCGCGGTGAAATTAATATTTTCGGGCGTGACAATATCCGTATTCCACGTGACGAGCTGCCGGCGATTCGCCGCAAAATTGGTGTGGTGTTCCAGGATTTCCGTCTGATCAATCATTTGACGACCTTTGAAAACGTTGCTTTGCCATTGCGTGTTGCCGGTGTTGAAGACCTGCAAATCCGCAAAAACGTGACCGAACTTCTCGAATGGGTCGGGTTGGGCGATCAAATCAACGCACCGCCATCGCGCCTTTCGGGCGGTCAGCAACAACGTGTCGCCATTGCCCGTGCGGTCATCGGTCGCCCGGCATTACTGTTGGCCGACGAACCGACAGGTAATGTGGATGACCGAATCGCCATGCGGTTGCTGTATTTGTTTGAAGAACTCAACAAACTCGGGACTACTGTTTTGATTGCCACCCATAACCGGCAACTGGTCAGGCGGTTTGGCCATACGCAATGGTTGCTTGAAGGTGGCACATTACACGATGTGACCAACAGCGGCTGACACAGACAAAACGGCTTTAACATCGCGCTAACAAGATCAACAGGACCAAAACACGATCATGGCATTTCGCGCACCACCATCGCATCTACCGCTTGAAAGCGACTCTTCCTCGCGCTTTTTGCCGAGCATTGTCGCCCTGATGGTTGCCTTGCTGACGTTTTCGATCGTCGGGCTTGCTGCCCTGCATGACAGTGTTGGTCAATGGTCAGGCCAGATCGAAGGAAGCCTGTCGATACAGGTTCCCCCAACCGAACTTGCCAACCGCACACCAGATGAACGCGAAAAAGCTCTTCAGAAAACCGTCGATACCATCATCGACGAAGTTTCCACAATGCCCGGCATTGCCCGGATCGAAGAACTGAGCCCCGACACCATGGCGGCCCTTCTTGAACCGTGGCTTGGCCCGGATGAGGTTCTGAGCGAACTGCCCATCCCGCGCATCATCGAAATCACCCCGGAAACCGGATTTAACTTTGATGCGCTTGAAGTCAGATTGGGAACAATCGCCCCCGAGGCGATCTTGGATGACCACCGCATCTGGATTGAACGGATTGCAGATGTCGCCTTTTCCGTCGAACTGGCACTGTCTCTTTTGATTGTGGTGTTGTTTGGCGCGACCATACTTTCGGTCGTGTTTGCCACCCGTTCGGGGCTGTCGATACATCATCGCATCATTGAATTGCTGCATTTGATTGGTGCGCAGGATGGCTATATCGCCAAACAATTTGGCCGACATAACCAGCGACTTGCTTTTTTCGGGGCCTTGATTGGGCTGCTGATTGCGCTTCCTGTGTCTGCCCTGATCGGGTGGCTTGGCATGCGCGCCGGATGGCCAATTCCGTCACTGGTTCTCAGCCCGACCTTTATTGCCCTTACTGTTGCCATTCCCTTTATTGTCGCCTTTGTTGCCGGGATCACAGCAACCCGCACCGTCCTTCGTGTTTTACACAGGATGTTGTAACAAACGACATCGCTCCGTATAGTTCGACCAATACAAGCTTCCCTTTTGAGATCATGGCTTTGGCCGTCGCAGGAGATCCGAATACATGCCTAAACACCAATTTTTTGGCACGCATTCATGAACAAGCCACCACGTAGTGTGCAACAACGCCGCCGGTTTCGCCGGTTTCGCTTTTTGCTTTCGGTTTTGATTCTGTGCGGGTTGATCTGGGCAATTGGTTTTGTCTGGTATGTCAATTCGATCCCAACCACGGTCGATAACACCAATGAACGTACCGATGCGATTGTCGTCCTGACCGGGGGCAGTGAACGGCTGTCCGAAGGTCGTCGCCTTTTGGCGCGTGGCATGGCGGATAAGCTTTTCATATCAGGTGTCTATCGCGGGGTAGAGGTCGATGAACTTCTATCGGCCGGGAAAGCTGACCCACGCCTTCTGTCTTGCTGTGTCGTTCTGGGGCATATCGCGGAAAATACCCGTGGCAATGCGATTGAAACAGCTGTCTGGGTCTATGGAGAAGAATTTAAAAGCGTGCGGATCGTTACGGCCAACTACCATATGCCGCGCTCGCTTTTGGAATTCCGTAGTCTGATGCCCGATGTGGAAATCATCCCGCATCCGGTTTTTCCGGATAATGTGAAAATTGAAAATTGGTGGCGTTTCCCGGGAAGCACAGCCTTGATCGCCAGCGAGTTTAACAAATATATGTTTGCCAGCCTGCGCAATACATTGCTGCACTGGCTCCCCGGTGGGGGTCAAACAGCATTACGAGGACCCGACGGTAACACACCGTTGCCTCAGGATTTCTCGGCATCCAATGCGACAGGCAAAAAGGGCTGAACAATTGCCACATAGCTGTTACAAAGCACCAAATGGACCCTAGGCGTATGAAGGATTTTTCTGAATGAGAGCCCTCCGCGCGTTACTTTTTAACGTGTTGTTTTTTGGCGGAACAGCCTTGCTGTGCATCAGCATGATCCCCTTGATGGTCTGCGGCCGCAAGGCCAGCCAGTTTGTCGGTCATGCGTGGTGTCGATTGACCCAGGCGGCCCTCAACCTTTCGGTTGGCATGCACAAACGCATCACCGGGCTTGAAAATCTGCCCGATGGCCCCTGCATTCTGGTGGCAAAGCATCAATCGGCGTGGGAAACCCTGACCTTTCACACCGTGGTGCCCGATCCGGCCTATATTCTCAAAAAAGAACTGACCAGAATTCCGCTTGTCGGACAGTTCCTGATCCTGTCTGGCCAGATTGCCGTTGATCGGTCTGCCGGGGGTTCGGCACTCAAAGACATGATCAAGGGCGCGTCACAAGCGCTTAAGGAAAACCGTCAGGTCATCATTTTCCCCGAAGGTACGCGCACCCCACCCGGATCAAGCCGCCCGTATCATCCGGGCGTCTATGCGCTTTACAAAGCCTTTCCCGACACCAAGGTTATTCCGGTCGCGGTGAATTCCGGCATGTTCTGGGGCAAGGACAGCTTCATGAAATATGGCGGTCGGGTTACGATGGAACTCATGAAACCGATTGAACCGGGCCTTGATCGCAAGACCTTCATGACCGAAATCAAAACCAGAATTGATACCCGAACCCGCGAACTTGAAACCGAAGCACAGCGTGAATTCTCTTTACCTATGCTGACCTCGGCCGATATCGCGGCTCAGGAATCTTCGCAAAATTCAGATGCCGGACGCGTCGAAAAAGACACCGCATCCTGATAGCCCGCAGGTTTGCCCATCATATTAAAAGGCCGGTGATGCGTCGCATCCCGGCCTTTTTCTTTGTCGTCGTTCGGGTTTGGGATCAGGCCCGTTCGCGTTTCTTTCGGGTTGCCTGCCAAATACCAAAGGCGATCAGCGCGATCCCGCCCAAATGATACAGATGCAATTCTTCGCCTAAAAAGATGATGGCCAGCACACTGGCAAAGACCGGCATCAGATACATGAAGACACCTGCATTGGCCGGACCAACCACAGAAACACCCTTGCCCCAGAACAAATATCCCAAAAAGGCCGGTCCTGCGCCGATATAGAAAATCTTGAGCATATCGGGCCATGCCGGATCCATCCGGGTAAAGAACGGCTCCCCGTCCACCACCAGCGACCAGACATAAAGCGGCGTCAGGAAACAAAGCCCTACCAACGCACTGACAAATATCTGGCTTAACGGATGAATGCCTTTTGGCGCACGTTTAAGCAGCATGGAATAGGTCGCCCATACCATCGCCGAAATCATCGCCAGCACGTCACCCAAAACAAAATCCATGCGCTCAAACACGGAAAAGTCGGCCTTGGTAATGATTGTCGCCGTTCCAGCACCGGCAATCAAAACGCCCAGCCACTGACGACCACTAGGTTTTTCCGCCGTCAGAATGGCGGCAAAGATCAACACCCAGACCGGGGTTGTCGCATTCAGTAGGCCCGTATTGACGGCCGTTGTGTTAAAGGCCGCAAGGTAGATCACCACCGAAAACAGAAACACGCCGGTAAAGCCGATGAGAAACATCGACATTTTGTGATGCGCCATGATTTTAAGATCACGGCGCAGATGCTTTGCACAGACGGGCAGCAACAGCAAAATCGCCACGATCCAGCGCCAGAAAGACAATGCTTCAAACGGCACTGTGGCATTCACACCACGCGCAACCACGTGGTTTGATCCCCACATCATCGCGCAGGCAATCAACATCAAATAGGCCACCGCCACTGGCGTTTGATCGCCTGAGGTCGAAGAACTCCCTGCCCCAGTCGATACATTTGGCTGCGACATCAGATACCCGCCCCCATATTCATCTCGCCATATTCACGACGGACCAGATCCATCAAATCGTGTAAGGGCGGATCGGTAATGCCCATTTCATCAAGATGCAGCACAGTATTTTCGAGATATTCAAGATTTGGCCCAACATTGCCATGTGCAGCAACAATGATCTCAACCGCAGTCCGTACCGGCAAGTTTCCAGCATATTGTTGATGGGTTGGATCGGCAACATAGGTATGCGCAATCACTTTGCGCCCGTCCGCAAGTTCAACTTCGACATCCGCCGGGATATAGGTGTTGGTCACCAACTCTCGCTCATCCAAATAAGCTTTCACCGCATTCCAATTGTCCGGAGCGATGCAAAAAGCATTACCAACGCATTCGCCGCCCTTATTCAGGCCAAGAACAAGCCCGGGATTTTCCGGCGTGCCGCGATAATTATGGGAATAAATACAGAAAGACCGGTGATAGCCGCGCAGCATCGCACGCGACCGCTCGACGAACTCAAACCCTGGTCGCCACAACAGTGAACCATATCCAAAAACCCATCTTTCGCGGGCGTCCGTCACGCTTTCCTCCGGATTTGTATTTATCAATTCACCTGAACCTAGCGTTTCATGATCACCAATGCCACCCCAAGTGCCGCAATGGCAAAACCGGCAAAGCCAAGCATGCCAAGTTGTTCGTCAAACAGCATCCAGGCAAAGAAGGCTGCTGTTGGCGGCACAAGGTAAAACATGCTGGCAACACGGGTGGCTTCGCCCTGTTTGATCAGAACCATCAACAGCATGATCGCCCCAATCGACAGAACCAAGACCAGCCACGCCATCGCCAGAATGAAGTCCATGCTCCATTCGACTGTCAGCGGCTCCTTAAACAGGGCAATAACGCCGACAAAAATACCGGCCGCAACGTATTGAACAACCGTCCCACCCATCAAATCCATGCCCGTGCAGAACCGCTTTTGATAAATCGTTCCCGCCGTCATGGCCAAAAGGGCCGCGATCGCCAAACCAATGCCAAATGCAGTGATCCCCACCCCATCGCCAATCTTGGGCAGCAACACAAGTGCGACACCAATCAGGCCAAGCATCAACCCGCCCCATTGACGCATTGAAACCCGCTCACCCAGAAGCGACCCGACAACAGATGCGGTCACAACCGGCTGCAGGCCCACAATCAACGCCGCAAGCCCTGCGGGAAGACCGGTATCAATCGCCCAGAAAACCCCGCCAAGATAGACGCCATGCACCAGAACGCCGGTCGTGCCGATATGGATGGCCTCGCGCCAGGTCCTTGGCCATTTGCCGCCCATCAGGGCGACAATTGGCACCATAATAATCAGGACAATGACAAATCGGACAAACAGGAAAACAAACGGGTCGGCATAGGGCAGGCCGAACTTGGCACCGACAAAACCCGTGCTCCAAAGGAACACGAACACAAATGGCATGATCCGCCCAAAGGCCGGATGATTGGTGGCAGACATAATATTCCCCTTGAACCGGCAGGCGGTGCAATTTGGGGCGCATCACCAACCGAAAAACAGCCCGCAGGTTGCAGGCTGTCGGTCTTTTAGTCTATCGGCTTTTTCTTGCCCGCTTCATCGCTTTTGCGGTCTTCGCCCTCGGCCGAGAAATTGGTGAAATACTGACCGGCATCAACAATACCGCGGCGAATTTCGCGCGTCCGTGAAAACAGCTCAAAAAGCTTGTCGCCTTCACCCCAGCGAATGGCGCGCTGAAGCGCCATAAGGTCTTCCTGAAAACGTCCAAGAACTTCAAGAACTGCTTCGCGGTTGTTCAAAAACACATCGCGCCACATGGTCGGGTCGGATGCGGCAATACGCGTAAAGTCACGGAAACCGGTTGCGGAAAACTTGATCACTTCCTGACGCAGGGCATCTTCAAGATCGGTTGCGGTGCCAACGATGGTGTAGGCAATCAGATGTGGCAGATGTGATGTGATGCCAAGAATGCGATCATGATGATCGGCATCCATGCATTCAACATGCATGCCACACGCTTCCCAAAGTATCCGAACTTTTGCGATGGCATCTTCGTTTTCACCGGGAACCGGCGTGAGAATACACCAACGTTCTTCAAACAGCTCCGGGAAACCGGAATCGGGCCCTGAATGTTCGGTCCCGGCCAACGGATGGCCCGGCACGAAATGAACACCCTCATCAAGATGCGGGGCAATATCGCGAATGACGGACTGTTTGACCGACCCGACATCGGAAACAATCGCACCTTTTTTCAAAATACCCGAAAGCTGTGCGCCAATCGCGGCATTCGCCCCGACAGGCGCACAGATCATCACCAGATCCGCATCGCCAACCGCTTGTTTGATGTCACAATAGGCTTCATCGGCAATGCCAAGTTCAAGCACCCGGTCACGGGTCGCTTCGGAGCGCACCACACAGGTGATTTTGCTGGCAAGGCCGTCACGCTTGATGCGACGGGCCATGGATGAACCGATCAGGCCCATGCCGATAAAGGCGATTGTTTCAAACAACGGTTGGGATGCGGTATTGGTCATTATGTGTTCACAAAGTCCTTGATCGCCTGAAGGCAGATATCCATTTCTTCCTTCGTACCGATTGAAACACGAAGCATCTGCGGCAGGCCATAGGCACCGATTTTGCGCGGAATCACGCCACGTTCCATCATGAAGTCATTGGCTGCATCGGCATCTTTGCCGCTTTCGCTCGGGAATTCGATCATCACGAAGTTGCCATAGCTTGGATGGGCTTTCAGGCCGCTGATCGCATTGATCTCATCACGGAACCATGCCAGCGTTTCCGCATTGTGACGCACGCATTCATTGACAAAATCATCATCATCAAGGGCGGCGACACCGGCTTCCTGTGTCGGAAGCGGCACGTTAAACGGATTGCGCAGACGCTGCAAAACATCGGCAATGGCAGGCGGTGCATAGCACCAGCCAAGACGAATGCCGCCAAGACCATAAATCTTGGAGAATGTCCGGGTCATCACGGTGTTATTACCCGCTTTGACAAGCTCTTCACCGGCTGAATAATCTTCCTGCCCGGTCATGAATTCGGCATAGGCCGCATCGACCACCAAAACGATATCTTCGCGAAGACCATCGCGCAGACGCTTCATTTCGCTATCGGTAATGTAGGTTCCGGTCGGATTGTTCGGATTGGCGACAAACACGATTTTGGTGTTGTCCGTCACACCTGCCAACAGGGCATCAACATCGGTCGTCATATTGACTTCAGGTGCTGTTACCGGCGTTGCACCAACGCCTTTGGCCGTAATCGGATACATCAGGAAACCATGCTGCGAATACAGCACTTCATCGCCCGGACCGGCATATGCGCGGATCAAAAGGGTCAAAAGTTCATCCGAGCCGGCACCACACACCAGCTGATCGAACTCAAGATCATATTTTTCCGAAAGCTTGTGACGCAAAAGATCACAGCCGCCATCCGGATAACGATGCAGACGTTCAGACGTGTTGCGCAGTGCTTCCATGGCTTTGGGGCTTGGGCCAAGGGCACCTTCGTTCGATGACAGCTTGATTACGCGCTGAGCACTGTCAGAACTGGATTTACCGCCTTTATAAGGCGCAATATCAAGAATTCCGGGGCGTGGGGTGGGCGCAGACATAACGTATATTCTCCCAGAGGAAGCAGCAGGCCCGACCGGCCTGCCATTGATTTTTCAACTTAGTTCATCTTCGCTAATCGGCACCGCATAAGCACCAACCACTCGCAGGCTTTCGGGATTAAGTCCCTGCTCTGCCAGTGTTACTTGGAACGCATCAGCGCGATTACAAAAGAATCCCGGCACATCAACAAGAACAAAACGCCGATCTGCCGCCGTATCATCAGAAAAGCCAAGGATTGCCGATCCGGCAATGCCGCCCGCAATTTTTTTGCGCGCCGTATCCATCGAAATCTCTTTGGACAGGCTTACCACAAACAAGGTCCGGTCATCGCCACTGTCTTCAAGATCAATCGCTGCAAGGACAAAACCTTCGGTTTGTTCGCCACGGCCAACCGGACGCCCGCCAAACGGCAATTTCGAGACAACCTTGACCGCACTTTGTTCTGTCAAAAGCGTCCACCACGGCATGGGTTCGCCCAGTTCAGGCTTGGGAAACACGCCAACAGCGGCCCGGCCTTCTTCAAGCGCACCAAACGCTTCACGCGGCGTATCATATTCAATGATTTCGTTCAGGCAGCCAAAATTCAGCCGGGCAAGTTCCCAGCAATCAAGTCCCTCGGCATTGCGACACAGCGCAATCGTATAGGACGCTTCAAGGCGGGTTCCGGCTGCGATCATCTCGCGCCAGATTTGAATCAACGCCGTTTTGGGAAAAGCACCGTCATGACGGTCCACCAATGTCCGCATGATACGGGCTTCGCGTGCCGGACGATAAGGGACTTTCACCTTCCCGCCAGCCGCAATCACCCGGTCCTTATAGGCACCCACAGCCTGCACAACATTGGTCCGGCGAATGATCAGCGATTGCAGCGCCTGATCGATTTCATCGATCTCGCACCGCAACCCGTCAAGGTCAAGATTTGCCAAATTTTTGTCGTCCAGCGCCATGATCAACTCTTTTGTAAAACGGCGCACAGTATTAGGACAGGGCCGCAGAAATGCAAAGAAAAGATTGACTAAACCCCGTCCTGTTCATAGCTAGAACAAGCGAATTTCCTGCAAACCAATGTCAGAAGGCTAAAGACCTTCGCGTTTGGCAGGCAAATCATCGATAACAGGGAATCCGATATTCATGTCCACCGCTGCCAACAAAGACAAGCGCCCGCCGCTTCCCGGCTACCACATGGCCCTTGGGGAAACGGATAAGTTGCGCCTCGATAGTGGTATTGAATTCGGACCTTTCACCTTGGCCTATCAGACCTATGGCACCCTGAATGCCGATAAAACCAACGCCATTCTGGTTTGCCATGCCCTGACGGGCGATCAATATGTTGCCGATGATGTTCACCCGATCACCGGCAAAGAAGGCTGGTGGCGTGAAATTGTCGGCCCGGGCAAGATTATCGATACCGACAAATATTTCGTCATTTGCAGCAATGTCATCGGCGGATGCCTTGGCAGCAGCGGCCCGAAGGACACCAATCCTGAAACCGGCAAACCATGGGGCCTTGATTTCCCGGTAATTACCATCGCCGATATGGTGCGCGCGCAAACCATGCTGATTGATGCCCTTGGCATCGATAGCCTGTTTGCCGTGATTGGCGGATCGATGGGCGGCATGCAGGTTCTTGAATGGTGCAAAAGCTATCCCGAGCGCGTCTTTGCAGCAGCCCCGATTGCAACATCCTTCCGCCATTCAGCACAAAACATCGCCTTTCACGAAGTCGGGCGTCAGGCGGTTATGGCCGACCCGGACTGGTGTGGTGGCAATTACTTGCTTGAAGGCAAAAAACCTGCGCGGGGCCTTGCCGTTGCGCGGATGACAGCGCACATCACCTATCTGTCGCAGCCGGCCTTGCATCGTAAATTCGGGCGCAAGCTCCAGAACCGTGGCGCGATTACGTATAGTTTTGATCAGGATTTTCAGGTCGAAAGCTATTTACGCCATCAGGGTAAAAGCTTTGTCGACCGGTTTGATGCCAACAGCTATCTCTACATCACCCGTGCGATGGATTATTTCGACCTGTCGCTTGAATATGACGGGCGGCTGGCCGATGCCTTTACCGGCTGCAAAACCCGGTTTTGTGTCGTTTCGTTCTCAAGCGACTGGTGCTTTACCACCGCCGAAAGCCGCCTGCTTGCCCATGCGCTGAATGCAGCGTCATGCAATGTCAGCTGTGTCGAGATTGAAAGTGACAAGGGCCATGATGCGTTCTTGCTGGATGAACCGGATTTTCACATGGTTCTAAGCGGCTTTATTGAAGGCGCTGCGCAAAGCCGGGGGCTGAGCTGATCATGAACCATTCGAACTCAAACGGGACACCTTCCCAGACCCATAATGATCGCATCCGCGTTGACCTTCAGTTGATTGCCGACATGGTTGAACCGGGCACACGTGTTCTTGATATCGGGTGTAGCGATGGCGAACTTCTGGGCTATCTGACCCGCACCAAAAATGTCGATGGTCGCGGGTTGGAGCTGTCCAACGAAGGGGTACGCAATTGCGTCGCACAGGGCCTTCCTGTGATGCAGGGCGACGCTGACCGTGATCTGGGGGATTACCCGGATGGAGCGTTTGATTACGCCATTCTCAGCCAGACTTTGCAGGCAACCCATCGCCCCAAAGAAGTGCTGTCAGAATTGCTGCGCATCGGCAACAAGGCCATTGTTTCCTTCCCGAATTTCGGTCATTGGCGGGCCCGGTTTGATTTGATGTTCCATGGCCGGATGCCGCAAAATCCGAACTTGCCGATCATGTGGTATGAAACACCCAATATTCATTTCTGCACCGTGCGTGACTTTGTCGCGATGTGCGATGAAATGGGGGTGAAGATCGAACGCTCGATGGTGCTTAATGAAAGTGGCTCGAAAGTAAGCTTGGGCAGTCATTCCCGCTTTGCCAATTTCATTGGCAATCAGGCACTGTTCATGCTGAGCAAATAATCCATCTTTGGTTATTCATAAAATCAGTCAGCAACACATGCGTTGAGCTGACTGACCGTTTTCCGTGCCCACAATTCCCCGTCTTCGCCTGAAATAACGGTTCTGCCACCCCTTGCCCGAATGTCACAAATGCGCTGTTGCCCCGTCAACAGACTGTCATTCACATAAAGGGGGCACACATGGCATTCCGTGATTTTGCATCCAGAACACTGATCATTTGTATCGTCGGGCTTCTGAGCGCCTGTTCGCAAAAGGCCGAGATGCTGAAACTGTCAGCAACACAGTTTGGCACGGCGACAGAATCTGCTTTTGATGCCTTTGATACGGCGAAGAATTTGCAATTCGCCCCCTTCCCCAAATCCGCCGACGCACAGCGCACCGAGTTCCTCAACAATATGGCTGCGTTTGACAGTCCGGTTACAGCATCAAACGTTGCTGTTCTGATTGATCGGGATGCGGTGACCAACAGTAGCGACGCCAATGCGGCCTGGAAATCAACATTGGCCGATTTGCGGGCGCAATATCAGGAATTTGTCGCGATCTTTGACAATATAGAAGGCGGATCTGCCCTTGGCGCGTCTGCCGTGACAGAGTCCGGACCGATCCTTGAAAAACTGCGCACCCAGCTTGCCACCATCACCCAAAACCTGACGCAGAACCCGCCACAGCTTTTGAAACGTCGCGCCGCATTGATTGCTGATCTGAATGACATTCGCAACGATGCTTCCGATGACGCGGATGCAAAGAATCTTCGGTATGAAATGTGGCTACAAGAATGGCAGGCCTTGATGGGCTCTGAACAAAGATTGCAAACAGATACCCTGCGCCACTTTGTCACGGCATCCAAACTTGGCGAGAAGCTTCAAGGCCAAATTGAGAATTACGCCAAACTTGATGTGGCATCTCTGATACAGGCTGTCGAACAGGGGATTACGCTTGTCGATGACATCAATAATCTCAGCCCGCAGGAACTGCTGACGCAAAGCACAAACCTGGTTGAAACCGCAACCCAGTAAAGTAGGAGGCCGATATGTCGAACAATCTAAACAAACTGATCGCAGAGGCGCGGCTTGCCTACATCAATGCAGAGGTCGCGTTTCAATCTGCCAACATTAATGACGTAGAAACGCTTCAGCCCAAGGTCGAAGAAGCACAAGAATTGGTCGAAAAACTTGAAGCCCGGCAATTAAAAGATGGGATTGTGATTACCGCAGCCGACGTTGCAAAGATGAAAGAGCTTCGTGAACAGATCAATGATGCGGCAACCCTGCAACAAGGATTGACCAAGCTGATCTCGATCCTTGTAACCTTTGTCTAAACGGGTTCAGCGCAGATTTACGCGTCATTCCACCGATCGGCATCGGCATCATCAGATGCCTTTGCCGTGACCCATTTATCCCCTTCTGACGTTTCTTCACGTTTCCAGAACGGTGCGCGGGTTTTCAGGAAATCCATAATAAAGTCACAGGCCTCAAACGCCGCACGGCGATGGGCCGAGAGAGCAATCACCAGAACAATCCGTTCACCGGGCAACATCCGGCCATACCGATGGACAATGCGAATGCCATCCAGCGGCCAGCGATCTGATACCGCATCGGCGATCTTTTCAAGTTCGCGTTCGGTCATGCCGGGATAATGATCAAGGGTAAGTGCGGATACCTGATCCCCGCCATGGATATCACGTACCAACCCGACAAAACTGACAGCCGCACCAATATCGGTACGCCCATCGGTCAGGGCAGAAAGTTCTGCCCCCGGATCAAAATCATATTCCTGAACGGATACGCGTGCCATCAAAGCCACCTTTAAGTCGCCACCTTCAAACCGTGATCGGAGGCCAACCTTAATCGAGGTATTTAAGCCCCGTACGCAGGTAAATATACCCGGTCTGAACCGTCACGATACCGGCAATCCACAGCAGGATATCACCAATCAGGATCGACGGGATCAAGTCCGGCGACGCATCGCCGACCAAAAGGAACCCGATCGCCAAAATCTGGGCCGTGGTTTTCCATTTCGCCAACACGGTTACCGGCAAAGGAACCTTAAGTTCCGCCAGATGTTCGCGCAGGCCTGAAACCATGATTTCGCGGCACATAATGATCACGGCAGGCAAAACCGAAAGACCGGCAATGCGTTCAAACGACACCATCATCATCAAGGCCGCCGCGACCAGCAACTTATCAGCAATTGGGTCAAGGAACCGGCCAAGTGGGGACACCACATTCATGCTGCGTGCAAGATAGCCATCAAAGAAATCCGTCACTCCGGCAAAGGCAAACAGCACAAAGCCAATCCAGTTACCTACCAGGCCGTCAATGTAAAACGATGCGACCAGTGCCGGGATCACGACAATACGTGACAAAGTCAGCAGATTGGGAATCTGGTTTTTCATAAACAGGCCTGTTTTCGGATATTTACGGCGATGACTTTACGGTTTGGAGCACGCGTGCGGCCCCAAGGTTGGGCAATTATTAAAGCCTTGACGTACGAACCACAAGGTTTGCGTGCCCAAATACACGCAAGTCCCTTAATAAATGCCGATTAATCGATTTTGGATTTATTTTTCGCTGTGAAAATGATCGTAAATCTTACGCGCCAAAGCCGCACTGATCCCGCCGACGGCCTCAAGATCGGATAGCCCGGCATCCGCAACCCCGCGTGCCGATCCAAAATGATGCAAAAGTGCCTTTTTACGCGCCCCACCGACACCCGGCACCGAATCCAGAACACTTTTACCGATTTGTTTGGCGCGTTTTGCCCGGTGCGTGCCAATCGCCCAACGGTGTGCTTCATCGCGCATACGCTGAATGAAATACAAGACCGGGTCTTTCATATCCAATCGCACGGGTGCCTTGCCCGGAATATGAAGAACTTCCTTACCGGCATTCCGGTCAACGCCCTTGGCCACCCCGACCAGCATCACGTCTTCAATGCCAAGGTCTTCGAGAACGGCCTTGGCAACACCAAGTTGGCCCAAGCCGCCATCGATCAAACACAGATCCGGCCATGTACCGTTTTCACGGTCCGGGTCCTCTTTCTGGGCACGGGCAAACCGCCGTGTGAGAACTTCGCGCATCATGGCAAAGTCATCACCCGGCGCGATATCGGTCTTGATGTTGAATTTGCGATAGGCGTTTTTAATAAACCCTTCTGGTCCCGCAACAATCATCCCGCCGACCATATTGGTCCCCTGCGTATGACTGTTATCGTAAACCTCGATCCGTTCGGGCGTATTTTCCAGATCAAGCTTATCTGCCAAATCTTCAAGCAGTTTACGCTGGGTCGCACTTTCGGCCATGCGACGGCCAAGCGCGTCCTTGGCATTGGTCAGGGCATGTTCAACCAGTTTGCGTTTACCGCCACGCTTGGGCACAACCAGTTCGATCTTGCGATCATTATTGATGGCAAGCGCGCTTTCGACCAGTTCCTGCCCTTCGATCTCGTGTGACAGGAAAATCTGCTTGGGGGCTGGCTTATCAGCATAAAACTGCCCCACAAAGGCCGACAGGATTTCCGGGATTTCAGCTGACTGTTCATGGCGCGGGAAATAGGACCGATTGCCGTAATTTGACCCGGACCGGAAAAAGAACACCTGAACACAACTTTGGCCGCCTTCGTGGTGCAGGGCAATCACATCGGCCTCTTCGACACCTTCAAGATTAATATCCTGATGTGATCGGATTTGGCTCAGCGCACGAATACGATCGCGATACATCGCAGCTTGCTCGAACGCCATCTTTTCAGATGCATCCATCATATCAGCTTCAAGCTGCTTAAGGATTTTCTGGCTACGCCCGGTCAGGAAATCGCGGCAAATATCGACAAGCCCGTCATATTCCGGTTTGGAAATTCGATCGACACATGGTGCCGCACAACGTTTGATTTGATACAGTAAACAAGGACGCGACCGGTTGGAAAACACCGCATCCGTACAGGACCGTAGCAAAAACGCGCGTTGCAGATGGTTAATCGTATTGTTAACCGCCCAGGCGGATGCAAACGGACCAAAACAACTGCCGTCTTTTGCCCGCGCCCCGCGATGTTTCACAATCCGTGGGTAATCATGATCTTCGGTAATCAAGATATAGGGAAAGCTTTTATCGTCACGCAGCAAGATATTGTAGCGCGGCTTCAGCTTCTTGATCAGGTTGGATTCAAGAAGAAGGGCTTCGGCCTCGGTATGGGTGGTGATGATTTCCATCCGGACCGTCTGGGCAACCATCCGCGCGATACGCAGCGGCAATTGCATGATCCGCGTATAGGACACCACCCGTTTCTTAAGGTTCTTGGCCTTGCCGACATATAAAACCCGTTCCTTGTCATCAAGCATCCGATAGACGCCCGGTGATCCCGGCATGGTTTTCAGCGCATCCTTGACTGCTTCGACGCCCCGTGCGGCTCCTCCTTCGGATTTATCACCATCAAGCGACAAACCGATTTCCCGTTTTGGGGTCTCGTCCCCGGTCGGGTTTTCGGAGGGAACAGGCGGCTTCATCGAAGGCACTCCATAATCATATAAATACATCCAAAGTTGTGACGGTCGTCACAACGGAGCGGGACTTTCGAACATAGCCGAAAAGATTAACATCACAACAGCACCAGAAGGAATCGCCCCGGAAAAAAGATGTCCACCAAGACTGTGGATAACTATGTGGGTAATAGGGGGGTGACTTCCTGCACCCCTTGAGAGTCTTAACGTTCTATGAAGTGCCCAAATATTGAGCAAAACGGTTAAGTTATTGATTTAATTAAATAAAATTACTGTCAACCTGAAATCAATTGGTAATACATCCGTAAAAAATGAATATTTCCCTTTGATTCCAACCCGTCAAATGCTTGTGCATAAGGATATTTACGATTCGCCCTAGAGGAATCACAGAGTCCCTTGATCTTCCGAACTGAAAAAGTAAATTTTTTACCGAAATTTGCGGTAAATTAGCGCGCGATATTGTGCCGCTCAATTTCGACCCCGACCGCCGCGACGTCTTCAAAAACGTCGAGCTTTTCAACCCGAACGATAACTTTGCGGACACGGGTATCGGCAAGACACATATCGGCCAGTTTTTCCCCAAGTGTTTCCACAAGGTTCACATGACCATCCTGACAAATACGACGGGTGCCAACCACAAGGTCCTCGTAACTCAGAACTGTCGTGATATCGTCATTTTGAACGCCATCCCCTTCCAATACGGCCAGATCAAGATTGATCCGCACACGTTGGGGGGTTTCTTTTTCGTGGTCATACACACCGATAGAGGTATGCATCACCATATCGCGAACAAAGACACGGCGCAGGCTGCCTGCCAAATCGGCAAACGGCAATGTCGTAATTTTGGCGTCCTGTTTTAGGCCTGCGGTCATATTCCGGTATTCCTTGTGCTGCTTGTTGGCATGGGTCTTCGGTGTCACGCCATGCCCGTCCGGCCTGATATCCGAGATTAATGCTGTGCACGCGTCTCTGGCATCATTCTTCTGGCTTGTCATTGTCGCCACTGGGCGCCCAATCAAGGTGCTGCCCGCCGTCAAGGGCTAACATTTGCCCGGTGATGGCCGGCGCGGCAAGGAAAAATCGAACTGCGTCGCAAATCTCTTGCGGGTTTGTCCCAACTTTCAGGGGTGTTTTCGCACATTGTTGATCGAAAACGTCCTGTGTTTGTCGGGTACTAGGCAATGCAGGCCCCGGCCCGATGGCATTCACACGAATTTTTGGCGCCAAAGCCAATGCCAGCGTCTGGGTCAGGGTCCAAAGCCCCGCCTTGGACAAAGTATAAGTCATAAAATGCGGATTCAGATTCCAGACCCGCTGATCAATCAGGTTAATGATCGCACCCTGACAGTCATCAGGAAGCCGTTTGGAAAATTCCTGCGACAGGACAAATGGCGCGCGCAAATTGGCCGCCATATGAAGGTCCCAGCTTTCGCGCGTGGCACTTTCGACATCATCATATTCAAAGGTCGATGCGTTATTGATCAAAACCCCAATCGGACCAAGGACTGCTTGGGCTTCACTAATGATGCGATGGGTGTCTTCTTCATTGGCAAGGTCGGCTGAAATCACGCAGGCGCGCTGTCCAAGACCCCGGATTTCATCGGCAAGATGATCGGCATCTTTACGCGAATGATGACAATGCAGCGCCACGTCATAGCCGTTTCTGGCCAGATCAAGGGCCACAACCCGACCAATGCGCTTTGCCGCACCTGTAATCAAAACCGTTTTTGGCACCTGACCTGTCATTGCTGTCTTGATCCTTTTATCAACCCGCCAATGCGTTTGATCTGACGATCTATGTCGCAACAAGTTGGAAGACATACACCAGATATGCAATCACGAATGCACCGCCGGTGACACGTGAGATATTGCGAAATGCATAGGCTATCCCCAGCAGTCCAACCGTCACAGCCAACATGATCCAAAGATCGGATGTCATAATCTGATCCGGAACCGGAATGGGTGCAATCAGTGACACACCGCCAATAATTACCAGAAGGTTCAAAAGATTGGACCCAAATACGTTGCCCAATGCAACATCGGCATGGCCACGAAACGCTGCCACCATTGATGCAGCAAGTTCTGGCAAAGATGTGCCAAACGCCACCAATGTCAAGCCAATGACCGCTTCGGACACACCATATTCACGGGCGACCGCCACACCACCATCAACCAGCCATTCTGCCCCAAACATCAAGGCAACAATGCCGATCAGGGTTGCGATAATCGGCTTTGCCCAACCGGTCGGCATTTCGCCAACTTCGTCGACTTCTTCTTCGTGCAGATTGCTGGCATGGCTTGGCGTATTTTTGTCATGCTGATAGGTGAAATACCAAATTGCCGCCAAGACACACAGCATCAAGCCCCCTGCCCAGCGCTCAATCACCCCAAACATGCAAAGCCCGATGAACAATACGGTACCAAACAACATAGTCCCACCATCGCGCACCACCGTCACACGGCCTGCCGCAATCGGTTTAAGCACCGCCACCGCGCCAAGGATCAACAGGATATTGGCAATATTGGAGCCCACCACATTGCCCATCGCAATGTCGGCAGTACCTTTCAACGACGCATTTAACGAAACAACAAATTCAGGGGCAGATGTGCCCGCGGCAACAATTGTCAGACCGACAATGACCTTGGACACCCCCAGCAACAGGGCAAGACCAACCGCACCCCTTACGATGAACTCGCCACCGGCGGTCAAAAGAATTAGGCCTGCGACAATCTGAATATAAGGAATGAACTGTTCCAAGATGCGTTTGCTCGTATTGGCTATCGTTAAATGCATGCCCGATCAGGCCCGCGGAACATGGCATTTGGTATCCCGAATGGCAAGTCATCAGGCGATGACAATTATCACATTGCATTCCCAATCCGCTATTCGCCGCCTTATAAAATTCAGCCGCGTCCAACTTTGCATCAGATCAAACCTTTACCGGGTAATTGTCCCGTTTGATTTAAAATTCCCCACGACTGACATGGTTATTTTCGGTATCGTGTTAATCTCGTTGTTTTCAGTAATTTAACAGCCTGCCGGATTATTATTGGCCATGCATCAAGGCGTCTTGTTCGAACTCTTCCTGATCTTAACTGCGGCGATCATAGCTGTGCCTATCGCGCATCGTTTGCGCGCCAATTCGATTATCGGCTTTTTGATCGGCGGTTTTTGCATTGGGCCATTTGGACTGGGTCTGATCAATGAACGCGAAGACATCGCGACTGTGGCCGAACTGGGCGTTGTCTTTCTGCTTTTCATGATCGGGTTGGAATTGTCGCGCGAACGGCTGCGCGTCATTGGCGGACGCTTTGCCGCCCTTGGTCTGTTGCAAATTCTGGTTTCCATGGCTGCCCTGCTTGGGGTTTTGGCCGTAAGTGATCTTCCCCTTCCGACCGCATTGGTCATTGCCGGTGCATTGGCTTTGTCATCAACAGCCATCATTCTCAAACAGCTTTCAGACGATCGCCAACTCAATACCCGTTTTGGCCGCTCAGCCCTTGCGATCTTGCTTCTTCAGGACGTGGCTGTTGGCCCGTTTCTGATCATGGTGCAGGCGGCGGGCAATGCCGGTACGGAAACCAGCCCCTGGATCAGTATCCTGCTTGGATTTGGCTCGGTCGCGGTTCTGTTGCTGATTGGGCGCTATTTGCTGCCACGGCTGTTTGGCTATATCGCATCGCTTAAGAACCCCGATCTGTTTGCCATCGGCACATTGTTTGTCGTTTTGGCCGCCAGCACATTGACCGAAATATCTGGCCTTTCAATGGCGCTTGGCGCCTTTATCGCCGGTGTGATGCTTGCCGAAACCGAATTCCGCCATCAGATCGAAGCCGACATTGCCCCTTTCCGCGGGGTTTTCCTGTCGCTGTTCTTTATGTCTGTTGGCATGTCGGTCAATGCCAACGTGGTTTATACGCAATTTGGCACTGTCATGATGTCGCTGATTGCGCTGATCGCAATCAAAACGGGCGTCTTGTTTGTTCTGGCCATGGTGATGAAGTTCGAAAAGGGCACGGCCATTCGCGTTGCGCTGAGCCTTGCGGCGGGGGGTGAATTTGCCTTTGTCATGTTTGCCTTGGCCGCGCAAAACGGAGCGATCCCGTTTGAGTTGGCTGCGATGTTGATCCCGGTGGTTGCCCTGTCCATGGCATTAACCCCGAGCCTGATCACACTTGGCCATAAGATCGAAGAAAAGCTGAACCCGAAAGATGACGACCAACTTGGTCCGATATCTGATGAGGCCGAAGGCATCACCCAGCATGTTCTGGTAATTGGCAGCGGACGTGTTGGCCGCGTTCTGGCCCGGTTGCTTAAGACCCGTAAAATTCCCTTTATCGTCCTTGATAGCGATGCACAGCAAGTTTCGCGCGGGCGGGCAGAAGGTCTTCCGGTGTTCTTTGCCGATGGATCACGTCCGGAAACGTTCCGGGCCGCCCGCACTGAAGAAGCAAAAATTGCGGTTGTTGCCATGGGCAACCCGCATGCAACCGAAAAAACCGTTGCTCTGTTGCGCCAACATTACCCACATCTGAAAATCTTTGCCCGTGCACAGGACATTACCCACATTGGTCCGCTGTCGCGCAGCGGTGCCGATGCCGCGATCCCCGAAGTGCTTGAAACCGGATTGCGACTGTCTGACCATGTGCTGTCGGCCTGCGACGTTCCGCAAGAAGAAATCGATGCCGAAATCGCCAAGTTCCGTCGTGCAGACATGCTATTGATGAATGAACTGGCCCCGCGCAGCCAACGCCGAAAAGCGCAAGATACCGTTACGCAGCCAACCGTGCCGCTGGTTACAGAGGCCCCCAAGCCCGATATCGAACTGCCCGACAGCACCAAGCCCGCAGCAGCAGCACCTGACAAGAAGACCGCCGTTCGAAAAACAGCAACGCGGACGACGGCCGTGCGCAAGGCCGCTGTAAAGAAACCGGCTGTCAAAAAACCAGCGGCAAAGAAACCTGTCGCAAGGAAACCCCGCGCCGCAAAGCCAAGCACACCAGAGGACAACTGAAAGATATGCTTGAAATGCAAAACCCCCGCTGCCTGATGCAGCAGGGGTTTTGGTAAGTAAATCAATCGTCTGGGGCAAGTTCACCTCACCACCACAAAACTTAGATCAGGCAGCCGTTTCTGAATCCAGCGCATAGCCCGCAGCACGCACGGTACGAATGATATCGCGCGTGCCTTTGACATCATTCAGTGCCTTCCGCAGGCGACGAATATGAACGTCAACTGTACGGGTTTCGACATAGATATTCGGTCCCCACACGGCATTCAAAAGCTGCTCGCGCGAGAAAACGCGTCCCGGATGCTCAAGGAAATAGCGCAAAAGACGGAATTCCGTCGGGCCAAGATGGATGGCCTTGCCATTTCGGCTGACCCGGTGCGCGGCAAGATCCATTTCGATATCGCAATAGATCAACTGCCCCTGTGGTTGCGCAGGGCCGGATCGACGCAAAAGCGCGCGAATACGGGCAAGCAATTCTCCAATCGCAAACGGCTTGGTCACATAATCGTCTGCCCCGGTATCAAGGCCACGAATGCGATCGCCTTCTTCGCCGCGTGCGGTCACCATAATAACCGGAAGATCACGGCTTTCTGGTTTGCGGCGGATCTGGCGACAGACCTCGATCCCTGACATGACTGGCAACATCCAGTCCAAAAGGACAAGGTCGACATGCGTTTCAGCAAGAATTTTCAACGCTTCGTCACCGTCTCCGGCTTCGACAACCTGCATCCCCTCGCGTTCGAGGTTATAGCGCAACATGGTTACGATTGCAGCTTCGTCCTCGACGATAAGAACCGTTGGGTCCATCTTCCTATGCTCCAGTGTCACTCATTTGGTTCGACAACAGCAAAGTTCGCTGCATCGTTTTTTGGCCGATCAATTGCCGGCAGGTCTTCGCCTTTGATCCGATAATAAATCGTCTCGGCGATATTAGTCGCGTGATCGCCAATACGTTCGATATTCTTGGCGATGAACAGCATGTGGGTCGACGCGGTGATATTGCGCGGATCTTCCATCATGTAGGTCAACAATTCGCGGAACAGCGAATTGTACATGTCATCAACTTCCTGATCGCGTGCCCAGACGCGTTCAGCTTTTTCCGCATCGCCTTCGATATAGGCGTCCAGAACGTCCTTGATGATTTCCTGGGCCAGCTTACCCATATTCGGGATAACCTGAACCGGACGAATCGGCGGGATCTGGTTTAGAACCTGTGCCCGTTTGGCGATGTTTTTCGCCAGATCACCAATACGCTCAAGATCGTTCGACAGCTTAAGAGCGGTCACAACATGGCGCAGGTCATCTGCCATCGGTTGACGCAGGGCGAGAAAACGCACGACAAAGTCCTGCACTTCCTGTTCAAGAATATCAATCCGATGGTCCGACAGAATGACTTTTTCAGCCAGTTCGGAATCACGTTTTACAATCGATCGGATCGCAGAAATCAGCTGACTTTCTGCAAGCCCGCCCATCTGCGAGATAATGTTGTTCAGACGGGTCAATTCCTCGTCGAACGAACTCACGATATGTGTTTTGTCGTCAGCCATTTATTCGCTCTCCTGCGGGCGCTTAACCGAAGCGGCCAGTGATATAACCCTTGGTACGTTCGTCTTTTGGGTTGGTGAAAATCTGATCTGTTTCACCAACTTCGACCAGCTTGCCAAGGTGGAAGAATGCGGTCCGCTGCGACACACGTGCAGCCTGCTGCATCGAGTGCGTCACAATCACAATCGTGTAGTTCGAACGCAATTCATCAATCAGCTCTTCGACCTTTGCCGTTGCAATCGGATCAAGAGCCGAGCACGGCTCATCCATCAGAATGACTTCCGGGCTAACCGCGACCGCGCGTGCAATGCAAAGACGCTGCTGCTGGCCACCGGAAAGACCGGTTGCCGGTGACTGCAGGCGGTCTTTCACTTCTTTAAGAAGACCGGCACGCTCAAGCGAGGTCATGACGATTTCGTCAAGCTCATCGCGTGAATTCACCAGACCATGGATCCGCGGGCCATAAGCCACGTTGTCATAGATGGTTTTCGGAAACGGATTTGGCTTCTGGAACACCATGCCAATACGTGCGCGCAATTGAACAACGTCAATCCGCTTATCATAGATGTCACGGCCATCAAGAGTTACCTCACCTTTGATGGTTACCCCGTCAATGGTGTCATTCATACGGTTCATGCACCGCAAGAACGTTGATTTTCCACAACCTGACGGACCAATCAGTGCCGTTACCTGACGTTCAACAATATCAAGATTGACGTCATAGAGCGCCTGATTGTCGCTATAGAAAAGATTAAGGTCACGTGCCGTCATTTTCGGGCTTGCGACCGACGGCTCTGCCGTCATTGCGCTTTGGGTTACAACAGCCATTTTACCACTTCCGTTCAAATTTCTTGCGCAGATACACGGCAAATCCGTTCATCAGAACCAGGAAAGCCAGCAAAACCATAATCGCCGCCGAGGTTTTCTCGACAAAGGCACGCTCCGGGCTGTCTGCCCACAGATAAATCTGAACCGGCAGAACCGTTGCCGGATCAAGTGCCCCACCGGGAATATCCACGATAAAGGCCACCATGCCGATCATCAAAAGCGGTGCCGTTTCGCCAAGAGCCTGCGCCATACCAATGATTGTCCCGGTCAGAATGCCCGGCATCGCCAAGGGCAACACATGATGGGTCACGGTCTGAACCGGTGATGCCCCAAGACCAAGGGCGGCCTGGCGGATCGACGGCGGAACCGCCTTGATCGCGGCACGCGATGCAATGATGATTGTCGGCAAGGTCATCAGTGCCAGGGTCAAACCACCAACGACCGGTGCGGAACGCGGCAGATGCATAACATTGAGGTAAACCTCAAGCCCCAGCAAACCAAACACAATCGACGGAACCGCTGCGAGGTTGTTGATATTGACCTCGACAACCGTTGTGAAACGGTTTCTTGGTGCGAATTCTTCCAGATAAACCGCGGCCAAAACCCCGATCGGGAAAGACAAGCTCAGGGTCACAATAAGTGTGTAAAACGACCCGACCGCAGCCCCCCAGATACCGGCAAGTTCCGGTTCACGGGAATCGCCACTGGTAAAGAAGCGAGAATGGAAATGCTTTTCCACCGCCCCTTCGGCGACCAGCGTGTCATACCATCCGATTTCCTGATCGTTCAGGCGACGATTGCTTTCTTCAATGTCGGCGTCGATATAGCCTTTGTTGAGCATGTCGAAATCATCGCCGGAAATCAGCCAGACCTTCCGCGTCTGACCGATCAGGTTTGGATTACTCATAACCCGTTCGCGAAGATCATAAGAGGCACCGCCTGAAACAATGCCATACAGGTTACGCTTGTCACGCCGAGCGGTAACGTCCGGGAATTTATCTTGCAAGGCCCCTTTGACCAAGCCATCAAAATTCGCACGGCCAATCACCTCTGGATCGCCGGTCCCATCCGGGTCAATCACCGCCGGATCAAAATAGATTTCAAGCTGAACATGGGTTTGGAAAAAGGCGGTATAGCCCTTTGATCCAATCGACCCCGCAAGCACACACAAAACCAAAAGCGCCAAGCAAATTGCGCTAAGGCCATACATCTTGAACCGTCGCTCGGCTGCGTAACGTTTTTTGATGTTACGCGCGATTTTCGGATTATCCCAGTCAACCGGCTTTTGCATTTTATCCGAGATCACCTTTGCCGCGGCTCTGTCTTCCATAAGAGATGCCATATCAGTCATATTTCTCGCGATACTTCTGAACTACCTTAAGGGCAAATACGTTCAGGCCCAAGGTGACAAGGAAAAGAACCAGCCCCAACGCAAAGGCCGAGAGGGTTTTAGCACTGTCAAATTCCTGATCACCGACCAGAAGGGTCACGATCTGAACCGTCACGGTGGTCACCGCCTGAAGCGGGTTAACCGTCATATTCGCAGCAAGGCCTGCGGCCATGACAACGATCATGGTTTCACCAATTGCCCGCGACACAGCCAACAAAACAGCACCAACAATGCCCGGCAATGCCGCCGGGACAATGACCTGACGAATTGTTTCTGATTTGGTTGCCCCCAAACCATAAGATCCATCTCGCAACGACTGCGGCACTTGGGACATCACATCATCGGAAAGCGACGATACGAAAGGAATGATCATGACACCCATGACAAGCCCAGCAGCCAAAGCACTTTCCGAACTGACATCAAGACCAAGGATGGCACCATTATCGCGCAAGAACGGCGCAACAGTCAGCGCGGCAAAGAAGCCGTAAACTACCGTTGGAACACCCGCCAGAATTTCAAGAGCCGGCTTTGCGATTGCGCGGAATTTCGGCGATGCATATTCGCCCATGTAAATGGCTGAGAACAAACCGATCGGCACCGCAACACACATCGCAATAAGCGTGATCAGCAACGTACCGACAAATAGCGGAATGGCCCCAAAGGCACCTTCGGATGCGACCTGATCGGCACGGATCGCCGTTTGCGGGCTCCATTCCAGACCAAACAGGAATTCAAGCGGGCTGATCTTGCTAAAGAAGTGCAGCGCTTCAAACAAAAGCGAGAAAACAATACCAACGGTCGAAAGGATCGCAATCGCCGAGCAGGCAATCATGATCCAGCGTGAAATCCGCTCAACATTGTTACGGGCCCTCATTTCCGGATCGATCCGACGATAGGAAAGGCCAATACCGGCAACCGCCACACTGAGCATGACCACAACCAGTGCCGCGTTTGCAACGGTCTGCAAATTGGCTAAACGGCGTCCAGCATCAACAATTTCCGGAGAAACCGAAAGATGTTCGCCGCCGCCTGCTGCAATCTGGGAAATGCTGTTCAAGGCCAGAGAAAGCAGGCCTGAATTACTGGTAACCTCGTCGGGCAGATCCGAAATGATCATCGCTTCGATGATCGACCCCTGGAACGCGTACCAAACAAGTAACAGCAACAATGCCGGAATGCCGCACCACAGGGCAACATATGTCCCGTAATGAGCAGGAAGAGAGTGAAGGTTACTATACCGACCACCCGAAAGGGCCACAGCCCGCCGGCGTCCAAAATAGAAGGACAGTGCACAAAGTGCAGCAACCGCGAGCAACAGGAAAGACAGGGACATTACGTTAAATCCGTTTGCCAGGTGAGCCTGTAGGGATCAGATGATAGGCCAATAGGACAAAGATAATAAATTAATCAAGCCAAGAAACAAAGAAACCGATGGCAGCTATTGCTGCCATCGGTTGAAATATCACGTTACATGCTCAGCGGAGCAAGGTTTGCAGCAGCATTGCGAACTGCTTCACGCTCAGCAGCGCCCATCGGGATGAGGCCACGGTCAGCAAGGTAGCCTTCATCACCCCAAGCTTTGTCAGCGGTGAATTCAG
This sequence comes from Thalassospira lucentensis, assembly GCF_050516545.1. Lineage (GTDB taxonomy): Bacteria > Pseudomonadota > Alphaproteobacteria > Rhodospirillales > Thalassospiraceae > Thalassospira > Thalassospira lucentensis_C. Next base: position 4,350,129 of record NZ_CP191544.1, on the reverse strand, counting down.
CCAAATATTCCTGGATACCAGGGATCGTACCAACGTGTACGTTCTTTACGTAGAAGTAAAGCGAACGCGATACCGGGTAAGAACCGTCAGAGATTGCTTCGAAGGTCGGAGCAACACCAGAAATATGGGAACCCTGCAGCTTGTCGCCATTCTGGTCGAGGAAGGAGAAACCAAAGATGCCAAGTGCATCATGGTTGGCTTCAAGTTTCTGAACGATCAGGTTGTCGTTTTCGCCGGCTTCAACATAGCCACCGTCTTCACGTACACCAGCGCAAACAGCTTTGAATTTGTCTTTGTCGGATTTTTCAAGATCGGCAATGACCGGGAAGCTTTCGCAAGCTTCTTCAAGTACCAGCTCGGTGAAGGCATCACGGGTACCAGAGGTCGGCGGCGGGCCGAGAACTTCGATTTTAACGTCCGGCAGGCTCGGATCAATTTCTGACCAAGTGCTGTAGAAGTTGTCTACCAGCGATTTACCATCTTTCGAAGGAACGATTTTGGCCAGAGCAAGGAAGATCTGCTCTTTGGTCAGGTCAATTACCGGTGCTTCGTTGGAGTTTGACAGAACGATACCATCATAACCAACTTTGACTTCGGTAACTTCAGCAACACCGTTTTTGGCGCAAGTTTCAACTTCGGACTTCTTGATGCGACGCGAAGCATTGGTGATGTCCGGGTGCTGTTCGCCAACACCGGCACAGAACAGCTTCAAGCCACCGCCAGAACCAGTCGATTCGATAACCGGCGTCTTGAACGAAGTGGTCTTACCGAATTCTTCTGCAACAGCAGTTGCGAATGGAAACACGGTGGACGAACCAACGATACGAATCTGGTCACGTGCCTGGGCAGCGCCAGCAAAGGCAACGCTCATCAGCGCCGCAACAGCAAGAGTCTTCTTCATGGTATATTCCCCAATGGTAGTTCCGGTTTGGAACGGTGCAACGATCTGCGAGCCGGACTCTACCGCTGGGTGCTTACGGTATTGCGTCAGTTTTGTTAACGTTATGTGACAACGTATCAGGGCAGTAAAAATAACGACAATTTACTAACTATATCAATAAATTACATACCATCTGATGTTCCTACTTCATATCCATTTCGGCAGCATTTTTTTGAAAATACGCATAAGGTCACCTTTGGCTGTAACAATAACTGTCACAATCCCCTAACCGATTGAACTTGATCGGAACCAAACGCCCCCAAACAGGACACATCCGAGCATTTTCTTTACATGCCCACGATTCCAAGCAACTGTTACCTCAAGGAAAAACAATCGGGCTGCACGTACTAAGTGTTGCTAACCATATAAGGAGAACGACATGAGCAATGCCTCACTCGACGAGATTCAGGAACTGATCCAGAAACTGTCTGGTGAACTCGGTGAAATGTCTGAAGCAGCATCGCGGCATATCGATGATCTGCATGTCGCTGTAAACAATGTGGCTTCGCACGTTCTTGCGATTGAAGCGATCCTGTCTCTTGTCGCGCAAAAAGTCGAAATTGACGACGCCGAAGCCATCAAATGGATTCGTGACAAAACCGCAGCCTACGCCGAAGACAGCAGCGAAGGGTCGGCCGCCGAAGGCATCGCACAAAGCCTGCTTGGCAAAGAACAAAACTAATTAACGGACCATTCTGGGCATGGACGCACCGAACACATCCGGTGCTGACCGGCTGATTACAGTCCGCAATCAAAAAAGACGGCAGAGGTTGATCCCTGCCGTCTTTTGTTTTGATCTTTATAAGCTTTGTCGCCGCTGATTAGCCCGCTAACGCAGCTTCATCCATCTTGCCCTGTAGCTTGGATGGGATCGGCCCGCCTGCCGCCCAATCAAGCAACTGAACCGTATGGATAACCTTAAGGTCATCGGTTTCGATCTGTATCATGCAGCCGATATTCCCGGTCGCGACCAGATCAGGCTGGGTTGCACGGATATTGCCGCGCTTGCGTTCCTGAAGCTGCCCTGCGATTTCCGGCTGTAACAGGTTATAAACCCCGGCCGATCCACAACACAGATGCCCTTCGGCAATCTCGACAACCTCATAACCGGCCTGTTTCAACAGATCACGCGGCGGGCGGGTGATCTTCTGACCATGCTGCATCGAACATGCAGAATGATAGGCAACCCGGGGATTCCCGTGTTGCGCACCGGCAAACACATCCGCCCCCACATCAAGACCGGCAAGATATTCCGTAATATCCTTGGCCAAGGCTGAAACCGTGGCGGCCTTATCGGCATAGGCCGGATCATTACGCAGCATATGACCATAATCCTTGACCGTGGTGCCGCAGCCAGATGCCGTAATCACAATGGCATCAAGCCCCTCACCAGCCAATTCAGCAGACCATGCATCAATGTTGCCCTTGGCCTGATGATGCGATTGTTCTTCCTTGCCCATGTGATGAACAAGGGACCCGCAACACCCTGCGCCCTTGGCAACAACGATCTCGATGCCAAGCCGGGTTAATAGACGAACCGTCGATTCGTTGATCTCGGTTTCAAGCACCTGCTGGGCGCAGCCGGTCAGGATCGCGACCCGACCTTTGCGCATGCCAACTGCGGGAATGACCTGTGGCTTATCGACCCAACTGGGCGGTGGCATCGAACGCGCCCCCATCTTAACCATGCCTTTGAGGCGTCCGGGCATAAAGCGGGCAAATGGGGCTGCAAACTTCGCCCCGATCAGAGACAGACGAAACAGCGTCGGATTGGGGACGACCAATGCCAATAACTTGCGCAGAAGCCGATCACCCAAAGGACGTTCATAATTTTCTTCGATATGGGCGCGCGCATTATCGATCAGATGCATGTAATCGACACCCGACGGACAGGTACTTGTGCAGGACAAACAAGACAGGCAGCGATCAAGATGTTTGACCACCCGATCGGTTGCCGGTTTGTCATTTTCGAGCATATCCTTGATCAGATAAATGCGCCCGCGCGGACTATCAAGTTCATCGCCCAGCGTCACAAATGTCGGGCAGGTCGCGGTACAAAACCCGCAATGCACGCATTTGCGCAGGATCTGTTCGCTTTCGGCAATGACCGGGTTTTCAAGTTGGGCTGGACTAAAGTTCGTCTGCATTATGCGTCCTCCCCGATCAGGTTACTTGGCATCAACCGTCCGGGATTAAGGATACCCTCGGGATCGAAATTACTTCTTATCTTGGCACTGATCTTGGCCAGTGCCTGACTTTCGGCGTGAAACGCCGATACTGTTTCGCGCGCGATTTCCGAGGCACGCACCAAATCAGCCTGACCGCCAGCATTGCGGGCGATTTCCCGGACTGCTCCGGCCATCGCGTCTGACCCAGAAATCTGCAACCAGATCAATCCCCCGGCCCAGTCCATCATCACCCGGCCACCGGTTGCGTCCAAAAGACTGACACAAACATCGCCACCAATCGCTGGTGGAACCGACACCCGCCATAGCAGCCCGGCCTTTTCGGCCGATCCGGCAAACGGTTTAACATCGGCAACAAATTGCCAAAGACGTTGGCTGTAGGCATGGGAAAGTTCATGAGTTTCCCCAAATGGTCCTAGCGCTTTGCACAGCGCCTCTGCCCGCCATGCGACGGATGGTTTCGGGCCTTCGACACGCAAAACCACCAAACCGCTGCCAAGTTCCGATGCCATCGGGATATCCAGTGCAGTGACATCACTTGGTGAAATCCATGCAGCAGCCGACACTTCGTTTTCACTGCGCATGGCAAGGGTCATTGCCTTGCACGCTGATTGCGGATCATTGCAGGTGGCAATAACGGTTGCTGATGTTTCATCACAGGGCATGACTTTAAGGGTCACGGTATGCATCACGCCCAATGTGCCAAAGGATCCCGACATCAGTTTTGATAAATCAAACCCGGTGACATTCTTCATCACCCGGCCACCGGACTTGAAATCTTCTGCCCGGCCTGAAACGGCTTCAAACCCCAGCAAATGATCCCGTGCCGCCCCGACCTTGATCCGGCGTGGCCCGGCAAGATTACAGGCCACCAACCCGCCAATCGTCCCGGCATCAGAAACAGCGTTCTCGCTCAGAAGCCCCGGAAAATTTCCCGGCTCAAAGTGAAATTGCTGATTTTTTTCTGCCAACGCAGCCTTAATATCGGCAAGTGGCGTGCCCGCACGGGCAGAAATCACCAATTCTTCGGGTTCATAAAACAAGATACCCGACAATTTCGAGCAATCGAGAACAGCATTGGTTTTCACGGCATGTCCAAAGGCACGCTTGGTGCCTGATCCGATGACTTCCAACGGGGTCTTGGACCCAAGGGCCCAGCCAACTGCTTCGCGCAGCTGTTCTGGCGTCGATGGACTTAAAATGTCCGCCATGGTGGGTTCTTTCCTCTCCTGAACCGTGCTTGACCGGTTTTGCGGGAACCGTTCAGCAGGCTTTGTTTTTATCGTCAATTCTTTGTAATCGGGGCATTCGCCCGAATGAATTCGTTTTAGAAACGCGGGATATCCGGGAACTTGTCAGCAACCGCCCTAGCATGCAGGGTTTTCAGTTCGCCACAGCCATGCAATGTCGGGAAAACCTTGCCGGGATTAAGCAACTGATCCTCGTCAAAGGCGATTTTGATGCGTTCCTGATGCTTCATGTCATCAGATGTGAACATCTCACCCATCAGGTCGCGCTTTTCAACGCCGATGCCATGTTCACCTGACAAAACGCCGCCAACGCCGACACACAGCTTTAAGATATCGGCGCCAAATTCTTCGGCCTTTTCCAGATCACCGGCTTTATTGGCATCAAACATGATCAGCGGATGCAAATTGCCATCACCTGCATGGAAGACATTGGCCACACCAAGCCCGTGACGCTTGGACAGCTCCTGCATCCCGGCCAAGACTTCGGCCAGACGGACACGCGGGATGGTCCCGTCCATACACATATAGTCAGGAGAAATTCGACCAATCGCCGGGAAGGCATTTTTACGCCCGGACCAAAACAGCAGGCGCTCTTCTTCAGTCTCAGAAATGCGCGAATAAACCGCACCGTAATCCTTGGCAATTTTACCAACCCGTTCGATCAGGTAGTCGACCTCGACCTGTGGGCCGTCAAGTTCGACCAAAAGCAAGGCTTCTACATCCAGCGGATATCCGGCATGGACAAAATCTTCGGTCGCCTTGATTGCCGGGGCGTCCATCATTTCAAGTCCACCTGGAATGATCCCGGCCGCAATAATCGCGGCAACGCATTTGCCGCCTTCTTCCGATGAATTAAACCCAAGAAGAAGTGCACGCGCCGTTTCGGGTTTACGCAAAATGCGGACCGTCACCTCGGTCACAATGCCCAACAGGCCTTCGGAACCGGTGATAATTCCCAACAGGTCATACCCTGTTTGATCAAGTCCCTTGCCCCCGATGCGAAGGATTTCGCCTTCGATCGTGACCATTTCAACGCCAAGCACATTATTGGTCGTAAGACCGTATTTAAGCGAATGCACACCACCGGAATTTTCGGCAATGTTGCCACCGATGGAACAGGCAATCTGGCTGGATGGATCGGGTGCGTAATAGAAACCTTCATGTTCGACCGCGCGCGTGATGCCAAGGTTGGTGACACCGGGCTGCACCACAGCAGCCCGGTTGTCCCAATCTATTTCAAGCACACGATTGAATTTCATCATACTAATGGTAATCGCATCGGCCATCGGCAAAGCCCCGCCCGAAAGCCCGGTCCCTGCACCGCGCGGCACGACGCGCACTTTATTTGTATGACAATATTTCAGGATGGCTGCGACCTGCTCGGTATTTTCGGGCAGGACCACAATCATTGGCAGTTGACGATACGCCATCAAGCCATCGCATTCATAGGGCCTGAGCTGATCATCATCGACAATCACGCCACCAACCGCCGGAATGATTTCCCTCATGGCAGCGATGATGTCCTTACGACGTGCAAGGGTATTTTGATCAGGCTCAGGCATCCTAAGCATGGTGGTTACTCCGTTAATTCGACCAGCAAATCCTTGCTGTCGACTTGTGTACCGGCGGGCGCGTGGATTTTCGCCACGGTCCCATCTTTCTCCGCATGAACTGCGGTTTCCATTTTCATTGCTTCAAGCGAACACATCACATCCCCGGCTTTGACCTTCTGGCCTTCGGCGACATGCACTTCAACCACAAGACCGGGCATTGGTGCTGCGATATGAAGTTTGTTTCCGTCTTCGGCCTTCGGCTTGACCTTACCCGTACCGGCAAGTGTCTTATCAGCGACCTTAACCGTACGGGGTTGACCATTCAGCTCGAAGAATACTGTTCGATTGCCTTCTTCATCGCCGAATTCCGACGTCGCCAAATAGCGGATCACCAACGTTTTGCCTTTTTCCAGATCAACCGAGATTTCCTCGTTCTGGTTCATCCCATAGAAAAAGACCGGGGTCGGTAAAACAGAGACATCGGCGTTGTGGCTACGATGTTCGGCATAGTCGAGAAACACCTTGGGATACATGACATAAGATGCAACCTCGGCATCGCTGGTATTGCGATGGGTTTTCTTCTCGATTTCCTTACGGGTGGCTTCAAAATCAATCGGCGGCAATGACTTGCCCGGACGATCTGTCAGGGCTTCGGCACCTTTAAGAACCTTGCGCTGCAAGGCTGGCGGGAAACCACCCACCGGCTGACCGATTTCACCACGGAAGAACGAAATGACGCTATCAGGGAAGGCAATGTCCTTTTTAGGATCAAGAACGTCTTCCTCAGACAAACCGGACGTCACCATCATCAAGGCCATATCGCCCACAACTTTGGAACTTGGCGTCACCTTGACGACATCACCAAACATCTTATTGACTGCGGCATAGGCCTTGGACACTTCCGGCCAGCGATCTTCGATCCCCAATGCACGTGCCTGTTGGCGAAGATTGGTATATTGGCCACCGGGCATTTCATGAACGTAAACATCCGACGTTCCGCTGCGAATATCGCTTTCAAACCCGGCATAATACCGACGTATCTGCTCCCAATAGGTCGAGACTTCCTTAAGCGCCTCGGTATTCAGGCCCGGATCACGTGGCTGACCGATATAGTTATTGGCAATTGAGCCAAGGTTTGGCTGTGACGTCAGACCCGACATTGAATCCATGGCCGCATCGACTGCATCGACACCGGCATCAATCGCGGCAATCACGGTCGCTGCCGAAATACCGCTGGTGTCATGGGTATGGAAGTGGATCGGAATATTGACCGTATCCTTAAGCGCCTTGACCAATTCGGTCGCCGCCGCCGGGCGCAGCACACCCGCCATATCCTTAAGACCGAGAATATGTGCACCGGACTTTTCCAGCTCACGCGCCATGTTCACATAGTAATCAAGGTTATATTTCGGGCGTTTGGTGTCGTAGATATCGCCGGTATAACAAATGGTCGCTTCGCACAGTTTGTCGGTTTTCAAAACCGATTCCATCGCGACCTTCATGTTATCAACCCAGTTGAGACTATCAAACACGCGGAACACATCCATGCCGTGGTCGGCTGCTTGCTTGACGAAATAATCCACAGCATTGTCGGGATAGTTCGTATAGCCAACCGCGTTCGAAGCCCGCAAAAGCATTTGTGTGAGGATATTGGGCACCCGTTCACGCAGCTTGACCAGACGGTCCCACGGATCTTCCTTCAAGAACCGCATGGCAACGTCAAACGTCGCCCCGCCCCAGCATTCCAGCGAAAACAGTTCCGGCAAGCCATGCGCATAATACGGCGCAATTTCGAGCATGTCATAAGTCCGCATGCGCGTTGCCAGCAAGGACTGATGGGCATCCCGCATGGTGGTATCGGTCATCAGGACACGTTCCTGATCCTTCATCCAGCGTGAAAAACCTTCCGGCCCCAACTGATCAAGCTTCTGCTTGGTCCCTGGACGGATTTCGCCAAGATCAATGGATTTTGGCATGACCGGATCATGCAGATTGGTTGGCACAACCCGGCCTTCGACTTCCGGGTTGCCATTGACCGCAACTTCACCGATGAAGCGCAGCAAGCGTGTTGCACGGTCCCGACGACGGACAAACTTGAACAGATCAGGCGTTTCATCAATGAACCGCGTGGTGTATTCGCCAGCCCGGAATTTCGGATGATTGATCAGGTTTTCAAGGAAGGCCAGATTGGTCGCAACACCGCGAATACGGAACTCGCGTAAAGCCCGGTCCATACGATCCACCGCTTCGCGCGGGGTACTGCCCCATGCGGTGACCTTTTCCAGCATACTGTCATAGAACGGGGTAATTACCGCCCCGGAATAGGCCGTTCCACCATCAAGGCGAATACCAAACCCGTTGGCCCCACGATAGACCTTGATGATCCCGTAATCGGGGACAAAGCTGTTTTCAGGGTTTTCGGTGGTGATACGACACTGAAGCGCGTGGTCGCGCAGCTTGATCTTGTCCTGCCAGGGAATGCCAGTTTCGGACGGGAAGCCAATCCGACCACCTTGGGCAATCAGGATTTGCGCCTTGACCAGATCGAAGCCGGTCACACATTCGGTTACCGTATGTTCAACCTGAATACGCGGGTTTACTTCAATGAAATAGAATTTGGATGTATCGACATCCATCAGGAATTCGACTGTACCGGCATTCACATAATTGGCAGCCTTGCCAAGTCGGATTGCCGCGTCACAGATTTCTTTGCGCTGTTCGTCATTAAGATACGGCGCTGGTGCGCGTTCAACGACCTTTTGATTGCGGCGCTGCACAGAACAGTCACGCTCATAAAGATGCACAAGCGTTCCGTGGGTATCGCCCAAAAGCTGCACTTCAACGTGGCGTGCACGGCGGATCAGCTTTTCAAAGTAAACCTCGCCATTGCCAAACGCGGCCTCGGCTTCGCGGCGTGCACCCAAGACCTGATTGGCAAGGTCTTTGCCGTTTTCGATCACGCGCATCCCGCGACCACCGCCACCCCAGCTGGCTTTGAGCATCAGAGGATAGCCGACTTCTTCGGCAATGCGGGCGACCTCAGCCATATCTTCGGGAAGGGCTGCGGATGCGGGCATCACCGGCACATCTGCTGTTTCTGCCAGATTACGTGCAGAAACCTTGTTGCCCAAGGTTCGCATCACTTCGGAATCAGGGCCGACAAACTGAATGCCGGCTTCGGCACAGGCATCGGCAAATTCCGGATTTTCCGACAGGAAACCATATCCGGGATGGATCGCATCCGCACCGGCATCACGTGCCACGCGCAAGATGTCTTCGATGTCGAGATAGGCGCGAATGGGTTTGTTGCCCTTGCCCACCGTATAGCTTTCATCTGCTTTAAAACGGTGAAGGGCGAAACGGTCTTCGTCCGAGAAAATCGCAACAGTACGAATGCCAAGCTCGTTGGCAGCTCGCATAACACGAATGGCGATTTCGCCACGGTTGGCGACCAAAAGTTTACGGATACGCTTAGGTGCAGAACGCGTCATTGACACCGGGCTCCTACCACATTTTCCTGGCAGGAACGTGCCTGTGCGCGCCTGCCAAAACCAAGTGAAACGCCACGATAAGGTCCTGAATTGCGTTGCGGTGCGGGATGCCTGCAACGCCATACCTTGTGTGGCGGAACAGGATGCCTGCACGATGAGATCTTGTGCAATGCATCCAGAGCTTTTGGCGCCCGGTGGGCAGGCGTCGGTTCTGGTATATGCGCATTGCCCTCTCCCTGTCAAAGCATGATATCGTTAATTGGTAATACCAATTTAAAAAATACAGGGCCAGTTGCTTTTCACCATGCGGAAAATCGACCAGATAAATGATCGATCCGTGTGCTGGCACAGCCGTGTTCTTTCGGCGACTTTTACGACAGACATGCTATTGTCCACCCAAGGAAACTCCCAAATCCAAAACGGTCATGCCCATGCCGCAGCTTAATCTTCGACTAAAGTTCCTACTGCTTTCCATCCTGCCACTGGTTCTTGCTGCCTCAGCGATCTCCTGGCTGGTCTTTGCGCAGGCCGAACGATTGGCCGAGGCCGAGATCAGAACGTTCGAGCGCAATATCCTTGAAGCGCGGAAAGAAGAGCTCAAAAGCTATCTCGAACTGGCGATGGCATCGATTGATCACATCTATTCGGTCGCAAGCCCGCTGGATGCGGTTTCCAAGGAACGGGTCAAATCCATCATCGAAGACCTGTCTTATGGTGAAGATGGGTATTTCTTCATTTATGACCGTGACGGCACCGCCCTTGTTGATCCGCCCCAACCATGGCGTTTGGGCCGAACCTATTGGAATTTGCGCGACCTTAATGGCAACACGGTCATTCAGGGACTGATCTTTAACGCCGAAAAGGGTGGCGACTTCATGCGCCATGTTTGGGAAAAACCATCCACAGGCGAACCCACTGAAAAGATCACTTATTCCCTGATGCTCGATAAATGGGGCTGGATGATCGGCACCGGGATTTATATCGACGATATTTCCGAACAGGTCGCAGAAATCGAGGCCGAGGTTTCCACTCATATCCGCGAAACGACGATTTCGATCATCGGGGTCACCATCCTTGCCGTGCTGCTGGTCGGGATATCGGGCACGGTCGTTACCCTGTCTGAACGTAAACTTGCCGATTCCAAGCTAAAAGAACTGACCCACCGCGTGGTCGATGTGCAGGAACAGGAACGTTTGCGGGTCTCGCGGGAACTCCATGATGGTATTAGCCAAATATTGGTATCGGTCAAATATTCGGTTGAAACAGCCATCGCGCGGATCGGGCAAAAGCGCGAAAATGCGGTTGAACCGATGGACAAGGCGGCCAAACGGCTACAGGACGCCATTCATGAAGTCCGACGTATATCGCGTGACCTACGCCCGGCCGTTTTGGATGATCTTGGTCTAAAACCCGCTATTGAGAGCATGTGTGCCGAACTGCAAGACCGTTCGAGCATCCGGATCGACGTCAAATGCGATTCGATTGACAACCAGCTTGATATTGCCAAAAAAACCACGCTTTACCGTGTCTTGCAGGAGACGCTTACCAATATTGAACGCCACGCCGATGCAACCGTGATCAAAATAAGCATCAAACGCGAAGGCCAAAGTGTTGTGATGCGCATCACCGATAACGGGGTCGGGTTTGAAACCAACCGCTACATCCGAAACCGCGACCCCCGTGCGGGCATCGGTTTGCGCAACATGCGCGAGCGTATGGAATTCCATGGCGGGGGGCTTGCTGTGCGCTCAGAACCCGATGACGGCACCGCAATCACTGCATTTATTCCCGCAACCAACCAGAATGCGCTACCCGGCCGGACAATCAGCGGTTAATCTGGCCTTGCATCCATAATCACGCGACAGGAACAAGTTTCAGCCAATGAACAGTGCCAATCAAATCTATTCCACCGACCGTCCTTTGCGCATTTTGCTGTGTGATGACCATGCCCTTGTGATGGATGGCATCCGTTCGCGACTGGAATGCTTTGATCATATCAACATCATTGGCGAAGCCAGCAATGGCGTCGAAGCCCTGTCTCTTGCCGGGGAATTGCATCCCGATATCGTTCTGATGGATATCTCCATGCCTGTCATGAACGGGCTGGAAGCAGCCGAAAAGTTCCGTGAAACCCTTCCGGGCACCAAGGTCGTCATTCTTTCAATGCATGAAAACCCGGAATATCTGCGCACTGCACAGCAGGCCGGGGCAAAGGGCTTTATCCTGAAAGACGTGTCATCAAACGACATGGTCCGGGCAATTGAAACCATCGCCAATGGCGGTGAAGCCTATAGCTCCACCTTTGATCGCATCAGTGCGGGTGCAGGTAGCAACAGTGACGGCGTGCCCTTGACCACACGCGAACGCACCGTCTTGCGCCTTTTGGCCAAAGGTGCCAGCAACAAGCATGTTGCCCGCGAACTCGACATTAGTGTGCGGACAGTTGAAACACACCGCCGCAACATCAAACGCAAACTTGATATTGATAGCTCGGCCGGGCTTGTCCGTTATGCGATTGAAAAGGGTTTGGTTACCCTTGATTCAACCGCCTAGGGTCAGGCCCTATAGCCGCAATTAGCCGCAAGTTACAGTGATCGAGAAGCCCACACCTAACGCGCGGCGGCCTGTAAAACTGTCTGAAACGCAGAGTTCGGACCGCAGGCCAATGACAGTTTTTCATATTCTGCTGGCGTATCGATCTGCCTGTGCTGTTCACGTCGATTGCGATCAATATCACGTATGCGTCGTTTAAAATCCCGACCATATTCTGAGAGAAGTCTTTTCATTGCGCCGGGTACATTATCCGCCGCAAGCGGGAACATGGCATCGACCTTGCGCACAACATCCGCGATCAAATCATCAAGGGCAGCCCGAATATCGGCCTCCATCCCCTGATTGATTTTCACGTGTTCGCCTTCATGGGCATAGACCACGTTATATTCGCATGACCCACGGTTAAGCTCCGATGCGATATAGACCAGATGCTTGACCACATCGACCTTGGGATTGACCCGAACCGGGTCGAGACAATAACGGCCAAACCCGACTTGCCGTGGTTCAAACCGCATATCAAACGATGCCCGCATTTCATATTCGGTCAGGCCCGCAACAAGATAACTCGGACTGCCGCCCGCCCGGGAATTAAGCCACCGAACAGACCGGTGCCGGTCCAACTGAGGGTCTTTGTGATTAAATTCCAATATTGCTTGCGGTGCCGATATCGGTCCACACGATCCTTGCGCGCTCGCTGGGCCGGAAAACAGAACGGCTGCACAAATCAGAAGCAGACTGATGGCAAGGCCACTTAAATTGATCCGATCATATTGCCCATAAACCGGCAAACGGCCTCTCCCGACTTTGTTCAAAGCTTATCCATCAGACCATCGTTGGCACTGCGTGTTTTCATTCTACGCAAAGAAATCAGCCGTGGCTTACATGATTGGCACATTCGACACAAAGCGGTGTTGTCGGATCAAATTCCAACCGTTTCGCTTCAATCGCTTCACCGCAATTATGACAATGCCCGTATGCATCATTTTCCATACGCGCAAGCGTCTTCTCAATACGGGAAAGTTCGGCGGCCCGACGGCGTTCCTGTTCCAGATGCATCTGCTGATTCTGAAGCGCATCCATGCGCGATAACCGCCCGACCGCCTGTTGATCTAGTTCAACCGGCTTTCGGTGATTTTCGGAATGTTCTGAATGCGCCAAAATATCGGCACGTCGTTCTTCAAGACGCACCCGCAAACCAGCAAGATCAATGTCTTTTCGATCTGTCATCTGGACCCTCATGACCTGTTTTTATTCTTCTTTCCTTCATATGGGGAGTGCCGGGGGTATTTCGCCAACCCCCAAAGCTAATTCAGTTCCCTAAATTGCGGTTTCACGTGCAATTTCCACAGGCATCGACAAGTTTTTCAAGCGCAGCCTTGGCTTCGTCGTCATCAAGGCCTTCGGACTTGATGTTTTTCTGGATTTTACAGCAAAGAGCCGGACCATCGGCAAACGGCTTGTCGGTCCAGAACGGCACGTCGGTTCCGAAATACCCGGCCTGATCAAGGAACGAGACCCCGTAATAATAGGCTGCCCCAACCGAGTTATAGAATGTCGGGTCATCGATGAACCCGCCATCTTGCGTCATTGATTTGGTCAGACACCAGTTCAAAACCAACCCGATATCTGATGCAGCTTCGTTTTGCGTATCCGTATCGACACTTGACCAACCAAGATCGAAAATCTTGGTCACATCATAGTTGTTGTGATTGTTGAAATCGTCATTGTGTTTCCAGCCAAACGGGTAGGCCTCGTCACGAATAGCAAGCGTCGTGTCAAAGATCGCCGTCCACAAATCAACCTTGCCATGCTGATAGGAAATATTGTGGAAGGTCAGGCTAAGATCACTGCTTTTTAAGACACCCTGGTCTTGCGTATTAAACCATCCGCCCCAATACCCGCTTTGCGGATCCTGCCAATCATCAAGCCATGTCTTATAGGCGTTGATATAGTCTTCGGTCAGGTCAAAGCCCTTTACATAGTTTTGAAAATAATCGCGAATTTCGCTTTTAAAGCACATCTGCGAAAGCGTTGCTGTCACTGCACCCAAGGCATCACGGCGATCCAGACCATCGGTAAAGATCGAAGACGTTTTCTGACTTTCCAACCAAGCAATCATTTTTTCAGGCGTTGCGATCGGCGCCATGAACAAGAACGGATAATCTGGTGCTTGCCCCGCATCTGCCAAGGTATTGACCGCATCAATCATGGCATCAACTTTCAGGAACCACTGGTCATAGCAAGGCCCCCACGACCCGTCGCTTGGCACCTGTTTTTCGGCCCAATCCTGATCGGTATTTTCCAATGACTTGGCAAACGCATCAAGTTTCCCTGACAGGGTTTTCCAGTCAGCGGTGTAAAGCAAAAGCCATTTACATTCGATCATCTGCTGATCGGATGCGGCCATGCTGTTCCCGGTTTTTTGCGCCTCGATCAGCTTTTCCTGAAGGGGGGCAAGTTTGTTGGCGAAGGCTTCTTGTTGCGCAACATAGTCAGGATCAAACACGCAGAACTGGTCTGCAATCAGCTTGGTAAAATCAATCATAACCGCATAAGCCTTCCCAAATGCCTCATTGAGCGATCAGCATGACAAAAAATCCCGTAATGCCAAGAAATTATCGCAAAAAGTGTATTGGATACTTTGCAGTGAAATAATGAGATTCATAGATACGCAAGAATAAGCTGATCCACAGGTTGGACGGATCAGCCTTGCAGCAACCAATTACGGATGACGCGCAACGCCTGATCGGGATCCGTTTCGACCACCTTGGCAGCAACATTTGCCTTCTTGCGGTCAATCATCCCTTCGACTCCTGCGACGCTAAACCCGTCTGGATCATCGCTGACGGGAATCATTGATGTTGCGGAGGAGGATCCACTCAAACGATCACGCAACCCCGCATCCGATCCCGGTTCATATCGTGGGATCGGTGCACTTGGCTTCGGACCGTCCATGAAAGACGCTTCCAAAGCTTGCTTTGTTTCATCATCAGATTGCGCCACACGTCCGTCTTTCATTACGCTTGAATGTCGTACCTATCATATAGGACGACTCGTCAGAAAATTAACGCTGTTGCGCCCAAAATTCTGCATTTTCGCGTCATTGTCTATATATTAGACAGCATTGAACTTTAGTATTACGTTCGAATTCGAAAGGCATTGAACAACGAATACTGCAGACCGATATATTGTTTATGACACAGATCAAAATGCTTTCGGAACTGCACAAGAACCTTTCAATTCTGCGGCATTATCGCCCATTTTACGGCGAAAATTCCTGCTTATGTTCTTGTGAAAAGACACATAGAACACTTAATTTATGTACATAAATTAAAAGCCCAGACGCCACAGCAACACACTTTGGGGTTTATCATGGGAACAGGTCTATTTACCTTCATAGCCACTCAAGGTATTCACCACCTTTGAATAGCTTCACCGATACCTTAGGTCAGAGGCGACTACCGCGACGGGGGCACAGGAATCTTTGAAACAGTTTAAATACATTATGATTGCCGTAATGGGCACCATGTTGGTGAACAGCCCAAAACTGCATGCTGTTGAATTTGGCGAAGCCCCTATTCTTGCCAAAGAGGTTGCCGCGGGTAATTTGCCGCCGGTCAAAGATCGCCTGCCAACCACACCAATGATCGTTACCCCCAATGATAAAATTGGCGTTTATGGTGGCACATGGAAAATGGCCCAGCGCAACCAACGCGACCATGCATTGCTGATCCGCAACATTGGCTACGAACCGCTGCTGCGCTGGACACCGCAATGGACGTCCACAATTCCCAATGTCGCACTGTCCTTTCAACCAAGCAGCGATGCGACGGAATTTTTCTTCCGTCTACGGCCGGGCATGCGGTGGTCTGATGGTGCGCCATTCAGTGTTGATGACATTGTCTTCTGGTATCAAAACATCCTGAGCAATCCGGCATTCGCTGATGCCGTACCCGAATGGCTAACGGCGGGGGGCAATGCCGTACAGATTGATCAGGTTGACGCAACCACCGTCGCCTTTCGTTTCAGCACACCTTATGGGCTGTTCCCGACCGCCTTGGCACGCCCCGAAGGCGTTGAACCGGTGAGCTACCCTGCACATTTCCTTAAGCCCCTTTTGCCAAAGTTTAATCCGAATGCCGACAAAGAAGCCCGCGATCTTGGCTTTGCCGGATGGAAAGAACGCTTTGTCGAGGTGTTTGGCAATCCCGGTACGATTGACGATCCTTCGCGTTGGCACAATCCGGAAGTTCCGACACTTAATGCATGGGTTCTGACCGGAACCTACGGCGAAGATGATCCGCTGATTGCCAAGCGTAATCCGTATTATTGGAAAATTGATCCGACTGGGCGCCAGCTTCCTTATATTGACGAAGTATCTTTTGCCCTTGTCCCGTCACGAAGTGCCGCCGGGGATGCGGCCATTGCCGGCAAGGTTAATATGCAGGAACGCCATGTCAGCACGCGCGCCGACGAAGTCCTTGCCGCCAATGATAACCTACAATCCTTCACGCTAGTCGAAAGCGACATGAACACACTGACCTTGTCCCTAAACCTCAACGACAAGGACCCTGTGTTGCGCGATATTTTCCAGAATAAGAATTTCCGTATCGCACTTTCGCATGCCATCGACCGCGACATGATTATTTCCCGCTTTATCCCCGGCGCCTTGCCAAACCAAGCGGCTCCGCGGCCCGAAAGCCCGCTTTATCATACGGTTCTTGCACGGCAGTTTATCCATTTCGATGCGGAACTGGCGTTGGATTATTTGTCAAAAGCCGGTCTGACCAGAAAAGACGACAAAGGTTTCCTGCTCCGTCCGGATGGAGAACGTCTGTCCTTTACAATTGATACCGAAGGTGCCGACAGGTTCGTGATCCTTGATGCCGTCATCGCATACTGGCGCGACCTTGGCATTGATGTGAAGGCCCGCAACCTGCAGCGCAACACATTCGTTTCCCTGCGCGAAAAGAATGATCATAATGCCAGCGCATGGGGCGGCGATGGTGGATTGGACGCGATGGTTATCCCAATCAACTATTTGCCAATGTCAGCTGATTCATCTTGGTTCGCAACCGGATGGGCCAACTGGCATGTCAACCCTGATAGCCCCGACGCAATTATCCCGCCTGCGGCAGTTCAAAAGCAGCTTTCGCTCTATAACAGCCTTAAAGAGACAGCGAATGCTGAAAAACAAACTCAACTGATGCGCGATATTCTCGACATCAGTGCAGATCAGTTCTACGTTATGGGAATTGCTTTGCCGCCGAACAGGAAAGGCGTGGTTGCCAAAGACTTCCACAACGTTCCCAAAGTTATTCCGGCAGCATGGAGTTATGCGACACCGGCACCGACAAACCCAAGCCAATACTATATTGAGCAGAAGTAACCCGGTGCACTGAATTAAGTTGCTGTCAGGGGAGACAGATACGCGTGAAGAAGCTGTTGGACCGGATGATTGGCAGTCTGGTTTTCAAGATCGCATTGGCGATTGTGATCGTGGAAACCATCCTGCTTGGCCTGTTTGGCGGCTATTATGTGCAGTATTTTGGTGCAGAGATTGACCGCCGTATTGCCGAACAAATCAGCGCCCCCGGACGTCTTATTCAGGACGAACAGCTTAAAGTCTCCATCCTGAGTGATGCCGCACAAATGGAACGCTTGCTGGGAAGACACCTGCAGCAAGCTATGGCCATTGGCTTTGACGGTACGATTTATCATGCGATTGATCCGCTGCTGGTCGGAAGTTCAATCAATGTCATGCCCGACTTTCCCCAAGATGAATTGCGTTCGAACCTGACAGATCAGGTGCTATTCACAACCAATGACAATGGCGACCACAGCATGGTCTCCATCACCCCGCTATTCAGTCTGAATGCCAGTCAACCTTTCATGTATGTCTATCTCAAGGTCTCGACCAAAGGTCTTGAAGAAAGCCAACGTCAGATGCAATCGGTCCTGTTGGTCGGATCGGCAATGTGTATTTTGCTGACATCGGTGCTGATTTTCCTGTTTACCCAGCACACTGTCCTTAAACGCCTGATTACGGCGGCCCAGTTCGTCAATAAAATCCAGATTGGTAAATTAAGCTCACGCCTGACGCCAATGGGGCGCGATGAAATTGGCACGCTGGAACGTGGCCTGAATGCCATGGCGGAAAGTCTGGAACGCAGAACACAGCAGCACAAGATCGCACAAGACGCCTTGCGCGACAGCGAAGAACGGTTCCGTGACTTCACCCTGTCATCAGCCGACTGGTATTGGGAAATGGGGGCGGACCTTAAAATCGCGTTCGCGTCTTATAAGTTCTATCAGCTGATCGAAGAAATTAACGGCTCCCCACAAGGTCAATCCTTTGACAAGCTGGGCCTGCATTCCGAACATTCTGAAGGCTGGCATTATCTGCAACGCCGTCTTGATGCCCATATGGCATTCCAGAACGTTGAATTTTCCTGGACATCACGCACGGGCGAAAAGCATTACGGACGGATCAACGGTGTTCCGGTCTTTACCCTTGATGGCCGTTTTAATGGCTATCGCGGAACCGGCAGCAACATCACAGCACAACACCGTGCCGCAGAAGAACAACAGATCCTGCAACGTCAACTTGCCACATCGCAAAAGCTTGAGGCCGTTGGCCAGATGGCTGGTGGGGTGGCACATGAATTCAACAATTGCCTTGCCGGTATTCTGAGCTTTGCCGAAGTTGCTCGTGCCAAAATCGATGATCCAGAACGGGTCAAAGAATATCTTGATCATGTGATTTCACTTGGTGAACGTGCAACCAGTGTTGCCGATCAGCTCTTGATGTTTTCGCGGCGCCGGATCGATCAGCCAACCAATGTTCGGGTGCAAAGCATTTTCTCAGAAATGGAAAAACTGCTGCTAACCCTTCTTGAACACCGGATCGAGCTCCAAATCTGGTCGAATGAACCAGAACTTTATACCCGTGTTGATCCGACCCAGTTATCAGCCTGCATTCTTAATCTTGCGATCAATGCGCGTGATGCCATGCCCGAAGGTGGCACCTTACAGATTTCATGTAGCAGCATCGACATTGCCCCACTCGCCCAGCGGGTGCCAGATGAAGACGACGAAATATTTCCCGCTAACATTGCCGGCGAGTTTGTCGTCATTACGGTGCAGGATACCGGAACCGGTATTCCCGACGACATTGTCGAGAATATCTTTGAACCCTTCTTTTCGACCAAGGAGCCGGGAAAAGGTACCGGTCTTGGTCTGTCGATTGTTCACAGCTGGGTCGAAGAAGCACACGGCTTTATCAAGGTCGAAAGCATCGAGGGCGAAGGCACTACCTTCTCGGTCTATTTGCCAAGGTCCGAAGCAGGGATCGAAACAGCGCGCCATATCGACAAGATTGATAACCTCCCCGGCAATGGAGAGCGCATTCTGATTGTCGATGATGAACAGGCCTTGCGAACCACTGCTGAAATCATTCTGCAAGATGCCGGTTTCAGAATTGAAACCGCTAAAAGCACCGAAGAAGCCTTGGACCTTCTCAAACAAACAGAACTCAACGATCCGTTTGATGTGATCTTGACCGACGTTGTCATGTCCGGTCGCAGTGGCCCGCAATTGATTATCGAAGCATTACGCCAAAATCAAAGATACGGCGTTGTCTTCATGTCGGGCTATCCCGCAAGGTCGCGCAAGGAACTCGACAAGCTTCTGGGCAATTACGTGTTTGTCAAAAAACCGTTCCGCCCAGCCCAACTGCAAAAAGCCATTCATGACGCCATTGCATTACGCGCCGAACGCCAAAACTCCTAATACCCGTCGCGCAAACCTAATCCCACTCCGCCGAGTCCCCAGCCATAACCACCTGCTCTATGGCGCTTTGTCGCGCAATGGTTAAAAAAATATTACCCTTTTCTTATGCTTTAAATGCTTCTGAACCAACCCGTTACGGCGACTTGGGCAAGCCCCGCTTTGGGCGGGTGTGACAGCCATCACTTTTTCCAACACAATTACCCCATACCCTGACGTCATAGAGATTTTTTGATGTTCTCTGCGATGGGTATCGAACCCTCCCGATATGTTTACGAGGTCAGGATGATCGGCTCAGTTCAAGGTTCAGGACTTAGTTCAGCGGCACAGGCCGTAAATGACGCAATCACGCCCAATGGTGGCGCGGGTCCGACATTGCCATTCGCAGCCGCAGAAGGCGCGATCAACAAAGCGACGGGTCTGGCAAAAGTGATCGGCTCAATAGTTACAGAACATCAACCGCTTGAAACCAGTGGTTCGCGCGGTACCAAGGTTAATATCCTAACGTGATTTTTCCCTCTCGTTAGCTTCCTCCAGGGTGGTCATTGACCACCCTTTTTTCTGTCTAAATTGTAAGCTGGGCATGATCGCCCGCATGACAAGTTCGCCATTGCGTGCTAGGGTTACCAGCGGTTTCACACTTGGATGGCACAATGACCACCAATAGAATTGGCACAGGCTCCTCCCATACCGGACTTCAGGATGCGCGTTCACGTCCACAGTTACCTGTCGGGCGCGGGCGCGGTGCGGCCGTAATCGAACTACCATCGTCTGAAAGCTTCATTGCCGCCCAGCTTGCCCGCCTGCGCAATCTGATTGCTACTGATCAGATTGACCATAATGCGCGCCGTGGAACCTATCTCAACATTCTTCTCTGAACATCAACTCTACCATCACCGCCGTTATGTCTGACATCTGTTCTGCGCGAACGGATTTGGCAGTTGTATCTTTTGACTTGGCCTATTGCCCAAAGAAAAAGGCGGGCCAAATGGACCCGCCTTTCTGCGTTCCCGTTATCCGAGACACATCTAACGCAAAGAAAAGTGCCCCGTACCGAAGTACGGGGCAAGTTGATTTGTCCAGGTGTGTTGGACAAGGGAGCTTGCGCAAAAGCGTGATCAGATCACGCAGTTGCCTGGTCTTCGCTCATCGAGCGAATAGGATGTTCCAGCTTATCGACGATTTCTTTTGGCACGATCTGCCAGAAGTGGCCGCGTTCGCGATCCCAGTTATCAAGGATGGTCCGTGCGAAACCACTTTCGGTTTCGGCAACATGTTCCTCGATAAGGATACGGCACTGTTCGTCCCAATGCTGGGTTTCAATGCGCTGGTACAGAATGGAGCTGTCATTGACGACATTGCCAAAAGTATCGTTGACGTCATAGATAAACGCCATACCGCCGGTCATGCCTGCGCCAAAGTTTTCACCAACCGCACCAAGGATAACAGACGTACCGCCGGTCATATATTCACAACCGTTCGAACCACAGCCCTCGACCACAACGATCGCGCCTGAGTTACGGACACAGAAGCGTTCACCAGCCTGACCGGCAGCAAACAGCTTGCCCGCGGTCGCACCATAAAGAATGGTGTTGCCAATGATGGTATTTTCGTTGGTTTTAAGTGGGCTGGAAGGCCGCGGGCGCAGAACAATCGTCCCACCCGAAAGACCCTTACCAACATAATCGTTGGCATCGCCCTGAACTTCGATCTTAAGCCCTTGAACCGCAAAGGCACCAAGCGACTGACCAGCCGAACCACGCAGACGCACATGAAGGTGCCCCGGTTTCAGGCCCGTCATGCCATATTTCTGCGTGATCAGTGATGACATCCGGGTCCCAATCGCACGTTGGGTGTTCTGGATGTTGTACTGAAGCTGCATCTTCTCGCCGTCTTCCAAAAGCGGACGGGCGTCTTTGATCATTTGGGCGTCAAGCGTGTCAGGTACTTCGTTGCGACCGACGATCGTGCAGAAACGTGCACGACCACCCGCATCGGCCTGAGCCAACAACGGGTTCAGATCAAGATCAACAAGGTCTTTCGCGCCACGGTGCACCTGCTGAAGCAGGTCCGAGCGGCCGATCACGTCTTCAAGTTTGTCATAGCCAAGCTCTGCCAGAACGTCTTTGACTTCCTCGGCCATGAAGGTGAACAGATTGACCAGTTTATCGGCCGTTCCCGTGAACTTGGCACGCAGTGCCGGGTCCTGAGTACAAACGCCAACCGGACAAGTGTTCGAATGGCACTGACGCACCATGATACAACCAAGTGCGATCAGGGACGCGGTACCGATACCAAATTCTTCAGCGCCAAGCATCGCCCCAATCACAACGTCACGGCCAGTTTTGAAACCGCCATCAACACGCAACTTAACTTTGTCACGCAGGTTGTTCAGGGTGAGAACCTGGTTTACTTCCGACAGGCCCATTTCCCACGGGATACCGGCATATTTGATCGAGGTCTGCGGGCTTGCACCCGTACCACCGTCATAACCGGAAATCAGGATCACGTCGGCTTTCGCCTTGGCGACACCGGCGGCAATCGTGCCAACACCGGAACGCGACACCAGCTTGACGCAAACCTTACACCGCGGATTGATCTGTTTCAGATCGTAAATCAGCTGTGCCAGATCCTCGATCGAATAGATATCGTGATGCGGCGGCGGCGAAATCAGGGTCACACCCGGGGTCGCATTACGCAACTGGGCGATTTCAACCGTGACTTTAAAGCCCGGCAACTGGCCACCTTCACCCGGTTTTGCCCCCTGGGCGACCTTGATCTGAATTTCTTCACAGTTGTTAAGGTATTCCGCCGTCACGCCAAAGCGACCTGAGGCAACCTGTTTGATCGAGGAACGCGCATTGTCACCGTTCGCACGCGGACGGAAACGTTCACGCGATTCACCACCTTCACCGGAGTTCGATTTCGCACCGATGCGGTTCATGGCAATCGCCAACGCTTCGTGGGTTTCGGTCGAAAGCGCACCATGGGACATGCCCGGTGTCACGAAACGCTTGCGAATTTCGGTGATGCTTTCAACTTTATCCTGATGAAGTGCTGTCCGGTCACTACGGAAATCAAGCAGATCACGAAGATGCAGCGGTTCACGCGACCGCAGGCCTTCAGAAAACTTGCGGAACGTGTTGTAGCTACCGGTCGAAACAGACGACTGCAGCGTATGGATCAGCGGACCGGTCCAAACGTGACGTTCGCCCGAACGACGGTATTTATAAAGACCACCAACCGGCAGGGTAATGACATTGCCGTTAAAGGCTTCTTTGTGCTGCGCAATGCAGCGACGCTGAATACCCTGAAGACCAATCCCTGAAATACGCGACGGCATACCGGGGAAGAATTCAGCCACCAACGAACGCGAAAGACCAATGCTTTCGAAGTTATAGCCACCGCGATAGGAGCTGATGATCGAGATGCCCATTTTGGACATGATTTTCAAAAGACCGGCATCAATAGCGGCCTTGAAACGCTGCATAACTTCGGCGGTACTACCGACATTCGGGAACAGGCCACGCGCATAGCGGTCCAAAAGACCTTCCTGCGCGAGATAGGCGTTCACAGTCGTTGCACCAACGCCAATCAAAACGGCAAAGTAATGCACATCCATGCATTCTGCCGACCGAACGTTCAGCGAAATATACGTCCGCAGCGACGTTTTCACGAGGTGGCTGTGAACACCACCCGTCGCAAGAACCATCGGCATTGCGGCCCGGTCTTCGGAAATATTTTCATCGGTCAGAATGATGTGCAAGGCACCGCCGCGCACTGCTTCTTCTGCTTCGCGCTGAATGCGCGAAATCGCATCCCGAAGGGCAGTATTGCCACCACTGATGTCAAATGTGGTGTCAATTTCCACCGCGGTATCGCCCATATAACCGCGCATGGCGTCATATTCGGCGTTGGTCAGAACCGGGCTTTCAAGCTGCAGCAAATCACACTGGCTTTCATCCTCGTCAAGGACGTTACCAAGGTTGCCCAGACGGGTTTTCAGGCTCATGACCCGTGCTTCACGAAGTGAATCGATCGGCGGGTTGGTCACCTGTGCAAAGTTCTGGCGGAAGAAGTGATGCAGACCGCGATAGCGATCCGACAGAATCGCAAGCGGGGTGTCATCGCCCATCGAACCAATGGCTTCTTTACCGTCTTCACCCATCGGATGAAGGATCAATTCGAGGTCTTCATGGGTCAAACCCATAGCTTTTTGAAGACGAAGCAGGCGTTCTTTTTCAATATGGGACGGTTCGGTATGTTCCGGTGAAATCAGGTCATCAAGCACCTTGGTGCGACCAACCCATTTCGACCAGTCACGGCGATTTGCCAGTTTGTCTTTCAATTCGCCGTCATGGAACAGCTTGCCTTCGGCAAGGTTGACCGCAATCATCTGGCCCGGTCCAAGCCGGCCTTTTTCAATGCAGCTTTCTTCGTCGATATGCACCATGCCGGCTTCGGAACCGGCAATCAAAAGACCATTGCCCGTCACCGCATACCGCAGCGGACGCAGACCGTTACGATCAGTACCACCCATCAGCCATTCACCGCCATAAGCAGCAAGGGCTGCCGGGCCGTCCCACGGTTCCATCACAGCGTTACAATAGGCGTAAAGGTTTTTGTAGTTATCTGGTGTCGATGCCTTTTTCGACCAGGCTTCCGGCACCATCATGGTTTTCACCATCGGCAGGTCACGGCCCGCACGCACCATCAGCTCAAACACGGCATCAAGGGCAGCCGAGTCTGACGAACCGGGTTGAATAACCGGTTTAAGGTCATCAATGCTGTCTGCAAAAGCTTCGTGCGCCATACGCGCTTCGTGGCTTTTCATCCAGTTGACGTTGCCGCGCAGCGTGTTGATTTCGCCGTTATGGGCCAAAACACGGAACGGCTGCGCCAATGGCCAGCTTGGGAAGGTGTTGGTCGAATAACGCTGATGATAAACGCAGAAGTTCGAAATGAAACGTTCGTCGCGCAAATCCGGATAGAATGTATCAACGTCTTCTGCGAGGAACATGCCCTTATAGATCACCGAACGGCACGACATCGAACAGATGTAGAAATCCTTGATCGCTTCGGACAGAACGGCTTTTTCAATACGACGACGAATGGCGTAAAGATCGATCTCGAACTTTTCTTCATTCACGTCATCGCGCACACCGATCAGAACCTGTTCGATTTCCGGGCGCGTCTGGTTTGCTTTTTCACCGATGACCGACACATCAACCGGAACCTGACGCCAGCCAAGAATGCCGTAACCCTGTTTAAGGATTTCGGTTTCAACAATTGCACGGCAACGTTCTTGCGCGGCCATATCGATACGCGGCAAGAACACCTGACCGACTGCGATCAAGGTATCGGGTGCTTCCTGATTGATGACTTTAAGATATGCCTTAAAGAAATCCTGCGGGATCTGAAGATGGATACCAGCGCCGTCACCGGTTTTACCGTCGGCGTCAACAGCACCACGGTGCCAGATGGCTTTCAGTGCTTCGATACCGGCTTCAACAACTTCGCGCCGTGGTTTGCCGTCAATGGCGCCGACAAGACCCACACCACAGTTGGCGTGTTCTTCTGCCGGGTCATACATGCCACTGGCTTCAAGATGGGCTGCGTTTTTCTCAAAACGGGCGATATCGGCAGCGGCCCGGCTCTGATCCATTTTGTCCTGAACGATCTTGTTCATAACTCTCTCTCCTAATGCGGCAGCGGGCTTAAGCAGCAGCTTCTTTGCGCGCCAGCAAATATTCATCAATCCGGTCTGCCGCATCACGGCCATCGCGAATTGCCCAAACCACAAGCGATGCACCACGGGCAATATCACCAGCAGCAAATACACCATCAAGATTGGTCATCATGGAACGGAAGTCGATTTTGACGGTTCCCCAACGTGACACACCAAGTTCCGGCGCATCAAACAAGGTCGGCAAATCTTCCGGCTCAAAACCAAGGGCCGTAATCACCATGTCGGCATCCATGGTATAGCTCGAACCTTCGATGATTTCCGGGCTCTGACGGCCACCGGCATCCGGTGCGCCAAGGCGCATCTTGATCGCGCGCACGCCCGTTACCTTGTCGTCGCCAACAAAGGCTTCCGGGTTGGTCAGCCAGACAAATTCAACGCCTTCTTCTTCGGCGTTGGCCACTTCGCGCTGTGAACCGGGCATGTTTGCACGGTCACGACGATAAAGACATTTAACCGATTTCGCACCCTGACGGATCGCCGTACGGACACAGTCCATCGCGGTATCACCACCACCGATCACGACAACATTCTTGTCCTTGGCATTCAGCGTTCCGTCGTCATAGGCCGGAACATTATCGCCAAGACCCTGACGGTTCGACGTCGTCAGATATTCAAGGGCTGGATAAACGTTGTTCAGGCCAGCACCGGGCAATTTCAAGTCGCGGGCTTTGTAAACGCCGGTCGCGATCAGAACGCTGTCATGTTTTTTGCGAAGATCATCAAGGGTGGCGTCACGGCCGACTTCAAATTCGGTATGCATGACAACACCGCCCTCTTCGAGCAGTTTCACACGGCGTTCAACAACGTCTTTTTCAAGTTTGAAGCCCGGAATGCCATAAACCAGCAAACCACCGATGCGGTCATAACGGTCATAGATATGAACTTCATATCCTTTAAGACGCAGCTGTTCGGCTGCAGCCATCCCGCCGGGGCCACCACCGATAATGCCAACAGACATACCGTTTTCTTTGGTCGGTTTGGGAGCCTTGACCCATCCGTTCGCAAAGGCCGTGTCCGTAATGTATTTTTCGACCGACCCGATGGTGACAGCACCATGGGTTGACTGTTCAATGACGCAATTGCCTTCACACAGGCGATCTTGCGGGCAAATACGACCCGTGACTTCCGGCATGTTGTTGGTGGCAGCCGAGATGGCATAAGCCTCTTCAAGGCGCCCTGCGGTCGTCAGGCTAAGCCAGTCGGGGATATTGTTGTAAAGCGGGCAATGCGCCTGGCAGAACGGCACACCGCACTGTGAACAACGCGACGATTGATCAGCAGCGGAGCTATCCTCGAAAGGCTCATAAATCTCGTTAAAATCCGTGCGGCGTGCGGACGCCTCTCTTTTGTGCGGATATTTTTGTTCGAGATGAACAAATTTCAGCATCTTTTCTGTCATGACGGCCCTCTGGAAGGGTTTTATGTTGCGGGTTTCGCCTTGTATACGTGGCAAACACGCAAGAATCTAGCACAAAATAGCTGATACGACAGAAATACTGACCTAAATATCCATACTATTTTTCAGGTCTTCGGGATTACCCTGCCAAATCCCTCGGCAATAAAGTTTCAATAGTACCAAAATGGTACTATTAATGCATTTCGCGCAAATGCGCTAAACTGCTATAAGCGATGAGTTTTTCCGCGAACAGCCATAGAGGCCAGAGTGACCCTACAGCACATAATTCTTCTGGCGGTCGTTCAGGGGATCACCGAATTCCTTCCGATCAGCTCATCTGGCCATTTGGTTCTTGCTCCTGCACTAACAGGAAGCCCGGATCAGGGTTTATTGGTAGATGTCGCCGTCCATATCGGGACTCTGGCAGCAGTATTGATCTATTTCTGGCGTGATGTGTTTGCCATGCTTGGCGGATTCGTTCTGTTGCTTACCGGGCGAATCAACGCGGGGGCGCGTCTTGCCCTTCATATTGTTCTGGCAACCATTCCGGTCGTTGCGATTGGCTTCTATTTCAAAGTCTCGGGCATTGAAGAACAGCTGCGCTCGATCGAGATCATTGCCTGGACCACGCTTGGCTTTGGCATTCTGCTGTGGATTGCCGATAAGATCGGGATGACGATCAACCGTCTGGAACATATGCGCTGGGGCGGCGCCCTGTTCATCGGTCTGGCACAGGTACTGGCCCTTATTCCCGGCACCAGTCGTTCAGGCATCACCATGACGGCCGCACGTTTCATGGGGTATGAGCGATCAGATGCCGCCCAGTTCTCCATGCTGATGTCTATTCCGGTTATACTGGGTGCTGGCCTTCTGGCCGGTATTGATCTGCATCAGGGGGGCAATATTCAGCTGAACAAAGACGTTCTTCTTGCTGTTGGCCTGTCATTTGTCACCGCCCTGATCGCGATCAGCGTTCTGATGAACTGGCTTAAACGATCCACCTTCACGCCCTTTGCCATCTATCGCGTTCTGCTTGGCATCGCAATTCTGGTCTGGATTTACGTTTACGACAGTGCACCGTTACCGTTCCTAAGCTAGTCACACCCTACCGACCAACCGAGTCCTAGCCTATGTATTTGCGCCCTCTTGATCCGGTTGCCGATGGACCGGCATTGCATGTCATTTTTGGCGATCCGCAATGCTGCCTTTGGCTTCCTGATCCAGCTTTTCCCGATGTCGATACAACCATCGCCAAACTGAAATTATGGACTGACGGGTTTGAAGAAACATCGTGGGTGATCACGCAATCACCTGACGGCCCTGCTCTTGGCCGGATTTCGTTTTACAATACTGGTCGGGATAAGGACGTTTGGGAAGCGGCCTGCATGGTATCGCCACAAGCCCGCGGGCAGAACTATGCCGCACGCGCGTTATCTGTTGCGATCAAACATCTGTTTTCGACCACAACAGCACGGCGCATCTATGCCGATATTGACCCGGACAACCATGCTTCAATGAAAACGTTCGAGAAATTGGGATTCACCCAAGAAGGCGTTTTGCGCGGCGAATGGGAAACCCATATCGGCATTCGTGATTCGGTAATTTATGGCCTGCTCCGCACAGACCTACAGCCCGACATAGCCCCGGAACCAACTATGATTGGGCGCGTGCGTTAATCCTGCCAGATCGGCCCGCCCGATAAGACAATCTGTGCGCGTGCCGGGTCTTCGGGGGCATAGTCCGCATCTTCGACAAAGCGCATTAAAAACGGTTCGTGCGACAGCAGAAAATCAAGCGCGCCACGTTGCACTTCGTTTGATGCAATCCCGGCCCGTAAGTCATCAAGCCCCATGCCCGTCTGTGCAACAAGGCCTTCCAGCAGTTCATCATCACCCGCAATGTGGGCAATGGCGCGAATGGCAAGCGTTTCCGCAGCTTCTTTGTTCATATTACGTTACGTCCGAGAGATTATTTAAACCAATTTGCCTTGGCCATCGCCCGCCAGATCACGAGTCCGGCAACCACAATGACCCCGGCGGCAATACCACCAAGTCCGTTACCCGCAACCAGCACCAAGCCCCAGAACCCAACCGTCCCGAAACCAATCGCAAGACTAAGGAAAGCTGACTTTGTCAGGGTGTCCTGATTTTTCTGGGCAGCTTCAGCACGCTTAAGCTCGTCGACGATCTCGTACCAGGCAATCTGCTGCCAACGGGAATATTTAAGCCCCTTGCGCGGACCTTTGCGCAAGAACTCATCAAGCTGCTTGACGATATTCGCCGCGCGTTCTTCCGGCACAACATATTTGCCAAACCGTTCTTTCTTGCGCGGGCCTTCGTCTTCTTCTTTCTCGATCATATTCACTGGATCACTTCCGCCTTGGCGTGCAACACTGCATCACCTTCTGGTTTTAGCCCCAACGAATTTAAATCCGGTAAACCAAAACCATATGTGCATTCCGTCACAGCAAAGACGAATAGTACACGTTAAGTGCCTGCAGAATTTAATTTCGCGACACGATCTGGATGAAACGGCGATAGAACAATGACTTCGCCAATGGCCAACCATCACGCTATTACTTTTGCCAACGCCACGCCTAAAAACAGTCCAGGATCAGTCATACATACATACTAGATGACAATAATTTGGATCGGCAGATGCTGCGCACGCTTGGAAGTCTTGGATTTCTGCTTGTTATTCCCTTTTTTACGCCGTCAACCGGACACGCGTCCGATGATAACAGCATAGAAATCATCGCATCTTGCAGCCCCTGGCCACCATATGTTGTCGACGGGGCAAAGCCGGGCGGTATTCTGGTTGAATATGTCGAAGAATTGCTGACATCGTTCGGCTACAAACCCAAAATCGAAATTTACCCGTGGAAACGTGCCATTGATGCCGCGCAAGACGGCGCCATTGATGTGATCTTTTGCGCCGAGTCCGGTCAGGCAAACGCCTATGGGTTAAACTATGAATTCCCCATTTTGATCAGCGACACCATATTGCTGTCTCACCGTGAATTTCCGCTTGATGCCGGCCAATTGTGGGATCACCGCATCGCTGTCGGGGCAGGATATTGGTACGGAGATGTGTTTGAAAGTCGGCGCAAGGATGTTGAAACCATCGAAGTCGTCGATGACCTGACCATCTTGCGCATGGTCGCAAGCAAACGTGCGGATGCCGGTTTGATGGAAAAGGCTGTTGCCGACAACCTTATCCTGACCTATCCGGAACTTGGTGATATGCTCCATATCAGTCGTCAGCCGGTGGCAACCCAGACATTCTATTTCGCGACGTCTCCGGAAACGAAAATAGACATACGTAGCCTACGCCGCCATTTGGCTGTGGCAAAACCACTGCCAATCGTGCAGCAAATTAATCCGGATACATTTTAAGGCTGGGATCATCGCAACTTTCGTCGCGATGATGGATCCTCACAGCGTTTAGGCAACGACCAGTGCTGTGACGGCGATAATGCCGAATGCGATCAGATGGATCATCTTCATTCTCCTGAATTTGCGCAGCGCAAATGTCGTCCCAACAGCAGCAAAAAGCACCTGTTACAGGACGGCGAAGAACCTGTTTGCACCGGAAAACAGGTTTTTTAATGGCACCGTTCAAACCGATAGATGCCCGTCATCTCAGATGTATCGTGGGAATTTAGTCGGGGGATATGGTGCGGGCGGCCGGACTTGAACCGGCAAAGCCTTTAGGGCCGGCGGATTTTAAGTCCGCTGCGTTTACCAATTTCGCCACGCCCGCAAAGCGCGTGAAAGCCAGCTTTCCAACCGGCAGATCAGGGTTCTAGCGCGACTTTAAGATCGGTGCAACATCCTATTGCCGGTTTCCTGATTACCCCGCCTTTTGATCGGGCCCGATCACTTTCCCAACCCCAATTGCAGCACGATTGCCTGCCTTTCTCCACATTCCTTGCACTTTTCCCGACCATAGTGAACAGCCTCAACAATCAAAGCGCTGTTATTCATGCACAAGGATCTGAAAACTGCACTGACAGCGACAGTGTATCTGGCAAGTGTTGGCCTGTTTCAGCACTATGGCATTATTCCGCGCTTCTTGCCGCTGGCCTTGGCCCGCGAAGATGGCGCACGTCCTGATGCGCCGATCCTGCGCAGCGAAACCCTTAACCGTGCCCATAACCGCCGCCGTCATATGGACCGTCTTTACGACAAGATGGACGATGATCTTTATGACACGACATTTGCGCCGCTTTTTCTGGAAAATGCGCTTCCTTCCGACGACCCATCGGCAAGCAGACTTCAATTCGGTTCGACCGACGACATCCTGCAACAAGCTTTCAGCGGCCGCGCCGCCCTGACATCGCTTGCGGGCAAGATTGATTTTGACAGTGCCGCGGGCACCTTCCCAACCCAGTCCCGCACCTTCCGCACACCCATCAGCATCTGGGTGTCTGGCAACATTACCGACCTTGAAAACCGCATCACCGGGTCCGGTTACGATCCGGGGTTAAGTGGTGATACGGTATCTATTGACAGCGGCGTTGACTATTTGATTGATGACGGGCTTGTTTTGGGGCTTGGTGTTGGCTGGGGCAGCACGCTTGGCGAATCGGCTGCACGACAATTGCGCTATCGCGAAAGCAACTTGTCCGTATCACCCTATTTCGTTGCTCGCATGACCGACTGGCTAAACCTGCGCGGCAGTCTCAGCATGGGCAAAAGCACGATCACGCAATCAGCCATCGGCACAGTCCCCGACGACCTGCGCTATGCGGAAACCCTTGGCAGCAGCACCATCTCCAGCACAATCGGTTTTGGCTCAAAATATGAATTTGGCATCCTGCCTGTCAGCGTGGAGCTTTATGGCGACATGATCACGGCCCGCGAATATGTGCAGAACGCACGCGCAGATGATGGCTCCATGATCTTTGGCAATACCGCAACAACACGCCTGTTTGATGCCGGGGCTGAAGGACGTTATCGCCTGCTTATGGGCGATCACGTGATCGTCCCGTTTGCCGGACAGGAACAAACCATATCAATGATGAACCAGAATTACGGGCGCAGCGGATCGACACGCTATTACGCCGGTTCCGAATATGCTTATGAACCCTTGAATTTCGACATGAGCATTCAGGGTTTTCGCGAAATGGCCACCAACGCCGACCTTGTTGAAGGCATCCGTTCCCAGTTCGCCTTAACCCACGACTTGCCGCGCGGATATGCAACACTTCAGCCTTTTATCAATGTCGAAAGTACCAATCTCTATATCGATACCGGGGGTGGGATGACCTATGACTGGGGACGCATTCCCGGCCAGGTCAACTTTGAAGTCCGCCGCAAATTTACCTATGAAATCCACCATCGCGATTATACCGGTTTGGTCAGCATCGATTTCCCTTTCTAAACCCGGCCTTGTTTCGTAACCACAGCCGAGAAAATCAACGCGATTCTATGAAGCTTTTGCCCGGATGCGTATCTTGCTATTGGCGTTCACCCCTGTGACGAGTAGGGTGCAAAACATAATGAACATATACGCCAATTCCAGCAGGCCTGCGCCATGACCGAAACTGATCGACAAGACGCCAGCGGCACCAACGGCACCAAAAATGCTGACGTTACCCCACCCGTCTTTGACCAAGCTTTCCAAAAGCAATTTATTGATCTTTTGCTATGGCGGCGCGATGTCCGTCGGTTTCGCACCGATGCCATCCCGCAAGCGGACATCAATGATCTGATCAAGGAAGCCTGCCTTGCACCGTCGGTTGGCAATTGTCAGCCATGGCGCTTTGTAAAGGTCAATGACCGGGCGCGCCGCAAGGCCATTCGCGACAGTTTTGAACGGGCCAATGCCGAAGCCCTGAACGAATATCACGGTGAACGGGCCAAGCTTTATGCTTCGCTAAAACTACAGGGCATGGATCAAGCCCCGGTACAATTGGCAGTCTTTGCCGATGAAGAAACCGAAGCTGGCATGGGCTTGGGCCGTAAAACCATGCCGGAAATGCTTGATTATTCTGCGGTCGCAGCAGTGCAATTGCTGTGGCTGGCTGCACGGGTAAAGGGCATCGGGGTCGGCTGGGTATCGATTTTGGAACCGGAAGTGGTCGGTAAGACGTTGGACGTCCCGGATCACTGGCGCCTGATCGCTTATCTTTGCATCGGCTATCCCGAAGAAGACCATGTGGTGCCCGAACTGGTGCGCGAAGGCTGGCAGGACCGTATTGATCCAGACGCGCTCACCCTTGAACGTTGATCCGATCCACACTTAATATTTCAGAACACAAGGATATCAGGATGTCTGCGGAAAACAGCCAACCGACCAACCCCGAACAGCCCGAAAAAAAAGGCCTGCCCAACAAGGTCTACTTCAAGATCATGGGTTACTTGCTGACCGCAGCCTGGGTTGGCTTCATTTTGGCCGCATCCGGTGGTGATACCAACCATCCGTTGTTTGATTATATCTTTGTCGTGCCATTGGCAGGCTGGATCATCGGCATGATTATCGCGCGGATCATTACCAAGAAAACCGGTGCTGACCGTCCTTAAGACCATAAAACAACAGACTAAAGGCGCCGAAATGGCGCTTTTTTTTTCGTTTCAAATGCCTTGCCAACTGACCCGTTCATTTTGGACCGTCAACGATCCTAATCGTCGGGATTTTGTTCCCGCCTACGCTCATCGCGGTAATGATCATCATCGGAAAATCCGCCAAGCGTCATGATACCAATCCCAAGACTGATCCCGCCAAATGTGACGAACAGCCCAAAGAACAATAAGAATATAAAGATCGGCGCATCACGTGATGCCATCGCAAGGCTATAAATCCCGCCAATATCGAAAAACAACACCAGCGCCCCAAATACCAACGCACCAAACCCGCCATAGGCCGTGTGTTCGATCATAAAACGCACAATCGACCGCGCTTCACGCGACGCTTTGCTATTGCGAACTTCATCTTCTGGATTTGGGTCTTGGCTTGGATCGTTGGCTGCCATGATCTTATCCCATCAAAGCTCAGAACAAACCTATCAGACTGCCCGGCTTGATGTTTTGACCAAACGCAATCGACCTAACCCACCTGTCGTGATCAGGCGCCGGTTGCCTCGACCGCACCTGTATCCTCGATCACCTCACGACCACCTTCAATGATCGCTAGGCGAACGCGTTCTGATGCCTGATTAACATCATCTGGGTTTTCTCCACGGACCACCAATGTAGTGCCAAGTTTACCTTCGCGCAGGAACGGATAAGACCCGATGTCGGTTTGCGGAAAATCAGCCTGAATTTCGGCCAGCACCTTGGCGATTGCGCCTTCGGGGATATACCCACCGACCGACCGCGACATCATTGGCTTGCCACCGATCAATTGGTGTTTAATCCCTTGGAACATCACCTGCATGATCATGGGCACACCGGCCAGAACATAAACGTTTTCCATGCGGAAACCCGGGGCCTTGGAAATCGGGTTTTGCACCAGCTCCGCCCCGACCGGTACATGCGCCATGCGCAGACGTGCTTCATTCAAGTCTTCGGGGTTTTCATAATGGCTTTTCAGCAATGCGTGCGCATCTGCGTTCAAGGCGTTTTCAACCCCGAACGCCTTGGCAATACAGTTTGACGTAATGTCATCATGGGTCGGGCCGATCCCGCCCGTGGTAAAGACATAATCAAACTTCGCCCGGCATTCATTGACGGTTTCAACGATGGTGTCTTCGATGTCGGGTATGACGCGGGTTTCAGCCAACCGCACGCCGATCTTGTTCAATTCTTCTGCCAGATAGGGCAAGTTCTTGTCATGGGTGCGACCAGACAGGATTTCATTGCCAATAATAATCAGACAGGCCCGTACCGGATCAGACATCACATCCCCATAACTTCAATCGAGTTTTCTCGTTTCATAAACCATACGTCGCAAAGACGCGCGTGGCTCACAGAAAATCGCGCAACATCGCAACAAGCGGCACATCAGCCGGCGGCATCGGGTAATCCCCCAACCGCACCGGACGCACCCATTTAACCTGCTGGCCTTCCATCGGGGTGATTTCCCCCTTCCAGACGCGGCACAAATAAAGCGGCATCATCAAGTGAAAATCATCATAGGTGAAAGACGCAAAGGTAAAGGGTGCCAGACAGCTTTCGGTGATATCAATGCCAAGCTCTTCTTTAAGCTCACGCACCAAAGCCATTTCCGGGGTTTCCCCGGCTTCGACCTTACCGCCGGGAAATTCCCAAAGGCCCGCCATGGATTTACCTTCCGGGCGCTGAGCGATCAAAACGCGATGATCGGCATCGACCAGCGCCACCGCACTGACAAACACCGTCTTTTCCGGGGTTTTACCCTGCCGCAGGTCAACCGACATGCAGCCTTTATCTGGTTGTACTATTGTCATGGCACTGTTTTATCGTGCGCCCCGCCCTTCGCCAAGTATAGAAAAAGTCTCAGCCCCACTTTACCAAACTCATAAACTTTCAAACCGTTGCGCGTTTCCCTTCGTAAACAAGCTATGTCTTTATAATTCAACCAAACAGGCTGCTTGAATGCCATCTTTTTTACCCCCAGTCCGTCCGCGCCAACAGGGAAGAAAGCGCTTTTTGACCCTTGCGGCTAATTCGATTATATCGGTCATTCTGCTCGCGGGCTGTGACAAGCTTGGTGCATTCAATCAATGGCAAACTGGCGATTACCAACCCGATATTCATGATCTGCCTTATGGCAGCGACACACGACAGGTTCTTGATGTCTATCTGCCATCATCATCCGCGCAGCCTGCCCCATTAATTATCTGGTTTTACGGCGGGTCTTGGGATTCCGGGAACAAAGCCAAATACGCATTTGTCGCCAAACGCTTTAATGAACTTGGCTATGCGGTCGCCATTCCAGACTACCGATTGGTGCCAAAAATCCATTTCCCGGCTTTTATCGAAGATGCCGCATCGGTCATTGCCTTTATGAAGGATTATGCGGCCTCAAACCCCGATCAACTCACCGACGAACCGGTCATGTTGGCGGGGCATTCAGCGGGTGCATATAATGCGGTTCAGGTTGTCGCAGACCCGACATATCTGAAAGCTGTTGGATTAAATTCCCAACATATCGTCGGGATTATCGGTCTGTCGGGTCCCTATGACTTTCATCCCTATGATGTCAGCGCGACCGAGATTGCCTTTGGCAACACCCCGGCACACCAAAGCCAGCCGGTTGAGATGGATCTGACGCACATGCCGCCACTTTTGCTGATCACAGGCACGCGCGACACGACTGTGCTACCACGTAATTCACGCCGGTTGGCAAC
The DNA here is from genome assembly GCF_050516545.1 of Thalassospira lucentensis. GTDB lineage: Bacteria > Pseudomonadota > Alphaproteobacteria > Rhodospirillales > Thalassospiraceae > Thalassospira > Thalassospira lucentensis_C. The sequence continues at coordinate 4,313,949 of NZ_CP191544.1, read as the reverse complement.
CCTTGCCCCAAAAACCAATCTGATTGAAATCAAGGACACCGGACATGCCGGAACCTTGACCGCATTGGGGTTTTATCTGACCACCGATCAAGCCGTTCTTGATCCCGTCACGGCGTTCCTAAGTACCAATCTTCCAACAGAGAACTAAAGCTTTCCCCAAACGAAAAACGCGCCCCAAATGGAGGCGCGTTTTTATCAATTTTACAAAGTTGGATCAGGCGATTTGACCGTGGCAATGTTTGTATTTCTTGCCTGATCCACACGGGCAGGCCTGATTGCGTGCAACCCGCCCCCAACTTGCCGGATCATTCGGGTTCACCGTTCCCGATGCCTGACGCGATTGAACGGTGGCACCTTCGCCGCCCTGTTCAACAGCTTCACCCGCACCGCGGTTTTCATGCATTTCCTGCTGCGAACCGCGTGGTTCAAGGTCTTCCTGTCGCGGTGTGGTCTGCAATTCAACATGGGACAACATCTGGGTCACACGTTCACGCAAAGATACCAGCATCGCTTCGAACATATTAAACGCTTCGCGCTTAAACTCGTTCAGCGGATCACGCTGACCATATGCCCGCAGGCCAATGCCCTGTCGCAAGTGGTCAAGTGCCAGAAGATGTTCTTTCCACGACTGATCAAGCAACTGCAGCACAAGGCTTTTCTCGACCTGACGCATGACGTCAGCACCGTAATTGGCAACCTTGGCAGCCATTTTTTCGTCAGCGACTTTTTCAATCCGCTCACGCATGACTTCCTGATCGATGCCTTCTTCCTTGACCCAATCTGCAATCGGCAGATCAACGCCCAGAATACGGGTGGTTTCTTCGTGCAGGCTGGCGACTTCCCATTGCTCGGGATAGACCTTGGCCGGGCAATATTTTTCAACCATGTCTTCGATGACTTCGGCACGCATGTCCGCAACATCTTCGGCAACATGCTTTGCCTGCATCAGATCGCGGCGCTGCTCATAAACGACCTTACGCTGGTCATTCATGACGTCATCAAATTTCAGAACGTTTTTACGAATGTCAAAGTTACGTGCTTCGACTTTCTGCTGTGCTTTTTCCAGCGCCTTGTTGATCCACGGATGGTAAATCGCTTCACCTTCCTGCAGACCCAGCTTCTGGAGCATGCCGTCCATCCGCTCGGACCCGAAAATGCGCATCAGGTCATCTTCAAGCGACAGATAAAACTTCGATCCGCCCGGATCACCCTGACGACCGGAACGGCCACGCAGCTGGTTATCAACACGACGTGATTCGTGACGTTCCGTCCCGATAACAAACAAGCCACCAGCTGCCAGAACTTTTTCCTGATCGGCTTTGACTTCGGCTTTGATTTTTTCAATCGCTGCCGCACGTTTGGCTTCGTCCGTCACGTTGCCAAGTTCATGTTCAACACGCATTTCAACGTTGCCGCCAAGCTTAATGTCGGTACCACGACCGGCCATGTTGGTTGCAATCGTAATTGCGCCCGGCGCACCGGCTTGGGCCACGATCAATGCTTCGCGTTCATGCTGCTTGGCATTAAGAACTTCGTGCGGAATTTTCTTCTTTTTCAGAAGGTCCGACAGAATTTCCGATTTCTCGATCGACACCGTCCCGACAAGGGCCGGTTGGCCGCTTTTATGGCACTCTGCCAGCTGTTCGGAAATTGCCACCCATTTTTCATTGGCGGTGCGATAAATTTCGTCATCCGCATCTTTACGCGCAATCGGGCGATGGGTAGGGATTTCAATGACGTGAAGCTTGTAGATTTCTTCGAATTCTTCGGCTTCGGTCATTGCCGTACCGGTCATACCGGCAAGGGTCGGATACAGACGGAAATAGTTCTGGAACGTGATCGAGGCCAAGGTCTGGTTTTCGTTCTGAATCTTGACCTGTTCCTTGGCTTCCAGTGCCTGATGCAGACCATCGGAATAACGGCGGCCTTCCATCATACGTCCGGTAAATTCATCAATGATGACGACCTTGTCATCTTTGACGATGTAGTCGGTGTCTTTCTGGAACAGCTTATGCGCCCGAAGTGCCTGATTGACGTGATGGACAAGATGAACATTGGCAACGTCATAAAGCGTGCCTTCTGTCAGGATTTCCATTTCCATCAAAAGCTGTTCGGCGTGCTCGGTCCCTTCTTCAGTCAGGGTTACCGCACGGGCTTTTTCGTCTTTCTCAAAGTCTTCTGCGATCAGTTTCGGGATCAGCGCATCAATGGCGCGATACAGCTCTGAACTGTCTTCAGCCGGACCGGAAATGATCAGCGGGGTACGGGCTTCGTCAATCAGGATCGAGTCGACTTCATCGACGATCGCAAAGTTGAACGGACGCTGCACCATGTCTTCAAGGCGGAACTTCATGTTATCGCGCAGATAATCAAAGCCCAGCTCGTTATTGGTCGCATAGGTAATGTCGCAGCCATAAGCAGCGCGGCGCTGATCGTCGGTCATGCCATGCATGATCACGCCCACTGTCAGACCAAGGAAGCCATAAACTTCGCCCATCCATTCCGCATCACGGCTGGCCAGATAGTCGTTGACCGTGACCACATGAACGCCCTTGCCTTCAAGCGCATTCAGATAAACCGGCAAGGTCGAAACCAGCGTTTTCCCTTCACCGGTTTTCATTTCAGCAATTTTGCCAGACGTCAGAACCATCCCGCCCAGCATCTGAACATCATAGTGACGTTCACCGCGCACACGTTTGGATGCTTCGCGAATGGTGGCAAAGGTATCGGGAAGAATGTCGGTCAGAGTTTCGCCATTCTTGAGACGTTCGCGCAGCCAATCGGTGCGGGCGCGCAGTTCGTCATCAGACAGCTTCTCGACATCGGGTTCCAGGGCATTGATTTGCTCGACCGTGGCCCAAAGGGCTTTGACTTCACGATCGTTAGCTGAACCGAAAATTTTCCGGGCAATGGCGCCGAGCATTAATACGTTCCTGAACAAATGAATAAAGACAGAATTAAGCACCGGCGGAAAGCCGAGCACGATCACAGATAGAACCCTGCCTGCCATCTGTCAACGGAACGAACCAATATCGCTAATGTTGAGCCTGAATTTAGACGAGAACGACACAAATCCGAGCAAAACAAGCATCACATTGCGCAAAAAAACCTGCTCATACATCACCTTCTGGCTTGAGAACTCCGAAAAAAAAACGTAGTATTTCCGCTACAGTTTAAATTTCAAAGAGCATGTAGCTCAATTTTGGCAATCAGGAATGTCCTGAACATTTATGCCAAAGATATCCTCAGGAGGAGGAAATGGTCGATTTCTCCGCGCTAAATCCGTTCCGCCAAGGTCAATCTGGCCTTCAGGACGCGCGTCAGCCACTCAGCAAAATCAGCACCGACGTTGGACAGGGTTCCGCGCAGGCAAATGCCAATGCGCGTCAACGTATTGATCCTGTTTCATTGTCAGACGATGCGCTTGCGGCACAAACCAATAATCAGCCCCTTGCACCGGCAAACGGCAAAGCACTGTCGTCAAAACCGCTGACAACGGACGAGCTGTTTGAACGTGCACTTGATGCATCGCTTGAAATGATTCGCGGCAGTGTCGAAGAAATGTTCGCGCTTTCGGGCATGACCGAAGAAGACGCGATTGCCGCAACAGATGCCATGTTTAGTGGAATCCGTGACGCTGCATCGGGACAAGACCAGTTCGAGTTCTCCTTTGATCAGGCCATCGCCAGCCATAGCAAAACGGCAATTTCCTATGCCGGTGCCAATGGGTCGGCTGTCGGTGTTTCCGAGTCTGCGATGATGGCGGTTCAGTCGCTTGATATCAGCATCAATAACGAAACCGGCGAATTCTCGTTCAACTATCAGGCCGCCAAGGTCGAAGTTGTTCGCACCGAAGCTATCGCCATAGGCAACAGCATGGGTGCCGCCTTGGGCGCACTTGGCAATGTCATGAGCGGCCTTGGGGGCGGATCACTGGTCAATGCGCTGGGTAATCCGGCAAGTGCCGAAGATGGCGGTCTTCTGTTTGACATCAATGACAATGGCGTTGCCGAGTTCATCCGTGAACTTATGAACGCAACTGTTGGCACCGATGATGGCAACGAAGGCGAAGATGGCAATGCCACGTCTTCTGGCCAATCGGTTGCCGCAGAACGAATGTCGGCCCTGAACGCGCAGATCACTGAACAGTTCATGGAACAGGCAACCTTGATCGTTCGTGGCATCAGTCAGGCCGCACCACAAGATGGTGACGGCGGAAATCATCTTAAACTCACCGTCGATATGTTGATGCCGATGGGCCGATTTGGTCAGGACGGTAATGACGCAACTTTCACCTTCCCAACGGGTGAAACTGTCCCGGTGATTGACCCGACACAAGAACAGGATGTTCTGATTTAACCAAAAACGGGATGCCAAAACACGGCATCCCGCAGCCCTTCAGGAAGGAGGCGCTGGATGTTTGATCACACGACTCTCAACAACCCTACAGCATCCCAAAATGCTGCAAATATGGCCACATCAAATGCCCCATTGCACAGTGCTGTCACGACCAATAAGTTGGATGCGGATGCACAAACCAACGCGCAGCTAAACCAGCAGCGCGCGATCACTGATCAGATTGATCTCAGCATCGAAGCCAACAGGCGCATCGAACAATCCATATCCGCAATCCCGCGCCCTGTGCTGGATGTTCCAAGCAACCCGCTTGCGGCCTTTGACGCCCTAAACCCCGCCTATGACGATGCCCAGACCCGGATGAACAGCGAAGCCTTCATCGTGCTTGCGATGATGGGCATCCCCCCGGCCAAGGCGCGTGCAATGGCCAATGCCATGACCGATAGTGTTCAGGACATGACGGTCGCGAGTTCAAACAGAACAACCGGCGCGGTTTCCGCTCAGGAACTTTCGATCAGCTCGCGTCAGATCGAAATTAATGTCACAGACATCGAAGCCCGGTTTTCGAAAATTGCCGGTAATGCCAACATTTCCATATCGGAATTCACCGCCCAGATCGAAATAATCCGCGTCGAAATCGCCCAAGCCTTTCAGGTTGATCCCTTGATCCTTGATCTGGACGGCAACGGGATCGACATCACCAGCCTTGAATACGGCAAGCAGTTTGACATTGATAGCGACGGATCAATTGATCAAACCGCATGGATTAGCGGTGCCGACGCGCTTTTGGCACTTGATCGCAATAGGGATGGCAAAATCAATGATGGTCGCGAACTTTTTGGTGACCAGAATGGTGCCAAAGACGGGTTTGATGAACTTGCCAAATTTGATGACAATCTGGACGGCCTGATCGACAAGCAAGACGGCGCGTTTACCTCTCTTGTCTTGCTGCGTGCGGATGGACGTCAGCAGAACCTGTCAGAAGCTGGCATAAAATCGATCTCGCTTTCCATGATCACCCCTCTTGATCAACGACTGATCGGTGGTGATCTGGTCGCAGAGTCGCAATTTGAACGTGATGACGGATCAACCGGACAGGTTGGCGAAGTCTTCTTTGACGTCAAAGCCTAAGTCACCCGTCAATTTCATAAAATCATTATTCCACTGGCCTCGATTGCCCCTGTTAAAACCGGGGCGATGGGTTCCGTGCTGGTTTAACGGGTAATTGATTTACGCATATCTCGAAGCCCGAATTTAAGCGTTTCACAATTTGGACAGAATGCTTTGCGAAAAAACCCGTCCTCCACGGCGAAGCCTTGTGCAGAAAACGCTTATGTGGTTTACCCGTGGGGAGAGGCGCTGGGGTGAAAACCCCTCTGAAATCAAAGTCTGGAGAAACTATGCTGCGCAAAACCCTTCTTGCCGCGTCGCTGGCATCCGTCATTTTTGCTTCCCCTGTCATGGCACAGGACGCTGCACCGACCGAAGATCCGGTCTTGGCGACGGTTAATGGCGAAGAAATCCTGGAATCTGAAGTCCGTGCAACCCAACAGGGCTTGCCGCAACAGTATCGCCAGCTTCCGTTTGAAATGCTCAAAGGTGATCTGCTGACACGTGAAATCAATCAGCGCCTGCTGATGATTGCCGGTTCTGATGCCGGTCTTGCCGACGACGCAGAAGTCAAAGCACGCGTCGAAGCGCTTGAGCGCCGCGTTGTGGCTGAGACCTTCCTTGATCGCGCCCTTGACGATGCGATCACCGATGACGTAATCAAAGCAAAATACGACGAATTCGTCGAAACCAACGTGCCAGAAGCACAGGTTCACGCCCGTCACATTCTGCTTGAGAATGAAGAAGACGCCAAAGCCATCATCGCAGAGCTTGACGATGGTGCTGACTTTGTCGAACTCGCCAAAGAAAAATCCACCGGCCCATCTGGTCCGAATGGCGGTGATCTTGGTTTCTTTAACCGTGCAGACATGGTCGCACCGTTTTCCGAAGCAGCCTTTGCAATGGATGCAGGCAGCTACAGCAAAGAACCGGTTCAGACCCAGTTTGGCTGGCACGTAATCATGGTTGAAGAAGTCAAAGAAGGCACACAGCCGACCCTTGATGAAGTTCGCCAGCAGTTGCTTGCAGAAGCAACCCGTGATGCGATCACTGGCATTGTCGATGGCCTTCGCGAAGAAGCGGACATCGTCAACAATGTTGAAATCGAAGCTGAAAAAGCTGCTGCCGAAGCAGCAGACAAAGCTGAGAAAGAAGCTCCGGCTGAATAAACCAAGGGATCATCACGTCGGGTTTACCCTGACGGATGTTTAAGTCACTTGATTGCAAACGGGGTGTTGCCATTGGCGTCACCCCGTTTTGCGTCCCCCTCCATAATCAGACAAAATGCTCCCTGCTGCTTGCTTTTCGCCACCATTGCGGCAGGATGGGCAAAACATCCCTATTAAAGGAACCTGCACAGATGGCTGCGACGTCGCTTTCACCGCTTGCCCCCGCTTCATTCCCGGACCTTCCGACCATTGCCGGTGTCAAACTTCATACCGCAACACTTGGCATCCGCTATAAAGGCCGCCCGGATGTGTTGCTGGCAGAATTGGAACCGGGCACGCAGGTTGCCGGTGTTTTCACCACCTCGACCACAGCATCCGCAGCAGTCCGATGGGGCCGCGAAGCACTTAAGGGCGGGACTGCACGTGCCTTCTTTGTCAATGCCGGGAACTCTGTCGCCTTTACCGGCAAGGCCGGTGAAACCTTTGTTGCAGACAAGGTCGAAGCGGCATCCAAGGCCCTTGGTTGTGCCAAGAGCGAAATCTTTACCGCATCAACCGGCGTGATTGGCGAACCGACCACCGCCAACCGCATTACCGATGCGATGGATGAAATTCTGGCCTATGATGCAAGCTGGTTGGGCGCCGCCAAGGCCATCATGACCACAGACACCTTCCCGAAAGGTGCTTCTGCCACGGCAACCATCAACGGGACCAAGGTCAGCATCGCCGGGATCACCAAAGGATCGGGCATGATCGAGCCAAACATGGCAACTATGCTTGGCTTTGTCTTCACCGATGCTGCCCTGCCCCACAGTGTTTTGCAGGCATTGTTGTCTGATATTAACAACCGCAGCTTTAACGCGATCACCGTTGATAGCGACACCTCGACATCTGATACGGTTCTGCTTGCGGCAACCGGCAAAGCGGGCAACAGCCCGGTTACCGATGTGAACGATCCGGCACTTGTCGAATTCAAGGATGCGCTTGAAACCGTCTTGCGCGACCTTGCCCATCAGATCGTGCGCGACGGCGAAGGTGCGACCAAATTCATCACCATCAATGTCACCGGTGCCCTGAACGAAAAAGAAGCCAAGATCACCGCCAAGGCGATTGCCAACTCACCGCTGGTTAAAACCGCAATTGCCGGTGAAGACGCCAACTGGGGCCGGATTGTCATGGCCGTTGGGAAATGTGGTGTTACCGCAGATCCGAACAAACTGACGGTTTCAATCGGTGGCATCGCGCTGGCCAAAAATGGCGAACGGGTTGCAGATTATGACGAAGGCCCGGTCGAAGCCCACATCAAGGGTCAATATATCGACATCGAAGTCGATCTTGGGTTTGGTGATGGTGCTGCCACGGTTTGGACCTGTGATCTGACTCATGGCTATATCTCGATCAACGCCGATTACCGTAGCTAATTAGACGCTGCGATAGACCCTATAAACAAAACGCCGCCTGTGATGGGCGGCGTTTTTGCATCATACGTTCAACGCAATCATTTCTTGCGGGGAATGTTGCCGTTCAGAACCAAACCGACATTGGCCCCTTCGAGGTCCGCCTGACTTAAATCCGTGTCGCCAAACGCAACGCCTGCGACATTGGCCTGTGTCAGGATGGTGCCCTTCATTTGCGTTTCTTCGAAAATCGAGTTCCGCAAATCCGCATTTTCAAAATTTGTATCGGTTAAATCAGCGCGCCACACAACACCGGTTTTGGCACCTTTCTTGTCACGCTGGTCAATCCCGCCAAACTTGACCCCCTGAAAGACGGCCTCGCTGCAATCGGCATTGGCCATCCGAACGCCATCCAATACAGCACCGTTCATGCGGACCTTTTTCATGTCCGCATCACGCATCGAACACATTGCAAGGATCGTATCGACAAACAGGGCACCGCGCAGATTACATTTTTCAAAACTGGCACCAGACAAATCCAGACCGGAAAAATCCATCCCGCTTAAATTCCGCCCGTTCGCAATCATGGGTAGACCGGTTTTACCGCCTGATAAAAGCCACTCGCTATGCCCATTCACCAATTCGCGGATATCTTCAACCAGCGGCGCAGATGACGTCCCCCCACCGATGGAATTGGACGTATTGGACTGCGACAGATCAACACCCGTCATATCGACATTCCGAAGATTCGCACCGCTTAGGTCCGCACCGACCAGATTACAGTCAGTAAGCTTGGCCCCCTTAAGGTTGGCATTGCGAAGCTTTGCCCCATTAAGGTTACACCCGGTTAAATCAGCACCTTCAAGATTCACGGCAAACATGTTTGCGTCGCTAAGATCGGTATTGGCTAGACTCGAACCAGACATTTTGGCACCGGATAAATCAGCCCCCCACATTACCGCACCTTCAAGATCGGTGTTGGTCATATCGGTTTCTTTTTTGACGGGCCGTTCTTGTAATCCGTCCATAACGACCATGATGCCCGCGCGCAAATCGATGCCGCTTAGATTGGCATTGCGCAGCTTGGCGCGCGCCATATTGGCACCGCGAAGGTCAGCCCGTAGGAAGCTTGATCCTTCAAGATCGGCTTCAACAAAGTTGGCCCCAAACAGATCACAGAAATCGAAACAAACATCACGCGCACTTGCCTGAATAAAGTTCGCACCGGGCAAAATAGCGTCTTGCAGACTGATTTTGCTCATTTTAATGCGAGACAGGTTTCCGCTGCGCAATTGCATGCGTCGACCACCCGGTTTTTGATTGAGATAGAGTTGATGCATTTTAATTGCATCAATCAGGTCAGAACGCGATGCCATGTGGCAGGTATTCCTCAGTCGCTAAATTACGTTTTTTGAATTCAGCAAACAGAATGCAATAGTTTCGCCGTAACGCAATGCATTTAACGTCTTGCGACAACTTAATATTCTTCTGGCGGCGGGTTTTATTTCTGTGGCCTATCCAGATGGTCAAGGCAAAGCCCTAATGACCCGCGCGACCTATGACGCCTGCTGCGGAATGTTGCCGTTCAGGATAGAACTGGCATTGGTCCCATTCAGATCAACTTCCTGCAGGTCGGTATTGCCAAATGAAACACCGGCAATATTCGCCTTGGCAAGGCTAGCCCCCTTCATCTGGGGTTCTTCAAAAACCGAATTGCGTAAATCGGCAAATGAAAAATTGGTTTCGGTTAAATCAGCCCGCCATACTTGACCGGTTTTATCACCGTTTCCATCGCGCTGCTCAACCCCGCCAAACTTAACACCCTGACAGACCACTTTGGTGCAATTGGCATAGGACATCCGCACACCATTCATGATCGCACCGCTGAGACGCGCACGCGTCAAATCGGCATTACGCATTGATGTCATGGCAAGAATGGTGTCGACAAATAATGCTCCGCGCAAAATGCAGTCATCAAAACAGGCCGCAGATAGATCAAGACCAGAAAAATCAAGCTCCGTCAGATCACGCCCCGTCACATTCAACGGCGTTCCCGCTGCCCCGCCACTGGTCAACCATTCACTGTGGGCATTGATCAATTCACGAATGTCTTCCGGAAGTGGCGTCACCGCCTTGGCACCAATCGAGTTGGCGATATTTGCCTGCGACATGTCCACATCGGTCAGATCAACGTTGCGAAGATTGGCTCCGGTCAGGTCCGTGCCCACAAGTAAGGCGCCCTTCAACCGGGCACCTTTAAGGTTGGCGTTTTTAAGCTTCGCCCCTGACAGGTTACAGCCCGTCAAATCCGCCCCGGCAAGGTTCACCGCAAACATGTTCGCATCGCTAAGATCAGCATCGGCCAATCGTGCACCCGACATATTACTTTCGGCCAGATTGGCACCAGACATCATCGACCCTTGCAGATCAGCATTGGCCAGATCGGTCGCGCGTTTGACTTTACGTTCGCGCCCGGCATCGACAATGACCATCACACCAGAACGAAGGTCAGCCCCCTTAAGGTTCGCATTGCGTAATTTCGCCCGCGCCATATTCGCACCGCGTAAATCTGCGCGCACAAAGCTGGAGCCTTCAAGATTGGCTTCGACAAAGTTGGTGCCAAACAGGTCACAGAAATCAAATTTCACATCCCGAATGGTTGCCTGGATAAAGTTGGCCCCCGGCAGCACCGCATCTTCAAGACTGACTTTGCTCATTTTGATGCGCGACAGATTGCCGTTGCGCAATTGCATGCGCTTACCGCCCGGCTGCTTCGTCACATACAGCTGGTGTTGTTTAATTGCGTCAATAAGTTCTGAACGCGTTGTCATTTAGTGGATCGCACCCCCGGTCGATCAAAAGACTGCGTGCGCATTTTTTTGTGTTTATGATTGTACCTACGCACGGCATTCAACAGTCTGACAAAATATGACATTTGTCTGAAAAGCATTGTAGATATAGATGCCTACATCAAAGTAACATATACATTTGTACATGATCCGCTTCTTTTCTCGACACCCTTCAAGCTCTCGATATCGTTAGACACTGATTCTGATGAAAGTATGTGATCTTACGAAGGTCGATATCTTACGAGTCGCAATCCGAGATTTATAGATGTGGCTGGATGATCTTGTGATCAAGCCATGCAAATCCCATCTGCATAAAACAAATCTGTTTTAGAATCGGACCCATGCACCACATCCTTTTTGTCGACGATGACGCCAATATTCTTAGCGGACTGCGCCGACGCCTGCGGAGTGCGCGACCAGAATGGAACCTTTATTTCGCGGCCAGCGGGAAGGATGCACTTAAGCTTGCAGAAAATCAGGATTTTGATGTCATTGTTTCAGACATTCAAATGCCTGAAATGGACGGGATCACCCTGCTTGAAAACTTGCTGAAAACCCATTCAGATGCAGTGCGCATCATTCTAACCGGGCATACCGACAGCGCGTCCTATCTTCGGACCATTGGCCCGGCCCACCAATTCCTGAGCAAACCCTGCGATAATGCAACTCTGATTGGCAGCATCGAAAATGCTCTTGGTCTTCGACAGTTGCTTAAAAGTCCGGAACTTCGAACGCTGGTGGCCGACGCCAAAAGCCTTACTTCTCCGCCAGACACCTATATGCGTCTCGAAACGGCATTTGCTGACCCGAACTATTCGCTCCAAAGCATCACGGAAATTGTTGAATCCGACATTGCGCTTACGACCGAAATTCTCAAACTCACCAATTCATCCTATTTCGCTGTGACCCAGAATGTTTCGTCCGTGTCGCATGCTGTGCGCATGCTGGGTATGGAAACGCTTAAGGCACTTGCCCTGTTTATTGGCCTGTATCGCGGGTTTGACGGCCCGCCCAGTCAGGCAGAAAACCTTAAACGACTATGCCATCGCAGCCAGCAGATCGGGGTTACCGCGGCCCTCATTGCCGAATATGAAAAGCTGCCGCGTGAAATTTGCCATGCAGTGCCCTCTATCGGAATGCTCAGCCATATCGGCACCCTGATCCTGTACGCCAACCGCCCCGATGAAATGGATGCCGTAACCAAGCGGGTCGAAGACGAAGACATCTCGATTCATCAGGCCGAAACCGAACAGTTCGGCGCAGGACATGCCGAAATCGGTGCTTATTTACTTGGTCTTTGGGGGTTTGCTGCGCCGATCATTCAGGCCGTTGCCTATCATCACCGCCCGATGGATTTACCCCATCAGGAAATGAACGCATTGACCGCGATCTATGTCGCACAACATCTGACACGCGAACTTGCCGATCGCGACGCCGGACTTGACGTTCAAAGTGCCATTGATATGGATTACCTGACCAAGATTGGCAAAGACACGCATATTGAAGAATGGCGCAACATCGCTGGTCTTATGTCAGAAAAATACAGCGACCTGACCAACACCTGACCGGCACACGCCAAATAAGCCTAGCGCGGCGCGAACAGAATAACCCCCGCCCCGATCAGGCAAATCGCCATGCCGGTTAAATCCCAGCGATCTGGCGTAACGCGCTCCACCGCCCAAAGCCAAAAGACCGAGGCGGCAATATAAATCCCGCCATAGGCCGCATAGGCGCGCCCGGCAAAACCCGCATCAACACGCGTAAGTATCCATGCAAACAAGATCAGCGACGCAATGCCCGGGATAATCCACAAAACGGATTTCCCCGAACGCAGCCACGCCCAAAAGGCAAAGCATCCGGTAATTTCAGCAATGGCTGCAACGACATAGGCCGCGATACTTTGCATCAGGTTCCCTTGGATGTTTTAGGATCAGGACCTAAAAGGCCGGACGCATATCACCAGCATATTTGCCCGCCCAGTTGGTCAGAACCGGGGTGAGGTATTTTTTCAAAACTTCTGCCTTGGCATCATCAATTACGCCATGTTTGCGCAAGATCGCCCCCATCGCAACCTCCGCCCCGCGCTGGGTGCCGTCATCGATCTTAAGCGCAACGCCAAGCCCCTGTTTGGGGAAAGCCGCACAATAAACGCCCTCGGCGCCAACCTTGACTAGCGCGTCTTCGCCGCACTCTTCCATGATCCCGGTGCAAAAACGCCCGGTTCCTGCGACCATAAAGGGTGCCGTGGCACAGCCTTTGCGGATGCGTTTGATCGCATCAATACGTTTGGCATCCAGTCCCGCCGGATCGGCCATACGCGCCATGGCAAGCCCAAGATCACGAAGCCGCATACCAATCACCGGAATGCCACAGCCATCAATGCCGCGCGGTGTTGCCGTTAAATCACAATCGCCCATGTCTTCAAGCACCTTGATCAGGCGTTGCTGAACGGCATGGGGTTCATTGATATAGCCGCTTGGGTCTTCGCCCAGATGCTGTGCGGTGCTTAGGAACCCGGAATGTTTCCCCGAACAGTTATTATGCGCCTTGGTCAGCGCAATCTGATCAGCTGCCTGCTTGATCCCGGCAGGCTGATGGATCGAATAATGCGGTGCGCATTCCAACGCATCAACCGAAAGCCCGATTTTTTCCAGCCACGCCTTAACAGTTTGGGCATGTTCTTCTTCACCGTTATGCGATGAACAGGCCAGCGCAATATGCTTGTCCTCAAGCCCGAACGCCTCGACCGCACCGCTTTCAACAAACGGGATCGCAAGCAATGGTTTGATTGCAGATCGCGGATACATCAGCGCGTCAACATCCCCGCCCTGCTCCACCACCGTGCCATCCGCCTTCATCACGACATACCGTCCGCGATGGAAACTTTCGACCATGTCGCCACGGGTGGCTTCAACAAGGATAGGGTTGGCAGCGATTGATTGGGACATCGTTCGGCTCCGGCGTTAATGGGACTGATATTGCTATGCCCGAAACCGGGGGGCAAAGGCAAGCAAAGGGATCTCAAGATTGTTTAATTGAGCATATCGACAAAGAACCGCGATCATCAGAAACGGCATCTAAACGGGTCATTACATTGCCTTGGGCATCGGAAGGGTCGTCTGGTTTTTATATTCTTTCAAAACCAGACTGGATTGCACATCGCGCACATTGGGCATTGAAAGCAACTGATGGGTTACAAAATCGCCAAAGCTTTCAATATCCCGTGCCACCGAAACCAGCAGGAAATCCTGCCGCCCGGTCATGGCCCAGCAGGACAGGATTTCGGGTAAATCATTCATCGCCCGTGCAAAATCTTCAGCCCCGGCTTCGGTATGGCGCAGCAACCGAACCTGAATGGTTGCCAGAACCCCAAGCCCAAGCTTCTTACGATCCAGCAACGCCACCTGCCTTTGGATCACCCCGGATGCTTCAAGTTGTTTAACCCGGCGCAAACATGGCGATGGCGACATACCGACCATTTCGGCCAGTTGCACATTGCTTATGGCCGCATCCTTTTGCAGGATTTGCAAAATCCGAATGTCCGTCGCGCTCAATATCACTTCGGTCATTTTTCACCTCATAGATAACCAATCAGGTCACAATATTCACATCATAGCGCAATAAAGCCCCTCATTGGCCATAAAATGACATCGAATTTGATGTAAAATAATTCTCGTAAAACGGCACAAGAACCCGACGAGGACGGCCATGGATCAGGGAAAGAATCTGCGTGGCGACTACAGCCACATCAATAACGACTACACGATCAATCAGGACTGGGAATCCTATTCCGAGGCTGAGCACGACCTTTGGCGTTCACTCTATTCCCGGCAATCACGCATTCTGCCGGGCTATGCGGCCAGCGATTATATTGCCAATCTGATGAAACTCGATGCTGCGGATCAGATCCCGCATTTCGGTCGGGTGAGTGAGCAGCTTCATGCCGCCACCGGCTGGCATCTGGTCGCCGTTCCCGGACTTGTGCCCGATGATGTGTTCTTTGATCATCTGGCCAACCGACGTTTCCCCGTGACCGTTTGGCTGCGCACACCCGAAGAAATGGATTATCTGGTCGAACCCGACATTTTTCATGACTTCTTTGGTCATGTCCCGATGTTGTATGACCCGGTCTTTGCCGACTATCTGGCGGCCTATGGCGCCAAGGGTCCTGAGGCCATCGCCATGGGCGGGCTTAAGCAATTGGCGCGGATGTATTGGTACATGGTCGAGTTTGGCCTGATCATGACCGAACATGGCTTACGGGCCTATGGCGCGGGCATGTTGTCATCGCAAACAGAAACCATTTATTCCGTGACCGACCCGACGCCCAATCGGGTGGCGTTTGATCTCGAACGGGTGATGGCAACCGATTACGCAATTGATGATTTCCAGAAAACCTATTTTGTTTTGGAAAGTTACGATCAATTGTTTGCCGCGATGAACATGTCATTGACCCCGATCTATGACCGATTGATTGCAAAACCATCAATTGACCCGCAAACAACCCTGCCGACAGATCGGCTTTATCATCTGCATGGCGATACCAGCAGCATCATTTTATTGGACCAGAAACGCCCGTCACAGCAAAGCCAGAAACAACAACGCCCTGCATGATGCAGGGCGTGGCAGTCAGAGTTTCTTGGATTAATCAGCGTTTAGCACGTACACATTGACTTGCCCAAAACCCGGTTAAGCTGTTCAAGCACCACGGTCGGGCTGGCATCCTTGCTGATGAAATCGGCCGCCCCCAGGGCATCTGCCTGCGCGCGGGTGTCTGCATCATAATGGGCCGAGAAAAAGAATACCGGCACATTCACACTGTTGGGATAGCGGCGGCGAATTTCGCAGAATGCTTCAAATCCGCTCATGCCGGGCATTTCAATATCAAGAATGATTGCACGCGGGTAAAGCCCGTCAAGCTGATCAATCAGATCATCTGCACAATCAAAGCCGGCCACGTCATATCCGGCCCGGCGCAACACTGTTTCAAGTGCGGCCTTGGCACTGGGACTGTCGTCAGCAAACGCGACCAGTCCATCAGGACCAATCTGCGACGGCATGGCGCTAAGCGCGTTCATGGATGGCGATACTCCGAGTATTGGGACAAGGCCAAACTGACAGATGAAAATGTCAAATTGGTTAAACCTTCGAAGTTTTTACACCTGCCCTGCAGGCATCAGGCCCCGCTCTGCCTGTTACCCAGCCAAAGTATAATAGTTGCATATGCGAAATATGTATTGCAGCGCCGAAGGCGTTCCGGTTGAAAACCCCGCGTTTCTTGGGCCTTTCCGTTACGGAAACATCGATCCCGGCGTTTCGCATACACCTAAATAGGTATTTCCATGCCTATTTACGGAATTAATGGCAGGTGCTATAAACCGCCATGTCGCGATTGTGACCGGAAAACATGATTGGGAATCCGGTGCGGTTGGCAGGAAAACCTTGCTGATCAAACCCGGAACTGCCCCCGCAACTGTAAGTGCGACTCCCGTTGCACGAGTCAGAATACCGAAAATGTTTTCATGGTTTGAACAAGGTTTAAACGGCGTCGGGCGGGGTGTACCGGGCGTTGGGAATTCATCGTAGAATAAAATTTGGAAATGTTCCGGTGTGCTGAGAACCCGAAAAGGTCCCGCCGCCAGATCAAACCAAGCCGGGAGAAACCATGACCGACCCGCTTAAACTCGCATCCGAATTTCCATCTGCCGATTACGCAACTTGGCGCAAATTGGCCGAAGAGGCCCTTAAAGGTGCGCCCTTCGACAAGAAGCTTGTGACAAACGCGCTTGATGGGTTTGCCGTTCAGCCGATCTATACAATCGATGATCAGGATGATGCGACCCGGTTGATCCATGAAGTTCTGACCGCATCAGTCGAGCCGCGTGACACGATTACCGGCTGGGATATCCGCCAACTCCATATCCACCCTGATCCGAAAATCACCAATGCGGCGATTCTTGAAGATCTGGAAAATGGTGCAACATCGATCACCCTGAAATTTGATGCCGCTGCCCGTCAGGGGCGCGAAGTTACATCCGGTGAAGTCGGGGTGGGTGGTCTTGCCATTCATTGTCTGGCGGATCTTAAGCTTACCCTTGATGATGTTTACACCAATCTTGCAACTGTTGGCCTTGATGCCGGTGCGGCAGGCGTTCCCGCCGCCGCCCTTCTTGCTGCCCATATTGCCAATTCTGAAGGTGCCGACGAAGCAGCCCCTGCCTTTAACATCGATCCGATTGGCACCCTTGCCGCGACGGGAAAGTTACCGTGTAGTGCCCATGATGCAATCAGCCATTCGGCCAACATTGCCTGTGAACTGATTGATCTTTTCCCGCTGGCAACGGCGATTTCGGTCAATGGTGCGCCTTATTATAATGCCGGTGCAACCGATGGGCAGGAACTTGCCTGTTTGCTGGCAAGCGGGGTGACCTATCTTCGTGCCCTCACTGATGCAGGCATGGCGGTTGATCAGGCTGCCGGTGCGATGGTGTTTAATGTCGCGATTGGCACGGACTTCTTTGCGGGGATCGCAAAGCTTCGCGCCTTGCGCATGATGTGGAGCCGCATTCTTTCGGCATCCTCCGCACAGGATGCAACGATTACGATCAATGCTGTGTCTGCCGAAATGGCCCTGACCAAGGTTGATCCATGGGTCAATATGCTGCGCACCACGGTCACAAGCTTTGCTGCGGGTCTTGGTGGCGCGGATAGTGTTGTTTGCCTGCCCTATGATCATTTGATCGGCCTGCCCGATGGGTTTGCCCGGCGCATTACGCGCAACACCCAATTGATCTTGCAGGAAGAAAGCAACATTCACTGCGTGATCGATCCTGCCGGCGGGTCTTGGTTCATTGAAAACCTGACCAAGGAACTTGCCACGGCGGCATGGGCGAAATTCCAGTCGATCGAGGCATCAGGCGGCATTGTTAAATCACTTTCCAACGGATCGCTTAAATCTGAAATCGAAGCTGTTTGGCAGGCACGTGAAAAACGTCTGGCAACCCGGCGTGATCCTTTGACCGGTGTTTCGGAATTCCCCAACATCACAGAAGTGAAAGTCACCTGCGAGGCCCCCGACCTTGATACCATTCAGGCAGAGGCCAAAGCACGCCAGACCAAATATGACGAAACCGTTGGCAAGGACCTTGCCGCAATGATGCAGGCCGCGCGTTCAGGTGCGACCATCGGTCACATCTTTACCGATCTATATGGCACCAGTGCCGCGACCGTCATTCCGGCCCTGACCCAGCATCGTTTATCAGAAAGCTACGAAACCCTTCGCAAACGATCCGATACGCACAAATCCAAAACCGGCACCTTCCCGCAGGTGTTTCTTGCCAATCTTGGCAAGGTATCCCAGCACACCGCACGTGCGATGTTTGCCCGGAACTTCTTTGAAGCCGGCGGGATCGAAGCCATCACCAATAACGGCTTTGAAAATGCCGATGCAGCCGTCAAGGCATTTGGTGAATCCGGTGCCAAAATCGCCGTGATTTGTGGATCAGATCCGCAATATGCCGAACTGGCCGTAAAGACCGCCAAGGCGTTGAAATCTGCGGGTGCGGCGCTGGTGTATCTTGCCGGTCATCCCGGCGATGCCCGATCAGACTATGAAGCCGCCGGGATTGATGAATTTATCTATGTCGGGGCAGATGTTCTTGGCATTTGCGAAACCGCACTTGACCATGTTCTTGCCAAACAGGGGGAGAAATAACCATGACCCGCATTCCTGATTTCTCCGATCTTCCGCTGTTTGATGGTGCATCTGCCGGTGCGAAAGACCCGGTTGATTCCACCGCATGGACAACCCCCGAAGGCATTGACGTCAAACCGGTTTATGGCCCGTCTGATCTTGAGAATATTGATCATTTAAACACCATGCCGGGCATGCCGCCATTTTTGCGCGGCCCTTATCCGACCATGTATGTTCAACGCCCCTGGACGATCCGCCAATATGCCGGTTTTTCAACGGCCGAAGAATCCAACGCGTTTTATCGCCGCAACCTTGCCGCGGGGCAAAAGGGCCTGTCGATTGCCTTCGACCTTGCCACCCACCGCGGCTATGACAGCGACCATCCGCGTGTTCCCGGTGATGTCGGCATGGCTGGTGTGGCGATTGACAGCATCTATGACATGCGAACCCTGTTTGATGGCATCCCGCTGGATCAGATGTCGGTATCCATGACGATGAATGGTGCTGTTCTGCCCGTCATGGCGCTTTATATTGCTGCAGCTGAAGAACAGGGTGTCAAACACGAACAGCTTTCGGGCACCATTCAGAACGACATCCTTAAAGAATTCATGGTGCGTAACACCTATATCTATCCGCCCAAACCATCGATGCGGATCATCTCGGACATCTTTGCCTTTACCTCGCAGAACATGCCGAAATTCAACTCGATCTCGATTTCCGGCTATCACATGCAGGAAGCCGGTGCGACAGCAGACCTTGAACTGGCCTATACCCTTGCCGATGGGATCGAATATGCCCGTGCCGGTCTGGAAGCAGGTCTTCCGATTGATAAATTCGCCCCGCGTTTATCGTTCTTCTGGGCGACAGGCATGAATTTCTTTATGGAAATTGCCAAAATGCGCGCGGCCCGCATGATCTGGGCCAAAATGATCAAACAGTTTGATCCGCAAAACCCCAAATCATTGTCGCTGCGCACCCACAGCCAGACATCTGGCTGGTCGCTTACGGCCCAGGATGTGTTTAACAACGTCATCCGCACCTGTGTCGAGGCCATGGCATCGACACAGGGCCACACCCAGTCGCTTCATACCAATGCACTTGACGAAGCATTGGCTTTGCCGACCGATTTCTCGGCCCGGATTGCCCGTAATACACAGCTATTCTTGCAACAGGAAAGCGGCACGACCAACGTCATCGATCCATGGGGTGGTTCATATTATGTCGAACGCCTGACGCGCGATTTGGCGGAAAAGGCATGGGCCCATATTGCCGAAGTCGAAGAACAGGGCGGCATGGCAAAGGCAATCGAAGCCGGCATTCCAAAAATGCGCATCGAAGAAGCCGCTGCCCGCACTCAGGCCCGCATTGATAGCGGTCGTCAAACATTGGTGGGCGTAAACAAATACCGTGTGACCGATGATCGCCCGGTCGATGTGCTTCAGGTTGATAATGCCGAAGTTCGCCGCCAACAGATTGTCAAACTTGAACATCTGCGGGCGGAACGCGACAACGCCGTGGTCGAAACTGCGCTTAATGCCCTGACCAATGCCGCCGATACCGGCACGGGCAATCTGCTTGAACTTGCCGTTCAAGCGGCACGTGCGAAATGCACCGTTGGTGAAATCTCCAGCGCACTTGAAAAGGTCTATGGCCGTCATCAGGCGGTTATCCGGTCCATATCGGGCGTTTATAAAACCGAAGTCGGCCCGGATAACGAAGCCTTGGTCAAGGTTGATCGCCTGATCAAAACCTTTGAAGAAAACGAAGGCCGCCGCCCGCGTATCCTGATTGCCAAAATGGGGCAGGATGGTCATGACCGCGGGCAAAAAGTCATCGCGACTGCCTTTGCCGATCTTGGCTTTGACGTTGATATCGGCCCGCTGTTCCAGACCCCGGAAGAAGCCGCCAAACAGGCCGTTGAAAACGACGTTCACATCGTTGGGGCAAGCTCGCTTGCTGCAGGGCATTTAACCCTTGTCCCACAGCTTCGCGCCGAACTGGACAAACTTGGCCGTGAAGACATCATGATTGTTGCCGGGGGCGTGATCCCGCCGCAGGACTTTGACAAACTGTTTGAAGCCGGGGCCGAGGCTATCTTCCCGCCCGGAACGGTCATTGCCGAAGCCGCAGGCGACCTGCTAGAAAAGCTTAATCAATCTGGCGAAGAAGCCGCCTGATCAGGGCTTCTTCCACCTGCCTCTGTGGTAGGCTATGTTGATTGGGATTGGCAAGCAAAGGGATCCTTGGTGAAAGAAACACTGCGCACCATACCAGCAGGCTCGGGCGGTACTGTTAGCCCGCGCAAGGCCGTGCGCAGGCGCGTGCTTTCAACTGATGAACTGGTCGAAGGTGTTCTGGCCGGTGACCGCACCATTTTGTCACGTGCGATCACACTGGTGGAAAGCCGCAATCCCAAACATTTCGAACAGGCGCAAGCCGTCCTTGCCCGCCTGATGCCCAAAACCGGGGGATCACAGCGCATCGGCATTACCGGTGTGCCCGGTGTTGGCAAATCAACCTTTATCGAAGCATTTGGCAAGAACCTGACCAAGGCTGGAAAAAAGGTCGCCGTCCTTGCAGTCGATCCGACCAGTGCACGATCCGGCGGTTCTATTCTGGGCGATAAAACCCGGATGAATGAACTCTCGATTGACCCGAACGCCTATATCCGCCCATCGCCGAGCAGCGGCTATCTGGGCGGGGTGAACCGCATGACCCGCGAAACCATTTTACTGTGTGAGGCCGCTGGCTTTGACGTGGTGTTGGTGGAAACAGTCGGGGCTGGTCAAAGCGAAACCATGGTCGCGCAAATGACCGACTTCTTCCTTGTCCTGATGCTGCCCGGTGCCGGGGATGAGCTTCAAGGGATCAAGAAAGGCGTTCTGGAAATTGCCGATCTGATTGCGGTCAATAAATCCGATGCCGACCCGGCCAAGGCCCGCGAAGCCAAACGTGAATATTCATCCGCCCTTCGCATCCTGCAGCCAACCAGCAAACATTGGCGCCCGCAGTCGGTGATGGTGTCATCGCTGATCAATGACGGGCTTGATAACATTTGGGATTTGATCAATCAGCACCGTGCCGTGATGGAAAAAGAAGGCGAGTTCGTTTCCAAACGTGCCCGTCAGCAACGTGATTGGATGTGGACGATGCTGCGTGATCGTTTGCTTGAAACCTTTACACATCGAAGCGACGTTGCTGAACGTCTGCAAACCCTAGAAACCAACGTCCTTTCAGGTTCCACCAACCCGACCGCAGCGGTTGAAGAATTGCTGGGGATGATCAAAACCACCCCGAATTCGGCAAAATAAAAGGCCGCACATCACTTTGCGCGGCCTTGGCAGTTGGATGTGCCAACTGAATTATTTGCTTTTGGCATCCACCTTGAGCTTGTCCTTGAGGACCTTTAGCTTCTCGACCGCTTCATTGATTTCGCGATCAAGATGGGCAAAGTCATCGCGTTTTTCACGCGGCATTGCTTCGATCTCGTTCAAGGCTTTTTCAACGATATACAACATTTTAGCGATCTCCTTCCTTGACCGGATATGGGTCAATTTCCTGAGAAGTTTCATCCCATGAACGCAAGCACGGGGTGGAGGGTTCCATATCAAAAGCCGATGGCCGCTCGGTCAAAGACGTCTATGGCACCCCGGCACACGCTCATGGCACAAAACCGGTAGCAGGAAATTTGATCAGGAAGCAGTCTGCTCAAGACGGTCTTTGAGAACCTGAAGACTTTCGGCAGTCGATTTCAGGATCGCTTCAAGGCCGGTCAATTTCTGGCGCGCTTCGCGCGAAACGGCTTCGACTTCATCAAAGGCACTTTCGAAAATATACAGCATGCTTTTTACTCCTGCCCGATGCCAATCATCGGGGGCTTCATTGTTGTTTTTGATATTTTAAAGTTACCCCCGGAATTCGCTGGAATCGTGTCAGCAATGCGCTTTTTTCGCCTTATTTCGGCGATTGTCGGCGGATTGGGGCAAAGCTGCCTTGTGATTTTTCACCGGCACGTTTGATGCATTTGTGCTAAAAGCCGCCGACGGATTTCATAAAATCAGGACAAACTTGCGATGACTCGTTTGGTGCTTGCACCGATGGAAGGACTTGTTGACTGGCGCGTTCGGCAATTGCTGAGTGCGACCGGCGGGTTTGACCTGTGTGTCACCGAATTTATCCGCGTCTCGCAAAACCTGTTTCCGGCCCATGTGTTCCATCGCTATTGCCCGGAACTTCTCAATAGTGGCAAGACGCTTTCGGGGTTTCCTGTTCTGGTTCAGTTGATGGGCCATGACCCGGATCTGATGGGTGAAAATGCTGCCTTTGCTGCAAGCCTTGGCGCACCGGGCATTGATATCAATTTTGGCTGCCCGTCCAAAACCGTAAACAAACACGAAGCCGGTGCATCGCTTTTGAAATGCCCGGATAATCTGTATCGAATTGTCTCCGCCGTTCGACGTGCGGTGCCCGATAATATTCCGGTCAGTGCAAAAATCCGCCTTGGCTTTGCTGATAAGGACCTGTTTCTTGATAATGCCCGCGCGGTCGAGGCTGCTGGCGCGCAACATCTGACCGTTCATGCCCGCACCAAGGTCGAAGGATACAAACCACCAGCCCATTGGGAATATCTGGCCCGCATTCGCGAAGCCATTTCAATTTCCATGACCGGCAATGGTGAAATCTGGGATCTGGCGGACTATCAGAAATGCCGCGATATATCAGGCTGTGACAGCTTCATGCTGGGCCGTGGGGCGGTTGCCGCCCCTGATCTTGCCAGCCGCATCAAGGTCTTTGAAAGCGGATCACACCTGCCCAAGGAATGCTGGGCGGACGTTCTGTCCATGTTGCTGTCCTATTGCGATCTGATGGCAGAGGATGGTGCATCGGAAAACCATCAGGCCGGACGCATCAAACAATGGATGGCATTGATCCGCAAAAGCCACGCGCAAGGTTCGACCTGTTTTGACGAGATCAAACGCATTCGCGCCATAGACGAATTGCGTGCGAAATTGCGCCATGACATGACCTTGCCGGAAAATCAGAAACAAGACGTTCCGATTGCCGCCCAATAGGCGGCATCAAAGTCAGCATGGGTTTGCATAGAAAACGGGGTGGTCATGTGAACCACCCCGTTTTTGTTTCATCTGATTTTTAATCGGCTATCAGTTGCCGAACCCGAAATCATCGGCATCAAGATCATCAGGATCATGAACACCCATCAGGGTGACAGATGCATCATTGCCAAGTTCGATCACGACATTGCCGTCGGTATCAAGATGCATGTCGTTCTGGATCTGATTGAAGTTGTTGTAGCTCCATTCCGACAGATCAATGATGTCTTCGCCCGGCGTGAAGTCGGTAATGATGTCATGACCATCGGCCTTGCCGATCTGGAATTCATCCCAGCCCGTGCCACCGGTCAGGGTGTCATCGCCGGCACTGCCATACAGATGGTCATCCCCGGCACCACCAAGCAGCACGTCGTCACCGGCGTTGCTCCACAGCGTATCGTCGCCGTCACCACCATCAAGCGTGACATTGCCATAGCTTTCAACGTCGCTTGTCAGGTCGATGATGTCATCGCCAGCGCCCGCTTCGATGACTTCAATGCCGCTGATGCGGACGTTGCTGTCGCCGTCGCTGACCGTGTCATACAGGAACAGGGCATCATCGCCACTGGTCATCTGAAGAGTGTCAACACCTTCGCCACCGATAAAGACATCGTTCGACTGGTTCATGCCGCCAAGATTGACATACTCGCCGGTGCCATCATCGCCACCGTCGTCATGGCCCCAACCATTGCCATTATGGTTGTCATGACCCCAGCCATTGTCGTGGTTATGACCATCTTCACTCGGCGAGCCATCGTTCAGCGCGTACCAGCTATTGCCCCAGGTATCATCGGCATTGAATTGCAGAACGTCATCACCGGCACCGCCATTGAGAATATCCACACCATTGCCGCCCGAAAGCGTATCGGCACCCGAACCACCCCAAAGCGTGTCATTGCCTTCACCGCCGTCAAGGACGTCATCACCGGCATTGCTCCAGATGATGTCATCACCGGTACCGCCATAAACCGTGACATCACCATAGGTCAGTGTATCACTGGTCAGATCGACAATGTCATCGCCGTTACCGGCATCAATGACTTCAACATTGGCAATGCGTGGGCTGGTGCCCGGATCGGTCATCGTATCATCAAGGAACAGCGCATCATTGCCGCTGGTCATGGCAAGCGTATCGGTGCCATCCCCGCCATCAATGATGTCTTGGGATCGGTTATACCCGGAAAGATTAATCTGCTCGTTGGTGCCATCCATATTCGGATCGCCAACGTTTTTCGCAGCGTAGCTTCCGCTCCAGGTTGCGTCTTTCTGATATTCGATGGTGTCGTCACCGGCACCCGCATCAATCAGATCAGAACCCGTACCGCCATTAATCGTGTCGTTGCCATCGCCACCCCAGATGGTGTCATCCCCGGCGTCACCACCAAGAACGTCATTCCCGCTAAGGCCCGAGAGCAGGTTCGAACCATCATCACCAAACAGGTAATCATTGAAGTTCGAGCCAATCAAATCTTCGATCGAGGACAATTTGTCATTGCCATCACCACCAACGGCCGTGCCCGTTTCAAGGTTGGCTGCGACCGCAGAAGATGAATTGGCATAGCTTGCCGCATCGCGACCTGCACCACCGACCAGACTGTCATGGCCAAGCCCGCCTTCAAGGGTATCGTTTCCGGCATCGCCATACAGTTTGTCGTCGCCATTGCCACCAAGAAGGGTGTCATTGCCATCGCCGCCATACAGCTTGTCGTTATTTTCGCCGCCATCAAGAACGTCGTTACCGGCACCACCTTCAAGGGTGTCATCGCCCGTACCGCCTTCGATGCGATCATTGCCAGCTTGGCCATACAGCTTGTCCTGACCCTGACCGCCCATCAGCGTATCATTGCCGTCACCGCCCCAAACGCGGTCATCACCTGAGCCACCGTCAAGGGTGTCATCACCGGCACCGCCTGTGATGCTGTCCTGACCGCTGCCGCCTTCAACAAGATCATTGCCGGCATCGCCAGACAGCGTGTCATCGCCGTCACCGCCATAAAGACTGTCATTGCCTTCCATGCCTGACAGGGTGTCCTGACCATTCAGGCCGTAAACCGTGTCATCACCGGCAAGGGCGGCAATCGTGTCATTGTTGCTGGTGCCATAAAGCAGATCGTCATACGGCGTCGGGCCAGTTGACTGCTGCACACCGACAAACGTGTCGGAGCTGAGCTGGCTCATCGAAATACCAACCAGCGTCAGTGTGCCCTGACCGTTCAGGTCAATAACAGTATTTCCGTTTACTTCAGTCATCAGATCCTGAAGTTCGGCCCAGTCATCAACGTCAAGCGACGCCAGATTGATCTGATCTTCGTTCGGGTTAAAGTCAGTGACGACCTTGTCACCGGAATTGTTCGAAACAAGGATCTGATCTTCGCCTGCACCGCCGGTATAGGTGTCATCACCTGCACCACCGTCAAGCGTATCATTGCCCGTGCCACCCAGAAGGGTATCAGCACCATCGGTTCCGGTCAGGGTGTCGTTCCCGGCACCACCATCCATCAGGTCATTGCCAGCACCACCCGACAGGACGTCATTGCCATCACCACCGCTCAGCGTGTCGTCACCGTCACCGCCCAGAAGGGTGTCATTGCCCGTACCGCCATCAAGCGTGTCATTGCCGGCATCACCCGACAGCAGATCATTGCCAGCACCGCCCGCGATGCTGTCATTGTCATCACCACCATAAATGACGTCGTCGCCGCCTTCACCATCAAGTGAATCGTTGCCCGCAGAACCGTAAATCGTGTCGGTTTCATCGCCGCCCTTAACGGTATCGTCGCCGTCCATTGCGTCGATGTAATCGTCACCGCCGCCGCCATCCATGACGTCGTTGCCGCTGCCACCGATCAGGGTGTCATTACCGGCACCGCCAGAAATCACGTCGTGGCCTTCGTTACCATCAAGGCTATCGTCGCCGTCACCACCCGATATAACGTCATTGCCGGTGCCACCGGTTACGGTGTCATCGCCATCGCCGCCCGAAAGGTTATCATCACCTTCCATACCATTGATGGTGTCGTTGCCAGCACCGCCATCGACCACGTCATTACCGGCCAGTGCGTCGATATAATCATCTTCGCTGGTGCCGATCAGGACATCATCAAACGGCGTTGCACCGCCATCATTTTCAATCCCGACAAACATGTCAGATGAAACATCGTTCAGGCGCACACCAAGCAGCGTGACCGAACCGTTTTCGCCCAGATCAATGACCGTGTTGCCGTTCACTTCTGACAGAAGCGGGGCCAGTTCCGACCATGTGCTGACATCAAGTGCATCAAGCGAAATCTGATCTTCGCTGGTGTTGAAATCGGTAACGACCTTGTCACCGACCAGGCTGCTGACCTGAATAAGGTCGGCCCCCGAACCACCCGACAGGGTGTCATCACCCGAACCACCATCAAGGGTGTCATTGCCTGCGCCACCAACAAGGGTGTCATTACCGGCACCTCCATCAAGAACGTCGTCGCCTTTTTCACCGTTCAGATAGTCGTCACCATTGCCGCCAAGCAGCGTATCTTCGCCGTCACCGGTCCAGATGGTGTCATTGCCTTCGCCGCCGTCAACCGTATCGGTGCTGACATCGGCTTCGACATTGTCGAACGTATCGTTGCCATCGCCCAGATCGACTTCGTTATTCTGGCTGTTGCCATAGACGTAATCGTCATGCGCAGAGGCAATTACTTTTTCGAAGTTGGCAAGAATGTCGCCAACAGCATCACCGCCAAAGGCCCGGCCTGCTTCGCCCGGTGTCTGGGCATGGGCATCGGTTTCGCCAAGATAAATCTCAACACCTTCTGCCGATCCTTCATAGCTCAGCGTATCAATGCCATCGCCACCATCAAGGTAATCACCACCGGAACCACCTTGAATGGTGTCATCACCGGCACCGCCCAGAATGGTGTTGTCACCTTCCGATCCGGTCAGAACGTCATTTCCGTCCGAACCAATGACATTTTCAATGCCACTGATTGTGTCAGACCCGGTTTCAGCCGAGCTTGCCGTACCAGCCGCCAGATCAACCGTCGCGCCGTCTGCGGCACTCATATCAAGGGTATCTTCACCCTCGCCACCGGCCAGCGTATCGTCGCCAGCAGCAGCAATCAGGCTGTCATTTCCGGCACCGGCATCCACAACATCGTTGCCTGCACCGTCATTGATGGTATCGGCACCATCGCCTGCGGCAATCGTGTTGGTTCCGTCACTGCCCGTGATGATGTCATCCCCGGCAGAACCAATAACGTTTTCAATGCTGCTGATCGTGTCCGATCCGGTTTCAGCCGAGCTTGCCGTACCAGCCGCCAGATCAACCGTCGCACCGTCTGCGGCACTCATATCAAGGGTATCTTCACCCTCACCACCGGCCAGCGTATCGTCGCCAGCAGCGGCAATCAGGCTGTCATTTCCGGCACCGGCATCGACAACATCGTTGCCTGCACCATCATTGATCGTATCGGCACCATCGCCTGCGGCAATCGTGTTGGTCACGTCACTGCCCGTGATGGTGTCATCGCCAGCAGAACCAATAACGTTTTCGATATTGGTCAGGCTGTCATTTCCGGTTTCGGCCGAAGAGGCGCTGCCGGCAGCAAGATCAATCGTCGCGCCATTGCTGGTCGAGGCATCAAAGGTATCTGCACCTTCGCCACCATCAATTGCATCGTCACCGGCACTTGCGGTGATGGTGTCATCACCTGTGCCGCCGTCAACAACGTCGTTGCCTGCACCGTCATGGATAACGTCGTTGCCCGCGCCACCAAGAACCGTGTCGTCGCCTTCATTGGTCCACAGCGTATCATTGCCGTCACCGCCATCAACCGTCACGTCGCCATAGGCATGTGTCTCGCTGGTCAGATCGACAACGTCATTACCGTCACCGGCATTGATGACTTCGACATCTTCAAGTCGGACATCATCGACAGCCGGGCTTTCGATCACAGCTTCATAGGAAATCGACCGGATATAGAAGTCGCTACTGTCGCTTCCGACTGAACCATCTTCATACGGCTCTGCCTTGAACGAGAGATAGCGGAAATCAATCGGCGCACCGGCTTCATCGGTTATTGAAATCGTGGCACCACCGACACCGTTCGCATCATATGTGACCGTGTCTGCATCAAGCACACCGCTTCCAACCAGATTGCCTTCGTCGTCAAAGGCCTGCCAGGATGCGGTTTCACCGCCATGTTCATTGCCATAGAAGGCCGACAACTGAACACTTGCGCTGCGGGCATCATTGCCAAGATCGACAACAATCGCTTCGCTGTTGCCAGACGGCGCATCGTGATTGATCTCGTTACCGGCAACCTGACCACCGCTATTGCCAACACCGGTGCCAAAGAAGCCGACCGTGTCATCAGCAGCAGACAGATCAAGCTTGCCGTTTTCATCAACAAGCGACGTTCCGAAATCATAGGCATAAAGATTTGCGTCCGACCACGAGGCTTCAACATCCGCAGCAGAACCATTGCCATTCAGACCAAGCGTTCTGGTCTCAAGCGTTGCGTCGGTTTCGCCAAGTTTCGAACCATCCAGAACAAGTGCGTCATCGCCACCGGTCAGGTTCAGGGTATCGTTACCCTCGCCACCGATGAAGGTATCGTCGCTGATATTTTTATCGCTGATATCGGCAACATCACCTGTGCCTGCAACACCCGGGCTGCCTTCGTGAACGGCTTGCGCGTCATTGTCGGCAACGTCGTCGGCATCGAACTGGAATGTATCGTCACCGTCACCGCCATCAAGGGTGTCGTCGCCGTCACCACCTGAAAGGGTATCGTTGCCGTCGCCACCGGAAACCGTATCGTCGCCGGAACCGCCCATCAATGTGTCGTCACCGCCGTCACCGGCAATGGTATCGTCACCAGCAAGACCGTCGATGCTGTCATCACCGCCTGTGCCGCTTAGGGTGTCGTCTTCCGGCGTGCCAACATTGGTCACACCTTCGAACTGATCCGGGCCAAGCTGATCAAGGGTCACGCCAACCAGCATGATCGTCCCGCCTGCTGGCAGGTTGATCACGGTGTTGCCGTTGCCATCTTCTGACATCAGCGCCTTAAGGTCAGTCCAGGCATCAATGCCCAGATCCGGAAGCGAGATCACATCTTCATCAACATTGAAGTCGGAAACGACGTCATCATCGGTGCCATCTTCAAAGATCAGCGTATCTGCACCAGAACCACCCGTGATGGTGTCATTACCGTCACCAGCAGCAATGGTGTCATCGCCTGCACCGGTATTGATAACGTTGTCACCGTCCGATCCGGTAACGATGTCATCACCGTCGCCGGTGGTCAGATTTTCAAAGCCTGAAATCGTATCATTGCCGGTTTCTGCACTGCTTGCCGTTCCAGCCGACAGATCAACAGTTGCACCGCTGGTCGCATCCGTCAGATCAAGTGTATCGGTGCCTGCATCCCCCGAAAGGACGTCATCACCGGCACCCGCCATGACCGTATCGTCGCCTTCACCACCGGCAACCGTGTCATTCCCGGCACCGCCATCAAGAACGTCATCCCCGGCATTGCCCGAAATGATGTTTGCACCATCCGAACCGGTAATCGTGTCTGCACCGGCACCACCGGCAACATTTTCGAACCCGGAAATTGTGTCATTCCCGGTTTCCGTGCTGCTTGCCGTACCGGCATCCAGATCAACCGTCGCACCACTGGTGGCCTCGCCAAGATCAAGCGTATCGGTTCCGTCACCACCGGCAAGAGTATCATCCCCGGCACCGGCCAGAACCGTATCGTCGCCTGCACCCGCATCAACGATATCGGAACCTTCGCCTGCATCGATAACGTCGCTGCCGTCACCGGCAATTAACGTATCGTCGCCAGCACCCCCATCAAGGGTGTCATTCCCGGCACCGCCTTCAAGAACGTCATTGCCGTCATTGCCAACAAGTGTGTCATCGCCCAGACCACCGGTCAGGGTGTTATCGCCATCCGACCCGGTAAGGGTATCGTTTGCACTCGACCCGATCAGGTTTTCGATGCTTGAAAGTTTGTCGGTTTCGCCATTGGCCAACTGTGCTGTACCGGCTGCCAGATTGGCATTTACTGCAGAAGCCGCGTTGCTGTAATCGGCCGTATCGGTTCCATCGCCACCGCGCAGGGTGTCGTTGCCCGCACCACCAACCAGCGTGTCATCACCGGCACCGCCATCAAGGATGTTGGCTTTGTGGTCGCCCGTGATCGTATCGTCATGATCCGAACCGGTAACGTTTTCGACCTGATAAATCGCATCATTGCCCGCACCACCGGTGGCGGTGTAGTTGGCAAGATCGACATTCACGCCATCGGTTGCATCGTCATAAATAACGGTGTCTGTGTCAGAACCACCAACGATGGTGTCATCCCCGGCACCGCCACGAAGTTCATCTTCGCCCGTACCGCCAAGCAGGGTGTCATTGCCGACGCCGCCATTGATTACGTCGTCGCCATAGCCACCATCCAGGAAGTCATCCCCCGCACCGCCATGGATGTTATCATCGCCAAGTTCACCATTGATGGTGTCGTCGCCTTCATTGCCCCACAGGGTATCGGCACCCGACCCACCATTGATGGTGACATCGCCATAAGCAATGGTATCGCTGGTCAGATCGACGACGTCATCGCCATCACCGGCATTGATAACTTCAACACCCTCAAGGCGGGCATTGTCGCTTGGCTCGTTAACAATCGTCTCGAAGCTGATCGAACGAACAAAGAAGTCGCTGCTGTCTGAACCGGACGTGCCATTCGCATAAGGTTCGCCTTCAAACGCGATATAGCGGAATTCAATCGGGTTGCCTGCCGTGTCGGTCACGGCAATGGTCGAGGTCCCGACACCACCACTGGTGTAATCAACCGTGCTGTCATCAAGGATGCCGGATGCAACAAGGTTGCCCTCGGCATCAAACGCCTGCCATGAGCCGACTTCACCACCGCCTTCACCAGCCATCAGGTTGGAAACCTGAACCGTGGCGGTTGTCGCATCTGCGCCAAGGTCAACAACGATGGCTTCGCTCTGGCCGGTCTGGCCGTCATGGTTGATCTGGCTTCCGGCAGGATTACCACCGTTATTGCCAATACCATTGCCGTCATAGCTGACACTATCGTCGGCAGCCGCAAGGTTCAGCTTGCCGTTTTCATCAACGAACGATGTTCCGAAGTCATAGGCATACAGATCGGCATCCGCCCAAGATGCTTGAACGTCTGCGGCACTTGCCGAATTCGTCAGACCAAGGGTCCGGGTTTCAATTGTTGGCGTGGTGGCTTCGCCATCGCCAAGTTTCGAACCATCAAGAATAAGCGCGTCGCTGCCGCCGGTCATATTAAGGGTGTCATTCCCCTCGCCGCCAACAAACGTATCATCGGAAATGTTTTTCCCACCGATATCAGCAAGATCACCCGTGCCGTCAACATCCGGGCTTCCGGTATGTTCGGTGGTTTCACCGTTTTCTGCTGTGCCGTCAGCTTCGAAGTTCAGAACATCGTCGCCCGCACCGCCATCAAGGGTGTCCGCACCTGCACCACCGGTCAGTTTGTCACTACCGTCGCCGCCGCTGATGGCGTCGTCGCCTTCGCCACCGGTCAGGGTATCGTTACCGGCACCGCCATCGATGTCATCGTTGCCCGAACCACCATCGATGGTGTCGTTGCCCGAATTGCCCAACAGCGTATCGTCACCGGCACCACCGGAAACAATGTCATCACCGGCAAGGGCATCAATGGTGTCATCGCCGTCCGTGCCTTCAAGATTGTCATCGAACTGCGTTGCGCCATCGGTGATGTTGGTGAAGTCATCTGCACTGAGTGCATCAAGGCCGACACCGATCAGTGTCACCGTACCGCCTGCTGGCAGGTTCAGGACCGCATCGCCATTGCTGTTTTCACTCAGCAGCGGCAGAAGATCGCTCCAGCTTTCAAGACCAAGGTCATCAATCGAAAGCTTGTCTTCGCCAATCGTGAAGTCGCTTACGACATCGTCATCGGTGCCATCGGCAAAGATAAAGGTGTCCGCACCCGATCCACCGGCAACGGTATCGTCACCGGCACCACCGTCGATGGTGTCATTGCCTGCACCGGCATTAATAACGTTATCAGCACTCGAACCGCTGATCTGGTCATCACCGGCACCGGTTTTGACATTTTCAAAGTTCGAAATCTGATCGTTTCCGATTTCAGATGACGTTGCCGTCCCGGCATCAAGGTCGACAACCGCATCACCCGATACGCCTGACATATCAAGCGTATCCGTGCCGTCACCGCCATCCATGCTGTCATTGCCGGAAGCGGCCATAACCGTATCGTCGCCCGCACCGGCCATAACGAGGTCACTACCGGCACCATCGGAAATCACGTCATTGCCGGCACCGCCGTCAATAACATCAATGCCATCGCCACCATCGATGGTGTCGGCACCGTCACCGGTCGAAATCGTGTCATTGGCATTGCTGCCCGTTACGGTATCGTCGCCCGACCCCGTGATCAGGTTTTCAAAGCCTGAAACCACGTCAGAACCGGTTTCGCTGCTATTGGCTGTGCCATCCTGCAGATCGACCGCGATATCGGCCTGCGCACCAGACATATCAAGGGTATCGGTACCGGCACCACCCCTTAAGGTGTCATTGCCTGCATCACCGACGACCGTATCATTCCCTGCACCGGCATCGACGATATCGTCACCGGCACCGGCATTGATATGATCATTGCCGTCACCACCGCTGATGCTGTCATTGCCTTCATTGGTCCATACCGTGTCATCGCCTGTACCGGCATCAACCAATACATCGCCATAGGAATGAACCTGACTGGTCAGATCGACAACGTCATCTCCCTCACCGGTATTGATGACTTCAACATCAACAATCGACGGGTTGGCCGCGCCATTTTCATGATCGCCATCAAGAATGATCGCATCACCGCCACTGGTACCCACCAGCGTATCGATGCCTGCGCCACCATCATAAACGTCATCGCTGGTGCCAAGACCTTCAAGATCGGCAACGTCGCCCGTGCCATCAACGCCTGGGCTTCCCGCATGATCGGTGCTATCGCCGGTCTGACCGGTACCATCGGCACCAAATTCAAGAACGTCGTCACCCTCGCCACCCTCAAGCGTGTCAGCACCGCTGCCACCACTTAGGGTATCGTTGCCACTGCCGCCCTGAACCGTGTCATCACCATCACCGCCGCCCAGCGTATCATTGCCGTCGCCACCAGACATGGTGTCGTCACCGTCACCACCGTCAATGGTGTCATCGCCATCCGTACCGCCAAGGCTGTCATCGCCTTCGGTCGGGACATTTTCGATTCCAGTAAAATCACCCGGGCCAAGGTCTTCGACCGACACACCGGCAAGCGTAACCGTGCCACCAGATGGCAGCGTAATAACCGCACCATCCGGGCCATCCGACAGCATGCCCTGCAATTCGGTCCAGCTGCTCACGCCGCTATCTGGCAGGGAAATCTGATCTTCACCAATGGAGAAGTCGGTGACCAGATCGTCATCCGTGCCATCATCGAAGGTAAAGGTATCGGCACCCGTGCCACCCGTCAGGGTATCATCGCCCAGACCTGCATTGATCTGATCATCACCGGCACCACCGGCAACTGTGTCGTTGCCTTCACCGCCAAGCATACTGTCATTGCCCGCACCGCCGTCAATCACGTCATCGCCGGCACCGCCATCGACAACGTCATCACCAGCACCCGACGAAATTTCGTTCGCGCCATCAGACCCGGAAATGGTGTCATCACCATCGCTGCCCGTAACATTTTCAAACCCGGAAATGCTGTCATTGCCGGTTTCAGTCGAGCTTGCCGTTCCGGCATCCAGATCGATAACCGCACCATCGGCACCGGCCAAATCAAGGGTATCGGTGCCATCGCCACCGGCAAGCATATCATCGCCTGCACCGGCCAGAACCGTATCATCGCCGGAACCGGCTGTTACCGTGTCATTGCCGGCACCACCGTCAAGGGTGTCATTGCCCGCACCACCATCGATCTCGTTGACCGCGTCCGAACCGGTGATGATGTCATCACCCGAAGAACCGGTAACGTTTTCGATGTTGGATATGGTGTCAGAGCCAAAGGCATCGGACTGTGCCGTGCCTGCGCCAAGATCAACATTGACGCCATCCGCATCGGACAGATCAAGCAGATCAGTGCCATCGCCACCATCAAGGGTGTCGTTGCCAAGGCTGCCTTCAATGGTGTCATTGCCAGAACCGGCATTTACAACGTCATTGCCCGCGCCATCATGAATGACATCATCGCCGTCACCGGCATTGATTTCGTCATTACCTGCACTGGTCCAGACCGTATCATTGCCGGTACCGGCATCAACCGTCACATCGCCATAGCTGTCGGTTGCGCTGGTCAGATCGACGACATCGTCGCCATCACCAGTATCGATTACTTCAATATCGCTGATCGACGGCGCGTTTGCGCCATCTTCATGATCGTTATCAAGAATGATCGCATCATTGCCCGACGTGCCAAGAAGGGTATCAACCCCGTCGCCACCATCGAACTGATCGTCGCTCAGACCAAGACCTTCAAGATCGGCAAAATCGCCCGTGCCATCAACACCCGGGCTACCGGCATGGTCGGTTTCATCGCCAGCCTGACCGGTACGATCGGCTTCGAACTGAAGCACGTCATCACCGGCACCACCCGAAAGGGTATCAGTACCTGAACCGCCGCTTAGCGTGTCGTTGCCGTCACCACCATCGACCGTATCATCACCGTCACCGCCGCCAACACTATCGTCACCGTCGCCGCCATCAATCGAATCATTGCCTTCGCCGCCATCGACCGTGTCGTTGCCGCTGCCACCATCAAGGCTGTCGTCACCACCACCGCCGTCAACGGTATCATCGCCATCACCGCCATCGACCGAGTCATCGCCGTCACCACCATCAAGCGTATCTTCGCCCGGGGTTCCAACATTTTCGATACCATCAAAATGGCTTGGCGTCAGATCATCAACGGCCACACCGGCAAGGGTTACAGTCCCGCCAGACGGCAGCGTAATAACCGCACCGTCCGGTCCGTCAGACAGAAGCGGCTGCAAATCGGTCCAGGCCGAAATGCCCAGATCAGGCAGGGAAATAACATCCGAATTCAGATCAAAGTCGCTGACCAGATCGGCATCCGTACCGTCTTCAAAGACAAAGGTATCCGAACCTGCACCACCCGAAAGCGTGTCATTGCCATCACCGGCCGCGATGGTGTCGTCACCTTCGCCACCTGACAGGATATCGTCACCGGCACCACCATCAAGGGTATCGTCGCCCGCACCGCCATCGATAATATTGGCGTCATCCGAACCGGTGATGACATCGGCATCATCCGAGCCGGTCACATTTTCAAAACTGGCAATCGTGTCTGTGCCGGTATTGGCACCACTTGCCGTGCCTGCGGCCAGATCGACAGTAACGCCGCCTGTCGTGTCAGACAGATCAAGGGTATCAACACCTTCGCCACCATCAAGATCGTCATTTCCGCCATCAAGGGTAACGGTGTCATTACCGGCACCGGCATCAATGGTGTTGTCGCCATCCGATCCGGTGATGTCATCATCACCATCGGTTGCAATTACATTCTCGAACCCGTCAATGCTGTCAGAACCGGTTGCATCGCTGCTGGCCGTGCCTGCCGCAAGGTCAATAGTCGCGCCGTCGGCACCCGACAGATCAAGGGTATCGTCGCCGTCACCGCCGATCAGGATATCGTCGCCAGCACCGGCCATAATCGTGTCATTGCCAGAACCGCCATCAATGGTATCGGAACCTTCGCCACCATCAAGGATGTCGTCATCCGCACCACCATCAATGACATCGGCACCCGCCCCGCCATTGATGTTATCGGAACCTTCACCACCCGAAATAACGTCATCGCCGTCATTCGACCAGATCGTGTCATCGCCAGCACCACCATCAATGGTGACATCGCCATAGGAATGAACGTTGCTGGTCAGATCGACGACGTCATTGCCGTCACCGGCATCAATGTTTTCGATATCAACGATGGCCGGGTTGGCCGAACCGTTTGCGTGATCACGGTCAAGAATGATGGCGTCATCGCCGTCACCGGCAACCAATGTGTCATTGCCATCACCACCGACAAAACTGTCATCAGACAGGTTCTTGCCGGAAATATCGGCAACGTCACCCGTGCCATCGGTGGTCGGACTGCCAACATGATCCGTCGTCTCGCCGTCGGCGCCAACGCGATCACCTTCAAAGGACAGAACGTCATCACCGGCACCGCCATCAACAAGGTCGGCACCTTCGCCACCAGCCAGGGTGTCGTTGCCATCACCGCCAACAAGCGTATCGTCACCCGCACCACCGGCAAGGACGTTATCCCCGGTCGAACCGATCAGGGTGTCATCACCAGAACCACCGGTCGCACCTTCGATTCCGTTCAGGGTATCGGTGCCATCGGTCGCAACGCCTGTGCCATTTTCAAGATCAACGACCACACCGTCGGTTTGCTCGGAATAATCAACAATGTCGTTCCCGGCACCACCGGTCAGAATGTCATTTCCGGCACCGCCCGAAAGCGTGTCATCACCGGCATCGCCATCAATGACGTTGTTTGCATCATCACCAGCAATGGTGTCGTCATGGTCTGAACCGATAACGGTTTCAAAGCCGTCAATCGTATCGTTACCCGCACCACCGGTTGCCGTACCGGCACCAAGATCGACATTTACGCCTTCTTCGGCATCCTCATAAGACAGAACGTCTTCGCCTTCGCCACCGATCAGGGTGTCGTCGCCGCCATTGCCAAAGACCGTGTCATTGCCTTCGCCACCATCAAGGATGTTGGCATTTTCATCACCGATCAGGACATCATCACCGGCACCGCCAGTGACGTTTTCAATGCTTTCAAGGGTGTCATTTCCGGCTTCGCCGGTCGCAGTACCTGCGCCAAGATCAACAGTGACACCTTCGGTCGTATCGGCATAATCGGCCGTGTCGCTGCCTTCGCCGCCACGCAACGTATCGTCGCCGGCCCCACCGATCAGCGTGTCATTGCCTTCATCGCCGTAAATGTCGTCATTCCCAGCTTGACCATCAATGATATCGTCGCTTTCAAGGGCGTGGATTTCATCGCTGATCTGACTGCCGGTGATGTTGTCTTCGAACTCGGTGCCGAGGATGACTTCATAGCCATAGAAGTTTGCCGGACCAAGATCGTCAACCGAAACACCTTCAAGCGTAATGCTTTCGCCGTCGGCCAGCGTAATGACCGCATTGCCATTTTCGTCATCAGCCATCTGATCGCGTAAAGTTGCGTAATCTTCAACGCCATATGCCGACAGATCGATTGTGTCTTCTGTGACATTAAAGTCGGTCGCGGTGTCATGACCGCCACCCGGCTTAAGGACAATCATGTCTTCGCCGGAACCGGTAATGATTACGTCATCACCGGCACCACCAAACAAGCTGTCATTGCCCGACCCGCCATCAAGGGTATTCACCCCGTCACTACCCACCAGGGTATCGGCATAGTCCGAACCGATCACACGCTCAAAATTACGAACAATGTCATCGCCTGCTGCGCCAGTGGCATATTCTTTGACAAGATCAACCGTTACACCGCCATCGGCATTGGAATAATCAACGGTAT
This sequence comes from Thalassospira lucentensis, assembly GCF_050516545.1. Taxonomy (GTDB): domain Bacteria; phylum Pseudomonadota; class Alphaproteobacteria; order Rhodospirillales; family Thalassospiraceae; genus Thalassospira; species Thalassospira lucentensis_C. Next base: position 4,275,631 of record NZ_CP191544.1, on the reverse strand, counting down.
CGACATCCTGATCATCATCATCTTCGCCGCCGTCAAGAATGTCATCGCCAGCATCGCCATAGACCCAGTCATTACCCGTGCCTGCATCAACAATATCGTCGCCATCACCACCGGTTATGGTGTCATTGCCAGCTTCGCCCAGAATGATATCGCTATCAGCACCACCATCAATGACGTCATCGCCGTCGCCGCCACTGACTTCGTCAACACCGGCACCGGCATCAATCACGTCATTACCGGCACCACCATCAATCGCATCGCCACCGGCACCCGATGAAATGGTGTTCGCATTCGCGTCACCTTGGATTTCGTCGTTGTAATCGGAACCAACTACATTTTCGATACTGGTGAATGTATCGGATCCCTGACCGGTTGCTGTTCCTGCAGCAAGATCAACGTCAACGCGCTCGGTTGCGGTGCCGTAATCAACAGTATCCGAACCTTCACCACCATCCAGAACATCATTACCCGTTCCGCTGACAAGGGTGTCATCCCCGTCAAGGCCAAACAGCGTGTTGTCTTGATCATTGCCAATCAGCGTATCGTCATGAAGCGTACCGATAAGGTTTTCAACGCCATCAATAACGTCATCGCCGTCACCACCTGTGACAGTTCCGTTCTCAAGATCCGCGGTAATACCGGCACTTTCTGCGGAATAATCCGCAGTATCAATGCCGTCCCCGCCAGACAAAATGTCCGACCCTGAACCGCCAACCAGTGTGTCATTGCCAGCATCGCCCGAAAGCGTATCATCGCCAGCACCACCGATCAGATGATCGTCGCCGTCGCCACCTGAAATCGTATCGTCGCCACCAAGGCCATCGATGATTTCATCATTGCTGCCGCCAACGATTTCATCATTACCTTCGGTGCCTGCTCGATAATCAAATCCTGCAAAGTTTTCAGTGCTTACATCAGATGGGGACACACCCTGAAGCGTAATCGTCTCACCGCTCTCAAAGGTGATGGTCATATCACCGTTGTCATCGGTCCCGAACATGTCTTCAAGCGCGCCGTAACCCGCAATAGGGAATGCCGTCAGATCAAGGACATCCGTCGCGACATCGAAGTCGGTAATCGTGTCATTGCCATCACCCGGTTTAAAGGTAACCAGATCGGCACCACTACCAAGCGTAAGCGTATCGTTGCCAGCACCTGCATTAAATGTATCATCGCCGGCGCCGCCGACAAATGTGTCGTTCTGGCCACCACCGGTGAAGGTATCATCGAAGTTTGTCCCTTCGATTACCTCGACCTCGTCAAGGGTGTCAGTGCCACTTCCTGCACCAATGACCGTGCCGTTGCTGGTATCAACTGTAATACCAGATTCTTCTTCAGCATAGCTGACGGTATCGGTACCATCGCCACCGCTTATGAGGTCATCGCCCTGACTTGACAGGATCGTGTCGTTACCGGCGCCACCGTCAACCGTATCGTTCCCTGCACCTGAGAAAATGATGTCGTTGCCAGCACCGCCGTCAATCAGATCATTACCATTGCCGGACGAAATCACGTCATTGCCACCGCCGCCAAGTACAGTGTCAGCACCTTCACCAGTATCAATGGTATCGTTGCCCGAACCACCGTCTACGACATCATTACCATCACCTGTATTAATGGTGTCGTTGCCAGCACCGCCATCAACAACATCGTCGCCCTCGCCCGAAACAATGGTGTCATTGCCAACACCACCATCGACCGTATCATTTCCGATTCCCGACAGGATGGTGTCATCACCTGCACCACCGTCAATCAGGTCATCTCCACTGCCTGACGAAATGACATCTATGCCATTGCCAGCGAATATTGTGTCAGCACCTTCACCGGTATCAATAGTGTCATCACCTTCACCGGCATCGACAAAATCATCACCTTCGCCAGAATCGATGCGGTCATCCCCCGCACCGGCCCGAATTGTGTCATTCCCAGTGCCCCCGTTGACGATATCATCGCCTTCACCAGCATTGAGAATGTCGTCGCCAGCACCACCGGACAGAATGTCATCACCAGTACCACCTTCAATGCTGTTATCAGCATCGTTGCCGATGATCGTATCGGCATATTCGGTACCAGTTACATTTTCAAAGCCCGAGATCGTGTCATTGCCATCGGCACCGGTTACAGTTCCGGCTTCCAAATCAACGGTCTGGCCATCGGTGGCATTTGAATAATCAAGGGTGTCGGTGCCATCGCCGCCCGAAAGCGTGTCATTACCAAGACCACCAACGATCAGATCATCACCTGCACGGCCATCAATGATGTCATCACCTGCACCACCGGTCAGGGTGTTGGAGTCCGCCGAACCTGAAATACTGTCATTGGCGTCAGATCCGACAACATCTTCGATGTTACTGATCAGGTCTGTCCCATCGGCTTTTTCGGCACTACCGGTTTCAAGATCGACATCCACACCAGTGTCGCTGTCACTGTAATCCAAGACATCTTTACCAGCGCCACCATCAATGACGTCGTCGCCTGCACTGACATTTATTGTGTCATCACCATCGCCACTCAGAATGGTATTATCGGTATCCGAACCGGTAATCTCGTCATCATGGGCCGAGCCAACCACATTCTCGACATTCAGAACCGTATCACCGGTCGTTGAATCGGTTTGTCCTGTCGCCAGATTAAGTTCAACACCGCGTTGTGCGGTCGCATAGCTAACGGTGTCAATACCATCGCCGCCGTCAATTATATCTCTGCCAGTACCACCATCAAGCGTGTCATTTCCTGCACCACCAAGAAGGGTATCGTCGCCACCTTTACCGGAAAGAGTATCGTCGCCATCTTCACCGGAAAGAACGTTATTGGTCGTATTACCATTGATAACGTCGTCATGATCCGAACCAGTCAGGTTTTCGATATTTTCGAGCTGGTCTGTGCCAAGGCCAGTTACTGTTCCTGTTTGAAGGTCAGCAGTGATGCTGCCCGTAGCATTACTGTAATCGGCGGTATCAAAACCGCCTCCGCCCAGCAACACGTCATCGCCATCGGTTGCGATCAGACGGTCATTGCCTGCACCGCCATTTATGGTGTTATCACCGCTATCACCTTCAAGGGTGTCTGCATGGGTCGACCCAAAAATGTTTTCAATGCTTGAAAGAGTATCATCGCCCGCAGCGCCACTTGCAGTCTGATCTTCAAGATTAACCGTCACGCCACCCGTGGCATTGGCATAGCTTGCGGTATCGCTGCCTGCACCACCTGCTAGGGTGTCGTCGCCATCCAGGCCTTCAAGCACGTCATCGCCAGCGCCACCGTCAAGCAGGTTGCTCTCATTCGATCCGGTCAGTCGATCGTTCCCTGCACCCCCAACGACATTTTCAATGTTGCGTAGGATGTCATTGCCGTTACTGGACGCAGACGCACCTTCATTCAGGTTGACGTCAACATCATCGGTATCGTCGCTGTAATCTGCGGTATCGACACCGTCACCACCGTCCAGGTCGTCATCGCCTTCGCCACCGATAAGCGTATCATTGCCGTCACCGCCCAAGATACTGTCATCATCATCAAGGCCGTAGATCGTGTCATTGCCGTCCAGACCAGAAATTACATCCTGACCATCGGTACCGTAAATCGTATCATCGCCAGATGTACCAACGATGTCGCGAACACCAATGAAGTTGTCTGCTGAGATGTCGTCAAGACCGACACCCTCAAGCACCATGGACGTGCCTTCGCCGAAATCGATGACCAGATCACCGTTTTCGTTTTCAGACATCAGCTCATAGAGTGCGCCATAGGTATCAACCGACAAACCGGTAATGTCGATTTGATCAAATTCTGTATCGAAGTCGGTTACCGTGTCGGTTCCATCATCAGGACCGATAATATAAACATCGGCGCCATTGCCACCGCTCAGGGTGTCGTCACCAGCCCCACCGGTAATCGTATCCGCGCCATCACCAGCCTTAATGATGTTATTGCCATCATCACCGGTAATGGTATCAGCTTGATTCGAACCAATGACATTTTCAACACCACTGATACTGTCAGTTCCACCTTCATTTGTGGCGGCACCTTCAGACAGATCAATCGTTGTCGCACCGGAATTCTCATAGCTGACAGTATCAACGCCTTCGCCGCCTTCAATGGTGTCATTGCCAATACCGCCAACCATAAGGTCATTGCCAGCGCCGCCATCAAGAACGTCGTCGCCCAAACCACCCGTCAGTGTGTTGTTTGTGCCATCGCCAATCAGTGTATCGTCGAAATCAGAACCCGTTACATTTTCGATGGTTTCAAGCGTATCGTTGCCTGCACCACCTGCTGCGCTGCCTGCGCCAAGATCAACCGTAACGCCACCTTCGGCTGTACTGTAATCAGCGGTATCGACCCCATCGCCACCAACAAGTGCATCATCGCCCGCACCGCCGGAAAGGGTATCGTTACCAGTGCCGCCAAGAATGGCGTCATCACCAGCGCCACCAGAAATCGTGTCGTTGCCGCCATTCCCACGCAGAGTATTGGCGGCATCATCACCGGTAATGATGTCTTTCTGACTGGAACCGTTTACGTTTTCGATATCAACAAGCGTGTCTTCGCGACCTACACCGCCAAAGCCAGCCTCAAGATTGACTTCAACGCTGCTTCCCGTGCTGTAATCAACGGTATCTTGGCCTTCACCACCGTCAATCAGGTCGCTCCCCGATCCACCGGAAATCGTGTCGTCACCGCTATTGCCATAAATCGTGTCAGCGCCCGCACCACCATTAATGGTGTCGTTCCCGCCAAGACCATCAATGATTTCTTCGAATGAAGTACCCTGAAGAACGTCATCGCCTTCGGTTGCGCCCAAACTGTCGATATCGACGAAGTTCGATGCACTCAATTCGTCAGATGACACCCCGACCAGCGTCATTGATCCGGTATCTGTCGTGATGACGGCATTGCCATCATCATCAGCTGAAATTAACTTTTTCAGGGCTTCCCAATTCGGAATCCCAAAGCTGCTGAGATCAACCTTATCTTCAGTGACGTCAAAATCAGTAACTTCGACATTGTCCGAGACAGAGGTCATGACAAAGGTATCGGCACCTTCACCACCGGTTATGACATCGTCACCTGCCCCGGAATAGATCGTGTCGTCGCCAGCACCACCATCAATCGTATTGTCTTCGCTGGACCCGACAAGCTCATCATCATGGTCCGAACCAATAAGGTTCTCGACACCAGTAATGCTGTCATTACCATCTGCGCCAGATGCCGTTCCGCTGCCCAAATTGACAGACACACCGCCCGATGCATCGGCGTAACTTAAGGTATCCGTACCAGAACCGCCTTGGATTGTGTCGCTGCCGGCTCCGCCAACAAGGGTGTCATTCCCGGCACCACCATCAAGAAGGTCATCCCCCGCACCACCATCAAGAATATCATCACCTGAACCAGCGCGAAGAGTGTTTGCAACATCGTCACCGGTAATGGTATCGGCATGAGCAGAACCAGTTACATTCTCAAAGTTTGAAATTGTGTCACTGTCTTCCCCTGACGTCGCTTGACCTGTTGCAAGATCAACATCAATACCCGCTGCACTGTCCTGATAGCCCAGCGTGTCCGCGCCATCACCACCGTCAAGATTGTCGTTTCCAGCGCCACCATTGATCGTGTCATTACCAGTGCCGCCAGTAATTGTGTCCGCACCAGCATCACCGGCAAGAACATCATTTCCAGAGCCACCATCAATTGTGTCATTGCCGTCGCCACCAGTAACAGTGTCATCCCCGCCTTTGGCATTGATGACATCACTGCGGTTGGTTCCAACCAACGTGTCTTTTTGTTCGGTACCGTCAAGGGACCGGATGCCCGCAAAGTTGGCATAAGTCAGGCTGTTAGGATCAACCCCTTCAAGGGTGATCACGGCATCGCCAACCGTAATCATCGCATTGCCAGCAGCATCTTCACCGATGAAATCAACAACGTCCGAGAACAGTTCAAGCCCGTCGATACCTTGAATATCAAGAGTATCTTTTGTCGGATCAAAATCCGTAATGACATCATTGCCGCTATCCGCGGCGACAACAAAGGTATCTGAACCTGCTCCACCAGTCAGAGTATCGTCACCACCACGACCATCGATCGTGTCATTGCCGGCACCACCGTCAAAGGCATCATCTCCGCTGCTGCCCAGCATAGTGTCCGCAGAAGCCGATCCTTCAATCTCTTCAAAGCCGGAAATTTGGTCTACAAAACCGCTTCCTGTAACTGTACCTGCCTCAAGGTCAACAGACACACCTGATGCAAGAGTGCTATTCGCCCCGGCACTGTAGCTGAGCGTGTCATTCCCATCGCCGCCAGTCAGGGTGTCACTACCACTGCTCCCATAAACAGTGTCATCGCCTCCACCGGTATCAATGATGTTATCAGCACTGCTGCCATAAACGACATCATCGCCACTACCAGAAACAACGTTTTCAATACCGGAAAGTGTGTCATTGCCTTCGCCAGAAGCACTCCCGCTGGCAAGGTCAACGCTAACACCACTATCTACGCCAGAATAATCAACCGTATCACTACCGTCGCCACCAATAAGGATGTCATCGCCACCACCGCCGGAAAGCGTATCGTCACCCGCCAAACCGGAAAGGACGTTATTGCCATCATCGCCTGTGATGACATCGTCATTGTCAGTACCCGCGACGTTTTCAAAGTTCGAAATCTCAGAGGTGCCAGAATCGGTCGTCGCTGTTCCAGTAGCAAGATTAACGTTCAGCCCGGTTTCGTTGCCAAAACCAATCGTGTCGCTGCCTTCGCCACCGTCAATCGTGTCGTTTCCGCCGCCACCAAGGACAATATCGTCACCCTCATTGGTCGAGATGATGTTGTCGCCTGTGCTGCCATAAACCGTGTCATTTCCAGAACCGGTGATGACATTTTCGATACCCGAAATGCTGTCATTCTCACCTGTAACGGTGTCACGCGCCGAACCTCCCGAAAGCCGTACATCCTGACCGCTTTCACGCGCACTCAGATCAAGCGTATCATTGCCTTCGCCACCAATGATGACGTCGTTGCCGTCTTCACCTATGAACAGGTCGTCGCCAGCACCGCCATCAAGCGTATCGTCTCCACCCCGTCCGACAATGGTGTCATTCCCGGCACCACCACTAAGAACGTTTACGCCGCTATCACCTGAAATTTCATCGTCATAGTTCGAACCAATAACGTTCTCGAAGCGATCAAGAACATCATTGCCGTCTGCACCGGTCGCAGTTCCTGCTTCAAGGTCAACCTGAACACTGCCCGGCGCACCCGAATAATCAACGGTATCAATACCTTCCTGACCGCGCAGGGTATCATTGCCCGCACCGCCAGAAACCGTATCGTCGCCATAGCCACCCGAAACAACGTCATCGCCGTCGCCGCCGCCAAGGGAATCGTTCCCGCCATAGCCATAGATGGCGTCGTTTCCGCTTGTGCCGCCCTGAACATCGTCATCTTCGGTTTCAAAGATTCGACCAAATCCACGGAAATCATCCGCGACCAAGCTGTCGCTGCTGACCCCTTCAAGGGTAAGAACACCCTGCTCGCCAAAATCGATAACGGTATTGCCGTTCCCATCGTCTGACATCATCGATTGAAGGGTTGCGAAATCGGCAATACCGACTTTCGCCAGATCGATAATATCGTCCGATCCGTTGAAATCGGTAATTGTGTCGCTGCCGAAATTCTCGGTCAGTTCAAAGTCATCTTTGCCTGCGCCACCGGTAAGCGTGTCATCACCCGCACCACCGGTCAGGGTGTCAACACCAGCACCACCTTCAAGAACGTTATTGCCGTCATCACCCGTGATATGATCGTCGTAGTCGGTACCAACAACGTTTTCGACCATCTGCAGCACGTCATTGCCCGCACCACCGGTTGCCGTTTCACTGGCAAGATTTACCGTAACCGCACTGGTCGCGTCGCTATAGCTGACGGTATCAACGCCGCTGCCGCCCTGCATGTGATCGTCGCCGGCACCGCCGCGCATAAAGTCATTGCCGGAACCACCGGCCATGACGTCATTGCCGGCACCACCAACCAGAACGTCATCGCCCTGACCACCCTGGATCATGTCGTCGCCATCACCGCCATCCAGGCTGTCATTGCCGTCGCCACCCTGCAGAATGTCATTGCCTGCTTCGCCGCGCAGAACATCATCGCCCGCAGCACCTTGCAGAAGGTCATTACCGGTATTGCCTTCAAGCGTATCGTCGCCGCCATTGCCCTGCAGCGTGTCGTTACCAGAACCGCCACCAAGGAAATCGGCATCTTCGGTCCCCTGAACCAGATCAGCACCGCCGGTTGGGGTGTTGTCATAGTCCGAAGTCGTGCTGTCTTCGGGGTCGGTTACATCCGTTTCGGTTTCGTCTGTGGTTTCATCACCAGAAGCTTCATCACCGCTCGCGTCTTCACCAGTGGCATCTTCGCCGCCGGTTTCGTCGTCACCAGCTTCATCACCAGCAGTTTCCTCGTCGCCAGTTTCACCTGCGCCAAGTTCTGGTGCTTCGGTTTCGCCGTCGCTTTCAGAACCTTCTTCACCGGTGGTCTCGTCGCCATCGGCCTCACCTTCGGTTTCCGTATCGGTTTCATCTGAACCAAGTGTCTCGTCGCCATCCGATCCATCTGTTTCATCAGAACCGGTTTCGGCTCCGGCCTGAGCACCGGCCGTGGTGTTGTCTGTGCTGGTATCTTCCGAGCTTTCTGATTCTTCACCTGAAGACGTTTCTTCCTCGTCGTCACCCTCGGCTGTTCCGGCGTCACCATCACTGGTTTCATCGCCAGGCTCAGCATCGGACGTTTCGTCATCCGATGTGTCTTCACCGGAAGTTTCGTCGTCGCCTGCTTCGTCTACCGGGTCGGCTTCACCGTCAGTTTCCGTATCGGTTTCATCTGAACCAAGGGTATCGTCGCCGTCCGATCCATTGGTGGCGTCGGAACCGGCATCACCACCGGTTTCTTCGTTCGAACCGGTTTCTTCAGTCTCGGTTTCACCCGTTTCGGAATCGCCAGACTCCGTCTCGCCGGTTTCGCCGTCCGTTGCGGTATCACCGCCATCAGACTCACCGCTATCCGTTTCGCCATCCGATCCGCCGCCGGTCTCAGCTTCATTACCGCTTTCAGATGTTTCGTCTGTGCCAAGCGTGTCGTCGCCGTCAGAACCCGAAGCATCGTCAGAGCCGCTATCACCCGTGGCTTCTTCATCACCAGAAGACGTTTCTTCTGAGCCACTATCCGTTCCGTCCGCGCCATCCGTGTCGGAAGAATCGCTGGCATCGCTGCCCGATCCATCACCGGTTTCGGTTGGGGCGTCGGAATCCGTACTGCCTTCGGTCTCTGTTTCGGTATCCGAACCAGACCCGGTTTCGCTATCGGACTCACCCTCTTCCGAGGATGCCTCTTCCTGTGTCTCAGAACCGTCTGATGAACCGGTTTCGGTGTCATCACCGTCTGAACTGTCACCGGAACTATCAGTCGCATCTGTCTCGTCGGTCTCCGTCGTACCGCCGGAGCCGTCAGATGTGTCGCCTTCGCCCGAACCGGTTTCTTCGGTCCCGGTTTCACCGGAATCCGTTTCACCGCTATCGGTGTCACCTGATTCAGAAACGCCTGACTCAGTCTCGCCGGTTTCGCCGTCCGTGGCAGTATCGTCGCCATCGGACTCGCCGCTGTCGGCTGCACCAGAATCCGTCTCACCGGAGTCTATTTCACCGGAATCCGTTACATCATCGCCGCTGGAGCCATTGGTCGCATCGTCACCGGAATCACCATCGGTAGAACCCGTTTCGCCATCGCCAGAATCGCTTTGGGATGAGCTATCATCGTCGTCAGCGATTGCTTTGCCGACACCGCTATCAAGATCGACATGAACGCCCTGTTCTGCATCACTATAATCAAGGGTGTTTTCGCCCGAACCGCCATCAATGACGTCCGAACCTGTACTTGTTTCAAACGTGTCATCACCGGCACCACCCGAAAGGGTGTTGTTGCCCGCATCGCCGCGCAGCACATCATTACCTGATGTGCCTTGAATGTTTTCAATGCCACTGAACGAAACGCGGTTGGCGCCAAGCGTATCACTCGCCGAACCCTGACCAATATCGGCACGCATGCCATTGGCAGCACCGTCAAGCGACAGAGTATCTTCGCCGTCGCCGCCATCAACACTGTCAACGCCGCCACCAGAAGAAATCACATCATCGCCGTTCGAGCCGGCAATCATGTCATCACCTTCCGTACCGTCAATGACATTAGCCTCTTCGCCCGAGGCTGCTGAGTCACCGCTGGCATTACTGCCGCCATCTGTGGAAACGGCAACTTCTGTAAGCTGCGGGGCATCAACGATTGTCACATTGGCCAGATCGGCTTTGCTCACACCCTGAAAAACCAGAACGTCGCCCGTGGCAAATGTCACAACGACATTGCCCGCACCATCATCAGATGCCAGCGTCATCAGGTCTTCAGCGCTCTCAACACCAAGATCGCTGAGTGCCAGTTTGTCTTCTTCAATGTTGAAATCAGTAATCGTGGTTTTTTCAAAACCACTTTCAAGCACAAAGGTATCGCGCCCTTCGCCACCGGTAACAACATCCTCGCCTTCGCCCGACTCGAGGATATCGTCGCCTTCGCCACCGATCAGAGTATTGTTGGAGCCATCACCAACCAGAATATCGTCATAGGCAGAGCCGATGACGTTCTGAACATTGGTGAAAATCTGGTTTGCAGAAGATGGGGAATTACCAGCATTCTGTGAACCAGCTCCAGAATCAGAATTAGCCGCAGCAGAATCATCTTCTGCGCGGCTATCTAAAACCTGATCTATATCGGTGTCGGTAATTCCAACACCATCGTCTTGATTGGCGGGCGAAGCCACGGCACGTACTCCCTACTTGGGAATTATGATTACCTGAACTGTGTCGCTACATCCGGCACAGAATCGATTTATACAGTAGTATAGATTACTCTATTCCTGCCATCAACCACAGATAGGCGGATTACAGCGTTAGTTTAGTTTTTTTTCATGTTTTTTCGTGCTTTGGAAGGCAAAACTGAAAACTGTCAGATTCTGTCAGGTTGCACAGGCCCCCTAGCATACTCTCGACGTAACCCGTTACAGGTTACTGTTCGCGGAATGCGCGATCAAAACTGGTGGTAATCGGGGAAAACAGATAGGCAAGCACCGTTCGCGAGCCCGTCACGATCTCCATCTGGGCTGGCATGCCCGGCGACAGGATCATGCCTTCATGCTCGGCCAGACTTTCGCTATCAATCTCGACCATCGCCTGAAAATACGACCGCCCTTCCGAATCGGTCAACCGGTCCGGCGACACATCGGTCACCGTCCCCTTGACCGGGGCGAACCAACGCTGACTGAACGCCGTCACGCGGATATTTACCGGAAGTCCGGTGGCAACCACATCAATATCGTTTGGCGATACACGCGCTTCGATCACCAGACGGTCATCAATAGGCACGATCTCAAGCACCTGTGCGCCGGGCGGTATAACGCCGCCGACCGTGGTGAACTGCATATTGGTCACCGTCCCGTTGCGCGGTGCCTTGATGTCGGATCGCACCAGAATATCTTCTGCCGACCGCATCCGTTCATTCAGGTCTGAAATCTCGCTTTGGACATCGCGTAGTTCGGTATTGATCGATTGCAAATGATCGCGCATCAATTGCGACTGACTTGCCTTAACTTGCTGAATTTGCTGTTCAATTCGTGCGATATCCGCCGAAAACCGACCAATATTGCCAAGGGCTTCGACCAACCGGCTTTCAAGTTGCAACAACCGGGTCCGCCGAGCATAGCCAAGATCGACCATCGGCTTGACCATGGCGAGTTCTTCTTTGACGATCCCGACCTGTTGTTCGGCGGCGGTTTTCTGTTCGCGGGTTCCAATGATCTCGCGACGTTGTTCCTTGATCCGCTCGTCATAAAGCTGAACTTCGCCGACAAAGGCGTTGCGTCGGCTTTCAAACAGGGTGCGCTGCGAATCCGTGATCGAAAAATAACGCGGATCTTCAAGGACGGACGGGAACCTTAAATGATCTTGCTGTGCCCGTTCGGCAATCAAACGCGTCTGTGTCGCCAAGGCATTAAGATACCGGTTGTTTAACAGATCAAAGCTTGCCCGGGACCGCGTATCATCAAGGCGCACCAAGACATCGCCCGCCTTCACCCGTGCCCCGTTACGCACCAGAATATCGCGGATGATACCGCCTTCAAGATGCTGGACACTTTGTCGCCCGGAAAACGGTGCGACAACGCCGCTTGCAGTTGCCGCTGAATTCACTTCTGCCGTACCGGCCCACAAGAGAACCGAGCCAAAACCAAGGATCAGGATCACAAGTCCGATCCGCACCAGCGGCTTGACATCCGTGCTGAGTTCACGTGCCGTTGGAAGCTCAACGCCTGCCATCAAGCCCCACCCTGTCGACGTTTGGCCGATCCTTCAACAACGCGTAATTGCGGGCGCCCACGGCGCGGTTCATCGTCCGGGCGCGCCGCTGCCGGACGATCCGTCTCGCCCCGCGCGCGACGCTGTGCTGCGCGTTCGGCGGCTGCCCGTTCGGCATCTTCACGGACTTTGCGCATCCTCATCGCGGCTTCTTCGCGGGCCCGTATGATGGCTTCGCCGTCACTGATTTTGCGCGATTTAGGCGGCGCTGCGCGCACCTGTTCCCGCACCGTCTTGCGATCACTTAACGGCTGGCGTTGTTCGGCGGGTTTGGTTTCTGCCGGACGACGCGGCACAGTTGCCGCTGATGATGGTGTCGTCGCCGCTGCGGGCTTGGCTGCGACCTTGGCTTTCGGCTGAGCCGGACGTTCGTCTTTTACCGCATCACGACTTGGTGCGGTTTTTGGTGTGACCGGGCGCATGGTCATCATTGTGCCACCCGGGGTCGGCTGCGGTTTCATTTCGGATTTTGCAATGCCAGCCGCCTGCTTTGCTGCCTGCGCACGCCCTGATCCAGCGTTGTCTTCAATACCGAAATCGGCAATTTCCGGCATTTTCGGTGCCGGTGCGTCTGCTGCCGGTTTGGCTGCCGCTGGGTGCGGGGTGGTTGCACTGTTCTTTTCAACAATCGGACGCGGCGCATCGGGATTGGGCACGGCAATGCGTTTGGGCGTGATCCGCATCTGACCATCTTCAGGTTCTATCGGTTTCACCGCGGCATGGCTTGATGGTTCAGCCGGACGGGCTTCTGGCGGAAGGCCGCGCGAAATGTCTTCGGTCTGGATAACCGGTTTTCCAGGCGCCCGGTTGCCGCCTTTAACGGGAACCACCTGAATTTGGCCATCGGCAAGGGCAAGAACCGCATCTGCCCGCGCAAGGATGGAGCGTTCATGACTAACGATAAAGGTCGTAATGCCGTTCCGCCGCAGAATTTCAATCAGCTCACCAATATGACCAACACCCGTGTCATCAAGGGCGGTTGTCGGCTCATCTAGCAGCAACAATCTTGGCCGTGAAAACAGCGCCGCTGCCAAGGCAATCAGTTGGCGCTGCCCGCCCGAAAGGTTGCGCCCACCGCGATCCACCCGCGTATCGTAGCCATCCGCCAAATCAAGAATGAATTGATGCGCACCGGCAAGTTCGGCGGCCTGAATAATATCGCGCATATCGGCAGCACCCAGACGCGCAATATTTTCCGCAATCGTGCCGGGGAACAGGAACGGATTTTGTGCCAGATAGCCGATTTGTGTCCCGATATCAGCGCGGTCGACTTTTGATGCTTCGACATCATCAAGTTTGACCGACCCGGAACCGGGCACCCAGATCCCCATGATCAGCTTCAAAAGGGCTGTCTTCCCAACCCCGTTAAACCCGGCAATCGAGATAATCTGCCCCGGCCCGGCCTTAAACGAGAAACCCTTGAACAAAACATTGCGGCTGTTAGGCGGTGCAAACACCAACCGATCCACCGTCACCGCCATGCCACGCCCACGCGGTAAGGGGGCGGGAACCGATTGGCGTTTATCGAGCAAAATCTTGTTCAAACGTTCAAACGAACTGCGTGCTGAATTCCAGCTACGCCATGCATTAACCGCCCCGTCAAAGGGTGCCAAGCCGCGCATACCAAGGATCATGGACGCAACCATGATGCCGATTGTGATGCTTTCGGACAAAACCAGATAGGCCCCAACACCGATAAAGCAAACCTGCATGGCAAGCCGGATGAAATGCGACAAAGTGGTCGATGTCCCGACCCGGCGACTGGCTTGTCCTTCCCAATAGAGCGAATCGGATTGATCGGCCTGCCAGCGCTGACGGGCCGACTGGGTCATGCCCATGGCCTCCATCGCCTCGGCATTGCGGACATAGGTTTCTTCCTGCGCGATGCCGCGATTCTGGCTTTCTTCCGACCGGTCGACTGAAATCTTGGATGCGGCCTCATTGACGACTGCAATAATGATCAGCAACACCGCCCCGCCACAGGCGACAAGGCCAAGACGGGTATCAAAGATAAACACAACCCCGATATAGACCGGCGCCCACATGAAATCGATCAGGGCAAAGGGACCGCTTCCGGTCAAAAAGCCACGCAATCCATAAAGATCACGCAAAGGCCGCTGGCGCATCTGGGCACCGCGAGCGGATTGCTGCACGACATGGGCGAACAAATCCCCGCCAAGTCGCAGATCAAGTGCGGTTCCAACCCGGATCAAGACCCGCGATCTCAGCTGTTCCATCGAGGCAATGAAAACAAGAACAAGGCCGATACCAAGGGTTAAAAGCGCAAGCGTATCAACGCTTCGGCTTGAAAGCACACGGTCGAAAACCTGCATGGAATAAATCGGGATCACCATGTTGAGCAGGTTGATCACCATCGAGAATCCGCCCACGAGCGCAATCGACCGCCAGAACAACCGTTCCAGCGGGGTACGATCCCCCTCACGTCCCGCATCCGATCTGCGGGTTGGCCGGATTTTATCCAACAGGCCCATTCAATCCTTCCGCTTCAAGCACAACAACCGTTCAAGCACCGCCCAACACCTTATATCGGGCTTTCTATCACGCATGGCAATCGCCCCGCGCAACAGTGCTACGACGGGCAACCTAGCCAATGGCATACTGTCACTATTCTAGTGGAATATATAAGGATGTATTAAAATTTCGCCGCAAAGCCCTTTATTTCATTGCTTTATCATCACATTGAAACACGCAATCCGGGCAAAGTTTCGACCACATCCCCTATACCGACATGATCAAATTCACCAACTTGGCGCGCAATAATCCTCTGGAACCCTATTTGGCAAAAGAACTGCCAATATAATCATTTACCTGCCAGAATAACGAAGATACATGCCTTTCGCATTTAGGCAGCGCCCTAACCAACCCAAACACAGTCGTAATCAGGGAAAACCGATGCCAAGCTTTGACATGCTCAATGAACTGATCCCGGTCTTTGTCACTCTGTTCGTGATCATTGATCCCCTAGGTCTGGTTCCGGTTTTCATCGTTCTGACACAGGGCACAAGTGCCGCACACCGTCGCCGTATGGCGATCCGGGCCTGTTTGACCAGCTTCTTTATTCTGGCGGCCTTTGCCCTGATCGGCGAAGGATTGCTGGGCATCTTTGGCATTCACATGCCTGCCTTCCGCATTGCGGGGGGCACGTTGCTCTTCCTGATCGCGCTTGAAATGCTGTTTGAAAAACGCAGCCAAAAACGGAACGAGCGCGCCGAACAGCTTCATCAGGAAATGGAAGACGAAAACAAAACCGACAAACCCAAATCCAAAGCCGCCAAAGCAAAACCAAGCACCGATCACACCATCCCCGATGATCAGGCCGACGACATTTCAATCTTCCCAATGTCGATCCCGTTCCTGTCGGGTCCCGGTGCGATTGCATCGGTCATGCTGTTGATGGGTAAATTCGAAGATAATATCGCCATGCAAGCCAGCGTCATTGGCGTTGTTGCCGTCGTGATGAGCATCGCCTTTGTCTTCTTCCTGCTGTCAAACGTGGTCGCCAAACGCCTGAGCCCCACGGTCGCAACTGTATTTTCCCGCCTGCTTGGCATGATCCTAGCCGCCCTTGCAGTTCAGTTTATCATTGACGGGATTAAGCAGGCGTTTTTCTAGAGCAACTCAGGAACGAACGTTTGTCATCCGCCCCCGAGCTTCTTCAACTTAACGTTTCACGACAAGCGCAACTAATTCATCATGCAATGCCTTGGGGATTGTCACCCCGTTTTCACGGCTGCGTTCACGCGCCTCGAACCGGCGCTGGGACGGTAAGCGTGCGCCTTGTTCAATAATGCCTTCAAACAGGTCTTCGGCATGTTCAAGATGCTTTTGCGCATCCGCACCAAGGAAGGTTTCCGGGCAAAAGGCGATGATGATTTCGCCGTGATGCGGTTTGCCCGGCGCATCTTCGGATGCCGCATGAGTTTCATGGCCCAAAACATCCCCGATCAAAGGTCCGGCCAGTAAACCGATCATGGTCGAAAGGGCCGATCCCTTATGCCCGCCAAAGGTCAGCATGGCCCCTTCAAGGGCCTTGGTCGCATCCGTTGTTGGCACACCCGCCTTATCAATTGCCCAATCATCCGGGATCGGCTTACCCGCCCGGCGATGCAGTTCGATTTCGCCGCGGGCAATCATGCTGGTGGCAAAATCAAACGTATAAGGTGTTCTGCCCGGACGCGGCCATGAAAAGGCAATCGGATTGGTGCCCAAAAGCGGCTTTGTGCCCCCCGTCGGCGCAACAAAGGCATGGGTCGGGGTCATCGCCAGACCGACCAGTCCCTGCGATGAGATGGCTTCAACTTCGGGCCAAAGTGCTGAAAAGTGGAAACTGTTATTGATTGCGAGTACCGAAATTCCACATGCGCGGGATTTTTCGATCAAAAAGGGCAAGCCCATCTCGAACGACAAAAGCGAACAGGCCTTATGTGCATTCACCTTGGTAATCGCCGGGGCCTGATCAATGATTTCTGGCTCCGCATGGGTATCAAGCGCGCCATTGCGTGCAGTCTGAACACAGCCAATCAAGCGATAAAGCCCATGGGAATGGCATTCATCCGATTGGGCCGCCACAACACTGCGCGTGATCGCAGCAGCATGATCATGGCTAAACCCATTGCCTTCAAGTACGGCAAGGCTCAGTTTTCCGGCCTGTTCGACCGACAGCGTAACAAAGTCACTCATGGTCCATTCCATTTCATACAAGCAGTTTGAATTAAAAGATTATTCTAGAGTCAGAACGGAAGGCCAATCAACCCGAACCACTCTGTTGTGCCGCCAGCCCCAAACCGGCATGGGCCAGTGCTGCAATCAAATCTGTTCGCGTCACGATGCCCATGATCTTGCCGTCCTCAACTACAGGCACGGCATCACATGCCCCATCAGCCATAAGTGGTAGTAATGCAGCGATGGGCGTGTTTGTCGTCGCACGTGGCTCGGTAACCGACATGATTTCAATCGCCCGAACCGGCGCATTCCGGTCACGATCAATCAGGCGTGACATGGATGAAAGCAACCCACGGTCAAGACGCAATGCATCTTCTCTTGCGCGCCGGATCAGATGTATCTGAAAAATCACACCAATATACCATTCGCCTTTCTGCACAACAGGCAGTGACGTAAAACCATGACGGCGGAAAAGATCGGCAACCTCACCCAATGGTGTATCGGCATCCACCACCACCAGATCACGGGACATGATATGTCCTGCCGTAATTGGTCCGGTGAAATGCGATGCAACCTGTAATTCTGCCGCACCAATCAGGCGCGCAAGGTCTTCAACACCAAGATTAAGCGACTGGCTGTAGCGCTGAAGAATTGCATTGAGTTCGCCCTCATCAAGGCCAAGACGTTCAATCGCCGGACGATCCGCCGTCTGATGCGATCCTTTATCGTCAAAATGGCGAAACGGATAGGTCCGCCCCGTCACACGCGCATACGCAATGGCAACCAGAACAAGGACGGCAGTCACCACCGCTACTGGCGTCACCGCAAACCAAAATCCGATATCGGTCACAATATCGGGGTTCATTGCCACCACCATTGCCACAGCACCACCCGGCGGATGGACCGCACGTACCAAGATCATGACCGAAATGGCAAGACCAACCGCAAGCGCCACACGCAAAACCGGGTCGTCAATGACAAGGCAGACGGCTACACCGGCAAGGGCCGCAACACTGTTGCCAACAATGGCCGACCATGGCTGCGCCAACGGACTGTTTGGAATGGCAAATAGCAGCACAGATGACGCACCGAATGGCGCAATCAGATAAAGACCAGCCCCCTGCAGATCAAAGAATGACAGCAGAAAACCCGCCACGCCCAACCCGATTAAGGCGCCAATCCCGGCACGTAAAGACTCGCGCGGTGCGCCAAAAGGCATCGCCGGCCAAAATCCGCGAAAATGATTGAATTTCATAGGAACGTTTCACGGCCCCGCTCAGGATTGAACACGAGCCAATTGTTTATTTTTATAAATTGCGAATTATCCTCGTACTTTGAAACACTCACCCCGTCAATATCTGTGCAATCCCCCAAATGAAAAAGGGAAAGCAATTTGCCTTCCCCTTTCAATCTCAGATATCTGAAGGTCGATTAGAAATTCAAATCAATCCCAACGCTTGGCCGCGCGCAGGATCGCATCCGTTCCGATCTGATAATGCTCATAAAGCGCGATGCTATCCCCGCACTGACCAAAACCATTCACGCCAAGCGGTGCCACCGCATGGCCACGCACAGATCCCAGCCACGCAAGGGCGGCCGGGTGACCATCAATCACGGTGACAAGGCGCGCATCCGATGCCAATGGTGCCATCAGGTTTTCCACATGGGCCATCTGACCATCACCCTTGCCTGACAGACGTGTGCGTTCCAAATCCTGCCACTCGTTATAAAGCCGATCGGTCGATGTCACGGCAAGCAGGCCCAAGCCCGGATGGGTTTCTGAAAGCTTTTCCCATGCCGCAATTGCTTCGGGTGCCATCGCCCCGCAATAGGCAATCGCCATTTTGCAATCTTCGCCCGGCTCGCGAAGCCAATAACCGCCTGAAACGATCTCGGCCTTGGTGGCATCGGAAAGTTCACGTTCTGGCTGTGCCACCGGTTTGGTTGACAGGCGCAGATAAATCGACCCGCCATCTGATGCCTGCATATGATCGAACGACCATCCCATGATGGTTGCCAACTCATCGCCAAAGCTTGGCTCAAAGCTGGTCAGGCCGGGTTGGCCCATCCCGATCATTGGGGTTGAGATTGACTGATGCGCACCACCTTCAGGTGCAAGCGTAATGCCGCTTGGTGTTGCCACCACCATGAAACGCGCATCCTGATAGCAGGCATAATTCAATGCATCCAATCCACGGGCAATGAACGGATCATACAGCGTTCCAATCGGGAACAGACGCTGGCCAAACAGGCTGTGCGATAATCCAAGGGCGGCTAAGTTCAAAAACAGGTTGTTTTCAGCAATGCCAAGCTCAACATGCTGACCGCTTGGCGATCTGATCCATTTCTGTGCTGAGGGCACTTTGCGTTCGCGGAATTCATCGGCCAGCTCTTCGCGGCCAAACAAACCACGCTGGTTCACAAACCCGCCAAGGTTGGTGGAAACCGTCACATCGGGCGATGTGGTCACAATGCGATCAGAAAGATCGCTGTTTTTCATCTTCGCCAATTCATTGAGGATTTTACCAAACACTTCCTGCGTGCTTGATGTATCCACCCGTGAATATGGCATTTCCGGAATGGTAATGACCTCGGACATTTTATGGCGTGGGGCGCTGTCATTAAACGGTGCATTTTTGATGTAATCACGAACCTTGTTAGCGCTAACATCAAGCCCCGCTGCCAGTTCCCACTCATCACCATCTTCAATACGGTTCTGCTTTTTAAATGCATCCATCTGCGGAACATTCATAAGGCCCGCATGGTTATCTTTGTGCCCCTGAAGCGGGGTGCCATACCCCTTAACCGTATAAGCAATAAAGATGGTCGGCTTATCATTCGGGACGGCATCAAACGCGCTTAAGACGGCTTCCATGCAATGACCGCCAAGATTGGTCATTAACTCATGCAAGGCATCGTCGTCATAATCCCCCAACAAATTCGCGAGTGCATTATCCCCGGCTATGTCGGATGTAATTTGCGCCCGCCATGCCGCACCGCCCTGAAACGTCAGTGCGGAATAAATGTCGTTTGGCACGTCATTAAGCCATTTCTTCAATGACTTGCCACCCGGCTTGGCAAAGGCATCATGAAGTTTGCGGCCATATTTGATGGTAATCACGTTCCAGCCAACCGCACGGAAGAACCGGCCAATGACGCGGAACAGATGGGCGTCAATCATGCCATCAAGGCTTTGACGGTTGTAATCGATCACCCACCAAACATTGCGAATGTCATGCTTCCACGTATCAAGAAGCGCTTCGTAGATGTTGCCTTCATCAAGTTCGGCATCCCCGACAAGGGCAACCATGCGACCGGGCACCTCATCCCTGGGCAGCATGTCCTTATAACGAAGGTAATCCTGGGCTAAGGCAGCAAAGTTCGTCACCGCAGCACCCAGCCCGACCGACCCGGTTGAAAAGTCAACCTGATCGCCATCCTTGGTCCGCGACGGATAGGATTGCGCACCACCAAAGGATCGGAAATTTTCCAGCTTTTCTTTGGTCTGGCGACCAAACAGATAGTTGATCGCATGGAAAACCGGACTTGCATGCGGCTTGACCGCCACCCGGTCCTGTGGACGCAGGACATTGAAATAAAGCGCGGTCATAAGGGTGGTCATGGATGCACAACTGGCCTGATGGCCACCGACCTTGATGCCATCGCGTTTCGGGCGCAAATGGTTGGCGTTATGGATCGTCCAGCTTGATAGCCAGCGCACTTTCTTTTCGATCTGACCGAGCATCTCAAGATCTTCGGCCTTTACCTGACCGGTCGAGCTTGCTTCGATAATTTCGCCGATTTCCGGGGCGGCATCCTGTGCTGACATTTTTTATCGCCTTTGTGTAAGCCCGATCATGCGGGTCTTTTTCGGGCGGTGACCGCGCGCCCGCAACATTTCGGTATTGATTTACCGATTTTCAAACAGCCCCCTGAAAAAGCAAGGTCGGGCGCTCAAGTTTCACACAAGATTCGTCGATTTCAGCCAAGCCGTGGAATCTGCTGCAACGAACCAGCCCAAACGTTCGAATTTCCCGTCTGAAACATTATTTCGTGACGGCAAACCGCAAACTTAACGACAACGATTCGCGCCATTTACCGTCAACGATTAAGCCGTTCGGATACCTTCGACTTAAGGGAAAGATAACCTATTCCCGGCATCTTCACTGGCGTTACATAAATCCGATCAGTTTGCCCTATACGCACATTCTCTCGTTCACGCTGCATAGATCCGTCGGAATTCAGTTGCCCGCTTTCTTCGCCGCCCATTGGGGAAAACCGAACACTCTTTTCAAAAAGTGCTCCACGATTTGGCAGGGCATAACAACCATGCGTGCAATATCTATATTGATGTTGTGTTTTTCAAACACCGCGCAAACGCAGCCTGTCGCCGAATTTTACGAAGCCAAAATACCGATGGATGCATCCTCAGGCTTTTGTCAGGGGCTCATTACATGGGATCAACATTCGGCATATCACGTTGATCTTTTACAGCTGGCAGCAAAGCTAAGCGGCAAAGACATCGTCATCACGCCGGTTTGCATGGATTACCCGACCGAAGAACGCCGTA
Source organism: Thalassospira lucentensis (assembly GCF_050516545.1). Taxonomy (GTDB): domain Bacteria; phylum Pseudomonadota; class Alphaproteobacteria; order Rhodospirillales; family Thalassospiraceae; genus Thalassospira; species Thalassospira lucentensis_C. The sequence goes on along the minus strand of NZ_CP191544.1, from coordinate 4,253,932 downwards.
TTTCAATGCTTCTGGCGAATGATCAGATCAACACGGTCTATTTTGGCGCATCTCAGGAACGCGAAGACAAATTGCTGGCCGCTTACGTGCCGTTGTATCTCGGCACGACCGGCCTTCGGCTTTTTATGGTGCGAAGCGAACTGCTTGGCGATTTGCAAGCTGTTCAAACGCTTGATGACCTTCGGAAATTCACGATGGGGCAAGGGCTGGGCTGGCCGGATTCTGCAATCCTGATTGAAAACGGATTTTCCGTTGCCGATGGCCGTTATAAAACCCTGCACCGGATGCTCGATGCCAGACGGTTTGATCTTTACCCACGGGCCTACTGGCAAATCATCGGGGAATGGAGTTGGATGAAAGATCAGGCACCGGGCATCGTCGTATCGCCAGATGTCGCACTTTATTATCCCCAACCAATCTATTTCTTTTTCAGCCCGCATCATCCGGAACTCCGCAATGCGGTTCAGATCGGGTTGGAACGCGCATATGCAAATGGCATGTTACTTGACCTTCTCAAATCCCATCCCGACACAGCTCCATCCTTTAACGAAATAAATCTGCGAAACATCCGGATCATTCGTGGAACAAACAGAAAATTACCTGAAAAATCTCACCAATCCATGATTTACTACGGCATTTTCGAGTGAGTCCGGTTCTTTTCTGTGAAATTGCAATAATGCCGGGACGATACTCGGAAGACGGATCAATCCACATTTAAGATTGAACCGTCTCCACGATATTTACGGCGCTTATGCCCAAAGTTCTTATTCTGCAGCAATCGCCATCTGATCACCATCCAGCGCATTTGAAAGATCACCGAGAATATCGTCGATGCTTTCAAGACCGGCAGATAGGCGGATCAAACCATCGGTGATCTGATATTCTGCACGTTCTTCGGGCGTATAGGTTGAATGGGTCATGGATGCCGGATGCTGGATCAGGGTTTCGGCATCGCCAAGACTGACCGCACGCGTGATCATGTTAAGGCCGTTCATTAGTTTGCGGCCTTCTTCGATCCCGCCTTTAAGCTCAAACGCAATCATCCCGCCAAAACGATCCATCTGTTTCTTGGCCAGATCATGCTGCGCAAAATCTCTCAGACCCGGATAGAAAACCTTGTCGACCTTCGGGTGACTGGCAAGAAAATCTGCAATTTTCTCGGCATTGTCGCAATGACGTTCCATCCGCAGCTCAAGCGTTTTAAGACCGCGCATGACAAGGTTGGCATCCTGTGCCGATAGAACCGCACCGGTCATATCCTTTAAGCCAACCAGACGCACCTGTGTCATGTCCTCTGCCGATCCAATCACGGCACCCGCCATCAGATCACCATGCCCACCCAGATATTTGGTTGCTGAATGCACTACGATATCAGCACCAAGCTCAATCGGACGCTGCAAATACGGCGTGCAATAGGTGTTATCAACCACGACCTTGGCGCCATGTTTATGGGCAATGTCGGAAATGGCTTCGATATCCACCAGACGCATATTCGGATTGGCCGGGGTTTCAAAATAAACAATTTTGGTCTTGTCCGAAATCGCCTTTTCAAGCTCCTTTGGATCGGTCAGATCAACATGGGTGTGCTTGATGCCAAACTTTTCCAGACCATGCCGGAAATAGGCGAATGTGCAGCCATAAAGCGTGCGATCAACAATGATCTCATCGCCTGGCGCAATAAAGGTCCAAAAGACCGATGTAATCGCCCCCATGCCCGATGCGGTCGCAACGGCGGCTTCGCCGCCCTCAAGAACCGCAAGGCGTTTTTCCAACAGATCAAGGGTCGGGTTGGCGATACGGGAATAGATAAAGCCCTGCTCATCACCGGCAAAGAACCGCCCACCCTGCTCTGCCGTTTCAAAGGCAAAGGTCGAAGACATATAAACCGGCTGGTTAAGCGCACCATTATGGCTTTGCGGATCATAGCCATGATGAATGGCACGGGTGGCAAAACCGGTTTTGCTGCTGTTGGTGCGGGTGGTGTTGGTGTTTTTTGCGGACATGGGGGGACTCCTGATAAGGCGGTTATTTGCCCACATCATCGCAAGGCCCGTGCCAGATGCCAAAAGGTGCAGTTTCCCGCCATTTCAGCCCAAATCAGCATCGATGAACTGTAAATAATTATTTACAGTCACTTGGCAACACAATCGCAGTACCCCGCAAAATATATGGATTTTGGGCATAAATATCCGTACACTATTTTTTACAGTGTAAACTTTTCGGTACAGTCATGCGATTTGAAATCCGCGGCGAAAACAGGCTTGGCATCACCCGTGATGTGGTCAATGTACTGACCGATCATAAGCTTGATATCCGAAGCTTCGAGGTCACCACCCATCATATCTATGCCGATATCCCGGCGGTGCGCCCGGAAAAATTTCCTCTGTTGGCCCATGCACTTAAACAAATTCCCGGCATTTCTGACATCCGCGAAATTGACCGCCTGCCAACTGAACGCCGCCGCGCGCAACTTCATGCCACACTTGCCGCCCTTGGCGATCCGGTGATTGCGGTTGATGCCAATGGTCAAATTGCCCAAGCCAATCCCGCAGCACAGACCATCGCAGGCACCCCGGAAAAGCCACTGCGTGATATGGATATCACTAGAATATTAAACGAACCATCTATTGAAGATTTACGCCAAAGCGGATTTCACATGCCCGAACATGAAGTCACACTCGGCGGGCAAACCTATATGCTTCAGGTCGAACCGATTGGCCATGTCGATGATGGATCGGACATGATCGATGATGCGCCGTGGGGCGGGGTGATGGTGTTTCACCGCGCCGCCCGACTTGGCCGGGTCATCACCGCCCTTCAGGACAGAAGCCATACCGGGTTTGACGACATTATTGGCGACAGCCGGGCGATGGTTCGGGTCAAGTCACAGGCCAGACGTCTTGCTGGCATTGACGCACCGCTTTTGATTTTGGGTGAAACCGGTACGGGCAAAGAACTGTTCGCCCGTGCCTGCCACCGCGTAAGTACTCGCGTTGATCAACCGTTTCTGGCCCTTAACTGTGCCGCCATGCCCGAAGGATTGGCCGAAAGCGAGCTATTTGGCTATGCCGCGGGCGCCTTTACCAGTGCGCGGCGCGGCGGTAAGCCGGGCCTGCTTGAACTGGCCGATGGCGGAACACTGTTTTTGGACGAGATTGGTGAACTGACCCCGTATTTACAGGCCAAACTTCTGCGCGTTTTACAAGATGGCCGGTTCCGCCGGGTTGGTGGCACGGACGAAATTGCCGTTGATGTCCGCATCATCAGCGCGACCAACCGCGATCTGGAAGCGATGTCCCATGACGGCACCTTCCGCGAAGATCTTTATTTCCGTATCAACGTGCTTGGCATCACCTTGCCTGCGCTTCGCGACCGGGTCGAAGACATCAACGATCTTGCGCAATTCTTCATTGCCCGCACCGCCCAGCAAACCGAACGCGCATCGCCCATCCTTGCCCGTGACGGATTGGCTTGGCTTCAAAACCATGACTGGCCCGGCAACGTTCGGGAGCTTGAAAATACCCTGTTTCGCGCGGTCGCCCTGCTTGATGGCGATGTTTTAAGCGCCCATGACCTCAATGACGCTGCAACCGGGACTGCGTCCAGAATTGAGCGGACCGACAATGCACCTGCCCATCCCGACGCAGCACACCAAGCCCCACACAGCAGCGATGTGATTGCCGATGCCCTGTCACAACCGGATTTCAATGCCGGGCTGGACATGCTGGAGCGCGAAATGCTTCTGCGCCTCTATCCCGATTATCCAAGCTCACGCAAACTGGCCGACCGGCTGGGCGTTTCGCACACATCAATCGCCAACAAGCTGCGCAAACATGGCATCGGGCAATAGGGGAAACTGCCCCATTCCGACAATCATCTGCACCCCTTTTGCCAGTTTGGTTGCGCTTTACACTGCACTGCGGCATGATCAGCCTAAATCATAAGGCGTAAACCGCCTCCAACAGGGAGAAGACAGATGCTGACAGGAAAACGCGCACTTGTAACCGGCTCAACCAGCGGGATCGGCCTTGCCATGGCCCGTGCGCTTGCCGGTGCCGGGGCGGATGTGATGCTCAATGGTTTTGGCGATACTGATTTGATCGAGGCCACCCGAAGCGCCCTTGAAACCGATTACGGTGTGACTGCACATTACAATGGTGCCGACCTGTCCAAACCTGATCAGATCGAAGCCATGATGCAAGACGCTGATGCCAAATTTGGCGGCGTCGATATTCTGATCAACAATGCCGGCATCCAATACACCGCCAATGTCGAAGACTTCCCACCGGAAAAATGGGACGCGGTGATTGCGATCAACCTTTCATCGGTCTTCCATACTACCCGCCTTGCCGTGCCTTATATGCGCAAACAAAACTGGGGCCGCATCATCAACACCGCCTCGGCCCATGGCCTTGTCGCATCGGTGCAAAAGGCCGCCTATGTTGCCGCCAAACATGGCGTGATTGGCCTGACCAAGGTAACCGCCCTTGAAACCGCCGAAACCGGCATCACCGCCAATGCGATTTGTCCAGGCTGGGTGCGCACCGAACTGGTCGAACGCCAGATCGAAGCGCGCGCCAAAGAAGGCGGCATTTCGATTGAAGAAGCGGCGACCAACCTTGTCTCGGACAAACACCCATCCAAACAGTTCGTCACCCCCGAACAAATCGGCCAGACCGCCTTGTTCCTGTGCTCGGACGCCGCATCGCAAATGACCGGAACCCATATGTCGGTCGATGGCGGCTGGACCGCGCAGTAAGCGCAAAGGCCCCAACACATTCGCAGAAAACAAAGAAGCCCCTTTGGCCTAAATGCCAGAGGGGCTTTTTCTAATTTGCATCATCACGCCTTAGCTTAGATCGCAATCACATGCTGGGCGCTTGGCATTGGCGATACAATCGGATTTGTTCGAATAGCCCTGTGTCGAGGCCCCGACAATCTCGCCATTATTGGCTGTGCGCCGCCACCGCCAGCCATCCTTTGCCTCGTAAATCTCCCAAAGATCGCCGAGGGAATCCTTACAAGTAATCATCTGTCACCTCCTGCAATACTTGCAACTGCTGCACCTACTATTACCGACAATTTGACGTGGGCACCGGCTATCTGTGACGAATTTGGAACATCATAATAAGCACGGAAGCCTCCAAACCATGGCTTGCAACGGCAATAAGCAGATCAAAAAACACGACGTGATCTTAATGGTAAGCACTCAGCATCGCTGCAACCAGCTTTTCAATCTGATTTAGTTCTTCATGATCTGTGAGCGATGCAAAGCTTTTACAGACTGTGGTCGAAGCACCATCCCATGGCTCAGCACTTTCGCCCGATGACGTTTTCTCTGAAACGACAAACTGATTGATCAAATTACTTTTAGCGATCGCAAGCGGATAGTTCGGCGGCCCATATTTCCCGTAATTGCGGTTATCCACCCAATTATGAAAGGCCAAACCGATATCTGGGACATATTGCTGATGATCCGCTACCAAATTACCGTCGACGAGATATTGCACCGAACCATGTGACCATTCGATGGTGTAATTATGCCAGTCATAGATGCTGTATTGGGCAGCATTAAGTGGTGTGAGACAAAAACCGGCTTCGTCCTTCTCCACGCCGCCACGTACAGTCATCATCCATGTCTGATTGTCGAAACCATGACCACCCTGTTTCTCTGTGGTGATCTCCATGAACCATGCAAACTGCAAGACCAACGGGTTCATTGTAGTGTTCCAATATCCCCACCCGCGACTACCGCCACCTTCACCTTCAGCACGGATATTGGCAACGATGCGGCTTGAGACGGTTTCGTCTGCCAAGTAGATGTTATTGAACCCCAGATCCCGATACCATTTCCATGGCGCTTCATTGTCACCCAGGAGAGCAAGATAGTTATGGGCGATATTTGCCTTGGTCGTTGTATTCCATGCATCTTTGGCAAAGGGCGCCGGAGTAAATTCTCCATCGATTTCGCGGTAAGGATATGGTCGGTCGCAATATTTCTTCATGTTTGCATGCAACTCGGTTGATGGAACCAACGAGATTGATTGCACCAACGGATTAACTGGATCAAGCAAACGGTCATAGGGCTGTTTATTTGGATGCCCCGGCCCCTTGCGCACACATGAATTATTGTACATTTCGGCATTTATGTAGGGTGGCTTGCCATCACTGGGCATGACATATACTGGCGCGGCTAGCTTGACGCACGGTGCATCGGAAAAGCACCCTTGTAAGGCAGGGTCCGCTTTGCCGGGCGTGTCCGTGTAATTAAAAACATGCGTCCCAACAGCATCTTCGCGCCAGAACCAAGTATTGAACTTCGGGCTTAACGGGGCTGTCGTGGCATAGCTGTAATTGTCTTCGTAGACCGGTGTCCACGTCTTACATCCAGCCAAACTGCTCATCGCAATGGCGACACCACCAACAACACAAAATGTGCGAAACCTCATACCAACATCCTCCCTGGATTGGTTTAAGGCCGAACCATATGCTCAACCCTTCAACTGTGAATCTTCACACCTTTTACGTTCAAATGAAAGATATTTATTCTCGCTATAGGATGGTATATGGCGAAAATCCCTACCCCAAATACCGCCCCAAATGCTCCACCAGCATCCTGATTTTCGGGCTAAGATGACGGTTAGTGGGGTAAATCGCCCAGATGCCTTCATCAGATGGCTGGTATTTGGTCAGGACCGGGATCAGATCACCGCTGGCGATCCATGGCGCGACGTAATAATCAGGCAATTGCACAATCCCGATGCCTTTGCGTGCCGCATCAAGCAATGCCTGCCCGCTATTGGCATGGATGGAGCCATGAATGCGCACGGTGCGTTCGCGGCCATCTTCTTCGAACCGCCAATAATCAAGCGTCCCGACAAGGCAATTATGATGCGAAAGTTCGGACAGTGAATGCGGCTCCCCGCGTTTGGCGATATATTTTGGCGCGGCACAGGCATAAAGGCGGCGGGTGGAAAGCTGTTGGGTCATCAGGCTTCCGGTCGTGCTGTCAAGCCGGCCCAAACGGATCGCCATATCATATCCTTCAAGAACCAGATCAAGCTTCTGATTGGAAAAGCGACATTGCACTTCTAATTCGGGATAGCGGGTGACGAAATCATTGACCAGCGGCGCAATGACCGTTTCGCCATACGTCGTCGGCGCGGTCAGTTTAAGCTTTCCACGCGGCATTTCGCTCAGGTTACCAATTGCGCGCTCCGCATCGCCCAACCCGTCCAGCAATTGTCGGCAATGCTGATAGTAAATCTGCCCGGCTTCGGTCGCACTCACCTTGCGGGTGGTGCGATAAAACAACTGCACGCCAAGCTTTTCTTCGAGTGCTGTGACCTGTCGGCTGACTTGCGCGACTGAAATGCCAAGCTGCTTGGCAGCATGGGTAAAGCTTTGGCGTTCGGATACCGCGATAAATTCACTGATCCCGTCCCACGCATTCATTACCCAATTCCAATCTGATTATTGCACAACAGTAAAAGTCATTTACCAAATTACCGGATTATCAGTTCGTACGAAACAAATATACTGACCTCATTCCATATTCATTCGCCGGAGAAGCGCCATGAGCCTTGAGACCATTACCTGTAAAGCTGCCATTGCCTGGGAAGCTGGCAAACCATTGTCGATCGAAGAGGTTCAGGTTGCCCCGCCAAAAGCCGGTGAAGTGCGCGTTAAAATCGTTGCGACCGGCGTTTGTCATACCGATGCCTTTACCCTGTCGGGCGACGATCCCGAAGGCATCTTCCCGGCGATCCTGGGCCACGAAGGCGGCGGGATTGTTGAATCGATTGGTGAAGGTGTCACCAGTGTTGCCGTGGGCGATCACGTGATCCCGCTTTACACCCCGGAATGTGGCGAGTGCAAATTCTGCAAATCTGGCAAAACCAACCTGTGCCAGAAAATCCGCGTCACACAGGGCAAGGGCCTGATGCCTGATGGCACGACCCGCTTTTCCCAAAATGGTAAGCCGGTCTTCCATTATATGGGCTGCTCGACCTTCTCGGGATATACGGTTCTGCCGGAAATCTCGCTGGCGAAAATCAACAAATCTGCCCCGCTTGAAGAAGTTTGTCTTCTTGGTTGCGGGGTCACCACCGGCATGGGGGCGGTCGTAAACGCAGCCAAGGTGCAAAAGGGTGACTCGGTCGCCGTCTTTGGCCTTGGCGGCATTGGTCTATCGGCCGTGATCGGCGCGCAGATGGCCGGTGCCGGTCGCATTGTTGCGATTGATATCAACGAGACAAAATTTGATCTGGCCAAACAGCTTGGCGCGACCGACTGCATCAACCCAAAGAATTTCGACAAGCCAATTCAGGAAGTCATTGTTGAAATGACCGATGGCGGCGTTGATTGGAGCTTTGAGTGCATTGGCAATGTCAATGTCATGCGGTCTGCTCTTGAATGCTGCCACAAAGGTTGGGGTGAGTCGGTCATTATCGGCGTTGCCGGTGCGGGTCAGGAAATCTCGACCCGTCCGTTCCAACTTGTCACCGGGCGCGTCTGGCGCGGCACGGCGTTTGGCGGGGTCAAAGGCCGCTCGCAATTGCCGGACTATGTTGAACGTTATCTTGCCGGTGAGTTCAAACTATCTGACTTCATCACCCACACCATGAAGCTCGAAGACATCAACGAGGCGTTTCACCTGATGCATGAAGGTGAAAGCATTCGTACAGTCATTCATTACTGATCAATCAAAAACAGTTTGTATAATAACGCCAATGCCGGAAATTCTCCGGTGACGAGTTCCCCCGCCCTTTCCGGCATTGGCAGATCAGAGGAACCCCAAATGGGTATTGAAAACGCTTCAAGCAACAAGGTGTTTGGCGGCTGGCAAAAGCAATACACCCACCCCTCCACGGTGCTGGGTTGTGACATGCGCTTTGCCATCTTCCTGCCACCACAGGCCAGCAACGATGCCAAGGTGCCGGTGATGTATTGGCTTTCTGGCCTGACCTGCACCGATGAAAACTTCATGCAAAAGGCCGGTGCGTTTCGCATTGCGAGCGAACTTGGTATTGCCATTGTCGCCCCGGACACCAGCCCGCGCGGCGATCATGTGCCCGATGACGAAGAAGAGGCCTATGATTTTGGCAAGGGTGCGGGTTTCTACGTCAATGCGACGCAGGAACCCTGGGCGCGCAATTACCGCATGTATGACTATGTCACCAAGGAACTGCCAAGCCTGATCAAGGATCACTTCCCGGTCAGTGACGATGCGGTGATTTCTGGTCATTCGATGGGCGGGCATGGGGCGCTCATGATTGCGCTTCGTAATCCGGGCATGTTCAAATCTGCGACCGCCTTTTCCCCCATCTGCAACCCGGTCAATTGCCCATGGGGCCAAAAGGCATTGGGCAATTATCTGGGCGATGACAAATCGGCCTGGAAAGACTGGGATAGCTCGATCCTGATGAAGGCCGCAACATCATCTGATGTTCAGACCCCGGCCCTTGTTGATCAGGGCGATGCAGATGGGTTTTTGGCCGAACAGCTTAAACCAGAAACACTGCAAGCAGCGGCCAAGGCATCACACTATCCGCTAACCGTTCGGATGCAGGATGGCTATGACCATAGCTATTACTTCATCTCAAGCTTTATCGAAGATCACATCCGCTTCCATGCCAAGCACCTTAATCTCGGCTGATTGCACCAGGATCTTCGATACACCCCGGCACGTCGCCACGTACCACTCCCCCCAATAGACGTGTCGGGGTTCTTTTTATCCCGAAGCCCGATCAATCAAGGTCAAAGCTGCGTGCGTCAATCGCATCGGCAACGTCATCGGCCATCTTAAGGGTCCGGATGATCAGCGGCACGATCATCGCAAGGATGGATTTATCAAGCCCGCGCGCACGTTGGGCATCGCGGATTTCTGATGCAACGGTTGCGATCACCGGGATAAAGCGCAGCACCATCGAAATCGCCAGACTGACCTTTTCCGGGTTCACACCAATCGGCTTTAACGGGACCATCGCGCGGTCAAGGGATGCCAGCATGTCCGATGTTTTCGTGCTCAGTGTCACAAGCGATGCGAATAAAACAATCGCCGCAACCCGCAGAACAACAAGCAATCCCGCCTGCCAATCATTGAGCCAAAACTGCACGGCAAAGAAAATCAAAAGGAACCAGATCATCGGTTTGATCTGCGCCCAGATGATGTGCGGGCCAAATCCACTGATGGGATAAAGTGCAATGACGGTCGCTAAAACAACCGCGACCACCGGCCAGTCAGGGATCAGAAACACCCCTGTCCCCAACGCCATCATCGCCAAAATCTTAATCCCGGCAGTGGCCCGATGCAGCGCTGATGCACCGTCAATATACAGCCCCGCGATCATGCCATCATCTCGCGATATTTCGCGATGACGTCGGCGGGTTTGCCATCAAGCACAAGCTTGCCCTGATCAAACACCAGAACCCGGTCATAATCGGCAATCAGATCAAGATCATGCGAAACGGTAATCACCGTCTGATCAAGATCGCGAATGGCGCGTTCAACCCGGTTGCGGTTGCGCAGATCAAGCAAGGTGGTCGGTTCATCAAGAACGACATAGCGCGGCGCCATGACCAAAACGCCCGATATCGCCAAAAGCTGTTTTTGGCCACCTGACAACAGATGACTTGGGTGGGTTTTGAATTCTGTCAGGTCATAGCGCGCAAGGATTTCATCAATACGACGATTGATCTCATCCTTTGGCAGTTTCAGCGATTTCAACCCAAAGGCCAGATCTTCTTCAACCACGGGATAGACGATCTGATTATCGGGATTTTGAAAGACAAAGCCAACATGGCGGCGCAGTTTCCGGCCATCCTTAGCAGCATCGAAATCATCGACCAAAACCCGACCGCTGGTTGCGGTTTGCAACCCGTTTAAAAGCCGAACAAACGTGCTTTTTCCCGATCCGTTGGCACCAACAATCCCGATCCGTTTTTCGGTCAGGGTAAGGTTGATATCCTCAAGTGCGCGCCGCTGATCAAATTGCACAGAGACATTTTCAAAACGGATCATGGGGTTGTTTGTCCGGGATTACATTCGGGAGCATTGATTGGGCATAGGTGGTGGTAAAAGTCGGGCACCAAGCATCATCGCGCATGGCGTACATGCCTGGCACCCATAAGACGTTAGCCCGCCTTGGAAATCAAGGGGTAGGAACGGCGCACCGCAAGGCATGCCGCAGTTGCAATCGCAACCTTGATCGCATCACCAATCAAAAATGGCGCAGCACCAACGGTTGCCTGCCAATAGCTAATATCGACCGCAACCGCGACCCATGCATTGCCAATGGCATACAGCACAACAATCCCACCAAAAGCGATGGAAAGCGCTGCATTCACAACATTCAGTTTGTTCCAGAATTTTTCGATCAAAAGCCCGACGACAAATGCCGCAATAGCCCATCCAAAAATGAAGCCGCCGGTCACACCGATCATCACGCCAAGACCACCACGTCCACCGGAAAGCAACGGCAAGCCAACCGCGACCAACACAAGGAACAAGACAATCGACAAGCCACCACGACGGGCACCAAGAATGGCGCCAGCCAACATCGGACCAAGCGATTGTGCCGTTACCGGAACGCCGGTAATTGGAAGGGTGATTGGCGGAAACAGCCCAAGAACTGCAGTCAGTGCTGCGAACAGGGCGATATAAACAATATCTTTGGTCTTCATGTAACGGTTCCTATTCCCGTTAAGACCGCCTTACATCAACCCCTTGCGCAAGACGATCTTGGTTTAACCGGTCCGCCCGACCGGCTCAACGCGATATGGGATAACCGCAAATCTCATCAAGGCCAAGCAAAATGACGTCGCATTCTGGCAACTGGTCTTGCGCCGCACCTAATATTCGATGAATTTCAAAATGTTAGCTGTCATCATCTTCGACAAAGGTTTTAAGCCGCATAAGGGCAGATTCCCAACGCCCCGCCACCTGATCAAGATAGGCCCGCGCCTGTGCCAGTTGATCCGGGCAAAAGGCATATTGGCTTTCACGGCCCACCCGATGATTCTGCACCAACCCAGCAGATTCCAATACCCGAAGATGCTTGGTCACGGCCTGCCGGGTCATATCGGCATCATCGGATAAGGTCGAGATGGAACGCGGCTTGCCATCGGCCAACCGATCAAAGATCGCCAACCGTGTAGGATCGCCCAATGCGGCAAACATGACGGAAAAATCCCTGTCATGCTTGCCCTTACCCAGATTATTTTCAGTTTTCGACATATTTTTTGATGTTTTCCAACTGGAATCCCCAGCCATTCGTATTGGCCTGCAAAGCATCGGCAACCCGGTGTGGTGGTAGATTATCAAATCCGGTTTCGCGCACCCGAACCGATGTTTGGCCCTCAGTTTCTTCGAGCCAGAACTCGACAAGTGTTTCGGGCTCATCGGTGTAATCGACATTTGGATCAACCGCATAGGGATGCCATGTATAGGCGAAATAGGCCGGTTCCTCCATCGCCTTGATCGTGGAATTCCACGGCACATGGGTAAAACCCTCAATCGTCATCTGCCCGGTTGAAAGTTCGCCCACCGCAAACGGGGCTTCAATATCAATCCCGAACCATGCACCAAACTGACGATGATCTGTCAAAGCCTGCCAGACACGTGCCCGCGATGCTTCAATCTCGATCGACTTTTCAATTACATTTGACATAACGCAACCTCCTGATTGCCTTTAACGTGCCAGAAGGCCTTTCATTACGCAACCAAAAAGTTGCATTAATTATTTCCCCCGCAAAACACGAACGCCCGACCATTGCTGGCCGGGCGATGTGTGCTCCCGTCATCCTTTTCAATGCAGGTCCTTATATCCCCATATCAGGACGCTGCGGATTGGCGGAGCCCCCCTGTCTCGATGATGAAATTCTTAACGTCTTCAAGGCCATCCATCGCCTTAAGATTGGTGAACAGGAACGGACGGGTGCCGCGCATTTTCTTGGCATCGCGGTCCATCACGCCCAGATCCGCGCCGACAAGTGGTGCAAGATCGGTCTTATTGATCACCAGCAAATCAGACCGGGTAATGCCCGGACCACCTTTGCGCGGGATTTTATCGCCGGCTGAAACGTCGATGACGTAAATGGTAATGTCGGCAAGTTCTGGCGAAAAGGTCGCAGACAGATTATCGCCACCCGATTCAATAAAGATCGCCTCAAGCCCGGCGTGCTTGGCAGCCATATCTTCGACCGCGGCAAGATTGATCGAAGCATCTTCGCGAATGGCAGTATGTGGACAGCCACCGGTTTCAACACCGGTAATGCGATCAGCATCCAACGCCCCCGAACGGGTCATGAATTCAGCATCTTCTCGGGTGTAAATGTCGTTGGTGATGGCAGCGATATTGAACTCGTCACGCATGGCCTTGCAAAGGCGTTCCAACAGGGCGGTTTTACCAGACCCGACCGGGCCACCAATGCCGATACGAAGGGGAGAACTCATGATCTAAATAGCCTCGTATATTGGGTTTCGTGTTTCATAGATGTCCAATCGACCATCGGGGCCGCCGCCCCAAGGTCGCAAAGATCGGTCGCCATGGCATGATCAACCGCGATGGAAACCGCTTTATCAAGGGATGAAAGTGACCGCACACCATCTGTTTGACCAAGCGGGACCAAACGCACTGCACTGGACACAAGATTTGCCGCCATAGCATGCAAATAAGCGGTCAGCGCATCGCGCAACGGTACTTTGGCCTCGGCCGCGGCAATGCCAACCGCGACCGGATAAGATGGCAGACGATCATCAAGTCGCATTCTGTGCGCCCAGCGCGTGACAACGCCATCGCCCCAGACCTTTTCCGTCGTCGATACAAATGCACGCCCCTGTGCGGTTGCCTCAAGCGCCATTTCAGATGTGCCACGCCAACAATCGGCTTCAACCCCGATGTCAAAAAGCGCGTCTTCACCCCCCAAAAGGGCTGCACGCCAAGCTGCACAAAACAGCACCGCATCAATGCGCCCTGCGCCAAATTCCAAAACGCCTTCTACCCAGTTGATCAGGGTTTCAGCCGATGTCACCCGACCATCTTCGACCGCATATTCCACACCATGGGAATAGGAATAGGCCCCGACGGGGAATGACGGGCTCAGCCAGGTCATCAACCGCATCAGGCCAGCGGGGTTAAGGGTCAAATCATCGGCGTTAATGGTCATGGGGTTTTCCTGCCGCATGAGCATGTGCGTGCGCATGGTCATCACGGTCAAAATGATCATTGCCATGACTGTGACCATGGGCACCGCCAAGGCCGTGATAGGCGCCATTTAGCGGGTCAAACGGTGCGATTTCGTTTTCAACCACACCGCCAAGGCCCAAAATCATGTCACGCATCACGTGATCATCAATGATCCGCAAACGCCCATCATCAAGAACCTGAACCGGGGTATGTCGGTTACCGATATGCCATGCCAGTTTGGCAGTCGCAATCGGCCCGGCAGCCGTGATGGTCAAAACCGGCTCATCCGCCGCCCGCACAACAATCACCCCACCGTCAGCCAACCTCAACCGATCCCCATCGGCCAGCCGCACCGCATGCGGCAGATCGAGCAAGAAGGCATCCCCCGCATCATCATGCAGGCGAATGCGCCGACGATGGCGATCAGAAAACACCAAGGTCACCGTGCCGCGCACTTCCGACGTATCGGCACGATCAACCGGGATATGTTCAATGGCATGACGCATGATGGTGTCCAAATCCGATCAGAACAGGAAATAACGCTGCGCCATCGGCACAGTATCGACCGGCTGACAGGTCAAAAGTTCGCCGTCCGCCGTGACCTGATAGGTTTCCGGGTCGACTTCCATTTTCGGCAGGGCATCATTAAGTTTCATGTCCTTTTTGCCGATGTTGCGCGTGTTTGAAACGGCAAGGAGTTCCTTGGCCAAACCAAATTCTGCGGCAATCCCGGCATCAATGCCCGCTTGGGACACGAACGAGAAACTGGTTTTCGCAAGCGCCCCGCCGTAGGCGCCAAACATTGGGCGATAATGAACCGGCTGCGGGGTTGGGATCGATGCATTCGGGTCCCCCATGGCCGCCGCCACAATCATGCCCGCCTTGATCACCATGTCGGGCTTGGTGCCAAAGAACATCGGCTTCCACACGACAAGATCGGCGATTTTGCCAACCTCGATCGATCCAACATGCGATCCAATGCCTTGGGCAATCGCCGGATTGATGGTGTATTTCGCGATGTAGCGTTTGGCACGGAAGTTATCGTTGCCCGCACCGGCATCTTCGGGCAACGCACCGCGCTGCTTTTTCATCTTGTCTGCTGTCTGCCAGGTCCGGGTGATGACTTCACCAACGCGGCCCATGGCCTGACTATCTGATGAAATGATCGAAAACGCGCCAAGGTCATGCAGGATGTCTTCGGCTGCAATCGTTTCACGGCGAATGCGGCTTTCGGCAAAGGCGACGTCTTCGGGGATTTTCGGATCAAGGTGATGGCAGACCATCAACATATCGAGATGTTCGTCAATCGTATTGACGGTAAAAGGCCGGGTCGGATTGGTCGAACTTGGAATAACGTTGGCTTCACCGCACAGCTTGATGATGTCTGGCGCATGGCCACCACCGGCCCCTTCGGTGTGGAAGGTATGAATGGTCCGGCCTTTGAACGATGCGCGGGTATGCTCGACAAACCCACTTTCATTCAATGTGTCAGTATGGATCATCACCTGCACGTCAAGGTCATCTGCAACTGACAAACAGGTATCAATCGCTGCGGGCGTTGTGCCCCAATCTTCGTGCAGTTTCAGACCACAGGCACCGGCTTTGACCTGTTCTTCAAGCGACCCCGGCAGGGTCGCATTGCCCTTGCCAAAGAAACCAATATTCATCGGAATGCCATCTGCTGCCTGAAGCATCCGGGCAATATGCCACGGACCGGGCGTACAGGTGGTGGCGTTCGTACCCGCCGCCGGGCCAGTTCCGCCGCCGAGCATACTGGTCACACCAGAATAAAGCGCATCTTCAACCTGTTGTGGGCAAATCCAGTGAATATGGGCGTCAATCCCGCCTGCGGTAATGATGTTGCCTTCACCGGCAATTACCTCGGTCCCAGGACCAATAATAATATCAACACCGGGCTGAATATCGGGGTTGCCTGCCTTGCCCACTGCGGCAATGCGGCCATCCTTGATGCCAATATCGGCTTTGACGATGCCGGTATAATCTAGGATCAGCGCATTGGTAATCACGGTATCAACCGACCCTTCGGCACGGGTTGCCTGTGACTGGCCCATGCCATCACGGATGACTTTGCCACCGCCAAATTTGACTTCTTCGCCCAATGTCGTGAAGTCTTTTTCAACCTCAATGATCAGGTCGGTATCGGCAAGCCGCACCTTGTCACCCACGGTCGGGCCAAACATGGCAGCATATGACGGACGATCAATTTCATAAGCCATTTATCGTATCCCCCGCTTAAAGCTTGCCGTTGATTTTGGCGTTAAACCCGTAAACCGTGCCGGTCCCTGCATATTTGACCAGATTGACCTCGCGCGACTGGCCCGGCTCAAACCGGACGGCCGTTCCTGCGGGAATATCAAGGCGAAAGCCCTTTGCGGCTTCGCGGTCAAAATCAAGCCCCGGATTGGTTTCATAGAAATGATAATGCGATCCAACCTGCACCGGACGATCGCCGGTATTGGCAACTTTAATCACTTTGGTTTCACGCCCCTCATTGAGGATGAGGCTGCCTTCTTTGGTAATGATTTCACCTGGAATCATAAACGGGCCCTCTCAACGAATTGGTTCGTGAACGGTCACAAGCTTGGTCCCGTCGGGGAACGTTGCTTCGACCTGAATGTCGTGGATCATTTCGGCAATGCCATCCATCACCTGATCGCGCGAAATAACGGTTGCCCCGTCGCGCATCAGATCGGCAACCGATTTGCCATCACGTGCACCTTCAACGACGTAATCGGTGATGATTGCGATTGCTTCGGGATGGTTCAGCTTTACACCGCGTGCAAGGCGATTGCGTGCCACCATTGCAGCAACCGAAACCAGCAGCTTGTCCTTTTCGCGTGGCGTCAGATTCATGCCTGCCTACTCCTTGGATCCACCGTATTAAATCTCCCACAAACGCGGCAAGCGTTCGGGAAGCCCCCTTGTTTTATGGCGAAACTGCTTCCACCATGCGCCGTAAACCCGGCGCAAATTCATCGGATCACGCGCCATAAAACGCGCAATCACAATTCCCTTCATTGCGGTCGCTGCGCACAAAACGTCATTTTCAGCCAGCCCGTCACACGCACTTTCAAGACATTCACGCGCATCCGAAAGACGATCTTCCGCCCCGTGACCAACCAATATGGTCGTGGCATTGGCACGCGCGCCATCAAAGGCCGCACCATGATCAAGCATGCGCAAAACATCGCCTTCTAAATGCAACGCATCGCGCCAGATCGGTCGACCATCAATCGACACATCCCATGCATCGCGCGCCAATCCGGTTTTAAACACTTCCCCGCGCGCCAGACGGCCAAACACCATCATTTCCCCGGCAAGAACCATGCCCGAACCGGTTGCAGCCACGGTTGTCTTCCGGCGCAGACGGGCCTGATCAAACAGGATGGTTTCATGGGGCAACCATTCAAGCCACCCACCGTCTTCAACGCGAAGATCAACCGACATTTCACAATCGGGACCAACAGACCGGTAAATCTTTTCAGCCGCTTGGGCTGTAAAAAGGGCAGACGTTCCCGCCTCGACCTTGCCAGCAAAGGCAAGCTTATCCCCACCGACCATGCCGCCCGATGTTGTCACCAGAACAGCCGTCGTCAAATCCCCCGCCATTGGGCGCGGGAACAGGATTTTCATCGGATCACGGTAATAAAGATGATCAAGGGCCGCATGCCCGCCCTGATGGGTCGGCCCCGTGCCGGTGCGATAGGTCACCTCTGCGCGACCATTGGTCACAATGCGCGCTGGCGTTCCGGTCGTTGCTGTATCTGCTGTGCTCAGCGCAGATACCGGGGTTTCGAGTTTGCGAAGTTGCACTAAGCCACCTGATTGATGCGGTTCAATTCCAAGGGGCTTAACAGCAAGATGCGGGCCAACCGCCAAATCCATGCTGACACACGGATTCCGGTCGCAAATAGTCTGATCATTTGGCTTAAATTTGCGCAAATTTTCGGCAAATGCTGATCAAACAGTCAGATATGCCCGCACTTTTTCCCGATCCAAAGAATCCTTTGTTCCCGACAGAACAACTTCCCCGCGTTCGAGAACAACAATCTCGTCAGCCAGTTCATGGGCAAATTCAAAATATTGCTCGACCAACAAAATCGCCATGTCGCCACGATCGGCAAGCTGTTTGATCACGCGCTGAATGTCTTTGATGATTGACGGCTGGATACCTTCGGTCGGCTCGTCAAGCACCAGCAAACGCGGGCGGGTCACAAGTGCGCGGCCAATCGCAAGCTGCTGTTGCTGCCCACCAGAAAGATCACCACCGCGCCGCCCAAGCATGTCACGCAGCACCGGAAACAGATCGAAAATCTCGTCCGGGATATGGCGCAAGGGCCGGGGCAAGGCGGCAAAACCGGTTTCAAGATTTTCCTTCACAGTCAAAAGCGGGAAAATCTCACGCCCCTGTGGGACAATGGCAATACCATTGGCGGAACGCCGCCATGACGGATCGCGCGAGATATCCTTGCCTTCCCATGTGATGTTGCCATCGGCAATCGGGTGCTGACCAACGACGGCACGCATAAGCGACGTTTTACCCACACCGTTACGGCCCAGAACCGCTGTCACCTTACCCGTTTCGGCATTCAATGACACTTTGCGCAGGGCATGGGACGCACCGTAAAACAGATCAATATTGCTGACATCGAGCATGTTACAACGCCTCCCTATCGGCCCAGATAAACTTCAATGACCCGCGGGTCTTTCTGCACATGGTCAAGCCGCCCTTCGGCAAGAACCGACCCTTCGTGCAGGACAGTCACCTTGCAATCAAGGTCACGCACAAACTCCATGTCATGTTCGACCACCACGACCGAATATTCCTTGGCAATGTTGCGCAAAAGCTTGGCGGTTTCTTCGGTTTCAGAATCGGTCATGCCGGCAACAGGCTCATCGACCAAAAGAAGTTCCGGTTCCTGCATCAACAACATACCGATTTCCAACCACTGCTTTTGCCCATGCGAAAGATTGGCCGCCGTCTCATCGCGCTTATCTTCGAGCATGATGGTAATCAGGGTCTTTTCGATCTTGGTCTTCTCAACATCCGACAAGCGATGGAACAATGCCTGAAACACCCCGCGCCCGCCCGAGCAGGCAAGAAGCAGATTGTCAAAAACCGTGTGGCTTTCAAACACGGTCGGCTTCTGGAACTTGCGGCCGATGCCCAAATTGGCAATCTCGGCCTCGTCCATTTTGGTAAGGTCGATCTCGCTTTTGAACAGAACGTCACCGGTATCAGGTCGCGTTTTGCCGGTGATGATATCCATCATCGTGGTCTTACCCGCCCCGTTCGGGCCAATAATGGCGCGAAGTTCGCCCGGCTCGATATAAAATGACAGATTGTTAAGCGCGCGGAACCCATCAAAGGTGACCGAAACCCCATCGACATATAAAATGGTTTCAGCCCGTGCCGATTTAACCTGTGGCACATCCGAGGCATTCACTTCAACGGCTACTGCGTCGTTCATGCCTTGCCTCCTTCATTGGTTCTGCGATCCGCGATGCGTTTGCGTAATCCCGAAAGAACCGATTTCCGATCAGGCGATCCAAATGCGGGCACCGCCCCAATCACACCTTTTGGCAAGAACAGGGTAACGGCGATAAACAGCCCACCAAGGAAGAACAACCAAAAGTCTGGCATCACACCGGTAAAGAAGGTCTTGGCATAGTTGACAATAAAGGCGCCCAGAACCGCACCATACAGCGTGCCACGCCCGCCAACCGCAACCCAAATAACAATTTCAATCGAAAGGGCCGGGGCAAATTCGCCCGGATTAATGATCCCGACCTGCGGCACATATAGCGCACCTGCAATGCCCGCCATGACCGCCGATACGGTAAAGACAAACAGCTTGTAATATTCAACCCGGTATCCGGTAAAACGCACGCGGGCTTCTGCATCGCGAATGGCGATCAGAACCTTGCCCAACCGGGATTGGGTAATGCCGCGCGCAACGATGTAACAAATGCCAAGAAACACACAGGATGCAACAAACAGTCCCGAACGGGTGCCATCTGATTGCAAAGAATATCCCAGCAAATCCTTGAAATCCGTCAGGCCGTTATTGCCACCAAACCCCATATCATTGCGGAAGAACGCCAACAGCAATGCATAGGTCATGGCTTGGGTAATGATCGAAAGATACACCCCCGTAACACGCGACCTGAATGCAAGGAACCCAAAGACAAATGCCAGCAATCCCGGCACGAACATTGCCATGACAATGGCGAACCAGAACATATCGAACCCATACCAGTACCACGGCAATTCGGTCCAATTCAGGAACACCATAAAATCGGGGAGTTCCGGGTTACCATAAACCCCGCGATCGCCGATCTGACGCATCAGATACATGCCCATCGCATAGCCGCCCAGCGCAAAAAACGCCCCATGGCCAAGCGATAGAATGCCGCAGAACCCCCAGATCAAATCAACACTAAGTGCAAGAAGCGCATAGCACAGATATTTACCTAAAAGACTGAGCATCCAGGTCGGCACATGAAACGCCGATGTTTCAGGCACCAGAAGGTTGCCAACCGGCACAAGAATGGCCGCCGCAATCAGAATGGCAAGCAAGATCATCCCGCCACGATCCTGAAGAAGCCAACCAACGACCGGTGTCATTTGATATTTTTGACGATAATCAGTCATGGATTACGCCTCCACCGCGCGGCCCTTAAGGGCAAATAGCCCCTTGGGTCGTTTCTGGATAAACAAGATCAGCGCAATCAGAACAAAGATTTTTGCAAGTACTGCACCAGCAACCGGTTCAAGGAATTTGTTCACAATGCCAAGGCTGAACGCACCCAGCACCGTCCCCCAAAGATTGCCAACCCCGCCAAACACAACCACCATGAAACTATCAATGATGTAGGTCTGACCAAGGTTCGGGCTGACGTTTGAAATCTGACTAAGGGCAACACCGGCAATCCCCGCGATCCCCGATCCCAACCCAAATGTCAGGGCATCAACATAACCGGTCCGAATACCAACCGACCCGGCCATGCGGCGATTTTGCGTGACCGCACGCATCTGCAAACCAAAGGCAGTATAGCGTAGGACCGCTGCAATACCTGCTACCACAATCACACTAAACAAGATGATCCAAAGCCGGTTATAGGTCAGGACAAGACCTGTCGAAAATTCAACAGCACCGCTCATGAAATCAGGTGCGGTAACCTGTTGGTTGGTCGCCCCGAAAATCGATCGGATGGCTTGTTGCAGAACAAGGCTAACGCCCCAAGTCGCCAGCAATGTCTCAAGCGGGCGCCCATACAAAAAGCGAATCACGCACCGCTCAATCACAACCCCGACCATCCCGGCAACAAGGAAAGCGACGGGAACTGAAATAATCAATGACCATGCCGAACCGGATGGCAAAAATGGTGCCAAGGCCTGTTGCACCATAAAGGTGGTATAGGCCCCGATCATGATCATTTCGCCGTGCGCCATATTGATGACCCCCATCACACCAAAGGTGATGGCAAGACCAACAGCAGCCAACAAAAGGACCGACCCCAGACTGATCCCACGATAAACATCGCCAACCGTCTGCCATGTCGAAAGACGCCCTTCAACGGACGCCAAGGCATCCTTGGCCGCAGAAACCACTTCTGGTTCAAACCCTTCGGCCTCGGCACTGGCAACAAATTGCGACAGGACCGCGCGAATTTGCGGCGTGGTTTCACTGGCCAGAACTTCAATCGCGCTTAAGCGTTCTTCGGTGGTTTCACCTGCCGCCAGCGCCATTGTCGCCTGTGCCAATTCCATCCGTGCCAAAAGCGTTTCATCTTCTTCGCGGTCAATCGCGCGCAACAGCAATGGCAACATTGCCGGATCACGGGCATCCATGACCTGTTCGACCGCAGCAGTACGAACCGTTAAATCCGGGCTAAACAGATTAAGCGTCGCCAGCGCATCGCGCAGCGCCCCGCGCAAACGGTTATTGATCTTGATTTTGGAAAGTTCCTTGGACGAACTTTCACCGGCTACTTCGCCACTTACGATGTCGATATGGGTGAAAACTTTGCCCTTTTTCGTGGCAATGACGACATGCTCGTCACTGTCGCGAACATAAAGATCGCCATCGAGCATCGCCTTTAAGATCGGCGCGACACGCGGGTCACCATCGGCGGCCATTTTTTCAATGACGGCGACCTTCTTGGTCGCGCTGCCGTCATTCAGCTGTTCGGCAATATTGCGCAGTTCTTCGTCGCTAAAGGCCTGTGCGACATTGGGTGAAACCACCGCAAACACCATAAGGCAGGCCACCACCACGCCAAAACGCGCGACGTAGCGGACTGCCATTTTCATGGAAAACGGAGAACGGCGCAGCACTGAAAAAATATCATTGCGCATGATCACCAAACCTTTGAATTCGATATGGAAAATGGAAAAAAGAAAGGTCGGATATCCGGGCGAGAGCCAGGATCCTTAAAGTGAACGGGCCGGTCGCGTTTCCACGACCGGCCCGCCCGAAACCAATTAGTACATCGGTTTTTCACAGTTGCCGCAGACCCACGGATAGGTCCAGTCGGCGGTCAGCTTTGCGCTTTCCGGAAGGAAGTCAGACCAGGCATCGCCAACAACCGTACCTTCGGTTTCCCAAACGATGTCAAACTGACCATCGTCCTGTACTTCGCCGATCAGAACCGGCTTGGACAGGTGGTGGTTGGTGTTCATGACAGCCGTACCACCCGTAAGGTTTGCAACTTCCTGGCCATACATGGCCTGGCGAACCGCATCAACATCGGTGGTCCCAGCCTGCTCAACAGCCTGTTTCCACATGTTAAAGCCGATATAGGTTGCTTCCATCGGGTCGTTGGTTACGCGTGCTTCATCACCAATAAAGCCATGCCATTTTTCAATGAAGGCTGCGTTGGCGTCAGCTTCGACCGACTGGAAATAGTTCCAGGCAGCAAGGTGACCAACAAGCGGGGTGGTATCGATACCAGCCAGCTCTTCTTCACCAACAGAGAATGCAACAACCGGAATGTCTTCGGCTTTGATGCCCTGGTTGGCGAGTTCTTTGTAGAACGGAACGTTCGCGTCACCGTTAATCGTCGAAACCACTGCGGTTTTCTTACCGGCTGATGCGAATGCTTTTACGTCAGCAACGATCGACTGCCAGTCAGAATGACCAAACGGGGTGTAGTTCTCCATGATGTCTTCATCGGAGATACCTTTGCCGTTCAGATAAGAACGCAGGATTTTGTTGGTGGTACGCGGATAAACATAGTCGGTACCAAGCAGAACGATACGTTCAGCAGAACCACCATCTTCGCTCATCAGGTAATCAACAGCCGGAATGGCCTGCTGATTCGGAGCAGCACCGGTATAGAATACGTTGCGCGAGCTTTCTTCGCCTTCGTACTGAACCGGATAGAACAGCATGCTGTTAAGTTCTTCGAAAACCGGCAGAACCGACTTACGCGAAACCGAGGTCCAGCACCCAAAGACAACATCAACCTGATCTTTTTCGATCAGCTCACGGGCCTTCTCGGCGAAAAGCGGCCAATCGGATGCCGGGTCAACGACCACAGCCTCGACCTGCTTCCCAAGCAGACCACCACTTTTATTCAGATCGTCGACCAGCATCAGGACGGTGTCCTTGAGCGTGGTTTCCGAAATCGCCATCGTCCCTGAGAGAGAATGCAGCACACCAACTTTAATGGTATCTGCTGCCTGTGCGGCTGACATGGTCATTACAGACAATGCCAAGGCCCCAGCGCCTACGAGCGCTTGAAGCTTCTTATTCATTTATAGCCTCCACTGCGAGTTTATTGCACCGCAGTGATACTTGCTAAAACCGTGCCAGATTCCGAACGCCGTAGAATAAAATCAAGAATCGAGGGATTCCCACGCAATATGCGACTATTTCACATGCCTTTTTAGGAGAATATTTGCGCGACCTGCGTTTTTCATGAGCATTTTTCAATCATAGATTAAATAATGACCATTTTTTAATCACATTGACGCCATAGTTTTCAGCTCTTATTTCAAGGGTGGAAGTTTCGCCTTCATTGCGGTTATTGCACCACAACCTGCCTCCCTGATGGCAGCTTCCCGCCCCGTCGGTTCGCCCGGCGGGGCGTTTTCATACCCCCGCGAACGTTATTCCGCTGCCTGCACGTGTTCCGCCGGTGCGATGGATGCAATCACGGATCGGATCTGATCGCGCAACCATACCAGACCCACATCCTTATCGGTCCAGACCGCCCAGTTCATCGTCACCGGTGGAAAGGCAACATCAATCGGCATCGGACGAATGGCCAGACCAAATAACGGGGCATATTGGGTGGCGATACGACAGGGAACCGTTGCAATCACCGGTGTATTACGTGCTGCAGCCAAAAGCGGCATGAAATCGGGCGCTGCCATGACAACATTCAAATCAATCCCCAACCCTTGCAATGCATCGCCGACACATCCCGCGACATTGCCTGTTTGCGACAACACGGCGTGACGGGATGCCAGATAATCCTCCCGCGACAAGGGGGTTCTCAGATCAAGAAGATCGGGGTTAAAGCAGCACGCCACTTCGGAGTTAAAAAGAACTTCTCCGAGATAACCTGCTTGCACCGGGCTTTTACATCCGATTGCCAAATCAATTTCGCCATTATTGATCATAAGATCAACGCTGTCGGCGGTGATCGTGCGGCTTAAAAGTTTGGTCTTGGGTGAA
Organism: Thalassospira lucentensis; assembly: GCF_050516545.1. Classification (GTDB taxonomy): domain Bacteria; phylum Pseudomonadota; class Alphaproteobacteria; order Rhodospirillales; family Thalassospiraceae; genus Thalassospira; species Thalassospira lucentensis_C. The sequence continues at coordinate 4,229,034 of NZ_CP191544.1, read as the reverse complement.
TGTATCTGCAAATGACGCAGCAATGCCGGAAGCAGGATCATTTCCATTTCACCGGTCACACCAAGACGAAAAACACGTTCCGCCGTTGCCGGATCGAAACTGTCCGTTGCCTGAATCGCGTTTTGTGCTTGCGATAATGCCGTGCGCACCGGCCCGGCCAAGGCGCGCGCCTTGGCGGTTGGTTGCATTTTTTGTCCGACCCGCACGAACAATTCATCATCCAAAAGCATGCGCAAGGTCGATAAATTGTGGCTCATCGCGGACTGACCAATACGCAGTTTTTCCGCAGATTTGGTAACACTCATCTCTTGCATCATTGCGTCAAACGCAACCATAAGGTTGAGATCGAAAGACCGTAAATTGAAATGATCAATGTTATCCATGATTCGCATCGATTTGATTACTGACTGGTCGCACTATACATTTTCCCCATCAGCTTACAACCCGCCGGTTCACCCGGACGATTTTGAGGGAAAAGAAAATGTTATCACGTCGCGATATGTTGAAAGGCACGATTGCCGCCGGTGCCATCGGCGCAATTGGCAGCACGGTGTTTGTTCCCCTTACCGCCAAGGCCAAGGCGCCACTGGCTGGCACACAGGCCCCGGGCTATTACCGCCTTATGGTCGGGGATGTTGAAGTCACCGCCCTTTCCGATGGTACGGGTCTGTTCCCGATTGCCGATCTTTACATCAATACAACACCTGAACAGGCCCGCCTTGCGCTTGCCAATGCGTTTCAGGGTACCCCGACGCATTTGTCGGTTAACGCCTATTTGCTGAATTTCGGGGATCGTCTGGTTCTGCTCGATGCCGGGACCAGCGATCTGATGGGACCATCACTTGGGAAACTGCCCGCTAATATCATCGCATCGGGCTATCATCCCGATCAAATCGATGATGTGGTCATCACCCATATTCATCCCGATCACACTGGCGGCCTGACACTGGGCGGCAAAAAGGTCTTTGCCAATGCCAAGGTCCATGTGCCCGAAGCGGATGCACAATTCTGGTTAAGTTCCGAAAACAAGGCCGCAGCGCCCGAAGATGCAAAGGCATTCTTTGATCAGGCGGTTGCCGCACTGACCCCTTATATCGATAGCGGCACTTTGGAAAAATATGCCCCCGATGCTGCTGCCATTCCGGGCAAGGTCAACACCACCTTCCGTCCCGGCCATACACCGGGCCACAGCGCGCTCTGGATTGAAAGCAAGGGCGAGAAATTTGTCTATTGGGGCGACATCACCCATGGCGACGTCGTGCAGTTTGACGAACCCGGTGTTGCCATTGCCTTTGACAATGACAGCACACAGGCCATCGCATCCCGCGAAGCCGCCTTTGCCGAAGCCGTATCGGAAAAATATCTGGTGGCAGGCTGCCACATCGCATTCCCCGGCATCGGTCATGTCCGCGAAGACGCCACCATGTATGACTGGGTGCCGATGAACTATAACGCTGGCCTATAGGGTTAAACCACCTCCCCCTCCCCTTTGGTTTAAACCAACAGGTCAACGCAAAAGGGCGGCCGCATCACGCGACCGCCCTTCATTCTACTGAACCGATTGACCGCAAAGTTACTCGGGCATGCCTGCCCGGATCCATTGGCCAAGCTGGGCGCGTTCTTCGTCGGTCATTTCTGTCATATTGCCAAGTGGCATGGCACGGCCGATCACGGCCTGCGCCAAAACACGCTGCGCATTGGCTTCAATCTGGGCAATGTCGTCAAACATCACCCCTGCCGGGGCTTCATCAAACCCTTCGTCGCGCGGATTGGCGGAATGACAGCTCGCACAGCGGGTCTGGACAATCGCCAAGGCATGATCGGCGGTGATGATGTCTTCATCTGCCAGTTTAATCCTATTGGGATCATAGGACGCAAACATCGCCAGAACAGCCATGCCAACACCGGCGGCCGGAAGCTGCCAGGCAATCGCCTTGCCGGATCCACCGGCATTGTGCGTGTTGAAGAAATGCCGAACCAAACCGCCAATGATCAGAATAAGCCCGACAATCAGCCATGACTGATCATGGGAAAACAGCATCGAATAATGGTTGCTGATCATCATCAGCAGCACGGGCAGTGTCAGGTAATTGTTATGGGTCGAACGCTGCTTGGCCTGAAGCCCCAAAGCAGGATCTGGTTTCTCACCGGCCATCAGACTGGCGACGACCTTTTTCTGATTGGGGATAATGATGCGAAACACATTGGCCGCCATGATCGTACCGATCATCGCCCCGACATGGATAAACGCCCCCCGCCCGCTAAAGACATGGGTAAACAGATACGCACCGGCCATGACCAGGATGAACAAGGCAATGGCAAGTTTCGCCGTACTTTCACCAATCGGACTTTTGCAGATCACGTCATAAATGACCCAACCGGCAAACAGGCTGCCAAGACCAATCAGGATCGCATCCATCTTGGTCAGGGCAAGAACACTTGGATCAATCAGATAGCTTTCCGCACTCCAGTAATACATCGTCACCATAAGCGCGAAGCCGGTAATCCATGTGAAATAGGCCTCGTATTTGAACCAATGGAGTTCTGATGGCATCGAGGTCGGCGCAACCATCCATTTATTGACGTGATAGAACCCGCCGCCATGGACCATCCATGCTTCGCCATACACACCATCATCCATGCCCGGACGCTTGCGCAAAGAAAGATCAAGCCAGACAAAATAGAATGACGACCCGATCCAGGCGATGCCTGTAATCACATGCGCCCAGCGCAGGATCAGGTTGATCCAGTCCTGAAACAGAATATCCACGGTGTTTGAAACCTCCGTCTCGCCCCGAACAGATCACTGTCGTCGGGCTGCCCCTCTTGTGAAAATGGCCCAAGCAGTGCGGTTCTTGCTCAGACTCATTCCAATCAATCTCTTACCCTGTCCTAGCATAGCCATCCGGCCGCCTCTATTATTAAGGGTCCGAGCATAATCGAAATGACTTTCAAACTATTCTTTAAAATGGCACAGTATGCGCCGTTAAATTGAATATATAACAATCATAAACGCCAAAATACCAAGCGATATCAGGAGCATCCCGCACCATGTCCGACTTTGAGGACATCCAGATTTTTGTCCGCGTTGCCGAACTTGGCAACCTTTCTGCTGCCGGGCGCGAATTGCGCCATTCGGCCGCCGTCGTGTCAAACCGGATTGCGCGGCTTGAAGAACGCCTTGGTGTGCGCTTGCTCAACCGCACGACCCGTCGGGTTAATCTAACCACGGAAGGGGACGTTTACTACCGGCATTGCCTGCGCATTTTATCGGAAATGCAAGAAGCCGAAAACGCCATCGCCAATCAGAAAAACACCACCCGCGGCCCGGTAACGCTGACCTGCCCGATTGCGTTTGGCAACAAATATATCGCCCCGATCATTCCGAAGTTTGTCGAACAAAATCCCGATGTGCAAATTCGCCTGCATCTGTCCGACCGTTTGCTTGATCTGTTGCAAGACAAAGTCGATCTTGCCATCCGCATTGCCGAGCTTAAAGAAAGCTCGTTGATTGTTCGCAAACTGGCCTCGAACAAACGCATGCTGGTCGCAAGCCCGGCCTATCTTGCAAAGCACGGCACGCCAAATGTGCCCGGCGATCTTTTGCACCATAATTGCCTGCTGTTGCGCTTTCCCGGATCACGGCAATATCAATGGACGCTGACCGGCCCTGATGATGAAGGCCCGGCAACCCTTGCCGTTTCTGGATCAATGGATTCTGACAATGGCGAAGTGCTGACCCGCTGGTGCCTTGATGGCCATGGCATTGCGCTTAAATCAAACTGGGAAGTCGGCGAATATATCCGCGATGGCAGACTTCAAGTCGTTCTGCCCAACCATCAACCGCCATCGCACGCGGTCTATACGCTTTATCCCGAAAACCGGTATTTACCGACCCGTGTGCGCGCCTTTGTTGATTTTCTGGTTGGCGAATTTGGCGGCACCCCGCCTTGGGAACGCAGCTAGAGGATCATTCTAAGCCAACAGTGGGCATCTTTCTCATGAAACAACTATTCAAGTATATGAGCGAGCCTAGGGATTTCTTTGAAAACGGCTATATCCGTTTGACACAAATCGCAGCCCTCAATGATCCATTTGAAGCAACGTTTAGTCGCACTGATCTAGAATTGCTAGCATTGGAGTGTGATGAAAAAGTTGCGTGCAATCGTCAGACATTCCCAGACTTCATCGAGACCAACCTAAGCAAATTAGGCGCAATCAGCTTGTCTGAAAATAAAGAGAATTTGCTGATGTGGGCACACTATGCGGACGAGCATAAGGGCATACTTGCTGGAATAAGCTACCACGCAGAGGGCGAAGGCCTAAAATTATTCGAGCACCTTCTGCCCGTCAGTCATTTGTTTAGTGATAGCCTTAATACCGATTACTCGCCCTTTGATGGTAAGCCAAAACCAGTTTCTTACAGAAAATCACCAAGATATAGGAACGACAAATTTGATCATGACTATTCGAATGTCTGCGTGGAGTCCGGAGACCGGTTCCTTTACGAAGTCTGCATGCAAAAAAGTGATGAATGGATTTACGAACAAGAATACAGGATAGTCCTAAGATTAGAGCAATCGGACCGAGTTATCGCTCCGAAAGGAATTCTGGATCCCCTCCTAAATCCAAGTAGAACACATCACATTCACCATTTGCTTAGATCGTATACAGTTCCATCGGAAGCAGAACCACACTGTTACATAACAGATTTATCAAGCATTGATGATGAAGTTGAACGAATAGCTTGCGCAAAAACTCTAACCAACCTGAGCAAGAGCAGAGACGTCATTTACCTGATGAAACTGGACTCAAGTGCGATCAACAATTGCATCTTCGGTTTAAACTCAGAAATTTCGAAGCAAAACCTTCACGTTAATCATGCAACTAAGACAGGCTATCTAGATTATTGGAAAGCAAGAAAGTGCGAGAACCACTACGGATTAGAATTCGACGAAATCTAGCCTCAGGCTTTGGTTAGCGTTTAGCCTCATTAAGGTAACCGCTGAGAACCGCCGCCACGTTATGGCCGATCACGTCATGGGCATATCCGCCTTCCATGACAAACACGGTCTTAAGGGCCAGCCGGCCAATCATTTGACCGATGCGTTTGAAATCGTCGGTCTGAAGTTTGAAATCACAGATCGGTTCGGCTTCATGCGCATCAACGCCAAGCGCAATCACCAATGCATCAGGCTGCCAGGTCACCAGTTTTTGCATCGCCTTGGCATAGGCCAAACCCCATGCACCAAAATCACTGCCCCCCGGAAGCGGAAGATTAAGGTTCGCACCCTGCCCGTCATTGCGGCCGGTTTCGTTGGCATAGCCCATGAAGAACGGGAATTGCTGGGTCGGGTCGGCATGGATCGAAATCGTCAAAACATCGCCACGCTCATAGAAAATATCCTGCGTGCCATTGCCGTGATGATAATCGATGTCCAGAATCGCGACCTTTTTCGCCCCCTTGGCAATCATTTGCTGGGCGGCAATGGCGGAATTATTCAGGAAACAATAGCCGCCATAACGATTGGCATGGGCGTGATGCCCCGGCGGGCGGGTCAGGGCAAAGGATGCCTCGCCGTCATTCCATGTCGCATCGGCAGCCGAACTCACAGTCTGCGCCCCCCAATAGGCCGCTTTCCACGTACCTTTCGTGATCGGGGTGTCTGATGAAATGGCAAACTGACCTAAACGTGCGCTGATATGTTTTGGAGAACCGCCGGAAAAACCGGCTGTTGGCCAAACATAGGGGAATGCATCGCCGGTGTTTCCGACCTTGGTCCACTCATCCCATGCGTTTTCGATAAAATCGAGATAGTCGGGATCATGAATGGCGCGGATCGGGTCCATGCCGTGATCGGCCGGATCAACCAATTGCGCCTTAACCGCATGGGCCACCGCATCACGGATGATCGGAATGCGCCGGGCATTTTCAAAACAGGGCACCATGCGCCCGTGATGCATTTCGCCAGCGCCATCATGGGCATCGTGACGGGCATTAAAGAAGACGCGCATAGCATCGTTTCCCTGTTTTAGATAAAGGACAGGGCATTACAATAACGCCCTGTCTCTTGATTGTCCGAAGAAAACGGCTATTTCTTGGCGGTATAAAGCAGTTTTTCGATGGTATCGAGGAACCCGCCAAGATGTTTGCGCAGATTTTCCGACTGATCTGCCAGACGCCCGGCCATATCGCGCGTGGTATCGGCGGCATCCCCGGTACGGCTGGCCATATCGGAAACCACGGTAATGTTGTCGGTTACATTCTGTGCGCCGTTTGAGGCCTGTTCGACATTGCGCGTGATGTTCGATGACAGGTTGGCTTGCGTTTCGACATTGCCCGAAATGGTGTTGGATCGTGCGGCAAGATCATCAATCACCCCGGCAATCTCACGGATCGCACCAACCGATTGTTCAATCGCAGTCTGAATATCCTGAACTTTTTCTTCGATGCTTTCAGTTGCCTTACTGGTCTGGTTGGCAAGGCCTTTGACCTCATTGGCGACAACCGCAAACCCTTTGCCTGCTTCGCCGGCACGTGCGGCCTCGATCGTCGCATTCAGGGCCAGAAGGTTGGTCTGGGCGGCGATATCACGAATAAAGCTGACGACTTCGACGATTTCACCGGCAGCCGCTTCAAGTTCGCCAATGCGGCCATCGGTTTCCTGTGCCAGACCATTGGCGCGATTGGCAATTTCAACCGACTCATGTGCTTGATCGGCCACGTCGCGGATCGACTGGCTCAGCTCTTCTGAGGCTGTCGATACCTCGGTCACGTTGCTTGCGGTCTGGCGTGCGGCGGCCGCAACATTGGTTGACCGTGAACTGGTTTCATGGGCAATCGTGTTGGCTTCACCAGATGCCTCGGCCAAGGCCGACGCGGCACTGGCGATATGGTCTACCGCCTCGAAGGATCCACTTTTGAATTCGCCAAGAATGTCAGAGAACCCTGAAAGTTTCTGTTCAATCGATGCGGTCGCGGCATTGATACGCTTGGCCGAAGACAGATATTCGCCAACCAGTCCGGTTTCAACGATCCGGCGATAATACCGGTTTTCCGAAACAGCGCCCATTGATGCGGCACTTTCGCGCAAAAACGCATCATTTCGGTCAATCAGACGGTTGATCGCAACAAACAGATCACGCATGGCGGGATGACTGTCGACATTGGTAATACGCGCCTCGTAGTTACCGTCGGCTGCGGCCTCAACCACGTCGAGTGCCTTTTTGATTCCTGACTTGGAACCACCAAATAGTGACATTTAGAACCTCGAACCTTCGAATTAGGAGCTACAACCCCTAAAGACTTTGAATGAATTTGTCGTATGCCACCCCGGCATCGGCAAGCTTTTGGGCAAGGGCGCTGGATGCCGCATTCATCCCGTCCTTGCGGTTATTCGTGCCTTCCTCGATCTTGCGCAGCTCCGCATAGAGAGGAAGGATCTTCTCGCGCAGGATTTTGGGGTCCGCAACACGGCGGTTGGAATGATATCCAATGACCTGATGATTAGCATCAAAGGTCGGCGTTACGTGGGCATAAACCCAATAATGGTCGCCTTTTTTACCCATATTCAGGACATAGGCAAAAATCTCGTTTCCAGCCGAAATCTCATCCCAGAGAAGTTTGAAAATGCAGCGCGGCATATCGGGATGGCGGATCATGGAGTGCGGCTGTCCCAGCACTTCTTTTTCCGTAAAATCAGACAGACGCAAGAATAGGTCATTGGCATAGGTAATCCGGCCCTTAAGGTCGGTCTTGCTGACAATCAGTTCTTCCGGCTTAAATTTACGTTCCTTGCCGGATGGCTGAACGTTCAAACGTTTCTCGCTCACCTTGATACCCCGTTTATTCCGGACTCGTCTTACAATTCTGACGTGCTGGTACGTTTAATCTTTGGATTATCATGTAGCAAGAAACCTACGAAGAAAAAATGTAAATTTTTATGCACTTGCCACCAATTAACCATTTGAAACTTCAAACGATTCTAAATTTTCCCCGCATTCTGACGATACTATTTCTATTATCGCTCTACATCACACCCGGCATCCCGCCAACTATACCTGACACATATCAAGGCATATCGGCTTTCAGGTCGACAAGATTAACCAATCGCTGGAATATTTGATTTATTATCGCGCAACTAAGCACATGCAGGGGAAGCGAAATGTCGCAAGATCTTCGGAATTTTCCATTTCGCGTGGTCATCCACGAAAAGCATTCCGCTCAAGCCGTACTAGATTGGCTCGATCAGAATGTCCGAAGTGATATGTGGACAATGGGTATTCGCAATATCGAACTGCCACGCTCAGGCCAGTCCGCACCGTTTGTCGACATGGTGATCTATTTCGCCAAACGCGATGACATGGACCTGTTTCGCGAACGCTGGGCCGGAAAAGCCCGCGAACATAAGGTCAAGCTTCATGGCTGGCGGGCCGCCCTTTATGCGCTCAGGCATCCAAAGATCGAAATGGTTGCTTATGAAAAGTCGCCAGACGGACCACCCAAAACCACAAAAGCAAAGTCCTGATCAAAGAAAAGCCCCGCGCAACCTAATGCACGGGGCTTCGTCATTTAGCCGATCCGGATGGATCGAAAATCTGACTTATTTTGGCAGTTCTGCGTCGATGCCCTGGATGTACCAGTTCATACCCAGCAGCATACCGTCTTCAGCAATTTCGCCTTCTTTGATGCGCAGCTCGCCTGCCTGATCATAGATCGGGCCGGTGAACGGGTGGAATTCACCCGAAGCAATTTTGGCAGCAGTTTCTTCTGCCAATGCTTTTACGTCGTCAGGCATGTTGGTGTAAGGCGCCATTTCAACCATGCCGCTATCAATGCCACCCCAGGTGTCGGTCGACTCCCAGGTGCCATCAATGACGGCTTTGGCACGTGCGACATAGTATTTGTCCCAGTTATCAACAATCGCCGTCAGCTGTGCTTTCGGTGCGAATTTGATCATGTCAGAAGCCTGACCGAAACCAAGAACGCCACGGTTTTCAGCAACCTGAAGCGGAGCCGGGCTATCGGTGTGCTGAACCATGATGTCGGCACCCTGATCGATCAGGGCCTTGGCAGCATCGCCTTCTTTGCCCGGATCATACCAGGTGTTCGCCCAGACGATTTTAACTTTAACGTCCGGATTAACCGACCATGCACCCATCATGAAAGCATTGATGCCACGCACCACTTCCGGGATCGGGAAGGAACCAACATAACCAACAACGTTCGACTTGGTCATTTTACCGGCAATCACGCCAGCAACATAACGGCCTTGATAGAAACGTGCTGCATAGGTTGAAACGTTGTCGGCACGGGTGAAACCGGTCGCATGTTCAAACTTCACATCCGGGAACTGTTTGGCAACCTTGTTTGTCGGGTTCATATACCCAAACGAGGTCGTAAAGATCAGGTTGTGGCCGGTCTGGGCCAGCTGACGGATCACACGTTCAGCATCGGCACCTTCAGGCACACTTTCGACAAAGCTGGTCGAAACCGCATCGCCGAGTTCTGCTTCGATTGCCTGACGGCCAATGTCATGGCGATAGGACCAGCCATGATCGCCAATCGGGCCAACATAGACAAAACCGACTTTTGCGTCTTCGGCCTGGGCAGCACCCATTCCGGTTGCAAGCGCACCAACGGCTGCGACAGCAGCAATTGTACGCTTCATGAAACTTGTATTCATTCGTTAGGTCTCCCTGTTAATCAGCAGATCTGGATTTAAACTCAATCCACTACGCAATCAATGACGTGTTCACACCTGAACCAAGACTCAGTCAAACCGATCACAGTTGCGATCAATCGGCTTGTGTGAGTTTTGGTTCGGCATGAGCCTTCCTCCCGTTGGGTCGGAACATCGTTTGACGTGTTCCGATCCCGCAATGGACCGCCCCTTATTGGGCCGGTCTGAACGCCTGTCCAATACAGGCAGGCGCATTCAGTCTGATCTTCGCACGGTCACTGGAAATAATCACCAGCACAATCACGGTGGCCAGATACGGCAACATCGACATGAACTGGCTTGGCACATGAATGCCCGCACTCTGTGCATGAAGCTGCATCACCGAAATCAAGCCAAACATATATGCCCCGGCCAGTAAACGGCCCGGACGCCATGTTGCAAACACCACAAGTGCAAGCGCGATCCAGCCACGCCCCGCGGTCATGTTTTCAGCCCACATCGGCGTATAGGACAGCGAAAGATACGCCCCGGCAAGACCCGCCATTGCCCCGCCAAACATGGTGGCAAGATAGCGGATTTTAATCACGGAATAGCCAATCGCATGCGCCGAATGATGGGAATCCCCAACCGCCTTAAGCACAAGCCCGGCCCGCGATCTGGTCAGGAACCAGCCAATGCCGACCACGACCGCAATCGACAGATACACAAGAAAATCCTGCCCAAACAGGATCGGCCCGATGACCGGAATGGCACTGATGCCCGGAATCGAAAGCGATGGCAGCGGATTAATCGCAAACCCGACAAAGCCGGACCCGACAAGGGCGGAGAACCCGACACCAAAAATCGTCAGGGCCAACCCGGTTGCCACCTGATTTGCCATCAGGGTCAGGGTCAAAAACGCAAAGATCAGCGACATCAACGTGCCGGCAACCACCGCCGCCGCAACGCCCAGAATGGCCGAGCCACTTGAGGCCGTTACAGCAAAACCGGCAATCGCACCAACCAGCATCATGCCTTCAACGCCAAGGTTCAAAACACCGGATTTCTCGGTAATCAGCTCCCCCGACGCCGCAAGCAAAAGCGGGGTCGATGCGGTAATCACCGTCAGAAAGAAGGGAACAATCCATTCCATTATGCGGTTCTCCCTTTGGCCGCGGTTGAACCGAAACGAATGCGATATTTGGTCAGAACGTCACAGGCCAGCAGGAAGAACAACAAAATCCCCTGGAAAAGCCCGGTCACCGCATTGGGAAGCCCCAATGTAATCTGGGCCAATTCACCCCCAAGATAGGTCAGCGCCATGATCAGGCCGCCAAACAAAATACCCACCGGATGCAAGCGCCCCAAAAAGGCAACAATGATCGCGGTAAAGCCATAACCCGGTGAAATCGATGGCTGCAACTGGCCAATTGGCCCGGCCACCTCAAACAAGCCCGCCAAACCGGCAAGACCACCACCAAGTAACAGCGTGAACCACACCATGCGTTTCTGACGAAACCCGACATGACGGGCGGCCTGCGGGGCCTTACCGACAACGCGCAACTGGAACCCGATCACGGATTTCGACAGCAACAACCACCCGGCAATCACGACAAACACCGCAACGGCAGTGCCAAGATGCACACGCGTACCGTCATAAATGATCGGCAGCAATCCGGCATCGGGGAACGGACGTGATTCCGGGAAGTTGAACCCTTCTGGATTACGCCAGGGACCATGCACCAGGAAGCTTAGGAACAGGGTCGCGACATAGGTCAGCATCAGGCTGGTCAGAATTTCATTGGCGTTAAAGCGCGTGCGCAGCAATGCCGGAATTGCCCCCCAAAACGCACCACCCAGTGCGCCCATGACGAACATGGCCGGCATCAGAAACATGCTTTCGCTGTCATAGAAATACAGCGCAAGACCACCGCCAAAAATCGCGCCCATGGTCAACTGGCCTTCGGCCCCGATATTCCACACATTGGCGCGGAATCCCATGGCAAGACCCACGGCTATAATCACAAGCGGCGTTGCCTTCACAAACAGCTCGGAAATGCCATAGCTGTTGCTGATCGGCAGGATAAAGAAGGTATAAAGCGCATCAAACGGGTTCTTGCCCATAAAGGCAAAAATGATCCCGCCAACGAAGAGTGTCATCAAGATTGCCAGAACCGGCGACAGATAAACCATCGCTTGGGAATGCTGGCGACGGGGTTCAAGCCTGACCAACGCGACCTCCTTGGATTTGGGTTTCGTGCGCCGGGGTCGCGTCGCCTTCAAGATCATGAAGGCCCCCCATCAACAGACCAATTTCTTCGATGCTGACATCGGCCATCGGGCGTGGCTTGGACATTTTGCCTTCCGACATCACAACGACCGAATCACAGATGGCAAAAATCTCGTCAAGGTCTTGGGAAATCACCAGAACCGCTGTGCCCTTGGCCGCCAGATCAAGCAACGCCTGATGAATGGCACTGGCCGCTCCGGCATCCACCCCCCAGGTTGGCTGTGAAATCACCAGAACACCCGGGTCCTGAAGAATTTCACGACCAACGATAAATTTCTGAAGGTTCCCCCCCGAAAGCGATCCGGCCTCGGCACCGGCACCAGTGGTGCGCACATCAAACGTCTTGATGATGTTATCGGCAAAACTTTTGGTCGGAACTTCACGAATAAGCCCCCGCGCGGCAAGTGCCATGCGGCGGAACGCGGTTAAGAAACCATTTTCCGACAAGCTCATATCCGGTACCGCACCGTGGCCATTGCGTTCTTCTGGAACGAACGCGGCCCCAAGACGGCGACGGCGGCGCGGACCAAAATGGGCAACCGATTTGCCATCAATCTTGATGGTATCTGGGGCTGCTTCCTGTTCGGTTTCGCCGGCCAACGCCTGAAACAGTTCGTTCTGGCCGTTCCCGGCAACACCGGCAACCCCCATGATTTCCCCTCCACGCACATCAAGATTGATGTCCTTAAGGTGGGTTCCGAACTGCTCGTCACTCAACAATGAAAGTTTGGAAACCGTCAGTCTCACATCGCCAAAATCGCGATCCGCACCACGATCAGGGGCGGTCAATTTCTGACCGATCATCATTTCGGCCATCGATTTTGCGGTTTCTTCACGCGGGTCACAGCCCCCAACCACCTTGCCACCGCGCAGAACGGTTGCCTTCTGGCACAGCGCCTTCACTTCATGCAGCTTGTGGCTGATATAAAGGATCGCACAGCCTTCATCGGCCAGACGACGCAGGGTTTCAAACAGCTTTTCAACTTCCTGCGGCGTCAAAACGGATGTCGGCTCATCCAGAATAAGTAATTTCGGGTTCTGCAACAGGCAGCGGACAATCTCGATGCGCTGACGTTCGCCGACCGACAGGGTGTAAACATGGCGATCCGGGTCAAGCGGCAGCCCATAGGTCTTTTCGACCTCAAGCACCTTTTGCCGCAGCACATCCATATCGCGCACGTCATTCATCGCAAGCGCGATGTTTTCAAGCACGGTCATGGTTTCAAACAGCGAGAAATGCTGGAACACCAGACCAATACCCATTTCACGCGCATCATGCGGACTGTGGATCGTTACCGGCGCGCCCTGCCAGATCAGGTCACCCTGATCGGCCTGCAACACACCATAAATGATTTTCACAAGCGTACTTTTGCCCGCACCATTTTCCCCGAGCAACGCATGGATTTCACCCGGCTCGATCCGGAAACTGATATCGTCATTGGCCAGACAGCCCGGAAAGGCCTTGGTCACACCGCGCACTTCCAATTGCGCAGGTGCCGCCCCCTTCATCGCGTCTGCCCCGGCATCACCGGTCATTGACGTCACTGTTGCCACCCCTATTTAGCATTATAATTTGCAACCCCTTTTGCGGTTCTACCGCAGAACGGTTTGCAATCAAACGGTCTCAATATGCGATCTTGTCGGTTTTGGCATCCCATGCCGCAAATACGTCGCGGGCTTCGGGCAAATCGACATGAACAATTGGCAATGAACGATCATTCATCGGCTTTGCCACTTCATCATAAAGGAACTGATCATCGAAACCGATGGCAGCAGCATCCTCGCGGCCATTGGCGTAATAGATCTTGTCAAGACGGGCCCAATAGATCGCCGAAAGGCACATCGGGCAGGGTTCGCAACTGGTATAGATTTCACACCCCGACAGCTCGAACGTGCCCAGCTTTTCGCAGGCAGCCCGAATGGCGCTGACTTCGGCATGGGCCGTCGGATCGTTGTTGGATGTCACATTGTTCCATCCTTCGGCAATCACCTCGCCATTGCGAACAATGATTGCCCCGAACGGTCCACCGCATCCTTCATCCATTTTTTGCCGCGATAAATCCACGGCACGGCGCATATGGCCTTTGGCGTCACACACTGCCAAATTCTCCTTTACGAAACCCCTGATCTGATTGCCAGATCACCTGATTGGCCGTCATTTCGCGGCCATTTATCATTAATTTTGCCTTTAAAGAAGGCTTTAAGCTCATCCGACGCCGTCTGATGCGGCTTTGGTCGTTTGATTTTGTGCCAACTGTGCTTCACGCACCGACAACACTTGTGCAGCAACCGACGCTGCAATCACCACCGGCTGTTTTCCGGTAATGCCTTGAATCCCAATCGGGCATGTCAAACGACCGATCTCGGCCGCCCCCAACCCCCGATCAGAAAGCCTTCTGACGAACCGTGCGCGTTTGGTTTGGCTGCCAATCATGCCAACAAAACCAAGATCACCGCGCATCAATGCTGCCCGGCAGATATCAAAATCAAGCGCATGGTTATGCGTCAGGATCAAAACATGCGCCCCTGCCGGGATATCGGCGACCTCGTCTTGTGGCTTATCACTTTGATGAATATGAAGGTTCTCACCCTTAACCCGATCCAGATAGTCATCACGCGAATCGATCAGATGCACATCAAACGGTAATGGTGCCAATGCCGAAACCAGCGCCTGACCAACATGCCCGGCCCCAAAAATCCACATCGGTGTAAGCGCCTCATCAAGGCGCAGACACAGCGTTTCCGCACCATTGATCGTAACAATACCGCCGCGTTCCGTGCCAAAGCCCGATGCCAACATGCCTGCCTGCAGGCTATCAGATGCAGCGATATGCAATCCCCCGGCATCGCCTGCGACAGGCAACATCACCCAACGCCCTGATTGCGAAACTGGCTCGCTTGCGATCTCGGACAAAACATCACGCAGATCAGCTTTCTGGCCCGCATCCAACAGATGAAACCCGACCTCAACCGACCCGCCGCAACATTGACCAAGCCCCGGCCCCAACGGAAAGCGCACAATTTCCGCATTGGGCAGCATCGCCGCGTCACACTTGCCAGCCGTCTGTTTGGCAAAGGCATCCACCACCCGGCGCGTGACTTGATGTTCAAGATTGCCGCCGCCAATGGTGCCTGCCGTCCTGTTGCAGGTAACAAGCATGAAAGCGCCAACTTCGCGCGGAGTTGATCCTTTGACCGCCGCAACACTGACCATCATCACCGGATCCGGCGATGTCAGAAGATCAATATGATGGCGCAGCGACAAGGTCATGATGTCATTCCCCTGCCACAGAAACCGGCTGATCGGGCTGTGCGATCATGCGTTTGGCGATATCGGCAACCGCATAAAGCACGGCCTCTGGCGTTGCCGGGGTTTCAAGGGTCGGGATAATGCCATGATCCGCGACCGAGGCCACCGCATCGGCAATCGCCCGATGCACGGAAATTGCCAGCATCAAGGGTGGCTCACCAACAGCCTTGGACCGATGAATGGTTTTTTCAACGTTTCGTCCCGAAGACCACAGATCAAGCCGGAAATCTCCCGGTCGATCCGAACAAGCCGGGATTTTATAGGTCGACGGCGCATGGGTGCGCAGGTTGCCCTTATCATCCCACCACAATTCTTCGGATGTCAGCCAGCCCATTCCCTGAATAAAGCCACCTTCGATCTGCCCACGGTCAATCGCCGGGTTCAACGACCTGCCAACATCATGAATGATGTCGACACGGGTCACCTTATATTCGCCGGTCAGGGTATCAATCAGAACTTCCGAACAGGCCATGCCATAGGCAAAGTAATAGAACGGACGACCCGATGCCGCTTCGCGGTCATAATGAATTTTCGGCGTGGCGTAATAGCCGGTTGCCGACAAGGACACGCGCGCAAGATAGGCCTGCTTGATCAGATCGGCAAAGCCAACCTCTGCCTTATCCCCGACAATGATCTTGCCGGGTGTAAAGCGCACAGACGCCTCGGCCACACCGTATTTTTCAGCAGCAAATTCGATCAAGCGGTTCTTGATCGTCATCGCCGCATCACGGGCAGCCATGCCGTTCATATCGGCACCACTGGATGCGGCCGTGGCCGATGTATTTGGCACCTTGCCGGTATTGGTCGCGGTGATTTTGATCTGATCAAGGTCAATCTGGAATTCTTCGGCCACAACCTGGGCGACCTTGATGAACAGGCCCTGCCCCATTTCCGTCCCGCCATGGTTCAGATGCACCGACCCATCCTGATAGACATGGATCAACGCACCGGCCTGATTAAGGAAGGTGGTGGTAAAGGAAATGCCGAACTTGACCGGGGTCAGCGACATGCCCTTTTTCAAAACCGGGCTTTGGGCATTAAAGGCCTCGATCGCGGAACGCCGGGCGCGATAGTCGCTTGATTTCAGAATATCGTCGGTCAGCTCACCCAGAACGTTATCTTCGACAACCATATGGTACGGCGTCGTGTTGCGATCTTTGGTGCCGTAATAATTGGCAATCCGCACATCCATCGGATCGCGCCCGACGGTTATCGCGATTTCATCAATGATCCGTTCAATCGCCACCATGCCCTGTGGCCCGCCAAAGCCGCGAAACGCGGTGTTGGAGACAAGGTTGGTTTTACAACGATACGATCTGATTTCAACATCGCCAAGGTAATAGGCATTGTCGGTATGAAACATCGCCCGATCACAGATCGCGGCTGACAAATCGGCTGAAAATCCGCAATTGGCGGCATATTGGATATCAAGCCCGCAAATCCGCCCGTCATCGTCAAAGCCAACATCATAATCGACAATGAAATCATGGCGTTTACCGGTCATGACCATATCGTCATCACGGTCCAGTCGGAATTTCGCTGGACGTCCGGTATTGACCGCAACGATGGCCGCCAAAGCCGCCCATTGCATCGCCTGCGTTTCCTTGCCACCAAACCCGCCGCCCATGCGCCGCACTTCGACCGTCACCGCATTGGCCGGACGACCAAGAACATTGCCGATATTGTGCTGAACTTCCGATGGATGCTGGGTCGAACAATGCAGGAATACATCACCGTCCTCACCCGGAATGGCAAAGCTGATCTGCCCTTCAAGGTAAAAATGATCCTGCCCGCCAATATCCATTCGACCCGAATGGCGGTGCTTGGCGCGGGCCAAGGCGGATTTGGCATCGCCCTGCTTCATCACATGTGGCGGGGCGACAAATTGCTGTTTTTCAAGGGCTTCCTGGGTCGACAGGATCGCTGGCAATTCTTCATATTCAATGTCGGCCAGCTTGGCAGCGGCACGTGCCTGTGCGCGGGTTTCCGCCGCGACACAAAATACCGGCTGACCATAAAACTGCACCAGCCCATCGGGCAAAACCGGCTCGTCATGGGTATGGGCCGGGGATACATCATTCACACCGGGAATATCATCGGCTGTCAGAACGCAGACAACACCCGGTGCGGAACGGACCTTCGACAGGTCCATTTTCTTGATCTTGCCATGCGCGATGGTGGCCGCCCCCGGTGCCAGATGAAGCGTACCAAACGGCTCCATAATGTCATCGATATAGATCGCTTCGCCCGAAACATGTTTAGGGCCACTGTCATGTTTCGAGGATGACCGAACACCGCCCGACAAACCCTTTGTCGGAGCAATTTCATCATCAAGCGCTGCTTTTACAGTCTGATCAGACATAAGCCGCCTCCTTGCCCACCAGACGGGTGGCAACTTCCGGCGCGGTTGTTTCGATGAACAGTTTGGTCAAAAGGTTCTGGGCAACCAGCATGCGATATTCTTTCGATGCCCGCATATCAGACATCGGGGCGAAATCCTGCGCAAGGGCGCGCTGGGCGGCCCCCAGTGTGGTTTCATTCCAGTCCTCTCCGATCACGGCCGTTTCACACTTTTTCGCCCGCATCGGCGTTCCGGCCATGCCGCCAAAGGCCGCCCGGAATTCCGTTACCTTGCCATCTTCAACCTGAAGGGCAAAGGCACCAAGAACGGCGGTGATATCCTGATCAAACCGTTTGGAAATCTTGTATGCCTTAAACGCCAATCCCTTGGCCGGTTTGGGCACAATAACACTTTCAACAAACTCGCCCTTATGGCGGTCCTGTTTGCCATAGGTGATAAAAAAATCTTCCAACGGTACTTCGCGCCGGATATCGCCCATGCGCAGGACAATCTTTGCCCCCAGCGCAATCAAGGCCGGTGGTGTGTCACCAATCGGCGATCCATTGGCAATATTGCCGCCCACAGTTCCGGCATTGCGGATTTGGCGCGATCCGATGCGGCGAACCAATTCGCCAACATCCGCAGCCACCCGGCCCAATGCATCATGGGCACGGCTATAGGTCACACCGGCCCCGATAATCAGGGCATCTTCGGTTTCCGTGACCGATTTCAAATCCGCGACATCACCAATATAAATGATCGGGTCCAGACGTTTGAGCATCTTGGTCACCCAAAGCCCCACATCAGTCCCACCGGCCAGTACCGTCGCATCCGGATGGGCAACAAAAAGGGCCGCCAGTTCATCAGACGTGCGCGGCGCATAATAGCGGCCAGCAGCATGTTCAATCGCCAATGGCTTGGTCCCGTCAACCATCGCGATCAAACGGGCGGCAACATCAGAACGGCGTTTTTGTTCAATCGCGTCATTGGCAGCAACCCCGCCTGCTTTGCGCGCTGCTTCAATGATCGGGCCATAGCCGGTACAGCGGCAAAGGTTCCCCGCCAGCGCATCATTAATCGCACCCCGGTCATCTTCCCCACCATCAAGCCAAAGCTGATACAGGCTCATGACAAACCCCGGCGTACAGAACCCGCATTGCGACCCGTGGGTTTCAACCATCGCCTGCTGCACCGGATGCAGGGTACCGTCTCTGGATTTAAGGTGCTCGACGGTCAAAAGCTGTTTGCCATCAAGGGTCGGCACAAACTGAATACACGCATTGACCGTGCGATAGCCCATCCCGCCAGTGCCGTTAGGTTCGCCCAACACAACCGTACAGGCCCCGCAATCACCTTCGGCGCAGCCTTCCTTGGTTCCCGATTTACGTTCTTCAAGACGCAAGTAATCAAGCACCGTCATCTGCGGATCAACACCGCGCAGGCTGCGTTCTTCGTCGCCCAGAAGGAAACGGATATCATTGCGGAAGGAACCTGTTGCGTTCGCCATGATGCCCTCAGCTTCCGCGATAGGTGGAATAGCCAAATGGCGACAGCAAAAGCGGCACATGATAATGCGCCTGACCATCGGAAATACCGAACCGGATCACCACCTGATCAAGGAATTTTGGCTCGGGAAGTTTTGCCCCGATCGCATCGAAATAAGCCCCTGCATGAAACACAAGCTGATATTCGCCCGGCTTGAAGGCTGCCCCGTCAAGCATCGGCGTTTCGGTTCGACCATCGGCATTGGTGACTGCTTCGGCGACCAGATCATCATGACCATTGCCAAACCGATGCAGTTCGATACGGATGCCAGCAGCCGGACAGCCTTTTGCCGTATCCAATACATGGGTAGTTAGTCGGCCCATGCCGGGTCTCCTCTCTCGATACAGGGTTTGAACCCTTATAATTCGGTGGTCGGTCGCTTCTCCCGTGTTCGACATTCTTGTTTGGGCGGACCCGTTAGTTTTGTGTCGAACTTATAGCGTCTCGAAGGGTCGCATTAGGACCCACCCTCGGGAAAGAGGGGATAAAGTGAAACTATATCAATAATTCTTTGAAAAACGAACAGGTTCGTTTCAGGCACTATAATCGCGAACAGAGGCAAAAAGCCTTGAAAGACCGCGTAAAACGTGGCCCAAATCAATTTCCGTCCAGGAACATTATCAAAACAGTCTTGATAGTGCGGCACTTATCGGGTCCAGCAAGCTTGGTTTCGTCCTTGCTGCGCTGTGACCTATGGTTAATTGTAACCTGATAGGATGCTACACGAAACGTTCCGGACGACAAAGCCGGGCATGACGATCAGAACTCATTATTTTAAATGGAACGGGTTCTGCCCCTAAAGAATTCAGGAGAAGGCACTGATGAACGACCAGACTTATGCGCGTGATTTGATCGGCTATGGCGATACTCCGCCACAAGCCAACTGGCCCAATAAGGCCCGCGTTGCGGTTCAGTTCGTCCTGAATTACGAAGAAGGCGGTGAAAACTGCGTTCTGCACGGGGATAAGGCATCCGAAGCGTTCCTGTCGGAAATCGTCGGTGCGGATATGCGCGAAGGTGTCCGCCATATGAGCATGGAGTCGATTTACGAATATGGCTCGCGCGTTGGTGTGTGGCGTATCCTGAACCTGTTTCGCGAACGCCAGATCCCGATCACGATTTTTGCCGTTGCCATGGCGCTGGCCCGCCATCCCAAAGTTGGCGAAGTCGCCATGAAAGACGGGCATGAGATTTGCTCGCACGGATATCGCTGGATCGACTATCAATACATGCCCGAAGATCAGGAACGCGAACATCTTCACAAGGCCATCGACATCATCAAAAGCGTCACTGGTGAACGCCCGCTGGGCTGGTACACCGGCCGGACAAGCCCCAACACAAGGCGCCTTGTCGCCGAGGAAGGCGGGTTCTTGTATGATGCCGATGATTACAGCGACGAATTACCGTTCTGGAGCACCCAGACCGAAAAACCGCACCTGATCGTGCCCTATACCCTTGATGCCAATGACATGCGCTTTGCCGCCATGCAGGGCTTCAATTCCGGCGAACAATATTTCCAGTATCTCAAAGACAGCTTCGACACATTGTACGAAGAAGGTGCCCAAACTCCGCGCATGATGTCTTTGGGGCTTCATTGCCGACTGGTTGGCCGCCCGGGCCGTTTCGCCGCCCTTAAACGCTTTGTCGATTACGTACAAAGCCACGACAATGTCTGGTTCGCCCGCCGGATTGATATCGCACGCCACTGGCGCGAACATCATCCCTTTGGCGGTTGAGAACCGACACCAGAAACCAAGGTAACCATGACAGAAACTACAGAATCCCTGTTTATCACCCGCCCGCCAAACACCTTGGCCGAAAGCGCCTTTGTCTCGCTTTATGGCTGGGTGTATGAGCATTCGCCGTGGGTTGCCCATAAGCTTTATGCGCGCGGCATCACCAAATCACTGCACAGCCCGGCCGCCCTTGCCGATGCCATGGCCGCAGTGGTCAATGGTGCGGTGGATGATGACAAACTCTCTTTGCTCCGTGCGCACCCGGATCTGGCGGGGAAACTTGCCCTAGCCGATCTGACCGCATCTTCACAGGACGAACAAAAGGGTGCGGGCCTTGACCAATGCAGCCCGGAAGAACTCGCCCGCTTTACCGAGCTTAATGACCTTTATAAACAGAAATTCGGCTTTCCGTTTATCTTTGCCGTCAAAGGGTATAATCGCGCAGACATTCTCGAAGCGTTCGAGCGTCGGGTAAAAAACGATCCCGAAGCCGAATTTAACGAAGCCATCCATCAGGTTCACCGCATCGCCAAATTGCGGCTTGAGGCCCTTTAGCCCAGCCGATACGCAATTGCGCAAACCACGCCTTATAACCGAATAAAAAACGATCATTTCAGGATTATATAACCATGAGCCATCAGGAAAATCACGACGCGCCGGAATTTACACGGCGTTTTGTCAATCTGGCCGACGAACGTCTGGGCGCAGTAGCCATTTTTGCGACCGATGATTTCTTTGCCGATAAACAACGCATGCTTCAGACAGCAGATGCAGTGTTTTATCCTGATCGTTATGACGATAACGGCAAATGGATGGATGGCTGGGAAAGCCGCCGCAAACGTGTTGAAGGCCATGATTACTGTGTTGTCCGACTTGCGACATCGTGCCGCATTTTTGGCGTTGATATCGACACCAGCCACTTTACCGGCAATTTCCCGCCGGCAGGGTCGCTCGAAGGCTGCTATTGCCCGGATGGTGATCCGCTTGATGATGCCAAATGGGATGAAATCGTTGCCCCGATGGGTCTGGGCGCAAGCGCGCATCATTATGCCGATGTCACCTCGGATGCCATTTACACCCATGTCCGCCTGCACATCTATCCCGATGGGGGCGTTGCACGGCTGCGCGTCTATGGCCGACCGAACCGCGACTGGACCGACATGGCCGCCCGCGGCGAACAGGTTGATCTGGCATCGATGATGAATGGTGGCGTTGTTGTCGGCTGGTCTGATTCCCATTACGGCAACCCGAATGCCATTCTGGCACCGGGTCGCGGGGTCAATATGGGCGATGGCTGGGAAACCAGGCGTCGTCGCGAACCGGGCAATGAATGGCTGATCATTGAACTTGGCAATCCGGGCGAGATTGAAAAAATCATCGTTGATACCTGCCATTTCAAGGGCAACTATCCCGACCGCGTTTCCATTCAGGGGGCTTATGTTGACGGCGAAAAGGACAAGTCCCTGACCGCACGGTCGATGTTCTGGTCAACCATCTTGCCCGAAAGCAAAATGCAGGCAGATCACATCCACGAATTTGATGCAGCTTCCCTTTCCATTAATGGTCCGGTCACGCATTTGCGTCTGAATTCGATCCCGGATGGCGGCATCAGCCGTTTGCGCATTCTTGGCAAACCAGCCACCAAATAAAGGAACGGACTGGTATGAAGCTTTCGGTCGAACACCTGACCCCGGATGCCTTCGCCCCGTTTGGCGAAGTGATTTCAATTGCCACGGCGCGTGACAGCTATCCGATCAATCTGGGCACCACCACCCGGTTCCACGACATTTCACGTGTCGATGTTGCCGATGGTGATGGTGCTCCGATCATCAGCATTTTTCGCGGCACGCCGCGGCCAAAACCGATTGAAATCAAGATGATGGAACGCCATCCGCTGGGATCACAGGCTTTTATGCCGCTCTCGGCCCAAAGGTTCCTGATCGTGGTCGCTGCGGGAACCGACACACCCAAACCTGAAGACCTCCGCGCCTTTCTCTCTGATGGCACCCAAGGTGTGACCTATGCCAAAAACGTCTGGCATCATCCGCTTCTGGTTCTGGAAGAAGACAGCGATTTTCTGATTGTTGATCGATCCGGCCCCGGTGAAAACCTCAATGAAATCGACCTGCCACTGGTCGACGGCGAAACCATCACCCTTGATTGGGCTTAGCATCAAGCAACGGTGACACGTCCTTGAAAATCAGAAAGAGCGGGCAAAAATGCCCGCTCTTTTCGTACACGCGATCAGTTAATTTGCGACAGCAGATCAGGATTCGTCACAAGATTTCGCACCCCGTGGGCATGGTCTTCGTCGAACAGATTGTCTTTTAACCATGCATCGACCGACAGGATGTTGAGCTTAACGACTTCGGGCCGCACGCTCCAGGTCACCTGAAACGGCGATCCTTTTTCGTTATATCCCGGCCCGGTGGTCGAGCCTGCATACAGGACCGGATCACCCAGATCGGTTGGCAGGTTGGGAACCTGATTAAGGCCATTGATCTGCTTGATCTGTGCCATTTCGGTGAAATCAACCCCGCCCTCAGATACCAGAACCGCGACAACCGCCTCAACGCGAAGCTGCGGATTGCCGGTCGCATCGCTCAGGCACGTGCCAAGGCCATTGCCAAGGGTCGCTTGCGCGCTTGAATGCACAAAATGAATTTCGATGGTATCGCCCGGCTCAAGATCGCCATGTTCGCCCGCGCCGATCGCCATGCCAACCGGCGCACGTTCAGCGTCCGTCAGTTCACCATCATACTTAAAACCGGTCCCATACCCATGACCATCACCGTTCCCGGCAAAGGTTGTGAACTGACCACCTTTATGTTCGGCATTTTCATGAAAATGAATGTCACACAGCGCCATGTTGCTTGCGGCTGGTGCCATGCTAAACGAACGATGGTTGGCACCGCCAAGCGCAGTAATGTCACGCGGGGACTGCGGACCATACCCCATGCCATCCGTGGTAACCGCCAAAGCCGCGCGCTGCTGGGCGATGATTTCGTCGGAAACCGCATGGGTATCAGATGCAGCAAAAGCAGCAGAAGAAACAAGCGCAACCGTAACGCCTGCCCACAAGAACGTCTTAAGCATCTTCTTTCTCCAGAAAATAACGGAAACAGGCAAGGTCTTCGGTCCGGATTGAGCGGCCTAGTGTCTTGATGGCCCAAGCAACCCGAAATCACGCAGGCAATTATGCAAATCATCGCTGTTACCCGCGACATACTCTGCACCAGCATCCCGCAGGATACCATAATCCTCTAAACTTCGATGCGCCCCACCCAAAAACCCGACGGATCGCATGCCCGCGGCCCGGGCTGCAATGATCCCGGATGGGCTATCTTCGATCACAAGGCATTGCTCTGCCTGCCAACCTGATTGCGCCGCCGCAAACAGGAAAACATCCGGTGCCGGTTTGCCACATGCGACCTGTTCCGCTGAAAAGATCCGCCCCTCAAAGAAATCCACCAACCCGGTCAGGGCAAGACATTGATCAAGCCGGGCAAGATCACTTCCAGATGCCAAAGCAATCGGAACGGTAAGCCGCGTTAGAAGATCACGCATTCCCGGAATGGCGCGCAGTTCGGTTTCAAAGGTTCTGCTCAGTTCCGCTTCGCACCGTTCCTGATAGCGCTTCGGGTCAATCTCTGTCCCAAACCGTTCATTCAGGGCCGCCACCATCTCGCCATAGGTGACACCACCAAATTCCCGTGCAAGATCACTTGCCGTTATCGTCACGCCATAATTTGGCAACAGCTTCTCATCAACTGCAAAGGACAGAATTTCGCTGTCGATCAGAACGCCGTCGCAGTCAAAAATGATGTTTGAGATCATTGCGCGGGTGCTTGTTGTCCCGTCCCCGCCCCGGCATTCAGATCAAGGGCCAGAAGCCGTTTTTGAATGGTCTGGGACAGCACCGGACCGGCCCCCGCCTGAAGGGCACGTTGATAGGCCGCGCGCGCCATATCGGTTTTACCCATTGCCAGAGCATTATCGGCAAAATGCGCGATATGCTCGGCCGTTGGCATCACCTTGTTGGCGCGGACAAACACGTCTTCCGCTTCCTGATATCGGCCTTGGCGATACAATATCAGGCCATAGGTATCAAGCGCACCACCGTCATCCGGGGCAACTTGAAGGGCTTGCTTGGACAAACGTTCGGCTTCTCCCAGATTTTCACCGCGCACCGCATAATGATAGGCCAGCCAGTTGGCCGCCCCCATATTCCCCTGCCCGGCCGCCTGATAGGCTTCTGCCGTTAAGGTATCGCGGTAAGATGAAATGACCGCTTCAATCCCCGCCTGATCCAGCCCGTCCACCCATGTCAGACCAACCCGAACGGCCTTGCAGCCTTGGGCATTGCTTTGCTGGCACATGGTAACGGCTTCTTCCACCGCCCCAAGAACAGTTGCCGATGGACCGGCGGCATATTCCTTGCCGGCATCATCACGGGCAAGTGCCTTGAAATCAATCATCGCCCGATAGCGATCATCAAGTTTCGCCTCGGTCGGGGCGGCAAACATATCTTGTGGTTCCCAGTTCGAACTGGTGTCGCCACAGGCCGCAAGACCAAGGATCAGGCCCAAGCCAAGCAACGAGCGTAAGGAAGAGGTCGAAAAAGAGCGAGGTGACGACAAGGCGATCATTCCCGATTTTGGTGAAGAGAACCGACAACCATCTTAACCGCTTACGGTAAGACAGACATTAACAAACAACCACAATCGCACACCCATGCCTTGACAGTAGTGCTACTGAGTAGCACTTTAGACAGGAAAGGAGAACGATCATGACCGTCAAATCATCCATCTCTTTAACTGACAACCAGAACGCCTTTGCCCGCGAACTGGTGGAACAGGGAAAGTATCCCAGCGTCAGTGCCGTCCTGCAGCAGGGCTTGGAATTGCTTCGCCACAAGTCCGAACTCGAAAATCTTGAAACAGAAGCTTTGCGCGACATCATTAGCACCCGACGCAATGGTCAATTCATTACAGGGTCGGCAATGAAAGACCGCATTTCTGCCATCGCAGAAAAAAAAGCGCCGCACCCATGGCCTATGAGATTTCCTATGCAGCAGATGCAGAGCGTGACTTTAGCCTGATTTTCGATTTTCTCGTTGAAAGCTATATCGGGTTTGGCGAAGACATTGACAGCGCCATATCCCACGCCCAAGAACGCCTTTTCTCCATCCAGAAAGACATCGAAAAGCTTGGCAACACCCCGTATTGCGGGACGCTGCATAACGACATTTTGCCAAACTTGCGCCATGTCACTCTGGGTCAGGCGATCATTTGGTTCGACGTGATCGAGGAGCCGAAAAATGTCAGAATACTTGCTGTCTTCTTCGGTGGGCAGGACCATTTCCGGCACATGCTGACACGGCTTTTGTCCTAATCTCCAAAAACTCCCGACCCAAGAACGAAAAAGCCGCCGGGATCAAACGATCTCCGGCGGCTTTAACATGCTGGCGTAAAACGCCAATATCAGGGCAACACTGCCAAGCGCTTAGGCGCGGCGTTCTGCAATCATCTTTTTGATTTCAGTAATCGCCAAGGCCGGGTTCAGGCCTTTCGGGCAGGTGTTGGTGCAGTTCATGATCGTGTGGCAACGATACAGGCGGAACGGATCTTCAAGTGCATCAAGACGTTCACCAGTATATTCGTCACGCGAATCAGCCAACCAGCGATAAGCCTGCAGCAGAACTGCCGGGCCAAGATAACGGTCCGAGTTCCACCAATAAGACGGGCACGCGGTCGAGCAGGAGAAGCACAAGATGCATTCCCACAAACCGTCAAGCTGCGCACGTTCTTCACGCGACTGCAGGCGTTCGCTATCGGGCGGAGCCGGGCTATCGGCTTTAAGCCATGGCTCGATCGAAGCAAGCTGGGCATAAGGCTGCGACAGGTCCGGCACCAGATCCTTGACCACCGGCATATGCGGCAGCGGATAGATTTTGACTTCGCCCTTGATGTCATCAATCGGCTTAAGACACGCAAGCGTGTTACGGCCATCAATGTTCATCGCGCACGACCCGCAAATGCCTTCACGGCATGAACGGCGGAACGTCAAAGTCGCGTCGATCTCGTTTTTGATCTTGATCAGCGCGTCAAGCACCATCGGACCACACTTATCAAGATCGATATCATAAGTGTCGGTACGCGGGTTGTCGCCGCTATCAGGATCAAAACGATAGATCTTGAAGCTACGTGTGTTCTTCGCGTCAGCCGGAGCAGAGAACGACTTGCCCTCTTTTACGACCGAATTGGCGGGAAGATTGAATTCTACCATCTCTCAAATCCTCTCTTGCCGCGCCTTAATAGACGCGCTCTTTCGGCTCGATGTATGACACTTCATCGGTAAGGGTGAAGTTGTTAACCGGACGGTATGTCAGATCAACAGCATAACCCTTGGTGTCATCCACTTTGGCAATGGTGTGCTTCATCCAGACTTCGTCATCACGTTTCGGGTAATCTTCGTGGGCATGTGCACCACGGGATTCCTGACGCGCTTCTGCCGAATTCATCGTCGCGGCGGCACAGGTCATAAGGTTCTCAAGTTCAAGAGTCTCGACCAGATCCGAGTTCCAGATCAGCGAACGATCCGAAACACCGACGTCGGGAAGGGTCTTGGCGGTTTCAGCAAGCTTGTCTTTGCCTTCTTTAAGGATCTCCGCGGTACGGAACACACCGCAGTTACCCTGCATAACGCGCTGCATTTCCAGACGGATATCGGCCGTCGGACGCGAACCCTTGGCCCAGCGCAGACGATCAAAGCGTGCAATCGCTTCTTCGCCATCCGTGCCTTTGAGTTCCTTGAAGGATGATTTCGGATCAACCACTTCGGCTGCATGCATGCCACATGCACGACCAAACACAACCAGATCAAGCAACGAGTTCGTACCCAGACGGTTTGCACCATGGACCGACACACAGGCTGCTTCACCAGCCGCCATCAGGCCCTTAACAATTGCATTCGGGTCTTTGGCGGTCGGGCGCAGAACTTCGCCCTTATAGTTGGTCGGAATGCCGCCCATGTTGTAATGGACCGTTGGCAGAACCGGGATCGGTTCTTTGGTCGCATCAACACCGGCAAAGATTTTTGCGGTTTCGGTAATACCCGGCAGACGTTCCCACAGCACTTCCGAACCAAGATGTTCAAGATGCAGGTGGATATATTCGCCGTGTTCACCAACACCACGACCGTCACGGATTTCCTGTGCCATACCACGCGACACAACGTCACGCGATGCAAGGTCTTTAACGGTCGGTGCGTAACGTTCCATGAAACGTTCGCCTTCGGAGTTGGTCAGATACCCACCTTCACCGCGGGCACCCTCGGTGATCAGGCAACCCGAACCATAAATGCCGGTCGGGTGGAACTGAACAAATTCCATGTCCTGCAGACCAAGACCCGCACGGGCAACCATACCATGACCGTCACCGGTGCAAGTATGTGCCGAGGTGCAGCTAAAGAATGCACGGCCATAACCGCCAGATGCCAGAATGACCATCTTGGCGTTGAAACGGTGCAGCTCGCCGGTATCAAGATCCCAAGCAACCAAACCGCGGCAGGTGCCGTCTTCGTCCATGATCAGATCAAGGGCGATATATTCGACAAAGAATTCAGCTTTATGCTTAAGGCACTGCTGATACAGGGTGTGAAGCATCGCATGACCGGTACGGTCAGCAGCAGCACACGCACGTTCTACCGGTGCCTTACCGTGATCACGGGTGTGACCACCGAACGGACGCTGATAGATCTTGCCATCTTCGGTCCGCGAGAACGGCATGCCGTAATGTTCAAGTTCATGAACCGCCGGAACGGCGTTACGGCACATATATTCAATCGCGTCCTGATCGCCAAGCCAGTCAGACCCTTTGACGGTGTCATACATATGCCACTGCCAGTGATCCTCGGACATATTGCCAAGCGATGCACCGATACCACCCTGGGCAGCAACGGTGTGCGAACGGGTCGGGAAGACCTTGGTGATACAGGCTGTTTTCAGGCCGGCTTCAACCGTGCCAAGTGTCGCACGAAGACCGGCACCACCTGCACCCATAACAACGACGTCGTAGTTATGGTCGATAATTTTGTATGATTCACTCATTGGCTCAGGCTCCGGCAAAAACGATACGCAGGACTGATACGACGGCTGCCACGGACAGGAATGCCGCAACGGCCTTGATCAGCATCAGCGAGATCACTTCTGCTTTACGGTTATGCACATAATCTTCGATCACGACTTGCAGACCATGCGTGACATGCACGGCAACGCTGACGATCATCAGGATCATCATGGTCGAATGGAAGTACGAGCTCAACCAGGCCTGCACGGCGTCATAATCAGCCGTATGCCCAGCAAGAATCGAAATTATGAACCAAATGCCGAGCGGAAGGTTGGCCATCGCGGTAACGCGCTGGGTCCACCAGTGCGACGAGCCACTTTTGGCAGAACCGAGGCCACGGACACGGCCCAGATCGGATTGCATCTTCATGACAAGTTTGTCCCCTCTTGCCCGGCCTTAAGCCAGACCGATGATCCAGGTGATGATGGTCAGCACAACTGCCGCGCCAAGGACGATTGGGTTGCCTTTGGCAGCACCCTCATTCGACAGGCCGCGACCAGTATCCCAGACAAGGTGCCGGATACCGTTGCAAGCGTGGTAATAAAATGCCGCTGTCCAACCGAACAGCAACAACAGACCAAACCACGAGGTGAAAAATGCGTGATAACCATTAAAGGCTTCACGACCAGCGCCGGCTCCAATAAGCCAGGACGCCAGAAATACGAAACCAATGGCAAGGCCGACACCCATCGCGCGGAAAGTGATGGACATCATTGCCGTCATCGGAAGCCGGTACACCTGCAAGTGCGGAGACAGCGGCCGATTGGCTTTGCTCATAGCGGAATTGCCTCTTCTCAAAGTAGCTGGCGGGAAAGCAGGGTTTATTTACCCATGCAGCGGGTTTGAGTCAATCTGAACCCCTTTGAAAACCAAAGAAATCAGTGACAAAACTCCGTTTTCGCCTCCGTTTAACTACGTAGGTTGACCTCTCAGACACCGTAAACACCCTGCGGGAAGGGCTTATTCAAAGACACACACGGTCATTCTTTGAATGCGCATACGACGTAACGTGGATTTAGCAATTGCACAATTAGACCTTCATACGCAAGAAAACTGCCCATTGATCAGGTCTATTTTATTGCAAACACATATGGATGCACGACCAACTGATCAAGATCATCAGGCCATGCTGCGTGAAATTAGCGCCAAGCATCCAAAGGAACCGTTAAACGCAAGGCACTTAATATCCCGGTATTTCGCGGTTTCCCCTTCAATTAGCGTGGAATCAAAACCGTATAATCAAAATCAAGCAACACATCAGAATGGTATTTTCCATCCGCGGTCCGCAGCGGAAAATCGCTGGCCTGACGATCACGCACTGCAACAAGTCGCAGACGCAGCGCGCCAAGATCACGCCGTCCCGGCACGTCAAACTTCCCGAGAATTTCCGACCAGGCAAAAATCGTATCCCCGGCAAAGGCCGGATTGGCGTGGGTTCCGGCATTGATCGCGGCAATCCGGAACGCATTACCAAGCCCGTTAAACGACAATGCCCGGACCAATGAAATGATATGGCCGCCATAAATCAGGCGTTTGCCAAACCGTCCGCCATTTGCCGCCACCTGATCGAAATGAACCTTGGCGGTGTTTTGATAGAGTCGCGTGGCAATCTGATGTTCGGCTTCTTCAAGCGTCATGCCATCGATATGGTCAATTTTCTCGCCGACGAAATAGTCATCCCAGCGATGCGGCGATCCCGACAATTCGGTGTCATAGGCCGACACATCCAGCCCGACAGGAATTTGAAACGCTTCAGGTGCGACGACACCGGGCAATTCCGGCAAAACGGTTTCCGGCGCCGGAGTCCCTTCATCGCGTTTGCGTACCATCACCCAACGATTGTAATCAAGTACCATCTCGCCGCGTTGATTGCGCCCGACGGAATTAACGTAAACAACCCCGGTCTTGCCGTTGGAGTTTTCCTTGATCCCGGTCACGGTTGAAACCGAACTGACCGTATCACCGGGATATACCGGCACCCCAAACACGCCCCCGGCATAGCCAAGATTGGCCACCGCGTTTAACGACACATCGGGGACGGTTTTGCCAAACAC
The DNA here is from genome assembly GCF_050516545.1 of Thalassospira lucentensis. Taxonomy (GTDB): domain Bacteria; phylum Pseudomonadota; class Alphaproteobacteria; order Rhodospirillales; family Thalassospiraceae; genus Thalassospira; species Thalassospira lucentensis_C. The sequence continues at coordinate 4,197,967 of NZ_CP191544.1, read as the reverse complement.
CATGTGAAAGGCCAAAAGATCATCTACCGGGGCAGATCGAAAACCGATTGCCTGGGCAAACTCGTCAGATGACTGCACGGCAAAGCGCGGACCATAAAGCCCGGTATAAAGCGCGACATCGCCGCTTGTGATTGTCCGCGGTGTGGCGTGGCGGATTTCCTGTCCGATCTGGAAATCTTCAAAATAGTTGCCCGGATTGGTCTTTGACATTCGATTGCCTCCCCTGAAAGGCCGGAATTTCTATGTAATGCCGATGCGCGCCGTTCTGGCTGTCTTGAATGCAGCCATTTATGACCCGGCGCGAACCGTCTTGTCCGAGTACGGACAAGCCCGTCAGGCAGCGTCCATTTCCGTGATCAGATCGGCCATCTCGACCAGTTTTTTGGCCGAAACCACATGCAGATTTTCAATCAGCTTGCCATCGACCACGACAACTCCCTGGCCCGCCGCACTGGCTTCCTCATGGGCAGCAATGATTTTACGCGCCCAGTCGATCTCGGCTTGCGCCGGGGCAAAGACCGCATTGGCTGCAGCAATGGTTTTCGGATGAATAAGCGTCTTGCCATCAAACCCCAATTCACGCCCCTGTTTGCAGGATGCGTCAAACCCGGCATCGTCCGACAGATCAAGATGAACCCCGTCAAGGATCGCCAAGCCATAAGCGCGTGCCGCCAACAGGCACAAACCAAGACTGGTGATCATGGGCAAACGGTCCGGCGTATGGGCGCAATTCAAATCCTTGGCCAGATCGGACGTGCCCATGACGAACCCGCCCAATCGCGGATGCGCACCGGCAATTTCCTTGGCATTCAACATCGCAAGCGGGGTTTCCATCATGCACCAGATGGTCATGCCGTCATGGGCACCTTCGGCCTCCATAATCGCGGCCACTTGGCGGACGGTATCGGCACTTTCGACCTTGGGCAGCAAGATGGCATCGGCAGACGTTTTGGCCGCAGCAACAATGTCGGCATATCCCCACGGCGTGTTCAGCCCATTGGTTCTGATCTGAATTTCGCGTTTGCCATAACCCCCTTCGGCAAGGGCACTGACAATCTGATCGCGCGCACTATCCTTGGCATCGGGTGCAACTGCATCTTCCAGATCCAGAATAAGTCCATCCGCCGGAAGGCTCCTGCCCTTTTCCAGCGCACGGGCGTTCGATCCCGGCATATACAAAACAGAACGGCGCGGACGCGGGGCAGCAGCCATCAGGATTCTCCCGTTTGATAATATTCGTACAATATTGCGCTTTAATTTTTACGAAAATTACCCAAACTTGCTTCGCACTGCAAGCCACTTTTTGCACTGCGGCACACCGAAACATAACTCTCATAAACATTCAAACAATGCTTGCTGACTGAGCGCCAGTAACGTTAATAGTATTTGCGGGGACTAATACACATTTTGATTGAATTTGGGGTTTTCATGAAATTCAAGCCTGCAAAGGCACTGGTTGCTTCTTTATGCGCAACCAGTTTGCTAAGTGGTTGCGTAACCAATGGCAGTAGCGCTAATTTTCTAAGCACTACACCCGGTGCGAACGGCGAATGCGAATATAACGAAGCCGCCTATGTGATTGGCGGGGCGGTGATTGGCATCGGGCTCGGTCTTCTGCTTGGTGGCGACAATAGAGGCCTAGCCACAGTTGCCGGAGGCGCAGCCGGGGGCCTGGCAGGCAAAGGTCTACAATCTTATCTGCAAAGCAGATGCAAGGAACTTGCGGCTGTTCAGCAACGCATGAAAGAAACCGATCTTAACGTTCAGGCTATTACAGCCCCGGCGTCTGGAAGCTGGGTTAACCCGGATGACACCTCGCAAAAAGAGGGTGAACAGGGTATCGCCGTAACGGCATCAAATACTGCAATGTTTGAAACCGGCGACTCAAACCCAACACCATCTGCAGCGCAAGACTTGCAGGAACTGGCAAAAACATATGCCGATAAAAACCGCAAAGTTCTCATTGTCGGGCATACAGATGCAACCGGCCCGGATGCCTTCAACCGCAAACTTTCTGAACAACGCGCGCGTGAGGTTGCCAAAATCTTTTCGAGTTCAGGCATCCCCGTATCAGACCTTTATTACAAAGGTGCCGGTGCTGACCGACCAATAGCAACCAACCAAACACCAGAAGGCCGAGCCACAAACCGGCGCGTTGAAGTTGTCGAACTTGAAACTGAAGACGGTATCATCGCCTATGACAGTTTCGTAGAAAGCGATCCGCTTTTGCCTGCCCGCGTTGCGGCATCTCAGGAAATACCTGAAACGCCTCCGGCACCACCGAAAGCTCAAACCTCTCCCAAACCATCAGATAAAGTTGAGGTTGCCACAAAGGATATTGCTCCTCCGCCCAAAGCGCTAAAATCAGGAACTTCTATCGATTTCGGCGGCCAATCCATTGCGGAGTATGACCAAAACCTTGCTGAGCAAATCGAAAAGAAAGAAGAGGGCAAAAGTCTAATCGCGTCTCTTTGGCCTATTTCCGATGCGCAGGCATCCAATGATGACCCCATGTTAGGGACAACCTGCATCAATGACACCTATCGCCCTGTTGGCGCAGTTATGTCACTTGATGATGACAAACCACTCCGGCGCACTTCGGACTATGTATCAGGACTTTATTCGACATCCTGGCATGACAATGTGAATGGTCACCTTGTTGGGTTGACCAATGTTGCCGTTCTTAAAGATAGCGGTCTGGTCGATAAACAGCCCGATTTCTTTGTCTTTGATAACTACCAAAAAGGCGACGAAACCCCTGCACTTCACACCACAGGGTCTGCGCGATCCTATGCCGGCCAGAACGGTGTGATTTATCGGGTATTTCTTGATGAAAATGTCTGGCCTGTAAGATGCGTCGATGTCTTCTTCCCCAAGGGAAGCGCCAAAAACAAAACCGCAGAATCCCGAATTTACTACGACAAGAACAGTCAGGTTTTTGCCAACGGGATGAACCTGAAACTTGCTAAAAGTACGGAACAGTAATCCATGGATGAACTTTACGCATTCTTGCTGGCCTATCGCGCCATTATCGGGGCTGCCGTACTTACGGCAATATTCGTTATTCTCGTCATCACATGGTGGGACGAGGTAAAACTGTTTTTCAAAAGCATGATGTATAGTTTGCCGATTATTGGCAAAACGCGTCGACTGGCAAAAGACATGTCAGTGCGTAAAGATGGCTGGTTTGCATCAGAACGAACTCTTTGTGACGACTTTGCCGGTGACATACGCCGTATTGCCGCCGATCCGGAAATGTATGATCGTTCCAAAAGCTATCTTGGCAAAGTTCAAGAACTCGGACGGAATGAACTTGGCGTCTTTATGCGCATTCTTCTGATTGCTATGGTTTTCGTCGAGGCACTCGGTTTTGCCTATGTTCTTGCAGGATACACGCTTCCAGGTGCCAGTGAACAGTTGCAGGTTCAAGGGTCCTTCTTCATTGCCTTCCTGATTTCTTGTGTATTGGTTTTCCTCACGCATCAGTCTGGTCAGGAACTTCACAAGCGCGGCTTGATCAAAAAAGTCCGTACTTGGTGGATGCATGATACGGACGAAGACCGGGCGAACCTTTTGGGCCGCACAAACAAGGTCACGCTTGAAAATGATCAGGTTGATGACAACGACCCTGCCTATATGCAGATCCTTCACCGTGTTGATACCAACGCCCATGTAACCCCGGGTGCTCCGATCTGGACGATCATTGCGACAATCGCAATCATTGGCGTTGCGGTAGGTGCAACTTATGTGCGGTATGAAACGTATCAGCAGGAAAAGACGGCTGAAACAATCGGTTCGGATACCCCATCAAGCAACTCTATTTTCTCACTTGGTGATCTTCAATCTGACGGGCTTCCCAGCGCGCTTACCCAACCTCAGGCAGACGCTGATCAACAGGCTGAAAATGAACAAGAAGGCGCGCGCGATGCCGCCAACCTGACGACCTATGCAATTCTCGCGACCCTGTTCATTCTCATTCAGATTATGGGTATTGGTATCGGTTACAAAACTGGCTTTGCCGGGAAGGAAAGTGCTACTGCACGCGGTATTATCCGCAACTTCCCAAGTCGAACCTCATATGAAGCTTGGTATGAGCGCAAGCGGGATGCGATTGCACGCGTTGCACAGAAGCATCTATCTAATTTGCAAGTACGGCTTACGGCAAATGCCGCAGCGAACGGTGTGGATAAGACACACCGCGAAGTCTTGATGGGTTCTGCTGATCGGACATTCATCGATCACCACGAACAATCCGAAAACAAAGCTGAAATATCGCGCCAGAATGCGGACAAACGTAAACAATCGCCCGTACAGGCTGCCAAAGAAGAACTCACACCGGCTGTTTCTGAGCCAAGCCCCGAAACCCGTGAGGAAATGGAAGCACGTATCCGTCAGGAACTGTTGAACGAAAAACAAGCCCGCGAAGAAAAGACCGAAACCGAAGAAGAAATGCGCGAGCGTATCCGCAAGGAAATGGGGGAATCATGATCAAGCCCCGTGATCCAAGGAAATAACGACAATGTTCAAACACACTTTTGCTGCTTTTGCGTTTCTGCTGGGCTTCGTTGACACCTCGGCGCAGGCCGCACCTGCGACAATAGGAAGTTGTTATGACACCGTAAAGCTGGGGGATATTCCGCCCCCGGCTCTATCGCGTGATCTTTACGTTCTTGTTGATCAGACCATGGCGCTGGATGCAAAGCTTCAGGAAGAATCCTATCAGAAGATCATCCAATTCCTCATGCCAGGTGATTCAGTTCAGGTTATTGGATTTTCGGCAAATGCGGCGGGATACTATACTGAAATTATCCTGCGCGGCGTTATTGATGCCCGCCTGCCCGACGATACCCGCTACGCGATCTCAAAAAAGATATTGCGCCAAATCGATACCTGTCAAAAAAATCAGGACAGCCAAGTTAGAACCTTTACCGGAAAGGCTCTTTTACATGCCTTTTCCAATGCGACAACTGACCTTCCAAAAACAGAAATCCTGTCCAATCTTTCCAATGTCACAAAAAGTGTAATCTCCCAATCTGGCACGCCCGAGAAATACATGCTGATCATCTCCGATATGATGGAGAATTCAGATCTCTTGTCACTATACGGTGCGGGAAAACTGGAAAAGCTAAACGCGGCACGTGAACTGGAAAAACTCGAAACGAAGGTGTCCTTCGAAGATATGGACCGCACAAAGGTCTATGTCATAGGAGGGGGATTCCTTAATGATGGCAAATACCGTTCGTCGGTTGCGCTCAAATCGCTGGAAAACTTTTGGTCTCTGTATTTTGATCAATCAAACGCCGAACTCCGTCAATTTGGATCGCCATCTCTATTGGGAGACATCGGACAGTAAAGTTTTCCTGCAGCCCTATTCCGGCGTGCCAAACAAACCAGTCATCAGCATGCTGGTCACACTGGGCACCTCATTCAATGCCCGCCCGTTTGATAAAAAAACCACCACGGCATTCTGATCGGGGAACCACGAAAATTCGGCGGAATAGCCAAAGTAAATCCCGTCATGGCCCCAGACCGGGCCCCAATCGCTTGTGCCGATCATAAGCCCGTAGCCATACGATCCTTCGCCAGTAAAGGCGGTATCGGTCGTTGCGCGCTTTATCGCGTTTGGCCCCAGTAACACACCGTTCACAAACAGGGCCCGGGCGAATTTCACCATATCCTGCGCGGTTGAAATGATGCCACCATCGGCAAGCTGATCGCCAACGTCATAATCGGTGACATCTTCAAGCTGCCCATCGCCATTGGCATCATCAAATCCCCGCGCCAAAAGATCCGGGCGGGGATAGCGGCCAAAGGATGTATCGGCCATTTCCGCAGGTTCAAAAATCCGGCGGTTAAATACCGCTTCGATATGGTCGCCTTCTACCGCCTCGATCATGATGCCAAGCAAAATGAAATTACTGTTCGAGGCAGCATAACTTGTCCCCGGCTCGAAATAGGCATCCCGGTCCGCAATCAGCGGCAGCAATTCAACATTGCGCCACCCATGTTGCGGATCGCGCCCGACCAGTTGAAAAAAGAACTCGCCATCAAGGTAATCGGGAATGCCAGAACTGTTGCGCAAAAGATCGCGAATAGTTGCCTTATCGGCATTGGCAATGCGGCCCTGAAATTCCTTGGGCAACCATTTTCCAATCGGATCGGAAAGATCAATCCGCTTTTCCGATGCCAGTTGCAAGGTCACAACCGAGGTCATCATTTTGCTCAGCGAGCCGATATAAAACTGCCGATCAACACTCATGCCGGTATCGGGTCTTACACTGGCATAGCCACTGGCAGCGAACCGGACATCCCCCGAACCATAGCCAATCCCGACCACACCCCCGGGCAACCCGGCATGCTGGACATACTGATGCAAAAAGGTTTCAAGCGGATCAGACGGGGCCTTCTTCTGTGCTGTGCTTTGCTGCGCAGACACAGGTGCAGGCACAGCAATGAATGCGAAACTTGTCGCACCCAATATCACCGCCGATACAAAAAGACGCTTTATACCCAAAACCAAGGCTATCCCCGTTTTCACACCTTACGCACACGATATTCCGGCAAAGAGTTTGCCGTCTGGTTAATCAGATGCACGGTTAATCTGACTGATCCACGCCACAAGCGCAGCCCGAAATTCGGCTGTTGGCACATTCACAACCTTCTCGCCTTGCTCCTTATAAAGCGGTGCAATCTCGCAAACCGATGACTGAATCGTAAGAACATAGGCATTCATTACCAGTTTTTGATGACTGGCACGCCCGGCGCTCACATCATCAATATGTTCCAAGACCATCTTCGCCGCCTCAGGAACGCTTTGAATGTCGGAAACAAGGCAGGCGGCGATACGCTCATGACCTTCGTCGCCTGCTATCCTGCTTGGCCAATCAGGTTTCAACATAGTACCGCCTGCCTTTCTTAAAGTCTCATGTCTGGTCGTTAACGAACTGGGAATGCGGTGTTGATCGTACCGTTACCCAAAAGACCGAACTGAACGTGGAAACGATTGTCCGGATCGTCGCCTTCGCAGTATGGGCCTTGTGTCGCCAAGACCGGATCGGGTCGATTCCAACCACATGTCGCCCAATGTTGCGCTCCCGCAGGACAAGCGTCGTGATTCGCTTCTGCATATAGGATGGAATTCACCACCTCTTGCCGCGAGCAGCTATCGGGGAACATCGTCGAAATCGTCTTGTGCTGGCCGTTCTTGTCAAAAGAGATGTTGTAAACCCCCATGGCATTCGCGGCCGCAGTGATTACAACATTCGCAATGCCCGCATTGGCAGGGTTCACCCCACCTGGCCGGGAATGGAACCCTTTGACATTACCATCAATTTCACCACAGAAAATGTGGTCACCATTGATGGTCGGCAAACCAGCATTCACGATGGCGCCAACAGGACATGCCACCTGTGCAGATGCCGGATTAAGCGACAGCAAAAATACTGCCCCCATCATCAGTGCCGCAGCGGCAAACATTTGAGAAAGCTTTGAAAGTGTCGTCATAAACGACCTCCTATGCTTTGTCCGATACAGTTCCTGACCACACCGGGCGGTGCGATCATACTGCCAAGATCAGACGCAGCGTTGCAATTCATGTGAAGGCAATCAAAGCTGCGAAAATTCAAGCCCGATCCGCAGTGCCAGCACACTTGCCGGTTCAAACCGCGTCGGCACCCCGCCAACTTTCCCGCCATGCCATTGCGCCTTGGTCAGAACAAACGCCCCCAATGGCAGCGCATGACTGCCGCGGAAATTGACCAATGCGCGAATTTCTTTGGGCTTGCGAATGGCTTCATCGCGCCACAGGCAGTGATAGGCAAATAAGGGCGTTCCCGACCGGCGATCAAGGAACACAAACGGCACCTCATAATGCCCCCACCGCGCGTAATACAGGCTTTCCATCCCGACACTTGATGTCAGAAACTGTGTCTGGATGGCGGTTTCGGCCAAGCGGGTGATGGTTGCACTGTCCGATGCCCGCCCGCCAATCAGCCCGGTGCGAAGACCGGGATGGATCAAATGGACCTTGAAGGCGACCGCACGTTGAAACGGTTTGGCATCCTGATCCACCCGTTCAAGCCGACGGACCAGCCAGGCACTTTCAAGATATTCCAGATACCGACGCAGGGTATTTTTGGCGATATCAAGCTCACGCGCCAATGTCTCGATCGAAAATTCCGACCCGGTATTATAGGCCAAAAGTGCAAACAACCGATGCAGGTCCGATGGGCTGGAAATGCCATGTAATCCCGGCAAGTCAGAATGAAGTGATCGGTGAATGGCCCCGGCTTCGCCGTTACTGTCATGAAAACCACCCTCATTGATGTAATCTTCAAACAGATCATTCAACTCGATCAAGCCATCTGGCACCTCGGCGGTATAGCGCCCGACATTAGGGGTTTCCGGCAAGACATCCGTGGGTGCAATGCCTTTTTGCTCAAGATATTCGGCAAAGCTGAACGGCGGTAAAAACAGGCTTTGGATATGGCCCGCACTGTCCGCACTAGGTGCCAACGCACTGACCGCCACCACACGCAACATCGGATCGGCCACCAGCAACCTTGCCAAGTGATCTTCCCAGTCGCGCTGATAGGATACTTCGTCGATAAACAGCCATAGCGGATGGTCGGCCGAAATCCCGCGCATGGAGCGCAGCAATTTTGGCAATCGCGGCAGATCAATTTCCAGAAACAGCGGATGTTCAAGCGAGATATAGCAAACATGGCGGCGCGGGGTATCGGCGTTCAAAAGCCCTGCCACGGCCTGACGCATCATCACGGTTTTGCCAACCCCGCGCGGCCCGGTCAGAACAACCGCCTTCTGCCCGTCATGCTTTTCAAGTGCGGCCCAGAAACGCTTGAAAAACGCGCGTTGCGGCAATCCTTGCACCACATCATCCGTGATCCCGTCCCACCACGGATTATCAAGCATCAATCGATGCAGGAAATCCCGTTCACCCGGATGTTCGATCATGGCAGCCATAGATTTCTTCCCCAAACGCCCCGCCCATATAGATGGGCATTTCTCCCGACTTTGCCGAGAAAACCTTTAAATTAGGTATACTGATAAACGCTATTTGAGAATTTTTCTGCAATGAACTGCAAATAAAAGAAAAACCGGACCACGAATGCGATCCGGCTTTTCGTCGGGAATGAACATGACGGCGGCTTTACGTTGCTAACGCGAGGGGGGATTGGGGAAAGCAAAAACCGCCGTCAATCTTTGAAACATCTTTAAAACCGGGCTGTTACGCCTTTGGACCATCCGGGTTGTTGCCGGTCTGATCGGGATCGTTTTTGGCGCCTTTGGCGTTCTTGGCATTTGAAACATCATCTTGTTTCATCTTGGCCAATTCAGATGCGACGCCATAATCGCCAGAGGCAACAAACCCCTCCATCGAACCGGTCCGGCGTTCAAGATCGTCGAACTGATCGCGCAGGTCTTCCATCCAGGATTCTTCGTAATCAACCCCCACCGTCGGGCGTTCATCACTCGCATCGGATTTGGCTTTGCTGCCAGATGCACTGCTTGGTGCTGACCGTCTGGCCGAACCACCACGGATTTTACCGCGCAGCCCATCAAACCAGTGCGGATGATGGACATAGGCCCATGCCAACCCGAACAACATAACCCCGACCGGGAAGCTGAAGATCAGGATCAGAATGAAGGCAACCAGAACACCTTTGCGCGGGATACCAAATGCTTCTGAGATTCCCTGCGTGGTGCGCCTGATCACGCCATCACATTTCTGTCCGTCACGGTCGCGTTTTGAAAATCCGCATCCGCCACGGGCGCGTTTCTTGTGACTGCGGCCAAAACCGTCTCCGGCAGCTGCTTGCTGAGCAGTCATATCCTGTTCCTCCATTCGGCAACCTCGGCATCTAACAGGCGTTCAAGTGTTTCAACACGGGATTCAAGTCGCGCGGCCCGTTTTTTCAAACCGGCCACCGCTTCTTGTTCGCGGGCAGCCTGCGCGGGGTTTTGTGCGCGTTCTTCTGCCTTCATCCGTTTCCAGACGGTGATGTAATAAAACACCACCCAGACCGGACCGACAACGGCAACGAACACAATAAGCGGTATGGCAATCGCCCACATGGCTGACAACTTCTTCCCTCTGCAGGCTCACGCGCCAAAACACACAAACCGGTTGATTACTTATCTTTCTTCACGTCTTTCTTCACGCGGGCTTTAAGCTCCTTAAGATCATCTTCGATCCCAAGTTCTGCCTCAAGGTCTTCGAACTGATCTTCAAGGGTCTGCCCGCGGCCAAGGTCCCAGGAATCCGCACTGGCTTCAAGTTCGTCAATGCGACGTTCCATGGTTTCATAGCGCAGCAACGCATCGTCAATCTGACCGGAATGAATCTTCTCACGCATTTTGACACGCTTTTCAGCCGTCTGCATGCGGATTTCGACTGCACGTTGCTTGCCCTTGGCTTCATTCAGCTTGTTCTGAAGCTTATTCAGGTCTTCATCAAACTTGCCAAGTGTTTCTTCAATGACTTCAAGCTCGCGCTCAAGCACAACACTTTGATCGGCCAGACGACGACGCGCCATCAGCGCACCTTTGGCAAGATCATCACGGCCCTTGGACACAGCAAACTCTGCCTTGGTGTCCCATTCGACCTGACCGTCATGCAGCTTTTTAAGCTTCCGTTCGACTTCCTTTTTATCGGCAATCGCTTTGACGGCGGCGGAACGCACTTCAACCAGAGTGTCTTCCATTTCCTGGATCATCAAACGGACCATTTTCTCCGGATCTTCGGCACGATCCAAAAGCACGTTGATGTTGGCATTTACGATATCTGACAAACGCGAAAACACGCCCATTGTCTGATCTCCTTAATTAATCGGGGGACGCACAAATTCTGTTCTCTCTATTTCAAATCCCGTGCCAGTTTTGAAAACCAATAAAATCAATGGCTTGAAAAGTTGACTCTTTAAGGATTAACTTTTATCGCGACAGTATTCGCGATTTTCGATATCGTTTTTCGCGATATGGACAACTTGCAACCTATTTTGGGCGAAGACCCCGTTTTTCTGGCCGCTCTTGAGCATGTTTCACGCCTGGCACCGATTGAACGCCCGTGTCTGGTGATCGGCGAACGCGGGTCGGGTAAGGAGTTGATTTCATCACGCCTGCATTACCTCTCACGCCGCTGGGGCGGGCCACTGGTGAAGGTCAATTGCGCAGCCTTGTCGGAAACCTTGCTCGATACCGAACTGTTCGGTCATGAAGCAGGCGCTTTTACCGGCGCCTCCAAACGCCATATCGGCCGGTTTGAACGCGCGCATGGCGGCACCATCATTCTCGATGAAATCGCCACCGCCAGCCCGGTGGTGCAGGAAAAACTTCTGCGCGTTGTCGAATATGGCGAGATTGAACGTGTCGGCGGGTCCGAGGTGATCGAGGTTGATGCCCGCGTCATTGGTGTAACAAATGAAAACCTCCGCGAACTGGCCAAAACAGGGAAATTCCGCGCCGACCTGCTCGACCGGCTTGCCTTTGACGTGATCGCTGTGCCGCCACTGCGCCAAAGGTCTGATGATATCTTACCGCTTGCCGAACAGTTCGCGCTGGAAATGACCAAACGCCTGTCGCGGCAGGTCTTTGCCGGATTCACCCCAACAGCGGCGCGCCAACTTCTTGGCCATTCCTGGCCCGGCAATGTCCGCGAATTACGCAATGCCGTCGAACGCAGCCTTTATCTGGCTGAAGACGATGAAGCCCCGCTTGCCCATATCGTCCTCGACCCGTTCGAAGGCATTTGGACCGAAACCGAACGTGATGCGCCACCAATCACAGCAGGCAGCCCCGAAGAACCTGCCCCGACCGGCACAACAGATTTCAAATCACAGGTTGCGGAATTTGAAATCAAACTGCTTGAAACCGCCCTGCGTCAAAACGCCAACAACCAGACCGAAGCCGCCAAGGCGCTTGATCTGAATTACCATCAATTCAGACGACTTTTGGAAAAACACGACCTGCTACCGGGGCGATAGGGACCATAAGCATGTATCAGCCCCGCACCCCTAACTATCGCAAGAGCGACCCGGTAATGCGCTGGAACCTGCCTGACCGCGTATTCTTTGCCTGTGGCGCCTGTCATATCCTTGCCCACGCGTTCATCGAACGCTTTGATGCAATTGGAAACCTCACCCCGATCTGGTTCCATCCCAAAAATGGCCTTCCCGGTAATCACATCGTTGTCTCAGGCGGAGATTGGGTTTTCGATTATCACGGCTATAGCAACCGTCAGAAATTTATCGACCATTGCTTTCGCCGTGCCCGACAACGCTGGCCGGGCTGGGATGCCGATATTCAGGAGCTTCCGCGCCATACCCTGATATCAGAGCCCGATTCCCGCAAGATCGAAGGTCTCTGGCTGCGCGCGGCAGGGCAATTCCTTCACAATGCCTTGCCGCGTGCTGAACGCTATCTTGATCGCTTCCCGCCACCACCGACAACCAACCAGACACTCTTTACACTGCCATAACGGGAATTCTTGAACTTTCGCACTTTGCCCCATATAATGACCGTAATTTCTATATTTTGCGAGGCAACATTATGGTCTCGATCACCAAACCACATGCGCCCCCCTCCGGTCATCCGACCACTTTTTTAGAGAACGTGTTCGGAAATGACGATATGGTCCGGCCTGATCAACTGGTCGCCATTTTGAAAATGAGCAAACTCGACATCGCCCCGGCTCTTGGCCTGTCACGCGATGCGCTGTCGAAAACCATCCGGCAAAACAGCCCGAAAACCCAGTCGCGCCTGCGCGAGGTTGTCGAAATCCTTAACCGCGTCCTGCCGTGGGCAGGAACCCCGGTCAAGGCATGGGCATGGTATCGCTCCGAATCCCTGCCGGGATTTGGTGGCATGACCGCCGAACAGCTTGTCAAAGACGGGATGGGGGATGCCGTTCGGCACTATCTTGATGAAATTGCCATCGGGGGCTATGCGTGACGCAAACGCAGGCACCGGCCCTGTCGCTCTGCCGTCCGTTCGCCCAAACCGTTTACCGGTTTCACAATCCGAAATGGGCGTTCGATCCGCTTTCGGGAACCGGGGCGGCACGCTATGGCGGGCGCTTCAATCCTGCGCAAACCCCGGCACTCTATACATCCCTTGATATCCCCACGGCCGTAATCGAGGCCAATCAGGGGATGGCCGCCAAAATCCGCCCGCTGACCCTGTGTAGCTATGATGTCGAATATGATGCCATTCTTGATCTGACATCAGTACAAACCCGGCGGCAACTCGGCATCGGCCTCGATGATCTGACCTATCCGTGGCGACTGGATATTGCGCGCGGAACCGTCCCCAAAAGCTGGTCTCTTGCCCGTGACCTGATCACATCGGGCATCCCCGGCATTCTGGTACAAAGCTTCGCCCCCGACGCCGCGGTGGACAATATCAACCTTGTTCTGTGGCAATGGTCGGATCATGAACCAACCCGAATTGCACCCTATGATCCTGATGATCACCTGCCAAAGAATCAGGATAGCTGGCGCTAATCCGCTAGAGCCCGCGCAATCACCATCCGTTGAATGTCCGATGTGCCTTCGTAAATCTGACAGACCCGAACATCGCGGTAAATGCGCTCCACCGGGAAGTCTTTGAGATAACCGTACCCGCCATGGATCTGAATGGCGGCGGAGCAGACTTCTTCGGCGATTTCAGATGCGAACATCTTGGCCATGCAGGCCTCGGTCAGACACGGTTTATGGTCATCGCGGAGTTCTGCCGCGCGATGGACCAAAAGCCGGGCGGCATCTATCTTGGTTGCCATATCGGCAAGGCGAAACGCCACCGCCTGATGTTCTATGATCTTTTTCCCGAACGTTTCACGCTCATTGGCGTAATCCTTGGCCGCTTCAAACGCTGCACGGGCCATGCCGACCGATTGGGCGGCAATGCCAATCCGCCCGCCTTCAAGATTGGCCAGCGCGATTTTATAACCCTGCCCTTCATCGCCAAGCATATTTTCATCTGGCACCCGGCATTCAACAAAGGTGATCTGGCAGGTATCAGATGCGTTTTGACCAAGCTTTTCCTCAACCCGTGACACGACATAGCCCGGTGTGTCGGTTGGCACGATAAAGGCCGATATCCCGCGCTTGCCCGCATCCGGGTCGGTGACGGCAAAGACGATGGCAATATCGCCCTCGCTGCCCGATGTGATGAATTGCTTGGACCCGTTCAGGATCCAGTGATCACCATCGCGCACCGCACGGGTGCGTAGCGCACTGGCATCTGATCCGGCCTGTGGTTCGGTCAGGCAGAACGCACCGATCTTTTCGCCCTGCGCCATGGGGACAAGGAATTTTTGTTTCTGGTCTTCTGTGCCAAATTTAAGGATCGGCATGCAACCGACCGAATTATGCACCGACATGATGGTCGATGTCGCCCCGTCACCGGCCGCAATTTCTTCGAGTGCAAGGGCATAAGCCACATGATCCATGCCCGCCCCGCCATATTCATCTGGAACCAGCATGCCCAGAAAGCCAAGTTCGCCCAGACCGGCAATGGCTTCGGCCGGGAAGGTATGGTGAATGTCCCATTTGGCGGCATTGGGTTTGAGTTCATTTTCGGCGAACTCACGCGCGGTATCGCGCACCATAATCTGATGTTCTTCCAACCGCATGACGGTACTACCCTTCCATTTTCCCAGTCGGGCGCAGTACCAGCCATGCGATCAGAGAACAAGCATTCAGCCGGGCTTACAGCCCTTCAACAAACTCATCTTTGGCACTGTCATATTGCCAAAGAATGCCTTCTTTCATGCCGTACCACCACCCATGTAGGTTGAGGTCCCCAGCTTCGATCCGTTCGCTGATGAACGGGAACGTCATCAGATTGCCCAGCGAATTGGCGACCGACTGGCGTGAAACCTCGTCAACATCCGGGCCATGGTGCAAACAGCATTTCGCCATGCTGACCCATTCACCAATAAAGTCACGATCCGGCACCTTTCCGGCTTCGCCATGTTCGACCAGTGCGGAAATGCCGCCACAGGCCGAGTGCCCCAAAATCACGATATCCTTGACCTTAAGATCACGCACCGCAAATTCAATCGCCGCCGATGTACCGTGATAATTTTCATCAGGCTCATAGGGAGGGACAAGATTGGCGACGTTACGGACAACAAACATCTCGCCCGGTTCAGCATTGGTCAGGATGGCCGGATCAACACGGGAATCCGAACAGGCAATCAAAAGCACCTCGGGTTTCTGGCCCATATTGACCAGATCTTCGACACGCTCCGGGCGCTGTTCGTAATACATCGCCTTGAAACTTTTGAACCCGGCAAGCATCCGGTCAACGGTTGGTTTAGACATCGTGCGAATTCCCCTATTCTGGTCAATCACTCTGGCGACAAAATAGGGCGAATTTGCACAAGTTGGTAGCCCTGATTACAGGCTTTTTGGAACTGATTTAAACAGGTTCACACAAGCTCAACCGCAACAGCGGTTGCTTCGCCGCCACCAATGCAAAGTGACGCCACGCCTTTGGTCCCGCCATGGGTTTTAAGCGCATGGATCAAAGTCACAAGCAAACGCGCACCAGTTGCTCCAATCGGATGGCCCAGCGCACAGGCACCGCCATGGACATTGACCTTGCCGTGGTCAAGCTCAAGATCACGGATCGCGGCCATAGCAACAACCGCAAAGGCTTCGTTAATTTCCCAAAGGTCAACATCACCAACCGACCAGCCAGCCTTGGCCAGAACCTTTTTGCTGGCATCAATCGGGGCCGTGGTAAACCAGCACGGTTCCTGCGCATGGGTTGCCTGACCAACGATTTTAGCCAATGGTTTAAGACCACGTTTTTTTGCCTCGGATGCACGCATCATCACCAGGGCCGCCGCCCCGTCGGAAATGGATGCAGAATGGGCAGCCGTGACCGTGCCGTCCTTGGCAAAGGCCGGACGCAGGGTCGGGATTTTTTCCGGTTTGGCTTTTGGCGGTTGCTCATCGGCATTGATCGTCACCTCGCCCTTGCGCGTCGCATAGGTAACCGGGGTGATTTCATCGGCAAAATGCCCTGCCGTGGCGGCGTTCTGCGCACGGGTTAGGGACGTAATCGCATAGTCATCCTGCTCTTTGCGGGTAAAGCCGTATTTTTCTGCCGTTGCCTCGGCAAAGGTGCCCATGGAACGACCTTTTTCATAAGCATCTTCCAAGCCATCAAGCGCCATATGATCATAAACAACATCATGGCCATATTTGTGGCCACCCCGCATTTTGGGCAAAAGGAACGGTGCATTGGTCATGCTTTCCATGCCACCAACCACCATAACATCGGCCGACCCAGCAGCCAGAATATCATGGGCAAACATGACGGCCTTCATGCCAGAACCGCACATTTTATTAATCGTGGTTGCCCCGGCAGAACGCGGGATACCGGCATTCCAAGCCGCCTGACGCGCAGGTGCCTGGCCTTGTCCTGCAGGCAAAACGTTGCCCATGATGACTTCATCAATGTCATCAGCAGAAACACCGCTGCGCTCTAGCGCAGCTTTAATCGCAACACCGCCAAGTTCAGCAGCCGTAACAGGGGCGAAATCACCCTGCAGCCCACCCATAGCGGTACGCGCACAGGAAACGATAACGATTGGATCGGAAGTGCTCATGATATTTATCCTGTATTTTGGGGCTTAAGCCGTTTCGCCAAACAGTTCGCGGCCAATCAGCATGCGGCGGATTTCACTGGTCCCCGCACCAATTTCATAAAGCTTGGCATCGCGCAGCAAACGACCGGTTGGATATTCATTGATATAGCCATTTCCGCCCAGCGTCTGAATCGCTTCAAGCGCCATCCAAGTCGCTTTTTCCGCGGCATACAAGATCACACCAGCAGCATCTTTTCGCGATGTTTCGCCGCGATCACAAGCCTTTGCAACCTCATAAACATAAGCACGGCTGGCATTCATGGTGGTGTACATGTCAGCGATCTTGCCCTGCATAAGCTGGAACTCGCCAATCGCCTTACCAAACTGTTTTCGTTCATGAATATAGGGCACAACCACATCCATACAGGCGCGCATGATGCCGGTTGGGCCAGCGGCCAGAACCGCACGTTCATAGTCAAGGCCGCTCATCAAAACGCGGACACCGCCATTAAGCTGACCAAGGATGTTTTCTTCGGGAACTTCGCAATCCTGGAACACCAATTCACAGGTGTTTGATCCGCGCATGCCAAGCTTATCAAGCTTCTGCGCGGTCGAGAAACCCTTGAACGTCTTTTCAATGATAAAGGCCGTAATGCCCTTGGCCCCGGCATTTAGATCGGTTTTGGCATAGACCACCAGCGTGTCGGCATCCGGGCCGTTGGTGATCCACATTTTATTGCCATTAAGGATGTAACGATCACCTTTTTTCTCAGCACGAAGCTTCATCGAAACGACGTCTGATCCTGCCCCCGGCTCGCTCATGGCAAGGGCGCCGATATGCTCGCCGCTGATCAGTTTGGGCAGGTATTTTGCCTTTTGTTCGGCGCTGCCGTTACGTTTGAGCTGATTGACGCAGAGATTGGAATGCGCACCATAGGACAGCGCGACCGAGGCCGAAGCGCGGCTGATTTCTTCCATGGCGATGACATGCTCAAGATAGCCAAGGCCGGTCCCGCCATCTTCTTCGGAAACGGTCATGCCCAGAAGGCCAAGATCGCCGAATTTGCGCCAGAGATCGTTGGGGAATTCATTCTTTTCATCGATCTCGGCAGCACGTGGGGCAATTTCCGCCTCGGCAAAGGAAGAAACGGTTTCGCGGATCGCGTTTGCGGTCTCGCCAAGATCAAATTTCAATCCGGGAAATTCGAAAAATGCCATGGTGTTTTTCCTGCCTGATTTGCGTGTTTCGGGGCGTTTTAATTGTTCAATAAAAATGAATAATGCGGATTATTAAACAATTTGATCTAATAATTCCGGCGGCAGCTTCATCACCTTGAGCGTCTGAAGTGCTGTTGCGCATAAAACCGGAATTTCATTTCTCATACTAATGACATCGATGCGGGTCACAATGATCGAACGTCCGCGTGAAACGACCTCGCCGACACCGCGCAATTGATCCCCTTGTCCGGGTGCGACGATGTTGAGTTTATATTCAACGGTCAGCATTCCCTGATCATGGGCGACCAGACTCCAGCCGGCAAATCCACCGGCGATATCAGCAAGACCCGCGATCAGCCCGCCATGGAAATAGCCATTATGCTGAACCAGATCAGAACGGGTTGGTATGATGACTTCGACCCGGCCCGGTTTGACATCGGCAATGCTGGCCCCGATTGACAGATTATAGGGCTGCTGCGCAAAGCGACGTCGCACTTCGGCATCAAAATCGGGGTTTTCGGGTTCAAATTGAGCCATGTCGCGGTCCTGACATTAAAGCGGCATGCCCGTTGCGGGACATACCGGGATATGACGCGACTCCCTTGTAGTTAACGTTAACGTTAACGTCAAATTAAATCAGCATAGCTCTACCACTTTATATGCACCGCCGAAGCACCCCAGGTCAGAACATGCGCACAGACTTTCGAAACAGGGTGAAATTGGCGGCGTAGCAGCGGTCTTGACCATCGCAAGGATGCACACCATGTGACTATTTTCATGGGTTCAGCCCGCCGATTGATTGGATCCGTCTGAGAGTCGCGCGCCTCAGTCCGCGGGCTGCTTGGATCGGCCCATGCGTTGCCCGTCTTAGTCCGCAGGCCGGTTGGATCTGCCTGAGAGAACCCGCCTCAGTTCGCTGGTTGATCGGTCAGCACCTGATTTAAGGGATCAGTCTGCCCGTTGGTGGTTTCTACCCACGCGTTGCTGGCTCTGCCCCCTAATTGGTGATTTCGCCCCATTCACGGATGCTGGCTTCAAGCAATTCGCTCATCACGCCGTCAGAAACCAGTTCAAACACTGCCTTTGAAATACGCCCGCGCAGCTCACCGGTATTGCAGGCTGATTGGTGCGACATGGTCAGATACAGATTTTCCGTGCTGACCGGGATAGGGTAGCTGCGGATATTTTTGATATGTTCGCGCGCGGCATAGGCCTTGCCGGGGAATTCTTCGTAGATCAGGTATTCACCGCGATTAAGGGCCAGCATTTTAAGCCCCTGTTCAAGGCTGGGCACTTCGCGGATGGTCAGGTTGTCACGGGCATAGGTATCAAAGTTTTGCCCGAAGCTGTTATTGATCACGGTCAGGCCTTCAACCCCGACCAAATCTGACCATTGTTTGTAGCCAAGATCAAGATTGTCGCGGGTCCAGATCACTGTGCGCGTGCCCTGAAACGCCGGATAGAAATAATCCATATAGTCGAGACGCGGCATGGTCAGAAAGGCACCGGCAATCAGATCAATCGTGCCGTCGCGCATATGCTGTTGCACGCGACCCCAACTACCTGAATGAACCACCTCGATCTTGATACCTGAAAGTTCGCCAACACGTTTGATGAATTGTGTCGCCGCCCCTTCAAGGGTGTGGCCATCTTTTGAAATCCATAAATACGGCGGATAGTCGGGATTGCCCGAGGCAACAAGATGCGTGCAATCGCGACGGCCATCGGCTGTCATGACAAAATCTTCTACGCCCTCAGCGGCGGACGCCATATTCGCGCCAAGCGCGGAACTGGCCATGATCCCCAAGGTCATCCCGAGGGATACGATCCTTGACTTCATTCGGAATACTCGCTTTCCGTCTATAGCCTCTGGTCGATATCGCACAAAAAACACTACACCTTTATATGGGGTCATCGTAGGGGAAATTCACCCCAAAGGATAGGAACAACCGATTTTTTGACTCCGGGCTTAAGTACTTCAAACCCCGAATAAAAAAAGGACCGGCTGTTTCCAGCCGATCCTTTGAAAATCTTTGACAGTCTATCAGGTGCGAAACCCGTCAGACCATATCGCAAAAGCGATTATGCAGAGCGACGTTTCATGCCCTGGGCACCGCCACGTCCTTCGGAAGAACGGTTTGGACGGTCACCAAAGTCACGACGTGCGCCATCGCGGCCGCCATCACGACCGGAACCAGCGCCATCACGGCCGCGGAAGTTACCGCCACGACCACCAGCACCTGCACGTTCGCCACGTGGCTTGTCAGCAAAACGACCAGCACCACCATCACGACCAGCACCGGCATCACGCTGTGCGCCATCACGCTGGCCACCTTCGCCACGCGGGCGGAAGTTACCACCGCGACCGCCATTGCGATCTTCACGATCCCCACGCGGAGCGCGGTCATCATTGTCGAAACGTGGTTTGCGATCAGCGCGGAAATCACCGCCATCACGACGCGGACGATCGCCAAAATCACGACGTGCACCATCACGGGCACCTTCGCGAGGCGCACCGTCACGACCACCATCACGGCCGCCGAAACCACGTGCTGCGCGTTCGCCTTCGCCACGACCGGCATCACGACCGCCAGCAAAGCCACCGCGAGCGCCGTCACGGGCACCATCACGACCGCCGCCAAAGCCGCCACGACCACGACCGCCATCGCGACCGCCGCCAAAGCCACCGCGACCACCGTCACGACCGCCACCGCCGCCGCCGAAGCCACGACCACCGCCGAAGCCACCACGGCCACGACCGCCATCACGACCACCGCCGCCGCCGCCACTTGAACGTGCCGGAGGGGTTGCATGGAATTCATGGTTTTCGTCGATTGCAATGTCCTGTTTGATCAGGCGTTCAATGTTGCGAAGCAGGCGAATGTCGCGCGGTTCACAGAACGCAATCGCCGTGCCTTCGGCAGAACCACGACCGGTACGACCGATACGGTGAACATAGCTGTCCGCGTCTTGCGGCAGATCGTAGTTCACAACGTGGGTAATACCCGGAACGTCAATACCACGGGCCGCAACATCGGTTGCGATCAGAACCGGGAACTGACCATTACGGAAGTTCCGCAGGATTTTCTGACGAATGCGCTGCTGCTTATCACCATGGATCGCATCGCTATCAATGCCTTCATCGCGCAGCTGGAACGACAGTTCGTCAGCATCTGCTTTGGTTTTGGTGAAGACCAGAACGCGTTCGGTATCATCACGTTTGAGAATCTGAACCAGAAGCTTGGTTTTGTCGTGACGTTTCACGAACATACCAACCTGGGTCACACGCTCGGTCACACTTGCCTGCGGTGCGGTTTCAACTTTAACCGGATCACGCAGAAGGCGGTCGGTCAGATGTTTGACTTCTGCTGGCATGGTTGCCGAGAACATCACGGTCTGATGTTTGTGCGGCAATTGGTCAGCAACGGTCAGAACGTCTTCGGAGAAGCCCATGTCAAGCATACGGTCGGCTTCATCAAGGATGAAGACTTCGACATCGTCGAAACGAATCGTATTACGCGACATATGGTCAAGCAGACGACCCGGGGTCGCAACCAGGATATCAACGCCACGGCGCAGTTCCTGAATCTGCGGGCCCATCGGGGAACCACCAAAAACAACAGATGAGAAAAGGCGGATGCCTTTTTTGAAATCACGCAGGCACTGGCCGATCTGGGTTGCCAGTTCGCGGGTCGGCGCAAGAATGACTGCGCGCGGCTGACCCGGTTTTGGACGCTGCGGATTTTCAGCAAGACGCTGCAGCAATGGCAGGCAGAATGCAGCGGTTTTACCGCCACCCGTATGGGAGATACCCATAAGGTCACGCCCTTCGAGAAGTGCTGGAATCGTGGCGGCCTGGATTTCAGTCGGCGCCGAGAAACCAGAAGCTTCAACATTGCGCAGCAGGGGCTCGATGAGGTTGAGCCCTTCAAAATTCGTCATAAAGGAAAGTCCTTCGTTATCCGGTCGGCGACATGTTAACGCCTGTTGTGCCTGCTCAAACGCAGTCATGACCGGTAACGCGGCAAAGAAGCCACTGCGTCGGACCCTGCAAGAGAGGCAAATGATGTGAGGTCACAACGTCATCACGCTGCAACCACCCTCCTCGCCTTTGATACAGTTCCTGACAGCTGATTCTGTCTTTGCAAGCGAAGGAATGAGCCGGGTGATACAGGGCCTCCTGAACAATGTCAATCAAAGACCGCGCCGGGCAGCCATGCAAAAACGCATTTGTTGCTAAATTATATCTCCGGATATTAACTTTCCCGTGCATAATTATAGATCAATAATCCAGATACGATAGACGCTTAGCAAGGGGATGGACATGCGGTTTCGTGTTGTGACAGGGATTTTTTCGATCCCGGCGATTTGCCTACTTACGCTGCTTGCGATCATTTTTACCGTCGCACTCAATTATCAAACCAGCCTGCGAAATGGAAAGTATGAGCAGATTTCGCATCTGACCGAGGGTGCTGTCACCATCGTTGACACCTATATTGCCAAAACTAAATCCGGCGAGATGAGCGAGGCTGACGCCAAAGCAGCCGCTCTTGGCATTCTGAATGCGTATCGCTTTGACGGCGAAAACTACATTTATGCCACCGATTACAGCCATTGCATGGTGCTTGACCCGTTAAGCCCTGGAGATGTTGGCAAATGTAATCCGGATAGCAAAGTTCGAAACATGATCGTCGATACGGCCAAGTCCGGTGGCGGGATTATTACCTATGAAACCAAGAAACCCGGTGAAGGCGACAGGCTGATTGAAAAGGCCGCTTATGTGCGCCCGATCAAGGAATGGAACTGGGCGCTTGGTGCGGGCGTCTATATGGATGACGTTCAATCCGAATTTGTCAGTGTGATGCAAAACATCGCGATCATTTCGATCATTGCCATCGCGATTGCCGGTATTTTGTCATGGATCGTCGGCACCCGGATCACACAAAGCATCGTGGGCCTGAACAGCAGCATTCGCACCATTGCAGATGGCGATTACAAGGCTCCGGTCGAAACGCAATCGCGTTTCATCGAGATCGGCGACATGAGCGCGGGTGTTCAGGCGCTGCGCGACAAGTCCGCACAGGCCCAGCAGCTTGAATCTGATGCAGCCAGCCAAAAACAGAAAAGCGAACAGGAACGCCGTGCGAATATCCGGTCCATTGCCGAAAAACTTAAAACCGAAGTTGGTGGCATTGCCGGTGCGGTGGATCGTTCGGTTCAACGCAGTGGCGACCTTGCCAACAGCATGGCGCATAATGCCGACGGTATTTTAGGGCAAAGCCAACAGGTTGCGTCTGCTGCGGGGGAAGTTTCGCAGAATGTCGATGCGGTTGCTGCCGCGACCGAGGAACTTTCATCTTCGATCACGGAAATCAACATGCAGATTTCCCAGATGTCGAACACGGTTGAACGCGCAACCGATGAAAGCCAGAGTGCGTCAAACGACGTTGCCGGTCTGTCCAACACGGTTGAAAAGATCAAAGAAATCATTGGCTTGATCAATGATATTGCCGGTCAGACCAACCTTTTGGCCCTGAACGCGACCATCGAAGCTGCGCGTGCGGGCGAAGCCGGTAAGGGCTTTGCCGTTGTCGCAAACGAGGTCAAAAACCTTGCGACACAGACAGCAAAGGCAACCGACGAGATCGCAGCCCAGATCAACGACATCGTTGATGGTACTGAACGGGCTGTTACCGGGATTTCGCGGGTTTCGGAAACCATCGAACAGGTTCGGGGGGCTTCGACCGCAATTGCCGCCGCGATTGAGGAACAGGGTGCCGCGACACAGGAAATTTCAGGCAACGCAAACCGCAGTGCGGATGGCGTGAAGCAGATTTCCTATAGCATCGATGAAACCATGAAGAACGCGCAAGGGACGACCAAAGATGCCGCCGAACTGAAATCGGCATCCGAAGAGCTTTCAAGCCGTTCGAACGAACTGACCCAGATCATTGCACGATTCTCTGGCGATCTGATCAAACAGTCGGAAAGCTAAAAAGCTTTCAAACCACGCAGAAAAAGACAGCCCGGACATTTTAATGTCCGGGCTGTCTTTGTAGTAAACTCACTGCAACCCCAACATCAGATAACTTGCCATCGCAACAGAATCAGGCCGCCTTGTTTTCAGATATTTCTTTTGTGACCGGAATAATTCGCTTGCCTGTTTGTTGCAGAAAAACCCCGATCAGAATTGCCATCATGGCGACAACATCAAGCGATGCCAACGGTTCCCCGACCAAAATGATCCCCACAGCCATTGCCACCAGCGGTGGCAGATAGGTCACCCCGGACGCAGCCATAGCCCCCAGATTCGCAACAATGAAATAATACAGGATATAAGCTAGGCCTGTACCGAGAATGCCAAGTCCGACCACAAGGCCCAAGGCGGTTTTCGGATCGGAAAACACCGCATCGATATTTGTATAATCCGTGGCAATGGCAAAGATCGCCGTCGCGATACCGATCTGATAGGTCGACAGAGACACCGCAGAAAGTTTAAGCGGCGTTATGAATTTGCGCGCATAGACAAATGAACAGCCGACACTTAATGCGCCACCAACCATGTAAGCCGTCCCGACCAGACTGACCCCGCCATCCGCCATCTGCGCACCATCAAGCTGCCAAGGGCGGGCAATCAGCACAACCCCGGCAAAGCCCAAAGCCACCCCGATGAGCGATTTGGGTGTCGGTCGTTCTTCGCGCAGAAACAGCAGGGCAGTTACAAAGGTGAAAAGCGGAATCGCCCCACTGAGCATTCCGGCAACACTCGACAGTAAAAGAGCAGCCCCCTTGGCAAAGGCAAAATAGTAAATTGCGGTCGCCAAAAATGCCATCACCACAAAATGATGGATATAACGCATATCGCGGATGCGAATTTCGCCACGTATCACAGCAAAAATAAGCAAGGGCACAAAGCCAAAAACCACGCGCAAAAAGGCGACCTGTTGCGGCGTAATATAATCCGCCGCCCATTTCATGAAGATGAAGTTGCTTCCCCAAATGACACCGAGCAAGACAAAGGCAAAATAGGCAATCGTTTTCATTTTAAGGGCACTGCTCGTTAAACTGGCCAGATAGGAGAAGACATATAAGAGAAGACATCACATCAAAACAGACAATGCCAAATGGACGGCATTGCCTGTAACTATTCGCGATCAAACCTGCCGATCACACCGAGCGGGTAATGCCACCATCGACCCGGATATTTTGCCCGGTGATGTAGCCTGCCCCGTCAGAAGCAAGAAACGCGATGGTCGCAGCAATTTCTTCGCTTTTGCCATAGCGCCCCATCGGCACCCGATCACGTCGTTCATCGGTTTCGGGCAAACTGTCGATAAAGCCCGGCAAAACATTGTTCATGCGAATGTTTTCAGGCGCATATTTATCGGCAAACAATTTGGTAAAGGCCGCAAGCCCGGCGCGGAAAACGCCCGAAGTCGGGAAAACCGGATCAGGTTCAAACGCGGCAAAGGTCGAGATATTGATAATGACGCCCCCACCTTGCTTTTGCATGATCGGGGTGACCATCCGGGTTGGACGCACCGCATTGAGGAAATAAACATCCATGCCGGCATGCCAATCGTCATCGGTCAGTTCCAAAACCGGTTTGCGCGGCCCATGCCCGGCGGAATTCACCAACACATCGACACGGCCCCATTTTTCCATCGCAAGATCGACCAGACGCTGAAGGTCATCGTTTGACTGGTTTGAGCCCGTCACACCAATACCGCCAAGCTCTGCGGCCAGCGCTTCGCCCTTGCCCGAAGATGACAGGATGGCAATTTTATAGCCATCCGCGGCCAGTTTGCGGGCTGCATCAGCGCCCATGCCGCTGCCACCTGCTGTAATCAGTGCTACTTTTTCTATTGTCATAACGGCTCCTTACGAGATCTTACGAATCATTACGACTCTTTGCATTTGCTTTATTGTCGTATTGATGAACTTTGATACTGTAGAATTTATGCGCTTCAGGCCAGCGACACCAACCAGATTTGCAGCGATGAGAGTGTAGAAAAACTATTCGATGAAGAAAACAGACAGCCAAATTCCGCCGTTAAACAGCCTGCGCGCATTCGATGCGGCCGGTCGGCATCTTAATTTCAGGATTGCGGCCGAAGAACTTGGCGTCACACAAGGGGCGGTCGCCCAGCATGTGCGTGGTCTGGAAGCTTATTTGGGGTTGACCCTTCTGGATCGTTTGCCGCGCGGTGTGGCCCTAACAGAGAACGGCCAGCGCTTTCATGCGGAAATCAGCCGTGCCTTTGAGATTATCCGCAACGCCACCCAAACGCTGCAGCCCCAATCAACCCATCTGACCATCAGCGTCACGCCAACATTCGCTGCAAAATGGCTGATCCCGCGCCTGCCGGATTTCACGGCTGAAAACCCGCAAATTGAACTGCGGATTGTTGCGACAGAAAAGGCATCAAACTTTCATTCTGACGGGGTGGATCTGGTGGTGCGCCAAACCGGTACGTCTTTTGCCGCCGGGCTTCTAGCCGATCTGCTGTTCAAACAGGATATTGTGGCGATTTGCAGTCCGGGGCTTCTGGCCGATTTCCCCGACCGGCTAGAAATTGGCGATCTTGATCGGCTGGTTCTTATTCACGACTCGCACAATCTGTGGCCGGAATATCTGAAAACCGTGTTTGGACATGAAATCCCCGACCCGGCAAAGAATGTGCGGTTGAACCAGACAGCACTTGCGATTGATGCGGCCCTGTCGGGGCAAGGCATTGCCTTGGCCAGCCGTTTTCTTGTTGAACAGGATTTGGCCGCCGGACGGCTGGTGCAACCGTTTGACCATGTTCTGCGCGGCACACGCGACTTTTATCTGGTCAGTCCCCGGGACGGCAAAAACCCTGCGGCCTGCCATCAGGTGCGCCAATGGATGTTAAAATGGCGCATCCACAATCAATCACCTTCGAAAGAGTAACTCGTTCTGGTTGACCTATTCCGCCGGAAGATCGTTTTCCCGGCGGAAGGAATGTGCTGGATAAACCCCGAGAATGCGGACTTCGTGGGAGAAGAATTGCAATTCTTCGAGCGCGTGGCGCAGGCCAAGCTGTTCGGGGTGGGCTTCGACCTCGGCAAAGAACTGGGTCGCGGTGAAATGGCCTTCGACCATATAGCTTTCAAGCTTGGTCATATTGATGCCATTGGTGGCAAACCCGCCCAGCGCCTTATAAAGGGCGGCTGCGACGTTGCGCACACGGAAGACAAAGCTTGTCACAACCGGCGTTCCGTCATTGGCAATATTCAGCGGATCGCGGGCCAGAATGATAAAGCGCGTCGTGTTATGCGCGGCGTCTTCGACTTCGGTGCGCAAGATATCAAGACCATAAATCTCGGCGGCCAGGACCGGTGCGATGGCGGCAATTGATTTATCACCGCGATCAGCGACTTCTTTAGCACAGCCAGCCGTATCGGGACCGACAACCGTATGGACACCCAGTTCCTTGCGCAATTTGCGGCATTGGCCAAGGGCGTGAACGTGGCTGTGGATTTCTTTGATGTCTTCGATCTTGGTACCGGGCACAGCGACCAGTGCGTGGTTAATCCGCAGGAAGGTTTCACCAATGATATGCACACCCGATTCGGGCAGAATATGGTGAACATCGGCCACACGTCCGGCAAGGGTGTTGTCAATCGGGATCACGGCCAGATCAACATCGCCTTCTTCCAATGCACTAAAGGCGCCTTCAAAGGTCCGACACGGTACTGTTATGGCACCTGGAAACGCACGACGGGCTGCTTGATCTGAATAGGCACCGTGCATTCCCTGAAAAGCGATCCTTTGTTGCGCAGTCATATGTCTGTTTCCTGATAAGTCAAAAGTGTTTTAGCGACAGTCTTTTAGGATTTGGCATAGAAAACCCTAATTACGCGCCCAAGACAAGCCGGGCGCGTTCAAGGTCTTCGACGGTATCAACCCCCAGCGGCACACCATCGACCAGTGCGACCGCAATGACCATGCCGTTTTCAAGGGCACGCAACTGTTCAAGCTTTTCACGCTGTTCCAGTTCGGCGGGCGGCAAGGCAACAAAGCGATCAAGGGCAGCACGCCGATAGGTATAAAGACCGATGTGATGATATAGCGGCCCGTCGCCATGCGGGGCGGTTGCGCGGGTGAAATAAAGCGCGCGTGCCACACGGCCCGTACCAAAGGCGGCAACGACCTTGACCACATTGGGATTGTCGCGTTCTTCGGCGCGTGTGATTTCGGCAGCCAGTGTCGCGATATCGACCAACGGGTCACTAAGCGGGTCAAACACCGCACGGATGTCGGCGGCATCAATGGTGGGTAGATCACCCTGCACATTGACCACCGCATCATATTTGCCTTCGGGGTCAAAGGTTTGCAGGGCCTGATGCACCCGATCCGATCCGCTGGGCAGATCAGGATCGGTCAGAACCGCAATGCCCCCCGCCGCGGTCACGACATCGGCAATTTCCTGTTCGGCACAGGCCACCAGAACCGGGCCAATCTTGGCTTCAAGCGCACGACGCCAGACCTGAACGATCATTGGCATGCCGCAAATATCGGCCAATGGCTTGTTCGGCAGGCGGGTTGAGGCCATACGAGCGGGAATTACAACAACAGGATTGCGCGGCGTCGACATTTTAAAACTCCGGTCAGGCTCAAATTACCTGTGTTTGACCTTGCGCAAAGCGTGACCCAAACGGTCAATGGCAAAACAACAGGCATGATTTGGCGCGACATTAGCCGGTTTTTGGCGAATGGCGAAAGGCGGAATCGCTTTTAGAACCTGACAAAGGGTAGGATTTATATACCTAGACTAAAGTTCAAGAGCATCCGCTTTCGCCTTGGTGTTTAAGAAAGGTTGATGCAAATCGCTGAAACGTATAGTTTCCGACCGAACAGTTTTGCCTGCGGTTACAAGTGTGTTTCTCATTTACGAGGATTGCCAGGGGGGCCTAGGGGTAAGCTGAGTGAAAATTTAGGGTTCAGGCCCTAAAAATGAGAAACCTGAGAGTGATTAGGCTGTAACGGGGTCCCGTCATGAACACGATGGAAATCAACAAGATCGTAGCCGGAGTGATTTGCGCCGTGCTTCTGGTAGTGGTTGTCGGCAAGATCGGCAGCGCACTGGTTCATCCCGATGAACTTGAAGCACCGGTTTATCCTTTCTCCGAGGAACTGATGGCGGGTGCAAATGCGGATGCTGCGGCACCAAGCGCACCGGCAGGTCCAGAACCGATTCTTGCCATGTTGGCATCTGCCGATCTTGGCCAAGGCGAGAAAGCCTTTAAGAAATGCGCATCCTGCCACGATGTGGAAAAAGGTGGTCCGAATAAAACCGGCCCGAACCTGTATGGCATCGTCGGGGCTGATTTCGCGCATAAGGGCGATTTCTCCTATTCTGATGGCATGGCAAATCATGGCAGTGCCTGGGGCTTTGAGGAGCTGAACGAGTTCCTTTACAACCCGCGCGGCTATATCGATGGCACGAAAATGAGCTTCGGTGGCCTGAAAAAGGCATCGGAACGTGCGGCTGTCATTGCATGGCTTAACACCAAATCCGACAACCCGGTTCCATTGCCGGATCCGGCAGCAATTGAAGCAGCAGAACCTGCTGAAGATGCGGCTGCACCGGTTGAAGGCGAAGAAGCCGCACCGGCTGAAGGCGAAGCTGTCGCACAGTAAGCCAAAGTTAGCTGAGCAGATTTTTCTGATCAGACATTGATTTTTAACAGGGGACAGGTAACTGTCCCCTGTTTGCTTTTGATGGTCGTTTTTGCGGCCGAAAGTAATTGTCAAAGCGGTATGCACCGCGCCCCACCATCAGATTCTTGCAGGGATGCGCTTTCATGGAAAATCTCGACCACTTTTTGGAAATCGCCCACAAACTGGCCGATGCCGCCCGCCCGGTGGTCCGTAAATATTACCGCACCCCGGTCGCGGTTGACGTGAAAGCAGATGACAGCCCGGTCACCATTGCGGACCGGGAAGTTGAACGCACCATGCGCGAAATCCTGAATGCCGAATTGCCCGACCACGGGATTCTGGGCGAAGAATATGGCCGTGAAAATACCGATGCCGAATTTGTCTGGGTGCTTGATCCGATTGATGGCACCAAATCGTTCATTTCCGGCAAGCCAAGCTTTGCCACCCTGATTGCGCTTTGCCATAACGGAAAACCGATCATTGGCATTATCGATCAGGCGATTACCGATGAACGCTGGGTCGGCATGATGGGGCAGGCCAGCACGATGAATGGCACTGAGATCAGCGCACGTGACTGCGAAGACCTTAAAAGTGCGACCTTCTTTACCACTGCG
This sequence comes from Thalassospira lucentensis, assembly GCF_050516545.1. Taxonomy (GTDB): domain Bacteria; phylum Pseudomonadota; class Alphaproteobacteria; order Rhodospirillales; family Thalassospiraceae; genus Thalassospira; species Thalassospira lucentensis_C. The sequence continues at coordinate 4,167,828 of NZ_CP191544.1, read as the reverse complement.
CCGGAACTGTTTCGCGGCGATTCGGCCAAGGCCTATCAAGCGATTTCGAAAAATTGCCGGGTGCCGATGTATGGGGTGGATGCCTATGCATACGGCCTGACCGCGCTTGGCCTTGCCGACACAGTGGTTGAGATCGGACTTCAGGCCTATGATTTCTGCGCGCTTGTGCCGGTGGTCGAAGGGGCCGGAGGTGTCATGACCGACTGGTCCGGCACAGCCTTAAGCATTGAAAGTGCCGGGGATGTAATCGCCAGCGGGGATGCACGGTGCCATCAGGATGTTCTGGTCACCATCAAAGCCGCGATGGCCTGATATCGGCCACCTCTAAGACCACGCATATATACCCCTGCCCTAAACCGGAGTCGCCCCGATGCGCAACAGCCACCCGTTTCTTGCCATGGCCCACAAGCTTGCCGATGCGGCCCGCCCTGTTTTGCAAAGCTATTACCGCAAGCCGGTGGAAATTGACGTCAAGGGGGATTCAAGCCTTGTGACCGATGCCGACCGGGCGATCGAGCGCACCATGCGCGATCTGATCAATACCGAACTGCCCGGTCATGGCATTCTGGGCGAAGAATACGGACCGGAAAACCTTGATGCCGAATTTGTCTGGGTGCTTGACCCGATTGATGGCACCAAGTCGTTCATTACCGGCAAACCCAGCTTTAACACCCTGATTGCGCTGTGTCAGAACGGCAAGCCGGTTCTGGGCGTGATCGATCAGGCGATTTTGGATGAACGCTGGATCGGGGTCAGCGGGCAGGCAACAACCTTAAACGACAAACCGATTTCAGCACGTGAATGCCCGCATCTGAAAGATGCCACCATTTTCACGACGGGGCCGGATCTTTTCGTTGAGAGAAAGGCAATTGCCGGATACGAGGCGGCGTTTCAGGCCGCCCGTCAGCCGGTTTACGGCATTGATTCTTATGGCTATGGCCTGATCGCGTTGGGGTTTGGTGATGTTTTGATCGAATCGAACTTACAGCCCTATGATTTCTGTGCCGCCGTGCCGGTGATTGAAGGGGCCGGGGGTGTGATTACTGATTGGGATGGCAAGGACCTTACGATCCATAGTGGTGATCTGGTGATTGCCAGTGGCGATAAGCGGTGCCATCAGGAAGGGCTTGATGTCCTTCAACGCGCGACCGCCTGAACACACCACCTGAGGACACGAGCTGATCACGCCTGCTTGGCAAACAAGTTTGGTGTTTTGCGCAAAATCAGGCAAGATTACCAGATGAACCAATAAGTTAGGCAGCTAAGTCAGGCAGTACCATGTTCGAGTGGGTGATCATTCTGTTTCTGGGGTCCGGGCTTGTTTACGGGTTGCAGTCCCAGCGGTTGCAACGGCGCAGCATTTCATCCCCCATGATCATGGTTATGGCCGGTGGCGTGATTGCCGTGCCACTTGGCATCTGGCATGAAGCGCCGATGGCGCCACTTTCAGGGAAGCTGGAATTCGCCACCGGCTTTGCCGAAATGACCCTGGCGATCATTCTGTTTCTGGATGCTGCGGTTCTTGATTACCGCAAAGAAGGCCCCGCACGGCGCCTTGCCAATCGGCTTCTTTTGGTCGGCTTGCCGCTGACCATCGGGGTGACATGGGCCTTTATCATGGGGCTTGATGCAACAATCGGGATGTTGCCCGCGCTTATACTGGCCCTGATTGTCAGCCCGACCGATGCCGCCCTTGGCCGTCCGGTGCTTGAAAACAAACAGGTCCCTACCCCGGTACGTCAGGGCATTAATATCGAAAGCGGCCTGAATGACGGGTTGGTCCTGCCGGTCTTTACCACCGCCATCTTGCTTGAAGCCGAACTGGTCGGTGAAGGGCCCAATAACTGGGTCACCGAAGCCATTCTTGAAATTTCCGTCGGTGCCGGGGTGGGTATTGCCGCCGGGTTGGGCATTGGGTTGCTGGTCAATCATGCCGTGACGCGCAAGACCATTCTGGACCGGTTCGAACGGCTTTTGGGCATTTTCGCCGCCCTTTTGATTTTCTTCCTGTCGGAAAAGCTGGGCGGCAATGGCTTTGTCGCGGCCTTTGCCGGGGGCATGGCCCTCAACATTTCTAGTACGAAGGTCCGGGACGCGATTGAAAGTTTTGGCGAAGCCGAGGCCGAGCTTTTAACCATGCTGACCTTCTTTGCGTTTGGCTTGCTTGTCGTGCCGGCGGTTTATGGCCTTTGGACGACAGAGATGCTTGTCTTCTCGATCGCCAGCCTTGTGGTTTTGCGCCCGGTTTGCGTCTGGATCTGCATGATTGGCAGTCCTTATTCCCTTGCCGAAAAGCTTTATATCGGCTGGTTCGGGCCGCGCGGGATCGCATCGATCATTTATCTTCTGATCATGGCGACCATGATTGATCCGACCGGGCATGAAGCGATTTATGCCGCGGTTGTCATGATTGTCTGTATCAGTGTTGTGGCGCACGGATTAAGTGCTGCACCGCTGTCGCAAGCGCTTGTTGCGCATCTGGCACGGAAATCAAAAGCCGCGAAATAAGGTGCCTATTGCTGGCTTATGGCCAGACGGGCACCAAGGGCAACAAACATTGCGCCCAAGGCACGTTGCAGCCATGCGCCAAGCTTGTTGTGGCCTTTGATCCGCACGGCGGCGGCAGCGACCAGAAGGACAATGGTGCTTTCCACCACCAACCCGATCAGATTGACCATCGATCCCAAAATCAGGAATTGCACCGCCCCGTGCCCTTGTGCGGGATCAACGAATTGCGGCAGAAAGGCCATGAAAAAGATCGCGACCTTGGGATTAAGGACATCAATCATCACCCCTTGTCGCCATGCCTGAAAGGCCGTGGCGTTTCTGGGCGAAAGGGCTGTGTTATGCGGTAGATCTTTGGTGTCGGAACCTGTGTGCTTTTTGGCAAAGCTGGCGCGGATTGCGCCAATGCCCAGCCAGACCAGATAGACAACCCCGACCCATTTGACAATGGCAAAGGCCAGTGCCGAAGTTGCCAGAATTGCCGACAGGCCAAGGGCAGCCGCCACCACATGGACAAACGCGCCGGAAACCACACCAATGGTTGAAAACAGCCCGATTTTGCGGCCATGAACGGCGGTTTGCCCGACGATATAAGCCATATCAGGCCCCGGCGAGATATTGAGCAAAAAGGCCGCAATCAAAAACGGCGTGTAATGCACAAGAAGATCAAACATCACAGATGATCGCGCCCGTAATAGATCAGATCGATTTCAAGCGGTTTGGCCCCGGCTTCGAGGATCATGTTGGACAGTTGCCCGCGATGATGGGTTTGATGGTTGAACATATGCCCCAGCACCAGATCACGCGGCATGGTATAGGCCCCCGCCGTGACCGACTGATAGGTCAAATCCGATGCGATGACATCCGGGGTTAAGGTAGATGTGAAATCAATGATGGCCTGATCCTGCGTCATCCGGGCGGCGCGCAAGTCATCAAATTTCGCAAACAGAACCGTATCAAGCGGCATCGAGATCGGTGCGCCGAGCAAACGCGACATCCAAATGCTATCTGCGACCAGAAGATGGTTCAAGGTTGCGGTGATGGACGGGAAAAAGGCCGTGCGCGGCGCATCAAGATCGCGTTGGGAAAGTGTCGCACACGCATCATAGACATGCCCGTTTGCCCAACGGTTATAGCGGGCCAAGCGTTCGAAATAGGCGACGCTGTTCATCTGCGATCTCCCTTGTGACGTTATCTGGAGCTAGGGTTTGATAGTCGGCGGTATCGCGGCAACCTGTTCCAACACCTTGGCAGCAGGTTTTGGCACGCGCTTGGTCAGGATAACCACATTGCCAATCAATGTCAGGCCAACACCCCAGATGATGTTGCTGGTCCAATGGAAATCTTCAAACCATGTCGAGAGCAACAAGGCAACAACCGGAAACATCACCGAACTATAGGCCGCGCGGTCCGGGCCGATTTTACCAAGCAAGGTCAGGTAAAAGCCGAACGCCAGTACCGAGCCAAACAGCGACAGATAGACCAAGGCCATCAGGAAGGGCGGACTTGTATCAAAGGTCAGCGGAATACCGGCCAGACCGATATAGGCAAACAGCAAAACCGATCCATAAAGCATGCCATAAGCATTGGCCTGCATGACCGGAATGCCGCGCCCCTGATTGCGGGCCGATGCCATATTGCCAAGGGATGCGATGTAACTGCCTGCCAAGGACACCAGAAGCCCGATGCTGCCCCCGGTGGTCAGATCAAAGGCGGCAAGATCATTGGCAAAGACCATGGCAATGCCCGACAAACCGATCGTCGCACCGATCAAAGTCCGTGTTTCGGGCCGACGGTGGAAAAAGATCGCGCCATTAATCATGTTCATGATGACGATGGTTGAAAACACCACCGCCAACAGGCCGGATGTCAGATGGGTGCTGGCGACATAAATCAGAACATAGTTCAGCGAGAAAAGGCAGATCCCAAGGACGGCCATAAAGAAATGATCACGCAGGGAGAACCGCATCGGCAACCGCCGGGCAAAGCACCATGCCAGCAAAATGAGCGTGGCAAGGGCGAAACGGTAGGCAACAGCGACTTCGGGGGCGACCGAAAGCTGATACTGAATGGCAATCCAGGTCGATCCCCAGATTACAACAACTGCTGTATATAAACCCAACATGCCCAAGGCACTCCGTCAAAAACTGAAGCGGCAATTTAAGGCAATTCGGGAACGTTACCAAACCAGCATTTTTGATCCCGGCATTAGCTGGGCTAATCCAAAGGCGTCAATTTAATGTATGAAAACTGTCCTTGGTCGCGGCAATAAGCCAGCCCTAAGGATTATCTGGTTTTGTCCGGTGTATTATCCGTATCCGGCAGGCTTTTTTCTGATGATTCTGCTTCAATATCGGAACCCGAATCAGTGCCTGTTTCATCGGTCAGTTCTTCAACCGGTGCGGAGCGTTCGACGCGCAAAGCAGCATTTTTCTCGTCGCGTTTGCGCTTTTGCCAGTCTTTCCAGATTTCAAGCAATTCGGAACGGGACTGGAAGATCGGGATACGGCGTTTGGGTTTGGCTTTTTGTTGTTCAACCGCAAGCCCGACTTCAATCACGCCATGTTCATCATCAGTCCGACGGACAATCAGTTCGACCATGCCATAGGCCATGCGATCGCCAAGTTCGACATCGCCAGGAAGGTCACGTTCAAGGATATCGGCAACGGTCAGGTCTTCATCCCCATCCCGGACCGAAAATCCGTAAAGTCGCGCAATATCAACAACCCGCGTATCTGGCGGGAAGCTGAAATCCCCGAACAGATCAACGTCATTGGCACCTTCGGCCGGACCGGCGAACAACTGATCAAGCAGTTCGACATGGCGCGGCGGGGTGATGATATAAACCTGATCGCCACCTTGAACAGGGCCGGCACTATGCGGGCGGAGCGATTTGCCGCCGCGCAGGATCAGGCTGGGCCGTGCCCATCGTGGAATACGCTGACCGGTGGCAACGGCACTGGCTTCATGAACGCGATAGACAACAATTTCCTGATTGGCATTGCCCGGCAATTCAAGATCAATACGGTCCACCGGCCCATGCCGGGACGGCACGATAATACCCAACCATTTCGCCACCCGCCGGATGGTCCAACCCTGCAATAAAAGGGACGTAATCACGACGATAAAGGCCGTGTTAAACAATAACTGCCCTTCGGGAATGCCTTCAACCATCGGAACGATTGCAAGCAGGATCGAGACAGCCCCGCGCAAACCAACCCATGAAATAAACGCCGTATCATTGCGCGAGAAATTAAAGAACATCAGACACAGCCAAACCGCGACCGGGCGGGCGACAAACACCAACACCAGTGCCAGAATGACGCCAGGAAGCATGACCGCGCCAAATTCCGACGGGGTTGCCAGAAGGCCAAGGGTGACAAACATCGCAATCTGGGCAAGCCATGTGGTGACATGCTGGAAGCGCCGGACACCGACGCTCATTTTCATTTTACTGTTACCGGCAAACAGACCGGCGACATAGACCGCCAAAAAGCCACTACCGCCCAGAATACTGGTCGCGCCAAACAAACTGAGCGCGCAGGCCATGGTAATGATCGGCACCAAACCCGGTTCAAGCTTAACCCGATTGATCATCCAAACCAGCGCATAACCACCGGCCAGACCAAAAACCGCACCCAGACCGATTTGCAGGATAAAGCGTTGAAGCAGCTCGAACGCGATATTTTCCCCACCGCCCAGAACAATCAGTTCGACCAGCGAAATCGTCAGGAAAACAGCCATCGGGTCGTTCGACCCAGATTCGACTTCAAGCGTGCTGCGCGTACGATCACGCAGATTGATCCCGCCCACCCGTAACAGGAAAAACACCGCCGCCGCATCGGTCGAACTGACAATCGCGCCAAATAAAAGGGCAATCAGCCAGGGCACATCCAACACAAGCCATGTCACAGCCCCGATCACCCCCGTAGTGATCAGAACCCCGAAAGTGGCAAGGATAAGCGATGGTCCGGCGGCGATTTTTAACGTTCGAATCTGGGTTTCAAAGCCGCTGTCAAACAGGATCAGGGCAAGGGCGATGGAACCGATAAAGTAGGCCAGCGGCGCGTTATCAAACATGATACCGCCAACGCCATCTTCACCGGCAGCCAGCCCGACAAACAGAAACACCAACAACAAAGGCGCCCCGACACGGAAACTGACGAGGCTTGTGAAAACCGCGACAACAACCAGAACCGATGCAATCAGGATCACCAGATTCATCGATTCAATCATAGTACGGTTCTTCCTTCTGGATGGTGGCTGGGTACAGATGGTGTGAGAAACACACACCACTTCATCAATATGTCAGCAGATAATTATGAAATGATGACTATGAAATCCCTTTGAGCAAAAAAAGCGGTAATTTTTTTTAAGGCTCCCTGAAAAAGACCTAGTCCGTTTCCGATTGTGCCGGAACAAAGGACGTTTCTTTTGCTGTGGACAAGGCAATTTCCGGCAAAATTTCGACAACGCCGGGAATTTCCTTGATCGTATCGGAAACAAAGCTTTCGAGATGGGCGGTATCACGCAAGCGCAGCTTGATCAGAAAATCAAACCGGCCGGTCATGTGATGACATTCCAAAACTTCGTCCGCCTTGATCAGCGATTTGACCATTTTTTTGTTGCCCTTGGCCGGGTCGGTGCGCAGCCACACCATCGCGGTTAGTGCCCGTCCAATCGCCTTTGGGTCAACCGCGATACGATAAGACTGGATAATTCCCTGATCTCGCAGCTTTCGGACACGATCATTTACCGCAGAAACCGACAACCCAACCTTGGTTCCCAGAACCGAATAGGATAGCGATGCGTCTTCCTGCAGGATGTCGATCAATTTGCGATCTATAGCATCCATTATAATTTCCCCCTGATGGATTTCCGTCGATAGCCTTGATCTTACACGAAAAACCGCCGTCAGAGAACATTTCACCCGAAAGCGTTCTTTCAGACTGCGAAATTCATCTGACGGCTATCCCGGTTGCTGTGTGTTTTTTGGCTTTCCGACGTTGTAAGACCACAAAATCGCATGCCCCGGACCAATCCATCGCCAGGAAAGCCTTGCCGATTCGGAGCCCCTGGGGTCACCGATTGCGACAAGACAGCCGCGTCAATTTGTCATACGGTATTGAAAGATATATAGTTTCAATATCAAGATTATCCCTGCCACCTGATTGCCACTCGATTATTCTCGCGTTTTACCCCTTTAAGGGTTCTGCCCCTGATGCAGCCTTCACCCCCGACTGAACATAATGCCCTGCGCGGTACCCTTTTGATGATTGGGTCGGCCTTTTGCATGGCCGCCATGGCGGTGCTGATCCGCTACATCACCCATGACGTTCATCCGTTTGAAGTCGCCTTTTTTAGAAACCTGTTCGGTCTGATCCCAATGCTGCCATGGATATTGACCCATGGGCGCACCGGGCTAAAAACCGAGCGGTTCAAGCTTCATTTCATGCGTGCAGCCCTTGGGCTTGGCGCGATGCTGTGCCTGTTTACCGCCCTTTCCATCAGCCCGGCGGCACAGGTGATTGCGATCAACTTTACCCTGCCGATCCTGACCACCGTACTGGCCGCGCTTATTGTACGTGAAACCGTGCGGGCGCGTCGCTGGAGTGCGATTGCCATCGGCTTTGTCGGCGCGATGATCATTATACGCCCGTTTGGGCAGTCGCTTGAAACCGGGATGGTTCTTGCACTGGTGGCGACCCTGTTTATGGCGGCGGCCATGACGACGGTCAAAATGCTGTCGCGGACCGAAAGTGCCAATGCCATTGTTACATGGATGGGGCTTATCATGGCGCCGCTGTCCTTGATCCCAGCCCTTATGTATTGGCAAATGCCGACCCTGTGGCAATTTGCCGTCTTGCTTTTGCTTGGTGCCTTCGCCACCGCCGGACAGCAGCTTTTGGTGCGGGCATACCGCGCGGCTGATCAGTCCTATGTGATGATTTTTGATTTTCTGCGCCTGCCGTTTGTGGCGGCAATGGCCTTTGTGATGTTTGGCGAAGTCGTCGATATCTGGACATGGGCCGGGGCGGCATTGATCATTGGATCGGCACTTTATATCGCACGGCGCGAAGCGGTTCTGGCCAGGCAGGCCCGGATTGAGCCGCGCCTGCCGACATCCGCCCCCGCCGATGCACAGGCCATCCCGGTCACAAAGATCGACCGCCCGGTTTTAACCAAAAACCCGGATGCGCCCGACACCGGCGATAGAACCGATACAACCGACACAACTGCGGCGCACGCACCGGAAAGGAAACCCGATGCGTGAGAAGTTCAATGCCCTGCCGCCTTATTTACAGGCCTCTATTTTCGGCCTGATGGCATCGATCAGTGCGGCGATCTTTTCGGTGTTTGTGCGCTTGGCGACTGAACATATTGATCCGCTGCAGGCGGTGTTTTTCCGCAATTTATTCGGGCTTATCCTGATTGCGCCACTGGCGTTTCGAAGTGGTTTAGCCCCGCTTAAAACCACGCGTCTGCCGATGTTTTTACTGCGCGCGGTTCTGTCGATGGGGGCGATGAGTTTCTGGTTTTCATCGCTGGCCTATTTGCCACTTGCCGAAGCCACCACGCTGAACTTTACCGTCCCGTTGTTTGGAACCGTGCTGGCGGCCATTTTTCTCGGTGAAAAGGTCCGTCAATATCGGGTTGCCGCATTGCTTGTCGGGTTTGGCGGGGTGTTGATCATTATCCGTCCGGGGGCGGAAACCATGCAAATGGCAAGCCTTCTTCCGATTGCAGCAGCCGTGTGCATGGCCAGTGCCGGGCTTACCATCAAGTCGTTGTCACGCACCGAAAATCCGACAACCATCATTTTGTATATGATGGCGTTGACGACGCCGCTGACGCTGATCCCGGCCCTTTTCGTTTGGGAAACGCCCAGTGTCGATGCGTTGCTTTTGATGGCAGCGGGGGCGTTCATGGCCAATATCACCCAGCTTTGTAACACCAATGCGTTTCGAGTTTACGATTATGGCTTTGTCATCGGGTTTAACTATTTACGCCTGCCATTCGTTTTGATCATTGCCTTGGTGATGTTTGGCGAAGTGCCGGAAATCTGGCTTCTGCCCGGGGCGGGATTGATTATTGGATCCGCCCTTTTCATTGCGCGGCGTGAAGCCAAACTGAACCGTGAAGCCAACCGCATCAAGCGCGGCCCGTCATCGGCGGCAAGTGATCTTGATCCGCCACCATCGCGGAGATAGAGCGTGTCGCATTTAATCTGCGCCATTTTGTTTATTTTTGGCGTGTCGCTTTGCAAGGCACAGCGTGCAGAGCGATGCGACGCATCGATCAAACGGTGTAACGTCGCAAAACGCCGCCAAAATCAAACCCTTCGGGCCGGGACAGCCTTCCGCCCCGCAGCGTCAAGGCCCTTGAACGTAGCCCCGCTACGCCCTGCAGCCCTTTCCTTGCGCGACAGAAGGCTGCCTCCGGCAAAATGGTGCAGATTAAATACGACGCGCTCTCGTTCAATTTGATGAAGGCATGGTTTGAACGCCAACCGGCATCCATACGCGCCAGCTTTTATGCCCTGTCCGCAGCCGTTCTGGCCGCGTGCTTTACGCTCACCATCCGATATGCCACGGCGGAAATTCATCCCTATCAGGCGGTGTTTTTACGGTTTGCCTTTGGCCTGATCCTGATGGCGCCGTTTGTGGTACGGCGCGGGATCGGGACGCTTAGAACCACCCGCCTGCCGTTGCTTGGCCTGCGCGGTGTTTTATCGGCAGCCGAGATGTGTTTGTGGTTTATGGCGGTGCTGTATTTGCCGCTGGCCGAGGCAACGACGCTTAACTTCACCGTGCCGCTGTTTGGCACCATTCTGGCCGCCGTTATCTTGCGCGAAACAGTGCGTATTCACCGATGGCTTGCAGTTCTGATCGGGTTTATTGGCGTGGGTCTGATCATTCAGCCCGGAACAGCCGCCATGCAGCCCGCCAGCCTGTTGCCGAATGCCGCAGCCATGTGCATGGCCTGTGCCGGTATGATCACGAAGCAACTTGTCAGTTCTGAAAACACCACATCGCTTTTGTTTTACCTGATGATCATTACCACCCCGGTATCGTTGATCCCGGCCCTGTTTGTCTGGCAAACGCCAAGCCTAAGCGCGCTTGGTTTGATGGCGGTTGCCGCGCTTATGATGAATGTCATGCAAATCTGCAACATCAAAGCCCTGCAACTGGCCGATTACAGTTTCTTTGTCGGGTTTTCCTATTTGCGCCTGCCGATCATTGCCATTCTGGCCCTGATCGCGTTTGGCGAAGTGCCCGACATCTGGATATTGCCGGGCGGGGCGATGATTATCGGGGCTGCGATCTATGTCGCACTGCGCGAGCGGAAACTTGCAAAAGTCTGATCAGGTTCTTCAAAAAAAGGGGACCAAAAAAGGGGACTGTCCCCTTTTTAGTCCTTTTCTCCGTCCCCTTTTTAGAGTTTTTACTTTTTAGATTCCCCTGCCCGTCCCCGCAAATGTCGTGATCTGGAATGGCATCAATTGGGGTTGCTCGATAAAGATATAATTTGGTATATAAATACCAATTAATCACGTTTTCGCCGAAAAGGGAGGCTTCACGCCATGCAGATCAAGGGTTCGATTGCCATTGTTACCGGGGCCGCATCCGGGCTTGGTGCCGCGACGGCAGAAGTTTTGGCCAATGCGGGCGCGAAAATCGTGGCCTTTGATTTGAATGAAGATGGGGCGAAAGCAACGGCGGAAAAACTTGGCGGCGTCGGGTTTGGCGTTGATGTTTCAAATGCTGCCAGTGTTGAAAGCGCGGTTGCAGAGGTTGTTAAAACCATTGGCAGTCCAACAATCGCGGTGAATTGTGCCGGCATTGTCCATGGCGAGCGCATTGTCGGGCGCGAAGGCCCCGCAGACCTTGAAGCCTTTTCCCGCGTGATCAATGTCAATCTGATTGGCACCTTTAACATGATGCGGGTCGTCGCCACCGCCATGAGCAAGAATGACCCAAGTGCGAGTGGCGAACGCGGAGTGATTATTAACACCGCCTCCATCGCAGCATTCGAAGGCCAGATCGGACAAGCAGCCTATGCTGCGTCCAAGGGGGGTGTGGCATCCCTTACGCTTCCGGCTGCGCGAGAGCTTTCACGCCACGGGGTGCGGGTTGTTGCCATTGCACCGGGCCTGTTTGGCACCCCGATGTTGATGGGCCTGCCCGACGAGGTTCAGGAAAATCTTGCAGCCAATACACCATTCCCCAAACGTCTGGGTGATCCGGCGGAATATGGCCGGTTGGCGATGCATATCTGTGAAAATGAAATGATCAATGGCGAGACCATCCGGATCGATGGCGCGGTTCGGCTGGAACCGAAATAGTCCCACATTTCGACCAGCATAATAACCGCTGCCACGAATGACGCCCTGCCAATCCCACATTGGCAGGGCGTTTTTATGAGGCTCAGGACCGATTAACTGGCAACAACCGTTTCGCAATAGGTTGCAAGGTCGATATCCTTTTGCGTCACGCCACCGGCATCATGGGTGGTAAGCGTCACGCCGACCTTGTTGTAAACATTGAACCATTCGGGATGGTGATCCATTTTTTCCGCCTTCATGGCGATGCGGGTCATAAACCCGAATGCGGAATTGAAATCGCCAAACATATAGACCTGCCCGATTGATTTACCATCTTCGGCAAGTTCCCAATTGGGAAGGTTTTTAAGCGCGCTTAGGATTGCGGTTTTTTCGAGTTTGCTCATGTTTGCCTCCTGTTTTTTTAGCTTAGGGGTCATCCATATTGGACCACAAAACGCCCCCTAACCCAACAGGCGATGCACCCGTTCGCGCAGGACCGGCAAAAGGTCGGCTTCAAACCACGGATTCTTTTTCAGCCAGCCGGTGCTGCGCCAGCTTGGATGGGGCATGGGCAACAGGTTATCGGGCAGGAAATCGGCAAATTGATGGACGGTTTGGGTCATGGTTTTGGCCCGGCGCGCACCAAGATAGCGGTGTTGCGCATATTGCCCGATCAAAAGGGTCAGCCCGATATCGGGCAAATGGCCAAGCAAGGCATCATGCCATGCGTCAGCGCATTCCGGGCGGGGTGGTAAATCACCGCCACCTTCCATCCGGCCGGGATAACAAAAGCCCATCGGCATGATTGCCAGTTTGGCCGGGTCGTAAAAATCATCCACCGACAGATCAAGCCAGTCGCGCAACCGATCCCCCGATGCGTCATTCCACGGAAGGCCGGTTTCATGGACCCGCGTTCCCGGCGCCTGGCCAATGACCAGAATGCGGGCGGATTTTGCCATGCGGACAACAGGGCGCGGGCCGAGCGGCAGGCTCTTCTGACAAATCGTGCAGGACCGGACCTTGGTTAAAAGGGCATCAAGGTCCGGATCATCACCGGGCGGGTCAATTTCAGGAAGATTTCCGGCCGGGCCGGGGGTCAGACCGGGCATGGGTTATTTTACCTCGGAATCTTCGATGATCCATTCTTCAGCCGCGGCATCAGCGTACCATGCCTTCATGTCGGGAAGGCCAAGGATGGTTTCCATATAGGCATTGCCGACCGGATCAAGGGTGACGCCATAGGTTTTAAACCGGTTGACCACCGGGGCATACATCGCATCGGCAATCGAAAAATGACCAAACAGGAAGTCACCCCCCTGCCCGTATTGAGTGCGGCAGGTTTTAAAAATCTCGCCAATGCGGGCGATGTCTTTATCGACCCCCGGCCCACGGCCAAGTCCGGGCAAAGATTTGCGGCAATTCATCGGCATATGACTGCGCAAGGGTCCAAAGCCGCCATGCATTTCAAGCGAGACGGCGCGCGCAATTGCGCGCACATCGATATCAAGCGGCCACAGCAGGGTATCGGGTTGGCTATCGGCGATATATTCAAGGATTGCCAAGGCTTCCCAGATGGTTTTCTTGCCATCGAAAAAGGCCGGGACCTTGGCCGTCGGGGAGAAGACCGGAGCCTTGGCCGCGAAGACATCGCTGCGCAACGCAATGAGGTTTTCATCAAAATCAACACCGGTGACTTTCAACCCCAACCAAGCGCGGAGCGACCAGGACGAATAGTTTTTATTGCCGATATAAAGGATGGGGCGCGTTTCCATGGGGGGACCTTTGATAAGCAGTTGCGTTCATGCCCACTATAGGTTCAAGGGCGGCAACATCAAAATTGCTTTATCGTTCGGGCTTTGAAATGTTGTCTTGATCGGGGTTTTCTTTTCGGCAATTGCTCTTGGCAATGGGCCGCCGTAAGATCAGCGACAAGATCATCTGCCCGGCCATGATCGCACCAGCGCATTCTGGCCTGACAGGCAGCCGCCCACCGTTAAAATCCCCACGTCACCAGCAGGGAATGCGAAATTGTTCGACCACATTATCAAACGCGATCATGCCACCAACCCGATCACCATCACCCCGATTGCCGAAAGCGGGTTTGAAAGCTGGCTTGCCGATCAGTCTGCCCCGACCAAGGCATGGATTGCGGCAAACGGGTATGAGGCAAAGCGCGGAACGCAGCTTATCCTTCCGGGAACGGATGGTGCGCTTGGATCGGTTTTGATCGGCTATGTCGACGATGCCAAAGCACTTTGGGATTTTGCCGGTCTGCCGGCGAGCCTTCCGGAAGGGACATATGGTTTTGTCGGGGACATTGCCGATGATGCCACCCTTTATGAAAAGGTCGCCCTTGGTTTGTATCTTGGCGGATATCGTTTTGATCGCTATCGCAAGGATGATGGCAAAAAAGCCAAGCGCGCCAAGTTTGCCCTGCAGGATATTGATGCGGTCCGGCGGGCAGAGAATGTTGCCAAGGGGATCGGGCTTGCCCGTGATCTGGTCAATATTCCGGCCAATGATATGGGTCCGGCCGAACTTGAAGACGCCGCACGCAACCTTGGTACCGAATTTGGCGCGAAAGTATCTTCGATCATTGGCGATGATCTTTTGAAACAGAACTTCCCGGCGATTTACACGGTGGGTCACGGAAGCGATCGCGAACCGCGCCTGATTGATATGGTCTGGGGCAAGGACGATGCCCCGAAAATCACGCTGGTCGGCAAGGGTGTTTGTTTTGATACCGGCGGCTATGACCTTAAGCCGTCAAGCAACATGCTTTTGATGAAAAAGGATATGGGTGGCTCGGCACAGGTTCTTGGCCTTGCGCGGATGATTATGGCCGCCAACCTTCCGGTGCGGTTGCGCGTTCTGATCCCGGCTGTGGAAAACATGGTATCGGGTCGGGCCTATCGCCCAAGTGATATTCTTCAGACCCGCAAGGGGATCACGGTTGAAGTTGGCAATACCGATGCCGAAGGACGCCTTGTTCTGTCTGATGCCCTGACCGAAGCCGCATCGGAAGACCCGGAAATGATTCTGGATTTCGCCACCCTGACCGGGGCGGCACGGGTTGCGCTTGGCCTTGGATTGCCAGCCCTGTTTTCCAATGATGATGATCTTGCCAATGGCCTGATGGAAAATGGATTGGCGCTCAATGATCCGATGTGGCGTTTGCCGCTTTGGGAGGAGTATCGCCCGATGCTTGAGAGCAAGGCTGCGGACATGAACAACATTTCCGGTAGCCCGTATGGCGGTGCGATCATTGCCGCCTTGTTCCTGGATCGTTTCGCAGAAGGTGCAAAAAGCTGGGCCCATATTGATTTGATGGCCTGGAACCCGACCGACCGCCCCGGTCGTCCGACCGGCGGGGAAGCACAGGGAATCCGGGCGGCCTTCAAGCTGATCGAGGATCGTTTCGGTAAGTGAACGAAACCGTAACGTGAATATTATCCAATAAGACCTTTGACATATGCGCAGGGGTCAGGTAGACAGATTACGTATTCGTAACAAATTAATTGTTGGGCACAAGCATGTCGATCGAGATCAAACCGTCTCAGGCGCTCGACCTTTGGCGTATCGCGATTGTTGAAAGTGTGCGTCGGGATTCTCCCGATCTTTCGGCCCGGCAAATGGCCTTGTTGCTAAACGTTTACCTGACCCCCGCCCCGCATACGGTGCGCGGCCTGTCAGAGGCGCTTAACATCTCCAAACCGGCAATTACCCGTGCGCTGGATCGCCTGAGTTCACTTGGCATGGTCAAACGCAAGGTGGATGAAGACGACCGTCGTTCGGTCCTGATTCAAAGGACCGTCAAAGGGTCGGTGTTCCTGCGTGAATTTGGCGATATTATCGTTGCCGCCGGTCTGAAGACCGCGTAGTTCGAGCTGAAATGCGCCGGATACAGCCCGGGATTTTCAGCTCATCCACCCGAATGAAGCGCCCTTTTTCAGAAAAGCTGTAAAAAGGGGTGATTTAGGGCAGCAAAGCTTTCCTTTCTTAAATTTCAAAGGTCTTATATGGCAAAATATCGCTATATACAGACCAGTTGGTATGTAAACGGTCCTAATTGACCGCCCTGCCAACCCCTATATTTTTGTTTGTTTTCAAATGATTAAACGAGAACGGCCAAAGGGATATCTCCTTTGACCGTCTAAATCGGGTGCTCTGCGCGAAAAACAGGCTTTTGACTAATACCGGGTGCCCGCAACGCTTTCGGGCATCTCAATCAGCGATAAAAGCCCCGCAGCGACGATCAAAACCCCGCCAGATACCCGTGCAATCATGTTATCGCCGCCGCGCCTGACCAGCCAGGGCATGATCCGGGCAGCGCCCATCGCGTAAATCATTACGAATGTGTAATCAAGCACTACAAAGGTCGCACCAAGTATCAGCAACTGGGGCGCCAGCGGTGCAGTCGGATCGACGAATTGCGGGAACAGCGCACCAAAGAAGGCGATTGCTTTCGGGTTACCAGCGGCAACCAAAAAACCTTCGCGGAACAGTTTGCGGCGGCTGGCGATTTCATAGCCGGTCGATTTTTTCGTTTCGATTCCGGTTTTATCCTTAATCGCCTTTGATTTTCGGAAAACCGACATCAACCCGATGACCAGCAGAAACGCAACCCCGCACCATTTCACCACAGCAAAGGCTTCGGCCGAGGTTGCCAAAAGAGCGCCCAGACCGACTGCGGCAATCACCATCTGGATCATGTTTGCGGTAACATCGCCCAAGGCGGTCATCAATGTCGGGCGCGCGCCATAGCGCAGTGCGTGTGACATGCCGATCAAAACGCTGGGGCCCGGGGTGAGCACCAACAAAAAGACGAGGAAACTAAAACTCAGCCAGATTTCGAACGACATGGGGCTTCTCCGGTACTTTGATCTGACCGGGATATCACACGTCCGCAATTGCACAAGTGCGTCTTGTGCAAGGCGCTATGCATGCATCTCAGTTCACGGGAAAGGGATTTTTCAGATCAGCGGATTTAGAGCGGGCTGCTCTAAGTGTCGCCCGGCCAGCGATCATAAAATTTACGCACCTGTACCGAGCGGATGGTATCGGGTGGCAGGAAGGTTTCGGCCGTGTTTAGAAGCTTGTTCTGAAGGGCTGCGAAATAGCGGTTGGAAACCGGGGAAAATGGTGTGAAGGGCGGTTCCTTGACAAGCATCTCGCCGCTTTCTTCGGCTTTTTCGGCAGCCTCGGCCTCGGCGGCCAGTTCTTCTTCGGTTTTGGCAGGGGGCGGCGGCAATAAGGCCGGGCCATCATAGCGGAAGGACCGTTTTCCCGGTTCGCGGTTTTCAAACCGCTGCTGGGTATCACGATACATCAGCCGTTGCAGATCAACCAGAAAGGCATTGATGATTTTTGGCAAGACTTGCTCGATCGCGCCAACCGCCTGCTTGTTCTGGGCTTCGAGCCAGATGTTCAGAACGATCTGGCGAATGGTCCCCGTTTTGGGCAGAACGATTGTCAAAGACACCGAATCAGGCACAATCACGGTATCGGGAATTTCCGGGACTTTGGGTCCGTCGGCTTCGTTGGACTTTTCCGTTTCTCCGGATTTGGTATTGGCATTAGCAGAAACAGGCAGTGTCGCGACCATAAAGAATGCAAGTGCCATGGCAATGAACATCCGCATGGACACTGATCGGTTATCGGTTGATATTTTGGCGACGCGCGACAGCATACTCACCTTACTACCTTGTTATTCCAATACTTCTTATCTTGTTGTAGCAGAAGTTCCAGCCAAGTTCCCCCATTAGTTGCTGACAAAATCTGTCCCTGCAGCCTTCAGATCAAGGGCCGCAGCCAAAAGGGCCTTGGTATAGGGTTGCTGCGGGTTATCAAAGATATCCGCAGCCGCACCGCTTTCGACCAGTTTCCCGCCCTGCATCACCATCACCCGGTGCGATACCGCACGAACAACACGCAAATCGTGACTGATAAACAGATAGGCCATCTTATGACGGGCCTGTAAATCCCGGAGCAATTCAACAATCTGGGCCTGAACCGACATATCAAGTGCCGATGTTGGTTCATCCAGTACGATGAAACGTGGCTTTAGGACCAATGCGCGGGCAATTGAAATACGCTGACGCTGGCCACCGGAAAATTCATGGGGATAGCGGTCCATGGCATTTTGCGGCAAATCGACTTCGTGAAGCGCCTCGGCAATGCGGGCTTCGCGTTGTTCCACCGTTAAATCCGGTTCGTGAATTTCAAGTCCTTCGCCGACGATCTGGGCAATCGACATGCGCGGGCTGAGCGATCCAAACGGGTCCTGAAACACCACCTGCATGTCCCGGCGCAATTTGCGCAAATCCGCCCCGGCATATTTACGGATATCCTGCCCATCAAATGTGATGTCGCCGTCTGATTTCAGCAGGCGCAGGATCGCCATGGCAAGGGTTGTCTTTCCCGATCCACTTTCCCCGACAATGCCAAGGGTCTCGCCCTGTTTCAAGGATAGTGAAATACGATCAACCGCATCAATGTAGCGTTCCGGGCGACCAAGAAGACCTTTGCGGCCAATCGGGAAACGCACTTGAATGTTGCTGGTTTCCAAAAGTTCGGCCGCATCTTCAGGCAAATCCGGGACATTCCCGGCAGGCACCGCCGAAAGCAGCTTTTTGGTATATGGATGCTTTGGATTTTCAAACAACCCATGCCCGTCGCCGCGTTCAACAATTTCACCATCCTTCATGACGCAAACGCGTTTGGCCATTTTCTGCACAATCTGCAAATCATGGGTAATCAGCAAAAGCGCCATGCCAAGCTTGTTTTGCAAATCTTGCAGCAATTCAAGAATTTGCGCCTGAATGGTGACATCAAGAGCCGTGGTTGGTTCATCGGCAATCAGGAGTTCCGGTTCGTTGGCAAGCGCCATGGCGATCATCACGCGCTGACGTTGCCCACCGGATAGTTCATGCGGCAAGGCTTTAAGGCGGGAGGCCGGATCGGGAATGCCGACCAGATCAAGTAATTCCAGAATGCGTTCGCGGGCCTTACCTGCCCGCAACCCTTTGTGCAGCAACAATACTTCGCCAATCTGCTTTTCAATATTATGCAGCGGATTAAGCGATGTCATCGGTTCCTGAAAAATCATGGAAATGCGGTTGCCGCGAATTTTGCGCAATTTCCGTTCATCCGCCCCGACCATTTCCTGACCATCAAAAATGATGGAGCCGGTCGGATGGGTTGCGCGCGGATAGGGTAACAATTGCAAAAGCGAAAGAGCGGTTACCGATTTACCCGATCCGCTTTCACCGACCAGCGCCATGGTTTCCCCGCGCGCCATGGCAAAGGATACCCCCTTGACCGCGGGCACACCGGCAAAGGACACAGCAAGGTTTCTGACATTCAGAAGCGGCTGATTTTCAGTTTGTTGTGTCATGACCGTTTCCTAAAATGTCTTACGCGGATCAAACGCATCGCGCACCGCCTCGCCAATAAAGATCAGAAGGCTGAGCATGACGGCAATCGCAAAGAACGCAGTCAGGCCAAGCCAGGGTGCCTGCAGGTTGTTTTTCCCCTGAGAGAGCAATTCACCCAAGGATGGTGATCCCGGTGGCATGCCCAAGGAGAGAAAATCAAGCGAGGTCAACGCAACGATTGATCCGTTCAGAACGAATGGCAGGAAGGTGATGGTCGCCACCATCGCATTGGGCAAAACATGGCGATACATGATGCGGTAATCGGTCATGCCAAGGGCGCGGGCCGCCCGGACATATTCGAAATTACGTGCGCGCAGGAATTCGGCACGCACCAGCCCGGTCAAACTCATCCAGCTAAACAGCACCAGAATGAATAAAAGCGTCCAGAAGCCCGGTGCAAACAGGCTGGCGAGAATGATCAGAATGAAAAGCTGTGGCAACCCGCCCCAGATTTCAATCACGCGCTGGAAGCTGAGATCCACCCAGCCCCCGAAATAGCCCTGCACCGCACCGGCAGCAATCCCGATCACGGAACTCAGCGCGGTTAGAGCCAAGCCAAACAGGATCGATATGCGGAAACCATAGATCAGGCGCGCCATCACATCGCGGCCCAATTCATCCGTGCCCAGTAAATGGCCCATCGAAGGGGGCGATGGCTGGGGCGCGCGCATTTCGAAATCAATCGTTTCATAGGAGAACGGAATGATCGGCCAGATGGCAAATCCGTTTTCGTCGATCTTGCCCTGAATATAGGGGTCATAGAAATCCGTCTCGACATCGAAATCCCCGCCATAGGTGGTTTCCGGATGATCAGAGAAGATCGGCATGTACCAATTGTCGTCATATTTAACAAAAATCGGTTTGTCATTGGCGACCAGTTCGGCAAACAGGCAAATGACAAACAGAACGGTAAAGATCACAAGTGACCATGAACCGCGTTTGTTGGCCTTAAAGTTTGCAAACCGTCGTTTGTTGAGCGGGGAAAGGGTCATTATTGCCATGATCAATTCTCCCGCGCGTCAAAGTTGATCCGGGGATCAACGAAATGATAACTCAGGTCACTGATCAGATTTAAGACCAGCCCGAACAGCGTAAAGAAATAAAGGGTGGCAAACATCACCGGATAATCGCGCGTCATCACCGCGTTAAAGCCAAGCAGGCCAAGCCCGTCGAGTGAGAAAATCACTTCGATCAGAACCGATCCGGTAAACAGCAAGCCGACCAAGGCACTCGGGAAACCGGCAATCACCAGCAACATGGCATTGCGAAACACATGGCC
Organism: Thalassospira lucentensis; assembly: GCF_050516545.1. GTDB lineage: Bacteria > Pseudomonadota > Alphaproteobacteria > Rhodospirillales > Thalassospiraceae > Thalassospira > Thalassospira lucentensis_C. The sequence continues at coordinate 4,147,283 of NZ_CP191544.1, read as the reverse complement.
ATACAAAACGCGCTTTTCGGTCAGGCCCTTGGCCCGGGCAGTGACAACATACTGTTTGTTGATTTCATCCAGGAACGAGTTTTTCGTCAACATGGTGAGTGTTGTAAAACCACCGATGGTCAGGGCAATAATCGGCAAGGTCAGATGCCAGAAATAATCGCCGATTTTACCCAGAAGCGATAATTCATCATAGTTTGACGAGGTTAAACCGCGTAGCGGGAACAAGTCAAAATAGGTTCCCCCGGCAAAGACGACGATCAGCATCACGGCAAACAAAAAGCCGGGAATGGCATAGCCGACAATGATGGCCGCCGAGGTCCAGATATCGAAACTTGACCCGTCGCGCACCGCCTTGGCGACCCCAAGCGGGACAGAGATGATATAAATGATCAAGGTTGACCAAAGCCCGAGCGAGATCGAAACCGGCATCTTATCAAGGACAATTTCGACGACATCGCGGTCTTGAAAATAACTCTGCCCAAAATCAAAGGTCAGATAGTTTTTCATCATCATCCAGAACCGTTCATGGGCAGGTTTATCAAACCCGAACTGCTTTTCCAGTTGGCTGATGATTTCAGGGTCAAGGCCCTGTGCGCCGCGATAGGTTGAAGTCGATGAGAAGTTATTGCCCGATGCGCCACCGGAACCGCCACCGCCGCCACTGTCAGGGCCCTGATTGGTGATTCGGGCAGTTGATGAAACATCCGTTCCCTGCAATTGCGCAATGACCTGTTCAACCGGGCCCCCCGGGGCGAACTGGATGATCACGAAATTCAACACCATGATACCAAACAGGGTGACCGGGATCAGAAGCAAGCGCCGAAGAATATAATTCAGCATGGCCTAGTTCCCCCCCATCTTGAGTTTTGCCGATTTGTCCGGATCAATCCACCAACGCATGATCGACATCCCCTTAAGCGGAACAGTGTCCGGTCGGCCAAAGATATTCCACCACACCATGCGATCCCCGCCCAGATACCATTGCGGGATGACATAATCGCCCCACAACAACACACGGTCCATCGCACGGGTGGCATTAACCAGTTCGTCCCAGCTATCCGCACTCGCGACATTTTCGATCATGGCATCAACCACCGGATCCTTGATCCCGGCAAAGTTGCGGCTGCCTGGCTGATCGGCGGCTTCTGAACTCCAGAAAATGCGTTGTTCATTGCCCGGCGTCAGGGCCTGCGTCCACCAATGGGTGGTGACTTCGAAATCAAAGGCCTGAATACGGTTCACCCACTGGCCGGTATCGATCAGGCGGATATCCATTTCGACACCCAACTGTTTGAGCCGCGATTTGACCACAAGGGCGATTTTTTCCAGACCCGGCTGGCGAATGATCAGCTCAAACCGGAAAGGTTGCCCGGTTTCCTTATTGACCAGAACCTTGTCGCGTACTTCCCATCCTGCTTCGTTCAGAAGCGTCATGGATTCACGCAAGGCTTCGCGCCGCCCGTTGGGCGCGTCAAAGTTCGGCAATTTATAAGGTTGGGTAAACAGTTCCGGCGGCAATTGATCACGGTATGGTTCAAGCAACGCCAATTCATCGCCCGTCGGGATGCCAGATGAAGCCAATTCCGAATTGGCAAAGAAACTGTCGGTGCGTTTATAGGCCCCATAGAACATCGCACGGTTCAGCCATTGGAAATCCAGACCATATTGCAGCGCACGGCGCACGCGACGATCCGCAAACAGTGGATTACGCGCATTCAATACATAGGCCTGCATGCCGGTTGGCAGGTTATCGGGCATGAATTCCTTTTGAATGTCACCGCGTTCAACCGCCGGCGTATTGTAGGCAGTATTCCAGTCCCGCGATGAATGTTCCGAGCGGATCATATATTCGCCACCCAGAAACGCCTGACGTTGTACTTCGGGATCAAGATAGGTGTCATAGCGGATCATATTGAAATTGTTCTGACCGCGATTAACCGGGAAATCGGCCGCCCAGTAATCCTTGACCCGTTCATAGGAAATCCGGCGGCCTGCTTCGATGCTGGCGACTTTATAGGCGCCGCTGCCGACCGGAATTTCAAAGGTGGTTTTCGAGAAGTCTTTTCCTTCCCAGAACTTGCGCGGCATGACCGAAATGCCTGCGGCGGTCATGGGGGTTTCGCGGTTATTGCCCGGCTTGAAGGTGAATTTCACAGTGAGATCGTCAAGCGCCTCGGCCCCTTCGATCTGGGAGAAATATTGCCGGTAGACCGGGCTTCCTTTTTCGACAAGCACTTCATAGGAAAACACCACATCATCGGCAGTGATTTCTGATCCGTCCTGAAAACGTGCGCGTGGATCCAGATGGAAGATGGCAAAAGACCGGTCATTGGGAACTTCGATGCTGTGCGCGATCAATCCATACATCGCATAGGGTTCATCGGCACTGGGTACCATCAGGCTGTCATAGATCAGGCCAAGGCCTGCCGCTGCTGTTCCCTTAAGGGTGAAGGGATTAAGCGTATCAAACGCAACGATGGATGATTGCACCAATGTCCCACCCTTGGGCGCATCGGGATTTACATAGTCAAAATGATGGAAATTCGGGCCATATTTCAAATCGCCATACAGCGAAATGCCGTGCGATTTGGTCGTGATCGGGTCCAGTTCCAGCTCATCCACCGACACGGTCGGGGCCGGGGTGATGGTTGGTTTATCGGCCTCTTGCGCATGGGCCGTTGGCATCGGGGCAATCATCCCGAGACCTGCCATGATCAGCATGGCCGAGGCCAAACATCTGGTTGCCCAAAACCGTTTCACGTCTCGCTTACCAACAGGCTTTGCGATCATTGAACCCTGCCCGGACGGCAGTTTCGAAACTGCGTTCGCGATCATCTGACTAATTGTCTTTCCCCTGATATGCGTCGGCATGTCCGTTTGGTCGCGGATATGCCATATCCAACCCGGACATTGTTTGCATCATCACCATCATCGTGCGTCATTCCAGACGTAAGGTTAAGCAGCACGTTAAGCAACGCGACCATAATGGCGAGTTAAATGGTTCAATTTCAAGGCATCATCTTGTGATTTGATCTTTTTACGTAGATGCAGGCCCGGTTAGTTTACGACGTTCGGTTTCAATTTTGATTTCCCCCATCAGCCAGTTGCGAAAAGCGCGCACTTTGCGGCGTTCCAACCGGCCTTTTGGATAGCACAGCGAATAGGCATAGGGGCTGTCGACGGGCAAATCGAACGGCACGGTCAAACGGTTGCTGACGACATATTCGCCAATCATCGCCGGATCGGAAATCACCACGCCAAAACCGCTTGCCGCAGCCTCCATCGCCATATCAAGTGTGGCAAAGACCGGTCCGCGCTGCCCATCGACGCCTTTGATCCCGGTACCGTCAAGCCAGATGCGCCAGTCTTCGCGTTGGGCCGAACAATGCAAAAGCGTCACACCGGCCAAATCTTCGGGAGTTTTAAGCTTTTTCGCCAGATCCGGATGACAGACCGGCAAAAGCCGCTCGCCGGTCAGGAATTCATGGACCAGTTGTTCTTCCTGGGTGTCGGCAAAACGAATGGCAATGTCGATTTCGTTGAAATCAACCGCAGCCGAATCATCATTATATGTGCCAAGCTGCACCTGAAGATCGGGATATTCCATCTGAAACCGGCCCAGACGCGGCACGATCCAGCGCATGGAAAAGGTCAGCGGGGCCGATACGGACAATTGCGTGTCATCTGCGCGGTCTTCGACCTTGGCCACCGCATTTTCAATCGCATCAAAGGCCGGGGTCAGTGACACCAGAAGGTTGCGCCCGGCACGGGTCAGAACAAGGCTTCTGTGCCGCCGTTCAAAAAGCTTTCGCCCCAGAACGTCTTCAAGGTGCTGCACCTGTCGGCTTACCGCGCCTTGGGTCACGTTAAGCTCATGTGACGCTTTGGTAAAACTTTCAAGTCGACCGGCAACTTCAAAGGCACGAAGCGCGTTTAAGGGCAATGGACGGCGTTTCATCGGATTTACTTTGCATGATAAAAACTCATGCAATGATGACAAAAGATGGTTTGAGCGCAAGTGTTTTTAAGCGTAACTCAGGGTTTAGCAAAATTAGACACACATGCATCAAGGATGCCGGGCCGCTGACTTTTGAGAGCAGGCCTTAGATTAAAGGAATAAAATCATGGTCGCGATCACCAAAGAAGCTGGCGTATTTGTCACCCCTGCGCGCAATGACAACACCATCAATCTGATGGATTTGCCACGTGCATGGCTCAAACGCCACGGCCTGCGCCAGAAACTGGCCCAGATGGATAGCCGCATGCTGCGCGATATTGGCTGGAATGTTTACGACGCCAAACGCGAAGCGGCCAAACCATTCTGGAAAGCCTAAGTCTGAGCCGAAGCTAGCCTAAAACCGCGCTTTTGCGCATAACCGAGTATAAAGTCATGCAGAACAATGTCTCCCCGCTGCAGGGCGCAATCACCTTCCCGCTACAGGTTTTGGTTGAAGCCCTTATGGATGCCTGGAAAGGCCTCCGCCTGAAATAAGGCCTGGAAACGTTCATTCCTCCCTGAACGCATGTCCCGACATCCCCCCGTTGGCACATGCGTATATAAATGCCGGTCACGCCCCTCGTGACCGGCATTTCTTTTATCGGGTATCTTATGAATCCGCCCGAACCTGCCCAACTTCCCCAAACCCATTCCACAACAGCGCGGATCGGCAAAGCCCGCATATCGCGCCAGATTACTTTTTGTCGGGGAACCGCAGATACATCAGGTTTGCGGCATTCAAAACCGAATACATCACGGCGAATTGCGCATTGAACTCGAACTTTTCCGGCATTGGCTGAAACAGTTCGTAAATCTGGCGGATTGACCGTTTGCCATCGATCCGTGACAGGATCGCAGGTGATGCCGATGGCATGGTCCGGGTCACCGACAGGCCGGTAAAGGTGATTTTGATATTGCCGGTTTTGGCAACGGAGCGGGCCAAGGCCGCACCATCCACCCGGGTGAAGAACGGAATTGCGTCTTCGGCCGGGACCGGTGGTTTGGTCTTGTTCTTGGCCTTCACGACATAAAATGTGTGCTTGGTGATGTTGCCCGCCATCAGTTCGGCAAGGGCGGCCCGTTCGCGGAACGGCACATGGACGGCCTTTTCCAGAACATCATGGCGCGAACAATAGGTTGTCGGATCATAGCGCATCGGTTCGATAAAGCTTTGCAGGCGCAAGCCCGCCTGATGCACAAAATCAAAGACTTCATCAACGCGGTAAGCGCGGTCTTGCTGATGCAAAAGCAAATCATAAAACCCGGCATCACCGCCGTGAATATGATCGCCGACGAACGGGTTGCGTTTCAGCCAGTTGGTTCCGGGCAGCGAATTAAACAGCGCCTTGCCGAAATTCAGGCGCCTTGCGCCACCGGCTTCGGCATTAAGCCGGTCCATCATTTCCTGCATATGATAGACGCCCTGGCGGCCAAGCTCGCCATACACCATAATCCCCATGCCACCACTGGGCTTCAGGGAGTCGGCCAGTGTCCGCAGACCTTCGTTCGGGTCGGGCAGATGATGAAGCACCCCACAGCAATCAATATAGTCAAACGGGCCATAATCCTTGGCCAGATCAACAAAAGACCCGGTGACGAATGTGACGTTCTTTTCAAGATTGCGGCGCTTGATCCGGGCTTCGGCAATCGCGCGGGAGCTTTCGGACAGATCGATATAGACGATCTCGGCCTTGGCTTTGCGGTCGCGGGCCTGCTGGGCCAACATCACCAGCGCATCGCCGGTTCCGCCGCCTGCGACAAGAATTTTAATCTTACCACTTTTGGTCTTTGCCGATGGATCGCGCCCGCCAAAGACATAGTGAACGACTTCTTCCCAGTTGCCGGGGGATCCGCTTATCAGTCTTTTATCCTCATCCTCCGGGTTTCGCGCCGGATAGGGATATGTTTCATACTGATCGCGCGTCTTGTTTGACGATTGCACAGTATCAGGCTGATTTTTGTCGTCGGACATTCGCGCGGATTCCAGCAGATTTTTGGTTGGGACGTCAGCAGTCTATACCAAGCAATTCATTAATAAAATCCGCCAGTTCACGATATATGACGACAATCAATTATAAGTTTCCCCGTCGCACTCCGATCCCGGATCGCGCCGAGCGCATCCATGGCATCTGCCAAAGGGTATTTTGCCGATATCATCGGGCGAATTTTACCCTCCCGCAGCAGGCCGAGAATATCGGCCATGCCTTGCCGGGCGATCGTCGGGTTTTGTTCAAGATAGGCCCCGAAATAGAACCCGATTGCCGTGACATTCTTGACCAGCAAGATGTTGGCGGGGATTTGCGGCACGGTGCCGCTGGCAAACCCGATCAACAACATCCGGGCCCCCGGCGCAACACAGCGCAGGCTTTGATCAAAAATATCCCCACCGACCGGATCATACACCACATCCACCCCCGCAGGCTTTCCAAGCGTTGCGGTAATCTCGCGCACGCCATCGCGGATATTTTCGGATTTATAATCAATAACGTGATCGGCACCGTGATCACGGGCGATCTGACATTTTTCCGCCCCGCCCGCCGTGGCGATCACGGTTGCCCCCAAAAGCTTGGCGCATTCCACCGCTGTTAAGCCAACACCGCCCGCTGCCCCATGGATTAAAACCACATCGCCCGGCTGGACATTGGCGCGATATTTCAAGCCAAACCAGCTTGTTCCATAGGCAATCTGAAAGGCTGCCGCACTTTCAAAATCAACCGCACCCGGAAGCGGGATGACAAGTGACGCATCAGCGACAACCCGGGTGGCATATCCGCCCCAATCGGGCATCGCCATCACCCGATCACCAACCGCAATATTATCAACCCCGTCGCCCACCGACTGCACAATGCCGCTGACTTCAAAGCCCGGGGCAAAGGCCCCTTTGGGACGTTTTTGATATTTCCCCTGAAGGATCAGGGTATCGGCGAAATTGACCCCGCAGGCCGCAACATCAATCACGACCTCGCCCGGGCCTGCCACAGGATCGGGCCAGTCGGTCAGGGTGGGCGTTTCGCCAAATGACGGGCAAATCCATGATTTCATGCCGGTTTCCTGCTTGGGATCTTGATCAATAGGCGTCATCTATATGCGCGAGTGTGCCGCGTGATCATGGGCCAGACAAGCCGACATTGGGCTAAAGCATGTTGTATTTAATGCCCAATCAGATGGAACCATAGATGGGGGAAAACCGGAGGATCAGAAAATGCGCTGACGTTTGCGTTTGCGGGTCAGCAACAACAAGACAACAGAAGGCACAAACAAAACCACGACGGCTGGTGCCAACAGGATGGGCACAAACAGCGTGTCCCAGGCCCAGACCGAAATGTAGCGTTGAACGGCAGATTGCAACAGGTTCAGGCTTCCGGCATCAAGGCGATACCAAAGTTCTCCGGCGGCGGCCAGACGAAAATTACCTGCCTGAAGCGCCGTAATGGAATCATCCACCAGCACCGCAATGCTGGCAAACAACAAGATCCATCCCAACGCCCTTAAAACCCACATCATCGTCTCCGCACTACCTGTAAGGGTGGTTTATTAGCAAATCCTGAAAGCACCCTAACGGTCTGTCTCATTTGCGTAAAGTGCTGTGAAACACCGCCGCGTAATACCGTACCAGCCCTAAACTCTTACGTGAAACCTTACGGCGCAGAGATCAATAAGAAGTAAAGATCGCGCCAAAGCCCGCATTCCCAACGGTTACAGCGGGTGATATCGTGCGCCTTCCACCCGTTTTCCGACGGATTTTGCGGCAATTTCACGAAAGTGCAAAAAGAGGGTGATTGGCCCTTGTCAAGTGCGGGCCTGTCGGCTAATGTCCGCCCGCTTTCGCGATATATATATAGATCGCATGTGGAGAGGTGGCCGAGTGGTTTAAGGCGCACGCCTGGAAAGCGTGTTGGGGTGCAAGCCCCTCAGGGGTTCGAATCCCCTCCTCTCTGCCACAATCCTTGAAAACCCCAGAAATCCCCTAAAGCGCCGTCACGACTGAGCTTTATATTCCCGTTGTTCCATTGGACTGTTACAGTGGAGCTATGGAAAAGATGACTGGACATCCTCGCTTGTGGGGCTATTCAACCTACCAGCAGGCAGAGCAAAGGCATTACCTCTCAACGAGCAAACGCAAATGCTCGTCACGCTCAACCTTGAGGTTTTCCAAGCCTTGCTCCATCTCTTGGATGAGAATTCGCAGAAGCTGCCGCGTGTTCTCAACTGCAACGCTGTGTATATTTGGCGTCAATATCCCGAACTTAATCCCTTGAATAGTTTTGGCAGCTCCCGCTACAGCTCCCGCCATTATCCGAAGGCTCTCGGGCAAGCGATACTGATTAGAGACTATTTTGAGCAACTTGTAACTTGGCATAACTGCCCCAACCATCCCCAAATAGTTGTTTGCAGCAGCTGCTCCCCTCGGATCATCTGGGCGCACATTCCAGATAGCGGCCATAACCAACGACCGTACTCTGGGAATATCAATCTCATATTGGCGGATCAACGCATCAACATCGATCAGCTGGCTCTCTGCAAATGCCCTCCGTCCTTCTCTTATTTGGATACGCGAAACAGCTACGACGGACACACCGCCAGCAAGCCCAAAAAGACCAGCAGAAAGCGCCTCCCATTCGAGGGAACGCACTCCGAAGCACAACCACTGACTATAGAACGGCCCCATACACCGATAACAACCACACACACCGCGACGAAAATGGTCAAATAAACGAGCGCCCAGCTTCGCAAGTGATTTCGAATTTTACTAAACTTGACTTTTTTACCAAACATTTCTCGGACCTCGAAAACTTCGATCACTTAAAACGTTTGAAGCAACTACACATCAACGAAAAGAACTATTTCGTTCATCCGGGCGTGAACAGCTATTTGCAATGCCGAACAAGCTCTGTCAGCGTCAAGCAAAAGGGGACAGTCCCCTTTAGAAATGATCTTATACATTTCTCCCCCTTTTTAATGCGTCCGAAAAATGGTGGGCAAAATGATTATTGGTTCCCCTATCAGCACCTCCAACACCATATCGCGTAAAAGGTGCATCAAAACAGACTAATTCTTTTTCAAGGACAAGCAAAAAGGAGATAATCCCCTTTTGCTAAACATCTGATTGCGTTTTTACTGAGCTGTTGCGTCCGCAGGGGCAAGTTTGCGCATGCCAAACCAAATGGCGCTGCCAATCAAGGCACTTATCAGAATGGCAAGTGCCATTGGTGTTGCGGAATCTGTTCCGGCTATGGCAACCAAACTTGATGCTGTAAAGGCAACCCCGAACTGAAGCGCCCCAATCGCGGCTGATCCAAGTCCTGCGGCGTCCTTGCTGCCTTCCATGGCGATGCTCATCATATTTGCTGTGAGCAAGCCAACCATCCCCAATGACACCCACAACGGAATGGCCACCAGCCAGATCGAGGTTGCGTTGGAATTCACCAGAAGCACAATGGCCATCAACAGAAAAGGTGGCAACGCCCCGCTGGCAATCTGGGTCGGGGAATAGCGGTTCAAAAGCCAGGTATTGATCTGACCAAAAACGATCAATGCCGTTGCGATCAGGCCAAAGACCACGCCATAAGCCATGCTTGATAAGCCATAAACTCCCTGAAACACCCCGGATGACGCGGTGATGAAGGCAAACATCGGTGCTTGTACAAAGCTTGTGGCAAGTGCCGGAAGAATAAAGCGCCGCCGCCGGGCCAACAGGAAAAGATGACCAAAGGCCGAGCTGACGGTGCCGTTGCGGCGTTCTGATACAGGCAAGGTTTCAGGAATGATTGCCGCGACCAGAACAAAGGCTAGAACCCCGATTAAGACCAAAACGCCAAAGATCGATTCCCAGCCAAAGGCGCCTAGTAAAAGGCTGCCGAGAAACGGCGCAAGGATCGGCCCCAATGTCATCAGCATGACAAGAATGGTCAGCACCTTGGCGGCTTTGCGGCCCTCATAGAGATCCATGACAATCACACGACCAACCACCATGCCAGCACAGGCTCCGATGGCCTGAAGAAACCGCAATGCATTGAAAACGTGCACATCGCGCACCAGCAACAGCCCGATGGATGTCAGAACAAAAAGACCGGTCCCCAGCAAAAGCGGAAGTTTACGGCCATAGGCATCAATCAACGGCCCGATCAGCAATTGACCAACGCATAAACCCAAAAAGAACAAGGATAAAGACAGCTCTGTTGCGGCATGGGACGCATCAAGTGCGACAGCCAATTGCCCAATTGCTGACAGATACATATCTGTCGCAAGCGGCGGAAAAATGGACAACAAGGCCAACACACAGATAATAAGGGATGAGCCGAGGCTCCTTGAAGAGAGAGCGGTCATGAAACAGGCCTTTGACAATGGCGATATGAATGTTGTTTACTTAATAGACTACAGTCCATTAATCAAGAGCCGTGTGTCAATTGCGTTATGCGAGTTTGAAATGTCGGAAAAAAAGGCCGCAATTGGCCGCCCCAAAAACGAAGCCGCCAGTAAAGAGATCAAGGATCAGGCCATAGCCCTGGTCCGGGCACAGGGCTATGCCAATGTCAGCATTTCAGACATCATCAAGGCAGCAGGCGTTTCACGACAGACGCTTTACAATCGATGGGCTTCCAAGGCGGAACTGGTTCTTGAAGCATTCTTTGAGCTGGCTGGCGCACAAGTTTCTGCCCCTGATCTGGGCAGTGGCATCCCGCGCCGGGACTTACTTGCGCGGTTTTTGCACGAAGTGTTCGACCATCTTGATAGCGAAGGTGACTGCCTTCGAAGCCTGATTGCTGCGGCACAAATGGATGGCGATTTTCGGGATATTTTTTGGGCACGGTTTGTTTCACCGCGTGCCGATCTGGTCACCGCGCTGCTAAAAGATGCTCAAGAACGGGGCGACCTGCATGCATCGCGCGATGTCGACCTTCTGTCATCCTTTATCCATGGCGCATTCTGGTATCGGCTATTGAACGGCCAATCGATTGACGGTTCGTTTGCCGATGCCATTGCAGATGACGTTTTCAGGGTCTGAGGCTTTCCCCCTCAAGATGAAGGCGTTTTGAAACCACCCAAGCCCAAAGGGGCCTTTAATCAGCTCCATCTTGGATGGAGCTTAGCCATTTGCGCAACAAGCCATCAAGCTGGGCCTGTTCATCTGCATTTAACGCGTTGGTCAGGCGGTGTTGGTTGGCGACATGGTCGGTGACGGCAGCATCGATCAAATCGTGTCCCTTTTCGGTCAGGGCAATGACGAAGCCGCGGCCGTCTTCCGGGTTCTTTTCGCGCGAAATCAGGCCTGCCTGTTCAAGTTTATCCAGCCGGTTGGTCATTGTGCCGGATGTCACCATGGTCCATTCGATCAGGCTTGACGGGCTGAGCGCATAGGGCGGGCCGGAACGGCGCAGGGTTGCCAGGACATCAAAGCTGGCCCCATTGAGGCCATGGGCGGCAAAGACTTTGTCGAGTTCTGCCGAGAGAATGGAGCGCAATCGGCCAAAGCGGCCGAACATGCCCATGGGCGCGACATCAAGGTCGGGGCGTTCCTGATGCCATTGCGCTAAAATACGATCTACCTGGTCCATGAATGAAGGGATGCCAAAAATTTATCTTGACGTCAAGATTTCAGAATATATCTTGACGTCAAGATAAATGGAGAAGCCCCATGAACCGAACAACCGATTTAATGCTTACCGCCCTTGCCCCCGTGATCTGGGGCAGCAGCTATATCGTTGCGACAGAACTTTTGCCCCATGGCTATCCGTTGACAGTGTCGCTGCTGCGCGCCCTGCCGGCCGGATTGATCCTGTTGCTGATTGTCCGCCAGTTACCGCAAGCCGGATGGCGCGGCCGGGTTTTCATTCTTGGCGCGCTTAATTTTGCGGTTTTCTGGTCAATGATGTTTCTGGCCGCCTATCGCCTGCCGGGCGGGGTTGCGGCAACGCTCAGCGCTGTGCAGCCGCTTTTTGTTTTGTTCCTTGCGCGGTTTGCGCTCGGCAACAGCTTGAACATTCTGGGTGTGGGTGCGGCGATTTCCGGTCTGATCGGGGTCGGGATGCTTGTGCTTGATCCCGGTGCGGTCCTTGATCCGATTGGCATTATTGCCGCGCTGATTGGTGCGCTTTCGATGGCATTGGGGGTTGTTTTAACCCGCAAATGGCAACCACCTGTATCACCGCTGACCTTTACCGCCTGGCAATTAACCGCGGGCGGAGTGTTGTTGATCCCGGTTGCCCTGATCCTTGAGCCGGGCTTTCCGATGCCGACCGCCACCAATCTTGCCGGGCTTGTCTGGTTGGGTCTGATCGGGGCGGCGCTGACCTATTACCTGTGGTTTCGCGGGATTGCGCGGCTGGGTCCGACAACAGTGACGGGCTTTGGTTTTCTCAGCCCGACCAGTGCGGTTTTGCTGGGCTGGGTGTTTTTGGATCAACACTTATCCGCCCTTCAAATCACCGGGGTTGGCGTTGTGTTGCTCAGCATCTGGGTCGGACAACGGGCATCGCGGCCAAAAGCCCCAACACACGACACCTACACCGATACCGACATCAACACCGAAACCCCCGCCCCGCTTCATAACGCCATCAAACCGAATTGAAAGGATCGTTCCATGATCAAGAATACGCCCCCAAAACAGCCCCTTAAGATCGTTGTCTTTGGCGCGACCGGCGATGTTGGCCGCGAAACCGTGATCGAAGCGGTCGCGCGCGGCCATCAGGTCACTGCAATTGCGCGCAATGCCGACCGGCTGGCCGATTTACCCGATGCGGTGACGTGCGAAAGTGTCGATGTGCTTGTTGATCTGAAACAGGTCGGTCATGTGATGGCCGCCCACGACGTCGCGATCAGCGCCCTTCGCCCGGCAAGCGGATCGGAAGAATTGCTTGTCGATATGAGCAAGAACCTTATGGATGCCGCACGGGCAACCAATACCCGGCTTTATATTACCGGCGGGGCGGCGACCTTAAAGCTTGCCGATGGCAGCGGGCATAGTGTTTTAACCGCGCCAGATTTCCTGCCCGATGCGGTCCGCCCGATTGCCGAGGCCTGTGCCAAGCTTGATGCGTTGTTGGGTCATTATGATGATGTGCAATGGAGCTGCCTCCGCCCACCGGCCATGCTGTTTGCCGGGGAAAAGACGCGCCAATATGTGCGCGGGACCAACACGCTGATCCTCGACCATGATGGCATGGCGCGGATTTCCTATGCCGATTTCGGCGTTGCGATGGTCGATCTGGTGGAAGATGTTGACATTGACCAACGGCGTTTAACGGTTGGCTATCAGACAAAGGCGGCGGCAGTCTAAACCGATCATATCTGCATATCTATAAAGCACAGCGAAACGGGCGGCACATATTGGGCCGCCCGTTTTGGATTGTCGTTTATGGAATTTACGAAGATGACGCGGCCTTAACCCGGGCAAAGACTTCATCAAGAGCGGTGTGGATGGCAGCGCACCCTTGTTCGCGTTCGAACGTTTTAGCGACCTGTTCGTTTAGACCGCCAGCTGTTGAATGGCCGTCGACCAAGGCGGCAAAGCTTTGATCAGGTGATTTATTGGTGTTTTCGGCAAGGCCACTAAACAAAGCGGCAAGATAGCGTCGTGCACCAGCATAATCCGACCCATGTGCGACCATCCATTGGGCGGAACTTTCCAGCAATGTGAAATAGGTCGCCATCAGCGCACTTCCGGTCGCATAGCCATCAAAGGCATCGATGGTGTTGGCCGCCACCGCCCCGCCGAGCTTTTCAAACAATGCCATGACATCGGGTGACCCCGGGTAAACTGCGGTCACACAGCTATGATGTTCGACAGCAGGCAACGGAATGGCACGATCAAACCGCGCATCGGTTTTAAGCCATGCCTTCATATCCTCAATCGGGATGGTCGCAATCAGACTGACGAGCTTTTTGTCGCTGAGGACTGAGAGGTTTAATAAAACGTCCTTGGCAATTTGCGGACGAACGGCAAGAAAGATCATATCGGCCTGATCAATGATCGCCTGATTGTCTTCTTCGATCCGGACTTTATCAAAATCCGCGGCCAGCTTTGTCGAAAACCGTTCGCCCCGGCGCGATACAATGATTTCGTCGGCCGCATAATCGGATGTCAGCAACCCGCGGATTACCGCATCGCTGATCGCACCGGTGCCAATAAAGCCAAGTTTCATTCAAAATCCCCTGTCACAAGTTCGTTTGCCAAATCAGATGTTTGGCGTTGGTTATCTTTACCATCATATGCCGCAATCACACGAAATTCCGGTCCATCGGTTGTCGCATGACTTTGATAGAGACAGAACCGGTCAATGGTGAAAACCCGTGATGACAGACTGACATGATCGGCAACCGCCTGTTCAATGGTCGCACGCGCGGCGTTTCGGTTCCGGCCCAGCGTGATATGCGGGGTGAATTTGCGCATATCCATATCCGGGCATTCTTCAAGGGCCAGAAGGGCGTTTTCAACCCGTGATGCCAATTGGCGCATGACGGGTTGGTCTTTGACCCCGGCCCAGAAAATGCGGATTTTGCGACTTGAGGCAAAAACGTTCAGGCCCTGAACCTGAAGATCAAAGGGTTCAAACGCAATTGCCGCCAAGGCCTGATCGATTTCGGCAGCCAATCCCGGATCGACATTGCCGATGAATTAAGGGTGATGTGCATATTGTTCGGGGTTTGTGCATCAAGCCCCTTGATCCCGCGCGCAAGCGGGTAAAGTTCGGCTGCGACATCGCCGGGGATTTCCACGCCGACAAACAAACGCATTGTAGAGATATCCAATTCAATTCTGGTGGTGGCGTATTATGAAGTTGAGCGGCCCGGCAATGGCAAGACATCATCTTCGCCGTCAATCTGCGGGAAATTGCCAGATGCCCAATCGGCTTTGGCTTTTTCAATGCGGTCTTTGGAACTGGCGACAAAGTTCCACCACAAATGCCGATGGCCCAGCGGCATGCCACCCAACAACATCACCCGACAATCGGTTTTGGCAACGATATCGGGGATTTCTTCGGGGGCGACATAGACAAAGCTTTGCGGATCGTAGGTTTCACCATCAATCGCCAAGCTGCCCGAGACAACGTAAACAGCCCCTTCCTGATTTTCACCGGGAAGCAAAAGCTGTGCGCCCGCATCCATGTGAACATCAAGGTAATAAAGCTTGGACTTGACCGGCACCGGGGCGGTTTTGCCAAATGCCTCGCCGGCGATCAGGCGCATATGAAGCCCGGCATCGTCAATCACCGGAAGGTCTTTTTGCGCGACATGATAAAAGGCCGGTTCGGATTCTTCTTCGTCTTCAGGAAGCGCGACCCAAAGCTGCAAGCCATCCAATTCATGAACCGAATTATGGACAGCGGGGGTTTCACGTTCGGAATGGGTAATGCCGTGCCCGGCATTCATCCAGTTGAGATCACCCGGCGTGATTTCCAGATTGCTGCCCAGACTGTCACGATGAAGAACCGCACCGGTGAACAAATAGGTCACAGTGGCAAGACCAATATGGGGATGCGGGGCAACATCTATGCCCTCGCCCGGTTGGAATGTGGCGGGGCCCATATGATCGAAAAATACGAACGGCCCGACCGACCGCACATCGCGATGGGGCAGAACGCGGCGCACGGAAAAGGCACCAAGATCGGCTTCCTTACCAAAAATCTGTTTTACCATGCGCCGCCTCCTTTAGGATCCCGACCTATCGGGGGAAATAGTCCGCGTTCGACTGCCCCGACAGGTCGATCTTTGTTTCAACGATATGCAATCCTATGCCCGATTATGGGCAAGGATATGGCCAAGTTTGATGGATGTTTTCGATTTCCGAAAGCACATCATCAGACAAGGTGATGTTGGCCGAACCGACATTCAGTTTAAGCTGTTCCATGCTGGTCGCGCCAATGATGTTTGACGTCAGGAACGGGCGCGAATTGACATAGGCCAGCGCCATCTGGGATGGATCAAGACCGTTATCCTTTGCCAGCTTGACATAGGCTTCGGTCGACTTGATGCCATTTTCGGTCAGGTAACGGGCGAAATATTGCGGCCATTTGGCAACGCGGGTGCCATCCGGACGGGCACCGCCAAGATATTTGCCCGACAGTGCGCCACCACCCAGCGGGGAATAGGCCAAAAGACCGGCATCTTCACGGATGGAACATTCCGCCATGCCGACTTCATACTGACGGGTCAGCAGGCTATAGGGGTTTTGGACCGACACCACACGCGGCCAGCCTTTTTTCTCGGCCAGCTCAAGGAACTTCATCAGTCCCCACGGGTTTTCGTTCGACAGACCGATATGGCGGACCTTGCCAGCCTTGACCAGTTCATCAAGTGCTTCGAGGCTTTCTTCGATCGGGGTGGTTTCTTCGTCGGCATCATGGACATAGCCAAGCTTGCCAAAGAAGTTGGAATTACGGTCCGGCCAATGGAGCTGATACAGATCGACATAGTCGGTTTTCAGACGTTTAAGCGACCCATCGATGGCTTCATGAATCTGGCCACGGGTCAGACGCGGGCCACCGCGGACATAATCAAAACGATCTGCCGGACCAACGATTTTGGTCGCAATCACAAGATCATCGCGACGCCCGCGTTTTTCCAGCCAGTTGCCAATGATGGTTTCGGTCGCCGTAAAGGTTTCCTGCATCGCCGGAACCGGATACATTTCGGCGGTATCAATGAAATTGACTTCATTGGCGGTGGCGTAATCAAGCTGTTCGAAAGCTTCTTCTTGAGTGTTCTGCTGGCCCCAAGTCATCGTGCCCAGACAAATAACACTGACATCGATGTCAGTTCGTCCCAATCGACGGTATTCCATCTATCAATCCCCTTTTGCATCCCGCTGCTCTTATGATCCGGGCGGAATGCGACTTTTCACAATGGGGTGAATATATCCCGTGATAAGCAGGATGAAACCGTTCATGGCAAAAAATCTTGGGATGTCACGGATTTGCAAGATCGTTCGTCACGATGTTAGCGCTAACATATCCTAGATAAACAGGGTCAGAACCCCGGTATAACCATAGAAACGATCATTGCAAATCTCGCCATTGCCATAAAATCCGGTCAGAGGCAGATCGCCCAATTCATCGCGAATAATCATCATTTCGCGGCTTTCAGTGCCAAATAGATGCGGACCACGGGCGACACAGCTGCAATATAGCGCACCGCGCGGTTTGCCCGGCAGGCGTTTTTGAAGTTCGGTCAGCATCCGGCGCAAATCCTGTTCGGCCGCCGCACCATCGCGGCGGACAAACCGAATGGCATCGCCCGCCTGCACATCACCGCTGATTGCGATCATGTGGTTATGGGGATCAATCCCCATCAGATTGCGCACAACAAAATCGCCGGTATCTGATCCGGGCACCATCAAGGCGGCGTGATAGCGGCCTGACGCCATGGAATGTTCGCTGCCGTCGGCTTCGAGTTCCTGTTTTAGAACTTCAAGAGCCGGACGATCATCAAGGGTCGAGATAACGCCTTCGCGGCCATCGGTCACGCGGTGGACCGGACCGATAGGTGTGCAGGCCTGACTGATGCCGACCTGTACCGATGTTTTTGCATCAAACAAAACACCGGAAAGCCCGCCATCAACCACCCGATCGGCCAGTTGCGGTGCCCCCCGTTCCCCGGTTGCAATCCCACCAACCAGATAGGTCGATCCCATTCGGGCCAGTTCGGAAAGGGTTCCCAGACTATCGGGGGCACCCGGATCGCCATGGACCAGACCAAAGATCGGCTGCAGACGGTCTATTGCCTTTTGCAGGTCGGGTTCATCCAGATCGCGATCGGTTTTGATCGGCTCGAAAATATGGAATGTATCGCTGGCAAAGGGGGCGATCAGAACCGATGCGGCGGGAACGCCAAAATAGGCACGGCCTGATCCGCAGACACCAATGCCAACTGTGCCGGTCCAGTGTTCGATGGAAAGCCTAGATCTCAGGAAGGTCAGGATGCTGCTGATATCGTCGGACAGGGCTTCGGTGACATACAAAAAAGCC
Source organism: Thalassospira lucentensis (assembly GCF_050516545.1). Taxonomy (GTDB): domain Bacteria; phylum Pseudomonadota; class Alphaproteobacteria; order Rhodospirillales; family Thalassospiraceae; genus Thalassospira; species Thalassospira lucentensis_C. The sequence continues at coordinate 4,129,322 of NZ_CP191544.1, read as the reverse complement.
AAGGCCTGTTGTGGCAATGGCTCTTTTTCCAAAAGGTCCGCCAGTTCGGAGGCAACAGAAGCCCAGTTTTCTCCGCTGGCATGTGCCGCCCGAAATTCCGCCGTCATGCTTTCTCCCGATCCTCACTGGTTACGTGATCCGGGTCTTTTGCCCGATACATCCCACTTAACTTAGTACCTTCTTAGTGCCTTAATATCTAAGCATTGCCCCCGTGCTTCCACAAGGGCCAAGCCGCAAGAGTTCTTTCTCACCCCAAGGCCTTCGCCAAAAGACACCATCAGGAAACGTGTTTGCGCAGAAGATCCATCGCCGCATTCAACTGGGTCATGCGTTGATGCGATCCGTAATTGCTGTCGGGATGGTGAATGGCGGCAAGGACGCGGTATTTGGAGCGCACGGCGCGCATATCCGGCCTTGCATTGGGGGCAAACCCCATCACATGCAGGGCTTCGTTAAATGTCGTGACCCCGCGATCAAGCGGATCAAAAGCAAGGTTATTGACGATCTGACGCAGACGGTCGAGTTCTTCGCGCGATTGCAAAAGTTCGACTGGCGGTTCTGCCTGACGCTTTTTAAGCGCGCGGGCTTCTTCAAGAACGACTTTCTCAGCCGCCAGTACATCGGATTTTTCAACCCGCATATTGACATCCCCGGCATCAAAATCGATGGCCATTTTAAGGGCCTTGCGCACTGTCACGACCGAGAAACCCGGCGGCAGGCGCAATTGCAGGCGCGGTTTCCTGCGCCACGGGCGACCTTCAGCCGGACCGGATTTCAAAACGATGGTTTCGCGATCCCCCTTGGGCGGATCGCCCGGATCGACATAATCGTCAATCGCCTTTTCGGGCACGATCAACATCACAGATCGCGCCAGATCCGCCGCATTCACCCCGCGGCGTTCGGCCAGTGACAAAACAGCGTCGCGAAAGATCGATGCACAGGGAATGGTGTAAGACTGCTTGACCGTTGCAGATGTCGACACGGCGCGCACCCCGATAACTTATTGATTTAATTTCGAAATGCCCATCTTATCAGGCACGTTCCCGGCTTTGATCTTGGTCTGATCTGGAAAGTTTATCGATGGAATGGGTCGCCTGCAACTGCATTTGCAGTCAAAAATTGAATCGCTTCCGATTCATCCACAGGGTAAATGGCGACTCGCGACAATCCTTTGGAGTCCGTCAAATCGACCCAAACCCCTGATATCAAGCCATTATCGCAGAATCACGGCGGAATCCATAGGGCGACTCGGTGAATAAGTCGTCAACAAACTTACCCACAGGCACAGTGCGCGAAATTTCAGACAATGATGGTTACAACGTTGAATCATATAGGGGTTTCATATGAATCAATGGTTTCAAAAATACCCGCCGAAAAGAACCGTACCGATCTTTCGCAGCCTTTGCGGCAGGTTGTCACGATCCAGAAAATCAAAAAAATAACATATGCAGTTGGAGGCTTGAGAATTCGAAACATAACCGAAAGTAAATGAGGTGTTAATTTTACAGCAATGACGGTGTTTTCAGGGCCAAAACCGGGATTCTGGCCCTATTTTGATGTCCTTCGCGCTTTACTGAAATAACCATAAGCAATTGATATTGATATATTTAATGAGAATCCCCTAACGGACTGCACTGGATATTGCGACTGCTCACATTTTCGTTTCGGATTGTTGATGTTTTCTATCTACATATGCAGTTTTTAACGGGCCGAAAACCAAAAAATTTGTCAAACTGATCTATAAATCGAACCTCTGCTACCCGACCAACACCGCACAAACCCTTGAGAACACGCCTGTTTTTGTGGCGGCACATTATAGGGCTGCGAAATCAGCGCAAAACGGATCCGCCCATCGCGCATGGTCCCAACCAAAGATCAAATCATCTGGACCGCCCGGCCAGAAAGCTTAATTCTGGTCCGAGCAGCTTTGATCGACACGACTGAGTAGCATCAGGATGAGTTTTGCAGAAGCTCTATGACATTTGGCAGGATGCGTTCGACGATGACGCCGACACCTTCGGCATTCGGGTGCATGCCGTCATCTTGATTAAGATCCGCTGCGGCAGCCACACCATCAAGGAAAAATGGATATAATTCAATTTGATAGCGCCCGGATAGATCGGCATAGATGCTGTTGAACTCATCACCATATGTCGTGCCCATATTGGGCGGTGCGACCATGCCTGCAAGCAAAACGGCAACATCCATCGACCGCAGTTTTTCAATGATCTGGGCCAGATTATCGCGGGTCTGGGATGGCTCTACCCCGCGCAGGGCATCATTTGCGCCCAATTCAAGTAACACCGCATCGGGTTTATCAACAAGCGCCCAGTCAAGACGGGCCAGTCCGGCCGCCGTGGTATCACCTGAAACCGAACTGTTCACCACCCGCACGTTATGCCCAGCGTCCTTTAAGGCGGCTTCAAGCCGGGGCGCAAAGCCTTCTTCATGGGCAAGGCCATAGCCGGCCATTAAACTATCGCCAAATAAAACAAGGGTTTGCGGATCATCTTCGGCGGCATCGGCCGGCACACCAAGCGAGACGATGCTTCCGGCAAACAGGGCAAAAAGCCCCAATCGGACCAGCCGGTTAAGATAAACCAAGCCATTTGAAGTGAACTTGATTACAGTACGACCTTGCCCGGACGCCAATTTCATTACAAATCTCACCCTATAAGCTGCCATCTTGTTGAAGTGGTTACCTTGCGGTTACCCTGATGCAGCGCATTCAAACCAAAGAAGTTTGAACCAGAAACGTTCAGATCCGTAAGCTTATGTAACCTGCTTTGTTGATCTTGCAACACACCAAGCCCGATAGGACCCCAGATGAGTGTGACTGAAACCACCGCAATCCCGGAACAAATTGATGCTTCTTCGGGCGAAAAACCAAAAAAAACCATCGATGTCCAAGATCTGAAACTGCGGCTGCAAGGTCCGGCGGGGATTGTTGAAATCCTTAAAGGTGTCGATCTGAGCGTCAAGGCGGGCGAGCGGGTCAGTCTGGTTGGGCCGTCCGGGTCGGGTAAAACATCGCTTTTGATGGTTATTGCCGGACTGGAACAGGCTCAGGAAGGTGTCGTCAATGTCTGCGGCAAGGACCTGCGCAGCCTTGATGAAGATGGCTTGGCCTTATATCGCCGCCACCATGTCGGCATTGTGTTTCAGGATTTCCATCTGATCCCGACCATGAGTGCGTTGGAGAACGTTGCGCTTCCGATGGAGTTTGCCGGACGCAAAGATGCGTTTGAAAAGGCACAGGAAGAACTTGAACTTGTCGGTCTGGGCCACCGCATTGGTCATTATCCCGGTCAGCTATCGGGTGGCGAGCAACAGCGCGTCGCATTAGCACGTGCCCTGGCAACCGACCCGGAACTTCTTTTGGCTGATGAGCCGACCGGCAACCTTGATGGCGCGACCGGTGAAACGATTATTGAATTGCTGTTTGATCTGACCAAACGTCGGGGTTCCACACTGCTTTTGATTACCCATGATGCGGGTCTTGCGAAACGGTGTGACCGGACCGTGATGCTGCGTGACGGCGAGATCGTTACGCATCAGGAATCGCAGTCATGAGCACGGCCTTATCCCCATCCAAAGATGCCGACCGCCTATGGTCGATTGCATGGCGGGTCTGTCGGCGCGAGTTGCGCGGCGGTCTGTCGGGCTTTCGCATTTTCCTTGCCTGCCTTGCCCTTGGGGTTGGATCAATCGCCGCAGTCGGAAACGTTTCGGAATCCGTTCTTTCTGCGCTGGAGCGTGATGGCCGCAAGCTTTTGGGCGGTGATGTTGAACTGCGCCTGACCCATCAGGATGCCACGCTGGGTCAGCTTGAATGGCTTGGCGAAAATACCGAACGGGTTGGCGAACTTGCCACCATGCGCACCACGGTCTATGGCCCTGAGCAGCGCCGACTGGTCGAGCTGAAGGCGGTTGATGCCGCCTATCCGCTGTTTGGCGAGATGGAACTTTCTGACGACATTCCGTTCGAAGGCAGCCTTGATCAAAAGGATGGCGTTTGGGGGGCTGTGACCGAGGCGGGTTTACTGGAACGCCTGAACATTTCGATTGGCGATACGGTCAAGCTTGGTGATCTTGACGTTGAAATCCGCGGTGTGATTTCCAAGGAACCCGACAAGGCGGTTGGCTTTTTCAATTTTGGCCCGCGCCTGATGGTGTCGAAATCCGCCCTGATGGAAACCGGGTTGGTTCAGCCCGGCAGCCTGATCCGGTATTATTACGCTTTGGATTTGAATGATTCTGAAACGCCGACCGCCTTTCGCGAACGGTTGGAAAACCGGTTCGAAGATGCCGGTTGGCGCGTTCGCGATACCGCCAATGCCAATCCCGGATTACGCCGTTTCATTGAACGGCTGACCTTGTTCCTTACTCTTGTTGGTCTGTCCGCACTTCTGGTCGGGGGGATCGGGGTTGCCAATGCGGTGCGCGGCCATATCGAAAGCAAAACATCCGTTATCGCCACATTGAAATCCATCGGGGCATCCCATGGATTGGTGTTGCGGATTTACTTCCTGCAAATACTGGTTCTGGCCCTGATCGGGATTACGATTGGTCTTCTGATCGGTGCGGTCACACCGGCACTTATCGCCCCGGTTCTGGCCGGGCGTCTGCCGATTGATGTGACGCTTGGCCCGGCATTGCCATCGCTTCTCATTGCGACCAGCTTTGGGGTTTTGACCACTTTGGTCTTTGCCCTGCCATCATTATTGCGGGCGCGTGAAATCCCGGCAGCCCGATTGTTCCGGGCTAGTGCGGGCCTGTTTACCGGAAGTCCGGTGCGCAAACGGGATCTGCCTTATATCGGTGTGCCGCTTGTGATGTTGCTGGCCCTGACGGTGCTCAGTGCGACGGATAAGGCCATTGCCCTTGGCTTCATTGGCGGATCGATGGCGGCTGTGGTGATTTTCACCTATGCCGGGCAAGGAATTGTATCTTTATCGAAACGTTTTATTGCTGGACGCGATGCGTTTTCCAGACTGGCGCTTGCCAATCTGCATCGCCCCGGTGCAAACACCATTCCGGTGGCCTTGTCACTTGGACTGGGTTTGACCCTGTTGGTGACGATTTCCGGGATCGAGGGCAACCTTGATAACGAGATCAATGAGAACCTGCCGGAATCTGCCCCGGCCTTCTTCTTCCTTGATATTCGCCCAGATCAGATGGACCCGTTCAAGGATCAGCTTCTGGCACAGGATAATGTTTCGGATATCGAACAAACTCCGATGTTGCGCGGACGTGTGACCGCGATTGACGGGGTAAAGTCCGAAGATGTCGGGCCGGGCGATGATCGCTGGTTCCTGCGCGGGGATCGCGGATTGACCTTTGCTGCCACCCCGCCACCGGAAACCAAGCTGGTACGTGGTGATTGGTGGCCCGCAGACTATAACGATGCCTCCAAGCCACTGGTGTCGATCAGTGCCGATATTGGCAATGCCTTTAGTCTTGAGCCCGGCGATACTTTGACCGTCAATATCCTTGGTCGGGATATTACGGCCGAGATTGCCAATTGGCGCGAAATTGAATGGCAAAGCCTGCGCATGAATTTCGCCATGGTGTTTTCACCGGGCCTGATCGACAAGGCCCCCTATAGCCTGATTGCCACCGCCCATATGCCGCGCGAAATGGAAGAACCGGTTGATCGCATGATTGGTCTCGATTTCCCCAATGTGTCGGCCATCCGGGTGCGTGAGGCATTAGAAGCCGCCAATGCGATCCTTGCCGGGATTGGCACCGCGCTTAATGCGACAAGCATGATTGCGATTGTTGCTGGTGTGCTGGTTCTTGGCGGGGCGGTTGCCGCGGGTCGGCGCAAGCGCATTTATGACGCCGTGGTGCTTAAGACCCTTGGTGCGACGCGGGCCAACATCCTTTATGCCTATGCGCTGGAATACGGCATCCTTGGCCTTGCAACCGGGGTGATTGCCGCGTTTGTCGGTTCCCTTGCCGCATGGTCGGTTCTTGTTCTGGTGATGGAAGCCAACTGGGTCTTATTGCCAGCCACCATTCTGGGGCCGATTGGTATTGGCCTGTTTGCAACATTATCAGCAGGGTTTATCGGCACATGGCAGGCACTGCGCAGCCCAGCAGCACCATTGCTGCGCAACGAGTAATGTAACCATCCCATATCGCTTGCGGGCAAAAGCAATCTTGCCCGCATTCAAATAAAACAAGGCCGGTCGAAAAAACGACCGGCCTTGTTTGCGTTCTATTCGTTTCGAATAAACACTGAAATCGATGAAGCGGCCTTACGCCAGATCGCGCAACTCGCGCCGGACGACTTTGCCGGTTGTCGTCATGGGCAGTTGATCCAAAAAGGCAATCTCGCGCGGGTATTCGTGGGCCGCCAACCGGGTTTTGACGAATTGCTTGATGTCGCTTTCAAGTTCGTCACTTTGGGCAAAGCCATCAGCCAGCACGATAAAGGCCTTAACGATCTGGCCGCGCTGATCATCGGGTTTGCCGATAACCCCCGCCATACGCACGGCTGGATGGGCAATCAAGCAGTCTTCGATCTCGCCCGGTCCAATCCGGTACCCTGCCGAACTGATGACGTCATCATCGCGCCCGACAAAGCGGATATAGCCATCGGCATCGACACACCCCATATCGCCGGTCAAAAGCCATTCGCCGACGAATTTGTCGCGGGTGGCTTCGGGGTTGCGCCAATATTCCAAAAACATCACCGGATCCGGGGCGCGTACCGCAATCCGACCCATCTCACCGGGTTCAAGCACTTTGCCGCTAAGATCAATCACCGCAACATCATGTCCGGGGGCTGGTCGGCCCATCACACCGGGTTTTGGTTTCATGATGGATTGGCAGGAACTGACCACCATATTGCATTCGGTTTGGCCGTAAAACTCATTGATCGTGACATCAAACACCCGACGCCCCCAATCAAGAAGTTCCGCGCCAAGCGTTTCCCCACCACTTGCAATAGAGCGAAGATTACATTTGAATTTTTGCGCCACATCGTCACCGGCAGCACGCATCATCTTCAACGCGGTTGGCGGCAGGAAGGTATTGCGCACGCCATATTCCGCAATCAGGCCAAAGGCCGCTTCGGGGGTGAACTTTTCAAACCGGTGCGCCACGACCGGTTTCCCGTGATGCCACGCCGGAAGCAAAACATCCAAAAGCCCACCAATCCACGCCCAGTCGGCCGGTGTCCACATGACGTCCCCATCTTGCGGGAAGAAGTCATGGGACATTTCCACACCGGGCAAATGCCCCAACAACACCCGATGGGCATGAAGTGCGCCCTTGGGCTGTCCTGTGGTGCCTGATGTGTAAATGATCAGCGCGGGTTCATCGGCACGGGTTCTTACCGGCTCGAACGCATCGCTTTCTTCGGCAGACAGGGCTTTGAAGTCAAAACAGTTATCGGGGGCGCCATCAATGACATAGACATATTCAAGGGCCGGTAACAGATCGCGAATTTCGGCAATCTTGGCAGCCCCTTCTTTGTCGGTCACAAGAGCCTTGGCCGCACAGTTGCCCAACCGATATTCCAGCGCATCGACACCAAACAGGGCAAAAAGCGGCACAGCCGTCGCACCCATTTTATAGGTCGCAACATGGGCAATCGCGGTTTCCGGGCTTTGCGGCAGCAAAATCCCGACCCGGTCCCCACGGCGAATGCCATGACGCCGCATGACATTGGCAAAGCGGTTTGAAAGACGTTTGATTTGAGCAAAGGTATAGTCGCGGCGCGAGCCATCACGTCTGCGATGCATCAAGGCCAATCGATCCGGGTCATCAGCCCATTTATCGCATACATCAACGCCGATATTGTAGTATGTCGGTATGTTCCAGACAAAGTCTGAACATACCGTCGCGTAATCTTCACGACAGACCAGCATATTTCCTCCCTGAATTTACCGCTGTTATTTGTTTTTGGCTGCGGCAAATGTTGCGGGGCATGCTAGTGCGAAATTTCCAGAAATGGAAGGTCTGTGTGCACCCTATACATTCAGATAATCAGCTTTGATCCCAAAGATTTCACGACGCCGGATCGAGCAAAAATGTCAAATTCGACGGCTGCCCGGCATCGGTTGACGCCCGTGAATGACAGCCAAGGCAGGTGGCATCCGATTGATGCTGCATAAAGCTTTCAAGCGCACTGTTGGTCAAAAACCTTGGAACTTCCCCCACCCCGAACGGGGCGCCACCGGGATTGCCGATCCATTGCGTGCCCAAAAGCATGTAATTTTGCCAAACCGTCCCGTCCAGCTTGTTTTGCCAGACGAAATTGGTTTCGGCCGTTCCTGAAAACAATCGCCAACACCGAACAATATCGGGCGGAACAAGTACGCCACCGGAAACCGGGCGGGCAAAGGGCTGGGTATCTGCCCATCGGATGTCACCGGCGATTGATTGATTGGCAGCCCCCCCCCTTGGCCGTGCCCCCGCCATAAAACGCATAGGCTTGATCGGTTTCATCTGGTGCAAGGCACCCGTCGGCAAAAGGATCATCAGTAATGATGCTGTTTGGGCGGCGGGCATTGGCTGCCAAAGGCACATTATCGACATGCTCGAAGCTTGACCAAATCCAGCGATCCCCATTCCCACTAGCTACCCGCTGCACCAGATGCAGGCCAACCAGACCAACCGTAACATCAAGGCATTTTGGCTGCCCATCCAGCGTTTGATCGATGCCAAGAGAAATGCGGGCCGGACGGGTGTAATAGGCGCGACCTGGCCCGACATCTTGCGCACCATCATCGGGCAGAATTCGCCAGGCAAATTTCAACAATTGCGCGCCCATCACACCGGGCGCGGATGGCGGGATTGCGGGTGCCGCCGGTTCGGTCCCGGCATCATCGCCGTTCGCCATAAAGACAGGTTGCGCAAGATCGGCAACCCAATCCATATGCCCGATGGGGAAATCAATCGCTGCGCCTGATTTGGCAAATGCCGCACGACCGTCTTGGGTCTCCAGACCATTGGAAAGGATATAATCGCGCGCAACCGGGTTGATCCGGGTTTCAAACAGGACAAAGTTCCCCGCCTGATCGACCAGCACATCGCCACTTGATTGCACATAGCTTGCCAGCAAAAGATGCCCTTTGGGCAATCCGTCACGGCATGCGGCATTGGGATAGGTCACGGCAGATAGCACATCACGCCGGGTTGGAAATGTTTCCCAAAGTGCGGCGTTATCAGAGGCATTGGGCGATGCCATCAAGGCGGTAAATGCCTGCCATGAAAAACGATCAAAGGGACGTTGCGCATGATAGGCCAGAAATCGATAGACAAAACTGGCGTCAAATTCCGGCACATCAACCGGCAGGACAGCGCAAGGCTGATCACCACCCCCATTGGCACAGAACTCAGACCCGTCATATTGTTCGGTAAAAACCGCGATATCGCCCTTTTCAGGAGTCGCAATCAATTTGGCATTTTGCGCGGCAGCACCCAGCGGGATGGATATGGCGAGCAGTCCGGAAATTAGAAACCAAACCAAACCGGTGCGTCGCTTGCATGAATACCGACGCAATCGATCAATCCTTTGAGAGATATGGTTTGGTGTGATCAAGACGGTCTCTGACATGCCATATCGGGCCTTTATTATGTTCTGCCACAACGTCACGATCCCCCGCCAAACGCCATGATAGCGCTGATTACGCGGTGTGTCGCGCATCCTCACGTTCTTTTGTTATAGGGCGCACAACGTGAACAGGATCACATTTGACCGGCACCCGACATTGTCGTTTCGGTCAAACCGTTGCTTTTCACGGAAAACCTGCCATATTTTGAGCATCGTAGAATTGTATATTGATTCTGCACACAAATGGATCAAAGAGGGATTTCAATGGCTTTTGAAACGCGTCAACGTGGCTATGACGTCTCGGTTGGCCGGTCGGCGGCCGAGGTCGATGCAGGCCTTCGCTCCTATATGCTGAGTGTCTACAACTACATGGCATCCGCACTTGCCTTGACCGGTATCGTGGCCATGGTTGTTTCGACCAGCCCTACCCTGATGCAGGCTATTTTCGGCACCGGACTCCAGTGGGTTGTGATGCTTGCCCCGATCGGGCTTGTTTTCTACCTGAGCGCACGCATCCACAAGATGAGCTTTGGTGCCGCACAGGCGACATTCTGGATTTATGCCGGACTGATGGGCCTGTCCCTGTCGTCAATCTTCCTGGTTTATACCGGTGAGTCGATTGCACGCACATTCTTCATCACCGCGGGTACTTTTGGTGCGATGAGCCTGTTTGGCTACACCACCAAGAAAGATCTGTCGGGTTGGGGCAGCTTCCTGTTTATGGGCCTGATCGGCATTATCATTGCCAGCGTGGTCAATATCTTCCTTGGAAGCGGTATGTTGCAGTTCATCATCTCGGCAGCAGGTGTTCTTATCTTCACCGGCCTGACCGCGTATGACACCCAGCGCATCAAGGAAGAGTATCACGAGCATGACGACACAGCGACTTCAGGCAAAAAAGCCCTGTTCGGTGCGCTGCGTCTTTATCTCGACTTCGTGAACCTGTTCATCATGCTGCTGCACTTCTTCGGCAACCGCGAATAGAAGTATTCCGGCAGTCGCAGTCAAAACCCCCGCAGCCATCGGCTGCGGGGGTTTCTTTTTGTCCGCCTTGATCGGTAGATGGCCAAATCAGGAAGCAGGTGCCTTTACCGCATCATCGCCGCCGGTGGCATCCATGACCGCCTTGAGATGGCCAAGCTGGGATAATGTATTTTCCGAACGGGCATACCCACCAGAGGCCGCTCGTGCGGCCCCCTTTGCCCCTGCATCGCCAAAGGCCTCGTAAGCCTGTGAGAATCCCCGCCGGGCACTTGTCAGCAAATCCATGTCTTTCTGTGAGGCACCGTTGGTCAGCTGCACGGTCGCAAGTGCAAACATGATCCGGCCCCAAATATAGGGGTGATCCCGCCGAGCACAGACCTTTAACGCAGCCTGAAACACCGGAACAACTTGCGTGTCGGGGATACTTACATCCTTGATGGCGGCCGAGGTTACAATCGACTCTGCCAGACCATAGGCCGTTAACGAATAAAGCGGTGCATGGGTCCGATTGTTGATCATGCCAAGGGCCCGACGATATTGTGCACCTGCATTATCAACCATCTTGGCATCTTCGGCATCTTTGCCGCTGGCAACCATTGCTTCGCCCAGCTTGCAAATCGCAAGCGCACAGGCAACTGGAGATCCAACAGATTGTTCAAAACGCCGTTCAAGCAATTGCCAGATTCCTGTCGCAACCGCACCGGTCCCGGATTTGAGGCTGCCAATCAAAGACCAGTTCGCAAGCCCGCCATACAGGGCGAGAACGGCCGTGGAGCGCGCATTAATCTTTGAAAAATCACTGATCCGGGCGATTAAATCTTCCGCCCGCACTTCTGCTTCATTGGTGGCCTCTTCCTTATGCTGCTTGGCCTCTCCCAACAAGCCCGCTGATGCCTTGCGTTGCATTGCCACTTCTTTTGTTGGCGCGTCGCCTGCATCGGTCAAGATACGTCGGATTTGAGGCTCAAGCACCTTAAGCGCACTTGCGCAATAGGACCTGTCCCCTGTTTCGGTCAACATGAACACACCAAACGCATAAGCGATGGCAACGCCGCTTCCGACCGTGGCAAGTTTGTCGCCTTGATTGATCCGGTCCTGAAAGTTTTCCAGACACGAAGACAAGCGCGAAATATGTAATAGGCGCTGTTCGCCACCACGCGATTGAAGCAGCAAGGCCGCTGCGAGTAAAATCCGAAGGGCTTCTGCGACATCGGGATGATCTGGCTGTTTGAAAACATAGGTCATCGGCAGCATCAGATCATACAGGGACGATACCAGTGGTTCACTGACCAGATGCACATCCAGATCGCCAGTCGCCGGGTCCTGTTGGCCCCAGAATATCGCATCAGCATCAGCCCGCTTGCCGGTATTAAGCACAACCAGCTGAGCTTCACGCATGGCTTGAAACGGATCGACGGCATCGGGATTTGGACTGAAATATTGCTCGATCCGGATCGCGCGGCTTTCAGGGATTTTCGTCAGGTTGGCGGCGATCAGGTTGGCAAATTGGTCTGAGGCCTGCGGCCCACCTGCGACAGCAGGTTTTGCGGCACTAAATCTGGCAATGGCATACACGTATGATGTGTCTTCTGCCGCAATCTCCTCGGCAGTGTCTTCGTCGTTCTCAACTGTCTCGTTGCCCGTGATCAAAGATTTGATCACCAAGCCAACCATCGACCAGAACCCAGCCATTTTTGCCCTTATGCGTACCTTTGAGTATTCCATACAACTCAAAGGAATATTGAAACTCTGCAAACACCATTGTCATCCGCGCAACAGAGATGGTCAATGGCATGACCTTCGGTTTCAATTAATACCGGAGTATAGTGTATACAATCCTCAAATGGGGAGTATTACCAGCCGATTAAGCAAGTTTCAGGCGCAAACCAGCCAATTATTTCTAGTTCCACGGCCGGCGGCGGCGGCGTGGCATGGAAGTCGTTTTGGGTTTTCCCGCCCAAGGGCCCGAATGTGTCATAGATGCAGCTTCTGATTGCGACGATGACGGCACCATGGATTTAAGCCGGGCAATGCGATTTGCCATGTCTGGATGGGTCGAAAACAGGCTATCCACACCCTTACCCGATAGCGGGTTGGCAATATACATATGGGCGGTTGCCGGGTTGCGTTCGGCCTCCATGTTCGGGATGGCATGAACGCCCTTATCAAGCTTATTCAGCGCACTGGCCAACCACAACGGATGGCCACAGATTTCCGCCCCGATGCGGTCTGCGTCATATTCGCGCGACCGTGAAATGGCCATTTGCACGATCATGGCCCCCATCGGCGCCAAAATCGCAATCAGGATCATGCCTATCCCGCCCAAAGGATTGTTGTTTTCGCTGCGATTGCCGCCAAACATACCGGCAAACATCGCAAAGTTTGCCAATGCGGAAATGGCCCCGGCAATGGTGGCGGTAATCGTCATGGTCAGGGTATCGCGGTTTTTCACATGGGCCAGTTCGTGGGCCATGACACCGGCAATCTCATTGCGATCCAGAAGTTTCATCAGGCCTGTGGTTGCCGCCACCGCAGCATTTTCCGGGTTGCGTCCGGTGGCAAATGCGTTGGGTTGGGGGTTTTCAATCACATAGACCTTGGGCATCGGAAGACCGGCATTGCGCGCAAGATCGCGCACCATGGCGACAAGTTCCGGGGCGGTCTGATCATCCACCTGCCGCGCACTGCGCATGCGCAGCAACATCGCATCGGAATTCCAATAGGCAAACACGTTCATGGCGCCCGCAAACAGCAAGGCAATGATCATGCCCTGCTGACCGCCAATCATCATGCCAACGGCACCAAACAGCGCGGTCAACCCGGCGAGTAACAAACCTGTACGGATGTAATTCATGCTCGAATACCCTTTTGGCGAACAATCTGTGCGAAAGATAAGGCGTGGTTTCGCGTTGGCAAGCACCCGGCAATTATGAACCGATGATTCCGCAATAGTATAGGCCATTGCCCCCGTTGGTGTGGGCAATTTGTTCTCACTAACCATCTGACCTAGAGGGACAATTGCGACCTTGTTTGCCCACGTGACCGATGTCACAGAAAAAACACCGCAGATGTCAAAGGAGTCCCCGCCACACGCATGAGTGGCACTGATGTTGCTTGTTTTCCGACATGTCACAGCAGGAGACACCGCAATGGTCAATATTCAGGGACAATTTTCATTGGTTGGGGCGCAGATGCTGCTCTTCAATCGGCCGATTGACATACAAACCGGCGAGTACACCACCAAATATAGTGCCGAGGAATGGAAAGAACACATGCTTGCCCGTCAGGCAGAGTTCAAGGAAGTCCGAAAGACTGCGGAAAACAACCTTTCAAACTGGCTTGATGACAACAGCGATGCACAGGTCACCCGTGCCTATTATCTGGATGGGGAACTCACCGCCGTTTTTGGCACCAACAACGCCAATGTTTCGAACGGCATGAATTACGGTTTTGAGTACGGCGTTGCCAAAAGTGACGGAGAACAGCGCGGACTAAGCGGCGATGACCTGACCGAGTATGTAGAAAACCGAATCGAGTTCGAGCTCAAACGCAAATATGGCAACCGTCTGGAAGTCAGGGAAGGTCCTGCTGGGACAATGGGCACGGTTGGCGACTACCGTGAAGAGCTGTTTGGCGGAGAACGCTGGCCATCAGTCGAAAACATTCCACAACATCCCGAAATTGACTGGAATGCGCCGTCGCCGAAAGAGGCCGGCACATGGAAAGGCCCGATAGAGCTTAATACGACGGCGTTTCTGACCATGCGCGAGCAAGCCAGAAACGCCTGATAGGAAAAGAAAGAAACAGCCGGACCTGCGGGGTCGGGGGAGGGGTTAAGGCCCGGCTGTTTCTGCAACGATGACGTTTACTCCGCAGGCTGATGTGTCTCAGCCTCATCAAGTGAACGCACTTCGTTGCGCCGGCCAATCATGCGCACAAGCACATAAAAGACCGGGGTCAAGATCAGGCCAAATATCGTCACGCCCAGCATGCCGGAGAACACGGCAATACCGATCGCGTGGCGCATCTCGGCCCCTGCACCACTGGACAGAACCAGCGGCACAACGCCCATGATGAAGGCCAGTGAAGTCATCAGGATCGGGCGCAAGCGAAGTCGGCTTGCCTCGATTGCGGCCTGGACTGTTGTCCGGCCCTGATGTTCAAGTTCGCGGGCGAACTCGACAATCAGGATCGCGTTTTTCGATGCCAGTCCGGCCAAAACAAACAGACTGATCTGGGTGAAGATATTGTTGTCTCCGCCAAACAGATAGACACCAAAAACAGACGACAGGATGCTCATCGGCACGATCAGGATCACGGCCAGCGGCATGGTCAGGCTTTCGTATTGGGCGGCCAGAACCAGGAACACCAGAAGGATACAGATCGGGAAGACAAAGATCGCCGTATTGCCCGCCAGAATCTGCTGATAGGTCAGCTCCGTCCATTCGTAGGACATGCCCGGCGGCAGCGTTTCTTCGAGTATCTTCGTGATCGCGGCTTGTGCCTCGCCGCTCGAATAGCCCGGTGCGGCATTGCCGTTCAGATCACCCGACCGGAAGCCGTTATAGCGCATCGCCGTATCCGGCCCGAAAGTTTCGGAAACCGACAGGACACTACCAAGTGGCACCATATCGCCATCGGCATTGCGTGTTTGCAGACGCAGGATGTCTTCCGGGCTGGATCGGTATGGCTTATCGGCCTGTGCGATCACCTGATAGGTCCGACCAAAGGCGTTGAAGTCATTGACATACATCGACCCAAGATAGACCTGCATGGTCCGGAAGATTTCATCAACCGGAATGCCAAGCTGCTGGACCTTGGTCCGGTCAAGGGAAGCCTGAAGTTGCGGAACATTGATGTTGTAGCTGGAAAACACGCCGGTTAATTCCGGGGCTGCCCATGCCTTGGCCAGAACCTGTTTCATGGCATCATCAAGCGCACGATACCCTTGATCCGAGCGGTCCTGAATTTGCAGCTTGAACCCGCCAACAGTGCCAAGCCCCTGCACCGGCGGTGCCGGGAAGATGGCAACAAAGGCCTCGTCAATGGCGCCAAACTTCTGTTGAAGTTTACCGGCAATCGCCAAGCCCGAAAGATCATCGCTTTTGCGTTCGGCAAAGTCGGTCAGGGTGACAAACACGATGCCCGCACTTGAACTGTTCACAAAACCGTTGATCGACAAGCCCGGAAAGGCCACAGCACTTTCAACACCGGGTTCTTGCAAGGCAATGTCCGACATTTCACGAATGACGTCTTCGGTCCGGTCCAGCGTTGCGCCCTGTGGCAGTTGGGCAAAACTGACCAGATATTGTTTGTCCTGAATCGGGACGAACCCGCTCGGCAATATCTGGAAGCCCTGATAGGTCAAGACCAGCAAACCGGCATAAAGCACCATCATAATCGATTTCACACCCAGCAGGCGTTTGACACCCCCGGCATAAAGATCGGTACTGCGGTTAAAGAACCGGTTGAACCCACGGAAGAACCAGCCAAAGACAAAGTCCATCCCCCGTGTCAGCCAGTCTTTTGGTGCATCATGGCTGCGCAACAGCAAGGCCGACAAGGCCGGGCTAAGTGTCAGGGAATTGATCGTTGAAATGATCGTTGCAATCGCAATGGTCAGGGCAAATTGCTGATAAAACTGGCCTGTCAGGCCACTGATAAAGGCAATTGGCACAAACACACCGGTAATCACAAGCGATGTCGCAATGATCGGTCCGGTCACCTCGCGCATGGCCGCAACGGTTGCATCGCGTGGCGATAGACCGCGTTCGATGTTTCGTTCGACGTTTTCAACAACGACAATCGCATCATCAACCACAATCCCGATGGCAAGGATCAAGCCAAACAATGACAGCACATTGATCGAAAAGCCCATCAACAGCATCAGCGCGAATGTGCCAATGATCGATACCGGAACCGCCAGCAACGGAATGATCGATGCCCGCCATGTTTGCAGGAAGACTGTCACCACGACGACGACAAGGGCGACGGCCTCAAGCAATGTCACGATCACGGATTTGATCGAACCACGCACAAAGACGGTCGGGTCATAAACGATGCTGTAATCTAGATCTTCGGGGAAGTTTTGCTTCAGCTCTTCCATCTCTGCGCGAACGTTGCTTGAAATATCAAGCGCGTTTGAACCGGGCGATGCAAAGATCGGAATGGCGACAGCAGGTTTATTATCAAGCAAGGAGCGCAGCGCATATTGCTGTGCCTCCATCTCGATCCGGGCAACATCGCCCAGACGCGTAATCGTACCGTCTTCACCGCGTTTGATGATGATGCTTTCAAACTCTTCCGGGCTTTCCAGACGGCCACTGATATTGATCGGCAACTGGAACTGAACACCGCTGTCATAGGGTGCACCGCCAATGATGCCTGCGGCAACCTGCACGTTCTGACTTTGGATGGCAGAAACCACCTCACCGGCTGTCAGGTTACGTTCGGCAACCTTGTCGGGGTTAAGCCAGACACGCATGGCGTAATCGCCAGAGCCAAACAGCCCCACCTGCCCGACACCGTTAATACGGGCCAGACGGTCGCGGACATTGAGCGTCGCGTAATTCCGTAAGTAAAGCATGTCATAGCGTTCATCGGGTGAACGCAAATGCACCACCATGGTCAGATCAGGCGACTGTTTTGACACGGTCACGCCAAGCTGACGCACGACATCTGGCAGGCGCGGTTCGGCCTGCGACACGCGGTTCTGGACTTTTTGCTGGGCCAGATCCGGATCGGTGCCGATTTCGAACGTCACGGTCAGCGACAGATTGCCATCCGTGGTTGCCAGTGAATTGATATAAAGCATCCCCTCAACGCCGTTGATTTGCTCTTCCAGCGGGGATGCGACGGTTTCGGAAATTTCGGCCGGGTTGGCACCGGGAAACTTGGCGGAGACCACGACCGTAGGCGGCACAACTTCCGGATATTCGGAAATCGGCAAACGCCACATGGCAATGAGGCCCGCCATAAGAATCAGGACGGACAGGACGCCGGCAAAGATCGGGCGATCCACAAAAAATCTGGACAGGTTCTGCATGACGGTCAGCCTTGCTTATGCGCGCAGTACAGCACCCCTCAGGATGCAGAGACTTGCAGAATTTCGGGGGAAACAGCCATGCCGGGTCGGACCTTCATGATGCCGTTGACAATGACAAGGTCACCAATCTCAAGACCGGATGTGACAATCCGCATGCCGTTGATTTCCGACCCCAGAGTCACCTGACGATAGGCAACAGTGTTATCGGGCAAAACGACATAGACGAATTTGCGGTCCTGATCGGTGCTGATGGCTTCGGGAGAAATCAGAATGACCTCTTCCTTGGCAAGGGTACCGACCTCGAGACTGGCAAAACTGCCGGGCAGAAGGGTGCCGTCAAGATTGTCAAACAGCGCACGGGTGCGGATGGTGCCGGTGCGCGGATCAATGCGGTTGTCAAAGCTGTGCACATGCCCGGAAACGTGACGACCACTCGACAGCGTCATATTGACCGGAATGCTTTGCGCGGCATCGTCGATCTTGCCGCTTTCGCCAAGACTGGCAAAAAAGGTCTGCTCGTCCAGATCAAAGTCGGCATAGATTTTCCCGGTCGAGACAATCGTGGTCAGAACCGGTGCGTTGGAACCGGCATTCACCTGATTGCCAACCGTCAGCTCGACACGGCTGACACGGCCGTCAATCGGGGCTTTGACATAGGCGTGATCAAGTTCGATTTCGGCCAGTTCAAGCTGTGCCTGTGCACGGCTGACCTGACTTTGGGCGACCTGATGGGTGCTGAGCCGTTCGTCATAGACCCGTTTTGACACGGTGCCGTTTGAAACAAGCTTTTCGGCCCGTTCCTTTTCCTTGGATGCCAATGACAGGTTTTGCCGGGCAGCTGAAAGTTCAGCGCGGGCTTCATCAACCGCCGCCTGATAGCTGCGCGGGTCAATCACCGCAAGGATGTCCCCCTTGGAGACCAGCTGACCGTCCTCGAAACGGATTTCGACGATCGCACCACTGACTTGCGGGCGCAACTGGACTTCTTCAACCGCACTTAGACGGCCGGAAAAGTTGCTCCAGAGGTGGACGGAATTTCTTTTTACACCCGATACGGTGACCGGGGTTGCCATGGGCGCGGATTGAACCGCGACCTCATCAGCGGATGATCCGGAGATATGCAAACCATATCCCCCGGCGGCAACTGCCAGCGCCAACACGGCCGCGGACAGCACTATTTTGCGTTTTGATCGTGACTGCATCTTACCATCTTCCAAAAGCGTGAACCGCGCAGATCGCGGACTATTTGATGGGAAGATGCATACCGATCGGTTTGTTTGCAAGGGGAAGAAGTCAAAAAAATGGCGTTATTTTAAATTAATTTAGTTTGACGTGAAAATGTCAGGCAGCGTCATCAGCAGCTACTTCCCTGAATTTACACTGTAAATTCAGGATTCGGCAGATCCCTTCGCGAAGATCAGACCGAACAGTATCAAGATCATTAAAAACTTGGCCATAGGTCAGCAAACCATGGACATACTGGAAAATCATCCGCGCAAGCATTGTGACGTCACCATCGGCGCCCAGCATGCCCTCGCCTTTCAGGCCACGCACCATCGATGCAAGATATTTGATCTGTTCTTCCGCCAGTTCGCGTGAACAATTCTGGATTTCAACATCTTCCGGGCCAACCTGACCACCGGCGGTGAAGATCGGGCAGACACAGACTTCGTTTTCGCCGGGAACCGCATATTTTTCCTGCTTGTTACAGACAAGCGCGATATAGCGGTTAAGTTGATCAATCGGCGGAACATCGGGGGAAAAGATGGCGCGAAGTTCATCCTTGCCCTTTTCCCAGTGATGGCGGGCAGAGGCGGCAAACAGCGCAGCCTTACTGTCAAAATGATGATAGAACGCGCCCTTGGTGACACCGGCATGTTTGCACACATCACTGACACCAACATCGTGATAACTGCGAGTCGCCAATAGCTCGATGGCGGTTTCCAGCAGCTTGATCCGGGTTTCTACGGCGTTCCTCATGGCTTTCACCTAATTTTTTTGTCTTTACACAGATAAATATACGTACCGGTTGGTATTTTTCAAGGAAATCACCCGATATATCTTCAGATCATCATATAATGATGGCAGGAGAATGACAGGAATGTTTTACAATTCAAAGATTTACGGTGCATCTACTGTGAAATGCATAACAGATACCACCGCGGTATTTTGACGCCGATTCCGGCAGCTTTGGAAAAATGCACTGTCCAGAAGCACCAAAAGCACCAAACGCACCAAACGCACCAAACGCAAAGAGGGCGCATATCGCGCCCTCTTTGGTCGGTTGTTACAACGTGATCGTTTCGGGCTTATGCGCCGGTCAGGGCCCTGATCTGACGGTTGGCCACCGTGATCATGGAAAGATCGATCTGACCTGCTGCACGCAGTTCATTGATCAGCTCGTCACAGCGGGCACATCCGCGTTGATGGGTTTCAACCCACGCATCGACAAGATCCGACCCGGACGACCCTTTTTTCCCGGCAGCAAGAACCGCACGGGTCAGTTCGCGCTGATGCCCGAACAAATCGTCGATCACGGCAGCACGGGCCAGTTTCTGCCAATAGGTATCGGCTTCTATCGACTCGGCTGCAGCCCGCATCAGACCAAGCTGGAAGCGTGCACCAACGGCAAAATAGGTCGATGCCACTTCGATGACGTCACGCCCGGTTGCCTCGGCAATACGGACCACATCACAGATCGCAACCATTTGCGCCATTGATGCCACGCGGCGTGCCAGTTCTTCTGGAACCCCTTGTGCCACCAAAGATTGCGCACGCTGTTCCAACGCCGTTCTGAAACCGGCATCTTCGGGCACGATGTCTTCAAAGGACGAGATGACCTTTGAGACCGCAGGCCGGAACATTTCGATTTTGGCCCCAACGTTAAGTTCTTCGCAATTGCGCAGGAACCATTGGGTCACGTCATTGACCATGCGGTTAATGTCGCGGAACATGCTGGTCTGTAATTTAGCCAGAACCACGTTATCAAGAGCCTCGATCCCGGCCCAAAGATCGCGCAAGCCAAATACAGCCCGCGTGATCAGATAGCCGCGCGAGACATCCACAGCCGAAAGCCCGGTTGCCTCCATCATGTCATGAACGAATGTCCCACCGACCCGGTTGACCAGACTGTTGGTCGCAACCGTTGCAATGATTTCACGTTTCAATCGATGGTTTGATATCGCATCGGCGTATTTTTTCCGAACCGGCGTCGGGAAATAGCGCACCAGTTCTTCGACCAGGATCGGATCATCTGGCAGATCGGATTCCAGCACCTCGTCATACAGCCAAAGTTTAGCATAGGGCATCAGAACCGAGACTTCCGGTCGGGTCAGGCCTTCATGGGCATTTGCACGGCGTGCCAGTTCTTCGTCATCGGGCAGATATTCGATCTCGCGGTTCAGACGGCCTTCGCGTTCCAACATGCGCAGCAACCGAACCTGCGCATCGAGCAGATCGGCACTGACCGCATCGGCATTCGAAATCGCCTGACTTTGCAGATAATTATCCCGTAGAACCAGATCGCCAACTTCATCGGTCATTTCGACCAGAAGCTTGTTGCGCTGTTTTTCGGTCATGTCACCGGCAGCAACCACTTCGCCAACAAGGATCTTGATATTGACCTCGTGGTCAGAGCAGTTCACACCAGCAGCATTATCGATGGCATCGGTGTTCAGGCGACCGCCAGCATGGGCATATTCGATACGTCCACGCTGGGTTGCGCCAAGATTGGCACCCTCGCCAATCACTTTCGTCCGGACTTCCCGGCCATTGATACGGATTGCATCATTGGCACGGTCACCGGCATCGGCGTTGGTTTCGCCGTGTGACTTGATATAGGTCCCGATCCCGCCAAACCACATCAGTTCGACTTCCGATTTCAGGATGGCTTTCATCATGTCGGCTGGCGTTACCTTGCCACTATCAAGTCCCAGCAATTTGCGAACTTCAGGGGACGGATCAAGGGTTTTGGCCTTGCGGTCATAGATATCACCGCCTTTGGACAGCAGCTTTTTATCGTAATCCCCCCAGCCTGAACGCGGCAAATCAAACAGCCGTTTGCGCTCCGCAAAGCTTTTCGCCACATCCGGATCAGGATCGACGAAAATATGCATATGGTTGAAGGCTGCTAACAGTTTGATCTGTTCGGATAACAGCATGCCATTGCCAAACACGTCGCCTGACATATCGCCCACACCAGCCACGGTGAAGGGAACCTTCTGGATGTCTTTGCCCATTTCGCGGAAGTGACGTTTGACCGATTCCCACGCACCACGGGCGGTAATGCCCATTTTCTTGTGGTCATACCCCTGTGATCCGCCAGATGCGAACGCATCATCAAGCCAGAAGCCATAATCACGGGCCACACCATTGGCAATGTCCGAGAAGGTTGCAGTACCTTTATCCGCCGCAACAACCAGATACGGGTCGTCATCATCAAGGCGACGCACCCGAACCGGCGGCACGATTTCACCGGCAACGATGTTGTCGGTAATATCAAGCATGCCGCTCATCAGGGTTTTGTAACAAGCAATGCCTTCTTCAAGGAAGGCTTCGCGTGACGGATCGACGGGCGGGCGTTTGACAACAAAGCCACCCTTGGACCCGACCGGAACAATCACCGCATTTTTGACCATCTGGGCTTTGACCAGACCGAGAATTTCGGTACGGAAATCTTCCTGACGATCAGACCAGCGAATACCGCCACGCGCCACCGGACCACCGCGCAGATGCACGGCCTCTACCCGTGGGGAATAGACAAAGATTTCGCGCCATGGACGCGGTAATGGCAAATCTTCGATCATGCCGGAATTGAATTTTACCGACAGATACGGCTTGGGATTTCCATCCGCACCATACTGGAAGAAGTTGGTGCGCAACGTTGACTGAACCAGATTAAGGAAGACCCGCAAGATGCGGTCTTCATCCGGGTTCATCACATCTTCAAGGCGGGAAATGATGTCGGCCTGGATTACCTCGACCTCGGCTGCCACCCCCGGATCACGATCCGGATCAAAGCGGGCAACGAACAACGATACGATCGCCGATGCCAGGCCCGGGTTGTTGGCAAGGGTTTTGGCCATATAGCTTTGCGAGAAAGCCGATCCTACCTGACGGGTATAGCGGGCATAGGCCCGCAAAATGACCACTTCACGCCAATGCAGATTGCCCAGCAGGACAAGACGGTTGAATTCGTCATTTTCAACTTCGCCATGCCAGATCCGGACAAACAGTTCCTGAAACTTGTCGCGCACATCATGAAGGTTGAACGCCCCGTCAACCTCGACCCCAAAGTCATGGATGCGGACATTGGTTTCAACTTCGCGCGGCTCGACCGTGAACGGGTTTTCGGTAATGACCTTAAGCCCCATGTTTTCAAGCATGGGCAGGACGTCTGACAACGGAACCGGCGCGCCGGGATTATAAATCTTGAAACGCAGTTCGTTTTCAGCCGCCTCGATCGGGCGATACAAATTCACCCGAAGGTCTTTGGCCTTGATCACATCTTCGATGCGTTCAACATCAAGGGCGGCACTTTCAACCGTAAACCGTTCGCGATAGTCGCTTGAGAAACTTTCACCATAGCGACGATACAGCGCCAATCCACGTTCTTCACCCATTTCACGGACAAGAACCTGACGCAGGGTATCGGCCCAGTCGCGTGCTGTTTCAACAAGCTGACGTTCAATGTCGGCAACATTATATTCCGGCAGTTCCCCCGGATTGGTTTTGACCAACAGATGCAACCGCGCAAGCGGGCTATCGCCAATCAGGGTGTAATGCGCGGTTACCTTGCCATCAAAGGCATCTTCAATCACTTTTTGGAACTTGAAGCGTAGCTTGGTCGAAAAACGGTCGCGTGGGCAAAACAGCTGACAGGATACAAACCGTTCAAACGCATCACGGCGGACAAACAACGCAATGCGTTGACGTTCCTGCAAGTGCAGAATGCCCAAGCAGGTATGATACAGGTCATCAAGTTCAACCTGAAACAGCTCGTCACGCGGAAAGGTTTCAAGAATATTGACCAGCGCCTTGCCATCGTGGCTGGCAGGCGGAAAACCGGCACGTTTCACCGTTTCAGCCAGTTTCATCCGCAAAAGCGGGATCAAACGCGGGCTCAGGTTATAGGCAACCGATGTAAACAGACCAACAAACAGGTGCTGACCAATGACTTTGCCCTTGGCATCGAACTGTTTGACGACAATGGTATCCAGATGAACCGGACGGTGAACCGTCGATTGCTTATTGGCCTTGGTCACCATCAAAAGGTTTGGTTTGGTGACAAAATCACGTACCTCGTCGGACAGGTTCCCGATCTGACGCAATTCGTCAAAAACGTGCGTCCCTTCGCGCGACAGAATGCCAAGCTGGTTTTTCACCTCGACATCGACCGGACCCTTCTTGCCCGAAGCCTTGAACATGTATTCCCGATACCCCAGGAAGGTGAAATGGTCGTTATGCAGCCAGCCAAGGAAATCCTGCACTTCCCTGCGGTGCTCTTCGTCAAGGCCTGCGGCCTTGGCACTGCCGACCTCATCAAGAACCGCGCTGACCTTTTTGAGCATCGGCTGCCAATCCCGCACGGCCAGACCAACATCGGTCAGGGCGTTTTCAAGACGGTCATGGATCTTTTTAAGAACGGCTTTGTCGGTTTGCTCGTCAATTTCGACATGCATGACCGATTCACGGGGATCTTGTGAATCTTCAACCGCAGAAACGGATTGAAGTTCCCCTTTTTCATCACGGGCAATCCGCATAATCGGGTGGATCACAAGATGGACGGTCAAATCAAGTTCATGCAACGCCGAGGTCACCGAGTCGACCAGAAACGGCATGTCGGTATTGTTGATTTCGATCACGGTGTGATCTGATTTCCAGCCGTGTTCTTCAAGGTCAGGATTATAGACCCGGATCTTGCTCGCATCGGCCGAGGGGCGCTTTTGCGCAAATTTGTAGAGAGTCAAAGCCGCGCCATAAAGCGAGTCGACGGATCGACCTGCCATGTCGTCAGGCGGAACATCCTTATAAAAAAGGCGAACGAACGCTTCTGCATCCTTCGCCGTCTTGCCTTTTATGCGTTGCTGGATTTGTTCGACAACTTTGTCGACGACTTCCCGTTTCGGGTCGTCTTTTCGGGCTTTCATGTCCAATTTCCCTTTTTCCCGGATCTGTTTACCAGACCCGAAATACCGACCTTTGCAGCCGGTATTACACACCACGGATGTCACATTTATTTGGGTAGGAAATCAGCGGCTTTCCGACATTGGATCATACGGAATTCCTAAGATTTCCACCAAAGCTACACATAGCGGATCAACTGCCTAAAAACTATGCTTCTGCACAAAAAAAATTCATTTATCCAACAAGCTAGCCTCAAAAGGACAGAACGACCACCAACAGGCATTGTCACAGAATTTTGCACTTTATTGCGATGCAAAATATCCTACACTCAGGAATACCGCGCAGATCAAACGACTCTTTCGCAACTGCACATTCCCCGAAATGGAGACATCACATGCTAAACGGCAAAAAGGGGCTGATTGTTAGAATTGCCAATGAAATGTCCATCGCCTGGGGATGTGCACGTGTTTTCAAGCGCGAGGGCGCTGATCTTGCGATTACGTATCTTAATGACAAGGCCGAGCCCCATGTGCGCCCCCTGGCCGATGAAATCGATGCATCGATCATTCTGCCCCTTGATGTCCGTAACGAACAACAATGTGACATGTTGTTTGCCCAGATCGAAAAACAATGGGGAAAGCTGGATTTCCTGCTTCATTCCATTGCCTTTGCCCCGACCGAAGACCTGCATGGTCGGGTCGTTGATTGTTCGCGTGACGGATTTTTGGCCGCCATGGACATTTCATGCCATTCCTTCACCCGCCTTGCCAAACGGGCCGAACCATTGATGAATGATGGCGGCGCACTTTTAACCGTAACCTATATGGGATCGGAACGGGTGATCGATCATTACGGTGTGATGGGGCCGGTCAAAGCTGCGCTTGAAAGCACCACCCGCTATATGGCTGCCGAACTTGGGCCAAAGAATATCCGCTGTCACGCCATCTCGCCGGGACCGCTTTTGACCCGGGCGGCATCCGGCATTGCCGAATTTCAACATCTGATGGATGAAACAGCCCAGCGTGCGCCATCGCAAAGATTGGTTACGATTGATGAAATCGGGGAACTTGCCGCCTTTCTGGCAAGCGACCGCTCGCGGTCACTGACGGGCGATGTCGTCCATATTGACGGTGGTACAATATTATGGGCTAAGGCCGCCTGAGTGGCTTCTAACGCCGCTTAATCGCGTCTTCTGCCTTGGGTGCGACCCGCTTGACCTGTTTTGCCAATGCAAGTTTCAAATCCGCATCCGGTTCCGGTGCCACAGCGGCAAACAGATCAGGCACATCCCCGCCATTGATCGCGATCATGCGGTCTTCGGTTTCAGACTGGTTTTCTACCCGCCCCGCAACAAGGTGACGCAGATCAAAGCCCGCTTCTTTTAAGGCCGGTGCGATCAAAAGGGTCCGGTGACAATCAAGCGGGTCTTTTTCAGCGCACATCAAACAAATGCGGTATTTACCAGCCCCCGATACAAGCCGTTCAATCCCGGCTTTGAAATCAGGCCGCTTTGCCATCAGGTCATAATCAAGCTGCCCATCTGGATATAGATCAGGCACCTGTGGCTTCCCGCCCATAACATCGCCCATAAAAACATAGGCAATGCCGTTTTCACGCAAAAATGGCGCAAAACTGTCCGAGTCAAAAGCCGTCCAATAGCTTGATCGTTTGAAAGTGCGGATATCAGCCACCGCC
Organism: Thalassospira lucentensis; assembly: GCF_050516545.1. Classification (GTDB taxonomy): domain Bacteria; phylum Pseudomonadota; class Alphaproteobacteria; order Rhodospirillales; family Thalassospiraceae; genus Thalassospira; species Thalassospira lucentensis_C. Next base: position 4,102,905 of record NZ_CP191544.1, on the reverse strand, counting down.
GTAATGCCGTGCGACCTGAAAATGGCGAGCAGACTGTCGCGATCATGTCCAGCATACCCGACTGTGTAGATTAACTTCGTCGGATTTTCGGATTGAAGCGGGGGTTGAGGTGGGTTTTGGCTGTGCATGCCTCAAAGACACGATAAATCGCATCCGCATGCAAGATCGAAAGCACCGCCAACCGCGATTTATGCCCCAAAAAGCAAAAGGCTGCCCCGAAGGACAGCCTTTGAAACTTTCATCATGGAGCGGGCGAAGAGATTCGAACTCTCGACCCTAACCTTGGCAAGGTTATGCTCTACCCCTGAGCTACGCCCGCATCATCATGAAAGCTGATGCTTAAGGAAAGTGACCTGATGGAGCGGGCGAAGAGATTCGAACTCTCGACCCTAACCTTGGCAAGGTTATGCTCTACCCCTGAGCTACGCCCGCATTCATCAGCATTTCCTGCCCCTGTGGAGCGGCGCGGATAATAGCCCAACAAAGAGCGATTGCAACCCTTTTTTCCATGAAAACGTAACATGACAAATTTTGGCGGTTTTCCTTGACTTTCGTGGGTTCAATTGCCGAAATCGGGCCGGACTTGCGCAAATTTGCGTCTGGTTTTGAACTTGGTTATCTTCTGGTCCACAGCCACAAGGGAAAGAGCATGAGCGATCCATCAACCATACTGTTCGATCATCTGACAAAATTGGCGATCGAAACAACGACGCATGAACACGCGCCGCTTTTTACGGTCGAGGATTCGCAAAAGCTTCGGGGGGACCTTCCGGGGCTTCATGCCAAGAACCTTTTTGTCAAAGACAAGAAAGGAGAGTTGTGGCTTGTCGTTGCCGAGGAAGAAGCTGAAATCCGCATGAACCATTTGCACAAACGGCTGGGCTGCGCCCGCCTGTCCTTTGGCAAGCCGGAATTGCTGATTGAAACGCTGGGCGTTAAACCGGGGGCGGTCACACCGTTCGCGCTGATCAACGATCAGGAGCGCAAAGTGAACCTGGCCCTGGATGCCAAACTGGCCAATGGCGAGGTTTTAAATTTTCACCCCTTGCGAAATGACAGAACCACGACAATTTCGTCAGCAGACCTGTTGAAATTCACCACCTCTCTGGGCTACGAAGCATTGATCGTTGATTTTGAAGCCGAGCCTGATCTTCCTGACCCTAGCTGAACGGTAAACATTTAAGGTAAGCCCTTACCAAACCTTAGATTTAAGTATAAGAAAACACGAATATCACACCTCTCCCTCTTGTCGTCAGGGCACAGCGGCATCATCTAGAATTTTAGATTTAGCGAGTGAACAACAATGTCAATTATTCTTGACGCGAACGCACCTGAGACCACCAGTCAAAATCAGGACTCTGACCTGATCAAGGACAGCAGTGTTGAAACGTTTGTCCAGGACGTCATCGAGCCATCGATGGAAATGCCGATTGTCGTCGATTTTTGGGCACCATGGTGCGGGCCCTGCAAGAACCTGACGCCTGTGATCGAAAAGGTCACCCGCGAAGCCGGTGGACGGGTCAAACTTGTCAAAGTCAATATTGATGAAAATCAGGAACTGGCGATGCAATTGCGCATCCAGTCAGTTCCGACGGTTTATGCCTTTAAGGGCGGCCGCCCGGTTGACGGTTTTCAGGGCGGACAGCCCGAAAGCGAAGTCCGCGCCTTTTACGAACGCCTGATTGGTGAGCCGATTGAAAGCCCGATCGAGGCATTGCTTGAAAAGGCTGCCACCGCATTGACCGAAGACGACTATGAAACCGCCCATGGTCTTTATGTCGGTGTGCTTGAACGTGAAAAAGACAATGAGATTGCCATTGGCGGTATGATCCGTTGCATGGTCGGAATGGGCGAAGTTGAAGAAACCCGCCATTTCGTTGACAACATGGCCGAACTTGACCGTCTGAAAACCCCGATTGCCGCAGCTATCAGCGCGCTTGAACTGGCCGAAACCGGCTATAGCCCCGAAGATTTGGCCGCAGCACGGGCAAAGGTCGCTGCCGACCCAACCGACATGCAGGCGCAATACGATCTTGGCATGGCATGTTTTGCCACCAACAAACGCGATGACGCCGTCAATGCCATGATCACGATCATTCGCACCGACCGCGAATGGAACGAAGATGCAGGTCGCACCCAGCTTCTGAAGTTTTTTGAAGCATGGGGCCCCATGGACCCTGCCAGCGTCGCCGGACGCCGCGCACTATCAACGGTATTGTTTTCATGAGCATATGCGGCCCATTCGATCCTGCCTTTACGGATCTTCCCGACATCATGCCGGTATTCCCGCTTAACGGCGCACTTTTGTTGCCGCGCGGACACTTGCCGCTCAACATTTTCGAACCGCGTTATATGAATATGGTGACCGATGCACTGGGTCAGGATCGTATCATTGGCATGATCCAGCCCCGTCCCGATCAGCATAACAGCTATTTCATGGACCCGGATCACCCGCCGATTTTTTCGACCGGATGTGCGGGCCGGATTACTGCCTTTAGCGAAACCGACGATGGCCGGTTCCTGATCACGCTTACAGGTGTTTGCCGGTTTAATGTCGTCGAAGAACTGCCCGGTAACGAGGGCGGATACCGGACCGTGAATGGTGATTTTGCACCATGGAAAGATGACTTGTCCCTGCCCGCCGATGACATGCCGATCAACCGGGATCGGCTGCGCATGGCGCTTGAGGCCTATTTCGCACAGCATTCGTTGCGTTCGTGCTGGGATACCCTAGCCGATAGCGATGATGAGATGCTTATCACGACCATTTCGATGGGCTGTCGGTTAAGTCCGCTTGAAAAACAGGCTTTGCTGGAATGCACAACCCTGTATGATCGCGGCGATATGCTGACCACCCTGCTTGAAATGGCGATCCATTCCAATCCTCAGCAGGCGCACAGCAACGCCAACTGATGATGACCAACTAAAGATGAACTGGGCGTTTCCAGACGCACATCCAACCCGAAGGCCGAATTGATGACCGCGACCAACAGCCCGGTAGACCCGAAACTTCTTGAAATCCTTGTCTGCCCGGTGACCAAGCAGGCGCTTGAATATGATCGCGCCAACAACGAATTGATCAGCCCGAAGGCCGGTCTGGCCTATCCGATCCGTGATGGCATTCCGATCATGCTGCCTGATGAAGCCCGCCCGATCGAAGATTAAGGCAAGGCACATCGCATGTCACAGGACGGCTTCACACCGGAATTCACCCCCGTTGAAATCAACTATTTGCGCGATGACCGCATTCTTGAGGTCGTGTGGGATGACGGCGTTTCAACGCGTCTGAGTGCTGAATTGCTGCGGGTTGAAAGCCCGTCCGCCGAAGTTCAGGGCCATCACCCAAGCGAAAAGAAAATCATCGCCGGACGCCGCCATGTCGGGATCATGGATATTGTCCCGGTTGGCAATTATGCCGTGCGGATCAGTTTTGATGATTTGCATGATAGCGGGCTTTATAGCTGGCAATACCTGCGTGAATTGCACAGCACGAAAGACACGTTGTGGGCCGATTATCTTGCCGCCCTTGACGCGCGTGGCCTGTCACGCGATCCGGCCTAACGGCATTTCAGTTAAATCACGTTCTGTGTCTCAGACTAAAACGGCCCCACCAAAGGCAGGGCCGCTTTAAAATCGGTTGCCGACAGCGTAAAACGCCGCTTAGCCGACCTTAGAACCGATAGCCGACACCAACACCGAACAGCCACGGGTCAAGGTCTGCTTTTGCATTTACCGCGCCGTTATTTACCGAAACATCGGTGCTGAGATAGATCTTTTTGACATCCACATTCAATGACCATGGACCGGAAATGGCATAATCAAAGCCAGCCTGAAAAGCATAGCCAAAGCCATCGTCATACTTGACCGAGTTGAACTGGCCCGGCTTTGAATCATAGAAAAACGTATAATTGATACCAGCGCCGATATAAGGGCTAAAGCGCTGATCCGCCATAAAGTGATATTGTGCGGTCAATGTTGGCGGCAACAAGCGAACACTGCCAAGATCCTTGCCGTCGTTCCAGGTGACATCATGCTTGGATGTGCCTGCAATCAGCTCAAGCGCAATGTTGTCGGTGATGAAGTAAGAAAAATCCACCTCGGGAATAACGTCGTTATCAACGCGGCCTTCACCGGCCAGTGTATTGCTGTCGATATCTTCATCGGGCACGACGCCCAATACGCGGCCACGGATAAGAATATCACCCGCCTGCTTGGTCTTGAACTCTGCGTCCTGTGCCTGTGCTGCGCCACCCACAAGCATGGTTGCACCCAAAATTGCCACCACGGCAGCTGCCGACATCCGTTTATGGGAAAATGTCATGTCCTAATCCCCTGTCATTAAATTGAACTCGCGGGGAAACTGCGCCTAAGCCTTTGCTGACTTGTTGACACATATCAACAAAGGTCGACGAAAAACGACATGATTTTGAACGGTTTTAACTGACCGGCGATCATAAACCATATACGCGCTCTGTATTTCCTGAAATTCGCCGTCTGCGCACATTTTAATCACAACGACTGACAGAGCAGCCTTTAGCCCAAACCGGTCAGAGAGATTTTCCCTGCATCAATTTGGGCAAGGTTCCGGCATAGCCCATGGCGTGGGACATAAATGTCTTTTTCAGGGGTGGGATTTTCTGAACCACGGCCAGCCCGATATCGCGCGCCCAACGGATCGGGGCGATATCATTGGAAAACAGCCGATTGGTCAAATCGGTGACCGCCAGCATCACGGTATTGTCGAACCGGCGCCATTGTTCATATTCGGCCAAAACATCCGTGCTTCCGATATCGCGGCCAAGACGCCGCGCATTGACCAGAATTTCGGCCAGAACCGCGACATCCCGAATGCCCATGTTAAGCCCCTGACCTGCAATCGGATGCATCCCGTGCGCCGCATCGCCAATCAGGGCAATCCGGTCATCTGTGTAGTGATAGGCATGCTGTAGCCCCAACGGATAGCAAAAGCGCGGACCAACAACTTCGAGATCGCCAAGATAGCCATCAAAGCGACGGTGCAATTCATCGACAAAGGTTTCTTCATCAAGATTGACGAGATAATTGCCAAGCTCTGTGCTTTCGGTCCAGACGATCGAGCAACGATTATCCGTCATCGGCAAAATGGCAAACGGCCCGGCAGGCAGGAAATGTTCAACCGCCAAGCCATTATGGGGTTGCTTGTGCTTGACCGTGCAGACCACCGCACTTTGTTTATAGGCCCACTGATAGGTTTTGATCCCTGCCCAGTCCCGCAACATCGAATTGCGGCCTTCGGCCCCAATGGCAAGCGGGGCGCGGATGGATTGGCCATCGGCAAGCCTTATGGTCACACCACCCTGATCACGGGCGATTTCATCAACCCGTGCCGGGGCAATCATTTCAACCAGATCGTTTTGGGCAATGGCGCGATAAAGCGCACCACGGGTGACAAGGTTTTCAACGATATAGCCCAGTGGTTCGTCACCAAGATCGTGATGGTCATAGTGCAGGAAAAGCGGGCTTTTGCCGTCTGCAATCCGGATATCCAGGATCGGCTCGGCCGCATCGGCCATGTTTTTCCACGCACCAATAACGTCCAGCACGGATTTCGAGGCCGCGGCAATCGCACAGGTCCGACCGTCATAATTGGCACTCAGGATGGTTTTGGGATCGGCATAGTCAATCACCACCGACTTCATACCACCATGGGCAAGGGCAAGCGCCATGGCCGCACCGTTCAACCCGCCGCCCAGAATAACGACATCGGTATGAAGTGCCTGTTGATCCTGCATTTCGCAAATTCCTGTTTGGTCATGGCCTTGGTAACGGCCCTGGTCAATGTTCCCGGTCTTATGCCAGTTAATCACGTTTACACGTTGATCTGACGCAAGAAGCCCGCACAATTGATACTGCCCATCTTTACCCCGCTCCGTACGGGACGACAACCCGCACCGATCATTCGATAAGGCAAATCTTCAACATTGTCAGACGGACATGCGTCATCACGCGCTTAAAGGTCGGTCCACGGGCCTGAAATGGCCCGAACCCGCCACGAACCAACCTGAATGTTCCCCGAAGTTCGCCCCAAACGCCGTTAAGGGCCCCATCCACACCCTTGAAGCACAACACCTTTTCCGATTTGTATTTATTTGATTAAAAAATACGCACATTTTTTAAACAAAGGTAAATTCTGTGCATATTTTAATCCGGCGCCTTGCGCAAGTTATCGCCTCCCAACCAAAGCGATTATTCATTTTTTCCTTATTAATCAGATAATTAACAGTTTTATTTTGAGTCTGGCACGATTCTTGGTTTGTGGGGTGGGACTGCGAAATCGTGATTACCACGTTGGTACTCAACGGATATGCCGGGAGGTCGCAATATTATGAAACTTGTTACTGCTGTCATCAAACCGTTCAAACTGGACGAAGTCCGCGAGGCGCTTAGCGCACTGGGCGTTCAGGGCTTGACGGTCACTGAAGTTAAAGGTTTTGGCCGTCAGAAAGGTCAGACCGAAATTTATCGTGGTGCTGAATACATGGTCAGCTTCCTGCCGAAAGTGAAGCTGGAAGTCGCCATCACGGATAATCTGGTCGATCAGGTTGTCGAAGCCATCACCAAAACTGCTCAAACCGGGAAAATCGGGGACGGTAAGATTTTCGTTCTTGATGTAAGCCAGGCGGTCCGTATCCGTACTGGTGAAACCGGCGACGACGCCCTGTAAGTCCAGAGACAAGGGGAGACATTATGAACATCTCTATTAAGAAAACCGGCCTTGCCGCTCTTGCAGGCACCGCCCTTCTTGCAATCGCTTCTCCAGCCTTTGCTCAGGACGCTGGCGTTTCGGCTGAGACCCAATACATCCTGAACAGCTTTAGCTTCCTGTTCAGTGGCGCACTGGTCATGTGGATGGCAGCTGGCTTTGCCATGCTGGAATCCGGCCTTGTACGTACGAAAAACGTTTCTACCATCCTGCTGAAGAACATCTCGCTCTTCGCTGTTGCTGGCATCATGTATTACCTCATCGGTTATAACCTGATGTATATGGATGTAACCGGCTGGATCGGTTCGCTGAGCCTCTGGAGTGCTGATGATGCAGCTGCTCTTGCTGGTGATTTCTCGGGCGGTTATTCCGCAACGTCTGACTGGTTCTTCCAGATGGTCTTCGTTGCCACCGCAGCTTCGATCGTTTCGGGTACTGTAGCCGAGCGTATCAAACTGTGGCCGTTCATGATCTTCGTCGTCGTGCTTACCGGTGTTCTGTATCCGATTACAGGTGCATGGACATGGGGTGGCGGCTGGTTGTCCGAAATGGGCTTTGCTGATTTCGCTGGTTCGACCATCGTTCACTCGGTCGGCGGCTGGGCTGCTCTGACCGGTGCGATCATTCTTGGCGCACGTAAAGGCAAATATGGCGAAGACGGTTCGGTTCATCCGATGCCGGGTTCGAACCTTCCGCTTGCGACCCTTGGTACTTTCGTACTTTGGCTCGGCTGGTTCGGCTTCAACGGTGGTTCCCAGCTTGCTATGGGTACCGGCGCTGATGTCATCGCGATTGCCAACATCTATGGCAACACCTCGATGGCTGCTGCTGGTGGTGTTGTTGCCGCTGCGATCCTGACCCAGATCCTTTACAAAAAGGTCGACCTCACCATGGCACTTAACGGTGCACTGGCTGGTCTGGTTTCGATCACTGCTGGTCCGGATACCCCGACCATCGGTTCTGCCATCATCATCGGCGCAATCGGCGGTGTTCTGGTTGTTGTTGCAGTTCCGCTGCTCGACAAACTGAAAATCGACGACGTCGTTGGCGCAGTTTCGGTTCACCTTGTTGCTGGTATCTGGGGCACGCTTGCTGTTCCGTTCACCAATGACGGTGCGTCCTTCGGTGTTCAGCTGACCGGTATCGTTGCAATGGGTGCTTTCACCATTGTTGCATCAAGCATCGTCTGGCTGGTTCTGAAGTTCACTGTTGGCATCCGCCTCAGCGAAGAAGACGAGCATATCGGTTCCGATGCTGCTGAACTTGGTCTGGAAGCTTACCCGGAATTCGGTAAGGGTTCCCAGCGCTTCTAAGCGATTTGATTTCCTGACGGATACCGGGTTCGCCCGGTATCCTGCCTGTCAGACCAACTGGCCCGCCCGGGAGTTATCCTGCGGCGGGCTTTTTGTTTTGATCCCTGATGCTGCCTTTTTGGGCAGCGTTTTGGTCATTGTGAAGGCAAAGCCGGTTTTAAGCCCCTTGCCCGATCCATCAACATCATACCGACATTCCCCAACTAGCGCCTTGATGTTGCAGGTCCAAATCAGATTTATCCATGCCTTGGCACGGAAATTGATCTTGGCACCTCCGAACCAGAGTCCGGCAACCCCTACAAGACCGGACCGAGAGGAAACGCTATTTAAAAACGGGGGGATGCCTTATGCAGGCTTTCCAGACTGCCTCGGACGTATTTTTCGTCCTGATGGGTGCTATTATGGTGCTCGCGATGCATGCCGGCTTTGCTTTTCTTGAAGTCGGCACGGTCCGTAAAAAGAACCAGGTCAATGCACTGGTTAAAATCATTGTCGATTTTGCCGTTTCGACCATCGCCTATTTCTTTATCGGCTACAGCGTTGCCTATGGCGTTGATTTCTTTGCCAGTGCCGCCACGTTAAGCGGTCATGCCGGATCTGACGGTGTACCTGCCTTTGCATCAAGCGGCTATGATCTGGTCAAATTCTTCTTCCTGCTGACCTTTGCGGCCGCGATCCCCGCGATCATATCGGGTGGCATTGCCGAACGTGCGCGTTTCTACCCTCAGCTTCTTGCCACCGCCATTCTGGTCGGTGTGTGTTATCCGCTTTTTGAAGGCATGGTCTGGAACAACAATTTCGGTTTTCAGGACATGATCGAAGCCACTTTCGGCGCACCTTTCCATGATTTCGCAGGCTCCATCGTTGTTCATGCGGTTGGAGGCTGGATCGCGCTTGGTGCAGTCATCACCCTTGGTGTCCGACGCGGGCGATACACCAAGACCGGCGGTCTGGTCGGTATTCCACCGTCAAACATTCCGTTCCTGGCCCTTGGGTCTTGGGTGCTGTGTGTCGGCTGGTTTGGCTTTAACGTCATGTCTGCACAATCGGTCAGCGGCATTACCGGTCTGGTCGCGGTTAACTCGTTGATGGCCATGGTTGGCGGTATCCTGACAGCCTTGTTGTCAGGTCGAAACGATCCCGGATTCGTGCATAATGGTGCACTTGCCGGTCTGGTTGCGGTCTGCGCCGGATCAGATGTCATGCATCCGATCGGGGCATTAATCACCGGCGGCCTTGCCGGGGCATTATTTGTCTGGGGCTTTAACCAGTGTCAGGCAAAATGGAAGATTGATGACGTTCTTGGCGTCTGGCCGTTGCATGGCATGTGCGGTCTTTTGGGCGGCATTGCGTGCGGCATCTTTGGCCTTGAGGCCTTGGGCGGCATGGGGGGTGTTTCCTTTGCAGCCCAGCTCGTTGGGTCATTGATCGGTGTGGTCTTTGCCACGGTCGTCGGGTTTGTCGTCTATGGCGTGATCAAGAAAACCGTTGGCTTCCGGCTGTCGGAAGAAGACGAGTTTGAGGGTGCGGATATCTCAATCCACAATATCAGCGCCTATCCAGAAGATGATCTTCGCGCCAGCTAAGACTTTGTAAAATTGCATCACCCATCTATCAAAAGCCCGGAAAGCCCGTCTTTCCGGGCTTTTTAGGTTAAAACACCCTGTCTCTTAAATCTTTCTTTGCACTTTTCGCATAGGGGTAGATTGAGGGGAAATTGCCCACATTTAACCAACATGCATCCGCATCATGGCAAAGCCTGATGTGACATAGACCAAGCTGGAATGACGACGACCATGTTTAACGAACGCCTGGATCATTTGCCTGCCTATCCATTTCCGCGATTGGCGGCCTTGCTTGACGGTATTGAACCCGGTCAATCGCCGTTGGTCATGTCGATTGGTGAGCCGCAGCACGAACCGCCTGCGATGATCACGGAAGCCATGGTTAAATACGCATCGCTTTGGCATAAATACCCACCGGGGGCTGGCACCCCGGAATTGCGCGATGCCATCAAAAACTGGCTTGATCGGCGCTATCGCCTGCCAACAAGCATGATCCACCGTGATGATCATATTCTGCCCGTGGCCGGCACACGCGAAGCGCTTTATCTGATTGCCACCACCGTCATTCCGCAAGACCAACCTGGCCCCAAACCCAAGGTGCTTTTGCCCAACCCGTTTTATCAGGTCTATTGTGGCGCGGCTGTTTTGAATGACGCGGAAATGGTCCCGCTTGCCGCCCAGGCCGAGAACGGATTTTTGCCAGATCTTGATCAGATCGATACCGAAACATTAGATGCTTGTCGGTTGTTTTTCCTGTGTTCTCCTGCCAATCCACAAGGATCGATTGCATCGCGCGACTATCTTGAACGGGTGATTGGGCTGGCGCGCAAGCATGACTTTGTCCTGGCGATGGATGAATGCTACGCCGATATCTATGATGCCACTGCACCGACCGGCGCGCTTGAAATCTGTGCCGCGCAAGGTGGGAACATGGATAACGTCCTTGTCTTCCACAGCCTGTCAAAACGATCGAGCGCACCGGGGCTTCGGTCCGGCTTTGTTGCCGGGGATGCCAACATCATCAAACGGTTTAACGCGCTGCGCAGTTATTGCTCGGCAACCATTCCAATGCCGGTGATGGCCGCATCGACCGCCCTTTGGAATGACGATGCCCATGCCAGCGAAAACCGTGATTTGTATCGGGCCAAAATCGACATTGCCGAAGAAGTCTTTGGCAACCGATTTGGCTTTTACCGGCCGCCGGGTGGATTTTTCCTGTGGCTTGACGTTGGCGACGACGAAGCTGCAACCAAGAAAATCTGGCAGCAGGTCGGGGTTAAAGTCATTCCGGGCAGTTATCTTTCGATCACGGATGCCAACGGCGACAATCCGGGCAAGCAATTTATCCGCATTGCCCTTGTACATGACCTTGAAACCACACGAGACGGGCTGAGCCGTATTGCGCAGGCGCTGGAAAGCTAACTTTCCGCGTTTGATCGCAATCGAGCGCCCAACAGGACTTAACCAGAACGGATACCCAGATGAGCAGTCAGTCGAACACTCTTGGAACCGCCTTTATGCCCGGCAGTCTTGTGACACTGCTGAAGCGAAGCGGTTTGCGGATTTGCGGCCTTGGTCTGGTTTTCATGGCCATTGCCCTGTTCATCATGCTGATCGGGTTCCATCCCGGCGATCCGTCCTTTAACCATGCAACCGACCACGAAGCGATTTTCAACCCGCTGGGTGTTTTTGGTGCGTATGGCGCAGATTTGATGTTGCGCACACTGGGTTTGGCATCTGCCCTTTTGACCGTGCTTATGCTGGGTTGGGGATTGCGCCTGATTGCGGTTAAACCGTTTAACTGGATGTGGGTGCGGTTTCTTGTCTTGCCGCTGGCGTTGCTTTTGGTGGCGATTTCGGCCGCCGCCATTCAGCCGGGTATGCATTGGCCGCTGACTGTTGGGCTTGGCGGGTTTGCTGGCGATTTACTGCTGAACAAGCTTCAAGCGGGGTTTGCCATGATCGGCCTTCCCGGTGCACGCGCCTTGATCGCGCTGTCATCGATGGTGCTTGGTCTGGTTTTAACGATCTTTTGCATGGCCTATTCACTTGCCGACTGGGAACGTCTGGGCAATGTGCTTTCTTATGCTGCTGGAAAAGTCATTTCAGGTGCGCGGGCCATCATCCCGACGGGCAGCAATGATGAACCGGTCGCAAAGCGCGCACCCGGTTCGCGACAGGAACCATCCCTTGATAAAGGGAAACCCAAGCTTGCCCCGACCATCTCGACCCGCCGTTCTGAACCCAAGACCGATGTGAATGATGATGACGGTTTTGACGATGACGATGATTATGATGGCGTGGATAACGAACCACCCGTGCATATCGTTGCCGCCCCTGCCGCCAAATTGCAGCCCAGTGAAAAGGCATCGGCACAGCGTCAGGCATCCTTTGATTTGGGATCAGAAGAATACCGTTATCCGCCGCTTGATCTTTTGAGCGAACCCGATCCGAGCGATGCCAATCAGATTGATCAGGAAGCACTGGCGCAAAATGCCCGCCTACTGGAAACCGTTCTGCAGGACTTTGGCGTTAAGGGCGAAATTGTTCAGGTCCGCCCCGGCCCGGTTGTGACCCTGTATGAACTTGAACCAGCCGCCGGGGTGAAATCATCGCGGGTGATTGGTCTTGCCGATGACATTGCACGTTCCATGAGTGCGATTGCCGCGCGTGTTGCCGTGGTGCCGGGACGCAACGTTATCGGTATTGAGCTTCCAAATTCACGCCGTGAAACCGTGCATCTGCATGAAATTCTGGCCTCCAGCGATTTCGAAAAGAATACCGGCAAGCTTAATATGAGCTTGGGCAAAGACATTGGCGGCACACCCGTGATTGCCGATCTTTCGAAAATGCCGCATTTGCTGATTGCGGGTACGACCGGGTCGGGTAAATCGGTTGGTGTGAACGCAATGATCCTGTCATTGCTGTATCGCATGAAGCCCGAAGAATGCCGCTTTATCATGATTGATCCGAAAATGCTGGAACTGTCGATCTATGACGGCATTCCGCATCTTTTGACGCCGGTTGTGACAGACCCGCATAAGGCCGTGGTTGCCCTGAAATGGGCGGTGCGTGAGATGGAAGACCGCTATCGCGCCATGAGCCAGGTCGGGGTGCGTAACATTGCCGGTTACAACAAACGCATCAAGGAAGCTGCGGCCAAGGGTGAACAGCTTACCCGTCGCGTTCAGACCGGGTTTGATCCTGAAACCGGCAAGCCGATCTTTGAAGATCAGGAACTGCCGATGGAACCACTGCCGTTTATCGTCGTCATTGTCGATGAAATGGCTGATCTTATGCTGGTGGCTGGTAAGGATGTTGAAGCATCGATCCAGCGACTGGCCCAGATGGCCCGTGCGGCGGGCTTGCACCTGATCATGGCGACCCAGCGTCCATCGGTTGACGTCATTACCGGGACGATCAAGGCCAACTTCCCGACCCGTATTTCCTATTCCGTGACCTCCAAGATCGATTCTCGCACCATCCTTGGTGAAATGGGCGCCGAGCAGCTTCTGGGGCAAGGGGATATGCTTTATATGGGCCAAGGCGGCCGATTGCAGCGTGTCCACGGCCCGTTTGTTTCGGATGAAGAAGTCGAAAGCATCGTCAAGCATCTGCGCGATCAAGGCGACCCATCATATCTTGAAACCGTTACCGAAGAACCCGAAGAAGACCCGGTTGCCGCCTATATGGCCGGGGGCAATGCCGGTGCCGGTGGTGGCGGAAATGGATCGGATGATGATTTGTATAATCAGGCGGTTGGCATTGTCCTGCGCGAGAAAAAAGCATCCACCAGCTTTATCCAGCGCAAACTTTCCATTGGCTATAATCGTGCGGCACGCATCATCGAACAGATGGAAGAAAACGGCGTCGTATCGGCCGCCAACCATGTTGGCAAACGCGAAGTGCTGATGGAAAACATGGATGGTTCGCCCTACGAATATTAAAGCCCGTTGCATTTATATGGACGGGCCATTGTCTCGGCCCGCCCATCTTCAAAATGTCGACTGGCGAAATCCAGTCCTACAAACGGAAGTCCGCAGCAGCGGCGCAAGGCTGTTGTCTATCAAACCCGGTTTCTAAACGGTACATTTGAACTGGTGCGATCCTTGCGCAGCACTGATTTCGGGATCAGCACCCAGAAATAGGTCGCAAGTAGGCGGAGAGACGGACATAGCAGCATTTCGGATTTCCGGATCAATCCATCCACAGGAGGCGCCTTGAGTGCTGGCTGCAGCTCTCAGCTCCTGGTCAATGTCATCGGCCGCATTTACATCCTGCGCCAACAACACCCCGCCACTGCTTATCCAATTGGCCATCAAATCGCCGGTGGCATTTCCCATCGTGTACATGGTTCTCATCCCTGAATTGCATAATAAAATACTTGCTTACCAATAGGAGTGCAACCGGGAGGACAAGTCAATTGGGGAATGCATGATAAAATAAACGTCACATCCAACGAGGCGGGGCAAACGGGCCTGTCTCTTTGGATCACCTCAGACCGTTCAGGACATGTGCTGTTTATTGAAAATCCCCTCGCCGTTGCCTTCGCGCCGGACAAGACCCCATCAATACGCATAACTTCCGCACATTGTTTCCCCACAAGAAAGAGGCGAGCTGAACTCAGCCCGCCTCTTTCTGATCACTAAACACGCCAAAGTCGCCGCTTGATCCCACATACTTCCAACTGACCGAAACCTTATCTCAGAAGCGGAAATTCAGAAGGCTACGCAGTCATAGTTGTATCTTACAAATGAATACGGCATTCCATGCTATGGGTATGAGCAGCAGCCGAAAGGCCTTTGTCATCACGATCAATGCTATAGCAAGTCTGCGGTGAGCGCGTCAGCATCGCCGCCTGTAATTCTGCACCCTGATCATCCATTGCAATGTCAGTTTTTGCCAAATCAGCGCCACCAGAAACCAGCCAGGCTGCCATCTGGTTATTCGTTGTGCTTTCCATTCGTTCCATGCTCAGTACCCCAAATTATTATTGAAGATATTCACGTTATGATTGAACGACACCTGAAACCCGAAGTCAACAAATCCTGATCAATTGTCAACCGCGTCAAACCGTTTCCAAACAATTGTTTAGAAATTGATCTTGTTGCCAAAATGTCCTTTGATGACACAGTGTTTTGCCGACAGACGAAAGGAAAGATTTGTGACCTTAACCCTTCTTCCGGTGACAAAAGAGACCGTCGCGGAGTATCTGGAGTTTCGGATTTCTGTCGTCGATGCCACCACCGCCAGCTACCTTTCCAGAACCGATCAGGTTTCCATGATCCTTGCCAGTACGGCACATCACTTCCTGCTCGAAGATGATGTCGCGGTCGCAACCGCCGCGATCAAACGTAGAAGCGATGATGATTGTATGTCGGTCTACGTGCTGGTGGATCCGAAAAAGCGCAACGAAAAGCATCTGACCAGCCTTATCGGGCGATTGCTTAAAACTGAAAACCAGCCATCTGTTGAACACAATACCCGTTACCACCTTTATCCCTCAAGCGGGCTTTCCTTCATAGAGGCGGACATGCACGCGATGGGATTTTCACAGGTTTCGGAGAACATCAAATATGTCCGCGATCCGGGTCCGCCACGCGCAGGTGAATTCCCCCATGCCACCAAGGGAGAACAGCTTGGTTATCGCGCGATGGTGCTTGATGATGATCTGATTGCGAAATATCCCGACATTTTTTCGCGCATGGCCAACGTCTATGACCGGGCCTTTGCCGGACGCCCCAATGTACAAAAAATAACTGCCGCGGAACGGGAAAAATACTACCGGCAACCCGATAGTGGTTTTGTTATCTGCATGCTGGGTGACGATCTTGTCGCCAGCACTCATTTTTTAAAACTTGATCAAGAAGTTCTGACAACCGAATTGGAATGCCTACGGAAACACTGGGGAACCGGGGCTGTCGATCTGGTTTGCAAACATCAGGTCAAGGAAATTGCCAAACGTTGGAACCTCCCTGTCATTGCCTATGCCGATAAAACCAATGCGGCATCCCGTCGCGCGATGGAACGCTGTGGTCTTTATCCGGCTCAGGAACATTTCAGTTGGCACCGCACGTTCTTGGCAGGTTCGCGGGTAGATTTTTAAACGTACCATCCCCCGTCAAAAACAAAGGCAGGCCATACAAGCCTGCCTTTGTTTTTATGCACCCAACAGAAAGAACCGTTTTCTACATCAAAATACCGGACAACCAAAGGCTGCGCTCGTCGCTGCAGCAGCACTCAATGCAGGATCACTGGATTCCGCCTTAATACACATAGGGGCATTTGAATTCATCGTCAGGGCTGCCGCACTCAGCGCAGAATCACTAGATTCCGCTTCAATACACTGAGGGGCATTTGGATTCCACGTGAAGCCAGCCGCACTCATTTCAACCCAACTCGGGCACGGAGGACCCGCC
Source organism: Thalassospira lucentensis (assembly GCF_050516545.1). GTDB lineage: Bacteria > Pseudomonadota > Alphaproteobacteria > Rhodospirillales > Thalassospiraceae > Thalassospira > Thalassospira lucentensis_C. The sequence continues at coordinate 4,086,866 of NZ_CP191544.1, read as the reverse complement.
GTGTGCGCCCCAGACGCCAGATGCTGATCGGGACGCCCAACGGGTGCGCTCATCGGACCTGTCAATGCACCACCACTGGCCTGCCATGCACTTAATTTGTTTGAGACTTCTTGAACTGTGTTTTCCATGCGCGTGAATCCATGATTTCTGTTTATTCAGAATAATAGCGCATTGATTGAATATCAGGACACGACTCCTGTCAACTTGTGCCTTCATAAAACCCTGAAATTCAGCCAAATCATGCCAGTGTCAGTACAGGTCTGATTTCCCTTGGGGCGCCAATTTCAAGAAGCGCCTGTCCAATGCCCGGCAAACCTTGCATCAAGCTGGTCTGAAAGACGCGGTCGCGCGCCATCATCCCAATAGCATCGCCGTGATCAAGCCGATTGATCCACGCAGATAAACGATGGTTGAGGTGATATTCCAGATCATCCGGGCCACACCCAACTTCCAATGCATATCGCAACATTGAAAACCGCCCGGCATGGCCACAGCATAGATTATCACGCCCGCCGTCCTGTTTTGCCAGTACCGCTGCAATTGCCGTTTCAATTTCGTCGCGAATGGTCGGGTCATCAAGCACATTAAGGGCCGCCATCCGAGCAAAACCGATACCCGCAGCCCCGTGACACCACTGGACCGGATCACGAACGGGTTTCTCGCCGCGCAAGTCGGGCCAGCCATTTTCGACCGGGTCAAACAGGCTGCGTTCAAACACAAGACCACGTTTGGCCAAATTCAGAAATACTTCATCACCGCAGGCCTGATAAAGCTTCAAAAGGGCCAAAACCGATCCGGCTGCGCCATGGGACATGCCTGCCAATGCGCGATCGCCAACGCCAATCCATGTCGCCGGATCTTGGGGAAGATGCAGTCCGCACATAATTGCCCGATCCAGCACGGCCTGATCGCGGGTGGCGCGGTAAAGTGCCAACAATCCCAGTATCGCGCCGGACACCCCGCTTATGACATCGAGTGCCTTATCCGCATGAACAGCGACATCATCAATGCGTTCGGACATGCGGACAGCTTCATCACGCAATTCAGGTGCGTCAAGAAGATCGGCACAGCGCACCAACACATAAATAAGACCACCAATCCCCTCAAAGCCGCCAACTGAACCCAGTTGAACTGTACTTGCGCGCGGGGCGGCAAGTGCTGCCAAAGCCATCTTTTTCCACCCTCCATCCGGATCAACGGCATGACATCCGGCAAAGAAAAGGGCCACGCCGGCCGTGCCTTCATAGAACTGCTCGCCCATTGCAGCAATCTGAAGGGCTTCGCCATCCGGTGTGGCATCTGCAGTCATCCAGCAGGCAGCGCCATCAGACAGGATCGCCTGATCGGCAACATATCGCGCGATGGACAGTGCCGATTGGCGGGCGGCGGCAGCGACATCGCCGCAAAGGGGCGTATCCGTCCATGGCTTGCGCGGCGGCAGGCCGGTAAACCGCGTTGAAAGAACAAGCTGACGAATGATCGCACAATCATATTCCAGATTGGCTTTTAGGTGATCGAGACGATCACTGATCTTGGGCAACACGGCAGATGCCGTGAAATCAGTGGAAACAAGCATCCCATCGGCCCACACACCATCCTGATCCGTCTTGCCGGTAAAAAGCGGCACATCCATCCGGGTCAATGCTGTGCGTTCATGGGCAAGAATGCCCCACCCCGGATAGTCATCAATATCCCAGCGCGCACGACGTGCGAGTCTTTCAAAATGCAGGCTCCAGACAAAACCATCCTGCTGATTTTGCGGCATGCGGATGGCGTATTCGAGTTCCTGATAATAGGCGGTCGGGCGCAAAACATGGCGGATGCGTACATCCTTAAATCCGCCAAGGGGCCCGTCTTTTCCAAGGAACGAATCGCTGTTATCAGACAGGAAATTAATGGTGTCGCAAAACCCGTCAATAAGGTCTGTAACGTAATCCGCCGCATCGGCTGGTTGCCCATCAATGGTAATGCCCAAGCCCGAAAGCGGCTTTTCCACTGTGACGGTTTCAAAGACCATATTGCCCTGATTAACGTTCACAAGCCGGACATCGCGAACCGGTTTGGGCACCGATGTGGCCAGACCACCGTCATCAACCCAATGCCCGGCAATGTTTTTACGTTGCGCCAGCAGACCCACAGCAATCACGCCTTTGTCAAAATTGTGGGTCGCAAGTTCCTTTGCGTGCAGGGCTTTTGTGCCGCCCGGCAGATGACGCAATTCCGGCTGAAACAGTGTTTCCAGATCAATGACCACAGGGCGTCCATCTGCAATCAGGAAGTTTTCATGATGCATGTCACTGCCCTTGAGACAGTAAAGCAGCGCAAGCAACTGACCAGAAGCGCGATAGAAAACTGGTGCCTGATCCGACGATAGGGCAGAATCATGATCGACATAGGCCATCCAGCCATAATCTGGCAGGCTCCAGGTTTGCGCAGCACCAAGCCGGATGTCCGAGCCGCTCTTGACCAACCAGTCCGACAGGCCCTTCCAGGCCTGTTCTGCACCGATCGGGCGGGGCTTATAAACAATCTTCGCACCTGTATCGAATTCAAGGATCAGGACCGAACGCCCGTGATCATGGGAATCTGAAATCCCACCCGTTATTTTGCGGACAACAGATGTATCCTGAAGTTCCGGGAAATGATCACGAAACGCGACCATATCGCGCTGTAAACGGTCAATGAACTCACCTGTTGTCACAATCCACTGATCGACAATGGTTGCCAGCAGGCGGATCATGACGGGACGGTTTGACACCAGATTGGCAAACGGCCCGCTGCGGAGTGCCGATGTGAAGGCGTCATAGACTTCTGGCCCGGTGGTATCTTCGGGCTTGATACCAACGGCTTGGCGAAACGACTCAAAGCTTTCATAAAGTGTATGTGTGTAGACCTTGGCCAAACGCAGGATCAAAATACGATCAAGGTCAACTCTTGCATCCGCGCTCAGAACCGCCGCATCAAAACCCGAAACCCGCACCCGTGCTGCAATGACAACCGGCCAAATCAAATCCGCAAACGGTACGTCATTGCGAATACTGGCGGGACAGTCCCCGTTGGTCTCATCGCAACCCGACACAATCGCATCAAACACCCAACGGGCGGTATCAAGCCATTCCGGGGCGTCTTCGCCGGGGCGAAGGACAACATCCCCAAGATACGGGGCGACGTCATTTGCCTTCAGGCCGTCTCTGGCAAGACGGCGGGTAAACAGATCCTTGTCACCATTGGAGGCAAATTCGCACCATTTCTGCAGAAATCCCTGATGAGCATCGTCAAGTTCAGCTTGGGTTGCAGAGCGTGCCTCATCGTCGTTACGATCAGGGATGTATTTTCCCGACAGGCGCTCATCAATGGTCCCGGCCTTTGCCGCAATTGATGCCCAAAATGGATCGACGTTCATCTGTTCCCCTTGACCTTTTGGCGTATTAAAGCACTGATATTAAACCTAAACCAAGAGAAGTTTTGAGCAACATGCAACTTGTCGCCGTCACGCAGAAAAATATCGCGCCTTATGTTGCATTCCGTATGGAAGTCGCCGACGAAGAAGGACGGCGCTACTACCAGACCATTGATCTTGCCGCCGCCATTTTAACGCAAGGCAGTGACTATGCGCTTGAAGACGAACACGGCAAACTGCAGGCGGCTGTCACAATCCGACGCAAAGAAGCCCGTGACGGTAATCTTCTGGTCATGATTTCGGTCGAAGGCAAAGACAAAAAACCCGAAACAAACGCACGCTTGCTGCGCGAAGTTCTTGCAACGGAAACCGGGAATGTCGTAACGCTCGACACCCGTTACAACGTTTATAACCCGCCTGAAATGACACTACCGAACGCAAAAATGGCAGAGATGGGATTTACCGAGATACCGGGAACCTATCGCTACAAGCGTGAACCGGGACCACCGCGTTCCGGTGAGTTCCCACATGCGGACCGGGCGGTTGAACGGGGATATAAAACGCTTGTGATTGACGATGCCTATGTCGCCTCTGATCCGGACATTTTTGAAAAGCTAGCCGATATCTTTAACCGCGCCTTTTCGAACCGCGATAACGTTACCCCAAGCACCCCGGAACGCATGCGCAAGAGTTACGAAACTGACGCCAATGATATCATTATCGCCAAGCTTGGTGATGACGTCACAGGCAGCATCACACTGAGTTATCTAGGGGATTCGGTTCTTTCACCGCAATATAACTGCATGCGCCGCCACTGGGGAACCGGGTCGGTTGATCTGATGTGTCGTCATCTGGCCCAATTGGTTGCAGATCGCTGGAACGTTCCGATTATTGGTTATGCCGAAGCACGAAATGCCGCGTCATGGAAGGCACTTGAACGGTTCGGGCTAACGCGCGTTGAAGAACTTATGATCTGGGAACGTCATGTCCCGACCGGCGAGACATTTACGCTGTAATCAAGACCGCACACACAAATGAAAAGACGGGCCACCATATGACCCGTCTTACAGCAAGCAATCATCAAACTGCCTCAGATGAGAATCACACCTAGCAACGTGGTACAACTGATATCATCCAACGCAGCCATAAGGAGAATAGGGACCAGTCCTTCCTGCCGCACTCATTTCCGGGTCAATGCACGTTGGATAGCCGGCAGAGCTTCCTGCACCACTCACTTCCGAGTCAATGCACATTGGGAAATTGCCAGTACCACCAGCCGCTTGCACTTCGCTCTCACAATTATCCACGAGGCTGATCGACGCTGCAGCAGCAATTGCACCACCGCTGGCGGCCCAAGACGCCATCATTTCCTGATTAACAGTCGACATGTTCAACATCCCTGATTTGAATACACATAAAATCCTGAAGTTGAATAAGATTATCAACTTCAACATCAAAAAGCGATAGATCCCTCTGGGCATAAAAAAGGCGGGATGAATATCAACCCGCCTTTTCAAATTCCAGAATCCCAAAAGCCCGACTTCCATGACAGAAACTTCACCGTCCTACAATCTACATGAAGTCCGCTCATGCACCTGAGGTGCTATTCCTAGCCCTGACACTCACACCTTAACAGTAAGGTTTATATGTATTTGAGGAGCTAGCAGCACTTAAGCGTGGGATGGGATGGCACAACCTATCCCGGGCAATAAACCTGAACCGAGCCCGCAGCGGCACTTAAACCTTTGTTATCGCCGTGGGATGGCGACGTCTGTCCCGGGCAAAGAAACTGAAGCGACCCAGCAGCAGCACTTAAGCCTTTGTTATCGCCGTGGGACGACACAGTCCTCCCGGAAATTGCGCCACCACTTTGCATCCAGTTTGTCAGGAGCTCGTTCGACACATGTTCGACTCTTTCCATACTCGTAATCCTTATTCAAACTTATTGATATTGCAGCAAGAAATCAGAGTATTTATTAAATCCGATAGCTCATCGACTGTCAATTGACGCGATGATAAACAGCTATTGCGCGTTAAATACAATGCGCAGGAAATCTTGTTGGCCACAAACATCAAAACCAACCAACCCGTCTTATTGTATCAGGAGCAGATCACAGGGTGTAATGTCATACGCTCTTCTTGACCTTCACAGAAATTAACGTATTGATATATATGGTTTATTTTAATTTTTATGCCGCAGAAGTTTTCTGACATATGCAGTTACTTTCCATCACACAAGACAATATCGAAGCCTATACCGCTTTTCGTAGGGAAATCGCCAACGAGGAAGCCCGGCGTTATTACGATAGGATGGACCTTGCGACGGCTATTCTCACCCGGGGCGACGATTTGGTTCTGCAAGATGAGAATGGTAAGATGCTGGCATCTGTGATGCTCTCTCGAAATCAGAACCAAGACGGCAGTTGCTACGTCAGGATTTCAATCGACGGTCGCAGCAAGAATCCGAACACACTTGCTAGCTGGTTCCGCTACGTTCTGCGCCATGAAACCGAGACTGTAGTCAAGGTGGATACATGTTTTCACGCTTACAATCCGCCCGAATGCGCGCTGCCGTCAGTAGAAATGGCAGATATGGGTTTTGCCGAAGTTCCCGGAAGCTATCGCTATGAACGCAAACCCGGCCCACCCCAAACTGGTGAATTTCCGTACGCCAGTCGTGCGATCGAACTGGGATATAAGGCGGTTATACTTGATGACGCTACAATCGCGTCCAATCCTGACATCTTTGAGAAACTTACCGAAATTTATAACCACGCCTTTTCCATCCGGGGCAGGGTTGCACCGGCAACCCCAGACGGTGTGCGTAAGAGTTACGAAGCCGACAGCAACACGATGATCATCGCAAAACTCGATGACGAAATCGTCGCCAGCACAACTTTGACCAATTTGGGCGTTTCCGTTCTGGGCCCACAAATCAGTTGTTTACGAAAACATTGGGGAACAGGGGTTTCCGACCTGATCTGCCGTCTTTTCACGCAAATTGTGGCTGATCAATGGAACCTTCCAATCGTCGCATATGCAGAAGCCGGGAATTCAGCATCCTGGAGGGCGCTTGAACGATTTGGGTTGGTTCGGAACAAAGAATATATGATTTGGGAAAAGTTGGTTCCGGCGGGCCAAAGTTTTACGCTTTGAGCAAAGAAAAAGCGGGCTGAAATTCAGCCCGCCTTTTAGTGTTTTATGACCGGAAAGATCAGATCGACTGGTTGATCCAGTCAACAAGTGCGCTTTTCGGAAGTGCGCCGACTTTCATCGCCGCAACTTCACCGCCCTTGAAGATCATCAGGGTCGGAATGCCACGAACACCGTATTTCGCCGGGGTGTTCGGGTTTTCGTCAATATTCACTTTGGCGATCTTGAGCTTGCCGCCCAGTTCACCTGCGATTTCGTCGAGATATGGCGCAATCTGCTTACACGGACCGCACCATTCAGCCCAGAAATCGACCAAAACAGGGTCGTTTGACCCCAGAACGTCGGTGTCAAACGAACCGTCGGAAACTTTAATCGTGGTCATGCTTTCAGATCCTAGTTGTTACGAGGCCGGGGTTTTCCCCGCGAACCTCGATCCGCTTCATGAGGCCAAGGTAGGCAGCACGAACCCAAACGTCAAGCGCATTGGGCGATCAGCGGTCCTGTCACCGTTACCAAGCTATAGCCAGCGCAGAGTCGCAACCATTAGCCAAATGTCAGAATATGGTCGGGAAGTTCGACCATCCACGGCCCGTTTGTCCAAAGGATAAAGCACCGGACATTCTTTTCCGGATACATCTGGGCAAGGGCGGCGCGATAAATCGACATCTGGCGGCGATAGGCTTTTGGTGTTGCGTCAACATCGCGCGGCGGCGGGCGGTTGGTTTTGTAATCGACAATCATGACCTCGTCACCCCGCACCACCAGACGGTCAATCTGCGCAGAAACAACATCCCCACCAACAATACCAACCAATGGCACCTCGGCCCGCGATCCGGGGGCAAATACTGGCGCAAATACCGGGTTATTGAAAATTCCGATGGTTTCATCGGCAATTTCAGCTTGTTGATCCGGTTCAAGCGCATGAACAGGCTGGGCCAAGAACCGTTCTGCCGCGGCACGGCGGGCGGCATCGGGCAAGTCTGGCAGCAGTTCCAAAAGCTTGTGGATCAAAATACCACGCTTAAAGCTTTGCCCCTGATCGCCGCCCAGTGGCGATTGGAAAACCTCGTCCTCTTCGATCATTTTGCTCGGCGCGAGTGGTTTGGGCGGGAAGGATTCTTGTGGGGCAACCGCACGGATCAGGGTCCGCTTGGCTGTTAGATGCCCGGCATCACGTGCTTCTGCCCGGTCAGGTTTTGGCACCTCGGATTGATCGGTTTGCCAAATCCAGCCTTCCCCGTCCCAACCAGATCCGGAATAGGTGCCCAGATCAATCTGGGCGGGCTTGGCATAGCCTTCCATGGCCTGCTGACACAGATTGTACCAGCAATGATCAGGCGCCTTGCGGCGTCCCTGCCAGCCACAAATATAAAGCCGGTCTTCTGCGCGGGTCAGGGCGACATACAACAGGCGATTATATTCTTGATCCCGCTTGATCGCGATGCCATCGCGCAAGCGCGACACCACATCGGTTTCAAGGGCGACACGCGGCAACCAGAACATCAAATTACGGTCTTCCTGCCAAAACAAATTGGGGGCCTGTGTCGGCACCTGCATGGTATCGGGCAAGAACACGATCGGCGCCTGAAGCCCCTTGGCCCCATGCACGGTCATGATGCGGACTTCATCGCGCCCACTTTGTTCAAGATCACGCTTGATCTCGGCATCACCTGCCATCAACCAATGCAAGAATCCCTGCAAGGTCGGGGCGTGGTCTGCCTCATAGCCCATGGCAAGGTTGAGAAACTCGTCAATCGGGTCATTGGCCTCGACCCCCAAACGCCCAACAAGACGCGCACGCACCCCACGGGCATCTTCGCCACGACCGCCCAGCAATTCGCCATACAATTCAAACGGACGTTCGTAATCAACCCGCCCAAGCCATTTGAACAAGAACCCATAGGCACGGGCAAAGATCGATCCATCATCGACCGTCACGGCCTTTTCACGCAGCGCATGCCAAAGGGTTCTTGGCCGGTTATGGGCAATTTCAAACAACTGATCGTCATCAAAGCCAATCAGCGGGCTTTTAAGAACTTCGGCCAGTGTCAGATCATCTTCGGGCATCAGCAAGAACCGACCGAATGCCACCAAATCCATCACCGCCAACTGATCGGTGATCTGCATACGGTCAACACCGGCAACCGGCACATTGCGTTCTTTAAGCGCCTTTACGACCTCATCTACAAAGGCAGTCCGACGGCGAACAAGGATCATGAAATCCCCCGCCCGCACCGGGCGCCCGCGCGATGTCAGAATTTCGCCTTCATCAATGGCATGGCGGATGCGCCCGGCAATCACGCGGGCCAAGCGGATTTCAGGGTCTTCAAGCCGCACAATCCGGGTTGGTGGTGTCCATGGGTCTTCGGGCGCGCGTTCTTGTGGCTCAACCGCGGGCCACAATTCAATTCGCCCAGCTTGCCCGACGCGAAATGGACTATGAAGAACTTCTGCCCCGTCATCGCCGACACCTTGCTTTGCCACAGGTCCGGCAAAGACGCGATCCACGGTGCCAAGAACAGCATCGGTAGACCGAAACGAGATGTTCATCGGCACTTCGCGCCACTGGGCTTCAATATCCTTGGCACGTTCGCGGAAATAACGGCGCATCTCGGCGAATTTTTCGGGATCGGCGCGCTGGAAGCTGTAAATTGATTGCTTCGAATCCCCAACGGCAAAGATGGTGCGCGGCTTATCGGCCTGACGTGCGGCATCTTGGAAAAACTCATCGGCAAGGATGCTAACGACTTTCCATTGTTCGGGGTTGGTATCCTGTGCCTCGTCAATCAGGATGTGATCAAGGCCTTCGTCGAGTTTGAACAAAACCCAGCCTGCCATGTTGCTTTGCAATTCAAGCAATTTCAAACTGGTCAGGATCAAATCATCATAATCAAGCCGGGCATGCATCGCCTTTTTGGTGGCATAACGATCAAGCATCGCATTGCCAATCGTGATCAAGGCACTGGTCGCTCCCGCCATTGCGGCTGCCTTGCGTTGGCGATCAATTTCGATCAGTCGGGCGGCTTCCTCCTCTAAGGCATCCGCCCCCATCGGATGGTTTTCCGCCGCCCCCTTTGTGATCAGCTTGGCGCGTGGTTCGCCCGCAATCGTAAAGAACACACTGCGGTAATCGTTAAAGACAGCAAGCCGTTCTTCGAGTTTGGTTTTTTCCAAAAACTGGGCCAAGGCAGGAACGCGCGCCTGATCGGTTTTGGTGCCCGCTTCAAGGGCGGCAAGACCGCGCATCAATCCATCGCGGTCAAAGGCATCATCTGATAGCGCCTTGGCAAGAATGGTTTCCTCACTCACCCCGACCGGGACACCAAGGGCGGCATAAACCGCATCGCGCATCCGGTTGGCCCCACCAAGATTGGCCAGCATACGTTTAAGGCGGCCGCGTTCACGGGCAAGTTCGCTCATGACCTCGCCAAAGGCCCCTTCGCGGACCTGTCCTGTGACAATTGACAATGCCTTTGCCAAATCGTCATCCCGACCCGTCCGGGCGAAGGCCAGAACTTCTTCTTGCACATCGGCCATGGTTTCAGCCGCTGTTCTGTCATCCATGATTTCAAAATGCGGGGCAAGGCCTGCTTCAAGCGGGAAGCGGCGCAATAATGACTGACAAAATGCGTGGATGGTCTGAATTTTCATCCCGCCGGGCGCATCCAAAACACGGGCAAACAGTTGCCGTGCGCGCATGGTTTCATCCGAACTGGGCGCTGTGCCCGCAAGATTGGTCAGATCGTCATGAAGTTCGCGATCTTCCATCGTCGCCCAACGACCAAGCCGTTCATTGACACGGTTGGCCATTTCGGCTGCTGCGGCCTTGGTAAAGGTCAGACACAAAATCCGGTGGGGTTCGGTTCCTGAAAGCATCAAACGCAAAACACGGTCAGACAGAACCTTGGTCTTGCCTGCCCCAGCCGATGCCGACACCCAGACCGATGCATTCGGGTCTGAGGCATTGCGCTGAAGGATATTGGGATCAGTACCGCGCAATTCGGTCATGAGCTTTCCCCTTCGCCAAGGTCAGATACCGCCTTGATGTTAGCGCTAACATCATCCTCCTCGACATCTTCGCTGCCCATCCATTCGCGCAAACGTGACAGATGGACATAATCGGAATATTTCGGGGCGTGATCGGGGTGCGGAACACTTAAATACGGTGTGGCCGGATCGGCAAAGGCCGCAGCCAATGCGTTCACACCATCCACCGCCTCATGGGCCAATTCGGCAGGCGTTTTTTTCATGCGTTTTGTATTGATCTCGACAATTTCACCGGCCGGATCACCACCGGAAAGCTTCCAGAACGCCATGGATGCCGGTGGCCCGGCGGGGACATCGCCAAACCCGCCTTTTTCGGCAATTGCGGCTTCAAGTGGCAATTGCGGGGCAAAGCCATTTGCCACATCCCCCTGACTGGGCGGGGCGCCGGTTTTATAATCAATGATCGCAATTCCACCATCGCGGAGCGCATCAATGCGGTCGGCACGGGCATAAACCTGAAAACCACTACTGGTATCAAGGGTTCCGGCCTGTTCGGTATAGGATTTTCGCAACGAATCGCGCCGGGTTGCTTCGGTCTGGATGAACCATTTGGCGATCCGTTCAAACCGCGGCCACCAAAACGCCCAAAGCCCCGGTCGTGCCGCCATTGGTTTAAAAACCTCGCGGCCAATGATCAGCAATTCCTGTTCGCCATCTGGCGGCAAATGGTCGGGATAACGCGCGATAAACTGATCAAGTGCATCATGGATCAGATTGCCGTAATCGGCCGCACCCGGGTCTTCATCAACGCCATCAAGTTTGCGCAAACCCAGAATATGGCGGGCGTAAATCGCATAAGGATCACGCATCCATGTTTCGATTTGGGTCACCGACAATCGTTGCGGGCGGGCAGATACGGGGGGCTTGGGGGCAGGACGGCCAATTTTACGGCGCATATCTTCGGCGGGATCATCCAATGTTTCGGCCAAAGCCCGCCAATCGGCGGCCTCTGGCGTTTCCATCGCAACCCCTGATTTGCGCAGAATGTTTTCAATCCGTAACAACCAGCGTGACGGCACGGTTGGCGTGCCTTCAATACGCAAAGCACGGGTCATCACCACATTGGGCGCACAAAATAGCTGCTGAAAATCGTGGGCCGACTGACCCACCCGATGTTCCGGGGCTGGCAGACCAAAATTGCGCCGCATCGGGCGGCTCATCCATGGATCGGCACCGGCTTCGGGCGGCCAGACACCTTCGTTCAAGCCCCCCAAAATCGTCAAATCGGCTTGTTGCATCTGGGCTTCGACCGTACCCCAGATGAACAAACGCGGGTGTTTGCCATAACGCGGGCGCACTGCGCGGTCTGCCATCAATGCATCCAAAAACGCGCCATAGCGATTGCCCGGCATGGCAACAAATTCACCCAGCGCATTCAGCAATTCATGCACAAAATCGGCCAACGCTTCGCCTGCTTCGCCGCGCCACAGGCGGTCTGCCCCAGATTGGGTGTCGCTTGCTGCCAATGCCTCGGCCGCGGTGATGTGACTGCGAAGTGCGCCGACCGGCGAAAGCGTTTTTTCGGCATTCAGGTCGGTAAGCGGCGCCAAACAGGCCTCAAATCGGGCGACAAGATCGGTCATGCGGGCATGATCGTCGCGTATGCGTTCAATCCGCGCATGCGCATGTTCCGAACTGCTGTCTTTTAACCGTTCGATAAATTCATCCCGCCAGCCATCAAGGGCGGTTTGCAACCCATCTAACCCCGGCCCCGGACGCGCACCGCGCAAAACATGTTGTTCAAGCAAACGGGTCAGCACACGGAAGGTTTCCGGCGGTAATCCCGCCGCCGATAGCGGATGTTTTAACAATTCAAGCAACGGAACGGGTGCAAATTGTTCTTGCACCGCGCGCACGACCAAACGCAGATAAATTGCTGGTGCCGTGTCATGAAGCGGGATACCCGCCGAATCATCAATTTCAACTTCCCAGCGGCGCAGTTCAGTTGCAACACGGCGTGCCAAACCACGATCTGGTGTCACCAGCGCACAGGTCATGCCTGGATTTTCAAGGGATTCACGCATCATCACGGCAATGGTGGTGGCTTCTTCACGCGCGCCAGAACAATCAATGCGCAACACCCCGTCCAAAACATCGGGGACAAAGCCCGTGATATGGCGCCAATGATGGGTGGTTTTGGCCGGGCGCAGGGCTTCGCGGGCCAAACGACGGCGTTCTATCGTGGCGTCGCTGTCCTGTTCTAAGGCAGGCCACAGCAGAACGCTATCGGCATGGCGGCCAATATGGGCCAATGTCCTGCCCAGCAAATGCTGTGGATGGGTGGCATCGTCTTGGATCGCAGACCAGTCTTCGTGATTTAACCCGGTCATCAGTCCGGGTAGAACCACGCGGCCTTTTGGCATGGCAAGGACGGCCTTCATCAAATCGCGCAAGGCCGGAAATGGCCCGGTGGACCCAACAATCAAAACAGGGGTTTGCGGCGTATTTTCCTGCCACAGATCAATCTGTGCTTTGATCAGGGCGTTACGGCGGAGTGCCCGGTCACTGACATCCTGCGTTGCCAGAATACCCGGCCAATGCACGGTCAGGATTTGCAAAAACTCTAACGTCAGTTGCCAATGTTCGGCGAATTCTTCGGGGACCAGACCTTTGAGATCATCAAAGACGCAATTTTCCGTTTGTACCTGATCAAGAAACCGGGCGAGTTCGCCTGCCAGACGGGCAGCTTGGTCCGCACTTGGCTTTTCGCCGCGATGATCGGGCCGGTTCATGATCAGGCGGGTGAGCAACAATTTTCGCTGCAAATCGGGGATGGCCGGTGGCAGATCAAGGGCGGCCTGTTGCCCGCCTGCGCCATAGATTGCCAATTCATCTTCATCCGCCTCCCCCAAGGGGCGAATGGTTGGCAGCAAGGTCACCGCCCCACCCGATTGGCGCAAGAAGGCATCCCGCATCACCTTGGCGGATCGGCGGTTAGGCACCATTAAAACGTAATCGGGCAGTTCAACCGGCTGATCGGCGGTTTCAGCGATCAGTTGCTTGGCGATCAGATCGGCAAAGGCTTCGCCCGGTGGAATGAAAAACAGGTTTTCCGGGTTTGCTGGAATGCCTGCAAACGGATCATCATTAGGATCGACTGCGTCCATGTAATCAAACAGGTCCGCCATCAACTTCCCCCGGATACGGCTTGTTTCGCCCGTTCAATCGCCAAGGCATCTGCGATCACGGGTTCAGATTCGATCAGTGCTTCTGGCGTGCCAATATGGAAATGCCCGCCATCATGAACCAAACCATAGCACCGCCCCGCCGCCAGCGCCTTGTCATAAACAACATTCAACGAAAAGGCGCCATCTGGTGTGTTTTCAAACAGTCGCGGCGACAAGATTTGAACCCCGGTAAAGAAATATGGCGCCGATGGCACATCTCCGCGCCGTTTCAATCGCCCATCCACCTGCCAGAAAAAATCACCCGCCCCGTCATAACCATACCCATCCGACACCGGATAAATCGCAAGCAACGCATCCATATGATCGGGATCAAAGCCGTTTATCAGACGATCAAACAGCGGATCAGTTCCTTCGGTCCAGAACACATCGGCATTGGCAATCAGAATGGCTTCTTGGTCAAGCATCGAAAGGGCGTTTTTAACCCCACCGCCGGTTTCCAGAATGTCTTGTTCCGGTGAAGTCAGCACTTTGGGAGCAGTGCGTTCTGCAACATGATCGACAATCATCTGCCCCAGATAGTGGCTATTGACCACTGCCTGATCAAACCCGGCCAAGGCCATTTTATCAAGCACATGATCCAGCATTGGTTTTCCGGCAACCGGCACCAACGGTTTTGGCATTTTATCGGTAATCGGACGCATGCGTTTGCCAAAACCAGCCGCCAAAACCATCGCCTGTGCGGTGTTTGCCGTGCGGGTCATTGATCTGCCTCTTTGCCCATGTTGGGTGTCATAGTGTTGACGGTGGTATTGGTAGCATTGGTGGGTTTTTGCATGTTCGGCGCGTGACGGACATCTGGCGGGATGTGGGTATCTACCCAGTTTTGCAAGTCGGGCAAGTTGGTCGCTGCCCCGCGCAAGATCAGATCCCAGCAGCGCGGAATAAAATCGAAATACCGCTGTTTTCCAGCCTTAACCGCAAGCCAGCCAAACCGACCAAGAATACGGAAATTGCGCACCATGGAGGTCGCGATATAGGATGTTTCGAAATCAGAATGATTGATATTTGGAAAGGCGGCGAGATAAAACTGTTTCATCCGGTCTTCAAGATCAGTGCCAATATCATGACGCACATCACGCAACAATGACGCCAGATCATAAGGCCGGGTGGCAATGGCAGCGTCTTGGAAATCAATGATCCCGCAATCATCGCCCCCATCGCCATTTTCAACCAGCATCAAATTATCGACATGATAATCACGGTGAATGATTACATCCCCTGCCTGCCAACACAGCGGCAACACATCATCAAGCAATTGATCAAACGCAGCGATCGCCGCCGTTCGCTTGACGTCATCGGCAATGATCAAGGGCAGATAGTCGCTCTTGAAACTGGCCAACATCCGACGCAGGTTTTCTGGTGCATAGCGGACAAGCCCGCATTCTGCCATGCCACCAGCATCGCAAAACCGATGCAAGGTAACCAGTTGTTCGACCGCACGTAAATATAATGCGTCTTGTCCCACACCATTCAAAACACCCCCTGCCTGCAAGGCGCGGGTAAAGGTCAGATCGCCAAAGTCCTCGATCAACACAAGACCGCGTTTTTCATCCGATGCCTGAATTACCGGTACGCGCCATCCTGCCCGTTCAAACAAAGAAGTTGTACGAAGGACCGGTGCCACAGATGCCGTGCGTTCGGGATCATCATAAATGCCATGCGGATCGACATGAATGGCCTCAGGCGGGAAATCCATCAGAAGGGCTGTGTCATGGCGGCGTTCAAGCCGGAAATACTTCCGGGCAGATGCATCATCCACCAACGGGGAAACTTGCGCATTTTGCCAGCCGCATGACGCCAGAAAATCCTGACGTTCAAAATTGCGGTGTTGCTGATCGGGGTTTGGGTTGGTCATTTGCCATCCTCAGACAGCGCATCAACCCGTTTTGACCAGTCATCACCATGCGGATCAAGCTTAAACACCCGCCCATCAACAGTTGGTCCGGGTTCGATATGAATATCAAGCCGGTTTTCCGGGGTCAGGTATTCCAGCCGATCAGGCCATTCAATCAGGCTAACAGCATCGACAAAGGCATCTTCGATATCCAGTTCGTGGACTTCTTCGGGGTCTGAAAGCCGATAAAGATCAAAGTGCCATACTGGCAGCGGATCAAGTTCGTAAATCTGGACCAGTGTGAATGTCGGACTTGGAACTTCTTCATGCGGGTTCTTGGCCATTGCGCGAATAAATGCGCGGCAAAAGGCACTTTTGCCCATGCCAAGAGTGCCATGCATCAAGATAACATCACCCGGCTTGGCCATGGCCGCAAGGTCACTTGCAAGGGCCTCGGTCCCGTTTTGATCACTGACAGTAATTGTCTTGCTCATAATGTCCGTTTATCGGTTGGCGACCAGGGTCTGAGACCCTAGATGTCTTTGATGACCTCTTTTGTAGGGTGTGAGACCCTTTGTTCGCAATGATTTTACGTCACCGTGATTTTGAACACAGCAAAACGGACCAAACACAGCTTATTTGCCCGGTTTACATTGCGATAAATGGCCCTAAATGCTATTTCGCCCATGTTAGTTTTCCCGCACATCGACGGGCCCACGGTTAGACCAAGCCCAAATTCAATGTTATTTGGATGGAATAAATATGTCAGACGCATCAAACAGCACAGATATTGCCATTATTGGCGCAGGCCCGGTCGGGCTTTTTGCGGTTTTCGAAGCCGGTATGCTGGGGCTTAAATCCCACGTGGTTGATGCGCTTGGCATGGTCGGCGGCCAGTGCAGCGCGCTTTATCCGGAAAAGCCGATTTTTGACATCCCGGCCCACCCGCAGATCGCAGGCCAGGACCTGATTGATCAGCTGGCCAAGCAGGCTGAACCGTTTGAGCCGACCTATCACCTTGGTCAGCAAGTGACCAAGCTTGAAAAGCGCGATGATGGTCGCTTTACCCTGATCACCAATACCGGCACCGTGATTGATGCCGGTGCAGTTGTCATTGCCGCTGGTTGTGGGGCGTTTGGCCCGAACAAACCCCCGATGGACGGCCTTGAAGATTACGAAGGTTCCGGCGGGGTTCAGTATTACGTCAAACGCCGGGCTGATTTCGCAGGCAAGAAAGTCGTGATTGCCGGTGGCGGTGATTCGGCGGTGGATTGGGCATTGTCGCTGCATGATGTTGCGGAAAAGGTCATGGTTGTGCACCGTCGCCCTAAATTCCGCGCAGCACCCGATAGCAGTGCGAAACTTCAGGCCTTGGCCGAAGCCGGCAAGATCGAAATGGTCATCCCCTATCAGCTTAAGGGTCTTAAGGGCGAAAACGGCATACTAAGCCACGTTGTCGTTGCGACCCTCAAGGGCGAAGAGCTTGAACTTGAAGCCGATCATCTTCTGCCGTTCTTTGGGCTTGCCATGGAATTGGGCCCGATTGCCGATTGGGGCCTTAATCTTGATAAAAACCATATCGGGGTTACGCAGGCGACCATGCAAACATCAGTTCCGGGCATCTTTGCGATTGGCGATATCGCAAACTACGAACATAAATTGAAACTGATCCTGTCGGGCTTTGCCGAAGGGGCGAGCGCCATTCACGCGGCACGTTCCTATCTGTTCCCCGATAAGGAATTCCATTTCGAATATTCGACCACCACGGGTGTTCCGAACGAATAATCACATTCCAGAAATTTGGGGAAGCGCACCATGACCGCAAATCAAATGCTACATTCCGGTGGATGTCTTTGTGGCGCGGTGCGCTTTTCTGCTTCTGGCGACCCGATTGGCGGCAATCATTGCCATTGTGCCATGTGTCGCAAGGATAGTGGTTCGGGTGTTTCGACCTTTGTTACCTTCCCGTCCGATGCGGTTACATGGAACGGCACGCCGAGCGATTATGAAAGCAGCCCGAACCGGTTTCGCGGATTTTGCCCGAAATGCGGGTCCAGCTTGACATGGCGCGATCGTGGCTCGGCCGAGAGCATTGATTTGCGTCTTGGCAGCTTTGACGACCCGACACCGTTCAAAGCCACCAAACATCTTTGGATGAGCACGGCCCTTCCCGGCTTTGTCGAACTTGATCCTGATATCGACCATTTCGATCAGCGCAGCTAAAGACCCCCTGCGTTAAATCTGACGTATTTCAAAGCCATGTGGAACAACAAGCCTTACTTCTGGCTCTTGGTTCGCATTCATGTCAGGCTGTAAAATTCGACTGCAGATAGAATTCTGCATGTAACGCAACCAAGGGGACTTTTATGAGCGACGAAAATCCAGAAACACAAAAGAACCCAAGCAAGATTACCAACATGCACAAACTGATCCTTTTCGGGTCTGGCACCTTGCTCCTTGGAACTTTGCTTTTGCTGGTGACGTTTCAGGCCGCACTTGAAATGATGATGCATGGCCAGTCTGCGGGCAGCTTTGTGGTTGTCATTGGCACCGCTGTTGCCATCGGCCTTCTTGTTGCCGGTTCGACCATTATCTCGAAATGGGTCTCGCACAAAGTTCAGATGATTTTGCAGGAATAACCAAGGGCAATGCAGTGCGATCCGATGGTTGGATCAGATCGCACCAACCTTCAGAAGGTCGATCAACACATCGGCAATCATTCCGTGATCTTCATGTGATGCAAGGCCAGATACCGTAATCGCGCCGATTACACCTACACCGACAACCCGGATCGGGAAACTGCCACCGTGATCGGCATAGTCGGCAAAATCAATCCCGTGATCGGCAAGCGTCTTGCCGTTGGCCTTCAATCCCAGACCAAACCGCATTGAACTTTCATGTTCACGTAAAGTCAGATTGCTTTTGCGCCGCGCCCACGCATCATTCGCCGGTTTGGCACCGGGCAGGGCTGCATGAAACAAGGTTCTGTCGGACGTTCGGATATTGATGACCACCGGGGCAGACTGGGCCGTTGCAACAGCCACCAATTTCGATCCGACTGCCCACGCGGTGGTTTCATCAAAGCGATCAAAAACCAGCGTCTGTTCTTGTTTGGCAAGCAGTTCTAGGTCCATTGCGTGGCTCCTGTGTCGAATGATTTGGCTGCCTCATCCATAGCGCAGCGTCGGGCATTCTGAAAGTATGAAAGAAAAAGGCTGTATCCTGAACGGGATACAGCCTTTGTTTCGGAAGCGTAATTTCAATTGGTTACTTATCGTCGCTCATTTTCAGGGCGTTGATAAAGGCCGATTGTGGAATTTCGACCTTACCGAATTGACGCATCTTTTTCTTACCGGCCTTCTGTTTGTCCAGAAGTTTGCGTTTACGCGACACGTCGCCGCCATAACATTTGGCGGTAACGTCTTTGCGCATGGCAGAGACGGTTTCACGGGCAATCACCTTGCCACCGATGGCGGCCTGAATGGCAACCTTGAACATCTGGCGCGGAATCAGGTCTTTGAGACGTTTGCAAATCTCGCGGCCACGATGTTCGGCAGCGGAACGGTGAACCATCAATGCCAATGCATCGACCGGCTCTTCGTTCACAAGGATGGATACTTTGACCAGATCACTTTCGTCATAGCCACCCAGTTCGTAATCGAAGCTGGCATAGCCGCGCGAAATGGATTTCAGACGGTCATAGAAATCAAACACCACTTCGTTCAGTGGCAATTTGTAAACCGCCATTGCCCGGTTCCCGACATAGGTCAGGTCCTGCTGAACGCCACGACGTTCGGTGCAAAGGGTCAGGATGCCGCCAAGATATTCATCCGGCACCATGATGGATGCTTTGATCCATGGTTCTTCGATTTTAGTAATCTTGGTGACATCAGGGAAATCTGCCGGGTTATGCAGCAGAATTTCTTCGCCCTTGCTCATCGTGATCTTATAGGACACCGAAGGTGCGGTCGTGATCAGGTCAAGTTCGAACTCGCGTTCGAGACGTTCCTGAATGATCTCAAGATGCAGCAACCCAAGGAAACCACAGCGGAAACCAAGACCAAGTGCGGTCGAGTTTTCCGGTTCGAACTGAAACGATGCATCGTTGAGATGAAGCTTTTCAAGCGCATCCCGCAGGGTTTCATATTCGCTGGTATCAACCGGGAAGATGCCACAGAACACCACCGGAATAGACGGCTTAAAGCCGGCCAGCGGTTTGGCGCATTGGCGTTTTTCTTCGGTAATCGTGTCACCGACTTCACATTCAGCCACGGTTTTCATACCGCAATTGATAAAGCCGACTTCACCCGGACCAAGTTGATCAAGTGCAAGCGGCTTTGGTGTGAAGACCCCGACGCGATCAATGGTGTGGGTGACCTTGGCATTCATGAAGCGGACCTTCTGGCCCTTTTTAAGCGTGCCTTCTTTGACACGCACCAAAATCATCACGCCAAGATACGAATCATACCAGCTATCAACCAGAAGAACTTCAAGCGGTGCGGTTGCATCGCCGGTCGGTGCTGGAAGACGGGTCACCAGTGCTTCAAGCACATCAGGAACACCAAGACCGGTCTTGGCCGAAATCATCACGGCGTCACTGGCATCAATGCCAATAACTTCTTCGATCTGTTCTTTGACACGATCAGGTTCCGCAGCAGGAAGATCGACTTTATTGAGAACCGGCACGATTTCGTGGTTGTTTTCAATCGCCTGATAAACGTTGGCAAGGGTCTGTGCTTCGACACCCTGTGCAGCATCAACCACCAGAAGCGATCCTTCGCACGCCGCAAGGGAACGTGAAACTTCATAGGCGAAGTCAACGTGGCCGGGCGTATCCATCAGGTTGAGCGTGTATTCGATTCCATCCTTGGCCGTGTATTTCAAACGCACGGCCTGTGATTTAATGGTGATGCCACGTTCACGTTCGATATCCATCGAATCAAGAACCTGTTCGGCCATTTCACGTTCGGTCAGACCGCCGGTCAACTGGATCAGGCGATCCGCCAGGGTCGATTTTCCGTGGTCGATATGCGCGATGATCGAAAAATTACGAATATGTTTAAGGTCAGTCATTTTGGCTGCTTCTGGCACTAAAATTGGCTGGCATTTCGCCGCGTGGCACATTTGTTTCGAAACGATGTGATTGCCATTATCTGGCCGATATTCAACCTGCAAGCCGCACGGTTTCTTTCTGCGCTCCGTCCCGGTCAGCGTACCTTAAGTTGGTCGCGACGCTGGGTTGGATCACATCCGTTTATCGGACTGGCATAACCAGGAAAACCCGTCTTGCATGATCATCATATCGCTGGGAAAATCGGATATCCAATTGCCCGGATCAATCACCAGCCGGTTTATAGGGGTTTTTGCCCGCAATTAGAAGCGTTGTGTTGCGTTCAATCACCAACGAATTCACATGCCAGACACGCAACCCCACAGACCAAATCCCCCACACAGGCACAAGACAGGCAACATCACCTGCCAAATAGGCGGCGTTAAAGGCTTTTTCTGAACTAGCGCGCGTGAATTCATCCGTTTGTCTCCTTTTCAACCGGATCAAAAGAACATAAGTTTTATGTGAGAAAATGATAAACAATCCTGACGGGGCTCCTTTAGAACATGTTCACGACGTCAATCGAGCCATCCCTGTCCCGGCGCAGCCTTGTAAAATTGCGCAAGCGGCTCGCAGCATTGACCCTGACAGGCGTGTTTGTTCTGCTGTTTTCTTTCTTCTTTATCCAAAAGACCCTGTATGACAGTGCGGTCGAACATGCCAGCGCCCAGCTTGAAGCAACAGCCTATCGTTTGGGATCGATGTTGCTGCAGCATCGCGATGTTAATCTGCAAACAATTGTCGAAGACAATTCCGGCATTACGATTGGCGTGTTGAACAATCAGCTTCAACAGATTGACGGTTTTATCCCGCCACATTTGATCGAGGACCTTGCCGAATATATCGGGAAGCAGAAAGCCAGTCGCGATTCGCTTCTGTGTGTTCATGGGCAGCAGGTCATGGTGATGGCCTATAGCAAATTACCGCAAATTGACCGGATTGTGGTTGCCTTTACCCCGCGCAGCACATTGATGGAAAACTGGCGTGATGCCATCATTTTGCATGCGTTGCTGTTTGTTATGGCCATGGCCATTTTATGTGGCTTGTCCGTATGGTTATGGCAGCGCCTTAAACGCCAACACATGCGGGCCGCCCACCTTGCAGAGCATTTCAGCGATACTGAAAACACCCTGTCAGAATGCGGCTGTGCCGTGATCAGTTGGCCGATAAGCACCGAAGACGGGAAACTCAGCACGCAAATGAACTGGCCGGAAATTTTGGGCCCGACAGATGAAACGGTCGGTCCATATATGACGGCATTTCTTGATCGCCTGTCGCCGGCCTCCCGCGAGAAGCTGCGTGGACCTTTGATCGACAATATCTGGCCCGATGCCCGTGTTGGCGCAATGGTCGATATCCGCACTGACACCAACCTGATGCAACGATTTTATCTGATGGCGCATCGTTTCGACGATAATGAGCGTGGCTTCATTTCGGTTTTGCTCCTTGAAACCGCCGCCCAGCAGGAACTTTGCCATCCGTTTGAAACCTATCTGCATCACACCCCTGAACCATCGGTTGCGATTGACGAAGACGGCATTTTGCGTGGCTTCAGCCCTGCCCTTGAAGAATTGGTTGGCCTGCAGCTTAACAAACATATCGGACAAGCTTTCTTTAAGCTGTTTGAGCCCGAAGACCAACAAGCCGCGATGGCTGCATTTCATCGGAAACACGGAAAGCAGCAAGCTGACGATGGCAAATCCATTCTGCGTCTGCGCGACCGCAACGGCGATTTACGATGGTTGTCATGGCACGGGATTGGTCCGTTTGATGGCATGGTCTTTGGCAGTGCGCGCGATGTGACAGAATTTGTTGAGAACGCCAACAAGCTGCGCGACACAATGGATCAACTGAAACGCAGCAATGAAGACCTTGAACAGTTTGCCTATGTTGCCTCCCACGATTTGCAACAACCGCTGCGCATGGTGGCAAGCTATACCCAGCTTCTTAAGCGACGCTATGGCGGAACCCTTGACCAGGAAGCCGACGAGTATATTGATTATGCGGTTGATGGCGCAAAACGGATGCACAAGCTGATCAGTCATCTGCTTGAATATGCCAAAACCGGAACCAACGAGGATTTTGTCGAAATCGACTGCAATCAGGTCTTGAACGAAGCGCAGGCGGACCTGAAAGCCGACATTGCACAGGAACAGGCAACCATCATTCATGGGGGCTTACCGACCATCAAGGGGGATCGTATCGCCCTGTCGCGCCTGTTTTTGAACCTGCTGTCCAATGCGATCAAATATCGTCGTCCCGGCGTGGCCCCACATATTGAAATCACCGTAGAACCCGATCCGGTCAATAGCGAATTCTGGCGATTTGCCATTCGCGATAACGGCATTGGCATTCACCCGGAACATGCCCAACGTATCTTCCGCTTGTTCCAGCGCCTGCATAAGGATGAGTTTTCCGGCACCGGGCTTGGGTTATCCCTGTGCCGTAAAATCGTTGAACAGCATGGCGGGCGCATCTGGCTTGACACCACCCGCCCGATCAGCGATCCCGGCGCAACCATCATCTTTACCCTTCGCGCCAATCGCGCAGAATACCCCCCGAGCTAACGCATTTCACGCAGTTGCGCTGAAATTCTGTCCCGTTTACCGACCAGAAATGGCAAGCATATTGCTTGTGAGACGAGGTTAAATGGACGGCCGGGTAAAAGCTGCCCTGTCTTGGCGATGGAGTATTGCATGTTCAAAATCACTAACCTATCGCGGCCCTCAGTCAAAAGCATGGTCGCAATGCTGGGTCTTGTGACCCTGAGTGCGTGTGGTTCTGACATGCGGACCATGAATGACAGCCACATGCAAAATCTTGCCCATTACTTCGCTACCCATGAACCGGGTGAACCCTTACCGCGCGGGTGGCGGAAGCTGAATGGTGCGGAAATCAATTACCGTTTCGTACACGAAACATATGCCATCTACTCAATCGACGAGGATGAGCAGCTTCTTGTCCTGCATCTCTATGACAATGGCGAAGGCCGTCTTGAGGCTGATGATGATCGCGAACGCTGTGTTTGGAACAGCATGATGGATCAGCTAACCATCGAATGCGACGACACGGATATGGAATGGCACATCTTTACCAATGGTCCCGATTTGATCGCACTTGATCTGGATGAAGATGAATATGCCATCCTGCGCAAACGCCCCGGTCGGTAAATTAATCCCTATTGCACTAAATGCCTAGGCTCAGGGCTTATCCCAACACTTCAATCAAATAAAAACGGGCCGCACCAGGCGACCCGTTTTTGATATTTTGTTGGCTAGGTGCGTTTCGCGCTTACGCGCGCAGACTACCGCCTGTTGCTTTTTCAACCGCATCGACGACCTTTTTGCAGACCGCTTCAATTTCTTCTTCGGTCAAGGTTGCCTTGGTCGGCTGTAGCGTGATCGAAAACGCCAGTGACTTCTTGCCATCTTCAATGCCTTTGCCCGCGTAAAGATCGAAGATCACCACGTCGCTGATCAAATTACGATCAGCACTGCGTGCGGCTTTAATGATCGCTTCGGCTTTGACGTCCGCATCCATCAGGAAGGCAAAGTCGCGTTCAACCGACTGGAAGCTTGATGCATTCAGAGCCGGACGCGAGGTGCCTTTTTTCTTTGGCATCGGAACGTTTTCAACAAACAGCTCAAACGCCACAACCCGACCTTTTACGTCCAGCGCCTTAAGAACTTTCGGGTGTAATTCACCGAAATAGCCAAGCACGTTTTTCGGACCCAACTGCAAAGCAGCCGAACGGCCCGGATGATACCAGCTTGGCGCGCCATCGGTGTTGACCTGAACGTTGGCGGCGTTGGTGCCAAGGGATTCAAGCAAGGCTTCTGCATCGGCCTTAACATCAAACACATCAACATCACGGCGCGACCCCGTCCAGCTACGCTGTGTGGTTGCACCAGAACGAAGGCCCGCTGCCACCAAACGCTGATCGCCCGGTTGATCGCCAAAGAATTCCGGACCAACTTCAAACAGCGCCAAATCAGCAAAACCGCGTGCCTGATTACGACCTGCAGCCGCAATCATGTTGATCAACGCATTGGGCCGCATAACATCAAGATCAGAACTGATCGGGTTGGCCAAAAACAGACCTTCTTTAAGCTCGCCAAACAGCTTTGCCCAACGAGAATCGGTAAAGGCCCATGTCACGGTTTCATACAGACCGCGCGATGCCAGAACACGGCGGGTCAGACCAATGCGCTTTTGCATCGGTGACAAAGCCGGAACCGGAAGACTGGTTTCACGTTCCAGCGCAACGGTCGGAATTTTGTCATAGCCGACAATACGCAGGACTTCTTCGACCAGATCGGCTTCGCCAATGACATCCGGGCGCCATGTTGGTGCCACTGCGGTAATGACCGGTGCAGAACCGCTCACCTCAAAGCCAAGCGATGTCAGGATTTCAATCGCACGATCCGCTTCAACGGCAACACCGCCAAGTTCACGAATGCGATCAATGCGCAGCTCAAAGCTGTTGCGCGGGTTTGGAACTTCGCCCGTTTTGACAACGTTCGAAACTTCACCCCCACAGATTTCCGTAATCAGATGGGTGGCAACTTCCATGCCCCACGCAATCGATTGCGGGTCAACACCACGTTCAAAACGATAGCGTGCATCAGAATTAATCTGCAGTTTACGCCCGGTCTTGGCCACGCTGATCGGATCAAACAGCGCACACTCGACAAACACGTTGACTGTGTCTTCAAGGCAGCCGGTTTCTTCGCCACCGATGATGCCACCAATGCCAAGTGCCTTTGCCGTATCGGCAATGACAACCATGGTGTCAGACAGCGTGTATTCCTTGTTATCAAGGGCCGCAATCTTTTCACCATTGGTCGCGTAACGCACATTGATGTCACCCGACAATTTGTCGGCATCAAACACATGTAATGGACGACCGAGATCGTGGGTGACCAAATTGGTGATATCGACAAGGGCCGAAATCGGACGCAGGCCGATGGCTTCCAGACGGGCTTTAAGCCAATCGGGGCTTTGCGCATTTTTCACACCGCGGATATAGCGGCCATAGAATGCCGGAACCGCGTTGTTTGCCGCGATATCGCTGTTGATCGTGACACCAACCGGGCTGTCAAACGTACCGGCAACGGCTTCCTGACGTGGATCGACTTTAAGCGACCCAAGACCGGCAGCCGCCAAATCACGGGCAATCCCGCGCACACCTGTGCAATCGGGGCGGTTCGGGGTCAGACCGATTTCAATGATCGGATCATCAGCCCCCAGAACAGTTGCAACCGGCGCACCGATTTCAGCGTCTTCTGGCAGCTCGATGATGCCGTCATGGTCTTCGCCCAAGCAGAGCTCCCGGGTGGAGCACATCATGCCCTGACTTTCGATGCCACGGATTTTGCCCGGTTTGAGCTTGGAGCCATCAATCGGAATGATCGCGCCTGGCTGTGCGAGTGCGACTTTAAGGCCGGTGCGGGCGTTTGGCGCACCACAGACAACCTGAATGATCTTGTCACCGGTATTAACCCGGCACAATTTCAGACGATCGGCATCAGGATGCTGACCTGCTTCTTCGATATGGGCGACACGAATGTCGGCCAATGCGGCGGCGCGGTCGGTAAGACCTTCGATTTCCAGACCGATATCGGTCAGTTTTTCGGCAACCACATCGATTGAAGCATCAGTATCAAGATGCTGTTTTAACCAGTTAAATGTGAACTTCATGATCTCAGCCCCTTACCATGTTCGGTACATCCAGCGGCACGAAACCATAATGTTTCAGCCAGCGCAGATCGGTATCGAAGAAGGTGCGAAGATCAGGAATGCCGTATTTCAACATGGCGATACGTTCGATCCCCATGCCAAAGGCAAAGCCCTGATATTCTTCCGGGTCAAGACCACAAGCGCTGAGCACGCGCGGGTGAACCATGCCACAGCCGAGAATTTCCAGCCAATCGTCGCCTTCGCCAATTTTCAATTCCCCACCTTTGCGCGAACACCCGATATCCATTTCGGCACTCGGTTCGGTAAACGGGAAGAAGCTTGGACGGTAGCGCACAGGCACATCATCAAGTTCGAAATAGGTTTTCACGAACTCAAGCAGGCAGCCTTTAAGGTGACCCATATGGGTTTTCTTGTCGATCACCAGGCCTTCGACCTGATGGAACATCGGCGTATGGGTCATGTCGCTATCTGAACGATAGGTCCGCCCCGGCGCAATGATTCGGATTGGCGGGGTTTTGTTCTGCATGGTTCTGATCTGCACAGGCGATGTATGGGTGCGCAGCACAAGACGCGACCCGTCTTCGCCTTCGGGCAGATAGAAGGTATCTTGCATTTCACGCGCGGGATGTTCCGGCGGAATGTTAAGTGCTGTAAAGTTATGGAAATCGTCTTCGACGTCGGGGCCTTCCGCCAGTGCAAAGCCCATCTCGCCAAAAATCGAGACAATTTCGTCAATCGTCTGGCTGATCGGGTGAATGCGGCCTGCGGTTTCATCCGGGCGCGATGACAAGGTCACGTCGATCCGCTCGCCAGAAAGACGTGCCTCAAGGGCTGCATCTTCAAGACCATTCTTGCGGGTTTCGATTGCGCCTGCAACCTGGTCTTTGACCGCGTTTAACGTCTGACCAAATTCACGACGCTGATCGGGGTCCATCTTGCCAAGGTTTTTCATAAGGCCGGTAATGCGGCCTTTCTTGCCAAGGGCGCTGATGCGGACATCTTCAAGTGCGGTCAGATCAACCGCATTTTCGACTTCCGCCAGAACCTCTTCGCGCAATGCTTCGATGTTTTCCATAACTTCCGACGCTTTGGCTTGGGTTTAAAAAAACAAAAAGAACGTAAAAACAAGAAAGGGGACGGCCAATATGGCCGCCCCCGATCAAATCAGGCAAGTGCCTATATAAACCTTTTTACAAAGGTTTATTAGCCGAGTGCAGCCTGCGCCTGAGTTACCAGAGCTTTGAAAGCTTCTGGTTCACGCACTGCGATGTCAGCAAGCACCTTGCGGTCCAGTTCAACGCCAGCCTTCTTAAGGCCGTTCATGAACTGCGAATAGCTCAGACCGTTGTCACGTGCACCAGCGTTGATACGCTGAATCCAGAGCGAGCGGAACTGGCGTTTCTTAACGCGACGATCGCGGTATGCATACTGCAGACCTTTTTCCACAGCCTGAACGGCGGTGCGGAATGTATTTTTGCGGCGACCGCGGTAACCCTTGGCAGCCTTAATAACCTTGCGGTGACGGGCGTGTGAAGACACGCCCCCTTTTACACGAGCCATTTAACTCTCCTTCACCTTAACCGTACGGCAGGAATTTTTTGACGATGCGGGCGTCTGCGTCACAGAGGATCTCTGTGCCACGTGCCTGGCGCTTCATCTTGGTCGATTTCGCAGTCAGAAGGTGGCGCTTGTTTGCCACGTTGTGACGCACTTTCCCGCTTGCGGTCAGGCGAAAGCGTTTTTTCGCACTCGCTTTAGTCTTCATCTTGGGCATTTTTCTATCCTTGCATAAGCAATGAAAACGAAATCCCCCACGGCGGCTGGGCATGCCCTGAAAGTTCATAACAAACTCTCCAGCCTCACCACCTGTTTTGGGGACGGGTGGTTATAGACTCCGGAATTGCCTTTTTCAAGGACCAATTCACCCCTTTCCCCTTGCTTTTTGCGGGCCTGACCCGCCATTGTGCCTTTGCTTCGCCCGAGCTTACCTCATCTGCCAACCTTATTTCAGCTATCTGACTGAAGATATGACACAAATCACCTCTATCATTCTGCCCTTCTTCGCACTGATAGGCCTTGGCTGGATTGGTGGCAAATTCAAAATCGTTTCGCCCGACGGCATGCGCGGTATCAATGGATTTGTCTTTTACTTTGCCTTACCGGCCCTTTTGTTCCGGGCATTGGCAACCCGAACCCCGGCTGAGATTTGGCAACCTGATATCATGTTGGCCTATGGCGGGGCGACATTGCTCGTCTATGGCGGATCACGTTTGATCGCGGCCAAGATGTTCGGTCTTGATCCAGCCAGTCAGACACTGTTTTCCTTTGCCGGGACCATGCCAAATGTCGGCTTTATGGGTCTTCCTTTGATCATTGGGCTATTGGGGCCAGAGGCCATCGTGCCAGTGATCGTCGCCCTTGCCTTTGACTTGATTGTCATGCTGTCACTTTCATTATTGCTGCTTGAAGGGGCCAAGCATGCCAATGGCACAAACCCGACAGGCAAGATCATACGCGGTGCGCTGACCAATCCGGTTGTTCTGGCCATTATTCTCGGGGTTATTGCCAGTTCGCTTAACCTGAGCTGGCCAAACGGGGTGGATTATCTTTTGGAACTGCTGGGCGGAAGTGCAGGCCCTGCGGCACTTTTTGCCATTGGCGTTGCCCTTGTTGGACGCCCGATTGCCGAAAAGCGCGCGGAACTTCTCGCCATGTCCTTTGCCAAGCTTATTGTCCATCCGCTTGCAGTCTTTGTCGGATTTTACATTGTCGGGACAGTTGCCGACCTTGAAACCAAGGCCGTATTGCTGCTTGCGGCCCTGCCGACCGCAGGCAACGTCTTCGTCGTTGCCACCACCTATGATCGCTATATCGTGCGAAGCTCTTCGATTGTGCTGGTGACCACGGCCGTCGGTGTGATCAGCTTTTCGCTCTTCTCACTTTATATCGACCCTATCGTCGGCCTTCTGACCGGCACCACCCCATAGGCACGTAAAACCGGCCCACAGAAATTCGCCGCACGGCTAAGCATGCGGTAAAGCCTGAGCACTACAACAATAATTAAATTGGGATCGTGGTGAGGTTATCTGATCAAACAGCCGTTTTGATCGTATGGGCCCGGCCGATCCACTTTTCGACTCGGCTCATCAGCTTTTCACGGTTGATCGGCTTTAAGACAAAATCATTGCCACCAGCCGCAACACCACCGCGAAGGTCTTCTTCCCCCTGACGGGCCGTCACATAGATGATGGCACAGGCCAGATCGGGGAAATAGGTCCGCACATTAAGGGCGGTTTCAAAACCGTTCATATCCGGCATCATGATATCGAGCAGGATGATGCGCGGGCGCTTGGTTTTAAGAAGCTTGAGCAGGTCCTTGCCCGAGGAAACACCCTGAAACATGAAACCGCCGCTTTCGACGATTCGTTTCAGTAAGACCAAGCTCTTGGGGTCATCATCGACTCCAACGATCAGAAGATCATTTCCAGCTGGCATGGCATTCCCTCTTTGGCTTGGACCTTTTGGGGCAGAACGGCAAAACGCCGCGTATTAACGCGGCGCCAGTACCATAATCATAACACGGCCTTCCATCTTAGGCATCATTTCCGGCTTGGCGAGGTCCTCTAGGTCCCCCGAGAAGCGCTGGAGCATGCTAAGACCGAGATCCTGGTGAGCCATTTCACGTCCGCGGAAGCGCAACGTAACCTTCACCTTGTCTCCACCGCCAAGAAACTTCTGCGCGGCACGCAGTTTGACATTGTAGTCATGGATATCGATGTTCGGACGGAGTTTGATCTCCTTGACCTCGATAACCTTCTGTTTCTTTTTGGCCTCGTTCTGCTTCTTGCTTTGTTCGTATTTGAACTTGCCGTAGTCGATCAGCTTGCACACAGGCGGTTCAGCATTGGGAGCGACTTCGACGAGATCGAGTCCAACTTCCGCTGCCTTTTCAATGCCTTCACGCACCGTCATCGGGTCGGACATATTGCCTTCAGCGTCGACAACACAGATGGCTCGGGCTTTGATATCCTCATTGACGCGCGGACCGTCCTTGGTCGGCTGCATCGGTTTGCGTGGTCGTGCTATGGATAATCTCCTATGGTAATCAAACAAATCGGTCAGAAACAGAAACAAGGAAAGCACCGCTGCGTTCAACAGTGTTTTCCTCAAGACCTGACCTAGCATATCTGTATACGTTCAGAAAGCAATGTTTTTAGGCAATTACACTGGTTGCAAAGCGCCATTTTCTGCGCCTTTGCTTTAGAGCACCCAGATCAATGCCAGTCTGGAAATTTTAATCGGTCAGATCAAGCCGACGACAGACTTCTTCCATGACCCGATTTACCGTCAATTGCCGCAAATCACTTTCACGCACAATACTGACCGCATTTTTGCCAATCCCGCGTGGCGCGCTAAGCTTGGGATCAGATTCACGTGAAAAAAGCACAATTGATGGCGCACCGGCAGCAGCGGCAATATGCATCGGCCCGGTATCATTGCCAATTGCAAGGACCGACCGTGCGGCCAAGGATGCAATATCGAGAAATCCGGTTCGCCCCATCAGATTGCGTGCCTTTGGGCACATCTGATCAATCTTGCTTAGAACGTCACTTTCCTTATCCGTGCCAATCAGCAACGGGGTTAAGCGATAATCTGCAAGTTTTTTGGCCAGCAACCCGAAACGCTCAGCCGGCCAACGCTTTGCCGGACGATGCGGCGCACCACCAGGACAAATCAGGACAAACGGGCTTCGAATGCCAAACCGATCCAATTCGATGTCCGGACCGGCAATAAAAGGTGCAGGCACATCCATGATGCCCGCATCAGCAAGCTGATCTGCCGTACGGTCAATCGAATGCATGTTGTCGCGGTCCGGATTGGCATGCGGATGCGAACATCCTCTGGCAATGCCTGACCATTCCGGTTTGGGCCCCGGCCAGAACAGCTTGTAGTAAAAACCACTTCGGTCTGATGTTTGCAGATCATAGACCCGATCGAACTTACCATTTCGCAGGAAACGACGCAGTGCCAAAACTTCGCGCGGCTGGGTCAGTTTCGGCCGACGGTCAATCGCAATGGAGTCAAAGAAACCGCTGGCCTTGATCAAATCAACATAGGGTCGTGTTGTCAGAACCGTAATATGTGCGTTCGGATGTGCTGCACGAATGGCCGCAAACGGCCCCATCGCCAAAATGACATCGCCCAACGCCGAAAGCTTGATCACAAGAATCCGCTCACGGGCAGGTTCATTGGTTTGCACAGCGTATTCCTCATCCACAGCTATAACTGCAGTGTCCTGCACAGTGTCAACTTTCCGATCTGTCATGCTGCGGTCCTGGAAGCGCGCTTAAGTGCCTTGGCATAAACGCCAAGTGTTCTTTCGGCCATTTGCTCAAGCGAGAATTCATCAATCACGTGCTGGCGCCCTTTGGCTGCGAGTCTCGCGCGTTTTTCCGGGGTTAAGCTAAGTACCTGAATAAGCGCACGCGACAGCTGCTCAACCTCATTTGGGCTTACCAGCCAACCGGTCTCGCCCGGTAAAACCGTTTCCATTGCGCCGCCATGAGCGGTCGAAATAACGGGCCTGCCCATCGCCTGTGCTTCGGATGGAATACGACCGAATGCTTCTGGCTGAATGGAAGGACAGGCAACCACATCTGCCAACATATAGGCTGCTGGCATATCCGCGCAGTGATCGACAATATGGACAACGTCTTCCAGACCCAGCTTGCCTGTAAGCTGCAGGATTTCATCGCGATAGCCAGTTCGGCCCTGATCAGACCCGACAATCAGGCACCTGATCTTACGATGGCCCAACTCTTCAAGCACTGCTGGCAAAGCGCGGATCAGGAAACAATGCCCTTTCCAGCGCGTGATGCGTCCGGGCAACATGATGACATATTCTTCACCATCCAGACGCCACTGGTTTGACAACGTGATCAGGCGTTCCTGACTGACATTCTCCGGATTGAACAGGTCAACATTGGTGCCGCGTGGCACAATGTTCAAACGTTCCGGATCGACTTTGTAAAATTTATTGATGTGATTGGCGATGTGCTTGGAAATTGCAATCACCTGATCGCCCATGGTCATGATCGCGTTATAGCGACGCTTGAACGGATTGGTGTATCCGGAATACGTCCCATGGAAGGTCGTCACAAACGGAATACCTGCTTTCCGCGCAGCAAAATAGGCACTCCAGGCCGGCGCACGTGAGCGGGCGTGAATAATATCAACACCTTCGTCACGGATAAGCTTTACCAGCGCATCGATGTTTTTGCGCATGGTCAGGATATTCTTTGATTTCAGCGGCAAATTGATATGTGTGGCACCAAAGCGTGCCAATTCACGCTCAAGCCTTCCCCCTTGGGATGCGACAAGTGCCTTGCCACCGCCATCAACAATTGCACGTGCAATATCGACCGTGCCACGCTCCACACCACCGGCGCCAAGTTCGGGCAACACCTGCAAAATTACTGCAGGACGATAGTCACCACCTTGCGCTTGGGGCTCTGATCGATAGACTGTTTCTGTCATTACTTCTGACGCGCTCATGCAACTCCAACCATCAACACCCAAGGATTCCGCCCCGGATGACACATGACATGCCGACGCCACAGCTTGAAAAGCCTAAATATCTTAACCGGCCTGACGGATTGAAAATCGCATACCATCACGTGCCGGGCAAGCAATCTGACGTACAGGCGCCCAATACTCCTGGGGTTATGTTCCTTGGCGGTTTCATGTCAGACATGACCGGCACCAAGGCAACCCATCTTGAAACACACTGCATTCGGCAGGGGGTGGCTTATACCCGCTTTGACTATTCCGGTCACGGACAATCGTCGGGTAAATTTGCCGATGGCACAATCGGTCAATGGGCTGCTGATGCCATTGCCATTCTTGATGAAATCACCAAAGGTCCACAGATACTTGTCGGCTCTTCCATGGGCGGCTGGATCATGCTGCTAACTGCCCTTGCCCGCAAAGAACGGGTTGCCGGTCTGGTGGGCATTGCAGCGGCCCCGGACTTCACCGAAGATTTGATGTGGGCGCAATTTAGCGAAGCCCAGAAAAAAACGATCATGGACGAAGGTGCATTGATCGAACCGACTGAATATGGCGATGATCCTTACACAATCACCCGTGATTTGATCGAAGATGGTCGCAATCAGCTGTTATTGCGCAAACCGCTTGCGCTTAGCTGCCCGGTCCGCTTGGTTCAGGGGATGCAGGACCCTGATGTGCCATGGCAAACCGCCATTCGCCTGACTGAAGCACTGGTAAGCGATGATGTGCGGGTTGATCTGATCAAGACAGGTGATCATCGCCTGTCTGAACCCGATCAACTTGACGTCATAACCAAACATATTGATGAAATGATTGCGCAGACGGCAGGTTAACCCGCCGTCTGCGCATTTGGGGCCCGCCCCAAGACCACTAAGGGAATTCAGGCAAGAACAACCATCTCGTCCTGAACCTTGACCGCTACGGGTTCCAGTACATCCCCCATGCAGGGGCCAGATACGCATTCGCCATCTTCAATGCGAAAACGCGCACCATGGGTCGAACAAATGATTTCACCGCCAAATTCACTGATGAATTCATCTGGTTCCATATCAAGCGGAACCCCGACATGCGGGCAACTGTTCACATAACCAAAAACGCCTTGGTCACTGCGGACAACGAAAATGCCCTTATCTCCCAGATGAAGCCCCTTGGCGCCTGTCGCATCAAGATCGGAAAGCTTGCACAAAACAGTGCCTGCTTTTGGCAGATCACTCATGGTGCAACGCCACCCATTTCACAGATGGCAGACCAGGATGCATCATCAATCGGCATCACGGACAAACGCGACTGTTTCAGTAATGAAAGATCGGCAAAACGCGGATCCGCTTTGATATCGGCAAGGCTCACAGGCAATTTTAACGGCTTGACCGTTTTAAAATCAACCTGAACAAACTTGTCCTTGGCATCGGTTGGATCGGGATAGAATTCGCGCACCACTTCGACAATGCCAACAATGCGTTTTTCATTTACCGAATGATAAAAGAACGCTTTATCACCAATTTGCATGGTGCGCAAATTCTTGGCTGCCTGATGGTTTCGCACACCATCCCAGCCCTCGACACCCTTCTTGACCTGATCGTCCCACGACCAGCTTCCCGGTTCGGTTTTGATCAGCCAATATGCCATGGATCAGAAAACCTTCTTGAACGGACGGATCACAACGGATTCAAAAAGACCGGCTTTGCCATAAGGATCATTCGCGGCAAATTCACGGGCATCTTCGATTTTATCAAAATCGATAATAAAGACCGAACCGTTCATGCCTTCCATATCAGGATCAAGGGTCGGGCCTGCTGCAACGATGCGATCAGCAAAACCGTCCTTGATATAGGCAATATGGTCATCACGATTGGCCTTACGAACATCAAGGTGGCCGGGCTTATCAACACAACGGATATAGAAATGCATGGACTGCTTCCTGCTTTTTTATGAGATCAATGCCCATAAACTGCCAGAAGGTCGTCGCATTCTCAAGCCGAACCAATTGGGAGTGCAATTCAGACGTTCAAATTAGTCCGCTGCTTCAAGCTCATCGCGGAACGGGCGCTGCAACAAGGCATTGATCGTACTGCGCAAATCAGCACCGTGATTGGCCACCTGATCGACGGCCGAACAGATCGGCATTTCAATGCCGTATTTCTCAGCAACCGCTGTGATAGAGGCCGCCGTATGAACGCCTTCGGTCACCGAGCGACGTTCACCCAGAATATCTTCGGATTTCCGGCCTTCGCCAAGTGCGACGCCAAAAGTGTAGTTACGTGACAAAGTTCCCGTACAGGTCAGGGTTAAATCCCCAAGTCCTGCCAGCCCCATCATGGTTTCAACCCGGCCCCCCATGGCACCTGCCAACCGCGACATTTCGGCAATACCGCGGGTAATCAGGGCAGCACGGGCATTATCGCCAAGTGCAAGCCCCGCAACCACACCACTTGCAATCGCCAGAACGTTTTTGATCGCACCGGCAACTTCAACACCGGCAACATCGGTGCTGAAATAAGGGCGGAATTCAGGTGTCCCAATCAGTTCAACCAGACGCTTGCCCAACACCCGATCTTCACAGGCAAGGGTGATGGCGGCTGGCAAGCCAACGGCAACTTCCTGCGCAAAGGTCGGACCAGAAAGGACGGCAACCGGAACATTGCCAAGGGTTTCTGTTACGACCTGCGCCATCAAGGCACCGGTTTGTTTTTCAATGCCCTTACAGCAAATCACCGCAGGCAGGCCATCGACCCAATGGGCGGCAAGTTTGGTCAGGGTTTCACGAAGATGCTGTGCCGGGGTCACCAACAAAACTGCATCAGAATCGCGCAATCCGTCATAAGTGGTGGTCGCACGCAAGGCACCGGGCAAAGAAACACCGGGCAAGTAAAGATCATTTTCGCCCTTGGTGTTGATCCGGTCTGCCAATTCCGGATTGCGCAAAATCAGTTCGACATCTTCACCGGCACGCACCGCCTGCACAGCCAAAGCCGTTCCCCAGGCACCGCCACCAACAACTGTAATGCGCTTTTTCATGTCTTGTGTTCCGGCAAAATGTGAAGTCGCTCTTTATCTTTCGGTAAGACGACCAAGGGGTCTGTCAGTACCCTAATGCCCTATGCCTTAACGCCCGCCCCCGGACGTTTAGGGGCCTCGGGATCAAGCGGCCAGCGCGGGCGTGGTTTGAAATCAAGATCATCGCGTTCACCAAGGCGGAACCGTTCCAGCCCGGCCCAGGCAATCATCGCGGCATTATCGGTACAAAGATCAAGGGGTGGTGCTACCAGCTGCATCCCTGCCTGATCAGTCAGTTCTGTTAAACGCCCACGCAGATATTTGTTGGCGGCAACCCCGCCCGCCAGAACCAGCGTCTTACCGGTCGGATAATCACGCATGAACTCAAACACTGCGTTTCTGGTCCGATCAATCAGGGTATCGCCCACCGCACGTTGGAATGATGCGGCAAGGTCGGCTTTGACTTCCTCGGTCTGCTGGTCAATCGGGAACCCGTCCATATAGGTTCGGACCGCCGTTTTAAGCCCCGAGAATGAAAAATCACAGCCAGCGCGGCCACGCAAAGGGCGCGGCAGACCAAACCGGTTCGGATTGCCCTTGGTTGCAATCTGTTCCAGTGCCGGACCGCCGGGATAACCCAGCCCCATCATCTTGGCGGTTTTATCAAATGCCTCGCCAACCGCATCATCAATGGTGGTGCCAATACGTTTGTATTTGCCAACTCCTTCGACGATCAGAACCTGACAATGGCCGCCAGACACCAGCAACAGCAAATATGGAAACGGCACATCGTCGGTCAAACGCACGGTAAGGGCATGACCTTCAAGATGGTTCACCGCAAGAAATGGTTTTTGAGCAGCGAAAGCAATCGCCTTGGCTGTCATGGTTCCGACCATCACCCCGCCAATCAGGCCCGGCCCCCCGGTACAAGCGACCGCATCAAGATCAGAAAATTCAAGACCGGCATCATCCATGGCTTCGGCCACCAGACGATCAAGATGTTCAAGATGCGCGCGGGCGGCAATTTCGGGAACAACCCCGCCATAAGGGCGATGATCATCAAGCTGGGACAAAACACGGTTTGCCAATATCTCGCGCTTGTCATTTACGACAGCAGCGGCGGTTTCATCACAGCTTGTTTCGATACCAAGTACGATCATGCTTTTGATCCGGTCAGGGTCTGCCAAAAGTCCGGCAATCGGAATCCAATATACGCGTCGCGCAGATGTAGCGGAAACTTTACCTGCTTTCCACCCCCGAGCGGCGCATTTGCCATATGCAGTTATCGCGTTTCACGCATGGTTTCGGCGATAACAAAGCCGCAATTCCCCGGCAGTCCGTCAACATAGATCAATGAAATATGCCGAGGCCTGACTAAAATCACGATGATATTGAACCAAAATTTTCAGCCCCGAACCGCTCCGCCAGACCTTGTTTTCAAACAGTTTTAAGACTAAGACTCCACCCATGACAGATACAGTAAAACTTCGCATTGGCACCCGTGGTTCGCCCTTGGCCTTGGCCCAAGCGCACGAGGTCCGTGACAAACTGGCAGCCGCCCATCCCGAACTTGCGCAAGATAGCGCAATTGCCATTACCGTGATCACAACGACCGGCGACAAGATCCTTGATCGCGCCCTGTCTGAGATCGGTGGCAAGGGCCTGTTCACTAAGGAAATCGACGATGCCCTGATGGGCGGGGAAATCGACCTTGCTGTGCACAGTATGAAGGATGTCCCGACCGTGCTTCCAGATGGCATGATCTTGCCAACCATTCTGCCGCGCGAAGATGTCCGAGATGCGTTTATTTCATTGAAATATAAAAGCTTCGCCGAAATGCCTGCGGGATCTGTCATCGGATCCGCATCCCTTCGCCGTCAGGCCATGATCCTGAACAAATACCCGGATCTTAAAGTCATCACCTTCCGCGGGAATGTTCAGACACGCCTGCGCAAACTTGGCGAAGAACAGGTCGATGCGACATTGCTGGCGATGGCCGGACTGAACCGTTTGGGTCAGCCCGAAATCGCCACCGCGCCAATTGCCGAAGACGATATGTTACCTGCCGTTGCCCAAGGGGCGATAGGCATCACCATTCGCCAACAAGATACCCGGACCAAAAACTGGATCGCGGCCCTGCATTGTGAAACCTCGGCCATTCGTGTCGCAGCTGAACGTGCCGCCCTTCGTGCATTGGATGGATCATGTCGAACTCCGATTGCGGCCTTGGCCGAATTCCAGGATGACGGCAGTTTGCGTCTGCGTGTCTCGATCGTGCGCCCGGATGGCAGTGAACGGCTTGATACCGAACGCAGAATTGCTAATCCGGATATTCAAACTGCAATGGCTGCTGGCACCGATGCCGGTGAAGAGCTGAAACAGCGTGGCGGGCCAGACTTTATTTCGGCCTGATCAAAAACTGACGGGAACGTAGATGGGACCATTGGTTTTAAATACTCGGCCCGACACTGATTCTGCTGAGCTTATTGCTGCGCTGGAAACGCGTGGCTACCGTCATGTGTCCGCACCTATGTTGCACATCGCGTTCCCTGAACCGGAAATGCCGCTTGATACCACCCCCTATCAGGGCCTGATTT
This sequence comes from Thalassospira lucentensis, assembly GCF_050516545.1. Lineage (GTDB taxonomy): Bacteria > Pseudomonadota > Alphaproteobacteria > Rhodospirillales > Thalassospiraceae > Thalassospira > Thalassospira lucentensis_C. The sequence continues at coordinate 4,048,273 of NZ_CP191544.1, read as the reverse complement.
TTACATCCGCCAACGGGGTTCGGGCCTTTGTCCGGCTATCTGATAATCGCAGTCTGCCTGCTTTGTGCGTTGGCGATGCCACGGCGCGCATGTGTCATGAACTGGGATTTGAGCACATCCGCTCAGCCAATGGCGACATTCATGATCTCGCCGCCCTCATTCGGGGAAATATTGATCCGGCTACGGGTCCGCTTTTCCATCCCGCAGCGCGCAAAACCGCCGGTGATCTTGGACAAATTCTGCGTGAGGATGGCTATCAAATTGATCGACAAACGGTCTATGAAGCCCATGCCAGTACCGAACTGCCACAAGATGCTTTGGATGCTTTAATCAGGCATGATGTTGATACAGTTTTATTTTTCTCTCCCCGCACTGCGGAAACCTTTGTTAAGCTGGTGCACAGCTATAAGCTTGAAGGGGATTTGGCCGGGGTAAGTGCAATTTGCTTAAGCCCGGCGGTGCAATCGCGGATATCTAACCTTACATGGCATAGAACGCACGTTGCATCACAACCAACACAAGAATACCTTCTTTCTTTGTTAGATCAGTCCCTTTCGTAATGGCTTCCTGCGCCTAACGCCGTTTTGGGCATAACCGCAAACTGCAATGGTCCGATCGTGAAAAAACCAGAAACGCCGAAACCAACTGCTCCCGCAAAATCGGCCGATAGCGAAAAATCGTCCGAAACCATTTCCGTTGATAGCAAAGGCAATGCGAGTCCGGATCCCAAAAAGGCGGATGCCTCACAAGCGGCAAAATCGGACACAACCAGCGCAGACAAAGCCAAACCGGCTGACAGCGCGGGCGCAAAACCGGCAACCACTCACGCCCCGATCAAACCGGGCGGCGGTTCAAAAACCGATGACAGTGCGAAGAACACCAGCGCTGTCACCAAGGAAACTGCAAAATCCAAAGGTGGTGGTGGTAAGACCCTTCTGTTGTTTGTGATCATTATCGTTGGTGCCCTTGCAGCGGGCTGGTTGACCCGCGCGTTCTGGTGGCGCGATGCCGAACCGATTTTGACCCAGTATGTCCCCGATCAAATCCTGGCTGAAATCACGCCAGAAGGATTTGGCACCGCGGATGATCAAAACAATGACATTGCGCTCACCAATGAACCGAGCACATCAACCCCGGCGTCAGACGACAGCACAAACACCCCTCCCGCCCCCAATGAAGACGCGGCGATGACCGAAAAGGATGACGGCGAACTCCAGTCCGAGGATTTGCTGCCAAGCCTATCTGATAGCGCCTCCGAAATGGTCAATGCCGATGCGATCCCCGATGGATCGGTTGTCATTGATCCGGCCTTGACCGAACGCCTGTCGCGACTGGAAGGCACGATTGATGCCCTGCGCGAACGTCTGAGCAATGAACGTGGCGATACCCTAAGCAACACAGTTGCGCGCCGCATGGCCGAGATCGAAACCCGATCCACCCCGATCGAAGAACTTGCCCGCGTTGAAAGCGAACTTGCCGGTGTCGCCAATGAAATGCGCGAACTTTCCGCACGCCTGTCGACAATGGAAGAAGAAGTCCGCGCGACTGCCGGCCTGCGGGTGGAAAGCCGTGGTCAGGCAATTGCCATGGCCGTCACCATCCTGCGTGATGCTTTGCAGCGCGGCGGACCTTTCGTCATTGCCCTGAACCAGCTTGAACGCAGTGCCGGTGATGACGCCATGATTGCCGAACAGATCGCGATCCTTAAGCCCCTTGCCGATCAAGGGGCACCGACCATCGAAAAGCTGCGTCAATCCTTCCCGGCTATGGCTCAGCAAGCCGTTCAGGCCGCGACCGATGATCATTCGGGCAGTGTCCTTGAAGCCACTTGGGCCAATATCAAAAAGCTGGTTCCGGTCCGTCGCGTCGATGCTGCAGGTGAAGAATCGCTTGAAGGCCGTCTGGTTCTTGCTGAAAACGCCCTTGCCCAAGATGACCTTGATGCTGCTGTTACAGCCCTTCAAGGAGTCGAAGGAGAACACGCATATGCTGCGGTCAGTGAATGGCTTAGAGAAGCCGAACGCCGCCAAACCCTTAACGCCGCGATCGCCAGCCTCAGCGCACATGCCATCAGTCTTCTGACCGGGACGGAGGGCAGCCAATGATCCGTCTTCTGACCTTTGTCCTTATTACCACTGCCTTGGTTTTCTGCACAGTCTGGTTTGCCAATAACCCCGGCAACATGACGATTGTCTGGCTTGGCTATCGTTTTGATGGCTCCATTGGCATGGTTGCCCTTGGTCTGCTTGCCCTGACCGCAGTTCTGGTTCTGGTATGGCGCGGCTGGACAATGATTGCCAATTCACCGGGCTGGGTCGGTCGCCTTCTGGGCAGCCGCCGTCGCAAAAAAGGCCAACAGGCCCTGACCATGGGATTGCTTGAACTGGCATCGGGCGATGTCCGTCAGGCGTTGAAACATACTCGTGCGGTGGATCGTTATCTCGAAGATGACACCCTGACCCGTCTTTTGACCGCACAGGCAGCAGAGCTTGATGGCGACAATGATGCCGCCAAGCGCCAGTTTGAAGCAATGCTTGAAAAACCCGACTCGGCGTTCTTTGGTCTGCGCGGATTGCTGCAACTGGCCCTGAAATCCGATGATCGGGGCGCTGCCCTTGATTACGCCGAACGTGCCCATCGGTTGCGCCCGCGTAATCCGGCAGTGATCGTCACGCTGTTTGATTTGCTGCTGACGTCCAAACGCTGGGACCGTGCGCTGAGCCTTTTGGTCGATGCGCAAAAGGCATCGGTGTTTGGCGAACAGGAACTTACCCATCGACGCGCCTTATTGATTACAGCAAAGGCAGAAGATGCCATCGCATCGGGTGAAAATGCCGAAGCAATCAAACTTCTGCGCAAGGCGCTTAACGCAGCCGGTGACTTTACCGGTGCGGCAGTCTTGCTGGCCGGTCTTTATCGCGATTTGAAACAGGATGGCAAGGCGCGTGAAGCCGTGATGCAAAGCTGGCGCGTTGCACCGTCTGCCGCCCTTGGTGCGATTTACCGTGAAACACTTACCGGTGATCCACTGGCCAAGGTTAAATCCGTTGAAAAACTGGTGGCAACCAACCCCGATCATATCGAAAGCCAGATTGTTCTTGCCGAAGCTGCCCTTGAAGCTGACCTTTGGGGCATTGCGCGACACAACATTGAAAAGGCCATGGCGACCAAGGCTGAAGCCCGCCATTACCGTCTACTGGCCGATCTGGAATTGCGTGAAAATCAGGATGGCGCCAAGGCACGTGATCTTCTGATCAAGGCAAGTCACGCCAATACGGACCCTGATTGGCGGTGTGGGGCTTGTGGTACTGAAACAGATCGATGGGTGGTTTCCTGTCCGTCTTGTCATTCGTTTGGCAGCGTTGAATGGCGCGCGCCATTGCGAGTGCATCAGGATGACGCCCCCAAGCCACGCGATGACACTCAAACGGCAGGTGTTACCGCCCCCGCCGCGATCGAGCAGGATGGTGCCATCATTGAACATAGTAACGATGATGCAACCGCCACAAAACCGACCGAAAAGGGCACACAACCTGCTCTTTAAGGTCAGCCAGGACGGTGCTTTATCACCCAAGACAAACAAAAACCCCGGGGACATGCCCCGGGGTTTTGCATTTTATCGTGCCAGAACTTAGTGGCGGAAATGACGCATGCCGGTAAAGACCATGGCAATGTCATGTTCGTCAGCCGCAGCGATGACTTCTTCATCACGCATCGAACCACCCGGCTGGATAACAGCCGTTGCACCGGCCTGAACTGCGGCCAGAAGACCATCAGCAAACGGGAAGAATGCATCAGATGAAACCACCGAACCCTTGGTGCGAAGTTCATATTCACCGGCATTTTTGCTAGCTTCTTCTGCTTTCCACGCTGCAATGCGCGAGCTGTCGACACGGCTCATCTGCCCGGCACCAACGCCAACGGTTTTGCCGTCTTTGACATAAACAATGGCATTTGATTTGACGTGCTTGCCAACGCGGAAGGCAAACAGAAGGTCATCAAGCTCGCTATCCGTCGGGGTGCGCTTGGTCACGACTTTAAGTTCGTCGCGTTTCACACGGCCTGCATCGCGGTTCTGCAGAAGATACCCACCCGCAAGGGAACGAAGCGTCATGTCTTCGCCTTCTGGGTCCGCCATGCCGCCAGTCACCAGCAAACGCAGGTTTTTCTTAGCCGACAGAACTTCCTTGGCCGCGTCATCCGCATCCGGGCAAATCACGACTTCGGCAAACAGCTTGGCGATTTCTTCGGCAGTTGCCTTATCAAGCGTACGGTTGACCGCAATGATGCCGCCAAATGCCGAAACCGGATCACATGAAAGCGCCTTGTGATAGGCTTCAATCAAAGTTGCACCTTCGGCTACACCACACGGGTTGGCGTGTTTGATGATGGCAACAGCCGGTTTTTCGTCAAACTCGGATACCAATTCAAACGCAGCATCGGTGTCATTCAGGTTATTGAATGAAAGTTCCTTACCCTGAAGCTGGGTTGCGGTTGAAACACCCGGACGGTTTTTACCGTTGGTGTAAAACGCAGCCTGCTGGTGGGGGTTTTCACCATAACGAAGGGTCTGTTTCAGTTCGGCAGAAACATTAAGACGCTGCGGGAAGGTTTCACCAAGTTCACCGGCAAACCAGCTTGAAATGGCCGAGTCATAAGCACCCGTGCGGGCAAAAGCCTTAGCAGCCAGAACGCGGCGGGTATCAACCGTGGTGGCACCGGCATTGTCTTTCATCTCGGCAACCACGCGGTCATAGTCGCCTGGATCAACAACGACGGTCACCGATTCATGGTTTTTCGCCGCAGAGCGGATCATGCTTGGCCCGCCAATATCGATATTCTCGATGCAGGTGCCAAAATCGGCACCCTTGGCAACGGTTTCTTCGAACGGATAAAGGTTCACCGCAACCAGATCGATCGGGGCAATATCGTTATCTTCCATTGCCTGCATATGGCTTGCAAGGGGACGACGGCCCAAAAGGCCACCGTGAATTTTTGGATGAAGCGTTTTAACACGGCCATCCATGATTTCAGGAAAACCGGTGTGATCGGCAACTTCCTTAACCGGGATACCTGCGGCTTCAATCGCCTTGGCAGAACCACCGGTGGACAGGATTTCAACACCCTGTTCGTGAAGAGATTTGGCAAATTCGACCAAGCCGGTCTTGTCAGAAACGGAAATAAGCGCGCGCGCAATACGAGCAGTCATTGGGTTCGCTTTCATGCATCAATGTGATGAAGGTTGCGGACCCATTGATGATATATCGGCCCACATAATACAGTTTGCACATGGCTGCTCGTGCATGTGCAATTGATAGTGTTGCGGGCATGACCGGCCGTTAACGGGATCAGAATGCCTTTATTCCAATCCGGGCCGACACATGATCAATGAGTCCGAACCATGGTTGTTTCGCGCGGAGCTTTACCATGTGCAGCGCAAAAAGTGGACCCCGAATTCTTGCATGGCGGGTTTTAGCAATCCGGTCATCTAGGGTCCGAAGCCATACCCAAAACGGGGCCGCCGTTGGATCACCCCAAAGACCGCCCCGTCAAAATGATGCCAACCCTCAGATCAGGCGACGTTTTTCTTGATCCCCAAAACATCAAGTGCCTGTTTCAGAGATGCGGTTTCACGGTCGGCATACAGGATAAGTTCATCTCGCACCGTTGCCCCCAAACACTGTTCAAACACGTCCTGATTTGAGTGTTCCTGATAGTTTTTCTGAGCATCTCCGCCAAGATTTGACTGGAAAATCCCCGCAGCACTGACCGGTAGGAAGTCTTCGTAAATGATCGGATCAGCGCGCAGATATCCCCGATCAATCAGATCATTCACTGAAGTACCAACGTTTTCAGTGCTTGCTGCATTTAACCCGGCTTCGGTCACGCTATAGTGGAAAAATGCCAGTTTTTCGACGCGAAGGGTTTCATAGTCATCGGGAAATGCCGCAAAGCGTTCAGACAATTCGACTTCATAATTACGCGCATTCGATCCACCGGCATTGATCTGCACCGCCTGGCGGGTTGCAGACAAAAGCGTGTCATAAAGCTTGCGCCCTTCGGCGGTTAAGGCGATCCCGCGTTGCTCAATCTCGCCAAAACGAGCGGTATGGGTGCCAGCCGTCCCTTTGGGACTGCCTCCAACGAAATAAACCTGTTCTTCAAGTGCCTTGAAACTGGTTTGACGCAGCAAGATCGGACAGTTACGCGCAGGTGGGCCTTCGACAATTGCCTTGGGCGAAATGCCACGTTCGGGCATTGCATGCTGAACCGCATCAATATCCAAGGTGCGCGGCGTTAAATGATTGATATGTGGTCCTTTGAAACAGACCACATCTGCAATCAAACGATGCGCCTCGCAAAGTGTTTGATAGGTTTCCAGCGATACTGTTGCGTCACTGTGCCAACGGAATGTTTCAAGCGCCTCAGTCACAAACTGTTCAGCCTGAACGCGGGTAAGACCACCATTCTTTTCGGTCAGATAGATCAGCTTGATGGCGTCAGCAGTAAAGATATCGCGCTTTGCCAAAATCTCTTTTGCCGTGGCCCGAAGGTTTTCATCTTCGATCAGTTCAAGGCGCAAAAGCGAGGTAAAGACACGAAACGGATTGCGGCGCAGTGCCGCGTCATCAATCGGGCGAAATGCTGTTGAATGCACCGGCACCCCCGCAACCGAAAGGTCATAATACCCCACCGGATGCATGCCCATCACCGCAAACAAACGGCGCATATTAAACAGTTCTTCTGGCGTGCCCAAACGGATCGCACCATGGCGTTCCAGATCAATCCGGTCCATCTCATCATTGCGCACCAACCCATCACGTAAAACCGGATCACCCGCAAGCTTTTGCGCATTGATGTCCGATACCAGTTCCATCAGGGTTCCATATTGCGGCACTTCTGCGCGGTACATGTCCGACATTGCACTGGAAAACATTGAACGGATTTCATCCGCATGGACAAAAGCGTCTGCCGACATGGTTGGCCTCCAAAAAACGGAATTGAGGTGGGGTTTCTAATGACCCTGCCATCAAGGTCATTCCCATTTGTCATTCTGATCGCAAAATATTGCTCATAAATGGCGATGACAAACGACAAATCCGCACAAATTCATTCCATCAAAGAATGAACTTCCACGGTCTAACAAGGTAATGTTCTGGAGGGCGTGGTTTCGAAACCAATCGCGAGTTTAAGCCGAACGGCCTGCTGCCTTATCCAAAGCATCAACCGGTGCATTTTGTGACACGCTATCGGTGTCTTTGGCGAAAATCGATTTCACACCGATTTCTGGTGGCTGGAATTCCGGCACCAACTGGCTTATGAGTTCTAGCGTTTTGTGGGTATTCCGGCTGGTTGCACTGTCTTCAAGGGCGTCAAACACCTTTTGGATCAACGCGTAATCAACAACCCGCGGGGCCGCCAACATCACACCATCCGTATCGGTGGGCGCGGGCGGTTCAGAATCATGGAACAGCTCTTCATACAGCTTCTCCCCCGGCCGCAATCCGGTGACTTTGATCTCGACATCCTTACCCGGCTGCAACCCGGAAAGCAGGATCATCTGACGGGCCAGATCAATAATTTTAACCGGCCGCCCCATATCAAGAACAAAGATCTTCCCGCCATCGGTCACACCATGACGGCCAAGTTCGGCTGATTGCAAAACAAGCTCCACCGCCTCGGCAATGGTCATGAAATAACGGGTGATGCCTTCATGGGTGACAGTCAGCGGCCCACCCGCTTCAAGTTGGCGCTTAAACAACGGCACGACCGATCCGGTCGATCCCAACACATTGCCAAATCGAACCGTAACAAACCGCGTTGACCCGCGTTGATCGGCAGGCAAGGTCTCAAGCGCCTGACAATAACATTCCGCCAAACGTTTCGATGCACCCATGACATTGGCCGGATTTACTGCCTTATCCGTCGAAATCAAAACCATCGTGCCCACACCGGCGGCACGGCAGGCCTCGGCGACATTACGGGTGCCCAGCGTGTTGGTCAGGATGCCTTCGTTGGGATTATGTTCGACCAACGGTACATGTTTATAGGCCGCAGCGTGGAAAACGATTTCGGGCGAGATTTCTTCAAAGACCTTCGCAATACGGGTGCGATCACGGACATCACCCAGAATGCTTTCGCGCGGTAAATCAGGATATTTTTCCGCCATCTCCATATCGATGGCATAGAGATTATATTCCCCGGCATCGACCAATGTCACACTGGCCGGACCATAAGATGCAATCTGGCGCACCAGTTCTGACCCGATGGAGCCACCTGCCCCTGTGATCAAAACCCTCTTACCACCAATCATTTCACGCACGCGGTCGCGATCAAGGCGGGCTTGTGGGCGCCCCAGCAAATCTTCAATCGCCACCGGGCGAATTTGCAGCGGATCGGCAAGGCCTTCGCGCAGATCACCCAGCTTCGGCAACCGGGCCAGCGTCATGCCATAACGATCGGCAATCTCGACCCATTTGGCATTGTCTTCATGGCGCAGGGCATCGCCGGTCAGAACCAGTCGGCGCGGCAGGCCATGCCGGCTCATTTCGAGTTTTTTGATGACGTCTTCAAGCTTATCGACCGTGGCAAGAACATCCACGCCGTGCATATTGCGGCCAACCCGCCCGTCGGTGAGCGACACAATCCCGACGACTTTAAACGGTGTATCGGCTGAACGTTCGGTCTCGCGGATGAAGGCTTCAGCTTCGTCCCCGGCCCCAATCAACAACACACTGAGACGCGTTGTGCCCTGACGCACAAGCGCACGTGCGGTCGATTTATCCTTAGCAATACGGTATGTCAGGCGCGATCCACCCAACAATGCCATCAACAGGAACCACTGAATAATCGGTGCCGAACGCGGCATCCAGTCAAGGCGGGTTGTCAAAAACAGCACAACAAACAGAACGGCGACCGCTACAGAAACAGCTTTGGCAATACGGGTTAAATCATTCAGTGACGCATAGCGCCAAATGCCGCGATACAGGCCGAAATACCAGAATGAAACGGCGGCAATCAGGGTAAAGATGCCCGACGAAAACAGAATGTTCTCCATCGCATAAAAGCGCACGCCATCGCCAACCCGCAAATAAAGTGCGAGTGGGAAGGAAATTGCCGCCATGAAGATATCATGGACAAAGGCGATATGGCTTCGCTGTAAAATGCGCGACATGCGGTCCCTAGCGGCAGTTTTCTATGTTTATTTATAAAGGATATACCCGCTGGTGATCAGACGGATAAGGCTTTCTTTTCGCGCCCACCTGAAAACAAGTCAAGCAATCGACGCAATCCTTAACAATGCTTATGCGTCCGGCACACTCTTAACGGGCATGCGCACCATCATGCCAATCAGGCCAAGAACAACAAACAGGGCGGCAAAAACACGCAGGCCATCGGGTGTGTCATTTTGCGCAAAACAAACCCCGATCAGAATAAGGTTACTCACCCCGATCATCGTCGAGACCTTGGCATGCGACAGGCCGCGCTGGGTCGCCTGCTGATAAAAATGTTCGCGGTGCGCCTGCCAAATCTTTTCCCGACGAAGGGCGCGCTTGATCAGCGTATAAGTCGCATCAAACAAATAATAAGACGGCAGGATCAGCGCGATCGCCCATGCCCCATTTGATGCAATATCAAGCAATACCCAACCTAGAATAAAGCCAAGCGGGATCGATCCAACATCGCCAAGAAACAGTTTTGCCGGATGCCAATTCCAGATCAAAAAGCCGATCATGATTGCGGTTATGCCAAGCCCGATATATCCAGCCCCGACGAATTCTGTCACTGGCACCAAAAGGGCAAGAATGAAAACACCAAGCCCGATTGATCCGGCCTCAATGCCCGAAATGCCATCAATCCCATCCATGAAATTAAACAGATTGATAAACCAGACCCAGGCAAACACCACCAACACATGATCCAACCAAATCGGCACAGCCCCGCCCAAAACCGGTTTATCAAGGGCAAACACCCCAATGATCACCGCAATGAACTGAAGCGCAAACCGCATGGCTGCCGACAAGTCATGGCGATCATCAAACCAGCTTAACAAACCAAGCCCAGCAGCCGCGGCGAGCATCAGCCAATGGCTGATTGCGCTGACCCCGGTATGGATAAAGACCACCGCGACCAGAACGATCAAAAGCGGCGTTACAGCAAGCCCACCGCCACGTGGGGTTGGCACCGCATGGCTGGAACGATGGTTTGGCATATCAAGGATCGCCTTGCGCCGCAGATAGTTCAGCACCCCCCATGTCAGCAACATCGAGCTAATCAGAAAAATGCTGGAAAAGGTCGCAAGTCCGGCGAAAGTCATCGTTTGGGTTGTCCTTGTCCGTGTCCCGGTCAAAATCGTCTGTCTGGATTAGCCGTGCCGGGTTTTCATCGCAAGGCTTTTCACCCCAATGGTTTGTCAATCAGATGGGAAACACCCTGCAGAACAAGGCAGCCATGCTGCATGAACAGACGCTTGGTGCTTTACACTTTGCTATCGCGGCCTTAACTACACGTCATACCATAAAACCGGAGATATCCCTTTGACAGAACGTCGTTCCCGTCCGCCACAGCGCAATGCCTCCCGCCATCAGGCGGTTGAGGCACCCGATCCACGCATGCTTGCACTGAAAACGTTGCAGGAATTGCGGGGCGGCGAAGTAACGCTGGACGAACTTCTGTCAAAACATGGATTTGGCCTGCCATCGCTTGATCGCAATTTCCTGCGTCATTTGCTGGGCACCACGTTACGCCATTTGGGCGAAATTGATGCGGTTCTCGCCCCGCGTTATCAACCACCACAAGACCGCGTTGCCGCCCGCCTGACCAACATCATGCGTCTTGGTGTCGCACAATTGTTCTTTATGGACACATCTGATTACGGTGCGGTTGATAGTACAGTCAACCTGACCCGCGATGCCGGACTTCATAAATATGTGAAACTGGTGAATGCGGTTCTGCGTGGACTGCAACGCGACGGGTTTGAATGGCCCGAAGGCGTTGAAGACTGGCAGCTTAACATCCCCGCATGGCTGCGTGGATCTTGGAAAAAGGCCTATGGTGCCGAGGTTGCACAGGAAATTGCCGAGGCAAGCCTTGGCCACGCCATGCTGGATTTATCCATCAAGGATCGCAACCAGTCCGCCGATTGGGCAGAGAAAATGGATGGCCTTGTTCTGCCAACCGGATCGGTCCGCCTTGAAAGCGGTCGTCGTATCCGTGATTTGCCGGGCTATAAAGATGGTCATTGGTGGGTTCAGGATGCGGCTGCGGCCATTCCGGCCACGCTTTTCTCTGCCTATAAAGACAAAACCATTTACGATCTGTGTGCGGCTCCGGGTGGCAAGACCATGCAGTTGGCATCCCTTGGCGCAAGTGCCATTGCGGTTGATAAATCCGAAGGCCGTTTAAAGCGCGTTTATGAAAATCTTGAACGGGTTGAACTCGGTGCAGCAGTTGTGATCGGTGATGCCACCGATCTGGCACCAGACACCCCCCGTGCCGACGCGGTTCTTTTGGATGCACCTTGTTCGGCCACCGGCACCATTCGCCGCCACCCTGATATTCTTTTGCGCCAAAACGACAAATTGATGCGCTCGCTTCTGCCAATCCAGACCAAGCTGCTTAATCAGGCGGACAAACTTCTAAATGTTGGCGGTGAACTGATCTATTGCACCTGTTCACTGCAACCCGAAGAAGGCGAGCATCAGGTAAAATCGTTCTTGGCCGACCATCCCAATTATGAACGCAAAGCCATCACCGCAGATGAGCTTGGCGGCTGGGATGAAGCGATCAATGAAGCAGGCGAATTGCGCGTTTTGCCAATCCATATGGCCGAATTTGGCGGCATGGACGGCTTTTTCTGCGCCCGGCTTGTCAAAAAGTCCTGATTTCGAGTCACCATACCTGTTTTCCATGCACACAAGGCTGCCATGACGTCCCATTCGGGTGACAGGGCAGCCGATTTGGGTTATGAGAAGGCCGAATTTCCCATATCCCGCAGTGTTTCAGGACCGATGAGATGACCACCTCGAACATTAAAATCGCACCTTCGATCCTTTCGGCCGATTTCGCCCAGCTTGGCGTTGATGTCCGCGCCGTTGACGCAGCCGGCGCAGATTACATCCACATTGATGTGATGGATGGCCATTTCGTGCCAAACATTACCATTGGCCCGGACGTGGTAAAGGCACTTCGCCCGCACAGCGACAAGGTGTTTGACGTGCATCTCATGATCGCACCGGTCGATCCATATATCGAAGCATTCGCTAATGCCGGTTCTGACATCATCACCATCCACGCAGAAGCGGGCCCGCACCTGCACCGCTCATTGCAGTTGATCAAGTCGCTGGGCAAAAAGGCTGGTGTATCGCTGAACCCGTCGACCCCGGAAAATATCATCGAGTATGTCATGGACATGGTTGATCTGGTTCTGGTCATGACCGTTAATCCCGGCTTTGGTGGTCAGAAATTCATTCCAAGCCAATTAGAAAAGATCAAACGCATCCGCAAAATGATTGATGCAACCGGCCGCGATATAGACCTTGAAGTCGATGGTGGCGTGAACCCGGAAATCGCCCCGCAAGTGATTGAAGCAGGCGCAAATGTTTTGGTTGCCGGGTCAGCCACATTCAAAGGCGGCCCGTCAGAATACGCCAACAATATCAAGGCAATTCGCGGCGCATAATCCCCGCATACAGCAATGCCGATCTTAATGCGGCCCGAAACCCAACAGGTGGTTTCGGGCCGTAATGATTTTTATCCGCATTTAAGAATAAGCTTTAAGGGTTTGATAAATTTTTTCTATCACCCCATTAGGTATGCATACTTGACCTAATTTGCGATATCGCAAATAGATGCCTGTATGAACGAAAGCTTTATTGGAAAAAAATCATCGGCGGCTGGCGGATGGGGCGCGCTTAAAAGTTGCGGCAAGCAGCTTTTGCAAAGCGGGAATCCATTGTCCGGTGCACGCGCGATGCTTAAGGCAAATCAACCCAATGGGTTTGATTGCCCCGGCTGTGCATGGGGCGATCCCGCGCATGGATCTTCCTTTGAATTTTGCGAAAACGGCGTCAAAGCCGTTTCGTGGGAAGCAACAGAAAAACGTGCGACCCCGGCCTTTTTCGAAAAACATACCGTTTCTGAACTAAGCCGACTTTCCGATTACGAGTTGGAATTAAACGGACGTCTGACCCACCCGATGCGCTATGACGCACAAAGCGACAAATACCTTCCTGTCGCGTGGGAAGATGCCTTTGCCGAAATCGGCGATATTCTTAAAAGCCTGGATTCCCCGGATCAGGCCGAATTTTACACATCCGGTCGGGCCAGCAATGAAGCAGCCTACCTTTATCAGTTGTTTGTGCGTCTTTATGGCACCAACAATTTCCCCGATTGTTCGAACATGTGCCATGAGGCAAGTGGTGTCGGCCTGCGTCAGGCAATTGGCGTTGGCAAAGGCACGGTCTTGCTGGAAGATTTCGAAAAGGCCGATGCCATTTTCGTGCTTGGGCAGAACCCCGGCACCAATCATCCGCGTATGCTGGGCGACCTTCGCCGGGCATCCATTCGCGGGGCAAATATCGTTGTCTTTAATCCGGTCCGTGAACGCGGTCTGGAAAAGTTTTCTGACCCGCAGGCCAAACTTGAAATGCTGCATGGCGGATCAACCGATATCGCAAGCCACTATTACCAACCCTTATTGGGCGGTGACATGGCCGCTGTGCGCGGTATGAGCAAGGCAGTCTTTGCCGCCGAAGATGCCGCCATCGCATCAAACAGCCCACCCGTGCTTGATCATGATTTCCTGAGCGAACATTGCGCCGATTTTGTTAATTATCGTGCCGCTGTCGATGCAACAAGTTGGGATGAAATCGAAGATCAATCTGGGTTATCACGCCACGACATCGAACAGGCCGCACAGGTTTACATATCGGCCGAACGGGTAATTTGCACATGGGCAATGGGCATTACCCAGCATCTGCATTCTGTTGCGACCATCCGCGAAATTTCCAATTTCATGTTCCTGCGCGGCAATATCGGCAAACCCGGTGCCGGATTGTGCCCGGTGCGCGGACATTCCAACGTTCAGGGCGACCGCACGGTTGGCATTAATGAACAACCATCGGATGCCTTCCTTGATGCGTTGGAACAAGAGTTTGGATTCACTGCACCGCGCAAACACGGCCACAATGTTCTGGGCGCGATTGGCGCGATGCTTGATGGCAGTGCCAAGGCATTCATTGGCCTTGGTGGCAATTTTGCCCGCGCAACGCCGGACAGCGCACTTGTTGCCAAGGCGCTTAAGAACCTGAAACTGACAGTAAATATCGCAACCAAGCCCAACCATTCGCATCTTATGCCAGGCGAGGTCAGCTTTATTCTGCCCTGCCTTGGCCGGACCGAAATTGATCTGAATTCCCAAGGTCAATCGCAGGTCGTCAGTGTCGAAGATTCCATGAGCATGGTTCACGGGTCCGCCGGGATCAATCGCCCGGCATCGCCGCATCTTTTATCCGAAGTCGGCATCATCGCCGGTATTGCCGAGGCAACTGTTGGCACCCAAACCGTGTCATGGGCGGCCCTTGCCGATGATTATGAACGCATCCGCAGCCATATCGAGGCAACCGTTCCCGGCTTTAATGACTATAACACCCGTCTGCGCACACCGCGCGGGTTCCATCTGCGCAACACGGCATCTCATCGGGAATGGAATACCCCATCGGGCAAGGCCAATTTCTTTGCCGGGGCCCTGCCATCCCAAACCGTGCATCAAAAGGCCCGTACCGCGCAAACCAGCTTCGCGCTTCAGACATTCCGTTCACACGATCAGTACAACACGACGGTTTATGGCCTTGATGATCGCTATCGCGGAGTTTACGGCGAACGAAATGTCATTTTCATTCACCCGGACGATCTTGCTGCCCTTGGTGCGAAATCCGGTGATCGGGTGAATGTTGTTGGTGAATATCACGACAATGTTGAACGGATTGCAGCCGATTTCCGGTTCGTTTCATACGACATTCCGCGTGGCAGTGTTGCGGGCTATTACCCCGAACTCAATGTGTTGGTTCCGCTTGGCAGTTCCGGGGATCAAAGCGACACACCAACATCAAAATCCGTCATGGTGTCATTTCACACAGGCACGGCGGCGTGACCCGAACAGCACCCGAAACCCCGCCCGATAGCGAACAGTTCATGAATCTGGTTGCGCGCCTTTGTGCTATGCAACCGGAACTCACCCCGATACAGGCGGGCATCATCATCGCGGCCCAACACGATATTGCCCGCGACAGCCGGACCTTTGCCCGCCTTCTCGGCCTTGCCCATGCGCTTGTCCTGCGCGAACTTAATGCGCTTTTACAATTAGGTGATGTTCTCGAATTGATAAAGCGCGACGAACGGACATTGCGCACCTACTACGAACCGAGCGAAAGCGTGGAAAAGTATGGTGATATCTTGCGAGACGGTTTGGCGACCTAAGATGATGTACTCAAGTGCTGTTGAATATGTCGTGGCCATGGTTGATCTGATGCTGGTGATAACCATGAACCTTGCCTTCTTGTTATTGCAACATCTTATCAACCCAAGATATGCCAATGCCCCCCTATATTTATTGCTCGGTAAAACCTAACAAATTTATGCCTACGCTCTTCTTCCGGGAACTGGAAAATTGCTACGTTATTTGGGCTAATTTTCGACAGTCGGGAAGTACCTATCATGACTAAGATCAACTCAGCACACATCAACAGATCCTGCCTTAAGACGGAGACAAAATCTGTTACTAACACTCGTGGCAAAGGACTTACTTTGTGCTGCACTTCAATAACGGGAGGTCGAACAGTACCGTCAGATTGAACAGAGAAATCATCAACTACTACTACCTGCCCGTCTTTCCGGTGCTCACAGGCATTTCTGTAATCCCGTAACCGCCTAAGATAATTTAGGATATCATCCCAACTAGTTTCCAAATCTGTCTCTAATTCAAGATGACGACGAGCCGCCTTATCAATATCTTCAATTTTTGGATTCTTGGTGGAGGGATCAATCCACTCCGACTTGCAGATTCCCAACAATGCCTCTCGCACCTTGTCGGCCTGCAATATCACACTCAAAACTCGGCTCTCCAACCCCGGACAGGACGGGATGTGAACCGAACGGACCGACGTGAACTCCTCGGTACCCAAATTGATTTTACTACTAACTTCATCAGAAATCTGTGAAGCCAACTTATCAAGATCAAGCATCTTCTTTGTTAGGTCGACGCATCGATCAAATATTAAAGCTGTGCTATCTGAGACCGTGGCGTTTTGCTGATCGAACAACTCTTTTGCCGTCAATAAAATAGTCGCAACAATATCGTTGTTACTACCCTCATCCAAAACGGATTGGCTTACGTTTGGAATGGATATGTTCGTGCGGTCTGGATCGATTTCATCTGCTAGTCGTACTCTATGAACCGAGCTTGCCCTTAGCACATACAAGCCATCACTAGTTGACAACATGCCTACTATCTCAGAGCTATCATCCCCTCCGACTCTAATGGTGGCTGCAGAATTTCTAAGTTTATCGATTGGTCTGTCTCTTTTCATACCAACACACGGAAGCTCTGATTTAAATTGGTTAGTTGCACAACTTTGATAAACAAACCTTTTCTAATGAATTCATTAGGTAGTTTTCTATGTGCTGACATCGAGCAGTAAACCTAGAAATCGATACAACGACCCTTGTTTTCCCAATCACCAAAGCGGGTTGGTTCCGGGCCTTTGGGGCCGCCGATTTCGCGGGCCTTGGCCGCTTCTTTGAACGCCTTGGCTTCTGCTAGTGCGTTGATGGCATCTTGCGAAAGTTGTGGTGTGGCATCCGCACCGGCGATCTCGCCTGTTGTGTCATCCCTGGCCGTGTCGGCCTTTGGTTCGGCCTTTTCTTTTGGCACCTGATGAATGACGGTCTCGCGGAACTTTCCGGCCATTCGAATTCTCCTGCTTTGGGCGTATCGCCCCGTAATTTCACATTTGCCAAAGAAATAGCGTCCAAAACGCCGATGGGCAAGCTTTGGTCCCATAGCAGCCGAACCACGCAAAACGCATGGGATTTCAGTCCCTTGGAATCAAAGAGAGAATCGTAATATGCGGTTTGGCGAAATTTTGGCGAAAACTGACTCTTTCCGATCAGTGTCAAAGCCGCTATTCCAAGCATACGAGCAAAAAAAGGAGAAACCATGCGTCCAATTCCCCAGCGTATCGCCGAAGAACTTTCGGTTCGTCCGGAACAGGTCATTGCCACCATTGAAATGCTTAATGAAGGCTCCACCGTTCCGTTTATCGCCCGTTACCGCAAAGAAAAAACCGGTGGGCTTGATGACACCCAACTTCGCACGCTGGAAGAACGCTTAAGGTATCTCACCGAACTTGAAAGCCGTCGGTCATCGATCCTTGAAAGCATCCGCGAGCAGGAAAAACTGACCCCGGAACTTGAAGCCGCGATCAACGAGGCCGACACCAAGACGCGCCTTGAAGATTTGTATCTGCCCTATAAGAAAAAGCGCCGCACCAAGGCCCAGATTGCGCGTGAAGCCGGGCTGGAGCCATTGGCAGATGGCCTGTTTAACGATCCGACCTTGGACCCGGAAACCGAGGCGGCAAAATTTGTCGATTCGGATAAGGGCGTTGAAGACACCAAAGCCGCCCTTGATGGTGCGCGTCAGATCCTGATGGAACGCTTTGCCGAAGATGCCGACCTTGTCGCCAAACTGCGTGATCGTCTGTGGAATGACGGTGAAATCACCGCAAGTGTGATTGAAGGCAAACAGGCCGAGGGTGCAAAATTCTCGGACTATTTCGAACATTCCGAAAAAATCAAAACCTGCCCGTCGCACCGCGCACTTGCTTTGTTCCGGGGTCGAAACGAAGATATCTTACAGCTTAAACTGACCCTGGGGGCAGAAGACGAAGCCCGACCACGCGGCGAACAAGGCCGTGCCGAGATTATGATTGCGACCCATGTCGGCATCAGGGATCAAGGGCGTGCTGCGGATAAATGGCTTGTCGATACGGTTCGTTGGACCTGGCGGGTGAAACTGTCACTGTCGATCGAGCTTGATCTATTTGGAACGCTTCGCGACAGTGCGGAAGAAGACGCGATCAAAGTCTTTGCCGATAACCTCAAAGACCTTCTTTTAGCGGCCCCTGCCGGTCAAAAGGCCACCATGGGTCTCGATCCGGGGGTACGTACCGGGGTTAAGGTTGCTGTGGTCGATGCCACCGGCAAATTGGTCGATACCGCAACGGTTTATCCTTTCCAGCCGCGCAATGATGTCGAAGGGGCGATTAACACCATGGCTGCCCTTGCCGCCCGCCATCAGATCGAACTGATCGCCATTGGCAATGGCACATTTTCGCGTGAAACCGATGATCTTGCCGGTCAGATGCTAAAACGGTTCCCGGCATTGAAGGCAACCAAAGTGATCGTCAACGAATCCGGGGCATCGATCTATTCCGCGTCGCAATTTGCCGCCGAAGAATTCCCTGATCTGGACGTATCGCTACGTGGGGCGGCATCCATCGCCCGTCGTTTGCAGGACCCGCTGGCCGAACTGGTCAAGATCGAACCGAAATCCATCGGGGTTGGTCAGTATCAGCATGACGTATCAGAAACCAAACTCGCACGTTCCCTTGATGCCGTGGTTGAAGATTGCGTGAACGGGGTTGGGGTTGATCTTAATACTGCATCGATCCCGCTTTTGACCCGTGTTGCAGGCCTGACTGAAACACTGGCGCGCAATATTGTCGGTTATCGCGATTCAAATGGTGCGTTTCAATCACGCACAGATTTGAAAAAGGTCGAACGTCTTGGACCCAAGGCGTTTGAACAGTGCGCCGGTTTCTTGCGCATTCGTGGTGCTGCCAACCCGCTTGATGCATCGGCAGTTCACCCCGAAGCCTATCCGCTGGTGAAAAAGATCGGTGCGCAAGCCTCCAAATCGCTTGCCGATCTGATCGGGGATTCGGCCTTTATCAAAACCCTTCGGGCCGAAGACTATGCCGATGACACATTCGGTGTACCGACCATCCGCGATATTATTGCCGAACTTGATAAACCCGGCCGTGATCCGCGCCCGGAATTCAAAACCGCGAAATTCACCGATGGTGTGAATGAAATCAAGGATTTGAAAACCGGCATGCGGTTGGAAGGCACGGTCACCAACGTCACCAATTTCGGGGCATTTGTTGATATTGGTGTTCATCAGGACGGCCTTGTTCACATCTCCCAACTGGCCGATAAATTCGTTGAAGACCCCCGTCAGGTGGTCAAGGCCGGGCAGATTGTTTCCGTCACCGTCATGGAAGTCGATGCCCCGCGCAAACGGATCGGGCTTTCGATGAAATCGGACCCGGATTACGAAGCAACCCGCGAACGCCGCACCGAACAACGCACTGATCCGCGCAGCACCGCCCCACGCGGTGGAAATGCTAATCGCGGCCAACAATCATCTGGTTCGCGCAACAATCAGGCCAATCCGAACCGTGGCAATGCTGGAAATAATAGCAGCAGTGGCGGCGGTGACGCCGGTGGTGCGATGGCAGCCGCCCTTAAGGCCGCGATGGAACGCCGTAAATAACGGCCAACAGCAAAGCTGAACATCATCAAGGCGGCGCGATTGGGTATCAACCATCCCGCCGCCTTTTTATTTTCCCGTGACCTATGCAGTCAATTGACACAAAGCGCGGAAAACCCCATTTTGCAGCTTCACCAAGGGGAGCCTCGTCAGGGGGCTGAGAAACTGCCGTGTGAAATATCAGCGCAGTGACCCGTTGAACCTGATCCAGTTCATACTGGCGTAGGGACGGTGCGAACGCTGTCACCAACGTTCTCCATCTTTCCGACTTCGAACTGGGTCTCCAACGCCGCGACATAAGATGCATTGGAGCCTCGATATGACGACCGACCTTTCCCAAACCGCGACCGATCTTTTTGAACGCATGCGCGCGACCAATCCATTGGTTCAGTGCATTACCAATTATGTCGCAATGAATTATGCCGCCAATGTCCTGCTGGCAGCAGGCGCATCGCCTGCCATGGTCCATACACCCGAAGAATCCGGTGAATTTTCCTCCATTGCCAGTGCCCTGACGGTTAATATCGGCACCCTGTCGCCCAACTGGGTCGATGGCATGATTGCCGCGGCCAAATCGGCCAATGATGCGGGCAAACCATGGGTACTTGATCCGGTTGCGCATTTCGCCACCGGGTATCGCCGCGAGACTGTCGCTAATCTGTTGAAGCTTCGCCCGACCGTAATTCGCGGCAACGCATCAGAAATCATCGCCCTTGGCGGTGGTCAAAGTGCCGGTCAGGGTGTTGATAGTGGCGATCCGGTCGAACAGGCAGAAGATGCCGCACGCACTCTTGCCGCTGCGCAAAACGCGATTGTTGCCGTCACCGGCGAAGTTGATTACGTCACCAATGGCACCCGTTCGGTCCGCATTGCCGGTGGATCGGACCTTATGCCAAAAATCACGGCGATGGGCTGTGCGCTTACCACCCTTGTCGGGGCCTATGTTGCCATTGCGCCCGATCAGGCGTTTGAGGCAACCGTTGCGGCCCTGACCAATTTTGCCGTGACCGGTGAAATTGCCGCCAAAACCGCACAAGGCCCGGCATCCTTCATGACCGCCTTTGTCGATGGGCTGCATAACCTCGATGCAGGAACCTTTAACACCACCGCCCGGATCGAGGTTCTATGAAGAAGTTCGGCTTATCCCTTTATCTGGTTCTTGATCCCGGTCTGTGCCGCACCCATTCGATGGTTGAAACGACCATGGCCGCGATTGCAGGTGGGGTAACCATCGTGCAATTGCGCGATAAAAAGGCCGGAACCGAAGGCCTTATTCGTATTGGCCGTGAATTGATGGATGCGATGTCTGGAACCGGTGTTCCGTTGATCGTCAATGACGATATTGACGCCGCCATCGCAATTGGTGCGGATGGCCTGCATGTTGGACAGGATGATCTGCCATCGCGGGCGGCCCGCGACCGGCTGGGGCGTGACAAGATCATTGGTCTTTCGATTGAAGATGAAGCCGTAGCGCGCAAGGTTGACCCAAGCATTGTCGATTATGTCGGCATTGGCCCCATCTTTGCCACCCCGACCAAGCCCGACCACAAACCAGCCATTGGTTTTGACGGGTTGGCTGAATTGATAAAGATCGCAGGCCTTCCATCTGTTGCGATTGGCGGGCTTAAGCTTGAACATGTCGCGCCGGTTATAAAAAGCGGTGCCAACGGATTGGCGGTTGTTTCGGCCATTTGCGGCCAACCCGATCCCGAGTCTGCAGCGAAACGTCTTTCTGACGCTCTAAAGACCGCCCGTTCATAACGCCCAAACACGATCTAATTTGCGCTGAAATATCACATTTGGCGAACTTCCAATCCCCGCAGCGCTAACCTTCTGCGGGGATTGGTGTTTTTGCTGTGACGAGATTTCACACCTTCTGGTCTGCGCATGGCAGTCCATCACCTTATGCACGAACCGGCACGGAAATGCCGCAATTGCGCCGCTAATTCTTCTGCTTCGCCGGTCATATTACCCCGCATGAAGAACGAGAAACCGCGCGAGGAAGGCCATGCCTAAATCTTTGCTCAGTAAACCGGTTGTCATAGCCTTGATCAGTCTGATGACGATCACCACAGCCGCGTTGGCTGCGATCAAGGTCGCCCCAAGACCAACGACGGACAGTGTCACGATCCATTCTGAAACCAAGAAAGGTGAAGTCATCTTAAGCCACCCTGACGGAACCATTGCGTTTCTACGCAATTGTCTGAAATTCCCCTGTCAGATCGATATTTCGGCCCTTAGCCGCGGGGAATATGACGTCATGATCCGCAATGGCACCGACATTCAGCATATGGTCGGACTTTATAAAGAATAGCGGGCCTAATCTGCTGATCACCCGCGAATTGCAAAAAAACCACCGGTTTTCGGGAACGTTTTGCCCCGCAAATTGTTCATCAGATGTGTTTAAGCAACAGACCATTGCCAGATGACGCATTGCATAAACCGCCCAGCGTCCTAGATAACTGAGCAAAGGCATCCCTCTTGCCGCGTTTAACGATCCTGCAACAAAGGTTTCCAACAGGTTGCACGGGATTTTCACTTTCACCAAACGCGCAAAAAGGGATATGTTGCGTTACCGCACAGACCCATAATGAAAGTCGAGGAACTGTATCATGGCATTTGAACTCCCAGCACTTCCGTATGCATATGACGCGCTTGCACCAGTCATGTCGTCTGAAACCCTTGAGTTTCACCATGACAAACATCACAACGCATATGTTGTGAACGGCAACAAGCTGCTCGAAGGTTCGGGCCTTGAAGGCAAATCACTCGAAGAAGTTATTGTTGCTTCCTACGATGACGCTGCCAAAGCCGGCCTGTTCAACAACGCTGCCCAGCACTGGAACCATATCGAGTTCTGGCAGATGATGAAGGGCAATGGCGGCGGCGCCATTCCGGGTGAACTGGAAAAGAAAATCGTCGAAGATTTCGGCTCTGTCGATGCCTTCAAAGAAGCCTTCATTCAGGCTGGCGTTACCCAGTTCGGTTCGGGCTGGTGCTGGTTGGCAATGGACAAATCGGGCAAACTGGTTGTGACCAAAACCCCGAATGCGGAAAACCCGCTTGTTCACGGTCAGACCCCGCTGCTTGGTTGTGATGTTTGGGAACACTCCTATTACATCGATTACCGCAACGCGCGCCCTGACTACGTCAAAGCGTTCCTCGACAGCCTGGTTAACTGGGAATATGTCGCAGAACGTTTTTCCAAAGCTGGCTAATCAGCCCCAAGCTTTGAGACGACTTCAAAAGCGGTCCCTTCGGGGGCCGCTTTTTTATTTGTTTTGGCTTACTAACATGCAACCATAAAATGAATCGGTCATAGGGAGTTTTCAGTTTGGAGAAAGAAGAGAAAGGGGAGAACAAATGGTTCTCGATCGCCTTTGCTATCTCCGTCGTTCTAGCTGGGCTCGCCTTGGTTGGAATGATTTGGTTCGGGGTGCAAAAAACCTCTGACTTTAAAGAGCTAGGTCAGTGGGGTGACTTCTTTGGAGGAACTCTAAACCCAATATTCACATTCGTAACTATACTTGGTCTTTTGCTAACAATTGTTCTTCAACGTAGCGAACTCATACTATCAAGAAAAGAACTCAGCCGTTCAGCCACGGCACTTGAAGGTCAGATCAACCAAATCAACTCGCAAAAGTTTGAAAGCACACTTTTCCAGATGCTCTCAATGCTTAACGAAATCGTTGATGCGATTGAGGTTATACAGCCTTCAACTAGAAACAAGCATAAGGGGAGAGATGCATTTACAATTCTGTATTCAACAATGCAGAATTCTTATCAAAACCAGAAGAATTCCCCATATAATCATCAAGAAAGTCGGGACTTTACAGACACTGAATTAGTCAACTTGTCGATGACCCGATTCATGAAAGAATATGCGCCAAAAATCGCTCATTACTGCCGATATTTATATAATATTTTCAAATTCTTGGACGAAAACGAACATTCCCAACAATATCATTCAAGAATGGTCCGATCACAACTATCAAACCAAGAGTTGAAGCTCTTGTTCTATAACTGCCTCTCTGATCAGGGCACAAAGTTCAAGTTGGTTGCCGAAGAGCATGCCCTTTTTGACAACTTACCAACAAGTGAGCTTTTCGAGACAAATCACAAATTGTCTTTCAATGATAAAGCATTCGGAATTGAAAACGCCGCCGAATAATCGGCAGCGTTTCACTTTTACACCTGCTCAAACGCCTGATCAGATATCGAATTTGATACCCTGAGCCAATGGCAATTCGCGGGAATAGTTGATCGTGTTGGTCGCACGGCGCATATAGCCTTTCCATGCGTCTGAACCAGATTCACGACCACCACCGGTTTCTTTTTCACCACCAAATGCGCCACCGATTTCAGCACCCGACGGGCCGATATTGACGTTGGCGATGCCGCAATCCGAACCAACAGATGACAGGAACAACTCGGTCTCACGAAGATCGGTCGAGAAGATGCAAGATGACAGGCCCTGGGGCACGTCATTCTGAAGGGCAATGGCTTCTTCAAGTGTCTCGTAGGTCATGACATAGAGGATCGGCGCGAATGTTTCGTGTTTCACCGTGTCGGTCTGACCGGGCATTTCGACCACCGACGGGGTGACATAAAATGCGTTCGGATATTCCGCTTCAAGTGTGCGTTCACCGCCATGAACCGTGCCACCATCTGCCTTGGCCTTGGTGAGTGCGGTCTGCATGTTGTCAAAGGCATCCTTGTCAATCAGCGGCCCGACAAGCACGCCGTCTTTAAGCGGGTCACCGATTTTGACCGACTTATAGGCCGCAATGATTTTCGGCAACAGTTGATCTTTAACATCCTTGTGGACAATCAGGCGACGCAAGGATGTGCAACGCTGACCACAGGTGCCAACGGCCGAGAACACAACCGCACGCACGGACATATCGATGTCTGCTGACGGGGTTATGATCATGGCATTGTTACCGCCAAGTTCAAGGATGGTGCGGCCAAAGCGCTGTGCAACACGTGGGGCAACTTCGCGGCCCATGCGGGTCGAACCGGTTGCCGAAATCAGGGCGACATCGCGGCTATCGGTCATGATTTCACCGATTTCGCGATCACCAACAATCACCTGATGCAGATTTGCCGGGGCATCGCCAAATTTCGCCAGCGCCTTTTCAACGATTTTCTGACAGGCAAGTGCGGTGACCGGGGTTTTTTCCGACGGCTTCCAGATCACGGCATTACCACAGACCAGTGCCAACGCAGTATTCCACGCCCAAGGTGCGACCGGGAAGTTAAAGGCTGTGATCAGGCCAACAACGCCCAAAGGATGCCAGTTTTCCATCATTTTGTGGCCTGGACGTTCGGATGCGATGGTCAAACCATAAAGCTGACGCGACAAACCAACTGCGAAATCGCAGATGTCGATCATTTCCTGAACTTCGCCAAGGCCTTCTTGATAAATCTTGCCGCATTCAAGCGACACCAGACGACCAAGCGGTTCTTTGGCAGCGCGTAGTTCTTCGCCCAACAGACGTACCAATTCACCACGGCGCGGGCCGGGAACCTGACGCCATGCACCGAATGCCTTTTTGGCATCGCCGATCACATCAAGCATTTCGGCCGGTGTGGTTTCGGTGACAGACGCAAATTCAGACCCGTCGACCGGGGTCTGGACTTTTAGCGTCCCGGTGGCAATTTCGGCGTCAGACAGACCAAGCTCGGTCAGGATGGATTTAAAACTCACAGTAAAACTCCCTTCTTTTTAAACTTTCGGTGACCTCACCGACCATTCCAGTGATGTTAATCTGCGATCTCTGCCACTTTTGGCAAAAGTCTGGCGATGATGGCAAAAGCCTCATCGACCTGATCAAACGGAATGGTCAAAGGTGCCAACAGGCGCACCACATTGGCATGTTCACCACTTGGCATTAACAATAGCCCGCTCGCACGGGCCAGTTGCAATAAGCTTTGCAGACGTTTGGGCGATGGCTTGCCGTCATCTGCAATCATCTCGAAGGCGCGCATGGCGCCAATTCCGCGCATATTGCCGATTACGTGCCCGCCGGGCAGATCGCACAACCATGCGATATGGGTCGCGTATTTTTCGCCAAGCTGCTTGGCACGACCCAGAATTTTATCGGTTTCCAGTACTTCGAACACACCGGTTGCTGCCGCACAGGCCACCGGGTTGCCCGAATAGGTCCCGCCAAGCCCACCGGGGGCCAGCGCGTTCATAACATCTTCGGCCCCGGTGATGGCAGCCAGCGGGAAACCACCGCCAATCCCCTTGCCCATGACAAGGATATCGGGTGCCACACCGGCATGCTCAATGGCAAACATCTTGCCCGTCCGCCCAAACCCTGACTGGATTTCATCGGCAATCAGAACCATACCGTTTGCATCACACAGGCGGCGCAGCGCCACCAGAAACGCCGCGTCACAGGCGCGAAAACCGCCTTCGCCTTGCACCGGTTCGATCACAATGGCCCCAACAGATGCCGGATCGGCTGAAACGGCAAATAACTTATCAATCGCTGCCATGGCATCGCCAACCGATATCCCGGTTTCAGGGCAAGGATATGGCAAATGCCAAACCGGCCCCGGAAGCGGCCCAAGCCCGGTTTTATAAGGCTTGGTCTTTCCGGTCAGGGCCAATGTCGCCAAAGTTCGACCATGAAACGCCCCGTCAAAGGCAATCACCCCGGTCCGTCTGGTAAAGGCACGGGCAAGTTTCAATGCATTTTCCATGGCCTCTGCCCCGGAATTGGTCAGCATGGATTTTGCAGGACCTTCAATCGGGCAGTTTGTCGCCAACCAATCGGTCACGGCAACATAGGGCTCATGAGGCAGCGCGTTAAAGCAGCTATGGGTAAAGCGTTCACACTGTTTTGCCACCCGCTCCATCACCAGCGGATTGCGATGCCCGACGGTTAAAACACCAATCCCGCCAACAAAATCGATGAAACGGTTGCCATCAACGTCCCATGCTTCGGCATTCAGTGCGCGATCGAGATAAACCGGATGAAGGTTGCGCACCCCTGCTGAGACCGATCCGGCCTGACGATCCCGAATTGCGGTGCTGTTATCTGGCATCTCTGTCGTGCTGGCATCATCACGGGGCATGTGGGGCGTGCTCCGACCTTTTTGGTTAACAGTTTAATTTCGTATCATCGTTACGAAACCGAATTAAATTACGTTTAGTTCCAACACCGGGGCATTGTCGCGGATACGTTCGTAGCCAAACACAGATAGATCAAGGGTCTGATAGGTATTGGTTGCTATCAGCTCAGATATGCCGCGCCCGACCGCCGGGCTTTGCTGCAATCCGTGGCCGGAAAAGCCATTGGCAAAGACAAAGTTCGTAACGTCCGTATGGCGGCCAAGGATCGCGTTTTGATCAAGCAGGTTATAGGAATAATGACCGGCCCAGGCATTAACGACCTTAATCGCTTCAAACCGTTCACAGCGCTCATACAGACCGGGCCAGATGATGTCGTCAAACAGGCTGTGATCAACGTCGAAATCCCAGCATTCCGGATCGCGATCTTTGGGCGGGGCAATGCCGGTGATGAAAAATTCGCCTTCGGGACGGACATAAAGCCCGCTTGGGTCAATCAGCATCGGGCAGGATGCATTAATGTCAGCAGCATCGCGGCAGTTAAACACGAAGATACAGCGTTTGCGCGGCTCAACCGGGATTTCAAGACCCGCCATTTTCGCAAGCTTTGATCCACCCGTTCCCGCGGCATTAACCAATGTGCCGCACCCAAACCGACGGCCATCTTTCAGAACAACACCGGTCACCTGATCGCCTGCGCGCACAACATCGACCACTTCACCGTCGATATATTCCGCCCCCCGACGACGGGCCTGTTTGCGGAACGACTGCATCAAGCAATAGGCGTCAAACCATCCCTCGCCCGTGCGGCCCCAGCATCCTGCTGCCAGATCGGATGTATTCATCCACGGGTATTTTGCAGCCAATTCATCGGGTTCCATCCAGATGATATCGCCCCCAAATTCGGTCTGGGTCGCGTGGTTCTGGCGCAGGATATCGCGGCCATCATTGGTTGCGAGAACAAGATAGCCCTTTTCATGCAGGGCAATATCAACATCCGGGTCAAGATCACGTTTCAGATTGCGCAGAAAATCAATGCCGTAAGCCGACATTTCAATATTGATCGGGGTCGAAAATTGCTGACGGATTGATGCTGCCGACAAGGCAGTCGAGCAAAATTCATAATTGGGATCTTTTTCAATCACCAGAACCCGACCCTTGAAATCATCCCGGCCGGTCAGATGCCACGCGATGGAACTGCCAATGACCGCGCCACCGACAATGATCACATCATAATTTTCGTTCGCCAAACCCATTCTTGCGATCTCATCCGATACAGTGTTGAAGCCTTCTGACCGTTTTCATTCCCGGACATTATTGTTGTTCTGCCTTAGATACCGGCATGGTCTGAAAGGAATATATCCTTCCAAAACATTACAAACTGACAGCCCCCCGGTACTTTAGCTCCATAGCCCGAACGCTTCAAATGGTGGCGCGAGGGGGCTTGGAACCGTTTAAAACGTTACGCCTTGGAGGAGAAGCAAACAAACGATATATTCGCACCACATCATTCCGTTTTGTTATGAACTGGATTATCCATGCGCCGCGTGCTTCCGTCCCTGACCGCCTTGCAATTCTTTGAAAGCTCTGCGCGTCATTTGTCCTTTACCCGGGCTGCCGAAGAACTCAACGTCACGCAAAGTGCGATCAGCCGCCAGATCCGTGCGCTTGAGGAATATCTTGGTCGTGATTTGTTTCGCCGGGTTAAGAAACGCCTGAAACTGACAGCTGCGGGCGAAGCTTATGCCGCACAGGTCCGTGATCTTTTGGATCGGGCAGAAGCCGCAACGCTGCAAGTCATGGCCTATTCCGATGCAGGCGGGATGCTGACGGTTGGGACACTTCCAACATTCGGGGCACGCTGGTTGGTGCCACGTCTGGGGGACTTCAAGGCAACCTGGCCTGATATTCAGCTTAATCTGATCACCCAAACGCGTGAGTTCAATTTTGACCGCGAAGGCATCGATATCGCCATTCACTTTGGCGATGAAAACCTGCCGGGCTGTGTGTTTCACCGTCTGATGGGCGAAACCTTGATTGCGGTATGTGCGCCAAAACTGCTTAAGGAAAATGACGATCTGCCGATTGCCCGCGAACGGGTGCGCAATTGCACACTTTTACAACATTCCACCCGCCCGCGCGCATGGCAGGACTGGTTGGCGGCAACCGGCGTTGCTGTGGTTGATGAATTGGCCGGTCCACGGTTTGAGCATTTCCACATGGTCATTCAGGCCGCGGTTGCCGGACTTGGATTGGCACTTTTGCCGGAATTTCTGGTGCGCGAAGAACTTGAAAGCGGGCGATTGGTCGCACCTTTCGATGTCTCAATCCCCAATCACCACGCCTACTACGTTGTGTATCCGAAGGAAAAAGAAAACAATTTTGCCGTCCGCGCGTTTAGGGACTGGTTGCTTGCAACCTGTAAAAACGACCAAGAACAACTCCCATCGCAATGATCCGATACTATCCTTACGGATCAGAAATTGATTGTCGATTAAGCAACCGGTCCCTAATGTTCCTTATGATTGGGCTTTACCGCCGGAAAAGGTGGACTGTTCCCATATAGAAAAGAAGCTTTCAAAAAGCTGATCTGGGAGAAATCCGGTACACATACCGGGAGTTGGGAAAAGGGGATATGCGCTGTGTCGTTACTTGAAGACCGTCTGGAACGATATGCCATCTTGCCGGCTACTTTTGGCACCTTGCGCAAGGCATCACGCGACATTCACGATGGATCGCCCAAACGGGCCAAGAATTTTTATGAATCTATCGCGCAAAAACCTGAAATCAATCAGGCCACCCTTGACCGTCCCAAACTTGATCAGTTGACCAAAACCTTACAGGCACATTGGCAAAAACTGTTTGACGGTAAAATCGACGAGGATTTTGTTCGCCAATCCATCGCCATTGGTGAACGTCATGAAGAGTTTGGCATCACGCCCAAACTTTACATCGCGGCCTATAACGCGGTTACCGATGCGCTGATTGAAACCATCATCGTCAAATTCCGCTGGCGTGCAGGTGAAGCTGCCAAGATCGTCACTGCCCTGACATCCGTGATGTTGCTTGATATCGAGCTGACCCTGACCGCCTATTGCGATGCCAGTGCAGAAAAGCGCCATACGGCATCTGAAAATGCCTTTGCAGATCAACAGCTTGACCGCACCATGGATCTATCGGTTGCCATCAATGAAAGTGCCATTTCCAACGCGCGCATGATGAACGTGATCGAAGATGTCGATCGTCAAGCCCAATCAATCTCAGCGGCCGTTGATCAGATGGTATCTGGCATCAGTCACATTGCCGAAAATGGCCGGGCAGCAGCAGACAACGCCGAAGATGCAATCAATGTCACGCGCACCGGTCAGGAAACCGTCAAAGGTGCTGTCAACAGTATGGACGAAATTGCCAATGTCGTAAGCGATGCGTCAAAGCGGGTTGATGTCTTGGCCGAAGCATCGGCAAAGATCGGTGAAATCGTTGAGTCCATCGAAGCGATTGCCTCGGAAACCAATCTTTTGGCCCTTAACGCGACGATTGAAGCAGCCCGTGCCGGTGATGCCGGAAAAGGTTTTGCCGTGGTCGCCAATGAGGTCAAAGCGCTGAGCCAACAAACCGCGCGCGCAACCGAGGAAATCCGAACCCGTATCACCAATCTTCAAGACGAAACGCAGGGCATTGTCGATGCAATGAATTTGGGGACAGAGGCGGTTTCACGCGGTCAAGACGTCATGGGGGAAGTTGCGCGCGAAATCGGTGACATCGGCACCAAGATGGAAGACACCACCCAACGCATTGCCGATATATCCAATATTCTTGATGAACAAAACCGCGCAACCGATGCCGTTCGCGGCGGCATTACGGGCATTGCCAACCAAACAGGTGGACAAGTCAGCGCGATCAGATCGGCGATTGAAACCGTCAGCGAGGTCGAACAACTGATCGATCAACAGGTTTCGGAGCTGGTGCGCTATGACATTCCCAACCGCACCATTCGCAGTGCGCGGGCCGAACACGCCGTTTATTTCAAGGCAGTTGCCGAAGTACTTGCTGGTCTGACCGACCCTACCAAGGTTGATATGGGGGCGGCTGAAGCCTGCCGATTTGGCAAATGGTATAGTAGCGACGCCGCCGAACCGTTCCGCAAACTACCCAGCTTTGCCACTGTGCGCGTTCCCCATGAAATGCAGCACAAAGCTGGCCACGATGCCCTTTTGGCCTATGCCAATCACAATACGGCGGCCGCCGAAGCCGCATTTTCCAAGATGGAGGCCGCAACCATCGACGTTTTGGCCGCCCTTAAACAGCTTGCAGCAGAAGCCCGTGAAATTGTCGCCTAAGCCAAACTATCATCTAGATTGTGCTTTGCCTGACTGACCAGAACTGCACCGCCATCAGGGTCAGAAATCGCACGGATCGGACTTTTAAACACTGCTGACAACAGGTCGGGACGCATAACCGTATCAACGGCACCGTCCGCGACCATTTCACCGTTCTGCAGAACAACAACTTTGTCGGCATAGGCCATGACCTGATTAAAGTCATGCAGGATCATGAGAACACCGACGTTGTTTTGATGTGCTTCGCGTCGTGCGACGGCCAACAAGGTGTGCTGATGGGATACATCCAACCCCGAGGTCGGTTCATCAAGCAGCAAGAACCGACTTCTTATTGATTGACCATGAGCTTCCATACCATCCGAACCCGTTACCAAAGTGCGCGCATCAACATCCGCCCCGTCCATGCCCCAGACCTGAACCAATGCGCGCGCAAGATGGACGCGCTGTTTCTCCCCACCCGAAAGGGCCGGATACGCCCGCTCACTCAGATGATCAATATCGGCAAGTTCTATGGCACGTCGAACCAATTGCTGATCAAGTTGCCTTATTGATAGCTTACGAAAAGGCGACCGCCCCAAAGCAACGACGTCGCGCACGACAAACGGGAATGTCATAGAGGCTGCCTGTGGCATTACCGCCCGTTCTTGCGCCAATTGCATTGCAGGGATACCCGAAATATCCCGTCCATTCTGGGTTACAGTGCCTTGAGCGGCATAAAGCTCGCCGGCAAGAACCTTTAGCAAGGTCGATTTTCCGGCCCCGTTTGGCCCCAACACCGCAAGAACTTTGCCCGGTTCCACCGCAACAGAAATATCGCGCAAAAGATGACGCCCGCGGGCCACAAAACTGATGTTGTCCGCAATCAGGCTCATAACCGACGCCTTTTCTTTTCGCGCATCAAAAGCCCAAGGAAAAATGGCCCCCCGACAATCCCGGTGACCAAACCAATCGGCAATTCCGCCGGAAGAACAATGATCCGGGCCACCGCATCCGCACAGGTCAGAATGATCGCACCACATATTGCCGATGCCGGCAGGACATAGCGATTATCCGGCCCCGTTACCAAGCGCACCAGATGCGGCGCGACCAATCCGACAAAGCCGATAATGCCTGACACGGCAACTGCCGCCCCAACCACAAGTGCGGTAACGACCGTTGCCCTGCGTTTAAGATGCTCAACCTCGACACCAAGATGGCGTGCTTCGGCCTCGCCCAGCAAAAACAGGTTCAGTGGCGTTCCCAACCCTAGCAGATACAAAATACCGCCAGTCATAACGACCAAGGCAGGTGTATCGGCCGGACCATTTCCCGACAAAGCCCCCATCTGCCAGAATGTCAGACTGCGCAATTGGGCATCGTCAGCCATATAGGTAAAGACACCGACCCCGGCAAAGGCGATGGCATTGATCGCGACCCCGATCAGCAACATGATTGCCGCATCTGTCTGACCATCCTGACGCGATAAAACCCGGATAATACCGGTCGCCAAAACAGCACCGCCAAAGGCCGCAACCGGCACACCATAGGGTCCAACAACCGGATAATAACTTCCCAGAATGATGTGCCCTGCCACAATCATCGCCACCGCCCCCAAGGCAGCACTGGCCGACACCCCGATGATACCGGGATCGGCAATCGGATTGCGAAACAGGCTTTGCATAACAGCCCCGGCAAGTCCAAGCCCGGCGCCAATCACAATCGCGCGCAAGATGCGCGGCAGGCGCAACGTATCAAGCACACGTGCGTCAAACGCATCAATGCCTGTACCGGTAAAACCGACGCGATGGGCGAGATGACCGACCACATCCCCCCATGCGATTGCCGCACCACCTGTGCCAAGTGAAACAATCGCCGCGGCAATCAAGCCAAACATCAGAAGAATCAAAACCACAACCGGCCCACGGATCGGCACATGATTATGAAACGATGTCACCATCTGCTTCACGCGCTCACTGCCCCTGTTCTTTTTGATGCAGTGTTTCAGCAATCTGGCGAATTTCCGATGCGGATTCCGGCCCGAAACCCAGAATCGTCGAAGACGAAACCGACAAGACGTTACCTGTGGCAACGGCCTTGTTCAGGCCCAGAATAGGATGCGCTTTCAAACCATCGAGACCACCCAGACCATCAATGGTCGATTGCGCGATCAGAACATAATCTGATCGATCAGATGCAATCACTTCTGGTGAAACCGGCTTGTAACCATCAAAGGCCGCCATGGTGTTTTCCCCACCAATCAGACCAATGATTTCGTTGGCAGTCGTATGGTTCCCACCTGAAAGCGGTTGTCCATGCCCGACCGCCATCAAGAAGACGATGCTTGGCCGCGGATCGGCAGAAGCCCCGCCCAGATTTGAATTGTCATCTTGAACCTTACGGCCAAGGGCGGCTGCCTCGTCCGGACGTCCCAGCGCATCCCCGACAAGGGCAATTGCAGCCGGAAGGTTTTTCATTTCATCAAGGGACGGCAATTTGAGAATTGGTATTCCAAGACCGTCAAGTTCCTGCAGCACCGTGTCCGGACCGGCTTTTTCGACCACAACGATCAGATCGGGTTGCAGACTGATGATGCCTTCGGAGGCCAATTGCCGCATATAACCGACCTTGGGCAGATCAGGAACCGGTTCTGGCCGCGTGCTGGTGGTATCTGTTGCAATCACACTGTTGCCCGCCCCAAGGGCAAAGACAATTTCAGTCGCCGGTGCCCCAACCGTGATAACGCGGCTGGGACGATCGGCGGCAAAACTTGGCACCCCAAAACCGATAAAACCGGTCAGGGCGATTAAAAAGATGATGAAACGGTGCTGCATCGACTACTCCGCAACTGCTTGCAGTGCGGCATCGAAACGCGGAAGGCTTTCGGCCAATGCCTGCCATGCCGGGTTCTCAGATTCCTTTGGCGGACGCTCGCCACAGAAAATGACAAAATTGTTCAGATCAGAATCATAAAGCTCGACCGTGGTAACAACACCTTCGCGGATCGGCTTCCTTACAATCCATGCCTCGGCAATCATATCCATGCGCAGATGCAGGGTGAAACGCGGGTCCGTAACATTGATCCAGTCACCCATTTCACGGATGTTTTTCACCGGACCGGTATGGATCTGGATCGCCCCGCTATTGCCGACAAACACCATAATCGGCAGGCTGCTTTCGGATGCCTTTTCCAACATGGTTTTCAGTGACTCATTGCCAAGGCGTTCGGCAAATTCTGGGCCGACAAGACGCATGCCCTGCTGACGTCCAACATTGAAATCTTTCAGCAATCCGTGGAACTGATGGACATCCATCATCTTGCGCCAATGTGCCCGAAGGTTCTCTACGTCAACCTCGTCATCTTTTCGCGTGACCGACTTGGGCAATGGCGGCAGGGTTTCGATACCCGGTGTCTGATTTTCTGCCTTGAATTCAGCGACCAGCGCGTCATAGCCCGCATCAATCGACTCTGCCGTCAGGAAGACCTTGTGAATGGCTTTACCTTCGTGATCAAAGAACTGGATGCTGCGGCGGCGACCTGCACGCGGGTTGTTGGTTTCAACGGCAAACCCATGGCCCCAGTGCCCAAGGAACAGGCGCAAATCCACATCTCCGTTCAGAACCAGACCCATTTCACCATTGATGCCGACCTTGCCGAATGTTCCGATTTTTTCATGAACAACGCTCGGATTGCGGGTAAGGATCTTGACCTCGCCAAGGCCCTCAAGACGCTTGATCAGATCACCCCAATCGGCATCAAGACGGGTAACGTTGCCACCAACACCTGATGCGACCAATTCACCTTCACTCAGGCCAAGCTCGGCTGCGATATCAACGGCATATCCTGTTGCCTCACCTGCAGAAAATGCGGCCCAGGCTTCAGACGGGGTTTTAAAATTATTTTCACTCATGGCGTTTCTTTACCTCTCAATAAAGATCCGGTGGTCCAGACGATGCAGAAGCTGCATCGCCTGACCCCGTGACCTAGAATTTCATGCTTGCGGAGATTTTTACGTTGCGACCCGGCTCATACAGGCCGTTGTCAGCCGTCTGATAGTTATGATCGAGAATGTTATCGATCCCGGCATTCACCGTCAGCCCGGGCAGGGTTTCGCTTGCATCCCAGCTGGCAAAAAGATCGAAGGTTGCATATCCCGGAACCTCGTCACCCGAAGCAATCCGGGTCAGTCGGTCAACCATGTTTGCCCGTCCGCCAAGCTCGACACCGACGTCAACAAAGCGATATCCACCAGAAACCGAAACCTTGTCGGCAGGAATGTTTGAAAGATTTGCACCTGTTTGCGTGTTTTCACCGCGAATACGCGACCCGGCTAGTCCGGCAAAAACAACGCCCGTATCGTAGGACAGTTCCGCTTCGAACCCTTCGATCTGCGCTTCCGGGACGTTCACACTTTTGGTTTCCGCACTGCCCATAACAGCGCCTTGTTGCTCGATATAATCGCTAATATCGTTCTGGAAATAGGCAACCTTGGCACGGAAGGCATCACCTGCGCTCAGCAGGTTGTCCGACTTGAAATTGGTCCCGAATTCCCACGTCTTGGCTTTTTCAGCTTCAAGATCGGGGTTCGCGACAAAATTGTTGCCGGGGAAGTGATAGCCGCTTGCATACATTTCAGTCATGGCCGGTGCACGGAAGGCCTCGGCATAACTGACATAGGGCTGCATCCACGATGTCACCCGATAGCTTGCCGAGAAACGGGGCGAGATCGCACTGTCTTCGCGCGAACGTTGTCCGTCAGCAGACAGATCGTATGAATCAAACCGCACACCCGCCGTGACATCAAGCGCATCCGTTAGCGCCAGATTGTTGTCGACATACAGGCCATAAATCACCATATCGGCATCCGGGAACAGGTTGGATACGGCAACCCCGTTGCGGCGACCTTCCTGTGAATCCTGATAAAGCTCGCCGCCAATTGTTACCGCGAGATCGCGACCGGCCAGATCAAACCGTGACGTGTTATTGCCATCAAGCCCGATGGTATCAAGGGTGCGTTCATCATGGCGACCATCGCTGACGCGCTTTTCATCCAGATCAGTCCGCATGCCATAGGCATTAAGCTTTGCATCAACCCAGTCATTGCTGGAATCCCGATAGCTGTAGCCAAGGACCAACGATGTTTCTTCGCTTTCGCGATCTACAAGAAAGTTGCTGGTGGCGTTAACAGCAGCACCGCTATCGGGTGCCGCCGGCAATTGGTGATCA
Organism: Thalassospira lucentensis; assembly: GCF_050516545.1. GTDB lineage: Bacteria > Pseudomonadota > Alphaproteobacteria > Rhodospirillales > Thalassospiraceae > Thalassospira > Thalassospira lucentensis_C. The sequence continues at coordinate 4,012,031 of NZ_CP191544.1, read as the reverse complement.
TCGCTATAGCGCTGCAAGGTAAGGGTCAGACGGTTTGCATCATTGATGTCGACCCCGCCTTTGAACAACCCGTTGATGTAATCATCATCGGTGTAAGGTTGCTTGTCGCCATCCCCGGATTCAAAGTTTCCCGTGCTTTCGCGGGTTACACTGGCAAGAATGTCGGTATTGTCTGACGGGCGACCATAGACCATGCCGTTCGTTGTCAGCCCGTGATCGACACTGGCATATCCCACCTTCACACGCGCACCGATATTCTGACCCGGATCAAGAAGATCATCGGCATCCTTGGTGGTCAGGGCAATCACCCCGCCAAGTGCGCCCGTACCCTGCATCGTTGACGCCGCACCGCGATAAACTTCCACAGATTTCAAAACTTCGGGATCAAAGAAAAAGCGCCCTTTGTGACCAACACTCATGTTGGCACGCGCACCATCTACCCGGACAACAACCCGATCCCCAGTCAGACCACGAATGATCGGTTCCTGAACCGTACTTCTTGGACCGCCGTAAATTTCGACACCTGGCATGCCGCGCAAAATGTCACTCAGATCAGAAGGCTGGCGACGTTCCAGTTCTTCTTGATCGACAATCGAAATCGATGCCGGTGCATCAATTGCCGATGTTTCCAGCTTGTTCGCGGTGATCGTGATCGCATCAAGTGCAACCACAGTTTCCGCAACGGGCAGTTCTTCAGTTCCGGTAACGTTTTTCGCATTGGTCGCAGATGTATCTGCCGCTTCCTGGGCATGTGCCGCGACGCTAAGTGCAATTGTGGATACTGTCGCCAAAAGCAGGCGCGCAGAGATGGCTCGAACCATAGATTTTCCCCTGTAAGGCAGCTTTTACCGATTTCGGCTGGCTGGCTGGCTTGTGCAGGGAGGCACTGGCGCGCTGGCTGGCAAATCTGGTCAGATTTGATGGTGTGGCGTCGTTTTGACGCCTTATTTGGTCAGAATTAGTTTGTTGTTTGACGTCATACGAAGGCGGTATTCGTCCCCTTGATGAAGAATGATGACTTCGCGGTCATCCCTCATCAATTCTTCCACCTGTATCTGTCTTGGCTGATCGGCTTTTCCGGTCTGTTCCGGTCTGGCTGCGATGTCAGGCATCGCAAACTCCTTGTCCAATTTCTTTTTAATACTAATAATGATTTGCATTCCTATAAGAAAATGAGAATGCAAGTCAACTGCATAATTACACCGGAGATGCGATCTCCCCGTTCCAAGGTTCCATGATGTGAAAAAGGCCACATTCCAAGTTCCGGAATGCAGCCTTTTGGTTAGAAACCTATCTGTCTGGTTGATTATGCCGCTAGTTTCCGCCGATCTTTTCCGCCGATCCCGCACGCATCGCAGCGACTAGCTGGATTGCAACGACGACAAACAGGAAATAAAGCGCAACCTGCCAATCGCCCAAAAGATCGTGAAGGGCGCCAAACAGCACCGGACCAATGGCAGCAAACAAATACCCCACCGATTGGGCCATGCCCGAAAGCCGGGCCGATGTTTGCGGATCAGCACCGCGCATCCCCACCAAGGTCAGGGCAATACTGATCATGCTGCCTTGACCAAGGCCAAGACACACCGCCCAAAGATACGGCAATTCCGTGGTGGCAAAGACAAATCCGGGAACCGCAATAATCAACGGAATATGCAAGACAAGCATCGCAAGTTTTTTATTGCGAAACTTGGAATAGATCAGGGGGGCTGCAAAGGCCGCCGGAATACCAAAAACGTTAAACACGGTCAAAAGAGTCGCGGCTTCGGCCTCGGAAATTCCGTGATCGATGAAGACTTTGGCGACCCATGCTGTGCCGGTATAAAACATCAACGACTGGCACCCGAAAAACAGGGCAAGCCACCATGCTTCGACATTTTTCCACAGCGATATTTGCGCAATCGGCGATGGTGGCACCGTCTTATGACGATAGCGCAGCATCGGCAACCAGCAGACAAAAGCAATCGCGGCAAACACCGCCCAAACACCAAGCGACCAGCGCCAATCGCCATCCGCCGCATTTCGTATCGGAATAGAAACGAATGCCGCGACCGTCGCACCGGTTGACATGGTAAAGGTATAAAGGGCGGTAACCAACGCCACATGCGTTGGAAAACTGCGCCGCACCAATGACGGTGTCAGCACATTCATGACCGCAATTGCAGCGCCCAGAATGATCGTCCCGATCACCATGATGTCATAAGCACCACTGGCGCGAAGCCCCTGCCCGACCGCGATAAACAGCAACATCGCAAGCAAAGTTGCCTCAATCCCGAAACGCTGCCCCAATCGCGGGGCAAAAATGGACAAGACACCAAAACTAAGCACCGGCAAGGTGGTTAACAGACCAAGTTCCGTCCCCGAAAGCGACAGGTCCGTTCCGATAATTTCGGCAAGCGGGCCAAGCCCGACGATGCTGCCGCGCATATTGGCCGCCAAAAGCAGGATCGCGATTAAAAACCAGATATGCGCGCCAAGGCGGTTAAACCCGCGCCCGGCATCAATGTTGGGCGCGGCATGTGGGGCAGTCTTCTCAGTCATCGGATGGCTCCGTTTGGGTCTGGTGTGACCCATGTTAATCCGTGGTGGTGGCACGTATGAAATCTGGTTTGGTGGATCAAGTATTGATCAAAATTGACATCGTCGGTCTATATCGCACTCAGCCCCCAAAGAACACGCAGCGCGACAAGTACGAACAAAATCGCAATGATCCGTTCAATCCATCCTGCATGATCGCGCAACCATGGCAGGACAGCCCCGTGCGACAATCCAATCGCCACAAGGCAGTACCATGCCGCATCAATCGCTGCTGCGGTAAAGGCCAGCAGGAATTTGCTGCTCCATTCGAATTCGGGCGATACAAACTGGCTAAACAGGGCAAGGAAGAAAAGGGCGATCTTGGGGTTTAGAAACGCAATCATGAACCCGTCGCGGGCGGCTTGGAACAATGATCCCGAAAACGCATTAGCGCCGTCGACATTAAACTTCGCACCTGCCCCTGCGGCCCGCCATGCCTTGATGGCAAGCCAGATCAGATAGATCGCCCCAAGAATACTCACCGCATTGTGAAACACCGGAACGGTTTGAAATAAAATGCCAAGCCCGGTCATGGTGATGACGGCATAAAAGCCGATCCCCAAACCATGCGACACGGCACAGGCAAACCCGGCTTGGCGGGACTGCCCGACAGAATAACGCAACACAACCGCCAGACTGGGTCCCGGCGTCATTGCGCCAAGAACACAAATGGTTGCAACGGACAACCAGGCGGTAAAGCTCATAACGTTTCCTTTTGGTGGCGCAGGATGACGTCCTGCTTTATTTGCCTGCAAAGCTATCTGCTTGCCAGAACCGTTTCAACGGAAATGAACTATCGCTATGATGCGCATATGCGCCACCACGCAAACCAACACACATTTCCTGCAAGTTACGGTTTTAAATAATGTTTCTGCTGTTAAAGAACGCCAATGTTTTCGCCCCCACACCCCTTGGCCTGAACGATATCCTGATCTGTCATGACAAAATCATCGCCATTGCCCCTGATCTGGTCATTTCTGTTCCAGCCGATCTTCACGTCATCGACCTTGGCGGCAAAACCACTGTTCCGGGCTTTATTGATGGCCATGCCCATTTGATTGGCGGCGGCGGCGAAGGCGGATTTGCCACCCGCACACCCGAAGTCGCGGTTGGCAAACTGATCGAAGCGGGCATTACATCGGTGTGCGGTTTGCTGGGTACGGATGGCGCCACCCGCCATATCGCGTCGCTTTATGCCAAGACCAAAGCATTGCGGAGTGAAGGTATATCGGCCTGGTTCTTTACCGGTGGCTACCGCGTCCCATCCCCGACCCTGACCGGCAATATCGTTGATGACGTCACGTTTCTGGATGCCTGTATTGGCCTGAAAACGGCGATCTCGGATCATCGCAGCAGTCAAAGCACGGTTGATGAAATCGCGCGCATTGCATCACAGTCTCGCATTGGGGGGATGACATCGGGCAAGGCAGGATCGGTTGTTGTCCATCTTGGCGATGGAACCGGGCATTTTGATCCACTGTGGGCTGTGATTGATCAAACCGAAATCCCGATAGGCCAATTCATCCCGACCCATGTGAACAGAAGACGTGCTTTATTGGATGTTGCCAAGGATTGGGCAAAGCGTGGTGGCAATATCGATTTCACCACCGGCATTGATGCCGAACCGCAGGATGGCGGCGCAGTTAAAACATCCAAGGGCATTGCAGAATGCCTTGGCGATGGTGTCACGATTGATCGTATTTCCATGACATCGGATGGCAATGGATCGCTTCCTGATTTTGATGCCAATGGGACAATGATCGGGCTGAGTGTTGCCGGGTTTGACACCATCGGGCGTGAATTTGCCGATCTCGTGGAAACAGAAAGACTTGATCTCGAAACCGCCCTTGCCCCAATCACCATCAATCCGGCCCGGATGTTGGGGCTTGATAACCACAAGGGACAGATCAAATCCGGCTTTGATGCCGATATTCTCATCCTTGATGACGGGTTGGCCCCAGATACGGTCATTGCGCGCGGCAAACCGGCCATGATTGGCAAAGAACGTCTGTTGCGCGGAACATTTGAAGATTAATTTCCCGCAAATCACGTTTAATGGCCGCTAAAAGGGCGACAATTCCATATACGTGCGGGATTGGCGCCTTTTTATCGCCCTATCTGCCCGAAAGAACCCCCAATATCGCCAAACCCCTTTCGTATTTCCCCTTCAGGCTCTCATCCCTCGGCACAGGCCAACCTATGGTCTGCGGTGGATACGGATCGAAAGGGTATGGAAAATGCGACAGGTCGCCATGGTTATCGCGATTGCCAGTACGTTGGGGGTTTCCGCATGTAGCGGTTTGAATGACCGGAACCAGCGAATGCTAAGCGGGGCGGCCATTGGTGCCGGTGCCGGGGTTGTTGGCACGGTCATAACCGGTGGATGTGTGACCTGCGGTGCGGTTATTGGCGGCGCTATCGGGACCGGTGCTGGCTATATCCTGCATGAGAATGAGCAAGCCCGAAAAGAATAAAGCACGACATCCGCGCCATCCCGGCAAAGGTGAAAGCTTCGTCAGGATGATCGTGCCCACATCAGGCTATCTTGAAAGCCGTCAAAGCGAAAACCGTTCGCGTGCTTATTTCGGAGTCGCGCAAAAACGATTCCCTTCGGCCAACCCGCAACTGAAAAATGCACAACGGCGTTACTGCCCTTGATGTTATCTAGCGGTCAAGATTGGCCGAAAACTGCCGAAATCCGTCGTTCGTCCGATCACCTTCGTTGAGAAATCTTGGAGAAACCAGCCCACAACACCATGCTTAATCTGGTGCATCGAATTTTGGAATTGACCCCGCATGAGCCCCGGTTGATCCGGGATTTTTTGTGCCTTTTTCGAATGGTTTCACAACTTAAAATTTCTTTATTTCAATGCCTTATTAGTCGCTATAGTTTCGCTTTAGTAATTTAGTTTACGTTAACGTCACTTTCTATTACAGTCAGATCACAACATAAAAAAAACAACATCTGAATGAGGGAGGCGTTCGTGGATGACATCCTCGACACCGTAAAACAAAAGCTGCCGCAACTTCGCGGCCTGAATGCTGTCGTCGCATTTGATTGCGGAGATGACGGTCATATCGTGATTGATGCCACCGGTGATGAACCGGAAATCAGTGATGACGATATCTCTGATGCGGATTGCATTCTTAAAATCAAGAAAGCCAACCTCGAAAAACTGATCGCTGGAAAACTTGATCCGATGCTTGCCTTCACACTGGGCAAATTGAAGATCAAAGGATCCATGGGAGTAGCGGCGAAATTGTCATCCATGCTGGACTGACAATGCCAAACTGATCCGTTCTACGGGGGAAACATGCGGAAAAGCGTCCTAAAACGCACCGTATCGGCCGCAATAACCGGTCTTTTTGCCCAATGTGCCGTTTTATCAACGGCATATGCAGGTGAAATCCTGAATTTCCGCGTCCTGAAGGACGGGGAACCGATCGGCTATGAGAAAGTCGAAATCACTCAAACAGCCAACAAACGCACGGTCACGGTTGAAACACTGACCGATGTCCGCGTGCTGTTTTTGCAATTCCATTACGACCATCAACGCACCGAAAACTGGGATGGCGATGCGTTGATGTCTGTCGATACCACCACCAACGATGACAGCACACACTACACCTATCAGGCGAGTTACCAGGACGGTTGCTATCAACTTGCCGGAAAAGGTGTCGGGAAACGTGATGCCTGTGACGGGGCCTGGCCACTTACCTTGTGGCTTGAAGACGTTACGCGCAAAACCAATCTCTATAGCGTCATTGATGCCGAACCTTACGCAGTTCAAACCAGAAAGGTCAGCACAGAAAAACTGATGGTCGAAAACCGGGAAACACCGGCGACCCATTATGTCATGTCCGGCGATGTCGAACGTGACCTTTGGTATGGTACGGACGGAAAACTGCTTAAAACCAGTTTCAAACGAAAGGGTTACGACATCGACTTTATCAGGGTCGATGCGATTGCCCTTCAACACTAGGAAGCGGGCGTTTTAAATCGGGAATTTGAAACGTTTAAAGATTAAGGGAGAAACAGATGTCTCAGTTCAAGAAAGGCTGCCTGTGGGGGGCTGCTTCGGGTACGGCACTTTTGTGCGCACTTGCCAGTGTCGGCACCGCACATGCGTCGGGTTTTCAGGTCCGTGAAACCAGTGGCACGCTTCAGGGTTCAAGTTTTGCCGGTATGTCGACACTTTCGACCGATGCTTCGACGATGTCCTACAACCCGGGAACCGTCGGTCAGTATGATGAAACCACATACAGCACCGGTCTTACAGTGATCAGGCCCGTTGCCAAGGCAAAAAATGTATCTGCATCCGGGGGCACCCTAAACAATGGGCAGAACTTTAGCAGCCCGAGCGACGAGGACATGGCTAATGATGCAATCGTCCCAAACGCCCATGCTGTTTGGAAGCTCAATGATCAATTGAACCTCGGAATTTCAATCACCTCGCCTTGGGGCCTCGTGACGGATTATGAGGGTGATTTTGCAGGTCGGTTTTACGGTACGACGTCTTCAATCAAGACCATAAACATGAAACCTGTTCTGGCATATCGTTTTGATAATGGTTTGTCGATCGGTGCAGGACCTCAGATCCAGTATATGGACGCTGAACTTTCAAAAGCAGTGGATAACCTTGCTGGCGCAGGCGAAGGCAGCAGTAAAGTTAGCGGGGACTCCCTTGATTATGGCTGGACCGCTGGCATTAACTGGGAAATGACCCCATCCACGACGTTTGGCTTATCTTATGTTTCCGAAGTTGAACACGACCTAAAAGGTAAAATCGACTTCGACAGCGCAGCTGAAGGTTTCGCAGCACCTTATGTAGATAGAAATGCGACAGCAACCGTCGCAACCCCCGAGTCAATTACATTTGGCGTCGCTCAGAAACTAGATGAACAATGGACGGTAATGGCGGATGCACAGTGGACCAATTGGAACACTATTGACACATTAACCTTCAATTTTGATGGTTTGACGAACGCAGCGTCTACGACCTCCGATTCTAGTTCCGACGAATACAAATGGGGCAGTGCATGGTTCGGTTCGCTTGGTGCCCGATACCAGCACGATGAAAACTGGGCATTCACCGGTGGCATTGCATTTGACGAAACGCCCATCAAAACCCAGTACCGTAATGTTCGCCTCCCTGATTCAAACCGTTACTGGACATCATTGGGAGCCTCTTATCAGGTTTCCGATTGGGCAATGGTCAGCCTCGGCTACACTCATATATTTGCCGATGAAGCTCGCGTTGACCACACGACTTCCACGCTTGGCACGTTCCGAGCCGACTACGAGGCCCATGTCGACATCATCGCTCTGCAGGCGAACTTCAAGTTCTGATCTGCTATACTATCGCGGCGCGGGGTAGCGGTTGCTACCCCGACCGGGTTCTTTTTTTTGCCCGCAAGGTGACGTTAACGTAATGGAGTTAACGCAAGTGAATAAAGCAAACGTTCAAGATGCACCGACCCTGATGAATGGCGTTGATTTCAGCACCCCCATTCATACCCGTCCAGTGCACGAGATTTTCGATCAGGCCGCCGCACGATTTCCGCTGCGTCCATGCATTGATTTTCTTGGCCGGATCTATGATTACAAAACGATCAGTGATCAGATTGATCGCGCGGCTGAAGGCTTCAAGCAACTTGGCATCCGCAAAGGTGACAAGGTTGGTCTGTGCCTGCCCAATACGCCCTATTACGTGGTGTGTTACTACGCGATTCTGAAATGCGGTGGGGTTGTGGTTAATTTCAACCCGCTCTATGCCAAACGTGAAATCGCCTATCAGATTGAGGATTCCGGCTGTCGCCTGATGGTGACCTTAAACCTCAAACAGATTTACCCCAAGGTCGCGGCCTGTCTGGATGAAACCTGCCTTAAGCGGATTGTCGTCTGCGAAATGAGCAACATTTTACCGCCGGTCAAAAGCGTTCTGTTCTCGCTGTTTAAACGAAGTGAGCTTGCCGACGTTCCGACCGACCTTCGTCACATTCCCTATTCACGTGTGATAGGCTGCAAACCGATTAACACAGTGGTTGACGTCAACGTCAATGATCTGGCCGTATTGCAATATACTGGTGGTACGACCGGCCGGCCCAAAGGGGCAATGCTGACCCATGCCAATCTAAGTGCAAATGTCGATCAACTGACCCGATGGATGCCAGACGCCAATCCGGGTCACGAAGTCACCCTGTGCGTTTTGCCGTTTTTCCATGTCTTTGCGATGACGGTTGCCCTGAATACCTCGATCAATCTCGGTGCTGAACTTGTCTTGCATCCGCGGTTTGAATTGGGCGCTTTGTTGAAATCGCTTGATAAGAAAAAGGCAACCATCTTCCCCGGTGTGCCAACGATCTATACCGCGATCAATAATTCACCAGAAACACCCAAACATGACCTGTCCCATATCGGATGCTGTATTTCTGGCGGCGCGCCTTTGCCGGTAGAAGTCAAACATCGGTTCGAGGAAATTACCGGCTCCAAAGTTGTCGAAGGCTATGGCCTGACCGAAGCCAGCCCGGTTTGTACCTGCAACCCGGTGAAGGGTGAAAACAAAGAAGGCTCCATCGGGATTCCAATGCCCGGTAGTGAAATTGAAATTCGGTCATTGGACCGCCCTGACCAAACCGTACCGCTTGGTGAAAAAGGCGAAGTTTGCGTTCGCGGCCCGCAAGTCATGACCGGATACTGGCAAAACGATGCCGCCACCCAAGAGACATTTGTCGATGGCTGGCTCCGCACCGGTGATGTCGGTTATCAGGATGATCAAGGCTATACGTTCCTGGTTGATCGCCTAAAGGATGTCATTTTGTGCAGCGGATACAACGTTTATCCCCGCGCAATTGAAGAAGCCCTTTATTTGCACGATCAAATTGCCGAGGTAACCTGTATCGGGGTGCCCGACCAATATCGCGGACAAGCCCCAAAGGCGTTTGTTCGCCTGAAAGACGGCGTCACAGATGTGACTTCCGAAGATCTTCGCTCATTTCTTGATGACAAGATTTCAAGAATCGAGATGCCGCGAGAAATCGAAATTCGGGAAGAACTTCCTAAAACCATGGTCGGCAAATTGTCGAAAAAAGAATTGGTCGAGGAAGAACGCCAAAAACGTGAAGGAAAAAAAGCTTAGTTACAATGCGTTAGCGTCACATCACACACACTGAAAAAATTATGTGACGTTAACGTAAACTAATTGACGTTAAGATAAAAATATATACGATAAGGGGCGAAATATGACCAAACTTGACGACCAGTTCTATACTGTTCCCGAATTGGCCGACGATCTTGGAATTACGCCGCGCACGATCCGGTTTTACGAGCAAAAAGGGCTTTTGAACCCGCAGCGTGCCGGGACCACACGGGTTTATACCCGCCAAGATCGCGCCAAACTGCTTCTCATTTTGCGGGGCAAGCGACTTGGGTTCAGCCTGAAAGAGATTGCCGATTATCTCGATCTTTATGGCGCGGACCCAACCCAGGCAGAACAGATCAAAATGTTGCTGGGGCGTGTCAGGGAACGGATTGCCGATCTGGAAGAACAACGCCAGGCGCTGGACGTCACGTTGGATGAATTACGCGAAATCGAACAGCAATCGGTTGATGCGCTTAAAGAAAAAGTACTCGATCCGGTTTCGTAACGATATCGGGCACGAGGACAGCTCAGGAAGGAAGACACAGTCATGACCAACGCCGTAATTGCCGGATATGTCCGGTCGCCATTCACCCCGGCCCGCAAAGGTGCGCTTGCCAAGGTTCGTCCTGACGATCTGGCAGCACAGGTTGTCAAAGGTCTGGTTGAGAAGACCGGCATTGATCCCAACCACGTTGAAGATCTGATCCTTGGTTGCGCCTTCCCCGAAGGCGAACAGGGTTTCAACGTTGCCCGCCTTATCACCTTCTTGGCAGGTCTGCCGCGCTCGGTTGCTGGTGTAACTGTTAACCGGTTCTGCGGATCATCAATGCAATCAATCCATCAGGCTGCGGGCGCGATTGCCATTGGTGCCGGCGATGTTTTCATCTGTGCCGGCGTTGAAAGCATGACCCGTGTTCCGATGATGGGCTTTAACCCGCTGCCGAACCCGGACCTTTATAAAGAAATGCCTGAAGCCTATATGGGTATGGGCGATACCGCCGAAAACGTGGCCGCCAAATACGGCCTGTCGCGTGGTGATCAGGAAGCATTTGCGGTTGAAAGCCATAAAAGGGCCGGTGCCGCGCAAGCTGCTGGCAAATTCACCGATGAAATCATTCCGATCCAGACCAAAGACGGTGTGGTTTCCGAAGATGGCTGCATCCGCGCTGAAACCACCGCCGAAAGCCTTGCTGATTTAAAACCGGCATTTAAGGCCGACGGCGTTGTCACCGCCGGAACGTCTTCACCGCTGACCGACGGGGCATCTGCTGTTCTGGTTTGCTCAGAAGACTATGCGAAGAAACATGGCCTGACACCGCTTGCCCGCATCAAGTCGGTTGCGGTTGATGGCTGTCTTCCGGAAATCATGGGCATCGGCCCGGTTGGCGCATCGAAAAAAGCCCTGTCCCGCGCAGGTCTGTCTGCTTCTGATATTGATGTGACCGAATTGAACGAAGCGTTCTCGTCACAAGCCATCGCAAGCATGTCCGATCTTGGTCTGGACAGTGCCAAGGTCAATATTGATGGGGGTGCGTTGGCCATTGGCCATCCGCTGGGTGCCACAGGTGCGCGTATTGTTGGCAAGGCAGCGGCCATTTTGAAACGTGATGGCGGCAAATATGCCCTTGCCTCGCAATGTATTGGCGGGGGTCAGGGGATCGCGACCATTCTGGAGGCGATGTAATGACCAACATCAAACAGGTCGCCGTCATCGGCGCCGGTGTTATGGGGGCTTCGATCGCTGCCCATATCGCCAATTCGGGGACTCCGGTCCTGTTGCTTGATATCGTTCCCGAAGGGGCAAAAAACCGCAATGCGGTTGCCGAGGGTGCGGTTGCCAAAATGCTTAAAACCGATCCGGCCCCGTTCATGTCCAAACGGGTCGCAAAACTGATCACGTGCGGCAATATCGAGGATGACCTTGATAAGCTTGCCAAATGTGACTGGATCATTGAAGCGATCATTGAACGCCTTGATATCAAACAGGACCTTTACCGTAAGATCGATGCGGTTCGCGCCAAGGGATCGGTGATTTCATCAAATACATCGACCATTCCGCTCGCGACCCTGATCAATGGCATGGATAAGACGTTCGCTCAGGACTTCATTATCACCCATTTCTTCAACCCGCCGCGCTATATGCGTCTGTTGGAACTGGTTGGGTGTGATGTAACCCGTACAGGCGTCATTGACATGATTGCCGATTTTGCTGATCGCAAAATGGGCAAGACCTGTGTGACCTGCCATGACGAACCCGGCTTTATCGCCAACCGTCTTGGGGTCTATTGGATTCAGGCTGCCATGACCGAGGCGGTCGACCGCAAACTGACCGTCGAAGAAGCCGACAGCGTCATTGGCCGCCCGTTTGGCATTCCAAAAACCGGCGTGTTTGGCTTGATGGATCTGGTCGGTCTGGATTTGATGCCCCATGTGCAATCAAGCATGGCGGGCCTTTTGGATAAATCCGATCCGTTCCACGCGATTTACCGCGAAAGCGAACTGGTCAGTAAACTGATTGCTGATGGCTATACCGGGCGCAAAGGCAAAGGCGGGTTTTACCGCCTGAACCGCGAAGGCGGCCAAAAGGTCAAGGAATCGGTTGATCTGCAAACCAGTGATTTTTCCCCATCGGAAAAAGCCCGCGTTTCAAGCGTCCGCGCTGCAGGTAAAGACCCGCGCAAGATGATGGAAGCAACCGACAAGGGTGGTCAATATGGCCGCGCTGTCATGGGTAAGACCCTCGCCTATGCTGCCTTCATTGCCGAAGTTGCCGCCAATTCCATTGTCGATGTCGATGATGCGATGAAGCTTGGCTATGCTTGGAAAACCGGCCCGTTTGAACTGATTGATGCGATTGGTGTTGATGCGCTGATTGCCATGCTTGAAGCAGACGGTGTTGAAATCCCGCCATTGCTGAAAAAGGCCGCAGGCAAATCATTCTACAAAGTCGAAGACGGCGATCTGTTCTATCTTGGTTTTGACGGCACCTACGCCAAAGTCACCCGCCCGGATGGCGTCATTCTGCTTGAAGACATCAAACGCAAATCCGAACCGGTGGTGGGCAACCGCGCGGCATCGCTTTGGGATATTGGTGACGGTGTTGCCTGCCTTGAATTCCATACCAAGATGAATGCCCTTGATGGCGATGTTCTTGGCGCGATCAAAACATCGATCCGGACTGTCAAAAAGCAGTTCAAGGCGATGGTGATTTACAACGAAGCCAGCAATTTCTCGGCCGGGGCCAACCTTGGACTGGCATTGTTTGCCGCCAATATCGCCGCATGGCCGGAAATTGAAAATCTGGTTGAAACCGGTCAGGACACCTACAAGGCCCTGAAATATTCACCCTTCCCGGTTGTTGGTGCGCCAAGTGGTCTTGCCCTTGGCGGTGGCTGTGAAGTCCTTTTGCATTGTGATGCGGTTCAGGCACACGGGGAAACCTATATCGGGCTTGTTGAACCCGGTGTTGGCCTGATCCCGGCTTGGGGCGGATGTAAGGAAATGATCCGTCGTTGGGCGGAAAATCCGAAATTCGTTAAAGGCCCGATGGCACCAAGTGCCAAGGCGTTTGAAATCATCTCGGTTGCGACAGTTGCCAAATCGGCCATGGAAGCCAAGGAAAACCTGTTCTTCCGTGAAAGTGATGGCATCACCATGAACCGTAACCGTTTGCTGGCCGATGCCAAGGAACGCGCCCTTGCAATGGTCGATGGTTATGAGGCGCCCGAAGAATTCACTTATCGCTTACCCGGTGAATCCGCACGCGTTGCCTTCGAAATGGCGGTCGACGGGTTCCACCGCCTTGGCAAAGCAACCGATTACGACCGTGTTGTTGCCGGTGAACTGGCAAAAGTTCTGGCCGGTGGCGATACCGATGTGACCGAAGAATTGTCCGAAGATGACATTCTTGAGTTGGAACGCGAAGGCTTCATGCGTCTGGTCCGTAACGAAGGCACCATGGCCCGGGTCGAGCATATGTTGCTGACCGGCAAGCCGTTGCGCAACTAGGCACGGCCCAGGAGGAAATAGAAATGGCTGAATATAAAGCACCCTTGCGCGATATGCGCTTCGTCCTGACCGAACTGTTTGATTACAACGATATCAATCAGATGCCCGGTTGCGAGGATTTCACACCCGACGTTGTCGATGCGGTTCTCGAAGAAGCTGCCAAAGTCTGTGAAGAAGTCCTATTCCCGATCAATCGATCCGGGGATGAGGAAGGCTGTCACTGGGATGACGGGGTTATTACGACACCGAAAGGTTTTAAGGAAGCCTATCAGACCTTTGCCGAAGGTGGCTGGACCGGGATTGCCTGTGATCCAACCTATGGTGGTCAAGGCGCCCCTAAGTCGCTGAATGCCTTGGTCGAAGAAATGATTTGTTCGACCAACCTGTCCTTTGGCATGTATCCCGGTCTGTCTTTTGGGGCGTATGCTGCCCTTCACGGCCACGCATCCGATGCATTGAAGGACAAATTCCTTCCCAAAATGGTCGAAGGAACCTGGGCGGGCACCATGTGCCTGACCGAACCACATTGCGGAACCGACCTTGGCATTATCAAAACCAAGGCAGAACCGCTGTCCGATGGGTCGTATTCTGTCACCGGGACGAAGATTTTCATCTCCGCCGGTGAACATGATCTGACCGAAAACATCATCCATCTGGTTCTGGCAAAACTGCCCGATGCTCCCAAGGGCACCAAAGGGATTTCGTTGTTCCTTGTTCCGAAATTCATGGTCGGGGATGACGGATCGCTTGGTGATCGCAATGCGGTGAAATGTGGGTCGATCGAACATAAAATGGGGATCAAGGCATCGGCCACCTGTGTCATGAACTTTGACGGGGCGGTTGGCTATCTGGTGGGTGAACCCCATCAGGGCATGCCCGCCATGTTCACCATGATGAATCAGGAACGCCTGTCGGTTGGCATTCAGGGTCTTGGTCTTGGTGAAGCCGCCTATCAGGGCGCACGCGCCTATGCCAAGGACCGCTTGCAGGGTCGTGCGCTTACGGGTGCAAAATCACCAGACAAACCTGCTGACTCGATCATTGTCCATCCCGATGTACGGCGCATGTTGTTAACCGCCAAGGCCACCAATGAAGGCTGCCGCGCAATGGGCATGTGGGTTGCACGTGCGCTTGATACCGCCAAACATCACGCCGATCCGGTCAAACGCGAAGAGGCCGACGAGTTTGTTCAGCTCATGACACCGATCGTCAAGGCGCTGTTCACCGATTGGGGCTTTGACAATACCAACCTTGGTGTGCAGGTCTTTGGTGGACACGGTTACATCCGTGAATGGGGCATGGAACAATATGTCCGTGATGCCCGCATTGCCCAGATTTACGAAGGCACAAATGGCATTCAGGCACTTGACCTTGTCGGACGTAAAATGCCGACCAAGGCCGGGCGTTATCTGCGCCGGTTCTTCCATCCGGTGCAGGAATATATCGAAGCCAATGTCTCCAATGGTGAGCTTGGCGACTATGTCCAACCACTGGCAAAGGCATTTATGCGCCTGCAACAGGCCACGGGTGAGCTGGCTCAACGCGGCATGAAAAACCCGAATGAGGCCGGTGCCGCCGCGACCGAATTCCTGCGTCTGTTTGGCTTGGTTGCGGTTGGGTTCATGTGGGCACGCACCGCAGAAATCGCCCTTGCCAAAAAGGACGACGATGCGGACGGGTTCTATAAAGCCAAGCTGATCACGGCCAAATTCTATATGGAACGGGTCTTGCCGCAATCGGGCGCCATGTTCAGTCAGATCATGTCGGGTTCTTCGACCATGATGGCGCTGGACGAGGAACTGTTCTGATCATGGTATCGGGCCGCAAACATCGCCAATCGGCATCATCACACGGGGAAACGTCGTGAACCTGATTTTCCGACTGATCCGTATCGTGATCCTGTCGATGCTGCGGCCCGGCCTGCATCCGCTGGATCCATCAAGCCTGCGTTTCCGGGCCTGGCCGTTCGATCTGGACATCAATGTCCATATGACCAATTCGCGCTATTTCGCCCTGATGGATTTGGGACGTACCGAATTGATCATGCGCAATGGCATCGCCAAGCAGATGTTTAAACGCAAATGGCAACCCGTGGTTTCGGGATCGACCATGCGGTTTAAACGCGCAATCAAGCCGTTTCAGTCCTTTGCACTGGAAACACAGGCACTCTATTGGGACGACAAGGGGTTTTATCTTGAACAACGCTTTGTCTCAGGCGGCAAAACCTTGGCCCTTGGTGTCGTAAAGGCTGTGTTTGTTGGCCCAAATGGCATTGTCGCCCCCGATGAAGTCTGTCGTCTGGTCGGGACGGATGAAGCATCGCCTTCGATGCCGGACTGGCTGTCGGGATGGCCCGATATGGAAAGTGCCATCGAAGCACGTCTTGCGATCTAAAAAACCGGGTGAAACCCCGCGGGAGGAACCAAATGGCATCGAATGACGCCGTCTTGCTATCAATCACCGATCAGATCGCGACGATCACGCTTAATCGACCGGACAGAATGAACGCGCTTGATCAGTCCATGATTGCCGGTCTGTCTGACGCACTTGATCAAATCGAAGCTGACAGTGCCAATATCGGTGCGGTCATCATCGAAGGATCGGGCGGTACCTTTATGGCCGGTGGCGATGTGAAATTCTTCTATCAGATGGCGCAATCCCCTGCTTCCGAAGCCCGCCCATTGATCGAAACCATGATCAACCGCGTTCATGACATCATCATCCGCATCACCGCCCTGCCCTGTCCGGTGGTGGCAAAGCTTGAAGGTGCGGTTGCCGGGTTTGGTATTAGTCTGATGAATGCCTGTGACCTTGCGGTTGCTGCCGAAGAAACCGTCTTCACACTGGCCTATATCCATATCGGCACATCCCCCGATGGCGGGTCGACCCATTCACTGACCCGATTGGTCGGCATGAAAAAGGCCAAGGAAATTGCCCTTCTTGGGGATCGGTTTAGTGCTGAAGAAGCTTATGACTGTGGTTTGATCAACAAAGTCGTCCCGGCCGATCAATTGCCATCGGCCACCGCGAAATATGCCGCCCGTCTGGCATCGGGTCCTCGTTCTGCCATCACCCGGACCAAGGCATTGCTGAATGCAGCGCCCGAGGCAACGCTAAGCGATCAACTTTCCGCAGAGGCCAAATCATTCACCGAATGTTCGCTCAGCGATGATTTCCGCGAAGGTGTCACTGCCTTTGTTGAAAAACGCAGTCCCCAATTTGGCAAATCATAAAAAGAATTCAGGGAAATACATCCATGACTAGTCTTGCTGGCAAAACACTGTTCATCACCGGCGCATCGCGCGGAATTGGCAAGGAAATCGCCCTGCGTGCGGCCCGTGATGGGGCAAATGTCGCGGTGATCGCCAAAACCGATGAACCACACCCCAAACTGCCCGGTACAATCCACAGCGCGGTTGCCGAGATTAATGAAGCCGGCGGCAAAGGCTTGGCCCTAAAAACCGACATCCGCGAAGAAGATCAGATTGCCGAGGCGGTTGCCAAAACCGTCGAGGCGTTCGGTGGCATTGATATCCTGATCAACAATGCCAGTGCGATCAATCTGACCCCGACCTTGCAAACTCCGATGAAGCGGTTTGATTTGATGCATCAGGTCAATACACGGGCCAGTTTTGCCTGTGCGCAGGCCTGTTTGCCGCATCTTTTGAGATCAGATAATCCGCATATCCTGACCATGTCGCCCCCGCCCAATCTGTCGGCGCAATGGTTTGCCAATCACACCGCCTATACCATTTCGAAATACGGCATGAGCTTGGTAACACTGGGTCTGGCAGCGGAATTCGCCGATGAAGGGGTTGCGGTTAATTCGCTTTGGCCGGTCACCGTGATTGAAACTGCCGCCCTTAAAATGATCCCCGGACTGGAACAGGGACGTGCCCGCACCCCCGATATTCTGGCCGATGCCGCGCATGCGATTCTGACCGCGCCTGCGCGCGATATTACCGGCGGGTTTTTTACCGATGAATGCGTCCTTGAGGCCATCGGGATTACCGATTTTGAACCTTACAATCTGACACCGGGCAAACCGCCCTATCCGGACTTTTTCCTTGAGCTTGATCGCAACGGGAAAAACGATCCGCAGGTAGCCAAACTTTTGGAAAAACTCGGCCGCTTTCACCAAGCAGCCTAGCGTCAGGACATATTCGTTTGACGCCGGAGAAGTGTGTGCTTCGGCGTCTTGTAGGGGCCTGATTTAACCATGATGGTTTTTATCAGGTTCTCTCGCCCGCTGAACTCAACCCGCCCTTTGTGGCGGGTTCTTTTTTGCAAAAATTAAGCCCGGATATGACGCCAGACAAAAACAAAGGCACCGCCAAACATCTGTGGCGGTGCCTGCCTTCGCAAAGCGAATTAACGTTGAGGGTAAGACGAAAAAGCGTAGAACGAAGGTCTGCTTGTTGGTTACGAAGCCCGGCGATCCAGAGACTGGCGCGGCATTTCACATGATTTTAAGCTTGGTGTCGGCAGCATCATCTGAACCGAAAGCGCCATCGCCAAATCACGATGATCGCGTTCAGAATCAAGGAAATGCTCCGACCAGACCCCATCACGATTGGCCGACAGGAATGCACAACGCAGCATCGAAAACGAAGCTGACCCATTACAGTCATGCTGACAGGCTACTTTGGCAAGCCATGCGGCAACCGCATCATGTGCGGCCTGGTCAAGAATATCTTGCATGTTCGCACGATCATTTGCCGCGAAGCTGTCTTGGGCAAGCGCATCGCGCAAACCATTGACCAGACGCTGAGTGGCCACAGCGCTGCGCACACCAAACGACCGAAGCCACGCACGCGCCGTATCTTCGATAAGGCGGGTCATCGCAGCCGACTCAAAAGCAGCATAGGAAAATCCCTGTGATGCGACGGTCATATCAGTCATCTATTCGGCCCTCCGGGCAGTAAACGATCATGGGCAATTAACGTCTCGTTAAGAAGTAGAATCACCGATAAAGCGCGGGATAATTTGCTCAAATCTGGGCGTTTTTGTGGCGCGCGAGATGTTTGTAAAACAAACAGTTACGACGGTTTTTCTGGTTTTTCGGGCGGATGAATATCCCGACCCGCCATGATCTGATCAAGCGGCTTGACCGGCCATGACAAGATCAGAAGTTTTTCATCGCGTGTCAGGCTTTCAATACCAAGACGCGCAAGCTTTTCATAAATAATGCCGATCTCAATTGCGGTCCGGGCATCGGGTTTACGTGCCGGAAGCAACGCCGAATGCAGAGCATTGGCATAGGGGTCTTCAATCAGACGCATCAAACCGTCTTTGACATTGCCTTCACCGGCCTCTGCGGTGAACTGATCCAATGCGCGTAATTCTTCCGGACTGTCATATTCTTCTGGCGTGACAAACAGCTTCATCCGGCGCGCAGCCTTACCAACTGCAAGGCTACTGGAATAATGGGTAAGCCACGGCGACAGAACCAGCCCCGCCAAAATCGGCGACAACCACCAGAAGAACGCCGTATCAACAAAGATCGCCACCGCCCCCCAGACCAGACCAATCACAATGATCGTCCGGTGGGTTTTAAACGCCGCCTTCAGCGGAACACCCGCATCATCGCGTTCCTGCGCATCCCAGCCCACCTGATTACCGGTCAGAACCGAAAAGACGAATTGCGAATGCAACATCATCATGATCGGTGCCTGCAATGCGGAATACAGCGTTTCCAGCAGACCACTCATCAGAACCATGACGCCGCCATACTGCTTGCGGTCCCGGCCAAGGCACACCATCAGGATCGAGATGATTTTTGGCAGCACTAACATCCCGATGGTAAAAATCAGAAGAACAAGCATCTCGAACGACCGATCGACCGGCCATTGCGGGAACATAGTGAAATGCCCCGGAAAGAAGCTGTGGGTCAGCTGGGTGTTCTGCAATGTCGCAATGGTCGAGCTGAGCAATAACAACAGCCACAGCGGCGAGGAGACAAAGCTCATCACACCCATAAAGAAATGCAGACGGCTGAGTGGTTTGAACCCGTGGGCCACCATCAGGCGCCCGTGTTGCATATTGCCTTGGCACCAACGGCGATCACGAATGGCAAAATCGATCAGATTGGGCGGAAGTTCTTCCCAACTACCTTCAAGTTGCGGGATCAGCCAGCAGCGCCAACCCGCCTTACGCATGAAGGCGGCCTCGACGAAATCATGGCTGAGGATATGTCCGCCCAGCGGCGGCTTGCCCGACAAAACCGGCAGACCACAGCAATCAATAAACGCTTTGACCCGAATGATCGCGTTATGCCCCCAATAGTTCGAACTGCCCATGCACCAGAATGACAAGCCCGCCGACATGGTTGGACCATGCACGCGCGAGATAAATTGCAAAATACGGGCAAACAGCGTCTGACGGCCAGTTGGCTGCGGCGGGCTCTGAATGATCCCGGCATCGGGATTGTTTTCCATCAGATAGGCCATATTGACCATGGCCTCGCCCGACATGACACTATCGGCATCAAAAACGATCATATGTTCGTAATTGGCCGCATAGGTCTCGCAGAATTCTTTAAGATTGCCCGATTTGCGTTCCGTGTTTTCCGCACGACGACGGAAAAAGATTTTGCCACGCGCATTCAAATCGGAACAGGCCTTGGCCCATGCCATTTCCTCGGCAATCCAGATATCTGGATCACGGGTATCTGACAGAACAAAGAAATCAAACGCATCAATCTCGCCGGTTTTGACAAGGCTTTCATAACTTGCCCGAAGCCCGGCAAAAACACGATCCGGGCTTTCGTTATAAACCGGGATCACGACAACGTTCTTTGATCGTAACGATCCTTTGCGTGCAATGGGTTTAAGACGTTTTAGCGTGATTGCATCACGCTTCAACCCCCGCAGGATCAAGCCGACAATACCGGTAAAGAACGATAACGAAATCCAGGCAAAGTTGATGGTAAAGAACGCCACAACCACCATTTCCATGGTGGTCAGCTGATCCGCACCCAAAACATCGGCCATCAACCATGCCGCATAGGCAGTTGCGGCAATCGATGCGCCAAACAGGAAAAACCGCCGCTTCCCGACACCCGGCCCGTGCAATTTGACGATCGGGTCATAGGCTGTGCCGCCCATATCGCTTTCAGATATGGGTTCAGACATCTTTTCGGTCTTGGGATCAGACAACTGGCTCATACGGCTCTACCTGAATATGCGTGGATCAACGAAACGGTCGGCATCACAAAATACGCGGAAGTCAGAACACCCACGGCATCGTCCATGTCTCGCTCAAGACCTGTCGATCATACAAAAGAAACACCCGCAGATTGCTCGACGCGGCATCGCTGTTACGCACCAGATCAAACATCACCCGCACGCCGCCATTTTCCGGATCGGCCATGATGCGAATATTTTCAACGCTGCCTTCTGATGCGCTGATATCGGCTTTGATTTCAGCAATATTCTTGATGAAATAATCCAGATCCCCACCGGCAAAGTTCAGAACAAACCGCGTGCTGGCCTGATCTTCATCTTCTTGCGGGGTAACCCGCACCATGCGCGTATCTGTTGCCTGTGCCAATCGATGCAGACCCGCACCATCGCGGGTTGCTGTGATGCTGTAGTCAACCTGCATCTCGCCACCGGCAACCGGTTTGGTTTCAGGCACCCAATAGGCAACGATATTGTCATTGGTTTCAGACGGACTCGGAATTTCGACCAATTCAACATGACCTTTGCCCCAATCGCCTTTGGGGGTTACCCAATAACCGGGTTGCTGATCAAACCGACGATCCAGATCCTGATAATGGTCAAAATTACGATCGCGCTGCAAAAGACCAAACCCGCGCGGATTTTCGTCCAGGAACGAGCTCATCTGTAAATTGACCGGGTTATCAAGCGGACGCCACAGCCATTCGCCACGGCCGTTATTGATCAAAAGCCCGTCACTTGAATGAACTTCACTGCGATAATCGTTAAACGACCGTCGGCGCTGCTCACCAAACAGGAACATGCCGTTTAACGGTGCCAAACCAATTTTATCCACACCATCGCGGAAAAACAGATTGGATCGCACATCGGCCCGGCTTTGCGATCCCGGTGAAATTTCAAATTTATAAGCCCCGGTCACGCGCGCACTATCAAGCAGGGCATACACCGTAATCTTACGATCACCCTTTTTCGGCTCGACGATCCAGAATTCACGGAAAACCGGGATTTCTTCACCGGTCGGTCCGGCAAGATCAAGCGCAAGCCCACGGGCCATTTGCCCAATAGACTGACCTTCACCCTGAAGACGGAAATAGGACGCACCCAGAAAACGGGTCAGTTCGTCATTGGCATCGACATTCGACAAAGGATAACGCAACCGGAACCCGGTATAGCCCTGTGCCGAGAAATCATTGGCCGACAGACCCGCATTGGCGAAATCAAACAGACCGGCAGAATAAGGAATGACCTGAATTTCGCCATTACGCACCAAATTGATCGCAACGGGTACATCATACATATTGCCCGGATGAAACAGCTCAAGCGAGAAACCGGAATTGGCCGGATTAAAGAAGGCCCGCTGTGATTTAAAGCGGATCTGCTCATATTCTTCAGTGCTCAGATTGGCCAAAGCATCCGGTAATTCGCGGTGCGGATCTTCAAAGGGCTGTTGCGCAAGCTTCCGTGCGCGATCCACGACCATCGCCGGATCAAACGCAACCGGCACAGAGACCACTGGTTTCTGTGCATCCTTTGCCGCCGCTTCATCACTTATCGGCGCCTCACCCTGATCAGGTGCAGAGTCATCAGGCGTCTCAACCTGATTGCCTGTTGCTTCTTCCGGCACTTCTGCTGGAACGTCCTGTGCAGACGGATCATTGGGCAAAACAGATGGTGCGGGCGCGACATCGGGTGCGGATGCCTCCGACGAGGCTTCTGTACCAGCGGCCTGAACATCAGAACCAGCATTCTCTGCGTCCTGTGCGCGGAGCGGCAAGGCCGTTCCAAGCAGAATGGTTCCGGCTGCAAACGCAACCAGAAGGACATAGCTTGAGATCAGCGCCGGGCGCTGTTGAAGAAGTTGCGTCATACTTTTGTGCGCCACCAACCGTTGGATTTTTCTAGATTGTTGAATGTGCTTGTGCACAAAAAACAGGGCAGGAATGTGTCGTCATCAGGGAAAGAATCCGCAAAACCTGATCTCACGACCTGCCACAAACACCTGATCTATACCCGGATATGCACTTGACGAAGCGACATTTTTGCATGGGCTATCATACGGAAATGCACGTATTCACAGCTTGACGAAAGGCAAAAACCAGACGTCATTTCATCACTTGGTATTTTAGTTCCCTGCGCTGGAATCCTGTCGCAATGCACGCGGCGATATATTGTGTTTTTGTTGAATGGCACGCGCCAGTGCAGTTGTGCTGCGATATCCGACCAGATCGGCAACCGATTGCAGATTTTTACCTTCGCGCAGCATCGCAAAAGCTTGCTCAAGCCGGATCGATTGCAGAAAATCGCCCGGTGAAGTGCCAAGCAAATCGCGAAATAATGCTGCAAAACTCGCGCGTGACATGCCGGCAATTTCAGCCTGACTTTCTACTGACCAGTTTTTGCCCGGGTTTAGATGAAGTTCACCAACAACGCGCGCAATTCGCTGATCACGCATTGCCGCCAATATACCCGGCTGCACCAATTTACGATCATGACAATGACGCAGCAGCATCAAGAGCAAAAGATCAACCAACAGATTAACCGCGGTTCGCTTTCCCGGTTGGTGCGCAAAGGCCTCAAGAAACAATTGCCCTGTTACCGGCTCTAGTCCCGGCACTTCGTCAAAGGGCAAGACAAGACACCCCGGCAAGCCAAGCCTTGCTGGTGTGGGGCCTGGGTTTGGAAATTGAAGATACGCACAGACAAGATTGGAGCCACTTTCAGGTGTCTCGATTTCATGTGGTATCGGCTTTCCCAGAAGAACCACGCCCGGTCGGTCAAGCTTCACATGTTCCTTGCCATTAAGCAGAATCCGAACCGATCCGCTTTGCAGAACATGAAGCATTCCCTGTTGCTCTTCTGGCTGATCATCCCGCCCTTTGTGATGACTGGTGCCACACAGCACGCCCGAAAAGAACACATCACCACGCGGGTAATGTGAACCAAAGACCTCGGACAGAATGTCTCTTTCAGACGAATTGCGCGTTTGTTCAGACAACAAGTCACCTTCCCGTAGATAGGCTCTTCTCAGAGATCAAGACAGGTTCTTGATGACCTGAATCAACGATCATCTGCCAGTAACAAGCTGGTGATCAGTCCAAAATAAGGAGGTTTCTTCATGTCCGTCACGTCAAAAACATTCCGCACGTTCGGCGTCGCAGCGGCCCTTGGCATTGTATCAATCGGCGGCGTTATTACCATGTCGTCCCCGGCCACGGCCGCACAGGAAATCAATATTGTCGATGGTTATGCGCTACACGGATACGATCCGGTTGCCTATTTCACCATTGGCACGCCAACGCCGGGAAGTTCCGAATTCGTCGCTGATTACGATGGCGCAACTTACCGTTTTGCCAGTGCCGAAAATCGTGATCTCTTTAATCAGGACCCGGAACATTACGCACCACAATATGGTGGATTCTGTGCCTTTGGCACAGCGATGGGTCGCAAATTTGATGGTGATCCAACAGCATGGCGCATCGTTGATAGCAAGCTTTATCTCAATCTGAACAAACAGATTCAGGAACGCTGGCTTGTCGATATCCCGGGCTTCATTCGCGGTGCCAACCACAATTGGGAAATTATCGAACCTATCGAAGACGGCACATTGGCAAACGAAGCATCGGCCCCCGCAGGTCTGACAATCGGAGCACAATAACGCTTCTTCTCCGTAACCTTTCCGGGTCCCCCTGTCTCCTCCCTGTTGCCCGGAATAAAAATGGCCGGTCCAAATACATGGACCGGCCATGATTTTCAGGTGACTGCGATGCCGATCTGAAAAGTTGGAATTAATCAGTAACCAACGGCACAACCGTCTTTGCGTGGGTCAGACCCGGCAACATAACCGGCATCCGTCTTGGCAATAAGCTGTGCGCCACCAAACCCGAAATTGGTGCTGTCTGGTGTTTCAACCGCAATGGCGTGACCTTTGGCGTTCAGACCCTCAATCACATCCGCACCAAGCGATGCCTCAACCGCAACATTCAACCCCGAAAGAGCCTGCCAGCGCGGCGCATCAACAGCCGTTTGCGGGTCCTGTCCCCAAAGCTGGGTCCGCAATGTCATTTGCAAATGACCCTGCGACTGCATCGGCCCTCCCATGACGCCAAAGCTCATGATCGGATTGCCGGTATCGCTCATCAAAAAGGCCGGAATGATCGTCTGGAACGGACGTTTACCCCCCGCAACAAGGTTCGGATGCCCCGGTTTCAGGCTAAAGCCATGACCACGGTTCTGAAGGCTGATCGATGTACCCGGCACCACAACACCCGACCCGAAGCCCATATAGTTCGACTGAATGAACGACACCATCATGCCGTTTTCATCGGCTGCGCTGACATAAACCGTGCCACCATGTTTTGGCGCACCGGCTTTGAAATCCTGTGCCTTGCTGGTATCGATCAGGGCTGCACGCGATTTAAGATAATCATCGGACAGAAGATGTTCGACCGTCACATCGGTCATATGATCAAGATCGGCGACATAGGCCCGCATATCGGCAAAGGCCAGTTTCATCGCTTCGATCTCAAGATGAAGGGCCTCGACCGAATCAGGGCTGTAATCGGTGATGTTGGTATGACGCAAAATGCCAAGGGCGATCAGGGCTGAAATACCCTGTCCGTTTGGCGGAATTTCATGCAGCTTCACCTTGCCAAAGCTTTGCGAAATGGTGCCAACCCAGTCAGCTTTGTGACTGGCAAGGTCTTCTTCGGACAGCACCGCGCCATTTTCCGCCGCAAAACCCGCAATCTTGGTCGCAAGTCGACCGCGATAGAAGCTTTCACCCTTGGTTTCGGCAATATCGATCAGGCTTTCAGCAGCGGCTTTATTGACGAACAATTCACCGGCCTTTGGCGCCTTGCCACCGGGCAGAAAGGCCTCGGCAAAGCCCGGCTGCTTGCCCAAAAGATCCCCGCCTTTTTCCCAAAGGGTGGCAATGATCGGGGAAACGGCAAAACCGCGTGATGCATAGTCAACAGCCGGTTCAAACAGCTTCTCGAACGGAAGTTTGCCGAATTTATCGGAGATTTCGCGCCATGCTGAAACCGCACCGGGAACCGTTACAGATTCCCAGCCACGCTGGGGCATCTTCTCGGCACCGGCAAACCGTTCCGGTGTCCACGCCGCCGGGGCACGACCGGATGCGTTCAAGCCATGCAGTTCCTTGCCATCCCAAATAATCGCATAGGCGTCTGAGCCAAGCCCGTTGCCGGTTGGTTCAACCACGGTCAGCGCAATGGCAGATGCCAGTGCAGCATCAGCAGCATTACCGCCCGCAAGCAACATGCGCAAACCCGCCTGTGCCGCAAGCGGCTGGGATGTCGAAACCATATTGCGCGCCAACACCGGTGACCGGCGTGAGGCATAAAGCGCGTCATGACGAAGTTTCATTGGAGTCTCCTAAGCTGGGGCTTAATCGCCGCCTTGTTCATCGGTGGCAGGACGGTCTTTTTTTCGCATTTTCAGAACCGAGCGGACGCTAAACACCACCGACAGCAAGGCTGCTGCCAGCAATACAGCTGAAATCGGTCGGGTAAAGAACACTGTCCAGTCCCCGTCACTCATCAGCGCGCGCCGCAAATTGGTTTCGGCAATCGGACCCAAAATCACACCTAGCACCAAGGGTGCCAACGGGTAATCAAGGGATTTCAACCCATACCCAACCAGACCAATCGCCCCCAAAAGATACAGGTCCGTGACACGGTTGTTCAGGGCAAAGGCACCAATCACACAGCAAATCATCACGGTGGGGATAATGAACTGTTTGGGAATGTCGGTCACGCGCAGGAACAACCGCATGGACAGCACACACACCACCAACATCATCAAAGATGCCACGACCATGGCGACAAACATGCCATATGCCAGATCAGGATGATCCATGATCAGGCGCGGGCCAACCGAAATGCCATGCACCATCAGGGCCGCCATCAAGATCGCATCAACCGCCGATCCGGGAATGCCCAAGGCAATCATCGGGATCAAACCACCCCCCGCCGTGGCAGAGTTGCCGGCCTCGGACGCAATCACGCCATCCGGCGTGCCTTTGCCAAATTCTTCCGGCGTTTTTGAACTGCGTTTGGCCTGATCATAGGCAAGCAAATTGGCAATCGAGCCACCCGCACCCGGAAGGGCACCAATAAACACGCCAATCAGCGATGACCGCACCAGATTAACCGGATGCATCAGAACTTCGCGCATCACCGCCCAGGTTTTAAATTCGATCACATCAGGGATCAGCGCCCCTTTGTTTTCGGCTTTGCCGTCATCTTCGACTTCGCCCATCAACTGGCTGATCGCGAAAATACCGATCAGAACAATCAGGAACGGAAGGCCGGGCATCAGAATGTCTGATTCAAAGGTCAGGCGCGGGCGTCCCATCATCGGGTCCGGACCAATGGTCGCCAGACCAAGACCGATCACACCGGCGATCAGGCCGCGCATCAATGAATTCCCGACAAGGCTTGCAACAATCGTCAGGGCAAACACGATCAGCGAGAAATATTCCCACGGACCAAGCTTGACCGCGATCAGCGCCAATGGCGGGGCCGCAACAATCAGAATGATGGTCGAAATGACCGTCCCGAAGAACGACGACCACACACCAAGCGAAAGGGCGCGTCCCGGTTCACCGCCACGCGCCATCGGATAGGCATCAAAGGTGGTCGCAACCGAACTTGGCGTTCCGGGAATACCAAGCAACGCCGCACTGATCAGACCACCGGTATATCCACCGACATAAACTGACAGCATCACCGAAACACCCTGCAGCGGGTCCATGGTAAAGGTCAGCGGCAAGGTCAGGATAATCGCCATGGTCACGGTAAAACCGGGAATGGCCGCAGCAACGATCCCGGCAACGGAACCGATCAGCATGTAAATCAGGGTATCAAATGCGAAAACCTGATGGGCACCGGCAAGAAATGCATCCAACATGATCGTAAACTTCTATTAGCCCGCGAACAAAATGCCGCGCGGAAGAAACACGTTAAAGACCTCGGCAAACAGCAGATTCAAGCCAACCGAGAAAATCAGGGCGGCGATCAGAGACTGAATAACGGTCTTTTTCGAAATGCCTGCGATCATAAGCTGGGTGATCAGCAGAAAAACAAAGGTCGCAAGCGAGAACCCGGCATAAGGTAAGACGCCAAGATAAATCACCAGAAGACCAAACAGCGCAAAGGAGATCCGGCGGGTTTTGACCCAACCGCACAACGCTTCGCCAAGGCCGTCAAGCTGACCGGCTTTGCGGATATCGACGACCGCACGAACCGCCGAAATCAGACACAGCACCGCCAGAACGCCAAAGACCAGTTGCGGAAATGACCCCGCACCAAGTGGCTCCCAACGTGACGTTGGCAATTCCCCTGCCCGAACGGACAGATAAACCGATCCAAGACCGAAAACGATGTATGAAACCAGCCGCGCGAATTCTGTTCTTGCACGAGAAGCAGCGGATGCCAATGCACCCGCTGCTGCTGATTTCTCAGCCCCGTTCGTCATCCTGCGAGCTTGCCAACCAGACGGTTAACAGTGTCAGACAGTTTGCCGAGATAGGCTTTGTATGCGTCCTGGCCAAGGAAGACCGGTGCCGAACCAACATTTTCGATTTTGGTGCGAACGTCTTCGTTCTGCATGACTTTTTCCAGATGTGCTTCAAGCGCATCGGCAACATCCTGCGGGGTGCCTTTCGGAAGAACCACACCACGGGTCACGGCCAGATCAAGATCCTGACCAAGCTCTTTAAAGGTCCGAACATCCGGCTCTTCTGCAGTGCGCTCTGGCATGCCAACAGCAGCAAAGATCAGATCGCCATTTTCAACAAACTGACCGGCTGACGAAACATCGCCAATCGCAACGTCAATGTTCCCACCTACCAGCGCACGGATACGCTGACCGGTACCTTCATACCCGACATAGGAAAACTCGATTCCAAACGCGTCTTCAATCATCGCCATGTGCAGATGCGGAACACCTGCAAGTGTTACACCGGCGCGAACTGCACCCGGATGTTCTTTGGCATAGGCAACCATTTCTTCAAAGTTCGAGAAATTGTCGTTCTTTGAAAGCGTCAGGTATTGCGGGGATGAGGTCACCAAAGCGATCGGCATGAAGCTGTCCCAGTTCAGATCGGTAATACCGGTACCGTTCGAGATCAGAAGACCTTCATGAATCTGGGAAATGGTATAGCCATCCGCCGGACGTTTGGCGAATTCAGCCAAACCGACATTGCCGCCAACGCCGGGCATGTTGATCACGGGAACGGCTTTGCCGGTTTCTTCGGCAAGACCCTGTGCAACAAGGCGCATCAGCGTATCACTGCCGCCACCCGGACCCCAAGGGACGATGAATTCGATCGGCTTTGTCGGATAGTCCTGTGCCTGGGCCGGGCCTGCAATGGCTGCCGCCATCAGACCAGCGGCAACAGCAATCTTGCGGAACATGTCAGTGCCTCCTGATATAATCTTCTGAATCAATTGAAACCAATATCAATTTGGTTCCTACATTTTGTCGTCATATTGTTGTCATCTGAATATTGTATCCGCAAGCCTAAAAACGCAGAGCAGCAAATTTTTGGCAATATTTTGCGTTTTATTGCGCAAAATCGTTGCCAAGGAGCGTATTCTGGCGTTAGTACGAATAAGATATAATCATAAAAATTGGTTTGGATTGGTTTGAGATGATTGAAATTGAAGGCACCATGAGCCTCTATCTGATTTGGGGCGCCGCCATGCTGTTCGCGGGCGTCGTGGGCGGAATCATGGCCGGGCTTTTGGGGGTCGGCGGCGGGATTGTCATTGTCCCGGTGCTGTATCATTTTTTGACCACGATGGGGGTCGACGAATCCTTGCGGATGCAGGTTGCTGTCGCGACATCGCTGACCACAATTATCGCCACCGCCATTTCATCAACGCGCAGCCACTATAAGAAGGGATCGGTCGATATCGCCCTTCTGAAACACTGGGGCCCGGCGATTGTTGTTGGCGTGATTATCGGCACAGCCATCGGCGGCCTTGCCGATGGCCGGGTCTTGACCATTGTGTTTGCCGTCGTCGCACTTTTGGTTGCTGCGAATATGATTTTGGTCAAAGACCGCGAAACCGACGTGGCCAAGAACCCACCCAAATCGGTATGGGCCATCCTTGGCATCATCGCCGGAAGCCTATCGGCCATGATGGGAATCGGCGGCGGCACCATTTGTGTTCCAGTGTTGAATTTCCTTGGCTATGACATCCGACGCGCCGTTGGAACCGCGGCTGCAATCGGTTTGATCATCGCCCTTCCCGGCACAATTGGTTACGCCATGTCCGGTATCGGTGTTGATGGCCGACCGCCATTTTCAATCGGCTATGTCAATGTGCTGGCCGCAGCGCTGTTGATCCCGATGACGGTTCTGTGTGCACCAATTGGCGCGCGCATTGCCCATTCCATCCCACGCCGTGCGCTTCGCATGTGTTTTGGTCTGTTTCTTGCCATTACATCTTTGCGGATGTTCTATGATCTGCTTAGCTGATATCAGATCACTATGATCTTCGGTCCGAACCAGTCCTCTGGGAATAAGTGCCATAAAAATAAGGGTGCGGATTGGTTCGGCTACAGGGAACGCCATAAAAATGAATAAAGACCATGAATGACTTTGCGACCCAAGGGCTGGCTGAAAAGCTTAAATCCGGTTTTGCCAGCGGCGCGTTTGTCAAAGACGGGCGCGTGATTGCCGAACGTAACCTTGCCGAGGAACTTGATGTTGGCCGCCGTGCGCTGCGCAAGGCGCTTGATCTGCTTGAAGCGGATGGTCTTATCTGGCGCCGTCAGGGGCAAGGCACCTTTGTCGGCACCCCGCCAACCCCGCGCCTGCGCAAACTTGAAGGCATTGCTACCAAAACCAGCCCGTTTGAAATTATGGAAGTCCGTCAGGAAATCGAACCGTCAATGGCGCGTTTCGCGGCGCTCCGCGCATCCCAAGGTGACATTGATACCATGCGGAGCATGGTCGAAAACGCTGCCCTTGCCACGACACAGGGCGAATATGAAAAATGGGATGCGGCCTTTCACCAGAAACTTGCCGAGTCGGTTAAAAACACCCTGTTTCTCGCTGTGTTTGAAGCCGTCAATGCCGTGCGCCGTGATGCCGCATGGGCCCGCATGCGCGAAAGCAGCCATTCCGGTAGCCTGATCAATGATCTAAGCGCGCAGCACCGTGACATTGTCGATGCCATCGAACAGCGTGACCCCAAACGCGCCGAAGACGCCATGCGCCGCCATCTGGCGCAGGTCGAACAGGCCCTCAAACAAGCCTGATCTTGATCCCACGAAAAACGGGCCAAGGTTTCCCCGGCCCGTTTTTATGTCACCCCTAAAAGGCGATGTAATTCTGATGGTTTAGACCGATGGTGCGAACCCGGCAAACATCCCGTGATAGGCCTTCATCGGCGGGCTGGCATAGGCACCGGCCTTACTGGTGCGAAGGCCCAGCATTGCCATCGCTTCGATCATTTTGACCGCGGCACTCACCCCGTCAATGACCGGCACACCAAGCTCATCACGCAATCTGTCGGCAATGTCGGTCATGCCTGCACAGCCCAGAACAATTGCCTCGGCTCGATCATTTAAAAGGCAGGCCTCCGCCTGATTTTTCAAAGCAGCATAGGCCGCACCGGCATTCGCCCCTTCAAAATCAAGCGTCCGAACCCCGGCTGAGCGCACAACACACTGCGATGCTGCCCCGTATTTTCCCACCAGATGTTCAAGCGGTCGGACGGAAACCGCCATCGGCGTGACAATGGCAAAGCGCGATGAAACGGCCGCTGCCATGCGAAGGGCAGCTTCACAAAGACCCAGAACCGGTGCAGAACTTAAACAGCGCGCGGCATCGACCCCGGTATCGTCAAAGCAGGCTACAACATACCCGCCGATGGGATCGGTAAGTTGCTCTGGTGTGGCTTCAAGTTCACGAATGACGGACAACAACCCGACACTGGCAAATGCTTCGTCGTAATAGCCTTCGATGCTATCTGGGCCAAATTTCGGATTAAGGGCGATGACATCGGTATCTGTTGCGACAATCTTTTTGGCCTGATCGCCGACCTTGTTGGTAAATCCCGTCGACATATTGGGATTGATCACCGCAATCTTGCTCATGCTTTCGCCCCCTTACGACGGCGCAAAAGCAATACCGAGCCAAGGGCAATGCCAATCACAATAAACGAGAACCCGGTGGTCACAGTCCCCAGCGCATAAAGAACCGGTGTGGTGACATTTGTCGTCATGCCATAAATCTCGAGCGGCAAGGTATTGAGCGATCCCGCCGTCATCAAGGTGCGGGCAAATTCATCGTAAGACAGGGTGAATGAAAACATCGCAACCCCGATCAAGCTTGGCCCGACCATCGGCAAGACAACATATTGAATGGTTTGCCAGTTGCTGGCTCCCAAATCGCGTGCGGCTTCCTCATAGGACGGATCAAACCGGTTAAACACCGCAAACATGATCAAAAGCCCGAACGGGAACGTCCATGTCAAATGCGCACCAAGGGCTGATGTGAACCATTGCGGTTGCCATTCGATAATGTTGAACAGCAAACCAATCCCAAGCGAAATCAGGATTGAGGGCACGATCAAACTGGCAATCGCCAGATAAAAGATCACGCTGTCACCGCGGAACCGACGGCGGAAAGCAAGACCGGCCATAAAGGACACAACGACCGTCACCACCATGACAATCAAACCAAGCTTCAACGATCTGGCAAAGGACCCGCCAAAATCACCGACCGCCTGACGTTCAAACAGATTGCCGAACCAATGGAACGAAAACCCGTTCATTGGAAATGTCAGACCACCATTTTCACCCTGAAATGACAGGATAAAGATCGTTAGCATCGGCCCATAAAGAAACAGGACAAACAGGGCAAAGAAAGCAGCGAGGATGTAAAAACTCAAGGGGCGCCGTTCACGTGTTTTCGGGATGCTCCGGGTCATGATCACAGCTCCTTTCGGATATCAACAAGGCGCAAAAGCCCCGTCACGATCAAAAGAACCGTGATCAACAGCACCACCGCACTGGCCGCCGCCGCAGGATATTGCAAAAGCCCGATTTCATTGGAAATCTGCAAACCGACCGATGCACTTTGCCCACCACTCATCAAGCGGACCGTGATGAAATCACCCATCACCACCGTAATGACGAAGATTGACCCAATCGCAATGCCCGGTTTGGACAGTGGCACGATAACGGATTTAAGCGTTTCAAACCCGCTGGCCCCGGCATCACGGGCCGCCTCGATCAAGGAACGATCAATGCGCATCATGGAATTGAAAATCGGAACCACCATGAACAGGGTATAGAGATGCACATCTGCCAACACGACTGCGAAATCGGAAAACAAAAGGAACTCTAAGGGTTGATCAACAATGCCAAGATTGATCAGCGCCGAGTTTAAAAGCCCGTTTCTGCCCAAGAAGGGAATCCACGAAATCATCCGGATGATGTTTGACGTCCAGAACGGGATGGTACAGACTATGAAAAGCACGATCTGCCATGTCAGGCTGCGCACATGGAACGCCAGGAAATAGGCTACCGTAAACCCGATCAACAGGGTAAATCCCCATGTCAGGGCGGCGTATTTCAATGTGTTGAGATAGATTTTCCAGGTCACAGAAGACCCAAGCAGATAGCTGTAATTTTCAAAAATAAAATCAGGCAGAATCCGGTATTCGTCGTAATCCCAAAAACTGACAACAACGATGGTCAGAAGCGGGATGACAAGAAAGATCGCAAAGATCGCCGCCATTGGCGAGATCAGAAAATAAGACGATCGTTTGGACGTATCAGAAGCCATGGTCTGTCCCTGAATGCCTGCCGGAATAAATGGTCAAATAAGGAATGATCAAGTCTGGCATTTGAAATCAATTAATCTGGGTGCCGGGCGCGGCATAAACCGCGCCCGAACAATGTTTGTCGCCAAATTATGCAGCGATGAACTCATTCCATTTGCGGATCATGTGCTTGTTCTCGTCCATGACAGAGTTCCAGCACGCGACCGAGCCCATACGGGCTTCGTAAGAACCGCCATCGCGAACCGCACCTGCTTTTTCCATAACCTTGCCATCCGGGCTAAGAACGTCGCCCTGTGCCGCTTTGCCTTCCATCCAGAAGCCCCATTCGTCTTCGGACATGAATTTCTGCGCGGTTGCCGGTGCAGCACTATAGTAACCCTGACGGTTAAGATACGCACCAACCCAGCCAGATAGGTACCAGTCGATATATTCATAAGCTGCTTCAAGTTCGAGACCCGAAAGATGCTTGGCCAGACCAATACCGCCGCCCCATGCACGGTAGCCTTCTTTAAGCGGCTGGTACTTACAAGCAATGCCTTTGGAACGAACGGCAGCAACGGCAGGTGACCACATGGACTGAATAACAACTTCACCAGATGCCATCAGGTTGACCGACTCATCGAAGCTTTTCCAGAACGCACGGAATTGACCGGCTTTCTTGGCATCGATCATAACCGCGATGGTTTTATCGATTTCTTCCTTGGTCATGTTGCCTTTGTCACCATAGGAAACTTCGCCCATGGCTTCGCAAACCATTGCCGCATCCATGATGCCGATCGATGGAATGTTCAGGATCGATGCCTTGCCTTTGAATGCCGGATCAAGAAGGTCGGCCCAGCTATCAATCGGGCGATCAATCAGGTCAGGGCGAATACCAAGGGTATCTGCATTATAAATGGTCGGAATCAGGGTCATCCACTGGGTCGGTGCGGATGCAAATTCAACGCTATCTGCACCTTCAACAAAGCCAACCGTATGCGGCGCGGTCCCTTGGGCAATTTCGGAATCCGGGGTCAGTTTGCCCGTGATGAACAGCTTGGAAATCGCGTCATAGTTCTTAAGCTTGGTGGTGTCCATCGGCTGCATGGTGCCCGCCGGGAAAACCTTTTTACAAATCCAGTATTCGATATCAGCAATATCAAACGAATTTGGCTGGGTTACGGCACGCTGGGCAACTGCATCGGAATCAAGTGCGGTCATCTGCAGGGTAAAACCAAGGTCTTCTTTTACCTTGTCTGCAACGGCATTGATGTTTGAAACACCCGTCCCGAACTGGCGCAGCGTCACATTTTTAATGTTCTGCGCCCAGATGGTCGGAAAGCCGGTAATGGCACCTGAACCGATGGCGGCACCGGTTACGGCTGCTGCACCTTTAACAAAACCGCGGCGTGATACGCCGGTATCGGTAGCAAGATTCTTCGCTGATTTTTTCATATCGATCGTCATGTGAAGCACTCCTGATAGTTTGTTTGGTTTGTTTTGATTTACGCCAGAACATGTGCGTGTTCGGGCTTCCAGTAGGCGATGAACTTGTCCTGTCGCCTTACTGGCGCCTGCCGAAATTCGCTTTCGGTCTTCATCAGGGTTATTTCCTTGCCGTCGCTTGTTGTCGCGACGATCCTTACCCACAGGCCGAGATATTCGACCGTGGTAATTTCAACGGCAATTTGTCCGTTTTTGGTGTCTTCCGGGGCGGTTTCATCCAGACCAATCAGGTCGGTACGAATGGTAAACTCAAGGTCTTCACCCACTTTGCCATCAGCAAAACCCGGCAGGAAAAAGCTGTTTTCTCCGCGCGCAAGCAAGGTGCCTGCGGGGCCAGATTCTGAAACCGTGCCTTTGAAGATGTTTTGACCGCCCATGAAATTGGCGATGAAACGCGATTTGGGCTGATTGAAGATTTCCTGCGGGCTGCCTTTTTGGCGAATGACCCCGTCTTCCATCACCACCACAATATCCGAAAGGGCCAGTGCCTCGTCCTGAGCATGCGTGACATGAACGAAGGTGATGCCAAGTTCCTGCTGCAAACGGCGCAATTCATCGCGCATCCGGGCACGCAAAAACGGATCAAGGGCGGATAATGGTTCATCAAGCAACAGAACCGATGGTTCGGTAATCAGGGATCGCGCCAATGCGATGCGCTGCTGCTGCCCACCAGAAAGTTGGTCGGGCTTACGATCTGCGAATTCTTCCATATGAACCCGTGCAAGCATTTCCTTGGCGCGTTCTTTGCGATCCGGTGCGGAGACGCCCTGCATCTTGAGGCCAAAGGCAACGTTCT
Source organism: Thalassospira lucentensis (assembly GCF_050516545.1). Taxonomy (GTDB): domain Bacteria; phylum Pseudomonadota; class Alphaproteobacteria; order Rhodospirillales; family Thalassospiraceae; genus Thalassospira; species Thalassospira lucentensis_C. Next base: position 3,976,012 of record NZ_CP191544.1, on the reverse strand, counting down.
CCGCACAGGTCATATGCGGGAAAAGTGCGTAATTCTGGAACATCATCGCCGTGCCGCGCTTAACGGGCGGCAGTTCGGTCACATTGCGATTTCCAATCAGAAGATCGCCTTCGCTGATCACTTCGTGACCGGCAATCATACGCAGCGTCGTCGACTTACCGCAGCCCGATGGGCCGATCAAACAGCAATACGCCCCTGCTGGAATTTGCAGATCAATGGATTTGACCGCCTGTGTGCTGCCATAAAACTTACTGACAGCAATTAACTCAATGGCTCCGTCGCCCTTCATCCGTCCACCCATCGCTGCATGCAAAATTGTTAACAATCATGTTGTCGATCTTAGGCAAATTGCGTGCCATTTGTTTTTATTGGCAGATTCATGCGGGTTTACGGAAGTGTCGCCTTGTAACCATTGGGCCTTGTGCTTGTTTTCTACCCATCTTTTGCGCAAAATTTACGCATTTTGGTTTCATTGATGAGATTCTATGCAATCCTTTAGAAAGCGGAGAAATAGTTCGGTGAGATTTTTTATTGTCTAAATCGTCAACAATTTTGTAGAAACATATGACGCCTAAAAATATGAACGACGGAAAGTAACGTCACGATGGCCAAGGCCGAAGAAACCGGCAGCTATAAAGGCAGCGAAAAGCTGCGCCCGGAGGAAATGATCTATCAGGAAATGCTCGATGCGATCCTTGATCGCCGGTTGGAGCCGGGCATGAAACTGATTGAAGAAGATCTGGCCAAGACATTTGGCGTCAGCCGTGCCCGCATTCGCGCGACGTTCCTGCAACTTGCTCATGACAAGCTGATCAATCTTGTGCCCAATCGCGGCGCCTTTGTTGCCGAACCGACCATTGACGAAGCCATCGAAGTTTTTTCGGCGCGGCGCATGATCGAAGACGGGGTTGCCCGCAAGGTCGCCACCAGCATGACCGATGCGCGCGCCGCACAGATCAAGAACCATCTTGATCGTGAACATGCTGCCCATCATGACGGTGATCACCGTGCTGCCATCATTCTATCGGGCGAGTTTCACCTTCTGCTGGCCCGCCTGACCGGTAATCTGGTGATTGAAGAGTTCCTCGAACGCCTCATTTTGCGAAGCTCGCTGATCATTGCCATGTATGAAAGCCCGCAGCCCGTGGATTGCTCGCATACGGAACATGACCAATTGCTGAACGCACTTCTCAGCGGTGATCCCGATATCGCTGCGGCTGAAATGTCCCGCCACCTTGACGCCATTCGTGACCGGCTCCAGCTTCAACGCCCAAAGCCCGGAAAAACCGACTTTGCCAGCATCTTTGGCCGTGCGCCAAAGTCAGAAGCCAGCTGATGTCGACAGTTTATACTCCTGCTCAGAATATCTAGCGGATTATGATAAACGGCCCGTACGCTCTAAAATCCCAATATTTTCTGATTTGTATGAGGAATAAGAAGCCCGCCTCAAATACCGCGCGGCACCCCGTTAGGATCATCACTGCCTCGGTGATATTTAAACGTCCCGGTCGAAGTCCCTATCACATCGCCATCGGCGTTGTAGGCGGCTGCTTCGGTAAAGACGATTTTGCGTCCGCCACCCTGTTTTCGCGCAACCACACGTACGACACCGTCCTTGGCCATCCCGATAAAATTGGTGGTCAGCGACAGGGTCATGGTTTTGCGGACATTGCCCGCCACTGGGCAAAAACACACCGCATAGCCACATGCCGTATCCATCAAAGTGGTCAGAATCCCACCATGCAAAATGCCGATGCGGTTGCGATGGAAATCCTTTAATTCAAGTTCGACCACCGCATGGTTATCGACCCATTCCACCAGCCTGTAGCCAAGATGATCCTGCACAGCGCTGCCGTGGGCCTGCTCATAGGCAAGGTTTTCGTCAATATCGGTCATGTGCGGGGCCCTTGTTCTAAATGTTTTCCAAGCTATAGCAGATATCGCGTAATGCGAAAATCGCGCTGAATTTCAGATATCTGGATCGTAAGAGTTGCACATTCCGCGCCCCTACAAAACGATCAAACAGCTATTTTCATTCTAAAACTTCAATACTTTTGCGCAACGCAACATTGAATAACTGTTTATTTTCAAATTATTAATGACATCGTTCTCCAATCAAGAACGGGATAGCAGTGAGGCGAGAATAGTCGGATGCAAACCCGTTTGGTATTTCTGAAATCACCAAAGACAAAGACGCTGTCGCAAAGGAACAAAGCCATGACGACGATTGCTTACAAAGACGCAACCAGCATTGAACGTGAAGTCCGCACCGGCTGGTTCACCAGCTTTGTCCGTGCGCTTCAGGTTGCAGTGATCATGAAAGCATCTCAGGCCAAAAATCACGCAGAACTGACTGCGGATTGGAACAAAGCATGGCGTCAGGTCGAGGGTTAATTCCCCCTCGCCAATGCTGGTTGCGACGATCTGCACATCACTGCACCAGCAAAGCTCTTGACGCTTCGGGTTGAACCACCGAAAACGGTTCCATGCAAAAGTTTGATATTGTAACGATCCGGCTTTTCGTCGCCATCGTGCGCGCCGGAAGCATCAATGAAGCCGCAAGGCGCGAACATATCGCGACCTCGGCTGTTTCACGCCGCATTGGTGAACTTGAAGCCATGCTGGGCGTCAAACTGTTGCGCCGTCTGCCACGCGGGGTCGAACCGACCGAAGAAGGCACGATCTTTGCCCGGTATGGCGAAAAGCTTCTGGGCGATCTGAACCATCTTTCCAATGAATTGCGCGATTTTAACGCCGGTGAAAAAGGCAAAATCTATCTTGCTGCTGTTACCTCGGCGATCCTGACCGGCCTTCCGGCCTTTCTGGCCGATTTCGAACGCGACTTCCCCCACATTACAGTCGATGTCCGCGAACTGACATCGCGCGAAAGTGCAGAAGCCGTGCGCGAAGGCCGTGCCGATCTTGCCATTCTGGCTGATAACAGCCCGCTTGGTAATCTGTCCCATGATGTATTTTGCGATGATCCGATCTGGGTGGTGACCCCCAAAGGCCATCCGTTGATCCCGAATGCGAACAATCCCAAGCCGGTCAAATTCACCGAAGCTGCCAAATATGACATCATATCGCTGCATGAAGGCGGGGTGATTGATGATTTGATCTCTGAAGCCGCATCCAAAATCAAACTGGATATGCATCCCCATATCAAAGTTGTCCGGTTCGGGTCCTTGCGTCAGATGATTGCAGCAGGCCTTGGCATCGGGTTCCTGCGCAAAAGTTCAGTCGCTGGGTATCTTGGCCATATCAACATCGCCGGTGCGCCAATTGCCGATGACTGGGCCAAACGCCAATTGCTGATCGCGCATGAAGGGGATGCCAATCTGACCAGTGCGGCGCGATTGTTCCGGGACTATCTTTTGAAAAAGTCATCAGAAACCAGCTTCAAGCCGGTTTTGGGATAAGGCCCGCCCGACGGATCAGATCAATCATAAAGGCCGCGTTATGCAGAACGGGCCACCTGTTCGGACAATATGTCACGCCCGGTCGGGCCAAGCGGGACGGCCTGCCCGCCAAAGCAGACAACGTGACGTTCTGCCTCGGCCAGAATAAGGTCGGGAAGTTCTGCCCATTGACCGATTGGGGGCAAAAGCTCGATTTCCTCGCCGTTCTTGGCATCAATCATTTCCGGTAAATCTTCGCGGGCGTGCATTCCCCCACCCGCCAGCATCGGCAGGATCAGGGCGTTTTTGCGCGATCCGATATCACGCCAGTCGGTAAGGGATGGTTTGCCTTCGATATTGCCGATGCACATTTCCGCACCACCACAGATACGCCCAAGGCGTTGACCAAACTGAATGGTTTCGGGCAAAGGTTCGGTCAGCGTTTTCAATCCATGCGGAACCAGAAATACCGACGTTTCATCCGCCTTCCAGCCTTTGCGCACCATAGCAGCCCGCACATGTCGGGCGACCATTTCGTCAAATCCCGGAAGATTCAAGGCCGATGGCAGTACAACCGTATCATGCAGACCTGCACGATCAAGATCACTTGGCAATTCTTCGGACACCAGATAGCCTTCACTAAAGAACAGTGGAAAAACGATCAGACGCGCCGGGTCCCCTGCATTTTTCAAGGCATCCAGTTGCGATGAGAAGGACGGTTTGCTGCGCATATAGCCATGGCTGACCACCCCGTTCCAATCAGGTGCAACGATTCTGGCCAAATCACCTGCCGGATCACCGCCATTACCGCTATTGCCATGCGACACCATCATCAGTGTTGGCATTTCAAATTTTGTCATGTCATGCCACCTCATCCGTATTGCGTTGTTTGAAGCCTAGTTCGTATTACGCAGGACGCAAGGTGTTGGATTGCGCAATCTGAAAAATATCGCGGTGAAACTTCTGATTTCATATCGCTATTGCACGAGATCCCAGCGCGGATGATCGCCAAACCGGTCATGGATAAACGCCACCAACAGCCGGATACGCGACGCGAGTTGGCGGCTTGGTGGATACAGCAGATATAAAAACAGCTCTGCCGGGGCATACTCACAAAGAACTGTCACCAAACGCCCGGTTTGCAGTTCCGGCCCGGCGATAAAAGTCGGCAATTCTGCAATCCCCAACCCGGCCAATGCCGCATCACGCAGGACTTCGGCATTGTTGCAGCAAAACACACCATTAACCTGAACCGCAGCCGGTCCGTTCGGCCCGGTCATTTTCCAACTCGCCCCAGATGGTAAATTGCCATAATGCAAACAGGGCAGATGCGTCAGATCGCGCAAATCTTTGGGTTCGCCATATTCGCGGACAAAATCAGGCGATGCGCACAAAACCCGGCGGACAGGAACAATTTCATGATCAATAAGGGCCAGTGTCTCGGACGGGCGACTGATCCGGACGGTCATATCGAACCCGTCGGCAACCGGATCAATAAAATGATCATCAAGCGTCAGTTCCACTCGAATATCGGGATAAGCGCGCGCAAACTCGACCAAAGCCGGCCCCAGATGCAGGGTACCAAACGACATTGGCGCATTGATCCGAATGTCCCCGGCGGGTTTGTCGCGACTTTCACGAATGGATTCCTCCGCATCCCCCAAATCAGCCAAAATACCTTTCGCGCGTTGGTAAAAGGCCTGACCGGTCGGGGTGACCGAAACCTGGCGGGTTGTCCGGTTTAAAAGCTGCACCCCCAAATCATCTTCAAGCGCTGCAACCGCCCGGTTCACTTGCGATCGGGATTGGCCAACCGTTCGGGCCGCTGCGGCAAAGCTGCCATCTTCGACGACGCGAATGAAGTTTTGCAGGCTTACCAGCTTGTCCATGATGATCGATCCCTGTGGTCAACAACACAATATGACGCATGATTGTTGCATAACACGCAACACTGTGGGTGATATTACGATAATTGTCTCATTTTGTGAAAAGGGTATTCTGTCTCCAACAGAAAACATCCTTATTGGAGGTTCAGATGATTATCAAAATAGATGCAGACACCCGTGGCCGCGCACAGTTTGGCTGGCTTGATTCCAACCACACCTTTTCGTTCGGCCACTATTACGATGCCAACCGCATGGGTTGGGGACCGCTTCGGGTGATCAACGAAGACCGCGTTATTGCCGGTGCCGGTTTTGACACCCACGGCCACAAGGACATGGAAATCATCTCGTATGTTCTTGATGGCGCGCTTGAACATAAAGACAGTATTGGCACCGGGTCGGTCATCCGTCCGGGACGCCTACAACGCATGACGGCAGGAACAGGCATTCGTCATTCGGAATACAACCATTCCAAAACCGATCCGGTTCATTTCCTGCAAATCTGGGTCATTCCAGAAGCAGCCGGACTCGAGCCGGGTTACGAAGAAAAGGAAATCGCACGTAGCGATACCGGTTCGGGCCTGACCCTGATTGGCAGCCGGGATGGCCGTGAGAATTCCGTCACCATTCATCAGGATATCGATCTTTTTGTCGCCCACCTGAATGACGGTGAAACAGCCAGCCACAAGATCGAAAAAGGCCGCATTGCGTGGGTTCAGGTTGCCCGCGGTAGCCTGACAGTGAATGGTGAAAAACTTAATGCCGGTGATGGTGCCGCCATCAAAGACGAAGACGAACTTGTCTTTAGCGATGCCGACACCGCAGAAGCCCTTGTATTTGACATGGTGGCCTGAGCTGCAAAAACGCGCTCGCCATCTTCAGGAGACGTATTATGACTTCAAACATATCAACTGAAAAAACCCGCACGATCATTCCGGCCCTTGGCGGCCTATGGTCGGCTTTGGAACCGCTTTCCCCGGTTATTATCCGTGTCACCGCCGGTCTCTTGATGGTGCCGCACGGCGCACAAAAACTGTTTGGTGCCTTTGGCGGCTATGGCCTTGAAGGAACCGCAGGATGGCTTGAAAGCATTGGTTTTGTCCCGGGCTTTGCCTTTGCCCTTATGATTGGGCTTCTTGAATTTGTTGGCGGCTTGATGCTGACAGTTGGTCTTTTGACCCGCCCGGTTGCCGCAGCTGTCCTGATCTTTATGGCTGTTGCAGTCAGCACCCATCTTCCAGCCGGTTACTTCTGGAACGAAGGCGGATTTGAGATGCCCTTAATGTGGGCACTTCTGGCCCTGTCGGTTCTGATCCACGGTGGTGGGAAATTCTCGATTGATCGCAAGATCGGTTACGAATTCTGATCTGCTGAATATGCCATGACTTATCAAAACGGGCCGTCTTCAAGACAGCCCGTTTTTCATTTCCGTTGCGAAGATTCAGGGCAGTAATGTGTTCAGATCACTCCGACCTTCAGCACGATCAGCAGAAGATTTATGCCCGGCACTCTGATCTGGTTTTGGCAATCTGATCACGAATTCTGCCCCGTCGATATAGTCAGACGACAATGTCAGATCGCCATTGAAATCGTCTTGGATCAGTTTGCGACAGATCGGCAAACCCTGTCCGGTGCCGACACCACGTTCCTTGGTTGTGAAGAAATAATCAAAGATGCGGTCCCGCAATTCTTCCGGCACACCCGTTCCGCTGTCTCGCAGACGAATATAGATATTCGTGTCATCCGAGCTCACGGCAAGATCAATCCGGCCGCGCCGCTGTCCACTTTCCTTGATCGCCTGAGACGCATTGACAATCAGGTTGATCAGGGCCTGGGACAGATGGTTTCGACGGCCCTTTACCTCGACCAGATCGGTCTGCATCACCACTTCAAGATCGGCAATATGCTTGACCTGATTGCGGGTCAGCGTGATTGCCGTATCGATTTCTTCGGTGATCGAGATCAGTTCAACATCATCGGTAGCAGGATGGGCAAATTTACGAATGCCGCGCACAATTTCGGCAATCCGGTCCAGCCCCTGAATGCTTTCATCAATTGCCAGCGGGATTTCTTCGGACATGAAATCGATCTTGTCTTTATCAAGATTAAGCGTTGCCGACGCGCTTGAACCATCGCACTGAACGGCCCGGACAAGCTCCGAAAAACTATCAGACAGAAATTCCAGATTATTCTGGATATATTGTGCCGGCGTATTGATTTCGTGTGCCACGCCACCTGCCAACGTTCCCAATGCGTGCATCTTGGCATAGTCGGCGGCCTCTTCGATGACTTCCTGTTCCTGGCGCGCCTTTTGTGCCGCGATGTCAGCCGCAAACACCCGTTGGCGTTGGCGGATCATAAACCCGCCCAAAAGCCCCATGACAACAACACCGGTAAAGAACAAATAGGACAGGGTCTCAATATCGGACTTAACACCGCTAATGTTATTGGCATTGTAGTCCGATACAAAATTCGTTGTTCGAACAACAGCCTTCTGAAGGCGTTCATCCATCGGCTCAAGCAAGCGATAAAGTTCGCTTAGCTTGGTTTGCGGGTTCTCGGTCTTGGCAAGAGCATCATCAATTTTTCCGATTTGCACTTCAAGCAACTCGATCATTGATGAGACTTCTGGGATGGTGAAAAGCGCCTTGAAACCATCGCCATCGCGCAGCAAATGGGCACGGCTTACCAAGATTTCATAATCAAGCAGGATTTGTTCAACGGCTTCATCATGCATTCCTGCACGGCCAAGGGTAGCTTCGATATCGCGCTGCACAACGAAATACTGGCGCTGAATCTGAAAAACAGCCCAGACAAAGTTTTCACGATAATTGAACCGTTCATCTTCAAGCTGTCGGACAATTGCCGTCGACAAAATTGCATACAGGGCGACAAACAGGACCAATGCAACAAACATTGATCGTCCTGCTGAGCCAAACAAGAAGCCTTTAATTCTGCGCATCAACCGACTTCACTTGCCAAACGGAATATGACCAATAGTTGTCAGTTTGAAGCCGGACGTCGGAATCATAGGGAAAAATCACCCAAAACGGTCCCTTTTCGCGGATCGACATTTCGGCATCATTGAGATGATAGGTCAGGATTGCGCCATCTTCGCGCAACACATTGGTCGGGACCATCACACTGTAATCATTGAGTGCGGAAACACTTACAGTGTCGGAATCGATCCCATGTGTCTCAAACAGCTCCTTGAAGGAAACCCCGCTAAACTTCTGCACACCGGTGGTCCAGGGTGTTGAGGTATAAAATTCGGTCACAGGCATTTCCACGAGCTGTTCCATGGAAAGCGTAATGACGCTGCCATCTGCCTTTGTCATGCTGAGCGTTCCACCGGCAATTGCGGGTGTGGCAAACAAACCGATGATGCTCACCACCATCACAAGCAACTTTTCAAAGCTTTTCATCTTCATATCGACGCTCCATTGCATGAGAAAGAGTGGTCACGACCAGTAGGAATCGCAATGCCTGTGAGGCCATTTTAGCGGAAATTTTGATCAACCCGAAGCACTTAGCGTCGTCAACACAGTGGCTTCCCAATCTTCAAGGGGAATTGGCCTGCCAAAATGGAACCCTTGGAGTTCGGTAATACCGTAAATTTGCAGCTTCTCGGCCAGTTGACGGCTTTCAATTCCTTTGGCCGAAATGGACAAACCCATTTTCGAGCACACTTGCGCAATCCATTCGATGAAAGCATCGTCAAGGAAGTCGGTCATGCATCCGCGCACCAGATCCCGGTCAAGTTTGATCCCGGCATAAATTTCATGGCGCAGCAGTTCTAGCGAATTGTTCCCGGAGCCAAAATCATCAATCAAAAGCGCAATACCGCGTTCGCGCATGCGGCTGGCACTTGCCTGCAATTCCTCATCATCAAGTCCAATCTGACTCTCAGCGATTTCATAAGTAATGCGCACGCCGCGCATCCGCATTTTTTCATAAAACCGGATGATCAGCTCAAGGCATTCCGGTGTTTTGAGCGAATAGGCCGAAATATTCACCGCAATATTGGCATTCTCACCAAACAGAACCCGATACCGAGGTGCCTGATCGATCATGATCGCGATCAAATGACTGGTCAGACGGTTGATCACCGGATGGTCGCGGCAAGCCTCGAATATCTCGTCGATGCCAAATTCTTTTTCGACTGTCGGCATCCGGCACAGGATTTCAGCCCCGCAGAAACTCATGTCACTTGCGCGAAATCTGGGCTGCAACACCGTGTGTAGATCACCGGCCTCGATGGCGGCATTCACCATCAAGGGAGTCAGGTTTCCATCAATTTTTGGGGCACAAGATTTGGTTTGGATCGTGCGTTCAATTGCCTCTTTAAGAACACTGATTGAAACCGGCTTTGACAATACCCGGGTGATCATTGCCTGATTGATCGCTTCACGCAAAGATATGCTTGAAACCGTCCCGGACAACAAGATGCGGCTCACCGACGGGGCCATACGCGCGGCCTGCTTAAGGAAGGAAACACCGTCCAGTGTTGGCATCACCAAGTCAGCAATGACCAGATCGGCCCGGTCGCTATTAAGCGCCAGCCAATCCAATGCAGCCTGCCCATTCGAATAGGTGACGAAGTCAAAACTGCCCGACAGGGTACGGCGCACCGCAGCCAGCAGTTTTTCATCATCATCAACCATCAAAACAACAGGACGGTTATTGCCGACCATTTCCATAAATGGACAACCCCATACTTCCAAAATAACGTGAATTTCTGCTTCGAAGCGCCTTGGATCGCTGTGGCATACATGCAAGCAAGGCTTTGAAGCATTCGAGAATAGTGTCAGACTACCTTTGTCCGATATCCCCATTTGAGGAGGGCACTTTTTGATGACTGTGGAAAAGTCGATCCGAATTGCCTTTGTCGATGATGACGAACATCTTTTGTCATCCCATCGGCGGAACTTTGGCCGTCTGCGGCCCGAATGGGATGCGGTCTATTTCAATGATCCATTGAAAGCGCGCGATATCATTTCCGAAGACCGCAGCATCAATGCTGCCATCCTTGATATCCATATGCCCGGCATGACCGGGCTGGAACTGGCTGCCGAATTGCGGACCCATCGACATGATCTGATCATTGTCATGTTAACCGGCTATGCCGATCTGCAATCGGCACTTCTGGCCGTCAATGAATTGGGCGTCTTTCGGTTTTATCCAAAGCCAACCACGCTTCAGACCATGCTAGAAGGCATTGAAGGTGAAATTGAAAGCCGGGCGGGTCAAAGCGAAGAAACACTGCCGACCGACTTTCTGGATCTTTTGGAACTCGGTGTCATCGCGGTTGATGACAGCCTTTCAATCTTGCATATGAATGCACAGTCCGCTGAAATCATGCGCCGATCATCCCTTGTGCGGTCGGGCACGCAAGGACGTCTGGTGGTTGATCCGGCACCGGAAGGATTAAACGCATTTTTAAACCCGCCCGCCCATCAGGCCCCGCGTGCGCAGCAAAGTTTCTCGCTTGAACGCGATGAGGAAAAACTGTCGTTTTTGATCCGGCGCGTTCCGAAAAAGGCCGATGGAAAAACGACATTCATGGTGATCCTTGTCGATCCGACACAACAAAAACCACCCGCCATTGATGATTTGATGGATCTGTTTGGCCTGACCCGGTCAGAAGCAAAACTTACCCAGAGACTGGCCGAAGGACTTGCACTGGATCAAGCAGCCGAGCTTGTTGGCATCTCACACAGCACTGCGCGGACCTATCTGAAAACCATCTTTGCCAAGACCGGTGTGAACCGGCAGCCACAATTGATGAAAACGGTGCTTTCAGCGATTCCATCCCTGCGTTAAGCACGTGAAAATCAATAAAAACAGTCCCCTACCCAACCAAATATCAAAATATAAACGCTTGAAAAACATCCAGACTCATCTACCCTGAGTTAATATATTCTTGAATGGGACATTGATGGTGTGGGGGCATCAGGGTTGGTAAGCGCAAAATTCAACGCAAATCTGACATCCGACATTTTCCACCACACCCCTTGTGGGTATCCCCAATTTCATCGCCGCTTAAAATGCCTGTGCGGCCAGATGCTGGCCGGGATCGCGATCATTCTTCTATCCCCGGCAATGCTGATGATTTCTGCTCTGCTGTATGGGTTTGGGTTCAGTCGCCCGATTTTCACCCAACAACGTGTCGGTCAGAACGGGCAGGTTTTCACCATCTTTAAATTCCGCACCCTGCGGGATCAAACCTGTCGACCGGTTTGCGGTTTTCAGTCGCGCTTGGCAAAGGCTTTTACATCCGCGCTTCGTGTCTGTGGATTTGATGAATTACCACAACTTTTCAATATCTTGCGCGGTGAGATGGCGCTGATCGGGCCACGCCCGCATAGCATTGCCGATCATCTCCTGTTTGCCAGCAGCTTGCCGGGCTATGAAGCCCGCCTTAAGGTAAAGCCGGGCATTACCGGCTGGGCCCAAATCTGTGGTTGGCGCGGGCCGGTTCGAACGTTTGAGCATCTCAACGCACGGGTTCGCCATGATCTGGTCTATATCAAGCATGGGAACGCCGCGTTTGACGGGGCAATCGTTATCGCGACCGTGCTGCTTCCAATTTGGTCGGTCATCAAACGGATCAAACTACCTCGCCAAACGGTCCGCGACCTAAAACATAATGCTCGCCAATGTGATGGACGGATCGCGTAATGCAGGGATCGGGCGTATTAATGATCTGCGCGCGCGTTTTTCCTGTTTTGATGTTCTGTGCCGCAAATCTTCTTTGCCCAATCACATCTGCCAATGCGCAAACCCGCCAACAGACCACAAACAACACGATGCCGCCCGTGGATGAAACCGGCATTCGATTGGGGCGTTTTTTGCTTTCGCCAGCCATCACCAGCCGGGCGCAATATGACGACAACATCTTTCTGTCCGAAAACGGGGCAACATCCGATGTAATCACGACCATTGCCCCGCGCCTGACCCTGCAGGGCGATTGGCGGGTGTTTCATCTTCATCTTGCTGCCGGTTCGGAATTGGGGTTTTTCGCCGATTCTAGGGATGACGATTATCAGGATATTGACCTGAAAGCTGCGGCAAGCCTTGATCTGGGGCCCTCATCGATTGAAGGGGCGATTGACTGGAAACAATCCCATAATGCCCGTGGTGGCAATGATGTTCCGACCGGGGCAACCGAACCGGTGATTTATCGCGATGTCATTGGCCAGCTTGGCGGACGCTACGCGACAAATGACCTACGCTATGAAACGTCACTTGCGATCCGACGGCTTGAATTTGATGACAGCATCGCCCTTGATGGATCGGCGATCAGAAATGATGATCGCAATCGCATCGAAAGCCGCGAAACAGTGCGCGCCCTTCTTCCCCTTGATCTTGGGCGCGAAGCCTATGGCGAGATAACCTTAAACCAGCGCCAATATGACCGGGTGCCCGACGATACCGGGCTTATCCGCGATTCTAGCGGTTTTCAGGCATTTGGCGGGTTGCGACTTGATCTGACAGACTTGATCAAGGCCGATCTTGCCGCCGGATGGATGAACCAAAGCTACGCCGATCCGGCTTTTGGCAATATCAATGATTACACCCTGCGGGCCGATATTGACTGGTCTGTCACCCGCCTGACCGATCTTACATTTAGCACATCGCGTGCGGTGCGTGAAACCACTGTGACGGGTGCCAGTGGTATTCTTGCATTTGATATCGGGGCAGGCATATCGCACGAATTGCGCCGCTGGCTTCAACTTGGTGCGCGTGCGCATTACAGCGACGAAGAATTCCGCCAAACCACGCGACGTGACCGCACAAGTCGCATCGGCCTAAACATGGCCTATCAATTAAATCGCTATGCGCAGATTAATGGTGCAATCAATCACGACCTGCGCCTGTCTAACAGCGACGGCAACGATTATCGCCGTTTTCAAACCCGGATCAGCCTCAAGCTGGAGATGTAAATGACCTTCGCCAGCCCAAAACCATATAACCGTTCCAACCACTTGTTGGGCGCAACCTTGGCAGTCCTTTTCGTCCTTGTGGTCTGGCCGGGAAATCTGATCGCCCAAACCATCTATGCGATTGATAGCGGCGATACAGTGCGGGTAACGGTGTTTGGCGAACCTGATTTATCAGGTGAATTTAACGTTGATGTGCAAGGCCGCCTTAACCTTGCCCTGATCGGACCGATATTGGTGCGCAACCTGACCACGGATCAAGCCCGTGCCGTCATTCATGATGCTTATTTGGATGGGTATTTGCGCCATCCCGATATTGCGGTCGAGATTATTGCATTTCGTCCGTTCTTCATTCTGGGCGAGGTCAATCAGCCCGGCTCCTATAAATACGTGCCCGGCATGAATGTTTTAAATGCCATTGCCGTTGGCGGGGGCATCACCTATCGCGGCGATGAAGACGATATCGAAATCCTGCGCGGCAATGATAGTAACCGTGTCTCTCTTCCCGCCACCCTTGCCACCATCGTTATGCCTGGTGACATCGTGCGGATTGCCGAACGGTATTTCTAAGTCACTGCGAAGTGAATCTTTACCTTCGCCCCTGATCCGTGATGAAATCAGGTTTGCGCATCCAGCGCGCCAACAACAACAATAATAAACACAACCTGCCCCACCAATTTGCCCCAAAGGGAGTTCTTCACACATGTCCGGGAAACCCCAAATGCGCCACGGCGGTCGTATTCTGGTTGATCAACTGGCCCTGCACGGGGCGGAACGCGTCTTTCTTGTGCCCGGCGAAAGCTATCTTGCGGTGCTTGATGGCCTTGTTGATCACCCTGATATCGAGCCGATCATTTGCCGTCAGGAAGGCGGGGCCGCGATCATGGCCGAGGCCTATGGCAAGCTGACCAACAAGCCCGGCATTTGCATGGTGACCCGTGGTCCCGGTGCGACCAATGCGTCGGCGGGTGTGCATGTCGCCCATCAGGACAGCACACCGATGATCCTGCTTGTCGGGCAGATCGGCCGGGACATGGTCGACCGCGAAGCCTTTCAGGAAGTCGATTACCGCAAGATGTTCGAACCCTTATGCAAATGGGTCGGGCAGATTGATGATATCAACCGCATCCCGGAATATCTTAGCCACGCCTATCACATCGCAACATCGGGCCGTCCGGGCCCTGTGGTTCTGGCCCTTCCCGAAGACATGCTGTCTTCACGTGCCGAGATGCCCGATGGCAAACCCTATGTCCCGATAGAAGCCAAAACAGCCTCCGAAGACGTTTCAAAGTTCCGCGATGCCCTAAGCAAATCCAAACAACCGATCATGATCGTTGGCGGCGGTGGGTGGACACGCGAAACCACTGAAAACCTTAAATCGTTTGCCATCCGAAACAATGTCGCAGTCGCGACCAGTTTCCGCTGTCAGGACTATATCCCCAACAGCCACAGCCACTTTATCGGCGATGTCGGCATCGGGATAAATCCGACCTTGGCGACATATATTCGCGACAGCGATCTGGTGATATTGGTTGGGTCGCGCATGGGTGAAATGACCAGCAGCGGCTATAGCCTGCTGGATATTCCCTGCCCGGCGCAAAAACTGATCCATGTTTATAGCGGACCGGATGAATTGGGCCGGGTTTATCGCCCCGATATTGCAATTAACGCATCCCAGCGATCCTTCATCCGCGCCATTGCCATGATGGAACCCGTCGATGGCAGTGCCCGCGAAGACGCCATTGAAACCGCCCACGCGTCCTATCTGACATTCTCGACCCCGGTTGAGACACCCGGTGATGTGAAAATGGCGCATGTGATTGCCGAACTTCGTCAAAAGCTGCCCGATAATGCGATTGTCACCAATGGGGCTGGCAATTATGCCGCCTTCTTGCATCGTTTCTTCCGCTATCGCGACTATCGCACCGAACTGGCCCCAACATCGGGATCGATGGGATATGGCTTGCCCGCTTCGGTTTCGGCCAAGCTTGCCCACCCGGACCGTCCGGTGGTCTGCCTTGCCGGTGATGGATGCTTTTTAATGCATGGGCAGGAATTTGCCACCGCCGTTCAATACGGGGCGAACATCATAACCATCGTGGTCAATAACGGCATGTTTGGCACCATCCGCATGCATCAGGAACGCAATTATCCCGGCCGCGTATCGGGCACCGAAATCCAGAACCCGGATTTCGCCGCCTATGCCGTTGCCTTTGGTGGATACGGTGAAACCGTCACCAAGACCGAGGATTTCGGCCCGGCGTTTGAGCGCGCAGTGGCCTCAAACAAACCGGCCATCCTTGAAATTCAGGTTGACCCACAGGCCCTGACCCCGATCAAAACCCTTGATCAAATCCGGGCGGGAAGCTGATTATTTCGGAAATGTAATAAAGGAGATCAGCCTTTCGAAAGGCTGATCTCGCCGCTTTCAAGACCGGCTTTAAGCGCATCAACCGCCTCGGCCAGTTTTTCGTCAATGACGTGCAAATATGCCGTCCAGTCTGACAGCTTGGAAAGCTCTTCCTTGCCATCGGAAATGCCGCGAAGCCCGATGAGCGGCACATCAAACTTGTGACAGACCCGCAAGATGGCAAAACTTTCCATATCGACCATATCGGCATCAATGACGTCATAAGCCGCCCCGGAAACCACATTGGCCCCGGTCGACAGGCGCGCTTCGCGAATGCCCGGAATGCGCAATGCCATTTCGATCTCGGCAGGCAAATCAACAAACGGCGTGCAACCCTTCTCGAACCCCAGAACGGACGCATCCATGTCGCGGTAGGAAACTGATATCGCCTGATAAACCTCGGCCTGCTCCAGCGTGCGCGACCCGGCAGACCCCAAGGTCACGACAAGATCGGGCAAATCATCAGACAATTTCAATTCGGTCAAAGCAGCCGTCAGATTAATCGCAGCCTCCACCGGCCCAACACCAATCATCAAAGGCGTAAACCGCTTTTTGAGGAAATCCCCATATTCCGCCGGTGCCGCCATGGAAAACAGCACGTTGTGGCCTGCAAGATTGTGGAGATAGCCGCGCATGATGTTCTTTCCCGTTCCCAGCTTTAAAGACGGGGCAGAATAACCGCAGTCGCGCAAAATGGCAGCCCCAAAAGGACCAACGCGAACATAAACTAAGGGGAAAGTGGTGCACCCGACTGGATTCGAACCAGTGGCCTTTGCCTTCGGAGGGCAACGCTCTATCCAGCTGAGCTACGGGTGCGCAATATGTGGGGCCATGACTGGATCAAGTGGCCCGAGCGGTTTGGGTGATACAGGTTTTATCCCGGTCGGGCAAGGGTTTTTGAGCCCCCCGCCACAGGTTCTATTCACCTTGAACTGTCACAAACAATAGAGCCCGACGGTTAAGCAATTCTTGTCAGGCTGTATCGGTAATCAGCTTTCAACATCGCGGCGTTCATAGGGATCGCGCACCACCCACGTGCCGTTCCATTCGCGGTCCTGTTCGCGACGTTCAAGCCGTTCCATCCGGTTCATCATCAGCTGGGCGGCAAAGTCGCTATCGTCAAATTCGATCACTTCTTCAAAAAACGGACGGGCATTGTCAAACGCACCTTCGCGGTAATGGGACATCGCGGTTTCATATTTGGTTCGCCAGTTGCGGCGTTCATCGGTCAGTTGCCCGCCCTGAGCAAGAACTTCGTAAAGGAAGACGACCTTTTCCGTGCCAAGAAGCACAACATGGTCAAGATCGCGCATTTCGATCTCGCCCGCGGCCATGTTTGCCGTTTCGTGGGAGGCAAGAATTTGCGTGCCATAGACCCGGTTGGCCTTTTCCAGACGGTTGGCATAGTTCACGCAATCGCCCACCACCGTATAGGCGCGTGATTTGTCCGTTCCGATGGAACCCACAACCACCTCGCCCGTCGCAACACCGACACGGATATCAAGCCCGTGATCGCCGATCAGATCGGCATATTTGGTTTTAAGCGCGTTAAACCGTGCGACCTGTTCAAGGGCCGCCTGACAGGCATGACCGGCATGGGCGTTTTCACCGCAAAATGGTGCGCCCCAAAAACCAATAACCCGATCCCCGATGAAGTTATCAATGATGCCGCTATGATTGGCGATCGGTTCTGTCATCGCGGTCAGATAGTCATTAAGGAAATCAACCAGCTTTTCCGGTGGTGTATGTTCGGCCAACCAGTCAAATCCGGTCAGGTTGACCACACTGACCGTCATCACGCGTTTTTCGGATGTCTCAAGTGCTGTTTCCTGATTAAGCAGATTATTGATCACTTTCGGATCGACATATTTGCCAAACCGTTCGCGCATGCTGAACCGAACGCGCAATTCGCGCGACATCCGGTTAAAGGCATCGGCCAAACGGGCAAAGTCACCCTTACCCTTGAAATCAAGGCTGGTATCAAGCTTGCCGGACTGGATGCTGTTGAGCGCATTGGTGGTTTGACGTACCGCCACCACCACCGCATGGGCCATATAATAGGCCAGCGAAACGCCAATAATCACAGCGACCAGCATCATGATGAATTCGGCCTGGATCAGGAAATCTTCTCTTTTCGAGACATTTTCCACCGTATCGGCCGAATATTTTTCCAGCAGCAAAATCTCGTTGCGCAGATCAAGAACAATGCTGCGATGAAGGCCACGGACAATGTTTTCCTGTCGCTGGGCATCAAGAATATCGCCATCATCAACCCGGCTGAGCAGGCGTTCAACCCCCATTGAAAACTGGGCTGAGACATCGGCGAATTCGCGCATCTTCACATCAAGATCAAGCAAAACCCCCTCTTCGAAATGCCCCGCTGCCTGCGCCCGGCCAAGGGCGGCAAAGGTAAAGGATTTGCGGAAGGCCTGTTCGATCTGGGTTTGTTTGGCATCGATTTCGATTTCAATGCCGTTCAGAAGCGGCGCATGGGAGCCATCATTTTCAACGACCCGCATATAACGATCAAGAAGCGAGATTTGTTCAAGCTGCCGCGCACGTACATCGGAAAGCGAATCCTTAACCGGGGTGACATAGCGCGACACCGCTTCAAGATCGCCATTAATGCCAAGGGACTGGATTACAGAGAACCCGGTGGCCACGACAAGCCACACGACAAAAAACGCCGCGACACCCAGGAACTTCGCCCGAATGGTCCTTAGCATGCCGTTTCCAATCCTCCGATTATATGACGTTGCGTCATGATGTTGGCATATCGGGACGAAATAGCGGTTCGACAACCCGGCTTATGCGCTGCAACTGTTTAAAAATGCTACCTGATCACCGATCAACGGTCAAAAAGCAATCATGATCCGCCACAGGAATAATTTTCTGCTGTGTCGCTTTGTGTGACCCAACGGCGAATATCATCAATCACCGCCGGGCCGTTTAAATCCCGTAACAGCATGTGATATCCGGTTTCATAAAGACACCGGTGATAGCCTGGCAAAGCCAAACCCGCCAATTCAGCATCAAGGGCGGCCACCGCATCGGGGGGAATAACCTGATCCTGCACACCTGAAAGCAACAAGGTACGCACCGTCATGTCAGATGCCCGTTTGTTGGCCAGATCCATCAAATCGGCAACACCGTCCACCAGATCAATCCGGACCGCAGACATCATATAACGATCCCGCGCCAATCGGCGCAGCATATCGATATTGTCTGATGGCCAGATATCCAGTCCCTGTCCGGACAGTGGCAACCACGGCAGACTGTGCGACAGGATCGACAGCGGCGCTGTTTGATACCATGGCATCATATCGCGGTTCCAAACCGCCGGTGCGACCAGAATAACCCCGTCCATCAAATGCGGGCGGGTCGCGGCTGTGACAATCGCCACCGCCCCGCCCATCGAATTGCCCATTAAATAGATCGGCTTGTCCGGGTAACGCGCGCGCAGCAATGCCAAGGCATCGCTGGCATCATTGACCATGCTGGCCGCCCCCGCCCAGAACGGGCGGCTTGATGTCCGGCCAAATCCACGCTGATCAAACGCATAAACCGCAATCCCGGTCGGGCCAACCTGATCGCCAAATTCCATAAAGGCATTGGCGTAATCCCCCATCCCGTGCAGGGCAAGGATCACCGCATCGGGCTCCTCAAGATCGCCCCAGCTTTGAAGTGGAAGTTCGCTGCCGTCACTTGCCTGAAAGGCCGTTTCACTTAACACCGTTTGTGCAACCGGTGGTCCGGCAGGGCGTAACGCAGGCGCACAGGCAGACACCATGCCGGCCATCAGGCCAAACAACGAATAGCGCATCACAAAGGTGACAAGGGACTGAGACGACACAAAACACCGGCGCAAAATAAGCATCGACTCCAAAGACAATTAGAATTCAGGATCAATCAGTTAAGACCATAAAGCAAACCCCCGCAACATATTGCGGGGGTTTGAACATAACCATTACGTCGATGGGCGATGGCCAGATAAATCAGGCCGCCTGCCCGGCCCGCAATTTGTTGTTGTCGCGGGTCAGCATCAGGAAGATGTCTTCCAGATCACCTTCTTCGGTCGACAGATCCTTGATCGCCAGACCACAACCATGGATGGCCTCAAGAATTTCGGTCATCTGGGTGTTGCTGGGGCGGTAATGCAGGGCAATCTGGTTTTCAGATTTAAGTTCTGCCCCCCACGGGGCCAATGCATCAGGAACCGCATTCAGTTCGTTATTGACCGTCAGAACCAGTGTTTTGTGATCAATCCGGCGCAGAAGACTGCGTTTATCTTCATGGGCAATGACTTTGCCCTGATTGATAATCGCGATTTCGTCACACAGCTCTTCGGCTTCTTCAAGATAATGCGTGGTCAGAACAATGGTCACACCGGCCGCATTCAATTCTTTGACATAGGCCCAAAGCTGCTGACGCAATTCAATATCGACACCGGCAGTCGGTTCATCAAGAACCAGAACCGGCGGGGTATGAACCATCGCCTTACCAACCAGAAGACGGCGACGCATCCCGCCCGACAGCGATCGGGAATACGAGTCTGCCTTGTCAGCCAGCCCCAAAGCAGCAAGAATCTCGTCCGTGCGGCGTTCGCGTTTGGGCACGCCATAGAGGCCAGCTTGCAATTCCATCACCTGACGCGGGGTGAAAAACGCATCAAGATTTAACTCTTGGGGAACGATCCCGATGGCACTGCGCGCAGAACGCATTTGCGCTTCGATATCATAGCCCCAGATTTTTGCCGTCCCGTCGGTCTTGGTAACAAGACCCGCCAAGATATTGATAAATGTAGATTTTCCAGCACCGTTCGGCCCCAGAAGGGCAAAAAACGAGCCGCGTGGGATTTTCAGTGATACGTTATCAAGGGCAAGTTTTTCGCCATTTGATCCCGTATAGACCTTTGTCAGCCCTTCGACTTCGATGGCATAGTCGGGCATTGCAGTCATATGTCAGTGATCTCCACTCTTTTCCGCGCCGCTCGTTTGCGCTAAGACCATGGAGCGCCATGAGCATGCGGAAGTATTGATTGAATATGCGCAATCGGTATCATTCCCGGGAAACCGGGGTCAATGCTAACCACATCGCGTGGCCAATCCCGATGGTCACACATGCCTTAAACCGGCAAACTTGGAACTGGATATATGAAGATCACCGAAGAAATCAAAGTGGGCACCCTAAATATTGCCTGTGACGGCGGCAAAGGTCACCTTGGCCACCCGACCGTCTACCTCAATCTTGAGGAAAAGGGCGAGGTGGTCTGCCCCTACTGCTCGAAAAAATATATCTTCGACAAATCCCAGGCCGATCACGCAGCCCACTAATCCACTACGCCCGTTTTCGGGTACAGTATAAGCCAGAGGCGGACGGCCAAGGTCGCCCTACTCTGCGCGGGTCAACTTTCTGTCGCCAGCCTATGCTGTCGTGAACGCCATCACGGCCAATCCACGGGGAACTTCCATGACGTCTTCTTCGCCCACGCTGAACAGCTATCGCGCCCTTCCGGATCCGGACGGACATTTTGGTAATTTTGGCGGACGCTTTGTCGCCGAAACCTTGATGCCGCTGATTCTGGAATTGGAACAGGCTTATAAAGACGCCAAAAGTGACCCCGCGTTTAAAAAAGAGATGGATTACTATCTCAAGCATTACGTTGGCCGCGCAAACCCGCTGTATTTTGCCGAACGCCTGACCGAGCATCTCGGTGGTGCAAAGATCTATTTCAAACGCGAAGACCTGAACCACACAGGCGCGCACAAGATCAACAACTGCATCGGCCAGATCCTGTTGGCCAAGCGCATGGGCAAAACCCGCATCATTGCCGAAACCGGTGCTGGTCAGCATGGCGTTGCGACCGCTACGGTCTGCGCACGCTTTGGCCTGCCTTGCACGGTCTATATGGGGGCGAAAGACATCGAACGTCAGTCGCCCAACGTCTTTCGCATGAAGCTTCTGGGTGCCGAAGTCAAACCGGTGGTTTCGGGGTCGCGTTCGTTGAAAGACGCGATGAACGAGGCACTGCGCGACTGGGTTACCAATGTCGAAGACACGTTCTACATCATCGGAACGGCTGCAGGCCCGCATCCTTATCCCGAACTGGTGCGTGATTTCCAGTCCGTGATCGGTATTGAAGCCCGCGAACAGATCCTTGAAGCCGAAGGTCGCCTGCCAGATCAGATTATTGCTGCGGTTGGCGGTGGATCAAATGCCATTGGCCTGTTCCACCCGTTCCTTGATGACAAAGAAGTCGAAGTGGTCGGGGTTGAGGCCGCAGGCCATGGCATCCATACCGGCAAACATGCCGCCAGTCTTTCGGCCGGCAAACCGGGCGTTTTGCATGGCAACCGCACCTATCTTTTGATGGATGATGACGGGCAGATCAAAGAAGCCGACTCGATTTCGGCCGGTCTGGATTATCCCGGCATCGGACCGGAACATAGCTGGTTGAAAGATATCGGGCGTGCACGCTATGAGCCGATTGGTGATAAGGAAGCGCTCGAAGCTTTTAAGATTTGTTCGGAACTTGAAGGCATTATCCCTGCTTTGGAATGCAGCCATTCCATCGCACAGATCATCAAAGAAGCGCCTAAAATGGGCAAGGATAAGATCATCCTTATGTGTCTGAGTGGCCGGGGTGACAAAGACATCTTTACCGTTGCCGAAGCACTGGGAGTAGAATTGTGAGCGAAGCCATCATCGGCGGCCAGGACCGCATCGCCAAACGTTTCGCCAAGCTCAAGGAAGAAGGCCGCGCCGGTCTTGTCACCTTTATCACCGCAGGTGACCCGGACCCGGAAACATCGTTTGAAATCCTGAAACAATTGCCAGAAGCCGGTGCCGATATCATCGAACTTGGCATGCCGTTCACCGATCCGATGGCAGATGGCCCTGCCATTCAGGAAGCATCGAACCGCGCATTGGCCGCGGGCATGCACATGCGCAAGACTCTGTCGCTGGTGCGCGGGTTCCGTGATCAGGACCATGAAACACCAATCATTCTGATGGGCTATTACAACCCGATTTACATCTATGGCGTTGCTGAATTCCTTGAAGATGCGCGCAATGCCGGGGTTGATGGTTTGATTGTTGTCGACCTTCCGCCAGAAGAAGATGACGAGCTATGTGTTCCGACCGTGGAAAAGGGTCTTTCCTTTATCCGTCTGACCGCGCCGACATCCGATGACAAGCGTTTGCCGAAACTTGTTCAGAATACATCCGGCTTTGTTTACTATGTGTCGGTTGCCGGGGTGACCGGTGCCGGTTCGGCAAGCAATGACCAGATTATCGAAGCAATGGCGCGCCTGCGTCGCCACACCGATCTGCCGATTGCGGTCGGGTTTGGCATCAAAAGCGCGGCACAGGCTGCTGACGTTGCCAAACAGGCGGACGCAGCCGTGGTTGGTTCGGCAATTGTATCAAAAATTGCCGAAAGTCTTGACGAAAACGGCAAGGCCACCGATAAGACCGCCTCTATGGTTACCGGCCTTGTCCGCGAACTTGCAAACGGGGTCCGAAACGCACGCAAATAAGCTTGTGCTGCGTTTGTAAAAGAACCGATATAGACAGAACCTAAGGATCAGTATCCGATATGTCGTGGCTGACTGAATTCGTCCGTCCAAAGATTCAAAAACTTGTTCGCCGTACAGATGTGCCCGAAAATCTCTGGCATAAATGTAAATCCTGCGAACAGATGATCTTTCACCGCGATCTGGCAAAGAACAATCATGTTTGCCAGCATTGTGGTCATCACATGCGGATTTCCGCCAAGGACCGTCTTGAGCTCCTGTTTGATGGGGGTAAATACCAAACCATCGAACTGCCGAATGTTCCGGTCGATCCGCTGAAATTCCGTGATCAGAAAAAATATACCGAACGCCTTAAAACGGCACAGGCCAAAGCAACCTATAAGGATGCGCTGGCGGTTGCCCATGGCGAGGTTGGCGGTCACGCCACTGTTATTGCCGTTTTTGACTTCTCCTTTATGGGGGGGTCAATGGGCATCGCAGTTGGCGAAGGCATCGTTGCGGCGGCCGAATTGGCAACCGTACAGGATGCGGCCTTGATCATTGTACCGGCATCGGGCGGTGCGCGTATGCAGGAAGGTATTCTCAGCCTGATGCAGATGGCGCGTACCACGGCCGCGATCGAGAAGGTCAAGGAAAAGGGCCTGCCCTATTTCGTGCTTCTGACCGATCCGACCACGGGCGGTGTTTCGGCATCCTTTGCCATGCTCGGTGACATTCAGGTTGCAGAACCGGGCGCACAGATCGGCTTTGCCGGGCGTCGCGTGATTGAAAGCACCATTCGCGAAAAGCTGCCTGATGACTTCCAGACCGCCGAATACCTGCTTGAGCACGGTATGGTCGATATGGTTGTCTCGCGCAACGAGCTGAATGCGACCTTTGGCCGTTTGATCGACATGATCCGCCGCACCAAACCGGGTGCAAGCGTGGTTCCGATCAAGGATGCCAAAGGCAAAGCTGAGAAGCCTGCGAAACCAAAAAATCTGAGTGCGGATAAGTAACTTGGCGCGCAGCGACGCGATTCTTGCCCGTCTTGGCAAGCTGCACCCCAAAGTTATCGACCTTTCGCTTGGGCGGATTACCCGGCTTTTAGAAAAGCTTGGTAATCCGCACCTTGCCCTGCCGCCGGTCATTCATCTGGCCGGCACCAATGGCAAAGGCTCCACCCAGGCCTATCTGCGCGCCATCTATGAGGCCGCCGGATTACGGGTGCATTGTTCGACATCCCCGCATCTTGTGCGCTTTCATGAACGCATCACCCTTGCCGGTGAGATGATTTCCGAAGACGCCCTATGTGACCTGCTTGAAGAAGTTGAAGCGATCAATGGCAACGAACCCATCACGTTTTTCGAAATCACGCAGGCTTCGGCCTTTCTGGCCTTTGCACGGATTCCAGCCGACGTTTTGATCCTCGAAACCGGGCTTGGCGGGCGTGCTGATGCGTCAAACGTTATTGATCAGCCCGCAGCAACCGTGATTACGCCAATCTCGCTTGATCATCAGGGGTTCCTTGGCGATACAATTGCCAAAATCGCGTTTGAGAAGGCCGGTATCATGAAACCGGGCGTCACAAACATTCTGGCCCCCCAAACGCTTGATGCCTTTAATACGCTGATCACGCATGCCAATACGATCAATGCGCCGATTTTCAATGACTTTGACGTCATTGAGGAACGCGAAGACGGCTTTGTCCTGCGCATTGGCAAAGAAACCATCGATCTTCCCCATCCGGCCCTTCCGGGGCGGCATCAATATGTGAATGCCTCAACCGCAATTGCCGCGGTGAGAAAGGCCAAAATTCCCGGCTGTGACGGCACAGATGTCGATATCCTTGCCCGTGGCCTGCAAAATGCTGCCTGGCCTGCACGGCTCCAAAAGCTAAGCTCAGGGCCACTTTTTGAGGCCCTGCCTGTTGGATGCGATCTGATTTTGGATGGCGGACATAACATAGCCGCCGCCGAAGCCATTTCTGATTGGCTATCGCGCCAAGCGGATGGTGATACGCTTGTCATTATGGGAATGCTTGATAATCGCGATGCCAAGGCGTTTTTGACCCCGCTGGCATCAGGAATAACCGCCCTTGCCGGTGTTCCGATCCCCGGCGAACATCAGGCCCACAAACCTGAAACCCTTCGCGATGCTGCCAAATCATGTGGCATTTCCCCGTCATATGCTTGCGGCGGGTTTGAAATCGCACTGCGCACACTTCTTGCCGGTTGTCCGACACCAAAACGGGTCTTGATCCTGGGGTCGCTGTATCTGGCCGGTCTGGTTCTGGAAAACCATTCCTGATCATTGCATTAGTTTAATCTTCTCTAGCAATGCATCAATATCGCCATAGGCCATCGAATGCCCGGCATCCTCAAGGGTAATGATCGTGCCGCCTAGGAAATGGCCTGCATAAACGTCCAGATGTGCGAATGGAACGATCAAATCATCTCGACTTTGGCAGAAAAACAGGGATTTTTGATCCTGTAACGCCATTACTTCTGCATCAGAGAGGGAAAAATCGCTTACTTCCCAGTCTTCAAGCCCCCAAAACGGTGCCGCGACGATAAAAACAGCCGATAATGAACTGTTTTCACCGAGAATTTGTGGATTTCGTGCCAGATACTGCAGAATTGTCGACCCGCCAAGCGAATGTCCAAGCAATATGCTCCCCGGTCGGGGGTCAGAAAGGGCTTGGCCAATCTCGTCAAGCCACTTGGTGCAATCGGGACGTTCCGGATCGGGCATGTCCGGTGCAATCATTTTGAATTGCCCGACCAATGCCGTTTCAAGACGGCCTAGAAACGGTTTGCTTCCGTTTTGCCCGTCCTGATTTCCCGCACTATGGATGAAAATAAAATCACGGTGCATCAAACTGTTGCCTCCGTTTGTTACTGTAACCCAGATTAAATACGACGCGCTCTAGATTTCAGGAAGGCTTACTTTACCGTTGCCATTCCCGTTACCACCGTTCGCGTCACTACCGTCTGATCGGCGCAGGCGCAGTCTTCCGGGCTGATGCACTTTACGGCGTTCGCCTTTTACGCCAGGTGGTAATCCTTTGCGATCAGCCCGTGTGTCATCGTCGTCATCTGACTTGCCAAAATCGCCGTTCTTGGCGTTATCGCGCTTTACCTTTTGTCCGGTAACCCACGTATATCCAAGGACATATAACAAAAACCCGCCAACCCCGACGGTCAGGGTCAGGAACTGCAAGACCGGGATGAAATCATCGAAAATCTGCCCGCCGCCATAAATCATAAAGATGCAAAGAGCAGCCACCGGCGCAAGTGCGAGGAAGAAGATGCTCCGCACCTTGTGACGGATCGGCTTGTAATGCATCAGCATGGCATAAAACAGATACATCAAGGCGACAAACACGACGAGTTTGATCAGCAGAACAAAGTGATCAACATTGGCAAGTCGTTGGTTGCGTTCATAAATCCCAAAGACCTTGAACAAGCCATGGATAAGCAAGCCAAAACTGCCAAAGGTAAGAACAAAGCGCAGCCATGCGGTGACGCTAAAGAACCTGCGCCATCCTGTGCCGTTGGCTTTTGACCCACCACGGCCTGATTTCTTTTGTTTGCGGTTCCGGCTTGCGAGTTTCATATCATTTGAAATCTCACGTACCGGGCCTGCAGTTTCTATGCCGATGCCTTTTGGGCTAAATTCCGGCTTGCTTGATTTCCGGGCCACGTAACCGGATCTCCCATGTCCCTTGGGATTAAGTTATCAACCCAACATAGCAACCCCCGGGCAGACTGATAAGCACAAACAGATCAACCATCAGAAATCGTCAGAATCCGGTCACTTACACATTTAATTTCGATATCGAAATATATTTCATCTCAGAGCGGGAAGCCATTCTTTTTCCAGACCGTTTTTGTCAGGAGACAGGTTTGGTTTTTGGCCTTTCATCGCAGCCTGTACTCGACTTGTCGGCCTTAATCGGGCATTCTGCCGACCAACATATTCCTCGAACATAAGAGCACGAAACGCATGACAGATTCCGCCCCGTCTACCGCCAAGACGTCCACCGGCAACCCACCGCGCCGCGTCGTACTGGTTGACGGTTCCGGCTTTATTTTCCGCGCTTTTCATGCCCTGCCCCCGATGAGCAGTCCGGATGGCACTCCGGTCAATGCGGTTTATGGTTTCTGCACCATGCTGATGAAGCTGCGCGAAGACACCAAACCCGACCATATGGCGGTCATTTTTGATCCCAAGGGCAAGACCTTCCGCAATGATTTTTATCCGGAATACAAGGCACACCGGCCGCCAGCCCCCGAAGAACTGGTTCCGCAATTCGGGCTGATCCGTGATGCGACCCGTGCGTTTAATCTGCCGTCTATCGAACTTGAAGGATATGAGGCCGACGATCTGATCGCGACCTATGCCCGTCAGGCCGAGGCAGAAGGTTCTGATGTGATTATCGTGTCTTCGGACAAAGATTTGATGCAGCTTGTCACCGATCGGGTGCAAATGTTTGATGCGATGAAGAATCGCACCATCGGGGCTGCCGAAGTCATGGAAAAATTTGGCGTTGCACCGAACAAGGTCATTGATATTCAGGCGCTTGCCGGCGATTCTGTGGATAACGTGCCCGGCGTACCGGGCATCGGAATTAAAACCGCAGCCCAACTTATTGATGAATATGGTGATCTAGATTCTCTACTGGATCGCGCGGGCGAGATCAAACAGCCAAAGCGCCGCGAAAAACTGATCGAGAATGCCGAACTGGCCCGTATTTCCCGGCGCCTGGTCACCTTGAAAACCGATGTTCCAGTGGTTGAACAGATCGACGGTTTCGAGTTGAAAGAACCGGACGCGGAAGTTCTTTTAAGCTTCATCGCAAGTCACGGCTTTAAATCACTGTTATCTAAAGTAAAAGCAAAATTTGGCGGTGACGTTGAATTTGAAATGCCGACCCAACCCGGTGTTGGCGTAAATAAAATCAACGTCGAGAAGGCCGAATATGAACTTGTGCAGGATGAAGAACGTCTAAAGCACTGGATTGAAAAGGCCGAATATGTCGGAACGGTCGCAGTAGATACCGAAACAACATCCCTTGATGCTCATCAGGCCAAACTGGTCGGCATTTCGCTTTCGACCGAGCCGGGTAATGGATGTTACATCCCGCTTGGTCATGGCAAGGTCAATGAAACCAGCGACGCCAAAGGCACCCAAGGTGGCTTTGATTTCGGTGATGCGCCCGAAACACCGGCCAAGGCCGATATTCCCAAACAAATCCCGCTTGAACGCGCGATCGAGTTGATCAAGCCGCTGTTGCAAGATACCGGCGTTCTAAAAATCGGTCAGAACCTGAAATATGATATGATCGTTTTGTCGCGTCATGGCATTGATGTCGCACCGATGGATGACACCATGGTTCTGTCCTATGTCCTTGATGGCACCAGCCACGGGCATGGCATGGACGAACTGGCTGAGTTGCATCTTGATTACAAACCGATAAAGTTTTCAGAGGTTTGTGGATCGGGCAAAACCCAGATCACCTTTGATCAGGTCGCGCTTGATAAGGCGCTTGATTACGCCGCCGAAGATGCCGACATCACCCTTCGCCTGCACCGGTTGCTAAAACCGCGCATCGCACAGGAACATATGGCAAGTGTTTATGAAACGCTTGATCGTCCCTTGGTGCCGGTTCTCGCCAAGATGGAACGACTGGGCGTTAAGGTGGATACAACCATCCTTAAAAACCTGTCGGAAGACTTTGCCAAACGCATGGCGACCTTGGAGAAAACCATTCATGAAATGGCCGGCGAGCCGTTCAATCTTGGCAGCCCCAAACAGCTTGGCGAAATCCTGTTTGATAAAATGAGCCTGCCGGGGGGCAAGAAAACCAAAACCGGCGCATGGCAAACCGGTGCCGACGTGCTTGAAGGTCTGGCTGCCCTTGGCCATGACCTGCCGGTCAAGCTTCTTGAATGGCGCCAACTGTCAAAACTTAAAAGCACTTATACCGATTCTTTGGCAAATCACGTTAACCCGTTGACCGGACGCGTTCATACCAGTTATGGCCAAACCAACGTTAATACCGGTCGATTGTCGTCAAACGATCCCAACCTGCAAAACATCCCGATCCGAAGCGAAGAAGGCCGTAAAATCCGTACCGCCTTTGTCGCCGATGCCGGCTGCAAACTGATTTCTGCCGACTATTCGCAAATTGAACTGCGTCTTTTGGCCCATGTTGCCGAAATTGATGCCTTGCGCACCGCCTTTAAAAACGGCGAGGACATTCACGCCGCAACCGCATCCAAGGTATTTGGCGTCCCGATCGAAGGCATGGACCCGATGGTTCGGCGCAAAGCCAAGGCGATTAACTTTGGCATCATTTATGGCATTTCGGCCTTTGGCCTCGCCAATCAGCTGGGCATTCCGCAAAAAGAAGCCAAGGCATTTATCGAAGCCTATTTCGAAATTTATCCGGGCATTCGCGATTACATGGATCAGGCAAAGGAATTTGCCAAAAAGCATGGCCATGTCCGCACCCTGTTTGGCCGGAACATCCATATCAACGGCATCAATGATAAAAACGGCATGCGCAGAAGCTTTGGCGAGCGTGCAGCGATCAACGCCCCGATTCAGGGCGGTGCTGCCGATATCATCAAACGTGCGATGATTGCGGTTCCGGGGGCCTTGGTCAATGCCGGGCTTAAAACCCGTATGCTGTTGCAGGTCCACGATGAATTGATCTTTGAAGCCCCGGAAGACGAAGCAGAAAAAGCCATCAAAATCATCCGCGATGTGATGGAAAACGCTGCCCATCTTTCCGTGCCCCTGATTGTCGATGCCGGCATCGGCGACAGTTGGGCCGACGCGCACTAAATCATCACTCTTCCATCATTTTAAAACCCCGGCATCTGTCAAAATGCCGGGGTTTTTGTTTTGTTGCTTGGCTCTACGCCATAGCTTCGCACCCTTACATTAAATAATTCTCATTAAACATCTGGGATTGCTCAGAAAGCCGATCAATACCCCCATGAATACAATATAAATCTAATGCGGTAGCCTTTCGAACCTTGACCGGAATCACCACCTATGGATAGGTTTCCGGGGAAAGCGGGAGGAAACAATGCACGTTCCGGTGCAACGCCGATCGATCACCCACAAGACTGTATGGGCTGGTATGGTCATGTGTGTTGTGCTGATGATGGCCAGCCCGGCGGCCCGTGCCAATGACCCTTCGAGCCCTGCAAAACCGGTTATTAATCTCGTCACGCTGAACTGGCCGCCCTATACCGGTGCAAATTTGCCGGATGGCGGGCTTTTGTCCCATGTCGTGACCAAAGCCCTTGATCAGGTCGATATCGACCACACAATCGAAGTCTATCCTTGGAAACGCGCACTTTTAGACACCCTGCGTGAAAACGGGTTTGAAGCCATTTTCCCACTTTATGACAACCCTGAACGGCGACGTCAGTTCCTGTTTTCCGAACCAATCGGCACCAGTCCGCTCGGCTTTGTTCATATGCCTTCGACTAACTTTTCTTGGGAAACCCTCACCGACCTCAATGGATATTCCGTCGGCTATGTCACGGGCTATGGCTATGAGTCGCATTTGCGCGCCATGCTCGAAAGCACAAGCATGAATTCCTTTGGCATGCGCGACGATGAAACCCTTCTGCGCCAGCTTATTACCGGCCATGTGGAAGTGGCCGTGATCGATCACAATGTTGCCCGCTATCTTCTTCGCAACAACCCCGGTTTGCGCGATGCGGAAAACCGTGTCATCTACAACCCGCATCTGGTGATCGAACAAACAATCCATGTCGGATTTCCGCCCTCGTCACAGGGCTTTCGGCACCGTAACGCCTTTAACAAAGGGCTTGGGCAGCTAAGCTGCATTCCCCCCGAATGCCTCCCCGATGCGGTTGCCAACATATTGCCTTCTGATACCCCACCCGAAATCCTCGACAGCCAATAAAAACACCGACCCGATATCCCGGGCCGGTGTGGATCTTGTTCCATTTTAAGTCCGCGACGGACAGGCGCGATATCGGGCCTAAATCCCCAAGACTTCCCGCATGGAATAAAGACCGGGTGCTTTGCCCTCGGCCCATTTCGCCGCCCGTACAGCGCCCTTGGCAAAGACTTCGCGTGACGATGCCTTATGGGTGATTTCGATGCGCTCCCCCTCGCAGGCAAAGACAACCGTGTGATCCCCGACAACATCACCACCGCGCAGGGTCGCAAAGCCGATTGCGCCCTCTTCACGCGCACCTGTATGGCCATCGCGTGATCGTACTGCCACATCATCAAGCGCAACCCCACGCCCCTTGGCAGCGGCTTCACCAAGGCCAAGGGCGGTGCCAGACGGGGCATCGACCTTGTGCTTATGGTGCATTTCAACGATTTCGATATCCGCCACATCTTTATCAAGGATGCTTGCGACCTTTTCGACCAGCGCAAAGGCCAAGTTCACGCCGACACTCATATTCGGGGCGAAAATGATCGGTGCTTTTTTCGCTGCAACCACCAATTCGTCTTTCTGATCGTTCGAAAGTCCGGTGGTGCCAATCACAAGGATTGTACCGGTTTCGGCTGCCAGTTTCGCATGTTTCATGGTCGCGGCCGGTGCCGTGAAATCAATCACGGCATCAACGGTTTCAAACAGCGTGCGGGCATCGTCCCCGACCAGAACACCGCTTTCTTCCAGACCGGCAATCAGGGTAACGTCCTTGCCAATGAACGGGCTGCCGGGAAGGTCCGTACCACCGCCAACATCACATCCCTTGGTCCTGGCAATTTCATTGACCAACATCCGACCCATACGGCCAGCACATCCAACAATCCCGATTTTCATGTCCGGTATCCTCTGGGCAAGTAATTTCAAACCTGTGTTTGCTTTAACACAAGGCCCCGACAGCGCAAAACAAAACCCCCGACAGACCTGCCGGGGGTTAAGATTTTAAGCCTTTAAAGCATCATCTAATGCCTATTCCGTAAGGTCTTTCCAGATTTCTTTCATCTTGGAAAAGAAGCCTTCGCTTTCCGGGCTTGATCCTTCTGCGCGCGAAATCTCGTCGAATTCTTCAAGCAGTTCTTTCTGACGGTCTGTCAGATTGACCGGCGTTTCAACGCTGATTTCAACGAACATGTCACCACGTGCCTGGGATCGCAGGATCGTCATGCCCTTGGCCCGCAGGCGGAGCTGCTGACCCGACTGGGTCCCCGAAGGAATGTTGATCCGGGTGCGCGTGCCTTCAATTGTCGGAACTTCGATCGTGCCGCCAAGGGCTGCTTTGCCCATCGGGATCGGGATCCGGCAATAAAGATTGGCACTTTCACGCTGGAAGAAACGGTGATGGGCAATATCAAGGAAGATATACAAATCCCCCGGAGGTGCACCATTGGTGCCCGCTTCGCCTTCGCCAGACAGACGGATACGCGTGCCATCTTCAACACCGGCAGGAATGGTGACCTGAAGGGTCTTTTCCTTTTCCACACGACCAACACCGTGACAGGATTTGCACGGGTTTTTAATGATCTTGCCTTTGCCGTGACAGCTTGGGCAGGTACGTTCAATGGTAAAGAACCCCTGCTGGGCACGGACCTTGCCGTGACCATTACAGGTCGGGCAATTGACCGGCTGGGAACCTGCTTCAGCACCCGTACCATCACAACTGTCGCAGGAAACGGATCCCGGAATGGTGATTTCGGCTTTTTTGCCTTCAAACGCTTCTTCTAGCGAGATCGCCATATTGTAGCGCAGATCGGCACCGCGCGACGAACCGCCGCCGCCACGTCGGCCACCGCCGCCCATGGCACCAAAAATCTCGTCAAAGACATCGGAAAAACCGCCGCCACCGAAACCGCCGCCGCCAAAGCCGCCACCCCCACCGGGGCCGCCTTGTTCAAAGGCTGCATGGCCAAAACGATCATAGGCTGCACGTTTATCCTCATCCTTGAGGATTTCATACGCTTCGTTGACCTGTTTGAATTTCACTTCGGCTTCTGCATCGCCCGGATTTTTATCCGGGTGAAACTTCATGGCCTGTTTGCGATAAGCGCTTTTTAACTCTGCTGCACTGGCGCCTTTGGCGACACCTAACAGCGCGTAAAAATCTTCTTTCGCCATCTGTAACTCCGAAATACGGTCGGGCCGTTCCCACACTCATGCGCGTCTGGAACGGCCCGATTTTTTTCTTTACAGGGCGTCGTTCAAGACGACCTCTGCGGTCGTCTTACTTGTCTTTTTTGTTGTCATCGACTTCTTCGAAGTCGGCATCAACAACGCCGTCATCAGCCTGTGCTGCGGCATCTGCCTGCTGGGCATCGCCTTCGCCGGCTTCTGCCTGCTGGGCCTGATACATGGCTTCTCCAAGTTTCATCGCCGCCTGCTGCAGCTCGTTGACCTTTGCGGTGATCGCTTCGGCATCTTCACCCTCTTTGGCTTCTTTCAAAGCCGACAGAGCGTTTTCGATTTCCGATTTAGTCGCATCATCAACCTTGTCGCCATGCTCGGTCAGGTTTTTATCGGTCGAGTGAATAACCGCTTCGGCCTGATTACGGGCTTCAACAAGTGCTTTGCGCTGCTTATCAGACTCGGCATTGCTTTCCGCGTCTTTGACCATTTTTTCGATTTCGTCATCGCCAAGACCACCAGATGCCTGAATACGGATCTGCTGTTCCTTGTTGGTCGCCTTGTCTTTGGCCGACACGTTGACGATACCGTTGGCATCAATGTCAAAGGTCACTTCAATCTGCGGAACGCCACGCGGTGCCGGCGGGATACCCACCAGATCAAACTGGCCAAGCATCTTGTTATCCGCTGCCATTTCACGTTCGCCCTGGAAAACGCGGATGGTCACGGCCGTCTGATTGTCTTCAGCGGTCGAGAAAGTCTGCGACTTACGGGTCGGGATCGTGGTGTTGCGGTCGATCAGGCGGGTAAAGACACCACCAAGGGTTTCGATACCAAGCGACAGCGGGGTCACGTCAAGCAGAAGAACGTCTTTGACGTCACCCTGCAAAACACCGCCCTGAATGGCCGCACCAAGTGCAACAACTTCGTCCGGGTTCACACCTTTGTGCGGATCACGGCCAAAGAACTCTTTCACGCGTTCCTGAACTTTTGGCATACGGGTCATGCCGCCAACCAGGATCACGTCATCGATTTCACCTGCGGTAATGCCGGCATCTTTCAATGCTGCTTTACACGGGGTCATGGTGCGTTCGATCAGATCGCCAACAAGACCTTCAAGCTTCGCACGCGAAAGCTTGATGTTCAGGTGTTTCGGGCCGGATGCATCTGCGGTGATGAACGGCAGGTTGACATCGGTCTGCATCGACGAGGAAAGCTCGATCTTGGCTTTCTCGGCGGCTTCTTTCAGACGCTGCAGAGCCAGCCGGTCTTTGCGAAGATCAATCTGCTGTTCTTTTTTGAACTCGTCGGCAAGGTAATCGATGATGTTTTTATCGAAGTCTTCACCACCAAGGAAGGTATCGCCATTGGTCGATTTAACTTCAAATACACCGTCGCCAATTTCAAGAACCGACACGTCAAAAGTACCACCACCAAGGTCATAAACGACCACGGTGCCAGCTTCTTTCTTGTCCAGACCATAGGCCAGAGCAGCCGCAGTCGGTTCGTTGATGATACGTTTGACTTCAAGACCCGCAATCTTGCCGGCATCTTTGGTTGCCTGGCGCTGGGAGTCGTTGAAATATGCCGGAACGGTAATCACGGCTTCGGTTACCGGCTCACCCAGATGGGCTTCGGCGGTTTCTTTCATTTTCTGAAGAACCATGGCTGCGATCTGGCTCGGAGCCATTTTCTCGCCATTGACTTCAACCCATGCATCGCCGTTCTCGCCCGATACGATTTTGTACGGCACCAGATCTTTGTCTTTTTCGACTTCCGGGTCACCGTAGCGACGACCGATCAGACGTTTAATGGCAAACAGGGTGTTTTCCGGGTTGGTAACAGCCTGACGTTTCGCCGGCTGACCAACAAGACGCTCACCGTCATCGGTGAATGCGACCATTGATGGTGTCGTACGGGCACCTTCACTGTTTTCAATCACGCGGCCTTCTTTGCCATCCATGACTGCAACACAGGAGTTCGTGGTGCCAAGATCGATACCAATAATTTTGCCCATAGTAAGTTCCTCTTTTAGCGGCCGGTCCGTCCCGCAGCCTCCAAACTGAAGCGCCGCGCAGGACCTCCTGGGACCAATGGTTGTAATACACGTAAATTTTCTGGGGTCTCTTCGTTACCCCGCGCACCTATATATGAAAGTCCCCACAAAGTCGCAAGCGGTCAAAGTGGGGAATCATGGGTGTTTTTGGGTTTCAAACGGTGATTTTTATCCAATGACGGGCAATTTGACCGCTTCTGACATGCCAATCTGGCGAACCGCGCCTGTTTTCAACGCCCAAAATTCAGCTTTTCAAATCTGTCATATCCGGGTTGCGAATCCCTCAACCCGTCAGGGTTAAATCGGAAAATCCGCCGGATTGCAGCGGGTTTGACGTAAAACGCGCTCAAGCTTTGCCGCCAGATCGGTCTTTTCATCTGCGCCCAAAAACCCCGCGATTTCGAGATTTTTGCCATGTGTTTGCAAAAAAAGACTGCATTGGTCATCCTCGCCGCGCTGCAAAACAACGCGCAGCCAATAAGGCTGAAAATCAAATTGCTGCCGATCCCCACGAACCGAGATTCGCGTTACCCGAAGGTTTTCGGCGCGAAGTTCGATGCGTTCTTCCTGACGGGCGGATCGGAAACTGAAATAAAATGCCAGTGACAGCAAAATAACATCAACACCCAGAAACCCGATCACCGGCCAAGCCCCGACAGACCAGAATATCAAGCCGATTGTCGCGGTGATCCCGGCGACCAACAGCACAATGTTGCGTGCCGCCCGGCGCGACAAAGACCGGGGCGGAAACAAGGCCACCCGAAAAATCGGTTGTGTACTGCGCGGGACTGTTGGCAAAAACCGTCACCTTTTGCTGTGATGGTCTGATTTTGCGCCCGGCTTTGGGGTGACTGCAATCAAAATTCGATTTTCGGGCATCTGCGGTTTATATAATGTCATCTCAGGAGATCGGATCAGGGATGCGGCAGATTTGACACATGCCCGTCCCCAAATTGACCGCAAAAGCGGCACATTGAAAAGAGTTTGCTATCCATGGCCCGCCCGATGAACAAAGCCGCCATCGAAGAATTTTTTCAACGTCTCTCGGATGCTGATCCAGAGCCCAAAGGCGAACTGGATTACACCAATCCCTATACGCTATTGGTCGCTGTTGCCCTGTCGGCACAGGCCACGGATATCGGGGTTAATAAGGCAACCAAAAAGCTGTTTCAGATCGTTGAAACCCCGCAAGACATGCTTGATCTCGGCGAAGAAGCCCTGATTGGCCATATCAAAACGATTGGCCTGTATCGCGGCAAGGCCAAGAACGTTATGGCGGCGGCCAAAATTCTTGTCGAAAAACATGGCGGCGTGGTGCCCAACGATCAGGACGCCCTTGAAGAGCTTC
The DNA here is from genome assembly GCF_050516545.1 of Thalassospira lucentensis. Classification (GTDB taxonomy): domain Bacteria; phylum Pseudomonadota; class Alphaproteobacteria; order Rhodospirillales; family Thalassospiraceae; genus Thalassospira; species Thalassospira lucentensis_C. Next base: position 3,939,346 of record NZ_CP191544.1, on the reverse strand, counting down.
CCGGTGTCGGTCGCAAGACTGCCAATGTCGTGCGCAATATTGCGTGGGGCGAACATACGATGGCGGTTGATACGCATATCTTTCGCATGGGAAATCGCACCGGCATGGCCAATGGTACAACCGTTCTGGCCGTGGAAAAGGGACTCCTCAAAAAGGTGCCTTCGCGCTTTATGACCCATGCGCATCACTGGCTAATCTTGCATGGGCGCTATATTTGCAAGGCCCGTAAACCACGTTGTGGCGACTGCATCGTCAATGATCTGTGCAATTTCAAAGACAAAACGCCCGCCGAAGCATGATCGGCAGGCGTTTTTAAATCATCAGACAATTCGTTTTATCGTCAGAAGACCAGATCAAACGTTGCCGGTGCGGGGGCAACAACCTTTGCCCCGTCCGGTCCAATTTGCATGATCGCATAGCCACGTTCCGACTGGCCATCAACCGTAAGCCGGAAAATGCCATCCACCCCGACAAAACCATTTGGATTGGTCAGTGCATCGCGTGACATCTGGTTTTCATCGCGCGCCATCAGGGCGGCCAAGGCCGTGCTGTCATAGGCCAAGCTTGAAATGCGTGGCGGTTGATTGCCAAAGGTCCGTTCAAACCGGCTGGCAAACAGCTCCCAGTTTTCCGGATTCGGTGCGGCAAAAATCCCGCCTTTAAGGGCCGGTTCGCTAAACAGACCCGGATCGTTCCAGCCAAAGGTGCCAATGAACTGCACAACCGACGGATCAATATCGAAATACGCCAAAAGCGCAGATACCTGACGCAAATCACCGCCAGTCGCAGGCAAGATCAATGCATCAAAATCAAGCTCGCCAAAGGTGTCGACACCTTCAAGCCGACGAAGGGCACGTTTGGACCCTGCACTGCCATTGGCTTCGAGTTGCGCTTTGTGCGCACGCAGATTGGCGCGACGCGCATCATAATTGGCAAAATCGCGAATGGTCTGCTGCAGGCTTTCTGAACCCGGCTGATAAAACGCCACCCGGCCAAGTGACCCACCAACCCGCGAAACCACCGTATTTAATGCCGCCGAGATCTGACGACCATAGTCATTTTGCGGCAACAGGGCAGCAAAGCGGAACCGGCCCTGACTGGTGGCATAGCCAACCGCACGGGCAATCTGATCTTCGGGGATCAGGCCATTGACCCAAACACCACTTTCGGCAACCCGGCGGTTATTGGAAAAGGCGACAACAGGGACATTGGCCGATTTGGCAACTTCGCTTGCACCGCTGACCGATTCGGCAAAGAGCGGACCAAGGATCATCTTTGCCCCTGCATCAACCGCCTGACGGGCAGCATCTTGCCCGCCCTGATAGGTGCCCGACGTATCAATCGGCATCAGGACGAAATCATCACCGGCAATGTCAAACATCGCCAATTCAGCCGCCTGACGCATTGCCTTGCCCAAATCGGCATGCTGTCCTGATAATGGAAGCAACAAGGCAACCCGTTTTTCATAAATGGCGGCATCGTCATTATAAAGGGTCGGGAGCTGCGCCCCTTCGCCTTCTGGCAAGGCAGCATCGCTTGGCCACGGGTTGGCGTCCGGAATCAATCCCTGATCCGGTGCGCTCATCGGGTCAACGGTGTTGGAGTTGGTTGTTTCAACCGGCGCCTCACGTTGCGTACCAAACAGGTCCGTGATACTCGTGGTCGCATTACATGCGGTCAGCCCGATAGAGAGGACAAACACAGATGCCGTCCGGCGTGCGACCCGGCCCAAAGCCGAAAACCCATCCAGATTCTGCAACGCCTGACGCGGCAGCGCCTCTTTTAGCATCCGTTTCTGCAACGGATGACGTTTCGGACAACCCAATCTCACCTCCCGATAAGTCATTTCGCTCGCAGGGTAATGCGGGCGAGGATGCAAGTAAACATGATCAAAGCCAATTACCACTTTCATCTGGTCTTTATCTTGTTGCTACTCCAATCGGAAATTTGGGCGACATTACGTTCAGAGCGCTGGAAATCCTGAAACGTGCCGATATTATTTTATGTGAAGACACCCGGACATCGGGAAAATTGCTCTCACGTTACGGGGTTAAGACCAAACGGGTCGCCTATCACGAACATAACGCCGCCAAGATGCGCCCGGAAATCATGGACCGCCTTGGCAAGGGTCAGGGACTCGCATTGATCTCCGATGCCGGAACACCCTTGATCAATGATCCGGGCTATAAACTGGTGCGCGACTGCAAGGCCGAAGGCTTTAACGTGACCGCAGCCCCGGGGGCCGCGTCACCGATTGTTGCGCTTATCCTTTCGGGCCTGCCCAGCGATCATTTCTTTTATGCCGGATTCTTGCCGCCCAAAACCATGGCACGGAAAAAGGAACTGGCACGCTTTGCCCCGATCCCCGGCAGCCTGATTTTCCTTGAAAGCCCCAAGCGCCTTGCGGCCAGCTTGGTCGATATGGCCGAAATGCTGGGCGGAACACGCGAAGCTGCCGTTACCCGCGAACTGACCAAAATGTTTGAAGAAGTTCGCAATGGCACCCTTGATGAACTCAGCGCACATTATGCCGAGGCTGGTGCGCCCAAGGGCGAAGTTGTTGTCGTTGTCGGACCCGCGAATGAGGCCGACAATGAACCCAGCCCCGAAGATATTGATGCGCGGCTTTCGGACCTGATCAAGACCCATCGGACCAAGGATGCCGCCGATATCCTTGCCAAGGAAACCGGGTTTAAGAAGCGCGACCTTTATAACCGCGCACTTGAACTGGCCAAACCGGATCAGGAATAAACATGCCGCGATCCCGCCCGCCAAGTGATGACAGATCAAATCGCAAACGGGCGGAAAAGGCCGGACGCCGGGCAGAAACAATCTGTGCGATGTGGTTGCATCTTAAAGGGTATCGCATTCTGGCAACCCGCTATCAAAGTCCGGCGGGGGAAATCGACATCATTGCCAAGCGTGGTGCCGTGATTGCCGCGATTGAAGTAAAGAATCGTTCTGATCGCGCCACCGCCTTGCATTCAGTTCGCCCGAAACAACAAAACCGCATTGCCCGCGCACTTGAAATTTATGCCGGACGCATCGGCCATCAGGGCGATTTGCGGCTTGATCTTATGATTGTCGGGAAATGGGGCCGGATCGAGCACCTTATCAATGCTTGGCAAAGTACCTAGCCCTCACCGGTTTACCGTCCCCACGCGCGCTTCGTATCCTTTTGCAGAGCCTTACGGATGCATCTTGGCAGGAAGTTTTGCATAAAAATGCATTTTTGCTGATAAACTGCCTTGGATTTTAAAACTCCTTAACCCCCAGCCGCGATGATGAAGATACGAAACCGGGGGAATTGGGACGAGACATTCGCATATGTCGTCAAGATCAGACATCGAACGGCACCACAGCACCAAAAGCTGCCGTCAAAACAACCGCGCATATAGCATATGTCGCACTCTGGTACTGGCCGGGATTTGTGTCCTGCCACTTTCGGGATGCACATCCTTTGTGATCGGTGCCGGTGCAACAGCAGGTGTTGCGGCGCTTCAGGAGCGCGGGTTTAATGGTGCGGTCAGTGATTCCGCCATAACCGCCGAAATCTGGCAGAAATTTCTCGCCCAAGATGAGAAACTGTTTCTTGATATTGAAATTGAAGTCGTCGAAGGCGAGGTCTTGCTTGCCGGGCAGGTTGAATCTACTGCTGACGAACTTGAAGCTGTAAGACTGAGCTGGCAGGTCGATGGTGTTCGCAGCGTGCATAATGAAATGAGTGTCGGCTCTGGCCTGTCGCTGATGGATAATGCCGGTGATCTTGTCATCACCACCAAGATCAAGGCCGCTTTGATGTTTGATGGCGATATATTTGCGATCAATTTCAGCATCGAGACCGTAAACGGCACTGTGCATTTGATGGGCATCGCCCAGAATGAGCGGGAACGGGACCGCGTAATCGCACATGCCCGCGAGACCAGTTATGTCAAACGGGTGGTTAGTCATATCCGCCTGAAAGACGATGCAAACCGGCAAGGAGCCTGAACCATTAGTACTGTAAGCCACATAACCGCACCGACCGATCCGGATCGTCAATGGCTTGTCGACTATTGCAAGGGTCTCAAGCCTGATGCCAGTGCTGCCGAAGCCGCATTGCATTTTGCCTGGCTTAATCAATCCGATGGCAGTCAAAAACGCGACATCGCGCCTTACTTGGCCCATCTTGATGATCTGGCCGATCAGCTGCGCCGTGAACTTGCGGATGCAACACTCCAGCCAGATTTATCCAGCCTTTCAAATGCCGATAGTCTTCCGGTTGATGACAAAGAGGCCGAACCAACCATCGAACAGGTTGTCAAAGCCCTCCAGACTGTCATTGCCGAGCGGAACGGGTTTCAGGGCGATGCTGAAAACTACGACGATATTTCAAATGCCGATCTGCTACAGGTGATTGAACGCAAACGTGGCCTGCCCGTTGCTTTGGGACTGCTTTATATCCACGCCGCCCAGCGATGCGGGATTATGATCACGGGAATTGATTTTCCCGGCCATTTCCTGTTGCGGGTTCAGGCCAACGGCAAACGCCGCATGATTGATCCGTTCCACGGCGGCATTACACTTGGCCCGGCGGAATTACGCGAACTGTTAAAGTCGTTCAGCGGTCTGGATGCCGAACTTGAACCCCGGCATTATCGTCCCTCGACCGACATTGATATTTTGTTACGACTTCAAAACAACATCAAGGTTCGTGCCCTTCGCGCCGGGGAATTGACCTTGGCGACCCGTGTTATTGAACACAGTTTGCTTATTGCCCCGGAGCATGACGGGCTTTGGCATCAGCTTGGTGCGCTCTATGCCCGCCTTGATCAGGACGACAAGGCCCTTGGGGCGTTTGAGCAGTTCGTTCAACGCTGTGAAGACCCCCTTCATCGCGCCCGGATCGAGGCCGTGATCGAAGAATTACGTGAACGGCTTGATCAGAACGCCACAAATCCGAAGGCCGTTTCTGACGACGCCCAAACCGCCAAACAATCCAAAGATAAAAGCACGGATCACGGTCCCGACGACAACGCACCGATCCCTCTTTATCCCGATTTGATGACCTGATTCGACAAGATCATCTGCCGATATTGCCCGACATTCACCCTGGAAGACCAAACCTTTGCGCAAGGTGGCCCAACAGCGCGCCCTCCCTGGAATTAGCTATTTTCGCTATTTTAGGATAATCAATTGCATCTATATTTCCATTAATAGATTTACTTAATTATCTTTAATATAAAACAAACCAGTCTGTTTGGTTTCTGACAGATGTCGAAAATGGGCAATTTACCCCTTCAAAATCATCTATTAAGTCTTGTTTCGGGTTTTTTGACTGGATTCTGTCGCATCTTCTCGCTCAACCATCAGAGAAAACTAAACAACGCTCAAACCCTTGATCTACGCGGGTTTGACGTCATCCCTGAATCGATAAGCCCTCGTCACCGACATCAAAATGCCGGAGAGGGTGAAAATGAAACCGGAGTCAGATCGAATTTTGCCCGGATGCGATCCAAAAAACATCTTTTGTAGTTTTTTGTGATCTTAACGACAGGTTAAACAACCGGGCACGAAACGGTCGCGACACTTGCACCGTCATCTGCAATGCATATACTCCGCGCCAGTCAGTTTTTAACGCCCGATCATCTACACTTGTCTGATCGGCCCGTCAGAACGGCTTACCGGACTTTAATGGTACCGTTCGAACCGAACAAACCGCAGGAATGAATTTACATGAACGACACCACAGTCGACGTCGTTGGTATCGGCAACGCCATTGTTGATGTCCTTGCTCATTGCAAGGAAGAAGACCTTACGCGTCTGAACCTTGTTAAGAACGCGATGACCCTGATTGATGCAGACGCAGCCGACAGCCTGTATGCGGAAATGGGCCCGGGCCTGGAAATGTCTGGTGGATCTGCGGGCAACACCATGGCCGGCATCGCAGCCTTGGGCGGCAAGGGTGCCTATATTGGTAAAGTGCGTGACGATCAGCTTGGCCAGGTTTTCCGCCACGACATCCGCGCGACGGGCGTCGAATTTAATTCTGCCCCGGCAACCGCAGGGTCCCCGACCGCGCGTTGCCTGATCTTTGTCACCCCGGATGGTGACCGCACCATGAATACATTCCTGGGAGCCTGCACCGAGCTTGGCCCGGAAGATATTGACGAAGACCTGATCAAATCCGCCAAAGTCACCTATATGGAAGGTTATCTTTGGGATCGCCCGGAAGCCAAGAACGCCTTTGTAAAGGCCGCCAAGGTTGCCCACGAGGCCGGTCGCCAGGTTTCCATCAGCCTGTCGGATTCATTCTGTGTTGATCGCCATCGCGATTCCTTCCGCGATCTGGTCCACAATCATATCGACGTTCTGTTTGCCAACGAAGACGAGATCAAGTCGCTTTACGAGGTCGACACTTTCGAGGAAGCCCTTGCTGAAGTCCGCAAACATTGCAAGGTCGCTGCCCTGACCCGTGGGGAAAAAGGTGCTGTGATCGTTGATGAAAACGAACTCCATGAAATCAGTGCCGAACCGGTTGCCAAAGTGGTCGATACCACCGGTGCAGGCGATCTGTTCGCATCAGGCTTCCTGTTTGGCTATACCAAGGGTCACGAACTTACCGTCTGTGGTCAGCTTGGTGCAATCTGCGCATCCGAAGTTATTTCGCATATGGGTGCACGCCCGGATGCGGACCTTAAAGAACTGACCGCGAAAATCATCTGATTGGCTTTGTAAGGCCTGTTAAGTGACGCCATACAGTCACTTCGCATTATTTCACGGGACGGCAACAATTGTGTGCCGTCCCGTTTTTGATTGCCAAAAGCCCGGATTTCGAGGCATTGCAGCGCAACACAAGCATTGACTTTATACAGAGTTTGGCGCAAACAGCCCGCATTGCAGAAAAATCAACCCCGCATGGCGTGTACGAGGCTGGTCATTCGCCTCCACATTGGCTATGACAGGGCAGCTTCGAGCTGGCCTGCAATTATCTTATGGGCCAGTAAACATTCAGCATGTGCCGCGCTCTGCAAAAAATTGCGCGGGTTTGACGTCATTGATCGAACGATACCGGTCAAACGGCTGCTGAATATCTACTGGCCTTGAAACTTTTACTGACCGATGCGCAAGGGACATATTCCGGCGCGCGGCATTTTTTATTCTGGAGTCCGCGCCAATGAATTTGCGCAATATCGCCATCATCGCTCACGTTGACCATGGCAAAACCACCCTCGTCGACGCGATGTTCCGTCAGTCCGGTGTCTATCGTGACAACCAGCGCGTTGATGAACGCGCCATGGACAGCAACGATCTGGAACGCGAACGCGGCATTACCATTATGGCAAAGCCGACCGCAATTCAGTGGGGCGACACCCGCATCAATATCGTTGATACCCCGGGCCACGCCGATTTCGGCGGTGAAGTTGAACGTATTCTGTCCATGGTTGACGGTGTTGTTCTGCTGGTTGACTCGGCCGAAGGTCCGATGCCACAGACCAAATTCGTTCTGGGTAAAGCCCTGAAACTGGGTCTGAAGCCAATCGTCATCATCAACAAAATCGACCGCCCGGATGAGCGCGCTGAAGAAGTTCTTGATGAAATCTTCGATCTCTTCGTCTCGCTTGAAGCATCTGATGAGCAGCTCGACTTCCCGACCCTTTATGCATCGGGTCGTGATGGCTGGGCCGCAGAAGCTCCGGAAGGTCCGAAAGAAAACCTGACCCCGCTGATGGATCTGGTTCTGAACTATGTTCCGGCACCAAAAGCTGACCTTGACGCACCGTTCGCAATGATCGCGACCATGCTGCATGCTGACAACTTCCTTGGTCGTATCCTGACCGGTCGTGTCGCGCAGGGCCGTGCGAAACTCAACATGCCGGTTAAGGTTCTTCGCGGCGATGGTACGGTTGAAACCGGCCGTCTGTCGAAACTGATGGGCTTCCGCGGTCTTGACCGTGTCCCACAGGAAGAAGCAGAAGCAGGCGATATCATCGCGATTGCCGGTCTGACCAACGCAACCGTTGCGGACACCATTTGCTCGACCGAAATCACTACCGCGATTTCAAGCCAGCCGATCGATCCGCCGACCTTGGCGATGACCTTCTCGGTGAACAATTCGCCGCTGGCCGGTCAGGAAGGTGACAAAGTTACCTCCCGTATGATCCGTGCACGTCTTGAACGCGAAGCCGAAGGCAACATCGCGATCAAGATCGGTGAAACCGCTGATAAAGACGCGTTTGAAGTTGCCGGTCGTGGCGAACTTCAGCTTGGCGTTCTGATCGAAACCATGCGCCGCGAAGGCTATGAGCTTTCAATCTCGCGTCCGCGCGTTCTGATCAAAGAAATCGACGGCGTGATGTCTGAGCCGTTCGAAGAAGTTCAGGTCGACGTTGACGAAGAATTTGCCGGTTCCGTTGTCGAGAAAATGAGCCTGCGCAAAGCCGAAATGACCGACATGCGGTCTTCTGGTGGCGGCAAGACCCGTATCATCTTCCACGCACCGTCGCGTGGCCTGATCGGTTATCACGGCGAGTTCCTGACCGATACCCGTGGTACCGGCGTCATGAACCGCGTGTTCCATTCTTATGGTCCGGTTAAAGGTGCGATTGCTGGTCGTCGTAACGGCGTTCTGATTTCCAACGATCAGGGCGACGCAGTTGCCTATGCTCTTTGGGGCCTTGAAGATCGTGGTTCGATGTTCATCGAATCAGGTACCCGCGTTTATGAAGGCATGATCATTGGCGAACACAATCGTAACAATGATCTTGAGGTCAACATCCTCAAGGGTAAGAAACTGACCAACGTTCGTGCATCGGGCAAGGATGACGCCATCACCCTGACCCCGCCGCGCCGTATGTCGCTTGAAGAGGCCCTTGCCTATATTCAGAACGACGAACTGGTCGAAGTTACCCCGACAAGCATTCGTATCCGTAAGCTGCACCTTGATCCAAACGTGCGCAAACGCGAAAGCCGCAAGTCGGAATCTGCAACCGCTTAATCGGTTCGGAACAAAGTGTGCCGTCCTAAAATACGTTGACGGTTTTACTTGAGCCAGCGGATGATCATCCGCTGGCTTTTTGATGCACATTTTCTGGAGTTTGCATTTCCAGAGAGATGTGCGGTCGGATGGTATTGTAAGTATCAACGGCCTCTTTGACCAGTTTACGGAGATCCTCGAAAGTTTTGCACCGGTGTAAGAGGAACTCCTGTTTGAGAATACCGTTCATGCGCTCGGCCAAGGCATTCTGATAACAATCATAGCCATCGGTCATTGACGGTGTAATTTGATGTTTTCTCAACACCTCCTGATAACAGCCTGAACAATATTGGAGCCCCCGATCAGAATGGTGGATCAGCGGCTCTTTGGTGATCCGGTTTTTGATTGCTTGCTTCAAGGCTCCGACAACCTCAGAAGCGGCCATGCTGTGGCTCAGCACATGCCCCATGATCTTGCGCGAGAAGGCGTCTGTCACCAGTGACAGATAATGCACACCTTCATCACTCTCGATATAGGTGATGTCGCTGACAAACACTTGCTCAGGGCGGCTTGGCTTGTGCCCTGCCAACAGGTTCGGATGCTTTCTCATCCAGTGTTTGCTGTGGGTGGTTTTGGTGTAATTCTTTCGTGGCTGTACCAGAAGACGATGCTCTCTGAGCCAGTCAAACAAACGGTCACGCCCCATCTTGATGCCAAGACGACGCAAGTCATCCTGCAGCAAATGATAGAGTTTACGTGCGCCAATCCGGGGCATATGCTGGCGCAAGCGCATGACGCAATCATAAAGTGGTGCGAGCTGTTCCTGTCGTCGGCAACGGCGTTGCAACAACTGGTAAACCGACTGCCTTGAAAGACCAAAACATCGACAGGTCCGGCTCAGACTGACTTGCCCTTGCGCCTGTAATGTTCTCGCAGTTCGGATAAGTACTTTTTTCGCAGACCCGCTCCATATTCCTCATCCATGATGGTGATCATGCCATCCATCACCATGACGCGGATCCGTTCGTCTTCAAGCTCCCTTTCAAGGCGCTTGATCTTCTGTTCAGGCGTTTCTTTCAATGGGGACATGGCTTTGTGCCTCGTTGTCGACCAGTCAAGCTTACCATGTTTGCGCAACCACTTCAGGACAGTACTACGGCCCTGTATGCCATACCGCATCTGTGCCTGCTTGTAGGTCATTTCGCCCTTTTCGACCTGTTCTACAACAGCCAGCTTAAAGCCCATATTGTAATCACGTTGTGTGCGCTTACGGCGCTCTATGCCTGACATCGACATTGTCATCTCCTATAGGTGACAACGTATTTCAGGACGAGACAAAGCATTACAAAAGGCCGGTCCATCAGGATCGGCCTTTTTTGTGCCTTCCCCGCGCAATCATTTCGCCTGACGTTTTGATTGAATGATTTCGGCTTTCCTTAACCTGTTTCCACTAGCTTCTCATCAGTGCTTTAAACGGGGGAAAATCGATGCACAGCGCAGAAAAGAAAAGCTGGGGCGAGGCCTTTGGCGCCTTCATTCACCCACGCGTGATTACGATGCTGTTTCTGGGATTGTCGGCAGGCATTCCCATCCTTTTGATTTTCTCCACCCTGTCGATCTGGCTGCGCGAAGCCGGGGTTGATCGCTCCACCGTGACCTATTTCAGTTGGGCGGCCCTTGGCTATTCCTTCAAATTTGTCTGGGCGCCGCTGATTGATCGCCTGCCCTTCCCTGTATTGCATGGCATTCTGGGGCGTCGGCGCAGTTGGTTGATCATTGCCCAGGCAGCCATCATTGCCGCCATCCTGTGGATGGGTCTGACAGACCCGGCCGAAAACCTGACCATGATGGCCTTTGCCGCGGTTGCCCTTGGCTTTGCGTCTGCCACACAGGACATCGTCATTGATGCCTATCGTATCGAGGCGGCGGATGCCGATCTGCAGGCGATGATGAGTTCGGCCTATATTGGCGGTTATCGTATCGGCATGATTGTCGCGGGTGCCGGTGCGCTGACCATTGCCGGCCTGTTTGAAGCCGAAGGAACGTACGAACCGTTTGCCTGGACCATGGCTTATGGCTGCATGGCGCTTGCCATGTGCATTGGTGTCATCACAACCCTTTTGGTCAGCGAACCGAATGCGCCGCGCGCCGAGAGCAAATATTTCCACGAAACATCTGACTATGTTCGTTTCCTTGCGATGTTCGCAGTCACCGTCATCGCCTTTATCCTTGCCAATCTTTATGCCGGGGACATCACCGATCCGCTCAAAACCGCACTGAGTGATGGCGGCATGATCAAGGAGCTTTCAGGCTTTATTGCCGGCACCCTGAAACTGGCGATTTCGATTGCGGTGGCCATTCTGGTGGCCTGGCTGACCACCCGTGTTGGATTGACGCCGACGGGTATGGTGCAAGAAACCTATATTTCGCCGGTAAAGGACTTCATTGATCGATATGGCAAGGCCGCGATCATTATTCTCGTCCTGATTGGTGTCTATCGCATTGCCGATATCGTCATGGGCGTGATGGCCAATGTGTTTTACACAGATATCGGATTTTCCAAGGAAGAAATCGCCGCCGTTTCAAAGACCTTTGGCCTGTTCATGACCATTGCCGGCAGCTTCCTGGGCGGGCTTCTTTCGGTGCGCTATGGCGTGGTGAAGATCCTGTTTCTTGGCGCACTTTTGTCGGCGGTGACCAATATCCTGTTTGCCTTTATGGCACAGATGGGGCCGGACACCGTGATGTTTGCCGTGGTGATCATGGCCGATAATTTGTCAGGCGGGTTGGCGACAGCCGCCTTCATTGCCTATTTGTCGGGCCTGACCAACATTTCCTTCACCGCCATGCAATATGCGATCTTTAGTTCGATCATGACCCTGTTCCCCAAAATCCTTGCCGGGTTCTCGGGCACAGTTGTCGATGCGGTTGGCTATAGCTGGTTCTTTATCGGTACCGCAATCATCGGCATTCCGGTTCTTTATCTTGTTGTGCTGGCCGGGCGCCTGACCGACGTAAAAGCCCCGTCAGAGCCCGCAGAGACGCAATCGGGCAGTTGATCAAACCGTTTCCTTTCCCGCTTCCATGGCCGATTTTACGGCCCTGAACGGGGAAAACAGACGAATACCACGCCCAAATAGAAAAACCGGACGCCAAATGGGGCGTCCGGTTTTTGATTCTGTGTTTTCTGCTTGTACGATACGGGGACTACCCGCCGGTTACTGACCCTTTCAGGCGGCTTGTTCAGCCTCGTCCTGTGTCAGTAGCGCATAGATCGCATCGGCTGAGCCAGCACCACGCAGTTTATCGCACATGCCCTGATTGCGCAGCAGACGGGAAATCCGTGCGAGCGCTTTCAGATGATCGGCACCGGCTTCTTCTGGTGCAATCAACATGCAAAACAGATCGACCGGGTGTTCATCAACTGCATCGAACTCGATCGGGTTCTGTGCACGGGCAAAGACCATGTACAGACGATCAAGATCATTCAGCTTGCCATGTGGAATCGCGACACCACCGCCTACGCCAGTGCTGCCAAGTTTCTCACGATCAAGCAGGACAGAAAAAATCTCGCTTGCATCGCGTCCGGTAACTTCGGCTGCTTTCTCGGAAAGCTCCTCAAGCACAGCCTTTTTCGCACCGGACCGCAGTGCCGGAATGACCCCGGACGGGGTAAGAATAGATGATATGTCCATTTTTCGCGTTGTCTTGTTTGGCTCAGAACCCGTGCCCGTCAAGCCCCACCGGCATCCTTATCGTTTGGATCAAGCCAACCGATATTTCCGTCGGTGCGACGGTACACAACATTCAATCCGCCATGTTTACCATTCCGGAACATAAGCGCCGGAATATCCCCCAAGTCGAGCCGCATGACAGCTTCTCCAACAGAGAGCGTATCAATACGATCGGGCGTTTCAGCAACAATCACCGGTTCATAGCCGTTTACCTGATTGTCATCCGAATGATCATCTTCTTCCTGTGCGATCACATAGTGAACCGCATCAAGGCGAGCCTGCTCATGCTGGTCCCGGCTTGCGTGATGATCACGCAGGCGCCGTTTATAGCGCCGCAACTGCTTGGCCACTTTGTCGCAGGCGCTGTCAAAGGCTGGATAAACTTCATCCGCCGATGCCTTAGCCTGTACCATCATGCCCTTGCCAACATGGACCGAAATTTGCGTGTGATAGAGATGTGCCTGTTTGGTGATTGTCACCGTGGCTTCGATCGCGTGATCGAAATATTTCTCTACCGCAGGGTCCAAGGTCTCGACGACGTGCTCCCGAAGAGCGTTTCCTACGTCAAGTTGCTTACCGATAACCGTAATTTGCATGGATCGCCTATCCCTCTTTGAGTGACTTACCAGTACATATGGATGTTTGGAGCCCCTCAGTCAGGAGGGCGCACCATATTCCCTCGTAATAGCCAAGTCAAGATATGGGTATTCTACCTTAAATTACAGCACTTTATGGTGCATTTTTTGGGTAAAAAAGTGCTAGGAAGCACGTGATTTTTTTTCGCGTCGACGCTGGACCGACGAAGGAATGCGCATCGCCTCGCGGTATTTTGCCACTGTTCGGCGGGCAATGTCGATGCCTTCCTTACCAAGCAACTCGACGAGTTTGTCATCTGACAAAATCTTTTTCGGTTCTTCTTTATCGATCAATGACTTGATCCGATGGCGCACAGCTTCAGAAGAATAGGCATCCCCACCATCTGAAGATGAGATCGCTGTGGTAAAGAAGTATTTTAGCTCAAACATGCCGCGCGGTGTCGCCATGAACTTGCCATTGGTGACACGTGAAACCGTACTTTCATGCATGCCAATTGCTTCGGCAATGTCGCGCAGGATCAGTGGCCGCAAATGCGACACACCGTGGCTAAAGAATCCATCTTGCTGACGAACAATTTCGCTCGCCACCTTCATAATCGTGGTCGCACGTTGATGCAGTGCCTTAACCAGCCAGTTGGCAGTTTGCAGCTTTTCGCTCATGAAACCGCGTTCTTCGCGATCCCGTAAACCGGACCCGATCTGGGCGACATATTCTTCATTCACCAAAACACGCGGAAGCGCTTCGGTATTCAGCTCCAGATGCCAATTGCCATTGCCGGCTGCGCGCATCAAAACATCTGGAATAACCGGTGTTGCAACTTCACCATCGACTGTTTTGCCCGGGCGTGGATCAAGGTTTTTAATCTCGGCGATCATGTCATGCAGATCGTCGGCATCAACACCGCACACCCGGCGCAACCGATCAAATTCACGCTTTGCCAACAGATCAAGATTGGCCAGAAGGGCCGCCATCGCCGGATCAAAGCGATTCAGATCGCGCAATTGCAGTTCAAGACATTCGGCCAGATCACGGGCGAAAATGCCAACCGGATCAAATCCCTGCATCACGCTCAGAACGCGCTTAACGTCTTCGATGCTGCATTCAAGGGCGTCTGAAACTTCGCTAAGCTCGCCACTGACATACCCATTGTCATCAAGCATATCGATCAGATAGCTGCCAATCATACGCGAGGATGCATCGGCAAAGGCAATGTTCATCTGATCGTCTAGCAACTGGCGTAAGGTTGCTTCATCGGCAAGGGTTTGTTCAAGACCGGGCAGATCATCGCTGCTGCCAGACCCCGAACCACCGGCACCGCCGCCAGCCCCGCCGCTATAGGGGGATGAATAATCATGGTTGCCCGCAACCGGTTCACCATTGCGCGAAATTTCACCTTCACCGCCATACAGCGCATCGCTGGCCACATCAAGCGGTCCATCGTCATTGCCCATGGTTTCACTGGCGGTCAGGCGATCTGTACCAAACTGGTCATCGCGATCCGTGAAATTGTCCGTTGATCGGCTATCTATCCCGTCATCGCCATTGCCGACCGCCCCATCACCACTTTCGGCAAAGGTCTGGCCGGGATCAGCCCGCTCAAGCAACGGATTTTCCAGAAGCTCACTGTCAATGAAATTGGATAGCTCAATATTATTGAATTGCAGCAGTTTAATCGCCTGCTGCAGCTGGGGCGTCATGACAAGTGACTGGGACTGACGTAAATCCAGCCGCGCCTTCAGGGCCATTTATGCACTACCCCGTGTCAATCCGAACTTCCCCCAAGACTGGTATCTTTGTCCGGTGTCTTTATCAAAGGCTGAAACGATCGCCCAGATAAACCCTTCTAACATCGTCATTTCTGACGATCTCATCAGGACCACCTTCCATCAAAACCCGACCATCATGCAAAATATATGCCCGGTCGATAATATCTAGAGTTTCGCGCACATTGTGGTCAGTAATCAAGACCCCAATGCCACGATCTTTCAAATGACGGACAAGATCACGGATATCACCCACTGCAATCGGGTCAATCCCGGCCAGTGGTTCGTCAAGGAGAACGAAGTTTGGATGGGCCGCAAGAGCGCGGGCAATCTCGCAACGACGGCGTTCCCCGCCCGACAGGGCAAGAGCCGGTGTGCGTCTTAGATGCTCGATCGCAAATTCGGCCAGAAGGTCTTCAAGATTCTGTTCGCGCTTAATACGGTCGTCTTCGACCACTTCAAGAACAGCCATGATATTCTGTTCGACCGTCATGCCCCGGAAAATCGATGCTTCCTGAGGCAAATAGCCGATTCCCATGCGTGCGCGCTGATACATCGGCATCGCGGTGATATCGCGCCCATCAAGGGAAATGCTGCCGCGATCTGATGCGATCAGGCCGGTAATGATATAGAAACTGGTGGTTTTACCCGCACCATTCGGGCCCAAAAGACCAACAGCCTCACCGCGCTGAACCGATATGGAAACGTCTTTAAGCACCGGGCGCTTCTTGAAGCTTTTGCCAAGATTATGCGCCACTAGGCCCTTATTGGCACTGATCAGACGCGGGCCACCTGCTGAGGATGTTTGAGCTGCGCCAGCTACAACAGGCGCCTTTGAACCGTCGGATTTTCCGCTTTTGCGCGACCAGAACAAATTACCGACCTTTCCTCAGTTACCGGTCCCGGCATCACCCGGGTTATTATTTTCATCTTTTTCAGGAACCAGAAGGCCACGAACGCGGGCTTTGCCACCGCCGCTACCATCTGCAGTCAGGCGACTGACCCCTGTATTGAGATCAACCACGGCACGATCCCCGTTCAACTGGTTCTCGCCACGTGTGATCTTAACCGATCCCGTCAAGGTCACGATACCTGTTTTAGCATCATAAACCCCCTGATCGCCTACAACAAAGTCGGTAGAGGTGCGAATGTTCACATTCCCCTGTCCGTCAATGCGGCTTAATTCGTTTGCCCCGCCTTCTGCGGCATCGAACCGTGCGGTCAAAGTATCACCGCGCAAGGTGCGGTCTTCCGAAACGGCGACCGCATCCCCACGGGCAACGGCAATCCGTTTGGTTTCCCAATATTCCAGACTATCCCGCGCGGTCAGGGTTTCATTTGGTGTCGTGTATTTCAGGTTCTCACCGGTCAGGACAACCACGGATTCGTCAATGTCATACACCGCCTTGTCACCGGTTGCGACATCGGTATCGGACGACAGTTTGACATTGCCGGTCGCGATAATGCGATAAATCTCGCTATTGCCATCGCGGTCGCGATACAGCGCCTGAAGTTCATCGGCATCAACCCGCGACGTGCCGCGTTTGGCCACCGCATTCCCGCGCGCAATCAGGGTTTGGTCATTACGACGCCATTCGATGCCGTTATCAGATTCAACTTCCAGTCCGCCCGCACCATTCTGTGCCAGGCCCAATGGATCTGCCTGTGCATTCTTTGGCAAGCCATAAAGCCCGACAACGGCACTGCCCAGAAGCAGCACCATCAGAATTTTGCCGGCTTTTTGGCTTAGAAGCGGCATCGCGATCATGACTTCCCTTTCAATGCGCTATCGAAAATCACCAGATGGGATTTCCCGAGAAAGCGGATAACCGCCCCTTTATCTTCAAGCTCGAACCCTGAATCCGATTTGATCGTGCCAAACGGTCCCTGTCCATCGACAGGTACGTCACCACTGGCACTGCCGGAATTCATCGCGACTTCGGCTTCTTCGGTATGAATTTCAAAGCCGTTATCGTGATACATGTTCACCGTACCAACAAGATCCAGCATACCATCGGTTTCGGTATAGAACCCTTCATTCGCCGTCAGCGCGATCCAGGACCCATCTTCCAGCGTGATATCGGCTTGTGGTGCTTCAAGATAAACATGATCGGTGCGCGCCGCTGTTTCGGGGGTTTCAACTGCTTCACGCGCGGTTACGGTAAAGGGTTGTCGGTTGCCATCCACGCCAAAAAAGCGCGGATTGGTCATGGCGACATTTTCCATCAAATCTTCGGGTGAGGACGAAAATCCAAGACGAAAACCGCTATCTTGAACCTGTTCGATCTGCGGCCATAAAACCACCAGCGCCATCAAAGTCAGGGCAATTAGCGGCAAGACGAATTTCAGCATCGTCACAATCACCCGTCGGAACGGATTAATGCGCACATCACGCCGGCCGGAAGGCAACCGGTCCCGCGAAAGGCCCTGGGCCCTTCGGGAATCGACCTTTGGATTGCCCTCGACACTCATCCTTATGCCACTCCTGAACGCAGCAGATCATGGATATGAACAAGCCCGGCAGGCACACCGGCGTCATCAAGAACGAACAATGCGGTGATACTACGATCATTCATGATGGCAAGGGCTTCGACCGCCAATGCCCCTTCGTGGGTGACTTTCGGCCCCGCGGTCATGACATCAGAAACCTTCATCGCCACCAGATTATCGGCCATATGACGACGCAAATCGCCATCGGTTACAATCCCGACCAACTCGCCCCGATCCCCCAGAACCCCGACACAACCAAATGACCGACCGGTCATGGTGACAAGTGCCTCGGACATCAGCGCGTCCTTGGCAATCAAGGGCAGGCTATCGGCCGGATGCATGACATCACGAACATGCAGCAACCGTTGGCCCAGCTTGCCGCCGGGATGGAAGGTTTTAAAATCTTCGGCGCTAAACCCGCGACGCTCCATCAATGTCACCGCCAGTGCATCGGCCAAGGCCAGCATCGCGGTGGTTGAAGTCGTCGGGGCCTGTTTGTTCGGGCAGGCTTCCGGGCTAGCAGGTAGCACCAGCGGACAGTCGCTTTGCTTGGCAAGCGAGCTTCCCGGTTTACGCGTCATGCCGATCAGCGGCACCTTGAAACGCCGGGTAAAGGCAATAATATCGGAAAGCTCCGGGGTTTCACCGGAATTGGACAGCGCCAGAACCGCATCATCCTTGCCAATCATGCCCAGATCGCCGTGGCTTGCTTCGGCCGGATGGACAAAGAAAGATGGCGTTCCGGTCGAGGCAAAGGTCGCGGCGATCTTCTTGGCGATATGACCGCTTTTGCCCATGCCAGTGACCACCAACCGGCCCTTAAGGCCTTCGATCAGGTTGATCGCATCGCAAAACTCACCATTGAGCGAATCTGCAAGTTCGCGAAGGGCGGTTGCTTCGATATCAAGAACCCGACGCGCAATCGCAAGATCGGCATCAGAGGCCGGACTGGGGGACGTATTCGATAAAGCTTTGGAATCTGGGGTCACTGTCATCTGTTTCTTGTTTACGTTTCCCGCCAGGAAGTAAGGCGTTCCGACCTTTATGCAAGATCATTAAGCCAAAACTATGAACCCAGCGAATGTGGGGGTCAATTCCCTAACACATCCAATCTTCACAGGCGGTTAAACGTTCTTAGGAATGGGCAAAAATATCGGTGTCTTCCCAACCGGCCAAATCAAGGCTCGCGCGCATTGGCAGGAAGTCAAAACAGGCCTGCGCCATCTCGGTCCGCCCTTCGCGTGCCAGACGACGATCAAGCTCTTCGCGCGCCTTGTGCAGATACAAAACGTCAGACGCGGCATAATCGATCTGTTCTTGGGAAAGCTCGGGCGCACCCCAGTCAGAACTTTGCTGCTGCTTGGAAATCTCAACACCGACAGTCTCGCGCAAGACGTCTTTCAGACCATGGCGGTCGGTATAGGTACGGATCAGCTTGGAAGCGATTTTGGTGCAATAAACCGGCGCACAGCGCACACCGAGATACTTGTCCATCACGGCGATATCAAACCGGCCAAAATGAAACAGCTTCAGAACACTGTCATCGGCCAGAAGTTTTTTCAAATTCGGTGCACTGTAATCTTCCCCATCGAACTTGACCAGATGGGCATCGCCATCGCCGCTCGACAATTGCACGACACATAAACGGTCGCGGTGCGGGTTCAGGCCCATAGTCTCGCTGTCGATTGCCACAACCTTGCCAAGGTCAAGATCACCCGGCAGATCGCCGAGATGGAGGAAATTGGTCATTACGATGCTCCAGAAGGTCAGGATTTTCCTGTTCTTAACACAGCAAACGGCGTGTCGCGACGCAAAAGTCATGCCATTTGTGGGGTTTTTACATCTTTTGATTCGAGCAGATAGGCGCAACTCAAAATAACTTCCTCAATCTTTTGATGATCAATATGATCACTTAAACAACTATAGGCATTAACTAGATTAGTTGCAGACATATGCCCAAAAGATCGAAAGATGATCTATTAGAACAATTGCAGGAACAGCTTGATTTTCTTCGTAGATCATCAGCCATATTCGACACAGGCTACAAAAGCGAAGCAAAAAGACTCGCCAACCATGTGATGATTCTTGTGCATGATGGCCACAAGATTTCTTCCGTGCTCAGTCAACTCGGAGTTAGAGATCAACTCAAGTTCATTGACACAGGAGCTATGAGGGAAGCGGTTTTAGAATTAATCCGTGCAGATCTCAAAGAGCGCGGTCTCGATCCAAACACCAAAATGTACCATCAAAGTGCAAGGCTACTCTGCCTCGCTAGTAACCATCCAAAACCGAAGCTCTTCGAACCA
Organism: Thalassospira lucentensis; assembly: GCF_050516545.1. Taxonomy (GTDB): domain Bacteria; phylum Pseudomonadota; class Alphaproteobacteria; order Rhodospirillales; family Thalassospiraceae; genus Thalassospira; species Thalassospira lucentensis_C. The sequence continues at coordinate 3,919,500 of NZ_CP191544.1, read as the reverse complement.
CTTCACAATAGCACACTTAACGATAGTAAATGGTTGAAGTTCGAGGACTGGTGGCACCAAGACGTAATTCTTGACCACGACGACCGAAACCTTTCAAGAAATAAGCTTACGGCATATTTGCGAGACCAAGATGGTGGCGCTCACATTGATCCTAAACTAGGTGGCAATTATCACCGTCTAACACGTGGCAAAGCTCAAAATATGAAGCTTAGCGTAAACGGTAAGCTGTTGTTTGACGAAGGGCCGATACTTCCGACAATGAGACAAATAGCGTTCGAGCTGTTGCACAGCATTATAACGCAATTGGATATTATTAAACGAGCATAGGCCCAAAACGACAATACCCCAGCACATCAAAAATGTGCTGGGGTATGGTGCCCAGGAGAAGACTCGAACTTCCACGACCTTGCGGCCACTGGCACCTGAAGCCAGCGCGTCTACCAATTCCGCCACCTGGGCATAGGGGCATCTGGTTTGTTCGGCGGAACCCGCCGGAACGGGGCGGAATATACGCGGTCAGCTTGAAGTGTCAACCACCTTTTTGATGGTTTGGTGAAACTTCAACGCCGCCAATGATGTTGATCCGAAAACATACGGGTTTTCTTGGGTTTTGGCCGTTTTACGATCACGCCGATTGGTCGAATAAATAGGCCAATACACCGTTCAAACGGTTCCGTCCCTGTTGGGTTGCGCGCAAGCCTGAAGAATCACAGACCAGATCACCCGATACAATCAAGGTTTCCAACCGCTCCGAATCAAGCACATCGCGCGGGGCTTTGCCGATAATCCGATCAAACCGCGATACCGGAATGGCTTCATTCAGGCGCAAGCCCATCATCACCATTTCAAGCAGGCGTTCACGGGATTCAAGAACGGTTTCTTCCTGTGTGCCGTGACCGTGTTTTTCCACCCGATCAAGCCAGATATCGGGTGCGCGATGACGGCGCACCGCCATTGGGACCGTGCTGCCATCAGGTTGAATAACCGCTTCGCGGCCATGTGCCCCCGGCCCGATCCCCAGATAATCACCATAGCGCCAATAAACCAGATTATGGCGGCTTTCCTGCCCCGGTTTGGCGTGGTTGGACACCTCATAGCAGCCATATCCGGCCGCACTGGTTTCTTCTTGGGTGATTTCGTAAAGTTCGGTCGCCAGGTCTTCGTCAGGCACAACAAGATCACCGCGCTGATGCAGGGTATAGAACTGCGTGCCCGGCTCGATCGTAAGCTGATAAAGCGAGATATGACCATTGGCGATATCAAGCCCTTCACGAAGTTCACGTCGCCATGCCTTGGGATCATGTTCCGGGCGGGCATAGATCAGATCGAAGGAAAACCGGTCAAACACGGTGGTCGCAACGTCCAGGGCGCGCAAAGCTTCCTTGGCACTATGCACACGCCCCAAAAACTTTAAATCACGGTCATTAAGCGCCTGAATGCCAATGGAAACCCGGTTGATGCCATTTGCGGCAAAGGCCGAAAAACGATCAATCTCGACCGTACCCGGATTGGCTTCCAGCGTGATTTCAAGATCGTCGGTTACTTTCCAAAACGTCTTGATATCGGCAATCAGCGCACCCGCCGTTTCCGGGTCCATCAGGGACGGCGTCCCACCCCCAAAGAACACCGACCCTACCGTGCGCCCCGGATGGCGCTCGGCCCCTGCAGCCAATTCAGCACGCAGCGCCTTGCGCCAGCGAACATGATCAACACTGTTGGACACATGACTGTTGAAATCGCAATAAGGGCATTTCGACAGGCAAAACGGCCAGTGGATATAAATGCCAAATGGCACAGTTTCGGCCATGGTGGCGGACACAATAGGTGCGGACACGCGGAACTCGATCTCGATTACGGGAAGTTACAGCCTCAAAGTAACACGCACCGCCGATAATCACATCAGCGATGCGTGCATGGGTTCAATGCAGGCAATATGAGCTTGCAGACGGCTTACCCGAAGCAGGCCTTGACCAACTGGGCAAAAGCATCGGCACGGTGGCTCATTTCATGCTTTTTGGTCGGGTCCATTTCGCCAAAGGTTTCGTCATATCCTTTGGGTTGGAAAATCTGATCATAGCCAAACCCGTGACGCCCCCGTTTTGGCCAAACGATTTCGCCATCCACCTTACCTTCGAAATTTTCAACATGACCATCAGGCCACGCCAAAGACAGCGCACAGATAAAGGATGCCCGACGGTCAGGATGGTTGCCAATACCGTTCTGGACCTTTTCCATTGCCATGTCGAAATCCTTGTCCGGCCCGGCCCAACGCGCGGAATAAATTCCCGGTGCACCATCAAGGGCCGATACCGCAAGGCCGCTATCATCGGCCAAAGCCGGCAAGTTCGCGCCCTTGGCTGCTGCCATTGATTTTAGCTGCGCATTGCCGATGAAGGTTTTTTCGGTTTCTTCGGGTTCAGGAAGGTCAAGATCCCCTGCCGAAAAGACTTCGATCCCGAAAGGTGCGAGAAGTTCGCCAATTTCCTTGATCTTGCCTTGGTTGTGGCTGGCGATAACGAGTTTTTTTTCCGTAAAGCGACGGGCCATGTGTCTGCCTGAAAGCGATTTTAATTAAAGGGTTAGATCAGAATAAGGTTCTTGAGATTCGTTTCATGCTGAGCCGAAAATGGGTGGTCGCGAGAACCGAAGCGCAGCTACCCGCCATTTTCAGGCCAGCATGGGACGAAGATCAGCGACCTTAAAGGCCAAGTGCCTCGCGTTGTTTGGCAAACAGCTCTTTGCAGCCTTTTTCGGCCAGCGCGAACATCTTGTCATAGGCTTCGCGATCAAACGGAACGTCTTCGGCAGTTGCCTGTACTTCAACAATCCCGCCATTTCCGGCCAGAACGAAGTTGGCATCGGCACCGGCATTGCTGTCTTCGGCGTAATCAAGATCAAGCACGGCTTCGCCGTTATAAATGCCGCATGAAATGGCTGCGACCGGCTGGGTGAACGGGATTTCCTTGATCAGGCCAAGGCGACGGACACCCTGAAACGCCAGATGGGCTGCTACATACGCACCGGTGATTGAGGCTGTGCGGGTACCGCCATCGGCCTGAATAACATCACAATCCAGACGCATCTGCATTTCGCCCATTGCCTTCATGTCGGCAACGGCGCGAATCGAACGACCGATAAGTCGCTGAATTTCCTGAGTCCGGCCAGACTGACCGCCACGGGCGGCTTCGCGGTTCATGCGCGAATCGGTGGCACGCGGCAACATGCCGTATTCGGCGGTGATCCAGCCTTTGCCAGAATTGCGCATCCAGCCCGGAACTTTATCTTCGACCGTTGCGGTACATATAACGTGCGTGTCCCCAAACTTGATCATGCAGGAACCTTCGGCATATTTGGAAATACCGGTTTCAATTGAAACGTCGCGAAGCTGATCAGCGGAACGGCCGGATGGGCGCATGGGTGGGAACCTCTTGGTTGTCTGTATGGTATTCATGCAAAAGACAAGAATACTAAACTGTCTGGAAATTTGGCCCAAAGTAAGATGACACCCGCCAAAGGTCCAGCAGTTTCCCGGTCTGAATTCAGACGATTCGTGTGATTGAAACCCTGTTTTCAAACCAAACCCTTGAAACAGGTGACGGTTCAATTGGTTGTGCAATGCCGGTGCGATTGACGCAGTGCCATTGCCTGACTAAATTCTCACGGCAACTTCAATCATGATTTGCTTAAACTGGTTGGCACGTACACATGGCGCACTTTGACGATACATTGCTTGGCGACATGAATGCGCGGTCACGTGAAGTGTTCCGTCAGATTGTCGATGCCTATGTCGAAACCGGCGAACCCATCGGGTCCCGGTCAATTGCGCGGCGCATGTCGGAAAGCCTGTCGGCAGCGACCATTCGCAATGTCATGTCCGACCTTGAAGAAATGGGGCTTTTGGTTGCCCCACATATTTCGGCCGGTCGGTTTCCCAGTGAAAAAGGCCTGCGGTTGTTTGTTAATGCATTGATGGAGGTCGGTGATCTTCCCAATGCCGAACGCGACCAACTGACCAAGAATTGCGAACAGGCGGGCTATTCGCTGGATCAGATGCTGGGCGAAGCAACGACCATGCTGTCGGGCCTGTCGCGCTGTGCCGGATTGGTGGTTGCGCCAAAAACCGATGGCATTCGACTAAAACAGATCGAATTCGTTGCCCTTTCGCCGGGCAAGGTGCTTGCGGTTCTGGTGTCGCAAAACGGCAGTGTTGAAAACCGAATCCTTGATGTTCCGGTCGATTTGCCCGCCTCGGCATTGACAGAAGCTGCGAATTATCTAAATACCCGGTTGGCGGGAAAGACACTTGATGATGCCAGATTGCTGATCACGCACGAACGGGATCGGCTTAAGCAGGAGCTTGATGATCTTTCTGCCAATCTGATTGATGCGGGCCTTGCAACATGGGCTGGCGGGGTCAAAGGGTCGTCCCTGATTGTAAAGGGACAATCCCAGCTGTTGGAAAATATCGATACAATTGAACAGCTTGAGACCGTTCGCCGCCTGTTTAATATTCTCGAAGCCCGGGATCAGATGATTGAATTGCTTGATGTGACGACGGACGCTCAAGGCGTTCAGATTTTCATCGGGTCGGAAAATAAGCTGTTCGGGGGATCGGGTCTGTCGATGGTGATTTCGCCCTATCAGAATGCAGAAGGCAGCATTGTGGGCGCAATCGGGGTTGTCGGACCGACCCGGATCAATTATGCCCGGATCATTCCGCTGGTCGATTACACCGCCAAACTGGTCGGTCGACTGATTGGATAAATCGCGGCGCTGCGTGTCAGGCCGCATAACGTGAAAGTAACAGGTTAGCCATGTCGGAAACCGCAAAGAATTCTCCGGAAGATCTGCAGGATGTAAACGCAGAGCAAGCCGCCGCCGAAGATATCGCAGCAGATGCGCTTGAAGCCGAGAGCGAAGACATCGTGATCGAAGATCCGGTCACCGCCCTTCAAGCCGAAGTTGCCGAACTTAAAGACCGTCTGTTGCGTCAGGCCGCCGAGGTGGAAAACACCCGCCGCCGCGCGAAAAAAGACGTCGAAGATGCTGGCAATTATGCGATTACCAAATTTGCCCGTGAACTGCTTGATGTTGGCGATAACCTGCGCCGCGCCCTTGATGCTGCTGGCGACACGTCTGCTGCCGACCCGGTGATGAAAACGCTGGTTGAAGGCGTTGAAATGACCGAACAGACGCTTTTGCGCGCACTTGAAAAGAACGGCGTTGAAAAGCTTGAACCGCTTGGTGAAAAGCTTGACCCGAACAAACATCAGGCCGTGTTTGAAATGCCGAACCCGGAATACCCGGACGGTCATGTCGCACAGGTCATGCAGGCCGGTTACATGCTCAAAGGCCGCCTTTTGCGCCCGGCAATGGTTGGGGTTACCAAAAACCCGGCTGGCGAAGCACCGGCAAAGGACGACACCCCCGGCGGGAATGTCGATACCTCGGCCTAAGACATATCAGAACGCATAAACCGGTTTTAGCGGATCGGGTTTATCAAACACCCCTGCCAGATATTATATTTGGCGGGGGTGTTTTGTTTTGCGTGTGGCGAAGTTTATGTCTCGATGGATTCCCGCCTTTATGCGAATGACGTACACTCTCAAGACATTTACCCTAAAGACGGCCCGATAATCGTCATGCCCGCGTTGGTGCGCATCCATGGAACAGCCGGAACGCCAAAACCCAAATTTCCAACCTGACAGGATTCCCTTGCCATGCCACTTCGCCCCGATCTGATTGACATTTTGCGTAATGAAGCTGCCCCGATTGTCATTCTCACCGGTGCCGGTATTTCCAAGGAAAGCGGCCTGCATACATTTCGCGATCCGGATGGCATCTGGGCAAAATACGACATTTCCGAAGTCGCCACACCGGATGCCTTCATTGCCAATCCCGATCTGGTGCATCACTTTTACAATGATAGACGGGCCGGGTTGCTTGACCCCGCAGTTCAGCCCAACGCCGCCCATCTTGCCTTGGCAAAGCTGGAAGCAGAATGGCCGGGGGATGTTTTACTGGTCACGCAAAACATCGATGATCTGCATGGGCGTGCCGGATCCCAAAACCTGATCCATATGCACGGCGAATTGCAAAAAATCCGCTGCACGCATTGCGATCTTTTGACCGACTGGCGCGATGATCTGACCAAGGAAACCCGCTGCCCGTCCTGTAGCAAATCGGGTGGGCTGCGCCCGCATGTGGTGTGGTTTGGCGAAATGCCGCTTGAGATGGAACGCATTTATGCCGCCTTGGGCAGTTGCGGTCTTTTCATATCAATTGGCACATCGGGCAATGTCTATCCGGCGGCAGGATTTGTTCAGATTGCCCATGAAGAAGGCGCTGCTGAAACGGTTGAGCTCAATCTTGAACCCAGTTCAGGTGCAACCTTGTTTGATCATAGCGCCTACGGTGCGGCCACCGATCTGGTGCCGAAATTTGTTGCCGCCCTTTTGAAAACTAGCGACTGATCAGGTCGCGAAACTGACGTTCGCCTTCGGTGCTAAACCGAACCGTGCGCGAGTCGGAAACTCGCCTGGCCCAACCCAGATCATAAAATCGGTCCAGTAGCGCTGCGCCAAACGATCCCGCCAGATGTGATTGCCGGGCACTCCAGTCAAGACATTCCCGACAGAGCGGTCGGCGTTTGCTGCGCAGCGCATCAAGATCAATGCCAAATGTGGCGGCGAATTCGATGCCATCTTTGGTCAAACTCACGCCGTTGATGTCGGTTTCAATCAAACCGCGCCGGGTAAGCCCGTCAAACAATGCGACCCCCATGTCACCGGCCAAATGGTCGTAACAGACCCGTGCACGTCGAAGCTCCGGGTCCTTTGGTCCGGTGCGCACCCGGTTATGGCCAACCCGGTTGGCTATTCCCATCAGGACTTCAAGTGCTTCGACAATGTCCGGGCCTGACAGCGTGAAGTAACGATGCCGCCCCTGCTTGCGCTGGGTAAGGATCAATCCTGCTTCAAGCTTTGCCAGATGCGAGCTTGCGGTTTGCGGCGTCACGCCAGCTTCTTGCGCCAGTTCAGCTGCGGTCAAGGCCCGACCGCTCATGAGTGCGGTCAGCATATTCGCGCGCGCCGGATCGCCAAGCAATGCAGCCACGCGGGCAATATCGGGTCCTTCTTTCATAGTTCGATGTTAGTCGAAGCATTAAGAGCAAACAATCGGCTATTCCGGTTCTTGCAAAGTCAACTGACACCCAAGAGCCGTAAATGAACCAGACCAGACCCAATCTAGCACTTGAACTTACCCTGCTGGCTGTACTGGCCACGCTTTGGGGCGGGTCCTATGTGCTGATCAAAATTGCCGTTGCCGAGATACCACCGCTGACCCTGATTGGATTTCGTGTCGGAATTGCCGCCCTGTTTCTGTGTGGCTTGGTCATTTGGCAGGCTGGAAGATTTCCCCGAGACGGGAATACCTGGCGGAAATTATTCACCCAGTCCGTTTTCAATAGCCTTGGCGCATGGACCGTACTTGCCTGGGGTCAACAGTTCGTCGATAGCGGCCTTGCCAGCGTATTGAATTCAACCTCCCCGGTTTTTGTCTATCTTTTCACCCTTGTTTTTGTCGGGCGCAGCAATGCCGGACCTTTCAAGCTTTTAGGTGCGCTGCTTGGCATCACCGGTGTTGTCCTGATTGTCGGGCCGGGGGTTTTGGCGGGACTTGGCGATCAGGTTGCCGGACAGTTAGCCATTCTCGCAGGGGCCGTCCTCTATGCGGGTGCTGCATTATACGGACGCCAGTTATCGCATTTATCCCCCGGCGTTTCAGCCGCCGGGACAATGATCTGGGCCAGTGTTTTTCTGATCCCGACCAGCATCATTATTGACCGGCCATGGAACCTTTCACCCTCAATCGACGCTGTTTTGGCCGCCGTAACACTTGGCGTTTTCTGTACCGCATTTGCCCTTCTGATCTATTTCCGGCTGTTGCGGACTTTGGGTTCCATGGGCGTCGCCAGCCAAAGCTATCTTCGGGCGGGCATTGGCGTATTGCTGGGTGTGGGGCTTCTTGGAGAACCCCTGACACTTTCGACGCTTGCGGGAATTTTCTGCGCCATCCTTGGTGTCATTGCGATCAATCTCGCGCCGGTATTTTCAAGTTCATTTCACCCACCCGCAATCGAACCATCCGTCCCGAAGAAGGAGAAATCAATATGATCACCTGTTTTATCCGCTATGAAATCGACCCGTACAAAAAAGACGCCTTCATTGAGTATGCACGAAACTGGGGGCAGGCCATCCCGCGATGTGGTGCGGACCTTGTCGGATATTTCGCCCCGCATGAAGGATCGCTGACAACTGCTTATGGTATCTATCATTTGCCCGATCTGGCATCCTATGAAGCCTATCGCGCACGCCTGAAAGATGATCCGCTGGGACGGGAGAATTACGCATTTTCCCAGCGCGAGAAATTCATCCTGCGCGAAGACCGCCAGTTTTTGAAAATTGCTTCATCCCCACATTCGGAGCTGATCAAGCCATGATTGCCGTGATTTTCGAAGTCACCCCACACCCCGATCATTATGACGAATATCTCGCCACTGCTGCGGACCTGCGCCCGATTCTTGAGGGGATGGATGGTTTTATTTCAATCGAACGGTTCGAGTCCCTGACAACAGAGGGGAAAGTTCTCTCCCTGTCATTCTGGCGCGATGAAGATGCGGTTAAAGCATGGCGGAATGTGCCAGAACATCGGGTGGCACAGAACGAAGGCCGCAATCGTATCTTTGCCGATTATCGCTTACGTGTTGCCGGTGTCATTCGCGATTACGGCATGGAACCCCGCGATCAGGCACCGGCGGATTCGCTATCCCACCATGCTCAAAACACCAAGGATTGATGGTCTGACAACGTGATTCTCAGGCCTTGGCAGGTTTCGGGGAGGGTTCTTCGTCCCCGATTTCTGCGGCTTCTTCGGGATCGATCGATTTGGCCCCGCCTTTGAAATCCAACAGCATGACTGCCAGAACCACGATCCCTGCCCCGATAAAAATAAATGGCATCGGCAGCATATCGAAAAAGATCAAATCCATCGCGACGGAAAAGGGAAGTGCCGTATAGGCAGCAGGCGAGACAACACTGGCATCAGCCACGCGAACGGCACGCAAAACCATGTAATTGGTCATCATGGCAAAAAAGCCCGCACCGGCAGAATACACCCAATCGACAAGCGAGGCCGGTTGCCACATGATCACGGCAATCGGCACCCAAATCGCGATTGCGACGATCTGTGGCCAGAACAGCATGGAAAAATTGGTTTCAGTCCGGGTCAGGACCTTGGCAAACAGGGTTTGGGCAGAAAAGCAAAATGCCCCGATCAGGGCCGCTGCCACACCAAGGGGCAACCCAAACCCATCCATCTGCGGGGCGCACATAACCCACACCCCCACCAACCCCAGCAAGGTGGCAATCATTTTGCGGGCGGTAAGCTTCTCGCCCAAAATCACCACCGCCAGCAGCACGGTCAGCAATGCTTCGATAAACAAATAGGCATTGACCTCGGCGATGCTCATTTGGCGCAGCGCAAAGAACACAAAGAACAGCGATCCATACCACAGCAACCCACGTGCAGCATGCGCCATGGGGCGACGGGTTCGGATGGACCGTGTGCCGATAAACATCAAGATGATCAGAAACACAGCGACCGTTGTGACCGCGCGCATTGCCAAAATCTGTGCTGTTGGCACATCGTGCGACACCAGCTTGGCGCAAACATCGACAAAGACGCCTGATGCCATCGCAGCGGTCATCCACAAAACGCCGCGGAGATTGCCGCTTAGGCGCATCAGCGTCCCGGTCATGGTCGTTCCCAATATTTTGAAAGCTATTAGGGTTTCCGGCAATCGGCAGTGACTGCTGCGTGGTGGCGCAAGGAGGCATCGAAAATCAAGGCCGGAAACCCTGTATGACAATGATATTGCCTGCTTGTTTCGCAAAAAACGAATGAAGAGTTTTCAGCCATTGATGAGATTTTTTTGCCCCACTTTCACATCAGGCCTGATAGACAGTAGAACCCTTGCGAAACTGTCCGTATGGAAAAGTTCAATGCGCCGAAAATTGCCCCCGTTACGCGCGCTTGTCGCCTTTGAAGCCACCGCCCGCCATCAAAGTGTCAAAGGTGCCGCCGAAGAACTGCATGTCACCCAAAGTGCCATCAGCCATCAACTGCGCCAGTTGGAAGAAAGTCTTGGCGTGGTTTTGTTCACCCGTAAGGGCCGCGGCCTGAGCCCGACAAAGTCGGCCGAGCTTTTGCTGCCCCGCCTGACAGAGGCACTTGATGGCATTGCCGATATCACCGGTGAAGTTGGCCCGGACAAGGGCAAGGCCATTCGTATTGGTGCGTTGGCAACTCCAGCGCTGACCGTATTGCTTTATGAGCTTGATAACCTGCGCGACCGCTTGCCGGCCGATATCCCGGTGCAATTTCGCAAGATCGAATTTGATGACGGGCTTGATCCGCTTGAAATCGATCTGGCTTTGCAAATCGCGCCCAAGGATTTACCCGGCCCTGAAAACTGGGTAACCGAACTTCTGACACCAGAAGTCTATACCGCCTTTGCCGCCCCGGAATGGTTGGAAAAGCGTGGCTTCGATGCCGGCAATATTGACGTTGCCCATCTTGGTCCGCGCGACATTTTGCTGATCGACAGTGACAGCGAACAATTTTCCCAGATCGAACAATGGTTCAAGAATGCCAGTTTCTCCTTGGCGGATTGCTGGACCTTCAGCCATCATATCTGGGCCCTTGAAGCAGCCCGTGCTGGTCAGGGTATTGTTGCCAGTACAGATGTGGTTGCACGCAATTATGTTGAGCGCGGCGAACTGGTTGCACTTAATTTCCCGGATTTCATTTCGCACTGGTGGTATCGCCTTTTGATCCGCCCGGCCCGCCAAAAAGATCCAGTGGTGATTGAAGCCGCCAATTGGATCCGCGAGTTGATCAATCCGAAAACAGCATCACTCGCCCGTAAAAAGATCATGTGATCTGATTGTCCATTGCCCTGAATCGTTGAAAATAGTAGGGTTCCCCGACAAAATTTACGGCGAATCTGCCGAAAAAGAATGGGGTTTATGGGGAAGATGACATCCTTGGTATCGGTCGTAGTCACGACCTATAACTGGCCTGAAGCACTCTCCCTGGTGCTAAATTCTCTTGCAGATCAACAGGATCGCAATTTCGAAATCATCATTGCGGATGATGGATCAGGTGGCGCAACCACCCGTGTGATAGAGAGTTTTGCCGCCACATCCCCGGTTCCCGTCAAACATTACTGGCACGAAGATAACGGATTTAAGGTTGCCAAGGCCCGCAATGGTGCCATCGCCATGGCGGAAGGCGAGCTTGTTATCTTCATTGATGGTGATTGCTGTGTGATGCCTGACTTCATCACCCGCCACCGCAAGGCAGCAGAAGCCGGTTGTCTGGTTTCGGGCAAACGCGTTTTCATTAAACAACGCCTGACCAAAACGCTGCTTGCGCGCAAGTGGGCATTTCATAAATGGCCACGTGCGATGTTGTTCCTGATTGCCGTGTTCGGGTTTACAAACCGTCCGTTTCAGTTCATTCGCCTTCCTCATAACGGCCCGTGGCTGTGGGAGCATGAAAAATGCTGGCGCAAAGCACAGACGTGTAATCTTGGGGTTTTCAAAGCAGATATTGACAAGATTCACGGCTTTGACGAGGCATATCAAGGGCATGGTTGGGAAGATTCAGATTTCGTCCTGCGCTTGTTGCGATCCGGCCTGAAACGCAAGAATGTCGAATATTGCTCGCCCGTTCTGCATCTTTTCCATGATCGAAAAATTGCCCAGCGTCACGAAGGCGGTGATGGTGCAAGCAACTGGCACCGGTTTAATGAGCACCTTCTCAATGACCCAAAACGCTATCTGCCATCGGCCGTTAACGACCAGAATGGTTCGGTCAAAAAGGCCCCCTCATCGCAAGCTGAAAAAGAGATTGCCTGACTTTCGACCAAGGACGCATGCGCACCCCCTTGGAAGCTGCGACATTTCACGATAAAAGGGCGGCATCATTCTCTTTGGGATGCGATTTACGCCGTTCCGAAGCCGAAAACAGCCGCCCCGTTTTTTTCGGGGCATGCCTTTATAAAAGCGAAAGGGATTTTCCCAGATGGATCTCAACAAGATTCCTGTCGGCAAAGATGTTCCGTGGGACGTAAATGTCGTCATCGAAATTCCGCAGGGCGGACCGGTAAAGTACGAAGTAGACAAAGACTCCGGTGCTGTCTTTGTTGACCGATTCTTGCATACCTCGATGTATTATCCGGTGAATTACGGCTTCATCCCCAACACACTTGGCGAAGACGGTGACCCGGTTGATGCCATGGTCATGTTCCGCGAGCCGGTTGTTGCCGGTTCGGTCATCCGCGCCCGTCCAATCGGTGTGTTGATGATGGAAGACGAAGCTGGTCAGGACGAAAAACTGATCTGCGTTCCCCATGATAAAATCGACCCGTACTACACCGACATCAAATCCCACGAAGATCTGCCGCAAATCCTACGCGATCAGATCCAGCACTTCTTCGAGCGTTACAAAGACCTCGAAAAAGGCAAATGGGTTAAAGTGACCGGTTGGGAAGGCGCTGAAAAAGCAGCCAGCCTGATAGAAGAAGGTGTGACCCGCCTCGGCAAGTAATTGGCTTAAAGCCGTTTACGACAATATCAAACACCGCTCTAGCTTTTTGGCAGAGCGGTGTTTTTTTGACTTTTCCCCAAAATGACCGACAATAAGGTCGCTCAGGTGCTCGACATCAATATTTGGCTGGTTGGAAAACCAAGCAGCCAGAGTCGCCGTATCAAACATTTGTGACATGACTGGCGATTTTCCCAATCCGCCACAAATTTACCTTTGTTGTTTCACACCTTCGTCACGCGAGACTTTCGAAAATACTGTGAAAGCGGCCCGCACTTAATGTCACAACGGAGCAAATTGAATGCATAGCGACGCAATCGCACATTCGATGCCCCAACCATTCGAGATTACGGTCTCGGCGGATGGCATTTTGCGCGTGGGCGACAATGAGTTCCGCTGTGCATTCGGGATCAACGGGATTACCGATGCCCAAACCAAGACCGAAGGCGATGGTAAAACACCCGCGGGGCGCTGGCAGTTGCGCTATGTCATGTACCGTGCAGACCGTCGGGCGTGTCCACGGACCAAACTTCCGGTCACAACCATTTCATTTTCCGATGGCTGGTGCGATGATCCCAAGCACCCGGCTTATAACTGCCCGGTGCGGCTACCTTTTAAGGGCAGCCACGAAAAACTTTACCGTGATGACCATCTCTATAACATCGTCGTTGTTCTGGGTCACAATGATGCCCCACCGGTCCCCGGAAAGGGCTCTGCAATCTTCATGCATATCGCCAAACCTGACTATAGCGGTACCGAAGGCTGTGTTGCATTGGCCGAAAAAGACCTTGAGACCCTTTTGGGTCTGGTACAGTACGAAACATTCATAACCATCACTCAGTGAAATCATGCACTTGCCGTTTGGGCACTGACACCCTAGGTTCAATTGCCAGATTAATTCACAGGACAGGTCATGATTGAAGACGATTATCTGTATAAAAAAGGTGGTATCGCGGGTTTTGGATCGCGTCTGAAGGCTGTTTTCGGATCGGGCAAATTCTGGTTGCGCAGCCTTGCTGTCATCGTCCTGATTGCTGTGATCTATTATCCAGCTGGCATGGCGCTGGTCCATCGCATTGACGACAATCCCGATTTCGTTGGCAATTATCATGGCGGCAGCCACGCTGTCAGCACTGCTGCTGGCCTTATTGACCGTGAAGTCAACCAGAACCGTTGGACCGCAAACGATCCGTTTTTCCTGCCGGGCTCTGCACTTGATAACATGCCGAATTTCCAGACCGGTATCGTCTACGCCCTGTCGCGCTTTTCCATTGAACTGTCCGATCAGATCGGTCGAACCCGTGGTTCAAGTCAGGTGGATCCAGACCTTGATGATGCGGCTGGCCTGTTGAAATTCCGCGGTGACAAATGGGTGTTTGACCCAAGTGTATCGCTTTTGCCCGGTGTCACGTCCGAACAGCAATACCGTCAGGCCATCAGATCGTTGGAAAATTATAACAAGCGCCTGATTGACGGAAACGCGGTGTTTGAACGCCGTGCCGATAATCTGCAAGAAACCCTGAACCGGTTTGCCAATGACCTTGGATCGGCATCCGCTCTGCTTGATGATAAGGTCGATGCCCCGTCGATCTTTGACCGCACTGCCGATGACGTGTTTTATGCCACCAAGGGGCGCCTTTATGCCTACAGCCTGATCCTGCGTGATCTGGGGACTGACTTCGAACAAATCATCAATGAACGGCAAATTGCCCCTGCCTGGGCGGAAATGGTCGGATCCCTTCAATCTGCAGCCGCCCTTGATCCACTGGTTGTCGTTAATGGATCGGCGGATGGCATTATTTTCCCCAACCATTTGGCAGGACTTGGTTTCTATCTTTTGCGTGCCCGCACCCAGATGCGTGAGATCAGCAGTATCCTGCAGCGTTAAGGGTCATTTTGATCACACTTGCACCGCTGGCGAATACCTGACTTGCGCGCTGCGACTTGATCTTTTCTACTTTTTGCCCCATTTAGGGCCTAACCAAATGAAATGCAGATTGCTGAGCGGGCGCACATTCGCCCCGGCAATCAGAGTGAGAGGACACGCCGACCATGTTCATTCAAACCGAACCGACCCCGAATCCGGCCACACTCAAATTCCTGCCGGGCGAAGAAGTGATGGGCCGCCTTGGCACCGCCAACTTCGTTAAGGGTGACGAAGCCGTCAAATCACCGCTTGCCCGCAAGCTGTTTGAAGTTGATGGCATTGCCGGTGTCTTCCTCGGCGGTGATTTCATCACCATCACCAAGGACGACTCCAAAGACTGGCAAACCCTGAAACCGCAGATTCTTGGCGGGATCATGGAACATTACACCTCAGGTCAGGCGGTTCTTGACCAAAACTCCGATGCCGCAACCGGTGCCAGCACCGCTGCCGAAGGCGATAACGAACTGGTCACGCAGATCAAGGAACTTCTTGATACCCGCGTCCGACCGGCCGTTGCGCAGGATGGTGGCGATATCGTCTTCCACAAATTCGAAGATGGTGTGGTTTTCCTTGAAATGCACGGCGCATGTTCCGGCTGTCCAAGCAGCACCGCGACCCTGAAAATGGGTATCGAAAACATGCTGCGCTATTATGTGCCTGAAGTGCAATCCGTCGAACCCGTCATGGCCGACTGATCTTTCGAGTCGTTAAAAATTTGTAAGCCCGGCGCAAACTTTTCAGTGCGCCGGGCGTTCTTATTTTGCGCCGAACGAGAAGGGTTGCTCGGCGTTTTCAACTTTTAGGGATTTTGTCCGTTGCGATCCATGGCTGCGACGGGCATAGATAACCTCCACTTGGGATGGACAGTGTTACTGATCCTGGAGAGAAAACAATGAGTAGTGCAAAAACAGGAAATTACCGGAAATTTGTGCTTGCTTCGGTCCTCGGAGCAATCAGTTTACTGTATATCGGTATATTTTCCGGAATTGATGTTTCGCCTACACCGGTTGGCTTCGGTCACGAGCCAATCGTTACGGACGTTACAGACGGTGACAGTCCCGCTGTTAAAAAGAAAAAACCGGTTTTCCGGCGCGGACCAGAAGTCGTCGCCCTGAACCAGTATTTCAAAAGCATCGGTTACAGCCTGAACGACGTCACCGAAGTTCCACGTGTTTATATCAAGCGCGTTCCCAAAGGCCTTGACGAGCTGGCATCCGTAGACGAGCGCAAAACGCTGTTCCTACGAATCATGCTGCCGCTGGCCATGCGGGTGAATGAAGAAATTGGTGCGCGCCGTGATCGCCTGATGGCGATTCAGGCCAAAGGTATTTCCGGTATCCCGGTCAGCGCAAGCGATCAGAAATGGGTTGACCAACTCATGAAGCGTTATCGTGTGACCGATGGTGGCGTTACGGCCCTGCTTGAACGCATCGACCTTATTCCAACCTCGCTGATCCTTGCCCAATCTGCTGAAGAAAGCGGCTGGGGAACATCACGCTTTGTCCGCACGGGAAATGCGCTGTTTGGTCAATGGGCCTGGGGGGATGACGAAGGCATCGTTCCAAAAGACCGCGAAGATGGCAAAACCCACGTGATCAAGGCATTTGGCAGCCTGATGGACAGCGTGCGTGCCTATGCACGTAACATCAATTCCCATCCGGCGTATCAAAGCTTGCGTGAACGTCGCGCGACACTTCGTGCAAACGGTGATCTGATCAGCGGTTGGGATCTGGCTGAAACCCTGACCAAATATTCAGAGCGCGGCGAAGAATATGTCGACAGCCTGCATGCGATCATGCGCGTTAACGGCCTAAACGAGCTTGATGGGCTTGTTTTCGCGGCAGGAGATGTCCCGCCCCCGCCAAAGGTTCTGGCATCGCTGGAAGACTGATTTAGCGCCTTTAAGGCCCATACACAAAAAGGGATCGATCTGGATCCCTTTTTTATTGGCCATAGTCACACTGGATAAAGACAGATCGCTCTATTGAGCGCCTTTGCGATAGATCCAGCCCTTTTCGGATTTCAGCAGCCGAATTTCATTTTCGACGATGCGCCGGTCACCGGCTTTAAATTCGCCTTCCTTCATCGCCAACATTTTTGTTTTCACCAGATCAATTGCGTCGCTGACGGTATCACCAACATCATCCATCGAACCGGCTGCCTTGCCCCGTTCGGTCACGTCATCGGCAAAGTCCGATACGGTCCGATCAAAAACAAGTTCATAGCTGACCATAACGATGACCTCGTCATCATTCTCGGAGATACTGTTGGTCTTACTCACATTTTCAACATGCCCGACCTTGGCATAAGGATCATCGCGAAAACGTTCGATGACCGCAGTGGTAATTTCATCCAGGCTTGGCCCGCTGGCCTGTTCGCCTTCGCAAGCCGCAAGAAACGGGAAAAACATAAAAACAGCGAGAAAGCGGGTCATCTGGCCCATAAGATATTTCCTAATCTCTTGGTAAAATGGCGGACATGCCAGCCTTATGGTCAAATCATGTGGCAAAAATCAGGTCAAATGCAACACACATCACCAAATGACCATACGAACCCCAAACAAAGTCAAATCAAAGCCCATTGTCATCGGGATTTCTTAAAATTGATCAAACAGGATCAAACAAAAATGGCGGAGACTGCCTAAGCATCCCCGCCATTTTCAAAGTTTCGAAAAGCTGACCTTAGCCGTGCTCTGCCTCATGCGCAGCAAGGGCTGCAAGGTTGACCAGATCATTCACTGTTGCGCCCATCTGTGCGATTTGGGCTGGTTTCTCCAGACCAATCATCACCGGCCCAACCACCGTACCCCCACCAAGCTTGTCCAAAAGCTTGGATGCCGTGGTTGCCGCGTGCAAAGCCGGCATAACCAGAACGTTGGCCGGACCAGACAAACGACAGAACGGATAGAGCTTCAGAAGCTCGGTATCGAGTGCAACATCAACAGCCATATCGCCATCAAACTCGAAATCAACGTCGCTGCGCTCCAAGATACCAACAGCTTCACGAATACGGTCGGTGTCTTCGCTATACGGGTTACCAAAGGTCGAATGCGAGACAAGGGCAACGCGCGGCTCATGACCAAGCTGGCGGGCTTTTTCGGCCGCCTGAATGGCGATCTCGGCAAGCTGTTCCGCATTTGGAAGATTATGCACCCGGGTATCGGCAATAAACACCGTCCGCCCCTTGGCAATCGCAATCGACAGCCCCATCGGGATTTCGCCCGCCTTGGCATCAATCACGCTGGCAATATCGGTAAAGCTGCGGTTGAAGTTTCGGGTCAGGCCCGTGATCATGCCGTCCGCATGCCCCTTTGCCACCATGACGGAGGCAAAAACGTTACGCTTCTGGTTCACCATGCGCTGACAATCGCGCCACAGATAGCCTTTACGCTGCAGGCGTTCATACATGAATTCGGCATATTCCGTGTTGTTCTTGGACAATGCCGCATTGCTGATTTCGACACCTTCAAGGCTTTCAATACCAAGATTTTTGGCACTTTCATGAATGCGATCTTCACGGCCAATCAGGATCGGCGTGCCATAGCCCGAATTGCGATAGGCAACAGCAGCACGAATAACGGTTTCTTCTTCGCCCTCGGCAAAGGCAATCCGTTTCGGATGTGCGCGCACGTAATCAGAAATCAGCTGCAGATGCGCCGCGGTTGGGTCAAGTCGACCGCGCAGCTGGTTTTCATATTCCGCCATATCAATGATCGGACGACGGGCAACACCGCTGTCCATTGCTGCCTGTGCAACTGCCTTGGGAATGGCAATGATCAAACGCGGATCAAACGGGGCCGGAATGATATATTCCGGGCCATATTGCAAACGACGCCCGGAATAGGCCGCAGCCACTTCATCAGGCACGTCTTCACGCGCCAGCGACGCCACCGCATGGGCAGCGGCAATTTTCATTTCTTCGTTGATCGTTGATGCCTGAACATCAAGTGCCCCGCGGAAGATGTACGGGAAGCCAAGCACGTTATTGATCTGGTTCGGATAATCCGAACGCCCGGTGGCACAGATCGCGTCATCACGAATCGATGCAACTTCTTCCGGGCTGATTTCCGGATCCGGGTTGGCCATGGCAAAAATGATCGGCCGCTTGGCCATGCTTTTGACCATTTTGGTCGTCACCGCCCCCTTGGCCGACAGACCAAAGAACGCATCCGCCCCATCCATCGCATCTTCAAGTGTGCGGGCATCCGTGTCAGCAGCGTGGGCTGATTTCCACTGGTTCATGCCGTCTTCGCGGCCCTTATAGATCACGCCGCGCGTGTCACACATAATGACGTTGTCGTGCGACACACCCATGCTTTTGACCAGCTCGCAGCAGGCGATCGCCGCCGCACCAGCACCATTGATCACAAGTTTGATGTCTTTAAGCTTACGCCCGGTCAAATCACATGCATTGATCAGGCCCGATGCGGCAATGATCGCGGTTCCGTGCTGATCATCATGGAAAACCGGAATATCCATGATTTCGCGCAGGCGCTGTTCAATGATGAAACATTCCGGGGCCTTGATGTCTTCAAGATTGATGCCGCCAAAGGTCGCACCAAGGAAGCGCACGCAATTGACGAACTCATCGACATCTTCGGTGGAAACTTCAAGGTCAATCCCGTCAACATCGGCAAAGCGTTTGAACAAAACAGCCTTGCCTTCCATCACCGGCTTGGACGCCAGTGCGCCAAGGTTACCAAGACCAAGAACAGCCGTACCGTTGGAAATAACCGCAACGATGTTGCCCTTTGACGTGTAGTCATAGGCAGTTGCCGGGTTCTTGGCGATTTCAAGACAAGGCACCGCAACACCCGGCGAATAAGCCAGGGAAAGATCGCGCTGTGTGGTCAGCGGCTTGGATGCGGTGATTTCGATTTTGCCTGGGCGGCCGCTGGAATGAAACAGCAGTGCTTCGCGGTCACGAACCTTGATTTCTTTATCTGACATGATGTTTTCACTGACGCTTGCGTGGTGGGTGGAAAGCAGTGGGTGTTCTTTAAGTGTAGTTTGTTAAATTCGACATGATATCGGTGTGGGACCGGCATGTCGGACCGCCCAATAAATCAGGCTTCGTGCTTCGGGTCAAAGGCGACGTTAACGGCAACCGCAAAATTACGTAGCGTTTTCCGTATGTTGCGATGCAGCAACACTCAATCCAGCCCCCCTTACTTTTTGACCGGGATTTGCCATGGTGGATGGCTTTATTCGTCAACCCTGACAAATAATTTGGCAAATAGGCGTGATTTTTCAGTGACGTAATTGCCCCATCGCGCAGGTTAAGAGCCGTTAGCAATCAGGTTGCATCGCGAAAAAGGGGCCACAGGCTTTTCGCACCATTCCGACCTCTTTCCACGATCCGAAAAAACCGGCAACCTTCTCTGGTCGTCTTTGTTGTTTTATGAATCATTATACTGTTGAAAGCCAAAACCATCAGATCGCTACAAATTCTGTACTGCAGAACACAACACTGCGTTACAGTGCAAACTAGCACAGAGAAAAACATAAATTTTTGTAATATTGATATATTGAAGTAATTCAGAAACTGATCTTTAGGTGTCATTTGTCAGAAAAACATGATGAAAAGGTTCTAATCCATTATCAGAAATCTTGGGAGAATGCGCTTCACTCTGACCAACTAACTGCCCAGATAGGGTTGTTTGCCCTGAAAATGGTTCTGTCGGTTAATGGCGCTGCTTTAATTGCGATCATGGCAGCTTACCCATCGTTAGCAAAAGATAGCCCTACTTTGGCCAAAGCCTTGCCAGAAGTAGGGCTTTTTATGGTGTATGGTCTAGTGGCTGCACTTTTTAGCGTAATGTCTGCATATTTTTACCAAGGCTCACTGACAGATAAGCGATGGTCAGAACATAATGCCGACCATGGGGACGGAGGAGACTCAGACCTCATTAAAAAGAGGCGAAACATAGCTATTAAAACGTTGAATATATTCTATGTTGTCGCGTGGTTTCTGTCTGCCATCCTCTTCATCTTTGGATGCAGCCAATTAGTTTCTGCTCTTTAGCGAATACAGCTGGGTCTAACTGCATCGCAATTCAAAACAGTTTATTTTGGCGTATGCAGGTGAATGTTGGTCGCGCCATTCTGTTCGAAAATGGCCCGGGCCTTGGTTTCTGCCCCGCCATCCTTTGGATCGATCCGCACCCAAAGGATCACGGAACCTGCATCCACCGCACGAGCAAAGTCATCCGTGTGCGGTGTTGATGTCACTTCATCGATGAATTCACGCAGGGCAACCGCACCGACCCCTGCCCCAACCGCAATTGCCGCAGGTGCTGTTGCCGCCCCGCCAAACAGGGCAATTGCGCCCGATGCGACAAGGGGAACTTCATATTTCACTTCCCCGACCAACGCAGTCAGGACATCGGACCATGACCGGCCATCTGATCCGGCGACATCGATTGATTCATGAGAACTCAATACCGAAAGATCGGTTCGGGCAAAGCCGCTATCGCGCAATGCACGGATAGCCGCGTCAAATTTGTCTTTGGTATCAAACAGTCCGACCAGTTCGGGGGCCTGCGAGGTGGTCTGCTCTGCTGCCATTTTTCGCTCTCCTTGGTGGCTGTTATTCGGTTCAAAAATCAGCGATGATCACCACTGACCAAGTCCGGTTGTCTTTCTATATATTTTACAGAAAATCAGGCGTTGCAATGGCATAGATCAAGTTTTATCACCGGCCATCTTTCCAACTCTCGTCTTTGCCTTCAGGGTTTGCTATCAAAGTCATCATGAACAACATCGCTGATACATCCGACACAACACCAATCGCACCGTCCTTTTCTTTGGAAGGTGCCACCCCGATGATGGTCCAGTTCCTTGAAATCAAGGAACAGTATCAGGACTGCCTGCTGTTTTATCGGATGGGCGATTTTTACGAGTTGTTCTTTGACGATGCCGTCAAAGCCGCCGAAGCCCTTGATATTGCCCTGACAAAACGCGGCAAGCATCAAGGTAACGAAATTCCCATGGCCGGTGTTCCCGTCCATAGCCACGAAACTTATCTTCAGCGTCTGATCCGCAAGGGTTTTCGTGTTGCCGTCTGTGAACAGATGGAAGACCCGGCAGAAGCAAAAAAACGTGGTGCCAAATCGGTCGTAAAACGCGGTGTCGTCCGCCTGATCACGCCCGGCACGCTTACCGAAGACAGTCTTCTGGATGCCAGACGCCATAACTATCTGGCGGCCGTATCCGACGTCCGTGGCAAGGTTGGTCTGGCGTGGCTTGATATGTCTACGGGCGACTTTTACGTCCAGCCAAGCGATATGGCAGGTTTGCCTGCTGCTTTGGCGCGACTTGATCCGGGCGAAATCCTGTTTTCTGAAAAGATGTTGAACCGGTCAGACATGTTCGACATCTATTCCGAATATAAAAGCGTCATCACCCCGCAACCCAGTGCGCGCTTTGACGCAGATAATGCTCAGCTGCGCCTGAAAAAGTTTTATCAGGTTGAGGCACTTGATGCCTTTGGCGGGTTTGAAATTGCCGAACTGTCGGCTGCTGGTGCGCTGATTGATTATGTCGATCTGACTCAAAAAGGTCAGATGCCCCGCCTTGCCCCGCCAACCCGCGTTGCTGAAGGCGCATCAATGGAAATTGATGCCGCCACCCGCCGGTCGCTTGAATTGCTGCAAACCCAGTCAGGGGAACGTAAAGGGTCACTGCTGTCGGTTATTGATCGCACCAAAACCGGTGCGGGTGCCCGTTTGCTGGCGGCCCGCCTGTCAGCCCCGCTGACCAGTGCCGATGAAGTCAATAAGCGCCTTGATCTGGTGGAATATTTCCATGACCGCGATGGCTTACGCGCTGATTTGCGATCAAGCCTTGGCGAATGCCCCGATATTGAACGCGCCCTGTCGCGCCTGTCTGTTGGTCGTGGCGGTCCGCGTGATTTGGCCGCAATGCGCGATGGTCTTGCCTGTTCGTTTGCGATCAGCACCCTGCTTGGCAAACCCGATGGCGGCAATGACGGCCTCACAGCGCAGCCCGCGGCCCTTGGTGACCATTTGACCATGATGGGACATCATGGTGATCTGATTGATCTTTTGCGTCGCGCCATTGCCGAAAACCTGCCGCTTCTGGCACGTGATGGTGGCTTTATTGCTGGTGGATATCACCCACCGCTTGACGAATTGCGCATGCTTTCAAGCGAAAGCAAAAAGCTGATCGCCAACCTTCAAGCCCGCTATACCGAGCAAACCGGCATCGCCAACCTTAAAGTCAAACACAACAATGTGCTTGGCTACTTCATCGAAGTATCGGCGAAAAATGCCGACAAGATGATGGAAGTGGACGAGTTCATTCATCGTCAGACCATGGCCAATGCGGTCCGCTTTACCACGGTCGAGCTGTCCGAACTTGAAAGCAAGGTTTCCAAGGCCGGCGATCAGGCGCTTGCCCTTGAACTTGAGCTGTTTGAAGACCTGGTTCAGTCGGTTCTGACCAAGGCCGATGCCATTGCCCGCTGCGCACAGGCCTTGGCCGGGCTTGATGTATCCGCTGCACTTTCAGAACTGGCCCGTGATCAGGGCTGTATCCGCCCGCAAATCGACGACAGTCTTGCCTTTGACATCCATGCTGGGCGCCACCCGGTGGTTGAAGCCGCCCTTCGCGAAAATGCAGACTCACCCTTTGTTGCCAATGATTGCCGCCTTGAGGATGAACAAAGCCTATGGCTGATTACCGGTCCGAATATGGCCGGTAAATCGACCTTCCTGCGCCAAAACGCGCTTATTGCGGTTCTGGCCCAAATCGGCGCATTCGTTCCCGCCGGAAAAGCCCATATTGGCGTGATTGACCGGCTGTTTTCACGCGTTGGTGCTGCTGATGATTTGGCGCGCGGGCGATCGACCTTCATGGTCGAAATGGTTGAAACCGCTTCGATCCTTAATCAGGCAACTGACCGATCACTTGTGATTCTTGATGAAATCGGACGGGGTACAGCCACCTTTGACGGTCTGTCAATTGCCTGGGCCGTGGTTGAAAACCTTCATGAAATCAATAAGTGTCGTGGTCTTTTTGCCACCCACTATCATGAATTGACCGCACTTGCGGCCAAGCTTGAACATCTGTCCTGCCACACCATGCTGATCAAGGAATGGCAGGGTGAAGTTGTCTTCCTTCATGAAGTCGGCTTGGGCAGTGCGGATCGGTCATACGGCATCCATGTCGCCCAATTGGCCGGCTTGCCAAAACCCGTGATCAAACGCGCCGAACAGGTTCTAAAAACCCTTGAAAAAGGCCAGCAAGGCGGTGCTGTTTCGAAGCTTGCCGATGACTTGCCACTGTTTGCCGCCGCGATTGAGCAGGCCGCACAGGAAGAAAAGGCATCAGGCCCGGCCCTTTCAGACAGTCAAAAAGCATTGTTAGACGCGGTTAATGATCTTGATCCCGATAACATGACCCCACGCGAAGCCCTTGATGCGCTGTATCGTCTGCACACCTTAAAAGACTAGCGCCTTGGCATAATTGGTACGGGTTAAACGCATGAAAAACAGGCACCTTGCCCCTATATGAGGCAGGTGCCTGTTTTCGTTTTGGCACCAGCACCGCAAGCTTGTAGTGTTTGAGCATATTCTTCATCCGGCACAGCACATGCATAGGGTGCGGTCGCGACAAATTGCCGTTATCATAAGATAACGGCTTTAAAAAACGGCACGCAGGCCGAAAAGCAGGCGCAAGGAAACAGACCAACGTGACCTATAAGATCAAGAAACAGCGCGAAATCATTGACCGGAAAAACGTCTTTGCTGAACTAAAAGCAATTGCCAACGACCCGGATCTGAAAAACTTCAAACAGCGTACTGCTGTTTTGAACAAGCTGAAATCGGTCATGGAAGCCGGTCGTACGGTTATTCGTGCGCGCTTTGAAGAAAGTAATTCAGGTCAGGAAACGGTGTTTTCCAATAGCTTCCTGATGGATCAAATCGTCCGTCTGATCCATGATTTTGCCGTCAATTTTGTCTATCCGGTACACAACCCGACCAATGAACAACGCATGTCTGTGGTTGCGGTTGGTGGCTATGGCCGGGGGGATATGGCGCCGCATTCCGATGTCGATATCCTGTTTCTGTTTCCCTACAAACAAACCGCACATGGCGAACAGGTGGTCGAGTTCATCCTGTATATGCTGTGGGATCTTGGTCTGAAAGTCGGTCACGCTACCCGATCCGTTGATGATTGCCTGCGCATGGGTAAACAGGACATCACCATCCGTACCAACCTGCTTGAAAGCCGGTTTGTCTGGGGCGATGAAGAAACTTATGACATCTTCCGGGCCCGCTTCATGGATGAGCTGGTCAAGGGCAGCGGCCTTGAGTTTATTGAAAAGAAACTTGGCGAACGCGATGATCGTCATGTTCGTATGGGCGATTCGCGCTATGTCGTGGAACCCAACGTCAAGGACGGCAAAGGTGGCTTACGCGACCTGCACACTCTGTTTTGGATCGGCAAATACCTTTATCGGGTTAATTCGCCGATGGAACTGGTCGACCTTAAAGTTCTGACCCGCAAAGAAGCCCAAGGTTTCTTGAAAGCCCAGAATTTCCTGTGGGCGGTACGCTGCTGGTTACATTATCTCTCAGACCGCGAAGAAGACCGCCTGACGTTTGATATGCAGCGCGATATCGCTTCCCATCTTGGCTATACCGATCATGCTGGCGCATCGGGTGTCGAACGCTTCATGAAGCACTATTATCTGATGGTGAAGCATGTCGGTAACCTGACACGGATTTTCTGTGCAGCACTTGAAGAACGCCATCAACGCCGCCCCTTGATCCGTTTTCCCGGCAAATTGTTTGGCACCAAGGAAATTGACGGGTTTGAGCTGCGCAATGATCGCCTAACGGTCGAAAACCTTGATGTTTTCAAAAAAGACCCGATCAAGATTTTGCGTCTGTTTCTGGTCGCCAACCAGAACGGTGTTGGCATTCATCCCGAAACATTGCGCTGGGTGACCCAAAGCCTGAAATTTGTCGATCACAAGCTTCAAAACGACCCGGATGCAAACGAAGTCTTTCTGGAGATTTTAACCCAGCGGACCAACCCCGATATCGTCCTTCGTAAAATGAACGAAGCCGGGGTTTTGGGTCGCTTTATCCCGGATTTCGGACGTGTCGTCGCCCAGATGCAATATGACATGTACCATACCTATACCGTGGACGAGCATACCATCCGGGCAATCGGCATCCTCAATCAGATTGAAAACGGTGAACTGGCCGAAGACGCCCCTGTAGCCACCCGGATCATGGGCAAGGTCATTTCGCGGCGTGTTTTGTATGTTGCGGTTCTTCTCCATGATATTGCCAAGGGACGCGGCGGCGATCATTCGGAATTGGGCGCAGAAGTCGCTGAAAAGCTGTGTCCGCGTTTGGGGCTGTCACCGGCCGATACCGAAACAGTCGCGTGGCTGGTCAAAGCCCATCTTTGGATGAGCCTGACAGCCTTTAAACGTGATTTAAATGACCCGATGACGATCAAGGCATTCGGCGACTTGGTGCAATCCCAAGAACGCCTGCGTTTATTGCTGTGTCTGACGGTTGCCGACATCCGCGCAGTTGGGCCGAATGTCTGGAATGGCTGGAAAGCAACCTTGCTGCGTGAACTTTACTATGCCGCAGATGATCGTTTGTCAGGTGGCTTGAACGCCGATAGCCGCGATTCGCGGGTCGCAAATGCCCAGATGGCCTTGCGCGAAGCCCTGATTGACTGGCCAACAGATGATATCGAAGATTTCATTGATCGTGGCTATCCATCCTATTGGCTGAGTTTCGATACCGACGTTCATGTGCATCACGCACATCTCACCCGTGACGCCAAGAAAAGCGGGGCGGACATTACAGTCGATGTGCGTATTGATACCGAAATTGATGCCACCGAAATCACGGTTCACACCACGGACCATCCGGGCCTGTTTTCCCAGATTGCCGGGTCGATGGCACTGTGCGGTGCCAACGTTGTCGATGCGAAAATCCTGACCCTTGCCGATGGCATGGCGCTTGATACCTTCTTTGTGCAGGACACCAATGGCGAGGCCTTTAACGACACCGCCAAACTTGAAAAACTGCGCGAAACTCTTGAACAGGTCATTTCCGGGCGCCTGCGCCCCAGCCAGGAAATTGAACGTCGCCAGACCAAGGATAACAAGCACCGCACCGCAGTGTTTAAGGTCGAACCCAACGTCATCATCGATAACAAGGCCAGCCGCACCCATACCGTGATCGAAATTACCGCACGTGACCGGCTTGGGTTGCTCTATGACATCACGCGCGCCTTGCGCGATCTGTCATTGCAAATCGCATCGGCCCGCGTTTCGACATTCGGCGAACGCGCCGTTGACGTTTTTTATGTGAAGGATGTGTTTGGATTAAAGATTGATAGCCGGACCAAATTTGTTCAGGTCAAGGAAACCCTGACACAAGCAATCCAGAACAATTGATCATGTTCTCGCGTTCCCGAATTTCCGAAAAGACATACCCGAATTTGACCCTTGCCCATATGATGCGCAAAGCACCACCACAGCAGGGGGTCAAATCCGCCTTTTCCGATCAAAACGACCGGAAAAGTATATGTATATCTTTGGGAAATTGTGACGGACGAGGAAGGGATAAACCAAACCCGACATCATGACATGTTAGACTTGATGTCGTTATCCTCGGAGTGCAGCAGGTTGAGGTTGGTCCCCTTTATTCCCCGCCCGTCCAATAATTGAGGCTCGCGTCCCAACGAATCCTCAGCGAGACCGAATTTAGGCCTCTTGCATGTCTTTTTCTGTGACGGCTGTCACAGGTTTGGAAAATTACATTCAATTTCCATGATTTTCATAAATCCGTGACATTCAAATGCCCTACCCTTCACTTGATTACGACTTCTTCACTTTCCCCTGTCAGATTTTTGCCATTCATCGCGTGATACTGATGTGAACGGCCCCTTGAACGGATGTGATTGACCCAAATGTCGCTCGTACGCTCCATCGCCACGGTTAGTGGCTTTACCCTACTGTCCCGCCTTTTGGGGTTTTGCCGCGATATTTTAATTGCCGGTATGCTGGGTGCAGGCGGCATTGCCGATGCGTTCTTTGTTGCGTTCAAATTTCCCAACCTGTTTCGCCGGTTATTTGGTGAAGGCGCGTTTTCCGCGGCCTTCATCCCGCTTCTGGCTGGCGACATTGAAAAGCGTGGCACGGATGCGGCGCATGAATTTGCTGCGCGTGCCATGTCGATGCTGGTTCTGATCACGGGCTTTCTCGTTGCGATCATTGAAATCATCATGCCCTGGGCGATGTATGTTTTCGCACCCGGCTTTGCCCAAGACCCGGAAAAATTTGCGCTTGCTGTTGAACTGTCGCGCATCACTTTTCCCTATCTGGCATTTATTTCCGCCGTTGCCCTGATGTCAGGGGTTTTAAACACCCTGCATCGTTATGCCGCAGCGGCCGGTGCACCGATTATCCTCAATATCTGTTTGATCGGCGCCCTTTTGGGTCTGGCCCCCATGACCGAAACTCCTGCACATGCCTTGGCGTGGGGGGTTGCGCTGGCCGGAGTCGCGCAATTCATATGTCTGGTCATTGCCTGCAAACAGGCTGGGTTTGCGATTAAATGGCAAATGCCCCGGGTTGACGACCGGATCAAGCTTCTGGGCAAACGCATGATCCCGGGCATGATTGGTGCCGGGGTTTATCAGATCAACCTTCTGATCGACACCATGCTGGCGTCCCTTGTTTCCGATGGTGCGGTTTCCTGGCTTTACTATGCCGATCGCGTGCAACAGCTCCCGCTTGGGGTCATTGGTATTGCCATTGGCACCGCCCTTTTGCCGACTTTGTCACGCCAGCTACAGGGTGATGATCCCAAAACCGCGATGTATAGCCAAAACCGCGGCATTGAAATTGCCCTTTTGCTGACCCTTCCGGCCGCTGTCGCACTTGGGGTCATGGGCTTGCCGGTGATCAATGTGTTGTTTGAACGCGGTGCATTTGGCCCGGAAGAAACCCGCATGACCGGTTTGGCCCTGATCGTCTTTGCCTTTGGGTTGCCGGCATCGGTTCTGGTCAAGGTTCTTGCCCCGGGATTTTTTGCCCGTGAAGATACCAAAACGCCGATCCGCATTGGCATTTCCGCAATGGTGCTTAACATCGTTTTGATCGTGATCCTGATGCCGCAATTCGGGCATTTGGGAATTGCGGCAGCAACCTCGGTCTCGGTCTGGGTTAATGCGTTTTGCCTCGGTTTCCTGCTGCATCGGCAGGGCGATCTTATGTTTGATCCACGGCTTCTTAAACGCGTCCCGCGGATTTTGTTGTGCTCTGCCCTAATGGGGGCCGCTCTTTGGTTTGCCATTGATATCTTTTGGCAAAATGACGCGCTTTCCATCACCCGGATTATTACCATGATGTTGTGCGTGATCGGTGGTGTGATGGTTTATGGCATTGCCGCGCAATTGCTTGGCGCAACCAGATTTTCCGAACTGAAATCGATGTTTAAACGCCGAAAGCCTGCCTGATCTGATTATTTCCCGGAATTTCCTGACAAGCCGCTTGACCTTACGAGATCAGGCGGCTTAACTCCGCGCGTTGATTTGCAAGCTCGTCCGCCGGCGGGTGTCCACAACCTGGCGGAGCTAGCAAACGCGTTTTTGTTTTTATTGAAATGGACGACACCATTATGGAACGTGTTTTTTCGGGCGCTCAGCCCACCGGTAACCTTCACCTTGGCAACTATCTTGGCGCGATCCGCAACTGGGTCGAGCTGCAGAAGCAATATGAATGCATCTTCTGTGTTGTCGATATGCATGCCATCACGATCTGGCAAGACCCCGCTGAGCTACGTTCCAACATTCGCGAACTTGCCGCCAGCATGATTGCGGCCGGGATCGATCCGGAAAATCAGGTCCTGTTCAATCAAAGTCAGGTTTCCGCCCATGCCGAACTGGCATGGATTTTCAACTGTGTTGCGCGCATCGGCTGGATGAACCGCATGACCCAGTTCAAGGAAAAAGCCGGCAAGCACCGCGAAAACGCATCCTTGGGTCTTTATGCCTATCCAAGCCTGATGGCCGCCGACATTCTGGTCTATAAAGCCACCCATGTGCCGGTCGGTGAAGACCAGAAGCAGCATCTTGAACTGGCCCGTGATATTGCACTGAAATTCAATAATGATTACGGCGCCGAAGATTTCTTCCCGCAGCCAGAGCCATTGATTTTGGGTCCGGCAACGCGGGTGATGTCGCTGCGAGATGGCTCGAAAAAGATGTCGAAATCCGATCCGTCGGATATGTCACGTATTAACATGACCGACGATTCCGACACGCTGGCCAAAAAAATCCGCAAGGCAAAAACCGATCCGGAACCGCTGCCATCTGAAGCAGCCGGTCTTGAAGGCCGCCCGGAAGCCAAGAACCTGATCACGATCTTTGCTGCCCTGACCGACAGCACAGTTGATGCGGTTTTGGCCGAACATGGTGGAACACAGTTCTCGGGCTTCAAACAGTCTTTGACAGACGTGGTTGTGGATAAATTGGCCCCGATTACCGAGAAAATGGCACGTCTGAATGACGATCCGGCCTATATCGACAGCGCCTTGGCCAAAGGTGCCGAACGTGCAAACGTCATTGCCCAGCCGATCCTCAAAGAGGTCAAAGAACTTGTTGGCTTCTTGAACAGCTAATCTGTTCGCAAACCAGATGAATAAAAGCCCGCTTATTGCTGATAAGCGGGCTTTTTCATTTCAAGGCTTCCGTGTTTAGTTCGGAAACCAATCAGATTGATCCGCCAGAAGGCTGGGATTGTTTTTGCATCGCCTGATACTTTTTCAGCCCATCCATCATGGTCTGGCTAAACCACGCGCCAACAGGTTCATCCGCTTCAAGATGCGATGACGCACGCTGCATCAGTGGATGAACTGATTGGTCAGTACCAGTTTCATTTTGAGTCGCGATGTTAGCGCTAACATCGTTGGTATGGCTGGTGTTTTGATTTGCACCTTGGCTGGTCTGGCGGGCCGTCATACGCCCTTGATCGGCAACAGCATTGCTACTCGCAACGGATTCGGCGACCATGGTCTGGGCTTTTTCCCGACCAAGGGCAGCATTAAACCGGGCAGCCATTTCTGCCGCCGAAAGCGGTGCAGCGCCAGAACGCAGATCAGGCAGATTTGGCGCAGCAGGACGGCTTGCCACGTTATCTGCTGTCGCCGTGCCTGCCCTTTCCGCCAAAGCACTCTCGGAGGATTGCTTATCTGTTTTTCCCGCAGAAAGTTTTGCCTGTCGGGCTTCGTACTCCGCCATTTCAGCAGAAATAACCATCGTATTTGACTGACGGCTAAACCGTCCCTCACTTTGCGCCCGCCCCCAAACAGTATTCCCACCTTCCCTGCTTAGGCTTGCCCGCGGAAGTGCGTCGCCCGTGGCCGAGTTTGCAGCAACTGTCTGTGCGAAAGTTGATGCCGGGTTTGTTGTGCCAGCCGATGCCATGGCAACGGCCAGTTCTGCAGGATCAGAATCCTGGTTTTGTTCAGAGGCAGAAGCAGGTGTGGCTTCGGTCTGTGCTTGTAATTGCGCCTGCAACAGGGGATTTGGGGCCGGTGTTGGCGCAGAAGCCATTGCAGCGGCATTTTGTGCCCACGGCAAGTTTAACTCAGACGCATTGATCACGTTTGTAACCGGTACATCGGGTGATCCAGCAGAGGCCAAAACAACCTGATCGACCGGCGCCATTGGTGCGACCTGTACGATGGTTGCCTGCTCTGCCGGGGTTGCTGCAAAACTTGATGGCGCATTGTTCGCAACCATCCAAGGCAGAACCAGTTCTTCTTGATAAGCACCAAGGGCGGATGCTGTCGTCGTTGCTTTTGCCGGATCTTCAGATGCATCGGCAATGGCAGTACCATCGTCACGCGGGTTGCCATTAAAACTATCTTCGACAAATGCCATAACATGGGCACCAGTATCTTCACCGGTCACGGCATCAACTACTGCATCAATCGCAGCACCGGCAAGACCAAATACCCCGCCGAACAAGCCGCCACCGACAACGCGCGCGCCATTGCCCAATTCATCGCCGGTCAAAGAACGATAGACCATCCCAACGCCGGGAATATGCTGCAGTGGATTAATCACATCGAGGAAATCGGTGAATTCAAACCCGTCTTCTCCGAACATATAGTCAGAAAAGCTCCGGCCTTCCGCACTATCGGAAAGCTGATCAGCCACGTTCGACTGCGCAAACTTGTCGCTTGCAACGTCTCCCGCCACACCCGGAACACTACCGGGCGATATTTGCCGCCAATTTGCACCAATCGACATGATCGTCCTCCTCTTGCCAGTTAATTTGCAAAAGGGGTGCCAGTTTGGACCAAAGTTAAGCTATTGGAAAATATGATTATTTTGAAAATCCGATCCCCGGCATTCCTACCTGTCGGAATCTTCTGCCGGGTAGCAGCGGCACATTAAAACGAAGCGCAACTTAAACGGTGTGGAATGTGGCAAAGATGACGGATTCGCGAGCACTGGCGCGCAACGTACATAGGTCCGTGAGCACCATGCGCAGTCGAAACCATTATTTGCAGCCCATTCCGCGCTGTTTAGAACAAATGCCCGGCCCGGTCCTTTTTCGTCTGAAGATAGAATTCATTATGACCATTGGACGGAAACTTGTGCGGAACACGTTCTGAAACTTTCACGCCCCAGCTTTCCAACCCTTTGAGCTTTTCCGGGTTGTTGGTCAGAAGACGGACAGTTTCAAAGCCCAGCTGACGCAACATTTCGGCGGCCGGACGATAAACACGCTCATCGGCATCAAAGCCCAGTTCTTCATTGGCATCAAGCGTATCAAATCCGCGATCCTGTAATGCATAGGCACGCAGCTTATTGACCAGGCCAATACCACGGCCTTCCTGACGCAAATACAGGACAATACCGCCCTGCCCGCTACTTGCGATTTCGGAAATCGCCCCGCGCAATTGAGGCCCGCAATCACAGCGAAGCGATCCGATCAAATCACCGGTAAAGCATTCCGAATGCAGGCGGATCATGACCGGTTTGTCTTTGGCCGGTTCATCTATAACAATGGCCAAATGTTCCTGACCACCATCTTCGGGGCGAAATGCAATTACGGTCGCGTTTTCCGCATCTTCAAGTGGCACACGTGCCTGACTGACCTGACGCAGGCTTGCCGCCGATGCATTTTCATAACCATTGATGCTATCAGACTGCAAAACCAGAAGGTTCTGCCCACGCGCCAGGTTTTCCAACTGACCGGCATCGACCGATACCGTCACCACAGCGGGCAGCAACCGGGCAAGTTTGGCCAAACGGATGGCTGCAGATTCTGCCATTGAAACAGCACGCCAGTCGCCAGCCGGCAGTTTTTCAAGATCAAGCAACGGATTGGCTATTTCACCAAGTCGGTCGGCATCAATGTCTGCACGATCATTGCTGACAAAAGCAATGAAAGGATCATCCTTGCAGGCTTGACCCAATGATTTTGCCCGAACACGCGGAATGACAATTGCCGGTGCAACATTTAGGTTTGCGATGTCACACAAACGATCAAAGCCAAGTTGCGACAACGGTTCAGCGGCGATAACAGCAACACTATGGGCTTCACCATCGTGATGGCCCTGAACAAGAACGATTTCGCCGCGCCGCAAATCAGCCACGGCACGCGATACTGTCACCAGATCCGTGGCCGGGATCAGATTGCTGTCATTTTGGGCGGTTGTGGCAAAGCTTTGAGTCATTGTTATCTTGTCTTTGTGATCACAACATCGCGATCCGGTGGCTATGGGGCTGGATAATGACCCGGATTAATTCATATAACCGCTTTGGTCAGTCCGGTGTGTTGGCAAGCGAGGAGCAAAATCGCAGGAAGATTAACATCTTTCAAGATTTTACGACAAATTTGCCCTGTCATACCGGTTTCCAATTCGATTGCATTAATTAATCCGGCTCCTACATAGGTCAATGGGTTAAAGTGAAACAGTTTGTTCTTGAAAATAGCTACTAAGACGCTGATCCTAGAATACGCATTTTATATATGGCGGGCCTGACGCCGAAGTTCCACAAAAACAATGGTGCAAAACAGCATCAGTTCAGGCCCAATATATAGACGGGATCTGGCAAGCAGCAAGGGATGGTGAATGTCGACAGGTAAACAGGTTCTCGTGGTTGAGGACGATGCAGCTCTCAGCCAGTCTTTGACGGAACAGCTCCGACTGCATGAAGAATTTGAATGTGTCGTCGCCCATAGTGGCAAGGATGCACTTGATGCCGCCAAGGAAACCTATTTCGATATGATCCTGCTTGATGTCGGGCTTCCTGATATGGATGGCCGTGATGTCTGCAAACTGATGCGTCGCGCAGGTGTGAAATCCCCGATCATCATGTTGACCGGGGCCAATAGTGATTCTGATACCATTCTTGGTCTGGAATCGGGTGCCAATGACTATGTCACGAAGCCATTCCGCCTAAATGTTCTTCTGGCGCGCATTCGGGCCCATATCCGCCAGCATGAGCAAAGCGAAGATGCCGTTTTCATCATTGGCCCCTACAGCTTCCAGCCCAGCGCGAAAATCCTGATCGAAACCACGACCGAAAAGAAAGTCCGTTTGACGGAAAAGGAAACTTCAATCCTGAAATTCCTGTTCCGGGCAGGCGACAAACCGGTCACCCGTGAAACGCTGCTTGATGAGGTTTGGGGATACAATGCCGGTGTAACAACCCACACGCTTGAAACCCACGTCTATCGTTTGCGCCAAAAGATCGAGAAAGATCCATCGAATGCCGCAATCCTGATTACAGAGCCCGGTGGGTATAAACTGATCCCCTAATGGGTTGCGAAACAGGAGAATAAAAAAAATCCCGGTATAACGGGATTTTTTTGTCACAGATTATCTTCTCAGGCGTCATTGAATTCGGGCCAATAATCCACAAAATTCGAAAATTCATGTTTTCCGACCTATCAGCCATCATTTTAGCCGTTTTTACTGCAAGTAAACACGATTTTGGACATAAATGCGATTTTTACCCCTAAAGAACAGGGATTTTTACGAATTAATAGCCTCTGGAGCCAAAAACAGCTGTCCCAACCCGCACATGCGTGGCCCCAAGCCGGATTGCAGACGCGTAGTCACCGCTCATTCCCATACTTCTGATTTCCAAACCATGACGATCTGCGATCTTACCCAGCAGGGTGAAATGCGGTGCAGGTTCCTCATCAACAGGGGGAATGCACATTAACCCCTTGATCGGAAGCTTCAGCTCCTCACGACACATGACAATGAATGCGTCAGCTTCCTTTGGTGAAATACCCGCCTTTTGGTCTTCTTCGCCGGTATTGATTTGAATAAGCAAATCCGGGCACTGCCCCGTATTATCACGATGCTTGGCAAGTGCATTGGCCAGTTTGGGGCGATCAACAGTTTCAATCACATCAAACAGATGGACCGCATCTTTGATCTTATTCGTCTGAAGAGGGCCAATCAGATGAAGTTCGATATCAGGAAATTCTTCGCGCAAACCCGGCCATTTTCCGGAAGCTTCCTGAACACGGTTTTCACCAAACACCCGCCGCCCATCAAGCAAAGCCTTGCGAACATGATCTGCTTCGTGATTTTTGCTTACACAGACAAGCGTGACTTCATT
Organism: Thalassospira lucentensis; assembly: GCF_050516545.1. Lineage (GTDB taxonomy): Bacteria > Pseudomonadota > Alphaproteobacteria > Rhodospirillales > Thalassospiraceae > Thalassospira > Thalassospira lucentensis_C. The sequence continues at coordinate 3,884,241 of NZ_CP191544.1, read as the reverse complement.
TTTGTCACGGTTAACAGCCGCACAGGCCGCGTTGATATTGTCCTGAATTTCAGCAAGATTTTGTGCAACATCGCTCTTGGCGGATGACAGATCATGATTGCTCATGGATGATTGGCCCTTAAATCGGTGACGGTAATATGCACAGCTTAGCTCACTTCAGATCCGTGCAGAATCGGGATACTATCAATGGATGACACCCTGTTAAAGCAGGCACGCCAACTCAATCTTCGCAATGGCGGCCCGAATTGCCCTATCCCCCCGATTATTCTTCTGACTGATGATCAGCGTTTGCCTGATCCAGCACCGGCGATCAACGCCTTACCCACTGATAGCATGGTGATTTTCCGCCAATATGACCATCCACACCGTGCGAAGCTTGGTGCAAAGCTGCGCAGTCTATGCCGTGCGAAAGCCATTCCGTTTTTGGTGGCAAATGATATCTCGTTGGCCCTGACACTGGATGCCGATGGTGTTCACCTACCCGAATATCGCATTTTGACGACGCCACACATCTATCATCAGATTCCGGCAACATTTCTGGTCACGTCTGCCTGTCATGGTCATGCGACCATCCGTCGATTGGGGATCTTGCCTAAACAGTATCGACCTGATGGCGTATTGATCTCGCCGATTTTTCCAACACACAGCCATCCGGGTAAAAATCCGTTGTCACTTAACACCGTTTTGACCATGGCCGAGTTGTGTAAGCACAGTGGAATGACACCGATCGGCCTTGGGGGCATTAACAAGAAAAATGTTGGAAACCTGCGGTCTTCATCGCTTGCATCTTTGGCAGGTATCGGGTTTTCTGGCGCGAACACTTCGCCAGTTCGGTGAACGGAGATCAGCCCCACAATGCCCCGTAAACTGCAGCCATCCCGCAAGAAATTTACCCGGTTCACGTCCAAGTTACCGTTTCAATTCGGATTGCCCAATGTCAGCCCGACACTGATGCAAACATCGGATAAAAGTCCGATCTATTTCACCCGAACCACGTCTTTGCTCCGACAACAGGTTTTGGCAAATGCCACCGGGGTAAAAATCAAATCGGATACGTTCCATCTGCAGGTTTTGCCACGAGATTCATGGGCTGAGATAGACTTTGCGAAAAGCGCCATCCTGTTTCTGGTTCCCGATGACGCGCTTGGTGATTGCGTTGGAATGACCTTGTTTCTTAAGGCGCTGAAACTTCGATATCCGAATGTGAAAATCGGCGTACTCAACAGCGGTAGCGCATCAGATATCTTTGCGCTCATCCCGGGTGTTGAGGTTTTTCAGCTGTTTATTTCTTCCAAGCAGCTCGCACGGTTTGACCGCGTAGTTGATCTTAGCGAGATGGAAGGCTGGCAAAATATCGCCACCATGCCGGTTAATCCGGAAGAAGCATTATGTGAGGCGTTTGGCATTGATCTTTGTCCACTTGTTGGGCGAAACGTGTCAGTTAAGCCAAGAATGAAGATCGGGATCGTACCAATGGCCTCTTCACCTTTGCGTACGTTGCCACCTGCCTTGATCCAAAGCATTACAGAGCTTCTTTCAAAACAGGATGTGGATATCACAATTGTTCTTAACGCCTATCAGGGTGTGATGAAGACCTATAAGACAGCACTTGGGCAACTTTCAGCCAAAAACATTCGCGTTCTTGATGGCTTTAGGACAATTGGCGAACTGGTTCAATTTGTTGAACAGCAGGACTATGTTGTCGTTGCTGATAGCGGGCCTGCCCATATCACGAAACTTTTTCAAACGCCGGGTATCGGAATATACAGCTCTGCCTCTGCTAAAACCTTGCAGGGGCGTCATGCTAATTTGCGAAACTGGCAAAGCGGGTTTTCTGGCCCCTACTGCAACGCCCCCTGCGGTCTTGCAAAATTGCGGGCAACGGTAGATGGCAAGGTCGGTTGCATGGGCAGTTTGAACCTTCCTCTCGAAGCACTTAGTGAACTCCCACAAGAACATGACCCAAAATTGGCTGCCTTACTTGTAACAGATCACCCTGTGCCGTGCGTTGGAACGCTCAATGACGATACCCCGGAAATCCTGAATTTGATTCAGCGGGATCTGGGTCTTACTCGTTAAAGTCAGTGATCATCAGCAAGCAATCACCCACTTCAAACTGTGATATCCAAAAGAAAAAGGGGCGGCCAAAGCCACCCCTTCGTCGTCTGCAATTTCCAATTCCGAAGAATTAGAAGGACAGTACCAGACCGGTAACTGCGCCATAACCGTCATTGTCGGAAATGGCTGCGTTGTCTGCTTCATCGTCGAACCAGAAGACAGAAGATTTCCAGGTCACGCCTGCACCAAGGGTGTAAGCAAGACCAAGATCAACCGTGCTGATTTCGCCGGTACTGGTTGCCGAAGTGGAGCCAACCTGACGGTTGCCGTATTCGGAATATGCGTAGGAGAGCGAAACTTTCGCTGCATCCATGGCATAGGATACGCCAACGTCATAGCTGTCGGTATCACCAGCAGTTGTGGAGTTTTCACCCTGTGCGTAATCGTCTTCGATATGGCCCCAGGAAGAACCAACGACGAAGTTGCCAAAGCCAACGGTTGCACCAACGCCATACCAGTTGCCTTCGCCCTGGTTTTCACCCACAGCGGAAACGCCGAAAGATACGCCATCAAAGTCGCCCTGGTAGCTTACGCCAGCAGAAACGATGTTGTCACCGGTACCATCGGTGCCGTTATAGCTACCGCTGCCATTACGCTGATTGTCATCAGCATAGGAAACGCCAGCCTGAAAACCGCCCAAATTCGGGGTGAAGTAGGTGACGCGGTTCTGGTCGCCGCTCGACGGAACGGTATCGATCAAATATGCATCAACCCAGTTGGTGAGATCGCCGTCATTGACGCCAACCGGACCAACAGACGGTGCAGTGATGCCAAGCGAGTCGGCTGCGCTGTCGTCTTTACCCAGTTTAACTTGACCAAAGCCACCATTGACGAACAGGTACTGTTCATCGATCTGGTCTCCAGAGGTTTCACCTTCGAGTTCGATTTTCGCACCGACTTCGATACCGTTATCAAGCGTGGTTTTACCAGAGAAGTGAACTTCTGTATCGGACTGGAAAGCGTTTTTGGATTCGCCAACGTCCTGATCAGCGATACCAGCCCACTGTTCCATGTAACCACCAACTTCAAGCTGGATTTTTTCAGAAGCCTGTGCGGAACCGGCAGCAGCAACAGCGACGAGCGCGCTGGTAGCAATAAGAATCTTTTTCATCTTTACCCTCAAAAAATGACGTTTACGGGATGAAGGGTTGAACCGAGCGGCCCTTCGATCTGTCGAGGGAGATAAAGCCATTTTAATGAATATGGGTCAACTGATGTAAATGACTGATGTTTATTTATTGACATGACTGTTGCATTTTTATCACATACAATCCCGATATATTTGCAATTTGATCTATCCAAATATGATCATGGGTCATTAAACTTCGGTATCAGATATAATTTATTATCTATGGGAATATAAATATATGTTGGTCAGTAATTTAAGCCGCGAACATTTAGATGTTACAACACGCTTGATCTGAGCTGCGAGGCACCATCACTCACCCAGAATAAACCAAGAGACCATCAACAGAATTGTAAATGGCAAGTAAACGAGATTCGGAAGAGGTTAAGTGCACATTGTTAGTGCTTAGCTTAACTGTCAGGACCAACACAGCACGGTAAAGTAAGGGCTAAATCGTCGATCACGTTGATCGCGATTACTGATGTCGAACGACACAGGAAATATCTGACAGAGAAATAGAGCTTAAACAAAAAAGAAGGGGGTGGAAAATCCACCCCCTTCAATTCTTCAACTAACCCAGAAAGGATTAGAAGGAAAGTACGAGACCGGTAACAGCACCGAAGCCTTCGTTGTCATCAGCGGTACCAGCATCCTGACCTTCGTCGTCGAACCAGAAAACAGAAGATTTCCAGGTTACGCCAGCGCCGAGGGTGTAAGCAAGGCCGAGGTCAACGGTGTTGATTTCGTCAACGCCCGAGGTACCTGCAGTGTCGTCGCTCTCACCATAAGCATAGGTAAGGGAAACCGAAGCTGCGTCCATTGCATAGGAAACGCCGATATCGAAATCGGTGGTGTCGTCAACATAGGTGGTTGCTTCACCAACACCGAATTCACCATCGGTTTCAGAAACGGATGCACCAACGGTGAATGCGCCGAAGCCAACATTCGCGCCAACGCCGTACCATTCGCCTTCGCCTTTGTGCTCACCAACGAGGGAAACAGCAACAGAAACACCATCGAAGTCACCACGGTATTCAATACCAGCAGAAACGCGGTTGTCACCGGTTCTTACAGTGTCATTGGTTTCTGAATCGTCATCATCAGCATAAGAGATACCAGCTTTGAAGCCACCAAGCGACGGGGTGTAATAGGTCAGACGTTTGGAGTCATCACCTGCCGGCACGGTATCTGGAACTGCATTAACGCTAACCCAGTTGCCAAGGTCGCCATCGTTCGCGCCAACTGGACCAACAGACGGTGCAGTGATACCCATGTCAGCAGCTGCACCGTCTTCAGCACCAAGCTTAACCTGACCAAAGCCACCATTGACGTACAGATACTGTTCGTCAACCTGGTTGCTAGCCTGCTCGCCTTCGAGTTCGATTTTGGCACCAACTTCGATACCGTTATCAAGGGTGGTCGAACCGGAGAAGTGAACTTCGGTGTCAGACTGGAAAGCGTTTACGGATTCACCACGATCTTCGTCAGCAAAACCAGCCCACTGTTCCATGTAACCACCAACCGACAGGCTGATTTTTTCGGAAGCCGAAGCCTGGCCTGCGAATGCGACAGCGACGAGTGCGCTGGAAGCAACAAGAATCTTTTTCATCTTTTCCCTCAACGTCTTTGTTAGCGTATTTCACGCTACAAAAATTATTTGGACAGCTTTTGCCGCCCGGTTCGATATGGATGGAGCCATCATTTAAAAGCCACGTCAACCAATCCTGTGACCTAAATGATACATTCATCACGCACTGTGGCAAAAAAAACACACTGGTTTTCTTTGATTGCAACGAAGTTCCGCCCTATATTCGCAGCAATTCTTGGTTTCACCCCTTTTTTAAAATGTCTAAAGGCCGGAAATGGTAACCTTTTCTTCGTTCAAGCCACTGATTTCAGGCGCAGGGTTCGCTTTAATCCTTGCTGGGTGTTCTTATGGTACGGTCGATTATGATCAGTTCCCCGGATCTGCGACGACAGATGAACGCGTGAACGGGCAGGCCATGACCCGTGCTCAGGAGAAAGAACGCGGTAGCCTATTTGGGGAAGGTGGCCTGAACCTCTTTGGCGGCGAAGATAGTCAGAAAGGCGGCGGAACGGGTATTGGCGTCAACACGTTCCTGTGGCGTGCCACGCTTGATACACTTTCTTTCATGCCACTGAATTCTGCAGATCCATTTGGCGGCGTCATTATTTCAGACTGGTATACGCCTGTTGAAACACCAAATGAGCGTTTCAAACTCACGGCTTATATTCTTGGCACAGCGTTGCGTTCCGATGCCATCAAGGTTTCAGTGTTCCGCCAGGTGAATGTCGGACCGAACCAGTGGCAGGATGCCGTCGTTGAAGAAGGTACTGTGACTGCAATGGAAGACGCGATTTTAACCCGTGCCCGGCAGTTGCGCATTGACAGTGCAAACGCCCAATAGAGTTATGCTCGCACGCGCACTATATATATCGCCTGAATATAACCCCCATTCGCTGGAACGCGACTGGGGGTTCTTCGTGCGAGCTCAACGCCCGGAAATTTATGGCGATCTCCATAATGGGCTTGCTGCGCTTCGCCAAACATTGCTTAAGACCATATCGAGACACTGCGTTTCGGACATACGCTCTGGCCCCCTGACAGAACCCGGTCAGATACAGACGGCCTCCTTGGCTGCAAAGGTTTCCACCGATGCTGTTTCAAACAGTGCTTTGGAAATATACCGGGAAGTTGGGTTGGATGTTCTGATCTTATCATTGTTGGCCGATGTACCTATTCACCGACCACTCAACCTCGCCCATAGCAGTTTGGTCGGTCATTGGCGCTGGCTTCGGCAGGTTTGGCGACTCATGGCACCTTTATCAGCTAATGCAAAACCGCAAGCGCACGTCACCGCAGAAAAGGTGCATAGCAGCATCGCTGATGTTGTTGCACAGGGCCGCAACAACATCGCCATTGCGCTGCTCCGCCAAAGCTTCCAAGAGATAGAAGACGCGGATGCGGCCGAATTGGCAGATTCGCATCAATCTTTCCTTGCCAATCTAACTCTGTTTTGCCCTTTTATCGGAACCGAACTATTGTGGCGGAAAGGTCTGATCACAGCACCCAAGGCAGAAGGCTTGATTGAATGAGATTGCGGGCAGTTTTACCGGTTCTGGCACTTGTTGCACTGACAACACTCAATGCATGCGGATTTCGCCCGCTTTATGCCACAGATAGCAGCGGCCAAAGCACCGCATCAGATATGGCACAAGTTGATATTGCCCTGATCAATGACCGTGTTGGGCAGGTCACCCGGAATGCGCTTCTCGAAACCCTTACGCCACGTGGTCAGGTTTCCAATCCCCTTTATGATCTGACAGTCACATTGACCGAATCGACAAGCGGGCAAGGCTTCACCAAAGATAACGAAGCGACCATTTCCGATTATCTTGTGACCGCACAATACCAACTCACACGCAAATCCGATTCGAAAGTTTTGCGCAAAGGCACCGTTCGCGCCCGCACAAGCTTTAACATTGTCGATTCCGATTTTGCGAGTATCGAGGCCGAAAACGCCGCGCGGACCGATGCCAGCAAGCAACTTGCCCAACAGATGGCCAATCAGGTCGCGATCGGGCTGCGGTCGCAATAACCCTGCATTTTACACGGCATATCCATCGATATGACTTTAACCACAAAGATGAATAAGGGGCTCCATGAAGCTTAAGGCTGCTCAGGTCGAAACCTTTTTGCGCGCACCGGACGCAAAGGCCCAACTCGTCCTGATCTATGGAGAGGACGAAGGCCTTGTGCGTGAGCGTGCTGTCCGCCTGGCAAAAACCGTGATTGAAGACCTTAAAGACCCCTTTCGCGTCATCGAGCTTGGTATTCCCCAACTGAAGGAAGATGGCGGACGCCTGCGTGACGAGGCCGCGGCGATCAGTTTTGGTGGCGGACGCCGTGTTATTCGAATCCGCGACATTGGCGAGGCACAGGCCCCGATCATTGCTGATTTCCTGGGTGATCCGGCGGGTGATGCCCTGATCGTTATCGAAGCCGGAAGCTTGGCGACCAAATCAAAGTTGCGTCAGGCCGTGGAAAAGGCCGGAAACGGTATGGCGCTACCCTGCTATGCCGATAGCGGCCGTGATATCGAAACCCTGATCCAGTCGATCATGGAAGAACACAAACTGCGCATTGACCGTGATGCAACACGCTATCTGGTCGCAAACCTTGGCTCGGATCGCATGATTTCGCGAAGCGAGCTTGAAAAGCTTGCCCTCTATGCGCTTAAGGAAGGCCAGGTAACCCTTGCCGATGCCATGGCATGTGTTGGGGATAGTTCCGCACGTCACTATGATGATGTCGTTCAGGCCGTGTCACAGGGCAATGTCGTCAATCTTGATGCTGCCTTGACCCGATTGGTCGAAGAAGGCCTCAACCCGGTCGGCGCCCTTCGTATGATGATTGGCTATTTCCAGAAACTTCATCTGGTCAAAGGCCAGATGGCCCAGGGTACGAACGCCGATCAGGCCATGAAGTCCCTGCGCCCGCCCCTGTTCTTCAAGGCCGCAGATCAATTTCGCGCCAACCTGAACAATTGGGCCGTCAATAACCTGCAACGTGCTTTGCAAATCCTTCTGGAAGCCGAAAAAGACTGCAAAAGCGGTTTGGCAATTCCGGAAACCATTGCCCATCGGGCCATGATCAAAGTCGCGGTTGCCCGTCAGAAACAAAACCGTCGGTAAAATCTGGCGAAGTATCTGGGGCCTGAACCCCATCTTGATGCTGCACCGCACACCAAATTTACGTTCATGCCTGTTCTGTCTCTTTTACACAGAAAGACATCCCTCTTCGGTATAGCCGTTCTGTTCAAAGGCCAGATCATTTCCCATCTCAACAGGGACAGTCGCTTGAGAAGCAATAATGCCGGCACCTCGAATGTTCGGCAAACCGGGACATTTCGGCACTTACTGAACAAGTGAAGAGAGAGACATCACCATGAACAATCGATTCTATCGCGTCCTTGCTGCGGGGATCATATCAAGCTGTGCAGCCGGTATTTCTCTGAACGCATCGGCAGGAACATCCATTTTGCCCTCCGATGCGTTCAACAGCTGCCCGCTTGATAAAGCCGAGATGCAAAACTGGTTTGCTGGCAAGGAAATCACGCTTAATGGCAAGGTTATGCCTGCGAACAGCACGCTTTTCCCCGAACAGAACACCAATTGCGACTTCTTTAAATGGTCTGCTCAGATGTTTTTGTGGCTGACATCACCTGCCGAACTGAAATCCACCGGCGATATGACATACGTCTTTGATGCAGACGGGTTCTATGACATCTCGCCTGAAAATGACAAAGGTGTGCGTAGTTTCCTGAAGAACGACAGCCCGATTAACAACTTTCTGATCCGGGTCAATAAACAGGATCAGGATGTGCCAACAACCATCGGTGAAACCGGACAAGCGGGTGGAGGCGGCGTTCTGATATCGCAGGCCGGATCGCTTGTGTATTACGGCATTCACACAAATACGTTCTATGGCGCGTTTCTAACCGGTCAGAAGGCTGGCAAAATCAATCTTGGTACATTCCCGACGACAGAAGCCGACAAGCAGGAGGTCGTAGATTATGCCAAGGCCAATGGTCTTGACGATTCCGCGCCGATGGCGCTTGCCATGGAGCTTAAAACCTCCTGGGTCGATGCCAGTACGGTTGCCAATCCGGAAAGCTATGTTCAGGTAAAGGCCGAAGTTCCGAAATATGACACCAGTGTCCCGACCCAATGGACACTTGATGGCAGTGAAACCAAGACCCTTGCGCTGACCGGGATGCATGTTGTCGGATCCGTGCTTGGACATCCCGAAATGATCTGGGCGACGTTCGAACACACCAACAACACGCCCAACAAGACGTTTTATTATCAAAGCGGTGCCAATCAGGTAACGGAAACCAAATTTGACGAATCGGCGACCGACTTTACGTTTTATGCGCCAAATACGCCTGATAACGGCCTTAACGTTGAAACTGCCCATATTGATAAATCCGGGAACATCGTCCTGACGTCCCCGGCAACACGGATCGTTCCGACATCTGTTGTCAGAACAAACCCGTGGGGGTCGGCCGGCTCAGATGTTAATAGTGCGGTCGTCAATGCGCAGATCATCTCGATGAACAACAATGTTCTGGGCAATTTGATCGCGGGAGATGTCCGGGGAAATTACGTTCAGATCGGGTCCGTCTGGACGCAAACCGGCATCATTCCCCAAAGCCCGACTCCCGACCAGACCAACAGTTCTGTCGCCCTTTTGGCGCCAGAAGTGGGATCCTCACGGCTGGCCAATACCACCATGGAAACTTATTTTCAGGGGGCTGAACTTGGCAACTGCTTCCTCTGCCACAATGCAGGCGGATCACCTGCACCAGAGGCAAGCTTTGGCGATGAAGAACTTAGCCACATTTACTTCGACCTAGCACCACTGAAATAGCCGAAACCCGTTCAGGATCACATGCAAAAGGGCCACCTCAACGGTGGCCCTTTCTCTGATTTAATGCTCAGCAGTTCGGATTATTTGATCAACTCATCAAGTTCGTCTTCACTGACTTCATCGCTTTCGATCGGATCATCCCCTTCGGGACCTTCGATAACAAAATCCTCGTCATCCTCCATATCGCTTTCAGGCAATGTCGCATCGGCAATGCTTTCCAGCTCTGCCGTCAGATCAACGTCACCATCAGATGCCGACACATCGTCGTTGTCATCATCTTCAATAAACATCGAGTCGAATTCATTCTCATCCGAACTTGTCGAGTCGCTGCTCTCTTCATCGCTGGTCAAGTCACCAGCTTTCCCATGCGTCAACCGCTGTAAAATATCATCAAGCTGCTCAAGCGTTTCATAGCGGATCGATATTTTCCCAGCCGCGCCATCAAAGTCGATATTAACCGCCAACCCCAACATGTTGCTAAGGTCACGCTCCAAAGACACTGTATCTGGGTCTTTATCCACAGACGAACGTCCATATGACTTCTTCGGGCGCGATGCTTTGCCGCCATCTGTTTTGACCAGTTTTTCGGTCTGGCGAACATTCAGGCCCTTTTTAACAATCTGACCGGCAAGCTCGACAGCATTTTCAGCACCCAACAGCGCACGTGCATGGCCAGAGCTCAGAACCTTGTCAGACAGCATTTGTTTGATCGGTGCTGGCAGTGCCAGCAAACGCAAACTGTTGGCGATGTGGCTTCGGCTTTTACCCAGCGCCTGACCCAAAGCTTCCTGCGTATGGGAAAACTCGCTCATCAGGCGGTTATAGCCTTCGGCCTCTTCAAGCGGCGACAGGTCTTGGCGCTGCAAGTTTTCAATCAGGGCAATTTCGGCCGTTTCGCGATCATCGAAATCTCGGACAAGAACCGGCACTTCATGAAGCTGCGCGCGCTGTGCTGCCCGCCAACGACGTTCACCGGCGATGATTTCATAGGTGGTTTCACCGGTCGAGGATGCCCGAACGAGAATCGGCTGAATGATGCCCTTTTCACGGATCGAGGCCGCCAGATCATCAATGGCTTCGTCGTCAAAATTACTGCGTGGCTGAAACGGTGAAGGTCTCAGATCGGTAATCGCGATCAACTGGGTTGTGCCACCTGGCCCCGGATGGCCGGTCGGCGCATTTTCGCTCCCGGCAACGGCAACACCAACATCCTCGTCTTCTTCCCCAAGAAGTGCTGAAAGTCCGCGTCCCAAGCCGCGTTTCTTTGCATCACTCATGCTTTAACCCCTTCGCGTTTCAGGACTTCACTTGCAAGATTGAGATAGGCCCGTGAACCCGGGCACTTTATGTCATAGACCAAGACCGGCGTTCCGTGACTTGGTGCCTCGGACACGCGAACATTGCGCGGAATGACAGTTCGATAAACCACATCCCCGAAATAATCGCGCACATCATTGGCCACCTGTGCTGACAGGTTGTTACGCTTGTCATACATGGTCAGCACGATGCCCTGGATTTCAAGATCCGGGTTGAAAGCCTTTTTAACCCGCTTGATGGTGCGAACCAAATGACTGATCCCTTCAAGCGCAAAGAATTCGCACTGCAACGGTACAAGCACCGCATCCGATGCCACCAGCGCATTCAAGGTCAGAAGCCCCAAGGATGGTGGACAATCGATCAGAACGTAATCAACATCCTGCGGCAATTTGGCCAGCGATTCTTTTAGCTGCATTTCACGGCGCTCAAAATCAACCAGCTCAATCTCGGCACCGGACAAATCCATACCGGATGGCACAATCGACAAACGCGGGATCGCCGTATCTTTACGCGCTTCTTCCAGCGTATTTCCGTTGATCAACACGTCATAAGAACTGATCTCACGATCTGATGGACGCAAGCCAAGGCCGGTACTGGCATTGCCCTGCGGGTCAAGATCAACGATCAGAACCCGCTGTTTGACTGCCGCCAACGCCGTTGCCAAATTGATGGTCGTGGTCGTTTTACCAACCCCGCCCTTCTGGTTGGCGATTGCGATGATCCGTGGGCGGTGCCCCTTGCCACTAGACTGGGTAGAAAGCGGTAGATCAATTACATCAGTCACCGGCCAACTCCTTTTAAGATCATCACGACACCATCCGGGTCCACCAGGCTGGCATGCGTGGTTACATCAAATGTCCAACCGGCTTCGCGTGCGTCCGCCAGCTCATCCTCAAAGGCACGTCCCTTCAGCAGCACATAATGGCCACCGGCTTTTAAATGTCTTTGGCCAAGTTCAAGAAGCTTTGGCAAAGGCGCAAAGGCCCGCGCCGTAATCACGTCAGCGTCGCGCGGTGCCGCAGTTTCGATCCGTTCCCGAGCAATTTCGGTCTGATCTAACACGCCGCAAACGCGGGCTGCTTCCATCAGAAAGACGGTTTTCTTGGTGTTGGATTCCATCATCGTGACATTTCCAGCGCCTAAAATCGCTAAAACGATCCCAGGAAATCCTGCGCCAGAACCAAAATCAACGATTTTCCCGTCCGCAGCGACATCCTGCAGATACGGCCAAAGTTGTGCAGAATCCTGTAAATGACGTCCCCAAACGTCTTCTGCCGTGCTGGCGCCAACGATATTAATACGCGGCTGCCACTTAACGACAAGATCTGCATAAAGGCTCAAACGGTCCAATGTTTCACGTGAAACATTCAAATCGCGTTCAAACCATGTTTTTACGGGTGCGGAAATGGATTGCATAAATGATTTATACGTCCAGTTTTAAAAACACACCAGACTTGTTTTCCAAACTTCATCACTTTTCATCGTCCGGGAATCGATAAAACGATCAAAAACACATCAAATGTTTCACGTGAAACACACCAACCTGCATTTTTGGTCGAGCCAATTCACTTCATAGCGCATTGTTCCGGAAACGATGACGCCAACTCAAACACCCAGAAAAACAACCTTAGCCTCCCCCTACTCAGGAGCACATACTTGGTGACGTCTACATCGGTCGCTTTAATGGGAGGCGGAATCTCAACCATACGATTGAAACGCCCATCCTGACTAAACACATACCCACATCAAAAAACCCGGCTGCACAAGCAACCGGGTTGATGAAGGCCAGATGGCCGAAATTGAGTATCAGATGTTAGGCGCTGCGGACGTGGCCCTTGGCCATATGCTTATGGCTTTTAATATGACCTAGCAACGCCGTCACCGCCGCCGGGGTGACACCGGGAATACGCGATGCCGCGCCGATCGTTTCCGGCTGGATTTCTTTAAGCTTAAGCCGGATTTCCACCGACAGGCTTCCGACCTTATCGAAATCAAGATCGCGCGGCAGACGCAATTCTTCGTCGCGGCGGAAGGCCGCAACATCGGCAGCCTGACGATCAAGATAGCCTTTATACTGGGCATCAATCGCCACCTGTTCCTTGATCGCCGGATCAAGGTCTTCGAGCTGCGGCCAGACTTTTACGATGGTCGAAAAATCAATGTCAGGATATGCCAGTAAGTCATAAGCACTGCGACGTACCCCGTCCTGATTGATCTTGATGCCAAATTTGGCCAGCGCATTTGGCGTCTCGGCCAAATTGGACACCTGATCCTTGGCGGTATGAAGGGCTGCTTTTTTCGCCCCCCAAACCTGTTCACGGGCTGATGCGATGCAGCCAATATCAAGACCACGATCCGTCAAACGCTGATCGGCATTGTCGGCCCGCATCATCAGGCGGTACTCGGCACGCGAGGTAAACATACGATAAGGCTCGCGCGTGCCAAGGGTGACCAGATCATCGATCATGACACCGATATAGGCATCTGCACGATCAAGGATGAATTCACGTTCGCCACCATCTGCCACCAATGCTGCATTCACACCAGCAATGAGCCCCTGCCCGGCAGCTTCTTCATAACCGGTCGTGCCATTGATCTGACCGGCAAAGAATAATGCGCCGACCTTTTTGGTTTCCAGCGTATGGCGCAACTCACGCGGATCGACAAAGTCATATTCAACCGCATAGCCCGGACGGAAAATCTCGACCTTCTCTAGCCCCGGAATGGTGACCAGCATGGCAAGCTGCACCTCTTCTGGGAGCGAGGTTGAGATACCGTTTGGATAGATCGTCGGATCATCCAGGCCTTCTGGCTCCAAAAAGATCTGGTGCTGATTCTTTTCGGCAAAGCGCACGACCTTGTCTTCGATCGACGGGCAATAGCGCGGACCACTGCTTGTGATCTGGCCGCTATACATCGGCGCACGATGAAGGTTAGCACGAATGATTTCGTGCGTGGCTTCGGTCGTCCAAGTCATATGACACGGGATCTGCGGAACCGTAATTTCCCTGGTCAGGAATGAAAACGGTTCAGGCGGCGTATCACCCGGTTGCTCCTGAAGACTGGACCAATCAATGGTCCGTCCATCCAGACGTGCCGGTGTGCCCGTCTTAAGACGACCCAGTTTGAAATCATATTTCTCAAGCGTATCGGAAAGCCCCATAGCCGGCGCATCACCAATACGGCCGGCCGGCGTGGTCTTCTCACCAATATGAATAAGCCCGCGCAGGAATGTGCCTGTGGTCAGCACCACCGCACCGGCGCAATATTCTGTGCCATCGCCGGTGATCACGCCAGCAACCCGATTGTTCTCATCAATGATCAGGTCTTCAACAGCACCTTCAAGGATTGTGAGGTTTTCCTGATCGGCCAGAATGTCCTGAACGGCTTCGCGGTAAAGCTTACGGTCGGCTTGCGCGCGCGGCCCACGAACAGCCGGTCCTTTGGAACGGTTAAGCATACGGAACTGAATACCGGCCCGGTCAATTGCGCGGCCCATGACACCGTCAAGCGCATCAACTTCGCGAACCATATGTCCTTTGCCCAAACCACCAATGGCCGGGTTACAGGACATTTCACCAATGCGGTCTGCCCGATGTGTGACGAGCGCTGTTTGCGCCCCCATGCGTGCAGCGGCCGCCGCGGCTTCGCAGCCAGCATGTCCACCGCCAACAACAATCACATCAAAACGGCTATGCGACACATTCTGTGACATCGAATTCCTCACTCAATCCCCTATCAGCACATCTGACGGGTTTGAACCTTGTCTGGTTCGAATAGGCTTATGCGGCCCATTGACGGGACAATGTTTCACGTGAAACATTTCTAGGGAACAGTCCCTGATCTTATTTGCCGATACAGAAGTCCCCGAAGATAATATCGAGCAAATCTTCCACATCGACACGTCCGGTAATCTTGCCAATTTCGCGCACTGCAAGGCGTACATCCTCGGCAGCGAGTTCAGCGATATCGGTCTGCATTCCGCGATCCAAATGGTCGCTGGCACTTTCAAGTGCCCGCCGGTGCCTGATACGCGTTAGGGGCACTGGCCCGGCAAAATCGAGCCCCTCTTTTACGCGAGTCTCCAGCAGTTGCAAGAGGGTTTCCATCCCAAGCCCGGTCATGGCCGATATGGTCAAAACGGGAAGCTCAAGACGATGTCCTTCAACCGAAGCGCCCTGCCAGACTTTGGGGATCGCCGTCCCATCGTCTTCATCGACCTTGTTGATCAGGATAAGAGTATTGGCATCAATCACCCGGGCGGCTTCGGGATCAATATTTGGCCAACCTTCCCGGTCAATCACAACCAGACGCAGATCGGCATTTTCCGCCCGTTCCGTCGCCCGGCGGACACCTTCGGATTCAATGGCATCAACGCTTTCGCGCAGGCCCGCCGTATCAACCATGGTCACCGGAAAACCGCCAAGATCAAGATGCACTTCAATCATGTCCCGCGTAGTCCCGGCGATCTCGGACACAATGGCGGCATCGCGCTGGGCCAGACGGTTGAGCAAGCTGGATTTACCGGCATTGGGCGCACCGAGAATAACAATCTGGAACCCTTCACGCAGGCGCTCCCCGCGGCGGTTATCAGCAAGATGGCGTTTAACGTCCTCATTCACCGCAACCAAGTCACCCCGCACGACCGGGACAATGCCATCAGGTAAATCTTCATCCGGGAAATCAATATCGGCCTCGATATGGGCCAATGCCTTCATCAGACGTGCCCGCCAGCCTTCATACAGGCTGCCGAGTTCACCGGCCATCTGGCGCACGGCTTGACGGCGCTGGGCGGCGGTTTCAGCATCAATCAGATCGGCAATACCTTCGGCCGAGGTCAGGTCCATCTTGCCGTTCTCGAACGCGCGGCGGGTATATTCGCCGGGATCAGCGACCCGCAAACCGTCCTGGCGCGACAGGCAATCCAGAACACCTTCAATCACCGCCCGCCCGCCATGGACATGCAATTCAACCACGTCTTCGCCGGTAAAGCTTGCCGGACCCCGGAAATAGATCGCCACCGCATCATCAAGCCGTTCACCCGAGTGCGGATCACGGATCGGCGCATAGACCGCATGGCGCGGCTTGGGCACGTCACCCCGGCCCAAAAGCGCACAGATCGTTGGCCCTGATAACGGCCCGGACAAGCGAATAACGGCGACCCCCGCACGCCCGGCCCCCGATGACAGGGCAAAGATGGTTTCTCGGCTTGCAATCATGTTTCGTCCGTCATTCTTGTGGTGGTAGACCAAGGTAATCCTGCGGTCTGGCAATAATGAAATTCTGTGCTGTCGATATCGTTCAGACCGACCCAAAGGTCAACATGCAGCTTCGTCCAAAACTGAAAACGGCCCCATTTTCGGGACCGTTCACATCATCCCTGATCGGGGGAAAGCTGTAATCTTTTAACCACCTGCCCGCCAAGCAAATGATCGGTCAGGATGGTGTCGATGTCTTCCATCGTTTCATAGCGATACCAGGTCCCTTCGGGATAGACCACCATCACCGGGCCCAACTCACACCGATCAAGGCATCCTGCGGTGTTAATCCGGGTCATCGGAAGACCAAGTTCCTTGGCCCGTATCTTCATATAATTGCGAAGCTTGGTCGCACCCTTGGACTGGCAACAGCCCCGCTCATGGCCGCTTGGGCGTTCGTTCTGGCAAACAAATACATGTGCCTGATAGTAATGGTCACTCACGAATTCAGTCCTTGTCGCCTTTGGGGCCGCCATTGGCGCCATTGAACTGGCCCCAGAACGCTTTTTGCAACTGTTCCCAATTCTGAATGCCTTGGGGCATCCAGGTATTGATCATGGTTTCCGGGTCCATCGCCGAAAGATTGGCTTTCATCCGGTCTTCAACCTCTTTCATCATTGCCTGCTGCATCGGCTGAACATCAGGTAGACCAAAGAAGGTACGCGCCTCTTCCGGGGTGCATTCGATGTTCACGGTTACTTTCATCGCCCTGATCTCCTGCTTTCTTTTCTGTTCTTCTATGTTTCTATGTGTTTGGCCGGTTCATTATGACGACGCCTGCGGGCATCTCAATCACAATAACGGTTTAAAGCACCATATTGGCCCGTAACCCGGCAATATCACGATTTTGCGACAAATAATTACAGCCATTTGCCTTTATGGATGATGGCGTTACCCTTAGAGTCCGTCAAACATTCTGGGCGCCATACATTTTTACAGGATCAGGGTCCGCATTGATCGTGTAATTGCCCACCCAAAACAATAAAGCAGCTCAGGCTTCACCGCCTAACGGGCAGCAAGGAAGTGACATGGAACGCGCACGCAACAATCTTGGTTCGGAAACCAGCCCCTATCTCCTGCAGCACCGCGACAACCCTGTGCACTGGCAGCCCTGGAGCACAGAGGTGCTGGCAGACGCCAAGGCCGCCAACAAGCCGATCCTGCTTTCGGTCGGGTATGCTGCGTGCCACTGGTGCCACGTCATGGCCCATGAAAGCTTTGAAGACGACGCCATGGCCGGGCTGATGAATGATCTGTTCATCAATATCAAGCTTGACCGTGAAGAACGGCCGGATTTGGATGCGCTTTATCAAAATGCCCTTGCCCTGCTCGGCCAACAGGGCGGCTGGCCGCTGACCATGTTTTTGACCCCTGATGGGGAACCGTTCTGGGGCGGGACATATTTCCCGAAAACCGCGCGCTATGGCCGACCGGGTTTTGATGATGTTCTTAAAACGGTTGCGAAAATCTATGCCGAAAAACCCGACGACGTACGCCATAACGTCACACAGATTTCAAATGCCCTGATTAAAATGAACAGTGCAGCAACCGGCTCTGTGCCAAGCCTTGATATGATTGATCGGTGTGGTCATGGCAGCCTGCAAATCATGGATGGTGAAAATGGCGGCACGTCCGGTGCGCCAAAGTTCCCACAGCCCAGTCTGCTGGCGCTGTTGTGGCGTACAGGTGTGCGGACCAACGACAATGATCTGCAACGCATCGTCAAGCACAGCCTTGATCGCATGTGTCAGGGCGGGATTTACGACCATCTTGGCGGCGGCTTTGCGCGATATGCGGTTGATGACCAATGGCTCGTCCCACATTTCGAAAAGATGCTCTATGACAATGCCCAGCTGATTGATGTTTTGTGCGATGTTTGGCGCGTTGATCCCAACCCGCTTTATGCCAAACGGGTTGAAGAAACCATCACCTGGATATTGCGCGAAATGCGCATTCCCGGTGGCGCCTTCACCGCAAGCCTTGATGCCGACAGCGAAGGCGTCGAAGGCAAGTTCTATGTCTGGTCCGAAGCCGAAATTGACGACCTTCTGGGCGATGATACGGATCTGTTCAAGAAATTCTATGACGTCTCAGCCAACGGTAATTGGGAAGGCAACACGATCCTGAACCGCACGGCGTCGGGTCTTGGTCTTACGGATGAGGCGACCGAGGAAAAACTGGCAAAGCTTCGCGCAATTTTGCTGACCCGACGGGCCCACCGCATTCGCCCGGGTTGGGATGACAAGGCCTTGACCGACTGGAACGCCATGACGATTGCCGCCTTTGCCGAAGCCGCCATGACGTTTAAACGCGCCGATTGGCTTGATTACGCCAAGCTGGCCTATAATTTCGTCACCAGCACGCTGATGGAAGGAAACAGGTTCCTGCACAGCTACCGCGATGGCAAGGCACAGCATGCCGGCATGTTAGAAGACTACGCCCACATGATCCGGGCGGCATTGCGCCTGTTTGAATGTTTTGGCGAGGATGCCTATCTGCGCGAGGCCATTGCATGGTCGGAAACCGCTGAAACCCTGTTTGCCGATCCGAAAGGCGGTTACTTCCAATCGGCATCGGATGCCAGTGATCTGATTGTCCGCCAAAAACCCCACATGGACAATGCAGTACCGTCGGGGAATGCGATCATGGCCCAGAATTTGGCAAAGCTTTATGCCCTGACCGGTGATACCAAATATCGGGACCGGGCGGAAATTACGATCGCAGCCTTTGGCGGACGGCTTGAAGAACAATTCCCCAATATGCCCGGCCTGCTACTGGCAGCAGAAATGCTGCAAAACCCGGTGCAGATCGTTTTGATCGCCAAAGACCGCAGCCAAAACTATCTTGAAATGCGTCGGGCGATCTTTGCGGCATATCTGCCCAACCGGGCGATTACCATTCTAACTGACGGTGATCCCCTGCCCGACAGCCACCCGGCCCACGGCAAAACCGCACTTGATGGCAAGGAAACCGCCTATGTCTGTCAGGGGCCGGTATGTTCCGCCCCGGTCACGTCCCCAAATGACCTTGCCAAATTGCTTGCCGATCTGCCCGCCAAGGCGGCATAAGGCAGAAATACTGTAACGCCACCCACATCATCGTTCGGAAAGATCCCAACATGCCGCAAATTTCGATCAACAGCCCAATTGGGGCTCTGACAATTTTCGAGTTCGATGATCAAATCGTTGCACTTGATTGGGGCTTTGTCGACGAGATGGAGCCAAGCCCGGTCTTGGAAGAGGCAAAAAAACAACTTAACGCCTATTTTTCCCACACTCTGAGCCGCTTTGACCTTCCTTTGGCGCCCGATGGTACCGATTTTCAAAAAGCCGTCTGGGAGGCCATGTGCAAGATCCCGGCAGGGCAAACCGCAACCTATAAGGACCTTGCCGCCGCCGCAGGATCGCCTAAGGCCTTCCAGTCTGTGGGAACAGCATGCGGCCTGAACCCGATCCCGATCATTATTCCCTGCCACCGCGTTCTGGCATCGGGTGACAAACCCGGTGGTTATTCCGGTCAAGGTGGGCTTGAGACCAAGCGCGCCCTGCTTAAAATCGAAGGTGTCGAACTTCCGCTTGAGACCGATCAGGGGACTTTACCGTTATAAATCAGGTTTATAGCACACGGCCTGTAATTTATTGCCATCGGGATCGCGGACATAGGCAGCATAGTAATTCGGGCCATAATGGGCGCGCAGTCCCGGTTTTCCTGCATCCATGCCGCCATGCGCCAAAGCAGCGGCATGAAAGGCATCCACCTGCTTGCGGGTATCGACGTTAAAAGCAACATGAGTGCCATTGCCCCAAGTCGCCGGACGTCCGTCTTCAGGGGTATAAATATAAATCGTTGGCATTTCACCATTGCGATCATAGGCCAATGGTTTTTCTGCGGGCTTGGGCAGGCGTTTAAAACCGATGGTCGCCAATGCTGCATCGTAAAAAACCGCCGCACGGGATTTATCGTTGGTTCCAAATGTGATGTGACTGATGATGGACACGAAACCACCCTCCTTTTATGGCCCGGAAATCATGGTGTTCACTCGCAAGCGAGATGGGGAATTGGAGCACGATTGCCCGCTTCGTGCCAGAAATAAGCATCAGACATCAAAACCACTTTCCCCACCGCCCGCTGGTCATCCCCTTAATCCCTGAATCGGCCCTGATCTGTAAAATTGCCCAACAGTTCGGCGTAATCCCCTGCTGCAAATCCTTGATATCTACCCTACACTGCGCCCATTGACGAAACAGGCGTTCAAAAACGCAAAATGGGAGGTCAGAATGACCAAAGCATTCCGCTTTCATGAAACCGGCGGCAGTAATGTACTGCGCTTTGAAGACCTAGAAGTCGGTCAACCGGGATCCGGTGAAGTCCGCCTTGCGCAAAAGGCCGTTGGCCTGAACTATATCGACATTTATTTCCGCTCCGGCGTTTATCCTGCCCCTGCCTTGCCATCGGGTCTTGGCCTTGAGGGTGCAGGCGTGATTGAAGCTGTTGGCGAAGGTGTCAGCGATCTGGCCGTTGGTGATCGGGTCGCCTATGCCGCACAGCCGCTTGGTGCCTATGCCGAAGCCCGCGTGATGCCGGCCAAGGGTCTGGTGAAAATCCCTGACGATGTCAGCTTTGAGCTTGCTGCAGCTGCAATGTTGCAGGGCATGACCGCACAATATCTTTTGCGTCGGACCTATAACGTCAAAAAAGGCGACACCATCCTGATCCATGCCGCGGCAGGTGGTGTTGGCCAGATTGTCTGTCAGTGGGCCAAACATCTGGGTGCAACCGTGATTGGTACCGTCGGGTCCAAGGAAAAGGCCGAAATCGCCAAGGCAAAGGGCTGCGATTACCCGATCTTGTATCGTGACGAGGTGGTCTCGGAACGCGTAAAAGAAATCACCGGCGGCCAGGGCGTTGAAGTTGTTTACGATTCTGTTGGTAAAGACACCTTTGATGACTCACTTAAATGCCTGAAACGTCTGGGCATGATGGTCAGTTTCGGACAGTCATCCGGTCCGGTACCGCCCGTCGCCCTGGCGCAGCTGGCACCGGGTGCCTATTTCCTGACCCGGCCAAGCATCTTCCACTATACCGCCACCCGTGAAGAGCTTCTGGCCACCGCAAATGATCTGTTTGACGTCCTGAAATCAGGTGCGGTCAAGATCGATATCACCGCGACCTATCCTTTGGCAGATGCCAAACAGGCGCATGAGGATCTTGAAGGCCGCAAAACAAACGGATCGATTGTCTTTACGGTCTGAATATCTCGCACGCTATTACGTTGATATTACATATATTTTTGAAGCAGAGGCAGGGTTAACCCCCTGCCTCTGCTTTTTGGTCTTCGTGGAAAGCACGCACATCGCGTGCAATCGCATCAAAGCGATCTGACAGCCCATCGCTGACTTCGCGGCAGGGGGCAACGACGGCCTCAGCCCAATCGACATAGGCCAGAATTTGTTCTTCGTCCCAACCAATCGGGGTGTCGGTCAGCATCGCACCAACATTGGCAACTTTATCGGCCAATCGCACAAGTTTGGCGGCAGCGGTAAGGTTCGGGGCACGTTCGACCTGTTTTGCCTTGCGCTCATCACGCGGCAATCCTTTGTCATCGCTGACTTCCTGAACGATATGGGCAACGACGTCGTTAAAGCAGGCAGCAATTTCATCGCGCGTCGCACCACAATCCTCGATCACGTCATGCAGGACCGCTGCACATAGAATGTCTTCGTGCGTTTGCGGTTCGCATTCGACAATCAGCCGGGAAACCTCAATCGGATGATTGATATAAGGTTCCTCGGCTGGTCCCTTGCGGCGCTGATCACGATGCGCACGGGCGGCAAAATCGACGGATTTAAGTAAAAGCTGCATTGAGCGCAAAACGGTAGTGAATGAAGACCATCAGAGTCACACGGCTTTTCGCCCGATTCAAGCTCTCATCCCTTATCAATCGGGATAATATACTAACTGACTGATATAAATACGGGTTTTCATATTCATCAGACAATAAAAAACGGGGCCCGTAAGGCCCCGTAATTCATCAGACTATTTCCCAAAACCGGCAAAATCCGCCGGGTTCCGGTTATCCATTCATTGAATCGAAGAAGTCGTCGTTGCTCTTGGTTGTTTTGAGCTTGCCCAAAAGGAATTCCATCGCGTCCTGTGGCCCCATCGGGTTGAGAATACGGCGCAGAACCCACATTTTCGACAGGACAGATTTGTCGACAAGCAGTTCTTCCTTACGGGTACCCGATTTAAGGATATCAATCGACGGGAAGATACGTTTGTCAGACAGTTTGCGATCCAGAATGAGCTCGGAGTTACCGGTCCCTTTGAATTCTTCAAAGATGACCTCGTCCATGCGCGAGCCGGTATCGATCAGGGCGGTTGCGATGATGGTCAACGAGCCGCCTTCTTCGATGTTACGGGCCGCACCAAAGAAACGTTTCGGACGCTGCAGCGCGTTGGCATCAACACCACCGGTCAACACCTTGCCCGAACTTGGAACAACCGTGTTATAGGCACGGGCCAAACGGGTGATAGAATCGAGCAGAATGACGACGTCATGCTTATGCTCGACAAGGCGTTTGGCCTTTTCAAGCACCATTTCAGTTACCTGAACGTGACGCTGTGCCGGTTCATCAAAGGTCGAACTAATCACCTCGCCTTTGACCGAACGGTCCATATCGGTCACTTCTTCCGGACGTTCATCAATCAGAAGAACGATCAGATAGGCTTCCGGATGGTTTTCTTCGATCGCGTGCGCAATATTTTGCAGCATCACGGTTTTACCCGTCCGCGGCGGTGCGACGATCAAAGCACGCTGACCTTTACCAAGCGGGGCAACAAGTTCAATCACCCGATTGGTGGTGTCCTTATTGCCTTCCTGATCAACATTCCGCTCCATCTTAAGCGGCTCGTCAGGGTAAAGCGGGGTCAGGTTATCGAAGTTAACGCGCTGGCGGACCTTTTCCGGCGCATCAAAGTTGACTTTGTCGACTTTGAGCAGCGCGAAATACCTCTCGCCTTCCTTCGGCGAGCGGATCTGGCCTTCCACCGTGTCACCGGTGCGCAAGCTAAAGCGGCGCACCTGACTTGGGGAAACATAAATGTCGTCCGGTCCGGCAAGATAGTTTGCCTCGGGACTACGCAAAAAGCCAAAGCCATCCGGCAGCACTTCAAGAACACCCAGACCAAAAATGGCGTGGTCGTTCTCGGCCAACTGTTTGAGAATGGCGAACATCAACTCCTGTTTGCGGAGCGTGCTGGCATTTTCGATTTCAAGCTCATCAGACAGAGCAAGCAGCTCGGTCGGAGATTTCTTTTTAAGGTCTTGAAGATGCATATGTGCGTTTAATGATCTGTGGTTGCCGGAAGGGCGAATTTTTGAATGGGATAGGATAGAAGGTGCGGTTGACCGTCAGGCAAGGCACTCAGGCAAATTGCTGGGGCGTGCGGACAGTTCAAAACCTTGTAGTTGCATAAAGGCAGGGCATTTTCATGCTTCTGGATCGAAACACATCCGATTGATACCCTCGATACTGACAATAGTCAAACCGTGATTCACGTAATGTCGCTATTTTGTTGCCTCTGGTGCACAAAAAACACGATCCTGTAACCAACTTGTGGTTCCAGGGTCATAAAACTTGTCAAAACCCCGCCCCGGAACAGTAAACTTGCTTAAGTTTGCACAGCCGTTCGAATATCCCTGCCCTATCCCCAGCCTAGGCATGGCGTTCTCTGATGATTTCGAGCATGCGCGAAAGCTGATCATCGCTGAGACCGGCAATCCGTTCAGATAAAAGATTGGCCAATTCGGTTGCTTCGGGCTCAAGCCCGGCGGTATCAACGGTAATTTTTGGATGAGAAAGCTGTGCCAACCGTTTGATATCGTCAACTTCATCCCAAACCAGATTAAAAAACCCGCAAATCTGTTGCACCAAGCCGGGGCTTGGCCGCCCGCGATGTCCATGCTCAAGGGCGGACAAATAAGCCGGAGACAATTGCAACGCCGTTGCCATATCGGTCAGCGTCACGTCGTTGCGGGCCCGTAATTCCCTGATGCGATTTCCAAAAGGTGTCACGGGCGTCTCCGTTTCAACAAAACATAAAAGGCCCCGGCACCGCCGTGCTGGATCTGGGCCTGATTAATCGCAAGAATCCGGGTGCGCAGGCGGGGTGCACTTAACCATTGCGGGGTACGTGATCGCAAAAGCCCCGTTCGGCCATATTCATCGGCGCGTGATCCCTTACCGGTAATCACCAAAACGCAGCGTTTCCCGGCCCGCCAGCTGTCTTCGATAAAGGCATTTAACGCATTATGCGCGACATCTTGCGTCATGCCATGCAAATCAATGCGCCCATCAATCGACATTTTGCCTTTTTGGAACTTGGTGGCCGTCGACCGGTCAATCCCGTCGGTTACACCGGGTTTAAGTTCTTCAAGACTGCGGTTTTTGATCTGTGGTCCGCGATCCGCATTACGCGCCGAGGGTAAATTACGTGCCGCACGGCTTTCTTCTGAGCGTTCAATGTTTTCCGACAATTTATCTGGCCATGAAATCGCCGTGTCGCTGGTGTGGGTGTCTTCGTCTTCAGGCACAAACATGGCATCGCCACCCTTGCGCCTTTTAGTGCGCAAAGGTTTGACGTCACGGGTGAAAACCTCCCACAGGGCCTTTTCATCCTCATTGACGGTACGGCGTCGCTTATTTGTTTTCTTTTGTGTCATCCACCAGAACGATATGCAGTCGGCGCGGACCATGTGCGCCAAGCTGTATCGTCTGTTCGATATCACCCGTTCGCGAAGGCCCGGTCACCCATAGGAATGTTCGCGGCATATTGCCGTGTCCTTCCTTTTCGCGCAACCGCGCCCATACTTCTTCATATGTCCCGACGATATCGCTGATCCGAAGGACGGCAATATGCGTATCTGGAAGCATGTTAAGGGTATAGGGCGTGCTTGCCCCGCTTCTTAACATCAAACTTCCGGTTTCCGCCACCCCGGCAAAACTTGACGTAACCGAAACCGCATCTTCAGCACCGGCAATTCCGGTGCTGACTTCAAGCGCCGTACCACTCCAGGGTAGTCCGGAAACTGCAGCATCGGGCGATGTTTTAACCCGTGCCGGCAAATTATGATCGGCGAGAAAACGGGCAACTTCGCGCGGAATATCACCATCACTGACAACCATACTGACCGTGGCATTGACACTTGTTGCCATCTTCTCAAACAGTTCAACCTGTTGATCATGGGCAAGTTGGGCGCGCATCGGCACAACCGGATTTGCTTTGGGCGACGCCAGACGTTCTGTCACTGACAAGGGTGCCGCTTCACCAGCTGACCGGCCAAGACTTTTGCGAATCCGCCCCAAAATAGCATCGCGAGAGGTTCTATTTGATGTCGTGCTCATTTCGAACCTCCTTTGGCCGATTGTTTTTCGGCCCAAAGCTGCTTGAAGGTTTTGCCTTCCGGTGCCGGAAAATCACGCATGTCTGTCCAACCACCAGCCAGTGGCAATTTGACAATACGTCCCTTGCCGCCTGACATCTTGTTTAAGACCCTTGATGCGATGGCGGTAAGTGCGCCGTAAAGCTTTGGTTTCGATGCAAGAAATGCCCACGTTTTGATACCGTAACGGAATGAAGCCGGGCTTAGATGTTTTTCAAACTCCCGTTCGCGCCAGTGCCGCATCATTTTGGGCAACGGAATCCGCATCGGGCAGACTTCTTCGCATTTTCCGCAGAAGGTGGATGCATTTGGAAGATGTCCTGCTTCATCGACACCAATCAAAGATGGCGAAAGCACGGAGCCCATCGGACCAGGATAAACCCAACCATAAGCATGTCCTCCCACCGCCCCGTAAACCGGGCAATGGTTCATACAGGCCGCACAGCGAATACAGCGCAGCATATCCTGAAATTCGGTGCCCAACATGTTGGAACGACCATTATCAAGCAGGATCACGTGATATTCTTCAGGCCCGTCAAGATCATCTGACCGACGCGGTCCGGTCGAAAATGTCGTGTAAGATGACATTTCCTGTCCTGTGGCCGAACGGGCCAGAACCCGCAGAATGCTTGTCGCATCTTCAAGGGTCGGGACCACCTTTTCCAGACTGGCAATTGCAATATGAACCCGTGACAAAGTCTGGGTCAGATCGCCATTGCCTTCATTGGTGACAATGACCGACGTGCCGGTTTCGGCAATCAGGAAGTTCGCACCGGTAATCCCGATATCGGCGGCAAAGAAATGCTCGCGCATGATCTCGCGGGCTTCATCAAGCAATTCGCGCGGTTCAACCAGTGATCTGTTGGGGTCGCGGCCCTTATGGGTTTCGCGGAAACTGTCTGCCACCTGTTCTTTATGAACATGGAGCGCCGGGGCAATGATATGACTTGGCGGCTCGTTGCGCAGCTGAATGATATATTCACCCAAATCTGTCTCGACGACCTTAAGGTCCTGTTTTTCAAGGAAGTCATTCAGGCCGATTTCCTCGGAAATCATCGACTTGCCCTTCAGAACCGATTTGGCGTCCTTGTCACGGCAGATTTTGGCAACCACTTCGCGGGCTTCTGCAGCATCCGCACACCAATGCACATGACCGCCATTGGCCTTGACGTTTTCTTCGAATTTCAAAAGGTAATGGTCAAGATTTTCAAGCGTGTGGTTTTTAATGTCACGGGCCTGATCTCGCAGGGCCTCAAATTCCGGCATGCGCAATACGGCATTGGTCCGATTAATCTGAAAACCGGATTTCAATCGGCCAAGGGCGCGCTGAAGGCTTTCATCACGCAGTGCGCCATGCACGTTTTCTTTGAATTTTGGCGATGTGGATACATTCATGACATGTCCGCCCCATCCTTGTTCGCACCCGAACCAGCGATTGGCGGTGCCGCCATGGTCATATCCGCCAGAACTTCTGCAACATGACGGACTTCAACATTTGATCCTTCACGTGCAAGTTTCCCGGCCATGTTCATCAGACAGCCAAGATCCCCGGCCAAAAGCGTTTTTGCCCCGGTCTGGGTGATATCGCGGGTTTTATCACCAACCATTTTGCCCGAGATTTCCGGATATTTGACGCAGAACGTTCCGCCAAACCCACAACAGGTTTCCGGCTCGGTCAGCTCAGAAATCTCAAGCCCTTGGATGGAATTTAACAATTTTCGTGGCTGTTCTTTGACACCCAGTTCGCGAAGGCCCGAACAACTGTCGTGATAGGTCACCTTGCCTTCAAACCGGGCCGGGACCGCATCGACCTTCATGACACCTGTCAGGAAGGATACCAGCTCATAGGTCTTGTCAGATAACGCCTGAACCTTGTCCGCCATCGCCGGATCATCAGCAAAGAGTTCGGGGAAATGCTTTTTGATCATGCCTGCACAAGACCCGCTTGGCGCAACGACATAATCATAATCGGCAAACATATCGATCAGGGGCCGGGCGACCTTGCGGGCGGATGCATTATCACCGGAATTAAACGCCGGTTGCCCGCAGCAGGTCTGATACATCGGAACATCAACGTCGCATCCGGCTTCTTCAAGCAGCTTAACAGCGGAAAACCCGACGGTCGGACGGAACATATCGACCAAGCAGGTAATAAAAAGACCAACGCGCGGTTTGGAAGGCGTCATGGCGTATCCTCTCTCGGGGCTTTTGGCCATGCACGGACGGGTTGGAGGTGCGGGAATCCGTTTGGCCAATATATCCTATAATTGGTAATACCAATTTTGGGTATTCAGGTCCAGACCAAGAACATCCAAATCAACATTTGGATGATTTTACGGACCAACCCCGTCAAGATCGATGCAACTGACCCCGTTATTATCAAGGTTCAGCATCGCGCTTAGGAAAGAGCCCTCAACATTTGTCGAAAGACCATGTGCAGCACGGTTTTTCACAAAAAACCCGTTGGTTTTAAAGCCATCAAGCACAGTCTGCAGGCGGGAAACATCTTCATCGGGAACATCGCCACTGATCGCGATATAGAGATAACAACTGCGATAGGGCACTACCCCATTAATATCTGGAATGCCCTCGTTCCCGTCCTGATCTTTGGCTGCATTAATATAATGGCGCAGAATATTGCCCCCAACTGCGATCAGATCGACGCGATCGGCCAACATCATCGGCAGCAAAAGTTCTTCGCGGGGAACAGCAATGATATGTTGTGCACCGCGTTGATGTAGATACGTTTCGCGGGCCGATCCCATCAATGTTCCGATACGGGCCTGCGCCAGGATTTTATCGAAGCTCATCTCCGACCAACCCTTATTGGAAAATCCATAAAGGTTCCAAATTGCCCGGCTTACCGGCCCCACCCATTTGAATTGGTCTTCGCGGATTTCCGACCGTGTCGCAGGGTAAATCACATGGCCTGATTCACGAGCAGCTAACTCCATCTCACGCTTCCAGGGCATTTGTGCAACGATCTCGGTCTGTAATTCTGCTTTGTTAAACAGCTTGATCGTAAGATTGTCGAAATAGCCGGGTTCTGGCCGACCCGATGATCGAACACGGGCATTTTCAGACAAATGAAGAACATAACGCCCACCAAACGGTTTCTGCACCGAAGCTTGATAAACGAAATCATCGCTTTCCTGGGCAAGAACGGGCGCAGTTATTGGACTTAGAACAATAAGAAGGAATACCGTGAAGATCGATGACATGGCGAACTTTGAGTAATTCGCCTTGGAAAAACGGAATATTCGCCAATCCCGTTTTGGCATCTCAGGCCTCGTTCTTCTTAAGCCAGAGCGCCTCTTTGACCTTGGTTTCGATATAGGCCTGATGGGCGGCAAGTTCCGTATCACTGATCACGTGTGGTCGCGGTTCCAGCCGGTTTGATTTCGGCCCCAAAACCCGCTTGGTTTCCCCACCACCATCCGCATTTTGCGCATTCGGATCAAGGGACAAACCATGCTGCCGACCGCCAAGAAGTTCCAGATACACCAGTGCCAAAAGATCGGAGTCAAGCAGGGCGCCGTGAAGTGTCCGGTTGGAGTTATCAATCTTGAACCGGCGACACAGCGCATCAAGGCTAACCGGCGATCCGGGGAATTTTTTGCGCGCCATCTGAACCGTATCAAGGGCACGATCCATGGCAATGCGCGGCTTATCAAGCCATTCAAGTTCCGCATTCAGGAACTTCATATCAAATGCAGCATTGTGAATGACCAATATCGAATCATCGCCAATGAATTCGAGAAAATCATCCGCAACTTCGGCAAAGACCGGCTGGTCTTTCAAAAACTCGTCACCAAGGCCGTGAACATTAAAGGCCTCGATCGGCATTGGGCGTTGCGGATTGATATATTGATGGTACTGGCGACCGGTCGGCATGTGATTGATGAGTTCGATACAGCCAATTTCCACCAGACGGTGGTCAGCATAGGGATCAAGACCAGTCGTTTCAGTATCGAGGACAATCTCACGCATATATCAGGGTCCGATGATCAGCTTAGTTGGTTAACAATACCCTGAATATATTGAAAAGTTACAGCTCGTCCCAGCCCTGTCGGGATGACAAAATCGGCACGTCGACGCTTTTCAATATCAGGCATCTGTTTGGACAGAATGGCGGAAAATTTGTCATCCGTCATCCCTTCTCGCGCAAGAACACGCTGGCGTTGAACAAATGCCGGGGCTGACACAACCGTGACGATATCACAGCGTTTTTCGCCGCCGGTTTCATATAAAAGCGGGATATCAAGCACCACCAACTTACGACCCAACCTTTGCTGGCTTCGTAAAAAGCGAATTTCTGCGGCCCGGATCAAGGGATGCAAAATTGACTCAAGCTTTTTCAAAAGCACGGGATTGGCAAAAACCTGCTGGCCCAACACCCGCCGATCAATTCGGCCTTTAATGATGACATCGGGAAAGGCCTTGGCAATCGGATCAAACGCCAAACCATCGGGTGCCATTAAAACATGGCTGCTGGCATCGGCATCATGAACCGGAACCCCAAGATGTTTAAACATCTTGGCCGCGGTGGATTTCCCCATTCCGATGGATCCGGTCAACCCCATAATCACCATAGTCAGATCGTCCTTGGGTGCTTAATCCGGTGAAAGAACAAAATCGCGCAGTTCCTGGGTGACTTCCGGATCAATCCCGAACCAGCGATGAAACCCCGGCCGCGCCTGATGCAGCAACATGCCCAATCCATCGACAACCGGATTGCCACGCGCTTTGGCCTGCCCCAAAAGATCGGTCATAAGCGGCGCATAAACGATATCGGTCACCAAGGCCGATTTTGGCAAACCATCAAGATCGATTTCCAGCTTGGGCTGCCCGACCATGCCAAGGCTTGTCGTATTGACCACCAAGAACACATCGCAAAGGGTTTCTGGCGCCAACGGCCAGTCCACCACTTTGATCCGGGGGTCATTGATTTCTGTAGCCAGATCTTCGGCGCGTTTACGGGTGCGATTGGCGATCCGAATTTGCGGACTGCCTTCATCCAGAAGGGCAATCAAAACCGCCCGTGATGCCCCACCAGCGCCAAGCACCACCGCCGGACCGGAACAAAATGCCGCGTTCGGGGCTTCCTGACGCAGGTTTTCCATAAACCCGAAACCGTCAGTATTATCGCCCAACATCCGGCCATCTTTGGCAAATGTGACGGTATTGACCGCGCCAATTCTGCGCGCACGATCAGACAGTTCATCACATTCAGGCATCGCCATTTCTTTTTGCGGAATGGTCACATTGACCCCGGAAAAACCCAGATTTCGCAATGAAATCAACGCCGCCTGAAAGTTGTCCGGTTCGACCGGCAACGGCATGTAACAGCCATCAATCCCGTATTTCGCCAACCAGTATCCGTGCAAGCGCGGCGATTTTGAATGCGACACCGGCCAGCCCATAACACCGGCCAGGCGCGACGTTCCAGAAAGGGTGCGAAAAGGATTACGGGGGGTCATGTTGCGGTATTTCCTGCCTGAAGATCGGATCAGTTTATTCTTTTCATTATGCTTTTAGCACACCGTGATCACGCAAAAAGCCAATCAATGGCAACAGCGGCAATCCAAGAACAGTAAAATAGTCACCGCGGACTTCGGTAAACAGCTGTGCGCCGATGCCTTCAAGCTGATATCCGCCGACACAATGAAAAATCTCTTCGCCGGCGGCATCAAGATATTCATCAAGCCATTCTTCGGTGAAATTGCGCATGGTCAGATGGGCGGTATCAATCGTCCCCCAAATGCGCGAGCCCTCTTTATATATAACAGCCGCCGACACCAATTGATGGGTTTTACCGCGCAGCGCCAAAAGCTGGGCGCGGGTATGATCACGGTCAACCGGCTTGTCAAACCAGATGCCATTGCATTCCAACATCTGATCAGCCGCGATAACAATCGCGTCCGGTCGCTGACGATACATCCGGAGCGCCTTCATTTCCGCAAGCGTTTCGGCGGCTTCGGCGGCATTGGCACCCTCGGCCTTCATCGATTGTTTATAGCCATCTTCGTCAATCATCGAAGCAACGGCTTCGCATTCAACGCCTGCGTTTTTCAGCATGGTGTGACGTGCTTTGCTGCTTGAAGCCAGAATAAGCCGGTGGGTCATTCGTTAAATATCCTGTTAGTGTCCGCGACGGTCATACATGGTGGCCAAAATCATGGCCGCCGTTTCTTCAATCGATCGGCGGGTGACATTAATGATCTTCCATCCGCGATCGGTAAAATAGCGCCGTGCCTGATGCACCTCATCACGTACCGCCACCGGATCAACGTAATCCCCACCTTCGCCGCGTTCGATCTGGCGCAGGCGGTTTTTACGGATGGAGACCAATTGATCAACATCCTTGATCAGGCCAACGATCAACGGCTTTTTAAGTTGATCAAGTTCGGGCGGTAGCGGACATCCGGGCACAAAGGGAATGTTGGCGGTCTTGATGCCGCGATTGGCAAGATAGACCGATGTTGGCGTTTTTGATGTGCGCGATACCCCGACAATCACGATGTCAGCTTCTTCCAGATCCCAGCCAGATTGGCCGTCATCATGGGAAAGTGTGTAATCAATCGCCTCGATCCGGCTGAAATATTCTTCATCCATTTTATGAAGCGCGCCGGTTCGGCCGCGCGATTGCTGACCCAAATAGCCGGCCATCATGGTGACGGTGTTGTCCAACACATGGCTATGCGGAATCTGAAGTCTGCGGCAGCCTTCTTCGAGTTTGCGGCGAATATCGCTGTCAAACACGGTGTAAAGGACAATCCCCGGATTGCGTTCAATATCGGCCAAAACACGGGCCAATTGCGCATCGGTTCGGATCAGGGACCAAACATGTTCATGCGCACGCACATCGGGGAATTGGGCAATACAGGCACGTGCGACCCCGTCAACGGTTTCGCCGGTTGAATCGGAAACCAGATGAAGATGGAAAATTTTATCTGTTTCAACCATGGCCCAATCCGTCTTTTGGCGATTTTTGCCGATGCAAGGGTTCAGTTATCCACTTTTTGCTGCCCAAGCGATTTTTGTACTTATTATTTTAGGTGTTCGATATTTCGATCACTAGCCACATGGATAAGGTATATTAGCTCAACCCGGAGTTACCAGTCCGGAGTCGGCCCTGTGGACAATTGTGGATAACGGGTGCGACTCCGGCCCAATGTTTTCCACAGGAATTATCCTCCACGTCATACAAACTTTCTCAAGACGTCTGTCCCGAGCGGGATAAGTGTTTATTTTTTCCCGTAATAGCAGGGATAAGACTGCAAAAACCAGCCTTATTCACGTTATCCCCGTTATTCAAAACGCTCTTATCCCAAGGCAGAGTCTGAGAGTCGTTCGGAGTCGTGCACAGTTTTCCCCAAATTGGCTTGAGATGAGTCATTTTTCCCGAGTCGAAATGTGAATAAACTGTGCGTTAAATTTAATCCCTGTTATCCACAGGTATCTACCTACAAACAACATCCTTTTTTATTAAATAAGGTTTTGTTAGGCAGAACGTGGAAAACGTCCCGGCCAAGGCCACAGGACAAAATTCACGGAATTACAAAATTGGTTCTGGTCTTTAGGGTCAGAGCCCGGAACCAGATAAAAATCGATCGGGAAAGACGAACAGGAAACCAGATGCCCAACACCAAAAAGACTTTCTTGCGTGCCCTTGATGGCGAAACACTCCCCGTCCCGCCAATCTGGTTGATGCGCCAAGCAGGTCGATATCTGCCAGAATACCGCGCAACCCGTGGCGAGGCAGGATCATTTCTTGATCTTTGCTATAATCCCGATCTTGCCTGCGAAGTTACGTTGCAGCCGCTTCGGCGCTATGACTTCGATGCGGCAATTCTGTTCTCCGATATCCTGGTTATACCGCAGGCACTTGGACAGCACTTGGCCTTCAAGCAGGGTGAAGGCCCACAGCTTGAGGCCATCCGCGATGCTTCAGGCCTTGGCAAATTATCAGTTGATGGCATTCATGACACGCTTGGACCCATCTACGAGACTGTTTCAAAGCTTTCCAGTGCCATTCCAAGCCATACAGCACTCATCGGGTTCGCAGGGGGTCCGTGGACTGTGGCGACCTATATGGTCGAAGGCAAAGGCAGTAAGGATTTTGCCAATATCCGTCGCTTTGCCTATGGCGATCCGGTTGGCTTTGGCAAACTGATCGACATTGTTGTCGAAGCGACGACGCAATATCTGCTTAAACAGGTTGAAGCAGGTGCAGAATGCATTCAGCTGTTTGAAACCTGGGGCGGTGTGTTGTCTGAAACCGGCTTTAACCGCTGGGTTATCGAACCGACCAAGCAGATCGTTGCCAATTTACGCGAAGTTCATCCTGATTTGCCGATTATTGGCTTCCCGCGTGGGGCAGGTCTTCATCTGATTGATTTTAAAACCAAAACCGGTGTGACCGCGATTGGAATCGATAGCGGTGTCAAGCTCGACTGGGTGGCTGAAAATCTTCAGAAACTGGGTGCGGTTCAGGGCAATCTTGATCCGATGCTACTGATTACCGGCGGGGATGCGATGTTTGAAGAAACCAAACGCATTCTTGATACGCTGGGCAAAGGACCGTTCATCTTTAACCTTGGCCATGGCATCACCCCGGAAACACCGCCGGAAAATGTCGATAAGCTGGTGAAATTTATCAGGAATCAGCAGTGATTTTTGAAATCAATCAAATCGATTGGAAAATTCAATGCGTATAACGGCTTAAATCCGTTGCGCTTCGGCCGTCTTTACCCAATATAGGCCCGGAGCGGACGGGTTTATCCATTACGATTTCCAGTTTGTCGGGAACTGGTCAAAACGCCATGAAGGATAGCCAAATGTCCGAGACTACGCGTAAGAAACGCGCCATTGTTCTTTTCAATCTGGGGGGGCCGGACAGTCCAGAAGCGGTTGAACCGTTTTTGTTCAATCTGTTCAATGATCCGGCAATTATCAACCTGCCCAATCCGTTTCGCTATTTGTTGGCAAAGCTGATTTCGCGCCGTCGTGCGCCGGTTGCCCAGGAAATATATGCCCATATCGGCGGTAAATCACCCCTTTTGGAACTTACTCAGGATCAGGCAGATGCCCTGCAGGCAGCGCTGAATTCCGAGGATGACGGGTATGAAAATCGTTGCTTCATCGCCATGCGCTATTGGAAACCGTTTGCCGATGACACAGCAGAATTGGTCAAGGCTTGGGGGGCTGATGAACAAATTTTGCTGCCGCTTTATCCGCAATTTTCCACCACCACCAGCGGATCATCGGTCAAGGATTGGAAACGGGCCTGCCATAAAGTGGGCTTAACTGCGCCGATCAAAACGGCCTGTTGTTATCCGACCAATCCGGGCTTTATTGACGCCTCGGCCGACATGATCCGCACAGGTTATGAAACCGCGGTGGCAAAGGCCAAGGAACTTGGTATTGCGGCACCGCGTCTGTTGTTTTCAGCCCATGGTGTGCCCAAGGCCGTGATTACCAAGCGCGGGGATCCCTATCAGTCGCAGATTGAAAAAACTTCTGCTGCTGTGGTCGAGAAGCTTGCGATTGAAGGTCTGGACTGGAAGGTTTGCTATCAAAGCCGGGTCGGTCCGATGGAATGGATTGGGCCATCGACCGAAACCGAGATCGAACGGGCCGGCAAAGAAGGCGTTGGCCTTGTCATTGTGCCGATTGCCTTTGTGACCGAGCATTCTGAAACGCTGGTTGAACTTGATATCGAATATGGCGAACTGGCCCACGAAAAGAATGTCCCGATTTATGAGCGGGTCCGCACGGTTTGTTCCCATCCGAAATTCATCAACGGACTTGTTTCGGTTGTAAAACAAACCCAAAGCGAGTTTGATCAAAACGGGTCGGATGACTACACGGTCGAAACCCGTGGCTGGTGGTGCCCGGATGAACATTCCTGTGCAGTTGCCAAGCAACCTGGCGGGGCATAAGTCAATTAATCAATGATATCAGGCCGGTTACCGCTTCGGAACCGGCCTGATTGTTGTTATGGTTCGGGCGATCCCGCAGATCACAGCCAGACACATAACAACAGCCAAATCAGAGAAGAGAGAGATGGATACATACAGCATTATCAAATCCCTGCATGTCATCAGCGTGATTGCCTGGATGGCAGGTCTTCTCTATTTGCCCAGACTTTATGTTTATCACTGCGAAGTTCAACCGGGCTCGGAAGCCAGCGAGAAGTTCAAAATCATGGAACGTCGGCTTTTGCGGGCGATTATGAACCCGGCGATGATTGCGTCATGGATTTTTGGTGGCTATCTGATCCACGAAATCGATGCGATGTCCCAAGGTTGGTTCCATGTGAAGCTTCTATGCGTGGTTTTGATGACGGCCATCCATATGGTTCTGGCACGCTGCCGCCGCCAGTTCGAAGCGGATGCAAATACAAAATCACAGAAATTCTATCGTATTATCAATGAAGTACCGGCTGTTTTGATGGTTATTATTGTCTTTATGGTGATCGCAAAGCCGTTTTAATCTGGGATTTTTACCCGATTATTTAGGCGGGCATTGCATTTCATTACGATAGTTAAATAAAAAGGCCGCCAGTTTGGCGGCCTTTGTTTTGGTATCGAACCAAATAGATGTCTACGGGGTCAATCAGGCATTTCCAGCCGGTTGACCATCCATCTGTTTGGCGAATTTCTTGCGGAAAAGATCAGCAAAATCAATCTGCTGCATCATCAGTGGTGGGAAACCACCATCCGCGGTCAGGTCAGATACGATCTTGCGAACATATGGGAACAGAAGACGCGGAACTTCGATCATGAGAACTGGCAGACGATGCTGTTCTTCAACATTCAGCGTGACAACCGCGCCGTACTGAAGCTCGGCAATGAAGGCAACCTTATCGGCAACGTCGGCTTTGACGTTGATTTTAATGGTCACTTCATGAAGCTTCTGATCTTGGGTGGTGCGGGCTTCGACATCGACATCGATGTTGATTTTCGGCTGCTCTTGAAGCGCAACGCTTTCCGGTGCATTCGGATTTTCGAAAGAAAGATCCTTGATGTACTGGGTATGGATCGTGATCGGATTTGCGGCGGGCTGCTGTTTTGCAGCGCCCTGTTCTGCACCGGTGGTATTCTCGGCCATTAAAGTCTAGCTCCCTTAATTCATTGGGTCTTAATCAGAAAAAAGCCTTCAGGCGCGGTTTGAACAGCGATGGCCCTGATGGGATTTTGATCATTCACCGTTGCTGAAATGCTTATTTCTGACGCCGCGTAGTTGCGGCAGATGATCTGGCCTAGCACGGATGAGGAGTGCGGGCAAGCCAATCAAACCGACTGCAAAGCGCATATTTCTGCGGGTTTTCTTGATGCGATGTTCAATCGGTTATGGCTACATCAGCACAGAATAAAAGAAGCTTGGCCGATGAACTTGGCCAAGCTTCTGAAATTGTGATTTTCCTGTGAAATTGCCGATCAGTCTTTTGGTGGCAAGTTGCGCGGACCATCGGGGTTTGAGCTATCCGCCGCAGCGCTGTCATTTGAAGCATCATCGGGGCTGACATTTTCATAATCGCCATCAATGATCGGGCCGGCACCACGTCGTGCCCCGCCAGCCCCACCTGCACCACCACCGGGACGACCGCCACCAAATCCGGCACCCCCGAAATTGGTGCGAATATTGCCCGATTGAACCAGTTTCATGATCACCTTTGCCCCGACCAACTGGCGAAGCGGCGGGATTAGAAGCAAGAAACCGAGTGTATCGGTGACAAAACCCGGGGTCAGCAGCAAGACACCGGCAATGAGAATGCAAATACCATCAAACATCGCACCGATTGGCATTTCCCCCTGATCCATTTGGCTTTGGGCTTTGGCAAGGGTTTGCAAACCTTGGGCACGCATCAGGGATGTTCCGATAATAGCGGTCAGGATGACAACGCCAATGGTTGGCCACAAACCAATCAGATCGCCAGCCTGAATAAAGACCGCGATTTCAATGATCGGCATTGCGACGAAAATGACGAGGAAATAAAAACCCATTTTTTCTCCGTTCCTTGGCGAATTTGACCGCGAATATCTGATTTAAAACAATGCATTTTAACGCCAAACCTGACGAAGTGCTGAAACTATTGCAGAAAACAACTTGGATTTCAGTGATTTCCCATTAGTCTGCAATGTGTATTGGTCGGAAAACTAATGCCATAACTGGACGAAAATGCGGCAAATCGCCAATTTTGACCTTATATGAAGGTGAAGATGATCACATGCATTAACGTGATCACTGGTTGCCCTTGCATTTGGTTGGGTTCATACCATCTTTCGTCCACGGTTGTGATATCAATCCGGCCTGTTTGAAACCATTAGGATCAAGAGATCGGTCTTGCAGTATTTCGATATCTTCTTATTCGCACTGATAGCTGTTTTTCTTGTACTGCGCTTGCGCGGTGTACTTGGCCGTCGCACAGGCAATGAAAAACAGGGTCAGTCCGATATTTTTGGCCGTCAGTCCCATGAAAATGACACTGATAAAAGTCAGAATGACACCGCAGCGCAGACCGACAATGTTTATCGCTTACCTGACTCCGATAACGATCAGGATGCGTCAAATGTTCCTTCGGGTACTTTTGCAACCTTGCAGCAGATTCAAAAATTCGACCCAAGCTTCACCCAGCAGGATTTCCTGAATGGTGGACGGATGGCGTTTGAAATGATTGTTGAATATTTTGCCAAGGGCGACAAGGACGGTCTGAACCCATTGCTTTCAGCGGAAGTTTACAAAAACTTTGCCGCAGCGATTGATGCGCGGGCTGAAAAGGGCGAGCACGAGGAAACCACATTGGTTGGTATCAAAAGTGCCACTATCCACGATGCCAGCCTTGAAGGCCGTACAGCCTATGTCACTGTGAAATTCGTCTCCGAGGAAGTCTCGGTTATTCGCAATGCCGAAGGTGCCGTTGTCTCTGGTGATCCCAACAAGGTTGTCGAAGCAGAAGACCTTTGGACCTTTGCGCGCAATGTTGAAAACCGCGATCCAAACTGGCAGCTTGTTGCGACCGAAACTCCGGAAGAAGAAACCGCACATTAACCGGTTTCCCGACACACAGATTTATCAGGCGATCCGAGCATATCGGGTCGCCTTTTTTGTGCGTGTTTGCAGGTTAGAACCCATCGAATTATCGGCTTGTTAAGCATGTAGCAGGCAAAATTGACATTCCTTATGCCGTGGTCAAAGCGGCGCATTGTGCTTGTCAGTAAACGGGTTCTATCTTGAAACGACGTTTGGTTTTATCGCGCTATCTCAGTCTTATTTCCGTTCTGTTTGGGGCAGGTGCTGCTCTGATCTGGATGTTCTGGCCCGACATCACCGGGGACATCGAAGAACCGGCCAAACAGGAAGATATCCTGACCCTGCGTCCGGTGACATTTGCTGATCTTGATGGCTGGCAAAGTGACGATATGCGCCCGGCGATCCGTGCGTTTGCACGGTCCTGCAAGGCAATGTTGCGACGTGATGATGACAAGATGGTTGGCCCCGATGTTCGCATGGGCACCATCGGTCAATGGCGCAATTCATGTGAAACGGCGGTGTCGTTGGATGTTGATAGCCTGCGCAAAGAAGACGCCCGCGCCTTTTTCCAAAGCGATTTCAGACCGTATCTTTCGGGCAATGGCGCAAAGCCCGAAGGCCTGTTCACAGGATATTATGAACCGGAACTGCGTGGAAGCCTGACCAAGGGCGATCAGTTTCAGACCCCGATTTATTTAAAACCGGATGACATGGTTTCAATTGATCTTGGTGATTTCCGCGATGATCTTAAGGGAACCAAACTGGTGGG
This sequence comes from Thalassospira lucentensis, assembly GCF_050516545.1. Taxonomy (GTDB): domain Bacteria; phylum Pseudomonadota; class Alphaproteobacteria; order Rhodospirillales; family Thalassospiraceae; genus Thalassospira; species Thalassospira lucentensis_C. Next base: position 3,844,719 of record NZ_CP191544.1, on the reverse strand, counting down.
CCGACTTAGCGGCAGCAGTGTGAAACCCTATTTCAACCGGGCAGAGATCGAAAACGGTGCACTTTCCGGCCGCGATCTTGAAATGGTCTGGGTCGATGATGCCGTTGATGCCTTTTTCCTGCAAATTCAAGGATCCGGGCGGGTGGTTTTGCCTGATAACAGTGTTTTACGGGTTGGCTATGCCGCGACCAACGGGCATCCTTATTTTGCTATTGGGCGTGAACTGATTGAACGCGGTGCCTTAACGCGTGAAACGGTTTCTCTGCAAACCATCCAGAAATGGCTTCATGACAACCCGGACGAAGCAGACGGGGTGATGAACACCAACGCATCCTTTGTCTTCTTCCACCCACTTAAAACCGACCCTGATGACCCCAACGGCGGGCCATTGGGATCCCAAGGGGTGGCGTTGGAACCGGGCCGGTCATTGGCCGTCGATCGACGGTTTCATGCGATGGGGGTTCCGGTCTGGCTTGAAACCCGTGATCCAATGAATTTGGACCGCAAATTTAATCGTCTGATGATTGCGCAGGATACCGGTGGGGCCATTCGTGGGCCGGTGCGTGGCGATATCTTTTTCGGACCCGGGGATGACGCAGCCCTGTTTGCGGGTCATATGAACAGATCGGGACAGAAGTTTGTTTTGTTGCCAACCCTCATTGATCCTGCGAACTGGGTGAAAGATCCCCCGAAATGATCCGTCATATCGTTCTTGTACAAGTATCAGGAAGCATTCCCGCCGACCAGATCAAGGAAGTCCTTGTGGGTGTTGAAGCAGCAGCCTTTGAAACACCGGGTATGGTTGCGTTTGCCGGGGGCGCAAAAACCACCGGCAGTGGTCTTAGCCAAGGTTTTACCCATGGCTATACCATCGACTTCTTTGATGAAGAGGCCCGCGATATCTATCTGGCGGAGCTTGACCGCGATGGCATCGGGCGCAGGCTAACGGATATTGCAGTTGGCGGGCTTGGTGGTGTCCTGGCGATGAACATCGATATTTCAGATATCAGAACCCCTGAAGATAACGGCGGCAAGAAATTACAAGCACGCTGGATTTAATCAAAATAGAATAATCAGACAATTTCTATTTCACGAAAATATCGCTTTATTTCGCGATATAAAGCCGAATAATTTCCCGCCAAAGACGTTAATCAACAATCCTGCCATCACCAGAGTGGCCGAGATGATCTTGATCGTTCCGAAATCTTCGCCCAGATTTGAACATGGATGTGAAAGGTTTTCTCATAGAAAAACACCGGACAGCATGGCCATCCGGTGTTGATCGGAACTTTGGGATTATTGCGGTCTAGACCGATATTTGGTGCTTACTGAGCCGCAACAACGCTTTCGTTGCTGGTTTCACCTGCACCGGATTTACCACAGCCTGAAACGCGCGATTTACGCTGGCGCTGGCTTTCGGATTTCAGCTGACCACAGGCGGCGAGAATATCACGGCCGCGCGGCCAGCGGATCGGCGCTTCATAGCCATTATCAAGCAGGATTTGCGCGAATTTCTTGATATCGTTGGTCGGCGTGCATTCGTAATCTGATCCTGGCCATTTATTAAACGGGATCAGGTTAAATTTGCAGTGAACGCCTTTGACCAGTTTGGCCAATGCACGGGCATGTTCTGGTTTGTCATTAATGCCCTTGAGCATGACATATTCCATGGTGATCGGCCGTGAATTGGACATGCCCGGATAATGACGGCAGGCATTCATCAATTCTTTGAGCGGGTATTTCTTGTTGATAGGCATGATTTCATTGCGCAGATCATCTTCTGGCGCATGCAGTGAAATCGCCAGACCAACGCCAAGTTCTTCGCCACAGCGCACGATTTCGGGCACCACACCAGATGTCGAAAGTGTCACGCGACGGCGTGAGATCGAAATGCCTTCGCCGTCCATGGCAATGCGCAGGGCATCGCGGACATTTTCATAGTTAAACAGTGGCTCGCCCATGCCCATCATGACGATGTTTGACAGGCGGCGAATGCCGTTGGACGGGGTTGGCCATTCGCCGTAACTGTCGCGCGCAATCATGAACTGGCTAACGATTTCACCCGGTGTCAGGTTACGCACCAGAAGCTGGGTACCGGTGTGGCAGAACTTACAGGTTAGGGTACAGCCAACCTGGGACGAAATGCACACAGCACCGCGGTCTTCGTTGCGGTCCGGGATATAAACGGTTTCGGCTTCATTCCCGTCATGGAATTTCATCAGCCATTTATGGGTATCATCCGTGCTTTTCTGATCTGCTGTGAGAACCGGGCGGCCCACATAAAATTCCTGCGAAAGGCGATCGCGCAGCTTTTTAGAAATATTGGTCATTTCCTCGATGTCTCTGACACCGCGGTTATAGATCCAGTTCCAAAGCTGTTTGACGCGAAACTTGCTTTCGCCCATATCCGCCATCAATTCGGTCAGTTCTTCACGCGGGATCCCCACCAGATCGCGCCGACCGTCGGCTGCCTGCCCATTGGCGGCGCGCGTAACGAAATCGGTAAGCGACGGGCCGTCTTTTTGAACGATTGCTTCGGTCTGGGGTGCGTTTTCGGTCATGACATCGGTCATCCCGGGTTCTCTCTTTTGTTCTGGTGGTATTGCCGACCGTTTTGATACGGGCATTTTCGGGCGTCTGCGGGACTATACCAGAAAATGCGTCAAAATGGACCGGAACGTAAAACATGCACGTAAAGCTATGGCCCCGCATATAGCGGGGCCGGGCCGATTTAGAAATGATAAATTTCACATTGCTGCCATCGCGCATATGCAATCACGGTTGCAAATCCGCACGCACGCACTGCACTTACCGGTTTGGCAAGCTTTGATCTGTTAGATCGGCTTGGTGTTACAAGCCTTTGAAATTGCGTTATAGGCGGCGGTAAAGCCGGACAGTGAATAGGTATCGGTGGTTTTCGTCCCGCGGGACGAATAGCCAACCAAAACCATTGTCGAACCCGATTTCATCGCACTGACCAATTTACGATCGGTTTCAGCATCGACGGCCCAAGCGGAATCCGCATGGGTAAACAGGCTGAACTTGTTGGAATCGATTCGAAGATCAACCGTGCTTTTGTCTTTATAGGTGTAACCGGTGATGAAGCTGACTTCATTGACCAGCTTCAAGGCCGGGCGATGGGTCACCATCACATAAATCTTGCCGCGTTGGGTGTAGTCACCTTTGGCCGAAGTTGGCTGACTGCCCATATAACAGACTTTTTGGCCTTCTTCGGAATAGGTATAGGCTTCCCACTTGCCGTAAACATCAATCAGTTTTGGCGCATTCTGGGCCTGTGCTTTGCTGACAGGTGCGCTCACTGCGATGATGCAGACAAATGCAGAAATAAAAGCTGCAAGCGAGGTTCTGACGAGACGATGGGCGTGTTTTTTCATGAGGTCGCGTATCGTGTCTGAAGTTTCGGGACAGACCCCGAGGGGCCGAGAAGAAGGTAATAAAGCCACAGGATATGGCAAATTTATGAGGTTCCTTATCCGAGCCTGCCAACAAAAGGTAAAGATTAAACCAAGGAACGAAGCAGGATCGTTCAAAAATCACAACTTAGCAGATTATCTTTATGTTTCAGCACGCTAGGAAAGGCACAAAACCGCAATTTCCGGCGAACTTGAGTGATCTCGATTACACTCAGAAACTTGCTGTGGGCAATTTATCCTAGTCTGCGTGGAATTATCCGCGACCCAGGTTGAGTTTCACCACCTGATCAAGGCAGTCTTGCAGGGTGATGGTGTTGTTGCCACGGCGCATTCGTGCCAGCATATGGCGCAGTTCGCGGGGGTCACCTTCGGCTTTTGGAACGAAAAACGCATCAAAGGAACACTGTTCGGAGCGATATTGCCAAACCCGGATATCACCTTCGGCCCGGATCATTTCCGGTGCGCCGATTTTCGATTCGAAATCGGTTTCAGACAGCCCTTTAAGGGTTTCGGTCGGAACAGGTTTGAACGGAATGGCGGCAACCGTCGATTCGGTCTTGCTTTTCGGCTTCTTCGCCGCGGTCCCGCTTGTGGCGGGACGCCTGGTGGTTGCTGTCGTTTTGGTCGTGGTGGTTTTAACATTGCCCTGATTGGTGGTCTGGCCGTAACTGGTATTTGTCGTGCCCGGTGGCACGGTACTTCCGCCACAGGCACTTAAACCCAATGCAATCATGGTTAAAAGCAATAACACCCCGAACGGACGGATGATGTCTGTTCGGGGTGTTTGTATGATCAAACCTGAAGTGCGCACGGGGATCAGGAATCTTCCGATTTGCGTGGAATGGTGATCGCAGCACTGTTGCCGCTGCGCGACGTACCATCATCGCTGCTTTCGACATAGTCGAGTTCACCCTTGATGCGCGCACCATTTTCGATCTGAAGCGATCCATAGGTGATTTTGCCGCTGATCTCGGCCGAGTTAATGATCGTGACCCGACGGGCCGTCAGATCGCCTTCAAATTTGCCGCTGATTTCAGCTTCTTCAACCTGTGCCGAACCAACAAAGGTCCCGCCATTTGAAACTTCCAGACGCGAGCATTCTTTGATCTGTGCTTCAACAACGCCTTCAACGACCAGAACTTCGCAAGATCCGATCTCGCCTTTCAGCGTGATGTCGCGACCCACGGTCAGCTTTTTGCCTTCAGCATTGCTGCTGGCACTTGCCGGACGACCTGAGTTGCCACGGGTCGGGATTTCAAGCGGGCGTTTTGGGATTTCCGGACGGAAGCTGGTGGAATGCGGTTTACTGGACATTTGCGGTTCATCCTTTGTGCGCGGCTTGGTGAAGAGCTGCGGCTCAGTTCGTTTTTCTGTTTTTACGGCATTGCCGGAATTGGTGGTCTGATCAGCTGCAACATCAGATGCCTTGGTCTTAGAAAGCGTCTCTGATCCACCCAAAGGAGATGTATCGGACGAAGCCGCACTGCTGTCGACTGTTTTATTGGCTTTTTTCTTTCCAAACATTGAATGACCAGATCCTTAAAGTTGCAGTTTCGGTTCTATGATCTGTTCTGTGTTCGCTGGTTTGTGACCTTAGGCCGCAGTGTTGGGCACATAAGTACCAAGGCGAACAGAATAATGGACCATAAAGGCAGTTGCGATAATCGGGGCGACCAGATTGACGAATGGAATGGTCATCAAAAAGGTCAGGCCAATTCCGGCAACCCAAAGTTTTTTCTGACGGCTTTTTCGGATTGCTTCGACGGTGCGCGCATCATAACGACGTGCAGCAACCAGTTCAAAATATTCACGCGACAAAAGATACCCATTCATCGTGTAAAACGCGATGACATAGAGCGGTCCCGCCAAAAGAAGCGGCAAGATCAGAATGTTAAGCGCAAGTGCGGTAAGGGCGAATTTTAACCCGCCGATCAGGGCCTCGCTGATGGGTTGCGGGCGGGTATCAGGCAGTGTTGGATAATATTTGTCTTCGACCGCATCGGCAATCTGATCAAGCAAAAGGCTTGAGATCAGAACCGTGGCTGCGGGAAACAGCAACAAAACCAACAATGTCAGGCCGATACCAAGAATCCAGTCAACCGCACTTTCAAGCCAGCCACCATCGGTAAAGAAAGTGACGGAGTTCAGCGCAAACCAGATCAGAACCCAAAGACCAACAATGGTGGCCAATGCGCCAGCTACACCAATCAGCACGACTTTGCGAAAACGCGGGTCGGAAAATTGTGAGATGGATTTCAGAAAGTCATTGATCATCGAAGCTGTCGGTCCCGTCCTGTCATGTGTCGAAATTTTCCCCCCAAGGGGATCATGCCTGACATTCCTAGGCAATTAAAATTAACAGCCGATGAAATCCTGTGCCCGCAGCATGAATTTTTCCCGAATTCGCATGAAAGTCAGGATCAATTGAGGTTCGTCTTATCGTGGGGATCGGGCAAAAAAAAGGCGTCCGGCCAGGGGGGGAGAACCGGACGCCAGCGCTCCGATGATCTGGAGCGTGAGGAAAGGTAGGGGAGACCTTTTCCTCACACCGGGTTCCAATCATTTATCAGGAACCTTGTGACAGACTCACATATAGGGATCACACCGGTTCTGTGCCATAGCATCCGACCCGGAAAACCAAGAATTTTCGAATGATCTGGTGATTCTTGCGCAATATGATTTTCGTTACGAAACCGCAATTGTGCCAAGGGCTTGAATCAAAAAATGATTACGTTTTGACGGCCCTGATTTTTCATTGACCATTTCCCGATAAGGAATGACAAATTTTCGTGATCAGTTGCGCTGATTGGGCCAGATACGCTCAAACTTAAACAGTTCGGGATCAAGCGATACGCCTTCTTCGGTGTTGAAAAGCGTCACGGTGGTTTCAATCCCGGTTGGATCGGTGACGATCCATTGGCGCAATTGCATCGGTTTTTCCGCAAAGACCAAGGTGACACTGCCAGCACCTGGATCGGATTTGCGCACCAGTTCCACCCGGATGGTCTCAGCCGTCCGGCTGTAGTCGACAACTTTGACCTTGTCGGTCAGTGAAACATTTTCGGCCAGAATGATCCCGGCGGGCGTTTCATCGATGTCGAAATAGGTCGGGGCGTTGATTTCCTTGTCATAGTAAATGAAATCATGCCCAGTCGAGACCAGAAGGATTTGCGCCGGCGGGTTATATTCAAACCGCATCTTGCCCGGACGTTCCATGTAAAGCTTGCCTTCCGCAGCACCGCCATCCGATGAAATCTGGACGAAATCGGCCCTCAGCGTCGTCATGTTGCCAAGATAACTTTCGATCTTGTTGGTCATGTCCGGACTGATTTTGGATGCCGACTGGGCGTGGGCGGCCTGGGGCAGGAATGCGATACTCGTAATCGCACCAAGACCAACGGCGATGGCGATGACAGCAGCTGCAAGGGCAGAACGGCTTTTCTGAGCGCGTGTAGGCACATTGGTCTGCGAATTTTTGGTCATAAAAGTCATATGCCTGCCCGGTCTTCAAAACATTTAAGTGATCGCGATTGCGGAAGATGAATGGCGGATGATAAAAATTCTGCCAAATGAGTATTCATCAATTGCAAATTACATATCGCATCATTTGGCCGGGAAGGCCAGCCGGGTCAAGCTATGCCCGCAAATGATCACAATTGGCCGCTTTGGGCCATATTTGCGGGTACGGCATAGTGCCGGTGAAGAGGAGAACGCGTTAATGAGCCGTATCGTTGCCATCCAGATGGACCCGATCGAGACAATCGATATCAAAGGGGACTCCACCTTTGTCATGGGCCTTGAAGCCCAGGCGCGTGGATATGACCTTTTGCATTATCATCCAGATGACATGTTTTATGATCGCGGGCGGATCAAGGCAGAAGTCCGCCCGATGACGCTGCGCTATGAGCAGGGCAATCATTATGATCTGGGAGATGCCCGGATCATTGATCTGGCCCGGGAAACCGATGTGATCCTGATGCGTCAGGACCCACCGTTTGACATGAATTATATCACGGCAACCCACCTACTCGAAGCCATCCACCCCGAAACTTTCGTCGTCAATCATCCGGGCCATGTGCGCAATGCACCGGAAAAGATTTTCGTGACGGAATTCCCCGATCTGATGCCGCCGACCCTGATCACGCGATCGGCTGCGCGCATTCGTGATTTCCGCGAAGAATACAAAGACATCATCGTCAAACCATTGTTTGGCAATGGCGGCGCGGGTGTGTTCCATCTTAAACCCGGCGATGAAAACCTTAATTCCTTGCTGGAGCTGTTTGCCGCCCAGTCCCGCGAACCTTTGATGGTTCAGGCCTATTTGCCCGATGTGCGTAAAGGCGACAAACGCATCATTCTGGTCGACGGTGAGCCGGTCGGTGCGATCAACCGCGTTCCGGCCGAAGGCGAAGCACGCTCAAACATGCATGTTGGCGGGGTTGCTGAAAAATCACTTTTGACCCCGCGTGAGCGTGAGATTTGTGAACGCATCGGACCGGAACTTAAAAAGAGGGATCTGATTTTTGTCGGGATTGACGTGATTGGCGATTACATGACCGAAATCAACGTCACCTCGCCAACCGGCTTGCAGGAAGTGAACCGTTTTGACGGTGCCAAACTGGAAAGCCTGATTTGGGATGCGATTGACAACCGTTTGGCATGATGTGACGGGTCTGAGATGATTTTCAGGGCAAGTGATCACGGTCGCTTGCCCTTTTTTGTGCCAATTGCTTTGATGAAGTGACATTGGGTTCCCTGCCCGATCAGAACGGCCAAGAGATGCATCAGATGATTGGAACTGGAACCAAACCGCCAATCAAACGTATGATTTGAGAGATTATTTCGCGCAAGGTAACAGGATTGCATGACCCAGAACCAGAATTCCGAAATTTCCGATGACGGTCTGTTTGGGCCTTTTTTGTTTGCGCGGGGCAATGATGGGAAGAACAACCGTCTTGCTGCCTTGATCGTCGCACCTGACGATATGGCCTTGCCGGAACTGCGCGCGATGGACGGCGATCCGGTGACTCCGGAAAAGCTGACAACCCTGTTTGGCAGAAGCTATTGGCGGTTTGATTTTGAACTGCCCGCAGAAGGCCGGTCATATTATAGTTTCGATTCCGTAATATATGCCGTTTGTAGCGATTTTAGCTCGGATTTACATATCGGATTTGTGTCGTGCAATGGTCAGGAAGACGGGGATCTTGACCGGCCGCTGGAAGATCGCAACGCGCTTTGGATTGATCTTGCCGACCAACATAAAAAGCGGCCGTTTTCATTGCTTTTGCATGGTGGTGATCAGATTTACGCCGATGGTGTTTGGCAATGTCATCCCGATATCATTGCATGGCAAAAAGCCCGGCGTCGGGAAAAGCTTGCGACCGATTTTTCCGATGAGATGCATGATGCGGTTTTGAAATTCTATCTTGATCATTATCTGGCGATTTACGGCCAACCGCAAATCAGCCACATGCTGGCCCGTGTGCCGTCGCTTATGATGTGGGATGACCATGATATTTTTGATGGCTGGGGCAGTCACAAAAAATGGTTTCAGGGGGCGGCTGTGGCACGTGGCATGTTTGGCTGTGCGCGCGAAGCATTCTGTTTAATGCAGCTTTGCAGCGGTGCGGACAGCCGTAGCCATCAGAATTCCGATACTCATTCCAAACCGGAAACCGTTACTGATCCGGGTTCTGTTGCCGGTGCCCTGCCCGATATGGTGTTTGACCCTGATGGCAAAAGCCTTGCCTGGCGCGTCGATTATCCGGGGTTTAGCGTTATTGCGCCCGATCTTCGATCTGAACGGACGCCAAGCGATATTATGGGTGATCACGGTTGGCGCGATATTGTGCCAACCCTGAATGCCATTCCCGATGGCAACCGCATTTTGATGATGTCGAGTGTGCCGGTGATCGGGCCGCGTCTTTCATTGGTGGAAATGTTCCTTCATATGATGCCCCATGCCCAGAAATACGAAGATGATCTGCGCGATCAGTGGCAAAGCCGCTGGCACCGGCGGGAATGGTGCCGTTTTCTGGAATTGCTTGAACAGGTTGCCAACGATCATGATCACGAGATCACGCTGCTGTCGGGCGAAATTCACGTTGCCACCCGTGGGACATTTGAAACCACGGGCAAAACCATTCATCAACTGGTGGCGTCGGGCATTTCGCATACCGCCCCGCCCAAGGCCTTTGCCCGTGGGTTGGGATTGCTGGCATGGATCGGGGATCATCCGTTACCCGATCGCCCGACACGGTTAAAACCGCTTCCTGAACGCAAAGGTGTCTATTGTGCGGCGCGAAATTACCTTACACTGACCCGTAAAGATAAGAACTGGAACGCAAACTGGCATCTTGAAGGGATCGGCTGGACCCCGGATTTGGCGATTTAAGGTCGCGGAATTCATCAGGGTCGGTTTGATTGTCGCCAGTTTGATCAGGATAAAGGGCCTGGATCATGATGCAGCTTTACTATTCGCCAACGTCGCCTTTCTCGCGCAAGGTGCGGGTTGTTTTGCGTGAGCTTGGTCTGGAAAAACAGATCAGCGAAATTCTGATCGATCCATGGACGGATGCGGCCCTTCGGGCCCACAACCCGTTGTCCAAGGTGCCAACCCTGATCCTTGAAGACGGCATGGCGGTGTTTGAGTCTGCGGTAATTTGTGATTACCTTGATCAGCTATCGCGGTCTTCCGGTGCATCAGTGGGCGTTATTCCCGAAGAAGGTGTATCGCGCCTTAATGCCCTGAAATGGCAGGGGCTTGCGGATGGTATGATGACGGCGACCGGGCGGCTATATGCCGATTCAAACCGTGATGAAAGTGATCGTTCCGATTTCGTAATGGAGCGGCAGGCCCAAGCCATTCAAAGCGGTATTGATGCAATCCTTGATGGTTTGGCGCAGTTGCGCACCGAAGATCCGCATTTGGGCACATATTCGGTTCTGGTGGCACTTTGCTATATTGATTTTCGTTGGCCGGACCGGCGTTTTGATATTCCGGTGCGGGTGCGCGACTGGATGGCAATCATGTCTGAGCGGGAATCTTTTGCCGAAACTGTTTTCCACTTGCCCCATGATACGGATCAGAAGTGAATTGCCTGTGGGAAGGTCATAGGTTAAAGCCATCGTGATCCAAGCGAAATCGCGCTATAATGCGGTTTGACCCCAAGCGAAGAAAAGAGCCTTCATGACCGAACCGACGATTACCAAAGCAATGCGTGAACGTGCCTGGGCCTGCGCCGGCCGGATTGACGGCGAAGATGCCCGTGAAGTGCGTAAGCACGAAGCAAGCGGCATCACCATGAAAAAAGAAAGCTTTGGCAAGTTTCGTAATTTCGGCTGGACTGTGGTCAACGAAGAAGCTGTTCCGTGCCGCAAGGAATTCCTGCCGCCTCAGGGCGCAGCTGCGCCGTCCAAGGACTAGTGCCTGCCGTCTTCCGGGGCGCAGTGCCATAAACGTGATGGGCGGTGATCCGCCGGGCAATTGACAAATCAACCGGTTAACGGCGCAATGGACCTTGGTTCTTGCGCCTTTTTCATATCTCTTACCGGTCCCGTTCCCAATGATTTCCAGCACAGCATCAAAATCCCTGCCGTCGCAAAGGACAATCATGTTTGTGCGTCTGGGCGATATCGCGCCAGCAATCATCATTGCCCATATGTCTGATCCGCGCATGGCGGAACATATGCCGCTATTGTCCGGTCCTTGGGATCACAGCGATCATGCGCGTTTCATGGCGGCTAAAGATACCTGTTGGCTGCGCGACGGGCTTGGTCACTGGGCGATTTTGATCGATGGAGACTATGTTGGCTGGGGCGGGTTTCAGAAAGAAGGTGATGACTGGGATTACGGATTGGTGCTGCGGCCCGACTGCTTTGGGCTTGGTCTTGCCATCACGCGCAAGGCTTTGAATTTTGCCCACAACGATCCATGGATTGACGATGTGACCTTCCTGTTACCGCCAACGCGCAAACATTTACGCGGTCTTGAACGCCTTGGTGCCCGGTTTGTCGGGCAGGTTTCCTATGACGGCGAGACATTCTTGAAATATCGCCTTGATACGCCAATGCCGGTGTTCTGACGGTTATTGCGGTTCCTGAGACAGGCTGATCAGATCGGCCAGAAGTTGTTCGGCATTGGAATCCGCAACAAGGCCTTCAAGGTCGCTTTGGGTTTTATGCCAGATCGGAAAGGCGCGCGTCAAAAGCGCCATACCATTATTGGTCAATGTCAAAAGGCGCCCGCGTTTATCCTTTGGATCCGGGGTGATTTTAATCAGGGCACGGCGTTCCAGTGGTTTTAGATTGGCGGTTAAGGTCGTTCTATCCATCGCCAGAAGATCCGCGACATCTTTCATATGCGGTGGGTATGGCCGGTTCAGCGACATCAGCAAAGAATATTGCCCGCTGGTCAGATCAAGAGGCCGAAAGGCGTCGTCAAACCGGCGCGCAATTGTGCGTGCCGCGCGCCGCACATGCAGGCAAAGGCAGGAGTCCCGTACCATGATCGTATCGGCGTAGGGGACAGTTTGATCGCTATGGTTGAAATCTTTTTTTGACATGAGTTAATTATGTTGATATCAACGTATTTGTCAAACAGGAAAACCATAAAAGACTAATCAATCACAAGGTTTTTCAACATTTGGCCATCGTGATCCGTTCTGCCTGGCAAGGAGGATGCCCTATGCAGAAAGTAACACCCTTTCTGTGGTTTGACGGCAATGCCGAAGAAGCCATCAATTTCTACGCATCGGTTTTTCCGAACGCGAAAGTTGGCGACATCATGCGCGTCAGCAAAGCCGGCCCCAGCCCGGAAGGCAGGGTTCTGACCATTGGTTTTGAACTTGAAGGCCAGAAATTTACTGCTTTTAACTTTCCGTCCGATTTCAAGTTTACCGAGGCGGTTTCATTCGTCGTGTCCTGCAAGGATCAGGCGGAAGTCGATCATTACTGGGACCGCCTTTCAGAAGGCGGCGAGCCGCGTGATTGCGGCTGGGTCAAAGACCGGTTTGGGGTCTTCTGGCAGATTACCCCGACTCGTCTGATTGACCTGATGACCGATCCGGACCCGAACATTGCGGCGCGTGCCGCGACATCGATGATGACCATGCAAAAGATCGATATCGCCACGCTGGAACGCGCGGTTAAGCCGGGTTGACGTCCCAAAGCCCTTTGAACATCTATTCGCCCCCTCGTGCCACCACCTGAAGGATACGTTCGATGACTACTGCCAAACAAGCAAAGGACATTGATGCCATCATGGCGCTTTATAGCGATGACATCTGTTCCTATGACGCGGTTGGAACATTGCAAATTAACGGCGCACGTGACTATCGCGCCCACTGGCAACGCTGCATGCCCGAAAAGGATGACGTGATCATCGACATGCAAAGCCCGGTGATCCGTGTTTCAGGCCATCTTGGGGTTGCCCGGTTTTTGATCCGGTGTGGCCTTTGCAAAGACGATGGCACCGAACAGGCAAGCTGGATGCGGGCAAGCTACCACCTTGAAAAGAAAGATGGCGCGTGGCGCATCTTCCATGAACATTTTTCCGTGCCTTTTGATTTTGAAAATGGTGCCGCCCAGTTCGGGCTGCATCCCTAAACCCACGCCCACACCATTTTGAAACAAGGGAATGCTCCAATGAAAGTGATCAGCTATTTGAATTTTGACGGAAACTGCCGCCCGGCGATGGAATTTTATAAATCCATTCTGGGGGGCGAATTGATCGCCATGCCGTTTGGCGACACGCCCATGAGCGACGATATGCCCGATTTCGCCGATAAAATCGCCCATGCCTGTTTGATGGGGGATGACTGGCACATCATGGCATCCGATTGCCCGCCCGGCCATTTCGAAGCAATGAAGGGCATGAATATTTCCATCCATGTGCCTACTGCTGCGGAAGGAAAGGCGTTGTTTGATAAACTGGCTGTGGATGGCACCATCACCATGCCGTTTGAGGAAACCTTCTGGTCACCGGGCTTTGGTCTTTTGACCGACAAGTTCGGCACACCCTGGATGGTCAATACAGATATGGCGTAAGCAACGCCTATGAATTTAGGCCAAGCGTCTGCTTTTGAACGATTTGTTGCCTTGATCCCCATTTCCCGTCAAAGTGAAGCAACTTGGGGTTATGGGGATCAGCCAACATGACAGCACCGGTCACGACCGTTGCCTTCGCCGGAATCGAAGCCATCCCGGTGGATGTCCCGATGTATACGGCAAATGAATTGCCCGGTAAGGCGGTATCGACATCCAGCAATTGGGTGAGATCCGCTTTTTTGGCCGTCAGGTCGGCCATATCCCCCAAATACACCCCCATAAATTTTGCCCCGAAAACTTCGCCGAAGGAAACATCGCATTCCGATTTTCCAAGTGCGTCAGGTGGTTGCCCGAAAGTCCGTTCTGCGCAGATGGCTAATTAGGAGACGTTAAGGATGGCGTCGTCATCGCCACGTAAGGTCAGGTCGATCTTTATTTCTGATATCCATCTGGGAACCCGGCACTGTCAGGCTGAATTGGTTACGAACTTTTTGGCCGCCTTTGAGGCTGAAACCATTTATCTGGTTGGTGATATCATTGATGGCTGGCGTCTTAAGCGGTCGTGGTATTGGCCAGAATCGCACGAGGCCGTAATCCAGAGTCTGCTGACCAGTGCGCGCGGTGGGACCAAAGTCTTTTTCATTCCGGGAAACCACGATGAATTCGTGCGCAGATATGCCGATAGACTGGTTGCCAAGGTGGCTGTGCGCGATCAGGTGATTCATCACACGGCTGATGGTCGACGTTATCTTGTGACCCATGGTGATCAATATGATCCGGTGGTGCGAAAGGCCACTTGGCTGGCCCATATTGGTGATCGGTTTTACGAACTAGCCCTTACCAGCAATACGGTTGTGAACTGGGTGCGTCGCCGATTTGGCCTTGATTACTGGTCACTTGGTGCCTTTGCCAAACGCCATGTGAAAAGTTTCATTGGCATCATCAGCCAGTTCGAAACCATCGTTGCAGAAGATGTGCGCAAGCGCGATTTGCACGGTGTCATTTGTGGCCATATCCATCATGCTGTCAGTCGTCAGATGGGGGGCATTCACTATGTAAATGCCGGCGATTGGGTCGAAAGCTGCACCGGGATTGTTGAGGCGACCGATGGGCGTCTTGAAGTCATTCGGTGGACTGAAAGCGGCCAAGATATGCAAGCAGTCGCGCACAAGGAAACACCCGTGGGCTCGCGCGCCTCAAAACCGGTTAGCCGAATCCGATGATCGGTAAAGTAAAACCGGCTTTCACAGGGGATGAAAAGGCCATCCTGATTGTCACCGACGCCTATCGTCCGCAGGTTAATGGTGTTGTCCGATCCATTGAATATATGGAAGAAGAATTACGCGGCATGGGATTTCGGGTTGAGATCCTGTCACCTGATAGATTTCGAACCATGCCATGCCCCGGATATGCCGAAATTCGTCTTGCACTGACCCGTCCGGCAACGCTTCGCAAGCATATGATTGCTGCGGGATGTGCGCATTTACACATTGCGACCGAGGGGCCATTGGGCCTTATGGCGGCCAATATCGCGCGACGTTTGAGCTGGCCGTTTACGACGGCCTATCATTCCCGTTTTCCAGAATACGCAGCCGCCCGCGTGCCGTTGCCTGCGGCGTTCTTCTATGGCTGGTTCCGCCGGTTCCACAATAAGGGGGATGGTTGCATGGTCGTGACAGAAACCCTGAAAAGCGATCTGGCGAATCATGGTTTCAAACGCCTGATGCGCTGGTCGCGCGGTGTTGATACCAGCCTGTTCCGATCGACCCCGGAAACCGATCTGGTCAACGAAGTGGTGGCCGATCTGCCCCGACCGATCTTTCTGTATGTCGGACGTGTTTCCGTCGAAAAGAGCATACCGGACTTCCTTGATCTTGATTTGCCCGGCACGAAGATGGTGGTCGGAGATGGCCCGGAACTCGAACGTTTGCGTCGTAAATACCCCGGCGTTCAGTTCACGGGTGCTAAGACGGGAACAGATTTGGCGCGCCATTACGCGAATGCGGATGTTTTCGTTTTCCCGTCCAAGACCGATACGTTTGGTTTGGTCGTTCTCGAAGCATTGGCCTGCGGCCTCCCCATTGCGGCATATCCGGTGATGGGCCCGCGTGACGTTCTTGGCGAACATGCAACGGGACCTGAAAGAATTGGTGTGTTGTCCGAGGATTTGCGACAGGCGGCACTGGACGCGCTTGATATTCCGTCTGATCGATGCCGCGCATTTGCCTTGGGCTATGGTTGGAATTCATCCGCACAGCAATTTAGGGATAATGTCCTGTCAGTTCGTTCATCCGTAACCACAGACGTGCCCTAACCGGTTATGGGCGGGCGTTCAGATATGCATCGCTCAGGCTGCCATCCGGATTGGTAATCCGCAAGGGTTTGAAACATTTCTCAAACCGGGACGGCAGATTGATTCGCGGGCGATAGGCGTTGCGCAGTGGATCGCTTAGCGCACTGAATGTGCGTGCCGGTTCGCGATAGGTTTCGATCATGCGTTGGGGTGAGCCGATATCAATACGTCCGGCAAACCGGTGTAAGGGTCGAACAAGTGCCAATGCGCTTTGGTCCGGACTGACATGGCGACGCCAATGCCATGCGTGGCGGAACGCATGCCGGGTGAGTGCCATTTTGCGGCCCTTGAATTGAAGAAGGTCCGCAAGGAACGCACGCACGTCCTCAAGCGGTTCTTTTGGCCATTCAACCAGCTTCATACCGTCCATATCGCTTAGCGCAAGGTTGGGCATCAGGCGGCCGTTTTGTGCCGATGCGTCGAAATGCGGGGTGCCCAAAATCGGAATGGGCACAGAAAGCAGGCTGGGCAACGGAATACGATGATCTGCCAGAATGCCATCGACCTGACCGGCGACCTCGGCAATTGTTTGTTCGGTGAAATCCGTAATTATGCCGTAGTCAAAGTTAATGCCATATTCGGCACACAGGGTGGTCAGTGCTAGCGGGTCTGATGTGATGCTTTGTTTTTTGTTGAAGTTCTTTAAGACCGCAGGGTCCAGGGATTCCACGCCGGAAAAGATTGCTTTGCAGCCATTTTGAGACAGCAGCTCCAGATTTTCCCGGCGTTTGAAAAAGTCCCCGGTCACCAACGCACCCCAGCCGCGAAACTGACCACGTCGCCAACGTTCGCCGATCATTTCCACGCGGTAGCGGAAATTATCCCGGTTGTTGCCATAGAAATTGTTGTCCAGAACCATAACGCCAAGCACACGCCCCATTGCGTCAAGCTGACCGGTGATTGAGGCATCGCTATGGGGTTTATAGGCGCGGCCTTCGGCCGTTAGCGAACAGAAAGAACAGGCGAAATTGCAATTCTTTGTCGTTTCGAGATAGCTAAGCCCCATGGTCGGGCGGGCAAGGTCAAACCGTGGTGAGCCATGTGGATTGGCATGATCAGGGTCGAAGATATCGCAAATGATTTCAGTGATGTCTTCGACGTCGCCTTGCGCAACATAGTCAAAGGTTTCAGCGCACAATTTGGGCAAAGCGCGCGCAATCGGCCCCCCGATGACGGAAATGCCGGATGGTTTGGCGAATTTGAAATAGGCTGAAAGTTGATGCGCCCTGTCAAATGACGCGGTTAAGCCGGTGAAGATAATGACATCTGGCCATTCCAGAATGCGGGTATCAAGCAAGGGTCCGTGAAAAACCTCATC
The DNA here is from genome assembly GCF_050516545.1 of Thalassospira lucentensis. Classification (GTDB taxonomy): domain Bacteria; phylum Pseudomonadota; class Alphaproteobacteria; order Rhodospirillales; family Thalassospiraceae; genus Thalassospira; species Thalassospira lucentensis_C. The sequence continues at coordinate 3,827,567 of NZ_CP191544.1, read as the reverse complement.
CCAGACCCTTACTTCAATCTGCTCTTGGTCGAAATAACCGGCAAGATAATAGGGGGCCATTGCTCTGGGCACGAACCAGCGGGTCGGCGTTGCTGATCGCCAGGGATCAAAATAGGCGTTTATGATCAGGACGGCTTTTTTCCGAGCTTGCATCTTGCTCATCTTCACAATGTGCACTGGGTATCTGATAGCAACGACGATACTGGAGACATTTGGATTGTCGCACAGTATATTGCCGAGCTGTATTGATATCGCAAATCGCTATGATTGTAGAGAGTTATGACCGACGAGATCCAATCAAGTGCGCAAGCATTGCGCACGCATCCTGCCCTCAAAAAGGTGCCAGAAGAGGTCATGGCGTCGATCATCTCGGTCGCACAGCAGGCGGATGTAAGCGCTGGCGACTTTATCATGCGCGAGGGTGAACCCAGCACTGATCTGTATTTTCTGCTGTCTGGTGATGCGGTGGCATTGCGCAAATCACATGATGGCACTGACATCTTGCTGAATGCGATCCCGGAGGGGGATTGCGTCGGGGAGCTTGCATTTCTGGACGGTGGTATGCGGACATCTTCGGTGCGCGCCGAAAGTGCCTGTCGCCTGATTAAGATCCCGACGACGGAACTAGAAGCGCGCGATGACGCTGCATCCGTGATTGGCGCGTTGAAAGCAGCCCTTGCCAGCGTCGTCGTCACCCGTGCGCGCCAAATGAGCGATAACATGCTCGCGTCACTCCGGCGGGAGTTGGAAATCAAAACACTGCAAAATCAGTTTGGCTATTTTCTGGTTTTCACGATTGCGATTTTTTTGATTTCCACGGCTTTGTTCTATCTGGTGGCGGAAGAATACGTGAAGGATGTCTATGATCCGGGCTTTTCCTGGCAAGCGATCCTTTTTCTGGCGGTGCCATGCCTTCTTGTGATCAAGGTGATGAAGATCCCGCTTGCTGATCTTGGCATCCAGCGCGAAGGATTTAAACGTGCCGCCTTACAGTCCGTCGCGGCCTGTGTGGCTATTACAATTCCGGTTGCGATCTATTTGCTCTATTTCAAAGGCCCGTCATCCGGTGCCGCGGCAACGCACGGTGCCACTGTCGATTTGATCTTTTTGCTGCAGTATTTTGCCCACACCCTGTTTCAGGAACTTGGGTCGCGCGGGCTTTTGCAGGGACTGTTCCAGAAGTTTTTGGGTGATACCAATGGGCATCGTGCGATCCTTTTGACCAGCACGGTCTTTGCGTCCCTGCATCTGGCCTTTGGCATTGATGCGGTCATGATCACCTTTGTTGCCAGCATTGTCTTTGGCTATGTCTATCAGGCCCAGAAGAACCTGATTGGCGTGACAATTCTGCATTATTGGCTGGGCGTTCTGGCCGCATTTGTCGTGGCGTTTTAGGGTCCAAACCAGTTTTTCAAACATTGATGCTTGGAAAATAGATTGGCTGCAATCTGTGTTGGTGTTGGTTATTGCTAGACCGAAATGGTTTGTAAGCTGCACCGTAATACGCGGCAATTTGTCGGGACAAGTGCCCTTCTAATCCCCTGACTTTAAACGATGCGTTGCCAATTTCCGCCTAACCCTGCAAAGTAATGCAGCTTTGGGTTCTGAGGGGCGGGCATATGACAGCGCGGGTTATGACAGTTGCCTTTGCCGGGATTGAAACGATTGCCGTTGATGTTCAGGTGCAAATGGCAAGTGGCCTGCCGGCCTTCACGGTTGTCGGCCTGCCCGACAAGGCCGTGTCCGAGGCCCGTGAACGGGTACGTTCAGCCCTTTCCGCTATGGGATTGGCCCTCCCGCCTAAACGCATCACGATTAATCTTGCCCCGGCGGATTTGCTGAAAGAAGGATCGCATTTCGATCTTCCGATTGCGCTGGGCATTCTGGCTGAAATGGATGTGATCGGGCATGAGGATATTACAAGGTTTCTTGCCCTTGGGGAACTTGGCCTTGATGGCAGTATTTCCAGTGTTGGGGGTGTTTTACCCGCCGCGATGGAAGCAGGCATGCAGGAATGCGGCATTATTTGTCCGCAAGCCAATGGGTCAGAGGCCCTTTGGGCCGGTGATCTGGAAATTTTGGCACCGCGCAATCTGATCAGCCTGATCAATCATTTCAAAGGCACGCAAATCCTTGCCCGCCCTGTGCGGCGTGATGATAATGAAATCAATGATTTTCAAGGTGATCTGCGCGATATCAAGGGTCAGGAAAGTGCCAAACGTGCGCTTGAGATCGCAGCGGCTGGCGGCCATAACCTTCTGATGTCGGGGCCGCCCGGATCGGGGAAATCAATGCTGGCCGCACGGTTGCCGGGCATTTTGCCCGACCTTGATGCCAGACAGGCGCTTGAAACCACGGTCATTCATTCGGTATCAGGCCTTCTGCCCGAAGGCGGTCTGATCCGAACCCGTCCGTTTCGCCAACCGCACCATTCCGCATCGATGCCGGCCCTTGTCGGTGGGGGCCATCGGGTTAAACCCGGCGAGATTTCATTGGCCCATAACGGGGTTTTGTTTCTTGATGAATTACCGGAATTTCAGCGCAATGTTTTGGATGCCTTACGCCAACCGCTTGAAACCGGGCAGATTTCCGTCGCACGGGCCAATGCGCATGTGACCTATCCTGCGCGGGTGCAGTTGGTCGCAGCGATGAATCCCTGCCGATGTGGCTATCTGGGCGATAATGAACTTGCCTGCACCCGCGCGCCACGATGCGGCGAGGATTATCAGGCGCGGCTTTCCGGCCCGCTTTTGGACCGGTTTGATATCCAGATTGACGTGCCGGCAGTAAAGCCCGAAGAACTTGATCTGCCAAGCAATGGCGAAACCAGTGCCGTGATACGTGAACGGGTGTTTCTGGCCCGCGAATTACAAATGTTACGATATAAAAACGAAAATATATCGACCAATGCACTGGCCGATGGTGAAGTCCTGCAAGAAGCCGCATCCCTTGATACTGACGGGCGGGAATTGCTTCAGGATGCCGCGCGCCAGATGAAGTTGTCCGCCCGCGGATATCACCGGATTTTACGCGTGGCACGCACGATTGCCGATCTGGCAGGAAGCGGTGGCGTTAAACGTGGCCACATTGCCGAGGCACTGAACTACCGGCAGATGGTGTATCGGCGGTAGGAAAAGGCTTCACATAAAGAACCAAAGACTGTTGTAAGGATTGCATATGGTTGGCGCGTTGCTGGTAGATAGCCCCATAAAATTGTTGGAAAAACTCAAGTATGAAGTGTCTCGAAAGAGCAGTTCCAATTCATTCCCAGAGCTAAATGCGGTGAGAGATGCATATCATTTACGAGAGTGGATTTGGCATCACTATCTTGAGGACGATGCTGTCATGCAGCAGCAGATGATGGGATTTGAGGGCAATCAGCAGGACTGGCAGCACTTTATCAACAACCAGTTTCCAAAGTTCCAAATCCTCAAGGAACTATGCAACGGTTCGAAGCATTTTATCCTGAAGAAGAAAGGTCAGATCGTTAGGGCCATAGAATCAGGGTGGGATAATCAGGAATGGGATACGCTTCCGTGGGATGCTGATGGATTTTATGTTGAGTTGTCCGATTCAAGCGTTCTCTCAATTTCCGAATTACTTGAAGCTATATGCGATTTTTGGGACCAGTTATTTAAGGATCACGCTCTAATTTGAGTAAAGCATGAGTTTACAACTGGTGTTTGAGAGACGGAAAGAAAACGCCACCTACGCCGAACTCTTGCAAGCAGTATGGGTGACGTTTGGTTTTCAGACTTAGGTTGGAACACGGGCGACGACTTTGATTTCAAAGTCAAATCCGGCCAGCCAATTTGCGCCAACGGCGGTCCAGTTCGGATAGGGTGCTTCGCTGAAGATAGCGTTCTTCACATCCATGATGTCGCCGAACTGATTTTCCGGGTCGGTATGGAACGTAGTTACATCGATGATGTCATCAAACGTACAGCCCGCCGCAGCAAGAACAGCTTTCAAGTTTTCAAAGGCCAGCGTGACCTGCTTTTTAAAGTCCGGTTCGGCGGAGCCGTCTTCACGACTGCCAACCTGTCCGGAGACAAAAACCAGATCATTTGACCGGATTGCGGCGGAATAACCGTGTTCTTCGTAAAGCGCATGGCGCTTGGGCGGGAAGATAGCTTCGTTGCGGAGTGTCATTGTAACCTCATATGGATCAGGGATAGCGTGCGAAATCATTTTCATATACGCTTTGTATGTGAATATACTGGCATACGCGACGTATGTCAAGTGATATACGTGCCGTATGTGAAAATGGAGGGCTATCCGTGGCCAAAACGCGCGCCGAGAAAATGGAAGAAACCCGCATCAAACTGATTGCGGCCGGGCGCAAAGCCTTTGCCGAAAAGGGTTTTGCATCCGCATCGATGGATGAGCTGACAGCCGGTGCGGGTCTGACGCGCGGCGCGCTTTATCATAACTTTGGCGATAAGCGTGGCCTGATGGCGGCCGTGGTGGACCAGATTGATACGGAAATGGCAACCGCGGCTCAAAAGGCCGGACAGGCTGCAGGCGGTGGTTGGCAGGGTTTGATGGCTGAGGGGGCTGCTTACATTAAGCTGGCGCTTCAGCCCGAAGTGCAGCGTATTGTGCTTCTGGACGGGCCTGCTGTGCTGGGCGATCCGTCGCAATGGCCAAGTCAGAACAGATGCCTTCAGGCAACCATCGTCACCCTTGGCGAGCTTGCAGCAAAAGATGCCATCAAGCCCGTCGATATTGAAGCAATTGCCAGATTGCTGAACGGTGCAGCGCTGAATTCGGCTTTGTGGGTTGCCGCAAGTGACGACCCGCATACGACTTTTGGCAAGGCAGTCACCGCGTTTGAATGTCTTGCATCCGGCGTTTTGAAAACACCCCAGAAAGACTGATGTCGGTTTGCGGCCTGATGGTTAAAACCTTCAACCGTCTTCACGTGCATCTGCAGTCGAATGACCGCCAGATGGTTACTGGCGATCATAGGGGACTTGGGCGCAGATCAGGCCGCGTCGCTTCGCTGCAGGCCAGTGATCATGCCGATGATTTCGTTCTTATCGGTTTTGGCGGTTTCACGAATGCCGATTTGCTGACCACGGCGCAAAACGCAAATGCGATCCGCCAGACGGAAGACTTGATCAAGACTGTGGCTAATGATCAGGACACCAATATTGCGTTGTTTAAGTGACTCAACGATTTCTTCGACCTTGGCGGTTTCGGCAACGCCAAGGGCGGCGGTCGGTTCATCAAGCAGGATGACTTTCTTGGCCCAGCGCGTGGCGCGGGCAATCGCAACGCCTTGGCGTTGACCGCCCGAAAGATCGCGGATGGTGGCGTGCGGGCTTGGAATGCGAACATCAAGCTCATCGACCAGTTTCTGGGTCTCACCGATCATGGTTTTACGATCCAGCAGGCCAAACCGGTTGGTGATTTCCCGACCCAGAAACATGTTCATATAAACGCTTTGCTGATCGGCAAGGGCAAGGTCCTGATAGACGACTTCGATCCCGTGTGAGCGGGCGATATCGGAACTGGCCATTGAAACCGTTTCATCCTCGATCGTGATCGCACCGGAACTTGGCGCGTAAACACCCGAGATGATCTTGATCAGGGTCGATTTACCTGCCCCGTTATCACCAACAAGGGCAACGATTTCACCGGGATGAATATCAAGCGAGAAATTTTCAATCGCGGTGACAGCACCGAAATGCTTCTGAATGTCTTTTAAGCTTAGAACCGGTTTTTGAGTGGTCATATGAAGTCTCCTATACCGGCCAAGCGGCGGTTTCGCCAAAGCTGTTTTCGATGGTTTCAACAACCGGATCTCCGGTCGAAATACCCGAAACCCCGACCACATAGGCACGGGTGACAAAGGCCTGCCCGCGGAAGCCGAATATGGCGCTATCGCCTGGTTTCGGGGCCTTTGGACCGGTGGCGTCAATCATCGCGTAATAGTCGATCATTGACGGCGGCGGAACTTCAACCGATCGAAGGGCGCTTGCGGCCGTGGTCGGTTCATCACCAACAATCGCCTGCACGTCATAGTCGGGGAAGATCGGATCGATATAGAACCCGCCGCCAAAGCAATAAGCCTTACCACCCGACAGATGGGAAACTTCGGACAGATACAATACAGCAGGCAGTTCCGGCAGGTCTTCAACCACATGAAGCGCAGTGGTGCCATGAAGGCCATTGCCCGGTTCGCACTGGGTGGCACCGGCTTCGGCCAGACCGGCAAGAAGGGCCGATGATGTGGTGCCAGGCGCATTAATTTCGATATCAGAACGACCATGCTTTGCCAAAAGATCGGCCGCCTTGGCAAGAGTGGTCAAATTCTGGGTTGGCAGGACTTTTCGGCTGTCATGATCAAACAGAAGGGCCGGAAAAGTCGTGATGCCGGCAAAACGTCCACCATCCAGACCATCAAGGAAATTAGCGACTTCGGCAATGTCGCTTGCCGCAAAACCACCCTCATGACCGCGATAGAATGTATCGCCCTCGGCATGGATGCGGGCCAGAATATCCTGAATGTAACCGGCTTTCCTGGCGGCTGTTGCGGCCTCACGCGCCTTGGTGTCGTTAAACACGGTCCAGTAATCCGGGCGGAAACGTTTGGCAGCGGCGTCGGCCTCGAACCGGGCGACTTGCTGTAAATGACCCAGATGCCCAACGCGCAGACCGGCATTATGGGTGGCCCGCGCACAGGCCATGTCAACCGCGACCGACCGATCAATCCCGCCGCGCATCACAGCGTGGGAGAACGAGCTTGCCCGTCCGACCTGCTTGGTCATGGCGAAAATCTTAAGCCCGTGTTTGTCGGCTTCGGATTTCAGAACACGCGCATTGGCTTCGACCGCATCAAGATCAAGGATATAGGCATTTGCCGGAACCTTGCCTTGGCGGTGAAGGGCCATGGCGGCTTCGATGAGTTTCGGGTTGCGGCGACGCAAGACATCAAGAAACATGGTTTTGCTCCTGCTTTTTGGGCTTAGCGCGCTTTTTCGCGCAACGAGACAGCAACGGCGGCCAGAATGATCAGACCCCGGACAATCATTTGATCGGACACCGAAAGCCCCATCAGGATCAGGCCGTTATTGAGCATCCCCATCATCAGTGATCCGATCATCGCACCAATGATCGTGCCCTTACCGCCATGCAAAAGCGTTCCGCCGACAATCACGGCGGCAATCACGGTCATCAGATCGGATTCACCAAGGGTGTATTTCGCTGCCTGCAAACGCCCGGCATATAAAAGACCGGCAAGTCCCGCAAGCGCACCTGACAGGGTCAAAACGTAAAGGCGAATACGGGCAACCTTGATCCCGGAAACGCTGGCCGCACGCGGATTATCGCCGGTGGCCAGAACATGTGCGCCAAATTTTGTTTCACGGTAAATGAAATGCCCGACAGCAACGGCCAGAACTGTCCACCAGATCAGCGACGGAATCCCTAAGAAACTGCCCGATCCAAAGAAACCGGCAAAATCCAGATCCAGAACCGGGATCGACCGCAGATTGGTCATGGAGCGCGCGATACCGGCAAATAGTCCCATGGTCGCAAGGGTGACCAGAAATGATGGCAACCGGACAAAGGCAACAACCGCACCATTTAGCGCACCGGCAACAATGCCCGCCCCCATACCGGCAATGATGCCAGCGGTCATGCCATATTCATTCATCACAACCGCCGCCGACAGGGCCGATATGGCAACGATCGAACCAAAAGAAAGATCAATCTCGCCCGCGGAAAGAACAAACACCAAACCGATGGCAAGGATGGTTGCAGGGGCTGTTTGCAACACGATGTTTGAAAGGTTTCTGACCGACAGGAACCCGTTATCACCAAGGGTGATGGCAAAGAACAGGAAGATCGCCAGAAAGCCGAAATAAACGACATATTGCTGCAGATTGATCCTGCTCATGATCTGGCGGAATGAGCTGCCAGACGGTGTTGTAGCGGATGTCTGGCGACCGTTTTTTGATTGGGACATGTCAGTCACTTCCTTCGGCGGAACGGCAAAGTAAAGTGCCGGGCGATAAAGGTATCTATCGCCCGGCAATCTTGTCTTAGTTCAATGTCTTGATAACGGAATCCGGTGCATCGCGGTTCAGCGATTCTTTCCAGCCATCAAGCACATTGGACTTCTGCACCGTCAGAGCCGGGGCAACGATAAAGGCCGGGGTTTCTTGACCGAGAAGGGCCTTAAGACCGGTTGCCGCCATCGCACGGCCAAGTTCATAAGCCTTATCGGCAACAATCGCAGTAACATTGCCATCACGGACCATGTCGAGTGCGACCGGTTCGGACAGATCAAGGGTTACGATCTTGGTGTGTTTGTTGCCACTTGCACGCAGGGCCGCCAAAACGCCATCTGCCGGTTCCGCCCAGGTGACATAAATCCCGTCAAGATCCGGGTTCTGCAGCAGCATGGCCGATGCCAGTTCTTCTGCACGGGCCGGATCGGTGATGCCCTGTTCGGCAACGATTTCAATGCCGGGATAGTCTTTTTCAATCGTGGTTTTAAACGCATTGTCACGCTGATTGGTGACGTAATAGGTCGCGTCATGGAAAATCCAGCCAACTTTGCCTTTACCACCGATATCAGCGGCAAGTGCGTCTGCAGCCTGCTTGCCCATTTCAAACAGATCGTCGGTAACAATCGCGGCATAGTCGGTGCCATGTTTGTAATCCGAAGGAAGGTTCGAAAGGAAAACCAGCTTGGTATCGTTGGCAACCGCCTCGCGGAAGGCCGCAGCCGAGGTCACCGGATCAAGTGGCAGCGCCAGGATAACATCGGGTTCAGCCGTAAGCGCGGTTTCAATGTCGCTGCGCTGACGTGCGGCATCAAAACCGGCATCGGTGGTAACCGCGATTGATACACCCGCCTTGGCAAACTCATCCGTGGCACCGGCAGATACCGCATTGATGAAGTCAGACGAGGTATGCCACAGAAGTGCGGCCTTAAGACCCTTTTCCTTAAGCGAAGCAAATTCTGCGTCCGTCAGGGTGATTTCCGCACTTGGTGTTGCGGTTTCACCGTTTGGGCCGACCGTTTGGCCGTGGGCAAGGCCACTTGCCATAACGATTCCGGCAATCACACTGGTTTTAAGCAATCCCTTGATCAACATGAGCCATTCCTCTGATAGATGATGTGTTTTTTGTTGTGTCGTATGGTCTTGTTTTGGTGGTCTTGAACTGTCGCTATGTGGTTAGTCTGCGATCCCGCAATAGCGGGCCATAAAGCAGGCAAAGGCGACAATGCCTGCAAAATATTCTTCGATATCAACGCGTTCTTCGAATGTGTGGCAGTTACGAATATCGCCCGGCGCGCAATAGACCGCAGGTGTGCCAAGTTCATTGACGAAGAACGGTGTTTCCGACCAGAAAGGCGCGCCTTCGATCAAACCACGTCCGGCCATCGCACCGGCAACCGCATCGGACAGATCGCGCACTTCAGGAAGGTTCGGATCGATTTCAGCCGCCGACCCGCCCAACGCATGATCGCGTCCGGCCGGATAGCTGATCGAAACAGCGATTTCGGGGTCGGTGATTGCGCCCGTGATGACGGCTTCCATTTCGCGGGCTGCATCATCAAGACTTTCGCCCGGCAATAATTTGCGGATCAGCGAAAGTTTGCATTCTTCCGGTACCGCAATGAAGCCGCCGCCGGTCAATCCGGTGATCAGAAGGAACCCCTCGCCAATCAAATCATGATGGCCCCGGGTTTTCAGATCATCGGAATGCGCCCAAAGTGCTGACATGACGGAATGGGCGGCTTTGAGCGCATCTTTGCCAAGTTCAGGAACCCCGAAATAGGCCGATTTTCCGGTGATTTTGATGTCCGCAATATAAAAGCCGATCTGGGCGGGATAGACCGCCAGACGGGTCGGTTCGACATAGACGGTAAAGTCGGGTTTGGCGATATCACCGGTCTTGATCAGATTGGTGTAATGCTTCACCCCGGCTGATATGCCCGATCCGGGCTGACCGCTTTCTTCGTCGCCGACATAGGCAAAGGCAAGGTCACCCTTAAGGCGAATGCCCGCCGCGTCAAGAAGGCTGGCTGCGGCAAGGGATGCACAGATACCGGCCTTAAGATCGCCTGATCCCCGGCCCCAGATTTCTCCGTCAATCAAGGGTGCGCCAAACGGATCTTCGCGTTCGGTACCCTGCCAATGTTCGCGCCAGCCATCGACATGTACTGTGTCGGTGTGGCCGATAAACAAAAGTCGTTTCGAATTGTCATCGTTATCGGATGCCGCACCTTTGCGTTCGCCCCAGATGTTTGGCCGGCCCGGTTCAAATTCGGCGGTATTGATCGCTTCAACACCACGTTTTGCCATCTGTTCGGACAGATAGGTGACGAAATTGGCTTCATTACCGGTGATGCTGTGTGCGCCAATCGCGCCGCGAAACAGCGCAAGGGCATCATCGCGATCCAGAAGTGCGGCAAGTTTGGCGTGCAGATCGTTTGGCTGGGTCATTTTGTCGCTCCCTGAAGGGAGACGCTGCTGGCAGGGGGCAGCGAAATGCGACCATCGGGGGCATCGGCACCAAAGAACGTATTATGCAGATGACCAAGGCCGATGGCAGCTGCCCCGATGATTGCGGCGCGCTGATGCAGGCTGCTTGGCACGATTTCGATCGGCTGCGGGCAGATTTGCGTCATGAAGTTTTGCGTGCGGGCGAGCATTTCCGGTCGATCACCAATGGATCCGCCGATAATGATCTTTTCCGGGTTGGCGATGGCGGCAATTGCCCCGACGCCAAAGGCAAGATAGCGCGCGGTTTCATCAAGAACCTGATTTGCAGCCTCTTCGCCGGCATTGGCGGCATCAAAGATTTCCGGGACAATGACGTCGCGTCCGGTCAGCGCCTTATAACGTTGTGCCATCCCGACCGAGGCAACAACGCGCTCATAAGCCCCGGCGCGAATAGACTCGCTGTCAAACGGATCGGCGCCGAACGGAAGGAAACCAAGTTCGCCAGCGGCATTTCCCGCCCCGCGCACCAGTTCGCCATTGACCATCAGGCCGCTGCCGATCCCGGTGCCAAGGGCGATGAAAGCAAGATTATCGATGCCCTGACCTTCCCCCAGCCAGTTTTCGCCGAGAACCGCCAGATTGACATCGTTTTCAAGCATGACATCAAAGCCAAATGCCTTTTCGAACCCGGCAAAGACATTCATCTTGTCAAACCCGGAAATGTTCGGGGCGAGCAAGACCTTGCCACTTTTCGGGTCGGGCGCGCCAGGCACGCCGATCACGGCAAGACGGATGCGGGTACGATCAATTTTCTGAGAGTCAGCAGCCTGCCAGCAAAGATTGGCGATCTGATCAATCAGATGCTGTCCACCACGCGGATCGGTCGGTGCGACCTGTTCGGCAAACACCTGACAGGCAAGATCGGCAATCGCGACCCGCACCTTGGTGCCGCCAAGATCGACGGCGGCAATAAAGGCGGCATCGGGGATCAGCTCATATGTCACCGCGGTGCGGCCAACATGGCCGGCGGTACGGCCGGTTTCCTGCACCCAGCCTGCTTCTTCAAGCTGGCGGACAATTTCGGAAATCGTTTGTTTGGACAGTCCGGTTTGCTTGGCAATCGATGCACGCGATATCGGGCCATTCTGGACGATGGCCTCCATCACTGCACGTTGGGAAAACTTCCGGGAAATGCGCAAAGTTTCGCTCACCGGCCTCTCCTGATGATCTGATTATTATTCGGTTTATTTAATTCGTTCAGTTACCGAACTATCTATATCAGAAGAAACTCTGTCAAGCGTGATATGCGGGTAATTTGCGTGTTTTGAGCTTTTACCAAGGATAAACATGGGGGGAGGTGGGTATTGAATGCCGGTTAGTGAATTGAAAAAACGCGGTTATGCGGTCTGTCGATCGCAGCCGCGATTTTGTCGTTCAATCTTGTAAACCGAAGATGGCGGCATGTTGCGCACCGTGGTTCCGATGCGGGTTGCACGTAAATCAAGACGGGCCAGAATGGCCGATGGCACCGGGCAACGCGGGCCGTAGGTAAATTGATAAAACGCCCCGTCGTCGCGCAAATAGCCAAATGTGCCACCCAGGATGCCCATGATCTGACGCGGTGACATTGACAGCAATGGCAGGCCGCTGATCGCGCTTGAAAGTTCGCCGCGGCCGAACAGGTTTTTGCCGCCCAACCGTGCGGCATCCATCTGAAGGATGCGGGCCTTTGGATAACGGTCGGCCAGCAAGCTTGAAAAATAGGGGCCGGTTTCGATCAGGGTCAGATCATCCTGACGTAAACCACGATCAAGTAGCGCACGGGTAAACACCCCGGTTCCCGGACCAAGTTCAAGGATTGGGGTGCTGGATTCAGTGACTTCTGATGTGATCAGGCGGGCCAAAGCCGGGCTTGAGGGCGAAATGGCCGAAACCTTTCTCGGATCAGTGACCCAAGCGCGAAAAAACGGCAAAAGATCCGACATATGCGTGTCTGCCCCAATTCAAGATGTATGTGCTTCCAAGCAAGAAGCTATCGATCCTTTATGTCGTGACAGGCGCTTATTTGTGTTCATTTTGCGAAATTGGTTCTGATCACGCACATATCATCGTCAGATGATTGCGCCCAAGCCCCTGCCAATTTCCGGGTTTCGTCAAAGCGCGGTCAGCCGTGCTGGTTCTGGCGCAGGGTATCAATCAGACTTGCTTCTTGCGGATCTGCATGGAAGCTGTTGGGAATGATCATCACACCTTTGGTGCCGTCTTTGGCCTCGATCATATAAAGGGTGGCGTCATCGCCGGGATCGGTGCCGTTATCGGTACTGGTGGAATGGACCAGACGCAATTCATCGGGGGTGTAAAGATGGCCTGTGCCGTTGCTTCGCACGCCATCCTGTTCACACATGAAGTGATGCTCAAATCCGTGTTCTTTGGCGTTTGCCTGAAGATCAGCCAATGTCATTTGGTCCTCCTTAATCGAAATTCCGTCGATACAGGAAAAACGCCGGACCATAGAACTTGTTCCAAAGATCAGGAATGTTTGCGCCGCAAATGATCGACAAGGTCGGCTTTGTTACGGTCGGTATGGAAGCTGTCAGGAACAATCAACATGCCGCGTGTGCCGTCTTTGGCCTCTATCATGTAAAGGGTGGCGTCATCGCCCGGATCCGTGCCGCTATCGACAGAACTGGAATCGATGATGGTCAGATCATCGGCGTGATATTGCGCCTGTTTTCCGTCGCACATCACGTGATTGTCGGATGCGCTGAAAATATGGGAAAAACCCCGGGTTTTGGCCATATCCTGCAAGTCGGATAAATTCATGGTGAACCTCCGTCTGTATGTTTTGCCAAGATCGTCGTGATCAGAGTGCCATATTGGCCCCACAACATGGTTGCATGAAGGCAAAGCGCGCACCGGGGTTTAACGCAAGGGGCTTTATGCCGGATCAAGTGCCAGTTTCATGCCTTCGTGGCTGGCAACAAAGCCAAGCCGTTCATAGAACCGATGGGCATCTTTGCGGGTTTTATCGGTGGTGAATTGCACCAGCACAGCACCAAGTGATTTCGAAATCGAAATGGATTGGGTAATCAGCTGCTCGCCAATCTTCTGTCCGCGTACTGTGCTTGAAACCCGTACCCCTTCGATCTGGGCACGTAATTGCCCGCGGCGCGACACACCGGCAATCAATGTTAACTGCAAACAGCCAACAACATTGTCGTTCTGACAGGCCAGAAGGTATTTGTTGGGAAGGCTTTCAGTGGATTGTGATTCCATCGCATCAAATGCCGCGTAATAGGCATCGGGCAGTGGATCGGTAAATTCTTCGCGGGTTTTGCCTTTTTCGTCGTCGGCCAAAAGGGCAACAATCGCAGGCAAATCATCGCGGGTGGCATAGCGAAAAGTCAGTGGGGCGGATTGGCTCATTTTGATCCCTTTTCAATGCGGTGGCGACACATCCGGCCTATTTTCAGATAGCTGTGACCGGGTGCGGCGCCATAATGATCCAAAGCCGTGCCATTGGGCAAGATTGCCGGGCCGATTAAGGGGTGGCAAATGGCGATGGGGCCATGATCAAAACGGCAATGATGCCGCCCCTTTAAAAAGGACGGCATCATTTGGCGGGTTGCTGTGTGGGTTTTGGTACATCCGGGCGCGGGGTAAGGGGGATGTGCCCGAACATGCCGCTTTCCTTAAAGCTTAGGCAAGGCCGCCATTGGCGCGAAGGGTCTGACCATCGACCCAACCGGAATCAGGTCCCGCCAGGAAGGAAACCACACCGGCAATATCATCAGGCTGACCAAGGCGTTCAAGCGGTGGCATTTTGGCAAACTGGGCAACCTGTTCGTCGGTTTTACCATTTAAGAACAACTCGGTTGCGACCGGGCCCGGTGCGACGGCATTGACCGTGATCTGACGGCCGCGCAGTTCTTTGGCATAGACGCCTGTCATCGCCTCGACCGCGGCCTTGGTTGCGTTATAGACCGCATAGCCCGGCAGTTTCAGATGCAGCGCCGTGGTGGAAAAATTGATCACCCGGCCATGATCGCGCAGATGTTTGGCCCCTTCGCGCAGCATGTTAAATGTGCCGCGCACATTGATATCCATCATCGCGTCAAAGGTGGCGTCATCCATCTCGGCAATCGGCTGGGTGGTCATGACACCGGCATTGTTCACAATGACATCAACACCGCCAAATTCGGTAATCGTCTTGTCAAACAGGGCCGTTACCGCATCGGGGCGCGCAATGTCGGCCTTAATGGCGATTGCCTTATGGCCTTGTGATTTCAGCTCATTGGCAAGTTCTTCGGCCGCATTCGCCGAATTGGCATAGTTGATGACAACCGCAAATCCGTCGGTCGCCAAACGTTTGGCAAGGGCAACACCAATACCGCGCGATGCGCCGGTGATGATGGCGGTTCTGTTTTCATTGGTAGACATGAACAGTCTCCTTGGTCTGGGTGAAAGGCTTTAAAGGCGATGAGCCGACTATGACCCGGATGACTTTTCGGATAATTAGCCTATATTCGAATTAACTGTTCGAATTTGAATAACAATGAAGGCGCTTATGGATCGATTTGAAGAAATGCGCAATTTCGTCCGGGTGGTAGAGCGCAAAAGCTTTACCAAGGCGGCCGGTGATCTTTTGATCCCGCGCGCAACCATGACCAATTCGATCCAGCGGCTTGAAGACCGGTTGGGCACAAGATTGCTTGAGCGCACGACCCGCACGGTCAACCCGACCCGTGATGGCGATGCCTATTACACACGGTGCGTGCGGATTTTGGCCGAACTTGAAGAAGCCGACGGTATTTTTACCAAAACCGATCCCAAGGGGCTTTTGCGGGTAAACCTTCAGGGCACATTGGCCCGGACCTTTGTCGTGCCGGCTTTGCCGGATTTCAAACAGCGCTATCCGGGGATTGATCTTGTGCTGGCCGACGGGGATCGCTTTGTCGATCTGGTGCATGAAGGGTTTGATTGCGTTCTGCGAAGCGGGGAACTGGCCGATTCATCAATGATTCAGCGCCGGTTGGCCCTGTTGCATGAGGCAACCATTGTCAGCCCGGATTATCTGGCCCGGTTTGGCACACCTAAAACCCTGGATGATCTGATAAGCCAAGGCCATCAGATGGTCAGCTTTCTTTCGGGAGCCGATGACAAACCGATCCCGCTTGATTTCACTGTTGACGGCAAAATTCGCGAAATCACCCTGCCGAGTAGCATTTCAGTGACCGGGGCGGAT
This sequence comes from Thalassospira lucentensis, assembly GCF_050516545.1. Taxonomy (GTDB): domain Bacteria; phylum Pseudomonadota; class Alphaproteobacteria; order Rhodospirillales; family Thalassospiraceae; genus Thalassospira; species Thalassospira lucentensis_C. The sequence goes on along the minus strand of NZ_CP191544.1, from coordinate 3,811,853 downwards.
ACCTATGCCGCCTGTGCGGCGGCCGGGCTTGGCCTGATTCAAGTGCCGCGTTATCGCGTCACGGATGATTTGAAATCCGGGCGTTTGGTGGAAATATTGGCCGATTTCCCGCCCGATCCGATGCCGGTATCCGTCCTGTATCCGCAAAACCGACAGCTTTCCGTACGTGTGCGGGTGTTTGTCGATTGGGTGGCGGATGTTCTGGCCAAAGCGGATATCTAGCGCAGAAATCAGGTCGGGTTTTCAAGGGTCGAAAGCATTTTGACCCGGTTTCGTAACGACACCAGATGGGCCTGCCAATAATGGGTCATCATTGGTTTGAACCGGTTGTCGTTAAGCCCGTTGCGGCCCGGATGGGCGGCGGAGAGTTTTTCAAGGCCGAGATGTTCAAGCGTGATGCGGGTATAATCGCCCAATCCGCTAAACCGGATATCAACGATTGTAACCGGTTCGTTGGCATCGGCCATTGGCCAGCGCCATTCAAACGACAGTCGGGTGCCCGGTTCCCACTTGGTCACTTTTCCGGCCTCGACCACGAAATCAGGATGGCGTTTATCGACTTCCTGCAGGGTGCGGATGCCATCCTTTTCGCCAAATTGCATGATGCCCGGACGGTTGCCGATCAAACGGTTGCGCGGGCCCGCTTTCCACCAAAGATCAATGTCATTGGTGAAACGATCAAACGCAGTTTGGGCATCGCAATCGACGCGCAGGGCAACAAAGGTTTTGGCCGACATCGGAAATCCTGTCTGAACACGTGCCTATGAGCAAGGCTGTGCTTGTTCTTTTCAGAAACAAGATCACGCGACAAGCAAAACCCGCAGGGGTCATATGATTTAATCCATGGCGGCAATTTGCCAGGGAATGGCGCGGGTCAGACCCTAATAGCCGATTTGGCGATCAACCAGCCCGCGCGGGGCTTCGCCGTTGCCGATGCGCACAATGTTATCTGCGATTTGATCGGCTGATTCTTCAAACCGGGTGGCCGCGGCAATATGCGGGGTGATGCGGATTTTTGGATGATCCCAGAACGGATGGCTTTCGGGCAGCGGTTCGGTCACCGCAACATCCAAAAACGCACCGCGCAAATGCCCGGTATCAAGGGCGCGGAGCAAATCGGCCTCGGTAATCATTGCGCCGCGTGCGGCGTTAATGATCGCAGCCCCCTTGGGTAGGAAAGAAAACGTGGTGCTGTTTAGCACATTTTCCGTTTCCGGGGTGCGCGGCAGCAAGCAAATCAGGATATCGGACTGGCCCAAAAATTCGGCCAGTGTTTCTTGCCCGGCATAGGTTGAAATGCCGTCAATTACCTTCATTGACCGGCTCCAGCCTGAAACCGAAAAGCCAAGGTTTGCCAAGGAAGTCGCAACCGCAGCGCCAAGTGCGCCAAGCCCCATTACCCCGACCCGGCATCTGGCAATGCGTGCAACATCATGCTGCACCCAGGTCGCCTTCGCTTGTTGGGCGCTATAGACGTCAAAATCGCGCATGAAGTGAAGCGCTGCATAAAGATGATATTGCACCATCTGATCGGCCATCCCGGCATCTTCAAGGCGAATAACCGGAAGATGGCTTGGCAGACTGGGCGAAGACACAACATGATCCACCCCGGCCCCCAGCGAGAAAATGGCTTTGAGATTGGTCAGTGTTTTGATCATGCCCTGGGGCTGTTTCCAGAACATGGCATAGTCAATCGTTTCAGGATCGTAATTTTCATCACCCGTGACGATATTTGCCTCAGGCAGCCGTTCAACCAGCGCTTTTTTCCAAATGGCGTCATCGCCTGCTGCGGAAATAAGGATATTGGGCGTGGCATTAACGGTTGGCATGGGGCTTTCTCCTGAGCGCGGGACATATTGGCAAAGTGGCAATGTAGCAAGCTGGTAGATGTCTGTAACCGATTACGTAAGGCATCCATCACGATAAACGCGCCAGATCGCAAAGCGTTCCTTTGCATATGCTGGCGCGTTTATGGATTGCAGGGTTTAGGGCCATGACCTTCGTTGGCTTGGTTCCGCAATTACGATCAATCAAACCAATGTTCAAATCGTTCGATTAATGGGCAAAGATCATTGCCGGATCGCGGAATGTCTTAAACTCCAACCCGTTGCCAGCCGGGTCTTCGACAAAGAAGGTTCCCTGCTCGCCGGGTTCACCTTCAAAGCGGATTTTCGGGTTCAGCAGGAATTTAACCCCGGCCTTTTTCAAACGATCGGCCAGATCATGCCATACATCCCATTCCAGAACCGCGCCGAAATGCGGGATTGGCACCGCATCGCCGTCAACCGTGCCCGAACCGGCATTCTGTCCGGCATCTTTGCGCACATGGGCCGATAACTGATGACCAAAGAAATCAAAATCAATCCATGCCTCGGTGGAGCGACCTTCGTCACAGCCCAGAATATCGATATAAAACGCACGTGTGTCGGCGATCGATTTGATCGGGAAGGCCAGATGGAACGGGGGTAAGGACATGGTGATCTCCAATTAATCTAATGCTTATTGTTGGAAACAGTCTAAACCGGCATAATATGGCGGACAAAATCAGAAGTTCTTAAGTTATTAATAGGAAATCTATTGTAATGGCGCTGCGCCCAACCACTCCGCCGCTTAATGCCCTGCGCGCCTTTGAGGCCGCGGCACGCTTGGGCAGTTTCGCCCGTGCGGCGGATGAACTGTCGGTCACGGCCGGGGCGATCAGCCAACAGGTCGCCAATCTTGAAGCCAGCCTTGGCATGGCACTGTTTGATCGTAATGGGCCAAAGCTTAGTCTGCGCGAAGCAGGTCGGGCCTATTTGCCTAGCTTGCGCCATGCCTTGGACGAGATCGAAGCCGCCACCCTTAATCTCGTCACCCATGGCGCGGGCGAACGTCGATTGGTGATTGGCGCCCTGCATACGCTGGCCAGCTCGTGGCTGATTCCCAGATTAAATCGGTTTCAAAACGAACACCCGGATATCCGTCCGGTGATCGAGACACTGTCACTTAATTTCGCCACCCCGGATCGCAGCCCCGACCTTGGCGCGAAGCAACTTGATGTCGGACTTTATTTTGGCGATGGCAGCTGGACAGGGGTGCGATCTGATAAAATTCTTGATGAAATTCAGGTGGTTGTCGCCAAGCCGGGATATGTTGGCGCGGCTGAGAAAACCGATCTAAACGGGCTTGTCTCCAATCACCCACGGCTTGTCCATACCACCCGGCCCAAAGCATGGCACAGCTGGGCGCAAGCCAACGGGGTTACGGTCGCCGGTAGCCCCGGACCGGGGTTTGAGCATTTCTTTATGTTGATCGAGGCCGCCAAGGCCGGGATGGGCATTGCCCTTTTGCCGCGTGTTTTGATCGAAGGCCAATTGGCCGAGGGCAGCTTGGAAATCATTAGTGATGCGGCGCTTACAAGCCCCGGTGCCTATTACCTGATCACGCCGGAAAACCGGATTAATGTCCCGGAAGTCACCGCTTTTCGCGACTGGATTTTGCGTGAGGCATCTGTAGGCGTTGATATGTAAATGTAACCCAATGCATTGATATAAGACGATATATGGCGGGAATTACGTGCCCTGCTTACGGCGATAAATGCTGTGAAGCATATGGTCTTTCTTCGGGCCTGTGATTTTTATTTTAGTTTCGAAATGACCGTCATTCTGCCAGATCATGCAGTGATGATAAAAATCATCCCCGCACGGATGAATGTCGCGTGCACAAAGCCCCTCATCGGCATCTTCACCAAATTGCAGCATGACATAGCGATTGCCAAACCCTATTGGATCGCGAAACAGAAGCTCAATCGCGCCCGGGTTTTCATGCAAGACAAAGTCATATTCGCGGTAGCCATCAAACCGCGTCCCATCCGGACGGGTCAAAAACCCTTCCTCGCGATAGCGCAGCATATTGAGTTTGTCTGGCTCAGCAGCTTGAAACGTCACATCCCCGACAAACCGGCCAACGTCACCCAAATCACGGCTCAGCGACCAGCCACCAATCAGGGCAGCAAAAATGTCAGAGGCGGTTGGGGTGATCGTGTTCATGACTGGCTTGGCATGTGATGACAGGGATAAAAAAGGCAGGATCGCGATGCGTTATCCTGCCTTTTGCTTGATTTGATGGGTGCTTACGCCTTTGGCAGCATCAACGGAAGTTTTGCCCCGCCAAGGATATGCACATGCAAATGCGGAACGTCTTGGCGACCATTTTCGCGGGTATTGGCGATCAGGCGATAGCCGTCTTCGACCACACCCGCCGCGGCCGAGATTTTGCCAATCGCCCGGGTATAGGCAATGATTTCGGCATCCGACGCATTGGCGGCAAAATCGTCATAGGACGTATAGGCGCCTTTGGGGATCACCAGCACATGGGTCGGGGCCTGCGGTGCGATATCGTTAAAGGCCAGCACATGGTCGTCTTCATAGACCTTGGTGCACGGGATTTCGCCGCGCAGGATTTTGGCAAAGATGTTTTCCGGATCGTAGGGTTGGACGGCCATTGGGGTGCTCCTGATACCTTGATCGGGCTTTGCCCGAAATCGTGTTGGCTTTGTGCCTTAATCTTTACTGCGCGATGCCTTTTCGGCAAGACCCGAAATGCCCTGACGGTCGGCCAAAATGGCCCAGACGTCTTCGGGCTTCACCCCTTGATCGGCCCATAAAACGGTAAGGTGATACAGCAGATCAGCACTTTCGGACGCGACTTTTTCCGGCGTTTCGGCCAGGGCGGCAATCACGGTTTCAACACCTTCTTCGCCGACTTTTTGCGCGATTTTGGCTGTGCCCTTGGCAAAGAGCTTGGCGGTGTAGCTTGATTCCGGGTCGGCACCCTTGCGCGCGGCAACGGTGGCATAAAGCGCATCAAGGACGTGTTTGGATTGATCGGTCATGACGACGGCCCCTTATCCCTCGCGCACGGGAATGCCCGCGGCTTTCATGTGGTCTTTGACTTCACGGATGCGATAGGTGCCAAAATGAAAGATTGATGCGGCCAAAACCGCCGATGCATGTGCATCACGCACGCCTTCGACCATATGGTCAAGCGTGCCTACTCCGCCCGATGCAATGACCGGCACATGGACACTATCGGCAATGGTTTTGGTCAGCGGGATGTTAAAGCCCGACTGCGTCCCGTCACGGTCCATCGAGGTGACAAGAAGTTCGCCCGCACCATATTCGGTCATTTGTTTTGAAAACGAAACGGCGTCAATTCCGGTGGCTTCGCGTCCGCCATGGGTGAAAATTTCGAACTTGTCTGGCCCCACCGATTTGGCATCAATCGAAACCACAATGCATTGCGATCCGAACTTGCGGGCTGCTTCGCGTACGAAATCGGGGTTTTTGACCGCAGCAGTATTGATCGAGACTTTATCAGCCCCCGCCAGAAGCAATTTGCGGATATCATCAAGGCTACGCACCCCGCCGCCGACCGTGACCGGCATAAAGCAGGCTTCTGCGGTGCGTGCGACCACGTCAAAGATGGTGTCGCGGTTATCACTTGATGCGGTGATGTCTAAAAAGCACAGCTCGTCAGCACCCTCGGCATCATAGATGCGGGCTTGTTCGACCGGATCACCGGCATCAATCAGATCAACGAAATTGACCCCTTTGACAACGCGGCCGTCCTTCACATCAAGACAGGGAATGACACGGGTTTTTAACATGGTCGGTTTCCTGTTTGGCTCGGTTACGCGAGGGCTGCAATCGCAGCGGCAAGGTCGATCCGTCCGTCATAAAGCGCACGGCCGGAGATGGCACCATCAATGCCGGCATCGCTATGCTGCTTAACGGCAATCAGATCTTCAAGCGATGATACCCCGCCCGATACGATCACCGGGGTCGAGATTTCAGAGGCCAGTGCAACGGTGGACTCAATATTCGGGCCACCCATCGCGCCATCACGGTCAATGTCGGTAAAAATGATCGCAGCCACACCGCAATCTTCAAATTTCTTGGCAAGCTCAAGGGCAGTGACTTCGGATGTTTCTGCCCATCCTTCAACCGCAACGTAACCATCACGGGCATCAATGCCAACCGCCACACGGCCCGGCCATTTGGCACAGGCTTCCTTAACGAAATCGGGATTACGCAGTGCAACGGTGCCAAGGATGACGCGGGTAATACCCTTGTTCAGCCAGTAATCAACGGTTTCCATGGTGCGGATACCGCCACCCAGCTGGGTTTGGGCCTTGCCATCAACGGCGGCAAGGATTGAATCAACTGCTGCGCCATTGACCGGCTCACCGGCAAAGGCCCCGTTCAGATCAACGATATGAACCCAATGGCACCCGGCAGCAACAAATTCACCGGCCTGTGCACCGGGGTTGTCATTAAACACGGTGGCCTTGTCCATATCGCCGCGCAAAAGGCGAACGCAGGCACCGTCTTTTAGGTCAATTGCGGGATAAAGATTCACTGATCCGTGTCCTGTATTTTCTTGGTGTAGTAATAACCTTCGACCATTTTACCGTCGATCATCGCGTAATAGGGATTGATGCCCCAACGGACATAACCAAGCCCGTTATAAAGTGCTATGGCGGCTGTCTGGGTCTCGCGAAGGTCAAGTTTCAATACGCTATAGCCCGCTTCACGGGCGAAATATTCAATCGAACGCACAATCGCCTTACCGTTGCCGCGCCCACGCGCCCATGGGGCAACGAAATGGCCGGAAATCTGGGCGGAATGACGTTGGGCTTCAAGGTTGGCCGGGGTTTCAATCAACTGGGCCGCACCGGAAATCACCCCGTCAACCCGCGATACGAACAAATGGCGACCGGGCATCAACAAGACACCGCGCCAGTATTTTTCCATATCCGGGCGATCAGGTGGCGTCAGCCAGCCAAAGCCACCCCCTTCGACAATGGCCTGCGTACAGGCATCGACAATATCGGAAAGATCACCTGCCGAAAGCTTGGTCACATGTTCGGAGATAACCCCGTCCTGAATGGTATCACTCGGTGCGATCATGGTTTCCATCCCAGGAAATTACCAATGATGGTAAGCCCTGTTTTTTGACTTTTTTCCGGGTGGAACTGGGTTCCGACCATGTTGTCACGCCCGATCATTGCGGTCAGGTCCCCGCCATAAGAAACCGATGCCAGTCGTTCCGCCGGATTGGTGACATGCATGTGATAGCTGTGCACGAAATAGGCGTGATCGCCATCCGAAACACCGGCCATCACCGGGTGGGTTTTACCAGCAGGATCAAGAACCAGTTCGTTCCATCCCATATGCGGGATTTTAAGGTCGGGATCACTTGGCTTAATCGCGACAACTTCGCCCGCAATCCAGTCCAGACCGTCGGTCACTTCAAATTCACGTCCGACGGATGACATCAACTGCATGCCAACGCAAATGCCAAAGAACGGCTTGCCGCCTTTGATCACTTGTTCGGTCAGGACATCCACCATGCCGCTCACAGCATCCAGACCAGCCCGGCAATCGGCATAGGCGCCAACGCCCGGAAGCACGATATGGCTGGCGTTGCGGACCTTTTCCGGATCATCGGTGACAAGGATCGGATCGGAAAAGCCGGTTTCGCGGGCGGCACGTTCAAACGCCTTGGCAGCAGAACGCAGATTGCCTGAACCGTAATCAATAATCGCAACACTCATGGGTAGGATGGGCTCCCGATTGAGGGGGTGGGGACAACAGCTTTCGCTGATTGTGGGGCACGCAAGCGGTTAAAGCAGCGATGTTCGGCATCACTTTCATTGTGACCGGCAACAATATCGCAAAGCTTCCAGCCCTGAGCGGCCAATTTACGGCGCTTAAGATCATTGGCAATCAGACCAAAGCCGATGCCGGTCACCAGTGCGAGGGCAAAGTCCATTTCCGGACCGCCGTCAAAGGCCATCACGGCAAAGCTGCACAGGAACGACACCGCAACCAGACCAAAGAACCCCAGCCAAAGCCGGTGATACAACGCCCAAAGTCCCGACAGCAAAAAGGCCCAGAAATTGAAGCCTTCGCGGATCAGGATGGCATTTTCCATCGGTTCGGCATCGCCGGGATGGATATGGACTGTGTAAACCTTCATCGAAAACCGATTTTCTGGTCCCGGCAGCGCGCTTGGCACTGCCGGTATATTCCCGATCATGATCAGATCAGATCAAAGCGATCCGCCAAGAACACCCTTGGTCGACGGAATGGCATCGGATTTGCGCGGATCAATTTCCATCGCGACGCGCAGCGACCGTGCCAGCGCCTTAAAGGCGCTTTCAATGATATGGTGATTGTTTTCGCCATACAGGTTCTCGACATGCAGGGTAATGCCTGCTGCCTGGGCAAAGCCCTGGAACCATTCACGGAACAATTCGGTATCCATATCACCCAGCTTGTCGCGGGTAAATTCGACATTCCAGATCAGATAAGGGCGGCTTGAAATATCAAGTGCGACACGGGTCAACGCCTCATCCATCGGAAGCAAGCAACTGCCATAGCGATTGATGCCCTTCTTATCGCCAATGGCTTCTGCAACGGCCTGACCAATTGCGATGCCGGCATCTTCGGTAGTGTGGTGGAAATCAATATGCAGGTCGCCCTTGGCCCGGACTTTAAGGTCCATCAGGCTGTGGCGTGAAAGCTGTTCGAGCATGTGATCAAGGAAGCCAACCCCGGTCTCGACGTCATAAACGCCGGTACCATCAAGGTTCACTTCAACCGTGATCTGAGTTTCGTTTGTATTACGCTCAACGCGGGCCTTGCGCATGCAAAGCTCCTTTCCTGCAGGTATTGATGCATATGATGAGACGTATTTAGCAACAAAGTCGCGCAAATGCCAGTTTAAGGTGGCCAAGGGGTGGCGTTAAATCCGTGTAATCCGGACTTAACGCCAATGAAGCCAGCGTTGCCTTTAGACAAAGTCGAATTTATCGACATCAAACAGGCCACGATCGGTCATTTTAAGGTGCGGGATCACCGGAAGGGCAAGGAAGGCGACCTGAAGGAAGGGTTCGGGCAAGACACAGCCCAGATCCTTGGCGGCGGCACGTAGCGTAATCAGGTCTTTTTCAACCACTTCAAACGGCTCAAGGCTCATCAAACCTGCGACCGGCAAGGCCAGTTCAGCGGTGACTTTTCCGCCATCGGCAACGGCAAAGCCGCCGCCCATTTCAATCAGGCGGTTCACGGCGGCCGCCATATCGGCATCATCGGCCCCAACCACCGTGATATTGTGGCTGTCATGGCCGACGGATGATGCAATTGCCCCGCGTTTCAGACCAAATCCCCGCACAAAGCTGCGTCCGATATTGCCATTAATGCCATGGCGTTCAACGACTGAAACCTTGATCACGTCATTGGCAAGATCGGGTTTCAAGCCGTTATCGCCGATTTCAAGTGTGGCTTCGTCGCGGAAGGTCAGGATAAGACCCGGTTTGACCTTGATCACCGGGGTCTGGTTTTGCCCCGGTTTGGGATCACAGGCAAAGGCAGCGGGATCAACGCGTGTTGCCTTCATCGAGGATAGTCCGACCGGGGCAATGGTTTTGCGCCTGGCAAACAGATCATTGGTGACAAGGCGGCCTGCGGCAATCACATCGACAACATTACAGGTATCAAGATCATCCAGAATCGCGATATCTGCCCGCCAGCCCGGCCCGATCAAGCCACGATCGCGCAGGCCGAAAATGCGCGCAGCCGAATGCGATGCGGCGCGGTACGCATGATGGATCGGGCACTTGCGGGCTTTAAGATGACCGATCAAACGGCGCACCAGACTATCAAGATGGCCTTCTTCGCCGATATCAAGCGGATTGCGGTCATCGGTACAGAGCGCGACGAAACTTGAACTGTTTTCGTCCAGAATTTCAGCCAGTGCTTCAAGATCCTTGGAAACCGATCCTTCACGGATCAGGATCGCCATGCCCTTGGCAAGTTTTTCACGGGCTTCTTCGGCGGATGTGGCTTCGTGGTCGGTGCGAATGCCTGCGGCCATATAGCCATTAAGGTCAAGCCCGCGCACCAGCGGCGCATGGCCGTCAATATGCCCATCCTGAAAGGCTTCAAGCTTGGCCATGATGCCCGGATCAAGGTTAAGCACGCCGGGATAATTCATCAATTCGGCCAGACCGACGACCTTTTCATGGCTGCGGAACGGCAAAAGGTCGTCGATTTCAAGCCGCGCCCCTGCGGTTTCAAAGGCAGTGGCAGGCACACAGGATGACAGGTTAACCCGCACATCCATGATGGTCTGTTCGGCACTATCTAGGAAATATTTGATGCCTTCAGCACCCAGCACATTGGCAATCTCATGCGGGTCACACAAAACGGTGGTTACACCGTGCGGCAACACGCAGCGGTCAAATTCAAGCGGGGTGACGAGCGAACTTTCGATATGCAGATGGGTATCGATAAAGCCCGGAACCGCGAATTTGCCGGTGCACTCGATTTCGGTTTCACCGGCGTAACTGTCATGGGTGCCGACGATCCGATCGCCAACAATTGCGATGTCGGTCACAGTGACCTTGCCGGTGATGACATCGAGCAACCCGATATTGCGAAGGACCAGATCCGCCTTGATTTTGCCCTGTCCGGCAAGAATGCATTTGCCAAGATGGGTTTGGGAAAGATCGTTGCGGCTCATGGCTTTTGGTCCTGTGTTTCTGGAAATTCTTTTGGTGGTTAAGGGTAAAGCATGTTGGGAAACTGTGCTTTGACTTTTTTATGCATCACTGCGTTGAAACACTGTTTGCCACGCAATGAAGGTTTTCCGATCGGGGCCGGGTGGCTTCTGCCCTTGACCGGGACGCCTGCCGTGCTAACTCTTGGTCGAAGCATTGGATGATATTCAAGGATAATTCATGAGCGAACAACAAAGCTGGCACGGCACAACGATCCTGTCTGTGCGCAAGGGCAACGAAGTCGTCGTGGCTGGCGATGGTCAGGTATCGCTTGGCCAAACCGTGATCAAGGGCAATGCCCGCAAGGTACGCCGGATCGGCAACAAGGGCGAAATCATTGTTGGTTTTGCCGGTGCGACCGCCGATGCCTTTACCTTGCTTGAGCGTCTTGAAGCCAAATTGGACCGTCATCCGGGCCAAACCATGCGCGCCTGTGTTGAATTGGCCAAGGATTGGCGCACTGATCGTTACCTGCGCAAGCTTGAAGCCATGATGGCGGTTGCCGACAAGGATGTGTCACTGGTTTTGACCGGTCAGGGTGATGTTTTGGAACCTGAAGACGGCATTATCGCCATCGGATCAGGTGGCAATTATGCCTTGTCTGCTGCCCGTGCCTTGATTGATATGGACATGAGTGCTGAAGAAATTGCCCGCAAGGCAATGAAGATTGCCGGTGAGATTTGTGTCTACACCAATGGCAGTGTCACGCTCGAAAAAATCGAGGATGCGAAATAAACAGGGTGCCGTTTCGGGCCCTGATACCGCATTCGTCGTAATAACAAAACGGAACCCTACAATGACCCAAAATTACAGCCCGCGTGAGACGGTTTCGGAACTTGATCGTCACATTATCGGTCAGAAAGACGCCAAGCGCGCGGTCGCCATTGCGATGCGCAACCGTTGGCGCCGTCAACAGCTTGACGAAAACATGCGCAATGAAGTTCTGCCGAAAAACATCCTGATGATCGGCCCGACCGGGGTCGGTAAAACCGAAATTGCCCGGCGTCTGGCCAAGCTTGCCGACGCACCGTTCATCAAGATCGAAGCGACCAAATTTACCGAAGTCGGTTATGTCGGGCGCGATGTTGAACAGATCGTACGTGATCTGGTCGAAGTTTCCATCGATCTGACCCGCGAAACCATGCGCAAGAAAGTCCGTGCCAAGGCCGAAATGCAGGCTGAAGAACGGATTTTGGATGGGCTTGTCGGTGAAAACGCTTCCCCTGATACCCGCCAGAAATTCCGCAAAATGTTGCGTGAAGGCGAACTTCAGGAAAAAGAGATCGAAATCAACGTTCAGGAAAGCAGCGCGGCCTCCATGCCGACCATGGAAATTCCGGGCATGCCCGGGGCGCAGATGGGCATGCTGAACCTGAACGACATGTTCGGCAAAGCATTTGGCGGCAACACCAAACCCAAACGCATGACCGTCGAAGAAGCCATGGAACGCCTGATCGATGAAGAAGGCGACAAGTTGCTTGATATGGACAAAGTCACCGCCGAGGCGATTGATAATGTCGAACAGAACGGCATCGTGTTCCTGGACGAGATCGACAAAATCACCGCCCGCCAAGAGCGCGGTGGCGATGTATCGCGCGAAGGTGTGCAGCGAGACCTGTTGCCTTTGATCGAAGGAACCAACGTTTCGACCAAACATGGCACGGTCAAAACCGACCATATCCTGTTTATCTGTTCTGGCGCGTTCCATCTGGCTAAGCCATCGGATTTGCTGCCGGAATTGCAGGGTCGCTTGCCGATCCGGGTTGAACTTAAAGCCCTGACCGAAGCCGATTTCCGCCGCATCCTGATGGAACCGGAAGCATCCCTGATCAAGCAATATATTGCCTTGATGGGCACCGAAGAAGTCACACTGGACTTCACCGATGATGCGATTGACGAAATTGCCCGCATTTCGGCCAGCGTGAATGAATCGGTCGAAAATATCGGCGCACGTCGCCTGCATACGGTGCTGGAAAAGCTGCTGGATGATATCAGCTTTACCGCAACCGATCGCGCTGGTGAGACGTTTAAGGTCGATGGCGCCTATGTCCGCGAACAGGTCGAAGAACTGTCCAAGGATACCGATCTTTCAAAGTTTATTCTGTAATCGAAACATTCGATTGCACAGGATTTGCAAAAGGCCAGCATTTCGGTGCTGGCCTTTTCTTTGATAGTCGTCAGAAGATCGATCTATCAATTTTAAGCTGAATGCAGTTTGCGAACATTGCCGCCGGTTTTAGCCGGCAGATAGACGGTAAAGACCGATCCGACACCCTTCTCGCTTTCGATTTGCATCGTGCCGCGGTGGCGTTGCACCAGATGTTTGACGATGGCAAGGCCAAGGCCCGTTCCGCCAACGGCGCGGGATCGCGCAGTATCAACCCGGTAAAACCGTTCGGTCAGGCGCGGCAGATGTTCGCGTGCAATCCCGTCGGAATGATCGCGAATAGCAATGGCCATGATCCGTTCATGACGGAACCGCGCCAAGGCACCCGGCGGGTTTTTGGCAAGACTGATGGTGACTTCGACATCGGTGTTGGGATGACCATATTTCAGGGCGTTCTCCACCAGATTGACAAAGACCTGCGTTAGTTCCTTTTCCTCGCCCACCATTTCAGTGTTTTCAAGTTCGCGGGTGACGCGGATTTTCATGCTTTTGGCATCGGCCTTCATCGCAAGGGTTTCGGCAACCTTGCCAACGATCTTGCCAACGTCGCAATCCTCGGATGGTGGGGTATGTTCATTCAGCTCGATCCGCGCCAAGGACAGCAAATCTTCGATCAGGTGCTGCATGCGCTGGGCCTGATCACGCATGACCGGCAGGAACTGCCCAAGCGCATCCGGGTCATCTTTGGCCGGACCTTCCAGCGTTTCGATAAAGCCCAGAACAACAGATAAAGGGGTGCGCAATTCATGTCCGGCATCGGTGGCGAAATCGGCCCGCATCTGTTCAAGTTTGCGAAGCTCCGTCAGGTCCGAGAAGCTAAGCACAAAGTTCCGGTCTCCGGTCGCAGCAGGCAGGCGCGCCGTTAGCACGTCAAAATGACGGTGCGCGTCACTGGCCAGAACGAACTCGGCATGTTTCATGGTTTCGCGGCTGTTGGCGACATCATCAAACGCATCAAGCAAGATCGGATCACGGATAAACCGTGTCAGGTCACGTCCGGTTTCCAGATTGTGAAACAGTCCCCTGGCCGCTTGGTTAAAGCCGGTCACCACACGGTGGCGATTGACCATCACCACCGGGTTCGGCAAGTGATCCAGAATTTCGGCATCGGTGCTTGTTTGCGCCTCAAGCAGGGCAATACGGTCGCGGAACGCTGCGGCAATCTGGGTATAAAGCGATGAAAGTTCAGAGGCGGCGCTAAACGTGATTGTTTGCGGGGGTGTTCCCCTAAACCGGTCACGCAGGTCCGTGGCATATCGTGCCACCCGGCGTAAATCACCGAAATACACCCGCAGCACGGCAAAGATGCCAATCCAGGAAAGCGTTGCAGACAGCACAGCCATGCCCCAGCCAAGTTGTTCCATCGCCGCCAGGACGATAAAGACAATGCCTGCCGGAAAGCCAACGGCCAAAGCTGTAAGTAGTAATTGGCGGAAACCCAATTAACGCTCCTGTTTCGTAATATTCTGATCTTCTAGTGCACGCGCGACTAAAAGTGGACCTAAAATGGTTATGGGCCGGTAAAGATCAAATAAAAGTTTGATGACAGTTTTCAAGCCGTTCCATCGATTGAAAAAAAACGTCGAGGGTTCATCAGGTACGCAAATGCCATAGATCATCATCTAACCGGAACGCAAAAGGGCCACCGATTGCGGAGGCCCTTTGAAAGAAATCTTAAAAGAGGTTTTAAAAACGCGGGGTTAGAGAATCTCGGCCCCCTGATCAAATGTCAGGCGCGGGGTGCGGCCATGCAGCGATTTTGGATCGCCATAGCCGATATTGATCAGGAAATTGCTTTTGATCGGGGTTCCGTCAAAAAATTCGGCATCGAGTTTTGCATTGTCGAATCCAGACATCGGACCGCAATCAAGCCCAAGACCGCGAAGGGCGAGAATGAAATAGCCTGCCTGAAGCGAACTGTTGCGAAACGCGGTGGCTTTGATTGCGTCTTCTTTGCCCGCAAACCATGACCTTGCATCGGTATGGGGGAACAGATCCGGCAGATTTTCGTAAAATTCCAGATCCTGTGCGACAATTGCGGTCACTGGTGCCGCCATTGTCTTATCAACATTCCCGGCGGCAAGGCAGGGTTTCAGGCGTTCTTTTGCCTCAATGGATTTGATGAATGCGACGCGCATCGGTTCGCAATTGGCACTTGTTGGTGCCAGAACGGTCAAATCCCAGGCCTGTTTAAGCAGATCTGTTTCGACGTCGCGATCCTGCCAGGCGCTATAGGTTCGACCATTGTGGAACAGAAGATCAAGTGCATCAGAATTTAACATGGGGCCTCATTTTTTGACGGGTGTGAACCTGTTTCAAAGGTAGCTTCAACGGACCAATTCGCAAGTATCTATATGAAATATGGAAAAACAATTGGTTCACTGGTATTTTTCATCGCTAAGACGATCCCGGCAAACGGGACGCCGCCCATGGCCAATGACCAAACGGCATGACCATAGGGCACAGGATCAGAACTGTGTTCAGGCCCTGATTGGAGTGGTTGGATGAAGACTGGAAACCAAAATGAAATTTGAGGCCAAAGGGCAAAAATCGTCCTCTGAGTCGATGCTTGTGGATAGTCGGTTCATGCTGCGCAGCATGGTGTTTGGAATGTCATTTGCCATCGGGCTGACATTCGCATCAGGGCAGGGTATTGCACAGACTGATACATCAAACCCCCAGCCGGTCGCAGACGATGCGATGACCGGGGATGGCAGTGCTGAAACCAAGACAGATGAAATGGCACCGGCCGATACACCGACCACGGCGCCATCTGCTGCGCCTGCGGACATGGTTGATGTGCCAACTGGTGATGCCACATCGTCGGTGATTTTCATGTATCACCGCTTTGGCGAAAATGAATATCCGTCAACCAACATCAAGATTGATCAGTTCAAGGCGCATATCAAAGAACTGACCAATGGCAGTTATACGGTGGTGGGCGTTCCGCAAATTGTCGCTGCACTGGAAAAGGGCGACGGTCTGCCGGATCGAACCATCGGCATCACGATTGATGATGCCTATCGATCAGTTTATCAGGACGCTTGGCCGGTTTTCCGCGCCCATAACATGCCGTTCACGGTGTTTGTGTCCAGCCAACAGGTCGATGACGGTTTTTCCAATTACATGACCTGGGACATGCTGCGTGAAATGGCCAAGGCCGGGGTTACGATTGGCGGCCATAGCCAACACCATTCCCATTTGCCTGAACTTGATATCGAAGCAGTCAAAGCCGAACTTGCCCATTCAGCCGAACGGTTTCAGGAAGAATTGGGCTTTGTACCGGACATCTTTGCCTATCCATACGGCGAAGCAAATGCCGATGTGATTGCGGCGGTCAAGGAAGCCGGATACAAAGCGGCCTTTGGCCAGCAAAGCGGTGCGATGAGCAATGAGTCAGATTTCATGTATCTGCCGCGCTTTGCGCTGAACGAGCATTACGGCGCGATGGATCGCTTTACACTGGCGGCAAATTCACTGCCGCTGCGTGTCAGTGACATTACGCCGGGCGATTACACCCTGACGCGCAATCCGCCTGCCTTTGGTTTCACCTTAAAAGAACCGGCACCGAATGTTGCCTGCTATCCGTCTGATGGGGCTGCAACCATGAACCGGCTTGGCGATGAGCGGGTTGAAATCCGTCTTGATGGTCCGGTGGCATCCGGGCGATGGCGGATCAACTGCACGGCAATGGGTGCAGAGCAGCGCTGGCACTGGTTTGGCATGTTGTACACAGTGCCATAAGACCGGGTGAACAAACCCGTCTAACATGCTAATAAACCTAATAAAGAAATGCGCTATGTACCCTTTGGGGGCATAGCGTTTTTCATTTCATCTTTGGGTGCTTGCGCCAGATAATGCGACAATGTAGGTTAACCACACTTCTTAACCGTAATTAATTGGTAATCACAGTGCAGACAGGAAAGAATATCCTTCTGATCATCTCCGGCGGGATTGCTGCCTATAAGGTTCTTGAGGTGATCCGTCGGCTAAGAGACCGCGAAATCAACATTCGCGCCATCCTGACCAAAGGCGGGGCAGAGTTCGTGACCCCGCTTTCTGTGGCGGCCCTGACCGAGAATAAAGTCTATCAGGATTTGTTTTCTCTGACCGATGAAGCCGAAATGGGCCATATCCGCCTGTCGCGTGAGGCTGACCTTGTTCTGGTCGCCCCGGCAAGTGCCGATATTCTGGCAAAAATGGCAACCGGTCAGGCGGGTGATCTGGCAACCACTGCCCTTTTGGCGACCAATAAACCCGTCATGATCGCCCCGGCCATGAATGTCGAGATGTGGAACCATCCGGCAACCCAGGCCAATATCGCAACGCTTGAAAAGCGTGGTGTGATCCGGGTTGGACCGTCTTCTGGCGATCTGGCCTGTGGCGAATTTGGATCTGGTCGTTTGGCCGAACCGGCCGAAATTATTGCACATGTGCTCGATTTCCTTAATGCCCAAGACGCGCCCAAACCGCTTGCAGGCAAAAAGGCTGTGGTTACCAGCGGCCCGACCCATGAGCCGATTGACCCGGTGCGCTATATCGCCAACCGATCATCGGGCAAGCAGGGCCATGCCATTGCCCAAGCCCTTTTCGATGCAGGGGCGGAGGTGACCTTGGTGTCTGGTCCGGTAAGCTTGCCTGATCCGGCGGGAGTAAAGGTTGTGCGGGTTGAAACGGCGCGTCAAATGCTGGCGGCGGTTCAAAACGCCCTTCCGGCTGAAATTGCGATTTGTGCGGCTGCCGTGGCGGATTGGCGCACGGCGGGAGAAGCCGGGCAGAAGCTTAAAAAGGATGGGTCGGGGGGTATTCCCGATCTGAAACTTTCGGAAAATCCCGACATTCTGGCAACCATCAGTGCGGCTGGTGCATCGCGCCCAAGCCTTGTGATCGGATTTGCTGCCGAGACGGAAAATGTCACGGAACATGCGCGCGCCAAACGCACGCGCAAAGGATGTGACTGGATTCTTGCCAATGATGTTGCCCCCGATACCGGCACATTTGGCGGCGATCAAAACGAGATTTGCCTGATTTCAGGCGCAGATGAAAAAACCGATGAGTGCTGGCCACGTCAAAGCAAAACCGGCATTGCCCGGGCTTTGGCCGCGCGCATCATTGACCATTTTTCCTGACGCGGGCTTTACCCGTCGGGATCAGAAATACATACCCGGCATCACGACCGGGCGATCATAAGGATAGAATATGTCGGCTCTTCGCGTTGATCTGAAACAGCTTCCTCATGGGGCGGATTTGCTCCTGCCCGATTATGCCACCGCGCAATCAGCCGCCGTCGATTTGCAGGCCGCCATTGATGGCACGTTGGTTCTGGCACCGGGCAAACGGGCAATGGTTGAAACCGGCATTGCGATTGCGCTGCCAGCCGGGTTTGAAGCACAGGTCCGCCCGCGTTCGGGACTGGCCGCCAAAAACGGTGTCACCGTTTTGAACAGTCCGGGCACGATTGATGCGGATTACCGCGGCGAGATCAAAGTCATTTTGATCAACCACGGCGAAGAGGCGTTTGAAATTGAACGCGGCATGCGCATTGCGCAACTTGTGGTCGCACCGATCACGCAGGTGGCATGGCGTGCTGTTGATCATCTTGATGAAACCGCCCGTGGTGCGGGTGGTTTCGGGTCGACCGGTACGGCAAGCCCGGTCAAATAAATCTGTCGCATAACGGCGTGAAAACTGGCCGTTTGTGTGATGCAAGGATGCTCTGTCGAAATCAGGTTCGCATACCGTCTGGGGGGACGGTCGGGCCGCAAGGGGAGTAAAGTGAGAAGATGCTAAAACTATCAAAAAAGATGTTGTTTGCGATCGAGGCGGTCGTGGACATTGCCTATAACGCTGCGGGGGAACCGGTGCAAAGCCGTGACATTACTGCCCGTCAAGGCATCCCGAAACGTTACCTTGAACAGACCTTGCAGCAGCTTGTGCGCGCTGACATTCTTGTAGGTGTGCGCGGTCCGCGCGGTGGCTATCGTCTGGCGCGCGAACGTCGCCGGATTACCTTGGCCGATATCGTATCCGTGATTCGGTCGATGGAAACATCCGATGATCCGATCGAAGATCCGGCCGGTTCGCCATTGGGCAAGGAAGTCGTCCGCCCGCTTTGGCGTGAATTGCAGGACGAAATGATGAAGCAGCTTGAAAAAATCACGGTCGAAGACCTGTGCAATCGGGCACGTGATGCCGGCTTGCGCAGCGGGATCGAAGAATCACCAGATTTCATCATTTAATCTTCTGGAACCGCGGTGGTTTATTGTATCGTCAATCAACAAGAAACTGCTGCAGTTCACTTAAAACTACAGGCATCAGGAATGCCGTCTGACGTGCTTTGATGTAATAATTCCTGCTATCCCATTTGACTTGGATAGATAGCGAGATAAATACAGTTCAAACATGTGCTTGATGGCATAAATACAAAACGTGCGAGGAAAACATGACTGAGTTTCGCGGCAAGATTTACGACAGCATTATCGACACCATCGGTGCAACCCCACTGGTGCGCCTTTCACGTCTGGCCGAGGCTGAAGGCGTGAAAGCTGATCTGATCGGCAAGCTTGAATTCTTCAACCCGCTGGCCTCGGTCAAGGACCGTATTGGTCTGGCGATGATTGAAAACGCTGAGAAATCAGGCAAACTTGCAGCGGGTGCAACCCTTGTTGAGCCAACCTCGGGCAATACCGGTATTGCGCTGGCATTTGTTGCAGCGGCCAAGGGCTACAAATTGATCCTGACCATGCCTGAAAGCATGTCGCTGGAACGTCGCAAGATGCTGATGCTGCTTGGGGCGCAGATTGATCTGACCCCGGCTGCCAAAGGCATGAAAGGGGCGGTTGCCCGTGCGGAAGAACTGGTTGCCGAAATTGACGGTGCGGTCATGCTCCAGCAGTTTGACAATCCGGCAAACCCGGAAGTTCATCGCAACACGACCGCTCAGGAAATCATCAAGGATACCGCCGGTAACGTTGATATCTTTGTGTCGGGTGTTGGCACGGGTGGCACATTGACCGGTGTTGGTGAAGTGCTGAAAAAGCATAATCCGAACATCCAGATCGTTGCCGTCGAACCCGAAGACAGCCCGGTTATTTCCGGTGGCGCGCCGGGCCCGCATAAAATTCAGGGCATTGGCGCCGGGTTCATTCCGGGCAATCTCAATACCGATGTAATCGATACGGTCATGACCATTGG
Organism: Thalassospira lucentensis; assembly: GCF_050516545.1. Classification (GTDB taxonomy): domain Bacteria; phylum Pseudomonadota; class Alphaproteobacteria; order Rhodospirillales; family Thalassospiraceae; genus Thalassospira; species Thalassospira lucentensis_C. Next base: position 3,791,886 of record NZ_CP191544.1, on the reverse strand, counting down.
CAACGAAACCGCCTTTGCCACGGCCCGCAAGCTGGCGGCGATTGAAGGTCTTCCGACCGGTATTTCGTCTGGTGCGGCGGTTGCAGCTGCGATCGAGCTTGGTCAGAAACCGGAAAATGCCGGCAAACGGATTGTCATCATCATTCCAAGCTTTGCCGAACGTTATCTGTCGACCGCTTTGTTTGAAGGTCTGCAATAACAATTTGCCTAAACGGCGCACAGCAACACAATGCAAAAGGTCCGGTGTTACACCGGGCCTTTTTTTATGGCTTAATGATATGGCTACTGGATGTTGGGCGGCCCCACCCCAATTTGAAAGGAACGAAGATTAGAGGTTCCGAATGAAGACAGCCGGCCAAAAGAACACGCAAGATACCCTGTCACGTCTATTGGGGATGGCGATTGTGGTGTCTATGGTGTTTTGTTTCGAAATCAAAACAGTACTGGCTGAGGGAGATGAAGATGCCTTGCGCATTGTTGTCGCAGACGATGTGCTGGAAGATTACGAACGTTTTCTCAATGGTCGAACCTTCTCTAAAATTACCGACTTTGGCGGTCCGTATAGTCGCCGTGATGTGGTCGAAATCGTCCTTGTGCAGCAGGCATTGTCCAGAGGTGGTTGGACAGGTGCGATGACATTGATTGGCGGGGGGAATTACGCCCGGATGCGGCAAATGATCTCTGTCGGTGAGGCGGACATTTCCGGATCATCTGTCTGGCGACGTGACATCGAAGAAGACGGGGCAACCATGATCGCATCGCACCCGGTTATTCCGGTTGGTCGGTTTGAGGCCGGGTTTTACATGTTGGCGGACAATCCAAACCGGCTTCGTGTGCATAGCCTTCTTGATATTCGGCGTATGCGGGCCGTTTCAAACCGAACATGGAAACCGGATTGGCATGCATTGGAAAAGCTTGATTTTTCAGATTTGGTGCATGTGCCAACCTGGCAATTGATGGTTCAATTTATTGCCGATGACCGCGCTGATTTTCTTCTCGCACCATTTCAACCCGGATCTGAGATGGAACTTGTCGTCGACGGGGTTCGGATGCTGCCAATTCCCGGTTTTAAAATCGCATTGGCGGGAAGCCGCCATTTTGCGGTCAACAAGACCGTCAGCGACAACACTGATCTGCTTGCTGTCCTTAACCGTGGCCTAAAGGCGCTGGAAGATGACGGCATTGTTGATCAGGCCTATCGGCAATCGGGTTTCTTCCATCCGGTCGTGCGCGACTGGACATTGATCGGGGCAGAAGAATTTGGCCAGTCAGACACGGACATTGCGCCAAATCCGGACAATTCGATGAAAAATCAAATCTTTTCCTTGAGAGATATAAACGGCAGGCTATATCCAAACCCTCGTCTTTTTTAATTCGTCCTGACAGGAAACCTGCCCGCGTGACCGATTTCGATTTCAGCGAAAATGAAGTGCAACGCTATGCCCGCCACATCGTCCTTAAAGAGGTCGGTGGCACAGGACAGATGAAGCTTAAGCGCGGTCGGGTCCTGATTGTTGGCGCGGGGGGGCTCGGATCGCCGTTGGCGATGTATCTGGCCGCTGCCGGTGTCGGGACGATTGGCATTGTTGATGCTGATACGGTTGAACTATCGAACCTGCAACGCCAGATCGCCCATGGCATGAGCGATATTGGCGCACCCAAGGTCGACAGTGCCAGGGCGACCATGAATGATATGAACCCCGAAATTACGGTTCATGCCCATAACACCCGCCTTGATGCGTCCAATGTTATGGGTTTGATCGGTGATTATGATGTGATTGCCGATGGATCGGATAATTTCGAGACGCGGTTTTTGCTCAATGATGCCTGCTACATGGCGGGGAAAACCTTGGTATCGGGTGCCGCCCTTCGCTTTGACGGGCAGGTCTCAACCTTTAAGGCACATCAAGGTGCGCCGAACCCGTGTTATCGCTGCATTTATCATGCTCCGCCGCCCGCGGATGCCATTCCATCCTGTGCCCAGGGCGGGGTTTTGGGATCGGTTGTCGGAATGATCGGCGGCATGCAGGCAACAGAAGTGCTAAAAGAACTGATGGGCATTGGCGATGGCCTGTCCGGGCAGCTTTTGATCATAGATGCGCTGTCGGCATCTTTCCGCAAGATCAAAGTGCCCCGCGATCCCGGCTGCCCGCTTTGTTCAGAAAACGCCACAATCAAGGATCTTTCAATCCATGACCACTGAGACGGACACCGTTAAGAAACTTTCGCTTGTTGTGTTTTCCGGAAGCTTTGAAAAAGTTCATTACGCACTCGTAATGGCATCGGCTGCGCTGGCATCCGGGCGTGACGTCACCCTGTTTTTCACAATGGAAGCCAGTCGCGCACTTTTGGCCCCATCGGGTTGGCGCCATTTGCGCACCGATGCGCAAGGTGCGACCGCGACCTCGATCGATCTGACCTATTCCACCCGTGGCATTGGCAGTTTTGAAGAACTTCTATCGGCTTGTGTCAGTCTGAATGGAAAATTCATGGTCTGCGAGATGGGCTTGCGCGCCCTTGGTCTGGAAGACGCTGCCACCCGCGATGAAATCGCGATTGAAACCGGTGGCGTTGTGACGTTCCTAAACGATGCCAAACAAAACGGCGAAATGCTGTTTATCTGATCTCAGCTTGCCAAAAGCTTGATGCCAAGCCCGGCAAGGCAAAGGCCAACAGCGCGTTCAATCCATATTTTGACCGATGCAATGCGGCTCTGCACGGCGGGTAAGGTCAAGGCAACCGCAACCAGCCCGAACCAGACCATGTGGCAGGCCGCAATATAAATGCCATAGCCGATTTCCTGAATGACCAGTGTGGTGGGCGAAATCACCTGACTGAACAGAGAAGCGATGAACAGCATCGTTTTGGGGTTCAGCGCATTGCATGCAAATCCGGTCCAGAACGCCGATCCGTTGCGATAATGATTCGGGCTTGCTGGTGCTGATGATGTTGTGGCGATGTTAGCGCTAACATCTGCGGTATTTTCCCGTTTCTTCCCCTCCAATAGATGCCGGATATCAGGCCAAAGTGCCGATAGCCCCAGCCAGATCAGATAGGCCGCGCCAAGATAGCGCAGGCTGGTCAGAATCCAGACATTGCTGGCAAACAGAACCCCCAAACCAATTACGGTATAGGCAAGATGGACGGAAACCCCACTTCCGATCCCGATTGCGCACATGACTCCCGCACGGCGTCCACGTGAAATCGCAAGGCGGGTGACCATGGCAAAATCTGGTCCCGGGCTGATCACGGCAAGGATGGTGATGATGCCAACGGCGATGATTTCCATCGACAGGATATCGGTTGATAAAGCGGGCATGATCCCGGTCCTTCATATGTGATGAATTTGATTGATCTGTGATCTGATTGAGTATCAAACTCTATGCATCGCCTGAAAATCGAAAAAATCCGGGATATATTGTGAGTAACATTCACAGAAAACGCAGCCTGCCTCCTCTTTCCGCCTTGCCAGCGTTTGAAGCAGCAGCCCGTCATCAAAGCTTTTCGCGCGCCGCCGAAGAACTGCATTTAACCCATGGGGCGATCAGTCGGGCGGTGGCCCAGATCGAAGAACGTTTGGGCGTTGATCTTTTTGTTCGGCGCAATCGGCGGGTTTGGCTGACGGCTGCGGGTGAACATCTTTTGAAGGCGACCGGCACGGCACTTGATGGTCTTGATCATGCGGTTGAGGATATCCACCGCCATGACGGTGCATCACCGATACTAACCGTGTCATGCGAACCCAGCCTTGCCATGCGATGGTTGATGCCGCGTCTGGGGGCGTTCCGCCAAGCCAATCCGGATCTGAACATTGATCTGCGGCTGGCAGGTGGTCCGGTTGATTTGCTCTCAGATGGCTGTGATGTCGCCATTCGTCGGGCCGATTACGGCATTTCAGAACAGTACATAACCACCCATTTATGGGGCGAATATGCCGGGCCGGTCTGTGACCCGGAATGTTGGCAAGATATTCTTGGTTCTGATCTGTCCAACGCACGGTGGCTCCACACCCGCACCCGCCCGGATGCGTGGGACAATTGGAAACGTGCCAGTGCGATAGAGGTTACCCCGGCAAGCGAGCAATATTTCGACCATTTCTTTTTCGCCCTGCAAGCAGCAGTGAACCGGCTTGGTACGGCAATTGGTCCCTTGCCACTGGTCTATGACGACCTTGCCGCTGGACGGTTGATTGCTCCGCACGGGATGGTGCAAACCGGCTTTGATTACGTTTTGATCACGCTTGATCCGCCGGGCCGTGACCCGCGCATTGCGCTTTTCTTTGACTGGTTGATGGCCGAGGCCGGGGATATGGATAAGGGCGTATTGCCCGGAACCGGTCCGGGGAAGGCCGATATTTAAGCCAATCGGAATAGGTCAGAAAAACACGGAGTCGGAACATTCATCGAACGCCTGACGTTTGAGGAGTCCCCGAAACTTTTCAGGCCCGATCTATGTTGACTGATCTTCCCTATTTCGCGACAGCCGATAAGTATTTTGACATTGGCATCATCGATATGGTGATGCGCTTATGCGCGGCAACCGTGATTGGCATGGTGATCGGGCTTAACCGCGATGTGAACGGCAAACCAACCGGCATGCGGACCTTGGCCCTTGTCGCGCTTGGTGCTGCGGTGGTGTCCGTGGTTGCGGTGCATTTTCAGGATTTGATCGACCATCCTGATGCCCTGTCCCGCGTGGTGCAGGGTCTGTTGCAAGGTGTTTTGACCGGGATTGGTTTTATCGGGGCCGGCGTTATTTTACGCCAACCCAAAAGCATGTCGGTTTCCGGGCTGACAACCGCGGCAACGGTGTGGATCACAGCGGCCCTTGGCATTGCCTGCGCGCTTGCTGCTTGGCACATTGTGGTGATTGCCACCGTGCTGACCCTTGTCGTTTTGATTGTGCTGAAACCCATAGAGATGATGCTGGTGCACTGGATCGGGACGGGTGATGCGGAAAATGCAGATAATCCGGAGCATCAAAAAACAAACACTTAAACCGGGTTTCGGGTTTAAGTCTGTGCTTAGAAATCTTCGCCTTCGCGGAATGCTGCCAGATCGTCAATTCGGCGATAGGGGAGTAATGTCTGTAGCTGTTCGGGTGCCGTGCCGTTCATCAGATCATGTAGATGACGTGCAAGGACCTCCCCGACATGGCGTTGTGGCTGATAATAATAGGTGAGTTTCTGTTTTGACAGCATGCGGAACGGCATGCCGCCAAACCCGACAACACCAATCCCGTCGCGGATGGTGTCCATGCCCAGTTCAAGCAAGGCTTCCAGTGCGCCAATCATGGTCATCTGACTGGCGCAGACAATGGCCGTGACATCAGACTGATCGGTGAAAAGTTTGGTGGTTGCTTCGCGGGCTGCGCGCACGGACACATCCGAGGACATCCAGATCAGACTATCTGGATCAAGTCCGGCATCCATCATCGCGCGCCGTGCCCCATGTTTGCGATAGCCAAAAAAGGTCAAAGCTTCATGCGGATCGATCATGCCGATTTTGCGGTGACCATCCTCGATCAGGCGTTTGATCGCATCATAGGCGGCTTGTTCGTCATCGTGGTCGACAAAGGCATGCGGGGTGAGAAGTTCGGTTCGGCCAAAGCTGACAAACGGAAAGTCATGTTGCAGGCAATATTTAGCGCGCTTGTCCTGCAGGGTGGTGCGCGAAAACACAACCGCATCGGCCATGCGCTGTGTATGGATTTTTTGCACCGGTACCAGCGGGTCTTCGCCGCTAGTTTGGGCCAGAACCACCAGTGTATAGTGATCTGCCTCAAGTCCTTGGGCAAGGCTTTCGACTTGGGCGAGAAAGCCCGGATCGCCATAGTCGCCGACTTCCGGAGAATAAAGAATAGAACAGACCTGCATGGTTTTACCCGTGTGCAACATCACGCCGCGGGCATCGGGCTGATAGCCGATTTCTGCCGCCGCCGCCTTTACCTTGGCAACTGTGCCGGGCTTGACTTCCGGGCCGTCTTTCAGGGCACGCGACACTGTCGTAACCGACAGGCCAAGCTGATCGGCAATGGTGCGAAGGTTGGGGCGTGCTGCAGGCATATACAGGTCCGTTCTTTGAATATGTCGGACAATCTAATCGCCCGGCAGGTTCTATGGCAACGAGTTCCGTGAAATCACGTCGCGCATAAAGTAATAGGACGCTTTTGGGGTGCGTTTCTGGGTGTCATAATCGACATGCACCAGCCCGAACCGTTTGTCATAACCATATGCCCATTCGAAATTGTCGAGAAGCGACCATGGCATATAGCCCAAAACATTAGCACCTTCGGAAATCGCACGAAGGAGTGCACCAAGATATTCGGTGTAATACGCAATGCGATCCTGATCATCAACGCGGCCGTCACTCCCCGGAATATCGACAAAGGCGCCGCCATTTTCGGTGACAAAGACCGGAGGATTGCCGTACTTCTCCTGAAGAATTTTCATTGTTTTATAGAAACAATCCCCATCAACCGCCCATCCCATCTCGGTTCGGCGGAAATATTTCGGTGGTTCAGCATGCTTGAATGGCCATGCTTGGCCTTCGGCGGCTTGAATGTAGCTTGGGAAATACTGGTTTAACCCTTGGAAATCGACCGGGGTTTTAATCGCTTCCAGATCGTCTTGGCGAATGTGGGGTTCCATACGATCCATGATCAGTTCGGGATAGCGGCCATAATAAACCGGATCAAGGAACACACCGTTCCATTTCGCTTCGAACAGTTCGATCAGATGCGCGTCCTGTTCTTGGCGATGCGGCAATGTATAGCCTTTGTGCATCGGCAAAACGAAACCAACCGGTGCATCGGCATTGTGGCTTTTGATGATCCGAGTTGCACGTGCATGGCACAGGTTCAGATGATGTGCGGCGCGCATTGCTGCACGTGGATCGGTGATGCCCGGTGCATGGCGGCCTTCTTCATGTCCGATCCAGGCCACGACATTGGGTTCGTTAAAGGTCACCCAGGACTTTACCCGGTCGCCCAAGCGCGTGACGAGAAGTTCGGTATAATCCCCAAACCAGTCAACAATGTCCCGGTTGGTCCAACCACCACGATCCTGAAGGGCTTGTGGCAAGTCCCAATGATACAGACACAGCCAAGGATCAAGCCCGCGCTCAAGCATGCCGTCAATCAGGCGGCTGTAAAAATCGATGCCGGTTTCATTAACTTTGCCCGTACCTTCTGGCATGACGCGTGGCCACATGACTGAAAAACGGTAATGTTTGGCACCTAGCCCCTTGATCAAATCCAGATCTTCGGCCCAGCGGTGATAATGATCGCAAGCAACAAGACCATTGTCACCATTGGCGACGCGGCCCGGAGTTGCGCAATATGTATCCCAGATGCTGTCACCGCGCCCGTCATCTGCGGCACCGCCTTCGATCTGATAGCTTGAGGTCGAAACACCCCATCGGAAACCGTCGGGGAATGAATTGGTCATGTTTGCTTCCTTGCCCTGTTTTGGGTGTCATCAATTGAATGCATCCAAAATCGTAACGTTTCGAAAAATGAGGCAAAAAAAATATAGCCACATCAATTTTGACTTATTATGCGGGAGATTTGTGGATTGACAAGGGCGAATAAAGCGCTTATCAAAAAAAATCGTAACGTTACAAATTTTCGACCATTAAGAAGTCGGACGTGAACGTATCCATTAGGGAGGATCATCGTTATGAAGAAATTCTCAAAGGTCGCGGTGCTCGCGGCATTTCTGAGCACAGGTGTCTCTGCAGGTGCGCTTCACGCCCAGACCGCAGAAGTTTTGCATTGGTGGACATCGGGTAGTGAACAAGCAGCCTTGGCAGAAGTCCGTAAGGCGTTTGAAGCAAAAGGTGGCGCTTGGGTTGATACCCCGATCGCAGGTGGGGGCAATGCCCGTGCCGCAGCCGTCAACCGTATGCTGGGTGGTGACCCGGCATCGGTGTTTCAGTTTTCGATTGGTCAGCAGCTTCGTGAACTTGCCGATCAAGGCTTGCTTGCCAATGTCGATAAAATTGCCAGTGAAGAACATTGGGATGAAAAGCTGCCGCCGCTGATTGTCAAAGCAGCGAAATATGATGGTGATTACATCGCAGCCCCGATTAACATCCACGGTGAAAACTGGATGTTCTTTAACAAGGCAGCCCTTGAAAAGGCTGGCGTTGATGTTCCAAAAAGCTGGTCTGAATTCATGACTGCGGCCAAAAAGCTTGAGGATGCCGGGATCATTCCAATTGGTCTTGGTGGTCAGCCTTGGCAGGAACGTATCATGTTTAACAGCGTCCTTTTGGGCGTTGGCGGACGTGATTTTTATGCCAAGCTTTACAGCACCCTTGATGACGATCTTTTGGCGTCTGATACCATGGGCAAAGTGTTTGAAACCTTTGCCGCGTTGAAACCGTTTGTCGATGAATCAAGCCCCGGCCGGAATTGGAACGAGGCAACCAATATGGTGATTAAAGGCGATGCAGCGTTTCAGTTCATGGGCGATTGGGCCAAGGGCGAAATCATTGCAGCAGGGGTTGAACCGGGCAGCACGGTTGGCTGTGCATTTGCCCCGGCAATCGATACCGCTTACATCATGACCGTTGATGCGTTTGCCTTTTCGGCGATGGACGGCGAAGAAGAAGCCACCCCGGCACAGGCCAAGATGGCGCAAGTGATGCTTGAGCCAGATGTGCAGATTGCCTTTAACAAGAAAAAAGGCTCGATCCCGGCCCGTCTCGATGTTCCGGCCGACAGTTTTGATTCCTGTGCGCAAATGGCGATCAAAACCCTTCAGGATCCAAAAACCCATCTTGTCAGCACCGGATTGTTTGGGGTGCCAAGTTCCGTTTCGGGCGCAATTGATGACAGCATCTCCAATTTCTGGAACAGTGCTGACATGAGCCCGCAAGAGGGCCAGGAACAATTCCGTCAGGCTATTGCCAACGCCAAATAGGGCTTGGGAAACGAGACTTTGCAAGGCATGCGCCGCTGCGATTTCCATTTGCAGCGGCGTCTTTACAAAGAAGCGAGATTATTCATGGCCGAACCGGCACAAGGTGGGTTGAAACCTTCGCAGGGCGGCAGGCGACGTTGGCGGCCGCAATGGACGGCCCGAATGGCGTTGATCCCTGCTATGACGATTACGATCGTTTGCTTTTACGGGTTCATCATCTGGACTTTTGTGATTTCGCTGACCCGGTCGCGTTTGCTGCCGGTTTATAAATTCACCGGATTTGATCAATATTTCCGTCTGTTTGCCAATGAACGTTGGTGGACGGCGATGCAGAACTTAGCCATTCATGGTGTGTTGTTCATTGGTGGATGCATGCTGTTTGGCTATTTGCTTGCGATCCTGATTGATCGTGGGATTAAGGCCGAAGGCCTGTTTCGCACGGTTTTCATGTTGCCTTTGTCGATGTCGTTCATCGTTACCGGGGTGATTTGGCAATGGGTGATGAATCCGGGTCTTGGACTACAAGAAGCCGTGCGGGCATTGGGTTGGGCCAGTTTCGAATTTAACTGGATCGTCCGCCCGGACCGGTCGATTTATACCCTTGCAATTGCCGGTATCTGGCAACAGGTCGGGCTTTGCATGGCGCTGTTTTTGGCCGGGCTTCGCAATATTGATCCCAATATCTGGAAGGCAACCCGTGTGGATGGCATCCCCGTATGGCGGGTGTATCTGCACGTCATTACCCCAATGCTGCGCACGGTATTCTTCACGGTTTTCATTCTGATGAGCGCGATTGTCATGAAGGCTTTTGACCTTGTGGTCGCATTGACTGGTGGTGGACCCGGCTTTTCATCGGACTTGCCGGCACGGTTCGTAGTTGATCATATCCTGAACCGACAGGAACTGGGTCTTGGTGCGGCGGGGGCGTTTGTCCTGCTTTGTACCGTGATCGCGGTGATTTCGCCCTATATCCATTTTGAACTGCGCAAAGAGCGCGGTGGGCGGGGGCATTGATCATGCAATATAACCGTCTGGCTCTTTATGGGTTGCTGGGTATTGCCGCACTGATGGTGCTTTCGCCGGTTTTCATCATGGTTTCGACATCGCTTAAATCCATGGATGAAATCCGCAATGGCAGTATTTTCACCCTGCCCGCAGATCCGGGGTTTGCCGCCTGGGGCAAGGCATGGTTTGGCGATTGCGCGAAAACACTTGGCGATAAATGCGGTGGACTTTCATCATCCTTTTTGACGTCGGTTAAAATCGTTATCCCGGCATTGGCTTTGTCGGTTGGGCTTGGGGCTGTTACCGGATACGCATTGGCGGTCTGGAAGATGAAAGGGGCGAACCTTATGTTTGCCGCCCTTTTGGTCGGCATGTTCATCCCACCACAGGTGACGCTTTATCCTTTGATCATCATGATCCGCGAGCTTGGCATTTTCGGCTCGATCGGGGGATTGATCCTTGTGCATGTCATTTGGGGAATTGCCTTTACCACCATGATGTTCCGCAATTTTTTCAAAACCGTGCCACAGGATTTACTTAAGGCAGCCCGCATCGACGGGGCCGGATTCTGGCGGTTGTTCTGGCATGTGATGTTGCCTTTATCCCTGCCGATCCTGGGCGTCGCGATGATTTTGCAATTTACCTATATCTGGAATGATTTCCTGCTTGGCCTGACCTTTGGCGGGCGATCAGGGCAGCCCATGACGGTGGCCTTGAATAACCTTGTCGGATCGCAATTCGGCGAGAAGGAATACAATGTCGATATGGCTGCAACCATGCTGACGGCGTTGCCGACATTGGCGGTTTATCTGCTGTCGGGACGGTTGTTTGTACGCGGTATTGCCGCGGGGGCCGTGAAAGGGTGATGGCTATGAATGGTGTTGAACTTTGCAATGTAACAAAGGCCTATGCCGGCCTTACCGTGATGGAAAACATCAATCTTGAAATTGCCGATGGTGATTTTCTGGTTTTGTTGGGGCCATCGGGCTGCGGAAAATCCACGCTGTTGAATATGATTGCCGGGCTTGAACCGGCAACAGGTGGGGCCATTCACATTAATGGGCGCGATGTGACCGACCTTGAACCCGACGAGCGTGATATTGCGATGGTGTTTCAGTCCTATGCACTTTATCCAACCATGTCGGTGCGCAAGAATATCGGCTTTGGCCTTAAGATGCGGGGCATGCCAAAAGACCAGATTGAACAAAAGGTTGCCGAGGTCGGTGATCTTTTGCAGATCGGGCCGCTTTTGGATCGCAAGCCATCGCAGCTTTCAGGCGGGCAGCAGCAGCGCGTTGCGATTGGCCGGGCGTTGGTGCGCGAACCATCGGTCTTTTTGTTTGATGAACCGTTATCAAACCTTGATGCCAAGCTGCGTGCGGATATGCGGATTGAACTTAAACGCCTCCATGAACGGCTTGGCCGAACAATTGTCTATGTCACCCATGATCAGATCGAAGCCATGACGCTGGCAACCCGCGTGGTTGTTCTGGATCGTGGGGCTGTGCAGCAGGCAGATACACCCGAAAATGTCTATCGCCGCCCGGCCAACCGATTTGTCGCCAGTTTTGTTGGCGCACCGACGATGAATTTCATCGATGGCAAGCTGATGCAAAGTGGGGATGACATCGTTTTTGACAGTGGGGCGGGTGCCTTGCCATTGGTAGATGTGCCGGTTGGTGCGCGCGATTTGATCGGGCGGTCGTTAACCCTTGGGGCGCGGCCCGAACATCTTTTGTTTGATCCGGCAGGCATCGCATCAAGGGTTCTGCTGGCTGAGCCAACCGGCCCGGACCAGTATATTCGTCTGGCCGTTGCCGGATCGGAACTGACCGCACGCAGTGGCCCGGAACAGCCTTTTAAATCCGGGGCCGATGCGCGGATTCTCATTGATGGGGCAAGGATGTCATTGTTTGAACCACAAAATGGTCAAGCCATCACGTTAGGCTGATCAAGCAAGTGGCCGACTATTCCCCGCGATCATACCGATCATACCGATCATCTGGGCATGTGGCGCTGTTCCTTATGGGAGCAGCGCCACCGTCTTTTGGCGGTGTTTGATTATGCCATCATCGGTTGGGCAAGGGCGCTATCGGAAAATGTCGGGTATTTCGATGCGGCATTGGGCAACTGATAATGCCACCATTCATGCGTATAAAATTCAAATCCGGCGCTGACCATAATGCCAAGCAGGATGAAACGGTTGGCTTCGGCCTGTTTTGAGATCAAATCAGAGCCGTGATAGGACCGGCTATGCATTTCATCAAACCCTGCCCCCATATCCAGTTCCTTGCCGTTTTGATCAATCAGCGTTAGATCAATGGCCACACCACGACCATGTGGCGATCCGAAATCCGGATTGGCGACGAAATCGGGGTTGGGCGAATGGTTCCAAAGCGCACGTTGTGCTTCCTGGGGCCGAAACGCATCAAGAATGCGCAATTTGACCCCCTGACGACGCGCCATGGCAGCAGCCTTTTTCAGGCATTTGGCTGCATCCGCGTGAAGATAGCAGGCAGGTCGTGTATAAATCGGTGCCCCGGTGAAATTGCGATCCGTGGCATAGACGATATCAATTTCGACATCATATTCGTAAGGCGTAATTTCGACCAGCGCCATCGCCGGAGGCTCCCTGTTCTTGTCGTTCACCGATTACATAAAGAAGATGCTGACTGGACAGTCGCACTCATCAGATAGCGCAGAACATGTCGCATCGCAAACGGCTTTGCCAAGGGCAGAAAGGGTCGGACCAACAATTCTGGCCATCGATACGGCATCAACCTCCATGTCGACCGCCGTTTTGATCAATGGCGAGGTCAAAGGCGAATTGTATGAGGATATGGATCGCGGTCAGGCCGAACATTTGATGAGCTTCATTGCCCAAAGTCTTGAAGCCGCCGGGATCGGGATTGACGAGGTTGACGGGATCGCGGTTACGGTTGGACCGGGCGCGTTTACCGGCATGCGCATTGGTCTTTCGACGGCACGTGCACTTGGTCTGGCGCGGAAAATTCCGGTGGCCGGGGTCAGCTCGCTTGAAGCGGTGGCCTATGGCGTATCCGAACGGGATCAGCAAGGGCGCAATATTCTGGTAGCCCTTGATAGCAAGCGATCCGAGGTTTTTGCCCAGGCGTTTGATGCCCGTAAAAAGCCATTAAGCACTGCAGAATGTGTTCCCCCGCGTCAGGCGCTTATGATGGCGCCCCCGGGCGATACATTGCTGGCCGGGGATGCAAAGCCACGCCTTTTAACCGCAGCGGCCCATGCGCCGGATGCGTTTTATGATTGCAGTGCGCCCGGTTTGCCGCGCGCGGGCAATGTTGCACGTATTGCAGCAGAACGTTGGGAGAGTGGTGAAAACCTTCCGCCTGTTCCAATGTATTTACGCGCACCTGATGCAAGACGCATTGAAGATCAGGGACCCCAGAAAAAGAAATGAGCCCGTCAGCACAACGAGATTACGCCACCACACAGCGCCCGCAGATTGCGGTGGTGCCGCTGACGGCGGCCTTTGCCGAAGTCGCCAGTGCGCTGCATAAGGAAGGGTTTGAAGATTGCTGGGATGCGGATGCCATCATTCGATTGCTTGATGTGCCCGGTGCCTTTGGCTTCTTGGCGTTTCGTCCCGGGAATGAGGCAAATCATGACAAAGACGAGCCGTTGGGATTTGTGCTGATCCAGTCGGTTCTGGATGAAGCCGAAATTGTAACCATCGTGGTTGGCAGACAAGCGCGGCAATCAGGTGTGGCGCGAAAATTACTTTCAGCGGTGTTTGACCGGCTCCGCGACAAGTGCATTGGACGGTTGCTTTTGGAAGTGGCCGAAGACAATGCACCGGCCATCGCACTGTATCTTCAATACGGATTTGAAGAGGTCGGACGGCGTAAGAATTACTATCGCAGAAAGTCCGGTCGTGAAGTTGATGCGCTGGTTATGGAACACACCCATGGCCATTGTGTATTGGGTTGGGGCGATTGACCTTGAGCGCCGACCTTAAATTTCCTATATCCACATTAATGGTGTGGTTTTGCAGATCAACCTGTTGTACTGTAAGCCCGCATTGGAGCTGAGAGGTTGACTATCCCTTGCGGATTGTTAATCGAAAGGTTCCCGGTGTTTCGGCAATTTCGACCAGTTCGATGACGTCGTCGCCCATCTCGGTAACCGAGCGCGGAACGTTTTTTAGCGGTTCACCAGCGCCCAGCGTTACCTCAAGAACCTGACCTTGTGTCATGGTTTCAAGTTTGAGGCGGGTACGAACAAATGTCATCGGGCAGACATCCTTGGTGATGTCGATTTTCTGGTCGGGGTTTTTGATGTCCATGCGGGTCTCCTGCCTTGGTGCGCAAATGTGAAGTAGCGCCCTTATTGACGGGTGGCAAGTGGGACACAGGAAGATGCCGTTATTATGCGATTATGCCGGTTTTGGCACAAATGGTCGCGGGAATACGAATTTATCGTGAATTGAACCTTGCGATATGTGGCGGATTTTTCAATATTCAGCCACAAGAGAGCGAAGCCTAGGGGTGAAGTCCTGGCTGGGGACAGGCGGAAACGGAAACGAGATTAGAACAATGCTTGCAGAATCAACCATCGAGCAAAAATGCATCGACGCGGGCCTTAAAATGACGGGTCAACGCCGGGTTATTGCCCGTGTGCTATCAGAGTCCGAAGATCACCCGGACGTAGAGCTGGTATATCGCCGGGCGACTGACATCGATCCGAAGATTTCGATTGCGACTGTTTATCGTACCGTTCGCCTTTTCGAAGAGGCGGATATTCTTGAGAAACATGATTTCGGTGACGGACGTGCGCGTTACGAAGAGCTGACCGAAGAGCACCATGACCACCTGATTGATATGAAATCGGGTGAGGTGATCGAGTTTTCAAACGACAAAATCGAAAAGCTTCAGGAAGAGATCGCCAACGAGCTCGGCTATCGTTTGGTCGGGCATCGTCTTGAGCTTTATGGTGTTCCTTTGAAGACTGACAAGTAATCGTCTCTTTCAACTGCACCTAAGACTGACTAAATTCAAGGCCACTTGCGCATTCGGGCAAGTGGCCTTCATAATTTTGTTACGCGTTATTCACAAACCCTTCACTCGCCCTTCACGCAAATCTTGCGCAAAATCTGGGCAGATGAACAAAAGGGTGTTGTCATGCGCGACGAAAGACCGCTTCAACGACTTGAAGTCCGCCTTGCGGAAAATCAAGACGAAATTCTCGCCAGCCAGAAACTCCGCTACAAAGTATTTTACGAAGAACGTGGTGCAAAACCGACCGCAGAAATGGCGGCCGAGGAACGCGATTTTGATCACTATGATCCGCTTTGCGACCACCTTCTGGTTCTTGACCATAGTCGCGGCATTGGCCCGGACGCGGTGGTTGGGACCTATCGCCTTTTGCGCCAGTCGGTTGCCAATGAACATGGCGGCTTTTACAGCGCGGATGAATACCACATCGAAAGCATGCTGAACGCGGTAAAGGAAACCGGCGAGATCATGGAACTTGGTCGTTCATGTGTTGAGGCCGATTACCGCACCATGCCGACCTTACAGCTTTTGTGGCAGGGCATCGCGGCCTATGTTTTCAAATACGACATCAAACTGATGTTTGGTTGTGCGTCCTTCCACGGGACAGACCCGGATGCGTTCAAGGATGTGCTGACCTATTTGCATCACAACCATCTTGCACCCGAAGACATGCGCCCACGGGCCATCGAAGAACGGTATGAGCCGATGCTGCGGGCTGAGATTGGCGGCATTGATCAACGTCAGGCCCTGCGTGACCTGCCGCCGTTGATCAAAGGGTATCTTCGTCTCGGTGGTTTTGTTGGTGATGGCGCGGTGATTGATCATCAGTTCAATACCACGGACATTTGCATCGTGTTACCGACTGAAAAAGTAACGGATCGTTACTACAAGCATTACGAACGGACCGCGAGGGTATCGTGAACTGCTATGTGTGTGCCGCTCTGCGGCTGACAGCCTATGCACTTTTGACGTTGGTCTTGCTGCCGGTTCAGATGGTGGCGATTGCGTTTAACCTGCGTCTGGCGGATGAATTGCCGCGTTTTTATCACGCATTGTGCCTGCGCATCCTTCATATCGAAGTCCGTGTATCGGGCGGGGATTTGATGGATGGTCCGGGTGTGATTGTTGCCAATCACGCGTCTTATCTTGATATTCCGGTGTTAGGCGCGCTTACCCGCGGCAGTTTCATTGCCAAAACCGAAGTCGCCAGCTGGCCGGTATTTGGTGTTTTGGCAAAACTGTCGCGCACAACCTTTGTTGAACGCCGTGCGGTGCGGTCCCGCGAACAGAACGATCAGTTATGCCAGCGCTTGCAGGGTGGAGATAAACTGATCCTGTTCCCGGAAGGGACCAGCAATGATGGCAACCGGGTTCTGCCGTTCAAATCGACTTTGTTTGCATCGGCCGAACGGGCCATGCCCGATGGCTCACCGGTAAAGTTCCAACCGGTTTCAATTGCGGCCACCCGTCTGGACGGTGCGCCAATCGGGCGCGATTTGCGGGCGTTCTATTCTTGGTACGGGGATATGGACTTGGCCCCGCATTTGTGGCAGTTTCTCGCGCTCGGCAAGGTGACGGTTGAAATTGTGGTTCATCCGCCCGTGACTCTGGCAGATGCGGCCGGGTCCCGTAAGGAACTTGCCCGGATGTGTGAAGCCAGCGTTGCCCGTGGACATCAGGCAGCATTGAGTGGTCTGCATCAAGGGGTTCCGGTTCAACTGATTGACAGTGATTTGTCTGGTGAGTTGATCGGGTGTTCACCGCTGGCGATTATTTCAGAAGATTTTCGCCTGTTTGGTCCGGATCGACGTTCGGCTCCTGACCGTTTTGCCGTATAATAAACCGGTTGGCGTGAAATTGGGTTTCACCTGACCGGGAATTCAGATATCGAGATGTCCAGAAAGTTCCGGTCATATGAATATGCGGAACTCAAGCGCGGTGTGAGAGATCACACCGCTTTTCGGCGTTTTGAGAGAGCGAAACGGATCTGGTGTGACTGAACCGAAGAAACTTTTTGTAAAAACCTATGGCTGTCAGATGAATGTCTATGACAGTCAGCGCATGCAGGATGTCTTGGCGCCACTGGGATACCAGTCGGTCGACAGTGCAAAAGATGCGGATATGGTGATCCTCAATACCTGTCATATCCGTGAGAAAGCAGCAGATAAGGTGTTTTCCGATCTTGGGCGTGTGCGCAAACACAAAGAAGCCAAAGAGGCCAATGGCGGCGATAAAATGATTGTCGCGGTGGCGGGTTGTGTTGCGCAGGCCGAAGGTGCGGAATTAATGCGGCGCGAACCCATCGTCGATATGGTGTTTGGCCCGCAGACCTATCACCGTCTGCCAGAAATGGTGGCGCGCGCAAACCGCGCGATTGGCCGTGACCGGATCATTGATACCGAATTCCCGGCTGAGGAAAAGTTTGATCACCTGCCCGCCCAGATATCGAAAAAAGGCTATTCGGCGTTTCTGGCCATTCAGGAAGGCTGCGACAAGTTCTGCACATTCTGTGTCGTGCCCTATACCCGTGGTGCGGAATATTCCCGCCCCGGTGCGGATGTGATCAAGGAAGCCCGCCAGATTGTTGCCCAAGGGACCCGTGAGCTGACCCTTTTGGGGCAGAATGTAAATGCCTATCACGGCGAGGCGCCGAACGGTGGGGAATGGTCACTTGGCCGTTTGCTGCGCGAATTGGCCGAGATTGAAGGATTGGAGCGTATTCGTTACACGACGTCCCATCCACGCGATGTTGATGATGATCTGATTTCCGCCCACCGTGATCTTGATAAACTGATGCCGTTTTTGC
Organism: Thalassospira lucentensis; assembly: GCF_050516545.1. Taxonomy (GTDB): domain Bacteria; phylum Pseudomonadota; class Alphaproteobacteria; order Rhodospirillales; family Thalassospiraceae; genus Thalassospira; species Thalassospira lucentensis_C. The sequence continues at coordinate 3,774,116 of NZ_CP191544.1, read as the reverse complement.
ATCTGCCGGTACAGGCCGGATCGGACCGCGTGTTACAGGCAATGAACCGCAAACATGATGGCGCGGATTACCGCGAGGTTGTGGCAAGGTTGAAAGATGCCTGCCCGGATTTGGCGTTATCATCGGACTTTATCGTCGGGTTCCCCGGGGAATCGGATAAGGATTTCGAAGACACGATGGATATCGTGCGCGATATTACCTTTATTCAGGCGTTCAGCTTTAAATACAGCCCGCGTCCGGGAACCCCAGCATCGGCAATGGAATTGCAGGTACCTGAAAAGGTCAAAACTGAACGGATTATGCGCCTTCAGGCCCTTCTGGCCGAGCAGCAGCTTGAATTCAACCGCAACTGCGTTGGCAAGGAAATGAATGTGCTGTTGGAACGGTTTGGCAAACTTGAAGGCCAGCTTGTTGGTAAAAGCCCTTATATGCAGCCGGTTCATGTCAGCGGATTGCCGGAATCGGCAATGGGCCAGATCGTGCGGTTGAAAATTACTGAAGCGCTGCCTAATTCCCTTGGTGGCGAACTGGTCGATACCCCGAAAAGCGACCAGAAATCTGAAAGGAACGTTGCGTGAGCGGCACTTCTGCGAAAACCACCAAACCAAAAGTCGCGACCAAAAAGCCCACACCGAAAAAGATTGCGACCAAAGACCAAGATAAAATTGAGTTTTCAGATAATGCGCTTGCGCAAATCCTTTATGGACCACAGGCCGAGAACCTGACCCGCCTTTCTGAAGGAACCGGGGTGCAGGTTTCAAGCCGTGGCTTGGTTGTGACCTTAACCGGTGACGCCCAAAAAGTTGCCCAAGCCAAAAAGGTTCTGGCACAGCTTTATGCGCGTCTGCGGGAAAAGGAAATTGATCTGATTGATGGTGAAACCGTCGATGGCGCGATCCGTTTGTCCGAGCCCGATGATGAAGATCCATGGAACGGCCAGACCAAAGATATGTTTGGCGGATCACGACTGACCATTCAGACCAAAAAACGCCGGATTTCGCCGCGCTCCAAACGCCAAAAAGATTATGTCGAGGCGATCCTTGATAACGAGCTGATCTTTGGCATTGGTCCGGCTGGTACGGGTAAGACCTATTTGGCGGTCGCCATGGCCGTTCAGGCCTTTATCCTTGGCCAGGTGGATCGCATTATCCTGTCGCGTCCGGCGGTTGAAGCTGGCGAGCGGCTTGGTTTCTTGCCCGGTGATTTGAAAGACAAGGTCGATCCGTATCTTCGTCCGCTTTATGACGCTTTGCATGACACGCTTCCGGGCGATGTCGTGATCAAGCGCATGGAAAGTGGCGAGATTGAAGTCGCCCCGCTTGCTTTCATGCGCGGACGAACGCTTGCACATGCTTTTGTCATCCTTGATGAAGCCCAAAACACCACGCCGATGCAGATGAAGATGTTTCTGACCCGTCTGGGCGAAGGATCGCGGATGGTGATTACCGGTGATATGACGCAGGTCGATTTGCCCGACGGGACAAAGTCGGGTTTGCGCGATGCACTTGAAACCATTGGTGACGTCAAAGGTGTTGCGACGATCAAGTTCGATCAGCGCGATATTGTCCGTCACCATTTGGTGACCAAGATCGTTCAGGCCTATGACGCGGCGGACGAATTGCGCGAACGGCTGAAAAAAGGCTATCGCGGCAAAAAGGACGATGCCAACAAGGATGCGGACAATGACGGCACCGCTTGATCTTGATCTGGATGTCGAAGCCGGTGCTTGGCAAAAGGCCGAGATTGACGCGATAGAAGCGGCCGTGATTGCCGCCCTTGATGGGGCGCTGGCCGACGGTGCGCTTTGGGATGAAAATGCCGTTCCAACCGATGGCACGGCTGATGAAGGCGACGGTGCGTCGCTTTTATCTGTTGCCCCGGTGGTTGAAGTGGGCGTGCGTCTTTCTGATGACGCATCGGTGCAGATCCTGAACCGGGATTACCGCGATAAGGATAAACCAACCAATGTGTTGTCCTTTGCCGCCCTTGAAAGCGCGGATGATGCCGATGCCTTCATGATGGCACCTGATATGCCTTTGATGCTTGGTGATATTGTCATTGCGCGTGAAACATGTGCCCGCGAAGCGATCGAGCAGAACAAGTCTTTGAAAAATCATCTTGTTCATCTTGCCGTTCATGGCACGCTACATCTTGTCGGTTACGATCATATGGTTGATGATGAAGCCGAAGAGATGGAAGAACTTGAACGACAAATTCTTGCAGGCCTCGGGATTGATGATCCCTATGCCCCGATTGAAGATGAGCCGGTTTAGATAGGCCGGTCTAGATACAGCGTTCGTTTGAATTAAAGGATGTCGAACCCGACCCATGAACGATACCAGTCAACGCGACGACGACCACGACAGTATGCGCCCTCGCACTGGCGAGGATACAAATCAGGACGCCGAAACAGGCTCCTTATGGGGTAATATGGCCTCGGCACTGGGGTTCAAGCGTGGCAAGTCCCGCAATGGCGAAGCATCGCTGAGCGATACGCTTGAAGAACTCGCCGAGCGGACCGAAGAAGACGACGAGCCGGTTTCGCTCCACGAACGGTCCCTTTTTGAAAACATCATTGCCCTTCGCGACATGACGGCAGAAGACGTCATGATCCCGCGTGCCGATATCGTGGCGGTTGCCAAAACCATCGAACTTGAAGAACTGGTCGAGGTGATGGTCAAGAAGGCGCATTCACGTCTGCCGGTCTATGGCGATACGCTTGATGATATTGCCGGCATGGTTCACATCAAGGATGTGTTGGGTTGTGTTGCAGCGGGACGGGAATTTAGTCTGCAGGCGCTGTTGCGCCGGGTCTTGTTTGTCTCCCCGGCGATCCGTGTTTTGGACCTTTTGTCGGAAATGCGGTTGTCACGCACGCATATGGCGCTTGTCGTTGATGAGTTTGGCGGCATTGATGGTCTGATCACGATTGAAGATCTGGTCGAGGAAATCGTTGGTGAGATTGATGACGAACACGACATTGATCAAACGCCCAAACTGATCCGTCTTTCAGATGGATGTTACATTGCCGATGCGCGCTATGAGGTCGAAGACCTTGAAGAAAAGCTGTCCTTTGGCTTGCTTGACGAAGATGAAGACGAAGATATCGACACGCTTGGCGGGCTTGTCTTCTCGCTTGCCGGACGGGTTCCGGCCCGCGGCGAGCTGATTGATCATCCAAGTGGTATCCAGTTTGAAGTGCTTGATGCTGATCCGCGCCGAATTCGCAGATTGCGCATTCATATGGTGCGTCAGGACACGCTCACCCCGGCGGATGAACATAGTATTCAGGCAATTCAGGAAAAATTGGATGATTAAGACGGTGGCGACGCGTCTGGCCGGTCTTTCTGGCTGGCGCAGGCGTTTTGTCTGGTTGATCGCCGGGGCGGTTGCGGTGTTGGCGCTGCCGCCTTTCTTTTTGATCCCCGTTTTACCGGTCTGCTTTGCGATCCTGCTTTGGAGCCTTGAAGGTGTCCGGTGCAACAAGGGTGCGTTGTCGGCAGGGTGGTGGTTTGGCACCGGACATTTTGCCGCAGGGTTTTACTGGATCAGTCATGCCTTTTTGGTTCAGCCGGAAATTTACGGCTGGATGATCCCGTTTGCCTTGCTTGGGCTTGGCGGCGGACTTGCGATTTTTCCAATGTTGGCCGTTTGGGCAAGCTGGCGTTTGACAGATGGTCTGGTGCGGCGCGCCGTGTTGCTTGCTGTGTTTTGGGCGGTTTCTGAATATTTGCGTGGTCATATCCTGACCGGGTTTCCATGGAACCTGTTGGGTCATATCTGGGCAATTGATCCAGCCCCGATGCAATTTGCATCCATTGTCGGGGTCTATGGATTGTCATTCGTCACGGCATTGTTTGCGACCCTGCCTGCGGCGATGATTTCGGGAAAAGGGGGGCGAATTGTCGCCTTTTCCGGTGTTTTGATTGCGGCGATGCTTTGGGGTGGCGGGGCCTTGCGGTTGTCACTTGTTGGTCCGGTTGGGTCAGACGTTGCACTTTCAGAGCTGTCCCCGGACGTGCCGGTGGTTCAGGTTGTTCAGCCCAATATCGCGCAACGTGACAAATGGCGCCCGGAACTGCAAAACCAGCATTTCACCAAGCTTATTGAAATGTCGCAACGCCCTGAGGGCATGAGCCCGTCCCAAAAACGTATTGTCATCTGGCCAGAAACGGCAGCGACCTTTTTCGTTGAAACCCAAACGACGGCCCGAATGCAGATGGCAGAGACGTTGGGACCAGACGATATCCTGATTACTGGCGCACCCAGAACCTATCCCCGTGATACGGATGAATACAAGGTGTGGAACGCCATTCAGGTGATCGATGCCAGTGGCGAGATTGTCGCGAGTTTTGACAAATTCCATCTGGTGCCGTTCGGCGAATATGTGCCGTTCCGATCCATTCTACCCCTGCCAAAATTGACAGCCGGCGGGACAGATTTTTCAGCCGGTCCAGGGCCACAGACCCTTTCGGTCAACGGGATGCCCAGCTTTTCGCCGCTGATTTGTTATGAAATCATTTTCCCCGGAAACGTAGCGGATGATGAAAATCGACCCGATTGGCTGTTGAATGTGACCAATGATGGTTGGTTTGGTGACAGTGCGGGCCCATATCAGCATATGGCAGCAGCGCGTTTTCGCGCGGTCGAAGAAGGGCTGCCATTGGTAAGGGCGGCCTATACCGGTGTGTCGGTTTTCTTTGATCCGTATGGGCGTAAACTGGCCGACCTGCCCTTAAGAACAAGGGGGGTAATGGTTCACCCCCTTTTGAGTGATAAAAACCATACTACAGTATATTATTTGTGGCGGGATATTCTATTTTACGGTATTGTTACCTTCTTCGCCGTTCTCGTTATGGGATATAACCGGGTGTCAAAATCCCTCTAGACGGCTGTGAAACGCACCAAACCGTCCAGAGATTGTCCCATCTCAATAAGGACGGGTAGGTCGGAGTGAGAGAAGGAACAACTTTATGTCGCCCAAGGATGAAAGCACGATGGTGAAAAACACACGTGGTCGTGGCCGTGGCCGGACTGCAAGTGGTAAACCAAATCCTGTCGATATACATGTTGGTGCGCGTGTGCGCCTTCGCCGAACCCTGCTTGGCCTGAGCCAGGAAAAACTGGGTGAGGCAATTGGCCTGACGTTCCAGCAAGTCCAGAAATATGAACGTGGTGCCAACCGTGTTGGTGCATCGCGTCTTTATGATTTATCGCGTGTTCTTGAAGTGCCGGTATCGTTCTTCTTTGACGATATGCCTGACGAAATTTCGTCGAAATCGGTCCATGAACGCCGCGAAATGTCCGAAAGCCCGGATCCGTTTGACAATGATCCGATGAATAGACGCGAAACGCTTGAACTGGTGCGCGCCTATTACCGGATAACCGATCCCAATCAGCGCAAGAAAATTTTTGAACTGGTCAAGTCAATGGGTGCTTTGCAAGCAACTGATTCTGATCAGAAATAAATTTCCCGTGCAGCAGGTTAATCAAAGACGCATTTCGTAGGTTACGAAATGCGTCTTTTCTTTTGGCGCAACATGGCCGCCTAGCTATGCAATTAGTCGGTTACGAATTTGCGACGATGATGCTTGACCTTCAAATTGTGATCAGGCAAAAGCGACATGCAGTTTGAAACATAGCTGCATCATGTGGACGGATTTGGACCGCTTGCCACCACACAAAAAAAGGCTAAGTGGGCGCTATCGATACATTAGAATGTATCGGGAGCCCTCCGGTCCAGTTTTGGAAACCCATTACCGGAGAAGGTCTTAATGTCTCTTTCCGAATATCTTTTTACCAGTGAATCCGTCTCGGAAGGTCATCCGGACAAAGTCTGTGACCGCATTTCCGATTCCATCGTTGATGCATTCCTTGCTGCGGATGAAGATTCGCGCGTTGCTGTTGAAACGCTTGCGACCACCAACCGTGTGGTTCTTGCCGGTGAAGTACGTGGCCCTGAAAGCGTGACCAAAGAGGTCATGATCGAAAAGGCACGTGAAGCCATCCGCGCAATTGGCTACGAGCAGGAAGGCTTCCACTGGAAGACCGCCGAAATCGAATGCCATGTGCATGAACAGTCTGCCGATATCGCGCAGGGCGTTGATTCTGCTGGCGAAAAAGACCTCGGTGCTGGCGATCAGGGTATTATGTTTGGTTACGCTTGTAACGAAACCGATGAATTGATGCCTGCCCCAATTCAGTTTTCGCACCGTATTTTGCGCGCAATGGCTGAAGACCGTCATTCGGGCAAATCTGCCCAGTTCGGTCCGGATGCCAAAAGCCAGGTAACCCTGCGCTATGTCGACGGTAAGCCGGTTGGCGCGACGTCGGTTGTGGTTTCGACCCAGCATGCTGATGGCATGAGTCAGGATGATGTACGTGCACTGGTTCTGCCTTACATCGAAGCGGCCCTGCCAGAAGGCTGGTTGCCGTCGGCTGATGAGATTTACATCAACCCGACCGGACGTTTCGTTATTGGTGGTCCCGATGGGGATGCTGGTCTGACCGGCCGTAAGATTATTGTTGATACCTATGGTGGTGCTGCACCGCACGGTGGTGGCGCATTCTCTGGTAAAGACCCGACGAAGGTTGACCGTTCGGCTGCTTATGCTGCGCGTTATCTTGCGAAAAACGTGGTTGCAGCCGGTCTTGCAGAACGTTGCACGATTCAGGTGGCGTATGCGATTGGCGTGTCCAAGCCGTTGGCACTCTATGTCAACAATCACGGCACGGGTAATGTTGATGAAGTGAAACTTGGCGGCGTTTTGCGTCAGTTGATGGATCTCAGCCCACGTGGCATCCGTGAACATCTTTCGCTGTGCCGTCCGATTTATGTTCCGTCCTCGGCTTATGGTCACTTTGGCCGTCAGCCGCAGGAAGACGGTCAGTTCTCTTGGGAACGTGCCGATCTTGTTGGCGAACTGAAATCCGCATTCGGCGCCTGATCATAAGGCAGCTGCATTGCAAAAGTGCGATTTGCCAAAGTCGCATGACGTGATATGAGGCGGGCGGCCCAGAAAATTGGGCCGCCCGCTTTGATTTTGTCGGTATGGCCATCTCGTTGGCGATGCTGCAATGACCGATTTGTCCCGACTCTGACCGGCTGATACGACCATGCGCAATAAAGACCGCCCGATTCCAACACCTGATCGTCCGAACTTTTATGGCCGCCGCGGCAGCCGGCCGCTGAAAGATTCGAGGAAGGCGCTGGTAGATGCCATGATGCCAAGCATCGGGATCAGCTATCCGGATGTTGAAGGTGTCGATCCCAACAGCTATTTCGATGGCAAACCTGATCAGGTGTGGCTTGAGATTGGCTTTGGTGGTGGAGAACATCTTGCGGGTCAGGCCGAAGCCAATCCAAATATTGGAATAATTGGTGCAGAACCGTTCATGGATGGTGTCGGCAGTCTGATGCGTCACCTCAATGAACGCAATCTGACTAACGTCCGGGTGGTCGCAGATGACTCGCGTCCGTTGCTCTATAAGATGGTTGATGCCTGTTTTGATCGCGCGTTTCTGTTGTTTCCCGATCCTTGGCCGAAAAAACGCCATTCAGAACGGCGCTTTATCGGGCCCAAGAATCTTGCCTTGCTTGCCCGTATTCTAAAAGACGGGGCCGAGTTCCGGGTGGCCAGTGATGATATGCAATATATCTCCTGGACCTTGCAGCATATGCACAACCATCCTGATTTCGAATGGCTGGCCGAAAGGCCCGATGACTGGCGTTTGCAGCCTGCCGACTGGGTTAAAACCCGCTATGAGCAAAAGGCGCTGGGTCAGGGCAAGAAATGCAATTATCTCCGCTTCCGCCGCAAACCGCGTCAGGCTTGATTGCCTTCTCAAACCGGTTTGACTGGTTTGGGCCGGGGAGTCGGTGTGATTGAGCCGTTTTGTGCAAGATGACGCACAAAACGGATGGTTCAGGGCAGCCGTGCGATCAGGGCATGGCTTATAATCGCGGTTTATGTGCGTCTTTATCGTTTCGTAAAGAATTCAGCCGATTGATGCGCAATGTCGCAATCCTTTGCATTTGAGGCGGGTGATGTTTGCCGATGTCGGTGGATTAACACCAGAAAACCAACGCTTTGCCTATGGCGGCGACATCCCGGATCGGGAATGTGGTTTGCGCATTCACGCCGAGATTCGGCGCGTAAGGCAAGGTGAAGTGATCAGGATTGCTGTCTTGTGCAGAATCCTTGGGTTGAATGGCTTGGTCCGCCTGTATCCCGACTTGATTTCTGCGCAAACCGACTGTATAAAGCGGCCAAGCTTTTTGTAAATTCTGACAAAGAGTGGGCCTTGCGCCCGCTCTTTTGTGCTTTTTGGGGTATGGCATCGCTACATGGCTGAGCTGATTGGACAAATGTTAAGAGACCCTTTGATGGCGAAAGTCACGGCAATTATCGAGCCGTCGATCAACGCGCTGGGTTTTGAACTGGTCCGTGTTTCCATGACGGGACAGGACCATAATATCCTGCAAATCATGGCAGATCGCCCGGGCGCGAAAGGCAGCATCAACGTTACTGAATGCGCCGAAATCAGCCGTACGGTTTCTGCCCTTATGGATGTCGAGGACCCGATTTCAGGTGCTTATCACCTTGAAGTCAGTTCCCCGGGGATCGACCGCCCGCTAACCCGTGCCACGCATTTCGATGTGTGGAAGGGTTTCGAGGCAAAGGTCGAACTGGTGATGGCTATTAATGGTCGTCGCCGTTTCAGCGGTTTGCTGGATGGGATTGAAGATAGTGCGGTCGCCCTGATTGTTGATGGCGAACGTGTCTTGTTGCCGCTGGCCGATATCGCAAAGTCGAAATTGGTTCTGACGGATGAATTGATCGCGCACGTCACCGGTGAACGCCGCGCTGACGACAACGCAGAATAGAGGTTGGATATGGAAGCCACTTCGGGAATGCCGCGGCCGGAACTTTTGCAGGTCGCTGATGCCGTTGCCCGTGAAAAGGGCATTGATCGTGACGAGGTTCTTGGCGCGATGGAACAGGCCATCCAGAAGGCTGGCCGTTCCAGATATGGTCATGAGCATGATATTCGTGCCCACATCGATCGTAAAACCGGTGAGATCAAACTCGCACGTTTTGTCGAAGTTACGGATGAAATCGAAAACGATTTTACCCAGATGTCACTCGAACAGGCGCGTATTCGCAACGAAAACATCAATCTTGGTGAATTCCTGATTGATCCGCTGCCGCCGATTGACTTTGGGCGTATTGCTGCCCAGACCGCCAAACAGGTCATCGTTCAGAAGGTTCGCGACGCAGAGCGTGAACGTCAGTTCGAAGAATATAAAGACCGTGCAGATGAAGTCATCAATGGCGTCGTCAAACGTGTCGAGTTCGGCAATGTTCTGGTTGATATCGGCCGTGCAGAAGCCATTCTGCGCCGTGAAGAACTGATCCCGCGCGAAACCGTGCGTCAGGGGGATCGCGTTCGTGCGTTTATCCTTGATGTCCGTCGTGAACAGCGTGGCCCGCAGATCTTCCTGTCGCGTACCCATCCGACTTTCATGGCAAAACTGTTTGCCCAGGAAGTTCCGGAAATTTACGACGGCATTATCGAGATCAAATCGGTTGCCCGTGATCCGGGTTCGCGCGCCAAAATCTCGGTTCTGTCTTCGGATACCTCGATTGACCCGGTCGGTGCCTGCGTCGGTATGCGTGGTTCACGCGTACAGGCCGTTGTTGCCGAACTTCAGGGCGAGAAAATCGACATCATCCAGTGGTCGGAAGACCCGGCAACCTTTGTTGTGAACGCATTGGCTCCGGCCGAAGTCACCAAGGTTGTGATTGATGAAGAAACCAACCGTATCGAAGTTGTTGTTCCAGACGATCAGCTGAGCCTGGCCATTGGCCGTCGTGGCCAGAATGTCCGTTTGGCATCCCAGCTGACCGGTTGGGATATCGACATTCTAACCGAAGAAGACGAAAGCGAACGTCGTCAGGAAGAATCACGCAAGCGCGCGGAAATGTTCATTACCGCCCTTGATGTTGACGAAGTTGTTGCACATCTTCTGGTCGCCGAAGGCTTTACCTCGATCGAGGAAGTCGGTTATGTGCCGCTGGCGGAACTGGCTGAAATCGAAGGTTTCGAAGAAGAAATCGCCGAAGAGCTGCGCACCCGTGCACGTAACTTCCTGTCGGAAGAAGCCGAACGTCTTCAGACGCGTCGTGAAGAACTTAAGGTTGCTGATGATCTGGTCGAATTTAACGGCCTGTCGTTGGGTGTCGTTGTTCGCCTTGGCGAGAACGAGGTTAAAAACCTTGAAGACTTCGCCGATCTGGCAAGTGACGAGCTGATCGAATATGTCGGTGATGCCGACAACATGACCATGGATCAGGCCAACGACCTGATTATGGCAGCCCGTCGCAAGCTTGGCTGGTTCGAAGGTCTTGAAGAAGAGACCGAAGAAACAGCTGAAGAAGCGGTTGAAGGCGAAGAGGCTTAAGGCCGATCGGAGGACACCATGTCGCACCGTAAAGGCGACAAGGTAGCCGAAGTTCCGGAGCGCCGGTGCATTGTCACCGGCGAGGTCCGGAACAAGGAAGATCTTCTTAGGGTTGTAATCGGACCGGATGGTTCGGTTGTTCCCGATCTTGAAGAACGGCTACCGGGGCGGGGATTATGGTTGTGCCCGTCGCGGGATGTGGTAAATACCGCCTGTGCAAAGAATACCTTTGCCCGGGCGGCACGGCAAAAAGTCGTGATCGACCCCGCGCTTGCTGACCGGATCGAGCAGCTGCTAACGCAGAAATGTCTTGATCTGCTGTCGCTTGCGCGACGTGCCGGTCAAGCCGTTGCCGGTTTCGAAAAAGTCCGGGCCCAAATAACTGAGGGCGCGGCAATGATATTGGCAGCACGCGATGGTGCTGCAGACGGAAAATCCAAGATCGAGGCCAAGGCCCGGTATCTGCCGATTTATTCCGTTCTGGATGCTGCTGAACTCGGCGCGGCTTTTGGTCGCGAAAAAGCAGTACATGTGGCCGTTGCGCCAGGAGGTCTGGCCACGCGGCTGGGTCGTTCCTTGACGCGGCTTGAAGGATTTCGCGCAGTCTGAGATCAGACATGCGCCGGACGGACAGGACAGGATCGGCATATAGGCTTGATCCCGCAGGAAATGAGGAAGTTGGACGGATTATGAGTGATCGCGATCAGGAGAAGAAACCGCTGAGCCTCAACAGATCGAAACTTGAATTGAGCAAGACGGTCGAGGCAGGGCAGGTTCGCCAAAACTTCTCGCATGGACGGTCAAAATCTGTGACCGTCGAAGTGCGTAAGAAGCGTACATTCGAAAAAAACGAATCCGGTCGCTTCCGTGAAGTGAAAAAGGATCTCGTTGCTGAGCAGGCAGCGGTAGAAGCACCAGCACCGGAAGTAAAGCCGGAGCCGGTTGAAAAGCCGAAGCCGAAACCGCGTCCGGTTGTTGAAGATCATGGCAACCTGACTGACGGGGAACGCGCTGCACGTATGGCTGCTTTGAAGGCTGCTGAAGAGCGCCGCAAGCAGGACGAAGCAGCTGCTGAAATCCGTGCCCGCGAAGACGCTGCACGCAAAGTCGAAGAAGACGCCCGCAAAGCAGAAGAAGCCAAAGTTGCTGAAGCTGCCAAGCAGGACGAAGCACCGGCCAAGGATGATTCTGAATCCATGTCGGTTGAAGAAGTCGAGAAAAAGCTCGCTGCTTCGACGGCAAAGGGCAAACCGTCCAAGCCAAAACCGGTTTCCAAACCGAAAGCTGTCGAGAACGTCATTCAGGGTGAACCAGCCGAACCGCTGGTCCCGGAAGAACGTCGTCGTACAGCACCGGCTGATGCGAAAGCAAAAAGCCGTAAGGAAATCGACGAAGAAACAGCGCGTCTTGCTGCGCGTAAGCGCGCCGAAGAGGAAGCAAATGGTGCCGCACGTGCCAAGACCAACGATGGTCGCCGTCGCGGCAAGCTTTCGATCAATAATGCAATGAGTGGTGATGAAGGTGGCCGTCGTCGTTCGATGGCATCAATCAAGCGCCAGCAGGCAAAAGCAAAGGCCCGTGCACAGGGTCCGCAGAAGCCAAAAGAAAAAATCGTACGTGATGTCATTATTCCTGACGTAATTACCGTTCAGGAACTGGCCAACCGTATGGCGGAACGTGCAGCTGACGTGATCAAATCTTTGATGAGCATGGGCGTTATGGCGACCATCAACCAAAGCCTTGATCCTGATACCGCACAGCTTGTTGTCGAAGAATTCGGCCATAACATGCGCCGCGTTTCGGATGCCGATGTTGAAGAAGCACTGGTAACTGCAGACGACAATGACGAGCAGCTGATTGCCCGTCCGCCAGTCGTGACCGTCATGGGCCACGTTGACCATGGTAAAACATCCCTGCTTGATGCCTTGCGTGCAACGGATGTTGCCGGTGGCGAAGCCGGTGGTATCACCCAGCATATCGGTGCCTATCAGGTCACCATGGCAACCGGTGCAAAGATCACCTTCATCGATACACCCGGCCACGCCGCATTTACCGAAATGCGTTCGCGCGGTGCGAAAGTTACCGATATCGTGATCCTGGTTGTTGCAGCCGATGACTCGGTCATGCCCCAAACGATTGAAGCCATCAGCCATGCCAAGGCAGCTGGTGTGCCGATGATCGTTGCGATCAACAAAATCGATAAGCCGGGTGCGGACGTAACCCGGGTTAAAACCCAGCTGCTTCAGCATGAAGTCGTGGTCGAAGAAATGGGCGGTGACGTCCAGGCTGTTGAGGTTTCTGCCAAACAGCGTACCGGCCTAACCGAACTTGAAGAAGCAATCTTGCTGCAGGCTGAGGTTCTTGACCTTAAAGCCAACCCGCAGCGTGTTGCCGATGGTGTGGTTGTTGAAGCCCGCATGGAAAAAGGCCGCGGTCCGGTTGCGACCGTTCTGGTTCAGCGCGGAACCTTGAAAACCGGTGATATCTTTGTCACGGGTGCAGAATGGGGTCGTGTTCGTGCTTTGGTCGATGACCATGGCAACCGTGTTGTCGATGCTATTCCGGGTGTACCGGTCGAAGTTACCGGCCTGAACGGTGTTCCGTCTGCAGGTGATGACTTCGTCGTTGTCGAAACCGAAGCCAAAGCCCGTGAAGTTGCTGACTTCCGTCAGCGCCGCATTCGTGAAACTCAGGCTGCTGCGATGAAAAAATCCGCGCTTGAGAACATGTTTGCTCAGAGCGGCGAAGTTAAAGAACTTCCGATCGTCATCAAAGGTGACGTGCAGGGGTCGGTCGAAGCTCTTATCGGGACCTTGCAGAAGCTTGGAAACGAAGAAGTTTCGGTACGTGTTCTGCATAGTGGTGTTGGTGGTATCAACGAATCTGACGTGACGCTGGCCCGTGCATCCAATGCACTGATCATTGGCTTTAACGTGCGTGCAAACCAGCAGGCCCGTGAACAGTCCCGCCGCGACAACGTTGATATTCGCTACTACTCGATTATCTATGATGTAGCTGATGACATCAAAAAGATGCTGTCGGGCATGCTGTCGCCGGAAGTTCGCGAGAAATTCCTTGGCTACGCAGAAGTCCGCGATCTGTTCACCATCTCTGGCAACAAAATCGCCGGTTGTATGGTTACCGAAGGGACCGTCAAGCGCGGTGCCGGTGTCCGACTGCTGCGCGACAACGTGGTTATTCACTCGGGCGAACTCTCGACCCTGCGTCGCTTCAAGGACGAAGTTAAAGACGTCCGCGAAGGTTACGAATGTGGTATGTCGTTCGCCAAATACAACGACCTTCAGGTCGGCGATATGATTGAGTGCTTCGAGAACGAGGAAATCGCCGTCGAACTGTAAGGCGGTGAGGATCTGAAATGGCGAAGCAACCAGCCAAAGCACCTAGTCAGCGACAGCTCCGAGTGGCGGAAGAAATCCGCCAGGCGCTGTCGCGGGCGTTGGAGCGTGGAGACATTTACGACCCGGAACTGACGCGCCGCCCGGTAACCATTACGGGTGTCAGTCTTTCTCCGGATATGCGCAATGCTATGGTATCCTTCACTCCGCTTGGGGGTGGTGAGGCCGAGACGTCGCTTAAGGCCTTGACGCGTCAGAAAGGACACCTGCGCAACCATGTGGCCCATACGGTTCACATGAAATATGTGCCGGCATTGCGATTTGTCGAAGACAAAAGTTTTGACGTCGCCGATCATCTGGGCTCCTTGTTACGTGATCCGCACGTTGCACAGGACCTTGTGGACGGCGAAACGGACAAAACCGGAAATGAGGACGACTGATGGCGCGTCGCCGTCGCGGTATAAGCATTCATGGCTGGCTGGCGGTCGACAAGCCTCTGGAGATCACGTCATCGACGGTGGTCAATCAGGTGCGTCGTCTGCTGGATGCCAACAAAGCCGGACATGGCGGGACACTTGATCCGCTGGCCTCTGGTGTACTGCCAATTGCCTTTGGCGAAGCAACCAAAACGGTTGCCTATGTCATGGATGGCAGCAAAAGTTATCGTGTGACGCTGAAATTCGGCGAAGCACGCAGCACGGATGATGCAGAAGGCGAGATTATCGAAACCTCTGAGCATCGTCCGAGCGCAGGCGAAATTAAGGCCGTGCTGAATGAATTCATTGGTGAAATTCAGCAGGTGCCGCCAAAGTTTTCGGCAATTAAGGTCAATGGTAAACGCGCCTATGATCTTGCGCGCCGCGATGAAGAGGTGGTGTTAAAACCACGTCCGATTCTGATCAAAGATCTTCGACTGGTCGACATGCCAGATCGTGACCATGCCGTGTTCGATGTTGTATCGGGCAAAGGGGCATATATGCGATCTTTGGCGCGCGATATTGCGCTGCGCCTTGGCACTGTTGGCTATATCGCCGCGCTTCGCCGAACTTCGGCGGGGCCATTTTCGGAGGTAAACGCCATCCGCTTGCAAGATTTGCTTGAGATGGACCCCGAAGAGGTGATGAAGAAACTGCTTCCGGTTGAGACCGCGCTGGACGACATCCCGGCGCTGGCCCTGACCGAAGTCGAGGCGCAACGCCTTTCCTCTGGCCAGTCCGTTGGACTGTTGGCAGTGGCAAAGCGCAATGCCCTTGAAACACCCGTCGTGCAGGACGAAATCGTCTGTGCCATGCTCCACGACCGCGCTATAGCGTTGGCGGAGATTAATGGTGGCGAGATCCGGCCTGTACGTGTTTTTAATCTCTAAAGGCGAAAGGATGCCTGATGTCGATTACTGCTGAACGCAAAGCTGAGTTGATCAAAGAATACGCTCAGAAAGATGGTGACACCGGTTCCCCCGAAGTACAGGTTTCAATCCTGACCGAACGGATCAAGAACCTCACCGAGCACATGAAAGAACACAAGCACGACTTTCATAGCCGTCGTGGTCTTCTTATGATGGTTGGTCAGCGTCGCCGCCTGTTGAAGTATCTGCAGCGCAAAGACCAGTCGCGTTACGAGAGCGTCATTGAACGCCTCGGTATTCGCCGCTGATTTCAAACTGCGGCGGGGGGTGACCTCCGCCGTCGTTTTTTTATTGTTTCGGTGGCTCGGAACACGAGAAGCAGGGTCGGATGGGCCGACCCAATGCTTGCGCCGGACCCATTAATTATGAAGCTGTTATGAAAGCCTCATAATTAATGTGTTCGGAACTCGTGTAGTATCTCGGGTCCGCCAGAGGTTTGTAAGAGGAAGAGAAAATAATGTTTAATGTCGTCCGTAAGGAAATGCAGTGGGGCAATGCCAAACTGACCCTTGAAACCGGTAAAATTGCCCGTCAGGCCGATGGTGCGGTTAAGGTCACTCTTGGTGAAACCGTTGTTCTTTGTACCGCTGTTGGCGCCAAGCAGCCGCGCCCGGATGTCGACTTTTTCCCGCTGACCGTTAATTATCAGGAAAAAGCATTTGCCGCTGGCAAAATCCCGGGTGGTTTCTTCAAGCGTGAAGGCCGTCCGTCAGAAAAAGAAACCCTTGTTTCGCGTCTGATTGACCGTCCGATCCGCCCGTTGTTCCACCCGCTTTATCGCAATGACACCCAGATCGTTTGTACCGTTCTGTCGCATGACATGGAAAACGATCCGGACGTGGTTGCCATGATTGGTACCTCGGCGGCTCTGACCATTTCCGGTCTTCCGTTCCTTGGCCCGATTGGTGCTGCGCGCGTTGGGTACAAAGATGGTGAATTCCTTCTGAACCCGACCCCGGAAGCAATCAAGGAAGGCGATCTTGATCTTGTTGTTGCGGGTACCCGCGATGGCGTGATGATGGTTGAATCCGAGGCATCCGAGCTGTCAGAAGACATCATGCTTGCTGCTGTTAAATTCGGCCATGAGCAGTTCCAGGGCGTTCTCGACCTGATCATTGATCTGGCAGAAGATGCAGCCAAAGAGCCACGTGCTATTGCTGAATTGCCAGAAGGCTATGATGCGCTGGTCGCAAAAGTTGCCGGTCTTGGTACCGACGTTCTGACCAAGGCATATGCCAACGTTGTCAAACAGGAGCGTTCAGCTGCTGTTTCTGCTGCCAAATCAGAAATCGTCGAGAAACTCGGCGATGATGTTCCTGATGGGCTTAAAGGCAAAGTTTCCTCGATCATTAAAGATCTGGAAAAAGACATCGTTCGTGGCGCGATCCTGAAAACCGGCACCCGTATTGACGGTCGTACCGGCGCAGACGTTCGCCCGATCCTTGGCGAAGTTTCGGTTCTGCCGCGTTCGCACGGTTCTTCGATCTTCACCCGTGGTGAAACTCAAGCACTGGCTGTTGTTACCCTTGGTACCGGTCAGGATGAGCAGATCGTTGACGCGCTTGACGGTGAATACCGTGAAAGCTTCATGCTGCATTACAACTTCCCTCCTTACTCGGTTGGTGAAGCTGGCCGTATGGGGTCACCGGGACGTCGTGAAATCGGTCACGGTAAACTTGCATGGCGTGCCCTGCATCCGTTGATGCCGACCAAAGATGCCTTCCCGTACACCACCCGTATCGTGTCGGAAGTAACCGAATCTAACGGTTCTTCTTCGATGGCGACCGTTTGCGCAAGTTCGCTTGCCATGATGGATGCAGGTGTTCCGCTGGTACGTCCGGTTGCGGGTATCGCAATGGGCCTGATCAAAGAAGCAGACGACTTTGCCGTTCTTTCGGACATCATGGGTGATGAAGATCACCTTGGTGACATGGACTTCAAAGTTGCTGGTACCGAAAATGGTATCACCTCGCTTCAGATGGACATCAAGATCACCTCGGTGACCGCAGAGATCATGCAGATTGCATTGAAACAGGCACGTGACGGCCGTCTGCACATCCTTGGCGAAATGTCCAAAGCGCTTCCGGAAGCACGTGGTGAAGTTTCGGGCAATGCTCCGACCATTACCCAGTTCTCGATCCCGAAAGACAAAATTCGTGATGTCATCGGTTCGGGCGGTAAGGTCATTCGCGAGATCTGCGAAGAAACCGGCGCAAAAGTCGACATCGAAGACGATGGTTCGATCACTGTCGCACATACCGATGGTGCAAAAGGCAAGCAGGCTGTGGATTGGATCAAATCCATCGTTGCGGAACCTGAATTGAATCATATCTATGATGGTAAGGTCGTTAAGGCAGTTGATTTCGGTGCGTTCGTAAACTTCTTCGGCGCCCGCGACGGTCTTGTTCACATCTCCGAACTGGCACCTGAGCGTGTCAAACAGGTTTCGGATATCGTGAAAGAAGGCGACGCAGTAAAAGTCAAAGTCATCGGTTTCGATGATCGTGGCAAAATTAAACTGTCGATGAAACGTGTCGACCAGGAAACCGGTGCTGATCTCGAAGAAGGCAGCGCCGAATAAGCAAACGGGATGCCGGACGACGATAAAAACACGACGTCGTCCGGCAGACTGAGCGGTGCATAGGTATCGCTGGCTAATTGCCGAATGGGAGAGACGAACTTGAAAGCCCTTAATCCGCTCGTCATGTCGGGTAAAGAAGTCTTGCCAGTTATTGAAGGTGGCAAAGGCGTTGCTGTATCGACGGGCAAAAGCTCCGGCGCATGGGCTGCTGCCGGCGGTATCGGGACTTTTTCCGCTGTGAATGCCGACTCGTATGACGAGAATGGCAACATGGTTCCGATCGAATATGCAGGGAAAACCCGCGGTGACCGCCATCAGGAACTGATTGCGTACGGTATCCGTGGTGGTATTGCACAGGCTCAGATTGCACATGAAATGCGGAACGGCGAAGGCCGTTTGCATATGAACGTATTGTGGGAAATGGGCGGTGCTGAACCGATCCTTGAAGGCGTTCTCGAAGGGGCCAAGGGCCTTATTCACGGGGTCACCTGTGGCGCAGGCATGCCTTACAAAATTGCCCAGATTTCAGCGCATTATGGCGTTCACTACTATCCAATCGTTTCATCAGCCCGTGCTTTCCGCGCATTGTGGCTGCGGTCTTATAAAAAGACCCCGGAATGGCTGGGTGGTGTGGTCTATGAAGATCCATGGCGTGCGGGTGGCCATAATGGCCTGTCGAATTCCGAAGACCCGTTGGTGCCCGAAGATCCGTTCCCGCGTGTCCGCGATCTGCGTACATACATGAATTCGGTCGGCCTTAATCATGTGCCAATCATTATGGCTGGCGGTGTCTGGTTCCTGCGTGATTTTGAAGACTGGATCGATAATCCGGAAGTTGCCCCGGTGGCCTTCCAGTTCGGTACACGTCCGCTTCTGACCAAGGAAAGCGAGATTTCCGACGAATGGAAACAGCGCCTGACCAGCTTGCAGGATGGCGACGTATCGCTGCATAAATTCAGCCCGACAGGTTTCTATAGCTCGGCTGTGCGTAATGCATTCCTTGAGGATTTGCATCAGCGTTCAGATCGTCAGGTCCGCTATTCGCGTACCGCAGAAGCCGATTTGCATGTTGGTATCCCGCTGGGCCGTCGTGGTCGTCCGATCTATGTTCGTGAAGACGATGCCGACAAGGTGCGTGCGTGGATCGATGCCGGTTATACCGAAGGCATGCCGACCCCGGACGACACCATGGTGTTTGTCACCCCGGAAAGCGCATTGACGGTCAAAAAAGATCAGATCGATTGCATGGGGTGCCTGTCGCAGTGCCAGTTCTCTAACTGGGAACAGCATAGCGGAACCACCGGCAAGCGTGCTGATCCGCGTTCTTTCTGTATTCAGAAAACGCTTCAGAACATTGCCCACGGTGCAGCAGTTGAGAACGAGCTGATGTTTGCAGGCCACAATGCTTATAAATTTGGCGAAGACCCGTTCTATGCCAATGGCAATATTCCGACGGTTAAGGAACTTGTCGACCGCATCATGGTCGGCGATTAAGTCCAAACGCGGCATACAGATTTTAAAGAAGGGTCGGTTTTTACCGGCCCTTTTTGTCTGTTTTGAACAATTGTCGTTCTTCTGATTGGAGTTGATTAAAATCAAAGTACGGCCTGTAAGTCTTGTCTAATCTAACCGTAGATTTAAAGGGGCACAGATGTTTGGCCCTGTTGGAATTGAAGGGCAAGCTTATGGGATACACGTCGCGTCCATATACCAACGCGCTCAACCGGCTTAAAGAAGCCGGTTTGCGCCCGACACGCCAACGTCTGGCATTGGCGCGGTTGCTGTTTGAAGACGGTCATCGTCACATCACTGCCGAACAGCTTCATTCCCAAGCCATGACCAATAATATCAAGGTCTCTTTGGCCACAGTCTACAACACGTTGCATCAGTTCACGGATGCTCGGTTGCTCAATGAAATCGTGATTGATTCCGGTCGGTCGTATTTCGATACCAACACCGTGCCGCACTATCATTTTTATTGCGAAGAAGACGGGATGCTTTCCGATATTCCTGCTGAAACCGTCCAGATTGCAGGTATTCCCAACATCCCCAACGGGACTGAATTGGCATCGGTTGATCTTGTCTTTCGTCTGCGTCGCAAATGCGCAGCGAAGGATGCAGCTTAAAGATCCGCTATGACCACCCAGTAATGGGTTGGAGCGTAACAGACTGATGAAATCAGATGCTGGGATGGTGCAAATTGCGCTTCCCTAGGTTGACGGCGGCGGATTTCACGACACATAAGAAGGCGACAGGACCTTGTGGTTTTGTGGCCTTTTTCTGACGTCTTTCGCCAGCACCGAGACATGCTGTGCGAACAATAATAAAGGACAGCGCACATGGCGCTTAAGGGAACGCGTACCGAGCAAAATCTACGCGCGGCTTTTGCCGCCGAAGCCCAAACCAATCGTCGTTATCTTTACTTTGCCCAACAGGCAGATATCGAAGGCCAGGTTGAGGCCGCCGAGCTGTTTCGCACCGCTGCCGAGGCCGAAACGGGCCATGCCTTTGGCCATCTGGAATTTCTCGAAACGGTCGGTGACCCGGTAACCGGCAAGGCGCTTGGCACGACCAAGCTTAACCTTGAAGCCGCGATCGCACTGGAAAAGAATGAGGCCGAGGCAAGCTATCCGGATATGGCCCGCATTGCCCGTGAAGAGGGACTTGAAGACGTTGCCGCATGGTTTGAAAGCCTGGCGCGCGTTGAAGCCGCCCATGCGGATCGCATTGACCGTTTGTTGTCCCAGATGACGGGAAAATCAAGCTGATCGAATGGTTTTCGGATCGCTAAAACGTGATTTGTCATTTGGTCCGGAACTGTCAATTTTTGGCCACAGACCATCCAGTTAACCCATTCCCGGATCCAAAGATGTTTGTTGTTTCGCTAAGTTATAAAGTACCGCTTGAACAGGTTGATGCCCATATTGAAGGTCATATCAGCTGGCTGAAAGCAGGCTATGCCAAGGGGATGTTTCTTGCATCCGGGCGCAAAGTTCCGCGCGATGGCGGGGTGATTTTGGCCAAAGGTAATCGCAAAGACCTTGAAGCCGAACTGACCAATGATCCGTTCCATCAACATGATCTGGCAGACTACACCATTACCGAATTTGATCCGGTGATGGTCGCAGACGGGCTTGAAGCGCTGCAGGGTTAAACAGATCGATCGGATCGAAAAAACCAAGGGGTGCAAACGATTGCGCCCCCTTTTATTTATCCATCGATCAAAAGCGTGTTGGATGAATTATCTTTAAGCGCCACACCCGAAAGTCCTAATTTGCGGGCTTCGATCATAAGATAGGCGATCTTTTCAGCCGCCTTTTTCGGGTTAAGTCCGGCAGGACGGATATTTGAAACACAGTTTCGATCCGCATTTGATCGGCCGCGTTTCGGTCCCCATGTCAGATAGGCACCAAGCGAATCGGCACTTGATAAGCCGGGGCGTTCGCCAATTAGCATGACAGTAAGCTTTGCTCCAAGTGCAGATCCGATTTCATCGCCTAACCCGACGCGGGACTGAGTGGCCAGTGTGACCGGGGCGACCGACCAGCTATCGCCCAATCGATCAAGGATCATGGACAGGGTTTCTGCACCGTGATCCTGTGTTGCACGGGCGGACAAACCATCGGCTAGAACGAAGGCAACGTCATAATCCTGCTTGTGCTGTGCCAAACTGTCGAACGACGCATCATCAAGCAACCGGCCAAGGTCGGGGCGTTGTAAATAGGTCGCCCGATCCGGCGCTGCGGAATGGACATCAAGAATGGGATAATCAAGCGCGCCAAGTTTGGCCCGGATGCTATTGGCATTAAACGGCATATGAACGGAATCGCGTGCGCGTGCGTGGGCCATCTGGAATTCAAGCAACCGTTCGGTCGGCAATCCATCCCCGACCCGGCCAAGGCCAATACGCGCATCGGTATGCACACGAAGCGCATTCCATGGATCAAGGCCAGTTGGGGTTTTCTTGACTGTCGAATTGCTCATCACGCGGCCCCCGACCATGCCAGAAGGTTCTGGGCAGCCTGCCCGTCAAGTTGCGGACGGGTCCGGCCGTTATGGTCAAGGATATCCATCTTGCGCAGCCATGCGGCAAATTCGGGTGCCGGTTCAAGGCCAAGTACGGATCGCAGATACATCGCATCATGGAAGCTGGTACTTTGATAATTCAGCATGATGTCATCGGCACCGGGCACCCCGATGACGAAATTACACCCGGCAACCCCCAAAAGGGTCAGAAGGTTATCCATATCATCCTGATCGGCCTCGGCATGGTTGGTATAGCAAACATCACATCCCATCGGTACACCAAGCAGCTTGCCACAGAAATGGTCTTCCAGACCGGCCCGGGTGATTTGTTTGCCATCAAACAGATATTCCGGGCCGATAAAGCCGACCACGGTATTGACCAGAAGCGGGGAATATTTTCGTGCAACGGCATAGGCACGGGCTTCAACTGTTTGCTGATCAATCCCTTCGTGGGCATCTGCCGATAATGCCGCCCCCTGCCCGGTTTCAAAATACATCACATTGTTGCCAACTGTGCCGCGCTTAAGCCCCTTGGCAGCGTCTTCGGCCTCGGCCAGCATCGATTGGGTGATGCCAAAGCTTTCATTGGCCTTTTGCGTCCCGGCAATGGATTGAAACACCAGATCAATCGGGGCGTTGCGCGCCATCACGTCAATGGCGGTGGTAACGTGCGAAAGCACACAAGACTGAGTCGGGATATCGATCCGTTCGCGGACTTCATCAATCAGTTTCAAAAGATCGATCATGGCTTCGGGGCTGTCGGTCGCCGGATTGATGCCAATCACCGCATCGCCACTACCATGCATCAGACCATCAAGGATCGATGCGGCAACACCTGCGGGATCATCGGTCGGATGGTTGGGCTGCAAACGGACGGAAAGGTGGCCGGGAAGCCCGATCGTATTGCGAAAGGCGGTGACGACATGGCATTTCTTTGCCACAGAAATCAGGTCCTGATTGCGCATGAGTTTCGAAACGGCAGCAACCATTTCCGGTGTCAGACCGGGGGCAAGGCTTTTAAGAACCTCGGGTGTTGCGTCGTCACTTAAAAGCCAATTGCGAAAATCACCAACGGTCAAAGATGCGACAGGTGCAAAGGCATCCATATCATGATCATCAATGATCATGCGGGTCACATCGTCATCCTCATAGGCGACAAGGACGTCGTTTAGAAACCGCTTAAGCGGCACATCGGCTAGTACAAAGCGCGCCGCCACCCGTTCTTCGTCCGATCCGGCAGCAAGACCTGCCAACACATCGCCAGATCGCAACGGGCTTGCCTTTGCCAGCAGGGTTTTAAGGTCGGGAAAGGTAAAATGTTCGAAACTAAATGGCGCGGCGGTCTGCACGTTCTGTCTCCTGAAGCGTCCAACACATTACCAAGTTTGTTTCCATATGTTTTTCGGGTTGCGACAGGTATTGATACCGACGCTATGGAATGTGCTTTATTCGGGGAACAATGGAAGCAGAAAAACCCGGAATTGCAAAGTATTTAATCGCAATCCCGGGGTGATCAATTAGTGAGCATGAAATGCTTTGAGAATCTCATCCGCCCGATCACCGGTTTTGACTTTCCAGTCATCAACAATCGGCTGGGCTGCTTCTGTCAGTTTTGCGGCAAGCAAGGTATCTACGCTTTCAAACACGGCCATGTCATGAGAGCGAAGCTCGTTATATTTTGCGGCCTGATTCTTGCGGATTTGTTCGGTGCGCCATTCGGTTGCTTCTTTGCCAGCCTGCATGACTGCTTTTTGAAGGTCGTTGGGCAATGCGTTAAAGGTATCGAGATTCATGTGTACGAAGGTCAAGGGCATAGCATAATTGATCTGGGTAAAGGTGTTAGTATAGTCCCAGAAATTTGCGGCAGCACCGCCATCAACACCGGTTAAAACAGCAGCAATCGAACCGGTTGCCAACTGCGGGACAACATCGGACCATGAAATTTGAAGCGGTGAAGCAGCAAGCGCGTTTAACACACGGGTCCCAGTCGCATCATAGGTGCGAATACGTAGGTTCTTAAGGTCTTCAACAGAACCGATTTCTTTGTTTGCCCAGACGCCTGACGGGTCGATCCAGCCTGCATGGATCAGTTTTTGACCATATTGTGCAAAGACATCTTCATAGTAAGGGCGTGCAATTTCCCACAGCTTGCGGGCATCGTCAAAATTCTTGGCGGTGAAAGGAAGTGAGCTCAGTAAAAAAATCGGATCAACGCCCGCCAGTGTGCCGCTGACGGTCGTGGCAATCGGCAATGCACCATCCGCAACGGCAAATAAATGATCCTTTTCGCGGAAACCAAGCGATGCGCCCGAGTGAATGGTGATTTCGATGCGACCATCAGACAGCTCGCTAAGGCGTTTGGCATAGAACTCATCGGTCTTTGTATTGACCGAGTTTGGGCCATATTCCGTGGACTGGTCCCATTCGAATTCAGCAGCATTTGCTATTTGTCCCAGGCAGAGTGATGCCAGGGCGGTGGCAGTAACTAGCATTGACCTGATCATTTTGAAGCCTCGTTTTTTGCTTAGTTAAACAGAATATTCGGGAGGTAAAGAACAATGTTCGGAGCGAAATAGAACACCGCGACGGATGCGCACATCAGGAAACAGAACGGCAAGGCGTACAGCGCCATGCGCGAAATCGGTACTCCATCAATGGCGTGTATGATCATCAAATTGAAACCGACAGGGGGCGTGATTTGGCCAACCTCGACCATGATCACGAGATAGATTCCAAACCAGATCGGGTCGATGCCGAGATTCTGGACGATGGAAAACAGGATCGGCAAAGTCATGACAATGATGGAAACGCCATCGAGAATCATGCCTAGGAAGATGAAGAAAATAGATGTCAGCAGGATGAACTGACCTGGCGAGATGTCGGCATCAACAATGAAGTTAGCAAGATCAGAAGGGATATGAAGATAGCCAAGTGCAGTCGAAATAAGCGACGCGGCAATCACTACGGTAAAGATCATGATGCTGGTATGAAGCGTGCTCATCAACGAACTGTGGAAAACTTCCCACGTTAAAGTACGCGTGACTACCGTCAGTGCCAAAACACAGAGCATGCCAATGCCTGCAGCTTCTGATGGGGTCGCAATGCCGGTATAGATCGAACCAAGTACAAGCGTGATGATAACGATAATCGGTGCCAGATCGCGCAGGCTGTCAAAAAAGCCGTACCCGTCCGGAACATCCGGTTCGGTTTGGGGGGGCAACGTTTTGCCTGGTGCTGGCTTTTCCCGGTCGCCCGAGACAAGACAGCTAATCCCGACATAGGCGGAAAAAACACCGGCAATGAATAGGCCTGGAAGCACACCCGCAGCAAACAAGCGGTCAATCGGGACTTCTGCGAGCACGCCATAAACAATCATAACAATCGATGGCGGGATCAAAAGACCGAGGCTGCCTGATCCAGCGAGGGAGCCCAGAACAAGGCTGCGGCGATAGTTCTTTTTGCCGAGTTCGGTGATTGTAATCTTGCCAACAGTTGCCGTGGTGGCGGCACTTGATCCGCAAATTGCTGAAAAGATTGTACAGCCGAAGACATTGGAATGGATCAAGCCGCCTGGAAGCATGCGCACAAATGGTCCCAGCCCGCGAAAAATACGGATGGAAATATCCGTCTTGAGGATTAACTCACCTAACCAGACAAATAGCGGAATGGCGGCAAGTTCCCATGATCCCGAACTGCGCAAGACAATGGAGCCATATATGTTCATGATCCGGTCGATTGGCATGTCGCCAAGAACCATGAGCGAGAATGTCGCGACCAATATCAGTCCGACGTAAATCCAGATACCTGATGCCAGCACCACAAGGATGGCGGCTAGGATGATTAGTGCTGTTGATAGCGGATCCATTAGACCTCACCTGCTAGTCAGCTGTTTTCAGCCGTTATCGATTTTTCGGCGTAAACCAGTATGTTGACCAGTAAACGCAGGATGTAGAAACCCAAGCCCGCAATGATGAAAATCTGCGGAATCCAAAGTGGGGTTTCGGAAAAGCTCGAACTGGTAATGCCAAAGCGCCAATTGCGTGTGAAAATGTTAAACAGCGCACCGAACAACAGCGTACAAGCCCCAAGAGCCGCTACATTGGCGATAACGTCAGCAATCGCTTGGCCACGGCGACTGATGGCGTTTCTGAGCAATTTGACCCGTATTAGCCGGTCTTCGGTGTGTGTCGCAGCAAGCGCCATGAAAATCATGGCGCCAAGCGCGTAACCGACGAACTCCTCCAGCACAAAGGTCGATGTATCGAAGAATGCGCGCAGCACAATTTCGGTAGAAATATGCACAAGCATGTAAACGATAAGCGACGCAGCAAACCAAGAAAGCCAGCGGCCAATCGTGGTCATGATGCGGTCGAGACGCGAAATGACGGAGGGGTTCTGAGTGCTCATTTTCCGGTGATCTCGTTCATGGTTTGCTTTGCAATGTTCAGGCCTTGGAACAATGCACCATGTTCCATGATCAGAACGGCGTGGCTTGCCCCATTTTTGGTGGAAAATTCCTTTTCTTCCGGGCTCCATGCTGGAAGAGCCCAGTCTTTTCCGGCCGCACGTGCCGCCGCCGCGACCTTGGCGAGATCGTCGAAATCGCCCGGTTTGCGGGAATAGGCACCACGCTCACGGCGCAATGATAGGTCCGATGGTCCGATAAATACGCCGTCAACGGTCGGCAATGCCAGTATTGCTTCAATTTCTTCGACCGCACCGTGGTCTTCGATCATTGGATAGCAGCGGGTCTTGCTGTTCTGCTGGGCGACCCAAGCGTCATCGAAACCGGCATAGTTAGAGGTGCGGCCTCCTGCAAAGCTGCGGTCACCAAGCGGGGGGAACTTGGTAAAGGCGCAAACTTCTTCGGCGTGGGTTTTACCCAAGACATGGGGAATGACGACTACATCAGCACCAAAATCAAGGGCTTGTTGAATCGGGCCGCGTTCCGGACCAAGAACCTTGGCAAGCACTTCAAATCCAATGGATTTAAGGAATGGAATGAACCGCTCCAGATCCGCAAGATCAAAGGCGCCATGTTCGATATCAAGGGTAATGAATTCATATCCGGCCAGACGCGCCATTTCAGCAGCGGCAAAACTGGGGGACGACATCCAGAAACCATGTTTTGGTAAAGACATTGTGTGGGGCTTTCGTATTGAGTGAAGGCTCGGCGACCCCGAAGGGCCGCCTGTCTGTGGTGGCAGGCGAGGGAGCATTAAGACGAAACGGCAACCGAGTAGATGTCGGCACGGCGATTGGTCAAAGCGGGAAGTTCTTCACGGGTTTTGGCCAGTTGCGCGAAATCAAGATCGGCAATGGCATAGCCGACATCATCACGCATGCAGGTCAGAACGGTGCCCCATGGATCAATAACCATGCTACGACCGTTGCAGGCACCTGCCGGTGGGTATGGTCCGACTTGACCCGGCGCAATGACAAAGCACTGGTTCTCGATGGCGCGGGCGCGCAACAGGGTTTCCCAGTGATCGCGGCCGGTATAAAGGGCAAAGGCCGCCGGAACGAACAGGATTTCCGCACCCGATAGAGCCATAAGACGATAAAGCTCTGGGAAGCGGACATCATAACAAACCGAAAGACCGACCTTGTGCCCGTCCACATCGCCGGTAACGATTTTGTTCCCAGGTTTGACGGTGTCGGACTCGCGATAGGTAATCCGTCCGGGCAGGTCGACATCATAAAGATGAAGTTTGTTGTATTGCGCATTGATCTTACCATCGCGGCCAAACAGCATGCTGCGGTTTGAGCAACGCTCAGACTCTGTGTCTTTAATACGGATCGAACCCAGCAAAATGGAAACACCAAGCTCCTTGGCCAGAGCCGAGAATCGCTGGGTGGTGGGGCCACCTTCTGCTTCCGCGGCTTCCATCGCGCCATCCTTGGGGCCTTGATATTCGGAATATTCCGGAAGAGCGATCAGATCTGCCTTGTCAGCAGAAGCTTCCCGCACAAGGCGTTCGGCAGTGGCAAGATTGGTTTTTTTGTCGTCCTGGGAATTGAGCTGGCACACGGCGACGCGCATTTCAAAAGCCTCTTCTGTTTTCGTTATTCTTCATGTATACATGACATGTACATAAAAAATATTTCATTGTCTAGGCTGAAATTCTTGTGTAATTGTGTGCGCAATAATTGATGCAACTTTACGAGGCACCATGTCTGATTTCGCCGAAAATGCCGAGAACATGACGGAAAAGTCCAAGCGTCCTGCCAAGGAGCTTGTCTATGACTATGTGCGTCGTAAAATTCTGAACGGAGAATTACAGGGCGGTGATTTCATCGAGGAAAAAATCGTATCCGAAGCGGTCGGCGTGTCGCGCACGCCTGTTCGTGAAGCGCTGCATCGGCTGCAAGGTGACCGCTATATAACCTTAACACCACGTCGTGGTGCGGTTGTCCGTCAGATCACGGCCAAAGAACTTACCGAGGTTTATGAAAGTAGGCGCCTGATTGAAATTCATGTCATGGAACGGATTTGCCGTGAAAGACGTGCAGTACCACCTGTCTTGCTCGTCCTTTACAATCAAATGTGTGAGACCAGCGAAAGTCAGGATTTTGTCCAGCGCGCCGAATATGATCAGGCATTTCATCGGGCAATTGTCGCAACGACGGATAATGCTGTCTTAGTCGAGCTTTATGATTCGCTTCAGGTCCGCCAGCAACGCGTCGCCATTGCGGCCATGCGCGTTCAACCGGCCAGAGCTGAAACGATTGATCAGGAACATAAACAGCTGATAGAGGCGTTGGAAAGGTTTGACGAAGAAGCTGCAGTTCAAATCATATCACAGCATCTTCGTCCGGTTCTTGATGTCGTGTCACGCTTGCCCGTCTGAGCGAGGCAACTGGCATTTTGTGGTGATGTCAAAGACTGCTCCGGTTGTTATTGAGCAGCCAGTGCTGTTTCTGCGGCTGGGCTATGCATCACGGCAGTTCCGTGTCTGCTATTTGTTTCATCACTTGGGCCGCGTAGGACAATATGGGGATGACCCAGCGAATTGCGTTCAACATGGCCATTAACCTGATAGACATCGCGCAACAAATCCCGGTCGATCACGTCTGCGCACGGACCGAACGCCACCATCTTGCCATCACGGATCGCCATTGCCTGATCACAATATTGAAGCGCGTGGTTCAGGTCATGAATGGCGATCAGGACAATGATGTTCTGGCCCTTGGCAACATCGCGCATGAAGGACAGCACTTCCATCTGGCGATGCAGATCAAGCGCCGAGGTCGGTTCATCCATCAAAAGGATTTCCGGATCCCGAACCAGCGTTTGGGCAATGGCAACCAGTTGGCGTTGTCCACCACTGAGCTCGCCCAGATTACGTCCGGCCAGATCTGAGATGCGCAAAGCTGCAAGAATGTCATCAATGCGGTCAAGTTCTTCGGCCTGTACGCGCAGGCTTGATCCCTGCTTGGCGGCAAGGATCACGGATTCATAGACCGACAGAACTGCGGTCGAACCGGTATCCTGTGGCATATAGCAGATGGTGTTGCGCTGCATGGACACCTGACCAAGGTCAATCTTGCCGCTGCCACGCGCCAATCCGGCAATGCGTTTAAACAAGCTGGATTTACCTGCCGCATTCGGGCCGATAACCGCGGTTACGGTGCCGGGCTGGATGACCGGGGTTGTGACCCCTGAAACCACCTGCACTTTGCCGTAACGGGTTCCGATATCTTCAAGACGAAGCGTTACCATGATTTCCTCCGACTTGCGAAAATCAGCGAGAAGAAGAACGGGACACCGACAAGGGCCGTAATCACCCCGATCGGAAGGATTGCACCGGGGATCAGCATTTTCGACAGAACCGATGTGGCCGACAAGATCAAAGCCCCGCACAGGACCGATGCCGGCAGGAAGAAGCGTTGATCTTCACCGACCAGCATTCGTGCAATATGCGGTCCGACCAGGCCGATAAAGCCAATGGTGCCGACAAAGGAGACCGGGATTGCCGCCAACAGGCTGACGATCAGCATGGTCCGCAGGCGAAGCCCCTGCACATTGACGCCAAAACTTTCCGCCTTGGCATCGCCAAGTCGAAGAGCGGTAAGCGCCCAAGCCTGACGTGCAAACAACGGAAGGGCAATGACCACAACGGCGGCGGTAACGGCAACCTTTGTCCAAGTTGCTTTCACCAGGCTGCCCATGGTCCAGAAGACAACGGCGGCCAAGGCCTGCTCGCTGGCCAGATACTGCAACAACGCCAACAACGCGTTGAAGGTAAAGACCAGCGCAATGCCAAGCAAAACAATGGTTTCAACCGTCACACCGCGCAGGCGGCTGAAGAAATGAATGATCAATGCGGCGCCCATCGCCATGATGAAGGCATTGATCGGAATGATGAAATCAACAAAGGCGGGCAGGAGAGCAACACCCAGAACCAGCGCCAAAGCCGCGCCAAATCCGGCAGCGGCCGAAATGCCCAGCGTGAAGGGGCTGGCAAGCGGGTTGGCAAGGATGGTTTGCATTTGCGCCCCAGCCGTTGAAAGGGCAGCCCCCACCGTCAGCGCCATCAGGGCAACCGGCATGCGGATATCCCAGATAACCACGCGCATCTGATCGCTGGCCGACCACGGATCAAGCAGCGTGGCAATCACGTCCGATAGCGGATAGTTCGCCGGTCCGGTTGCCAGATCGACGGCAAAAGACAAAAACAAGGCCCCGCTCATTCCGAGAAGGATCAAGAAACGACGCAGGGAGCGTGCCTTGTAATGCACGCTCCCGGCTTCGACAGAAATCTGTTTGGTTGTCATCAATTTGTGGCGGTATCACTGATTGAGATGAAATAACCCGGCTGGTAATCCAGCGGCAGGAAGCGATCATGCAGTTCCTTGAACGTTGCTTCCGGGTCGAGATCGGTAAACAGGTCCGGGTGGAACCATTTGGCCATCTGTTCAATCACAACAAACTGATATGGGCTGTTGTAAAACTGATGCCAAACCGCATGGACCTGTTTGTTTTCAACAGCTTTGATACCGGTGAAGGCCGGACGTTCCATCAGGCCAACCAGTTTACGACGGGCTTCGGTCATGTCTGCATCCGGACCAAGGCCAACCCATGCACCACCCGGCGAGTAGGCTTCCCAGCTTGCGCCCGTACCAACGAACTGATCTGGATTGGATGCAACAACCTGTTCAGGGTTGATCGTGCCAAACGTGCCCGGAATGATGGATGCAGCGATGTTTACGCCACCGGCCATCTCAACCATGGTGCCGAAGTTTTCATTACCAAATGACATGCAGCATTCTTCTGAATAGCCTGCGGCACGTTCAATAAATACCTGCGGCTTTTCCGGGTTTGCCTTGGCAATACGATCGGTCACGTTCTTGATGCTGTCAGAACGGAACTTGATAAATTCAGCAGCACGATCTTCCTGACCGGTCAGCAGGCCAAGAATGTTCATGCTGGTATCGGTGTTTTTGATCGGCGCTTCGCGGAAATCGATATAGACCAGCGGAATACCGACAGCGGCCAGTTTTTCGTCAAAACCGCCATCTTCGGTAGCACCCTTGGCTTCAAGGTTCATGATGACGACATCTGGATTGACCGAAATTGCCTGTTCAACGTCGAACGTGCCGTCTTTCATGCCGCCAAAGGTCGGGATATCGTCAATGTTCGGATATTTTGATGCATAGATGTCGTAAGTCTGCGGATCGGCCTTTTTCAGGTCGTCGCGCCAACCGACAACGCGTTTGAACGGATCTTCGCTATCAAGTGTTGCCAGACCATAAATCAGGCGGCCTTCACCCAGAATAACGCGCTCTACCGGCAGTTTGACCGATACTTCCCGTCCGGCAACATCGGTTACCGTCACCGAGTCTGCTGCCTGTGCGCTTCCTGCGATCAGCATGGTCAGCGCTGCAAATGCACCGAATAATTTCATTCCCGTTCCCTCAAAATAGGATTGCCTGCCGGAGGGATTATCAGGTATTGAGAATGCAAATCAATATGTTTCGCAATGAAAGTGCAAATCAGTAGCATGTTTTTCTAATTGAATGTTCGGTAATAAAGCAGGAATAACCTGTAACTACCGCAGTTTTCCGCCAAAGAGAGAGACCCGCCTACCATGCAACAGACGAGCAATTACAATCTGCGTGAAGAGATCAAGGAATATTGGTCAATGCGCGCTACGACCTTCGATGAGCAGCCCGGTCACGAGATTTTTTCCGATGCCGAACGGCTGGCATGGCATGGGTTGTTTGAGCGTCATTTTGGCAAGGGTGACGGCCGAAAGGCACTTGATCTGGCAAGTGGTACCGGTGTGATCAGCCATCTTATGCATGATCTTGGATTCGCCGTGACTGGTATGGACTGGTCCGAAGCCATGCTTGAAAAGGCGCGTGCAAAGTCAAAATTGCGCGGCTCGAACATTCGGTTCTTGCTGGGCGATGCGGAAAGAACACTTGAAGAAGATGACAGCTACGACGTGATCGTTACCCGCCATCTGGTGTGGACGTTGGTTGATCCTGCGGCTGCCTTTGCCGAATGGTTTCGCGTTCTTAAACCGGGCGGCAAGCTTTTGGTGGTGGATGGCGATTTTGTGTCATCGACCTGGGCGAGCAAATTCAACAAGGCAATGGCAGGGTTCCTTGAACAGCTTGGTTTGCGCAAACCCTTAGACGGGGTGCCGCATATGCAGACACACCGCGATATTCTTGCACGGGTGCATTTTTCCAACGGTGCGCGGGCGGACGAAGTTTCAAACCTGCTTGAACGCACCGGATTTGACCCGATTGTCGTTGATTTCGATCTGAAAAAAATTCATAGCGCCCAGAAAAAACATATCAGTTTCGCCAAGGGGCTGGAACGTGGTGCGCAGCATCGCTATGCCATTTGTGCGCAGAAACCAGTGGCGGGTTAAGGTTTCTAAACCGGTTCAACCGTGATTTCGGTCTTAACCGAATTGGCCAGAAAACAGGCTTCATGGGCGCGGTGATGCAGATCGGATTCAAGGCCGGCGTCGGGCGGATTGCCGCCATAGCTGACGTTTGGCTTCAGGGTGACTTTCGTGATCATGGTCTTGCCGTCGATGGTCGCCATATCACCTGTGGCTTGGTCGCTATAGCTATCAACAACCAGACCGCTATCGGATGCGAAATGCAGGAAGAACAACATGTGGCAGCTTGAAAGAGCAGCAACAAAGGCTTCTTCCGGGTCGACATTGTCCTCAACCGAATAGGGAAGCGGCACGATATGCGGCGATGACGACGCGGGAACTTCCACCCCGCCGTCAAACCGCCAGACATGCCCGCGTGAATATCGTCGATCGGTAAAGATTTCGGATTCCGAACGGGTCCAGACGATTTCGGCACCAAAGCTGCTCATATGGGGTTCCTGATGGGGGATGCAATTACGCTTGGTCAATCGGAATCGGGATCAAGGTTCCGGCCGTTACCCCGATATGGGTGGCAAGGATTTCTGTGGCGCTGGTGATGTCATTGTCGTTCAAGGCATCAAGGATTTTCTGGTGTTCGTCATAAAATGCACTGCGCGGGCGTGATCCTTTGGGCTGCAAGGAATAGGCGCGTTTTGCCTCACCGCGCAGATCGGCAATCATGGTTAGCAGCCGGTCATTGCCACATGCGCCATACAGGGTCTGGTGAAAATCCCGATCGAGCGCCGCGAGAATTTCCGGGTCTTCTTCTTCATACAGGTCTTCATTTAACCGGCGTGCCTTCCGAAGGGCGCTTGCGGTTAAATGCGGGGCAGAAAGCCGCAACGCAGTTGTTTCAAGCGAGATGCGAATTTGGCAAAGCGCACGCACGTCTTCGGCCCGCAAATGCGTGACGGCAAGGCTGCGATCAGCGCGTTTTTCAAGCAGGCCTGATGCCCGCAATCCTTCAAGAGCATGGCGTATCGGTTGGCGACTGACGCCGAACCGTTCTGCGAGTTCTTCCTGCTTAAGAACGGAACCGGGAACAAGAACCCCGGTTTCGATTTCATCGCGCAGTGTTTGGGTAATCAAGTTTGGATCCATGGATCCAAACTATGTTGATAGAAGGCATAGGTCAAGTATGATCGTGGGTGTGGGTGTGGGTGTGGGTGTGGGTGTGTGTGGAAGTCGGAGCAGCGTTACTCCGCCGAGATGGCGCTGCTCTGCTCCATCGGGGCGGCTGCGTGCTGTTTGACAAACCTAATGATCCGGTCATGTGCCCCATCGATATCTTCATTCACAATGCCATGCCGATCTGATTTCAGGACTTGGACATCGATTTCCGCAGCGTTGGTCGCAAGCCTTTGGATCATGGTGGCACTGGCCGGATCAACCACCTGATCGCCATCGCCCTGCAGGATCAGGGTCGGGCATTTAACATCCTTTAGGCGTTGCTGCATTTCGGCCACGGCCTGACGTAACTGATGCAGGCCGCCAATCGGGATATTGCGGTAATTGATGTCGGGATGTTCCGATTCGTTTGGCCGGAAGCTCAGCAGTTCCTGAGCGGATGGCATCCACCCCATCAGCTTGTTTGCCCCATACAGCAATGGCACAAACATCAGATTACGGTTGCGGAATTTAAGCGGCGTGCTTGCAAGGACAAGCCCGGAAAGCTTTTCAGGTTGGTCAGCCGCCTGAAGGACGGAAAGTGCGCCGCCTGTGGAAAAACCAACCATCACCACCTGATCGCAGAAGGGGGCAAGTATTTGATATCCGCGGCGGACAGATGCGTGCCAGTCGCTCCATTTGCGTTTTTGCAGTTCATGGGGGGATGTTCCGTGCCCGGCAAGGCGGACCCCCATCACGGCATAGCCGAGGGCCGAAAATTTTTCGCCAAGCTGACGCAGTTCAGCCGGGGATGCCAAGAAGCCGTGAACAAGTAAAATCCCGCAGGAAAACTGAGTCTGACCATTGGGCAGCAGCAAATAGGGGCTGCTATCCGCGGTTGCGGTTTCCTGTTGGTTGATGGCGTCGTATTTGGCGTCTTGGTATTTTGTCCGGTTCCATTGCCATGCGCGGATTTCATCATCAAACCGGCGGTGGGCAATGTCGATATCGCTGAGATGATCAACCTCGACCCGGGCCTTTTCCAGTGCCTGCCAGGCGGCATGGATCGGGGCCATTTCATTGGCATAGACCATGATCGGATTGTCCATGCGGATCTGATCAAAATTGGCCTGCTCCTGCAGCTTGGGCAGGAAACAATATTTGTGATCGTTACGTTCAATCAGGCCAAGTTGAACCGCATTGTCGATAAAGAACCGGATTTGCGGGCAATTCAGTTCAAATATCCCGATATAGTCGGCCGGATTCCGCATGCCGCGATGCAGATGAACATTATCGGCCTGCTGGATGTTTTTGATCGCCAGATAAAGCGTTCGGTCAAAATGGCTGATATCTACCTTGGTCACGCCATCAGCCAGCCACATCATGATCAGACGCGATGCAAGGTGGCTGACATTGATCGTCAGGTTGGAATACATCACCGCCATGCAATGATTGCGAAGCGGGCTGATATGACGCGTCAGGGCGTATTGCGTCACCCGCTCAGTTACTTTTTCAAGGGTGCGGGCCGGTTGGAATAGATCATCAATGCAGCTGGCCTTTTGCACCCGCCGTGCCAGCAAACGGCGATCAAGCCAGTTGAACTGTTTGCGCGGGTCAACCGGATCGCCAAGCCGGATATCCATATCCGTCTTTTTGAACATCAGGTTGCCTTCAATGATCATTTCTTCGGCCATTTTGGGGCTGAGCCCGCCGGTGAACATATCTGCGGCCCAGGCTAAAAGATTCTGATCAACCCGCAAGGGGTGGAAGGTGATGTTGGCCGGAAACATCAGGGTCGGTTTTGCCATTGTCGCCAAAAGCACGTCTGTGTCGCGTTCAAGAATATCTGCCCAGCGTTTGAGTTCATCCGTGTTCCCGTCCTTGGTCAGGGTGGAAAGCCCGATTTTAAACCCGTCGATACATAACCCCAAAAGGGCCGCACCCGTATGGTGGGCGCGTCTGGCATCGGCTGAACGTGAATAGATGCTGTAATCGGGGCGTTTGGGATGGGGACGTTCGTCGGTGAAAACGCGGCGGTCCTTGACCATTCCGCCTTCGGGAAAGACAACGACCTTGCCACCGCGCAGGACTTCCTCGGCAAGGAACGGCAAAAGCCGTTCGTAATTATTGGGCACACCGCCGAGGGCGCGTAAATAGCGCGAAAACGTATTGTCTTGGGCAAAAAACTCGCCCGATGCGATGGATCGGCAAAAGACCCCGGTTTCAAGTGCGATCAGAAATTGCGGGATAAAGGTTTCAAACCGGGCGAAATGGTTGAACATAAAAATATCGCCCTGTGCCAGATGGTCGCGCGGGCCGTGCATTTTGATATTGATATCAAGATTGGCCCGCAACGCGGTCATCGCGCGAATGGTCCATTCGCACGTTTTGGTGTTGATCGCGAACTTTTCACGTTCAATATCGCGGAAAGTCTGGTCCATCTGATACGATCCCCGGCGGGTCTAATATGCTGGTTTCAAGGGCGTTTCATCGGTTCAATCATCGGTTTTATCCGATGCGTTTATTCACTTTGATATGTGTCTTTCCAAGTGCATTTGGAAGGTATGCTACAAGTGAATTACGAAGAATTAATG
Organism: Thalassospira lucentensis; assembly: GCF_050516545.1. GTDB lineage: Bacteria > Pseudomonadota > Alphaproteobacteria > Rhodospirillales > Thalassospiraceae > Thalassospira > Thalassospira lucentensis_C. The sequence continues at coordinate 3,737,681 of NZ_CP191544.1, read as the reverse complement.
CCAAGATGCGTTGTCTTTCGTATAATCACGTAGCGGACGATCAACCCGTCTTGCTTTCTTTTTATCCATCACCGGTATTGTTGCGTGTTTGCCACCGCTTAGCGCGATCAGCCAATTGCCGTCCCCTGCTGCCAAGATTGGTGAATGGATAATCACCCCTGCCCGCTTCATTCAACGGAGGCCGCGTGCCAACATCTGCCCCAGAAGCCCAAATGCCAGATAAGGCGCATGATGTTGATGGCAAAACGCAGTCGATCTTTTCAGATCGCAATTTCATCCTGTTTCTGGTTGGGCAATGCATCACCACCCAAGGATTATGGATTCAGAAAATTGCCATGTCATGGTTGGCATGGTCGCTGACCGGTTCGGCATTCTGGACCGGTGCGATTGCGGCTTTGAATTTTGCCCCGGCCTTTTTTCTCGGCCCGATCTTTGGCGTGATGGCCGATCGGGTTGATTTGCGCCGAACGGCAATGCTGATCAATCTTGGACAGGCTGGGGTTTCGTTTCTGCTGATGGGGCTTTCCTATGCCGACATGATGACACTGCCCTGGATGGTGGTGTTGGCCGGATCGATGGGCATATTGGGCAGTGCCATGACCCCGGTGCGGCTATCACTGGTCCCCGTCATCGTCCGGCGCGAATTTATGAGCCGGGCTGTGGCCTATGCGGCGATGAATTTTAATATTTCACGTCTGGTGGGGCCGGCGATTGGCGGGGTGGTGATTGCCACATGGGGCACGGGTGTTGCCTTTATGATCAATGCGCTGAGCTATCTTCCGATGATCTTTGTGATTTCGGTGGTGACGATCCATATGGAACGCGCATCCGATGCCAAAAGCAGGCGCATCTGGGCGTCTCTTGTTGATGGCGCACGTTATGCGCTTCATCACCCCATGATCCGGTCTGTTCTTGCCCTGTCCTGTTTTGTGTCCTTGGTCGGCACAGGCATGATTGAATTGATGCCGGTCTTTGCCGAGGCAGTTTATGAACGCGGTGTCACCGGACTTGGCATGATGGCATCGGCCGGCGGGATTGGCGCGGTTGCATCGACCTTTATGCTCTCACGCGTTAAATCCAAACCGGAAGACTTTCAGCGCATTACCGTTATCGGGGCCTTTTTCGCCGCGATTGGCATGTTCGGGCTTGGATTCTCGCCTTGGTATGAGCTTGCCGTTGGCTTGGTTGCACTAACCGGGTTTGGCCTGACGGCCGTGGGGGTTGGGTCACAAACGGCCTTGCAATTAACAGTCGAAAATCGATTGCGCGGGCGGGTGATGAGTTTCTGGAGCGCGACCAGCTTTGGCGGTATGGCGCTGGGCGGGACGTTGCTTGGTGCGATTTCTGAAGCCGGGAATATTCAATATACCGCGCGCGGCTCGGGTGTTTTGATCCTGTGTGCGGCCTGCGTCGGGCTTTGGCGATTGCATAAGATTGGCGCACTTGGACGCCGCATTGCAGTTACTTCGGACGGGTCGCGGTAAAGGATTGTTAAGGCATCCCACACTAAGCTGCCGTCTTCGTGAGAAAATTGGGGAACTTCAGATGCGTTTGGTTGGCATTGTGGCACTGTGTTTGCTGCTTTCGGCGTGTTTTAGCACGGGTAACTCAGCAACACGGGCAACTGGCCCGATGCCAAGTGATACGGTTCAAACGCTCACACATGTAAGTGTTCCGGGTTCGCGCCTTAACAATTTTGCCCCGACCAGCAAGTTCCTGCAATGCGTGCCCTATGCCCGTGAAGTATCGGGGATCGAAATTTATGGCGATGCCTGGACATGGTGGGGACAGGCTGGCAAAAAGCATTTCCAGCGTGGCAACCGCCCGCAAGTCGGTGCTGTCCTTGCGCTTCGTAAAACATCGCGCTTGAAGCTTGGCCATGTTGCGGTCGTCTCAGCCATTCTTGATAGCCGTAAAATCATGGTCAATCACGCCAATTGGGGCAGCGATTCGCGCACGCGCGGCAAAGTCCATTATCGTCAGCCGGTTGTTGATGTATCGCCCAATAATGATTGGTCGGAAGTGCGCATGATGAACACCCAGGGCACATTCGGCAGTGTTTATCCTGCCCATGGCTTTATCTATCAGCCGCAGGAAACAGCAGAGGCCAATTGACCCGATTGGGCGCAGACGTTCTTTGCGCTTTGCGAAGTTCCCTCTCCAAAAAAGTGGCGAAGCCCCCTGGATCAGGAGCTTCGCCAATTAAACCCGTGCGGGCGGCACGGGTTCGGGGGTTGAACTGTTGTTGATTGCGATCTCTTCAGGCGGCAATCGGGCCAAGGGCATTGAAAAGTGCTGTATCGCTGTCTTCTTCGGGGTTTGGTGTCGTAAGCAGCTTTTCACCGTAAAACACCGAATTGGCTCCTGCCATCAGGCACATTATCTGTGCCTCGCGGTTCAGGTTTGTGCGACCGGCCGACAGGCGCACCATTGATGCGGGCATTGTGATACGCGCAGTCGCAACCATGCGCACCAGCTCCAACGGATCAATCGGCTCAAGATTGGCAAGCGGCGTGCCTGCGACCGGCACCAATGCGTTGATCGGCACGCTTTCGGGGTGGGGGTCAAACCCGGCCAGAACATGGAGCATCGAAGCACGATCGCGGATCGTTTCCCCCATACCGATGATTCCGCCACAGCACAGATCAATGCCCTGACTGCGCACGGCTGCCAAGGTATCGAGCCTGTGCTGATAAGTGCGTGTGGTAATGATCTGGCTGTAAAATTCCGGGCTGGTATCGAGATTGTGGTTATAGGCCGTCAGCCCGGCATCCTTGAGCTGCCGGGCGTGGTGCGGTTCAAGCATGCCAAGGGTGACGCAGGCTTCCATACCCAGACCCTTTACCCCACGTACCATTTCAAGTACCGCGTCAAAGGCAGCACCATCACGCACGCGCCGCCATGCGGCCCCCATGCAAAACCGGTCTGCTCCGGCATTCTTGGCGCGCTCCGCCATTTCAATTACCGATGCCGGATCAAACAGTTGCTCTTTGCCCAGCTTTACTTCGCGATGATGCGCGGATTGTGGGCAATAGGCGCAATCTTCCGGGCAACCACCTGTCTTGATTGAAAGCAGGCTGGCCTTTTGGATGCGGGCGGGGTCAAAATGGTCGCGATGTACTGCGCAGGCCCGGCCCAACAATTCCAAAAGCGGGCTGCGATAGATCTCCTCGATCTCGTCAACGCTCCAATTGTGGCGGATATTGCCATCGACGGGTTTGTCGGGATCGGGCATTTGGTTGTGATATGCAGTCATTGGCCTAGACCGCGTCATGCGAGTTGGATGATCTGCGCGCTTTCAGGCGCATGATCGCGCCATAGCCAAGGGCGACCAGTGCAATCTTTATGGTGTCGCCCAGAACAAACGGCGTAAGGCCAAGGGCGAGAACTTTTTCCGACGGGACAAAGGCGGAAAGCCCGGCCAGACCCAAAAGATAAACCGGCACCATTCCAATCATCATGGTGACGAACTTCCCCAGAGTTCCGCGTCCGCGGGCCAAAATACCAACCAGACCTGCGGCAACAAGATACCCCACAAGATAACCACCGGTCGGTCCCATCATATAGGCAAGGCCAATTCCGCGTTCGGGTGTGCCGGCAAAGACAGGCAAGCCCATTGCACCGGCGGCCAGATAAGCCAGCATGGTTGCGATTGCCATACGCGGTCCCGTGGCCAGAGCAATGGCCATGATGGCCATGGTTTGCAATGTCATCGGGACAGGCCAGAACGGAACAGTGATCTTTGCACTTGCGGTAATCAGGGCCACACCCGCCAGAACCACGAGGCTGAATTTCATGGCTGACAAAACCGGATTGGCAAGTTGGGCGGTATTTTCTGTGGGGGCCGGATAGATCATGGTGATGTGCTCCTTATGACCGAAATCCAAAATTATCTATAAAAATGAATCTGATCTATTAATTACGCCGTCATCTCACGGTGAAATCAATCCCAAAAATCACGCATGGCGAAGTTTTCAGTCTACTTATAGAGCGTATCCAGTTAAGCTAATGTTTTATATAGCTAAAAATTATCTATAAAAATATGGTTTATGCACAAAATTGTTGCGTTCATGCCCCGCAAAGCGGGTGCATCGCAATCATCAGATCAGAAATGATGGTGCTTTGGGGTCAGGATACCGGTTTTTTCAAATTGTTTTTGCCGGGCTTGGTGCCAATCCATTTGACATGGCGGGCAAGTGTTGCGGCAGCAACATCAAACTGATGTTCGTGTAAAGCACGCAGAATTGCACGATGATCCTGATCGGTGGGGGCTTCCCATTCCATGCGGAAGCCTGCAAACAGAAACCGTGCGCTGGCAGCATGCAAATCGTCAATCGTCGCCATCAGGCGCGGCATGTTGCACGGCTCAAGAATGATCCGGTGAAAAGCCTTGTTGGCATCTTCCCATACGCGGACATCCTTGGCGTTTTCGCCTTCGCGGTTGATGTTTTCGGCTTCGTCCAGAATGGCACTGGTCAAATGTGGTGCGGCATGACGCAAGGCCAACACTTCCAGCGAGGCCCGCATTTCAGCCACTTCGCGGATTTCGGAGACGTCAAAACTGGCAACCCGGACACCCCGGCGTGGTTCACTGACGGCCAAACCCTGGGCCTCAAGACGGCGAAAGGCCTCGCGGACGGGAACGTGGCTTGCGCCAAATTCTTCGGCGAAATGGTCCTGACGCAGTTTGGTGCCCGGCGCAAATTCACCGGAAATAATGCGATCCGCCAAGGCGCGTGTGATGCGACCGGCAACAGTGGTGTCTGTGCTGCTGTTTTTCATGTTTTATAGATAATTTGATGAGGCCGGTTTGTCGACAAGATTGATCGATGTCGCAATGCCAATCGGATTATTCTGTTCCAGTAAGCAGGGGAAGTAACCGGGTTTTGCGGCTGAGTGGTTCACATATACCGGAAAAGAAAAAGCCGGACCCGTCAGGTTCCGGCTTTGGATGCTGTTTCTTGGCAAGACGGCTGATTATTTGTCCGTCTGGTCGCAATGTTCATCGGGCATATCGGCAAAGGCATCGCGAAGGGCATTCGACCAGGCATCAGAAAGGGCACGGAACCCCATATCTTCTGCCTCGATCCGGCGCAGTTCGGAAAATTCGCAGCTATCATCGGGCAGGACGGCAAGATCAAGCGGCATACCAACCGACAAGTTCGATCGCAGGGTTGAATCCATCGAAAGCAAGACGGCCTTTACCCCGTCCTTGATCGGCGTATTAGGTGTGATCACGCGATCAAGGATCGGCTTGCCATATTTGTGCTCGCCAATCTGAAGATACGGCGTGTCTGGCGTTGCCTCGATAAAGTTACCTGCGGCATAGACCAGAAACAGGCGCTGTTCCCCGCCTTTGCGCTGGCCACCAATCATGATCGAGGCCGCACTGCTTTCGTGATGCTGTTCAAGCGTGTCGTGGTATTTCAGCTGAACCTTTTGCATGGCCTGCCCGACCAGTTCGGCAACCCGAAACAGGCTTGGTGCACTTAAGATGCAGTCACCCGGTTTGGTTTCCGGGTCGTCAATGGCTTCATGCAGGGTGCTCATCACGGCCTGAGTAATGGCAAGATTCCCAGCCGAAAGTGCCACAATCGCGCGGTCACCGGGAACTTCCCATGTGAACATCTTGCGATAGCGTGAAATGTTATCAAGGCCAGCATTGGTCCGCGTATCCGAAAGGAAAACCAGCCCTTCGTTAAGCATCAAACCGACACAATAGGTCATTTCTGTTTTGGTCCGGCTATTGTTGTGATTGCGCGATGACGACTGTTACATCCAAATTCTCATTCCCGCCACCAGTATGTACGCCCCGTATAGGTGTAGCCACCTGACCATCAAGTCCAGACCCCAGACGAATATAAAAATCGGTTGGGCAACATTTATTTGCCGGATCAAAACCAAGCCAGCCAAGTTCAGGCAAATGCAGCTCCGCCCAGGCATGAGATGCCTCATGGGCGGCACCATGCTGATCGGCAAACAGATACCCTGATACATAACGTGCCGGGATACCAAGATGGCGGGCCGCAGAAATCAATACATGGGCGTGATCCTGACACACGCCTTCGCCATCGGCCATCGCATCGGCAGCCGTTGTGTGAACATTGGTGGTTCCGGGTGCATATTTAACCGCATCTGATACTGCTTCTGCCAAACCATGCGCACATTCCAGAAGCGTTCCACCCTTGTGCTTTTTCGCGACCTTGTCGGCCATTTTCCGGATCGCGGCACTGGATTTGGTCATGGGGGTTGAGCGCAGGAAGACAGCCGGAAATGCACGTTCCTTATGTCCGCGTAAGACGCCGGTGGTATCGGTTGTTTCGATCTCGCCCTTCACGACGATTTCGATGGATTCCATCGGTCCATTGGCGGTCAGGGTGCTGATGATGTCGCCATTGCCATCGGTGAATTCCGATCCGATTGTGCATCCCTCCGCGGAAATCGACCAGCTGAGCATTTTCTGTCCATCAAACTGTGCAGGCGTCAGTTTCAGACTTTGCACCGCATGATGGGCGAGTGTCTCATAGCGATAATGGGTTCTGTGTTCGACCGTTAGACGCATCTTACTGTCCCCCGAAATAATAAGCTTCACCAATGGCATTCGAAAGTGCCCGGTTGCGTGCCTGAAAATCGGTCAGGAATTCATGCAATCCGTTCGAAAAGATTTCGTCCATCTCGCTTTGAGTCAAAAGCGAATACATTTCAACTGCTTGCCCGTGCACGCGATGGCGTTGGCCATAATGACGGGCAAGGCGTTCAAGATGCTGGGTGATCTGTTCAGAACAATGGGCCAGTGAGCGCGGGCTGAAGGGATTAAGGATCAGAAAATGCGCGATACGATGGGGTGAATAGTCATCACGATACACCCAGTGGAAAGCCCGCAAGGATGAGGCGGCACGCAAAACCGTGGTCCATTGATAGTTATCGACACCATCGCCAACCATGCTGGTTTCCGGCAACAGGACGTAATATTTCACATCGAGCAGGCGGGCAGTATTATCAGCACGTTCGATAAAGGTGCCCAGACGAATAAAGTCATACCCGTCATTGCGCAAAAGGGTGGAATCGGTGGTGCCTCGGAACAGGGATCCTTGCTTTTTCACCCAGTCGATGAATTCAGGAAGCTCGTTCTTGGCCAGATTGTGCATTGAAGGACGGCGCAGTTCCATCAAGGCATTGTTCAGTGCTTCCCACATTTCTGCAGTAATGGCGGTTCGCATTGCGCGCGCACTGGCCCTAGCCGCTTCAAAGCAATTTAAGATGGATGACGGATTATCCCGATTAAAGATCAGGAAATTGGCCACCTCTTCCTGACGAAGGGGGGCATCCGGGTCATAGGAAGCGGCACAACCCGAGGACGACAAAACTGATTCCCATTCGGATCGGTTGCCGTCAACAACAGAGGGCATCAGCGCCATGCGATAGCCCATTTCCATCAGGCGGGCCATGTTTTCGGCCCGTTCAACATATCTCGACAGCCAGAAAAGGTTGTCTGCGGTACGACTAAGCATCTCTCAACCCTTTCCTTGATTAATCACTCATGATCCAGGTGTCCTTGACCCCGCCGCCCTGCGACGAGTTCACGACAAGCGATCCTTCCCGCATGGCCACACGGGTTAAGCCCCCCGGTGCCAATCGAATGTCATCACCGACAAGGCAGAATGGCCTGAAATCGACATGACGTGGGGCGATGCCACTTTCAACAAAGGTCGGGCAGGCAGATAAGGCCAAGGTCGGCTGGGCAATGAAATCACCCGGATCGGCCTTGATCCTTTCGGCGTAGGCGGCTTGTTCTTCCTTGGTCGATGCCGGTCCGACCAGCATGCCATAGCCACCGGATCCATGGACTTCCTTGACCACCAGTTCACCAAGATGTTCGAGAATATATTTCAGATCATCTGGTTTGCCGCATTTCCAGGTCGGTACATTGTTTAAGATCGGCTCCTGCCCAAGATAAAACCGGATCATATCGGGGACATAGGTATAAACCGCCTTGTCATCGGCAACACCGGCACCGGGTGCCGAGCAAATTGCCACCCCGCCGGACCGATAGACATTCATCAGGCCGGGAATGCCCAGAACGGAATCGGGGCGGAAACACAGTGGATCGATATAGGCATCATCAATTCGGCGATAAATCACATCCACCCGGGCCGGACCGCGTGTGGTGCGCATGTAAACCCGGTCTTCGGAGACAAACAAATCCTGTCCTTCGACCAGCTCAACCCCCATTTGGTCGGCAAGGAAGGAATGTTCGTAATAGGCACTGTTCAACGCACCGGGGGTCAGAACCACAATATTGGGTTCGCGATCACATTTGGGCGGTGCGATGCTTTTAAGCGTCTTAAGCAGCATGTCCGGATAGCTTTCAACCGGCTCAATCCGCAGGCTTTTGAAAAGATCGGGGAACATGCGCATCATGATTTCACGGTTCTCAAGCATGTAAGATACGCCCGATGGTGTTCGGCAGTTATCTTCAAGAACATAGAAATCTTCGGGGCCGGTGCGCACGATATCGACACCGACAATATGGCTGTAAACCTTACGCGGTGGATCAATGCCAATCACGGCCGGTTCAAACGCATCATTTTTGAAAATCAGATCAGCGGGGACAATCCCGGCCTTGATGATTTCAGCGTTGTGATAGACGTCATATAAAAACAGGTTAAGCGCACGGGCACGTTGCTTGACGCCCCGGTCAAGTTTGCGCCATTCGCCTGCTGTGAAAATACGGGGAATCAAATCAAACGGTATCAGCCGTTCAGGATCGCCACCTTCGCCATAGACGGCAAAGGTAATGCCGATTTTGCGAAACAGGGTTTCGGCTTCAAGGCGTTTTTGTTCGAGAACCTCGGGGCCGCTTGCTTCCATCCAGTCAACCAGTGCGCGATAAGGTTCTCGAACCTGGTCGTCCATCTTCATCTCGTTGAACATGCATACTCCCCTTTGTGACCCTTTGATTAAAGGGGGCCAGACAAGGGGCGGTCAAGGATGTTCACGGTTGAAATGGCAAATTTTTCAGCAAACTACTGATCTGATGAAAAAATAAACTTGGTGCATAGCCGGTTTGACCAAAAAACGGGCGGGCATGATGCCCACCCGATCCGATTATGTCTTTGCCGGGCGAAGCACATGGGTATGGTCGGCGGCATAAAGGCGGGAGTCGGTAAAATCTTTGCGTCCGAAAACTTCGCCAACCATGATCAGAGCGGTACGGGTAATGCCGCTGCCTTTGACCTTGGCGCGGATATCACCAAGGGTGCCAAAGATGTATTGTTGATCGGGCCATGTTGCGCGATAGGCAATCACCACAGGACAGTTTTTGCCATAATGCGGGGTCAGATCGCGGACCACATTGACCAGATTATTGATCGACAGATGCACGGCCAATGTCGCACGGGATTTACCAAGTTCGGCAAGGCTTTCGCCTTCTGGCATGGCCGATGAGCGCATTGTCGTCCGGGTCAGGATCACGGTCTGTGAAATATCGGGAAGGGTTAGTTCCGCCCCGATTTCAGCCGCGGTCGCGGCATAGGCCGACACACCGGGTGTGATGTTATAGGCAATACCAAGTTCATCGAGGCGGCGGATTTGTTCGGCAATCGCGCCATAAATTGACGGATCGCCTGAATGAACGCGCGCGACATCCTGTCCTTTGGCGTGGGCGCTCTCGATTTCGACCATGATTTCATCAAGGTTCATCGACGCGGTATCAATCACACGGGCACCTTCTGGGGCGGAGGAGACGATTTCTTCTGGTACCAGTGATCCGGCATAAAGGCAGACCGGGCATTTTTCAATCAGACGCAAACCGCGCACAGTGATCAGGTCCGGGGCGCCGGGACCGGCACCAATAAAATGAACAGTCATTATTCTGCCTTGTCGTTTTTGGGGGTGTCAGTCGTGCTATGGACCGGTGCCTTGGCCGCATCCGGGCCTTTTTTGGCATAGCCACGCGGGGTATAGACCCATTCATTCTCGCCGCGGGTGATATGGCGGCTGTTGCTTGACCCGACCAGAACCGTGGTCAGCATATCGACCATATCGACTTCCAGTTTCGCAAGCGGAACGACCGTAATTTCCTCGTCCGGGCGGCCAAGCTGACGGCCCAGCACCACAGGTGTATCTTCCTGACGATGTTCCAGCAGGATATCACGCGCCTTGGCCAGCAAATCGCGGCGGCGCTTGGATACCGGATTATAGAACGCGATGACGAAGTCACCTTCGGCAGCCGATTTCAGACGACGGAGGATATCTTCGCGCGGGGTCAAAAGGTCCGAGAGTGAAATCGCACAAAAATCATGCCCCAATGGCGCACCAATGCGCGATGCCGCGGCCTGAAGGGCGGAAATGCCCGGTGAAACCTGCACGGCAACCCGGTTCCAGTCCGAGCGGTCTTCACGATCAAGCAATTCAAAAACAAGCGTTGCCAGGGCATAAATGCCCGCATCACCCGACCCGATCAGGGCAACATCCTTGCCGGTTGCGGCAAGTTCAAGCGCGTGACGCGCACGGGCTTCTTCGGCACCCAGATCGGAATGGTGGCAATCTTTGCCATCAATCAGCGGACCCAACAGATCAAGATACATCTGATAGCCGACAATATCGGACGCGCGGCCAATCAGGGCACTGGCCTCGGGGCTGCGCCAGCCAACCTGACCCGGTCCAATACCAACAATCGACAGCCTGCCCTGCGCCTTGCCGACCCCATCAGGGATGATGTCATCTTGTGACAGGGCGACGGCACAGGTCGCGCGTTTGGTTTTATGCTTGGGGACGATCAGTTTGCCATGCGGGCCGACAGCAGCAAGGGCGGCACCCTCGGCAACGCCATGACATCCGGTTTCGGCAAAGACCACGTCAGATGGGGTGACAAGACGATCTGCCTCTGCCTCAAGCGTTTGGGCATCAAAGAACCGTGCCGGAACGTCAAGGCGTCGCGCCAGTTCATGGACGCAGGCTTCGTCGGCCTTAAGATCGATTGAGGTCACACAGGCAATTGACTTGGGGCTAAGGCACTGTCCGGCAAGTGTTTCCATCACAAGATCGTACAAATCATCAATCGGACAGCCGCGCTCGCATCCCACACCCAGTGCAAGTACCGGCGGGTGATAGGTGATGGCGGTTTCGGCGTTGTTGCTGATCGCATCCTCATTGGCATCTTCACGGGCGGTTGCCGTGATCAGAATTGTGCCGTCATCGTCCTGTGCAATCGCGCTGTTGGTCAGCCATGCGGCTGATCCTGCCTCAATCTCAAATCGGGCGGATGCGCCGGCCAAAAGGGCCGCAGTTGCGGGTTTGACGGTTTCGGGTGTGCCGAGTTTCCAGCTCGCCGGCGGTTCATCAAGCGCAAGTCCCAGCATCGCATCACCCGGTGTGGTGATGGCAGCTATACCGCCAAGCCGTTCAGCCAAATCACGGGCCAGTCGATTGCCGCCGTGATGACCGCCCAAAAGCGGGATAAAGGTCGATCCGGCCTCATCAACGGCAAGCACTGCTGCGTCCTGCCATTTCCCGGCCAGAAGCGGGGCAAGTGCGCGGATCAGGATGCCCGATGCACAGACACCAATGATGACATGGTCCGAAGAAAAAGTTTGTTGCAGATGCGCAATGGTATCATCAAAGGCGACATCAACATCATTGATCGAGACCCGGGTGCGCAGGCCATGAACGCTTGCCCCTTCCAGGCTTGCGGCGATCTTGCGCGCGGTCGGAAGGGAACGCTGTGTCAGGCAAATCACCGCAATCGGGGCGATCGGATTGGTCGGCAATGCCGGACTGTTTGAACTGTTCTGGGCGGTCATCGCCATGCGTCTCCGCGACGGTGGATCAGGATCATGGAAAAATACGGTGCTTTGGCATCCGCCGGAAGATCGGCCAGTGGCACCATCTTTTGCGTTTCAAGGGTCGCACGTTCGATATAGCGCGCCCGATCGGTCAGGCCGAGTTCATTGATAACACCACGGACTTTGGCAAAGTGACGGCCAAGCTTGATGATGGCGGCAGCATCGGTATTGGCAAGCTGTTCGCGCAGCCGATCAGCATCCAGCGGGCCGGGAATGACCTGAAGGACGTCATTTTTGGCGGCCAACGGGGCGCCAAGCTGTGCGGCACAGGCCATCATGGAACTCACACCGGGTACGGTTTTCACCGGGTGGCCGGCTTCGGCCAGACGACCAAACAGATACATGAAGCTGCCATAAAAGAACGGATCGCCTTCACATAGCACAGCAACGGTTTTGCCCATCGCCAAATACTTACCGATTTCAATCGCGGCGGCGTCATATATCGGATCTGCGGGCTTTCCCATTTCAATCCGGATGGCAATCTCGATGCGGCCTTCGGGGATGTGGGGATCAACAATCTGACGGGCAAGGCTGACACCATCCTCAAGGGCGGGATAGGCAATGACATCTGCCTTTTGCAGGATGTTATAAGCCTTTAGCGTGATCAGATCGGGCTCGCCCGGTCCAATGCCAAGACCATAAGCCGTTCCGGCAACCGGAAGGCTTTCTGCGGATGGAAATTCCGCACTGCTCATGCTTTTACTCCGAGGTAATGGGTGACAGGGGCAAGGTTGCTCCAGCCTTTGAAGCTGCCGCGCGGGACCAGTCGGGTAATCGACAGGCGCGACAGGGTGCCACCGTTTTTATTGTAGAAACGTAATAATTTTTCTTCGCCTTCAAGTGTCACCGTATTGGCGACCAGCCGACCATGCAGGGGCAGCATGTCCCAACAGTGTTCAAGCAAGCCATCATTGGTGATGCCCCCACCGATAAAGATCGCATCGGGCTTGGGCAAACGATCAGCAAAGGCAAGGGCTTCTTCGATGGATTTTGGCTCGATCACAAGGGTCGGAACCCCAAGGCGGATGGCATTTTTCTTGATCATTGCGCAGCGTTCAGCGTCGCGTTCAATCGCAACGGCGTGACCGCCCATACGCATCCATTCGATTGAAACCGATCCACATCCAGCACCGATATCCCATAAAGCACCGCCGTTAAACGGAGCAAGGGAAGATATGGTTTGCGCCCGGATTTCCGATTTCGTGATCATGCCATCATGGATGAAGGCATCATCAGGAAGACCGGGGCCCTTGGGCAATGGTTTGGCGTTTGGCCCGGCTTCGAGATCAATCATGATCAGATTAAGCGGATCAATCGGTTTGATGTCCGGCATTGAGGTCGCCGTGGCCTGCCATGTCTGGGCGGTTTGAGTGGTGATGCGTTCTTCAGAACCGCCAAGACGTTCGCAGACCGACATGCGGCTTTGATCAAATCCGGCCTCACACAACATTACTGCGACCAGTGCCGGAGTTGTGCCATCGGCACTTAGCGCAATCAGCTTGCCATGCGGGCGCAGATGGGCACGTAAAGTTTCCGGGGCGCGGCCATGCAGGGTTATCACATCGCATTCCGCCAATGGCCATCCCAAACGTGATGCGGCCAGCGAAATGCTTGAAGGGGACGGGATTGCATATATAGGTTCGGGTCCGAAATATTTAATCAGCGTGTTGCCGACGCCAAAATACATTGGATCCCCGCTGGCCAGAACCACCGGGTTTTGTTCAAGGCAATCTTCGATCAACGGCAGGTTGGCTTCAAATGGTGTGATCCATTTGTTCTGGGTCGCGGTGTTTGAACCCGGCAACATGGCAATATGACGCAATCCGCCAAAAACAATGCGCGCATTCTCAAGGATTTGGCGGGCGATTGACGACAGGCCGTCATAGCCGTCCTCGCCAATACCAATCACGGTTATGCGACCCTTAAGCGGGGCTTGTTCATTCATGATGGATCCCCTGCCTTGCGATCACGCGTGCCATCGGGTGTCGTGGCATCATCACGGGCAAGGCGTGCCAGTGCATTCACGGTCGCTGCCGTCACCGCACTGCCGCCAAATCGTCCCCGCAGCGTGATGAACGGAACATCCCCGGCATGCGTGATCAGGGCTTCCTTGCTTTCGCGTGCACCAACAAACCCGACCGGCATGCCGATGATGGCGGCTGGTTTGGCCAATCGGCCTGTCTGGATGGCTTCAAGCAGATGGAAAAGAGCCGTCGGCGCATTGCCAATGGCAATTATTGCACCTTCGATATGATCTGCCCATGCTTCAACCGCAGCAGCCGAACGGGTTGTTGTCATTTGGCTGGCAAGCCCGTGGGTATCGCTATCATTTAAAGTGCACAAAACCGGGTTTTCGGCCGGAAGCAAACGGGAAATAATGCCGTGACGGACCATTTCTGCATCACACAGGATTGGTTTTCCAGCCCGCAAAGCCACCGTGGCAGCAGCAATGACATCACCACCAAATGCGATCTGATCGGCCATTTCCACCATGCCACAGGCATGAATGATGCGTATGGCAATGGGCCGCTGATCTTCTGAAAAGCGGGCAAGGTCGGCCTCGGCTTCGATGGTGGCAAAGCTTTGGGCATAGATTTCCTGCGGATCACGCAGATAGTCAAACATTGCCGCGCCTTTCAGAGGGTCGGGATCGACCGGTTATGAACCGGTCGGCTTTTTTGCATCATCATGAGAATGGGAATGGCCGTGATCGTGGCTGTGCCCGTGGTCATGACTGTGTCCATGATCGTGATGATGTCCGTGGCTGTGCCCATGACTATGGCCGTCCGTCCCGATGCCCATCACATGATGATGATGGCCAACCTGCGGGGTGGCAACATCGCCTTCATAGCCAATGATCTGTTCGCGATATTTACACAGCTGACAGTTCATATTGTTGTCGCCGGTATCAATTTCGGCCAGACGCTCAGCAAAGCTTGCAAGCACCATCGGGTGATCCTTGAGATAGGCTGCCTTGATGAATTCGACATCGCCAAATTCAGCGGCGACTTCATCCGTATGGGTGTAAATCCGGTCGATCAAAATCCCAGCGAACAGGAAGTACGGGAACACGACAACCCGTTTGTACCCCAGTTTCATGGCTTCGCGCAGGCCCGCATTAACCCGCGGATGGGTAACCCCGGAATAGCTGATTTCGGTGCGTCCGAAACCAAGGCCTTCCTGAAGCATGCGCGCGACCTTATAGACATTTGAATTGGCGTCCGGGTCGTTCGTGCCACGTCCGACAACCATCAAAAGTGTGTCTTCACGCGCAACGCTGTCATTAACGGTGGCAAGGGCTTCTTCAATGCGGTCTTTGGCGGCACTCAGCAATTTTGGATCAATTGCCAGATCGCGGCCGAATTTAACGTCGATATCGGGATTTTCATGCGCGAAATTGTTGACTTCGCTTGGCAGGTCGTTTTTGACGTGACCGGCGGCAAACAGCATACCCGGAAGGGCATAAATCTTTTTATGGCCTTTGGCTTTGAGTTTTTCAAAACCGTCACGCAGGATCGGGTGGGCAAATTCGAGGAAGCCGCTTTCGACATCATAGTCGGCAAGGTGGGTCTGTTTCATCGTTTCAACCATGGCGTTGAACTGTGAAACCGCGCGTTCGTCGCGCGAACCATGACCGCAAATCATTACTGCGCCTTTGGGGGACATAAAAGGCTGCTCCTTTGTCTCTCTCTGATGGTGTTCATCGCGACGCGCGTTTTGCGCAATCGCGGTACCCGATGCCACCCCCGTTTTCACCGATTGGCCTGCGGAATGCAAGCGGCAGGTAACAGAAGATGTATGGCAAGTCGCATCGGCGGCGAAAATACTACTTATTGTGGTCAGGAAGACCTTCGATATCGAATATGTTGTGGTTGGCTTTATATCATTCGGGTTTCATCTGACATGTTCTACGCATGGAAAGTCATTGTGGATGGTTTGGCTTTGCCCGATCAGTATGGGTATGACGAAATTAAAATTCGTATGAAATTGTTGTAACAAAGCCATTTCAAAATGGCAATTCCTGTTGCCGATATAGGGGCTTAACATTGCACGCTACGCATTCTGATTGACGGTGTCGTCCTCACGCCGCAAATTGCGGCCATGGAACCAAGCTTCATCGATTTTCTGATCCCTGCATCCGGATTCTCCGGACCACTTTTCACAATACTGGTGCTGGCACTGGTGTTGGATGGGCTATTTGGCGACTTTCCCTGGCTTTTCTCGCGCATTTCCCATCCGGTGGTCTGGATCGGAAACCTGATTATCTGGTTCGAAAAGCGCTTGAATAAGTCTGATCGCGGACACGCTGATCTGATCTTGCGGGGAACGCTGACAAGTTTGGCGGTGATTTTTGCCGCTGGTGCGATGGGTAGCGTTGTTCAGTTTGTGTCGTCATTTGGCGACGTGTTCTGGCTGTTTGAAGTCCTGTTGGTCGCAATACTGATTGCGCAAAAGGGCCTGTATCAACATGTCAAAGCGGTTTCGGTTGCGCTTAAAAAAGATGGCCTTACGGGCGGGCGCAAAGCCGTTTCCATGATTGTCGGGCGGGATCCCGATACTCTGGATGAAGCTGGCGTCAGCCGGGCAGCGATTGAAAGTTGTGCAGAGAATTTTTCGGATGGCGTGGTTGCTCCGCTGTTTTTGTATGTGGTTGCCGGTCCGGTTGGCATTTGTGTCTATAAGGCGATTAACACCCTTGATTCCATGATTGGTCATCGTAATGCGCGCTATTTGTATTTCGGGCGTTTTGCCGCACGACTGGATGATGTGGTCAACTTCATCCCCGCCCGGATAGCGGGTGCTGTGATTTGTCTCGCAGCGATAATCGGGTCCAAAACCAAAGGCAAAGCGGCATGGCAAATAATGCTAAGCGATGCCAAAAAGCACAAATCCCCCAATGCCGGATGGCAGGAAGCGGCCTTTGCCGGGGCGTTGGACTTGTCACTTGCCGGTCCACGGCAATATGGCGATGAAATTGTCGATGATCCCTATATCGGTGTCGGACGGCGCGATGCAGGTGCTGCCGATATTGATCGGGCCTTGTCGCTTTATACGACCTCATGTCTGATCAATGCAGCATGGCCGATTGTGCTTAAGCTTCTTTGGGTTGGCTTATGAGCACGGGGTGCCCGATCGATCAGATGCCCAAGGGACCGGAATTTCTCGATTACGTCCTACAGAACCACTTCAACTCTGTAATTCTTGACCGGTTTTCGCAGCTTGGCTTTGAGGATTGGTGGCTGACGGCGGGATGCTTGGCCCAATCGGTATGGAACGGTAAGGCTGGAAAAGCCCCACATACTGATATCGCGGATTACGACGTTTTTTATTTCGATCCCGACACAACCTGGCAGTCTGAGGATCACGTGATCCGTCAGGGTCTTGAATTATATGCGGATTTGCCGGTCGGCATCGAAATTCGCAATCAGGCACGTGTGCCGATCTGGTATCCGAAAAAATATGGTTTTGATTATGGTCCGGTTTCTTCGGCAAGTGACGGCATTGATCGGTTTGCTTATCAAACCACCGCAATCGGACTTCGCAAAGAGCGGAATGGCGACTATCGGATCTATGCCCCGTTTGGGCTTGATTTTGTCCTAAACGGAGAGGTCATTCCCAATGATGTTTTGCCCATCCGGGGTGTCTATGAGGCCAAAGTCGCGCGCTGGCATAAAATATGGCCGGATTTAAAAGTCACACCTTGGCCGGATGTGGACAAAAAACTGCATTCCGTCCAAACGGGTGTCAGGCCTTAGTTCTTGTCTTTATTCATCCGGGCAATGGTTGATGTGGTTGAAAAGCCATCTTCAAGATTGGCCAGAACCACTTTGCCGCCATAGCCATGGACGATATCGGCACCAACCACCTTATCAATGGTGTAATCCGCGCCCTTTACCAGAATATCGGGCTTGATGGCCTCGATCAGTTTGACCGGGGTATCTTCGCCAAAAATCACCACGCCGCTGACGGTTTCAAGCGATCCAAGCACGGCAGCCCGGGCGGCTTCGGACTGGATCGGGCGGCTTTCACCTTTAAGCCGTTTGACCGATGTATCGGAATTCAACCCGACAATCAGGCGGTCGCAATTTGCGTGTGCCTGCTTTAGCAGGCTGAGATGGCCGGGATGTAAAAGATCAAAGCAGCCATTGGTAAAGCCGACTTTACATCCTTTACGGCGCCAGCGTTCAGCGCGGTCCACCATGCGATCAAGCGGCATCAGTTTGGCTTCGCCAATCATCAAGTCATGATGATGCAAGGCAGAAACCAGTTCATCCGGATAGACAATCGCTGTGCCGATTTTGCCAACAACAATGCCTGCGGCAACATTGGCAATCCGTGCGGCATCAGCCAGACTTGATCCGGCGGCAACTGCCGATGCAAGGCAGGCAACAACCGTGTCGCCAGCACCTGAAACGTCAAACACTTCGCGCGCTTCGGTCGGCAGGTGAATGGCCTCGCCATCCTTGGTGACCAGGGTCATGCCATCCTGGCTACGGGTTAGCAGAACATTGTCGATCCCACATTCGGTGATGATTTTGGTTGCGGCGGCAACGGCGTCTTCATCGCTGTTAACTGTAATACCGGTTGCGGCCTGTGCTTCAGCGCGGTTGGGGGTGACAACGGTTGCCCCACGATAAATGCTGTAATCGCTGCCTTTTGGGTCAACAATTACCGGTTTACCGGCACTGCGGGCGGCATTAATAGCGGCAGCGACCACATCGGCATGCAAAACACCTTTGCCATAGTCCGAGAGAATGATTGCTGCGACATCCGATGCCAGTTGCCCGGCAAGGGCTGAGAGGTTGCTGATTGTCTCAGGTGCGATATCTGCCGTGGTTTCATTGTCAGATCGCAACAATTGCTGTCCGCTTGCAATATAGCGGGTTTTGATCGTGGTCTGCCGGTTGCGCTCGGTCTGGATATAGGGTTCAACACCCTTATCATTGGCAACATATTCCATGACCTCACGCCCGGAAATATCATCGCCGACCAAGGATAGAAACTGGACAGACGCCCCAAGTGCTGTGGCATTGCGCGCCACATTGCCCGCACCGCCAAGCATTGCGCTTTCGCGTTCGACCCGGATGACCGGGATCGGTGCTTCGGGCGAGATGCGGGTAACAGAACCATAGACAAACCGGTCAAGCATCACATCGCCAATACAGAGAACCTTGGCATTGCTAAGTTCTTCAACCTGTCGGGCCAAATGGCTGAGATCAATCATGGTATCTTGTCTTTGTTCTGTCGTTTGCTTTGGTGGGTATCGGGAGTGGGTATCGGGACCGGTCGCTTACTTCTTGGTCAAGCCAAGCGTATGTTCAAGCGCACCAACCAGCATCTGACCAAGCTGGATGTGCATTTCCTGAATGCGTGCAGTGGTGTTGCTTGGGACGATCATGATTGGATCACACAAATCAACCATATCGCCACCGGTTTTTCCGGTCCAGCCGGTCGCAATCAAGCCCATCTCACGCGCCTTGGCCAAACCAAGATTGACGTTTTTGCTGTTGCCAGATGTTGAAATGCCAATCGCGACATCATCCGGGTTGCCCAGTGCTTCGATCTGGCGCGAAAACAGGTAATCAAACCCAAAATCGTTGCCAATTGCGGTTAAGGCCGAACTGTCGGTGGTCAAGGCAATTGCCGGAAGGGCGCGGCGGTCATTGATATAGCGAACGGTAAATTCGGTCGCGATATGCTGGGCGTCTGCTGCCGACCCGCCATTGCCAAACAACAGCAATTTATTGCCGTCATTCAAGGCATCGGTACAGATTTCAACCAGCTCGACAAATGCGTCGCGGGTGGCTTCACGGGTCTTGTCGACCAGATCAAGATGCTCGTCAAACTCGGCATCGAAAAAGGCATTGATATCCATAGCGTATCTAGTCCTGAAATGTCGTGTTAGCCGTGTTTCGCAATCAAATCGCGGAAATAATCGATGGTCGAACCTTGACCGGTTTCAAAGGCGATAGAGACGACACCTTTGAACAGAATCCGCTTGCGTCGCAACATATCGTTCTTAACCCAGATCGATCTGATGTAAAATCGGGCTGAAACTAGCAGCTTGGATGGCGGAAAGCTACGACTTATCTTTTTGTGGGATGTGTGAAAATGTCCGATTTTCGCGTTTGGTTTCAATAGCCATGAATGCTAAATACATAACCTGTTAATCGACAGGCTCTATGCTGGGACTGACAGGCTATCGGCTCCGTTTCTGGCAAAACAATAATCTGGTCATTGCATTTATGTCTGATAACGCACTTCCATCACCTGAAGCCTTCCTCGTTGACTATGTGCGACGCCTAGAGCGGCGCAAGGACGGCGTTGGTGCGATTCATGTGCATTTTTCAAAATTGCTGGCGTTTAACCGCCGTGATCATCATATCCGCACGGCCATTGCCGCTTTTGAAGAAATCGTGCCGGAAGTCACCGGTCGTATCTTTACCCTGTCAAATCAGGATCTTATTTTCATTTTCGACGCTGCGGAAATGGATGAGGTCAATGCCGTCATTTTCCGTCTGAAATTCCTGTTTAACGACGATCCGTTAATCGGAGAAAACAAGGATGAAAGTGGCGCACCTGCCAATTTCACCGATTACTTCGATGTTGGTCAGCAATACAAAGATTTCCTGCACCTGACCCAGATGCTGGTGCGTTCAAACGCCAATCGCCCGCGGGTGGTGAGCAAGGCGGCCGAACGTCATAACGATCATCCCGAATATGGCGATGACCGGCAGCCTCTGACGCCCAAAATTCTTGGCCGCATTGATGAATCGCTGCGGCGTGCGGATTTGTCCAACCTGATGCGCAGACAGGCGATTTGTGCCGTGGTGGGTGATGCCAACCCAACGCCGGTTTTCCACGAATTATTCATATCGATCAAAGATTTGCAGGAAACGCTGCTGCCGGACGTCAATGTGCTTTCAAACCGCTGGCTGTTTCAGCACCTGACCGAAATTCTTGACCGTCGGATGTTGTCGCTTTTGACCCGAAGCAATGATGCGTCGGTTACCGGATCGGTCAGTATCAATTTGAATGTATCGACCCTGCTATCACCGGATTTCCTGACATTCGATAGCAATGTTAAGGCTGGGCAACGCGGTACCATTGTGCTTGAATTGCAAAAGATCGATATTTTTGCGGACCTTGGGGCCTTTTTCTTTGCCCGTGATTTCTGTCGTGACCGTGGGTATCGCATCTGCATTGACGGGATAAGCCATCTGTCTCTGCCCTATATCAATCGTAATAAAATCGGCGTTGATATGATCAAGATGATCTGGGATGTCGAGATGGAAAACATGGATGAAGAACACCGCGAAGCCATGCGTGCCGCCGTTGCCGAATCAGGCGATACCCGCGTGATCCTGTGTAGGTGTGATGACGAACGGGCGATCAAGTTTGGTCACTCGGTCAATATCACCATGTTCCAGGGCCGCCATGTCGAACACCTGATGAACGAGCGGACAAAAAAATAGCGCCAACTTGATTGGCACTATTTTCCATGGCGGTTAAAACAAGCGTGTGTTCCAGCCGTTTTATTCCTTGCCGTCGATCCCGGCTTTTTCAAAGGTTGCCATGCTGTTGTGGCATTCCGCCGCCGCCCGCAAAAGCGGAATGGCAAGGGCTGCACCTGATCCTTCACCAAGGCGCATCCCGAAATTGATCAGGGCTTCTTTGCCAAGTTTTTCAAGCAAGCGTTCATGACCGGGTTCAGCGGATACATGCCCGACCAGGCAGTGATCAAGCGCATCGGGGCGCATGGCGGCCAGAACTGCTGCCGCCGCACAGGAAACATAGCCATCCAGTAAGACAGGCACGCGGGCAAAGCGCGCGGCAATGATTGCCCCGGCCATGGCGGCAATTTCGCGTCCACCAACACAGCGCAGAATGTCAAGCCCGTCATGCATCTGGTTTTTATGCAAAATGATGGCATCGCCTACAACGCGGGTTTTAAGGATTAAGGTAGCGTCATCAATCCCGGTCCCGCGACCGGTCCAGTCCGCAGCATTTCCACCATAAAGCGCGTGGGAAATGGCCGCAGCTGCCGTGGTGTTGCCAATGCCCATTTCGCCGGGCACAAACAGATCAAGACCCTTTTCAATTGCACTCATGCCAAAGGCCATGGCTTCGGCACAGCCTTCGTCATCCATGGCCGGTTCCTGACTGAAATCATTGGTCGGGATTTCAAGGGCGACTTCCATGACACGCAGTTCGGCATCGACCGATTTGCAAATCTGGTTGATGGCAGCACCACCATTGATGAAATTTTCGACCATCTGATGGTTCACGCTGGCCGGGAAAGCCGACACACCCTGTGCGACAACACCGTGACTGCCGGCAAAGACGGTGACGCGCGGGCGTGTCATATTCGGGCGTGAACTTCCCTGCCATCCGGAAAGCCACAAGCTGAAATCTTCCAGGCGGCCAAGAGATCCCGACGGCTTGGTCAGGGTCGGTTCGCGTTTACGCACAGCGGCCTGCGCTTCGTCATCAACGGCCGGCAGGTCGGTCAGAAGGGTGCGAATTTCTTCAAGGCTCTGGGGCGGGTGCTTGGGATTGAACATGCTGGTCTCCGGCTGCGGCAAATCGATGAATGCCTGTTCCGCTTGGCTTATCTGGTGGTTAAGATTAGGTTCTAAAACCAATTGCTTGGTGCGTTTTACCTTCCGCCGTTTGCCAGAACATGACGGGCATTTAAAGTATAACGGACCAAGAAATCAGCCTGACCCTAGGCTCATGCGCAACAGATTGCCAGTTCGAAAATCGGAATTTGATGGTACCCGAAGATCATAATCAAAACGAAACAAATATGCAAAGTCCGGATGAACGGCGCGATGCGTCAGAGGGTTCTGCTGGTTCAACTGCAACGACCTATGCCAGCACGTCGGTAATGTCGGATTTTTGGCGTGCGATGGCGCTGCTGAGCCGGGTACCCGTTTTCGACATTGACGATTTTCGCCCGGTCATGATTGCGCGGTCGGTTTGGTGTTGGCCGCTGGTGGGCTTGTTTTTGGCAGGACTGGCCCTTTTGCCGGCCATGCTGGTCAATTATTTGACCGAAAATACCATGATCTTTGCCATCGTTGCGGTGGCATCAATGGTGCTTCTGACCGGGGCGATGCATGAAGACGGGATGGCCGATTGCGCCGATGGTTTTGGCGGTGGCGTGGAACGATCGCGTAAGCTTGAAATCATGCGCGACAGTCAGATCGGGACATACGGGGTTGTTGCCTTGATCCTGTGTCTCAGTTTACGTCTGACCTTGCTGTATACTGCGGCAAATATCGGTCTGGCGGCGACTTTGTTGCTTTGTACGGCGGTTATGTCACGCGCGGCAATGCCGATTGTCATGCGCGTTTTGCCACCTGCTCGCGATAACGGGTTGGGCAAAGGGGCGGGTCAACCGGGCCTGCTGCCAATGGTCATCGGATTTGTCATTGCGATCACAATCGTTGGGGCGTTGGCCGGGATTACAGCCACTTTGGCGATTTTTTTGGGAACTGTAATCGCCATTTTCATCGTTGCTTTGGTTGCCAGATGGCAGATTGGTGGGCAAACGGGGGACGTGCTTGGTGCAACTCAACTCAGTGCTGAACTGTTTGCCGGGATTGCATTTATCGCGGTGATGGGTGGGGTCTGATGCTATGATGATCGCGCATTCAAAATTACCCTGTTGGATGTCGGCGGCGGATCAGTTCCGAGGATGGCATGATTAAACCTGAAACAACGCGTTGGTGGCTGGTGCGCCATGCACCAGTTGAGAATCCAGAAGGTTTGGTTTACGGCCGCAGTGACATGCCGGTTGATTTGTCTGATGAAAAGGCCTTGCGGGCCGTGGCGCGTCATCTGCCCCGTGATGCCGTCTGGGTGACAAGCCATTTGTCGCGCACCCTTGATACAGCGTTGAAGCTTCAGGAACTCATCGACGAAGACGTCATCCCAACCCGCGAAAGCGGCTTTGCCGAACAGCATTTTGGCGCGTGGGAACTGCAACACTGGAATGATCTTCCCAAAGGTGAAACCACACAATTCTGGACGGACTTTGCCCGTCAACAACCACCAAATGGCGAAAGTTTTTCAGATGTGGTTGACCGCGTCGGTCCGCTTTTTTCCCGTTTGAACCGATATTGGGTCGGGCGCGATATTGTCGCGGTTATTCACGGCGGCACAGTGCGGGCGATTATGGCCAATGCGCTTGGTCTGTCGCTTGAAGCGGCCCTGTCATTTCACATTGATACGTTGGGTTTGACCAAGCTTGAATATATCACGGGCGTTGAGGAGCCGGGTTGGCGGGTGACTGCCGTTAATCAACGCTATTAATCGTCATCACAATCGCCAACACGACAACGGTACCAACCGCGCACGGATTGATGCCGTTTGGATCAGATGAGATCCCCTTATCTGGACTTACGCAGTTTGCAGTTCCGGTTTCGCCGCGAGATCCCGCAAGGCATCTTCTGCCAGATATCGGTCAAGCATATCTGGTGTAATGTCATGTTTCTCACAGATCGCGGCGACATCCTGAAGATAGGCTTCATAATAAGGCATTGGTCGGCTGCGCGATTTATTGCGCAGTTTGGTGACATTCGGGAAGTCTTCGGCCAGCGGCGTGTTTTCAATCGCCTGAATGACATTGTCGTCAATGATCGCTGCCGTCATCCCGCGATAGGTCTTGCCACAAGCCGAAAGCATCTTGCTTGCCGTCGGGACCGAGATGCCGGGCTGAGCCAGCAATTCGTTCAATTCTTCTGCGCCGAAGTCTGAAATCGACATCAAGGTGATCAATGTCGGTAAGTCGCGGACAAGCAGCGACAAGGCATTGACGCGGATGCCGCGTGCATGGGACCAGATAATGGTCGCAATCACACCCTTTGAAGCATCCAGAGCAAAGATATCGCGAACGTCGCGACGGGCCAGTGTGATGTCACTATCCGTTGCGTATTCTTCCAGAAAGTTCTGAAAAGACCGGTTGTCTGAATTCAGACGGTCCAGCAGCCCAAGCCACATCTCCTTGCGTGATGATGTGATCCAGGTTGGTGTGTTCAGCTTTCGGATTTTCGGTAAGTGCGCATTAATTGCCATTGGATTTTGCAAAATTCCAGTTAACCCCAAGAGTTTCATGTCGCAGCTTTCTGCAACCAACCGGGTGTGTTTGTTTTATTCCCGGCGACCATCACTGACGGGCGGTTTTTCCGCTTTCCTATTCCAGCGTGATAATATGATGTTCTCTTAAACAAGGGCTGCCCTCAAGCAGGCAATTCTTACAAATACTGACCATCCGGCTAGGGTCCCTGATCTGATGGAGAATGCCCTTTGGCTTAAAGGGCAAACCTGCTAGGTTCGGCACGCCATTCGGTGATGGGAAATCGGTGCAAAGCCGATGCTGCCCCCGCAACTGTATCGGGTTGGGCGATCCAGGTGTGTGCATTGCACGACACCAGCCACCGGGAAACCGGGAAGGCGGATCGCTTTCATGCCCGCAGCCAGGAAACCAGCCGAAGGTGTCACTTCCTGATCGGGGTGGCGACGCAATCGGGCCTCGGTGGGAGGCCATGGCGAGGAACTTATGGAATGAGCCAAGCAGAACCGCTTATCGGGATACATTTGATCCTTGGGGGCGCTCGATCCGGCAAAAGCAGGTTTGCCGAAAACATCATCAATCAGGCAGGTGGCGGGATCTATATCGCGACCGGGCGGGCCTGGGATGATGAAATGGCCAACCGCATTGACCTTCACAAACAATCACGCGGCGATCTTTGGCACACAATTGAAGAACCGACCGATCTTTGCGCAGCTCTTCGCACCTGTAATGTGCAAGAAGGCAAGCCGGTATTGGTTGATTGTCTGACCTTGTGGCTGACCAACCTGATGCTTGAAGACCGCGATATCGATGCTGAAATCACAATGCTTTGTGATCTTGTACCGGTATTGGACATTCCGGTTCTTCTGGTGTCCAACGAGGTCGGTTTTGGAATCGTGCCGGAAAATGCGATGGCACGGGCCTTTCGCGATCATGCCGGACGGCTGCATCAGCGCATTGCCGAACTGGCAAACAGGGTGACCTTGGTGGTCGCGGGCATACCGATGCAGGTCAAATAGCAACATAAATAATTGAAATTTAAGGATTTTAAAGATGGCACAAGTGGGAAAAATCCCGGCAACCGTCATTACCGGTTTTCTGGGTGCGGGCAAGACGACCATGATCCGCAATATGCTGGAAAATGCCAATGGCAAACGTATTGCTTTGATCATTAATGAATTTGGCGATCTTGGTGTTGATCGCGGCATCATTAATGGCTGTGGCATTGAAGGCTGTGCTGAAGATGATGTTGTTGAACTTGCCAATGGCTGCATTTGCTGCACGGTTGCCGATGATTTCCTACCAACCATTCGCGCACTGATTGATCGCGAAACCCCACCGGATCACATTGTTATTGAAACCTCTGGGCTGGCATTGCCAAAACCGTTGGTCAAGGCGTTTAACTGGCCGGAAGTCCGGTCGCGCGTGACGGTTGATGGTGTGGTTGCGGTTCTTGATGGTGCTGCTTTGCGCGATGGCTTGTTTGCCCATGATCATCATGCGGTTCAGGCCCAGCGCGAAGCGGATGACAATCTTGACCATGAAAGCCCGCTTGAAGAACTGTTTGAAGAACAGCTTCATTGTGCCGATATCGTCATTTTGAACAAAACCGATCTTTTGACGGTCGAAGAACGGGCCAAGGTCGAAGCTGATATCCGTGCCGAGTTGAAAAAGCCGTCTGTCAAAATCATCGCGACCGAGCATTCGCGCGTCGAAAACGCTATTTTGCTGGGCCTTGGTGCTGCTGCAGAAGATGATCTTGATAGCCGCCCGTCCCATCACGATGATGGGCATGAACATGATCATGATGATTTCGACAGCTTTGTTGTCTCGCTTGATGCGATTGACGATCCGGCTTCTTTGGAAAAGCGTCTGGTGGATGTTGTGCGTCAATTTGACGTGCTGCGGATCAAAGGATTCCTGGATGTGCCGGGCAAACCGATGCGTCAAGTGGTTCAGGGTGTTGGCGAACGGTTCCAGCGGTATTTTGACCGTCCATGGTCGGATGGTGAAACCCGCCGGTCCGAACTGGTGGTGATTGGCCTGCATGGCCTGGACCGTGCCGCGATTGAGACGGCGATCAAAGCCGCCTGAGGACAATCAAAGCCCAAAAGGGCAGAATTTCAGATACCGGATGGCATTGATCATCCGGTATCTGTGCATCTTACGACTTAAAGAAGACGGAAAATCCAGATGCATTTACTTGCAGCCCAACCCGGACTGGTGACAGATGGCAGTGAGGCCGTTGACCTTGGGCAGCAGCCCGGCGACGTCGTGATCTTATCTGCTGCCGAGTCCGAGCTTGCCTGTCTGGCCGGGGCGCAAGCACGCCTATGCGATGCATTTGGGGCAGATGTGCCATCCTTGCGTTTGGCAAGCCTTCTGCAGCTTGGTCACAATATGTCGGTCGATCTATACGTCGATGACGTGCTTAACGATGCCAAATTCATCATTGTCCGCATTCTTGGGGGGCGCGGATATTGGGAATATGGCATCGAACAATTGGTTGCCTTGGCCCGATCCAAAGACATCCCGTTGGTCTTGTTGCCGGGCGATGATCAACCCGATGCAGAATTGCTGTCGCTTTCAACGCTCAAGGGCCGCGAATATCAGAAAATCTGGCGCTATCTGATTGAAGGTGGCCCGCAAAATTCCGAAAATTTACTTCTCCTTATATACGAAAAATTAAATTTAAAGGTGAGCTGGAAATGGGGACCTGCCGCACCATTGGTAAAAGCGGGGGGATATTGGCCGGGAAAATCACAGGCCAGCTTGGATGATGTGCGTGCGGAATGGATTGAAAATCAACCGGTTACGCCGATTATCTTCTATCGTTCATTGGTGCAGGCGGCAAATCTGGATGTCATTGATGCGCTGGTTGAAGAGCTTCGTGCCAATCACTTGAATCCGCTGCCAATTTTTGTCGCAAGCCTCAAAGATCCGCTGGCGGCAGCTTTGGTCAGTGACTGGCTTGCGGAAACCAAGGCGGATTTGATCCTTAATACCACGGGCTTTGCGCTATCCGTTCCGGGTTCAGAACGAAAAGATGGGCCGTTTGATGTCGTCGATGCACCGGTATTTCAGGTCGTGCTTTCGGGCGGTGGCGAAGAAGCTTGGCGCGATGGCGTCAATGGGCTTGCCGCACGCGATATTGCGATGAATGTCGCCCTGCCCGAAGTGGACGGGCGCATTTTGGCACGGGCAATATCGTTTAAGGGATCGGCGGGTAAGGATGATCTGACCCAGATTGATCTGGTGAAATATATCCCTGTCCGGGATCGCGTGGCTTTTACCGCCAAATTGTCCGCCAATTGGGTGCGTCTGCGCAAAACCGATGCCGCCAGGCGCAAGGTGGCGATGGTCATGGCGAACTATCCCAACAAGGATGCAAGACTTGGTAACGGCGTCGGGCTTGATACCCCGGCCGGGATGATTGAAACCCTGCGTGCCATGCAGGATGATGGTTATCGGATCGATAATCTGCCGCTTGATGGCGATGCGCTGATTGCAGCGGTTAAGGCCGGGCCAACCAATGATTTCAAATCACTCTCGGATCGTGAAATCCGGGTGACATTGCCATTGGCGGCATATCAGGCGGCATTTGATGCCCTGCCGAAATCGGTCCGCGATCAGGTGATTGATGCATGGGGCGATCCGAAAACTGATCCATTTTACCTAAGTGATTCTGAAAGCTTCGCGCTGTCGATCCTGCCAATGGGCAATGTCGTGGTCGGGTTACAGCCGGCACGTGGCTATAATATTGATCCACTTGAAAGCTATCACTCGCCTGACTTGGTGCCGCCGCATAACTATTTCGCGTTTTATATCTGGCTGCGTCATGAGTTTGGTGTCGATGCGATCATTCATTTTGGCAAACACGGCAATATGGAATGGCTACCGGGCAAATCATTGGCCCTGTCCGAAGATTGCTTCCCCGAAGCGGTTTTGGGTCCGACCCCGCATTTCTATCCGTTTATCGTCAATGATCCGGGCGAAGGCACACAGGCCAAGCGCCGCGCACAGGCCGTGATCCTTGATCATTTAACCCCGCCTTTAACGCGCGCTGAAAGCTATGGCCCGCTTAAAGACCTTGAAGCACTTGTTGATGAATATTACGAGGCAGCCGCGGTTGATCCACGGCGCTTGGTTATCCTAAAGCGCGATATTCTCGAACTTGCCATTCGTATTGGGCTGGATCGTGATTGTGGGATCGAAGCGGGTGAAGATGAAGAAAGTGCGCTTGCCAAGCTTGATAACTATCTATGTGAACTAAAAGAACTTCAAATCCGCGATGGTCTGCACATCTTTGGTAAGGCACCCGAAGGTGATCTTTTGACTGATCTTTTGGTCGCACTTTCCCGCCTGCCACGCGGGGCGGATCATGGGCCAAAGGCATCGCTTCATCGCGCAATCGCCAAGGATATTCTGGGCGATGCGGGGTTTGATCCGCTTGATTGTGCGTTTGGCGAATTTTGGACGGGGGCAAAGCCCGCCATTCTTGACCATTATGATGTTGGGCCGTGGCGAACCAGTGGCGATACGGTGGAACGGATTGAATTATTGGCCAGCGATCTGGTGCGTGGATCTGTAAAGTCTGATCCTGCATGGACATCGGTCTGTGAAGTTATTTCTGATATCGAAACGAACATACGACCAGCCGTAACCAATTGTGGGGCCGCCGAAATTTCCGGTATGTTACGCGGTCTTGCCGGTAAGTTCGTTGAACCCGGCCCATCGGGGGCACCGACCCGGGGTCGCCCGGACGTTTTGCCGACCGGGCGGAACTTCTATTCGGTTGATACCCGAACAATCCCGACCCCGGCTGCGTGGCAGTTGGGGTGGAAATCGGCTGAGTTGCTGCTTGAACGTCATGTGCAGGACCATGGTGAATGGCCCAGTGCCCTTGGCCTTTCGGTTTGGGGAACCAGCAATATGCGCACCGGCGGCGATGACATCGCACAGGCACTCGCCCTGATGGGGGTACGCCCGACATGGGATAGCGCATCGCGCCGGGTGACCGGGTTTGAAATCATGCCGGCATCGGTTCTGGGTCGGCCGCGTGTAGATGTGACCTTGCGCATATCGGGTTTCTTCCGCGATGCATTTCCCGGTTTGATTGATCTGTTTGACAGTGCAGTGCGTGCAGTCGCCCATCAGACGGATGAGCCCGCTGACATCAACCCGATTGCCAAACGCGTTGCCGCCGAGGCCGAAAAACTCCGTGGGCAGGGTGTCAGTGCAGAAGAAGCCGACCAACAGGCAGGCTTCCGTGTCTTTGGCTCCAAACCCGGGGCATACGGCGCCGGGCTACAGGCCATGATTGATGAAAAACTGTGGGAAGACGAAGACGATCTTGCCGATGCCTATCTTGCATGGGGAAGCTACGCCTATGGCAACGGGGCAGAAGGCACGGCTGCCCGTGGGTTGTTTGAAACCCGGTTATCGAAGGTCGATGCGATTGTCCATAATCAGGATAACCGCGAACATGATCTGCTTGATTCCGATGATTACTATCAGTTCGAAGGCGGAATGACGTCTGCTGTGCGCAGTCTGTCGGGCAAACAACCGACCGTTTATCACAGCGACCATTCCCGCCCCGAAAGCCCGAAAATTAGAACACTGGAAGAAGAAATCGCCCGTGTGGTCCGGGCCCGGGTTGTGAACCCGAAATGGATCAAGGGTGTGATGCGCCATGGTTATAAGGGCGCATTTGAAATCGCTGCGACGGTGGATTACCTGTTTGCCTTTGCCGCAACGGCACGCTGTGTGGCCGATCATCATTTTGATCTGGTCTATGATGCCTATCTTGATGATGCCGAGGTACGCGATTTCATCGAACAGCATAATCCCGATGCACTTCGCGATATTCAGGACCGCCTGCGCGAGGCCATTGAACGCGGACTATGGCAGCCACGCCGCAACAGCGTTGCAACGAACCTGATCGATCAAGCATAAGCCGCCCGGGTAACACACCGGATTCACAAGAAGTTTACTGTCGGAACAATAGTAGGAGTTGAAACGTTACGTTTTCGCACCATATCTCAATTAACCAACTGTTAATAAGTTGTGAGGGACGGGGCACCCCTTTCGGACACCTGCCGGGAAGCAGGTTGATCCAGATGATAGGAGGCCGCGATGGAAAACAAGACCAACGTTCGTTTGCCTGACTATTTGCAAACGCCTTTGCCTGCCCACAAAGGGCACGCAGACGCAATTGACTTCCTGATTTCTGACTGCGACATGCCAGACTGGCTGCGGGCTGATTTGCACGGACAGGGCCGTTATCGTCCTGCACGTGGGGCCATCCGCGCGGTTCTGGATTTGCGTGAACGCTTCAACGGTGTGCATCGCCCGGTCAGCTTTGATGAATTTAGCGACGGCATGACGGAACTTGCCCGTCATCTTCCCGGTCCCGACCAAACCAAAATCGAGATCGAGGCAAAGGTACGGATTTACTGGCGTTACCTTCAAGGGGTCGAATGTCAGGTCTGGCGCACCGCCATTTCTGTCGCCCATATTGCCCTTGATCATTTCCCGGTGGTTCGCGAATTCAAATCCCTGATCGAAAATGTTGTGATCAGTCGCGATTGGCTTGAACGTCGCCTTGAAGTGGTCGAACGCAGCTTCCAGACCCCGGTTCATGCCCGAAACGAAGCCGTGCGCACCGCCTTGATGCGGTTGCGCCGGATGTCTCCGGGCGATCGGTTGCAACTGTTTAACAAGGCCCGGATGCGCCGACCGGAACTGCGCAATATTGATATGCGCGAACCCGATAAATGGGCCGATCTGGTGACCGGGGATCTTGGTCTGTCCCCGCATCAGGGTGCGATCTGGTAAGGTGTCAGGACAAGATTATTGCCAACCCGTTTCCATGGGTGGGGAGAAACCGCCAAAGGGCGGAGAAAAGTGCGGTCCATGGGGCCGCACTTTTCGTTTGTGGTTACCCGGTTCGAACGGACTGGAAACCGTAAAACAGTCTTGATCCCAAGGGTGATTTCGCCGCATTGTGGGGGCGAAATTCAAAGGGATAAAACCATGACCGATAAAAGCCAGCCAGACGTCGATATCAATGCGCGCCATGACGAGAAAATGAAGAAAATCAAGGCCGCGCGCGACAAAATGATGGCCCAAAAGATCGATAAAAAAGGCCTGATCATTGTTCATACCGGCAAGGGTAAGGGCAAATCATCGTCGGCTTTTGGCATGGCGATGCGCTGTGTTGGTCACGACATGAAGGTTGGTGTGGTTCAGTTTATCAAGGGCGGTTGGGAAACCGGCGAAGCCAAATTGCTGAAAAAATTTCCCGATCTATGTGAATTCCATGCCATGGGCGCGGGCTTTACCTGGGAAACCCAGAACCGTGCACAGGATATCGCCCTTGCCCGCGAAGCCTGGAACAAGGCCTTGGAAATGATGCGCGATCCAAGCTTCTCGATGGTGATTTTGGACGAGATTAATATCGTTCTACGCTATGACTTCCTGCCGCTTGAGGATGTTTTGGGCGCATTGGCTGAAAAGCTTCCTGATCAGCACGTGGTTCTGACCGGGCGCAATGCCCCCGATACCTTGATCGAGGCGGCCGATTTGGTCACGGAAATGACCATGATCAAACATCCGTTCCGTGAACAAGGGATCAAGGC
The DNA here is from genome assembly GCF_050516545.1 of Thalassospira lucentensis. GTDB lineage: Bacteria > Pseudomonadota > Alphaproteobacteria > Rhodospirillales > Thalassospiraceae > Thalassospira > Thalassospira lucentensis_C. The sequence continues at coordinate 3,705,114 of NZ_CP191544.1, read as the reverse complement.
GCAGATTGGCGTCGAATTCTGATCGCGGAAATTGGCAAGTCACCCTGACTTCGCTTCTGACAAGAAGGTTTTGAAACCGCAATGAATGCGCAATCTGTTCCTGCCCTGATGCTGCAAGGTACCGGCTCGGATGTTGGGAAATCCTTGTTGGTGGCCGGATTGTGCCGTGCATTTACCCGTCGTGGTCTGCGGGTGCGCCCGTTTAAGCCGCAAAATATGTCCAACAATGCCGCTGTCACCGATGATGGCGGTGAAATTGGCCGTGCTCAGGCACTTCAAGCCCGTGCTGCTGGTGTGCAAACGACGGTGCATATGAACCCGGTTTTGCTCAAACCCCAAAGCGACATTGGCGCACAGGTCGTGGTGCAGGGCAAAGTCCTGACCAGTGCCAAGGCGCGTGATTATTACCGGCTGAAACGTGATATCCTGCCCAAGGTGATCGAAAGCTTCGAGATCATGGCAAAGGATGCCGATCTTGTGTTGGTTGAAGGGGCCGGATCCCCCGCCGAGGTCAATTTACGTGCCGCCGACATTGCCAATATGGGCTTTGCCGAGGCTGCCAAAGTCCCGGTTATTCTGGTTGGGGATATTGATCGTGGGGGTGTGATTGCCTCCATCGTTGGGACATATGCGCTTTTGTCTGACGGCGATCGGCACTGGCTAAAGGGATATGTGATTAACAAGTTTCGCGGTGATGTATCCCTGTTTGAGTCGGCCACCGACATTATCGCTGATCAGTGCGGGTTAAAAAGTTACGGTATCGCAACATATTGGCTTGGAGCCTATAAGCTCCCGGCGGAAGACGGTGTTGCACTGGAAAAAGCCGCGAAATATCAACGCAATAATGACGCGGATGCAGGTGCAACCATTCGCATCGCTGTTCCCCATTTGCCGCGTATTGCCAATTTCGATGACCTTGATCCATTGGCGGCCGAAGATGATGTTGAACTTCTGATTATTAAGCCCGGTCAGGTGATCCCGGCAGGCTGTGATTTGGTGCTGTTGCCCGGATCAAAATCAACCTTGGCTGATTTGCGTTTTTTGAAAGACCAAGGCTGGGATATCGACATTCTGGCCCATCATCGGCGTGGTGGGCATGTGATCGGTATTTGTGGCGGTTATCAGATGCTGGGCAAGATGGTCCACGACCCGCATGGGGTCGAAGGCGCACCGGGCAGTGAAGCAGCTCTGGGCTTGCTTGATGTTGAAACGGTTATGGCCGGTGACAAGACACTGCGTAAGACCGGTGGCGCCACCTGTGGTCCGCCAAACGGTGATACTGGCCCGATTGCTGCGGATATTGCGGTGTCAGGCTATGAAATCCATATGGGGCAGACAAACGGCCCGGATCGGGCGCGGAGCTGGCTGGCCCTTGATGGTGTTTCAGGCGGCAGTTCAGATGACCGAACAGATGGCTCGGGCGTGAACAATGATGGCGCAATCAGCGCCGATGGTCGGGTTTTGGGCTGCTATCTGCATGGCTTGTTTGGCAGTGACGATTTCCGCCACGCCTTTTTGGCAATGATCAGTGCAAGGGATGTAAATCGGGGCACGCATTTCGAAGCTGGAATCGACGCAGCCCTTGATGAATTGGCCGATCATCTGGAATCCTGTCTGGACCTTGACGGTATGTTTGAACTGGCCAAAACTCGCGGGATGTAATCGGTCTTTTGGATTTGCGACACACGTTCGGGTCAAAACAGTGAAAATCGTGCGTTTGGCGGTAAGAAGGTCTTTACTTCAAACCGGCTGCGTGGTTTTACAGATTTTGCAATTCCGGGTCTGAAACGACCCGTAATGAAGTGCCGTTTTCCGCGTATTTGTTTTACGATTTTCCCCGCAAACATTGCGGGTCTTTGCGAAACGTTCATCCTTGGTCGGGTATCCTCACGTCTATGCGTCAGTTACATCATTTTTGGCTCTCACCGTTTTCGCGCAAAGTGCGCCTGGTTCTGGCCGAAAAAAAGCTCGATTTTGAATTAAAGGCCGAACCTGTTTGGGAACGGCGTGATGAATTCCTGCTGATTAATCCAGCGGGTGAAGTTCCGGTTCTTGAAGAAGAAGACGGCACGGTTCTGTGTGATTCGACAGTAATTTGCGAATATCTGGACGAAGTCTATCAGGATGCGCCCAAGCTTTTTGGTGATAACCCGAAAGAACGCGCTGAAATCCGCCGTCTTGTCGCGTGGTTTGATGGCAAGTTTAACCGCGAGGCCACCGACCATTTGCTGGGTGAGAAGCTTCTGAAACGGTTTTTTGCAACCGGCACCCCTGATACCAAGGTTCTGCGCGCCGGTCGAAGCAATGCCGCCTATCATCTTGATTATATCGGCTGGCTGTTTGAGCGCCGGAACTGGTTGGCAGGCGATCACTTGACCATGGCCGATCTGGCAGCCGCCGCACAGGTATCCGTGATCGACTATATGGGCGATATCAACTGGTCGAAACATCCACGCGCCAAAGACTGGTATATGCGGATTAAAAGCCGCCCGGCCATGCGCGATATTCTCGCCGATCGACAGGCCAGCTTCCCGCCATCCAGCCATTATGCAGAACTTGATTTTGAATGATGCATTCATCCAGTTTTGATGAATTCTATCCCGAAGGCGGGCTGAATACTGCAAGTTACGATCTGCGGGCCGATCTTGACCGCAAGATTTTCGAAGACCCCATTCCGTTTTATACCAGATTGGCCGAAAACCTGGCTTCTGATGGCGGTTGCGTGCTTGAACTGGGTTGCGGTACGGGCCGGATCAGCAGTGCGATTGCCGATCTGGGCATTCCGGTCGAAGGGCTTGATTTGTCATCCGCGATGCTCGATCAGGCTCGGGCAAAGTACCCTGATCTGACATGGCATCAGGGCAATATGTGTGACTTTGATCTGGGGCGGCAATTTGATCTCGTGATCATTCCGTTTCGCGGGTTGCAGGAAGTCACCGATGCCAACGATCAACGTCGTTGCCTTGAACGGGCCTATGCCCATTTAAAACCCGGCGGGATGATTGCCCTTGATCTGATGGATCCTGACTTGCGCTATTGTCTGCCAGAAGGCGATCTTGAAAGCGTCGAATTACCACTTTTCCCGATGCCAGAAGGTGTTGGACGGCCCGGAAGCCGTTTGCGGATCACCGCAATGGAACGCATCAATAACCCCCTGACCCAGCGGTTTGACGAACATTGGCGGTTCGAAGAAATCGATCCAGACGGTGCTGCCATCCGGGTTGAAGATGGCTGGCACCAATTGCGTTGGGTACATCGCAGTGAAATGCGGTTGATGCTGGAAGTTTCCGGGTTTGTTTCGATATCGGAATTTTCTGATTTCCAAGGGAACCCGCCGAAATACGCCACCAATCAGGTCTGGATGGCAAAACGGCCGGACTGATGTCCGGCCGTCAAAATCAACTTTGAGATGATAGAAGTCAGTTGTCGGCGAACTTGGCGGCCTGTGCCAAGGTGTTTTGGCGTTCGTCGTTTGTAAGCGGGACCATACCATTATTGGCAAGTAAGCCATCATCGCCTATCACTCCGTCCGTCACATAGACGGAAACAAAATCACCAAGCGATTGAACAAGCTGCTGATGGGCGTCTTTGACATAAAGATAAAGCGCACGTGACCCCGGATAACTGCCGTCAAGGATGGTTTCATAATCGGGTTCAATACCGTTGATGGCAATGCCCTGAAGCTTGTCACGGTTCCGTTCCAGATTGTTAAAGCCCATCACCCCGTAAGAGGTCGGGTCTTTTTCCAATTTGTTGATCACAAGGCGATCATTTTCACCGGCTTCGATATAGGCGCCATCGTTGCGGATGGTACGGCACAAAAGACGGAAGCTGTCAGGATCAGATGATTCAAGGCTGGCGATATCGGAAAATGTCGAACAGCCTTTATCAAGCAAAAGCTGCCCCATCAAATCACGCGTACCGGATGTTGGCGGCGGGCCATACACACGGATTTTAAGATCCGGCAGGCTTGGATCAATATCTGACCATTTTTCATTCGGGTTGGGCACACTGGCACCCTTGACCGGAATGGTCCGGGCCATCGCCAGATAAAGCTGACGCGCGCTAAGCTCCATACTCGGGGCGTTGCGCGATCCCAAAAGGACGATACCGTCATAGCCAATTTTGATTTCGCTGATGTCGTGTACCGAATTGGCGGCACAAATCGCGGTTTCCGATCCGGTGATGGGGCGCGATGAATCGACGATGTCAGGAAATTGTTCCCCGATACCACCACAAAACAGTTTGAATCCGCCACCTGATCCGGTGCTTTCGACAACCGGTGCCGGTGCATTGGTCGATTTGGCGAAATGTTCCGCGACCTTGGTGGTCAGCGGAAAGATGGTCGATGATCCGACAATCCGGATTTGATCACGTGCCTGTGCGACAGGTGCGGCTGAAACAAGCGCAATCGATGCGGCTATGGCAGTCAAGGCAAGCGTGCGACGCATTTCGTCCCCCAAAAACTGTCCGGTTATGATCCGGCAGATTATTCGACCGGTTCATATACAAGCAAACTGGTCACAGCGAACCTTAGTTCGATTCAGTGTGAACATCCATGTTCTCTATATTCGCTTTTGCCGCATCAGCAACAGGGGTTCCGTTTGAATTTTCTATGACATTTAACCAATCCCGGCGTGCCAGATCCTTTTTGCCAGCAATGAGATAAAGCTTTCCGCGCTCAAAAAGGGCCTGAACATTGTTGGGTTCAAGGTTAAGCGCATTTTCAATATCGCTCATCGCCAGATCATAACTTTCAAGCATTCGCCAGGCCGATGCCCGATAGATCAGGACGTCTGGCTGATTCGGAGCAAGATCAAGCGCCTTGTTAAGATCATCAATGGCTTCCCAATATTCCCCGGCAAGCCCAAGCGCCATAGCCCGGTCGACCCATAGTTGCGCATTATTTGGCGCCAGTTCCAACGCACGGCTTTGATCACGCCAAGCAAACTCAAGATTATTGGCCATCATCCAGGCTTGTCCGGCTTGGGCCAACATTCCGGCGATAACGCCGGGTGCCGCCGCACTGTCTTTGGCAAGGGCATCCAGTCTGGTTGCGGCCTCTTCATATTTGCCAAGCGATATCAGGGCCACTGCAACGCAATGCCGGGCCGGTTCGCCACCGCCCATATCGCGCCAGGCAATCGCACTTTCAAACCCGTCTTCGGGTTTAAGTTGGGCAAGTTTGATGCAGTCTTGATATTGCTGACGTTCTTCGATGGTGATGCCGCCATTGCTGTCGGACTGGGCATAGACATCCGGTGCGGCCCAAATGCTGGCAAACCCCGCTAGAAAAAGCGTCGAGGTTGCGCGTGAAAATGTCGAAAGGCCGCAAAGTCGTGACATGGTTCAAAAATGCTCCGTTTTTGGCAAAACCGGGTCGCAAACAGCATAGGGATATGACCTGCCAAGCACCATGCCTGAATGCTCCAAATGCTAAAAAACAATATGAAAACGGCAAGATAATGATTGTCTGGCCCACCGGTGTTGCACCCGGATGATGTTTTCGCGATCACGTGATTGCCGCGTGTGGGTCAAAAGGTTTTGTCTGGATCGGGCCGGACCGCTACTGTGCGCGAAATAGCAATTTAATTGCCAATGATTACGATCAGATACAGGTGCCTTGATGACCAATAAGCTGTTTTGTTTCGGGATGGGATTTTCTGCACGCCTTGTTGCCGATCAATTGCGCGAAGAGGGCTGGCAGATCGCCGGAACCACCCGATCTGCTGATAAGGCCAATCAGCTTAAGGCAGACGGGATTGAACCCTTTATCTTTGCCGATGATCAGCCGATTGCCGATATTAAATCTGCCCTTAAGGACGTGACCCATGTTCTGATTTCGGCCCCGCCCGGTGGGCAAGGCGATCCTGTAATCCATCATCATGGCGGCGATTTGGCCCGTCTGGCTGAAGGCACATGGATTGGGTATTTGTCGACCACGGGTGTTTACGGCGACTATCAGGGTGCGACCGTTACCGAAGAAGATGAATTGCGCCCAAGTGGCAAGCGCGGTCGCCGCCGGGTTGCTGCGGAAAAGGCATGGTTTGATCTTGGCCGTCGCCATGGTCTGTGCGTGCAAAGCTTCCGTCTGGCGGGGATTTACGGACCGGGGCGCAATGCGCTTGAAACTGTGCGATCGGGTCGCGCCCGGCGGATTATCAAACCCGGTCAGGTGTTTTCACGCATTCATGTTGAAGATATTGCCCAAACGGTTCTGGCATCTATCAAACAACCCAATTGTGGGGCGGCCTATAATGTGTGTGATGATGACGCCGCCCCGCCACAGGACGTCATTGCCCATGCCTGCGGATTGCTTGGCATTGATCCGCCGGATGAAGAAGATTTTGCCACCGCAAAGCTAAGCCCGATGGCAGCAAGCTTTTACGAGGATAACAAGCGCGTTGATAACGCACGGATTAAGCAAGAATTGGGTGTAAAGCTGCGTTACCCGGATTATCACGCCGGTTTGATGGCGCTTTACGATGAAATATTGGCCAAACTCGCGTCTCAAGAAGAGATTGTTTAACAAAAGCACATTGTTGACGCGGGTTCGGCGTCGTATATAACCCAATGGGGTTTAGCCCCTTGCCTGCGGACAATCATATCGTCTTCTGTTTGGGCACAATATGATTGTCCACAGGATAACATTCAGATCGGGTCGGTCTCCGCAACCGGCCTTGAAGGTACCAAATGCTGGTATGGCGCGCAGATATTCCTGCGTATCGTGCCACCAGCAAGGAGAGAGCAAGCATGGATCGTCGTATCGTTACCGTCTTTGGCGGCACCGGATTTGTTGGACGTCACATCGTCAAGCGTCTGCTTGAACGTGATTTTATCGTCCGTGTTCCGACCCGAAGCTTTGAGCGCGTCAAAAAACTCAAACCGATGGGCTATCTGGGCCAAGTGGTTCCGATCCATTGCGATGTCCGTGACGAAGGGTCGCTTAAGGACGCGATCAACGGATCAGAAGTCGTGATCAACCTGCTGGGTGTGCTTTATGAGCGCGGTGGCAATAACTTCGTCAACATCCATGTCAAAGCTGCCAAGCGCATCGCCGAAGAAGCCAAGGCATGCGGCGTTAAGACGTTGTTGCATATGTCGGCATTGGGTGTGGATAAAAACCCGTCTTCAAACTATGCCACGTCAAAGCTGGCGGGTGAAAATGCCGTTCGCGAAGCCTTTGCTGATGCCGTGATTTTCCGCCCGTCGGTGGTCTTTGGTCAGAACGACAATTTCCTCAATAAATTCGCCACTTTGGCGCGTTTCTCGCCGGTACTGCCGGTGATTGGTGCGCCGGGCCTGCCGAAAGTTGATCTGGGCGAAGGCAAGGTCGATATTCTGGGCGATGGTGGTCCGAAATTCCAGCCGGTCTATGTTGGCGATGTTGCTGATGCCTTTGTTGCCGCAATCGGCAACAGCAAAGCAGTCGGTAAAACCTATGAGCTGGGTGGGCCGGAAACCTATTCCTTTATGGGTCTGTTGCGCGACATGCTGCACATCACACGTCAAAGTGCGATTTTGGTGCCGGTTCCGTTCTGGCTGGCATCGATCAAGGCATTCTTCCTGCAATTCCTTCCGGTTCCGCCACTAACACCTGATCAGGTTCGTTTGTTGAAAACCGACAATGTTGTTTCCGAAGGTGCTAACGGCTTTGCCGATCTGGGGATTACACCCAACAGCCTCGAAGCAGTGGCACCAGCCTATTTGAAACGCTTTTGCCCGCCGCGTAAATCGGGCGAGTTCCGCCGTTTCGTCTAAGACAACGACACTTACACTCACGGATAAAATTTCAAAACCCCGCCGGTCATTCGGCGGGGTTTTTTGATGTGCGGAAAATGAAGCTGGCAGAATTGATGCGGACTATGGCTGCGCAAGAAACGTTCGAATATGTTCAACGATCATAGCGCGACTGGGCGCTTGGGTGACCGGTGCACCGCCGGGGCGTTCGATCATGATCACCGGAATGCCGAGGTTTCTGGCCGCTTCGATCTTGGCAAAGGTCGCATCCCCGCCGCTGTTCTTGCAGACGATCACATCAATCTCGCAGCGTTCTAAAAGCTCGGTCTCACCCTCGACGCTGAACGGCCCACGGGCAAACAGCCATTCCCCATGCGTAAGATCAAACGGATCGCGCGGGGCATCGACGGTGCGAACCAAAAGCCACGTCTTTTCAAGATTGTCAAAGGCATGAAGGTTTTTCGCTCCGCTTGCGATCAACGCACGTGTGCCGTGTCTGGATAAAATGCTTGCCGCTTCTTCAATCGATTTTACGCTGATCCAGTTGTCGCGTTCGGTCTTTTCCCAGCTTGGGCGATGATACTGAATGCAGGGCATCGCAACTGCGTGACAGGCTTGGGCAATGTTGCCGGAGATCTGCGTCGCATAGGGATGTGTCGCATCAATCACCAGATCAATCTGTTCGGTTTTGAAATGCGAAATAATGCCTTCTGGTCCGCCAAATCCACCAATGCGGACGGGAACGCCATCGGGGATGCTTGGCGCACTGGTGCGACCGGCAAGAGACAGTTGAAGGCGGATATCGCGGCCAAATTCATGCATCAGGTCTTCGATAATTCGGTTCGCATCCCCTGTACCGCCAAAAATAAGAATATGTTTCGGACGTGTGGCCGGCTGGGAAAGCGACATGGGCAAATTACCTTGTTTTTTGTCGACCTGTTTTGGTCCGTTGGTTCGTTATGTACTGCGGCGGGCAGTGTATCAGAGGTTCATCAGACCGGTGTAACCGGCTTGAATTGGTCAAAGTCGCCAAATCCATGACGAGCAATGATCAAGCCAGCCCGATCCGTGATCACGATTTCAATCGCATTGGCACCGTCAAGGGTCGCGCGGGCGGACTCACAGGCCTGACGGGCGATGGTGTCTGCTATATTAACGTTTGCGGCCTGACAAAGTTCCAAAACCTGTTTGGCCGTGTTGGCTGTGCGCGTCTGATGTTGAAGGTTTTCATCGCCGCCTGACAGGGCAATTGTTTCAGCCAGCTTGTTAAAATCAACCTGTGACCGGCTGCTGTGCAGGTCAAGATGACCTTGGGCTAGTTTGATCAGTTTGGCGAACCCGCCGGAAATGCTGACAAATTCGACCGGGTTCTTACGCAGATATTTCAACATCCCGCCCACAAAATCGCCCATATCAAGGATCGCTTCATCGGGGAGGTCATAAAATGTCCGAATGGCGGCCTCAGACGTTTTCCCCGTCGCCCCGGCAACATGTTGTCGGCCGGTTGCACGGGCAACATCAATCCCGCGATGGATGGAATGAATCCACGCTGAACAGCTAAACGGGATGACAATCCCCGTGGTGCCCAAAACCGAAAGCCCGCCAACAATGCCAAGGCGCGGGTTCCATGTTTTGGTGGCAATTTCCTGACCGCCGGGAATGGAAATTTCGATCTCAACATCTGGTGAGACATCAAATTTCTCGGCAAGTTCGGCAATCTGCCCAACCATCATTTCACGTGGTTTAGGGTTAATTGCCGCCTCACCCGGTGGCAAAGGCAATCCGGGTTTGGTGATGGTGCCCACCCCGTCGCCCGCATGAAATGTAATGCCATTTCCCGGTTTGGCACGGCGGACAGTGGCAATGATTTCAGCACCATGGGTGACATCCGGATCATCCCCTGCATCCTTGATCACACTGGCCCGTGCCCAACCTTCGCCCGTTTCGGCCTTTACCAGTGAAAAGGACGGCGTTTCCCCCCGTGGCAGGGTGATGGTAACCGGATCAGGAAAATCGCCAGACAAGATCGCCTGCCACGCAGCACGGGTCGCAGCGGTGGCACAGGCCCCCGTTGTCCATCCCTTGCGCAGCGGTCCGTCTGGTTTTCTTGCCATCGGTCGATTTTTTCCTGTCAATCTCGCGGCGGGTCCCGCTATTGAAGGCAGGCATTTACCTTGCAGCGGGACGTCTAATTAAACATCGTTAATGATGTTGTTTATTAATTAATACGATAAATTTCCGGTAATATGTTGAACGTATCGTTTGATTGCTGTTTAACATATCCTCTTGATGCGGTCCTGCACAGATGGACCGAAATTGATAGAACAGAAGTATTTTACGATGACGAAACTTGGTCTTGATTTTCCGGTATTTGAGCCGGGTTGGGTATGGCTTGTCGGTGCAGGACCGGGCGATCCCGGTTTGCTAACACTCCATGCAGTCAATGCCATGCAACAGGCCGATGTCGTTGTTTTTGATGCACTGGTCGATGAACGAATTTTGAACCTTTTGCGACCCGATGCACAGCGTGTCTATGCCGGGAAACGCGGTGGGCGTCCGTCTGCCAAACAAACCGATATTTCGCTTCAACTGGTTGATTTTGCCAAGCAAGGCTTGCGCGTGTTGCGCCTTAAAGGCGGTGATCCGTTTGTCTTTGGCCGCGGTGGCGAAGAAGGCATGACCCTTGTGGACCACAATGTACCGTTCCGGGTTGTGCCGGGGATTACGGCCGGGATTGCCGGGGCGGCTTATGCCGGTATTCCTACCACGCACCGCGATTGCAATGCGTCGGTAACGTTTGTTACCGGCCATGGATCAAGTGGCGAAGTGCCCGACAATATCAATTGGGGGGCACTGGCCAAAGGTGCGCCGGTTTTGGTGATGTATATGGCGATGAAACATCTGCGCCGGATTTCAGCAGAACTGATGGCGAATGGCCGTGCGGCTGATGAACCCCTTGCGGTGATCAGTCAGGCCACCACGCCACAGCAGGGCATTTTAATCACGACGCTGGAAAAGGCGGCCGATGATGTTGAACGTGCCGGGGTTGAACCGCCTGCGGTTTGCATTTTGGGCAAGGTGGTTGGATTGCGCGATAAGTTAAATTGGTTGTCGCCGCAAGATGACGTCAAATCGGTGCGTAATGTCCCGTTTGAACAGGTCCTTGACCTGATTTCGACCCCGTCTGATCCGCTGAAAGATTAGGGCCTGAACCTAACCACAGATCATCTTTCAAAATTTACCAGCAATCGATTGATTTATATCGTTGTCGCCCTGCGATGTGCTTGTCACAATCGCCCGCATTGAAGTAAGCGGTCAGGTGATGGACGAACAACAGATATTGATCCGCATCCTTGAAAGCGGCTGGGCACAATGTGCTGAAATCCTGCGCGATGATGGCGGGGTTCTTTTGACTGCGCTGATTGCCGGTTTGGTCGGCAGTGTCACCCATTGTGTCGGCATGTGCGGGCCGTTCGTGATCAGCCAGGTCACCAGCCGGATGGAACAGCTTCCCCTTGAAAAAATGAACGAGTTTCGCCGTCTGACCGGGGCGGCTTTATTGCCCTATCAGTTCGGGCGGCTAACGACATATTGCTTGCTGGGTGCAATGGCCGGGTATTTTGCTGATGGGATCACGGCTCTGACGCAAATCTGGTGGATTGGCCCTGTGCTGTTAAGCCTCGCCGGGGTGTTTTTCCTTGTTTTTGGAATTATGGGATTGATGCCCCATCTTGGCAGTCTGTTGCCGCCATCAGGCGAAACGCGGTGGTGGAACCGCGTGTTGGGGGATTATATGCGCCCGCTATTTACCGCCCCGTTTGGCTGGCGGGGGTTTCTGCTTGGCGTGATGTTGGGCTTTATTCCCTGTGGCTTGGTATATGGCGTACTCATCATGGCGGCGGCTTCGGGGGCGGCCTTAAGCGGGGCGGCTGTGATGGGTGTCTTTGGGCTTGGAACCGTTCCGATGTTGTTTGTCACCGGATTTGTCGGGCAATATGCCGCACAGCGGTTCCGCACCTTCATGGTGCCGGTGGGACGCGGGCTTATGATTGTAAACGGCTTGATCCTGTTTGTGTTGGCGGCCAAAACCATTGCATGAAACGCAAATCTTGCAGCGAACCAATGATTGGAAACCTGTTGTGATTTCATGATTTATCCATTGGTGTGAGCATTCACACAACCACTGCCCTTGCATGATTGTAATGGGCATTTATAGTGCCGACACGGTTTGTAACGTAAAAAATGGCCCGGATTGGGCGACGAAAACGAGGTAGGTCGCGTGAGCAAAAAGACGCTTTTGGCAATTTTGGCAATTGCCCTGGTTCTGGGAATTGGTTTGACCTATCGCCTGATGATGATGGGGACTGAAACCCAGTCATCTGGTACGGCTTCCATCGGCGGTCCGTTCGAACTTGTGAACCAGAATGGCGAAACCGTGACTCAGGCCGATTTCAACGGCAAATATATGATGACGTATTTCGGCTATACGTTCTGCCCGGATGTCTGCCCGACCGAATTGCAGGTCATGGGCGATGCGCTTGATCTCATGCCAGACGACATTGCCAATGAAATTACACCGGTGTTTTTCACGGTCGATCCGGAACGGGACACGGTTGATGCGATGAAGGCCTATGTGCCGCATTTCCATGACCGGATGGTGGGTTTGACCGGGACGGTTGCGCAAACGACTGCTGCGGCAAAAGCCTATCGGGTTTACTATGCCAAATCGATCCCGGAAGGCGAGCCGGATAACACGGATTCTTACCTGATGGATCATTCATCCTTTGTGTATCTCATGGATCGCAAGGGTCAGTTCATCCGCCATTTCAATTATGGTACCACCCCGGAAGACATGGCCAAGGGCGTTGCAGAAGCGGTCAAAAAGAACGGCTAAACTGGGTTGTTTGCGCTAACATGATGCAAACCAGAATGCCGGGCACCGGAGACCTTACCAGATGCAATCCACCCGACCGACCCCACCGGGCATCATGATTGCTGCCCCGTCGTCAAACAGTGGCAAGACCGTCATAACCTTGGCCTTGCTGAGGGCTTTGACGCGCAAGGGCCATGCAATTGCGGCGGCAAAAACCGGCCCTGATTACATTGATCCGGCCTTTCAGTCCGCCGCATGTCACGGGGTTTGCATTAATCTTGATCCGTGGGCGATGAGCCCGGCGCAGATCAGATCGCTTTCAACAAATCATGGCGCGGATAAATCCTTCCTGATGTGTGAAGGTGTGATGGGCCTGTTTGATGGTGCGGCAAATGGCAGCGGATCGACCGCCGATCTTGCCGCCATGACCGGATGGCCGGTGGTTCTGGTCGTTGATGTAAAGGGGCAATCGGTATCTGCTGCCGCCCTGATTTCCGGCTTTGCGTCGTTCCGCGATGACATCAATATCGCGGGTGTCATCCTGAACCGGGTTGGAAGCGCGCGGCACAAACAAATGATTGTAGATGCCTGTGCCAAGCATCTGCCCGATATCCCGATCATTGGTGCTGTGCGCCGGAATGACGCGTTGTTGTTGCCCGAACGCCATCTTGGCTTGGTCCAAGCCGGGGAGCATCCCGAACTTGAATCATTTCTCGATCACGCAGCAGATATCATTGCCGAGGATATCGACCTTGATGCCTTTGTTGGCTTGATCAAGGCGAAAAATGCACTGATGTCTGAACCGGCTATGGCTGCTGCCGCATCTCATGATATTGCCCCACTGGGGCGCCATATTGCCATCGCCCGTGATGCGGCTTTTGCCTTTAGCTATGCCCATCTTCTTGAAGGCTGGCGGCGCGCAGGGACGGAAATATCGTTCTTTTCACCCTTGGCAGATGAAACCCCGAATTCTAACTGTGATGCGATTTATCTGCCTGGGGGATATCCTGAATTGCATGCGGCTAAATTGGCCGCGGCGGGGGCCTTCAAAGCATCCCTTCGCACAGCCGCAGATAACGGCGTTGTGATTTATGGCGAGTGCGGGGGCTTTATGACCCTTGGCACGCATCTGACCGATGGCGATGGTTCATGCCATGAAATGCTGGGTCTTTTGCCGCTTGCCACCAGTTTTGCGACGCGTAAGCTGCATCTGGGATATCGCGAAGCCACACTTGCCATTGAAACGCCATTCGGTCCGATGGGAACTGTTTTACGCGGTCATGAATTCCATTACGCCACGACTTTGACCCAAACCGGATCGTCATTTTGTCAAATGCGCAACGCGACGGGGGATGATCTTGGTCCGGCCGGGCTGGTGCAAGGCCGGGTATTCGGATCGTTCTTTCACATGGTGGCACAAGGCTGATCTGCCGGTTTGGCCGTGGGATTGCGATGGGATTGGCTTGATAGGTAAAGTCCGATTACACTATACCCATCAAGATTGACCGCCCGCATGAGAGAGAGAATGACAAAGAACGATACCGTCGCACGTTCGTCGGAACGATTTTGGGAAACCAAGAAGCTTGCCGAAATGTCGCGAGATGAATGGGAATCCCTGTGTGATGGCTGTGGCAAATGCTGTTTGCACAAGCTGCAGGACGAATATGATGACTATGTCTATTTCACCTCGGTTGCGTGCCTGTTGCTTGATTGCGAAACATGCCGGTGCAAGGACTATCACAACCGCACCAAACACGTTCCCGACTGTGTTCAGCTTTCCATGGACAATGTTGACGCCCTGTCATGGATGCCCTCGACCTGTGCGTATCGATTGATATCAGAAGGAAAAGGTCTTTTTGATTGGCATCCGCTTGTGACCGGTGATCAGGAATCCGTTTTTGCCGCCGGTCAGTCTGTGCGTGGCAAGGCAATTCCCGAAGAAGAAGCCCATCCTGATCTCAGCCGCTATATCGTTAAATGGCCTGCCTGACCTCGCGGTTTAAATGAACCGTAGTCTGTAAGATAACCAAAAAAACGTCGCCGGGACTCGGGATGCTTGTTGCACCGAAACCATGAAGGTTGCATCGGATCCGAAAATTTTTAAGCCATGATTCGGATTTGCGCAGGTTTTGGGCGATAAATTTTCACGCAAGACGAGTATATCAAAATAATCAGATTAATGGCCTGTCGGCGTTTTGAAAAGACCGTATGGAAGTAAGAATTGTACTTACGGTTGCGGATGGTCAGCATATCAACATACACAAAGAAGCTATTGAACTACCATAATGTATATGTATATATCCGGCGATCAACTGTTCTTGGATCGGACGATTGATCGTTTGTAATCAAGTTGCAGAGTTCTTACCTATCAGATTGGTGTAACCAAAACAGTCGTGAGAGAAGCTTGCTTTCAGCGATATTTATTTTATAAATCTCTAATTTAATGCAATAAAAACATAATATTACTGTGTTTTTCACCTGTATTGGCATCTGCTAGTTAAGTGTTTTGGGTTGATAAATTTGCGTGTCGGTTAACGAGGCACTCCTCAAAAGTAGCGATTTTCGCACGATAGAAATTCAACTTTGCGTCTGGTCAGTGCGCAGGTTTTGAGAATTTTACTTCCTATACAAAGGTGGTAAATTTTGTAATCCGCTCTTCTGGGAAGTAGGGCGACAAGGGCTCGGGATTGAGCGGATCGGAAGGATGTTAGAAGTGGGTTTTGGTTTTTTTGAGAATGGTAAACGCGCGCAGGCCGAAGAACAGGTTGCAGCTGCGTTAAGCCGGTCGATGGCACGCATTGAGTTTGATGCGCAGGGCAATATTCTGTGGGCGAACGAAAACTTTCAGAAGGTTATGGGATACGAATTGTCTGAAATTGTTGGCAAACATCACGCGATGTTCGTCCCACAAGAAATCGTCAATACAGCTGACTATCAGGCATTCTGGAAGAAATTGGGCACAGGCGAGTTCGTGAGCGGTGCCTTTCCCCGCAAACGCAAAGATGGTCGGCTTTTGTGGCTTGAATCGACCTATAACCCGGTCTTTGATGGCAAAGGGAAACTGATCAAGGTCGTCAAATTTGCCAGTGACATTACCGAGCGTCGCAATGAACGCGCACTGCTGCAAAGTGTGTTTGAAGCAATCAGTGTCTCGCAGGCCGTGATCGAATTTGACCTTGATGGACATATTTTGAATGCCAACGAAAACTTTCTGTCAGTTATGGGCTATGGACTGGACGAGATAAGAGGCAAGCACCATTCAATGTTTGTCGCAGGCGATTATAGCAAGTCGGTCGAATATCGCACGTTCTGGCAGAATCTTAATCAGGGGAAATTCCAGGCCGGTCAGTTCAAACGGGTTGGCAAGGGTGGTAAGGAAATCTGGATCGAGGCATCCTATAACCCGGTTCTCGATGGTGTTGGTAATCCGATCAAGGTGATCAAATTTGCCACGGATATTACCGAACAGACCAAGCTTCTTTTGAACCTGAAACAAATGATCGACGGTAATTTTGCCGAAATCGAAGGCAACATCGCCGAGCTGAACGAACGCACAATCCACAGTGTTGACGTATCGGCCGGGACCATGGAATTGACCCGGTCAGTTGCTGCCAGTGCTGAACAAATAGCAGCATCGATCTCAGAAATTTCGCGCAGCATGACCCAGTCGCAATCTGAAACCGAACGTGCTTTTGATCAGACCGAAACAGCCAACGAAATGACCCAGCGCATGACCGGTGTGGTTGATGAGATGGGCAATATCGTCGAAGTCATCCGCAATATTGCCGGGCAGATTAATCTACTGGCCCTGAATGCCACGATCGAAAGTGCGCGCGCGGGTGAGGCGGGCAAAGGCTTTGCCGTTGTCGCGAACGAAGTCAAAAATCTTGCCAATCAGGCGGCCCGCGCGACCGAGGATATTTCGCAAGAAATTACAGGTATTCAGTCGATTTCTGCAGAAGTTGCAGGCGCTCTGCAGCTTATTCGCGGATCAGTCGAAACTGTTCGCAATGATGTCACCAATATCTCGTCAGCTGTCGCAGAGCAGAATACTGTTACCGACGATGTCAGTGCGAATATGCGCAATATGGCCCAAACCGTCGAAGATTTGTCCCATGATCTAGAAGCAATTCGCGCAACCAGTGATGTGGTTGCGGCATCGGTTCACAAAACCCGCAAAGCCGCCGAAGTTCTCGCACGCTGATCGCAAAACAGATTTAAAAACAATACTCTGCAAACATTGTAAAAAGGGTGGAACCAATGGGTTCCACCCTTTTTACTTACATGACAGTTTGAAGATGTTGCCATTGGTTAATTCAGAACCACTTGCGTTATGTGAACCGAATCCGCAAAAATACCCGCCTCATTTGATGCATTTGGCGATCAAAGCGGTAAACGGGGTGGGGTCATGACAAGCGATTACATGCGCATTGATGTTTTAGGGGTGGGCGAAGCATTTGACCCAAACCTTGAAAACTCATCCGTTGTGGTGACAGCAGATGGTTATCGTTTGCTGATCGATTGTGGGGCGACGGTTGCCGGTCAGTTGATGGGAAAATTTCCCGACCCGGATGCGATTGACGCGATCTATTTCACCCATATGCATCCCGACCATATATTTGGCCTTGTGCCGGTGATGTTGAACTGGCGCGATGATGGTCGCTCAAAACCCTTGCAAATCCTGTGCAGCCCGCAGTTGCGGACCCATCTTGAAAAACTGATGGAGCTTGGCTTTACCGGTTTGGGATCGGCATGGCCGTTCGAGATTTCCTGGCATTCAATTGCCGAGACCGAAACGATTGGTCCGTTCGAGTGCAAATTCGCACGTTCTGACCACAGTGTTCAGAACCATGCGATCTTGCTGCGATTTGCCAACAAGGGATTTGCCTATTCCGGTGATGGCAATGTCACGGCTGATACCGCGGCCCTGTTTACCGGTGCGGATCTTGTATTTCAGGAAACCTATCTTCCCAAACATGATCCGCAACATGCAGCCCATTGTGATCTGGAAACCGTGATGCAATTGGCATCCGATATGCCCGGTGCGCGTTTTTGGCTGTATCACATTAAACGCGATGCCCGGGCAGAAATGGCCAAGATCATTCAGGCGAATGAACAAGTGCGCATGGCTGTACCGGGCGAAGTGATCGAAATTCGCTAGGTCTTGCGCATGACATTGCGGCAGTTGGGAAATCACGATAAGGATGGTTTTCGGTGCCCGGATGACCGGGCACACGATCATGATCGGTTGTAGTCGCCTTAATGGACGGCGCGGGGTTCCATGTCGTGCTGACGAATTGCCGCATTGGCAACAGCATGACTTTCAAACGACGCGATATGGGTGCCATCCGCGGTAAAGACGCCAAAGACCAGTTCGTCTTTGTCTTCGTCGGTGTTGGGAACCTGCCGGATATAGGCAAAGTCATGAATGCCCAACATGGCGAAATCAACATTCGACAACAGGCCGGTATCCTTTGCGTCACGCTGGGTGACTTTTGTTTCGTAGTTGGCTGTGCGGTCTGTCATTTGAACCACTCCTTAGGTTAGGCCTTGCCGTTTTTGTCATCGGCATTGCTGTCTTCATCTTCAACCTTCATATCGATGGTACGTGATGAAACAGCTTTCTGTTTATTAGAGCCAATTGCGATTTCACGCACAACCGGTTCTGGCAAAGGTCTGTTCAAATCAACGTGCAGCAGGCCGTTATCCAGATGCGCGCCAACAACTTCGATGCCCTCGGCAAGGACGAAAGAACGCTGGAACTGCCGGGACGCAATGCCCCGGTGGATATAGACACGCTCGCTGTCGTCATCGGTATGCTTACCACGAATGATCAGCTGGTTGTCTTCTGTGGTTACAGACAAATCTTCTTCAGCAAATCCTGCGACTGCGACCGTAATGCGCAATTTGTTTTCGCTGATTTGCTCGATGTTATAGGGCGGATACCCTTCGGCTTTGGTCTTTGACACTTGATCAAGAACACGTTCGA
Organism: Thalassospira lucentensis; assembly: GCF_050516545.1. Taxonomy (GTDB): domain Bacteria; phylum Pseudomonadota; class Alphaproteobacteria; order Rhodospirillales; family Thalassospiraceae; genus Thalassospira; species Thalassospira lucentensis_C. Next base: position 3,686,512 of record NZ_CP191544.1, on the reverse strand, counting down.
TCTGATCAAAACCCAAAAGCAACGGGCTGTTAAACATAGAAATCCTAGACATTTGCAGCACCTCCTCCGTCAGAGCGAGTGTGATAACTATTCAGACCCCGCGCAGAATGCGCATTTGGGCATCCATTTTGTCCGGCCCGCAAAATCTGGCACCGAACAGTCACATATAATGGAATAAATGTGTTTTTTACCGCGATAGTCAAGAGTTCCCTGCGTGTTTGCGCCTGTGATGTTGCTTTGATGCTGCTGTGAAAAACGTATTCACAGGCAGCCAACAAGGTCGTTTGGCGCGATTGAAACGAGTCACCGCTTGGTCTGTGTAAGATCGGGCATGGCATCCAATGCATAATATGCAACCGACTGATCCTTACCACGCAGGGCAACTTCATGAAGAACCGCATTTTCCGGTAAGGGAATCGGCCCATGATCAAACAGTGTTTTTGAAATCACCAAGGGCACCCCATGCCCCTTGGTCTGGGCTTCAAGTCGGGCTGCTGTGTTGATTGTATCGCCAATCGCACTGATGTTTTCGCGGCCGGGGGGGCCCATTTCTCCGACAATGGCCTTGCCCATATGCATACCGATGCCAATCCGCAGCTTATGGGGCAGTTCGGATTTCAGATGTTCGTTTAATCCTTCGATCCGGCGGAGCATCTCGGCGGCCCCTTCGAAGGCCTGCAAGATGGTGTTTTCGGTATCTTCGCTGTCATGCCCGTAAAGTGCCATCAGGCCATCGCCGGTAAATTGCGCGTAATAGCCCCCGGTCGCACGCAGGGCTTCGGTCATCTCGGCGAAAAACTGATTAAGGATGAACAAGACGTCATAGGGCATCTTAAGTTCGCCAAGCCGGGTCGAATCGCGCAGATCAATAAAGATCGATACGACTTGTCTCTCGCTCCCCGATAGGCCGCCGGGGCGCCTGCCATCCCGCGCCGTTGCATTTGGCGGCATCAATGGCGCAATCGCAAGATCATTTTGCGGCCTGATCTGACAGGCAAGACGCATGCCACGCGGGGCCTGAATGCTTTTAAGCGCCGCGGCTTCGATCTCGCCCGGTGCTGCAAGTTGATCGGTGCCCGATCCGCAATGCAAACGGCAGGTCGTGCAACGACCATGCCCACCACAGACCGATGCCATGGGAATGCCCGCATCACGAAGGGCCTCAAGGGCGGTGGCCCCAGGTGGCACACGCACAAACCGCCCATTGGGCAGGCTCAACATCGGGCCACGTTTGGCGCGATCAATGGTCTGGCGAATTTGCCGAACGCCAAATGGGGCCAATGCTAGTGCGATCGTAAAGATCGTGCAGGGGATTAAGGCATTTTCATAAAAATCGATTGCCGCCTGATTAACATCGGCGGCTTCAAGAACACCAAATATGTATTTTTGTCCGCCTTCTTCAGCACGGCGGATGATTTCTGCGGCGGCAGCACCATATCCCGCCAATGACATGGTCGGGATCAGGATGGCAAATGTACCAAGGGTGCCACGCCATTTGGGATAGAACGGTTTGACCCGCAACCAGAAATGAATACCGATACAACCATGTGTCCAGACAACGATGACGGTGACGGCCTGCATGATGCCCTGAAACGGGACGAAAATGGCAAGGTCAAGCAAGACCCGTTCATAGGGGGCGCCGACGTCAAATCCGATATCAATGATGCGGGTTGCAATGATATGACGAAACAACAGGAACGGAATGCAAAGGCCCAAAATCATTTGCACCCATTCGGATTTACGAAGGCGTAAGGATCGACGGGTTGTCAGACGTCCGGTTGCCAAAATGAAATGGACAACAAGTGACAAAAGCAAAAGGATTTCAAGCGGGGGAAACTGCCAAATCTCGGTAGAAAACGCGTCAATCGTTTCCATGAATTCCGGCGACACGATCCCGGCTGCATGATTAAGCAGATGGGTCAGGACATAGGCAAACATGGTTAGTCCTGAATACAGACGTAAATTCTGGATCATCTTGCAGGGTGCTCGTCGCTGTTGTCGCTGGTCGTATCCATGGCAAAACCGACATTTGCGTCGATCATGATTTCATGGGCTGAACTTGGTCCTGTTTGAGCAGGATTATACAATACCCTTAATTGATAAAGGGTTTTAGGGTCAGGGCCCATTAGTTTGTTTCGACTGGACCCTGACGCTTAATGTTTCGGGCACGAAAAAAGCCATCAGGTTTTGCTGATGGCTTTGATTTGGTCTGGTGATGATTTGGAAAAAATCAGGCGGCGTTTTTAACTCGCTTTTGGGTCAGGAACTTGACAATCGATGTCGCAAAATCCGTGCTGGAGATCGGATTTTCCAGCGAGTCCATTGCCGCCTTGTGGATATCTTCCGGGATCAGGTCATTGCGGGCTTCCAACAATGCCTGTTCATAAGGGCGCATGAATTCCGGGTGCGGCTGAATGGATGCGGCATTTGCACCATATTGCAAACCGGCATAGGGGCAGAAATCCGAACTTGCCCAGACCGTCGCGCCTTCCGGAAGCTCTACAACCTGATCTTGATGGAATGCATTGATGCGAATGGTTGGCGCACTGTTGGCCAGCCAGTCACTGTTGCTTGCATTGACATCATATTGATGAACGCCAACACCCCATCCCTTGTCGGATTTAACGACTTTGCCGCCAAGGGCGGTGGCAAGGATCTGGTGGCCAAAGCACACCCCGAAAACCGGCAATTCCGCCGATACGGCGTCGCGCAGGAACTGCTGCAGTCGGATCATCCACGGGGCGTTTTCATAAACGCCATGTTTGGAACCGGTAATAACCCAGCCATCTGCATCGCGAATGGATTCAGGGAACGCCGCTTCGTCAAGAACCGTCCAGGTTTCAAATTCCAGACTTGGATCAACAGTGCCAAGCAGCGTTTCAAACATGCCCGGATAGCTTTGGAATTCATCGCGGAGTTCTTCCGGGGCAAGCCCGGTTTCAAGGATGCCGATCTTCATGGAGAAACCTTCTAAGACTTCAAATGGCGCTGTTGCTCAGGTATGGGATTTTAGCGCTAAAAACAAGCCCGGTGCTGCGAGAATTGCCGTAATTTTTAACCGGAAATGCGAAACCGCCCGGCTTTTTAGCACGGGCGGTTGCGTGGTCTGCGTCAAAAGCCGTCACAAAGCGGTGTGTAATGACACCCTTACTATAACGGCTTGGTCTGGCTTAAGCGTTCAGGCGCATCATCTTTGCCGCGGCCATCCCGGCAAGCATGGCAATGACGAAAATTATCGTATCAAACTGCCCAAAGGCCAGCGCACTTATGGCTGGTCCGGGGCAATAGCCAACCAAACCCCAGCCCGTGCCAAACAACACGCCACCGATCATAAGTTTTTTACTGATTGCGCGGTTGGTCGGAAGATTCATCTCACCGCCACATATCGCCTCGCTCCGGGATTTTGCAAACCAGAAAATCGGCATGGCGACAATCAGGCCACCCCCCATGACAAAGGCAAGGCTTGGGTCCCACCCGCCATCAGCAATCGCCCAGATATCAAGAAAACCAAGCACCTTTTGCGGATTGATCATGCCCGAAATGTAAAGCCCTGCGCCAAACAGCGTGCCGCAGATCAAAGAGACAAGAATACGCATCATGCTACTCCGATCAAATGACGGGTGACAAGAACGGTCAGGAAACCGGCCATCATGAAGCTCAGCGTCGCGACCAACGATCGCAGCGAAAAGCGCGACAACCCGCAAATGCCGTGGCCACTGGTGCAGCCACTGCCAACTGTCGTGCCAAACCCGACAAGAAGCCCGCCCGCAATGATAACCGCCACCGGGCTTGTCACGATGCTTTGGGCCTCAAGTGACGTACCCATCATCAGGACAAGCGGGCCAAGGACCAATCCGGCAATAAAGGCTGCACGCTCAAGCGGGGCGGAGCCACCTTTGCTTGGCGATAGAAGCCCGCCGACAATGCCGCTGATTCCGGCAATGCGCCCATTTAGCAAAAGATAAAGTCCCGAAGCCAAACCAATAAGGCCACCGCCCAGCAAGGCGGAAAAGGGGGTAAAGTTTTCCATCTGACTTTCCGTGATATGGGAATTAATATTAAAATATTCGCACTTATCAATATAATCAATAGAAATCGCGGATCATTGGTGGATTTGTCCATCTGAACGCGAGGAATTGTAAGAAATTGGACTGGGGACGTCGAGGTAAACTGACGAGGGATTGGCATGCTGCGTGGTTCAGTATGACTCTATTGCGGTCTCTGGCATCTCATTATCCTAATTCTCGCATTAGGATAGGGGCACATAGCCACCAAAACCTTGATACACAGATCAATTATGCGAATAATTCGCAAAACAATTTGCATATAACTTTTGCCGGTGCTACCTCAATCTGGCCTAATCGAACGTGGTGTTTAGGGGGGATTGAACAATGAAGATTATCTGGCAAAAAATTGCCCGGCGCAGCATGTGTTGGCGGTGGGGCATTGTGTCAGTATTTTCCTAAACCATCCGTTTGAGAAATGTCGATATGACAACCGGGACATCTAGTGTGAGCGCAGATCAAGACATTTACGTTGCCTGCATAGGGCCTGATAAAATGGCACCGTCACTTACTGATCGGGCGCAGTTTGCACCGGTGGTGTTTGAGCGGGTCGATCAGTACGATTTGCCCGATCAGGATTTGTCACGCTTTGCGGCATTGGCGGTTTCAATCCATACCGACCTGCGATTCTTACTGTCGCAAAAAGATGCAATTGCCCGTTATCTTGATCAGGGCGGCATTGTTTTGTGGAGCGGCCCGATGGCTTATCGGGTGATTGACGGTGTCGGCGAGTTCACCCCGCGGCCAAAGCGTAATCTGGCTGGATTGACGGTAACCCGGCTGGCGGGTCATCCGCTTTTTGACGGCATTACCGGTCAGGATCTGACTTTCCGCAAAGGTGTGGCTGGTTTTTGGGGGCGTGGGCATAACCCGGCACCCAAAGATGCGTTGTTGCTCAATGGGCTGGATACTGACCCGGAAAATGCCCCGGTTGACTGGATATGGAACCGCCCGGATGGCGGGATTATCATAAGCCATGCGGGCAATGATTTCCTGACATTTGCGCAATCTGGTGTTGGAACCGCAGCCGATCAGTTGGCACCGAACTTTGCCAAATGGCTTACCAGCCACGTGATGGCGCTGCAGGAAGAACGGGTATGACGATGGCAAAAAAGCGGCCCAAACTGATCGCCCTTGATGGCGGAACGGGCTATCACAAGGCGACCTTTGATGACCCGGAAATTGCCCGACATATTGATGATCTGATCTATATCCGTGACTTTTTCGACGATGATCTGGTGGGGGCTGCGGGGCTGATCATTCCGTGCCGGACCCCGCCCGAAGTCATCATTCCCCATGCTGAACGCATTCTGGCGTTTCTCAACCGCGGTGGTTTGGTGGTGGCCATGGGCGATACCGGACAGGAACACTGGCTACCCGGTATTTCGCTTGAACCGGTTGAAACCAATTTCTGGTGGTGGCTGGAACCCGGTGCTGACTTGGGGTTGGAGATTGCCGCACCTGACCATGATCTGTTTGCCGATCTCGGTAAGGATGATGTCAGCTGGCATTTGCATGGTCTGTTTGATGTGCCCAAAGGCGCACGGTCGCTGATTGATTATCGTGACGGACGGTCTGTACTGTATGAAGACACCCGGAACTATAAGGGGCGGCTGGTCGTGACATCGCTTGATCCGATGTATCATCACGGCGCCTATTTCATGCCAGCGACAACGCGGTTTTTACGCGGTTTTATCCCGTGGGTACGTCGATCCCTTGATCAGCAGATATAGTTTTCGTTCTATAAACCAGCAGCTTAACAGCAACTGCTTGAAATAACGTGATTTTATCTATCTTGCCAAACGCCGAAAACCAGTAGATATAGCACTGTCTTTGGCTGTGGTTCTGGTGTTTTCACCAAAACCCTTTTCGGATTTCAAAACATAGATGAGTAAAGACCGCCTGTCGGCAAGTCGGCGACTTGATGTTGCATTGGCCCTCGTGTCGCAGGCCGATTATGTCGCTGCTGCCGATGTTGCGCGTGCGGCCATCGCTGCCGACCCGGATTGGGACGAAGCCCATTTCACGCTTGGCGACATCTATGAACGGGCAAACGAAACCGAAAACGCGATTGAAGCCTTTCGCCAATATCTGATTCTCGATCCGCTTGATCGTATGGGGGGCGAAGTCCGCCTGACCCTTTTGGGGGCGGCCGCCATGCGCGATCGCTTGCCGCCCGATTATGTCCGTGCCTTGTTTGACGATTATGCCCCGCGCTTTGAAATCAGCCTGCGCGACCGTCTGGCCTATCGCGGCCCGGAATTGCTGTTAGAATCCGTGCGGACCTATTTGAACGCGATGGCTGAACCGGTTGAAGTCCTTGATCTGGGCTGTGGCACCGGGCTTGTCGGTGAAGTGTTCGGTGGAAATTTTGCCGCCATTGATGGCATCGATCTGTCCCCGCGCATGATCAACCGCGCACGGGCCAAGGGGATTTATCGCACCTTGGTCGCGGGCGACATTACCGACATGCCGGATGATCTTGGTACGCAGTACAGCCTGGTTGTTGCTGCTGACGTTTTAAACTATCTCGGCGATCTGGCCCCGGCATTGCGTGCTGCACAGGCCCGCATGAAGCCCGGCGGCTTGATGGTCTTTAGTTTGGAACACGGCGGTGTGTTCCCTTATGACCTTGGCCCCGGCCAACGTTTCCGCCATCACGAACAGGCCATAAATGAATGGTTACGTGAATGCGGCTTTACCGTCCTGTCCGATGCCTATGGCACCCTGCGTCAGGAAAAGGGAAACCCGGTCGAAGGACGTATCATGGTGGTTAAAGCAACCGACGGGCTGGGTGTTCTGACGGGCGACGTCGCAAAACTGCTTGAATCCGATCTTCTGGCCAAGCAATCCGTTCACTAAGCGGGGCGTGCGCCGACGAGTTAAATCTTGATCGGTGTTCCGCGAATGACGGCCACTTCATGATACAGGGCAACTTCCGGATCCATATCGATCAAGGCTTGCGCATCGGTCGAGGATAGTTGTTTTTTGCCGTCCGGGTCCGCATAGAATTTGCAGACAAGTTGCTTTTCAAGGTTCGTGCTGCTGAGCGCCTTTTCAAGGGTGACGAAGAACGAAATATCGGTCCCGGCATGCTGGAGCACGATTTTCGATGCGAGCTTTTCCGGGCGATAGCCATTGGCCTCAAAACATTCAAAAATGATGTCTGTGCCGATGCGACACCCGAAATTCATCACAAGATCTGCCTTGGGTGCGTATTCCCGAACGCGGCGCATAAGTGCCTCATTTAATCCCAACCCGACAGCGTTATAGGGATAGTCGTCAAAAAGCGTCCAGGGATAGTAATGCGCGATATGGTCTTCGGCTTGCGCGTCTGCGCCGTCGGCAAGCACGACCGATTGTGCTTCGCGAAAGGCGGTAAGCCGCGCGTCATTTGGCTCGCCAACTTGCGGGATACAGGCAATCACCACATCGGCTGTGGCAACTTTGCTGCGTGCTTCGTCAGTATCGACAAGGCTGACACAGCCATGAACGGGGTGGAAGAGTTCGGCATGTTGCGGCGAAAGGCTGCGCAGATTGCGCTCTGCCAGAACGACAAGGCGCGGATCAAGATCGCTGCCATAGGCACGCGCCGCGCCACAGGTCCGCAAGATAAACGCAAGGTTGATGCCCGTGCCAACCCCGACCTCATAAATGGTTTTGCCCTTTAGATCGGCCCGCTGTAGTCCCGCCTGAAAGGTTTGGGTCCATGGGTCGTTCGGGTCAAATGCGAAATCTGGCCTTTCGGGAGATGTGGCGTATTTGTTGGGGGTTTCCAAGGCATCGTTGGCGGGGTCTTCAAACATAATGCTTCCTGTTCTTGGCGCATCGACCTGTCACTCAGCAGTCACCGGGCCGTCTCGTGACACCGGGTAGAAAGCGCAACGTCATCGCCAAGGGCGCGACCCCGTTGAACCGGTGTGATGATACCAGCGTGGCCGTGTGGGCAGCCTTCGTGAACCTACTTACGCCGGTATGCGTCTTAAATCCTTGCGGCGAACGGGGTGGATCGACGGGTAACGGTCGAAACCCCCGCGCCGATGCGTGAGGGCGTTATTTTGCAAGTACTGCCACCATGCCACCCGTTGGACTGACGTGACGCTATGACGGCGTCTGAATCGGGCGGGTGCGCGTTAAACGATGCCTGTTAATTGATCGTCGCAAACTGACGAACGTCACTTGCCAGATGGACGTCATCGGCGAGCTCGCCCAATGAAACGGCAAGATGTTTGCAATTGCATTCTGCCCCAACCAGAACATTCAGCGGCAAGTCGGTGTCTGTACGTCCCACAAGTGCCTGCATGATCCGCAGAACGGTCGGGGCTGGCGACAGGCCGTTACAATCGATTGTGTCTGATACTTGCATGCCATGTTCTCCTTGTCTGGCGAGTAGGAACGTCGGCAAACCGTCGTGGGGCGACGGTGATAGATTGTCGGTGCAATACGTGTTCCAAGCCCGAAACAGGGCATTTGAAGGAACACGTTCGATCAATGCGCAAAACCGGCTTATCGAAATCACCTTAAACACACGCTTAGGGTGTGACAGGGAACCTGTCAGAGACGATTGTGACTGCCGGAGGTCATAAGGGCTGATTTTACCAACCAACCCGTTCTGGTCTTTAAATTCATCCCGCATTATGTCTGTTGCGCATCCACTACAAGACATTTAATTTCAATGCAGTAGGTCTGAAAAAGCGTTTTGTGAATGCTGCCAAACCGGGACCAAAACATGCCGAAAATGTCTTCGGCCTGACCTTTGTTACGTCCAATCGTATGGAGGCACCGGGTGGGTGTCAAGGCGATATTTGATTACAAATTACGCACAATAAAAATCAGATTAAAATTTAACCATTCATGGCGCGGCGTCAGTTCATGCTCTGCGCCGCACAAAATAAGGGCTGTGCCATGTTGCAATGCGCCAAAGCAACCCGGTCTCATTTGGTGGAATAAAAATCGGCCTAACGCAAAGGTCTAATCACGAAAACCCGGGTCGAGACGTTCAGCAAGACGCATCTGTGCATCCCATTCAAGAACAAGGTCGCCATCGTCATAGGCCATCTGGCTGAATTGTTCGGACACCCGTTTAATGACCGCATCATCGATTTGCCGAAGCGGGCGGCCCATCGCCAGCGTCGATTCCTGAATTTCGCAGGCCCGGTTAAGGTAAAACATGTTCGAAAACATCTGTCCGGCACTTTCGCCAACCGTCAAAAGCCCATGGTTGCGAAGGATCAGGGCAACATTCTCGCCAAGGGCGTCAACAATCCGGGCACGTTCTTCAAGATCAAGCGCGATGCCTTCATAATCGTGATATCCGATCTGCCCGTAATATTGCAGCGCGATCTGGTTCAGCGGCATCAATCCTTCTTCAAGGCAGGACACGGCGAATCCGGATCGTGTATGTGTATGCATCACCCATGCGGCACTGTGGCGGCCCATATGAACCGCGCTATGAATCGTAAAGCCCGCCGGGTTCACCCGGTGCGGGCTGTCCCCGACTTTGTTGCCAACGACATCGATTTTAACAAGCGATGATGCGGTGATTTCTTCCCACATAAAGCCGTATGGATTGATCAGGAAATGCCCCGGCTCATCGGGCACGCGGGCGGAAATGTGAGTATAGATGGTGTCGGTCATTTTGTAATGCGCAGCCAGCCGATAACAGGCGGCAAGTTCAATGCGGACCTGCTTTTCAGCTGCGCTCATGGTGGTGGGCGTTCCGGCATTTTTGGGGTTGGCAATATTCATCTCGTCCTCACCTGATCTAATCAAACGGCTTTACTCTTTGATATACAATTGTTTAACTGACCTTCACAGGTAAGCGCAAACTTTCTTGTTGTGATCGGCCACAATGACCGATGAAAGAATAGACAAAAAAGCATGCTTGTTCCTGCACTGGGCTTATTTTCGGGGGTGATTGATGGCGACCGCAGCGCGGATTTACGGCGTTCTTCTAAGCGAAACGATGGACCTTAAGAGTTATTACGCCCTCGATTTCGGGGTCGATGCGCCCGATGTTTGCCTGCTTAATCCTGATGAGGTGACACATCCCGAAGAAATTCGGTTTGCCGCTTGCTGGTTGCCGGGGCCGGATGCCTTTGTCCCCTATCCTAATCTGGAAATGGCGATGTCGGTCGGGGCGGGGGTTGATGCGTTGCTCAATCATGCAGGGCTTAACGACAATGTTGCGATTTGCCGGGTACGCGATCCCAAACAGGCCGACTTGATGGCGGGCTATGCAGTCCATGAAGTGGTTCATTTCGAACGTGAATTTACCCAAATGCAGCGCAACCAGTTGGCGGCAACTTGGGCGCCTTTGCCGATAGGCGCACCAAGTGACCTGAACGTTACGGTTCTGGGCAATGGGTCTATGGGGGCGGCCATTGTGCGCGCTCTTGCTGCGGTGGGGTTCTCGGTCTTTGTTGCCTGTCGCCGTTCGCCGCACGATCCGATTGACGGGGTGACTTATTTCACCGGGGATAGTTCGGTTACCGGTGCGGTTGCCGAGGCAAATGTCGTGATCAACACCTTGCCACTGACTGCCCATACCGAAAACGTCCTGAATGCGGATCTGTTTAATCGGCTGGCACCGGGGGCCTGGCTTGTCCAGATCGGGCGCGGTGAACATCTTGTTGAGGATGATCTTATCGCGGCTCTTGAAAGTGGTCAGCTTGCCGGTGCGACGTTGGATGTGTTTCGCCAAGAACCGCTTCCGGTTGATCATGCGTTTTGGCGTGATGACCGTTTGCGCATCACCCCGCATATCGCCAGTGACACCATGCCCCATATTGTAGCCGCGCAAGTCTTGCAGTCGGCTCGGGAATTACTTTCGGGCGCTCCGCTTAGCCTGTCGGTCAATGTGGCACAGGGTTATTAATCCCGCCCGGTCTTGATTATGATTTAAAATTAATCAATTGTATAACAATACATAGATCAGTCGAATACCGACATGCCATTCGGGAACCGATGATGAGCAGAAAAACGTTTCAGCGCCTTTCACTTGATGATCGCCGCCGCAGTTTGATGGAGGCGACACTGTCATGTGTTGCCCGCCACGGGCTGGATGGTGCGACGGTACGCCGGATTACCGAAGAAGCCGGGGTGACCGTGGGCTTGGTGCGCCATTATTTTGGCAATAAGGACGACATGATCCGAAATGCTTATGCCTATCTTGTCGGGCAACTGACTGCACAGGCGAGCGAAAGCGCAAACCGCACGGCAGGCGCCCCGGAAACGCAGCTCGCCCATTTCCTGCGTGCGAACATGACCGCCCCGAACATGTCCGAAGAAAAGATTTCGCTGTGGGCGACATTTGTCGGGCGTATTCGTCAGGACAGCTATTTTGCCGAAATCCATCGCGACGGGTATCGCGAGTTCCTTAATCTGATTGAAGCCTTGATCGAGCCGGTCCTGATCAACCATCAGCAGCCCAGCAGTGTCGCGATCTGTAAGCGTCATGCGATTGCGCTCAATGGATTGATTGATGGTTTGTGGATGGAAGGGGCGCTTAATTCCGGGCTTTATCGGCAGGATATTCTTCCCGATCTGATCATTGAATCGGGGGAGCGTTTACTGGGCCTTCCGGTCGGCGTGCTTGCTAATGCCCAAGAACCTTCTCAGTCCCAAGCTTCGCAACATTCCGCGCAACAACAAAGTAAAGCCTCATGAGATATGCCAAGATAACCGATCGTCTCGCCGAACTGGGTGGGGCGAAATGGGCCGTTCACAATGCGGCGCGCGATCGCGGTGCCAATGGCGCCCAGATCATTGAGCTTACCATTGGGGAGCCCGATATTTCGGTTGATCCGGCTTTGATTGATGCATGCGAAGCCTCAATGCGGCGCGGCCGCACCCATTATTCCAATGGCCGGGGTGAAGTCGGGCTGCTTAACGCACTTGTTGATAAATACAAACCTGTCTGGCCGGACATCACGCCGGAAAATGTGCTGTGTTTTCCGGGGACCCAAACTGCCCTTTATACTGTGATCACTGCATTGGTGGATGCCGGCGAAGGTGTTCTGGTCGGGGATCCATATTACGCGACCTATGCCGGTGTGATCCGCGCATCAGGCGCGCTGCTTCAACCCGTGCCGCTTGGGATTGAGCATGGCTTCATCATGCAGCCAGATGATCTGCGCGCAGCTGTTACCAAAGACAGCCGCGTGCTTTTGCTTAATACCCCGCACAATCCATCGGGTGCGCTGCTTGATCACGCAACACTGGTCGAATTGGGCAAGATCGCGATCGAACATGATCTGTGGGTTGTGTGTGATGAGGTTTATGAGGATCTGGTCTTTGAGGGCAGGTTTGCATCCCCGCTTGAAATCGACGCATTGCGGGACCGGACAATTGTTGTGTCCTCGATCTCGAAAACCTTTGCGGCGACCGGCTTTCGCAGTGGTTGGGCTGTCGGCCCGGCTGAGCTTTGCACCAAGGTTTTACCGATTTCCGAAACCATCCTGTTTGGCAATCAGCCCTTTATCGCCGATGCGACCGAGGTGGCCCTTCGTGGCACGTTCGATACCGCAAAGCGCATGTGCAAAAGCTATGCAGGTCGCGTCGATCTGATTGAAACCGAGTTTGCCGGTTGCCCACACCTCAAACCCGGTAAGGTCTCGGGCGGTATGTTCGCCATGATTGATGTTGGTGCAACCGGGCTTGATGGCGAAGGTTTCGCATGGGGCCTGCTAGATGATCAGAACGTTGCCGTCATGCCTGGCGCATCTTTTGGCGAGAATGCAAAAAACTTGATCCGGGTGGCACTGACCGTGCCTGACGAAGACCTTCGCGAAGCCATAAAACGCATTCGGGCGTTCGCCGAAGCACAGGCGTAGGAAAAGAACCGGGCTCTGATCCTATGCCTTTGGCATGTCGCCACGGATGATATAGGCCAGTGCGGCAACCACCTGCTCGGGCTCGCGTGCCACACCATGGGCGGCACCGTCGACTTCTTTAAGCGCGTGATCATGCTCGGTCGGATGCAGGGTAATATACGGGATGCCAAGTGCGGCTGCTTGCCCCGCATCAAAGGCAGCATTCCATTGCTTGTATTTCTCGCCAAACCGGATGACCGCAAGATCGGAACCGGCCAGCAAGGTCTTGGTGCGCATGGCGTTAAGCTGCGCCCCTTTGCGGTCATGCCAGAATTTATTGACCTCTGGCCCGAACACGGCGACGCCGCAATCATCTGAATCTTCATGCATCGTGATCGGGGCGACCAGCTCCACCGGAAGGTTCGCGGCCTTAACACCGGCAGCGATCCGTTCGCGCCAGTCGCTATGAATTTCACCCGACAGATAGACCGTCCAAACCTTGCTCATTGTGTTCTCCCTATATGATCATTGTGCGGGGCTGATCTGCCCGGTTGCGTCTTGATGCGGCAGGTTACTGCATCATCGCTGTTGGGTTCAACCAAGCCCGGAAAAGGGGTGTTGGTTCAAACTTTTCCAATTTGATCTTCTGGGGTGGTTATTGGAAATGTGCGATCTGCTGTCAAGCATGACCCCGAAACGACAAAACCCGTTGCCAAAGGCAACGGGTTTTGAATGGTGGAGCCGATCAGGATCGAACTGACGACCTCTACAATGCCATTGTAGCGCTCTCCCAACTGAGCTACGGCCCCACTTTGTCCGCGTCGCAGTGATACCGAAGTAAGCCCTGCGGCGCGGCGCATATTTAGAAGGTTCACCAAATATTGGCAAGACCTAATTTCTAAAAAATCTTAGGTGTCGTCGTCGTCTGATTCGACATGCTCATAGACTTCACCAAGATCATCATCGTCTTCGCCAAGATCAGAAGCATCTTCAAGAATGTCTTCATCGATATTCGTGTCGACATCATCATCAAGATCGTTGACGTCATCGACGTCTTCATCTGCTTCCGGTGCTGGTTTGGCAACCGCGGCTTTCTTGACCTTTGTCACACCATCAGGTGTGGCGCATTTTGGGCAAACAACCGGGGTCCGGTTCAAATCATAATATTTTGTATCACAGGCGAGGCAGTGACGTTTCTTACCGCGTGCTGACATTACGGCAAACCCTCTTAATTACCGTTATCATCCAAGAAAAAGACTGTTCGTCGCAACGTGCTGCAAAGCAGCGCATAAGCAAGTATTCTGAAAGGCCCAATTGCCATCTTGTTGCGGCCTTGTCAAAAGGAAATTAATCGTTTTTTCCTTCGAGTGGCCGAAGAGGTAAATGTGCCCCATAAATGTCGATATGCCTAAGCCAAAAATCGGGTTCGATACTGGTGCGTCACAATCGCTTGTGCTAGAGCTTTCCACCGGCGATTAAATGCCTCGTGAGCGCCTGAAAGGACGGCTGCACCGCGATGCTTTTCAAACCCGCTTGTGATCAAGATAAACAGTTACTGACAGGGATGGCTCAATGAGTTCTTCGCAGACCAAACGTCCGCTTGCCGCGTCCAAATCAGGACCACTTTCGGGCGATATCCGGGTTCCGGGTGACAAATCAATTTCCCATCGTTCCCTGATGTTTGGTGGCCTGGCCATTGGCACAACCAAAGTAACCGGCTTGCTTGAAGGCGAAGACGTTCTGGCAACAGCGGATGCCATGCGCAAATTGGGCGCAACCGTGACCCGTGAAGATGACGGCACTTGGTATGTCACCGGCGTTGGTGTGGGGGCCTTGCGTGAACCCGATAGCGTCATTGATATGGGCAATGCAGGAACCGGCATTCGTTTGATGGCGGGCATTGTTGCCACCCATCCGATCACGACGTTCTTTACCGGCGACGCATCGCTTTGCAAACGCCCGATGGGTCGTGTTGCCGATCCGTTGGCGGAATTCGGCGCGAAATTCATCACCCGTGACCGGGGTCGTCCGCCGATGGCCGTGATTGGAACCGACGAAGCCAAACCGGTGACCTACACCCTGCCAATGGCCTCCGCACAGGTGAAATCGGCTGTGATGTTGGCCGGTCTGAACACCACCGGCACAACCACAGTCATTGAACCAAAACCATCGCGCGATCATACCGAACGCATGTTGCGTCACTTTGGTGTCGCTGTCGATGTGAAGGTCAATGACGATGGGGGCCGCACGGTCAGCCTGACCGGGCCCGCGGAAATGAAGGCAGCCGACATTGTGGTGCCGACCGATCCAAGTTCGGCGGCCTTCCCGTTGGTCGCAGCCCTGATCAATCGGGACTCAAACATGACCATTCGCGATGTTTGCCTGAATCCGCTTCGCACCGGATTGATCACCACCCTGATTGAAATGGGCGGGGACATCACGATTACCAATGAACGCGAAGAAGCCGGTGAAACCATTGGTGATCTGATTGTCACGGGCAAAAACCGCCTTAAGGGCATTGTGGTGCCAGCCGACCGTGCACCGTCCATGATTGATGAATACCCGGTTCTGGCGGTGGCTGCGGCCTATGCGGATGGTGAAACCCGCATGTGCGATCTTGAAGAACTGCGCGTCAAGGAATCCGATCGTTTGGCCGCGGTGGCAGCCGGCCTTGCCGCCAATGGTGTTATTCACCGGATCGAAGGCGATGATTTGATTGTAACCGGCGGTGTTGTTCCGGGTGGCGGGATGGTTGAAACCCATCTGGATCACCGGATCGCAATGTCGTTCCTGATCCTTGGTCTGGGTGCGGAAAACCCCGTTGCGGTCGATGACGCCAACCCGATTGCGACAAGCTTCCCGAACTTTGAAAAATTGATGGGCGATATGGGCGCAGTTTTTGCGCTACAGTCGTGATTCGTCCGACCCAATATATAAAGCAATACACAGCCGATATATAAACAGGGAGCGAAACAAATGATCATCGCCATTGATGGGCCGGCAGCGTCCGGCAAGGGGACTTTGGCGCGTCGAGTCGCAGACGCAATGGGCTATGCCTATCTTGATACCGGTCTTTTATATCGTGCCACGGGTGCGAAAGTTTTGGCGCAAAGTGCCGATCCTGCCGACGAAGCAGTTGCAGTAAAGGTGGCTGAAAATCTCGGTCCCGATGACTTGTCGGGCGAAGAGCTTCGCAGCGAAGAAGTCGGTACTGCTGCCTCAAAAGTTGCAGCGATTCCAAAGGTTCGCGCCGTATTGCTTGATTTTCAGCGCAACCTTGCAAGCAACCCGCCAGGGGGTAAGCGCGGGGCTGTTCTCGATGGTCGGGATATTGGAACGGTCGTTTGTCCCGAAGCCCCGATCAAGTTTTATTTGACCGCAAGTGTAGAAGAACGTGCAAACCGTCGGTTCAAACAGTTGCAGGAAAAAAATCCCGCTGCTATATACGAGCGCGTTCTCAAAGAGCTTGAAGAACGGGATGCCCGAGACAGTGCCCGCGATGTCGCACCGCTCAAGATGGCAAAAGACGCAATCCACATAGATACGGACCGTCTGAATGCCAATGCAGTGTTTGATGCCGTTATGGCGCATATCCATACTCATATGAGTGCGGATGACTGATCAAAGGGCGTTTTAACCGTCAGGCGATGAACGATCCCGAGGTGCCGGTCTTACGACCTGTCCCTAAGGTGAACGACTTGTGCGTTCACCTTTTCGCGTATGGAAGGTTCGCCTTTTATAAGTGTCCGGGTTTGAATTGCGCCTGATACGATCGCCGCGATTTTGCGGCTAAGACCACCGGATACAACCGGTTGGCCAGAATATTAGTGACGATACTCGAAAGGAAGTCTGGTTTATGACCACCGCTGAAGAAGCACTATTCTCGACCGGCGAAGATTTTGCCGCTCTGTTGGCTGAAACCCTTGGTTCTGAAGACGAAGGTTTTGTTGGCCGCGTAATGACCGGTTCGGTCGTTAAGAAAACTGACGACGATGCAATCGTTGATGTCGGCCTCAAATCCGAAGGCCGCGTACCCCTTAAAGAATTTGGCGCAGGCGAAGTAAACATTGGCGATACCGTTGATGTTTATGTCGACCGCTATGAAAACAAAGACGGCTTGATCGTTCTGTCGCGTGAAAAAGCGCGTCGCGAAGAAGCTTGGGTTGAACTTGAAAAACAGTTCTCCGAAGGCAAACGCGTTGACGGTACCATCTTTGGTCGTGTTAAAGGCGGCTTTACCGTTGACCTGTCGGGCGCCGTGGCATTCTTGCCGGGCAGCCAGGTTGACATCCGTCCGGTACGTGACGTTACCCCGCTGATGAACAACCCGCAGCCGTTCCAGATCCTGAAAATGGATCGTTCGCGCGGTAACATCGTGGTTTCGCGTCGTGCAGTTCTCGAAGAGACCCGTGCAGAACAGCGTGCTGAGCTGATCCAGAACCTTCAGGAAGGTCAGATCCTTGACGGCGTTGTCAAAAACATCACCGATTACGGCGCATTCGTCGATCTTGGTGGCGTTGATGGCCTGTTGCACGTTACCGACATTGCTTGGAAACGTATCAACCATCCGTCCGAAGCTCTGCAGATCGGCCAGACTGTTAAAGTCCAGGTTATCCGTTTCAACAGTGAAACCCAGCGTATCTCGCTTGGCATGAAGCAGCTTGAAGCAGATCCGTGGGAAGGTGTCGAAGCCAAATACCCGGTCGGTTCGAAATTCGAAGGTCGTGTCACCAACATCACCGATTACGGCGCATTCGTCGAACTCGAAGCTGGTGTCGAAGGCCTGGTCCACGTTTCCGAAATGTCTTGGACCAAGAAAAACATCCACCCGGGCAAAATCGTTTCGACCTCGCAGGAAGTCGAAGTCATGGTGCTCGACGTCGATGCACAGAAACGCCGTATCTCGCTTGGTCTCAAGCAGTGTACCTCGAACCCTTGGGATGCATTCGTTGCAGCTCATCCGGTTGAGTCCGAGATCGAAGGCGAAGTCAAGAACATCACCGAATTCGGTCTGTTCATTGGCCTTCTGGGCGGTATCGACGGTATGGCTCACCTCTCGGACCTGTCATGGGACCGCGCTGGTGAAGAAGTCATCAAAGAATACAAAAAAGGCGACATCGTCAAAGCCAAGGTTCTTGACGTTGACGTTGAAAAAGAACGCATCTCGCTCGGCATCAAACAGCTTTCGGGTGATCCGTTCAAAGAAGCCGTTACCGGTATCAAACGTGGCGAAGCAGTCACCTGTGAGATCACCGAAGTCAATGATGGCGGCATCGAAGTTTCTGTTGGCGACACCGAGCTGAAAGGCTTCATCCGTAAAGTTGAACTGGCGCGTGAGCGTTCAGAACAGCGTCCGGAACGCTTTGCAGTTGGTGAAAAAATCGACGCACGTGTTACCGCGATCGATGCCAAAACCCGCAAAGTCAGCCTCTCGGTCAAAGCTCTTGAAGTTGCTGACGAGAAAAAAGCTATGGCGGATTACGGTTCGGCAGACAGCGGTGCATCGCTCGGCGACATTCTCGGCGAAGCTCTGCGCAAGAAACAGGAAACCGGCGAATAAGCCAGTTTTCCACGAAGACCGATCTGTTCGCAGATCGAAAAGACGGGTCGCGCACTTTGCGCGGCCCGTTTTCTTTTGTCTGATGGGTAATGTCTCTGTGGCGCTCAGTCTGACAGGTAGTGTCGCGACGCTGCCACCAGCATGGCCTGAGATCGTTACCTTACCCGACCAGCTACCATGCATGTCGCCTACAGACACCTGTAATCGCAGAGGCACCGTCTATCTTCCCGCGACGCCCCTCATCCCCAAGGCTGAACCCTTAAACCCCACTGGGTATCGCATCCGTGAAGCCCATCCGATGCAAGCTTCTAGATTCTCTGTATAGGGTGTTCGGTGCCTGCGTTTCTCGCCGGGCGAGGTTGGCTATGTCGTGGAATTCTCAGTTAAAAATTTTCTACCATCCATGATTCGGGGTGCGAATCCGTGGCGTGGTGCGATTTATCGTCAAAAATCGCGAAAATTTTGATTTTAAACGCTTTTTCTTCTTGCCTTCTGTGCCCAGAAAAACCATTTGAAAAGACAGGTTTAGGGGTAAGCTCCTTTCTAAGTATCTGATTGAACAATTATAACCGGGACACCATTGATGGCGCTTGATGCCGATATCCTGCTTGATCGACGTCGATTAAAGAAATCCGTCTTTCGCTGGCGTGTGCTCGCCGTGATTGCTGTTGTTGCCGTGATTGTCATTGGCTTGGCGGGAACCGGCGTTCAGGACAGTGTGCTTGGTGTGAGAGGTCCCAAAATTGTCGAGATCAATATCGAAGGTGTGATCACGGAAGATCCCTATCTTCTCGATGCGCTTGATGCGATTGAAAAGGACAGCGACGTTGTCGGCGTGATTGTCCATATCAACAGCCCGGGCGGCACCATGGTCGGTGGCGAAACGCTTTATGAAGCATTGATGCGGATCGGCGAAACCCGACCCATCGTTGCCGAAATGGGCACCGTTGCCGCATCCGGCGGATATATGACCGCGATTGCTGCAGACCATATCATTGCGCGTCGCGGCACGATTACGGGGTCTATCGGCGTCATTTTCCAGTCGATGAACTTCTCTGGAACGTTGGAAAAGCTTGGCGTAGAGCCGCTTACGGTTAAAAGCGGCCCGCTTAAAGCAGCACCAAATCCGTTCGAACCGGTTGATGACGCTGCAAAATCGGCCATGCAAGGCCTGATTTCAGACATGTTTGATGTGTTTGTTGGCATGGTTGCAGAACGCCGGGAAATGCCGGTTGCGACGGTGAAAACCCTGGCCGACGGTCGGGTCTATACCGGACAGCAGGCCCTGGCCAATGGATTGATTGATGAATTAGGAGGCCGTCGTGAAGCCTTACGCTGGCTTGAAGATGAAGCTGGTGTCACGCCGGAAGCGGAAGTTGTACCGCTTGAAATCGAGTACCCGGAAGACGATTTGATGAGTGCACTTCTTGAGGGAAACCTTGGAAAAATGCTGTCATCTGAGGGGCTTAAACTTGACGGTTTGCTGGTGGTCTGGCAACCTGAGTGAGAGTTACCCTAGAATATAATCGAATCCGCGGTTGAGTGAGACTGTCAGCACCAACAGGATGGGGCCTGGAAATGACGAAATCTGAATTGATTGCCCGGCTCGCTGAAATGAATCCGCATCTTTATCAGCGAGACGTCGAACGGATTGTGGCAACGATCTTTGACGAAATCACCGACGCGCTTGCCCGCGGAGACCGGGTCGAGCTTCGCGGATTCGGTGCATTTTCCGTCAAGCAGCGAGATGCTCGTGTTGGCCGCAACCCGCGTACAGGTGACGCGGTCCCGGTCGGTGAGAAAAAGGTTCCCTATTTCAAAACCGGCAAGCAGCTCCGCGAACGTTTGAACTAATTCCCGCGTGATGGACAGATAGCCAACGACGCGGCTTTGGCAGTGTTGTTGTGTCAGGTCACCCATGGTGCAGAAATCTGTGCCGCTGGTGGCATGGCTTTTATCTGACTCTTGCCCCATACTGTCGCTCTGAATATCAAACGTGACCTGTTGCCTGATTGTGCTGCGGTGGATTTCCAACGCAGCTGATCTGGCACAAGGAGCTAAGAATGCGCTTCCTTTACTGGATTATCTCGATACCGCTTGCGGTTTTAATCGCTGTATTTGCCGTGTCGAACCGAACCGCAGTGACGCTTTCACTATGGCCATTGCCCTATGAGGTTGATCTGCCGTTGTTCCTGCCGATTATGGTCGCTTTATTGATCGGGCTCGGTGTTGGTTTTGCCTATGAATGGCTGGTACATGGCAAACATCGCCGTGCCGTGCGCCGCATGGATAGCGAACTTAAACGCATCAAAACCGACGACGAAACGCCAAAAACCGATCAAAAGGCACTTGGCCACAGCTAACGCAGATCAAGGGCTCCTTTCAGGGGCCCTTTTGCTGTTTGGGGCCGGAATGTCGGGCGCGCAGCGCAATATTGTCGGCATAAGCGGCTATTTGGCGTTGGCCTTTGGGGATAAATCGGCTAATCCATGTCCGGTCCGCGCATGAACATGTGGGCCATGACCCCAATGCCAGCCCGCCGGAGGACATCATGACCCAGACACTTTCCCCCAAAGACCGCATCTTTTGTGCGATCGATACCACGGATCTTGATCACGCGATCGATCTGGCATCGCGCCTGTCTGGTGTGATTGGCGGGGCAAAGCTTGGCAAAGAGTTTTTTGCGGCCCACGGACCACAAGGTGTCCGGGCGGTTGCCAAAACCGGCATGCCGATCTTTTTGGATGTCAAATATCACGATATTCCCAATACCGTTGCCGGGGCCATTCGTGCAGTGACGCCGCTGGGGCTCAAACTCGTCAATGTCCATGCCGCTGGCGGGATCGAGATGATGAAACGTGCCGGTGAAGCCGCCCGCGAAGCGGCCGACAAGGCCGGGGTCGCAACCCCGTGGGTGATTGCGGTAACCATCCTGACCAGCATGGATCAGGGCGATCTTGACGATGTCGGCCTCAAAGGTCCGATTGAAGACCGGGTTGTCAAACTGGCCGAACTGACCAAAAAGGCGGGCCTTGACGGTGTTGTCTGTTCGGCACAAGAAATCACCCCGGTGCGCAAGGCACTTGGCCCGGACTTCAAACTGATCACACCGGGTATTCGTCCGGCCTGGGCATCAAGTGATGATCAAAAACGCATCGTCACCCCGGCAGACGCCGTCACGATGGGCAGTGACATTCTGGTAATTGGCCGCCCGATCACCAAGGCCGATGACCCGATCGAGGCCGCAAAACGGATCGTTGCCGAGCTTGCCTGATCAACACCCGTGACCGCGAATTGCATCTGATTGTACTAAGGCCCGATCATCATCGGGCCTTTTCCATGTCTGGTTAGGTGTGCGGAGCCGTGATCAACAGGCATGCTGCCATGCGGAAATCGCGGTGGTGAGGACGGCATTTTTATCTCAGAATTGAATCGTTTCAAATCTTCGGGCATTATGATCTTCTCGCAGGTGCACAATTTTGACCTGCCCCTGACGACCGCTTATCTGGATATTCCTGACATGACCACTGTTGCCACCCGCCCGGGATTGCTCGGGAACTTTCCGATTCTGGCTTTGGCGCTTGCATCCTTTGGCATCGGTACAACCGAATTTGTCATTATGGGGCTTCTGCCCGATGTCGCACGTGATCTTGGGGTCAGCATTCCGGATGCCGGTTTGCTGGTGACGGGCTATGCACTGGGCGTGACATTTGGCGCACCGTTTCTGGCCATTGCCACGGCACGGATGGACCGCAGGCGCGCATTGTTGTTGCTGATTGCGATCTTCATCCTTGGCAACTTCCTGTGTGCGATTGCCCCGGATTACTGGTTATTGATGGCGGCCCGTGTGGTCACGGCCTTTTGCCATGGCGCGTTCTTTGGTCTGGGTGCGGTTGTCGCATCCAACCTTGTCCCGCCCCATAAACGGGTTCAGGCGATTGCCTTGATGTTTTCAGGGCTCACCCTTGCCAATGTGCTTGGTGTGCCCTTCGGCACCGCCCTTGGGCAGGAACTTGGTTGGCGATCAACTTTCTGGGCGGTTGTTGGCATTGGTGTTGTCGCGGCATTTGCGCTTTATCTGGCCCTGCCGCGTAAGATCGCAGCATCAACCGGAAGCCTGTGGCGGGAGGCAAAATCACTTGGCAAGGTTCAGGTTCTGTTTGCCATGCTGATTTCTGTTCTGGCATCCGCCAGCATGTTTAGCGTCTTTACCTATATCACCCCGATGTTGACCGACATTACCGGCATCACCCCGCGACAGGTCACCTATGTCTTGTTGTTGTTCGGGGTTGGTTTGACCTTGGGCAACTATATTGGCGGGCGTTTGGGCGATTGGCGTTTGATGCCGGCCATCATCATTTCTTTCGTCATGTTGATCGTAATTCTGGCCCTGTTCACCGAAACAGTGACCGCCCTTGTTCCAGCCGTGATTACCGTGATGCTGTGGGGTGTTGTTGCCTTTGCACTGGTTTCCCCGCTTCAGATGCGGGTGGTGAACGAGGCATCAGAAGCGCCCAATCTGGCCTCAACCCTTAATCAGGGGGCGTTCAATCTGGGCAATGCCGGTGGGGCGTGGTTTGGCGGTCTTGCGATTACGCACGGTGTTTCCTATCAGCATATCCCCTGGCTTGGTGCCGGGATTGCCGTGCTCGCGCTTTTGTTCACGGTCTGGAGCCATTTGCTCGATCGTGGCGATGAGGTTTTGGCGCAGGGCCGTGCGAGCGCCTGATTGCGAAACGCCTGACATCCTGAAAAACAAAACCCGTCAGCTTCATGCATGACGGGTTTTTCTTTGTCTCAATTGCGGCGGGTCTAACCGATCCAATGCCGCATCTGATCCCAGCTTTGGCTCAGGATCGGGCCATATTGATCAATGATCAGTTTGATCGAAATCCCGATAGAGGTCACCACCAAAAGCGGGCGGACCAAACGTGCGCCAACCTTCATCACCAGATGCGATCCGATCTGTGCACCAACCAATGCGCCAACCGCCATTACCGCACCGACAACCCAGACAACCTCGCCGCCAGCAATGAACATCACAAGGGATGCAAAGTTCGATGTGAAGTTCAAAACCTTGGTGTGGGCCGTGGCCTTGGTCATGTTAAAGCCAAGCAAGGCGACAAAGGCGATGGAAAAGAACGATCCCGTGCCGGGGCCAAAGAACCCGTCATAAAAGCCAATGCCAAAACCTGCGGTAAAGGCAAAGGTGGCTTTGCTGATGATTTGATGCGCGTCGATATCGCCGACACGCGGTGAGAACAGGAAATAAAGCGCAATCAGAATCAAAAGACCCGGCAGGATCGTCATCAGGATGCTGGCATCAAGCATCTGAACCAGAACCGTGCCAAGTGCCGATCCGGCAAATGTCAGAACAATCGCCTGAACCATATCGCGCGGATGGACATGGCCTTTGCGAATGAAGTTAAGCGATGCGGTAAAGCTGCCAAAACTTCCCTGCAATTTATTGGTGGCTAGGGCTTGTGCCGGGGTAACCCCCGCCCAAAGCAGGGCCGGGATCGTGATCAATCCACCACCACCGGCAATCGCATCAACACATGCTGCAACGGCCGCAACGGCAAACAGGATCGCAAGAAGATCAAAACCAAATTCCATGGGGCGACTTTCAGAAAATCACGAAACCGCAAAGGTGGGCGCAAAGCCGGTTTCAAACATTATTGGCAGGCGGATCGGGTGGGCCGTGCCTGCAGGTTAAAAGGCGGCGCAATCATAAGAGCTTTAACCGCGTCGTCCATCGGCAAGTTGCAGGTGCATTGCAAGAACATGGCAACGTAATATGACCGGTAAAATCACACAGCTTGCCAATTATTGGTACGAGCCCTAGATAAGACATCCTGCTTATGAAAAGTGAGTCTCAAGATGCCCGAATTGCCAGAGGTCGAAACAGTTACCCGTGGTCTGACCCCCGTAATGGAAGGCCATATTGTCGATCATGTGGTGCAGCGTCGCCCGAATTTGCGGTTTCCGTTTCCCGAAGGATTCGTTGATCGCATGGCGGGGCGTAAAATCAATCAACTGACGCGCCGGGCGAAATACATTCTGGGCTATCTTGACGACGGGCAGGTTTTGCTGATCCATCTGGGCATGTCCGGGCGCATGACCATCCATAATGATCCGTCTGTTGATGTGCCCGCCCCCTTAAAACATGACCATGTTGATTTCGTCATGCAGGGCGGTGCGGTGGTGCGGTTTAATGATCCGCGGCGTTTTGGCGTGATCACGCTGATTGCGAGCGATGAAGTTGCCAGCCACAAAATGCTGGCCGGGATCGGGCCAGAGCCACTTGGCAACGGTTTCAATGCGGCGGTGCTGGCAGAAGGTTTGGCCAAACGCGCAAGCCCGATCAAGACCGTGCTGCTGGATCAGAAACTGGTCGCCGGTCTTGGCAATATATATGTATGCGAAGCATTGTTCCGTTCAAACATCTCCCCGACTCGTCTGGCAAAGGATTTAAAACCCGGCGAGATTGATCGTTTGTACCGCGAAATTCGTCTTGTTCTTGAAGATGCCATCGCAGCAGGCGGATCAAGCCTGAAGGATCATCGTCAGACCAATGGCGAGCTTGGCTATTTTCAGCATAATTTCCGCGTTTATGGCCGCGAAGGCGAAATCTGCAGTGCCGATAGCTGTGACAGCACAATTGAACGGATTGTGCAGGCCGGACGGTCGACATTCTTCTGCCCGACCTGTCAGAAATAAGATCGGCTCCGGGTGCCACACGGCTGGGTCGCATCCGGTTGGATATCGCGCGCCGAATCGATGCTTAATCCACGATGAGGCATCCCGATACACACGGTTGGTTGCGGCCTGTGCATAAAATCGGTAAAACAGTATCAAAATATGGTTTCAAGCAAATTGGCCGGGAAATGACCGGGCCAATGGCGAAAAAGGATCTCAAGGCATGTCATACGAAAACATCATCGCCGAGAAAAAAGGCAATGTCGGGCTTATCACGCTGAACCGTCCCAAGGCGCTGAATGCGCTGTGTGAAGCACTGATCAAGGATGTCGGTGCGGCCCTTGATGATTTCGAATCCGATGAAGATATCCGCGCGATTGTCATTACCGGATCGGAACGGGCCTTTGCGGCCGGGGCCGATATCAAGGAAATGGCCGATTACGACTATATGGATGTCTATAAGGGCGACTTCATCACCAAAGGCTGGACCCGTGTGGCAAGCTGTCGCAAGCCAACCATTGCGGCCGTTGCCGGATTCGCATTGGGCGGTGGCTGTGAAATGGCAATGATGTGCGACATCATGCTGGCGGCCGATACCGCAAAGTTCGGTCAGCCGGAAATCACCATCGGCACCATCCCCGGTGCTGGCGGTACGCAGCGCCTGACCCGCGCGGTTGGTAAGGCCAAGGCCATGGAAATGTGCCTGACCGGGCGGATGATGGATGCCGAAGAAGCCGAACGCGCCGGGTTGGTTGCGCGAATCGTCCCGGCCGACTCGCTGATGGAAGAAGCCATGAAACTGGCCGAAAAGATCGCGTCCTTCTCTGGTCCGGTATCGATGAAGGTAAAAGAATCGGTCAACAAGGCCTATGAAATGACCCTGACCGAAGGCCTGATGTTCGAACGCCGCGAGTTTCATTCGACCTTTGCGCTCGAAGACCGCGCCGAGGGCATGAAAGCCTTTGCAGAAAAGAGAAAAGCCGATTTCAAGCACTGCTGATTGCGCGGTGATCAGGATAAGTTGCCCCCTGATTCCGGTGCCGCATATCTGTGTTGCAGGGAAAATGAGTCCCTAGCCGCCGGAAATGGAGGATTTAAGCGGTATCGGGGGTTGACGAGGGTTTCGCTCGGCGCTATAAGCCGCGCTCCGAATTACGTAACATTTGTTTGAAGAGACAGGTTCGCAATGGCTCACCATAAATCGGCCAAGAAGCGCATTCGCCGCAACGCCGCACGTGCAGAAGTAAACGGCGCACGCATCGGCAGCATTCGTACCTTCGTTAAGAAGGTCGAGGCAGCGCTGACTGTTGGCGATAAAGATGCTGCTCTGGCTGCGATGAAAATCGCTGAGCCGGAAATGGCGCGTGGCGCACAGCTCGGCGTTCTGCATAAGAACACCGTTGCTCGCAAAGTTTCGCGTCTTACCGCTCGTATCAAGTCGCTCTAATTTATCCCTTACGGGATGGCGAGTCGAAGGCCGCACCTTTGGTGCGGCCTTTTCGCTGCCCGGATTCCGGAGAATCACCTTTTGTTCCTTGATTCCGCAGGTGCAAGAAACCGCAGAAAACAAGGACCGTTTTGGTGCCGTAATCCTTTTAACGTTCTGTTAAAGATCGCCTTGCCTGATGCGGGTCGCATCAGTACAGTGTTTGGTCTTCGCTAGGTCGCGCAAAGCGATCAGTGACGAAGAACCAAAAAAACAAAAGGCGCGAGTACGCTTCCAAGATTTTGCGGAAGACCAGCGTGTTGATTGCGAATGTGATCAACGCGGGACAGTACTATTTTGTCTTTTGCAGTCTTGTTGGTGTGGAAATTGGGATAGTGGGGAAAGGTTCTAACAGTGCAGCACGCCGTAAGGGGAACGCAATCGGCACTCGGGCAATCCAGTGGGGGAATGTCGGGTGACCAGCAGGCAGCACTTGATGATCATGTGGTAGCAATCTGGCAAATCGTACGTGAAAAGCTGCGCGCTGAATTTGGCGCGACGGCGTATCGTTATTGGCTTGAACCTGTTGCCTTGATCGGTGTCGAAGCCGGTGTGGCCCGTCTGGGTGCACCAACGCGCGCCATGCGTGACTGGGTAACGCAGCACTATCTCGACCGTATTCAGGCGTTTTGGCACGCCGAAGATGCCAATGTGCATTTCGTCGAAATCAACATTGTTTCCGTTTCCAACAGCAATACCCCGGTCAGCAGCCAGGATGACACCGCGTCCACAGCGCGCGGGAATGGTGGATCGGCCGCAACCCAGACCAAACCTGCATCACACCCACATCAGAATACGCATCAGAACACACATCAGACGTCCGGGCACGCCGCCCCGGCCCCGTCGCAAGGATCGGGCCGCAATGCCATTGCCAGCATGTCTGATGATGGCATCTCGGCGGCCCTTGATCCGCGCTACACGTTTGATAATTTCGTCATCGGCAAACCGAACGAATTTGCTTATGCCGCGGCCCGCCGTTTGGCCGAAGCCGAATCGGTGCCGTTCAACCCGCTGTTCCTGTATGGCGGTGTTGGCCTTGGTAAAACCCACCTGATGCATTCGATTGCCTGGCATATCCGCCGGACGCAGCCGCACCGCACGGTGATTTACCTGTCGGCTGAAAAATTCATGTACCGCTTCATTCGCGCACTGCGCGACAAGAACACGGTCGATTTCAAAGACCAGTTCCGCTCGGTCGATGTGTTGATGGTCGATGATGTCCAGTTCATTTCGGGCAAGGATTCGACACAGGAAGAATTCTTCCACACCTTTAACGCACTGGTCGATCAGGGCCGCCAGATCATTGTATCGGCGGACAAATCGCCATCCGATCTTGAAGACATCGAAGAACGTTTGCGGTCGCGTTTGGGATCGGGCCTTGTGGCCGACATCCACGCAACGACCTATGAACTGCGTCTTGGCATTCTTGAATCCAAGGCCGAACGTCAGCGGGTTGAACTGCCGCAACGTGTCATGGAATTCTTGGCCCATAAAATCACGGCCAATGTCCGTGAGCTTGAAGGGGCGCTGAACCGCGTGATTGCGCATTCGCAGCTGGTGGGTCGCGAGATCAGCCTTGAGATGGTTCAGGACATCTTGCATGACGTTCTGCGCGCATCTGAACGCCGGGTGTCGATCGAAGAAATCCAGAAACGCGTGGCCGAGCATTTCAACATCAAGGTCTCGGACATGCATTCTGCCCGTCGTGCGCGTGCGGTTGCCCGTCCGCGTCAGGTGGCAATGTATCTGTCCAAACAGCTGACCACCCATTCCCTGCCTGAAATCGGCCGGAAATACGGGGGACGTGACCATACGACAGTCATGCATGCTGTACGTAAGATCGAAGAACTCCACAGCACGGATCCGTCGCTTTCCGAAGATATCGATCTTCTGCGCCGGATGCTCGAAAGCTGATCAAACATTGCCGAACCCCGGTGTGAAAGCACCGGAACTCCGGCGGTTTGTCGGGCGGGATCTGGCATCGGAAACCGGGTGGATTTTTCCCTGATTTACATAAACAAAACTGCGAGTTACGCAGTATTTGGCGCTTTGCGCGTTTTGGGCGCATTTCGCCCGGGCGACTCCTTTTATTTGCTTGGGTTTAAGCCGTAAAAATCCTTCGATTTCACGACATGCATGTTATAATGCCTCATCCGCGCCCGTAAGGGTGGGGTTCAGGTGAGAAAACTGATTAAAAATCAATTTGTTAAACGACTACTGACAGACGGATAGGACGGGTATGAAGCTGACCATCGAACGCGCGGCTCTGTTGAAATCGCTGACCCATGTTCAAAGCGTTGTCGAACGACGCAATACCATTCCGATTCTCTCCAATATTTTGCTGCGGGCAGAAAACGATCAGCTGTCGCTGACTGCAACGGATATGGATCTCGAAGTGGTTGAAACGACAACCGCCGAAGTCGCCGAAGCAGGTGCAACCACCACCCCGGCACATACCCTTTATGAGATCGTCCGCAAGCTGCCGGAAGGTTCACAGGTGCAGATCGCCCTTGAACCGGGTGCAGGTCGTCTGACCCTTGCTGCGGGCCGGTCCAAATTCAATCTTGCCGTTCTGCCGGTGGATGATTTCCCGGTCATGTCCGGTGGCGATCTTCCGGTAAGCTTTGGTCTTGCTGCTGCGGAATTGCGCGGCCTGATTGATCGTGCTGAATTTGCGATCTCGACCGAAGAAACCCGGTATTACCTTAACGGGATCTATTTCCACGCAACCGACGCCGAAGGTACGAAAATCCTGCGCGCTGTTGCCACCGACGGTCACCGTCTGGCCCGCGTCGAAGCCCCGTTGCCAGATGGTGCGGAAAACATGCCTGGCGTGATCGTTCCGCGCAAAACCATCGGCGAGCTGCGCAAACTGATTGATGAAACCGGCGAAGCCGTCGATATCGCGCTGTCAGATACCAAAATCCGCTTTGGCTTTGGCAAGGCAATCCTGACATCCAAACTGATCGATGGCACCTTCCCGGATTACGAACGGGTTATCCCGTCGGGCAATGACAAGACCCTTGATATCGAATGCAAGGGCTTTGCCGATGCGGTTGATCGTGTTTCTGCGATCTCGATTGAAAAATCCCGCGCGGTGAAAGTTGTTCTCTCGGGCACGACCCTGACCCTTTCGGCATCGAGCCCGGAACACGGGACCGCGTCCGAAGAACTTGAAATCAATTATGATGCCGAAGACATCGAAATTGGCTTTAACTCGCGCTACCTGCTCGACATTGCCAAGCAGGTCAAGGGCGATACGCTCAATCTTCTGATGTCTGATGGATCGTCACCGACTATTCTGCGCGATACTGACGACCTTTCGGCATTGTACGTTCTGATGCCGATGCGTGTTTGACGGTAAGCACGATACGCTGTGGCTGTTCTTGCCAAAAACCTCATGCCAAAAGACGGTGCGTCGATGACAAGCCGTCTTGCAGTTTCCCGTATCCAGCTCAGTGAATTTCGCTGTTACGAAAGCTTGCGGCTGTCGTTAAACAGCGCGCCGGTCGTCCTGACCGGGCCAAACGGGGCAGGGAAAACCAACCTGCTCGAAGCGGTATCGCTTTTGGCGCCCGGTGGGGGCCTTCGCCGGGCAAAGCTTGGTGAAATTGCCCGGAACTTTCCGCCACGTGCGGATGGTATGACGCGCCCTTGGGCGGTGTCGGCGGATGTTGAAACACCTGACGGGGCGTTTCAACTTGGCTCCGGGCTTGATCCTGCTGCCCTTGAACAGGGGCGTGAACGCCGTGCTGTCCGCATCGACGGGCAGGCACAGCGCGGGCAGGCCGCTTTGGGGCGGGTGTGTGCCGCTGTGTGGTTAACACCGCAAATGGATCGCCTGTTTCTCGACGGGCCATCGGCACGCAGACGTTTTCTGGATCGTCTGGTCTATGGCCTTGATCCGGACCACAGCAGCCGGGTTGCGGCCTATGAACACAGCCTGCGCAGTCGGGTAAAGCTGCTGAAAGAAGGCAAGGGCGACGATAAATGGCTGGCCTCGATCGAAGATTCGATGGTCCGCCACGGCATTGCCGTTGCCGTCGCACGGGCTGAACTTCTTGCCCGCCTCAGCCGGGCCGGGACCATGGCGATCGGGCCGTTTCCCGCAGCACGTCTTGCACTGGCGGGGGATCTTGAAAGCTGGCTGGAAACCTGTCCGGCGGTCGAGGTCGAAGACAGAATGCGGGCTGCATTGCGCGACGGACGGTCACGCGATGCGACCTATGGCGGGGCGGTGGTCGGCCCGCAACGCAGTGATTTGCTGGTGTGGCATGATGCAAAGGGCCAATCAGCCGATCAATGTTCCACCGGGGAACAAAAGGCGTTGTTGCTGTCGATTATTATGGCCAATACCCGCTTGCAGACAAAGGCACGCGGGGCTGGCCCGCTGCTGTTACTTGACGAGGTGGTTGCGCATCTGGATGCAGAACGCCGCAAACACCTGTTTGACGAAATCGTGGCGCTTGGCGTCCAAGCCTGGATGACAGGTACGGACCGGGCGCTGTTTGAAGGTTTGGACGGTCGTGCGCAATTTTTCCGCGTGGAAGATGCCACACTGACCCTAGAAACCACTCCGTGAATGCCGAGGTTGTGACGCTATGACCAACGAAACAGAAACTCCGAACACAGAAGAAATCGTGCAGGAGTACGGTGCAGAATCGATCAAGGTTCTCAAAGGCCTTGAAGCGGTCCGTAAACGCCCGGGCATGTATATCGGTGATACCGATGACGGAACCGGTTTGCACCACATGATCTACGAAGTCGTCGATAACGCGATTGACGAAGCATTGGCAGGTCACTGCGATACCGTCTGGGTTCAGCTCAATGGGGACGGGTCGGCAACCATCCGTGATAACGGCCGTGGCATCCCGACCGACATGCACAAGGAAGAAGGCGTTTCGGCCGCCGAGGTCATCATGACCCAGCTTCATGCCGGCGGTAAGTTTGACCAGAACTCCTATAAGGTTTCCGGTGGTTTGCACGGGGTGGGTGTTTCGGTTGTGAACGCGCTCTCGACCCTTTTGAAATTGCGCGTTTGGCGCAATGGCAAAGAACATTATATGGAATTTTCCGGTGGGGACGCGATCAAGCCGCTTGAAGTCGTTGGCGATGCGCCACTGACCGCAGACGGAACACCGCTCAGCGGGACAGAAGTCACCTTCTATCCTGATGGTGGCATCTTCACCATGACCGAGTTTGATCTGCCAACCCTTGAACATCGTTTGCGCGAACTGGCCTTTTTGAACTCTGGCGTGATCCTGACGTTGCGCGATGAACGCCATAGCGAACCGGTTGAAACGATCCTGCATTACGAAGGCGGTATTCGCGCCTTTGTCGAATATCTTGACCGGAACAAAGTCCGTCAGATCGAAGAAGCCATCGTCATTGAAGGCGAAAAAGACGGCATCACCGTTGAAGTCGCCCTGCAGTGGAATGACAGCTATCACGAACAGACCCTGTGCTTTACCAACAACATCCCGCAGCGTGACGGCGGGGCGCATATGGCCGGTTTCCGTGCTGCATTGACCCGTCAGATCAATTCCTATGCCCAGTCCAGCGGCATTGCGAAAAAGGAAAAGGTCGCCCTGTCTGGTGATGACGCCCGTGAAGGTCTGTCTTGTGTCATCTCGGTCAAGGTCCCGGACCCGAAATTCTCGTCCCAGACCAAAGACAAACTTGTTTCGTCCGAAGTCCGCCCGGTTGTTGAAAACATCGTCAATGACAGGCTGGCACAATGGCTTGAAGAACATCCGCAGGATGCCCGCAAGGTTGTCGGCAAAGTGGTCGAAGCCGCATCAGCACGTGAAGCGGCCCGTAAGGCCCGTGAATTGACCCGCCGCAAAGGTGTGCTTGATATCTCGTCCCTTCCGGGGAAACTGGCTGACTGTCAGGAACGCGATGCGTCCAAAGCCGAACTGTTCATCGTGGAGGGTGATTCCGCAGGTGGATCGGCAAAACAGGGGCGTGAACGTGGCTTCCAGGCGATTTTGCCGCTGCGTGGTAAAATCCTCAACGTTGAACGCGCGCGTTTCGACAAGATGCTTTCAAGTCAGGAAATCGGCACCCTGATCACGGCGATGGGCACCGGGATTGGCCGCGATGATTTCAACATCGAAAAAGCCCGCTACCACAAAATCATCATCATGACCGATGCTGACGTCGATGGTGCGCATATCCGAACCCTGCTTCTGACCTTCTTCTATCGTCAGATGCCGGAACTGATCGAACGCGGCTATCTCTATATCGCACAGCCACCGCTTTATCGTGCGAAACGCGGCAACTCGGTCCAGTATCTCAAAGACGACCGCGAGATGGAACAATACCTGACCGCGCAGGGGACCGAGGATGCTGTCCTGACCCTTGGCGGCGGACAGCAGGTTGCCGGTCCCGATCTGGTGCGTATTGTCGAACTTGCACGTAAGGCCAAAGGCTTCCTTGAGCCGCTTTCCATCAAACTGCCGATCTCGGTGCTTGAACAAGCCACCCTTGCC
The DNA here is from genome assembly GCF_050516545.1 of Thalassospira lucentensis. Classification (GTDB taxonomy): domain Bacteria; phylum Pseudomonadota; class Alphaproteobacteria; order Rhodospirillales; family Thalassospiraceae; genus Thalassospira; species Thalassospira lucentensis_C. The sequence continues at coordinate 3,653,396 of NZ_CP191544.1, read as the reverse complement.
GGTGCGCTCAACCCGGCATTGCTCGATGATGACACCAAACGCCTCGAAGCCGCCCAGACGCTTGCCAAACATCTTGATACGCTCGAAGAAGATTACGATCGCGGCTGGCAGGGTGAAGCCCCGTTGGACGAAATCGTTCTGTGGCGCATGCTGCGCGGTGTTGAACAGCGCCACGTGATTGATGGCAATATCCTGCGCTCGGCCGAGGCACGGGCCATCGCCAACATCCTTGGCGAGTTGCGTGAACTCTTTGAAAAGGGTGCGGAATTCGTTGCCAAGGACAAAAGCTGGAAAATCAACGGCCCGGTCGATCTGGTCAATGCGGTGATGGAATTTGGCCGTCGCGGCATCTCGGTCCAGCGCTATAAAGGTCTGGGCGAAATGAACCCGGATCAGCTGTGGGAAACCACGCTCGATCCGAATGTTCGATCGCTTCTGCAGGTCCGCGTTAACCATGCCGATGAAGCCGAAGAAGTCTTCTCGACCCTGATGGGTGACGTGGTTGAACCGCGCCGCGACTTCATTCAGTCCAACGCGCTGAAGGTTGCCAATCTCGACGTGTAAAATTCTAGAAGTGTGAATTGACGCATAAAGTTAGAAACACGACAGATAAATTTAGAATCTGTGACGCGTAAAATTAGAACCAAGGGTGCAAGAGATACGCACCCTTGGTTTTTTTGTCGATAAGACCAGCCTTAAAACAAAACTGTTCGAAAAAGGTCGCCATGAAGCGGCTTCCTTTATAGTATCTGGCAACTAGGCGGGGTTGCCCCTGCCTGAAAAACATAAAAACAAATGCCAAATTGGGAGGCGCGAACAGGGGGCTATCACCCTGTTCGTGAACATAAACGCAATGCGTTCGAGACCAGCGAATTCGTTTCGCGTTGTGGTTCGGTTTCTTGTCGGTATGGTGGCATTGATTTCCGTATCCGGCACGGCTGCAGCGTGCGAAATAACCATTCTGACGTCATATCCGTCGTCATTTTACAAACCATTCATCGACTTGTTTGTTAAGCAAACGGGAATGTCAGATGTTTGTGTTCAGAACAAAAACACCATCGGACTGATCTCGCATGTCCGCGAAAATCGTCGACCCATTCCTGATATTGTCTGGGCAAGTTCCCCGGTTGCTTTTGAACTACTCGATCAGCATGGCGCGCTGGCGCATTTCCCCGACAAGCTAAGTGCCTTTTCTGATATGGCCGGGATCATACCCGATTCACCGAATGGCTCGCGCTTTGGGTTTGCACTGTCCACCATCGGGCTGATGTCGCGTGAAGATCAAGCAGCACTAGAGACGGTCGAAATCGCCGATCTGGCATCGCCTGATTATTCGGGACTTCTGGGGATGAGTTCTCCGTCGCGCAGCGGGACAACTCATCTGTTTGTTGAAAGTCTTCTCCAGCAATATGGCTGGCAGGAAGGATGGGCGTTGCTCTCCCAAATTGGGGGTAATCTGGCAACCGTCACGGCGCGCAGTTTCGGAGTGCGCGATGGTGTGGCACGCAGCCGCTTCCGATATGGCATCGGAATTGATTTTCTTGCCCGGGCAGAGTTCCCGTCTGGCGAAGGTCTCGCCTTCCGGTCTTTTGCCCCTGGTTGGTATTTCCCTGCCAGCGTGGCCGTAACCGTCGTTGGTGCGCATAACGCGCTATCGCTTCGGTTCGTTGATTTTCTTAGAAGCTCGACTGCGCAGGAGTTGCTTCTGGCCCCTGAAATTGGGCGCATTCCGATCAATCCTGCGCTTTGGAGCAGGGCGGGTTTTTCACCAACGGTACAAGAACCGCACCATCGTCTTGATTTGGAATTGGCAGCACAGCGTATGGTGGTGGTCAACGCACTTTATGATGACATGATCACTCATCGCCTTCTTGAGCTTAAAAAGCTCTGGGTGGCGTTACGCAGGCTCGAAAACACACCGGTTATCACACAATCAGATTCGATGCGTTCGCTACTTGGCGCCGTACGCGATTCACTTGAAATTGTGCCCGTTGCGGCTTTTATGGCCAATGAAAGCAGCTTCGAACAAGCTTTCTCGGCTGCCGGGCCACCGGAGAATGCGCTTGCGGGGCGCTTGCGGATACAAGACAGCTGGTCGAACGATTTCAGTCAACGTTTCAAAACGGCGCGCGAATTGATTGCCCGGATGGACGCGTTTCAAAACCATCTTGATCCAGGGGCATTGGAATGAAGTGGCGCTTGAGCAGTCTGCGCGCCAAGCTGACTCTGTCGGTCGTGGTGATCGCCAGCGTTTCAGTGATTGCAACAGCGATTTCAAATCTTACCCTTGGTGGTGTCAGTCAAACTGTTGCCGATCTCGCATCTGATAATCTGTCCGTCACAGCAACAAGTGCGCGGTTTGCCGAAATTGGGCAAGTCATAAGGGTCGACACGCCGCGATTGGGAAGTGCATCTACCCAATATGCCCGTCAGGAAGCGCTGGATCGTCTTCAGGTCCATTTTCAGGATTTGAACCGTCTTAGTCAGGAACTTGCCACCTACGCGCCGGATCTTACCGAAACACTTGCACAGCTTCTTGACGCCCTGATGATGAATGTGGAGAAACTTGATGCCAATGTCGCGAGCAAGTTTGAAATGCGTGATGATTTGGGGCGTCAAGTCGCGCGGATCAATCGTCTGCATAGTGATTTCCTGCTCGAAGTTGACCCGCTGCTCATTGATGCCAATTTCAATGTAACTTCAGCGATTGATCGCAGTTTTTCATCTCATGATCAACAATTGCAAACCGATGCTGTCGTCAATGAAGTGCGTTTTACCGAGGCGCTGGGGCGTTTACATGCAGCCTGCAATCTGATTGTCGGGTTGATGTTGCGCGCAGTCGGTGAAGACGATTTCAGTGCGATCGAGCAACTCCGGCTGCGTTTGCTTGAAAGCATCTCCGAAGCTAATGAAAACCTCCCATCCTTGCAGCAAAATAGCAGTTCGATCACCTTGCTTCAAATTTGGTATGAAATTGCATCTTATGGTGAAAGCCCGCGTGATCTGCTTGAACTCAAGCTGCGTAAAACAGCGCTTTTGCGTCAAAATGCCCAGTTGCAGAATGAAAATGCAGTGTTGCTTGAAATTTTGGGGGGGATGGTTGCCGATACTGTCCGTGAAAGCGGTCAACGTACTGAAAACGTATCGTTGCAGATTAAACGTGAAGTGAGAAGTGGACAGCTTTTTGGACTTCTCGCCGGCATTGCGACGGTCGGCCTGTTGGTCCTGTTTTCCGTATTCTTTATCCGTGGGCAGTTGCTACAGCGTTTGATGAGGGTTTTGTCCTCAATGCAAATCATTGCCGATGGTAACTTTGCGCATCGGGTTCTGGTGGAAGGCAAGGATGAGATTGGTCAACTTGCCGATACTGTCCGATTGTTTCGTCACAAGTCACAGGCGCTTGAGACCCATGCCGAAGCATTAGAGGCCTCCAACAACGAGCTGCGCAACGAGGTCACCTTGCGTCAGCAAGCCGAACAGGATTTGCGCGAAACTCAGGCCGAGTTGTTGCAGGCTGCTAAACTGGCGGCTTTGGGGCAGTTATCTGCCAGCATCGCCCACGAATTCAACCAGCCTTTGGCAGCGCTAAGTTCCTATAATCACAATGCATCCCTTTATCTGGAACGCGGCGAGCATGACAAATGCCAAGAAAAACTTGAAGACATCGACAGGCTGGTTAAACGGCTGTCGAAAACATCTAATCATCTTAAAAGTTTCGCTCGGCGTCCGCAGGAAGCTGTAACAAAACATGATGCGATAGAAGTTCTGGAAAATGCGCTATCCCTGTTTGAGGGGCGGATCACGCAAAATGGCGTCAGACTTGATCGAAACTATCCCGATGGATCGGTCTATGTTCTGACCGATCCGGCAAAACTTGAACAGGTTCTGGTCAATCTGCTTAGCAATGCCCTCGATGCCGTTGAAAGGCAGAGCAGCCCGACCGTTCGACTGAAGATCGCCGAAACGGATCGTCAGGCTGTGATTTCTATTGAGGATAATGGTATCGGGTTTACCCCAGATGTGGGTGACAAACTGTTCGAACCCTTCTTTACCACCAAGCCACCTGGCAAAGGGCTGGGACTGGGTCTGTCCATTTCGTTCAATGTTATTCGTGACCTCGGTGGACGCCTTAAGGTTTTACCGGGCAAAGATGCACAAGGTGGAACGACTGCAAGCGTGGAGCTGTTTAAAACGTGAAGAATGACAGTGTAAAATCACCGGTCTTGTTGATTGATGACGAGGCGGAAATTCGACGGGCGTGGGAAGAAACCCTTCATCTGAATGGATTCACACCGCACCCCTTTGAAGATGCGCAGCAGGGGGTTGCATCCCTGCAGGCAGATTGGCCGGGGGTGGTTCTGACAGATCTGCGCATGCCGGGCATGGATGGTTTTGGTGTTCTTGATGCGGTTAAACGTATCGACCCGAAAATTCCGGTTATCATTGTCACCGGACATGGTGATATTCCCATGGCGACCAAAGCGGTCAAGTCTGGAGCATATGACTTTATCGAAAAGCCAGCCGATCCTGAAATGTTGCTTGCAGTGGTCAGGCGTGCTGCGGAATTGCGGCGTCTTGTTCTTGAAAACCGCTGTCTGACAAGCCGCAGCGATGATGGTTATCAGATTGAAAATCACATAATCGGCAATCATCCAAAAATCGACCGCTTGCGACAGCAAACCGCAGTGGTTGCAAGTTCGGACGTTAATACGATCATTTATGGCGAAACCGGCACGGGTAAAGAACTGGTCGCCCGGGCGTTGCATGAACTTGGTCCGCGCAAGGGGGGGCCATTTGTTGCAATCAATTGCGGTGCTTTGCATGAAACCTTGATCGCAAGTGAACTGTTTGGCCACGAAAGCGGTGCGTTTACCGGGGCTGATCGTCGCCGTATTGGAAAGCTTGAACAGGCAAGCGGCGGCACGCTGTTTCTTGATGAAATCGAAAGCATGCCATTGGGACAGCAGACTCAGCTTTTGCGAGCGTTGCAGGGGCAGGTCATCGAGCGGCTCGGGGGTAAATCACAGATCCGGATTGATGTGCGTGTGATTGCTGCAGCTAAGGAAGATCTCGAACTTGCTGCCGAGAAAAATACATTTCGTGCGGACCTCTATTACCGGCTTGCTGTGACAACTCTAACCATTCCACCATTGCGTGAACGGGGCGATGATATCGCTTTGTTGTTTGTCCATTATGTTACCAAAGCATGTCGCAAGCACGGACTGCCTGTTCCCGATATTTCAGAAATCAGTCTTGATGATCTAAGTGGAAAATCCTGGTTGGGGAATGTTCGGGAACTGGTTAATGCTGCGGAGCGCTATGCGTTGCAGCTTGAGAATGCCGGTATGGGATCGGCGACGATGAATACCACGACGGCCTCTTTACCTGACCAGATCGACGCCTTTGAGAAAAAGGTGATTTCATTTGCATTGCAACGATGTTCCGGCCGTATTCAGGAAACGGCCGACCATCTCGCAATCCCCCGGAAGAAACTTTATTTGCGAATGCAGTATCATAATATCGACAAACGGGATTTTGCGGATACTCAATAAAATGTGTCAAAATCAACACATGAATTTGATCTGCTGGGTTAATATTGACCCAAATATCCGGTGTAAGAGAAAAAACAAAATCTTGAATTGTATTTTAATATCAATGATTTAATTGAGAATTAAAGGCGATTTCCTCCTTGGCATAACCGTTGCAATTGTTTTGACGCCGACCCGTGTCGGTCAATGAACAAACCAAATAGGGAGGAACCAATGTCCAAGATGGTTCACAAGACTTTGCGTCGCCTGGGAACAGGTGTTGCGATGGCAGCAATGCTTGCAACTGCAACCGCGCATGCTGCGGATGACAAACTTGTCATCGTAACGTCCTTTCCGTCTGATCTGACGGACGTTTTCAAAAATGCCTTCATGAAGGAAAACCCATCCGTATCGGTTGAGGTTGTTAATAAAAGCACCTCTTCTGGGGTTAAGTACCTGATTGAAACATCGGGAAATAACCAATCTGACATCTTCTGGGCTTCCGCACCGGATGCCTTCGAAGTGCTAAAGGAAAATAGCCTTCTTTCCAAGTATGAGTCAGGCGTTGGTGGTGTTGCCAAGGAACTGAACGGATATCCGATTAATGATCCAGACGGCTATTATTCCGGATTTGCGCTTTCGGGTTATGGCTTCATGTGGAACGAACGCTACATGGATGCTTATGATCTTCCGGAACCGGTAGAATGGGACGATCTGACTAAGCCCGTCTATCATGGTCATGTCGGTCTGTCTGCGCCGTCGCGTTCCGGTACCACCCATTTGACGATTGAAACCATCCTTCAGGGTGAAGGTTGGGAAAAAGGTTGGCAAACCATTCGCGATATTTCTGGTAACGCCAAAACCGTCACCGAACGTAGCTTTGGTGTACCTGATGGTGTGAACAGTGGTTCGTTCGGCATCGGGATCGTGATTGATTTCTTTGGCTTCTCGTCGATGGCATCGGGCTTCCCAGTTGATTTCCGTTATCCGAGTGTCACCGCCCTTGTCCCGGCGAATATTGGTGTTATCGCTAATGCACCAAATTCTGAACCGGCAAAGAAATTTATCGACTTCCTGATGTCAGAAACCGGACAGGGATTGCTGTTTGATCCGAAAATTATGCGTTTGCCGGTTAACGAAGCTGCTTATGTGAATGCTCCCGAAGGGTTGCCGAACCCGTTTGATGGTTCGATCAAATCCGAAGTCGCATTTGATACGGCTGTCTCGCAGGGCCGCTATAATGTCGTCAACTCGTTGTTTGATGTCATGGTCACCTATCGTCTCGATGATCTTCGGGCTGCGACAGTTGCCATTCAGGAAGCAGAAGTTGCACTGGCCGAAAGCGGTGCAGCCAACCCTGAAGCAACCAAACTGATCGAAGACGCAAAGGCATTGCTCCACACCCTGCCGGTTGACGAAGCCAAGGCAAACGATCCGGAATTTGCCGCAATCTTCAAAAGCAAACGTAAAAAGAAAACTGACAAGATTGAAGGCCGTCAGGCAGAAATCGAACAGGAATGGGACAACCAGGTCGTTCAGAATTATCAGAAGGCGGCAGAACTCGCCAATACTGCCCGTTTCATGTTCTGAGGCAATTGACTTCCTGGTGTCATGCAATGTGACTTGGTAGCCGTTGGGGGTATGCCAAGAGCTTGCATGATGCTTACCCTCCCTGCCAGAGAGAGTGAACTCTGGCAGGGACCAGATTTCCCGACACTGGAGAATACTTATGTCATCCGCCGCTTTTGCGCGACCGGTGCGTTTCTCTTCGCTTGGTCCATACATGGTTGCTGGGATTGTGGTCCTGTTTTTAGGGGCTTTCCTGTTGGTGCCGGTTCTGAAGGTCATTCAGGTCGCCTTTCAGGATTCCGCCAGTGGATCGTTTACGCTGGTAAACTTCCAGGACTTCTTCAACAGCGCACTTTTCCGCCAATCCTTCTTTAACTCGGTTTATGTATCGGGCATGTCTGTCGTCTTTGCGTCGGCATTTGCGCTGCCCCTTGCCTATTTTACGACTCGGTTCAACTTTTCCGGTTCGGTAATTATTCAAACACTGGCCTTTGTTCCGTTGATCATGCCGCCCTTTATTGGCGCTGTTGCAATGCAATTGCTGTTTGGGACAAATGGCAGTGTGAACCTTCTTTTGCGTGACTGGTTTGGGATTAATATTCCGTTTATGGAAGGTCTCAACGGGGTGATCTTTGTTCAGTCAATCCACTATTTCCCATTCATCCTGATCAATCTGAGTGCAAGCCTGCAAAACATTGATCGTTCGATGGAAGAGGCTGGTCAAATGCTGGGCTCAAGTGGTTTTCGCCTGTTCCGTCGTATCGTCTTCCCGTTGGCAATGCCGGGTTATATTGCCGGTGCGTCACTCGTTTTCGTCAAAGTGTTCGATGATCTTGGCACGCCGCTTTTGCTGAACGTTAATACGATGCTTGCTCCGCAGGCCTATTTGCGGATTTCATCCATCGGGATCTCGGATCCGATGGGATATGTGATTTCCTGCATTCTGATTATTTTCTCTGTCTTCGCCATGTGGGTCGCTTTCCTTGGCATGCGTGGGAAAGACTATTCGACGACGCAAAAAGGTGGTGGTGGTCTATCCAAACGTGATCTGCGATCACATGAAGCGATACTTTGCTATGTCGTGATTTTTTCGATCCTCGGCATTGTTCTTGCTCCACATCTTGGTTTGGCGCTGCTGTCATTTGGTTCGGTCTGGTCCTTTAGCGTTCTGCCCGACAGTTTCACGACGGCTCATTACGGCACAGCCTTTACTTCAGCCTGGACTTTCATCAAGAACACCCTGATCTATGCCGGTCTTGCAGGGGTGATTGATATTGTTCTGGGTACTGCGATTGCCTATGTCGTGATGCGGACCAATGTAATCGGGCGCAAATGGCTTGATTACTTAGCGATTTCTGCGCTTGCGGTCCCCGGTGTCGTGTTGGGTATTGGTTATCTGCGTGTCTTTTATGGCGTGGAAATGCCAATTACCGGGCAGCCGATGGCAACCTGGTGGGGGATTATTGTCATAGCCCTTGCCGTACGTCGTTTGCCATATGCATTGCGGTCTTGCACGGCTGCCTTGCAACAGGTTTCCCCATCGCTGGAAGAAGCATCCGAAAACCTTGGGGCATCAAAGTTCCGGACAGTACGTCGCATTGTCATTCCATTGATGGCCAGTGGTCTTGTGGCCGGTTTCGTGACCAGCTTCTCGACAGCTGCGGTGGAGCTTTCTGCAACCATCATGCTTGTTTCAACCGAAAATGACGCACCGCTTGCCTATGGACTTTATCTGTTCATGCAGTCGGCTGCCGGTCGTGGCCCTGGTGCTGCGCTTGGTGTCATGGCGGTCATTATCGTCGGTTTGGCAACCTACCTTTCACATCGGATGGTTGACCGTGCACGCCAGCAACGCAGCAGCATGGAACAGGCCGCAGGAGATGCAGCATGACCATAGCAAACAATCCGTCCAATAATCGTCGCGCACAGGAGGCCGACACCATGACCACGATGCAAACTGAACCGGTTCAAATCGACATTGAAAACCTCTCTTTGTCGTTTGGTGAAACCGAAGTTCTCAAAGGGGTGAACCTGGCCATTCGTCCGGGAGAATTCTTTGCTTTTCTCGGACCATCGGGCTCGGGCAAGTCGACCCTGTTGCGTGCGATTGCCGGCTTTGGTCCAACTCCCAAGGGCCAGATTAAACTTGATGGCCAAGACATTGTTGGTTCCGTGCCTTGGCAGCGTAATGTGGGTATGGTGTTTCAAAGCTATGCCCTTTGGCCGCATATGACTGTGGCCAAAAATGTCGCCTTTGGTCTTGAAGAACGCAAAGTTCCGTCATCTGAAATTGGGCCAAGGGTCCGTGCTGCATTGGAACTTGTTGGTATGGGTGACTATGCTGAACGCTTCCCGTCCCAGCTATCGGGGGGGCAGCAACAACGCGTGGCACTGGCCCGCACGATTGTTGTCGAACCGCGCGTTCTGCTTTTGGATGAACCGCTCTCAAACCTTGATGCAAACCTGCGTGTTCAAATGCGTCAGGACCTTTTGAAATTGCAGCGGCGTCTGGGTATCACCACGATCTTTGTGACCCATGATCAGGAAGAAGCTAACACGATTTGTGATCGCATTGCCGTAATGGCAGATGGTGTTGTTCAGCAAATCGGTCGCCCAGATGAGGTTTATGACAACCCTGCCAACAGTTTTGTGGCGAAATTCCTAGGTACTGCAAACATCCTTGACGGGGAGATTGTCCCTGCTGCAGGCGGTAGGTGTTTCGATTGTGGTGCCAACCTTCGTATACCGGTTGGGCCGGATGAAACTCCGGGCAAGGCACGACTGGTGGTTCGGCCCGAAAGTATCGAGTTCAGCAACGAAGGCGCAGAAGACACCCTTTCTGGTTCTGTCGTATCGGCTGAGTTCCTTGGCGGGATGGTGCGTTATGTCATCGATATCAACGGTCAGGAACTACTGGTCGATGAACGTCATACTCGTGGGAAAAAGCGGATGCAAAGCGGCGAGCAGGTTGTTCTGAAACTTGATCCTGTGCAGGCAGTTCTGATCCGCGATTGATGTTAATAAACCCAGGCACCGAACGAATCAAATCGTTCGGTGCCCTCTTTGTGTGACCTGTATTACGAAGGTTCGAAAATGTCAGAAACAAAACTTCCGACCATTTTGCTCGTCCGGCATGGAGAAACCCAATGGAACACCGAAGGACGCTTGCAAGGGTGGCAGGATGCGCCATTAACACTTAATGGCTTTCGTCAGGTTTGCGCGGTTGCTGAGAACATCCGTGAAATGTGGGTTGGTCTGCAAAAAAATGGCAGTGTTAAGTACCACACCAGTAGTCTCGGTCGAGCCCGGCAGACGGCTTCGCTTCTTTCCGATTGTTGGGGAATCCCATATGCAGATTTCGCAACCGACGATGCCATAAAAGAACGTAACTACGGCCAATGGGAAGGCATGACTTTGTCGGAAGTCTCGCGGAGCCGATCAGCGGAATTTGAAGCGCATCAGAATGATCCTTGGGGCTATCTGGTGCCGCGTGGGGAAACCAAACTTGAATTGCTCGCACGTATTGATGCATGGCTTAATCAACTTCCAACCGACCAAGCGCATGTTGTGGTTACACACAGCGGTTGTTTTCGCCTGATCCGTGGCCTTTATGTCGGCGCGTCACATGCAGATATGGACAGTTATCGCGAGCCGCAAACAACGACCTACCTGCTTGAGGATGGACTAAGCTATGAACAGGCTATGCCCGGGAGTCTGATGACCAAGTTCAAATTGAACTCTAAAACTTTAACCGTACAGATTTAAGCGAAACATTTGGATCACCACATCTTGTAAACTGATCCATAAAACTAAAAACGGGCCAGCATCGCGCGGGTCCGATTTTGTACGTCTATTGTGATGAGACGTCTAGGTTGTGACACGCATGTCAGCCCCTTTTTCATTCTGAGCCTGATTCTGAGAGGTTTCACTGATGCTTCTCTTAGCGGGGGAGCCGCTTAGGATCTTCGAGCTCCTGCTCTCGTATCAAGTCTTCCAATGTTGGTCGTCGTGGGGTTGCTGCTTCCGTTGTTAGCCTCAGGTCGAGTATGGCTAATAATGTCTCGATCTTTCTGATTCCCAATTCATGTAATTTTCCATTTTCGAGAGCGTTCAGGGTTGAACGGCTGACACCGGCTTCTACGGCAAGATCTACTTGCCGCACTCCCTTTGCCCTTCTGTGATTTCGGATCGTCTCGCCGATATCGTAAATGTTCATTACCCAAACCAATGTCTAGTATTTTGGACATTCTGCCTGAAATAGCGGAAAATGTCTAATATATTGGACAATTATTTTCCTGTTTTAGGTATTCCCATCATTAATTGAGCCGAATACGATGTTAAATCGGCTCACAAGGGAGTTTTATGATGGGCAAATGGAATTGGCAGTACCGGGATTGGCCCAACTTCACTTGGGATAGGCAGCAGACCCAAGCTCGCTTACCTTCTGTTTATCATAAACAGGGATACGTGGCCGGATTGGTCAACTCGCTGAACGGCAGACGAGCCTTAATCACCAAAGCACTTACCGAGAACATTGTTGCTTCTTTTGCAATTGAGGGCGAGTACCTCGACGCAACTGATGTATCCAATGAAATCGAGCGCGGGTTTGGCCAACCTTCCTCTTACGAGAAGACCAAAAGTGTCGGGCTACTGGAGGGAAACGCCGCTGCTTTAATATCAAACATTTTTGACAAGTCCTCTGAAGTCCTTACTCCGCATCGATTAGGGGTGTGGCAGCGCTGTATGTTCGAGAGGACCTACTCATCGGCTCAAATCGGTCAACCGGCAACATGGCGGACCGAAGATATCCAGGTTGTTTCTGGTGGCAGGGGCAACCGGAAGATTCACTTTGAGGCTCCCGGTCCATTACGTGTTCCAATCGAGATGGAAGCATTCTTGAAATGGTTTTTTTCCAGTCGGAAAAGCAAAGAAATAGACCCCGTCTCGCGAGCAGCTTTGGCACATCTGTGGTTCGTGACGGTGCATCCATTCGAAGATGGTAACGGCAGGAGCGCACGCGCGGTTGCTGACCTGGCACTGTTTCAGTCAGACAAAAATGCTGTCTTGTACCCAATGGCGCCTTACATTTTAGCCGACCGAGAGAACTATTACAGAGTGTTGGAGCGAACTCAGTCTTCCGGTTTGGATGTAACGGAATGGATGATCTGGTTTTTCAAAACTTTGGAAAATGCGCTCGACGGGGCGATAACCAGATTAAGCTGGAGTATTGAAGCGAATAACCTCGTGACAATGCAGCCAGAAAATCGACTTCTGACACAACAAGTTAGAATTCTTGTTTTGCTGCATGATGATGCGGATCAAAATGTCATAAGTGCATCACAATATGCTGCGATTAATAGCGTTAGTAAGGCGACAGCGACGCGCCACCTTACTGACCTGGTCGACAAGGGCTATCTATGCGTTTGCGAAGGACGCGGCCGTTCGACGAAATACCGTTTGTCAGACAAATAATTGATCAGGCATTAGACCCTTCCAAAATCTGGTATGCCCTGACGCATGATTTCGCGAAGGGTCAGGGAATAACGAGAGGGGCGACTGTCTCCTTTTGGACGACGAACAATCTTCATCTCGCCACCCGTTTCATCAAACTCGATGATCCCGACTTGATGAATGTCCAGAGCGTCAATCGCAGCATTAATTTCTTCTGATGGCCAACGGAACGAGTTGTTTCTGCAAAGCCATACGTGGCGGAAAAAGCTCGAGCGATAATCGATATCTGACAGCAGTGTGAATTGACGCATAAATCCGGAATTTGTGACGCATAAAACCAGAAAGCCGGAGATGACGGAATATCATCTTCGGCTTTTTCTTTTGTCATCCTCACGTATCAATAATAGCGCGGTCTTAGCGCCTTCGCACACACCCTGTACGGCGTTAGCCGTGCACAGAAAACATCTCGTCCATAATCAGTTTCATGTAGGTCACGTGTCCAAAGACGGTCGGGTTATGGGTCGAATGCGTGTTGTTATAATTATGTGACAGCGGGTTCTCCCCTTTTTTGCCTGGCTTGGGGATGATATTTGTCATTGCTGCCCCACCGACAGGAGGAATGCGGCAATGAAGGAAAACCTGACGCCGATGATCCGGAACTGCGCACGCGCGGTGATCATCCGTGATGGCGCTATTCTTCTGCTGTGTAAACAAAGCCCGTCTTACGGCACGCGGTATGCATTGCCCGGTGGGGCACAGGAAGAACATGAAACGCTGGAAGCCGCTCTGATACGTGAATGCCAGGAAGAGATAGGGACCACTGTAGCGGTGTCCGGTCTGATGCACGTGGCGGATTTTTTCAAGTCTCGTGGCACCTCTATTGAAATAAATAAGCATACGGTTGAGTTTCTTTTTTCATGCTCGGTCCCCAACAATTACGCGGCAACCAATGGGCCAGCACCCGACAAAAACCAAAAGAACGTCTTCTGGCTGCCGCTGGGTGAATTGGCAACTGCACCTCTTTTCCCTGAAGATCTGCGTCCGTTGCTAAATGCATCGGCACCACAACAACCGTTTTATCTTGGGCGGATCACATGACATCAGCCTTATCCGCCCCAGTGCGCGACAATTTCCGCTTTCTATGGATCGAGGCAAGCACACAAGTCGCAGAGCTCCGTGATGCATTGGAACAGGGATCGGTCGATTTAGCGCGCAAGGTCGTCGACCGAAGCGGCTATGCCGATAATCTGAAAATGCGTGTGCGAGACGGCTGTATCACCGCCATCATGCAGATGCCAAAATCAAGCCCGGATGCATTGATGCTGCGCGCAGTGGAATCCATTGCGATTGATTTGGGACGGCTGACGCGGCTGTGTCGCGAGTGTGTGGCGCAATATGAAACGCTTGAACATGTTCCGCGCCGAAAGCGCCGCCACCACGCAGCCCTTCTGGCCTATGTCGAACAGGGCCTCCAACTGATCGAACAGGCAACGGACGAAGCTGATACCTCAACAGCGGTCAAGGCCATCAAGGTCAAGACCAAGATCGACGAAGATTACAAACAGCTTATTCGTGCCTGTAATGCCGATCTGACAAAACGCAAAGACCCGACGGTCGTGATTGCATCGATCTTCATGGCGCAGCGCATCGAAGAGATGGGCACGATCATTCAGGATATGGGCGATGCGATCATATCGGCCAATATGGGTCAGCAATTGACAGCAGATCGCTACCGGTCTCTTTCGGCAACTGTAAAGCGCCTGCGCGGGAACAGGAAGGCCGGTGACATCACAATCGAACCGCTTGCCCAAACCCGGTCGGGAAGTGCTATTTCCGGTGTTGCCGATATTGGTGCGGACGATGACAGCTATATCGCGGTGTTCAAGGATGGCAAACGCCGGAAGCTTAAGGAAGAACGTCAAAAGGTCGATCGGTGGAACGCGATATATCCCGGTTTGGCGCCAAAGATTTTATCGTTTCACAAAAAACAGGATCAGGCCGCACTGCTGATCGAACATTTGCCGGGACTGACATTCGAGAAAATCCTGCTGCAGGAAGATCCGGCTCTGTTGGACGAGGCCCTAAAGGAATTGAAAAAAACGCTGCGTGCGGTTTGGCGTAAAACACATGCCGAAAAACCAATCGCCGCGCAATATATGACCCAATTGGCAAAGCGGATGGATGCTGTTTACGACATCCATGCCAACTTCAAGGACGATGGGTGTGTGATTGCAGGTCATTCCGTTTTGTCGTTTGATGACCTGATCAAAGCCTGTGCTGCGCGTGAAGCCAAACTCAAAAATCCATACACGGTTCATATTCACGGCGATTTCAATTTCGATAACATCATTTACGATGACGAAACCCGCTCCATACGGTTTATCGATCTGCACCGCTCGACGGATATGGATTTCTTGCAGGATGTTTCGGTTTTCATGGTGTCGGGCTACCGGCTTCAGGCACTTGATGCGGAACGCCGCAGAAGAGTTCATTATGTTATCTCTGACTTCTATGGGTTCGCCCGCCGTTTCGCGCTTAAAGCCGGAGATGATACCTTCCAGCTTCGGCTTGCTCTTGGCTTGGCGCGTTCTTTTGCCACATCGACACGGTTTATTCTGGATCAATCACTGGCACGCAGCATGATGACCCGTGCGCGGTTTTTGCTGGAACGTGTCGTTGCCTCAGACCCAAGAAAACCCCAAGACTTCACCGCCCCGATCGAGGACCTGTTCATTGATTAACAAGAAAATCGCCGTTGTCGGCATTCCCGGAAAATGGTCGACCGAGGCCCTTGCAAACGCGTTGGAGGAAAAAACCGGTTTCCGTCTTGTCGTCGATATGGCCGATGTGACCGCCGATCTTGCGGCCGGGACGGTGATGGCCAAGGGCGTCGATCTAACGGGCCTTGACGGTGTGGTGGTGAAAAAAATCACGGAAATCTACAGCCCGGACGCGCTTGACCGACTTGAGCTGTTGCGCATTGCCGAAGCAGCCGGCGTGCGGGTGTTCAGTCCGGCTGTAAATATTCTGCGCCTGATAAATCGGCTATCCTGCACGGTAACCCTGCGTAATGGCGGCATTCCGATGCCCAAAACCCGGGTGACCGAAAATGTCGATGTTGCCATCGCGGCTGTCAAAGCATTCGGGTCTGCCGTGTTCAAACCGCTTTATTCGACCAAAGCACGCGGGATGACGGTCATAGACTCCATCCAACCCGATGCGGAAATCTTTGATGCAGTCACCGCGTTTAAGGCGGAAAACCCGATGATGTATATCCAGCAGAAATTGTCGCTGCCGGGTCAGGACCTTGGTCTGGTATTTCT
The DNA here is from genome assembly GCF_050516545.1 of Thalassospira lucentensis. GTDB lineage: Bacteria > Pseudomonadota > Alphaproteobacteria > Rhodospirillales > Thalassospiraceae > Thalassospira > Thalassospira lucentensis_C. The sequence continues at coordinate 3,637,525 of NZ_CP191544.1, read as the reverse complement.
CGGCGGTGTCTATCACGGCGCCTATGCACGGGTGGCCAAAAACGATGCCTGGAACACAACGATCAACAGCGGTGGAAAATATGCACCGTTTGAATGCGATAAGGATGTGATTGAAATGGCGCGCCGCGCACAGGCCCTGTTTGACATGGACTTCACCACTGTCGATGTTGCGCTGACCGACCAAGGCCCGATTGTTTTCGAAGTCTCTGCCTTTGGTGGTTTTCGCGGTGCAAAGGAAGGCATCGGTATCGATGCCGCCGCCCTTTACGCCGACTACGTTCTGGATGCTGTGTCATGAGCAATCCTGATACCCGAATGATGTCAAAAGACATTGCCGCGCAACTGGCAGAAGGCGTAAGCCTTCAGCCGGGCAGCCTCTTGCTTGACCTTCCTGATATGACAATCCGGCTGCGCTCCAATTCCACAGCCCTTCTCGAAAAATTGCGGGCGTATTTTAAACATACCGTGATCGATAAGGGTGACGCGACCGTCGAAATTCATGCGTTCGATTGCGCGCCCCCGGACCTTGGGCTTCACTATACCGACTGGCTGCGCGAAGCCGGAAAAACCGGACGTAAAGATGCGGTTTTTGACCTTTCCGATGGTCGCGTCGTCAAAAAGGTACGTACGGGCATGATGTTCCTGCAAAGTTTTGATCACAGGATTGCTGCGGGGCCTTGTCTGGAAAACGACAATCAGGTGATCAATTTCATCAACGCCCAATATATGAGCATGCTGCAACACAACGGATGGTCTATCTGTCATGCCGCCGGTTTGGTTCGCAATGGGTTGGCACTTGGGTTGGCAGGGTTTTCTGGCGGCGGTAAATCAACACTGATGTTGCACATGCTTAATGAAAGCGGCACGGCGTTCCTTAGCAATGACCGCCTGTTCGTCCGGCGCACCGATGACGGTGTCATGGCGGCGGGTATTCCAAAACTGCCCCGGATAAATCCCGGTACGGCGCTGAACAATCCACGTCTTGGCGATATCGTCACCCCTGAGCGACGCGATGAACTGGCTGCATTGCCCTTAGCGGAACTTTGGGACATCGAAGAAAAGTATGACGTCGATATCGAGAAAACCTATGGCCCGGATCGCATCGCAGCGCGGGCACCCTTATGTGGGTTCGTCATTCTGAATTGGTCGCACAGCGCTGATGACCCGACCCGGATCACGGAAGTCGATCTGAATGATCGGCGCGACCTTCTTGCTGCAGTCATGAAATCGCCCGGCCCGTTTTATCAATTGGCCGACGGTTCCATGCATGCCGGTAATTCGGTTCTGGATGAAGAATCCTACCTGTCGACTTTCCAAAATGTGCCGGTTTACGAAGTCACAGGCCGCGTGGATTTTGATCAGATCGCCAAACACTGTCTGGACAGGCTTTTTAACAAAGGCCCGCAAGCATGACCCGTGAATTGCTGATATTGCGCCACGGCAAGGCAAAAGACCCGGAATACAATATTGCTGATCGCGACCGGCCCCTCAGGACCAAGGGAAAACGTCAGGCGCAGCGCATGGGTGCCTGGCTGCAAGAACATGATTTGTTGCCCGATGTAACCATTTCTTCCCCGGCGGAACGTGCCCATGTCACGGCGCAAAAAATGCTTAAGGCCGGTGGTAGGCACGCCCATGATATTGCGGTGGATGACAGAATTTACAATGCATCTGTGGCCGCACTGCTTGACGTGCTTGCCACGTATCCAACCGCCCCGAACAGAGTAATGATTGTTGGGCACAATCCGGGCCTGGAAGGACTGGTGCATCATCTTGCTTCATTGTCTTTGCCCGGTACAGATGATGGGCGGCTGCTTAAAACCGGTACGCTTGTTCATCTGGCCATGCCCGATGACTGGCGGAAATTGTCCGGTGATTGCGCAAAAATCGTTCATTATATTCGGCCCGAGACATTGCCAGATGGGTTTCCCTACCAAACCCCGAACGGCTTGGAATGGCGCGACCGGCCAGCCTATTATTACACCCAGTCTGCCGTGATCCCATATCGCCAAACGGAACGTGGGCTCGAAATTCTTGTGATCACTTCCAGCAGTAAAAGCCATTGGGTCGTGCCCAAGGGAATACATGAACCGGGATTAAGCGCCCAAGATTCCGCCGCCCAAGAAGCCCAAGAAGAAGCAGGTGTATTAGGGCGCGTGCACGCGGCTGCAATCGGCAGCTATACATATGAAAAATGGGGTGCTACGTGCCGCGTGAACGTTTATCCGATGGAAGTAACGGGCGAACTCGCCCCCGAGTTATGGGAAGAAAGTCACCGTCAGCGCCGCTGGTGCGCACCTGATGAGGCCGTCCTGCACATCAAGGAAGACGCGCTAAAGGCGATCATTCTGGATTTTGCGGCGTCACGCGGTGAGGGGAACTCATAATCATGGCCCGACATTTTGCAGCACTTATTCGCCACGGCGATTACCATCAAAGACCGGGCGCACCCAGCGCACATCAGCCCTTCGCCCTGACAGAGCGTGGTGCGCGTCAGGCATACGAAGCCGCCGGGATTCTGACCGATATGGCAACAACGCTTGGGGCCGATATTCATCCCCGGATCGACAGTTCACAAATGCTGCGTGCCTGGGCCACCGCCGACATTATGCGCACGGCCCTGAACGGTGATTTTTCGATAAGCTGTCATGATGCGCTGGCTGAACGAAGTGTCGGTGCGGCGGCAAACCTGCGTGTTGAGGAAATCAAAGAGATCATCGACGCCGACCCAAGATTTGAGCCATTGCCCGAGAACTGGAAATCTGACAGCCATTTCCGTCTCCCCCTTCAAGGGGCCGAATCATTGATGCAATCTGGCGAACGGGTGGCGGCGCATTTGACTGAACGTATGAATGGTTTACCTGCGTGCGACACCATCAAGATCTTTGTCGGTCATGGTGCCGCGTTCCGTCATGCCGCACACCATTTGGGGGCCTTGGCATTTGACGATATCGCACGCCTGAGCATGTATCACGCGCGTCCGGTGTTGCTTGAATATGCGCCAGACGGGACGTGGCGTCATGCCGTAGGCGATTGGAAAATTCGCAGCACTGCGGAACCGCTATTGGATTAAGCCGATGACAGAACCGACCAAACATCAAAATCCGCAGATCGACGTTGCGTTGCCTGAGTATAAAGGCCCTTGGCCGTCATGGCTGTATCCGGAACTTCCCCGTGAAGCCCGCGACTGGACCTTTGGCGGCGATAAATCGTTTGGCGAAGAAAACGGGGATCGCAATTTGCTGCTGGGCGAGCTTGACCGGCTTACAAAGCGCAAATTGTGGACATGGCCAAAGCGCCCGGTTCTGTTCTTTTCCGATTTACATGCCGATCGAAAAGCCTTCGTTGCGTCACTGGTCGCATCGGGCGGGGTGCGTCGTACGGGTCCGGGGGTGATGAATTTCCGCCTGACCAAGCTTGGTCGGCAGGCGACATTCATTATTGGTGGCGACTGTTTCGACAAGGGGCCGCACAATCTGAAACTTCTGCGCGCGGTACGGCGTTTGATTGAACTTGATGCGCGGGTTCGTATTCTGGCCGGAAATCACGATGTCCGAAACCTCCTTGGCATGCGGGTTGTCGGTGCAGATGTGGATCACCGCAACGACCATTTTTTCCTGCGCCTTGGCCCCAAGGTGGTGCCGTTGCTCGTTGAAATCCGCGATGACTATTTGACCGGGCGCGATGCATTTTCCGGTATTCCCGACGAACAAGAATGTCGCCGCCGTCTTATGCCCGGTCCTGACTGGTTTGATGCCTTTCCCAAAATTGCCGCCGCCGATCTTTCGCCCAAGCAGATCGAGGTCGAACTCAAGCGGATTCGCAATAAGCGCAAAAGCTTTGAACCGGCCTGCCATGCTGCCGGACTTTCGATGCGTCACGCTTATGCTGCGGTGATGAAATGGCGTGAATTATTTTTGGAACCTGATGGCGAATTCAACTGGTTTTTCAAACGTATGCGACTTGGGTATCACGTCGGCTCTTTCATGTTTGTGCATGCCGGGTTTGACGACGAGATCGCAGACCTTCTGCATGCGGACGGGGTAAAGGCACTTAACCGGCAATTTCGCGATGCCCTGTCTGGTGAACCGTTTGATCTGTATTACGGGTCAATCGCCAATACCGTCCGGACAAAATACCGCCCGGTCGACCGTCGATTAAGCCGGAAGGGTGTGGAAAAACTGCATGACAGCGGCATTCACGCCATCATACATGGCCATCGCAACTTGCTCGATGGTCAGCGGATCATGCTGCGGCGTGGTCTGATCAACTTTGAATGCGATTCAACCATCGACCAACATTCGCGCCATAAAGAGGGGCTGACAGGGTCTGGCGCTGCCGTCACGGTCGTCCACCCGGAAGGCTATATTTTGGGGATTAGCACGGATTTTCCCTATGCCAAGGCCTTTGATCCGAAACGCACACTGACCGCGCTGAGTTCTGTGCTCAAGTTCGAAGACAAAAGCGGAAAAACGGACCGATGAAACAGATCAAGAAAAAGTTCAGACACGATTCTTTGCAGGATGCAGATTCGATCAAGGCGATCTTGAAAGCCATCACCACCGGACTGGGTAAGGGGAAGGTCGTGCTCAGCGATGATCAGGATGAAATCATCCTCAAGCCCGAAGGCCTTTTGAATCTGAAGGTTTCCGCCTCTCAGGACGAAGACAGAAGCAGTCTGACCCTACGCGTCAGTTGGCACGCTGATCGTGATGTTCCCAAAAACCGAAAACTGGTCGTTGGCGAAACCAAGTAAGCCCCGCCTGGATATAAGAAAACGGGCCCGCATTTGCAGGCCCGTTTTTATATGCGGTCTTAAATCAGGGGGTACTTACCCCACTACGTTGAATTCCGGCCCGTATGGATAGCCGGTGATGTTTTCATTGCCATCTTCGGTGATGACCAGAATGTCATGTTCGCGGTAACCACCCGCACCGGGTTGGCCCTCTGCAATGGTCAGCATCGGTTCCATACTGATCACCATGCCCGGTTCCAGAACGGTGTCGATATCTTCACGAAGCTCCAACCCGGCTTCACGCCCGTAATAGTGCGACAAAACGCCAAAGCTATGCCCGTACCCGAATGTGCGATATTGCAGCAAATCGCGTTCGGCAAAGAAATCATTGATCTTGTGCGTGACCTCGGCACAGGACGCACCGGGTTTTAGTAACGACATGCCATATTCATGTGCGGCCACATTGGCGTTCCAGATTTCAAGGCTGGCATCATCAACGGTGCCGACAAAAAGCGTGCGTTCAAGGGCGGTGTAATAGCCCGAAATCATCGGAAATGTGTTGAGTGATAGAATATCGCCGCGCTGTAATTTACGCGCGGTGACCGGATTGTGTGCCCCATCGGTATTGATCCCCGATTGGAACCAAACCCACGTATCGCGGTATTCCGCATCCGGGAAGCGTTTGGCAATTTCAAGTTCCATCGCATCGCGTCCGGCCATGGCAACATCAATTTCGCGCACCCCTTCTTTGATGGCGTCTTTGATGGCATAGCCACCAATATCGGCAACCTCGGCACCGGCACGGATCAGGGCGATCTCAGCAGGTGATTTATGCATCCGCTGGCGCATGGTTGCAGGCGCGATATCAAGACTACGTGCCGGTGTCAGGAATTCATCAAACAGCGCTTTTTGCGCCAAAGTGATGTGATCGCCTTCAAAGCCGATCACCTTGCCCGGTCCCGTGACCGATAAAATGGCCCGCCAGTAATTGTTTCGCTGCCAGTCGGTATAGGTAATGTTATCGCCATGACAACGGCGCCAAGGCTGTGCCGCATCAATACCCGCACTGATCGTCACACTTTGGGATTTTGTGACCACCAACGCATAGGGGCGACCAAACGCGCAATACAGAAAGCCGGAATAATAGGCGATATTGTGCATCGATGTGAAAACACAAGATTCAACGCCAAGCTTGTCCATTGCATCGAGTAACCCGGCAAGGCGCGCATCATACTCCGCCTCTGCGAACGGCAGGCTGCGGTTTCCCTGGTGAAAACGGTAAAAATCCGGGCGATCCATACGCAAAATCCCTCTTTTGGGCGTTACCGCAAAGGGGGTGGGTGACCTCCCCCTGTCTTGGTAACGACAAAGCAAGATCCCGGCGTTCAGGATATGAATGATGATGAAAAATCGGGCGTGCATTTCGCACTGGCGACGCCATCGCCAACCCATTTTCCCATCTTTGGCGACATGAGCCGGTTTTACAAGGAAAATCTAATGGGTTTGTCAAAGTCTAGGTTTGTTCGCGTCTCGCCAAATTGGTTTGCCGAATTTATGCTGTAAAACCCCGCGTTAAAGTATTTTCTTAACAGCTTGGCGGTTTACTGTTGGGGAATACGATAAAACACGGGCAATTAACGGATATCTGGCGTGGCAGACGAAGACGAAGACGAAGAGCATAGCGGCGGACAATCAGCTGCCCAGTCAGCAATGCGGCGCATTGCCGATAAAGAACTGCGATCCATTCGCCGACGCATTCGCCGGCGACGGTCGCTTCTGATTGGCTTATGTGTGTCGATTATCGCACTTGCCGTCTTTGGTGTGAGCTACTCCATCCAGTCGAACCTTGATCTAAGCCGCAACATGATCCGAAGCCCGGAAGTCCGTATTCTGGGCTATGACGGGGCCCTGCTTGAAACGATTGGCGGGCGCTATAGTCAGGATGTGTCGCTGACAACCTTGCCCGAACGGGTGCAAAACGTGTTTGTCGCCGCCGCCGATCCCGGTTTCTATGACCATATGGGGGTGTCGGGGGCCGATTTTGCCCGCATCTTTAGCGGCACAGCCGGATCGGGATCGACCATCACGATGAAGGTCGCGCGCAGCTTCTTTAAAAACAAGGCCAATGGCCCCGGCCGCCATTTGCAGGAATTCCTTGTCGCCCTGTGGCTGGAATGGAGCTTTAACAAGAAAACCATTCTGCGAAGCTATCTTGAACGCTCTTATATGGGGCGGGGGATTTTTGGCATCACGGCGGCTGCCCGCATCTGGTATGGCGGCCCGTATGAGCGCATGACCCTGCATCAAACGGCCGTTCTTGCCGCCGCCATGAGTGATCCTGAAAAGTTCGATCCGCTGTATAACCCAAGCGAAACTGCGGCCGAAGCAAACGAAATTCTTGCCAAGCTTGGCCGCTATAAATTCATCGAAGCAAACCGTGTTTCGGCCCTGACCCTGGTCAGTCCGAAACTTGATGTGCAATATGAAGAAAACGTGCTCTCGGGCTATGTTGTCGACATGGTACTCGAAGAAGTGGCCGATATCGTTGGCTATAGCAGCCGCGACATTGATGTCGTCACCAGCATTGATCTTAAAGTCCAGAATCTGGCCCAGGACGTCGTTCGCGAAGTTACTAATTTGCGCCTGAAACCGCGCGGTGCGGATGAAGTCGGCCTGATTTCAATCAGCCCCGAAGGCCGCATTCGCGCCCTGATCGGCGGCACGGATTATTCCCCGTTTCAGCGCAACCGCGTCACCGATGTCCGCCATCCGGCAGGCCGCATGGTGAAAATCGCCACTTACTATTATGCGTTAAATGAAAACAGCGATCCGGCCCAATGGGTGCGCGATAACCGCATGGCGGTTGGTGGGTGGCGCCCGATCAACCCGGATCGCGAATATAAAGGGCAAATTTCCCTGCGCGAAGGGTTTGTCCGCGATGTGAATACCGTGCCAACCAATCTGGCCGATCATTATGGGTTGCTCAATGTCCGGCAATATGCCCGCGATATCGGGATCACAAGTCCGCTTTCGACCGATATCCGAACCGTGGTCGGCCTTGATCCGGTCACCGTAAGCGATATCGCCGCCATCCATGCCTTGCCGCAAAATTCCGGCAAGCCGGTTCAGATGACGCTGATCAACAAGGTTTCCTTTAGCGATGATAATGACGCAGAACCGGTTTATCAGCGCGTCGATACGACACAGCTCAAACGCCTGACCGACGAAGCAATTCAGGCATCTTATGTGCTCTATGCCAGCGTTACCGACCCGCAAGTCCGCCTTGATCGCCCGTTTGCCGGATATGGCACCGTGGCCGGTGGGGGAACCGATGCATGGTATGTCGGGTTCTCGTCCGATTTGATTACCGCTGTTTGGGCGGGCAATGATAAACGCCAACGCATGGACGTGCGCGGTGACGTAGAACTTGCGTCTTTGTGGCGGTTATTTATGCTGGATGCCCATGACGGATTACCGATCCGTTCGATGGTGCGTGCATCATCTCAACGGCGTCGCGATGGCGATGGTGTAAAAGACCTGTGGAAACTGGGTTTGAACGACAAAAATTGAAAAAATAGTCACTAACAGTCACTAAACGGGGAGACGGGGGACTCCCTCCTCGGTTGGGACACACGACATATAAAGTACGCCAGATAAGGCGCCCACCTGCTGCCTTGGCAAACCCCGTTGCGGTTTTGTCAAAACCGACAGGTGTGCATACCCTATGTCTGGACCAGACCGATAGGTGCATCTGTGGCCCAAAGAGAATTCAAAAGACGGACAAGCGTTCGCAAAGGTTCATCGGGAACCAAGAAAAAGAAAAAACGCGTCAGCAGTTCGGGTAAAGGCGGCGGCGGTCTTTTTGCGCGTCTGGGCGATATGATCCCGGGCCCGGAAGCCATTGCCAAATTCATCGTACTGGGCAGCATCTGGGTTACTGTGCTGGGCGGGGGTGTTCTTGCCTATTATGGCTATGGCCTGCCCGATAAAATAAGCTTTGACGTTGCGAGTGAACGCAAACCATCGATCCGCATCATCAGTATTGATGGTGCAACGCTTGCTTCTTATGGCAACCGTTATGGCAACCCGGTCGAAGTCCGCAACCTGCCCGAATATGTCGCACAGGCTTTTGTCTCGATCGAAGACCGTCGCTATTACGATCATTTTGGCATTGATGTCGTCGGGATCATGCGCGCGACCTGGGCCAATCTGACCTCTGGCCGGATTGTCGAAGGTGGTAGCACCATCACCCAGCAGCTTGCCAAAAACCTGTTCCTGTCACCTGAACGAAGCTTTGGCCGCAAGATCGAAGAAGTTCTTCTGGCGATCTGGCTTGAATTCAAATTCGACAAACAACAGATCCTGTCGCTCTATCTCAACCGGATTTATTTCGGATCGGGCCTGTATGGCATTGATGCCGCCGCCCGCCATTATTTCGGCACCGACCCGCGCCGCTTGAACCTCTATGACGCAGCTGTTCTGGCCGGTCTGCCAAAGGCACCCAGCCGCTATAACCCGATGGTCGATCCGGTCATCTCGGCCGAACGGGCCAATCTTGTGATCGATGCGATGGTCTCCACCGGCGCACTGACCAAGGCACGCGGTGATCGTGCCAAGCAGTTCCGTGTGCGCACCGCCCGTAAGGCCCAGACAGGCCCCGGGGTGCGTTATTTCTCGGACTGGGTTCTGGATCGTGTACGCGATTATGTCGGCTATGTAGATGAAGACCTTCTGGTGCATACGACCCTTGATTCCCGTTTGCAGGAAATGGCCGAATTCAGCCTTGAACGTACATTGGAAAGCAACAGTGCCAAGGCAAAAAAAGTCTCGCAAGGTGCCATGTTGGCCATGACCCCGGACGGGGCGGTGCGCGCCATGGTTGGCGGACGGGATTATTTTGAAAGTCAGTATAACCGCGTGACACAGGCGCGGCGTCAACCGGGATCGGTGTTTAAACTGTTTGTCTATCTGGCCGGTCTGGATAAGGGGCTGGGGTCCAATGACTGGATGCGCGACGTTGCCATTTCGATCAACGGGTGGGAGCCGCGTAACTTTGACCGTCAGAACCACGGCACCATGTCGATCCGTGATGCGGTGGCAACCTCGAACAATTCCATTGCCGTTCAGATGGCGATGGAAGTCGGTCTGGACAAAGTCATCCAGAAGGCCCGTGATATGGGGGTTTCATCCACGCTCAAGGCTGAACCAAGTCTGGCCCTTGGCACCAGCGAAGTGTCGATGCTTGAACTGACCGGGGCTTACGCGATTGTCGCCAATGGCGGCTTTGCCGTCTTCCCGCATGCGGTCAGCAAGATTGTCGGGCGTGGTGGCGAAATCCTGTATGAACGCACAGATGATTTCCCCGGTCGATTGATGAACCCGCTTCATGCCGGTGAAATGAATAATATGCTGGCTTCCGTCATTGCCAAGGGCACCGGACGTAACGCCATTATTGACCGTCCGTCTGCCGGTAAAACCGGAACCACATCCGATTACCGCGATGCCTGGTTCATCGGCTATACCGCCGAACTGGTTGCCGGTGTCTGGATGGGCAATGACGATGGCAGCCCGATGGATGAAGTCACCGGCGGGCAGCTTCCTGCAACGCTCTGGCATGATTTCATGCTCCATGCCCATCAAAACCTGCCGGTACGGTCCTTGGGCAAAGCCGCGCTGGCCCGCTCGAAAAAAGTCGGCGAGGATGATAGCTGGCGCGACTTTACGGCGGGTTATAGTTCAGGCAATACCAAGCAGTAACCTGCATGGCGAACCACGCACCTCTGTAACACACAACAGGCATCCAATCGGGTGCCTGTTGTTTTATGGTCAATCTGTACAAACACAAAAAAGACCGGCATCGTTGCAAGTTAGGATTGTGGTCACGGCAGATATTCGTACGGGTGAGCGTCGTTTACTGGAATATGTTCTCGGGCCGATAGTTGCGGTATCGGGATGAGAGTTTAAGGGAAAGGTGATTGGTTTGTTCGGACGTTTGTTTGCTGCGCTGTTATTGATCTTCATTACTTTGCCGGGGGAGGCTCAATCTGAGGAGCGCTATGTGAATATTGAAGGAGAAGAAATGAAGTTGGGTGACTTATATGATCATCCTGACGAGTTTGGCGGATTTTACGGGGTTTATGGAGGAGGTGTTTCCTATTTTATTCTTGGTTTAATAAATGGATTGGTTTTGGGCGAAGGAGAGGTTTCTCTAGATGATAATGGTGGGAAATATGTTATATGGTTTTCCAAAAGTGAATTAGATTATAAAAATCTAATATCATCTCTAGGCGGAAATGAAGATTTTAATCGTGGAAATATTGATGCTTTTGTGAGTTCAAATAGATCTTGCGCAATTGTTGGTCTTTCTGATTTGGATGGGATGGTTATAAATTTTTCGATGGTTGTTACAGACGGTAGTTATTATAATTATTACAAATGCTTGGTTATTTACTTTAAAAAATATTCTGATTTATTTAGATAAATCTGGTGGGGATGGTTTTTGTTTCACCATTCCTAAAAAGGGGACAGATTGGACTAAAAAGGGGACAGATTTATTTTTGTAAAAAGGGGACAGATTTATTTTTGAGCGATATACTCCCCTTTTTAAGGTTCATCCAAATGCCCCGCACCGGTCGGATCATCCTCCCCAACTTTCCCCATCACGTTGTCCAGCGTGGCCATAACCGGCAGGCGGTGTTCGCATCGGATGGTGATTTTCAACAATATCGTGATGATTTACGCACGGTCAGCAAGGCGCTTGATGTCAAGGTTTACGCATTCTGTCTGATGACCAATCACGTTCATTTGCTGCTCGACCCCGGTGACGAGGCGGCCAATCTGGCAAAGCTTATGAAGACCCTTGCCGGGCGGATGACCCGCTATCGCAATAAGCTCGAAGGTCGATCAGGCACCCTTTGGGAGGGGCGCTTCAAGTCAAGCCCGGTGCAGCTTGATGGCTACTTTCTTGAATGTTGCCGTTATATCGACCTTAATCCCGTGCGGGCTGGCATGGTATCCCATGCTGCGGATTATGCCTGGTCAAGCTATCGCTATCGCTCCGCCGATAACGTAGACCAATGGCTCGCACCTTTGGCAGGGACAGATCAATGGGGCGAGGGATCGGCTTTTCAGAAGCGTTATGCCAGCTTCGTCAATGAAGGTATTTCCGAGGAACGTTACGACCAGATCCATGCTGCGATCCAACGTAACCAGTTAACCGGAAACCCGAAATTTGTTGATGAAGTTGCCGGGATTATCGGCAGACGCCTGGAGCAAAGAGGACCGGGACGACCGCGCAAAAGCAGTGAAGCTTTTGATGTTCAAAAATAAGTCTGTCCCCTTTTTTGGTCCCCTTTTTTGAGTATTAGATTAGGAACTGAGGTGATCGAATGAATGCAACGGCATTTACAGCCAAGGCATCCCTTACCGCAATTCTCCTGTCTGTATTGATGATTGGCGGAGGATTCCGAACAAGCTTGGCAAACGGAATGGACGGGAAAATCCCCGTCTTTTCTCTCGATAAGTCACCAATCGGGCGGGATTTCCCCGCTGTGTATTTCGTCTTCGATTTCAAGAGTGAGAAGAACAGGCAAGTAGCAGAACTGGTGTACTCAAACTGTCAGTTAAACGTATGTGAAGCTAAGTTTCATTATAATGAAACTTATTCAGAAGTGTTAAAGATAGACAAAAGAGCACGTTCTACATCTTGGGATTTTCATATTGATTTCTTCGATTTCACGAAGAAATCGGGAGCATATGACGGAAACAATCAAAGTCAGTTTCTTTTGTACCGCATGTATATCAATGCAAAAATGAATAAAGACTTTGGTGTTGGGTATATTGGGATAGCTTCTTGCAAAGAGCTTGATTTATGTCGCTATATTGAAGATGTGGTGGATAAAAAATCAATCGACTTTAAGTTCTATGAAAATAACATGATGATGCTTTCAAAGTATAAATTAGGAAACGAAGTTATTTTTGATAGTATTAGTGCGGCATACTCATTTGTGAAATCTCTCGACACCAAATAATACTAGACTGGCCGGTTTGCAAAAAAGGGGACTGAAAAAGGGGACTGAAAAAGGGGACAGATTTATTTTTCTTCTTTCTGCGCGAGCCCAAAAAAAGACCGGCATCGTTTTCACGCGCCGGTCCAAGTTTGGTTTGCTTGCGGCTGCACCCCGTGGGGGGGATGTGATGCAGCCAGGGAGTTCTCACCTGTCGGGCGCTTGAGGTTCAGGGGGCTTTCGGTGTGAAAAGCTCCCTTATGTTTCGCGGCCAGATGGCGCTGAGGGTGACGCAGCGCCGCGGTGAGATATCAGGCAGCTATTGCCTGATCTGTGAGCGCCTCAAGGAAGTCCAGACATTCCTCGATTTGCGAAATTTCAATAAATTCATTGGGCTTGTGGGCCTGTTTGATGCTGCCCGGACCACAAATGATCGACGGGATATTGCCCTGTTTTTCAAACACGCCGCCTTCCGATCCGTAGGATACCTTGCCTGAAATCTCCGGGATAACATTGCGCACATACTCAAAGCCTGCGGCTTCGGTGCAATCACCCATCCCCGGATAGGAAAAGATCTTCTCAAAGCTAAACCCGGTATCGTCGGCCTTTGCCTTCATCTCGGCATCAAGCGTTTCCATGATCGTGGCCTGCAGATCGGCAATCACCGCTTCGGCGTCATGATCGGGCAGATGGCGGATTTCAAAGGTGAATTCGCAATATTCCGGGGTGACGTTGGTGGCCGTCCCGCCGCTGATGGTGGTGGTCAACATCGTGCTGTGCGGCACGGTGAAGTCTTCATCAAACGGGCCGTTTTCTTCAAAATCACGTGCCTGTTGCGCAATCAGATTGATCGCACGGCTGGCATATTCAATGGCATTGACGTGATTGGGCGCAAACGAGCTGTGCCCGGCGGTTCCGGTCACGCCAACCCGCATGGAATATTTGCCCTTCTGGCCATTAATAACCTTCATGTCGGTCGGCTCCCCGATCACTGCCAAACGTGGCGGGGTCTCCATCGCGGCCAGATGATCAACCATCGAGCCAACCCCGATGCAGCCGACTTCTTCGTCATAAGACAGGCAAAGATGGAACGGGATCGCAAGATCACGTTTGACCAGATCAGGGATCATCGCAAGCGCGCAGGCTGAAAAGCCCTTCATATCCGCCGACCCACGACCAAACAGCTTGCCGTCGCGTTCGGTCAACTCGAACGCCGGGCTGATCCAGGTGGTTTCAAGCGCCGGGACAACATCGGTATGACCCGAAAGCGCGATGCCCGGAACCCCTTTGGGGCCGATGGTCGCCAAAAGGTTGGCCTTTTGACCGGTTTCGTCATGAAACAGCGTGGATTCAATGCCATATTGCGCCAGATAGTCGCGGACAAAATGGATCAGACCGAGATTCGAGTTTTTGCTTGTGGTGTCAAACGCAACCAGCTTGCCAAGAAGATCAATGGCAGTGTGAAGACGCGACATGTTGGGTTTGGACATTTCTATTTTTCTCGTTTCTCGGATCAGGAAGCGGTCGATGCAGATGCATCACGCTTTTCACGCCATTTCTTCCATTCGCGGCGAATGGTCAGAATGACGAACAGAACAGTCAGGGCAAAGAAGCCCCATGAAATCCATGATTGGAAGAAGACACCAAGATCACCGCGCGAAATTGCCAATGACCGACGCATATTGTCTTCGAACATCGGACCAAGGATGAAGGCAATCAGGAAAGGTGCAGCCGGGATGTTAAGCAACATCATGGCAAAACCAACCACACCCATCACCAGAAGGACGGTAACGTCAAACGGGCTGGCCCCGATCGAATAGATGCCATAAACGCACAGGATCAAAATACACGGCAGCAACAAAGTCTGGGGAATGCGCGATATTTTGGTAAAGGCACCTGCCGTTGCTTTGCCTGCAATAAACAGGAAGACGGAACTAAACAGGATGCCAACAAACAGCGCATAAACCTCGCCAAGGTTATTCTGGAATAAAAGCGGGCCGGGGGTCAGGCCATGGATCATGAACGCACCCAGCATCACACCGGTAATCACATCACCGGGAACGCCAAGGGCTAAAAGCGGGATCATGGTCGCACCGCAGGCACCGTTATTGGCTGATTCCGATGCCGCGACACCTTCAAGTTCGCCTTCGCCAAACTTATCGCCGTTTTTCGATGTCCGGCGGGCTTCGCTATAGGAAAAGAACGCAGCGGTCGATGGGCCAATACCCGGAATGGCGCCAAGAACCACCCCGATCAGTGACCCGCGACAGATCGATTTAAGCGACCCGCGGAATTCCGAAAGTGTCAGGCGGTTATCGCCAAGTTTCATCGCTTCGGTGTTTTCTTCTGACCGGAACACAATCATTTTGATCAGTTCAGGCAGGGCAAACAGGCCAATCAGAACCGGCACCATACCAAGACCCGATTTCATGTCCTCAGAAAGGGCGAAACGGTAAGACCCATAAATATCTTCGCCAACCGTTGCCAGCAAAAGACCAAGACAGGCCGAAATGATGCCTAAGACCAACGATCGGCCTGAAATACTTGCCACAATGGTCAATGAAAACGCCATCAGCATAAAGAATTCCGGCGGACCGATCCGAAGCGCAAACATCGCCAACGGCATGGCAAGGAAGAACAGCGAAATGTTCGAAATAAAGTCGCCAATACAGCTTGATACCAGCGCCATATTCAGCGCCTTGCCACCTTTGCCAGCACGGGCCAGCGGATAGCCATCAAGAACCGTACAGGCTGCTGATGCAGTCCCCGGTGTTTTGATCAGAATGGCCGAAATCGACCCGCCATAGGTCGACCCTTTATACAGGGCAACCAAAAGAAGGATGCTGGTAACCGGGGGCAGATAAAACGTAAACGGCAATGCCAATGTTACGGCCATTGTTCCGGTCATGCCCGGGATGGCGCCAATAATCACACCGCCCCAAATCCCGGCAAACATCGCCAGAAAGTTCGGGAGCGTTGCCACAGACTGGAAGGCAAAAAGCAATTCATTCCACATAACGATGGGGCTTTCGATCAGATCAGGGTTACGAGGTCAGAAACGTTGCCAGAAGTGCTGTCAGAAAACAGCATGCCTTCGGGGAAGGGCGTATGGGTGACTTCGGTAAAAAGCAGATACAGCAGAACCGGGAAAATGATCGTCAGGCCAAACATCCAGAACTTGCGTTCAAAATTGCCGGTCATGATGAACAAAACGCCCAGCAAAAGAACGGTTGCCGGGACAAAACCAATCACCGGCGCGCCATAGACAAAGGCGCCAAACAAAACCAAAAGGCCGACAAAGCGCGCTATTTGAACCTTATGATGGTTCAAACTGCCGCCAAATCCGGTGACTTGCTTGCGGCTGGCTTCGCGCATTTTGGGAAAGGACAGGACAAGGGCTGAAATACCCATGACAAGGCCAATGATGGCAACGACACGCGGCCACATATTTGGCGGTGGCGCAAATCCGGGGATAAAAGACGGAACCTTCACATAGATCGGGATCAGAACGAACAGGACAAGGGCAAAGAACGCCGTTGCGACCAGTCCAGCATAGAAATCGCGATTTTGGTTCATGGTTCCGTCTCGCATCAAAGTCTTGGATCAACAAACGCAACTTATCTTAAGTGCGCGTCTTACTGGATGTAGCCGAACTTCTGGGCCATGCCGTTGTAAAGTTCGAACTGGCTTTTGACGTAAGCGGACGCATCTTCATCACCGATGACCGAGATCGAACCGCGTTTTTTCGCCAGATCAAGCCACTGTTCGTTGGTCGAAACATTACCAAGAACATCGGTCCATTTTGCAACGACGTCTTCAGGCAGACCTTTTGGTGCATACAGACCGCTCCAGCCGCCAACCTGACCAGCCTGGGTGTAACCAAGTTCTTTGGCCGTCGGGACGTCTGGAAGGGCTTCCATACGTTTTGGCGAATAGACCATCAATGCGCGCATTTTACCGGCTTCGATGTGGGGCATCAAAGAACCAGCGGCAATGGCCAGGAAGTCAACGTGACCGCCAAGAAGAGCAGCGGCAAGGGCAGAGCCGCCTTTATATGGCACGAGGGTGGATGCGGTCAGTGGATCAAGATCAAGGTCAGACAAAAGCGCCTGAACCGTAAAGCCGTCAATCGCGGTGGGGCCGGATGCGGCATAGGTGGTTGCACCGTCGCTGTCTTTGATTTTTGCGATCAGGTCATCAATGGTTTTAACGTCTGAATTTGCATTCACGGCCAAAATCATCGGGGTGGATTCAAGAATGCCAAGGAAGGTGTAATCGTCCCAGCCAACCGGGCTATCGGCATAAACAGCCGGATACAGCGCCATGCCAACGCGCGACAGCAAAAGGGTATAGCCATCCGGCTTCTGTTCGGTCACGAAACGCGCACCGTTCATGCCGCCATTGCCGGTCTTGTTAACAACCACGATTGGCTGACCGTCGGTATAGTTACGCGCGGTTTCAGCAAGTGCGCGACCTGCCAGATCCGATGCGCCACCGGCACCATACGGCACAACAAGGGTGATTGCTTTTTCAGGATAGGCATCTGCTTGGGCGGTCGAAATCATGGTGGTTGTCGCTAGGATGGCGGCAGCTAGGCCGGCTGCTTTTTTGAGCTGACGAAACATTTTCATGTCTCCCTGTTTGGTGGTGGCACGATTGCCGGAGCTCTGACTTTTCTTTTTGTGCCTTCATCCATAGACAAACTATAACCCATGACGCAAAAAATTAATTCCAGTATAACTAATTTACATACTGAACAGCCATGAGCTGATATAAAAAGGCTTGAGCTGATAAGAAAAAGCCCTGAGCTGACTGGGGAATTATCCCTGAGCCGATTAGGAGCAAGCCTTGAGCGGATGGAGAAATTAACCGCGAGCGACAAGCCCTGAACGGCGCGATAGAAAACCTTGAGCCGCGAACCGAAAAATCCTAAGCCGCCAAGCCACGCGCCATGTGCGAACAGACCACCATCGGAGTCCTCGAATGAAACTGCGCGAGCTTGAAAGCTTCAACGCCTTTATGACCTACGGCTCGGTCACCAAGGCGGCACAGGCAATGAATGTCAGTCAGCCGATGGTCAGTCGCTTGCTGAACAACTTTGAAAAATCCGTTGGGTTTTCTCTGTTTATCCGCAAACGAAACCAGTTGGCCGCCACCACCGAAGCCCAACAGTTTCACGCAACGGTGTTACGATCCTTGAACGCGTTTCGCGAAGTCGAAACCCAGGCCCGCGCGATTGCCAATGATCAGTTGGGTTCGATCCGCATTGCCGCTCAGCCGATCTATGTCGACACGTACCTTCTTGATGTGGTGGCAAAGTTCAAAACGGCTCACCCCAATGTGTCGGTCAGTGTCACCGACACCGGTCTTGAAGGCATGCTTGATATGCTGGCAACCCGCGAATGTGACCTTGGCATTGGCATCACCCTTGATCTGCAAGACCCCAATGTCGTGATCACGCCGCTTGCGCAATCCCGTGCGGTTTGTCTGATGCCGGTTGATCATCGGCTGGCCGGGTTTGAAACGATTGATATTGATCTTTTGCGCGGCGAAGACTTTGTCGAACTGTCCATCGGATCGCCCTTGCGCACCAAGATCGACTATATTTTCCAGATTGCCGGTTGGCCGCGCAAAATCGCGGTCGAAGGCCGCACCATCAGAACCATCTCGCGGCTGGTCGAGCGCAATGTCGGCATCGCAGTTAGTGATCCGTTTGCTGCCCTGCTGGTGGACAAGGACAAAGTCGTCGCCCGCACCCTGACCCCGGCCATTGAATGGGATGTTGCGCTTTTCACCGCATCGCGCGAACTCAGTGCGGTCGAAAAAAGCTTTCTGGCATTCTTGCGCGCCGAACTTCCCAATTTGCGTGCGAGTGGCTGTATTGTATGAGGATTTATTTGACGGTTTCGACGGCGTTTCTGCGGGACCGGATCATTCTTCAAAAATGGAGCAGTCCATTATTCACTAATTTTGAATAATGGGCGTGATTATTCATTAACGATTGTCAAAGGCCAGCTTGGCGGCAAGGCCCAAAAACACGCAACCGGTAAAGATCTGAAAGCCGCGCGCGATCTTGGCCGACCTTGATAAAACAGCCCCCAGTTTCCCGGCAAATCCGCCGACCAGACAATTAATAATCGTCCCGCCGATATTTAAAATCAGCCCGAAAATCAAAAACTGCCCCAAAACCGATCCCCGTGATGCATCAACAAATTGCGGGATGAAGGCGAGCACAAAGACAATGATTTTCGGGTTCAAAAGGTTCACCACAATCCCGTCACGCCATGCGCTAAAGGCGCTGGAACGCTTGGTTTTCGCCGGTTCTAGCGTCTGGGTTCCGGCGCGAAACGCGCCAATCGCCAACCACACCAGATAGGCAATCCCGGCCCAGCGCAGGACTTCCAACGCAACCGGATGGGCGGCCATCAAGGCGGCCAGACCAAGACCGGCCAAAAGGGTATGGATCATTGCCCCGGTGGCAATCCCGAAACTGGCAGCATTGCCTGCTTTTGGGCCGGATTTAATCCCCTGTCCCAGACAAAACAGCATGTCATTGCCCGGCGTCATATTAAGCGCCAGAGCGGTCGGGATAAAAATCGCCAGCGTTTCAATCGGGATCAACATCAATGGGCCTCTAACACTTGGGTTTGCTAGCTTCCTTCACCATAACGGTGCAGGGCAGAGCCGTTTCTTTTAAGCCAATGTTGCTGTTTTTTCGATGGCCCATACAGCTCTTCGACCACGGCCCAGAAGCGGGCAGAGTGGTTAAGCTCCTGCAGATGGGCGACTTCGTGGGCAACCACATAATCAAGCACATCTTCAGGGGCTAAAACGAGTCGCCAGCTAAAGGACAGATTGCCATTTGATGAACAACTGCCCCAGCGCGTGCGGGTGTCTTTCAGCGAGATGCGATTGACTTTTTTGCCAAGTTTTTCGGCATATTCATGGGCGCGCGGGGCGATTTCAAGTTTGGCCTGTTTCTTGAGAAAGTCGGTCACGCGGCGATTGGTATATTCGGGCAAACCCGAAACCCAGATAATACCAGCCTCGGCCCAGACACCGCGCTTTGCCTCGGGCACGGCGCGAATGGCGTGGTCTTGGCCCATAAAGGGAATCCACGCACCGGGGACAAATTGCACCCGGTCTGGCAGACGTTGAATATGGGCTGTGACCCAATCGCCATGCTGAAAAAGCATCGAAATCGCGGTTTTGCGCGATACCCCGTTGGGGACAACAATTTCCACCCCGTCAAAAGCCGGATCGATGCGCAATTTGAGTCGCGACGCGCGCGCACTGGGCCGCAATCGCACCGGCAGCGGTCCGATTTTGGGCATATCGATTTCGGTTTCTTCGGTATTTATGAGCATTCGGAGTGGTTTTTTCCAAAAGCGATGCAAAATTTTACAGGTTTTTGTGCCTTTTTGGCATCCAGCCCAATCTTGGGCCTTGCCCCCTGATAGTGTTTTCCTATACTCCGCGCTCAAGGTCTAGGGCTCTTTATGCAAGCTGCCGTGCATTTTGCATAAAGAGCCGCCGGGTGCGCCCGGGACCGAACGCGACAGTTGCGTTGCAAACCCCACAGGACGCAGGCCGATCCGTGCCGCGCCCTGAATTACATCGGAAGAAGAAAGGCGTCACTCCAATGAGCGATCAGGTCAAAAAGGTAGTCCTTGCCTATTCAGGTGGGCTTGATACTTCCATCATCCTGAAATGGCTGCGCGAACAGTATAACTGCGAAGTCGTGACTTTTACCGCCGATCTCGGCCAGGGCGAAGAGCTTGAGCCAGCCCGTAAAAAGGCAGAGATGTTTGGCGTAAAACAGATCTTTATCGAAGATCTGCGCGAAGAGTTCGTGCGTGATTACGTCTTCCCGATGTTCCGTGCCAATGCTCTGTATGAAGGTGTTTATCTGCTCGGAACCTCGATCGCGCGTCCGCTGATTGCTAAACGCCAGATCGAGATCGCCAAGGAAGTTGGTGCCGATGCGGTTTCGCACGGTGCAACCGGCAAAGGCAACGATCAGGTCCGTTTCGAGCTTGGCTATTATGGCCTGAAGCCGGACGTCAAAGTGATTGCGCCTTGGCGTGAGTGGGAACTGAATTCCCGTACCGCTTTGCTGGACTTCGCCCGGAAACACCAGATCCCGATTTCGGCCGATAAAGCCGGTGGCGATGAGCCGCCCTATTCGACCGATGCCAACCTTCTGCATATTTCTTATGAAGGTAAGGCGCTGGAAGATCCGTGGACGAAGCCGAACGAAAATATGTTCATGCGCACGGTTTCGCCGCAAAACGCACCTGATGCGATCACCACCATCGAAATTGAATTCGAAAAAGGTGATCCGGTTGCAATCAACGGCGAACGGATGAGCCCGGCCACTTTGTTGACCGCCCTTAACGAGGTTGCTGGCAAAAACGGTATCGGTCGTCTTGATCTGGTTGAAAACCGTTATGTCGGCATGAAGTCGCGCGGCGTTTATGAAACACCGGGCGGCACGATCTTGCTGACCGCGCACCGCGCAATGGAAAGCATCACGCTGGACCGCAACGCTGGTCACCTTAAAGACGAGCTGATGCCGCGTTATGCCGAGATGATCTATAACGGGTATTGGTGGTCGCCAGAACGTCAGGCATTGCAGCGCCTGATCGATGATACCCAGCGTTCGGTAAATGGTACGGTCCGCCTTGATCTGTATAAAGGCAACGTAACGGTTACCGGTCGTAAGTCACCAAATTCGATCTATTCCGAAGAACATGTCACGTTCGAAGCAGACACGGTTTATGACCAGCATGATGCAGAAGGCTTTATTAAGCTCAATGCCCTGCGTCTGCGTCTTGGCTATGGCAATGACGATCTGAAATAATCGCGCATTCTGTGTGTGATGCGAAACGAGGGGCATTAATGCCCCTCGTTTTCGTTTCCAAGCCCGGATATAAGGCATCCTATGCAACGCTATAAATGCACCGTCGAATATGATGGCCGCCCCTACCACGGCTGGCAATATCAGGACGAAGTGATTTCGGTTCAGAAGGTTTTTGAAACCGCAATCGAAGACTTCGTTGGGGAATTTGTGCGCGTTTATGTTTCGGGGCGGACCGATGCCGGGGTGCATGCGCTTGGTCAGGTGGTGCATTTTGACCTGCCAAAATACTACCCGGCCGAGGCCGTGATGAATGCGATCAATCATTACCTCAAACCGGCCCCGGTTGCGGTCAAAGTTTGCGATGAAGTAACCGAAGATTTCCATGCCCGTTTTTCATCGAAAAAACGCTATTACATGTATCGCATTATCAATCGCCGCGCCCCGCTAACGTTTGAAGCAGGCCTTGCATGGGGCATTTATAAGCCGCTTGATATTGATGCAATGAACGAAGCCGCCCAGCATTTGATCGGCACGTTTGATTTCACCAGTTTCCGGGCCAGCGAATGTCAGGCCAACAGCCCGGTCAAGACGCTGGAAAAGCTTGAAGTCACGCGCAGCCACGAAAACCCGCTTGAAATCCGTGTCCACACCGAAAGCCGGTCATTCCTCCATCATCAGGTCCGCAATATGGTCGGAACACTGGTTCTGGTTGGCAAGGGCAGCTGGAAGCCGATTGATGTGAAACACGCGCTTGAGGCCTGCAACCGTGCCGCAGGTGGCCCGACAGCACCGGCAGATGGATTATACTTCGTTAAGGTCGATTACTAGGGTCTGAACCCTAACCTTTTGAACGGGATTGCGTGCCTTTACCGGTCTGATGTTTTTTCTTCAATAGACAATCTTCATATCCAAATTGACAAGCTGTGTGCTTTGACAGGGCATGGTTTTTGTGTGTTTGGCGCGTGGTCATGTTCGGTTGATGTTTATTGAACCGTTAAAGACTAGATCAGAACCTATTCAATAGTATGGTGTTAAGTCCTATACAACAGGATTAATCCTGTTATTTTATACTTTATAAGGAAGCCAAATTCCGGCGCTAAGACCAAAAGGAAATGTGCCTTAAAATCCATGATTGTTATCCGAAATTTTGATTTAGGTTGCAATGGCGAATAGAGAGTGATCATGTCTAAGAGTCTGATTTTGAAAGTTGCCTTGGCTGCCGTCGCCATCCTTATCGGGGGTGTTATATTGCTTGGTGTGTTGATCATGCAGCGTGTTGATCAACAAGTTGCCAGCGATAGTCTTGCGTCGCAAAAACTTAATCTGCGTGTTGCAGCATTGTTGCTGCAGGATGCCAATCCTGACTTCACCATGACGATTACAAAAGACGGTGAAACATCAAAGCTGGTGATGCCGGAAATCCCGGATTTGTCATCACACGCCTTAATTGACCGGATCGGAACGGCAACGGGCCAGACGGCCACGGTATTCGCCTATGTTCCCGCCGAGAAAGACTTTATCCGCGTTTCGACCAACATCATCAAACCCGATGGCAACCGCGCGGTTGGCACGATGCTTGGCAAAGGCAGTGCTGCATATGCGCCAATCATGTCGGGCAATACATTCCGTGGCGAGGCCTTAATTCTTGGCACCGAATATGTCACCCAATACAGCCCGATCATGACACCGGCTGGTGATGTTCTTGGTATCCTTTATGTCGGGATCAAAAAGGCGGAAGTCGCAGCCGTTGCAGGCGAGATCGAAGCCCGGATTGCAATTGTTGGCGTGATCGTCGGGGTTGTATCCGCACTTCTTCTCTTGTTGTTGCTCCGTTGGCAGCTTGGACCACTCGCCGTTCTCAGCCATACGATTTCGCGGTTTGTGGATCGCGATTTTAGCGAGGAAGTTTCCTTTACCGAACGTAAGGACGAGATCGGCCTGATCGCAAGTGGTCTGGTGCGGTGGCGTGAAACGGCAGCAAAGATCGGCGAAGCCGAAGAAGCACGTGTTGCTGCTGAAAAGCGTTCTGAACAAGAAAATATTGCGCAGCGTAACCGTCTTGCCGAAGACCTTGAACAAACCATCGGGCAGATTGTTTCATCGGTCCGTGCGGCAACGGGTGGCATGTTGAAATCCACCGAGCAAATGCGCAATTCTGCAAATCATTCGGTTCATCAAAGCCAGAAGGTGTCAGAAGCGGCCAATGATTCGGCACGCAATGTTCAGACGGTTGCTGCGGCGACCGAAGAACTATCTGCATCCATTAGCGCAATCGGCGGGCAGGTAAGTGAATCAACTTCGATTGCCGAGGCTGCTGTAGGAGAAGCATCAAGGGCCAATGAAATGGTCGGTGGGCTTGCCGAGGCTGCAGAACGCATTGGTCAGGTTGTTAGCCTGATTAACGATATTGCATCGCAGACCAACCTTTTGGCCCTGAATGCAACAATTGAAGCGGCCCGTGCGGGTGAAGCGGGCAAAGGCTTTGCCGTTGTGGCGCAAGAAGTTAAAAATCTTGCCAACCAGACGGCCAAAGCGACCGAGGAAATTGCCCAGCAGATCGGGGCAATTCAGGGTGAAACCAAGGTTACGGTTGAAGCCATCGAAAAGGTCACCCAGACAATTTCGTCAATCAGCGAGATTGCCAACGGTATTTCGTCTGCCGTGTCTGAACAAAACTCGGCTGTGAACGAAATTGCCAATAGCGCAACCAGTGCCTCAACCGGATCGACCGAAGTGGTCGCCAACATGGATGAGATCCATCAGGCTGCCAGCAGCAGTGGTGCTGCTGCGGGTGAGCTTGACACCACTGTTGGTGATCTGGCGAAACAGATCGATACCCTGCAAGGAACTGTTTCAGAGTTCCTGACCAAACTGCGTGCAGGTTAATGCGTTCTTTCGGGTGAGCTTCGGCTCACCCGAATATCCAATGCCATAAAAACGGAATGGTGATTGCGGTGGCCATGGTATTCAGCCCCATGGCCAAACCGGAAAAGGCCCCGGCGGTTTCATTGACCTGAAACGCACGGGCAGTCCCGATCCCGTGTGATCCGACCCCCATGGCAAATCCCCGCGCACGCCAGTCTTTTAAACCCGCCATATTCATCACCATCGGGCCCAATGTCGCACCGACAATGCCGGTTGCAATCACGCAAACAGCGGTCAGGGCCGGAACCCCGCCAATTTCATCGGCAATGCCCATGGCAACCGGGGTGGTGACCGATTTTGGCGCCAAAGATGCCAGCGTTTCCGGGCTTGCCCCCAAGGCCCATGCCAAAAGAACCGTGCTTGCACTGGCGACCAATGATCCAAACAAAACGCCAAAGACAATGACGGGCATCGCACGTTTCAGGGTTTCGGTCTGACGAAACAGCGGGACGGCGAGGGCAACCGTTGCCGGACCAAGCAGGAAGTGCACGAACTGCGCGCCTTCGAAATAGGTGGCATAGGGCGTATCGGTGATGTTCAGCAGAAACGCGATCAGGGCGATGGCAATCACCACCGGATTGCAGATCGGGTTGCGGTTGCTTTTCTGATACAGCCAGAACCCGATGGCATAGGCAACAAGGGTGATGGTTAACCCGGTCAGTGGTTTGGCTGATAGATAGACCCAAAGCTGTGTGATGTCGGTTTCCATTACGAGGCATCCTTTGCATTGGTCGCAGCGGACGCATCGGTTGGTTTGGGCAGCAGTTTGGACATCAACATCGCCGTGAGAACAATCGCGAGCAAGGTCGATACGATCAGGGCCGCTGCAATCGGCAGCCAGTCGCCCTTAAGGCGGTCAATCTGGGTGACAACGCCGACACCGGCAGGCACAAACAGCAATGAAAAATGGATCAGAAGGTTATCTGCCGCGTCGGTCAGGACTTTGGGCGGCTTGCGGCTGATCAACAGGCCAAAGAACAACAGCACCAGCCCGATCACCGGGCCGGGAACGGGCATGTCGAACAATTCCGATATGACTTCGCCAAATAATTGGCAAACGAGGATCAGGGCGAATGCGGCAATCATCAATGGCCTCCCGATATGTGGTCTTGTTTTGCGTTTCTATCGCATAGACATAATGGCATCGGGAGCGTTCTACTTTAACTAATTACGAAAAACGCCCATGCCGAACGGGCACAGGCGTTTGAAATTGGCGGTGTTTCGCGATCTTAGCTGATTGCCGGTTGTTTGCGGGTGGATGCCCGCCTGCGCAGGCATGACGACAAAATCGTTCGCCGTCGTTCCCGCGAAGGCGGAAACCTGTCGCCCTTGGTGTTACAAAATTTCCAGAACGCTTTCTGGCGGTCGGCCAAGGGTTGCTTTGTCACCATTTACCACAATCGGGCGTTCAATCGCGCGCGGATGGGCACAAAGGGCTTCGATCAGATCATCACCGCGCAAATCAGCAATGCCTTCTTCCCTGGCTTCTTTCTTGCGCAGGATGTCTTCGGGTTTCATGCCGAGCATATCAAGAATGCCCGAAAGCTCCTGCGGGGTGGGTGGCGTATCAAGATAGGCAATCACATCAGGCGTGATGCCCTGTTCTTCAATCAGTGCCAAGGTCTGGCGGGATTTTGAACAGCGTGGATTGTGATAGATGCGGACCATCATGTCTTGAGTCTCCGTATCGGGGAAAAGATGTTTGTTGATAACGGGCATTGGCCGATCAATCAAATGCCGTCGATCATGGACAAAAGATCGCTCAGTTCGTCAAGGTCGCTATTGATGATGCGGGTGGCGGTGTCATAGCCAAATCCCTGGCGGGCGAGGGCGGCCATATCCTTGTCGCGTTTTTCTTCGCGAATATCGGGTCGGCGCCACGGGCCAAGGCGGCGGCGTCTGGCATAGGCGGCGGCCGCGGCAATATTGGGATCGGTGCCGCGTACATCTTCATATGCGGCCTGTTCGGCCTCGGCCTTTAAGTCCGTGATGGCCTGATCAATTTGATGGGCGGCGATGCCGCGTGCGGATAAATCAGCAGCAATCACCCGGATGGCCTTGCCCTTACGCAGCAATGATCGCGCACGGCCCTTGGCATAGGCATCATCATTGATGAAACCGGCTTTCTCGCAGGCCGATAGAACCGAATTCATCCATTGAACGGCTTCGTCGGGATCGGTTCCATATTCGGCCGCCGAAATACGGATTTTGCCACGCATCAGTTTTTCAAGCCGGGCACGCGAGGCGGTAAACCGTTCGAGATACCAGGTGGCATAATTCATCAGATAGTCGCGAGTGACTTTGCGCGGTCGTTTGGGATCGCGTTGCGTGTTCTTTGAATTTTTGGCCCCGGAACTGGCAAAACGGGCGTTGCCGCCAAGCTTTTTTTCAGGCTCTAACGCCACTGTTTCCGGGCCTTGACGCTGTTTATCGTTCATATCAGCCGTCATGAATGAATACGCACCCTTGCAACAAGTACCCCACTCTCCCTATTTTACGCGCAAATGTCTGCATTTTTCCGAAGGAAATTTCATGAACGAATTAGCCCCACGTCAACTGGGTGCGGTGAACTGGCTTGGCCTTTGGACACTTTATGCCAAAGAAGTCCGCCGGTTTCTGAATGTGCATCTGCAAACTGTTGCGGCACCCGTTGTCACCAGCTTGCTGTTTCTTGCCGTCTTCCTGCTGGCCCTTGGCCGTGCGGTTGAAACGGTAAACGGTATTGCGTTTTCCACCTTCCTGGCACCCGGCCTGATCATGATGACAATGGTGCAAAATGCCTTTGCCAACTCATCAAGCTCGATCACGATTGCAAAGGTGCAGGGCAATATTGTCGATGTTTTGATGCCGCCGCTTTC
The DNA here is from genome assembly GCF_050516545.1 of Thalassospira lucentensis. Lineage (GTDB taxonomy): Bacteria > Pseudomonadota > Alphaproteobacteria > Rhodospirillales > Thalassospiraceae > Thalassospira > Thalassospira lucentensis_C. Next base: position 3,610,138 of record NZ_CP191544.1, on the reverse strand, counting down.
GGCGGGTGAACTGGTTGCCGGATTCGCCTTTGGCGCGGTGACGCGTGGTGTGGTTGTCGGCGTGGTGACGGCGATTTTCATGGCTTTCTTTGTCGAGCTTCGCATCCATAACATCTGGGCGATCCTGTATTTCGGGATTTCGGCATCCTTGATGCTTGCCCTTGTCGGGATTGCCGGTGGTGTGTGGGCCGAGAAGTTCGATCATATCGCAGTTGTGACCAACTTTGTCGTCACCCCGTTATCGTTCCTGTCAGGTACGTTTTACAGTGCGCAAAGCCTGCCGGAAGCCGGTCAGGTGTTGGTGCATTTTAACCCGTTCTTTTACATGATTGACGGGTTCCGTTATGGCTTTACCGGGATTTCCGATGGCACGATCATGACCGGCGTCATTGTGATGGCAGCGGTGAATGCTGCCCTTTGGTTGCTGTGCTATCGCATGATCAAAAGCGGTTATAAGCTTAAGGCATAACACCGCCATATTGTGCCGTTTGGCACCACAGCGAACAAAAAGGACAGCAGCCTTTGATGGATGCTGTCCTTTTTCATTTTCAGTGTCATGTGCGAAACTACGATCTAAGTGCTTTTTGCGACGTTGACAGGGATAGCGAATCTCTTGATACTCCCCGGCTTCCCGGTATTCTGCCGGCATTGACCAAACGGTCAAGAACCAAGTTTTTACCCGAAATAAGGAATGAAAAAGTGATTACTCCCGTCATGCCGACCTATGCGCGGGCCGATTTGGCCTTTGAGAAAGGTGATGGACCTTATCTCTATGCGCAGGGCGGCCGACGATTCCTTGATTTCGGGTCGGGTATTGCGGTCAACACGCTTGGCCATGCGCACCCGCACCTTGTTAAAATGCTGACCGAGCAGGTTGGCAAGCTTTGGCATACCTCGAACCTGTATCGGATTCCCGGTCAGGAAAAGCTGGCCGAACGGCTTGTTGCCAACAGTTTTGCCGATACGGTGTTTTTCTGTAATTCGGGGGCCGAGGCCAACGAAGCCGGCATCAAGATGCTCCGGCGGTATCAGCATGTGTCGGGCACCCCGGAAAAGAACCGCATTTTGGTTGCGACCAATGCGTTTCATGGCCGTACCCTTGGCACGCTGACCGCAGGTTATAGCGATAAATACCGCGAAGGTTTCGGTCCGATGCCCGAAGGGTTCGACCGGGTGGCTTTTGGCAATCTGAACGAATTGCGCGATGCGATCACGCCCAATACCGGCGGGATCCTGATCGAGCCTATTCAGGGGGAAGGCGGCATTTGCCGTCCGCCAGAAGGGTATCTTGAAGGGGTGCGCAAGGCAGCCGACGAGTTCGGCATGCTGGTGATGTTTGACGAAGTTCAAACCGGCATTGGCCGAACCGGTAAACTGTTTGCCTATGAATGGTCGGACATGGTGCCTGATGTGGTTTCCTCGGCCAAGGGTCTTGGCGGCGGGTTCCCGGTCGGGGCGCTTCTGGCCAGTGAAAAGGCGGCTGTTGCCCTTCCGGCAGGCATGCATGGCACGACATTTGGAGGCAATCCGCTTGCGATGGCGGCGGCCAATGCGGTGCTGGATGAAATTCTGAAACCCGGTTTCATGGATCATGTTCTGGACATGAGCCAGTTGATCCGCGACGGGCTTGATGCCATTGCCCGGAAACATCCGGGCTTTATCGAAGAAGTACGCGGCATGGGCCTTTTATTAGGTATGAAAACCGTGCCGACCAATGTTGATGTTGTTGCCAAATTGCGTGAGTTGAACCTTTTGACGGTTCCGGCAGGCGACAATGTGGTGCGCCTTTTGCCGCCGCTTAACATCACGAAATCCCATGTCGACGAGGCGCTGGCAGCTATTGACGCGTGCGCGGCAGCCCTGACGAAATAAGGGCGCAGGAAGGAAGACGAACTTATGACCGATATTCGCCATTTTCTGGATCTCGACAAATTATCGTCGGGAACGTTGCAAGATATTATCGCCCTTGGCGATTCCGAAAAGGCAGGCAAGGCCCCGTTTGGGGACAAGCCGCTTGCGGGCAAGACGCTTGCACTGATTTTTGAAAAACCATCGACCCGTACGCGCGTTTCCTTTGAAGTTGGCATGCGCCAGCTTGGCGGCGATGTTGTTATTCTTGATTCCGATAGCACCCAGCTTGGCCGCGGTGAAACCATCGCCGATACCGCACGCGTTTTGTCGCGGTTTGTTGATGCCATCATGATCCGCACCACCGATGAATCCAAACTTCTGGAACTGGCGAAATATGCCACGGTGCCGGTGATCAATGGCCTGACCGATCAAAGTCACCCGTGCCAGATCATGGCCGACCTTATGACGATCAAGGAACATAAGGGTAAGCTTGAAGGCCTTAAAATCGCATGGGTCGGCGATGGTAATAACGTTCTGACATCCTTTATTCACGGGGCGTCGAAATTTGGCTTCTCGCTTGATATGGCGTGTCCTGCGGGTTATCGCCCAAATCAGGGCTTGATTGAAACCGCCAATGCCGAAGGCGGTAAAGTCCGTTTGACCGATCTTGATAGCGCGCTTGAAGGGGCCGATGTGGTCGTGACCGATTGCTGGATTTCGATGGGGGATGAAGATTACGATTCTCGCATGGAAGCGCTTGCACCCTATCAGATCAACGCCAAGACCATGGCACAGGCCAAGGATGATGCGATCTTCATGCATTGCCTGCCTGCGCACCGAAATGAAGAAGTCACCGATGAGGTGATTGATGGTCCGCAGTCTGTGGTCTTTGACGAAGCGGAAAACCGTCTGCATGCGCAGAAAGGGGTTCTGCTATACTGCTTCAACGGCTTGCCATCCTGATTGCGGTGCCTAAATAAGGCATGTCGAATTTGAAGGGCGGCTTTGGCCGCCCTTTGTTATGCTGTCAGGCACTTGATGAAAGCGCCTCGACAATCCGGGGTTGGTCTTGTTATACGGCCCCAAACACTCAGGGTCAGGACCCATTAATCTGATTGACCATTCCGATCAAATTAATGAGCCGTGCCCCTCACAACCGGAAGCCGAACATGCAGATCGCTGTCGATTTTTGCCAGCCTTTCACGCTGGATCATTCCAATATCCGTGGCCGCTTCACGCGCCTTGGCCCGACCGTGCAGACCATCATCGGTCAGCACAGTTACCCGTTACTTGCCAACCATCTGTTGGCCGAGATCATTGGTCTTGCGGTTCTTTTGTCGTCAGCCCTGAAATATGAAGGGTTGTTCACCCTTCAGACATCCTCAGACGGCCCGATCAGCATGCTGGTGGTCGATGTGGATAGTGACGGCAATATTCGCGCCTGTCTTCGGGTCGATGAAGAACGCCTCAATGCCATGATCGCAGCGGAAGAAGGCGGCGAAGATGCGCTTCGCGGTCAGGTTCATAAACTGATGGGCAGCGGGCATATCGCCTTTACCGTCGATCAGGGTGATGAGCATGAACGCTATCAGGGGATTGTATCGCTTGAGGGCGAAACGCTTTCGGAATGTGCTGAATCCTATTTCCGTCAGTCCGAACAGCTTGAAACCAATTTCAAACTCGAAGTTCACCGGGGTGAAGCCGGTACCGATTGGTGGGTTGGTGGATTGTTCTTACAGCGCATGCCCGTCAGTGCATCGGGCGATGCCGCGACCCCGGAAGAGGCCGAAAAGGTTGCCGAAGACTGGAACCGTTCGACCATTCTGATGTCGAGTGCGACCGAGACCGAGCTTGTCGATATTTCGCTGTCGGCGCATGATCTGATCTGGCGTCTGTTCCATGACGAAGAACCGCGTGTCTATGAACAGGCCGCCCTTCAGTTCAAATGCCGCTGTTCGCGTCATAAAATCGAAGGCGCGCTTGCAAGCTATCCGCTTGAAGAATTGCTGGCGATGCGCGAAGCCGATACCGGCGAAGTCGGCGTATCGTGCCAGTTCTGCAACACGCGATATGGCTTTAACGAAGCAGACCTTCGGGCGTTCAAGGCAAGCGAGGCGGATGCTGGAGCCGAGACTGAAGGCAAGAGTTCCTAAAAGTTTCAGGGTCTTAAAGCGCTTTTGCGCTGTCATAGCCTTGCCTTAATCATCAAGCAACGTCACCATGGAACCAAAGGGCCGTGGTGGCGTTATTTGTATGGCGAGTCATACACTTTTTTGAATATAGATCTGCGTGGCAGAGGAGTTTGAAGTCATGAAGCTATTGTCCATCAATGGTTTGCGTACCGCACTGGCCGGGGCTGCGATTGCGCTTTTGGCCGCATGCACAAGTGGGCCGGTCGCGACCTATCCGGATGTGACATGGCGCCATTTGCCGCCGATCGTTTTTGCTGCCGGTCCGATTGAAAAAGTCGCGGCCTGGAACGGGTCGCCGGACGGATCGATTGCATCGGATGTGCCCTTTAGTCTGGGCAAAATGGCAATGAACTGGCCCGATGACCGCATTCAGACGGCCGGGACCAGCGATATGCTGCGCTATTCCGTGACCGAAGCATCGATCACGTCAGACAGCCTTAAAACCACCAAGGGCATCAAGGGCGTTTTTACCGATGATCAGTCCGACAAGATTGATCTGAAGGTTGCCGCCAAGCTTGAACTTCTTGATGCCAATGGTGTTCAGAAGGGCGAAGTGCAGGCGATGGCAGCCCGGTCGCGTACCTTGTCGGAATCGATGTCGGTTTCTGAACGCGAACAAGCGATCTATGAAGAAACATCTGCCATTTTGATGGATCTGGACCGCGAACTTGAACGTCAGATCAACGCCAATCTCGGGCGCTTCATGCTGCGTTAATTACGCATTGTCTATTTGTATGACAAAAGCCCGGCAGGTCATCTGCCGGGCTTTTTATTGTCTGATGATTGTAAAAATAAGCGCTGTTAGCGGAACATCATCACCGGAACGTGGCAGGAGCGCACCATTTCGGTGGTGGTGCTGCCAATGATCAGGTTGCGGATGCGTGAATGGCCATAGGCCCCCATGACCAGAAGGTCGATATTGTCGGTTTCGATCTTGGCCTTGATCACGTCTTCGGGTTCGCCTGATGCAAACCCGGCATCGACGTCATATCCGGCCTTGCGCAGGATTTCGGCCGCCTGATCAAGCTTTTCCTGCAAGGCATCAGATGGCTTGCCAACAGTCAGAAGCACGCAAGGGAGGCCGGTAAACAACTTGCCCGATGCGATGTGGCGCACGGCCTTCATCGCACTTTCGCCGCCATCAAAGGCAATCAGGAATTTATGGATCGGCTTGAATGCACGCGAGGCGACCAGAACCGGTTTGTGGGCGGCGCGCACCACCCGTTCAAGGTTGGAGCCGAGATGCAGCTTGGCGAAATCGGCGGCTTCACCGCGTTTGCCAATCAGAATCAGATCGGCGTCGCCTTCAAACTCGGTCACGCTGTCAATCAGATCACCATGACGAAGCTTGGTTCCGACCTTGGCAAGGCCTGCTTCTTCAAGTCCGGTCTTGGCGTCTTCAAGCAGCAAACGGCCGCGCTTGAGTTCAAGCTTGTTTTTCTGTTCATCGAGATCAGCCAGTTCGGCCAGCAAGGCTGAGCGCGCACCAAGCTTGAGATTACCGCTTAGGTCGGCGGACTCGGAGCCAACGCCGCGACGGCCCAGCACATGCATCAAATCAACCGAGGCATCGGTGCGCTCCGCAACCCAACGGGTCAGGTCACAGACACTTTGCGAATAACTTGATCCGTCTATCAGTGCGATCAGATGTGTCATGGATCGTTTCCCTTTTCCCTTGCCCTGTGGGCTTAGTGGCCCATCAGGCGTTCAAGCGCGCCGGGCTTGTCGTGGATGGCCAGTTTATCGACGATTGTCTCGCTGGCTTCATTGAGACCGATCAATTCGACCTCGGCCCCTTCACGGCGGAATTTGAGCACGACCATGTCGAGTGATGCAACACTTGAAATGTCCCAAATATGCGCGTGGCTGACATCGATGGTGACCTTGTCCAGTGCTTCCTTGAAGTCAAAGGCGGCGGTAAAATCATCCGCCGAGGCAAAGAACACCTGTCCTTCGACCAGATAGGTTCGATGGCTGCTATCTTCTGAAAGCGTGCTGGACACGCGGAAAATCTGGGAAATCTTCCAGGCAAAGAAAATGCCCGACAAAAGGACACCGACCAGAACCCCGATGGCAAGATTGTGGGTGCCGACAACCGTAACCACGGTGGCCAGCATGACGATGGATGAACTGCGCGGATGTTCGCGCAGGTTCTTGATCGACGACCAGCTAAATGTGCCGATGGATACCATGATCATGATGGCAACAAGGGCGGCCATCGGAATGATGCTGACGATATCGCTCAACACGACAATCATGAACAGCAGGAAAATTCCGGCAACAAAGGTCGACAGACGCCCGCGACCACCGGATTTCACATTGATCACCGATTGGCCGATCATCGCACAGCCCGCCATGCCGCCGATAAAGCCGGTGGCAGTATTGGCGATACCCTGACCAATGCATTCGCGGTTCTTGTTGGACGGCGTGTCGGTCAGATCATCGACAATCTGGGCGGTCATCAGGGATTCCAGCAACCCGACAACCGCGACTGCTGCCGAATAGGGCAGAATGATCATCAGGGTTTCAAGATTTAGCGGAATATCGGGGATCAGGAAGATCGGCAGGGTCGAGGGCAGTTCGCCCATATCACCCACGGTGCGCAGATCGGCATTGATGAACAGCGATATAACCGTCAGGACAATGATGCAGACCAGCGGTGAGGGGATGACTTTGGTGATGCGCGGGAACAGATAAATGATCGCAAGGCCACCCGCGACCATGGCGTAGGTCACCCAGGTCACATTGGTCAGTTCGGGCAATTGCGCCATAAAGATCAGGATGGCCAGCGCATTGACAAAGCCGGTCATTACCGATTTGGAGACAAACCGCATGACATAACCCAGTTTGAAAATCCCGGCGACAATCTGCAACAGGCCGGCAAGAACTGTTGCGGCGAGGAGATATTCAAGCCCGTGTTCGCGCACCAGCGTGATCATCAGAACCGCGGTTGCAGCCGTGGCGGCCGAAATCATGCCCGGACGCCCCCCGACAATGGCGGTGATCACCGCAATCGAGAAAGAGGCATAAAGCCCGACCTTCGGGTCAACCCCGGCGATGATCGAAAAGGCGATGGCTTCGGGGATCAGGGCAAGGGCCACAACGATCCCGGCCAGAATGTCACCACGGATATTGCCAAACCATTCGGTCCGCAATCGCGGAAGGAAATCGGTGTTCACAGACTTATCTCCAGTCGAAATTTGCATATTGCCGCGCTATCTGGCGAACAAAGAACATATAGAATTCAGGAATTTGGGTAGGCCGAACGCTGTTTCGTCACTGCCATGCGTGTAACATCGGCGCTGAAAAAAATCAGACCGGTCGCAGGCAGGAATTTATCGAAACAGTTCTTACATCGGCCTCATGTCCATAATAAGGATAAGCAAAAAATGCTGCATCGCAGCGCCGTTTACTTATAGCAATTCCAGAACCAGCACAACCGGGAATATCGAAACGCGTCGGGAAAGGGCATGTGCGCGAACGGCAAAGGCCCCGGTGCAACTGCATCGGGGCCTTGTAAAATCAACGGGTTGATGCCAGACGGGTTAGCGGTTCTGACGGTTATCGATCAGATCATCGACAACGCCGGGATCGGCAAGGGTCGAGGTATCGCCAAGCTGGTCATATTCGTTTGCGGCAATCTTGCGCAGGATACGGCGCATGATTTTGCCCGAACGGGTTTTCGGAAGACCCGGCGACCATTGCAGGAAGTCGGGGCTGGCGATTGGACCGATTTCTTTGCGGACCCATTTAACCAGTTCAAGACGCAGCTCTTCGTTTGGTTCTTCGTCGGCATTGAGCGTGACATAGGCATAGATTCCCTGACCCTTAATGTCGTGTGGAACGCCAACCACGGCGGCCTCGGCGACTTTTGGATGAGCAACAAGCGCACTTTCGACTTCAGCCGTCCCCATGCGGTGACCCGATACGTTGATCACGTCATCGACGCGGCCTGTGATCCAGTAGTAGCCATCATCATCACGGCGGGCGCCATCGCCTGTCGTGTAGACATTGGCAAACGTGCTGAAATAGGTCTGGATAAAGCGTTCATGATCGCCGTAAACGGTACGCATCTGGCCCGGCCAGCTATCCTTGATCACAAGGTTGCCATCGGTCGTGCCTTCAAGTTCCTTGCCTTCATTGTCATACAATGCCGGCTGCACACCAAAGAACGGCAGGGTTGCCGAGCCCGGTTTCAAATCGGTTGCACCCGGAAGCGGGGTGATCAAAATCCCGCCGGTTTCGGTCTGCCACCAGGTATCGACAATCGGGCACGTGCCCTTGCCGACATGCTGGTTATACCATTCCCAGGCTTCGGGGTTGATCGGTTCCCCGACCGAGCCAAGGATACGCAAGCTTGAAAGATCGGCCTTGTTGACCCAGCTTTCGCCTTCGCGCATTAGCGCACGGATGGCGGTTGGTGCGGTGTAGAAAATATTGACCTTGTGCTTTTCACAGACCTGCCAGAAGCGTGATGCGTCCGGATAGCTTGGCACACCTTCGAACATCAGGGTCGTGGCACCATTGGCCAGCGGGCCATAGACGATATAGCTGTGACCGGTGACCCAGCCAACATCGGCCGTGCACCAGTAAATATCGCCATCATGGTAATCAAAGACATATTCGTGGGTCATCGAGGCGTACACAAGGTAACCGCCCGATGTATGCAGAACGCCTTTTGGCTTGCCGGTCGAGCCCGAGGTATAAAGAACGAAAAGCGGGTCTTCGGCATTGACCTCGGTCGGGGGGCAATCAGGCGATGCTGCGGCACAGGCTTCGTGATACCAGACGTCGCGGGCATCATTCCATGCAACGTCTTTGCCGGTACGTTTGACCACAACCAGTTTTTCAACCGATTTCACACCCGGATGCGACAAAGCTTCGTCGGCATTGCGTTTAAGCGGAACCGCACGACCGCCACGCAGGCCTTCGTCAGATGTGATGACAACCTTGGCACCGCAATCTTCAACGCGACCGGCAAGGGCTTCGGGTGAGAAGCCGCCAAACACGATGGAATGGATGGCACCGATACGGGCACAGGCCAGCATGGCAACGGTCGCCTCGGGGATCATCGGCAGATAGATGACAACGCGGTCGCCTTTGCTCACACCCATCGATTTCAGGGCATTGGCGAAACGGCAGGTGCGCTCATACAGATCGCGATAGGTGATGTGTTCGGAAACGCTTGGATCATCGCCTTCGAAAATGATGGCGGTCTGATCGCCACGTTTTTCCAGATGACGGTCAAGACAGTTGGCCGAAACGTTCAGCGTGCCGTCTTCATACCATTTGATGTAAAGGTCTTTGGTGTCAAAGCTGACATTTTTGACCTTGGTGTATGGCTTGATCCAGTCGATGCGTTTGCCATGTTCGCCCCAGAAGCCGTCCGGATCTTCGACCGACTGTTTGTACATGGCGTCGTATTTCGACTTGTCGATCAGGGCGCTCTTTGCGATGTCGCCGGGGACGGGATAAACGTTCGCAGACATATGTGGCCTCTTGTTCGTTTCCTGTGGTCTTTCCATTCACATCCGACAGTGGCTTGTTGTTCTGTCACAGATCAGAAGCAGGCCCTTTGCCGATGCGATATTTCGGTGCGGTTCAGAGATCAGACTTTTGTCGTTGCAAGCAGTTCCGTAGCGGAAACGCAGCACCCTAAAAGTAATCCTGTCGCTTGCGCCCTATGCTAGTGCGCAGAAGATGTTCAGGAAATACAACTTAAGACGGGGGCCGTGATGCGGAAACTGGCGGATTGCTTGTTGAATTTCGGGGTTGAGTGTTTCGGGACGTCCGGTTGGTGGGGGTTTTAGAAAGGTTCAACCTTAACGTGATATCGTGACGGATCATAACTATCTATTTGATATATAGCGGAAATTTAAATTTTCGCCAGTCATCAGTGACATAAATTCAGATAGGTCTTGCGCGAAATTAAGGCCGTTCGGTTGTGGATTTGATGGAACAAAACAGATACAAAGAACGCAAATGATCATGGAATGGTGGGATGATGGATCCGATATATTTGGGCGCAGGGGCTTTGGCGGTTGCTGTGGCGGCAATTATCTATGGTGTGGTAGCGGTAAAGCGCGTCAAGGATGCGGCCAATAAAGATATAGAGTCGCGCACAGCCCTTTTGGCTTCTCAGCTTGAACAGACCGAAGCCACCCGGCGTGATTTGGCCGCTGAATTGGCCATCACCCGCGACAAGTTGTCCGAGACGTCTGAAAAACGCGCGATTGCCGAAACCACGGCCAACCGTGTCCCCATTCTTGAAGCCGAGATGAAAGAACTTCGCGTTACGCTTGATCATTGGCGAGAAAAAGGATCGGAACTTGAAACCGCGTTGGAAAAAGAACGCGAAGCCGCGGCTGAAAAGCTTGCGATGCTGGAAGATGCCAAGATCAAGTTGCTTGATAGTTTCAAGGCTTTGTCATCCGATGCGCTGAAGGTCAATAATGACGAGTTCATGAAGCTGGCGCGGGAAAACTTTTCGCGTTTGCAGGAAGGGGCCAAGGGTGACCTTGAAAAACGCCAGCAGGCAATTGACGGAATCGTTAAACCCATCAAAGAACGTCTTGAGGCCTTTGATACCAAGGTTAATGAACTTGAAAAAAACCGCAAGGAAGCTTACGGCGAATTGCGCGAACAGGTCGGGACCCTTGTGCAATCACAGACCCGACTGACCAAGGAAACCCAGACGCTAAGCTCCGCCCTTCGGTCGAGTTCATCGGTGTCAGGGAAATGGGGTGAGTTGCAGCTTAAACGTATTGTCGAGCTGGCCGGGATGCTCAAACATTGTGACTTTGACGAACAGGTGCATTTCAACACCGACGAAGGCGTTCAAAAGCCCGACATGGTCATTCACCTTCCGGGTGGCAAGAACATCGTTGTCGATGCCAAGGCCCCGACATCGGCCTATCTCGAAGCAATTGACGAAAAATATGATGATGATCGCCGCGAAGCATTGATGGGGACCTATGTGACCAATGTGCGCAAGGTGATCTCGGATCTGTCGAAAAAATCCTATTGGAAATCGGTTGATAGCCCGGAATTCGTCGTGCTGTTCTTGCCGGGTGAAAGCTTCTTCTCGGCGGCCCTTGAACGGGACCCGCGCCTGATTGAGGACAGTTTCCGCGACGGGGTGATCCTTGCGACGCCGACAACCTTGCTTGGGTTGCTTAAGGCCGTTTCATATGGCTGGCGACAGGAAGCCTTGGCCGAGAATGCGCGCGATATCAGCGAGATTGGCCAGCAATTGTTTGACCGCCTTGGCACGCTCGCCAAAAACTTCAGTTTGATGGGCAAATCCCTTGAAAGCACGGTCAAGAATTACAATAAAACTCTTGGATCGCTTGAAGGATCGGTTCTGGTCTCCGCGCGTAAATTGAAGGAAAAGCATATCGTTGCCGATGATCGCATGATCGAAGAACCAGCACCTTCTGAAACCCATGTCCGCGATGTGACCAAGCTGGAATTACTCGCCGGGCCGGACGACGAAGGTGCCGATGGTGATAAAAATGAGAGCTCAAACGCGATAGAGCATGACTGATATCTCTGCCAGATTGGGCAGTTTGCTTGACTTGGGTGCTGGGAAACCTTATTTCGAAGCGCGAAATTTGCTATTATTGTGTATAGAATTTAGTTCGAAATCGGAATAAAGACCCATGGCCCTGCGTGAAATTCTTATCGTTCCAGACCCGCGCCTGAAAAAGGAATGTGAGCCGGTTACGGACGTGAATGATGAGATCAGACAACTTCTTGATGACATGCTTGAAACCATGTACGCGGCGCCGGGCATTGGTTTGGCCGCACCGCAGATCGGTGTGATGAAGCGCGTTGTGGTCATGGATGTTTCTGATGAAGAAGAAAAGTCAAAGCCGCTGAAACTGATCAACCCGGAAATCATCTGGGAATCGGGAGAAATGGCGGTTTATCAGGAAGGTTGTTTGTCGATCCCGGATCAATATGCCGATGTCGAACGCCCGGCCGAAGTCGGCATGCGGTATCTGGATGAAAATGGCAAAGAGCACGAGATCGAAGCAGACGGTCTGCTTGCCACCTGCATCCAGCATGAGATCGATCATCTTGACGGGGTTTTGTTCACCGATTATCTCAGCGCGCTTAAACGCAATATGATCCTGAAAAAGGTTCAGAAGCTGCAGAAGACGAAAAAATCTGCGTGATTGATTTGATCTGAAACGCGCAAAGGACCGGGTATCCGGCCCTTTTATTTTATCCGGTATTTTGTCTGGCGTTTGATCGTGCAGGCATCCATGCCAACGATCCAGCCTTCGCGTTCGGTAATGACCGGATCAATTGGAAGATGTTCAGGGCGTTTGCCATCGGCAATCCGGATCAGTCCCATCACCCCCACCAGCGCGTCAAAGGCATCATCCTTGCCCTGTTTCGGGCCAAAGCCGGTTGCGATATCGGTCATTACGGCCGGGCTGATTTCAATCGCGTTTTGGGCGGCATAAAGACCAAGCTGTTTGACGGCAATTGCACGACTATCTTGATTTGATTTAGTCAACTCACTTATATCAAGCCAGCGATAGATTTCACCGGGATAGGTTTCAATCAGGGTGACACCGGGGCGTTTTGTACAGGCTGCAAGGTCGCCGGAAAATGGCCAGATGTGAAAGCCGTCTTGCTGGCCGGGGATGATCAGGTTTTCAAGGCCATGCAACATGCCTTTACCGACTTGATTGGCACCCAATGTCCAGAAGGATGGACAGGCGGCGTTGCGATCAATGGTCGCAAGCTCGCAACGGCGATGCAATTGACGGAAATCGGTAAGGCCGAGGGCGGTTAAAAGATGTTCGCGTTTGACGCTGCCCTTGATGCCGGAAATTTTCGGGTAAAATGGGCACTTATAGGTGATTTCATCGGGTGTACTGCAAACATCAAAGAATTTTTGCCAGTTGTCACCACGAAGCAGGCCAAGCAGTGTCTTAAAGTCTTTAACATTCGCGCCATCATACCAGAAATCGACAAAGCCGATCGGCATATCAAGGCCAAGCCAGATGGTCTGATCATGACCAAGATCAGAAAGGGATTGGCGAAATTGATTGAGCATCCCGACCGGCTCAATCGCGTGGATTAACCAGCCATGATCGGATCGCCGGGCCTTGGCGACCCAGCGGCCTTTGGCCGACATGCTCCAATCGGCGTGCCAGATGTGGTCTACGTTGTATTTGTTCGAATTGCTGGTTTGGGTGCAGGCTTGGCTTGTCATTTGATCAAGATAGCGCCAAATTGCCGCCAGAAGATCAAAAATCACCGCCGACCTGATGATGAATGGACCAAGATCATGACCAAGCTGCGCATTGCCTTTATGGGAACCCCAGATTTTGCCCTTGTGGCGTTAAAGGATCTGGTCGCAGGCGGGCATGATGTTGTGTGCGTTTATTCCCAGCCGCCCCGTCCTGCCGGGCGAGGGCAAAAGGAAACACCAAGTCCGGTGCATGCATGGGCGCAAGATCACGGCATTGAAGTCAGAACGCCGGTATCGCTTAAGTCGGATGCGGAAAAGCAGGCGTTTGCCGATCTTGATCTCGATGTTGCGGTGGTCGCGGCTTACGGCCTGATCCTGCCCAAGGCGATTTTGGATGCGCCAAAATATGGTTGCTTGAACATTCATGCATCGCTTTTGCCGCGTTGGCGCGGGGCGGCCCCGATCCAGCGGGCGATTTTGGCCGGGGATGACGCGACGGGTGTGACGATCATGCAGATGGATGTCGGACTTGATACCGGGGATATGTTGCTGATTGGTGAAATCCCGATTACGGCGGAAACCTATGCCAATGCCCTGCATGATGATCTTGCAACGCTTGGCGGGAAAATGATTGTCGATGCCTTGGAAAAATTGCCCAAGGGTGCGTTGGTTGCGACCAAGCAGCCAGAAGATGGCGTGACCTATGCCGCGAAGCTTGAACGGTCCGAAGCCAAGCTTGATTTTAGCGATGATGCACAAGCATTGGAGCGCAAAATTCGCGCCTTTACTCCTTGGCCGGGGGCCTATTTCGAACTGGGTAAGGAACGGATCAAGGTGCAGGCCGCCCTTGTAACCGATCAATCCGGCCCGGTTGGCGAGATCCTTGATGATGCGCTTAGCATTGGCTGTGGCAGCGGGGCCTTGCGTCCAACCCGCATTCAGCGTCCCGGCAAGGCGGCGATGGATGCCAATGCGGTGTTGCGCGGCTATGACAAACTTGCCAAGGGTGTGGTTCTGGGCTGATGAGCGGATCGGGTGTTGTAAGGCCAAATGCGGGCGGAAATTCGGGAAGCGTTACGGGCCTGACCATTCGACCGGCCTTTAACCCCGATGGCGACGGGATTGCAGCCCTGATTGACGCAGTGTTTGGCGAATATCCGGGTTGTGTGTTTGATCGCGATGGCGAGTTTCCCGAACTTGATGCCGTTGCCGATGATTTCAAAAACGCCGATGGTCGGATTTGGGTCGCGGTGGATGATGCGGATCGCATTGTGGGCTGTTTCGGCGTGAAATATGACGACCAGTCTGCTGAGGCCGAACTTCATAAAGTTTATCTTGATAAAGATACCCGTGGTCAGGGTTTGGCTCAGCGCATGATGGCCAAGGCATTGGCGTGGCTAGGGCAAAATCATCCAACTTGCGCGACCGTCATGCTGTGGACCGATACGCGGTTTGAGGCCGGGCATCGGTTTTATGAAAAATGCGGCTTCGCCCGGACTGGCGAACGCCGCATTCTGGATGATCTTAGCCGTTCAACCGAATATCAGTTTCGGTTTGATTTCAGCGCTTATCAAAAAGTACTTACTTTCTAGGCTGCCTTATTTGGCGATATCTCTTGCCGTGGTCCGTGTATCGGTCGAGCCATCCGGGTTCTTTTTAACCGCACGGGCATCGCGGAAGCCAAGCTCCCACGGCGGGACCGGGGTGAATTTTTCAGCCAGGAAATCGACAAAGGCGCGGACCTTGGGCGAGAGATGGCGTTTATGGGGATACACCGCCGAAATCCACGCCTGATCATGGACATATTCGGTCAGAACCGGGGTCAGGCGGCCGGTACGGATATCTTCATGGACCAGATATTCAGCCAAACGCGCCATGCCCAGACCGGCCAGAACGGCTTCGTGCAGAACGTCCCCGTCATTGGCGGAAAACGATCCTTGTGCCCGGAAGGCGACGTGACCGTTCGGGGTTTCAAAGTGCCAGTCATTGAAGCTTTCGCGTGATGACAGATGCAGACAGTTATGGTTTTCCAATTCCTGGGGTTCGCGGGGAATACCATTTTTTTCGAGATATTCCGGCGATGCGACGATCATGCGGCGGTTGACCGCATATTTACGCGCAATCAGCGATGAATCTTCAAGCGCGGACAAGCGAATGGCCAGATCATAGCCATCGTTGACCAGATCGGTGAACTTATCATCGAGTGTGAGCTCGATTCGCACATCGGGATAACGGGCGAGGAATTCCGGGATCAGCGGCACCACCTGCATTTTGGTGAAGGCCACCGATGCGTTAATGCGCAGCGTCCCACGCGGGGCGGCATAAAGCTGGGTGACGACTTCTTCGGCTTCTTCGATCTCGGTCAAGATCGTGCGCGCACGTTCGTAAAAGGCGCGGCCTTCTTCCGTCAGGCTGAGCTGACGGGTGGTGCGCATTAACAGACGGGCGCCAAGGCGGTCTTCCAGTCGGGAAATGTATTTTGACACCGCTGAGGGTGACAGACGCATGGTCCGGGCAGCTGCGGAGAAGCTTCCTTCTTCAACAGCATGGACAAAGATTTCCATTTCCGCGGCGCGATCCATATCTCGGTATCCTATTTATGACGTTACTTCACAAGTAATGTGCATATTGAGGTAATTCTCTTTCCCGGTAAAGAAAATTAGATTGGGTTCATCGAGAGCGACGAGGTTGTCGCAAACACCGAAATTTAAGGAGGTCACCATGGCCACTTACGAAGACATCACCACCCGTTACATCTCCACCAGCGAAATCGAAGCCGGTGTGCGTAAAGGTCAGCAGCTTCGCGCTGAGTTCGTAGGTTCCTTCTTCCGCAACCTGTTCAAAGGTTCGGACAAGGTTTCCGACATCAAACATCCGGCCGGTACCGTTGGCGGTGCTGCCTAATCAGCTTTGATAGCCGGTTGAGCACCGATTGATTTTCCTCCCCAAGAGGTGCTCCCGCTAGCTGATTGAACTGTTTCTATCTAGCGTCTTCCTCCCAAGTTTTGACGCTGTTTTCCCGACTGGCCCGGACACTTTTGTGTTCCGGGCCATTTTTTTTGCTCGGTTGGCGGCATGGATCGCAATTTAACCTGATCTAATGCGCGTCCTGCGGGCTCACACCCGGCGGGACATAAAAGCCCGGCCGTTCCGAGACCCAGGACATCACCGTGATCACGGCCATGACAATCAAGGTTATGATCAGCATCATCTCGATGTGAATGTCAGCTGCAAACATCCAGCCATACATCGCCGGGCCCATGGCAGAGGCCAGCACCATGACGGCGGTTAATGTGCTGCGCGCGGCCCCGATTTCATTCAAAGGAACCAGTTCCGGGATGATTGCGGTGCGCAAGGTGGTTGCGAATCCAACCGTAATCCCGACCAAGCCCATATAGATCAAAATCACATAGGGCTGATGGGTCATGGCAAGGACAGCAATCCCGGCCATCATCGGGATTAAATGCCAGGGGAAAAGACGCCGGGCGGAATGTTTGTCAATCAACGGACCGCTGCCAAATGCGCCCAGAACCGATGTGATGGCAAATACGGTAAAGCCTGCCGCAAACCAGCCAAGATCAATGCCCTTATGGCTGGAAATGGCACCTTGATGGAAAAACAGCGCGGTCATGATCAAGGGCGGGGCGGCTAGCATCGGCAGGCAAAGCCAGACATAAAGTGATTTAAACAGGCGCGGATGGTCGGTTTCGGGGTGGGTTGTGTCGGTGGAGTCTTCGGCCGTGCTGGTCTGGTTTGCGCCAGATGTTTTTGCCGACTCGCCTGATTTGGTCGGGGCGTTGCGGAATTTGGAATCCCCGCGGATCAACAAGATCGCCATGGGGATAAGGATCAGCAGGATAAACACACCTGATCCGGCATAGGTATATCGCCAGCCAAAGGCCGCAATCAGCGCCAGAAGGGTGGCGGGCATGATCGCCTCGGCCAAGGGAAAGCCAAAACTGGCAATTGCCAATGCCCGCCCGCGATTGCGGCTGAAATACCGGGCAATGCCGGTCATGCTCACATGGGTCATCAGGCCCTGTCCGGCCAGACGCAAGATAAACAGGGCGCCAATCAGCATCCAGACGTTGGTGGCAAATGAAATCAGCAAACAGCCAACGGCGAGCAAGACCATTGTCGCCAAGCTGTAAGACAGAATATCGACCTTATCGATCCAGCGACCAACGATGGGCAGACAAAGCGCGCTTCCGATTGTAATGCCAGCATAGATGTTGGCAAATTCGGTTTCGTTGAGTGCCAGGCTTGCCGAAATGAACGGCACGAACAGTGCGACCAAAAAGGTCTGCCCAAAGGACGATCCGAAACTGTGCAATGCGCCAAAGGCAAGCTGCCTTGGGGCTTGGCGCAACAAATGAATAAACTGCATGGGGAATGACGTATCCAGATTTGAATGGCGTCGTTAAATGTATCGATTCAATTGCCGTTGGTCTACTGCCCGCCCGGATAGGGAAAACTGGTCGGTAAAAGTTCGTGATCAAACGCGAATCGGCAAAGAAAAAGCCCGCAACGAATGCTGCGGGCTTTTGAAAGTGTTGGGCAAGGGTGCCTAGCTGGCGGCGACTGCCGGGGTTGGGCCGTTACTTTTGCCCTTCCACCAGTTAACGCCAAGAATAACCAGAAGGACGACGGTGCCTGCGATTTCGGCTGTCAGGTCCGGATAGAACACACCGATTGTCGCCGGAACGATCAGAACCCGTGACAGAATGTCCATATGGGCAAACAGATAGCCTTCAAGGGCTGCTGCAAAGGCCACCAGACAGAGAATGGCGGTAAAGCCGGTCCAGAGAACAATCTCGATCGAGCCACCTTCGATGATTTCCGGGTTGAACACCATGAATGCCGGGATCAGATACAGGCCCTTGGCAAATTTCCAGGCCTGGAAACTTGTTTCCATGGGACTGGCCCCGGCTATTGCGGCCCCGGCAAAGCCGGCCAGCGCAATGGGCGGTGTAACGTTACTATCCTGCGAGTACCAGAACACCACCAGATGGGCGATCAGAAGCGGAATGCCAAATTCGTTTGAAAGGGCTGGTCCAACCAGAACGATCAGAACGATATAGGACGCGGTGACCGGAAGGCCCATGCCAAGGATCAGGCTGGCGATCAGGACCAGCACGAGTGCCAGAACAATGTTGCCACCCGAAAATGCGATCATCATTGACGAGAATTTCAGGCCAAGACCGGTCAGGCCGACAACACCAACAATGATGCCGGCAACCGCACAGGCCATCGACACGGCAACGGCGTTTTTCGCACCAAGTTCAAGGGCGGCAATGGTGATGTGGATACCCTTGAAAACGGCCTGTTTAAGGGCATCGTGGCTTGGCTTTTTGCCGCTCTGCGGTGCGACGATGAAGAACCACAACGCATAGCGCAGGGCCGCAACCGCCATCACCGATATGATCGCCCAGAAACCAACGCGCATCGGCGAGATATTAAGGACAAGCAGATAAATCAAAATGCCCAACGGCAAGATGAATTGCCAGCCTTCTTTAAGAACTTCGCGCCAATTTGGCAGTTCTTCAATTGGCATGCCCTTCATGCCGTTTTTCAAGGCAACGATGTGGACAAATAGGTAAACCGTGCCGAGATACAAGATTGCCGGGAAGATCGAAACCATAACGATTTCGAGATACGGCACCTGCGTATATTCGGAGATCAGAAATGCGCCAGCGCCCATCAGTGGGGGGGTAATCTGGCCACCGGTTGACGCGGCAGCTTCGATCCCACCGGCCTGTGCCGGGCGATAGCCAAGGCGCTTCATCAGCGGAATGGTAAAGGCACCCGTGGTCACCACATTGGCGATGGCCGATCCACTGATCGATCCCATGCCAGCGGACGCCAGAACTGCGGCCTTTGCCGGGCCACCGGGTTTTCTGCCCGTCGCGGCATAGGCCATGTCGATAAAGAATTTGCCAGCACCGGTGACTTCAAGGAACGCACCAAACAGTACAAACATGAAGATATAGGTCGCAGCAACCCCCATCGGCAGGCCATAGATGCCTTCCTGACCAAGGTAAAGTTGACCAACAAGGCGATCCACATCCGCACCGCGATGGGCCAAAATACCGGGCAACCATTCACCAATCCAGGGCAGCGCACCGCGCGGACCCGACAGGGCATAAAGGATGGCGACAATGCCAATCACGGTCATGCCAAGGCCAACTGCACGGCGGCTTGCCTCAAGCACAGTGACGGTGGCGATGATGCCAATGATCAGGTCGGCTTCGCTCCAGAAACCGGCACGGTTGATAATCGCGTCGAGATAGAATGTCAGATAGAAACCTGTGGTAAAGGCACCGGCAAGGAAGGTGAAATCAATCAGCCATCCCAAAGCACCGCGCTTTTTGTTGCTTCCGAAGGCCGGGAACATCAAAAAGGTCAGGAACATGACGAACGCAAGATGGATGCTGCGCTGATAAAAAAGACCAAGTGGTTCGATCCCTGCACCATACATCTGGAACAGAGAAAGGGCGACTGCAATAATCGAAATCGCCATCACAACCATTTTTGGCTGCGGCAGTCTGTCCATCATGGACGGAAGCGGTGCCGGTTCAGACATTTAACTTATTCCCCGGTATCAAGACGGATGGTGACACGGGTGTGTTCAGCCATCTTTGAAAGATAGATTTCGTCACCATCTGTTGTGACGATGCGATGGTTAACGGCAAGGCTCCCGACGCGCAGAACATAGGTATTGTTCCGGACGGGTTCGTCAATATCTTCGATCCAGTATCCACCGCCTTCTGCGCTGGTCAAAATTCCACGGCCGGGATAATGGCCAAGACCTGCTGCAAAGTCGGGTTGATAGGCGCGATGGAGAACCATCTTGCCAAGATCGTCTACGTAACAGTCAATCACCCCGTCGCCCGTTACCGAGTGGTTCCAATACAGGCACCAGCCAGATTGACGAGGAATATCGGTTCTGGCCAGAACCGACCCGTTAGCAGCAATCACTTCAAGATGATCAACCACCGTTCCGGGTTTTGTTTCGTGATGGCCGTTCGGGCCAGCACAGGCCGCGATCGAGAGAAGAAGGGCGGCCACAAGAGGCCGCCCAAATTCACGTAAAATCA
This sequence comes from Thalassospira lucentensis, assembly GCF_050516545.1. Lineage (GTDB taxonomy): Bacteria > Pseudomonadota > Alphaproteobacteria > Rhodospirillales > Thalassospiraceae > Thalassospira > Thalassospira lucentensis_C. The sequence goes on along the minus strand of NZ_CP191544.1, from coordinate 3,589,787 downwards.
TGGATAAAGCTTCGGCGGGATCGGTGAATCCGTTTCTTCGTAGTAACGAAGCGCACCCGGATGCATTGGAATCGGGGTGGAGTTCAGAGCGAAGTCAACGGTGGTGTCGTTGGCTGCCGGGTGAATCGCGATCAGTTCGCCGACCTTGTCAAACAGGGTCTTGGTGATCTGATAAGCCAATTCTTCGTCCATTTCTGCGCTTACGAACAGAACGTTCGGGGTCGAAATGGTGTTAACCGGTGCAGTAACGCCGTCATAGATACCTTTGCGCAGCGCATAAGGTGCGAAGGTCGGTTCTGCATCAAGTGCTGCAACGATTTCTTCGTCGGTCAGCGCGATCAGCTTGATCTCGCGGGTGGTTGCAAGGTTAAGGATCGAGCTGGTCGGTGGGCCAACGCTCCAGAAACCGGCATCGATGTCACCATCGCGCAGCGCATCAGCGGTTTCGTTGAAGTTCAGGCGCTGTTCTTCGATGTCATCATAGGTGATGCCATTGGCAGCAAGCAGGGCTTGAGCTGAAACTTCGGTGCCCGAACCCGGTGCACCAACAGAAACGCGTTTGCCTTTAAGATCGGCAAGGCCGTTGATGCCGCTGTCGGCCATGGTGACGATCTGAACCGCATTCGGATAGATCGATGCCAGTGCACGTACGTTATCAAGGGTGCGGCCTTCGAATTTACCGGTGCCCGTGAAGCCAGCATAAACGGTATCGGCAAGACCGATTGCAATGTCGCTGTCGCCACGTGCAACAAGGCCCATGTTTTCAACGGATGCGCCGGTAACTTCGGCAACGGCACTTGCACCGTCAATATATTTGGAAATCAGTTCCGCAAGGCCACCGCCATACGGATAGTAAACGCCACCGGTACCACCGGTTGCGATTGAAAGCTGCTGTGCCGAAGCAGGTGCGGCGGTCAGCATCATGGCTGCGGCTGCTGCTGTAAGCAGAGTACGAAGCTTCATGGTAGTCCTCCCTAGGGTTAACACTCTTTAAGTCAATATGATCAAAAGGTCGTTCAAGATATACGGTCTTAAGGGTCTGTATCTGCCATTTGGCATGACCTGTTGTTCTTGGATTTCATGCGCAACCCTAAAACGGAGCCGTCTGTAACATCGACGACAGTTTCAGAACCCTGCTGGTGCGACATGCAAAAATACAGTCAGCGACCGGCAGATTGATGAAATCTTATTTCATTAAAGGGGAATTGCAATACAGCCATATCGAGCAGCCCGAATGGGCTGGCTGATTGGTATCCTCCCTTAGTTTTTTCATTTTATCATTTTGGAATTCGAATGTGCAATGAGTATGCCAGAATGAAAATAAAAAAGATTGCTAAAAATCAAATGCTTAATGAGTAGTGATTTGGCAAAACAAGCATAATCTTGCCGATTTACCGAATATGATCGGCGGATTTTCGCCGATTTAAGCTGCGTAATGGGACGCCGAGATTGGGGCGTTAGACTGGTTTGTCGCGGCGGATATTAAGTTTTTTCATCTTTTCATTGAGTGTCCGGCGCGGAATGTCGAGTTCTTCCATCACGGATTTGACGTTGCCGTCATGGCGGTCAAGGGCATCGCGAATGACGCGTTCTTCAAAACCACGGACCTGATCGGCAAGGGCGAGATCGGCGGGGCCGGATGTTGCGGTTTCAAGCCCACCTTTAAACAGACGTTTGAACCGTTCTTCGGGGCTTCCGACCAGTAGGACATAGCGTTCAGCCATGTTTTTAAGTTCGCGCACATTGCCGGGCCATTCGTGGGTTTTGATTTGGGCGGTCAATGTCGGAGTGACCCGTTCATAGGGACGTTCGAACCGTTCAGCCGCCCGTTCTGCAAAGATATCAAACAGCAACGCCACATCATCCTTGCGATCGCGCAAGGGGGCGATGGCAAGTTCAAAGGTGTTGATACGAAATAACAGGTCTTCGCGGAAATGACGCGCGGTGACGGCCTCGCTCAAGTCTTCGTTGGTCGCACAGATCAGGCGGAAATCGACTTTGACCGGCGCGTTTGACCCGACCCGAACCACTTCGCGCTGTTCAATGACGCGCAGCATTTTGGCCTGCAGGGCAAGCGGCATGCTTGAAATTTCATCCAGGAACAAGGTGCCGCCAATGGCATGTTCGATCCAGCCGACGCGCTGTCCAGCAGCCCCGGTAAAGGCGCCCTTTTCGTGACCAAACAGTTCACTTTCGGCGGTTCCTTCGGGGATGGCAGCACAATTGACGGCAACGAATTTGTCATTGCGGCGGTCGCTTAGATCATGGATGGCGCGCGCGACAAGTTCCTTGCCCGTGCCGGTTTCCCCGGAGATCAGAACCGGGACTTCGGTTGGGGCAATATTGGCGATTTCGTCCTTAAGGGCGCGCATCGGCAAAGAGTTGCCGATCAGGCGGCTGTCCAAACTGCCGCGATGGGCGATTTGGCGACGCAAATTGCGGTTTTCAATGACCAGACGGCGTTTTTCAATCGCACGTTCCAGGTTTTCGACAATGTCGGTTGGCTCAAACGGTTTTTCGACGAAATCATAGGCCCCACTTTTCATCGCTTCGACCGCCATTGGCACATCCCCATGACCGGTCATGAGGATGATGGGGATATCAGGGTCCGCTGCCAGAACCGATCGGGTGAAGGTAATGCCATCAAGGCGGGGCATTTTCACATCGGTCAGGATCACACCGGCAAAATCGGGATTGATATCGCGCAGGGCCTCGCGGGCATCTTCATAGACCGTTACGGCAAAGTCAGACAACTCCAGCCATTGTGACAGGGCGATGCGCATTGCTTCGTCATCATCGACAATGATGATGTGGGCTTTGTGATCGGCTTTGCGGGTCTGGCTGTTGGTCGTCACGTTGTCTTACCTTTAAGCAGCGGCAGGCGAACTTCAAAACAGGCCCCACCAGATGCACTGTTATAGGCTTTGATGGTGCCGCCGAAGTCACGCACAATGCCATAAGTTACCGAAAGTCCCAATCCCACACCTTGCCCCGGGTCTTTGGTGGTGAAGAACGGATCAAACAGCAGGGCAAGTGTCTCGTCATTCATGCCTTGTCCTGTATCGGCAATGCGCATGATGACGTCATCGTCGTTGGTGGTCAGATCAATACGAATGCGTTTGGTCGGGCTGCTTTCCATGGCATCAAGCGCATTGCGGATGATGTTGACGCAAATCTGTTCAATCCGCACCAGATCGGCATGAACGATAAGCGGGGTGTTTAGTTCATGACGTTCAAGGGTGCATTCTTCAGACTCCAGTTGCGGGCTGAGCAACTGAAGGGCGTTATCAAGGGCTATTTTCAAATCAACGGGTTCAAGCACGCCGGTTGATTTACGCGAGAATGTTTTCAGTTGCCCGGTAATCGCACCCATGCGTTCGGTCAGCGATGAAATCTGGCGGATATTCTGATCAAGTTGTTCGGTTTTGCCGCGTTCGATCATGAGTTTTGCACTGGCGCAAAATGTTCTGATGGCGGTAATCGGCTGATTGATTTCATGCGCAATCGCGGCCGACATTTGCCCAAGGGCGGCAAGTTTTCCGGCCTGCACCAATTCATTTTGGGTGCCGCGCAATTCGTCCTCGGTTCTCCGGCGTTCGGTGATTTCTTCTTCAAGGCGGGTATTCAGGGCCTGAATATGGGCGAATTCGCGGGCTTCGCGTTGGGACGCCAGTTTGAGTTCACGTTCGCGTAAAAACAAAATGACCAAAATGATCATCCCACCCCCAATGATGGCGATCAGCATGACCGCCCCTTGACGATCGGTGACCAGATCCATCGAAGTAAGATAATAAATGCGCCAGTCGCTGCCGCGAATTGGTTTGCTGTCAAACAGGAAACGCTGGGAACTGATGGTGACGATCCCCGATCCCTTTGCCAACTGACGCCCGACATCAAGCGATGTCAGCTCGCGGCCGGAATATTGGCGGTTGCGAACAATGCGATCACGATCCTGATCAGACAGGGGCGAAACCGTCCGGTATTTCCAGTCCCCCCGACTGGTCAGGGTAATGACACCATCGGCATCGGCGACAAAGACGGTTTCCCCACCTTCTTGCCAGTTCTGTTCAAGCTCATCGAGTTCAAGTTTGACAACGACAACCCCGATCGCCTCGCCGTCCTGGCGAATGGGATTGGAAATAAACAAACCAGCCCGCCCGGTGGTAACACCGATGCCAAAGAAGAACCCTTCGCTTCCGGCAATCGATTGGTTGAAATAAGGTCGGAAAGAATAATCTTCGCCCACGAAGCTATCAGGCGTGTTCCAGTTGCTTGACGCAACGGTTTGCCCGGTTCGGTCGAGAATATAAAGGGCGGCCGCACCGGATCGTTCATTGACCCGTTGAAGATACAGATTGGCGATGTGGGCGGTACCCTGTTTCAGGATGGCCTCGATGACCTGATGATGGCGGGCAACGACGTAGGGCAGATAGCGATAGCGATCAATTGCGGCCCGCAAGGAGCTGTCATAGAGGGCCAGGCGCGCCTGTCCGGTATTTTCAAGCTCGCGGATGGTCAGATTGCCTGTCGAACTGACGGCAAGCCAGACGAGCAATGCTGAAATCAGCGTGCCGACAAAGGTCAAACTTGCGCGGCTGAAATTGCGTAACCAGTAAAAAATCGCGGCCTCCCGTATGATCAGGGATCAATTTCGCATCTCGCGCGTTTCGATTGGATTGGGTGATTTACCTGATCAAGGTGATTGTTATTGGGCGCAGTGGCGCAAAGTCAACACATTGAGCGAAGTCGGGCAAAAGCCGTCCGTGTATTCGCTTAGCCTTAATTATGACGCAAGTGGTTATTTTTTCGCCACATTGGAATGTAAATTGTATAGTCACCAAACTTTAGAACAAATTGTATCTGTCCAGATGACGAGGTCCAGGTGAGTAAAATCGCACTTGTAGATGACGACCGGAATATCCTGACGTCCGTATCCATGGCGTTGGAAGAAGAAGGATATGAAGTTCTGACCTATTCTGATGGTTCAGAGGCGCTACATGCCCTGACCAAAGAAGAGCCGGATCTAGCGGTGCTCGATATCAAGATGCCGCGCATGGACGGACTGGAACTTCTGACCCATCTGCGCAAAAAGACCGAAATGCCGGTCATTTTCCTGACATCGAAAGATGACGAGGTTGATGAGCTGACCGGGCTTCGGTTGGGTGCAGATGATTATATCAAAAAGCCGTTTTCCCAGCGTCTGCTGATCGAACGTATTCGCACATTGCTGCGCCGTGCGGAGATCATGCGGGCCGGTGGTGTACGGCCCAGTGGGTCCGATGATGTTGTGCAGCGTGGGGATCTTGTTTTGGATCCATCGCGCCATATGTGTAGCTGGAAAGGTCAGCATGTTAACCTGACCGTGACCGAGTTCCTGTTGATTCAGGCACTGGCAAAGCATCCGGGCCATGTGAAAAATCGTGACCAGTTGATTGATGCGGCGTATGGCGAGCATATCTATGTTGATGACCGTACGATTGACAGTCACATCAAACGCCTGCGCAAAAAATTTCGTGAATCCGATAAGGAATTCAAGGAAATCGAAACCCTGTACGGTGTCGGATATCGATATCGCGATACGGCCACTGTCGCGGGTTAAGGGGTGGAATTTTAGTGCCGGGGCGGTTACGTTCCGGCACATTTCGTTTTTGCAGACCCCTTTCAAAGGGTCAGTTACGCAGGTTTGAATGAGCGATCTAGGTGCTGGCGACAATGACCAGACAACCGGCCAGTCCGAAACACGGACAGCACGGATAGAGGAACGCCACGGGCTGTTTTCCCCTTTGACTTGGCGCATTCTGGCGGTGAATGCGCTGGCTTTGTTTGTGCTGGTGGCGGGTATCTTGTATCTTGGCCGCTATAAACAGGAACTTATTCATTCCGAACTTGAAGCAATGGCGGTGCAGGCGGAAATGTATTCTGCCGCCCTTTCGACGTCTGCGGTCAGTTCCGGTGATGATGCGACCAATCAGGTCAAACTTGAAGTCGCCCGCGAAATGGTGCGGCGACTTGTCGGCATTACCGGTGCACGCACACGTTTGTTTGCCACCAATGGCAAACTGATGGCCGATAGCCGCAATATCCAGTCCTTTGGCGCGGGAACCATTCAGGCCGAAGAACTTCCCGCACCCGGTGATGAAGATGCCTTTGCCGATATTATGCGGGCCCTTACTGACGGGTTATTGACCCTGTTTGAGGGCGAACAGCCCTTACCCTTATATGTCGATCCACCCGTGGCCAGTGCGGCTGATTACCCGGAAGTCCGCGCGGCCTTGGCCGGGTATTCGCGTGGGGTTGTTCGGGTTGATAGTCAGGGACGTCGGGTTTTGTCGGTGTCGGTTCCGGTTGCGCGGTTCAAACAGGTTCTGGCATCGGTGATGCTGACCAAAAACGGCGATGCGATTGAAAATGCGCTGCACGCGGTGCGGCTTGATATCCTGAAAATATTTGTGTTTGCCTTTGGCATAACGGTGTTGCTATCGATTTATCTTGCCGGGGTGATTACCCGCCCGCTTAACCGGCTGGCACGGGCGGCAGAACGGGTCCGACGCAGCAAAAACCGCCAGTTTACCATTCCTGATTTGTCGGGTCGCCGCGATGAAATTGGCGATCTTTCGACCACCTTGCGCGATATGACCGAAACGTTGTGGGACCGGATGGATGCAATTGAACGGTTTGCCGCCGACGTTGCCCATGAAATCAAAAACCCGCTGACGTCGCTGCGCAGTGCGGTGGAAACTGCAACACGGCTTAAAGACCCGGAACGTCAGCGCCGTCTGATGGAAATCATTGCCGAAGACGTGCAGCGACTGGATCGCTTGATCAGTGATATTTCCGATTATTCCCGAATGGATGCCGAATTGTCGCGGGCCGAAAGCGAAGAAGTCGACTTGTCGATTTTGCTTCGGACCTTGGGCGAGCTTTACAATGCCGATCCTAAAGGCCCGCGTATCCGGGTTTCCGCATCGGAAGATCTTAATGTTCCCGCCCTTGAAAGCCGGTTGACGCAGGTCTTTAGAAACCTGATTTCAAATGCCATCACGTTCAGCCCCGAAGGTGGGGAAGTGCGGGTCCGGGCGTGGCGTGATAAGGATTGGGCCGTGATCACGATTGAAGATGACGGGCCGGGGATTCCGCCGGGCAAGGAAGAAGATATCTTCAACCGGTTCTATACCGAACGTCCGGCAAGCGAAAAATTCGGTCAGCATTCCGGTCTTGGCCTGTCGATTTCCAAGCGGATTATCTCAGCCCATAACGGCGAGCTTTCAGCACAGAATCGGATGGTTGATGACGCGGTAAAAGGAGCGGTCTTTACCATTCGTCTGCCCCTTGATTGACGCGCAGCTTTTTGTGTTTCGCGGCATGTGATGATCTTGATGCATACCGTCTTGGAATATGGACAAGCATCGGCCGGGTGATTGCCTTTGCGACCGATGCTTGATCATGTTGTGTAATGAAGGTGTCGGGGGGATGGTTCTCAGGCGCGCTTGCGGAGATGGTTCAAAATCGCAAGCAACGCCAGACCAGCACCAAACAGACTGACGCCTTCCCATCCGGCAAAGCTCATTACCTTGACCCCGATCGCCGAACCAAGTGCAGCGGCGATGTAATAGCACAGCATATAAACAGCATTCATCCGGCTTTGGGCATCAGGATCGATCGAGAACACACGCACCTGATTGGGGATCTGGGCCCCGAAAACGCCAAGATCAAGCAGGATGACGCCAATAACAAGCCCCGCCAGATGATCGCCCCAAAGTGCCAACACGCCAAATGACAGGGCGACAAGAACGAGCGCGCAGGTAATCACAGGCCGGGGCCCCCATGAATCGACCAGTCGACCGGCAAGCTTGGCGCCAAAGATGCCCGACATGCCAACAATGCCGAACAATCCCGCCTGTTGAACCGTAAAGAAGAAAGGTTCACTGGTGACATGAATGGCCAGGGTTGCCCACAGCGCGTTAAAGGCGGCAAACCACAAGGCCCCGGTAAGGGCGGATTCGCGCAACAGACGATGTTTCTTCACCAGCGTAAACATCGAAGCGATCAGTTTCGGATAGGTCAGGGAAACGTTGGGTTTGTTTTCCGGCAGGTTCATCCGTAACAAAATGCCAAAAACCGCAGCCAGCAGGGTGGCAAACAGGAAAACCGATCGCCAGCCGAAATACTCCGCAATGGATCCGCTGACGACTCTTGAAAGCAAAATGCCAAGTGTCAGGCCGGTCATCAGCGTGCCCATCGTCTTGCCACGGGTTTCGGGTGTCGACAGGGCCGCGCCAAGCGGGATCAATTGCTGGGTGATGTTGGCACCAAGGCCAAGAGCAAAGGATGCAGTGATCAGAACGGTGAAATTCGGTGCCAGAAACACGCCAAGCGATGCCAGTGTCATCAATATTGACAGATATCCGATCAGATTGCGGCGCGCCATGGTGTCGCCTAGTGGCGAAATGAACAGAATGGCGGCGGCATAGCCCAATTGGGATGCTGAGGGAATGAGACCAATCAACCCGTCATCGAGACTGAATGTTATCGCGATATCAGGCAGCAGAGGCTGATTGTAATAAAGACTTGAAACCGTCGCGGAAATGGCGGTCGCCATCAGCAATAAAAGCGGTTTGGAAAGACGGGGTGTTTCGGTGCTATCGACCATAATCGTCGGGTCCTTTGTTGGGGCCGCAGGCGCATCGGTTTGTGGCGCTTACGACGCAAAAGCTGTTGGACCGAAAGATACAGAGCTGTGATTGATAATATAAATAATTATATTTGATGCCAGTAATACCAAAACGCTATAAGTGAATGCATGGAGATCAAACTTTTAAAAACATTTGTTACGGTCGCGCGGTTAAAGGGGTTTTCCGCCGCCGCCCGTGAATTGAACACCGTGCAGCCCGCTATCAGCCGCCAGATTTCTGATCTGGAAGAAGAACTGGGCGTCGATCTGTTTTGGCGTTCAACGCGCGCCGTTCGCCTGACATCTGCCGGGGCGGTTCTTTTGCGGGAGGCGCAGGAAATTCTGGCCCATGAAGAACGGGTGCGCAGCACGCTGCGGCGGGTTGGTGACGGGCATGTCGGGCGATTGCGGGTCGGGTTTATCAGTTCCGCCACTCAGGCTTTTCTGCCCGATCTGATCCAGCGTTTCAGAAAGCATTATCCCGGTGTGCAGGTCATGCTTCTGGAAATGACGGCCCGCCAACAGCTTGAGGCCATGGCACAGGACCAGATCGATGTTGCATTTTCGCGTTCCTTGCCGACATCGGCAAAGGACACAACGCGCAGCATTGAAATTTATGCCGATCAGCTTGCCGCTTTCATTCCCGATTCTCATGCATTGACAAAGCGTTCGGGGGTATCGCTTGGTGAATTGGCCGAGGACCCTTTTATTTTGTTTCAGCGTGACGGTGCGCCGGGCTTGTTTGACGTGATCCTCAGTACCTGTCTTGAAGCCGGGTTTTCACCCGATATCGTGCATCAACCCAACAGCATGCAAGCCGTTCTGATCGGGGTTGCGTCCGGGCTGGGGGTGTCGGTCGCACCGGGATGCATCACGCAGCTCAATATGCGCGGTTGCAAAAGGGTGCACCTCACCGATCATGTTTTGCCCGTGCCGTTGGAATTGCATTACCGTCCTGATCATATGGAACGCCCGGCATCGGCCTTTGTTGATTTGGTCACAGAAATGCGCACGGATATCGCGGCAAGAATGGCAAGCTGAGATATCAAAAACCGGCCAGACCGGCAAAAAAACGGTGGGCGTTAAAATCTAGGGCCGTCTTATGCGTCTTTCGCATTTGACAACAGTTGGTCATGGAAGCATCGTTTCCCCGTTATGGTCCAGCTTCATGCAAATTGTGTCCGGATCGGTGCCCATGCGGTGCTGTTGCGCGGACCATCCGGGGCGGGTAAATCCGCGCTTTCCCTGCGTCTGATTACGGCGGGCGGTTTTCTTATTTCCGATGATCGCACAGATATTGTTGCCCGCGATGGCCACTTGATCGCCAGCGCCCCCGATTCGATTGCAGGACTGTGCGAAGTGCGCGGCATCGGGGTTGTGCGTGGATTGCCGGTCAAACCCGAAGGCGACGTTCGGGTTTTGATTGATTTGGAAACATCTGCGCGCGATATCGAACGCATGCCCGAACCCGACAGCGAAGAGATGTGTGGCATTGCCATTCCACGTTGGACATTATGTGCATCCGATTTGGCACTTGAGGCAAAGATCGGCGTCACTTTGGCGCTTGCCACTGGTGAGATGCGACTTGAATCTTAATCTACAGGACCCTGTTTTGCAGAAAAAACCCGTCACATCCGCAGATAAACCCACCGATAATCCAACACCGGCACTTGGTGCTTTTGATGGCAAAAGCGGCCTTGTTCTTGTGACGGGTGTTTCGGGGGCTGGTCGGACAACGACGTTGAAAATTCTCGAAGATTTCGGGTTTGATGCGGTTGATAATTTGCCACTTCGCATGCTTTCGGCCTTGGTACCCAGTGATTGCCGCCCGGAACAGCCGATTGCCATCGGGGTTGATATCCGTACCCGTGATTTTGGCATTGACCAGTTTGTCGAAATTGTTAGCAAGTTGCGCACCCAGACCGGCATGGACCCGTTGATGATCTATGTCGATGCGGACACAACTGTTTTGCAGCGCCGCTTTACCGAAACGCGCCGACCCCATCCGTTAAGCCATGATCGGCCACTGGTTGGTGCGATCGAGCATGAAAAACGCTTGATGGCGCCAATTGCCGCCACAGCAGACATGCGGATTGATACATCGCGTTTGAAGTCAGCCGAGCTTCGCAAGATTCTTCAGGACCAGTTTGATATTGGCGAAAATGAAGGCATGGCGATTTTCGTCAAAAGCTTTTCCTTCCGCCAAGGTGTGCCGGCAGAAGCCGATCTTGTTTTTGACGTTCGCTTTCTGCGCAACCCGCATTATGATCCCGAGCTTCGCATTTTGACCGGCATGAATGCGAAGGTAGGCCAATATATCGAAGAAGACCCGGATTATGCGGGATTCATCACCCGGCTTAAGGCGATGTTGGAACCTGTTTTGCCGCGATATGCGCAAGAAGGAAAAAGTTATCTGACCATCGCCATTGGCTGTACGGGTGGACAACACCGTTCGGTTTATACCGCACGGATACTCAATGACTGGATTGGCGAACTGGGATATGACACACATCTCAGTCATCGGGATAAGCCAGACGAACCGACCTCGGGGGAGTGAATAAAATGGAGAAAACTGCATGATCGGAATGGTGCTTGTCACCCATGGCGATCTCGCGAAAGAGTTCGTTTCTGCCTTGCAGCACGTCGTTGGCGAGCAGGAAAATGTCGCAGCGGTCTGTATCGGGCCGGATGACGACATGGAACAACGTCGCGCAGACATTCTTGCCAGCGTTGAAAAAGTCGATAGCGGCAAGGGTGTAATCCTGCTGACCGACATGTTCGGCGGAACGCCGTCCAATCTGGCGATTTCCATTATGGAACAGGCAAATGTCGAAGTTATCGCAGGGGTTAATTTACCTTTGTTGATCAAACTGGCATCTGTCCGCATTGACGGGACCTTGGCCGAGACGGTCAATGCCGCCCAGGATGCGGGGCGCAAATATATCAACGTTGCGTCGCGTTTGCTGAGTGGCGAAGAATAAGACAGAAACAAGAAAAACAGGCCGGATGCACGGAGACTGCGTATCCGGCTGGCGGGGACATAGATGGCGCAGAAGGAAAAACGCATTTTAACAATCAGCAACCAACGCGGATTGCACGCGCGGGCGGCGGCGAAATTTGTTAAACTTGCAGGCGAATTTGAATCCAGCATCATGGTGCGCAATCGCGGCACCGAAGTATCTGGTGTTTCCATCATGGGATTGATGATGCTTGCAGCATCTATCGGCACCGAGATTGAAGTTGAAGCAACCGGACCGGATGCCAAAAAGGCGATAGAAGCCCTGAACGAACTGGTGGATGACAAGTTCGACGAAGAATAATCAAGGCGCGCAGCGCGCGAACTGGTAAGAATTCGGGAAACAACAAGAATAGGTCCTGATCCTAGGTTTGCAAGTTCCTCCAAAAGACCTAACCACATCAGATGAACCTTCCGCAGGCGTTCGCCGGGTCATAACCGGATTGGGTGCATCGGGCGGGATCGTGATTGGCCGGGTTTTCGTGATGGACCGGCAATATATCCAGATCAGTCGCAAACCCATTGCCGAGGACGCGGTTGGTGCCGAAACCAAACGTCTGCATGACGGTGTTGCCGAAAGTATTGATCAACTCAGACGTCTGAAATCCCAATCATCAACAGCCGACAGTGCCGCATCCGAGGAACTTGGCTTCCTTTTGGACGCCTATATCCACATGCTGACCCAATCGCGGTTGGTGCGTGGCGCCGAAGATTTGATTGTAACGCGCAAACTCAATGCGGTGCATGCGGTCAGCGACGTGATTGACGCCATTGCCGAGCAATTTTCGGGCATGGATGATCGTTATATCGCCGCGCGTGCGACCGATATCCGTGAGGTTGGTCTGCGCCTGATGCGCTGTTTGATGGGGGAAACCGACCGGGTTGTCGATAAGGCCCCCAAGGGCGCGATCCTGATTGCCGAAGATGTCAGCCCGGCCGATATGGCCCGGTTTCAGCCGGGACAGCTAACCGCCTTTGTTACCGCCCTTGGCGGGGCGGAAGGACATACTGCGATTATGGCAAGATCGCTTGGCATTCCGGCGGTTTTGGGGGCTGCGGATATTATTCGCGGCGTTTCAGGCGGTGATCAGATCATTGTCGATGGTGGTCGCGGCGAAGTCATCCTGTCGCCGACTGACGCCGATATTGCCCATTACACCCAGCGCCGCGCAGATTGGCTGGCGGCACGCGATAAACTGGCAAGTTTGCGCGATGTGCCATCGGCCACGCGCGACGAGGTCGATATTGACCTTCATGCCAATATTGAATTGCCGATCGAGCTTTCAGCCGCCCTTGAAAACGGTGCCGGTGGCATTGGTCTTTTGCGCAGTGAATTCATGTTTATGAACAAGGATTACCTGCCCGATGAAGACGAACAATATGGCGAACTTGCCGATATCGTAAAACGGATGGGTGGTAAGCCCGTGACCATCCGTACCCTTGATATCGGCGGGGAAAAGCTTGCCGTTGCCTTGCAGGCGGATATGGGGACCGGACCAAACCCGGCCTTGGGCCTGCGTGGTGTTCGGTTGTCCTTGCGCAAGCCGGAATTGCTTGAAGCCCAATTTGGCGCGATTTTGCGGGCATCCTTACATGGGTCGGTCCGGGTTTTGATCCCGATGGTGGTTGGCGTTCATGAAATGACCCGTGCGCGGCATATCTATGAGGCGGTTGCAAAACGGTTGCGCAAAGAAGGCCATGCCATTCCCGAAACATTGCCGCCACTTGGCGCGATGATCGAAATTCCGGCGGCAGCCATTGCGATAGATACCCTTGCGCGGGAATGTGATTTCTTTGCGATCGGGACCAATGATCTGACCCAATACACATTGGCGATTGACCGGACAGATGATCAGGTGGCGGGGCTTTATGATCCGTTGCATCCCGCTGTTTTGCGGTTGATCCGCGATGTTATCCGGGTCGCAGGCGAACGTGGCATACCCGTCAGTGTCTGCGGCGAGATGGCCGGTGATCCGCGCTATGTTCCGCTATTCATCGGATTTGGTCTGCGCAATCTTTCGATGTCGCCGGTTAATCTGTTGTTGGTCAAGCAACGGCTGCGCCGACTTGATACCCGCAATTCCGAACATCAGGCCAACAGGGTGATGGAGCAATGGGATTCCGCGCGGATCGCCATGATGCTTGACGATTTCAACGATCTGGCCTGACGGGTCTTGCCGCACGTGGCAATCATCCCGACATAGGGGACAGCCTTTGTCCCGAATTTTTCTCTGACCTTTGCTGCGGGTAATATCCGCGTGGAAACCTTTGGGAATTCAAAGCTATCAGGCTTTGGAGCGTGATTTGAAATGCCCGCTTGGCAAAATTGCGCAAGAAAAGACTTGAAATCCATATAAAGAAATCTTTATATGTTCCCCATCGCGGTCAGACGAATGACCGCAACAGAATTTATCGGCGTATCGGCAAGGCAGATGTCTTTGGCGGATGCGCCATTCCTGTTTGATTGGAGACGACATGTCGAACTTTACCGATTGCAAGGTCGCTGACATCTCGCTGGCCGCTTGGGGCCGCAAGGAAATCGCGATTGCCGAAACCGAAATGCCGGGCCTGATGGCGCTGCGCGAAGAATACGGCGCAGCCCAGCCGCTTGCTGGTGCACGTATTGTTGGTTGCCTGCACATGACCATTCAGACCGCTGTTCTGATTGAAACATTGACGGCACTTGGTGCAGAAGTTCGTTGGTCTTCATGCAACATCTTCTCGACTCAGGATCAGGCTGCTGCGGCGATGGCTGCTGCTGAAATTCCTGTTTTCGCTTGGAAAGGCGAGACCGAGGAAGAATTCTGGTGGTGCATCGAGCAGACCATTACCGGCCCGAATGGCTGGAAACCGAACCTTATTCTTGATGATGGCGGCGACGTTACCCAGCTGATTCACGAAAAATACCCGGAACTTCTTGAAGACATCAAAGGTCTGTCGGAAGAAACCACGACCGGTGTGCACCGCCTGTATGAAATGGCGAAAAAAGGCACCCTTAAGGTTCCGGCGATCAACGTCAATGACTCGGTCACCAAGTCGAAATTCGACAACCTGTATGGTTGCCGTGAAAGCTTGGTCGATGGCATCAAACGCGCAACCGACGTAATGGTTGCTGGTAAAATCGGTGTTGTTGCCGGTTTTGGTGATGTTGGCAAAGGTTCGGCTGCTTCGCTTCGCAGTCAGGGTGCCCGTGTTCTGGTAACCGAAATCGATCCGATCTGCGCATTGCAGGCCGCGATGGAAGGTTACGAAGTCACCACCATGGAAGACGCAGCACCGGTTGGCGATATCTTTGTCACCACCACGGGCAACATCGACATCATCACGCTTGACCATATGCGTGCGATGAAAGACCGCGCCATTGTGTGCAATATCGGTCACTTTGATTCCGAAATTCAGATCGGTTCGCTTAAGAACTTCAAATGGGACAATGTTAAGCCGCAGGTCGACGAAGTCGAATTCCCGGATGGCAAACGTCTGATCGTTCTGGCCGAAGGTCGGCTGGTGAACCTTGGTTGCGCAACCGGTCACCCGAGCTTTGTGATGTCAGCTTCCTTCACCAACCAGGTGCTGGCACAGATCGAACTGTGGAAAAACTTCGCCAACTACAAAAACGAAGTTTATGTCCTGCCGAAACACCTTGATGAAAAAGTTGCAGCCCTGCACCTTGATCGTCTTGGCGTGAAACTGACCAAATTGTCGCAGGAACAGGCTGATTACATCAGCGTCCCGCAGACCGGTCCGTTCAAGCCGGATCATTATCGCTACTAATCGACATTCGTCGATTTTCATCAAAGCCGGCCCGATTGAACGGGCCGGCTTTTTTGTGTTCAGAGATTGGCAATTGCTGGTAAAACGGATCGCCATCCCCAACCGGACCAAAACAAATGCCCCAAATTGAAATCGAATATTCCGCCAAACTTCCGATCCGTGATGAATTGCCCAAGCTTGCAGTCGATCTGCATTATGTCATCGCCCGGCAGGTCGATGCCGAACTGGCATCGTTCAAAACCCGCATTTCGCCGTTGGAAAATGTCGTGATTGCCGATGGGGATGACAAATACGCCATGGTGCATCTTGATATTCGGTTGTTATCGGGCCGTGGTGATGCGGTGAAATTTGCGACAGGCGAAGCCGCCCTTGCGGTGCTGCGCGATCGGTTGGAATGGCTTGTCGGGGACTATGCAGTGCAATTTACGGTCGAGGTTCATGACCTTGATCGGGTCAATTACCATAAGCATGTGACGGATGCTTCTACTTAACTGCGATGGGTGAATTGGCTGTTGGTTACATCAAGAGGGCTTCGTGGATCGGATGATTTGGTCCGTAACGGTCATTCAGCAGTTTGATCAATTCGCGTGAGAAACCTTTGCCCGCATCCAGAAGTGATCGCAATTCGGCATCGTTGCGATCATGGGGGCCGACACCTTCAAGCCGTTTGCGGACATCCGGGTCGGATAATTCGCGCAAGAAACGATCATAAAGTTCCAGTGCAGGCAGGCTTTTCTCACCAAATACGGTTTGTAATCGCGTAATTGGCGGGAGTTGTAAAAGTTCCGATAATTGTTCGCGTTTGCCAGTATAATCGTGGCCTGCGGTTTCTGCGGCCGCGATAATACCGCCAAAATAAAGCATCTTCCGTGAAAATACGAGTTTCAGACGGCGCGGTGCCCAGGCCTTGCTGGCGTCGCCTTCGCGGGTTTTGATTTCAAAATCGACACTGATGGTGCGGTAATAGCGGATCACGTCATTGACCAGAAACCGCGCGATTGATTCACGGGTGACGGATGTTGTGACGTAATTGGCAATCAGATCGTCAAAAAACTTGCGTTTGCCCGCCTCGTTATACAGCCATTCGCATTCCAGCAAGAACAGCAACCGGCGGGTGGTGATGGAATTGGTATCGCCATCAAGTCCGATGCGGTTCACCAGTTCTTCGGCGGTGACATAGGATGAAAACGGGCCGTTTTCGGCAGGTTTTTTTGTCACCATCTTGCCAAGGATTTCGGCGACTTGTTGGTGTGGTGCCTGACTGCGTTCGGCTTCACGCCCGATGATGAAGTAATCCAGATCAGACTGATCGGATGCTTCGTGACGGCCATAAGACCCGGTGACCACCACACAAAACGTATCGCCGCTCAGGCGTTTACCCAATGCATCACGCATCTCGGCCAGACGGGCGGCCGAGTATTGCTGATTGATGGCGATGGTTTTCGGTAACAAGATGGATCAGTCCTTTGGCGCGACTCGTTGATCACCAAGTATCTGCCTATAGTGTAAAGATTAATACCGCGTTTATCTGATATGGGTGATCGCCACTGCGAAGCAATTGACCAGCGTTTGAGCGGGGCATAGTTTGGTCTGGTTATCCGGCACCGGATTGCATGCTCCACATTTCATCGAAAGCAATCTTTATGGATATTGCCAATTTACCGTTCGGCACAACGGACTGGTCCGCAATTGAGCGAACCGAACATCGTGGCGAAACCGGGATGGCCACCTGGCGCACACAACAGTTTGGTCCGATCCGGGTCCGGATGGTGACATATTCACCGGGTTATCTTGCCGATCACTGGTGCAGTAAGGGCCATATCCTGTTTTGCCTTGAAGGCGAATTGGTGACCGAGCTTGAGGATGGCCGAACCTATACGCTGTGTTCAGGGATGAGTTATCAGGTGGCAGACAATGCCGAAGCCCATCGTTCATCGACCAAAGCCGGGGCGACGCTGTTTGTCGTGGATTAAGGATCAGCCCTAGTCAAACAGACTTGCCGCAGCCGCCTGTTGGGCCGGGTCGGTCAGGCTGCCGACACGGCGCAGGAAGGAATTTTTTTCTTCGTAATAGCGTTTTGACAGGTCGGCAAAGCAGCGTACTTCGACATCTTTATTGATGTGGAATTCGCGTCTTGGCACCTTGGCTTCATTCAGATCAAGGGTGCTGACCGATGCGCTTATATGGGTGTCGACGGCATCGGCAACGCCGTCCAGCTCAATCCGGTTTTTGAGGCTGTGGAGGAATTTCTTGAAGGCCGGATGGCTGTTCAAGAACGCCTTTTCGGTCAGCAGGAAATCATCGGCGGCAAAGTCCGGGGCGTTTTTGACAACGAATTCGCGGCACAGATGGTCGGTGGCAAAGCACATCGGACCAAAAATGAAATTGCGATAGATGTCTTCTTTAAGCTGCCAGAACTTATCGAGCCGTTTGAGCGAGTCGGCATCAAGTTTTACCGCAGCTTCAAGCAACAGACGCGGGTGACAATGCACATGGTTGGGATGGACATAGGTCTTGGTGCGGCTGATTCCTTCTAGCGTGTCGATATTGACGGGGCCGGAAAACAGGCTGGCATGCGGATGGGTGGATTTTTTCGACAGCAGCGCAATCACTTCATCGGGATCAACGTCATGCTTGACCAGCAAATGATTAACCGACAGGTCAAGCTGGACTTCGCCGGTGATGATCTGATTGGTCAGTTGATGATGGTTGCGGTCAAACCGCCGGGCAAATTCCGGTTCCAGCGTATGGGAAAACGGCCCGTGACCGATATCGTGCAAAAGGGCCGCCGCGCCAAGCAAATCACAATCGGCATCCGATAACCCCATCAGGCGGCAATAGCGCTGTGAAAGCAAGGCAACGCCGATGGTGTGATCATAACGCGAATGACGGATATTGGCGGGCTTGCCATTGGGATGGAACAGATAGTCGATCGCGCCAAGGAACGATATTTCACGCAGGCGTTCAAACGCATGCGACGCAATCAGCTTTTTATGCAGCGGACGGTCAAAGGCGGATGCGATCTGGGCGCGTTTGAAATGGTAGTTATATTGCGGGACATCGCGAAACAGCAGTTCCCATTCGGCGATATCAGCGGCATTGAAATTGGTGTCAAACAGATCGCCGATTTCAGGTGATTCGTTCTGGGCGGCCTTGAGCGCGGCAGACTCCTTTTGCGGCGCGGCGGGCTTGGTCGCTGCGCGGGGGGTAAAAAGATCTAGCTGCGGTTTGGGGCTCATCTTCGGACAGGTACGCTGTATCGGTTGTTAATGACGGAACCGCAGGCATAGCCCGATTCAAGGGCTGTGTCATTGCGGTTTTTCCACAGGCGTGCCCCGTGAAACGCGGCTTTAGACAAGGCTGTTGCCGAGATGATGCGAAACGGTGGTAAAAGCGCACCGTTTTCACCATAATAATAGCTCATAAACACAAACGGTTAACAACACGTGACACGGCGCACATCCGAGCAAGCTTCAAAGCAGGGTAAGGGAAAGAAACAGGTGGGGGCATTTTTGTCCAAATTGCCCAAAATTCGGCTGTCCGCGTTCCTCCAGGGCAGCGTTGCGACCTGTGCCACGTTGATTCTTGGCACCAGCTTGCATGCCCAGGAAAAGTTTCGCGTTAATCAGGCGCCCGAGGCAACCGGACCTGATGGCATTGGTGCGACCATTTTTGGAAGTCTGGCTGGGTTAAGTGATCGTGATTGGCTGGTTGTTGGATTGGCCGCGATTGGTGGTGCGGCGATTGCGGGCTGGGTTGGATGGCGATTGTCGTTGCGGATGAAGCGCCATCTTGAAGAAGTCGAAGATCACGAACACGAACTGGCCGGTGAAACCGAACTTTTCACCCATCTTTTGTTTGCCGGTCCTGATCCGGTTTATTATTGGAGCCAGAAGGGCTTTGCCGAAGGTGCGAGCCCATCTTTGCGGCGCGCCTTTCAATTGGGCAATGATGGGCGTTTTCCTGATCTTCTTGATCTTTTGCGCGATGATGATGCCAAGGCGCTTCAAGACCGCGTGCGCAACCTTAAATCCGGTCATGACCGGTTTGAATTGTGGATTACCACCCTTGATGAGCGCAAATTCCATGTGACCGGCATGGTGGCGCGCAAGGATCGTTCCGCAGCGGTTCTCGCCCATGCATTATGGTTCCGCGATGAAACCCGCCATACCCGCGAACGCGAAAGCCAGTTTGGTGATTTTCAGGCTTTAAAGCATGAAGTGTCCGGGCTTCGGGCGTTGCTTGATAGTCTGCCTTTCCCGGTATGGCGCCGTGATGGTGAATTACGCCTGATTGATTGCAATGCGGCCTATGCCGATGCGGTGGAACAGGCCAGCATCGAAGATGCCCTTGCCAGCCAATCGGAAATCGGGGCGGGGATTATCCCCGATCAGGGTCGGTCCTTGGCGGCATCCGTGCAGCGCAATGGCGAACGGTTGACGCGCGATTATCATGTGGTCATTCGTGGTGATCGCAAATTGATGCGGATTACCGAGATGCCATCGCGTCAGATTGACGGGGCCGACGGGCTGTTCGGGTTTGCCATTGATTGCACACCGGTCGAAGAATTGCAGTCCGATCTGTCGCGCCATATTCGCGCCCATGCAGAGGTTCTAGAAAACCTTGGCACGGCGATTGCGATTTATGGTGGGGATAAGGGGCTTATTTTCTTTAACACCGCCTTCACCAAGCTTTGGGATCTCGATGACGAATGGCTGTGGACCGAACCGGCACATGATGACGTATTGCGGCGGTTACGCGATGAACGCAAATTGCCCGAGGTCACCGATTTCGCCCAATTCCGTAATACGGAAAATCAGCGTTTTACCGATCTTCTGAAATCTGAAGAAGATTTGATGCATCTGCCCAACGGCATGACATTGCGGCGCTTTATCTCGCCGCATCCCTTTGGCGGATTGATGTTTGTTTATGAAGACGTCACCGACAAGCTTGTGCTTGAAAGTTCCTATAACACCCTGATTGCTGTGCAGCGTGAGACGCTTGAAAGCCTGCATGAGGCAGTTGGCGTGATCAGTGGCGATGGGCGTTTGCGGCTTTATAACCATGGGTTTGCCGACTTGTGGGGGCTTGATGCAGCCTTCCTTGATGCGGCACCGCATTTGGCGGAAGTGGTTGAAAAGTCCAAGGATTATTGGCGAGACCGCGAAGACTGGGACAAGTTCAAAAGCCGGATGGTGGCGCGTATCACCAATCATGAGCCGATGAATGGCCGGCTGGAGCGATCTGATAACACCATCATTGATTTTGCCATTGTGCCGCTGCCGGACGGGGCGGTGATGATGTCTTATATTGATGTGACCGATACGATCCGGGTTGAGCGCGCCCTTCGTGAACGCAATGAAGCATTGCGCACCGCCGATCAGATGAAGTCGGACTTTATTTCGACTGTGTCGCGCGAACTGACCAAGCCGCTTGATCATATCAATGGTGAGTCTGATCGATTGATCCCGCATCTGACTGGCAATGTTGCGCGATCGGTTGAAACCATCCGGGCAGAAGCACAAAGCATGCTGGCCCTTGTTGATGATATGCGTGATCTTGCGACCCTTGGATCAGGGCAGGTCGCCCTTGAGCTTGATACGGTTGATCCACGGCGGTTGTTAAGATCGCTTGAAGCATTGACCCGTGCACGTCTGGCTGAATTGAACGTGTCATTGCGGCTTTATTGTTCGCGCAATATTGGCTGGATG
Source organism: Thalassospira lucentensis (assembly GCF_050516545.1). Classification (GTDB taxonomy): domain Bacteria; phylum Pseudomonadota; class Alphaproteobacteria; order Rhodospirillales; family Thalassospiraceae; genus Thalassospira; species Thalassospira lucentensis_C. The sequence goes on along the minus strand of NZ_CP191544.1, from coordinate 3,568,618 downwards.
GTGGCTGATGAACGCCGCCTGAAACAGGCCTTGTTCATTCTGGTGACCAACGTTTTGCGCACAGCACCGGAAGGCAGCGAGGTTTCTGTTGTTGCCCGACGGCGCGGCGAGAATATCGAAATTTCCATCTCGCTTTCTGATGAAGCCCCGCAACCGATGTTGTTTGAGGGCTTGCGCGATGGCGAGTCCCCATCGGCACGCCGTGCCCTTGGTATGGCGATGGTCCGCGCGGTGGTCGAAATCCATGGCGGGCGGGTCAAGATCAGCCGCGATGGCCGCGAGATTACCTGCATCCTGCCTGCGGGCGAAGAAAGCGATCTGTAATAAGCAGCCCGAGACGTCTGAACACGAAAAAGGCGCCAATTGCGGCGCCTTTTGTTTTGATTGGCTATGTAAGACGCGTTTTTAGACGATAAAGGGTACGTCTTTACCCGCGACAAAGGCATCAATGTTATCAAGAGCGCGAAAACCCATGGCATTGCGGGTTTCGACCGTTGCCGATCCGAGATGTGGCAGCAAGAATGTGTTTGTAAGATCGCGGTAATCCGGTTCGATATTCGGTTCGCCGGCAAACACATCAAGACCAGCTGCGGTCAGGCGACCCGATTTAAGGGCGGCAATCAGATCGGTGTCATTGACCACATCGCCGCGTGCGGTGTTTACAATGATCGCCCCTTTGGGCAGCTTGGAAATGAAGTCACTATTGACCATGCCGCGCGTTTCCGGCGTTGATGGGCAGTGAAGCGACAGGAAATCACAGTGGGGCAGAAGGCCGTCGATGCTGTCATGGTAGGTCGCCCCAAGTTCCTGATCGGCGGGCAACTGACGGCGGTTGTAGTAATGAATATCCATGTCAAACCCGCGCGCGCGTTTGGCAACCGCCTGACCAATCCGGCCCATGCCGATAATGCCCAGTTTCTTGCCGGTAACCTGTGTGCCCATCAGATGAGTGGGCCGCCAGCTTGACCATGTGGCGTTGCGGACTTCGGCTTCGCCTTCGCTGGCGCGGCGTGCGGCACCAAGGATCAAAAGCCATGCGATATCGGCCGTTGCATCGGTCAAAACACCGGGTGTGTTACCAATGATAACGCCATTTTTCCTGGCCGCAGCCAGATCAATATGATCGGTCCCGACCGAGAAGGTGGCGACGATTTTGACACTGTCGGGCAGTTCTTCAAAGAAGATCGCATCAATCGGATCACCAACCGAGACAAGGGCGGCATCCGCCCCATGACACAGGGTCAGGATTTCATTGCGCGACAGCGGATCGTCACCTTCCTGGGTTTTGATATCATAGCTTTGGGCAGCGCGTTTCGCGACGGCATCTGGCAGTCGGCGGGTCACGACAAGGACAGGTTTCATGATGTGTTTCTCCCTGATGAGGATGCGTTTTTTATGGTTTCTGGTTTTAGAACAGCTGGCCGATTGCGAGACGAATGCCAATTGATGTGATCACCATGGATAGCAGGAAATCGGCCATGACAATGGCACTTGCCGTTGGCAGCGGTACAGAAAGGGTCAGCCGCGCAATATAGACACCGTAAACCAGCATCGCGATGACGGCGACCATGACAAACCCGCCCGCCCCAAGGGATGGAAACAGAACCCCGAATGTGAGGGCAACCAGATAGACGCCCATTTGCAGAACGCTTGACCAGTTATAGACAGTGATAAAATTGATATAGCGTTCGGCGCGGCCCAGCATGGGCAGGATGTGAAGCATCACAAGGGGAAAGGCGACCCATTTGATGACATATGCAATCACCTCGACCGTCATATAGCGTCCGACCGGGAAGTCTTGCGGTGCCTCGCCCAGATCATGCCAGCGCAAGAAGGCGAAGGCCGGAAAAACGATCACGGCGGCAAAGAAGGATCGCCAGAATCCGTTGATCGAAAATTCAAAAAATCCAAGCCCGTTTGCATCGCCACGGGCAATACGCCAGGTGCCGTAAAGGGCGCGCAGGGTTTCGGTTTGTATGCTCATGCGGGGCTGATGTCCGGGCTGTGGGGCAAATACGATTGGGGTTTGACCCATTTTAAACATTCTATTGGGTCCCGAACCTAGCAGGCTGGTCGGTGCTGCGAAACAGCTTATCCTTGATTGCCCATCCTTCACAAGACACCCGCAAGGAACGTCTTTCTGTGCATGGCTGAAACAGTCATGTGCGGTCATGGTGTAAAAGAGGTGCGGGATCAGGATGGGTGACAAATCGGACGAATATGCGTTGCGTTTGTCCTATCTTGAACAGACAGATGCCGATTCTTTGGCGGTGGCGCGGCTCTATCTGGAAATGGCCAGCAATCAGCATTACAGCGACCGCGATTATGCGCTGAGCCTGTTTGACAAGGCCGATGCGCTGTTTGCTCTTCATCTGCCAACGGCACGCGATGCGGCGGTGGCGGGATTAGCACTTAGCCTGAACAATCGGGCAGCCCTTGAGATTGAAGCACAAGAATGGGACTGGGCGATTGATGCGGCCAGTCAGGCGGTGTCATTGCGCCAGGACAGGTTGCGCAATTGTGTCGGGCGCAAGGATGATACTGAACGGCTTGATCTTGGATATTCTTTGGCTGCCTTGGTCTTGGCCACCCGCGGTGCGAGGAAATTCGACCTTGCCTGTGCGGCGGCCAGCGATGGGATCAAGGTGCTGGGCAAGTTTGCCGGGATGGGCAATCAGGAAGCATTTGTGTTGCTGACCAAGCTGATTTGCATTTACGCCGATCTTTGCAGCGAAACCGATCAGTTGCCAGATGCGAGTTTGTTGCTGCCTTTGGCCAAGGCGTTTTACAGCACGCGTTCAAACGGGAAATCATAAAACGGCTATAAAGCAGATTGCTCTATAGCCGTTTTAAACAATGGGCATTTGGTTTAGCGGGTGCTGTCGACGGACCAGGTCAGGGTCACTTCGCTCTTGGCCGGAACGTCGATTTCCCAGGTGATCAGGCCGGGTTGCGGGCGTTCATGTTTATGACTTTCCGACGTTACCGACCAATCACTTGGTACATATTCACGGATGGTGATGGTTTCTGCGCGTGAGCTGGTGTTTTCGACCGTCCATTTCAAATCGGCACTAACGTCATCGGGAAGGTTTGGCCGGGCTTTGCGCGAGAAAGCCGTCACTTCGCGGGTGCCAGACATCTCGCTGGCTTTGCCGATGCGTAATGTTGCATCCCGTCCGACCGGGGTCAGAGAAAGATTATCTTCGGCAAGGAAGCCGGTGTTACCATCGGGTGTTTGGGCAAAAATGCGAACGATGCCATCGGGCCAGGGGCTTTTGGTATCTTTGCCACCGTCATTGGTGATTTTGATTTCGAGATCCGGGCGAACAAAATCAGGTTCGCCACTTGCATCCATGCCGTATGGATTGCTGAGCCCGTTAAAGATCAAATGGCGGGTAACAGGCAATGTTTGCGCATCAATCAATGGCAGAATGACCGTATCGCCATCCTTCATGCTCAGGCCGTCAAACGGGCCATAGACATGCAGGTTTTCGAAATTTGCCCGATCAGGTCCGCTGGCGGCCGACCCTGCAGAATCGGCCATTGCCGACATCATCATTTCAGTGCGCGCAGCCTTGACCATGGGGGCGTTCTGTACGCGGTTTTGATCCCCTGCGATCAGACGCAATTGTGCGCCGTCATATGCACTGCCGGAATGATTGGTGATCCGCGCAATGGCGGAAAGGTTCAATTTATTTTCAATACTGTCATAAGCGGCAAGATATGATGTGCTCCAATCAATTCCGCCAAACAAATATGCCATGGAGACATGATCAAGCGGGGTGCCGGTTGCGATGTCCGCATCAATGAAGGGCATCGCGCTGAAACCTTCGGGAAGGTCGGAAATAATGATCTGATCAACCGGCACCTGTTCAATCCCGGCACCGGTTTGAACCAAGGCAAAGTGGGTCAAGGCGATAAGGGTACCTTCAATCAGGTCATTATCATCGCGCCGGATGGTAACCGTTTTACCAATCTGGTCTTGCAGCAAAGCTTCTAGTGCGTTGTAGCCATTGGTCCGGTTGCGCAAGGATGACCATACGAGATCGCTTTCCCTGGCCGTGCCAATCAGAAGCGAATCGTCAATCAGGGTACTTGGCAGTCCCGCAATGCGAAGCGTGATTTGGCCGTCTGGAATGGCAATACTGCGTTGCTCGGCGATCATGGCGAGATTGCCGGGATAGACGGTTAATTGCAGCTTGCTGCGGGCATCCGCCGAGAGCGGGATGACAGTATTGGCATTGTTGCGGTCTTCAACCGAACTTTGCGCAACGGCAGTTTCAATATCCGGTCCGAAAAATACCGCTGTTCCCAACAGTGCTGCCAGTGCAAAACGGTTTCGCAATGCTGCGGTCATGCCCGATCCCTTATTTGGTTTTTAAAATACACTGATGCTACTCTTGCGCGAAAAAAGTGGCAGAATCAAGGACGTAGCAGGACGATTTCAAGGGAGGAAGGATTGCGCGGCAAATCGCGCATAGATGCACCAAACCTGGACCGGAAGGGATCCACATTTTTTGCTTTGCCAGTCTCGCGGCGAATAGCTGAAGAGTGACCCTAGCTTACGACGTGATGGTAGGAATAGCCGCCAGCTTCGGGCAGATGATGCTGATAGGCCGACTGACGGGCTGTATCGATAATGATCGGTGCACGTAGATTGACCGACATAATGACATCGCCATCATCTGGTTTATGCAATGTGACGATCAACAGAACCGCGCCATCATTCTTTCCGATACCATGAATGTTAAAGGCCTGCTCAAGATGTTCCGGATTGATCGTATCGCTTTCAAGATTGTAGGGGGCAACGATAAAGGCCAGTTCCGGCTCGGTCAGGCATTGCATCAGGATGAAGGCGCTTTGCTCTTCGCTGGGGAAGCTGGCAAGGGCAAAGACATTGTGATCAGGAAAACCCTTAAGCCCGGCAGGGAAATAGATCGCCTTGTCCCAGGCAAATTCACGTTCGCCAAACAAGGTAGATAACTTTACGGCGGTCGGGACGGTACCCGCGGCCGGTGGGTTTGAGTCTGACGTCGTTACCATCGCTTCCTCCTGTTAGCTCTCATGTTAGAGCGTAGTAGCAATTATGGAAAGCATTTTGGATTGGTATGCCCAAATTTCAAGGGTTTGTCAGATTGGTTCGGGTTTTATAACCCGTTTTGTGTCTCTTTATGGAACAGGACCGCAACCGGCTCGCTAAACCCTTTGACTTGGATGGTTTGCGTTTGTGCATATCGTGCCAACAATATCGGCGCACCTACCGGCGTTTCGAGATGCATTTTCTGGGCAAATTGTCCGCTCATGACGGTGTCGCTATCAAGTTCGCGGGTGGCTTGTTCAAGGCGGGCTGCCAGATTGACACTTGCGCCAATGACCGCAGATGTTACCGCCTCGCGTTGGCCGATATCACCGACAACGGCGGGGCCAAAATTCAAACCAACCCCGATTTGAAGCGGCCTATCCCCATCGGCCGGATCGCGTTCCTGCCATTCGGCGACGTGGGCAATGATTGCCTGTGCTGCGCAAAAGGCATTTGCCGCAGGTCGGTCAAGATCGTCAAAGGCAGCAAAACTGGCCATGACCGCATCACCGATATATTTCTCGACAATCCCGCCATAAGCACCGATTTGCGATGTTGCAATTTGATGGAAATGATTGAGAAAGCGCATGACTTCCTGGGGATCGCGTTTTTCGGCAAAACGCGAAAAGCCGATGATATCAGCAAATAAAATGACGCATTCGCGCCGTTCGCCAACCCGGATCGGTTCATCACGATCGGCAAGTTGGTCGGCAAGGACGGTGGGGAAATAGCGTGCCAGATTGCCATGCGCACGTTCGGCGGCGGCAAATTGATTGATCAGAACACGTAGGCGCGACACCATCACGGCACAGGCAAGTGTGAAGACAATGACGATGACGACCTGTTCGGCCAATGCCGAGATATCGACAAATTCCGGCAGGTTATAGGTATCGATCGATTCTTGCTGGGTTGGGTTCCACTCATCGCCAAAATGTTGCGAGACAATCACACCCGGCCGGGTCATCAGCCACCAGATTGCCCCGCACCATGCAGTAAACAGCCAAAAGCCAAACCACAAGATCAGGCGCGGTGAAAACGTCATGATCACAAGGGCCATCATGATCATGGAAAACACAACGCCGCGGTCGCGCACGACAAAACCATAAAGCCATGCCGGATGATCGATCAGGGGATTAAGCGGATCAGGAACGACGGAGACATAGACAATCAATCCGGCATCAATCACCGCAAGGAGATAGATCATCCAGTAGGATTTTTTGCCGCGCATCGCGACAAACAGCTGGATGAAAACACCGGGAATGAACCAGCCAAGGACTTCCAAAAGCGTATAAAGCTTGCCCGTTGGGGAATCCGGTTTGCTAAACAGCAACAGGATGAAGGCCAACATGCATATGCGTAAAAACGCAACGACGATCAGCCCACGCTTTTCTTCGCGCGCGACAAGGCGGTCAAATAATGAATCCGAAGGTTCAGTTTTTGATGGCATCAGCAAGAAGTTGTTTGAGCCCGTCGCTATTTTTGATGACCAGACGACCGTCACGACGCGTGATCATGTCCTGTTTTTCAAGTTCACGCAGTTTTTTGTTTACCGCTTCGCGGGTAACGCCAAGCATCAAGCCAAGTTCCTGCTGCGAGAGCGGAAGGGCAATCCGAATGCCTTCGGGATCCGGACCGCCATGACGTTCGGCAAGCCAAAGGATACGTTTGATCAAACGTGCAGTCAGATCAAGGAAATTGGCATCTTCCAAAAGATCACTGACCCAACGCAGGCGACGGCACAAAAGGGCGGTGATGTGACGGCGCAGCGGTGCTTCGCGGTCAAAGATTTCAAAGAAATCATCGCGTGAAATAAACAGGGTCCGGGTCGGACCAACGGCACGCGCGGTTGCTGTGCGCGGTTCGCCATCAAGCAGGGCGATTTCGCCAAACACAGCACCCGGTGCCAGAACGTTCAGCACGATTTCCTTGCCGGTTTCAGAAACAGACGAAATGCGGATTTTGCCCGCCTCTACCGCATAGAGCCCGTCGGCAGCCGCACCTTTTTCGAACAGCAATTGACCATCTTCAAACCGACGCACAGTTGCCTGATTTGATAGCTGTTCAAGCAGTTCGGGATCGAGATCCTCAAACAGGAAGCTGCCTGCTAAAATGCGCGACGCGATTTTTGCGAGCTGTGGGGATGTTGGGCAGTTGACACTGTTCACGGGATTCACTTTGGAAATAGCGTTATTTCAAGGGTCGAATCGATAAATTTCACAGTTAAAGTAGCACAAATAACCAGATTTACAGCAAGCTGTTTTCGCATCCACGGTTATCGCGGCTAGATGCAACCGATCTGGTACTTATTATGGGATTCTCGCATTCTACACGGCGTTCTGGGGATCGCATCTGATGGGACGCGTACGAATGTTCATTTTGTGAAGTGATCGAACTTTACTGCCTGTTTTGGGTTTTTGGGGCGCAAAAACTAATGGTGCGCATTTTGTTTGGTGGTCAAATGGCGCATAAACTGCTGATTTCCCCAAAAATATAGAATGTTTGACAAAATCTCCTATGTTTTTTAAATTATCCTAATTCCGGGCACAGACTGCTCAAGAACAAGAGTGCTTCATGCAACCACGGTCTGCGGAATTCGTTCAATCGGGAGGAAGTAATGAAGATGATTTCTAAAGGCGCCTTGTTCGGTGCCGTTTCTATCGCTGCTGCATCGTTTGGTTTTTCCGCGCATGCTGCTGATGTGACCTTGAACTTTGCCCATGTTGATCCGGCAGAGTGGACCACCTCGAAAAAAGGTGCAGCATCGCAGGTCTTTAAAAATATTGTCGAAGCAGAATCGGCCGGCCGTATTGAGGTCGCCCTTTTTCCGGCTGGCTCGCTGGGTGGGGAAACCGATCTGCTTCAGAATACTCAGGACGGAACCCTTGCCATGTCCATGGTTTCAGGTCCGTTTTCGAAAGTCTGCCCTGAGGCAGCTGTTCTTGATATCCCGTATGTTTTCCCGAATGCCAACGTTGCGTGGAGCGTTCTGGACGGTGATTTCGGTAAAGAACTTGCCGCACATTGTCAGGAAAAAACCGGCCTGCGTACGCTGGCTTATGGTGAAACCGGTTTCCGTAACTTCACCAACTCCAAACGCGCTGTTGCCGAACCAAAAGACATGGAAGGTCTGAAAATCCGTGTCATGACCGTTCCGCTTTTCGTGGAAATGGTCAAAGCTCTTGGTGGCGATCCGACCCCGATTCCTTGGCCGGAAGTTCCGACCGCCCTTACCACAGGTACGGTCGATGGTCAGGAAAACCCGATCAGTGTGATCTATGCCAACAAATTCTATGAAATGCAGAAATACCTGACCCTTGATCGTCACGTATATGGCACCGATTTCATCGTGATCAACGAGGCCATCTATCAGGATCTTTCGGATGCTGATCAGGCGCTTCTGCGCCGCGCAGCAGGCATTGCATCGAATGTCGGCCGTGCCATTCAGCAGTTTAATTCTGCAGAAGGCGTTGCCAAGCTGGCAGAGGAAGGCATGGAAGTCACCACGCCGACCGCCGAACAGCTTAAGGCCTTCCGCGACGCTGCACAGCCAGCTGTCATCAACTGGCTTTCCGGTCAGATTGATGCCGAGTGGATTGAAAAACTGCAGGCAGCCGTATCGAAAGCTGAAGCTTCGATGTAATCGGCATTGGCAGGCCGGGTGCTCCTCCTTGCATCTGGCCTGCTCTTTTTCCCGCCACCGTGCTTGTCAAAGCACTTGAATTTTCCGCGATCCGGGGGAACCCATGCAACGCGCCGAGAATGCTTTTAAGCGTTTGCTCGCCGGACTTTCGGGGCTCAGTATCCTCGTTGTCTTTGGTGTTGTTTTTGCTGGCAGTGTCAGCCGCTATCTCTTTTCTGCCCCGCTGCAATGGAGCGAAGAAGTCGCAAAATACGCGATGATCTATGGCTGCATGTTTGGTGTGGCATATGCCTACCTGCAGGGTACCCAGATTACGTTTAGCATCGTGATTGATACTGTTCCGGCAGCCATGCGCCGCAAGCTTTCCGTGCTGGTTGATGCTGCGACACTGATCCTTGGCGGTGTTCTTGCCTATGCGGGTTGGATTTTTGCGGCAAAGCGCGGCGGCATTGTTGCATCGGGCATCGGCATTCAGATGTATTGGGCCCAGATCGCCATTACAATTGGCGGGGTGTGCCTTGTGATTGCGGCGATCCTGCGTCTTGTTTCCTATTTCAAAACCGATCCGAGCGAGGGTGAAGCATGATTACCGGTGTTACCCTTATTGTGCTGCTTGCGATTGGCGCACCGGTTGCCTTTGCGATTGCACTTGGCCTTGTTGCCTATATCTCGACCGGGACGTTTGGCATTGATCTTTTGCCGCAACGTATTTTTGCCGGGATGGACAGCTTTACCATTTTGGCGATCCCGCTGTTTGTTCTGGCAGGTGAATTGATGAATGCCAGCGGCATTACATCGCGCGTCATCAATTTGGCCAATGCGCTTGTCGGGCATGCAAAGGCCGGTCTGGCACAGGTCAATATCTGGTCATCCGTGATCTTTGCCGGTCTGTCAGGATCGGCTGTTGCCGATACATCGGCCATTGGTCGTATCTTTATTCCATCGATGGAAAAAGAAGGCTATCCGCGTGATTTTGCCGCTGCCTTGACCGCTGCATCGTCGGTTATTGGTCCGATCATTCCGCCCAGCATTCCGGTTATCATCTATGCGCTGATCACCACCAACGTATCGGTGCCGGCCCTGTTCCTTGCCGGGATTGTGCCGGGCGTTTTGTTGGCGATTGCCTTGTCGGTTTATGTGCGGTTCTTTGTGAAGAACTACGCCAAACCGCGTGAACGCATGAATATGGCGGAAAAGCTAAAAGCGGTCTGGAATGGGTTGATCCCGCTATTTATGCCGGTCTTTGTCATTGGATCGATCCTGGCGGGGATCGTGACACCGACAGAGGCCGCAAGCTTTGCGGTATTTTATGCGCTGGTTGTTGGTCTGTTTGTCTTCCGCGAATTAAAGCCGGGTGATCTTCCGGGTATTTTTTCCGGCGCGATGCGTGATTCTTCAAGCATCCTGATTATTATGGCAACGGTTGCAGCGGCCAATTGGTTTATGACTTTTGCCGGAATTCCACAGGCGGTCAGCCAATTTGTTTTGGGCTATGTCGACAGCCCGGTCACCTTCCTGCTTTTGATCAATGTGATGCTTCTGGCGGTTGGTCTTGTGCTTGAAGGTATTGCAGCGATGCTGGTTTTGGTTCCAATCCTGCATCCGATTGCAATCAGCCTTGGGATCGATCCGACCCATTTTGGCATCATTGTTATCTTTAACCTGATGATTGGTTTGATTACGCCGCCAATGGGCTTGTGCCTGTTTGTTGCGGATGCGGTTGCCGGTGTCGGGATGGCGCGCATGATCCGGGCAATTATGCCGTTCTTCTTTGTCGAACTGCTGGTGCTTTTGATCATTACGTTTGTTCCGAGCATCGTCACCTTCTTGCCTAACCTGTTTGGATTTTAGGATACCATTCCATGTTGAAACTTGGTCTTATCGGTAAAGGCATTTCACGCAGCCAGTCAGCACGACTGCACGTGTTGCTGGGCCGTATGTGCGGAATGGATGTGACATACGATTATCTCGACAGTGAACAGATCGCTGATTTTGATCTGATCAAACAGCTAACGACATGTTCGGAAACCGGCTATGCCGGGGTCAATGTTACGCATCCTTATAAAACCAGTGCCCGCAAACTGATCACGCCGCGTAAACGCCTGCCAAGTGCGCTTGGTTCGGTGAATACGGTGGTTTTCCGTGAAGATGGTTGGCGGGGTGATAACACTGATTTTGTCGGGTTTATGCGGGGCTACGGCCAGCAATTTGGCGATGCCAAGCCTGGGACTGTTTTACAACTGGGGGCTGGTGGTGTTGGTCTTGCAACTGCCTTTGGCCTGCGTGGGCTTGGTGCGGACAAGATCCTGATCCATGACAAGGATATTGCGCGTGGCGAAGAGCTGGTTGCGACCCTTGTTGCGGCGGATGCGAATGCGGCATTTGTTGGTGAAGATGATCTTTCCGATGCGGTGCGGAATGCAGATGGTTTGATCAATTGCACACCGGTCGGCATGAACCAGTATCCGGGCAGCCCGTTTGATGACAGCCTTCTTGGCGGGCAAAGGTGGGCCTTTGATGCCGTTTACACCCCGGTTGAAACCGCATTCCTGCGATCTGCTGCGAAATCAGGGATTGAAGTCATGACTGGCTTTGAACTCTTCTTCTTTCAGGGTATTGAAGCATTCGAGGTTTTCAGTGCGGCAGAGATTGATGCCGATGCTGCAAGAAAAGAATATTTCAATGCCTATCCCGAGGCATTGACAGGCTAGGGGAACGTCATGAGTAGCAGCAGTACAGTCGCCGAGACAGTCTATAACGAAATTCGCGATGATGTTTTGTATGGCGAATTGCAGCCGGGCTCCAAGCTTAAGCTTGAAGTGCTGCGCGAACGTTATAGCGTTGGCGTCAATACGCTGCGCGAAGTGTTAAACCGCCTTGTCGCATCCGGATTTGTTTTTGTCGAAGGGCAGAAAGGTTTTCGTGTCGTCGAAACATCGTCGTCCAATTTCATGGAATTGACGTCGATGCGGCTTTTGCTGGAACGCGATGGCTTAAGCGCATCAATCAGGCATGGTGATGTGGAATGGGAAGCCCGCGTTGCAGGTGCCCACCACAAACTGGCGGCAACCGAAAAGAAAATGATCGCCGAAAACAGCCGCGAATTGACCGCGCGTTGGAGCCAGTATGACCGTGAATTCCATCAAGCGCTGATTTCGGCATGCGGTTCGGACCTTCATCTCCGCCTTCACCGCGAGATTTTTGATCAGTTCCGACGTTATGTCGTGATCGAATTGAAAACCCATGGATTCCGTGGTCAGGAAATTATCGATGAGCATCGTGAGCTTTGTGAGCTTGCACTCGCCCGCGACGTTGATAACGCGATCGCAAGATTAACCGTCCATATCGAAACATATCGGCATCGTTCACAGGATTGAGCTTTTGACGCGGGCGCATGGCGCTTTGTCCAATGCTTCTGGCATTTGGCACGTCGCAGCATCTTTTCCCTGAGGTGCCGGTGATCTATTTTGAACGCCCCGGAGGGATAAAATGCTGACCTCGATTGCCACAGTTTCACTGTCTGGCGACCTTCAGGAAAAACTCGACGCCATCGCCGCTGCAGGCTTTGACGGTGTCGAGATTTTTGAAAACGATCTTTTGTCCTTTGACGGATCACCCGCCGATGTCGGCAAGACGATCCGCGATCTTGGTTTGAAACTCGTGACGTTTCAGCCATTTCGCGATTTCGAAGGCATGCCAGAACCGCAGCGCACCCGTGCGTTTGAACGGGCAGAGCGAAAATTCGATCTGATGGAACAGCTTGGAACGGATCTTTTGATGGTTTGTTCGAACGTTTCCCCACACTCGTTGGGCGGGCTTGATCGTGCGGCCAAGGATTTGGCGGAACTTGGCGATCGCGCGGCAAAACGCGGATTGCGGATCGCGTTCGAGGCCCTGTCCTGGGGCAAGCATATCAGTGACTATCGCGACAGCTGGGAAGTCGTGCGTCGGGCCAATCATCCGAATGTTGGTTTGGTTCTTGATACTTTCCACATCATTGCGCGCAAGGTGCCGCTTGATGCGATTTCATCGATTCCGGGCGACAAGATTTTTCTGGTTCAGGTTGCTGATGCACCGACGTTAGAAATGGATGCGCTTTCCTGGAGCCGCCATTTCCGGTGTTTCCCGGGGCAGGGGGATTTCCCGCTTGATGACTTCATGCGCAATCTTGCCATGACCGGATATGACGGGCCGCTGTCACTTGAAATTTTCAACGATCAGTTCCGGTCCAGCTCCACCAAGAACGTCGCCAAGGATGGTTTGCGGTCGTTGATTTATCTCGGCGATGGTATCGACGGTGTCAAAGTTGGCGAAAAGGCAACCGTTCTTCCGCCCAAGGCGCATGCGCAGGATGTCGGCTTTGTCGAGTTTGCGGTTGAAGAAGAAACAGCTGAAAAGCTGGGTAAACTGTTTGCCGGTTTGGGGTTTGAAAAGCGGGGCAGTCACAAATCCAAGGCCGTGACATGGTGGAAACAGGGTGACATCAACCTTGTGATCAACTGTGACAAGGATGGTTTTGCCCATTCCTATAACATCGTGCATGGGCCGTCGGTCTGTGCGGTGGGGCTGAAGGTCGAAAATGCCAAGGCAACCCTTGATCGTGCGCAATCGTTATTGGCTGCACCGTTTAGCCAGGCGGTTGGCGAAGGCGAAATTGAAATGCCGGCCATTCGTGGCGTTGGCGGCAGTCTGGTTTATTTCCTGGACGATCACAGCGAGTTGTCGCGCATTTGGGATGTTGAATTTGATCTGACCAAGAATGCTGATGTGGGGGCGGCCAAGGCCAAGCTTCGTTCCGTCGATCACGTTTCCTATTCGATGCAGTATGAGGAAATGCTGACCTGGCTTTTGTATTTCACGTCGATCTTTGATTTGACCAAGATGCCGACCCTAGATATTCCCGATCCGGGCGGGCTTGTGCAAAGTCAGGTGGTGCAAAGTGGTGCGGTGCGTTTGATCCTGAATGGATCACAAAGCCCGCATACCCAGCATTCCCAGTTCTTGAACGAGTTCTTTGGAAGCGGGGTTCAGCATCTGGCATTTTCAAGCGATGATATCTTTGCGTCTCTTGATTATTGTGCCGAAAACGGGGTCGAGATTCTGCCGATCCCGGAAAACTATTATGACGATATCGAAGCCCGTTTCGATTTGGCGCCGGAACTGCTTGATCGTTTGCGTGCACGTAATATTCTTTATGATCGCGACGATGAAGGTGAATATTATCAGGCCTATACGCGCACCTTTGCCAACCGTTTCTTCTTTGAACTGGTGGAGCGTCGGGCGTATCGTGGGTTCGGGGCGGCAAATGCACCGATCCGACTGGCATCGCAAACGCGGATGAACCGCCGCGGTGATGCTGCGAAATAGACTGACGACATAAACCAGACGATGTAACCAGACCTTCTAAACACTGGGCTTCAGGGGAAAAAAGAAATGAGCGCGCCGGAAATTCTTGTCATCAATGGTCCGAACCTGAACCTGCTTGGACAGCGTCAGCCGGAAATTTATGGCTATGACACGCTGCAAACCATCGAAGCAAAATGTGCCGAACTGGCCAAGGATTTGAATGTTACCGTTCGGTTCGGTCAGTCCAACCATGAAGGTGCGATCATTGATCTGATCCATGAAGCCCGTGAAAAGTCTGCGGCGATCATTATCAATGCCGGTGCCTATACGCATACATCAGCTGCGATCCATGACGCGCTTAAGACGTTTGATGGCTATATCATCGAGTTGCATATTTCCAATCCGCATGCCCGCGAAGAATTCCGCCATAAAAGCTGGATCAGTCCGGTCGCAGATGCGGTGATGGCCGGGGCGGGTGCCTATGGCTATGAACTGGCAACGCGTTTGGCGTCTGAGAAGATCAAAATCAGTTAAAATCAGGCTGAAATTATTCAATCCTATTTCGATTTTTTTATGTAAATTGTGCAGAAAATGGTTTGAATAATAGCGACAAATGTTTGGATTTAGACCGAGCTACGTGATCGCAGGGCTGCGGCCAAGGTTCCATCATCAAGGTAATCCAGTTCGCCTCCGACCGGGACGCCGTGAGCAAGTCGGGTGACCTTTACCCCGGTTTCGATCAACCGTTCGGTGATGTAGTGGGCTGTGGTTTGGCCATCGACCGTGGCATTGGTGGCAAGGATGACCTCGACCACGGTTTTATCGCGGGCACGATTGATCAATTGATCAATTTTCAGATCATCCGGGCCGACACCATCAAGCGGGGAGAGAGTTCCGCCCAGAACATGATACTGGCCCTTGTAAGATGCACCGCGTTCGAGTGCCCAAAGGTCCTGAACTTCTTCGACGACACAGATGATATCGATCCCGCGGTTCTGATCGGCACAGATATGGCAAGGGTCGGTCACATCGATATTGCCGCAATTGGCGCATGTGGTCATGGCCTCGGCAGTTTCGTGCAGGGAATTTGCCAGTGGAAGCATCAGGGTTTCGGGTTTTTTGAGCATCTGTAAAACCGCGCGGCGTGCCGAACGCGGGCCAAGACCCGGAAGGCGCGACAGAAGCTTGATCAGATTTTCGATTTCCCGTCCGGTCATTATAATCCCGTCCCTGATGATGGCGTCTTGTTAGCTTGTATCAAAAACAAAGGGCGGCGCAATGCCACCCTTTGTTCGGCACTTTAAGTAAGTGCAAAATTTTGCATCGGCGTGTGGCCAGATCAGAACGGAAGTTTGAAGCCTTCGGGCAGGTTCATACCGCCGGTGACGTCTTTCATTTTGTCCTGAACAGCGGCCTCTACCTTGACCTTGGCGTCGTTATAAGCCGCCACGATCAAGTCTTCGAGAACTTCGGTGTCGTTGGGGTCAACGATGCTTTTATCCAGCGAAAGGCCGCGCATTTCGCCTTTGCCGTTCAGCAAAACTTTGACCATGCCCGCACCGGACTGGCCTTCGATTTCAAGTTCAAGCAATCCTTCTTGCATTTCCTGCATTTTGGTTTGCATTTGCTGGGCCTGTTTCAGCATCCCTGCGAGATTCTTCATAGCTCGTCGTCTCCTTCGAGATAAAATGCGTCGTCATATACTGAACCGCTTTCGTCTTCTTCGCCCTCAGTAAGTTCCTGACCGGGTGGCAGATGGACGGCAACGATTTTGGCTTTGGGTAATCCATCAAGAATGGCCTTGACCAGCGGGTCTAGCGAGGCATCTGCCTTGCGCTGTTCAAGGGCTTCAAGTTCCTGTTCTTTAAGGGTCGGTGCCCCTTCTTCACGCTCGGAAACACTGACCAGCCAGCGATGTCCGGTAAGGCCGTTCATTGCTTTGATCAGTTGGGTGGAAAGGTCCGAACGTGCACCGCGTGCCGGGCGAAATTCGATCCGGCCCGGTTCGTATTTCACAAGGTGCATGTAGTTTTTGACCTGCATGGCAATGCCAGTGGTCTCGCGGTCCTTTGACAGGAGTTCTGCGACCTCTTCAAAGCTTTCAGGCATCTTGGCATAGACCGGCTGTGCGACCTGTTCAGGTTCGCCAAGCGGGTCTGGACGGCGTTGAGCAACGGCTGCGGCGCCACCGCCGCCATTAACAACCTGCATACGCGGGCCCGGTCCATTGCCACTGCCGTTTCCGCCACCACCTTGCGGGGCGTTGCCACCGGACGCATTTGCCATGTCCTGGCGCAGTTTTTTGATCAAATCGCCGGGGGGCGGCATTTCAGCGGCATAGGCCAGACGGATCAAGATCATTTCAGCGGCCTGAATCGGCGAAGGTGCAATCCGCGTTTCTTCCAACCCCTTAAGCAACATCTGCCACGAACGGGTAAGCTGCGGCATGGCGAGTTTGGCAGCAATTTCCTTGCCGCGTTCGCGTTCGATTTGCGACACGCTGGGATCGTTGGCCGCATCAGGTGACAGCTTTACGCGGGTCAGCCAGTGGGTCAGATCAAGCATGTCTTGCAGCATCACAGCCGGATCGCCGCCAAGCGCATATTGGGCGCTTAGAAGTTCCAGTGCCTCGTTGATTTCGCCTTTCATGGTGAAATCAAACAGATCGAAAATGCGCGATCTGTCCGACAGGCCGAGCATGTCACGGACCTGCTGGGTGGTGACTTTGCCTGCACCATGCGAAATCGCCTGATCAAGCAAGCTCATGCCATCGCGCACCGACCCATCGGCAGCACGGGAAATCAGGGTGACGGCTTCTTCTTCGATTTCGGCCATTTCCAGCCCGGCAATGCGGGTGTAATGGGCATTGAGTTCTTCGGTCTGGACACGGCGCAGGTCAAACCGCTGACAGCGTGACAGAACCGTGATTGGGATTTTGCGAATTTCAGTGGTGGCAAAGATGAATTTCACATGCTCTGGCGGTTCTTCGAGCGTTTTGAGAAGCGCGTTAAACGCACTTTTCGACAGCATGTGCACTTCATCGATGATGTAGATCTTGTAGCGAGCTGATGTCGGGCGATAGCGCACCCCTTCTATCAGTTCGCGAATGTCATCCACACCGGTGCGAGACGCGGCATCCATTTCAAGAACATCAACATGGCGGTCTTCGGCGATTGCCCGGCAATGTTCGCAAACACCACATGGATCAATGGTCGCGCCACCTTTGCCATCGGCACCAATACAGTTCAGCGCACGGGCGATGATACGGGCCGTGGTGGTTTTACCAATCCCGCGCACCCCGGTTAGAACAAACGCATGGGCCAAACGACCGCTTTCAAGCGCGTTTGACAGCGTTTTGACCATCGGGCCATGACCGATCAGCTCATCAAAGGTTTTCGGGCGGTATTTCCGCGCAAGTACCTGATATTCGCTTTTCGGTGCTGCTGCAGCGATGGCTGTTTCGGGCGCAGGCGCACCTGATGCGTCACCTTCGGGCGTATCTTGGCTGGCGGTCTCGATCTGGTCCGTCATTCATCCGGTCCGACATATTGTAAACTGGATTGGTTTTAGCAGTTTCAGTCCCGCATGGGAAAGGCCAAGTGGGAAATTTCCCACACAAAACCACATCATGCCCGACGATGTCGATTGCATGGTGGAAAACGGCAATTTCAAGGGGGAATATAAAAGGGTGAGAGACTGAACCGTGACCCGGAAAAACTCGTTACGGCTGCTACCTTCCGGTCCTGACCGGGTTGGCGAGCGGTCCGTCCACGGCCAGCCTCTCGCCCCCTATATCGCGCAAGGTGCGATAAAACGCAAGCCTTGGCTGGGAATTTTTCAATCATCGCGCAATCGTGGCTTTTGGCATTGCTTCATGCGCGTTAATGTCTTGGCCCGCCACCACAGAAAAACCCGGTGTCTCAGTGGGTTGATACCGCCCCAAACCGGGAATGAATTTAAGGAAGCCCACCACCATGAACAGGCAGTTCTTTGAGGCCACCGACCTTGATCGCGATGCATTGCTGCGCAAGACGGAGAATTGGCAACAGATTCTGTTGGCTGAGGAGTCGTTGCGCATCCTGATTTGTCATGCGGGCGATCCGCTTTTTGCCTGGCCCGAAGATATCGATGCCCATGAATTGGTGGTGATGGGCGCACCGGCCGTGCCCCATCTGGACGTTGATTTAAATGGCGGGCACTGGATTTATCTTGGCCGTGATGCAAATGGACCGGTGATTGCGGTTGATATTGCACCCGTTGTTTCAGATCGGGATGATGCGGTCCGGCGGCTGGGTGGTGGGTTTGGTGATATGCGCACCCGTATGGCCGCCCTTTCAAGCGACGAAGCGGCCTTGGCGGCACAAGCACGCGCAATATTTAACTGGCATCGCGGACATCAATTTTGCGGGGCGTGCGGGCATGCCAACAAAATTGTCGAAGCCGGGTATCGATTGCACTGCACCAACCCCGATTGTGGCAAGTCCCATTTCCCGCGCACGGATCCGGCTGTGATTATGTTGATCCATCATCAGGACCATGTGTTGCTGGCCAGATCGCCGCAATTCTTGCCCGGAACGGTGTCGGTTCTTGCCGGTTTTGTTGAACCGGGGGAAACGTTGGAGCAGGCCGTCGCGCGAGAGGTTTATGAGGAAGTCGGCGTTAAAATCAAACGGGCGCAATATGTCGCGTCACAACCTTGGCCGTTTCCGGGGTCACTTATGTTGGGGTTCATTTCAGAGGCGGAAACGACCGAGCTTTCCCCCGATAACGAGGAAATTGAATATGCCATGTGGGTACATCGTGATGAGGTCGCGGGCCTGCCGGAAAAGGGCATAAATCTTCCGCGTCCGATTTCAATTGCACGCTTCCTTCTGGAAAATTGGTGCGCGGGCCGTATATAAGAAAGTAAAGGTCGATTTGAAAGCGCTGGCTTCGTTGCTGGGCTGGTGTGCTTTCAGATTTTCTTTGGTGGTGGAACTGCAGGAACATACCTATTGATGACGGATCGTTCAGGTCGAAATGTTTTTGTGAAGGTTTGGGCATTTTGCGTGGTTATGCTGATGTTTGGAACGACACCGGCAAAGGCGCAAGACCCTGTGACCATTAAAGTCGGGGTCTACGAATATGGTGTGGTCTATTATTTTGAGGATGGCAAACAACACGGCATTGCACCGATACTGATCAATCTTCTGAACGATTTACAGGACGACTACAGGTTTCAACTTGCCGAAACATCTTCGCGACGTAGATATCGGGCTTTGTCGAGTGGCGAAATTGATCTTGTGTTACTCGAAAGTTCGCAATGGGAATGGCAGGAACTTGATGTCAGTTTCTCAGACCGGATTGTCACCGAGCGTGATGTTTATCTGACATCTTCGAGCCGGCTTGACGCGCAATCATTGTTTGCAGACGTGACGGCACACAGGATACTTTGTGTGCTTGGTTTTCATTACGGATTTGCTGAATTTAACGCCAACCCACAATATCTGCGCGACAACTTTGATATCTTGCTGCGCTACAATGAAAAAGACGTTTTGAACGGTGTGCTGACAGATGAAGCCCCAATCGGAATCGTTTCAGCCGGATTCCTTGGCCGGCAATTTGTTGCCGATTCAAGGATGCGGGACCGGGTTGTTATCGCCGATGAGCCCGATGGGGTATATGATCTGGTTTCAGTACTATCGAACAATTCAGCCATTTCACTTGAACGGTTCAATCAGTTGATTGCCCAATTGCATGAAAATGGAGAGGTTGACCGTCTGTGGCAGCAACTACATATCGGTATGTCAGATTAAGGTTAACGCCAACGCCAACGCCTTTCGAGGTGCCGGGGCCTTAATCCAGTGGCGGTATGCGGGCAATGACGTTACGGCGTAAGGTTTCCGGGCGTTCACGCCATGCAACGATGCCCTGTTCGCTATCGGCATAGCGGATCGCAAGATCACAAAGATCATCGATCATGCTTTGCGGATCGACATTGCCGTAAACATATCCCCATTTACCCGCACCGCTCAGCGCAACCGAACAGCCCGATTTGCAATTGGTCAGACATTCGGCGGGATGCAGATCAAAAGGCAAATCACGCTCATTACAGATTTCCTGCATTCGATCAAAAAGCTGTTTGCCATGGCGAGGGTCGGTTTGGCCGTCGGCGGTGGACGCGGTGCAGGTGATGCAAATGTTCAGGCGGGACTTGGTGGTCATAAGGCCGATCTTTGTTTGCGAAGGTTGATAGGGCAACCATGATTGCGGGGTGCGCATCCAATCAGCTTGCGACCTGTCGGGTCAAGGCATCATCGAGATTTTGACTAACATATTCCTGAATTTGGCTTGCCAATTGGCGGGAAACCAGCGGATGGCTGTTTTCGGTGAGCATCAAGGCAACACCGACGGCAGGCAAAGGCGGGAAGCCATCATGGCTGTCTAGAATTTGAAATTCATCCGTCACACTGGCCGCCGCCAAGGCCGCAACGCCCAGACCATCGCGCACCAGATGCAAAAGTGATGCGGCCTGCCGGGTTGTGGCAAACAGGGTGAAGGGGCGATCGGACTTTGAAATAGCATCAATTGCCCATGCATGAAATTTGCAATCTTCGGCCGGTAGAACCAAGGGCAATGGATCAAGCTTATGCTGCTTATGGATGGGGGATGTGACCCAAACGCCGGGTTCGTGGCGCAGAAAATAGCCTTCTTCGCCCATGGCAGAACGACTGACGAGCGAGATATCAAGTTCCCCCTGATCGAGCATACGTTGCAGCAAGATGGTCGGGTTTATTGAAATGAAAAACTTGGCATCCGGGATGACCTTGCGGATGGCGCGCAGAACAACGGGCAGGATTTTGTGCGCGTAATCATCCGGGCAGCCAATGCGGATCGGGCGGGATGCATCCTGTGTGCGCAACTTGTACATTGCTTCGTCCTGAAGCGATAAAATGCGCCGGGCATAGCCGACAAAGGTGATGCCATCATTGGTCAAAAGGACATTGCGACCGTCCCGTTCAAACAGCTTGTTATCAACAAGTTCTTCCAGCCGTTTCATCTGCATTGAAAAGGCAGACGGTGTGCGACCAATACGGTCAGCAGCACGGTTGAAGCTGCCACATTCGGCAAAGGCGACGAAGCTTCGCAACAGGTCGGAATCCATTGGTATCCCCTTTGATCAGAAATCATGATCAATTATATTGAACAATGGAGTCAAAACTATTCGATTGTTTGAAAATCATCCAGCGGCAAATATCACCCCCGGCCGGCCAATGCTTATAACGCCAACGCTTTTGATGCATGTGCCACAAGGATATTAAGATGATTTTGAACGACTATTTGCTTTCCGGGAACGGATATAAAATCCGTTTGCTGCTGTCTATGATGGGTCAACCGTTTGAATATATCGAACGTGACATCATGAAGGGCGAAACCCGCACCCCGGAATATATCGCAAAGATCAACCCGAACGGAAAAATTCCGGCACTTGTGCTTGATGACGGGCGGGTATTGGCCGAAAGCAACGCCATTTTGACCTATTTGGCGGAGGATACAAATTTCATCCCGGTTGATCGGTTTGAGCGTGCTGAAATGATGGGTTGGTTGTTCTTTGAGCAATATGACCATGAACCGAATATCGCGGTTCTGATTTCATGGCATGCCTTTAAGGGATTGCCGGAAAACGCAGATATTTTTGTTCCGATGAAAGAAGCCGCCGGCAAGCGTGCGCTTGATCTGATGGAAAAGCGTCTGTCTGGGCATAACTGGCTGGTGGGCGAGTCTTTGACGATCGCTGACATCTCGCTTTATGCCTATACCCATCGGGCAGAGTTGGGAAAAATCAGCCTGCAACCGTATCCCGGTATTCGTGCGTGGCTTGATCGGTTCTCGGCCCTTCCGGGCTATGTGCCGATCACTTGGACGCCGTAATCAGAATTAAAAAAGCAGCCACCACAGGCAAGAAACCCGTCGTTCACATGGGGATGGGGGATGGCGAATTCCCGACCTGTGGTGGCTGAAAGACCCTTGTGCGATTAAGGGGAACACAAGGGCAGCGGTTAACGCGATCAAGCAGATTTTAGAACCTGTTCGGGCAATAGAGGATCGGTTTGGGATGCGGAGCTCCGCGCTTTAAACCGTTGATAGGCACCCAATACATTTGGCGCATCGCCCAACATTTCCGGACCACCGGGCATGGCATTGAGGTAATGCAACATTGGCATGATCATCATGTCGGGGATGGTGAAACGTTCGCCAAAGAGCCAGCCTTCATCATAAGCCGGGTTTAGAACCGACAAATCATGCCGGATCACATCGGCCAGTTGGTTCATATGGATCGAAAAACCCGGATCATGGCGTTGCTGAGAATCGGCAAATACCATCGGGATGACGAATTTTCGAATGATGTTTTGATCAAGCCGTGTCATCGCAAGGCTGATCCATTGGTTCATCCGGGCAATCTTTTTATCCGAGACCGGGCGCAGAAGGGGGCCGGGGAAACTGTCATCAATGTAACGGCAGATCGCAGCGGTCTCATAGAGAGTGAAGGAGCCATGCTTTAGGACCGGCACCTTGCCGAACGGGTTGTGTTTCAGAACCGCTGATGTGGGTTCTTGCCCGGGGTTTTGCACATTCCGGCTGCTGAAATCAAAGCGGATTTCTTTTTCGATACAGGCAATTCGAACGGTGCGCGTCAGGTTGCTGCGCGGCATTCCGACAATGATGACATCCGACATGGCGGGGTCCTTTGCTGCATGACTTCCGATCCCTGTTTGCCTGCTCCGGTGTGGTGCAGGTTGGGCAATCGATCTGCAGCTAGGATTACGTGCGGCATAATATGTTCAAGAACATATTATAAAGATGTGTCATATTTTCCGAAACGACAGTCCAAAACACCGCCTGGCGGAGTAGAAAATGCCCTATAGCGCCGACCATAAAGCCAAAACCCGCATTCGCGTGATCAATGCCGCGACCGCCTTGTTCAAGAAGGAGGGGTATGAAAACATCACGATTGATCAGGTGATGGCCGCAGCCGGATTAACCCGCGGCGGGTTTTATGCCCATTTCAAAAACAAGGAAGACCTGTTTGTCGCCTGTGTTGAAAATGGCATGTCGCTTTTAGCATCGCCGATACTGGCGAAGCTACGTAAGGCAGAGCGCGGTGGCAATGACTGGATAACGTCCTATGCCGAACTTTATCTTTCGCGTGCCCATATCGAAAACCCCGAGATGGGCTGTGTCTTGCCGACATTGTCGACCGAAGTGGCTAGGTCGGGAGAGAAGGCCCGGCAGGCCTTTTCCAAATTGATCAATCAGGCATCGGAAAAGCTGGCATGGAAACTGGCGAAAGAAGACAGCGTTCCGGGGATTGATAACCACATCAATCTTGATACCGAGGAAAAACCACGCAATGTTCCCGTAGAATATGAACGGGACTCGATGGCGATGCTGGCGATGATGGTTGGGGCGGTGGTGTTAAGCCGCGCTGTTGATGATGACACGGCTGATCAGATCCTTAAATCCACGCGCGATAGCATTGTGGAGGGGCGTGAAAAAGGATCTGAACATTCCAAATTGGCCGAGATTAAAAAGACCGGTTAATCAGTCAAAAAAGCCGCTGAGGACTTCGGCATAGATGCTGACGAGGTTTTCGATGTCATCGACCATGGCATGTTCATCGACCTTGTGCATGCTTTGCCCGACAAGCCCGAATTCCGCGACTTCGGTATATTTCTGGATAAAGCGTGCGTCGGATGTTCCGCCGGTGGTGCTCATTTCCGGGCGCTTGCTGGTTACTTTTTCCGAGGCATCGGCAATCAGGCCGGCAAGTTTTCCGGGCGTGGACAGGAATGCCTCGCCGGAAATTTTGACCTTAAGATCATGTGCGCCTGCGTGATCAGAACAGACATCTTCGATCCATTTTTTCAGATCCGCCCCTGTGTGCTGATCGTTAAAGCGGATGTTAAAAGCGGCACTGACTTTGGCGGGAACCACGTTGGTTGCGGTATTGCCGGCATCAATCGTGGTGACTTCAAGGTTGCTGGGCTGGAAGTGGTCGGTTCCTTGATCAAGCTCGCGAGTATTTAACACATCAAGCGTTTTGATCATGCGCGGGACCGGATTGTCAGCCAGATGGGGATAGGCAACGTGGCCCTGTGCACCATAAACCGTCAGCCAGCCGGTGATTGATCCGCGACGACCAACTTTCATCATCTCGCCAAGATATTTTGGGTTGGTTGGTTCGCCGACAAGGCAACAGTCAAATTTCTCACCTTCTTGATCGCACCATTCAACCAGTTTGACCGTACCATTGATTGCATCGGCTTCTTCATCGCCGGTAATCAGGAACGAAATGCTTTCATCAAAATCCGGATGTGCTGCCAAAAACGCATCAACCCCACCCACAAAGCAGGCAATACCGGTTTTCATATCAACCGCACCACGGCCAAACAGACGACCATCAATGATTTCGCCACCAAATGGATCGACGGTCCATGCCGCACTGTCACCGGCCGGGACAACATCGGTATGTCCGGCAAAACAGAAATTGCGGCCTTTGGTTCCAAGGCGGGCATAAAGGTTGTCGATGGCGTCGCTGTCATCGCTCTCAAAGACCTTGCGCTTACATTCAAATCCACGGGCTTCCAGTGCCTTTTGCAAGACATCAAGCGCACCTGCATCTGCTGGTGTGACAGACGGGCAACGGATCAGGGATTGGGCAAGTTCAAGGGCGGCAGACATCGGCAATCTCTTGTTTGGTTGGCGGATGGGCACGGTGCCCTTCCGCACAAAGAATGTATGGAAAAGGGCAAAACAGCCATGCCGTTTTGCCCTTTATAAATCAGGATCAACTTTGGTGACAGAAATCAGTCACGCAGCAATTCGTTGATCGAAGTTTTCGAACGGGTGCGTTCATCAACACGTTTGATGATGACAGCGCAATACAGGCTTGGTCCCGGCGTCCCATTCGGAAGCGGTTTGCCCGGAATGCTGCCCGGAACGACAACCGAATATGCCGGAACGCGACCCATAAAGGTCTCGCCGGTGGTGCGGTCAATGATCTTGGTCGATGCGCCAATGAAGACACCCATCGAAATGACGGCACCTTCTTCGACGATGACACCTTCGACGATTTCCGAACGTGCGCCGATGAACGCATTGTCTTCAATGATGACCGGACCGGCCTGAAGCGGTTCAAGAACACCACCGATGCCCGCACCACCTGAAAGGTGAACGTTCTTGCCGATCTGTGCGCAGGAGCCAACAGTTGCCCAAGTATCAACCATCACGCCGGTGTCAACATAAGCGCCAAGGTTCACAAAGCTTGGCATCAAAACGGTGCCCGGTGCGACATATGCCGAACGGCGCACGATGCTGCCCGGAACGGCACGGAAACCGGCAGTTTTAAACTCGGCTTCACCCCAACCTTCGAATTTTGACGGGACTTTATCCCACCAGTTGGTGTTTTCGCCCGGACCGCCTGCAATGGTGGTCATGTCATTGAGGCGGAAAGACAGCAGAACCGCCTTTTTGGCCCACTGATTGACAACCCATTTGCCATCAGTCTTTTCGGCAACACGCAACTCGCCGCGATCCATGGCGTTCAGCGTCTGGTCAACGGCCTTGCGGATTTCGCCCTGTGTGGTGGCGGCGCTGATTTCGTCGCGGTTTTCCCAAGCGACGTTAATCACGCCTTCAAGTTCAGTTTTGTTCATTTCGCAGGTCCTTGCGGTCAGCCTTAAATCTGTCGGGCGGAGAATGGTCAATGCAGCCCATGAAGTCAACTCCGCCAGTTTGCGTAGAAATGCCCATTTCAGGCAGTTCCCGTTCCTGATCCCTTAGCGGGCTAGACATAGCGGATCGGGCGGCAAAGCTCAATCGTGGAACCATGACAAATCAATCATGTGGGGGCATTACCCAATCGGCGGGGGCCAGCATTTTGCGGGCAGGGAAGTTCACGATGTCAGGATGCGGCAGCAAGACTGCGTAAAAAGGCAATGATATCATTGGTTTCATGATCGATGCGCGGGTCATCCCGGCCGTTCTGCGCCCATTCAAGATCGGTATTAATCCACACCGTGGTCATGCCCATATCCTTGGCCGGAAGCAGATTCTTGGCCATGTCTTCAAAATAAACCGCACGGGTTGGATCAATTCCATCACGGCGCAGCAGCAGGTCATAGGGTTGTTGCTGTGGCTTGGGAATATAATCGGCATCGACGATGTCAAAGATGGTTTCAAATCGATCGGCAATGCCAAGCTGATCCATAACCCGTTCTGCATGGCCACGCGACGCATTAGTGAAAATCAGTTTCCGTCCGGGCAGGTCATCAAGGGCCTGTGCCAAGTCAGGTGCCGGTGCGACCACCGAAACATCGATATCATGCACCTTGGCAAGATAATCGGCCGGGTCGATGTCATGTTCGGTCATCAAGCCGCGCAAGGTCGTGCCATAACGATGGAAGTAGTCTTTTTGGACCCGGTGGGCGGCATCGGCTTCAAGTTTCAGCATGTCGCGGACATATTGCCCGATCAGATCGGAAACCTGTGAAAACAGATCGCAGGTCGATGGATAAAGCGTGTTGTCGAGATCAAAGATCAGGACAGAATTCGGATCAATCAGGGGCAGCGCAGAACGCTTTATCGAAGACGTGGTCATGGTGATGGCCTTATCGCGTGAAACTTTGAGTAAATGGCTGCATTCAGTTGTAAGCGATCAGCACGTGCTTGCAAACATCTGAGCGTGGGTGAGGCGCGAATAGAGAAACAATCGCGCTCAGGGGTTTGAAAAACTTATCCACAACAAAGATATTATCCTAGGACCTGTACGAAAAACGCCGATTTTGATGAGGATAACCGGACAATTTCCTGTGAAATTTCCTGTCAGGGTACGCGTCATGCCGTGAAATGTTGGCGTTGTAAAAGTCTTGTTAAGCAAACAGAGCAGATTATGAAGAAAAGCAGAAACGACTAAGACGACAATTTTCTTGTTCGGGGGAAGTGAGAATTGTCGGGGATCATGGGCAGCTTGAGAGGGCGCTTTGAATAAACTTATAAAAGCTCGAACAACTGAATTGCGAAACGAACGTAACCGTTTTGCAGCACTGGCCTTCGTATGGGGGGACCTTCTTCTGGAGCTGGACGGCGATTTTCGGATCGTCTTTGCATCAGGTGCGTCAGATGGGGTCATTGGACGACGGCAACAGGATCTTACGGGTAAACCGTTTACAAGCTTTTTGGCCAAGCAATTCAGGCCATTAGTAACTGAAATGCTGCATGTCGCGCGCCGGCGCGGCCGAATGGACAATATTCAGGTCCGGTTTTCCCAGCAAGATGACCAGCTTAGTCCACCTGTTTCCATGAGTGGTTATTTCCTACCTGACCTTGGGGATCACTTTTTTGTCGCCCTTCGCGTTGCGATCAATGCCTTGCCGCCGGAAATTGTGGCATCCATCAGACGTGACAATGCCAGTGGGCTTCTTGATGAAGAAAGCCTGTCAAAGGTGGTGACCGAACGGCTGGTTGCACAACGTGAAACCGGGGTTGCGCACAAATTTACCCTGATGACGCTCAATGCCTTTGATCCATTGTGCAAGCGTATGGAACAGATCGAACGGGCTGAGTTGATGGCAAGTGTGGGGGCGTTCTTGCGCGCTCATTCGGTTGCTGGTGATACGGCAGGGCGTCTTGGTTCAGAACAATTTGGTATGCTGCACAAACCTGACATTCCGATTGGGGCGCTGGAAAAGCGGATCGAAGAATGTATTCGCGATGCCGACCCTAAGGGCATAGGGGTTGAAGTAAGCTCGACCGCGACCGATTTCACCGCCGAGGTTATTCCGCCAGGTGATTTGGCCCGTGGCGTACTGTATTCCATCCGTCGGTTTTGTGACCGGCAGGAGCACGGGTTTACGTTCTCGCGTTTGATGGGGCAGGCCAATAATCTGGTAAACAGCACCTTCTCGGCGATGCAGGATTTTGGAACACGGGTCGATGAATTGAAATTTGATGTGGTGTATCAGCCCATTGTCCGCCTGCCGACGGCGGAAATCCATCATTTTGAAGTTTTGGTGCGATTTAATGACGATGATGGAAAGCTGATCCCGACCCAGGAGCTGATTGCCTTTGCCGAGCAGGTCAATATGGTCCATCGGCTTGATTTGGCGATGTTGCGACGGACCCTTAAATGGATCAAATCGCAACTTGAAACCGGGATTACGGTGCGGGTGGCTGTGAATGTTTCCGGACATTCGCTTGAAAATCCGGATTTCTGCCGTTCAGCCATTGCATTGTTTGAACGCAATCGCGAAACCCTTGGTCAATTGATGCTTGAGGTCACCGAGACGTCCGAGATCAAGGATGTCGATACGGCGGCCAAATGGATCAGCCGGTTCCGGGAATTCGGGATCGAGATTTGTCTGGATGATTTTGGGACGGGGGCGTCGAACTTCCGATATCTGAGTGCGATGGAAGTCGATTATGTCAAGATCGACGGGATTTCCATTCGGCAATCCATGAAGACCGGCAAAGGCAAGGCCTTCATGCGATCTCTTGTTGATCTGTGCCATGAAATTGGTGTCGAGGTTGTTGGCGAAATGGTTGAGAACGATGCCATGCGCGATCTGATAACCAAGGCAGGGTTTGATTACGCACAAGGCTATCTGTTTGGTAAACCCGAAGCTGATATTACACTTTACTGGCGGGATGCCCCAACGCATCATTAGAGAAACAAACAGGGTGTTGAAGCGAATAGCCCTTTTTGAGATTACGGATATTTAGGTACGCAAAAGGCCGCCATTGAGCGGTCTTTTGTTATGAATCCCTGACACAAATTTGGGATGGGATTCAAAAAAACAAAAAAATCAGCGCCAGTTTTCTCTGCAGTAGCGCGTGTGCATCTGTAACGGCCCATCTTGGGGCGTTTTGGCAGGTAGGCCAAACAGGCATATCCATATAGGAGAGTTTAAAATGGCGAGTATTAACACAAACATGTCGGCCACCCTTGCGGTGTCGAACCTGAATAAGACCACCGATGAGATGACGTCGGTTCTGACCGCTATGTCGAGCGGCAAGTCGATCAATTCGGCATCGGATGATGCAGCGGGTCTTGCGGTTTATACGGCAATGTCGGTTGACTATGCCGCTTGGGAACAGGCTGGTGATAATGCCGAGGTTGCGACCGCAATCCTTGAGACTGCTGATGGTGGTCTATCGGAAATCGGTGACATTCTTGAACGTATGTATGAACTGGCGTCTCAGGCGGCATCCGGTTCGGTGACCGATACCGAGCGTGCATATCTTGATGACGAATACCAAGAATTGATTTTGCAGATCGATTCCATCGTTGATTCAACGACTTACTTTGATACGTCGTTGCTTGATGGCACGTATGACGAGTCCTTTACCGTTTCGGCAGATTCCAGTGTTGCTGCGATTGATGTCACGCTGGCGACAGCTTTTGATGCAGCAAGTCTTGGTCTTGCTGGTGATCTTACGAGCTCTACCAATTCCACCACAGAACTTACTGCGATTGAAGCCGCGGTTACGGATGTTTCATCGGGCCGGGCAACTGTGGGTGCGTTGATGTCACGTTTCGATTATGCCGCAGGCAACATCGAAACCGCGCAAACCAATCTTGAATCAGCAATGAGCGTCTATATGGATGCCGATATCGCGCAGCTTAGTGCGGATCAAACTGAACTGGGCGTGAAAATGGATTCAGCCATTCAGGCCTTGTCCGTTTCGAATGAGAATCTCGAGAAGCTTTCGCGTTTGCTGAGCTAACTCGTGACAGGGCCATCCGGTGTTTGAGAGCCCCCGGATGGCCCTGAATTTTTAACGGATGAGAAAAGGAGAAGAAGATGACGACGATTAATTCATCGACGACGTCAAGCTATGCTTCTTCATCCTATGTTTCGGGCCTGACAGACCTTGATACTGCTGAGCTGGTGCAGGATGCGTATGACGCAAAAATTGCGGTCGCCGACACTGTCGAAGCAGAAGTCGATGAAGTCGAACTCGAAATAGCCGCCTTTGAAGACCTTCAGACCTTGCTTGAGACATTAGAAGATGCGGCAGAGGCCCTTACCGCACAAACCGAACTTGAAAGTTCGCGTGATGATGTCTGGGTCAGCAAGTCTGCCTATTTGTCATCATCAGATGCCAATACGGATGCCTCCGATGTGGTTGGTGTCCTGATCGAGGATACCGCCGCAACAGGCAGTTACACCCTTGAAATTACGCAATTGGCAACCGCGCATAAACTGGGTGGTGATGTTTATGAGGATAGCACCGCAGAATTGGGGCTGACTGGTACTCTCAATTTACTCGCAGGTGACGATTACACGGCAGTTGATGTCGAAGTCACAGCCGATATGTCGCTTGATGATGTTGCCGATGCCATTAATGATCAGTCCGAAACATCCGGCGTTAAGGCAAGTGTCCTACAGATTTCTGATGACGAATATATGCTGGTCCTGTCTGCGGTCGATACCGGTCAGGAAATTACATTCGACACGGATGGCGCGGATACAACTCTGGCCCAGTCACTGGGGTTTGTTGATGGTACGGGTGCCTATAGCAACGAACTGGTTACTGCCGATCAGGCGATCTTTTCGATTGACGGTGTTGAAGTCACACGCAGCAGCAATACGGTTGATGACGTGATTGATGGGGTGACCCTGTATCTTTATGCAGAAGAAGCTGGCACAGAGATCACACTTGAAGTCGAAGAAGATGCCAGTACGGCCTATAGCGCGATTGAGGCATTTGTTGATGCCTATAACGAATTGCGCAGTTTCATCATTACCAATCAGGCCTATGAAGCCGGTGAAGGTGCGGATGAAGACGCCGTTTTGTTTGGCGACAGCCTTTTAAGTTCGGTGTCCTCGACGGTCTACAGTGCTCTATCATTTTCGACAGATGGCGACACGTATTCGTCACTGGCATCTATCGGCATTACCCTTGATGACAGCAACTATCTTGTCATTGACGAAGAGGTGCTTGAAGAAGCGTTGGTGTCAAATTTCGACAATGTTGCAAACCTGTTTTCCTATTCCGGTGACACGGATTCGGATGATCTTTTGGTGTCCAAAGCAGACGGATCTTATACCGGGACTTTCACTGTTGATATTGTGACGGATGCAGATGGCAATATCACATTGGCGAGTGTGGGTGGGGATAGCAGCGTCTTTACCATCACTGACAACAAGTTGGTCGGTGCGGTGGGTAGTGATTACGAAGGTGTCACGCTTTTCTTTGGTGGCGAGACGTCCCAAAGCGTTGAAGTCACGATTTCCAGTGGTCTTGCATATGATCTTAATAACGCACTTGATCGTTATACCGACAGTTCTGATGGATTGATTGCCACCCGTCTTGAGCGCCTTGAAGAGCAGGTCGGTGATCTTGAAGACGAAGTCGATGACATTACGACGGGTGCTGAAGAATACGCTGCCAAATTGACCGAGCGATATTCCGCGATTGAAACCAAGCTTTATCAGTTACAGCTGTTGCGTGAACAACTTGAAGCCTTGTGGGGTGATGATGACTAATTACACAGCGACTGCCGTGCAGGCCCATCGTTACGCGGGGGCCAGTGGGCACTATAACAACGCGCTGCGCACGACTTCACCAGTGGCAATGATGGTAATTGCGATTACGAAAACCCGTCATCATTTGCGCAATGCCTTACAGCACCGTGAGAATAAAAAGTTTGATCTTGAAAGCCAGGAAAAGGCGTTGGTGGTCAAACGGTTAAAGGCGTTGCAGGCCTGCGTCGCCCCCGAAAATGCGCCAGAATTATCACGAGATCTCTTTGCCTTTTATGCCAGAATGATTAAATTGCTTGCACGTAATCGCAGGGACGCTTCCATGGAGGAACGTTACGCAGTCATTGACCGCAACCTGCAAGAGCTTGCGCGCGAATGGGAAAAATTCTCGAAAGTCGATCCAGGTAGGACTGTTCACGCCCAATCAGGGCATTCGGTGATCGGAACAGTGTTGTGAGGGACATTTGAGTGTAGGTCTTCGCCAAGCAGTGTCGGCAAGCTCTGATACGTCGGACATGACATCAGCTAAAGAAGTTCTCAGTGAACTCGATGATAACGCTCTTGTTGCACACATGGTGGACGGCAATAAGGGTGCCTATCGTGTGATTGTTGAACGTTATTATCGCGGGATTGTCGGGATCGCCCGAAGAATGGGACTGGTTAGCGGTGATGCCGAAGATGTCGCACAGGATGTATTCGTGCGTGTTTGGCTACATCGCGAGAAATGGCGTGCAGATGGGGGAGCGACTTTCAAGACCTGGCTTTATCGTGTGGCGGTGAACCGAGTTATTGACCTTAAGCGCAAACCGCAATTTGTCGGCGGCACGGAACTTGACGAGGTTCCTGATGAAGCTATGTCAGCTGTCGACAGGCTTGCCCAACATCAGGAATTCAAGCGATTGCGTATCGCGATTAAAAAATTGTCAGACCAACAACAAATTGCCATCAATCTGTTTTATGATCGCGAGTTGTCTAATCAAGAAGCTTCTACGATTATGGGTGTATCGGTCAATGCAATGGAATCACTGTTGAAACGTGCCCGTAAGCGTTTACGTGAAGAGTTGAAAACAATCTGATATACGACTAGTTTTAAGTCCTGTTCGAACAGGTAAGTTCGTCCTATGAAAAAGCGGTGTGCTGTGAGAATCGAACAATTCGAAGAATTACTGGATCAGTATGGCTGGGACTTGATGTCCTGGCCTGAAGTGTTACGTCGAGAAGCAAACGTTTTGATCGCGCAGGATGCAAATGCTGCAGAGTTGCTGCGTTCATTGCGCTCGGTCGAAGACATTCTTGCAGACGATCCGTTGCCGATGAGCAAGCATAAAGCAATCGACGATATCTTTGCTGCGATTGAGGTCGAAGAAACCCAAATTGCCAAAATGGATCAAACGGTTGCTCATGATCCGAATGACCATTTCAAACCGATTGATGGCCGACCGAAATCGCGTGCTCATTTGACTGTGACAAATGCGACCCCGGTTGGGGGGGCGCCTACGCGGAAAACCTATCCGACGAAATCATCTGTTTCCCCGGTCAATTCGGCAATTTCCAATGATGCTGCGCATTTTGGTGGTCGCACCAAGGGCATGTTGGGCCTGTTGGGCAAGAGCATGTTTTCGGGTGTGGGTATGGTGGTTTGCATTTTGGCGGGATTTGCATTTGGCGTTACCATGACAGTGCAACAAGGTCGTCAAGTCACGGCACAGGCAGATGAAGTTGAGATGGTTGATCTTTTTTATGCCCTTGAGCCGGCCCCGACGGATCAAGGTGCACAACAACCCGAAAAAAGTGGCGACTTGTCTGAGCAGGGAGGGAAGGCAGAATGAGCTTTGCATTCCGTCGTGTGTCATCAATGCGCAAATTGATGTGGGCATCGCTGGCCGTGAACCTGTTCTTGATTGGTGCGCTTGCCGGTAGTGTGGCTACGGGGCTTCCGCTGTTTCACAGTTTCAAGCGCCCGCCCTCACCACCCGGTTTTGACGGCGGTGGAGGTGATCCACCCGGTGTACGGATGTTAAATAATGTGCGCAGCCGCCTGAGCGATGAAGGCAAAATGATCTTCGATGCCGAGTTCCGCGACTTAATCGAAGATATGCGAAACCACCCTGACCCGCGTATGCTGATCGATCAACTGCGCGAAACGCTTGAACAATCAAATGTATCGGATGCAGAAATTCGTGCGGCGTATGAAGTTCTGAAAAGGGCGATTGGCGATGATGTGGGCAACATGCTTGATAGTATGGCCAATGTTGCTGTCAAACTTTCGTCGGAAGACCGGTTGCAAATGACTTTGATTGGTCCGGGCGGAATGCCACCACCAAGACGGGATTAGGGGCAGAACCCAAATCATGTTGTTGAATATCAAGGGATGCGAAAGCATCCCTTTTTTTATTTCAGAAAGTTGAGAACTTTTTGCGCCAGTTTTCGCTGAACCCACCGTGCAATGAACATAGACGCCTTAAATCGTTTTTGTCCGGAGTTGGTGATGAGTTTTCTCAGCAGTCTTACATTAGATAGTCTGACGTCCTCGACCACAACGTCGAGCAGTGCCACAACGTCTTCGACGACGAGCGATGACTCGACGTACGAAACATATATGACGTTGTTGCTGACCACGTTGGAAAATCAAGATCCGACTGATCCGGAAGATGTTTCGGAAATTACCACCCAGTTGGCGACGTTCGAGCAGCTTGAACTGGCCGAACAAAATAACACCCTGTTGTCCAATCTGTCTGAGTCGCTTTCAGCCCTTCAGGGGGTTGTCGATGACAGTGCAGCACAGGCTTATCTCGGGACCGATATCGTTGCTGTCGGCGATACGGCCCCACTCGAAGATGGTGAAGCCGAATGGTATTACGTCCTGGATGATGACGCCTCAAGTGTCACGGTGACGGTGACCGATGAAGACGGAAATACCGTCTATGAGACAACCGAGACCGGTTCTGAAGGCACGAATAATTTCATCTGGGATGGCACCACCGATGCGGGTGGAACGGCAAGTTCGGGGATTTACACCCTGTCTGTCAGTGCTGTTGATTCCGATGGAAATTCCATTGATTCCGAAATTTTGATGACTGGTGTTGTGTCGGCACTCGATCTCACTGGCGATGAAGCTGTTCTGTATGTGAACGGGGTCGATGTTTCGATCTCTGACGTACAGGGCACGCAAACGGCTTCCTGAAACAAAGGATCGAACCCATGAGCCTCAGTAGCGCCCTGAATTCCGCCGTTTTAGGTCTGAATGCACAATCGACATCGCTTGGCATCATTTCCGGGAACATCGCCAACAGTGAAACTGTCGGCTATAAAGATAGCACAGCTGCTTTTTCATCATTGGTGACAACGCCCGGATCAACCACCCAAGGTTATTCGAATGGTGTAACGACCTCGACCCTGACCAATGTAACGTCACAGGGTTTGATCGAGTCAGACAACACCGCGACCAGTCTTGCGATTTCAGGCGATGGTTACTTTGTTGTCACCGATGGGAATGGCGATACCTATTATACCCGTGCGGGTGATTTTTCGACCGATTCTGACGGCGATCTTGTCAATAGCTCTGGCTATTACCTGATGGGTTACGCGCTGAATTCCGATGGAGATTCGGCGTCGGGTACGGTGCCAACCAGCACCTCGGCTCTTTCGACCATCAACCTTGATGAACTGACAGGTACAGCCGAAGCAACCAGCGAAGCGTCAATTGTTGCCAACTTGCCCGCTGATGCAGATATCGGTGACAGCTTTGCGATTGATGTCGAGATTTTTGACAGTCTGGGCACGAGTCACACGGTTACGTACAATTTCAGCAAGACGGCTGCAAATGAATGGGAACTGGATTATTCCGATCCGGTTTTGACATCAGACGGGACGACCGTTACCGGAACGTCTGCTGGTGGGCCGCTTACCATTTCCTTTGATTCAGACGGGCAGCTTGACTCTATCGTCGATGGTGGCGGTACGGATGTGACCGATAGTGCAACGCTGACCGTGACCGGTTGGACGACCGGGGCATCTGATAGCACGGTTGTCACGGACATGGGAACGGCTGGCGACAATGATGGACTAGTGCAATATGCATCGGACGATGAAGATGGCGACATGACGCTGTATTCGGTGGACCAGAACGGATCGAACTTTAGTGAGATTTCGGAAATCGCGATCTCTGGTGACGGTGTTGTTTCTGTGACCTACGAAAACGGCGAAAGCGAGCCAGTCTATCAGATCGTGTTGGCCGATTTTGCCAATGCCGATGGCCTGACGGGCTATAGCGATACGGTGTTTAAGGAAAGCAACACGTCAGGGTCATACGTTCTGAAAACGCCCGGCGATGGCGGAACCGGTACGATTTCGGACTATTCGCTTGAAAGTTCGACCGTGGATACGACCACGCAGTTTTCAAAAATGATTGTCGCACAGCAGGCCTATTCGGCCGCCGCCCAGGTGATTTCAACCACCAGCGATATGTATGACACCCTGATTTCATCTGTGAATTAAGGCGAGGCTGACATGACCGCAATCACCGCAACCGTTCAAACCGTTCCAGAAGATGATGACAAAATCAAAAGCATCATGACCCGCCTTACCCGTCTTCTTGACGTCGAATGGCGGATACTTGAACAGGCACAGTACGATCTTCTGCCCGACATCACGGCTGAAAAGAACCTTCTGGAAGAAGAACTGCATTCCGAACTGGCCATGCAGCGCAAGGCTAAGTCCGGTAACCCGCATGCCGGTTTGATCGTTGATTTTGAGATGGTCAAAACCCTGCGGGCGAAGCTTGATCGCAATAATGTTCGGCTTAAGGCCAAGCGTGACGCATGCCTGAAGCGTATTCGCGCCGGTTGGGCCGCGACGGCAGGAGACGGTTCTACTTCCTATGATCAGCAGGGTGATCTGCGCGCTAAATCCAACCAGAAAATCTTCAATCTCAAGATGTGAAATCTGAAAATATGACCGGTATTTTCTAGCCGGTTTCATCCATCTCACACCATTTGGTCAGGTTCCGATAGGTCCCGTCATGTCAATCCGTGCTGCACAATCATCTGCTCTAAGCGCCTTGCAGTCGAGTCAGGCCGGGATCAGTGTGTCTTCGGAAAATATCGCCAACGCGTCGGTCGAAGGCTACACCGCAAAATCGCTTAGTCTGGCAAGCAGTGTTACCACTGGATCAGCAACCGGTGTGACGGTGACTTCGGTTGGATCAACGGTTGATAGTTATCTTTTAAAATCGATTAGCGAAGCGGCATCTGAAAGTGGCTATGCATCCGTGTTTGAAAGCCCACTTGAAATGGTGGCGACCGGGTTTGGCGATGTTGGGGATGATGGGGCGATTTCGACCCAGATTGCCGA
The DNA here is from genome assembly GCF_050516545.1 of Thalassospira lucentensis. GTDB lineage: Bacteria > Pseudomonadota > Alphaproteobacteria > Rhodospirillales > Thalassospiraceae > Thalassospira > Thalassospira lucentensis_C. The sequence goes on along the minus strand of NZ_CP191544.1, from coordinate 3,531,672 downwards.
TCTTGAAACAGCGCTTGCCGCCCTTGCAGTTAGTTCCGATAGCCAATCTGAAAAATCAACAGCACTTAGTCAGGCAAATGCGATTGCAGACGAGCTGAACAACCTGTCGAGCACCGTACAGGCGCAGCGCGCAAGTGCAGATCAGTCGATTGAAGATACGGTGGATCAGATCAATGATCTTTTGAATGAAATTCAATCCTATAACAATCAGTTGAACGGATCGGACACCACGACCCTTGCGACCAGTGAACTTGAAGATGCCCGAACACAGGCGATCAATGATCTGTCTGAACTGATTGATATTAGCTACTACACCAATGATTCCAATTCGACACAGATTTATGTCGGGGGAACATTGGTGGTCGGAAGTCAGGTGCAGCAACTGTCCTATAACGCGGTTGGGGCAGTCAATGACGAGACAACGTTTTCCGATATCACGGTCAACGGCAATTCGATCATGGACGACATCTCGGGCGGTAGCTTGGGCGGTTTGATTGAACTGCGCGATGAAACGTTGCCCGACATCCAAGCAGAACTGGATAATCTTGCCACCACCCTGATGGACAGCATCAATGCGGTGACCAATCTTGGAACGGCATTTCCTGCGCCCAGTGAGTTGGTGGGAACAGAAGAAACAGACGTCACGGATGCTTTTAGCGGGACCGGGACAGTGCGCCTTGCTGCGACCGATGACGATGGCAATGCTGTCGAGGTTCTTGAGATTGATCTGAGCACGATTGCGACCGTGCAAGATCTTGTTGATGCGATAAACGGGTCAACCTATTTGAGCGCATCGGTAGGCAGTGACGGCACATTGGAAATTGCCACATCGGATGATGATTACGGTGTTTCGATCATGAATATGGATGCCAGTGTCGGTGCGGATGGGCAGGGTTTATCCGATTATTTCGGCCTGAACGACATGTTTACCGGTGATGATGCCAGCGATATTTCGGTTAATTCCGTGTGGCTTGATGACACCAGCAATCTTCCGGTTGGGTCGGGGGCGGATGACGCGACCCTTGCGGTGGGCGACAGTGTTATTTCATCAGGCAGTTCCGATATTGCCGAGGCGCTTGCAAACCTGTTTGACGAAAATATCAGTTTTGATACGGCTGGGAATCTTGGGTCCACCAAAACGACCTTGTCTGATTACGCTGCCGAGATTTTATCAGATGTCGCACAACAGGCTTCGACTGCTGAAACAGAAGCGAGTGTTGCGACAAGCGCATATGAAGAGTTGGTCGAAAGTTTTTCAAACCAGTACGGTGTTAATACCGATGAAGAAGCCCTGACACTGAGCAATCTTGAAAGTGCCTATGAAGCCGCCGCCGCGATTTTGGAAATCACCCAGTCGTTGATGGACACATTGCTTGAAGCAGTCAGGTAAGGGGTCAAAATATGAGAGTTTCCACAGCCGCAATGCAGCAGAATATGCTTAGTCAAATTCGTTCGGTACAGACACAGCTTGCCGAAGCCACCGAACAATCAAGTTCGGGAGTAAAGGCAGATTCCTATTCCGGGGTGGCAGATAATTCTTATGTTATTGCCACGTTAAGTGCCGAAATATCAGAAGCATCGGCTTATGCCGATATTGCCGAAGAAATCCAGACCAGGGTCGAGGTATATTATTCCACCTTGAATGACATGGTTGATATTCTTACCGACATGACGTCAGATTTATCGGGTGCCTTAAGCACCGGGACCGATCAGGCATTTGGGATAAATGAATCGGCGGCTGCTGCGCTTGAAACCTTCGCATCTCTTTTAAATACTCAGTATGAAGGTCGGTATATCTATGCCGGATCGGCGTCTGATAGTGCGCCGGTTTCTGTTGACACGGCTGATTACGCAGTCATCACCAGCCCATCTACGACGGATCTTAGTTACTATTCAGGCAATGACGACATTTCCTCGGCCAAGGTGGCAGATGGCACAACAATTGAATATGGCATTACCGCCCAAGAAGACGCGTTTGAACAGGCCTTGCGTGCGCTAAACCTTGCGGGGAATGCAAGTTCAGATCCGGTTGACGAAGATGCCCTAAGCGAAGCAATGGAACTGGTTGAAATGGCGGTGGCAGGCCTGTCCGAGCTGCAAAATCAGGTGTCTTATACCCAGGATCAACTTGAATCTGTGGTCGATATGCATACCGATTTTCAATTGGCCGCCGAAAGCACAGTCACAAATCTAAGTGATGTTGACCTAGCGGAAGCCGTGGTGACCTTGGAAACTTTATCGATACAGCTTGAGGCGTCTTATTCAGTAACCTCTCAGATTACCAAGATGTCGCTGTTTGAATATTTGCGCTGATTTGGTGAGGATCAACTTTGGGTTACTGAATTTGATCCGGTGACAGGGTGTCAGCTTCGGGCGTAGTTCCGTATTTTGCAAGAATCTTTTCATATAGGCCATTCTCGCGGATTGTCTGTAAACCAAGATTAAATTGCGCCATCAATGCCTCTGAACCATCAATATTCTTGGTGATGCAGGAGTAATACGGATTATTGGCAGCAATTTTGGTTTTGACCGATGACATGTCCGGTGTGGTGTCGTCGCTATGTTTAATCAGGTAATCGATCGGCGACTTGAATGACAGTACCGCATCCAATCGCCGTGATAGCAGCAAGTTAATCAAGGTGGCCTCGCTATTGGCCGTGATAACGTCAAGACCGGCATCTCGGGCGATGGCTTCAAGGCTATAGCCATTGACGATGCCAATCGTCATGTTGCGGGCATCTTCAACCGTGTTAACGGCATCAAGTATTTCTTGTTGGGTTGCATAAACGGCGATCCGGACACGGCCAAGCAGATCGGAAAATAGAAAGTCTTTTTCACGTTCCGGCAAATAGCTGCACGAACATAAGCCATCGACTTGCCCTGTCTTGGCAAGGAAGTAGGCCCGTTTCCATGGATAGAACGGGGTGATCAGGGTGATGTTTCGTGTGGCAAATGCAGCTCTTAGAATCTCAACATCATAGCCTGGTTCAGAAGCCATCTCGGAGATCTTTGACGGGGGGAACGGGTTGCAGGCAAGTGTCACGGTTGTGTGCTTGCCTGCCGGTGATATCAGAGAGTTTTGGGCATGTCCTGGGGAGGGCATTGCGACGAGTATTGCAAAACACAGGCAACAGAGCGCAATGACCCATTCTCGGGGATGTTTCTCGCCCAGAGGGTATCCTTTGTCTATCACGCCTTTTGCGGATAGGCGCAAAGATGCACTTGGAAAATGAGCCGTTACGGGCATTGACTTTCCCAGATTAAAGGGTCGTTGTTTTTCAACAAGATCAGCATGCTATCACGATGTTCGGAGTTGTGTATTCAATCTATCGTATAAGGATCACCACCCGCACCCGCCCGTACTTGGGGCAGGATCACGCGATATTTGGGTATGATGATGTGTAATATGGGGAACGATCAGGACATAAAAAAGGCCGGTGCAATGCACCGGCCTTCTCGGATCGTTTGGGGAACAGATTACTCTGCTGCTTTGACTTCTGCGCTGCTGCGGATCGCTGATTCGCGCACATCGTCGGTGACATGTTCTTCGAACTTCGTGAAATTCTTTTCAAACAGGCCGGTCAGGTTGGCAGCCGCCTTGTCATAGGCTGCTTTGTCTTTCCAGCTATCACGCGGGTTCAGAACTTCTGCCGGAATGTCACCACATGCGGTCGGGTATGCCAGACCGAAATACGGATCGGTTGCAAATTCGGTATTTTCAAGTTCACCGTTCAGGGCTGCATTCAGCAGACCACGGGTGTAACCGATCTTCATCCGTGAACCCGTACCATAGCCGCCACCGGACCAGCCGGTATTGACCAGCCAGCAATTGGCCTGATGTTTTTCCATCAATTCACCAAGAAGCTTGGCATAGACGGATGGGTGACGCGGCATGAACGGGGCACCAAAGCAGGCAGAAAATGCTGCGGTTGGTTCTTTAACACCCTTCTCGGTGCCAGCAACTTTCGCAGTGTAACCCGACAGGAAGTGATACATAGCCTGTGCCGAGGTCAGTTTGGCAATCGGCGGCAAAACACCAAACGCATCACAGGTCAGCATGATGATGTTTTTTGGATGCGCACCACGGCCATCGGCCGATGCATTCGGAATGAATTCGATCGGATAGGAAGAGCGGGTATTTTCGGTGTGACGGGCATCGTCGAGATCAAGCTCGCGCGATTGTTTGTTCATCACAACGTTTTCAAGAACGGTGCCGAAACGCTCGGTGGTCGCGTAAATTTCCGGTTCGGCTTCTTTGGAAAGTTTGATGACTTTCGCGTAGCAGCCGCCTTCAAAGTTAAACACGCCATCTTCGCCCCAGCCATGCTCATCATCACCGATCAGGGTGCGTGATGCGTCAGCAGACAAGGTGGTTTTACCGGTGCCCGACAGGCCAAAGAACACGGCGGTGTCGCCGTCTTTGCCCATGTTAGCCGAGCAATGCATCGGCATGACGCCTTTGGCCGGAAGGATATGGTTGAGAACCGAGAAGATCGATTTCTTCATTTCGCCGGCATACCAGGTGCCGCCGATGATGACCATTTTACGTTCGAAGCTGACCATCACGAAAACTTCGGAACGGGTGCCATCGACTTCCGGGTCTGCCTGAAGGCCCGGTGCGTGCAGAATGGTGAATTCCGGTGCGAAATCACGAAGTTCTTCTTTTTGCGGCTGAATAAACATGTTGCGCGCAAAAAGGTTATGCCATGCATTTTCGTTGATCACGCGCACCGGCAGGCGGAAGCGCGGGTCAGAACCGGCAAAGCAATCTTGAACGAAAAGTTCGGTGCCCTGGAAATATGCGCGCACTTTTTGATACAGGCGCTCAAACACTTCCGGGCTGACCGGGCGATTTACGTCGCCCCAATCAATGTCTGCCTTGGTGCTGTCTTCTTCGACAACAAAACGGTCCAACGGGGAACGGCCGGTATGTTCGCCGGTCAGTGCGACGAAGGCACCACCTTTGGCGATTTTGCCTTCGTTGCGACGGATCGCGTGTTCGTAAAGGCCGGCAGCGTCAAGGTTCCAGTGAACGGCGCCAAGGTTTTTGAGGCCATGAGTTTCAAGGCCTACACGGCTGACAACGGGTCCTGATTGCAGCACGAATCTCTCCTGGTGGGAATTAAAAGTTGGGGGTTAAATCTTAATTCTACACAACAAGTTGTGGGAAACTTACTGCGTTGAGACATATTGTTACAAAGGTGTCTTAAAAGCAACTGGTCCTTTTGCCTAATACCAAGGAAAACGTAGGGTATTTTGCGATTGTGAAAATTCTATGTTCATGGTTGAGGATTAAATTTTCATAATACAAATAGTGTGATTTATGCGCGCGAAATTTTGCTCATTTTGACCAAAATTCGACGTGTGTCAGATGGATTTAGCACCGTTTGTGGAAACTCGATTCTGATGGTCGAAGAGTCAGGCAAATCGGTCCCTAAAACCATGCCGTCGCAATCAATTGAAATCATCTTCCAGCCCGGCTGTTTCGGGTGGCCTGTTTGGTGGGCGACAATGTCGGCAATAGCGTCAAGATGGTCTGCATTCATATGACCCACAATATGATCGTGACTTTCGCGGAGTGATTGACAGTCATCAACAATGAATTGCGCGCCAGACAGACGACGCTGTTTGCCAAATCCACCAACCCAATAGGCGGCCTCGACTGCAACACGGTAAAAACCGAAATCGCCAAAGTCGACATATTGTGCCGCATCAGGATTGGTCAGAAGATAGCGTTTCCGTATGTCGGCGGACGTGGTCGGCATGGCGCGCCCAAACAGGGTAAGGCGGGGATGATCCGTTTCGATCCGTGATGCATCATTGCTTGCAGGATCAGATCCCGTGAAAAGCATCGAAAGTCTGGCATCTGCCTTTAAATGACGGGTGTGATCAGCCAGATCGGAAATCAACAGGATCGGTGCGCCATCAAGATCGATTGCCGGAACAACCATGGATGCGACCGGCCACCCGTCGTCGACCTGCTTATGCCCGATGGCCGTTGTGGCAAGGACTGCACTACGCGATGTCCGGCACAATCGGCGAAGGTCGCTCGCGGCAGCAACAGGGGTTTCGGGGGACATGGTGCATTCCCTTTTTAGGAGGCATTTATCTTGCCGGATATGGCAGGATCGGTCAGTTACGTATGGTGTCGGTTGTGAAGATTGAGGCAAAAAAAACTGATCGATTGAATATAAATATATCTGACCAAAGAGACGTTTTTAGGAAACGTTGATGGCTGATTTTTCGGTCGTGCCTTTCATCTGGCCTCGGCGTTGTTTGACCTTGCCAAGAACGCGCTTTTTAGCCCCGTCACTTAATCCCATCCACGCACCGATTTCCTCGCCTGTGCGAAAACAGCCGACACAGTAACCGGCTTTCGGATCAAGGACACAGGTGCCGATGCAAGGTGATTTGACTGTCATTTTAAATCTTGAAACCGTTTAGGCTGCTCTTTCGTCATAAAAAACAGGTTTACCCCGCCGGATCAAGAGATGTGCTGTGCGCGTGACGGTGCGGCCACTGTTTACTGGCCGGTTACTTGCCATATTATTCCCATAAGGGTATAGCCCGTTCCACGTTTTGTTCATGGAGTTGATATCGCACGTGTTGAGCACTGGCGACAACGTGCGGCACGGAGGAAGATATGCGCGGCTATTTCGGGATTGGAATTGAAGGGGCAAGCAAGCCTTTGAATGTGGGCACCCTGTTTCGTTCTGCCCATGCTTTTGGCGCAAGTTTTGCGTTTACGGTTGATGCGGATTTCCGAGAGGAACGTTCAAATATCACCGATACGTCAAAGTCTGCCGAACAAATGCCGTACTATCATTTCCCCAATCACGATAATTTTTTCCTGCCGTCGGGATGCCGGATGGTCGGGATTGAATTAACGCCCGATGCGATTGAACTGCCCAGTTTCAAACATCCATCGCAAGCGGCCTATATCCTTGGCCCGGAACGTGGAAACCTGTCACAGGGCATGCAGGATAAATGTGATTTCATCATCAAAATCCCCATGAGCTTTTGCGTCAATGTCGCGATTGCCGCCAATATTGTGATGTATGATCGTTTGATCAGTCTGGGCCGGTTTGCCCCGCGCCCGGTGCGTGCCGGTGCCCCGACCGAACCGAAACCCGAAGGCCAATATGGCGGCTGGATTTCGCGCACCCGCGAAAAACGCATCAGCAATCCGGAAAAGTTCCGCAAGGCCCCACCACCTGACTATAGCGTGATTGATGGCGATCTGGATGACGAAGACGCTTAAGGCATTGGTCGGATAAGTATCTTTCCAGAACTGAAAGATCGCAAAAAAAAGCAACGGCCGCGAGGGAGGAGAGCGGCCGCTGCTGTGTATGATCTGTGCTTTGTTGCGCCATTCACAGGGGGCCTTGGCACAGCACAGATCAGGTGCAAATGTAATCGTCAGGCTGCCTTTGCGTCAGTTGGCTGCGATTTATCGGGGTCTTTATCGTCTTCCTCGTCTGGCAGTCGTCCATGCGGATTGCGGAGCAAATTCGCGATCATGCGCATTCCAACATCGCCTTGCAGGGTTAACAGGCTTTCCGGATGGAATTGTACCGCACTGATCGGAAGACTGCTGTGACGAATGCCCATGATCACGCCATCATCACTACGTGCGGTGACGGTCAAATCGGCGGGCAGTTCGGCGGCCTTGGCAAACAGTGAATGATAACGCCCGACAACAATGTCTTCAGGCAGACCTTCAAATAGGGGGTCGTTTGTATCGAGTTTCACCTTTGACGGTTTGCCATGCATCGGTGTGACAAGTTGTCCAAGGGTGCCGCCGAAAAATTCGACAATCCCCTGCAAGCCAAGGCACACCCCAAACACCGGTAAACCAGCGGCCAGCGCACGTTCAATACTGTCGCGCAGATGATAATCATCTGGCCGTCCGGGACCGGGCGACAGAAACACAAGATCAGGTTTGAAATCATCAAAGGCTTCATCCGGGAAGCCCGGACGTAGGGTCAGAGTTTCAGCACCCGTCGCACGGATATAGCTTGCCAGATTCTGAACAAAGCTGTCTTCGTGATCGATTAGAAGCACGCGTTTTCCGAGCCCCGAACTTGCCGGATCAATAGTGATTTCATCCTTGGCATCACGGGTGACAGCGTCAATCATTGCGGATGCTTTGAGCACGGTTTCGGCTTCTTCGGCCTCAGACACGCTGTCATAAAGCAATGTTGCACCAGCACGGACTTCGGCGACGCCCTGTTTTAACCGCACTGTGCGCAGTGTCAGTCCGGTGTTGAGGTCCCCATTGCAGAGAACCGCGCCAATCGCCCCGCCATACCATGCGCGTGAACTGCGTTCGACGGCTTCGATATGTTTCATGGCCGCCCGTTTTGGCGCACCAGTGACGGTTACAGCCCAGCAATGGGTCAGGAAGGCATCAAGCGCGTCAAACCCATCGCGCAGGCGACCTTCGACGTGATCGACGGTGTGGATCAGGCGGGAATACATTTCGATCTGACGACGACCCAGAATGCGGATGCTGCCGGGTTTGCAGACGCGTGCCTTGTCGTTGCGATCAACATCGGTGCACATGGTCAGTTCCGACTCATCTTTGGTCGAATTCAGCAATGTGCGAATGTTTTCAGCATCCTCGATCGCATCACGCCCGCGCGCAATCGTGCCCGAAATCGGGCAGGTTTCGATGCGCTGTCCTTTGACACGGACATACATTTCCGGTGATGCACCAATCAGATGTTCACCGTCGCCTAGGTTGATCAGAAAACCATACGGGGCAGGGTTGCGGCGTTTAAGGCGGCGGAAAATTTCTGAGGGTGCGGTGGCACAAGGGGTTCGGAAAACGCGGCTGGGGACGACTTCAAATAATTCACCACGGGCAAAGCGCGGTTTGGTTTCATCGACGATGGCGGCGTATTCGCCGGTTTCCATATCGTTTTCAACCACAGCATTGTTGCCACGCGATGGCGGGTGGGGTTGCGAGATCCGTTCACACCCAACCGTGCTGCGTCCGTCGGGGGCGATGAATTCATATTCGATTTTGGTTGCAACCCGGGATGCATGATCGACCGTGATCAACTGATCGGGCATGAACAGATGGATGTCTTTGTGGTCCGATGGGCGGTCTTGGGTCAGATTGATCTGTTCGAAATGAAGCGCGATGTCATAGCCAAATGCCCCATACAGACCAAGGCGTTCATCGCCCTTATGGCCAAACAGATCACGGAGTGCACGGACGACTGAAAACAGACTTGGTTGTTGGCTGCGTTCTTCTTCGGGGAACCAGGAAGCCGGGGTTTTAACCACGCCATAAAGACCATTTTCGCCGTTGGTGAGGCTATCGATATGCGGGTGATTGCCCAGAGTATCGGCGATGATATCAAGCAAGATCTGCCCGCGATCATTTAAGGCCCGGACGGTAAAGCCGCGTTCGCGTCCGACAATTTCAAGCGGAGGTGCATCAAACCCCATATCCCAGCGTGAATAGCGACCCGGAAACTCGTAACTTGATGACAGCAAAACACCCTTGGTCTGATCAAGGGCGTCAATCAGGCCTTCGGTTGCGTTTTCATAGGTGACGGTCGTCATGTGGCGAATGACCGAAACACCGCCATCGGTGGTGTAGCGATATTCGCTACTTTCATTGGCGTCTTTGGAAATGCCGGTTTCCTGATGTGGGGTCGTCACGTCTGTTACTCCTGTGTGCGCCGTGCAGCAGGAGGATTGTGATCATCAGAAAGAAAAGAAGGTCTGAAAACACAAAGCCGCCTGCAAGAATGAGGCGGCCGGTATGATTAGGGCATGTGTTTTGGCCGCCCGCTTATGCGAGCCACCACCAACGATTGGAAATGCGAATTGGGTTCATGCCGTGTGTTTTCATGCCCAAACCATGGCCGTAAAAAAATCGGGCGTCAAGGCTTTTACCATGGGGCTCAGGTTTCCGCGTCTTTTAGCGCAAGATGAAGAGGCTGATGGCAATGCGGGCAGCTTAGCGCATCTTCGCTTTCGGATTTGTGGACATCACGGATATCGGCGACGATGGACAGGGCCTGTTCATCGCTCAGACCGAGTTCTTCCTGATGGGATTTCAGTTTGTTGCGGACGCGTTCCGTCAATCTTTTACCTGCCAGTTGGTGGCTGACTTGGTGACGGTAAGCGGTTTCGCGTCGGCGCAATTCACTGTTAAAGGCCGAGGCCAGAATACCGGCGGGAACGGCCACAATCCCGATGCCGGTTAACGAAATGACGCTGGCAAGGAATTTACCAAATGGTGTGACCGGGACAACGTCGCCATAGCCAACAGTTGCGAGTGTAATGACGCTCCAGTACAGCGCATCAAGCAGATTGGCGAATTTATCAGGTTGGGCTTCGTGTTCGGCCATGTAAATGGCCCCGGCACTAAAGACCAGCATGCAGGCAAGGGCGGCTGATGCGGCACCAAAAATGCCCAGCTGCTGGCGAAACACCATCAGCATTAATTCAAGCCCGGTAGAATATCGGGTGAATTTCAACAGTCGCAGCAGTCGGACAATCCGGACGAACCGAAGATCGATGGATGTAAAGAGCCACAAAATGATCGGCAAAATCGCCAGAAGGTCGATCAAGGCCATCGGGGTTGCCATATAGCGCAACCGCGACCAACGCCCGGCAAAGCGCGGGTTGTCTGGTGCGGACCAGACACGCAGCAGATATTCGATGGTGAAAATCAGCGTGCAGACAATTTCAATTGTCGCAAACAGGATGTAATGGCGCTCGGCAAGAACCGCGACCGAGTCAAAAACAACCGCGACCACATTGATAATGATCGCACTGGCCAGAACCAGATGCACGATCAGTGACAGGCGCGATTTCCTGTCCACGCCATGAAGCAAGGCCTGAGTTTTTGATCGTAACGTGAGCGTCATCGGCGCGTGTCCATCGGGCAACTTTCAATCCTTGTGCCGGTGATCTTCGCGCCAATCGTTTCAGAAAAGGTTAAACTGCAAACCGAACAGGTTAATAGCCCTTGGCCGCATGGATGAAATGGGCAATTTTGCGTGCATCTTTTACGCCCTTGGCTTTTTCAACACCAGATGACACATCGACCCAAGGTGCCTGAGAAATTCTGACGGCTCCGGCAACATTGTCAGGATCAAGCCCGCCTGCGAGCATCCAGTCACTTTTGAAATGCTGCCCAGTCAAAAGAGTCCAGTCAAAGGAAACGGCATTGCCACCCGGAAGGATGCTGTCTTTTGGTGGTTTGGCATCAAATAGCAGATAGTCTGCAACGCTATCATAATTGGCTTTGGCGTTTTCGATGTCATCGGCCGTGCTTACAGAAATCGCCTTCATGACTTTCAGGCCAAACCGGTCTTTGACTTCCTTCACGCGTTCCGGGCTTTCTTTACCATGGAGTTGGATGACATCAAGGTTTCCTGCCGTGATCGCATTATCAAGCGCCTCGTCGCCAGCTTCGACAAACAGGCCTACCTTTAGAATACTGTTGGGAACCCGTTGGGTGAGTGTCTTGGCACCCTTAAGCGAAATGTGGCGCGGACTTGGTGGGAAAAACACATAACCCAATGCATCTGCCCCGGCACTCATGGCCGCAATAAGGGCATCTTCGCTGTTGATTCCACAGATTTTCACCATGCAGCTCATTGGGGCATCCTGTCTTGTCGTCACGTCATTGATTACGGCAGATCATTACCAGCTAACCATTGCCTTATCAGAAACTACTTCGATCCAACAGGATATTTGCGATTTTACGTGGCTTTCCACTGGCAGGATAACCATTGCTGCGCTATTTTCCCGACCATGAGCAAGAATACAGACCCTGCCGCGGGCGAAAACGGCGAAAACACAACCCACTTCGGGTTTCGGGATGTTCCTGAAAGTCAGAAGGCATCTATGGTGCGCGAGGTTTTCGACACTGTCGCGTCCAAATATGACTTGATGAATGACCTGATGAGCGGTGGCGTTCACCGCTTGTGGAAAGATAGTTTTATCAATGAGCTAAAGCCGCGGCCGGGCATGAAGCTTCTCGACGTTGCTGGTGGCACGGGCGATATTGCTTTCCGATTTTTGAAGAATGGCGGTGGGTCAGTCACGGTTTGTGACATCAATTATGAAATGTTGCATGTCGGTCGTGACCGTGCAGCAGATCATGGGTTGCTTAAAAATATCAATTGGATGGTCGGGGATGCGCAGAAATTGCCGCTGCCTGATCAGTCGGTGGATGCTTATACCATTGCCTTTGGTATCCGTAATGTGACCCGCATTGACGAAGCACTTTCCGAAGCGTTTCGTGTTTTGCGTCCGGGCGGGAAATTTCAGTGTCTGGAATTTTCCAAGGTGATCGTTCCAGGCTTTGATAAGATTTACGATACCTATTCGTTCAAGTTGTTGCCGGAAATCGGCCGGATGATCGCAGGTAACCGCGAAGCGTATCAGTACCTTGCCGAAAGCATTCGCCAGTTCCCTGATCAGGAAACGTTTGCATCGATGATCCGGGCAGCCGGGTTTGAACGGGTGAAATACCGAAATCTGTCGGGCGGAATTGCCGCTATTCATTCCGGCTGGCGAGTTTGAGGGGCTTGGACGAATGATCCGTTTTGTTCGCAACAGCTTTCGCCTGCTTGCCATGGCGCGGACCCTTGCGCGCCATGATGCGCTGTTTCCGTTGGCATTGGTGCCGGGCGGTAAGCTGCTTGCCTTTTTCGCACGCCTGACCGCCCCGTTTTCGCGCCGTTCGGATTTGCCGCCGGGGCGACGTTTGGCACGCGCACTTGAAGAACTTGGCCCTGCCTTCATCAAACTTGGTCAGACACTGGCAACACGGTCGGATTTGATCGGTGACGATGTTGCGGCCGATCTTTCGACATTGCAGGATCGCTTGCCGCCGTTTTCGGCCAAGATTGCCAAACGCATCATTACCGAACAGCTGGCAGAACCGTTTGACGTTTTGTTTGCCGATTTCGATGAAGAACCGGTTGCGGCGGCCTCTATCGCGCAGGTGCATTTTGCCACCACACCAGACGGGCGTGAAGTTGCGGTCAAGGTGCTGCGGCCTGATATCCGCTATCGTTTTGCCCGTGATCTTGATCTGTTTTACTGGGTTGCCGAGATTGTCCAACTGACCCAGCCGCGCCTGCGTCGGCTTAAGCCAATTGAAACCGTCAAGGCCCTTGAAGACAGCGTCCATCTTGAAATGGATTTGCGGTTTGAAGCGGCTGCGGCGTCGGAATTCCGCGATAATTTCGAAAGTGATCCGACCTATTACATTCCCCAAATTGATTGGGAACGCACCGCCGAACATGTGATGACCATGGAACGGGTCAAAGGGGTTCGGATTGATAATGTCGAGGCACTTGAACGTATGGGCGTTGATCGCTCAGCCCTGCTTGCCAAGGCGGCCGGTGCGTTTTTCCAACAGGTGTTCCGCGACGGGTTTTTCCATGCCGATATGCATCCGGGCAACCTGTTTGTCGATGAAACCGGTCGGGTAAGCCTTGTAGATTTTGGCATTATGGGACGTGTGGATAAACAGACCCGTCTTTATCTGGCCGAGATGCTGTTGGGCTTTTTGACCCGGGATTATCACCGGGTTGCCGAAATCCATTTCGAAGCGGGTTACGTGCCCCGCAACCAGTCGCTTGAAAACTTCCAGCAGGCCTGCCGTTCAATCGGCGAGCCGATCCTTGGGAAGGAACTGGCAGATATTTCGGTCGGGCGTTTGTTGGGGCAGTTGTTCCAGATTACAGAACAGTTCGGAATGGAAACCCAGCCACAGCTTTTAATGTTACAGAAAACCATGATCGTTGCCGAAGGGCTTTCGCGGATTCTAAGCCCGAACGAAAATATGTGGGAATTGTCGCGGCCATTGATCGAAGACTGGATGCGTGAAACGCTTGGGCCGGAAGCCAAAATCAAGGAAGCCACCCTGCAGGCGGGAACCATGTTGCGCCGGTTGCCACGTGTTCTTGAGGCTGCCGAACAGGCATCATCGGTTTTCACCGATCAGGGCTTGCGTCTTCATCCCGATACGGTTGCGGCCATGCGCGGCAAATCGTCAAATGGATCACGCACGTCAGGGGGCGTTTCGCGCCAGACGCTGGTTCTTTGGGTGGCGATTGTCGCACTGGCCGTTGCGGTTTACCTGAAATAGAACGCGGGTCTGAGGGGCGGGAATTTCATAATGGGTGATGGTGCGAAAACAGTTGAAATCAGCACGGATCGCGACCGTCTTGATTTGTCGTACTGTTATGACTTTATCGCCAATTCCTATTGGGCGGCGGGTCGCACACGCGGCGAGTTTGACAGATCGGTAGAGCTGTCCTTTCCGGTTGGTGCCTATTGCGATGGCAGACAGGTTGGCTTTGCCCGCGTGGTCAGCGACCAGATCGCGATTGCCTATGTGGCGGATGTGTTTGTTGATCCCGATTTCCGTCGGCTTGGCATAGCGTCAAAGTTAATCGATGGGTTGCATGCTCATCCGAATTTGGCACGTGTCAAACGCTGGATGCTGGCGACCCATGACATGCAGCCGCTTTATCGTTTGCATGGCTATGACGATCTTAATGATCTGATGATGATGCGGGTCGATGACCAAGCACAAAATCGCGACCCGCTGCGTTAATCTGGCGGAAATTCAGATATAAAAAACGCCGCCACGGATCACCGGGCGGCGTTTTTGTTTAAGTTGCGTGGCCCTTAGCTTGCGCGGACTTCATCAAGGAAGTTGCCGACTTCGCTTCGCAAGGTGCCAGATTGGCTGTTGAGCTTTTCAGAAGCCCCAAGAACCTGATGGGCTGCTTCGCCGGTTTGGCGGGCGGCTTCATTCATTTCGTGGATATGGTTGGTGACTTCCTGCGTGCTTTGAACAGCCTGCTGGACTGAATTGGAAATCTCGGAGGTGGCTTGTCCCTGTTCTTCGACAGCGGCTGCAACCTCGGCTGCGATTTCGTTCAGGTTGGTAATAATTCCGGTAATACCGTCAATTGCCCCAACAGCTTCCTGTGTTGACCCCTGAATGCCAGAAATCTGTGCCGAGATATCTTCGGTCGCGCGGGCAGTTTGATTGGCAAGGTTTTTGACCTCGTTGGCAACCACGGCAAAGCCTTTGCCGGCATCACCGGCGCGGGCGGCCTCGATCGTTGCGTTCAGGGCCAGAAGATTGGTCTGTTCGGCAATCGCCTGAATGATCTGTACGACTTCACCGACTTTCTGTGCCGATACATCAAGCCCCTGAACCATCTCGTTGACACGGGTGGCTTCGGTGGTGGCATTGGCGGTGATGTTTGATGTTTCATTCACACGTGCGCTGATGTCGCGGATCGAAACGGCGAGTTGTTCGGCCGCACTGGCAACAGTTTCGACGCTATGATTTGCTTGTTCAACAGCGGCAACCACGGCCTGTGATCCAGCTTCGTTTTGCTGAACGGCGGCAACCATGGTTTGGGCAACTTCCTGCATTTCGCCAGAAGCACCCGATACACCATCAACAACCCCCATCACGGTTTGTTCAAACCGACCGGCAAGACCGTGCATGGCTTCGCGGCGATTGGCGTCAGCCCGTTCGCGTTCCTGTTCGCGTTCACGATCAAGCTGGCCGACGCGTTTGGCGTTTTCCTTAAAGATTTCGACTGACGATGCCATTTCACCGATTTCGTCATTCCGGTTCAGGCCGGGAATGTCGACATCAAGATTGCCATCCACAAGGGCACGCATTGCGGCGTTGATCTTAACCATCGGTGTCAGGATCTGCTGGCGCAGCAAAACCCAGGTCGTTCCAAGCAGAACCACAAGAATGGCCGCGGCAAGTGCGACCTGCACAATGACGGCTTGCTTCACTTCGGAATGGACACGGTCAAGCGACCAGGCCGTAACCAGCATGCCACGGTACTGATCTTCATCGCGACGTTTGGAATATTTTGTGATCGGTGCGGCAACGATTACAGCGTCATCTGAGATGAAACTGACGACTTCCTTGTTTTCAAGCTGCGCGAGATAGGGCTCAATCAATGCAGCAAGATCATGTTTCGTGAGTGTTTCTGACTGATAGGTCCCGATGGCATCGCCACCCGGATTGGCTGCGACCAGAGTTGCGAGCTGGGAGCCGTCTTTATCTGTGATTTTGCGGAATTCTTTTTCGACGGATGCACCGTCCATCGCAATAAAACCGGGCTGTACGGCAGTTGACAGCATTTCCGTTTTTTCGACCGATTCATTATACATGATCTCGATCATGGCATTGCGCTGTGAAACGGTTTGAATGGTCATCATCGCACCAAATCCGACAACCAGAAGTGCAACGATAACAAAGATAACTTTACGTCCGACAGAGGCGCCGGATCTTTTTGGTTCGGCCATTTACGGTCTCCCACTCCTTTAAAGGCTTTTTACCAAATTCCCTAGAGCGTCCACCAAACCATTCACGTTTGAATGTGAAAATGGTCGGGCAGCCTGTGGCAGATTGTTTTCCTGATTTTTGGCCATCAGGACCAATCGGCGCATTTAATTTTTATCCACTTTTGGCGGTCATAATCGCCGCAGTTGAAGTGGGTGTGTTTCTCACCATCAACGAAGCTACTCCATGCGGTGGGATTATCGAAATAAGAAACGACCCTGTTGCCGAATATTCTGATTCAGTGAAATCAAATGATAAATCTGCCTATTCGTGAGGTAATTTTTGGCAAATTATACTACTGTGCTTATCTAAAGATGGGCGGGTGACTTGAATTAAATGATAGATGCGCTGTGAAATGAGTCTTGCCGTTGACGGGACGGTAGCCCCCATTCAGTCAAGTTTGGGGGCGCGGGGGGATAAAGATGGCTAAATCTGCAACAACGACAAAAAAGCGACCGGCAAAAAAGGCGTCTACGTCTTCTCGGGCCAAGAAAACGGCGAAGTTGGACAAGACTGAAAAACCGAACTTAGCAGAACACACTGAAATGGCGGCAGATGACGCATCGACTGATGCGGCGAAAGCGATGCTAGAAACTGTGGAACGGGAAACTGTCGATGCGACGGCTGAAAAAATTGCAGAATTGGAGGCTGAGGGCGCGGCAACGCGCGTTGCCCAGAAGCGCCGCGTGACCAATGACCTTTTTCAACGTGGTCTGGCTGCCCATCAGGCAGGTCAGATTGACGAAGCCATCCGTCTTTACGGCACTGCTCTTCGCCAAAATCCGCAACAGCCAGATGTCTGGAACAATCTTGGTGTGGCGTTACGGCGCAGCAAAAAGTTTGAAGCAGCCCTGATTGCTTATCGCAGGGCGGCGGATCTGCGCCCGGAAAATGCCGGGCTATGGTCGAATATGGGCAACTGCCTGCGCGAAATGATGCGCTTTGACGAGGCCTTGATTGCCCATAAAAAAGCGCTTGAACTTGATGATACGATCAAGTCGCATACGTTTAATGCCGGGCTTGTTTATCGCGATATGAATCGCTTTGACGATGCACTTGAATATTTCGACCGCGCATTGGCGATTGATCCTGATTATATCGATGCCAATTGGGACAAGGCATTGGCACATCTGGCATTGGGGAATTATGCCGATGGCTGGGCCGGATATGAGACGCGCCGCAAACTGGCCGACAACCCTATCCGTCCGCTTGATGCCGCCCCGGAATGGGATGGCAAAGCCAGTCTGCGCGGCAAACGCATTTTACTCCGTGCCGAGCAGGGCTTTGGCGACATGATCCAGTTTGCCCGCTTTGTCCCGTTGGTGGCAAAGAAGGCCGGGCACGTCATCTTGGAATGCCGCAAGGAACTGATCCCTATTATGCGAACGGTTGCGGGTGTTGGAACATTGGTGGAAAAAGGCCGTCCTTTGCCAGAGTTCGATCTGCATGTTCCGTTGTTAAGTTTGCCGCATGTCTTGGGGGTTGGGGAAAGTGACCTTCAAAAAATATCGGCTGATCCTTATATAACGCCGCCTGTGGGCAAAAGTGTCCGTCTGGCACCACCACCGGGAACGGTGCTTAAGGTCGGATTGATTTGGGCAGGAAAATTGAACCCGCGTGATCGGTCTTGCGCGCTTGAAAGCCTGCTTCCGATTTTATCGGCCAAAGGGGCAGCATTTTATAGTTTCCAGATTGATGAGCGACGGTCTGATCTTGATAAACTTGGTCTGAATGCTTTTGTCACGGACCTTGGCGATCATATTCATGATTTTGGCGACAGTGCCGCCTTGATGCAGGCGATGGATCTGGTGATTTCAATCGACAGCTCACCCGCCCATCTGGCCGGGGCGTTGGGCGTTCCGGTCTGGATGTTGCAGCTTTATACAACGGATTGGCGTTGGTTGGTCGATCGGTCGGATAGCCCGTGGTACCCAACCATGCGCATCTATCGCCAACAAAAACCGGCAGACTGGTCCGTTCCAATCAGTAAACTGGCAGGTGACTTTTCAACCTTCCTTCAGGCAAGGATAAAGGCGTCAAAAGGTGGCGAATGAGCGAAACCTTGCCATTGCTGTAAACAAGGCGTAGTTAAGCGCCTTAATTTTGTAGATAACGGACCTTGACGGTGCGTCATCGGTTACGATGTGACAACAACCCGTTTTGGCCAATTGATCTGGCGCAGGAGAATTCTTGTGAGCGAAGCTGCTTATAACAAAGGTTTCCCGGTTTCATGGGAACAGATGCATCGCGACGCACGCGCATTGGCGTGGCGTCTTTTGGAACTGGGGCCATATAAGGGTATTATCGCAATTACCCGTGGCGGCCTCGTCCCGGCGGCGATTATTGCGCGTGAACTTGATATTCGTTTGATCGATACCGTTTGTATCCGCAGTTATTCGGACAAAAGCCGTGGTGATCTGGAATGGCTTAAGGGCATCGAAGGCGACGGTACGGACATGCTGATCATTGATGATCTTGTTGATACCGGTAAAACTGCCAAGGCCGTTCGTGAAAAACTTCCGCATGCCCATTTTGCGACCGTGTATGCCAAGCCGCTTGGTCGCGAGATTGTCGATAGCTTTGTGACCGAAGTATCCCAGGATACGTGGATTTACTTCCCGTGGGATATGGAACTGTCGGTTAACGCGCCGATTTCCGAACGCGCCCGTTAATCCGCAAGGGAATTGTATCCGTATCCCTTGTAAGGCCGATCCGCCAGACAAGGAGACTGAGATGCGCACAGATTTTCGCCCGGACTTCCATCGTACACCGCAAGCTGCGCGCCGATGGGCCGGGCGTTTGTGTTTTTCCGTTCTGACAGCGGCGATGGCTGCGCTGATAAGCGCGCCTGCGGTTGCCCAAAACGTGTCAGAGCGTGTTGCCAAAACCCAGTCGCTGCTCAGCACTGAGACAGGCTATCGGCTTTCGGTCTTTGCCGAGGTGCGCAATGCCCGGACCATGGCGGTGGCGCCAGAACTCGGCGGCGTGTTTGTTGGCACACGTGGACCAAACCTTTATTTTGTACGCGATGAAAATGGCGATGGCGTTGCCGAGGACGTCAATCTGATCGCGGATGATTTCAAACTGGCCAACGGGATAGCCTATAAACCCGGAACGCTTTTTGTTGCAGATCAGCACCGTATTGTTTCCTATGACCTCAGCAATTTTGACGGCGAAAGCCTCGGCCATCCGCGTATCTTGTTTACCAACCTGCCCGATAAGCGCCATCATGGTTGGCGGTATGCAACTCTGTCGCCTGATGGAAACCGGCTATTTGTTGCGGTTGGGGCACCTTGTAACATCTGCAAGGTGAGTGGCCTTGAAGGCACGGTCATCTCGATCCCGGTTAATGGCGGCGCGCCCAAGATTTACGCCAGCGGCATTCGCAATTCTGTCGGATTGACCTTCCATCCCGAAACCGACGAGCTGTGGTTTACCGATAACGGTGGGGATAGTTTAGGTGATGACATCCCGCGCGAAGAATTTAACCGTGCCAGCACGCCTGATCAGTTCTTTGGCTATCCATGGTATGCGGGGAGCGATACACGAAGCCCGCAATTTTCCGATGAAGAAGTTCCCGATCAGGTAACCTTCCCGGAATTTACCTTTAACGCCCATAATGCACCGCTTGGTTTTACCTTTGACGGTGAGGATGCGTTGGTTGCGCTGCATGGGTCGTGGAACCGAACAATTCCTGATGGTTATGAGGTTGTTCGGGTTGAATTCATCAATGGCAAGCCGATCACATCCAATCCATTCTTAAGTGGATTTTTGCGCAGCAACGGCGAGGTGATTGGACGCCCGGTTGATGTGAAACATTATATCGATGGGTCGATCCTGATTTCCGATGACAATGCCAGCGCGATCTGGCGCATGTTGCCCGACGACTAATTTTTTGGGGTAAAAGCCGGTCGAATTAATTGATAAGGCTTGGTGTGATCTGCTTGCGCTGCACCCAAAAGCGGGCTATAAAACGCGCGCTTCGCGGGTGTAGTTCAATGGTAGAACGGCAGCTTCCCAAGCTGCATACGAGGGTTCGATTCCCTTCACCCGCTCCAGCTTTTCCAACATCTCCCTTTTTGCACTTTTGATATCAGTTTGTTGTGCAGGACGCAGTGCTTTGGCATGTGTCGCCGCAGCCATCTGACGTTCCATCGGGACAGCACGCGATCAGTCGATTTCTTAATCGTTTGCGGGCGCGTTGAACGCGCGATTTAACCGATGGAAGGCCGATATTGTGACGTGCGGCAAACTCTGTTTGCCTGGTTTGTTTCAGGTCAATCTCGGTCAGAATGTTTTGATCATTCTCTTCCATACCGGAAATAAGATCTGACAGGCAGGCACTTAGCCCGGCTGCTTCGGACTGTATGTCGTTTGATGTCATTTTAGAAAATTCGTGAACTGTCGGATCGTTTTGAAGGTCGTTGGTTGTGTCGCGTGCGCGGCTTTGGCGGCGATAAAAATCAACGATTTTACTGCGCGCAACCGCATATATCCAAGCCGACGGATTACTTGCAGTGCCAAGGGCTGATTGGTTGCGAATGATCGCTTCAAGAATGTCGGAAACGATATCTTCGACCTCACTGATGGGGGCACGCGTTTTCACAAACCGGTGCAGGCCCTTTTGAAGGGCCTGCCAGTCGGCGGAACTATGGTGTGAGGATGCGAATGTCATTGGTCTTTACGCACAGCATGCCTGATCAGGGTTCGAAGATTTGTCCGGCTGTTGGCCACAACAACCAGCTTTTGATGGATCGGTGTTACCTGTTTCGTCTTTGGGGGCATTATCAAGGATACGATACCATTCCCACGCCAATCCGTCTGGTTCTGTTGTCCAGAATTTATCCTGCTTGGCATGACAGCATCCGGTTTGTGCGACGTCGCTTGTCGTAAGGTCGCTGATGCTCAGACGCGTTGCTGCCTGATCAAATTCATCTGCTGTCGTGCATTCGACCCCGATGTGGTTGAGGTCTTCGGATGCTTTGGGGTTTTCAAACAAAACAAGTTTTAGCGGCGGTTGGTTGATTTCGAAATTCGCATAACCGTCACGTTGTTTGTGGACGGGGGTTGCGAACATCTTGCTGTAAAACGCGATTGCACGATCAAGATTATTGACGTTCAGGGCAAGTTGTAAGCGCATTTTGTGTCTCCTGTGACATCGATGTGATGTTTAGGAAGACGCAGGTGCCAGCAAAAGGATGCAGGCGACGGTCAAATTTGCCCGGAAAATTTGAAATGATGCAATTTGAAGACATAGCACCCTTGAAACTCAAGTTATGAGAAAAGGTGCCGCTTATGGAGCCGGTGCCAGATAGACAAGCTTCTTGTCACGGGCTTCTTCATCACTGCAAATTTTGGTGCTGCCGTCTGTGGCGGTGTCAGCAAAGCGTGGGTCAAGGGTGCCTATATAGTGGCGGGTCCCGGCAGTCCGAAAAAGACAGCCCCCGGTTTCACCATCAAGGCGCTTTCCGTTGCGCCATTCGGCGGGGTTAATCATATCGCCACCATGAATGCCGATGGAGGCGTTGTTCGCCTCGGTCGAAAGGCTGTCATAGCGATGTGAATACCCGGCAATCGGAAGAGCTTCGCCATCCGTGATCATGGCCGCAGCCACATCGCGTTCGCCAATGCCGCATTCAACAATCGGAAAATCATCGGCCTTGCCGGATCGTTCCTGATCACCTGCCCAGCAGCGGACAGCAAACGGTGCCATGGCGAAATATTTGCGGAGCTGCATGGCCGATGACATGCCGCAATCGCCAAAACTGTCATTATGCAGGCATTGCTGACCAAGTTCGGGGGCGTCCATTCCAGCAAGATCAACAACTTCCCCATTGATCATGATGGTATCGCCATCAATGACGAAAATGTCGCGACCCTGTGATTCAAACAATGGTGTTCCAGCGCCAGTCATGGCACCACTGGCGGCGTGAACCGGATCGTCTTGCAAATAGATGGTGGCGGAAAACAGGGTGGCAACCGCAAGGACCAGTATCAGACGGGTTGCGTGTTTCAATTGGACCTCGTCTATTTGTTATTGGAGACGGATCAAAGATCCCATCGGATTGAGTCTGAGAACAAGCGAAAAGAACGGCAAAATAATGACGTAGATCGATAGGCTGCGGGTAAACCGTAAATCTTGTGTCAGGAGGCATGCACAATAACCGGATGCATTGAGTGTCAATTGGCGCTAAAAGCTGATTTGTCATTGTGCTGTCAGGGACGCGTTTTTGTTTCGTCTGCAACCCATCTTTTTCGTTGTCGGGGTTATGGTCATTATCATCGGAATTGCGATGATGGTGCCGTCTGCCGTGGATTTGTATTACGGCAATCCGGATTGGAAAATTTTTGCTCAGGCCTCGGTCACAACGATCGGGCTTGGCGGGATGGCGTGTCTTGCCTGTCGCTCAGACATAGGACCGCGAGTCACCGCCCGTCAGGGTTATGTTCTGACTGTCGTGTCCTGGATCGCCGTAAGTGTCACGGGGGCCTTGCCGCTTTGGTATTCATCGCTTGATATCAGTTTTTGTGATGCGGTGTTTGAAACGGTATCAGGCCTGACTACCACTGGGTCTACCGTTTTGTCAGGGCTTGATCAGATGCCGCCGGGGTTGCTGGTTTGGCGTTCGATCACGCAGTGGCTGGGAGGGATCGGAATCATCGTAACGGCCTTGGCATTGTTGCCGATGATGCGGGTTGGCGGCATGCAGCTTTTCCAGATGGAAAGTTCGGATCGGTCGGAAAAGCTCAGCGGGCGCATGCGCGATATGTGCCTGCAGATCGTGATCATCTATAGCGGCCTTACCTTGATCTGTATTGTGCTGTATCGGGTGTGCGGCATGCGGTGGTTTGATGCCATCAATTACGGTATGACCACACTTTCTACTGGTGGTTATGCGACGTCTGATTTGTCCTTTGCCAAATTTGATAGCAGCCTGTCGCTGCACTGGGTTGCGATCCTGTTTATGTTTGCCGGCGGGTTGCCGTTTACCGCCTATGCCCTGTTGCTGCGGAAACAAAGTTTGAAGGCGATTACCGGTAATCAGCAGATCAAACTTTTCTGTATGATTATTGCGGGTTTCACCCTGCTATTGACCTGGCGATTGGTGCATATTTCAGATGACAGTATTCTCCGGTCGCTGACCATGGCAGCGTTTAACCTTGTTTCGGTGATTACGACCACGGGCTTTGCGTCGGGGGATTATTTGTTGTGGGGACCAGCAGCAATCATGCTGTTCTTCTTTGCGACATTCATCGGCGGGTGTTCAGGATCGACATCCGGTGGTTTCAAGATGTTCCGTTTCTATGTTGTCTTTACCGGATTACGGGCGCATTTCATGCGGCTGCGCAGCCCGTCTGCTGTGGTGGTCAGCCGCATTGACCGGCACGAGATCACATCGGATATTTATAACGCGGTCACGGTGTATGTGTTCTTGCTGGCGATCAGTTATATCGCAGTGACCGTTGCGCTTGGGCTGACGGGGCTTGATCTGATTACGTCAATGAGTGCCGCTGCAACATCGCTTGCCAATGTCGGCCCGGGCCTTGGTAATATCATTGGTCCGGCCGGTAATTTCCAGTCCCTGCCGGATTCGGCCAAGTGGATTTTGGATGTAGCAATGGTTCTGGGACGGCTTGAATTTGAAACCTTGCTTGTCCTTTTGATGCCCTCATTCTGGCGTGACTAAATAATCCTGTAATTGCGGTGTATGTTTGATCTGGCTGTGACGAGTACCACAGACCGGGCCGTTGTAATGCGCGAAGATCAGCCAAATTCAAAAGTCTGGGTGACCCAGAAAAACAATCAAAATTTGGACACGGATAGGGCAATGCAGAAAAAGATCATGCGCAAGGCAGTTGGCATCTTTTCGGTTCTGATGATGACCACAATTGTTTCGGCCTGTTCACCTGAAGTGGGCAGTGAAGAATGGTGTGCGGATCTGAAAGAAAAGCCGAAAGGCGACTGGACCGCAAACGAGGCGGCTGATTTCACCAAACATTGCATTTTCTGATCATGTGTTTGTGCGATCCCAGTCTTACTGCGGGATCGATTCTTCTTGATGTTTTGAGAATGCCGTCCTTGTGGCGGTTGAATCCGTCCTTCGACACCTGCTTGGCGGTGGTATTGTCGAAGGGCGGATTTTTGCGTTTTTTGCTTAAAAAACGCCATGGAACAATCCATTGATGGGGGCGTTCTATTCACAACATTGCCGCGCATAAGTGCGATGCAGCAAGGTACATTTGCGTTAGCTTGATAAATCCCTATAATGCGCGGCCCGCGAAAGATCGCGGTAGTCGAATATGACCATAATTTTTATACGAGGTTAGACAATTATTATGAGTGCCGAAAATCTCCATGTCGGTGTAATTGGCGCAACCGGTGCGGTTGGCGTCGAGCTGATCAACGTGATGTTTGATCGTAACTTCCCTGTAGGTGAACTCACCCTGTTCGCATCCGAGCGTTCCGCAGGCAAGACCGTGGAGACTAAATTCGGCACTAAGACCGTCGCGCTGTTTTCTGTTGAAGAAGCCAAGCAGTGCGACATTGTCTTCCTTGCTGTTTCTGGGGACTTTGCCAAGGAATATGGTCCGAAGATCGCCGAAGGCGCTTTGGTCATTGATAACTCCTCGGCATTCCGCCTGAATGACGATGTTCCGCTGATCGTGCCGGAAATCAATGGCGACCTTGCCAAGACCGCTAAGCTGATCGCGAACCCGAATTGCACTACGGCGATTGCTGCGGTAGCACTTTGGCCGCTGCATCAGGCGTTTGGCCTGAAGAAAGTCATTGTGTCGACCTATCAGGCGGCATCTGGTGCGGGTCAACCGGGCATGAACGAGCTGCGTGAAGGTCTTGCTGCGGGTCTTGCAGGCAAGCCGGTTCCGGCTGAGGTTTTCTCGGCTCCGCTTGCGTTTAACGTCATTCCGCATATCGATAGTTTCCAGGACAATGGCTATACACGTGAAGAAATGAAGGTGACCTGGGAAACCCGGAAAATCTTCGGCGCACCGGATCTGGCGATTTCGTGTACTGCGGTGCGTATCCCGACTGAACGTACCCATTCGGAATCCATCGTGATTGAAACCGAAAAGGCTGTGACCCCGGATGCCGCACGTGCAGTTCTGGCCAAAGCCAAGGGTGTGAAACTTGTCGATGATCCGGCAAACAACAAATACCCGATGCCGTTGACCGCAACCGAACAATATGACGTCGAAGTTGGCCGTATTCGTACCAACCTGATCTTTGGTGATCATGGTCTAGAGCTTTTTGTTGCGGGTGATCAGTTGCTTAAAGGGGCTGCATTGAACGCAGTCCAGATCGCAGAAGCATCGATTGCCGACTAATTCCTGTTGGAACTAGTAACACCGCATAATAAACGGCCCCGTCAGTTGATTTGACGGGGCCGTTTTATTTTGAGCTTTGCGGAGCTGCGGGCAATCACGCCAGCGAGATATGGTTGCGGCCTGCTGCCTTGGCGGTATAAAGCGCGTTATCAACTCGTGACATCAATGTATCAAGGTCTTCCGCGTCACGATATTCGGTGACGCCGGCGCTGATCGTGATCGGAATTTCATCGCGCCCGAACCTTACCGGTGTTTCACGGATTTGATCGGCAAGCTGCCGGGCTTTGACCATGGCTTCTTGACGATTGGTTTCAGGGAACATCACAACAAATTCGTCCCCGCCCCAACGGCAGATCAAATCAGATTCCCGAACATTCATCTTAATGGCCATTAGGGCTTCGCGTAGAACAGCATCGCCGCCGGGATGGCCGTAAGTATCGTTGATGGTCTTAAATCCATCCAAATCGAAACACATCACCGAAAGCGGCATTTTTTGGCGCTTGGCAGTTTTGGTTGCCTGATCAAACAGCATGTCAAACACTTGCCGGTTAAAGCTTCCGGTCAGTTTGTCCCTTGATGCCAGTTCTTCAAGGCGGTTTTGGTAATTTCGGACGGTCAGATAGGCCACGAATCCGACAATCACCGTAATCAGAAGCGAGATGGCGATATTGATGAACAACGTATTCTGAATGCGGTTGTTTGATGAAAAGTCGCTTTGCTCAACAATCAGGAGCCAGCCGAATTCCGGCACCAGCCGACTGTTGACGAAATAGGTATGGCCATCTTCTTCATACGTCGTTGAAGATCCCGGTGATGTCAGGATTTGGGTTGCATGATGACGCATGCCCGGACGTTCATGCAGGCTGTGGGCCGAACCAAAGCCACTTCCGCGCAGGGTGACGTGTCCCTGAGTGTCAACAAAGTAAATTGTTCGACCATAGCGGTTCTGATAGGTTTCGATCAGGTTGGTCACTGAACTTACCGACAGACCGACACCGGTGACGCCAATGACATTGCCGTCATAGTCGCGGACCTGATAATTGACGAAAATTGACATCCGCGAACGATCGACCGTGTCGTGATCGATATTGATCTCGTAACTCTTCTTGGCATCACGCGCGTTGAAGTACCATTTGTCGGCGGTGTCATCTTCGCTGATCTGTTTGATCACGCCGGACGGGTGATAATAATTGCGGGTCTTTTCCGAGATGAAATAGGACGTGATCGTGTCGTAGCGCGATTGGATTTCGCTGAGATATTTAATGATCTGTTGCTGATTATTTTCGCCAGCCAAAGCCCAGTCGCGGACAAAAGTGTCATGCGCCATCAAGGATGAAATGAAAATCGGCTGCAAAAGGTCGCGCTGTATTTCTGAATATATATTGTCGCTGGTAAGCGGCAGGGTCGTCTCAGAAATCTGTTCTTCAAGCGAGTCACGTGCGACGTAAAAGCTGACAAAACTGGTGGTTAGAAAACCAACCGCTAGAAGAATACATAAAACGACAGCGAAGTATAACTTCTTCCCCTGCACGGAAAACTCCCCAAAAACAAAGTCTTAAATCGCTGAAGATGCATCTATCCAGCGTTTCTGACGTCTGTAATCTACGGGAAAGGGAGAGCAATTGCACAGACCAAAATTGTCATGGGGCTGGTTTGTTCTATTTAGGTTTATTGTGGGTCGATAAAAGAAATCGCCAATTATTAAATGGCTGGTTTTTGCCTATATAAAACCTGCCAGATTGAAAAAGCAGGGTCGATAAAGGTCTGGACATTATTGCGGCTTGTGCCAAGAATTCCGCTGCTTGTCATGAAGGGGCTACATGTCGGCTGTGAATTCGGTTATGCAATGCCCTGAGAAACTAGAACAGCAAATAGCATACGACTGCATTGCCCGGGGATTGTGCGGGACATATGCCAAGAGGCGTTTCATTGATCGATTTCCGTCCCATTCTTTTCATTGTCGGCATTCTGCTGTGCACCTTGTCCGTGGGCATGTTTGTTCCGGCACTGGTTGACCTTTATTATGATCAATCAGACTGGATTGTGTTTTCAGCAGCGTCATGCGTCTCACTGTTTGTTGGCGGTGCATTGATCATGATGAACCGCATGGACAATCTGAAAATCAATTCGCGGCAGGCCTTTATCCTGACGACGCTGAGCTGGTTGGTTTTGACCGCTGCATCTGCCTTGCCATTTGCCTTTTCCGATCTTGATATGTCCTATACTGACGCGTTCTTTGAGGCGATGTCTGGTATCTCGACAACTGGATCAACCGTGATTGTCGGGCTTGATAGTGCCCCGCAGGGCATTTTGCTGTGGCGAGCATTGTTGCAATGGCTTGGCGGTATCGGGATCATTGTGATGGCGATTGCTGTCATGCCGATGCTGCGCGTCGGTGGGATGCAGCTTTTCCGCATGGAAAATTCCGATAAATCGGACAAGGCTTTTCCACGTGCGACCCAGATCGCGATGGGCATTGCCGTGCTGTATCTGAGTTTCACGGCCTTTTGGGCAATGATGTTGTGGTGGGCGGGCATGACTCCGTTTGATGCAATTGCCCATGCCATGACAACAATTGCGACCGGCGGTTTTTCGACCAAGGATGCCTCGATCGGGCATTATGACAGTGCAACGATTGACCTCATCATCACGTTGGGCATGGCGACCGGTGCATTGCCGTTTATTCTCTATTTGCAGATGCTGCGCGGGCAAGGGCGTGCCCTGGTTCGCGACAGTCAGGTCCGCTGGTTCCTAACCATTGCCATATCAATCATTGTTGGGTTGGCATATTGGCATTCGGAAACCAACAATGTCGCCTTTCTGCATGCGCTTCGCTATTCGTCGTTCAATATTATGTCTGTGATGACCGGTACGGGCTATGCCACAACCGATTATGGTCTTTGGGGACCATTTGCCGTCACTGTCTTTTTCTTTGTGATGTTTATTGGTGGCTGTGCCGGATCGACGACCTGTGGGGTGAAGATTTTCCGTCTTCAGGTGCTTTATGAAATTGCCAAGATTCAGCTTTCGCACATGTTGCGCCCGCACGGTGTTTTCATTGCCTATTATAACCGGAAACCGCTGTCAGAAGACGTTACCGAATCGGTTTTGAGCTTCTTCTTTCTGTTTGTGTTCTGCTTTATTGTTCTGGCTGCCGGGCTTGGCGCGATGGGGCTTGATTTCATTACCGCAGTTTCAAGTGCCGGTACGGCGATTGCCAATGTCGGGCCGGGACTTGGCCCGATTGTTGGGCCATCGGGCAATTTCGCGACCTTACCTGACGGGGCGAAATGGCTGATGTCAATTGGCATGCTGATTGGCCGGCTTGAGGTCTTTACCGTGCTGGTTCTTCTGTTCCCGGCGTTCTGGCGCGACTAAAACGCCCGATCAAAGCTGTCTGATTATTTTAAACACCCGCTGGCGGACCGCTTGGCGGGTGTTTTGATTCCGGGTCGTTGACAAAATAGGACGATTGACCTAATTGTTGAGTAGGACAATCATCCTAACTTCGGATCGGCAGAGACAGAAAATGGCAGCTTCAACACGTGAGCGAATTATCGAAACAGCAGATTTGTTGTTTTATCAGCAAGGGTATGAAGCAACATCCTTTGCCGACATCGCGACGTCGGTCGGGATTTCGCGGGGCAATTTCTATCACCATTTCAAAACAAAGGATGACATCCTTGACGGTGTGATTAACCGCCGTCTGGCCAATACCGAACAGATGCTTGATCGTTGGGAGATTGACGGCAATGACCCGGCTGAGCGCATTCGAAGCTTCATCTATATCCTGATCGTCAATGGCGAGAAAATCCGCAAATTTGGCTGCCCGGTCGGAACATTGTCATCGGAACTGGCTAAGCTTAACCATTCAGCACAAAGCGATGCGGCAGGGCTTTTCACATTGTTTCGAAGCTGGCTGTGCCGCCAGTTCGAGCGCCTTGGTTTTGGCGAAAAGTCAGACAGCCTTGCCATGCATATTCTTGGCCGAAGCCAAGGTGTCGCAACACTTGCCAATGCCTTTGATGATGACGGGTTTCTAAAGCGCGAAGTTGATGTGATGTGTGATTGGCTTGATGCGCAGATGGCATCCTTGGGCGATCCTTCTGATGAGATAGCAAAAAGAGTCTAAGCACTTAAAACAGGGAGAAAACCATGTTCACCGTCTTATTGAAATTTGCGGAAAACCGCGCAAACGCACCAGATTTCATGGAGGGGCACAAAGCATGGATCAAACAGGGGTTTGACGATGGTGTGTTCCTTATGGTCGGCAGTTTGCAGCCCAATATGGGCGGTGCAATTTTGGCCCATGGGCTAACCCGGGATGCGTTGGAAACATTCGTGAATGCGGACCCGTTCGTGGTCGAGGGGATTGTGGATACAGAAATTCTTGAAATTACGCCTGCCCGTGTTAACCCGCAGCTTGAATTTCTGATGGCCTGATCCATGAGCAAAACAACAATCAGCCAAGATGGCAAATGTCGGTGTTCATGGTGTGATTCTGCACCGGAATTTAACGCCTATCACGACACGGAATGGGGTTTCCCGGTTTCGGATGATCAGCGATTGTTTGAAAAGGTTTGCCTGGAAGGTTTCCAATCAGGGCTAAGCTGGCGGACCATTTTGGCGAAACGTGAGAACTTCCGGGCGGCATTTAAGGGATTTGATTTCTATAAGGTTGCCGCATTTGCTGAGGCAGATGTCGAACGCCTTGTGAGTGATGCCGGGATCATCCGCCATCGCGGCAAGATTGAAGCGGCGATTAACAATGCCAAACGGGCCTGCGAAATGGTCGAACGCGAAGGATCTCTGGCAGCTTATTTCTGGGGATTTGAACCCGACCCGTCAGAAGTTAAAACACCACAATCCATGTCGACGTCACCGACATCTGTTGCCTTGTCCAAAGACCTTAAGAAACGGGGTTGGAAATTTGTCGGACCGACCACGGTGTTTGCCTTTATGCAGGCGATGGGATTGATCAATGATCACGCAGAAGGCTGTTTCCTGCGCCCAAAGATCGATGAAATCCGCAGATCGTTTGTACGGCCACAATGATTAACTAGAACCGGAAAAAAGACACCCCTTGCCCGAAGCCAAGGGGTTGAGGGTCGGGGGCCATTTGCAGCCCCCTCGATGATAATACGGCAAGGATTATGAGCGTTGCTTTCGATCATGCATCAACCATAAGGCATGCCACCTTTGTTCATCTCGGGGCGCGGGTGTTGATATTTCTGATCATGATTAGAAGGTAAATCAGTTTGGCGATGCCGAACCTTGGGTCAGGAGCGGATCGGGGATCGGGATTTGGCCCGGCATCGCCTTGACTTCAAGTTGCCAAAACTTAGGGAAAAGATAAAATCGAATATTAAATAAAAATCGATAGATAAAAACTATCAATTAGGGGCGTTGCGGTAAATCTTGGCCCGGAATCAGGCGAGATACGGCAGTTTCACGCAGAAAACAGCACCGTTCGGCCCGGTTGAGACGAGGCTTAGGTCGCCATTATGTGTGCTTATCAACTCCCGCGCGATGGCAAGGCCAAGCCCGGTTCCCCCTATGCGACCGCTTCCGGCGAACGGTACAAACAGGTTCTTGATCGCCTTTTCGGGCAATCCGGGACCGTTATCATTGATGAAAACATCAATCAAATTGGCCTGTTTGTCCGATTCGTCCATCGGGCATTTTGATGCGACTAGTTTGTAGGTGATGATCACTTCATCAGCGCCGGCTTCTAGCGGGTTGCGCATCAGGTTGCTGAACGCGCGAAACAGCATGTCATAATCGGCTTCAAGCATGACGTCTTCGGGCAGGTCGATTTGAATGCGTGCACTGCAGGGATGTGCATCTTTGACCGCTTCTGGCGTATGACCATCCAGAAGGGGTTCGGATTTTTGCAGCAATATCTGATCGCGGACTTCTTCAATCAACTCGATCAGGGTGAACTTTGCCAAATCCCGTGGCGGTGGCGTGTCACGGGCAAAGGACAGGGTTTGCTCGCTGATGTAAACCGCACGCTCCATCGACGATAAAAGACGCGGGACGACAGCACGGACTTCGTCATCTTCACTTTTGGCAAGCTGTTCGGTCATCAGCATCGATGTTGCCAAGGCATTGCGCAGATCGTGGCTGATCTTGGTTGCGGCTGTGCCAAGGGCGGCAAGACGACGGCGCTGATTTAGCATTGCCTGAATATCTTGCTGCATGATTGCCAGTTCCTGACGTGCGACGCCAATTTCATCATCGCGCAGACCCGGCGTAATCACCGATGCCTTATCCTGCGGGTTCTCGCGGAACCGGATCATGTCACGGGTGAGAGTGCGCATCGGACGGACCATCAGGCGATTCAGTGCGAAGTAAACCAGCCCGGCGGTAAAGAAGGAAATCATCAAAGACAGGCCAAAAACACGCCAGCCGAAATTGCGCATCGCATCGGTCAGAGTCTTTTCATGCACCAGTACCTCAATCTCAAAGTCCGGCGCCATGGAGGGCATGCCGACCACACGCAACATGCGGTCCTCGCTTTGAGACAGGGTAGATAAGCCTTCCATTAAGGCCATGATGATGGAAAACTCGGTCAGGTCGACATCCTTGTCGACCTTGGCGGGCATATCGTCGCGTTGCAGCAGCAATTTACGATCTTCACGGCGCAGGATTACGGCCTCAAGCCCGGCGTTTGAAAGAAGTTCCTTTTCAAGATCATCCGGGATCATTTGATCAGGCGTGGCTTCAAGCGCAAGCGCGGCAAGATAGCCGGAATCGAGATGCGCCTTAAGCCAATCAATCCGAAAACGTGCGACAGAGGGCGCAAAGACAAATATCTCTGCAAGCATGATAAAGCTTACCGTAAGCACCAAAAGGCGTGCGGAAAGCGATTTGGCCCATGGGGGCAATTTCAGATGCGGACGTTCCATCGGTAATGTTAGTCAGAGACCACAAAAAAGTACAGCTTCACAGATGCTTGATTGCTTACGGGAATGGGGTGCACGGTTTATGCGAATTTTAACAGGAACCGGACAAGTTTGCGGGTCTTGTCGCTAAACAGGCTGGGTGTATACCACGCCCCGGCGGCACGTTTGGAAATCTCGCCCAAGGTTGGATAGGGCATGATCATTTCGGCAATTGCGCCGATTTTCATTTTCTTGGAAATGGCCAAGGCCCAGACACCGATCAATTCACCCGCCTGCCGCCCGACTATCCCGGCACCCAGAATGCGGCCCTTTTTGGTTGTGATGACCTTGATGAAGCCCGTTGTATCACCCTCTGCACGGGCACGGTCGTTTTCGGCGTAATCCCATTTCACAACACGGATGTCGTCGCCAATTTCACGGCGGGCGGTGGCTTCGTTCATGCCGACCTGTGCCAGTTCCGGATTGGTATATGTCACCCATGGAACGGAAGTATGATTAACCTTGGAAGGCAAGCGGAACAGCGCATTGCGAATAACGATACCCGCGTCATAACCTGCCATATGGGTAAATTGCAGGCCGCCTGTGACATCACCAATGGCAAAGATTTTAGGGGTTGATGTGCGTAAGCGCGGATCGACGGCAATCCCGCTGCGGTCATACTTCACACCGGCTTTATCAAGGCCAAGATTTTCAATATTGGCTTTGCGCCCGGTGGCCAGCAAAAGGTGGCTGCCTTCAAGGGTGATTTCGATGCCATTATGGTCGACCACGACCTGAACTTGATCGCCAGCTTTACGGACTTCTTTGGTTTTGGTTTGTTCGTAAAGTGTTATGCCGCCAGCCGTTATGTTTTCGCGTACGACTGCGACCATGTCGGGGTCATCTTTGGGAAGGATGCTCATCATCTCAATCACGGTGACTTTTGCACCGAGTTTCTGATGCGCTTGCGCCATTTCAAGGCCAATCGGACCGCCACCAATGATGATCAAATGATCCGGGCAGGTACGGTTTTCAAAGATGGTTTCATTGGTGAAATAACCAACATTTTCCAGCCCCGGAATCGGCGGAACTGCCGCACGTGATCCCGTGGCAATGACGAACCGTTTGGCGTGAATGATGGTGTCCCCGGCAATAACTTCTGTTGGGGATGTAAACTGCGCTTCTGCCTGAATGACGGTGCAGCCAAGTTCTTCGAAACGTTCAACCGAATCATGGGGGGCAATGCCGTTGATCACGGAATGAACGTAGTCGATTGCCTTGGCGAAATCGACTTCGACCGGGTTTGTGAAAACACCAAATCGTTCTGCTGTGCGGGCGTTTTCGGCCGCATGCCCGGCTGCCAGCAATGCCTTGGATGGAACGCAACCGGTATTAAGGCAATCGCCACCCATTTTGCCCTTTTCGATCAGGACAACATCAGCCCCCATTTGGACAGCCCCGGCAGCAACGGAAAGACCGCCCGATCCTGCGCCAATGACGCAAATATCTGTCTTGATGGTTTTATTCATCAAACGATCCCCCGTTTTTTGCCTTGCGCAGTTTTTTATAGGCAACCGGCAGAAGTGCCAATACGGCAAGCCCGATGATCGGGGTCAGAATACGGGGTTCGAAAATGATGCCAAGATCGGGTGTCTTTCCCTGATCAAACAGGGCACCCAAGCCATCTCCGATAGAGGCAAAGACAAATGTTCCGGGAATGATGCCAAACATGGTGCCAAAGATAAAAGAACGAAGCTTAACACCCAGCAATGCCGGAACGAGATTAACCAGCCAGAACGGGAAAATCGGGATCAAACGCAAAACCATCAGATAGCTAAAGGCATTTTCAGCAAAGCCTTCCTCCATCTTGCGAATGGCATTTCCTGCCTTGGCATGCATCAGATCATAAAAGGCATAGCGGGCTGCAAGATAAATGATCACAGCACCAAATGTTGCTGCGATGACGACATAGGCTGTCCCGAACCATGCGCCAAACATAAAGCCGCCCGATATGGTCAGAATCGCACCAATCGGCAGCGATAAGGCGACGGAAAACATATAAATCGCGCTAAAGACCAGAACGCTTATTGCTGGATTCTCGGCGACATAGCTTTGCAAGACGTCGCGGTTTTCGCGCAACGTGTCAAAAGACAACAGATCAAGAACCCCACTTGCCCACGCAATGACCAACCCAAGAACCAGCACCACCAACGGTAATAGTCTGCGCCAAAGTGGTTTTGTCGTGGTCGGGGATTTTGGATTAATCTCTGGGTCCTGATTGGGCACGTCTGACGCCATTGAACTGGTCTTTGTCATTGATTTTACGCTTTTACATAGGCCGTTAGATGGAACGAAGAGCAGATCCCGATAAACAGGATTGCATTAATTGCCCGAAGATTAGAGCGAAATTGCCAAAGATGCTTATGAACTGCTTTCACCATTGCGTGAGGATGTGAAATCAGACGAAGGGTATATTCAGTATGACAGGAGCCAAATTCCTGATTGGGAGATGCTTGACGTCACAGAAAACTGGACGTATCGTCTGCCAATCGTGGGATTTGTCGACCGGCTTGCGGCCACGTAAAAAATCGCTAAAGAGGGGAAAGAAGGCTTCGGCCCTGACCCAATTCATGCCGGTCAGGGTTTTTTTGTGCCCGGAACACACCATATGCGGGCATGTAGGAGCAAGAAGACGATGACGACCGAAAAAAAGGCTTCCGATAATTGGCGCGCCGCCACCCGTTCCGTACGCGGTGGGACAGTTCGCAGCGGATTTTGTGAGACATCCGAAGCCATCTTTATGAATTCCGGATATGTGTATGACACCGCAGCCGAGGCAGAAGCCTCCTTTGATGGCAGCGGCCCGGAACGTTATGTCTATTCGCGTTTTGCCAATCCGACGGTCGGCATGTTTGAAGAACGCCTTGCTTTGCTTGAAGGTGCCAAATATTGCCGTGCGACAGCATCGGGAATGTCAGCTGTTTGGAATGCGTTGGCCGCCTGTACCAAGGCTGGTGGTCGTGTTGTTGGTTCACGCGCCTTGTTTGGGTCGTGCGAGTTTATTCTGACGACACTTCTGCCGCGTTTCGGCGTTGAAACCGAACTGGTTGACGGAACCGATAAGGCTGCATGGGAAAAGGCACTTTCCAAGCCGGCCGATGCCGTTTTCCTTGAAACCCCGTCGAACCCGACACTTGAAGTCCTTGACATCGCGTTTATTTCCGAGCTGGCGCATAAGGCCGGTGCAAAGGTTGTTGTTGATAACGTTTTTGCGACCCCGATCCTGCAAAAACCGATGGAACTGGGGGCCGATATTGTTGTCTATTCCGCGACCAAACATATCGATGGTCAGGGACGTTGTTTGGGGGGTGCGATCCTGTTTAACGACAAGGAATGGCACGACGATCATTTGACCACGTTCTTGCGCCATACCGGGCCAAGCATGAGCCCGTTCAACGCATGGGTTCTGCTCAAAGGTCTTGAAACGCTGAGCCTGCGTTTGGATCAACATATTCGTAACGCAACTGCCTTGGCGGAATTCCTGTCGGAACAGCCACAGGTGTCGCGCGTTATATATCCAGGGCTAAAAAGTCACCCGCAGCATGATTTGGCAATGAAACAGATGTCTGGCCGTGGTGGTGGATTGATTGCGATTGAGCTTGCCGGTGGTAAGAAAGCAGCCTTCTCGCTGCTTGATAACCTTAAGCTGATCGATATTTCCAATAACCTTGGCGATGCAAAAAGCCTGGCAACCCATCCTTGGACCACGACCCACCAGCGTGTCCCGGGTGAAGACAAAATCACGATGGGCATTACCGAAGGCATGCTGCGTCTTTCTGTCGGTCTGGAAGACATTGATGATCTTAAGGAAGATCTGTTGGCAGCCCTTGCCGTTTAACGGTTTGGAAAACAGTAATCCTGATCTTGATACGGCCCGTACAAAGTGCGGGCCGTTTGATTAGGCGGCATCGGCAAACGGAAGGTCCGTTAATGATGAGACATTGTTTCAAAGCAATTGTCACAGGCCACTGGTACTTCGGCTGCGGACTGTCTACATATGGGCCATCAATCGTAGTCTTGGCTGATGCAAAATGATTGGAACACACTTGGCCTGGAGACGTGCATGTATTCGAGCGTAACCAACGACATCAAGGTTTCGGTGCAACCCGTATTCCTTGAAGACGAATCTGATCCTGATACCCATCGCTATGTTTGGGCCTATCGGATCGAGATCGAGAATCTTGGGTCAAAAACCGTTCAGTTGCTGAACCGTTATTGGCGCATAACCGATTCACGCGGTGAAACTCAGGAAGTTAAAGGTGCCGGTGTTATTGGCGAGCAACCTGTATTGGCAGGCGGCGAGAGTTTCAATTACACCAGTGGTGCACCACTGGCGACACCAAGTGGCTTTATGGTCGGGACTTATGAGATGACGGATATGGATGGAAATCATTTTGATATCGCCATTCCGGCATTTTCTTTGGATAGTCCCCATGGGCAACATACAGTGAATTGAGATAAAAGCGGGTCAGGAGCCCCACCAAGCCGGGACATAATCTCGCAAAGGACATGATAAAGGATTGAGTATGTGCAGCGAACATAGTGCGGTAAAACGTCCGACACGTGAGGAAGCCGAAGAAGCTGTTCGAACCCTTCTTCGTTGGGCCGGTGATGATCCCGACCGCGAAGGTTTACGCGGAACGCCTGACCGTGTCGCGCGTTCGTATGGCGAATTCTTTGCCGGTTATCAGCAGGACCCGGCAGAAATTCTGCGCCGTACGTTCGAAGAAACCGACGGGTATGATGAAATGGTCGTTCTGCGCGATATTCGCGTTGAATCCTATTGCGAACATCATATGGTGCCGATCATTGGCGTCGCCCATGTAGCCTATTTGCCGCGCAAACGCGTTGTGGGCATTTCCAAACTTGCCCGCGTCGTCGAAGTCTATTCCAAGCGCCTGCAAATTCAGGAAAAAATGACCTCACAGGTTGCCAACACCATTCAGGAAGAATTGGATCCGCTTGGTGTTGCGGTGGTGATTGATGCCAATCATCAGTGCATGAGCACCCGTGGTGTGCATCAAACCGGTGTTTCGATGGTAACCAGCCGTATGCTCGGTGCCTTCCGCGATGACCCGATTACACGGCGCGAATTCTTTGCCATGATTGGTCGCTAGGCCGAACGGATAGCAGACTGAAATGATCAAGGCCGCAGCATAAAGCTGCGGCCTTTTGCATGTTTAGAACCCGGTATCGGGTTGGCAGCCTATTCGCGGAAATTGCTGTGGCAGGATTTGCAGGTTTGCAGCATGTTGCCAAGCGCACCTTTGAAATCACCCTCTGATCCGCCATTTGCCGCAACTGTTTTCAAGGCATTGGCACGTGATTGAAGGTCCGATGCAATATCATTGAATTCTGACCAATCATCCCAGATTGCCGGCAGGGCTTCGGACGGGTGCCCGTCGCTGTCCTCAGGAAAAAGCTTGGTAAAGTTTTCGCCCGCGTGGCTTTCAATGATGCCTGCTGATTCTGCGACCTTTGCCGGGTCATAGGGCAAAGTTCCTTTAAGCATTGGCACCATGATCTTGACCTGTTGGCCAATGGATTTCATGCCGTCCATGCGTTCCTTAACCACACCGGTTGCACCTTCATGGGCGATGGCGGAAATGCTCACAGACATGGCAAGTGCGACAGCTGCACCAACGATAAATTTCAAATCTCTTGTCCCCTGATTTTTTAAAAGCGGCTTTGTGTTGGCCTGTTTGGGTGGTCTTAATGACCAAACCGCGAAAGGATTTGATCAACAGAACCGATATAGGACCGGCCAAACAGGCGAACATGGACCAATAACGGGTATAGATTATACAAATATCGGCGTTCTTCAAAGAATCCCGGTGCAATCGGTATAATTTCACGATATCGACTGAAAAAATCCGGAGTCAGATCGCCAAACAGCGTCCCAAAGGCCAGTTCGATCTCGTGATCTCCGTAGTAAAGTGCCGGATCGATGAGTGCAGCGAGTTTGCCATCCTGACACAGGATGTTTCCACCCCATAAATCCCCATGCAACAAGGATGCGTTTGGCGTATCGCCAATCAGATCACCAAGGCGGTCGATCAGATGATCTATCCGTCTGGTCATGGATGGCGAAAGTTTTCCGTCACGGAGACCCGCATGGGCCATATGGCGCAATCTGTGCTCGCCAAAGAACGTCACCCAACTGGATGTTTGATTGTTTGGTTGGTGTAACCCGCCGATCAATGTATCGAAATTCAGTCCATAGGCATCAGCCGTGACGTTGTGCTGGGCGGCAAGTTGTTCGGCCAGATCACGTTGAACGGCATTGCCCATGCGATTGTCATTGGCAATGAAATCCATAATCAGGCAATCGGGATCGGCATACAGAACGTCGGGGCAGGTAATGGGTGAATGTTGGGCAAAATGGCGCAACATATTGGCTTCGATTTCAAGACCGCCCTTGGTATCGCCGTCCGTGCTGTGCTTAACGACAAGCGCCCGACCGCTATCAAGAACAATCTGGAAAACACTGGCGACTGAACCACCCCCAAGTGGGGACCTGGCGGAAATAACCGAACCGGTCAATTCTTTGACCAAATTGTTCAGGGATATGGTGTTCATGCCGCTTATCCCGGATCATAGGTTAGATGCCGTGCTTCTGGCGAATGTGATCAAGTAATTTGTTGGACGTTTGTTCAATCATATCAAACACGTGGGAAAAGCCGTTTTCACCACCGTAATAGGGATCAGGCACGCTTTGCCCGGCTATGTCGGGGTGATAATCCAAAAACAGTTCGATCTTGTTTTGAGTTGCGGCCGGGGCCTGTCGGCGCATATCGCGCAAATGCCCGTCATCCATGGCAAGGATGTAATCAAACTGGACATAGTCGCCGGGTTTGATCTTACGGGATCGAATATCGTCTAAATCATATCCGCGGCTTTGGGCCATTTCGCGGGATCGCGGATCTGCAAGCTCGCCAACGTGATAGGCCGATAACCCGCAACTATCGACACTGATCTGATCAGAAAGACCGGCAGCATCAACAATTTTACGAAACACGCCATCAGCGGTGGGGGACCGACAAATATTGCCGGTACAGACAAAAAGAACCTTGATCACTTTGATTATCCGCGTTGGGTTTTGAACCGGGATGTCAGACTGCCATGGTGATGTAATTCGGGCAATGACCGGTATCTTCGCCCATCATCTTGATGACTGTTTTACCGCTTGATATCGGTTCATTGTAACAGCTTCGTGACATTTTGAAACGTCCACTGACAGTCTGGTTAATAATTTGTATGATCGCGCCACGATTTGATTTTTGGCGGGTATTGATGCAGGAATTTGTCTCTTTTGGATTGCATGTTGCCCTGATCCGGCAGCTGGCTTGGCTGCCGCGGGGCTATGACCTTGTGCCGGCAGGGACAGTTGTGACCTCTGCCAAGTTACGCAGCATCATGCTTGCCCTTGAAAAGGTCAACGGCCCGGCCGTTCTGGTGCGCCTTGGACGACATCTTGCAGCCAAGGAACAGGAACCGATCCTGACCATGTTGCGCCATTCGGCAACGCCGGAAATGATCGCGGATCGCTGGCGCCGGTTAGAAGGCTATTCCCATGCCCGTGCACGCAGTGAATTTACGGTGACGGGAAAATCCATGACCATCCATCGCGGTGTTGTGCGTGGACAGCCGCCCGCACGTGTGGAAAACCTGTTGTTGCAGGGGTTCCTGATTGGCTTGCTCGAAGCCGTCGGTGCAGAAAATATTGATGGCACGATTTTGCCAAGCCACGGTCCATCGGTTCGGGTCGTGCGCAAAGATCGCATCAATAACAAACTGGACTTTGCCGGGCGTGGTTTGCGTTTTCGGATAAACTGGACCAGCTTTGAACCGGTTTCCTCGTCCTATCCGTTCTTGGCCAATATGCCCGGAACAGCGCCGCCGATCGGGGCGCAACGACCGATTGTTCAGCAGCTTTGCACGATCCTTGAACAGGATGTCGGGCGCAGCTGGACCATTGACGAAGTCGCCAATGCGCTTGAGACATCTGGCCGGACATTGCAGCGCCGTCTGCAACAGGCCAATACCCGTTTTTCCGATTTGCTGCGCCTTGTCCGCGTACGTGAAGCATGCCGTTTGTTACACGGCACCGGATTGTCGGTTGGTGAAATCGGCTTTTGGTGCGGCTTTACCGACAATGCCCATTTCTCCCGCGATTTCAGACGGTTGATTTCCATGCCGCCATCGGTTTACCGCGAAGCCAGCATTGGTCATGCCGGACTGACCCGGGTCTAAACCGGGCCTTTAGATGCCGGAACTTGGCATCCATCATGGATTTGCATTCATCCGGTGTGATTGACCTGATCGGAAACCTTGTTTATCAGCAGGCCGCAGATCCTGCACCTTACGTGCTCCATTTGCTAAGACGAGGCTGCCATGACCGACAATTCCAATGCTTCCGGCCAGTATTCTGGGTTCCTGCCGCCACGTTTCAAGGATCGGCACGATGCCGATGACGTGATGGTCAAAACCTGGCTGGTTGGGGATGCCTTGGCCGACCATACGGTTCCGGAAATGCCAGCTCCTTTGTCTTTGTTCTTTGATCTGGTTGCGCCATCGGCACAACGTGCCGGCGCATCGGGATTTGCCATGTTATGGCTTGATCACCATCCGCATGAACAACCGGGCTGGCGCCTTTCGGTCGGACATCTGGGAACGATCGATGATCTTGAACGTGCGGTGGCAAAGCCGCTTGCCCGTCTGGTTGATGCGATGGCTTTGGCCGAGTTTGAAACAGAAAACTGGCACATGACCCGACCGCTTTGGCGCAAACGGGCAGAACCGGTAAAGCTTGTTTTCTGGGGGGCGTTTGCAAAACATGCCCGTGCGATTTTTGATCATGGCGATGGGGCATCTTTCTATCAGCCGTTGGGGGCGGGGCTTCGCGCCGATCACGTTGCCGCATCGCTACCCTTGCTCGAAGACATGCTGGGGGATCCGTTCCTGTTGGGGGGGATGGGATTTGAAGATGCCATGCGTCTTGGCATGTCACTGGGCCGTGCGCATTTGATCGAAAGCTGGATCGAAGCAGGCGGTTCCGAAAAAGAACCTTATTTCCGGCCAATACGCATTTGGCATCAGGCGTGGCTTTCCAATGCGCTGATCGATCCGGCGGTGGCAAGCCTTGCGATGTCGGGCAAACCGGCAATGCCGGCCCTTGATTTCGCACCCGACAGCACCCCCGAAACCCGGCGCAAATCGCTTGATGATCTTTCTGCTTGGCTGACAACTGTGTTTTTTACCGATGAACAGCCCGCCTTGCGCAATGCCTTTGTTGTCGGTGTGCAAAATGCCGTCTGGCTTGATAGCGACCTTCAGCAATATTTGCAGCCGCAACAACGCGGCGAAATTCTTCAGGGCCTGATGCCGTATTGTCGCTGGTTCCTTGCCATGGCGCTTTATAATCATTTGGGAAATCTGGCCTCTGGTACGGCCCGCGATGATCAGATTGAATTTTACGCAACACTGGTTGACGCGCTGCCGGAACTTACCCCGCTTGGGGATTTGGCAACCCAGCGTGATATCGAACAGCACATTATTCGTATTGATGCCGCCCGGGCGGCATCTGCTTTTGACACATTGGTTCTGCCATTCTGTGATTTGCTGATGCCGCGTCGTCAGTTTGATGCCACGCGCTCCTGATTCAGTTGATCAAGGTCGAAAAACATAAAAGGTCCGCCGGATTATTCTGGCGGACCTTTTTGATTTCAAGCGGTGGCTTGGTTCAGGTGTGTCTGACGTATGCCGGAATTTCTCGGCCAGAGACAATTTTAAATCGGATCGCAAGGCCACAAACGGCGACAAGGCTTGCAATCACGATGCCCCAAAACAATCCGGGCACGCCCATTTCCATAACGAAGGTCAGGTAATAGCCCGCCGGGATCATCACAAAGATATATGACACCAGATGCAAGATTGTCGGCGCCCATTTATCCCCGGCACCGCGAAGCGCACTGATCGCGGCATTTTGCCCGCCATCGGTCGGGAAAATGATCGGCATCAGAACAAGGACTGAAACCGTTGTGGCAATGACGCTCAGATCCTGGGTGAACAGATGCGATACCGCACTTGGGAATAGATAAATCGGAATGCTTAAACACAGCATCACCGCCATGGTTGTCAAAAGCCCGATCCACCCGGCCAAAGCCATATCAGGTCGATCGCGACGGCCATAGGCAATACCGACCCGAACCGATGTTGCCGATGCCAAACCAAGGGCGACCA
The DNA here is from genome assembly GCF_050516545.1 of Thalassospira lucentensis. Lineage (GTDB taxonomy): Bacteria > Pseudomonadota > Alphaproteobacteria > Rhodospirillales > Thalassospiraceae > Thalassospira > Thalassospira lucentensis_C. Next base: position 3,488,763 of record NZ_CP191544.1, on the reverse strand, counting down.
TAAACATCAGGGCCAGCATCGTCATGGCAATGCCATAGCTTGCGGCGGCAACAACACCCAGCCGACCGGCAAAAAGCTGCATGGCGGCAAAGGCACTTGTTTCCATGCCTTGGCTGGCACCTGCGGCATAGCCTAGATGGCGTGCCTCACGCGATCCACGCCACCAGCCGGAAAACCCGTTGCGAATGCCATAAAGATGATGGTTTTTCATCAACAGGACATAGCCCAAAAGGCTCAGCGCCATGAACCAGCGAATGACACTTGATGTCCATGCTGCGCCCTCGGCGCCCAGTTCTGGCAATCCAAACGCCCCATAGACAAGACCGTAATCAAGAACAAGATTGATCAGATTGGCACCGATCATCATCACCATGCCGGGCAAGGGGCGCTGTAATCCTTCAAGGAAAAACGCACAGGTAATATAGATCATGGCGGCAGGCATCCCGATCGACAGGATCACCGCAAGTTCCCCGGCATTTTTGGTAATCTCGGCTGGTTGGCCGGTCGCTGCAAACAACCAGTCTGACTGCCAAGTCAGGATGGTAAATAAGATGCCGATCAAAAGGCAATACGGCATGGCATTGCGCCACACGGCCCCTGCAGCCATAAGGTCACCACGCCCTTTGGCGTGCGACGTTATGATCATGACCCCGGTAAGCAAACCGATGCCCGTCACCATAAGGGACGTAAACGGCGCATGCGCGACATTTAAATATGCCAGTCCCGCACTGTCATAGTTGCCAACAACGATCGTATCGACAACCGACATGATTAACATGCCAAGTCTTGCGATGGTGACCGGCAGCGCAAGGCGAAACAGTTCGCTTAAATGACGCTTGAACCGGTTATTGGGATAAAGCGGTGTTGGCGAAACGGGTGGATCGGGCAGTGGCGGGGCCACGGTCCCATCCTGTGGGGCGATTGTCATTGGAACGTTCCCTGTATTCTTATTTATCGGCAACATGTTCGAACGATGATGGTGGCACTGCCGAACTGTTGCGTTTTGTCCCCGGTATGGGGCCTTATCTGTTGGCGGCGAACGGGCGGCGTGGAATAGACATCAGTAATTTGGCCGGATCATCGGTAATTACGGATGTCACCCCCCACGAAAACAGCTCTTTCGCCCGGTCAACATCATTGATGGTATAGCAAACCAACGGCACCCCGGCATCGACAATCTCAGCCGCACTCACCGGGGTCAATGCCGCATGGTCGATATGGATGGCCAATGCGCCAAGCCGGTCATATTCCGATTTCCAGTCT
>NZ_CP191544.1:3457500-3480000 GCF_050516545.1 Thalassospira lucentensis | reverse complement strand
AACGTTTTGCCCAATATCATCTGGTGACTTAGGCCGTCCAATTTGATCAAGATATTGCTTGGTTCCATATAGATGAGCCGACGAATTGATGAGCCGCTTCGCAATTAAATCGGGCTGATTTGGCCTGCCATGACGAATGGCAATATCAGCCTCTCGACGTCGGAGGTCTTGGACTTCGTCTGACGAAAACACTTCGATCTCAATCTCTGGATGTTCGTGCCGCAAAGCTAAGACGATCTCGGGCAACGTGTAAGCGCAAAAAGCATCACTTGCCGTGATCGTAACTTTTCCGGCGACAGATTGAGCATTTCCCATTGCAGTCAAAGTTAATTGATCAGCAGCATCTCGCATTGATCTAACGTATTCCAACAGGTGGAGCCCGTTATCAGTAAGGACCAGAGACCTTCCGACCCGATCGAATAAAGCAACGCCGAGGTCGCCTTCAAGAGCGGAAACGTGACGACCGATGGTGGGCTGCGAAAGCCCGAGTTTTTCGGCAGCAGCGGAGAAAGAGCCGGTTTCTGCTGTCTCAAGGAACGCCTGAGCCTCGGTCCAGTCGAACGACTTATTTAATTTTGCCATACAAAAATGAATATCATAAGTCCATCTTTTCGCAATATCATTTTCATTGGTGAATAAGTATACAAAGAGCCTTGAATACAAACAAAGGGCCGCATTGATGCACGAAGGCGAAAAATTCTGGGACAAGGTAGCGAGACGTTACGCGGCAAAACCGATTGCCGACATTGATGCCTATGAGCGTAAACTTGAGCTCGCGCGAGGGGTGCTCGAGCCAGATATGTGTGTTGTCGAGATCGGATGCGGCACCGGTTCGACGGCAATTCGACTTTCACCTTACGTAAACCGAGTCGACGCGATTGATGTATCCTCGGCAATGCTTCGGATCGCAAAAGAACGAGCCGAGGAAGCTGAAGCCCGGAATGTTGAATTTCTAAAATCGTCTTTCGAAGAGTTTGATGTCGATGCCGGGCGTTACGATGCGGTGCTCGCGCACAGTATTTTGCATCTCGTTCCTGATTTGGACGCCAGACTTGCAGGCATCGCACAATGGTTAAGGCCAGGTGGCGTATTTATCAGCAATACGACCTGCATAGCCGAGGTCAATCCGATCATTCGTAGTTTTCTTCCGCTTGGCAGTGTTCTCGGTCTTGTACCTCCCCTCAACGTATTCACGCGCTCCACGTTGCGACAGAAGATATTGGCGGCAGGTTTCGAAATAGACTTCGAATGGCCCTTGAAGCATGGCCTGTTCTTAATCGCTACAAAATCGGCAACAAAGGCCGGAGATGTCGTTGGTTAGAGGCGGTTGAGAGAGGCTCTGATCCTATTTCGAAGACTTCAACGACAATAGCTGTGACGCGATGAGACGCGCATGTCTGATCGTCGGTTGGATTGTCGCAATCCTAAGACTTACACATTCACAATGAGAGATAGAACAATGAGAAAATTCGCAATCACACTGCCAGTTCTGCTTTTAACCGGTTGCGAGCTTGGAACGGCATTGACGAATGCAGGTACTGAAAAAGCGCAGTATAAATCCTGCATCATTAATCAGATAGAGGGCCTGCAGTCGAGCCCCGGCATTGAGGGAATAGATGCAGAGGTCACGACCGACCGAGCGATCATGGCCTGTAAGCACCGAGAAGAAATTTATGTGGTGGAAATGACGGACTTGGCGATGGTGTTGTCAGGCAACATGGTGAAACGAGAAAAGTTTCTGGAAGATGAGGAAGCAAAATTGCGTTCTGACCTTCACGATTTGGCTCAGGAATTGGTCATCGACCGAACTTAGCGAGCGATGGTTGAGCTGGGCCAAAGCTTGATCACATCCCCCATGACGGGAGGACAGCGTGACGGGCTGACGCGCCATTTAGTTCGGGCGTCTGCCGATGAAGTGTTCAAAATGGTAATTCATGAGACCTGATAGGAGCGTTGTCAGCTAATCATTAGCCGACTTTGGCGCTCATGACTAAAAATGTCCGCTTACACATCGTAACCAGACGAAATGCCGTTACCCTTAGCTGGTCTGCTTGTAGCCAAAAGCAGTAATGGTGCCAGAATTGAGCAATTGCTCATAATCGATTTTGTAGGCGATAGATATAAGCTGGGCTTCTTTAACAAGAGTGGCAGGGGGGGCTGACTGGCAAATGCAGCCGACGCCGAAATGATCAAAGGCAAGAACGTCCCAATGCTCAGCATATATCGCCACAAATGATGGTTTTGCTTCTTATCCATATCAGCCGTGCAATCCAAAATTGAAAAGATCAGAGGGTAACTTTGGAATGTCGTCCTGTCTGACGCAAGGAAGAAAGGGATTGTGGATGTTTTTGCTCAGGTACTGTGAGGCCGTGGAATTCACTGGCGAGACGAAATTAGCCGTTCGATCAGTCTGGTTTGCTGTTCCAGACAGTTTTGCAGGGCAAAGTTTCCGGCAATGGTGCGTCTTGCTTCCTGACGCAGGGGTGTGAGAGTTCCGGGTTCTATCAGGCAGAGCTTCATTTTCTCGACCAAAGCATCGCTGTCCCAGAAGTCGGTCAGAATCCCGTTATAGCGGTCCTTGATGATATCAAGACAAGGCCCGGTATTTGAGGCAATCACCGGTGCTCCGCATGCCATGGCTTCAAGCACGGACCAGGACAGAACAAACGGGTATGTCAGGTAAATGTGGGCAGCGCTGATTTGAAACAGGCGGATTAGTTGTTCATGGGCAATTTGACCAAGAAAATTGATCCGTGACGCATCAAGACCGGTTTCTTCGATCATAACATCACGCCATTTCCGGCCATCACCGCGTGGTGTACCGTAACTGACACCATCGCCACCGGCGACGATGAATTGGACGTCCGGGTCAATGGCCGCAAGCTTTGCCGCGGCGCGCATGAATGTCGGGAACCCGCGATAAGGTTCAAGGTCACGGGCAACGTAGGTAATGACTTTATCGCCAGCGCTGACAACCTTTCCGTCGGGCAATGTCAGTTGTGCCTCCGGGTTGGGGCGACAACGATGGATGTCGACACCATCATGGCAGACACCGATTTTGGGTTGATAGGCAGACGGAAAAGCTGATTTTTGCCAGCGCGTCGGGCTTATGGCGGCATCTAGATGATCAAGTGTTGCAAGTTGTGCGCTGTTGCGCAGGCGAAGCTGGGTTCTTTTCGCCAGCGTGACCTTATCTTCGGGGGCGAAACCGACATCGCGCCCATATGCATGATAGTAATGTTCGCAATAGCCCAGCAGCGGTGTTTTGGGCAAGACATCGCGGGCAAAGATCATGCTGCCCCAGCCGATATGGCCGAAGACTATATCTGGGGGGCCTTCCTGACGGACCAAGGCATCAAGTGTTGTGGCTGCTTGTAAGCCAAGTTCCTGGTGATAGTTGGCAAAGGGAGTTGCCGGAGGTGGGGGTGTAATGCGTTGGCGAACTGTTCGGATCCCGGGCAGCCGGACATTCATCGTTTCGCACAGAAAGGTAACCTGCCATCCGGCATTCGCCAGATGACAGGCTAGATGTACGAACTGTCCCGGCCCATTACGATGGACAAAGACAATTTTCATCGACGATTTCGGACTTCTGGTGTCGAGAGGGCGCTATTCATTGGGATGCCGCCATAACGGAGAGTTTGCGTCCAGAATTCTTCCAGCCGGCGTAGGGTGCGTAAGGCCGTCTCCATTTCCTGTTGGTCTTCGAGATTGCTGGCCAGTGCATCGTGATATTCTTCGTGAAACTCATGCAATGCTTCACAGAGTTCATGGCCTTTGGTGGTCAGTTTGATCCGTGCGGAACGCCTGTCACGCGCCATGATCTGGCGTTCGACATAGCCCGAATCGGCAAGCTGTTTAAGGTTGTAGGATGCGTTCGATCCCATGTAATGGCCGCGATCAAGAAGATCACGCACCGAGAGTTCATCTTCGCCAATGGTGAACAGCAGCGCCACTTGCGCGGGGCTGATGTCATCCTTGCCAAGTCGAATAAGATCTACCCGAAGCAGATCCGCAAACCGCCGATATATGCGCTCGACAGTGTTTGCCAGTTCAAGATGAGTGACGGTCATATTGTCCGATCCGTTATCTGGTCCCAAGCGAGAGTTGATGCCAAGCCCTTTGGACTAGACACAATTATCGTGTGGGGGAAGATAACGGGACGTGGATCTTGAACATTTTTCCGCACGTCCCTTACTTCCCGCAGTTTTGCTCGTAGTTAAGAAGTATTTCGAAAGTGTTTTTATTTTTGAAATACTTCCATTATTTTGTTTTTTACATTGCCAAATCATCAACATGAGATCGACATATTTAAATTTATTGTAGAACATCATGCCATCGCAACTATGTGAGTAGATTGCGGAAAAACTATGACTTTTGATTAATTGGATGAAAATCAATGCATTTTGGCCGCAAGAAGCTGGCAAAATCCGCGGAAAACAAGGGCGCGAGATCAGAGCTTGATGCTGGCTCAGTGATCAGAGAAGTCCGATTCACGTTCGTGCGCGGACTGGGTTGGGCCGGCTTTATGAGCGGCTTTATCAATGTGCTGCAGCTGACGGTCCCGCTGTTCATGCTGCAAGTACATGACCGGGTTATTAACAGTCAAAGTACCGATACGCTTTTGCTGTTGCTCGCAATTGCTGTTGCCGCGATCATTTTGTATGGCATCCTTGATTTCCTGCGCGCACTTGTGTTTCAGGAAATGGCCAAATCGCTTTTGCGCCGTCTGAATCTGCCTGCCATTTCGGCGGCAATGCGCGTCGCCCTTGAAAAGGGATCCCTGCACGGAACACAGGTCCTGCGCGATCTGTCGGACCTACGTAATTTCATCACCGGCACGACGATCAGTGCGCCGCTCGAAGCAATCTGGTCACCGATCTTTTTGGGCGTGATGTTCGCGTTGCATCCCTATTACGGTATTGCCGGGCTGGTCGGGGTCTTGCTTCTGGTCGGGCTTAGCCTGTTGGGTGATTTGCTGGTGCGTCAGGTCACAAAGGAAGGTGCGGACGCCAATTTACGCAATATCGGAGATATCGGATCGACCGTTTCAAACGCCGAAGCGATTGAAGCAATGGGCATGTTGCCTGCACTTTCGATGCGCTGGCGTCAGTCGCAGATCCATGCCAGCGAGCTGCTTGATATCGGCAATATGCGCAGCAAAGGCATGTACAGCATCACCCGATCCGCACGGTTTGGCCTGCAGATCCTTGTTCTGGCGATGGGGGCTTATCTTGTCATTCGCGGCGAAACCTCGCCCGGTGCGATGATTGGCGGCACGGTCATTATGGGCCGTTTGCTGTTGCCATTTGACAATGTGACGCGCGACTGGCGCGGCTGGGTTAGTGCGCTGTCGTCATGGAAGCGAATCCGCTTGATGCTTGAAGAAAGCCAGTCGGAGCGCGAAATCAGACCAGCCCCGCGTTCCGAAGGGCCGCTTGTCGTCGATAATCTGGTCTATGCGGTGCCCGGATCAAATGTGCCGGTTCTGCGCGGGATCAATTTTGAATTGCTGCCCGGTGAAATTCTTGGCGTGGTCGGGCCGTCGGCAGCTGGTAAATCAACCCTGTCGCGCGTGCTGGTCGGGGCTGCCAAACCCGCAGCAGGTGGCGTTTATCTTGATGGTCACAGTACCTATTTGTGGGAACGCGGTTCGTTTGGCGACATGGTTGGCTATCTGCCGCAATCGGTGTCGCTTCTGAACGGGACAATTCGCGAAAATATAAGCCGGATGCGCGATGCGAATCCGCGTCGTGTCATCGATGCGGCCCGTGCGGCTGGCGTGCATGAAATGATCGGGCGGCTGCCGCTTGGTTATGACACACCGATTGGTGCCGGAAGGCATACGCTGTCAGGCGGGCAGCAACAGCGTATTGCGCTGGCACGTGCGCTGTATGGCTGGCCGCGTCTTCTGGTTCTTGATGAACCCAATGCCAATCTTGATGCCGAGGGTGAGGCATCCCTGATCCGGGCGGTTCGGCAGGCAAGTGACGCCGGGGCGATGGTCGTTCTGATCGCGCACCGCCAAAGCATCATGCAATACGCCGACAAGCTGCTTGTGATGCAGGATGGCCGGGTCAAGCAGTTCGGTGAGCGAACCGATGTGATCCGCAGCATGACCAAGGAAGATGAAGACATCAAATCCCTGCCTGCTGTGAAACGCAGCCGGCAAAATGGAGGTGCCGCATGACCCGTGTCATCAATGCCGACGATGGCGGTGCACTTATTCCGACCGAAGATCCGCAAATCTCCTGGCACCAGATTCTCGAAGAGGAACGGCAGGCTTCACGCCAAAGTCTGCGCAAACCGATCATTGCCGGGCTGGCTGTTATCATCCTCGGGTTTGGTGGCTTTCTGACCTGGGGCTTTACCGCCGAGCTTGATAGTGCGGCTGTCGCCACCGGTTCGGTGATTGTCGACTCCAAGAAAAAGGTCGTGAACCACTATGAGGGCGGCATTCTCAAAAAGCTGCTGGTTGAAGAAGGCGAAAAGGTCACGGCGGGGCAGACGCTGGCATTGTTGGATGGGACACGTAGTGAATCCGAACTTGGGCAACTGCGCGGGGAGCGATTCGGTCTTATGGCCAAACTGGCACGGCTGCGTTCTGAGCAGCGTGGTCAGGAAAGCATCGCCTTTTCGCAGGAGCTTATCGCAAGTGACGAACAATATGTCGCCGATATCCTAAGTGATGAGCAAAGCCTGTTTGGCAAGCGCAAGGAGGTTTATGCCGCCAAACGCAATGCACAGGCAAAGCAGATCGAACAGTTTGAAGCCGAGGCTCAGGCACTGGTGTCGCAAATCGATGCCCGGACCCGTCAGGAAAAGCTTGTTGCCGAACAGCTTCAAGGCATACGGCAACTGGCAGACAAGGGTTTTGCAACACGGACCCAACTGGTCGAGGTGGAAAATAACTGGTCCGATCTTGTCGGGGATATGGGCGAGTTCAAGGCGCAAAAAGCCGCCGCGCAGCAACAAAAAGCTGAGGCGGAAATCAATCTCGCCTCGATTGAAATGGAATGGCAAAGCGACATCGCCACTGAAATTCAGGAAGCCCAGATTGCTCTGAATGACGTCACGCAACGTATTCGTGCCAGTCAGGACGTGCTTAACCGACTTGAGGTCAAAGCACCGCAAGGCGGAACTGTGGCGAACATCCAGATCAGAACACCCGGCGGTGTGATCAGTCCGGCAGAGCCCATCATGGATATCATTCCCGAAGATGAGCCGCTTGTGATCGAAGCACGGATCAACCGGCAGGATATCGACTCGGTCCATGTCGGATCAAAAGCGCAGATTCGCCTGACGGCTTATAGTCAGCGGCGCCTTGCCCCTCTTGAAGGTGAAGTGCTTTATGTCGCACCCGACCAGACTGTCGACGAGCAACGTGACAGTTCCTATTACATTTTGCGTGCGGCCATCGCACCAGAAGAGCTGGCAAAACGCGAAGGCATCAAATTGCGGCCCGGGATGCCGGCAAATATTCTGGTTCTCAAAACTCCGCGCAAGGCAATTGACTACCTTATCGACCCGATTGTCCAGAGCATGGACCGGGCTTTCCGTGAAGAATAAGCGGCCTGAAAAGGGTATCGAACAAACAAGGCTGCCCCGTTTTGCAACGGGTGCAGCCTTGTTCTTGTAAATATTGATCGAAATTCAAACTAAATAAAAACAAAACAGAAACGAATATTGTTTAAATATTATATCAACAATTACTATTAACTTTGAAGTAAGTCATAATGTTGACAAAATAATACCATGACAATACCATCCATAAAATAAGTAAAAGAATGTAGTCTTTCTGAGTGGCCGTTCTGGTTCGGTGCTCAGATTGACCGGAGGGAGCGGCCATCCTCTCGTGAGGGAAACATCCCCGCGATGTCAGTAATGTTGGGACACGAAGGAGGATTACATGGCAACTCTCGAAGGCGGCGCCTTTGATGATGCGCTTCTCGGATCTCGTTTCAGTGACGTCATCTTTGGACGTGGCGGAGACGATACTATCTTCGGACAGGGCAATGACGACGTGCTGTTTGGCGAAGAAGGCGATGATGCCTTGTTCGGCGGATCGGGCGACGATGTTGCGCTTGGTGGCGAAGGAAATGATGTCCTGTTTGGTGGATCGGGTGACGATGCACTGATCGGGGGCGACGGCAGCGACCTTTTACTCGGTGGCTCCGGTGAAGACGTTCTGTCAGGTGGTGCGGATTCCGATACCATTCTTGGCGGTTCGGACAATGACGTTCTCGACGGCGGATCAGGAAGCGATATCCTGATCGGCGGTGCAGGTGACGATATCGTACTTGGCGGTGCCGGGGACGATGTCATGCTTGGTGGCTCTGGGAATGATGTTCTCCAGGGTGGCGAAGGTGACGACGTCATGCTTGGCGGCTCCGGGGACGATGTCCTCGAAGGGGGCGCGGGCGACGATCTTCTGTCAGGTGGTTCAGGTGGAGATACATTCGTATTCTCCGGCGGCGGCGGCAACGACGTTGTTCTGGACTTCCATGCTGGCGACGACATGCTTTCCATTAGTAGCAATATTAACGACACCGGCATTGAAAGTGCCGATGACGTTGCTGCGCGTGCAACGCAAGTTGGTGCCAACACGGTTATTGACCTTGGTAACGGTGATTCCATCACCCTTAACAATGTCGATGCAGAAGACGTACAGGGCGATCCGGATAGCTTCTTTAGCGTCCAGTAATCCGACGAAGGGCGTCCGCAGTTGCGGCTGCGGACGTTTCGTCCTGAACTTCAAGTTAAGTGAAAGATGATCATGCTTGAATTTGCTTCGTCCGATGCTGTGCGGACGACCGGCGAAGCGCCGGACGTTTGTCTGCTCAACCCCGAAACTTTGATGCTGATCTGGGATACACCGACCCGTCTGTGGGAGGTTCCCCGGCTGGAAACAGCTGATGGTCACGCGATTTCACCGCAGGCGACTTTGCGTCTTCCGCTCAATAGCGGGGGAACCCGGTTACTGCGTGTAATCCGCCGTCCCAAGGACGAGCCGGTTTCGTTTCTGGCCGAGGCGGGCACACTTGGCCGCAAGGACGAAATCACCGTTGAACCCGATGGTGATTTTGAATTTGCCAATGCATCATTGCTGGTTTCCGATGTGACGCCTGCGGGTCGTTTATCGCTGGTCTCGACGCTGCTTGGCATGTGGGCAAGCATGTTCCGTCTGCGTCTGAGCAAAAGTTACAACCGTTTCCTCAATGACTTGGTTTCCGAAATTGTTGAACGTCCGCAGCGCGCCCAGGCGCTGGCAATACTGTCAGACCAGAAAATGCTGGTTGCAGCCGGGCTGCCCGAAGCTTTCAACGATATCGAAGCCGTTTTTATTGTTTCCCCGTCTGGTTTCCGCCGTCTGGCATTGTTGCCGCACACCAGTCATCGCGGGCCGCGCGGGCAGAATCTTGCCTATATGATTGCCGATCGCGCCGGAACCGAAGACGGTGCCTATCTGGTAGTGACCGGTGTGCGGACCTTGGCCATTCGCAAACTTGCCAGTACGACGAACCTGCCATCCCTGTCGCGTTGGTGGCAGACGCGAGGTAAGTCCGATGCGGACCTGCGGGAATATATTATTGGCGCACTTGCACGGTCTGACATGAAGGCCAGCAAGGCCGCGATTGAATTTCAACTTCGTTGCCCGCTTTCCAGCCAGCGCGTTGCAGGCGGCGGATCGCTTCCTAGTGGTGAAGTCGATCTTGCCGTTACAACAGCACGCGGCACCCTGATCGGGGGGTGGTACCGTGATCCTGTCAATATGATCGCAAGTATCGATCTTCTTGATAGTGATGGCGCAGCCCATCCATTTGGCGATGGTTTCTATCGTTATTCCGGCAATGTCCAGGACGAAGATCAGACAGTTCCCGCAACCGGGTTTGTCGGGTTCTATGAAAACATCCAAAGCCCGGTGCCGATCCTGCAGCCGCGAAGCGTGATGCGCCTGACATCGGGAAACCGTCATTTGATGGTGCCACCGGCTCAGCCGATTGACGTGGCTGAGGCGCGTGCGCGGATTTTGCGCGCCGTGCCGCCGCAACACCTGACCGATGAGATCATCGAAAACTGTCTGGCCCCGGTTATTGGGGATTTGCAGCAAAAACTGATGGGCGCTGCAACAGTTGATCGCGTCATCGAAATGGGCGTTTCGCATGCTGATCCGGATGTTTCGATTATTGTGCCGCTTTACCGGGTCCTTGGTTTCTTGCGCGCCCAAATTGGTGCTTTTGCCTGCGACCCTTGGGTGGCGGCGAATTGTGAACTGATTTATGTGCTGGATTCGCCCGAACAGGCCGAAGAATGTGAACATCTTCTGCGGGGGCTGCACATTTTATATGGTATCCCGATCCGTTTGGTCGTTATGACACGAAATGGTGGCTATGCGCGGGCCTGCAATGCCGGTGCGCAAAACGCCCGCGCCCATCTTCTGGCGATGCTTAATTCCGATGTGATCCCCCATACGCCGGGCTGGGCACAGGGGCTTGCATCGAAAATGGGTGGTCCCGACGAAGTTGCCGCCGTTGGGCCGAAGCTTCTGTTTGAAGATGGCTCCATCCAGCATGCGGGCATGTATTTCGCACAAAGCGAAAGCGGTAAATGGCTGAATTACCATTACCACAAAGGCATGCCCGACCAGTACCGCGATGCCAATGTTGAACGATCAGTTCCGGGGATTACCGGCGCATGCATGATGTTGCATCGTGACGCGTTTGAATCGGTCGACGGGTTTAGCGAGGACTACGTAATCGGTGATTACGAAGACAGTGATCTTTGTTTGAAAATCCGTAAAGCCGACTTTGACATCAAATACATCCCCGATGTCAGCCTTTACCACTTTGAACGCAAGTCGATCTCGACCCATGTCGATTACATGCGCGGCGTCGCTGCCGAATATAACGCATGGCTTCACGCCGCGCGTTGGCGCGGGATGCTTGAAGACATTCATGCCAATGGTGTTCCCCAGCAACGTTCAACTGCACAATCCAAACAGGGAGCCGCAGCATGAGTCAGGTCTTAGCCTTGTCCGAACATCAATCCCCGGCCGCCAATTCGGTAGATGAAACGCATCTCGACTGGTTGTGTGAACAGATCATTGCCAATCATTTTCTGCCGGTGCCGCCAGAAGAAGCTGTCTTTGTCGGTGATGGCGATTATCGGATGATCGGCGCGGAATTTCTTGGTCATTTCGTTCGGCGTGCCGGTTTGAAACCGACCGATGATTTTCTTGATATCGGGTGCGGAATCGGTCGGATTGCCGTGCCGCTTACCCAGTTTCTTGATCCGAATGAAGCGATCTATCGCGGCCTTGATCCGGTGGCAAACGGGATCGAATGGTGCAAACGATCGGTCACACCGGTCTATCCGAATTTCCGGTTTGAAGCGCAAGACATCAAGAACGCGCTTTATAACCCCGAAGGGTCCATCGGCGGACGCGGCATGCGATTGCCTTTTCAGGATGGAACGTTCGATTTCACGGCAATGATTTCGGTGGCAACCCACCTGCCGCCGGAAGAAGTCGAAACCTATTGTTCCGAGGTATTTCGCGTGCTGCGTCCGGGCGGTCGAATCTTCCTGACAGCATTCATCATCCGAAGTGAAGATGATCCGGCAAAATCGGGAAGTGATGCCCGCCTGTCCGGTTTTGAAAAGGCGGATGGTCAACCGTGTTGGTATTTGCGTGGTGAAAATCCGATGGCGGCTGTCGGTTTTGATGATGCGTTTATCGACAATGCTCTGACGGCATCCGGCTTTGAAATCCGGACAAAAAGCTTTGGCAACTGGCGGGGCGAACCCGGTGAACACTATCAGGACATTCTGATTGCCGAAAAACCCCGGAGGTCCGCATGAACCCCCGCATTATGGTGCTTGCGCACAATCATCCTGATCTGCATCCCGGCGGGACGGAAATATTCGCCCATGATCTTTTTCATGCGTACAAACGGGCGGGATGTGATGCCCTGTTTGTCGGGGCGACAAACGATGTCCATCGTGAACGCCGCCCGGGAACCAGTTTTCAGGCAATCAATGATGCCGGTGATGAGATGTTGTTCTGGGCTGGGCATTTTGACCGGTTCAACATGTCGCAAACCGATCTTTATGCAGTGGCACCGGACTTCACCCGACTGCTGAAAGACTGGGACCCGGATGTTGTGCATATCCACCATCTGGTTCTGTGGGGCATTGAATTGCCGATGCTGATCCGCCGCGTTTTACCGCATTGTCGGATCGTCATGACCCTGCACGATTATTATCAGATCTGTCCGAATGACGGGCTGATGATCCATCGGGCCACCCGGAAACGCTACAACAAGGCAGACGCGGTTGGTCGGTCCTGTGGGCTTGATGGCTTTACCCCGGATCAGTTTGCGATGCGGTCGGTCAATCTGCGCAATCATTTGCGTGTTGTGGACCAATTCATATCACCCAGCGAGTTCCTCAAGGAACGCTATGTCGATTGGGGTATCGCTCCGGAAAAGATCGCGGTTGTGCGCAACGGTCGTCTGCCGGTTCCCGCCGCGCCAAAACGCGATATGGGGCCAGGCATGCCCAATGTGTTTGGTTATTTCGGCAATCTCAATCCCTGGAAGGGGGCGGATGTATTGCTTAAGGCCAGCCAGATGCTGGTTGAAGACGATGTTGATTTCAATCTTCGTATCCATGGCGACATCCTGTTTCAGACCACCGAATTTACCGAACGGATGGAAAATCTTTTCACTGCAACCGGCCGACAAGTTTATCGCCTTGGCGCCTATGAGCGTCAGGATATTGCCGATCTGATGGCAGGTGTCGATTGGGTCATTGTACCGTCGATCTGGTGGGAAAATGCCCCACTCGTCATTCAGGAAGCTTTCCAGCATGGCCGGCCAGTGATCACCAGCGGCATCGGCGGCATGGCTGAAATGGTGCGTGATGGTCATGACGGAATACATGTTCGCCCGGATGATCCGGCGGATCTGGCGCGCGTCATGAAGGACTGCGCAACCAATCCCAAACTTTGGAAAAAACTGTCAGGGCACGTCCGTGCACCGGCGGCGATTGACGATGTCGCCCAGGAACATTTGACGATGTTTCGCCGGTTGATCCGCCCTGATTTTGTTGCCGCTTGATTTTACCCAGGAGGGCTCCATGGCACTCGCCGAAAAACAGACGGTCGAAGACAATGCCCAACCGGCAGCTACAAACCCGGCTGCCCCGATAGATGCAAAATCAGCGACACCGACCCTTGAAGGACGGGTTGATGCCATTGATCAGAAACGGCTGTTTGGCTGGGTCTGGTCGCCGGAACGTCCCGATGCACGCGTTGAAGTCGTTATTCGTCTGAATGGTCATGCCTTGCTGCGTGTCTCGGCGGAAAATGAACGCGTTGATTTGCGACGCAACGGTATTGGTGATGGCAAACACGCCTTTGAGGCCGAATTGCCTGATGCGGCAATGGCCAATGTCGAAAGCCTTTCGGTATGCGCGGTCATCCCTGAAACCAGTGAAGAAATTGATCTGAAGATCCCGTCACAAAGCGAACAGGAAGCGCACACTGCGCTTAATGCGCCACTTGGCAAAATCCTGGATCGGCTCGACCGGCTTCTGGCGGCACAACACATCCTGCAGAACGGTCAACGTGAAGCGGCCAAACGTCTGGTCAGCGCGTCAAAGCGCATGGACGAACTGGCATCAGCCGATGACGGGATCGAGGCCGGTGTTCGGCTGGTGCGTAGCGGTCAGGAAGAACTTTCAAGCCGCGTCGATGAACTCGAAGTGTTTCTGGTCCGCTTCGACAAGTCACTGGGCGGGTTTGACGAACGGCTGTCGGTTTTAACAGCACGTCATACCAATGACCTTAGAACGCCGCTTCTGGTTCTGTCATGCCTGATTGGTGTGACCGCAGGGCTGGCGATTGGCGCCTTTGTCTGGTGATCGCAAGAACATGACGCATTTCACACTGCAAACAACACACATCCGGAAAAACGGCAAACACCGCAAACACAAGGAGGCCCGGGCATGAACGAAACTGATGGAATGCCTTTGGATGGCAGGACTGTCGTCGCCGCCTTGGTCGATGAAGGTCTGGCACTGATGGTCGGGGTCGGCAATGCCCAGCCTGCCACGATTGATATTTATCTCAACAGCCAGACAGATGCCAAAATTCAGGCGTCCGTCATCAGCTGGCGGCGCAATGAAACCGATCAGGAAAATGCATATGGTTTCGTTGCCCTGTTGCCGATGAAGGATGTATCCCAGCGTCGCCTGAAAACGGCCTTGTTCCGTGGTGCGGGCAAACCCCGGGAATACCGGATTGAAAACCGCCAGCAGCGCGTTGAATCCATTCTTTCCTCGGTTGCGGATCAGTCCGGTCCGGCATTTGCCACAGTCATTGACGGTGTGATCGAAGCCCTGCTTGCCGGGGACCCGGACAAGAAGCGCCTGCGCAAGGTGGCCGCCCTGGTTCAGATCGCAGCACGCAGCAACGGCTTTATCGAGGTTCTTGGCGGTCTTGAAGAAGGCGATGTCTATATCCAAGGTTGGTCAAGCGACTTCCCTGTCGGGCGGACCCGTGTGATTGCCATGGACGACGCGCCGATACTGGCTGAACTGACCAGTGCCGATTTTCAGCGCGATGATCTTGGCGAAGAAGCATCCGGTGTGACCGGGCTCATGATGGGCGAAAAGCCGATCAATCCCGGCAAGCTCAAACGGGTTTATTTCCGGGGACGCGAAGGCTGGTATTCCATCGAAGTCTACCAGCAGCGTGTTCTTGTCGCGCCGCCTGATGTCCCGGCCCATATCCGCTCGGTTCTTGATCGGGTGCGTGCGCCGGAAAATATCCTGAACAAGCTGCAAATGGCCGCACATCGGTTTGATGGTCGTGACACAGTGTCGGAACTTGATCGGCCTGTGCGGATCGGGATTGATTTCTCGCTTTTGATAGAAGGCAGCGGGGTCTTGATTTCCGGCTGGATGCTGGACCCGGATCGTTCGGCTGAGAATGTCATGCTGCGGGTTGGCGGAGAAGCTGTTCGTATCGATGATCACTGGACGCGGCAATCGCGCGCAGATGTCACCGGGGCCTTTGCCAATGACCCGATGTTTTCGGGGCTTAATCCAGCGCGAAACAATCATGGTTTCCTTGTTTTTTGCCCACTTGAAGACATCCCGGCATCTGATCAGCCGGTATATCTTGAACTTGGTCTTTCTGATGCATTCCCGGCTTATTGCCCGTTAAACCCGACCCGCGCATCAGCGCGTCAGGCTCTGTCACGGGTCTTGCCGTCACTTGATCCGCGTTCGGTTACGGCATCCAACAGCATTGAACGCCAGTTTGGCCCGATGTTGCAGGGCATGACAGCCCAAAACCCCTATGCGGTCGATACCCACGATATTGGCGATTTTGACGAGGATGCACCGGTCACGCTGGTGGTCGGTGTTGATGACACCATCAATGATATCGGCGTGACCATCGCACTTCTGGGGCTTGATCAGGCAACCCGTCATTTGCCGATTGTCATTGCCGGTCCGGTTGAAAGTTTTGATCAGGTTGGCAGCGATATGCTGCGCCTTGCCGCCTTTTACAAACTCAATACCCGGATCGTCTTTGCCGAAGGGGTCGAGGATTTCTGTGACGCGCTTGAAGTCGGGGTTTCCGCCACCAATTCGGAAACCGTCGCTCTCGTATCGGCCCACATTCTGCCACGCGATGACGGCTGGTTTGATCAGCTGCTTGCGGCCTATCGCAAGCGCGGCAGCAAGGCATTGGTATCGCCAACAATCCTGTTTGAAGACGATTCCGTGCGCTGGGCGGGTACATGGATCGATGGCGATGCCAAGGGCGGACAATATCTGTCGGATCGTTACGTTGGCTATCCGTGCGCGGTACTTGCCGATGCCGAACCCGAAGAAGTCAGTGCCGGGACGCTGGAATGCTGCATCCTGCCGCGTAAGGCATTTGTCGATATTGAAGGGTTCACCCGTGGCTATATCGGCCCGGCTGAAAAAAGCCTCGACCTTGCGCTGAAGTTGCGCATGGCGGGCACGCCATCCTTCTGGATCCCCGAAGTAGAAGTACTGGGCAGCGAACAATCCATAAGCAACGTCCCTGCCTGGGAGGAACTTTCGCATCGTCTTGACCGCTGGGCGTTTGATCGCCGCTGGTCATTGGTCGTCTCAAACCTGCGGAGTCACAACAATGCCGTCGACTGATTTGCGTGTCCTCGTAATTTCGCATGGCCATCCCAGCATCTCGCTGGGCGGGGCCGAAGTGGCCTCATACAACCTTCATAAGGGTTTGAACGCCATCGAAGGGGTGGAAAGTTTCTATCTTGCCCGTGTGGGCAATCCGGTGCCACGCCATGGTGCATCCGCATTGATGAGCCTGCGTCAGAAGGATAATGAAATCCTGTATCACGCGGAGAACTATGATCACTTCCTGCTGTCAAATGGTAGCACCGATGAAATTGATCGTGATTTCCTGCGTTTCGTGCGGGATTACGAACCCGATGTGGTTCATTTCCATCACTATCTTGGCCTTGGGCTTGAGACGATCTACGCGATCCGCGAAGCCCTGCCCGAAACGGCGATATTCTTCACATTCCACGAGTTTTTGACCATCTGCCATAACCACGGACAGATGCTCAAAAGCGGTGGCACCAAGCTGTGCAACCGGGCAAGCCCGATTGAATGCAATGGGTGTTTCCCCGACATTTCACCGGCATCCTTCCTGCGCCGGGAACGGTTCATCAAGGCCATGCTTGAACTGGCCGACCATTATGTGTCGCCCAGTGAATTTCTGGCCAACCGGTTCATCGATTGGGGCATGAAAGCCGAAAAGATGTCGGTGATCGAAAATGGTCTGGACATCAATGAACGGGCCAAGGACCGCCCGCTGTCAAAAACGCAGTCACGCCGGTCACGTTTTGCCTTTTTCGGCCAACTGACCATGTTCAAGGGCGCTGACATCTTACTTGATGCGGTGGGCCGTGTTCCCGATGAAATCTGGGGCGATGATGCACGGTTGATGATTTTTGGCGGCAATCTTGATCGGCAACCTCAAGAATATCAGGACAAGGTCCATGACCTGATTGAAAAGGCCGGTGATCGGGTCCGCTTTTACGGGGCCTATCAGAACACCGAGATGCCCAAGCTGATGGAGCTCGCCGACTGGACGATCATTCCGTCGATCTGGTGGGAAAACTCGCCAGTTGTCATTCAGGAAGCCTTCTTCCACGGCCGGCCAATGATCTGTTCGAACATTGGCGGGATGGCCGAAAAAATCACCGATGGCGTCAATGGTCTGCATTTCCGTGTTGGCAGTGCCGAAGACCTGGCCGACCGCCTTATCGAAGTTCTTAGCGACAATAAAGTCTGGGACCGGATGCGTGGGGGGATTCCCCGTGTGACGACCTATCAGGAATGCGCCGAGGAACATCTCGCGCAGTATCGGGAGGTTCTGAAAACGCGCCTGCAATCCGTAAAGGCTGCTACGCCACAAAGCGTGGCAAGCACGGCATGAATTCAGAACAAAAACGTGA
This sequence comes from Thalassospira lucentensis, assembly GCF_050516545.1. Classification (GTDB taxonomy): domain Bacteria; phylum Pseudomonadota; class Alphaproteobacteria; order Rhodospirillales; family Thalassospiraceae; genus Thalassospira; species Thalassospira lucentensis_C. The sequence continues at coordinate 3,462,469 of NZ_CP191544.1, read as the reverse complement.
TCAACCAAGGAGACACAATATGGCGCGCGTTCTCGTAATGATCCCGTCGGGCGAAGTCTACGACCACGACTGCGTCCGGTGGTACAACTATCAGGATGTTCAAAAGAGCATCAATCATTACCACAACATTGGTGATGCTTTCGTCTTTGATTCATCTCTGAAACTGATGAACTACGACAAGCTTGGTGTCCTGCCGATTGCCGACCCCAAGATGGAAGACATCGACCGCCTTCGCGAGGAATATGACTATGTCTTCCTGCGCGGCTCGAACTACATCCATTCCGATATGGACTGGCGCAATACCATTGATGTTCTCAAACGGTTGAATCTGCCGGTTCTGGGTTTCGGGATTGGTGCGCAAGCCCCGGTAAAGGGCAAGATCGAACTGTCTGAACAGACCAAAACCGTTCTGCACATGATGGCCGATTCAACAACATCCATCGGTGTGCGTGGCGCTTATACAGCACAGGTTTTATGGGATATTGGCATTACCAATGTCCGGATCGTCGGGTGCCCGACGGCCTTTCGTCAGAACAATCCCGACATGCGCATTAAATTGCCGTCACTTGAAAGCGTGAAAAATGTTGGCATCACGCTCCGCCGTGAAGTGTCACCGGCATATGCCCAGGATATTAAACGCTATCTGACCTTCCACCGGGATCTGGTCAAACATCTTGCCGGTAGGTTTGATGACATGACCCTGATGGCGCAGGGCGAACCCGAAGAAAAGAAACTGGTCTTTGGCTCCAACGTCCAGCGCGAAGAAGCCATGCAGGCGCTTAAAAACAATGACTGGGTCAAGAACTGGTATCTCGATGACACGATGGAACGTCTCTATCGCGAGAAACTGTTCTATTCCGATGTGGTGTCGGATTACGAAGACCTCGTACGTCAGAAGGATTGTGTTCTCGGCTATCGCCTGCACGGCAATCTGATGGCGTTGTCGAACGGTGTTCCGTCGATCTATTTCACCTATGACAGCCGGACAGTCGAATTCGCCGAAACCTATCAGATCCCGTCTTATGACGTGTTCTCGGAAAAGGAATTCGTGCTTGAGGACTACTGGAAACAGGACCTGTTCGATAAGTTCAACCGTGCCTGGTTCCAGACCTACCGCGAGATGGCGCTGTTCCTGACGGAAAACAACATTGATCACAAAATGGTCGATGTCATGAATGCCGACAGGCAGTTCGAACGAAAGGTCGCATGACCCCATCCGGTACAGCCATTTTGACGGCTCCGGTATGGAGCCATGATCGGTGGCTGTGCCTTCCCAGATATGTCCGGAAAAAACCGGGCGAAATCAACAAGGAGACATCGCAATGACTGTACTTGTAACGGGTGGCGCAGGATATATCGGTAGTCACGCAGCACTGGCACTTCTTGATGGCGGACGCAATGTCGTCGTTCTTGATAACCTTTCACAAGGATATCGTTGGGCCGTTCCCACAGGGGCGGCGTTCGTTGAAGGTGATTGTGGTGATTATGATCTGGTGCGCCGGGTTATTGCCGAACATGATGTTACGGCAATCATGCATTTCGCCGGCTCAATCATCGTTCCGGAATCCGTGATCTATCCGCTGGATTACTATTACAACAACACGGTGAATTCCCGCGCGCTGGCGCAGGCTGCTGTTGATAGCGGAATCGAACATTTCATCTTTTCATCAACAGCAGGTGTTTACGGCGAACCCAAAACCACCCCGATCCTTGAGGACTTTTCGCTCAAACCGATCTCGCCCTATGGCACATCGAAGATGATGACCGAGAAGATGCTGGCCGATGCCGCGATCGCCCATGATCTTCGCTATGTTGCACTTCGCTATTTCAATGTTGCCGGTGCGGATCCAAAAGGCCGGTCAGGCCAGACATCCCGCAAAGCCACGCATTTAATTAAAATCGCCAGTCAAACGGCGACGGGTGCGCGGCCTCAGATGGCAATCTATGGCGAAGATTATGACACACCTGATGGAACATGCATTCGTGATTACATCCATGTCAGCGATCTCGCCAAGGCGCATATTCTCGCACTTGAATATCTTGAAAAAGGCGGCGAAAGCGACGTGATGAATTGCGGTTACGGTCGTGGCTTCTCCGTCAAGGAAGTCATCGGTGCGGTTAAACGTGTTTCAGGTATTGATTTCGCGGTGGAGCGTGCCGAACGCCGTCCTGGGGATCCGGCAGCACTGATCGCAGCTGCCGACCGGGTTCGTGAAAAGCTCGGCTGGACACCGGAATATGATGATCTCGAAGCCATCGTGCGCCACGCGCTTGATTGGGAAGAAAGCCTTAAAGCACATCAGGTGGATGCCGCCTGATCAAGGTGCCATCCATCCTGCACCAACAAACACGAGCAACGGTTCACAGTAATGCCGGAAAACGGCCCGAACCAGTATCGCAGGAGTTTACGAAAATGGACGAAACACTCCCGACCGGGAATACCAAACCACGCATCGGCGTTCTGATGCCCGCAGGACGGGTTGAAGGCGAAATTGGTGTTGTGACCCATACCTGGAATGCACCGGAAAAGGCAAAGACGCTGTTTACCAATATCGGTGACTGCTTTGTCTATGACTCTTCACTGCGCATTCTTGATTATGCCGAACTGTTCCCGATTTATGTGCCCGCCGACGGCAAACTTTCCGAAACCCAGATCGAAAAAATCAACGAGCTTGATTACCTCTTCCTGCGCGGTTCAAACTATATCAACACCAATGGCCAATGGGACCCGATTACCGCTGTTCTTGAAAAGACCAAGGTGCCGGTGATTGCCTTTGGCATTGGTGTTCAGGTGCCCGACAATTCCGAGGAATATGTCAACGAGTCAACCAGGCGATTCCTGCAACTGATTTCCGATCGGTCAACCACACTTGGTGTGCGCGGCAATCTGTCGAAAAAGGCGCTGAATTCCATCGGCATCAAAAATGTTCGCATCTTCGGGTGCCCGACGGCGTTTCGTCATTGCAAGCCGGAACTGAAATTGCCCCGGATCGAAGCATCCGCGATCAAAAAGATCGGCTTCACCCTGCGTCGCAAGACGCATGGTTTCCAGACATTGCAACGCTACATGCTGCGCACACTGGCCGAACGATATGATACCGAAATTCTCTGTGCTGGTGAGCTGGAAGAAAAGCAGATCTATTATGCCCGCTCAAAACAGGTCGAAAACTATGATCAGGTCATGGATGACGCGGTTGCCAAATTGACCGCTGAAAAGTGGCTCTATGGTCCGCGTGATCCGCTGCTTGGTCTTTATAAATCATCGCTTTCGGTGTTCGAAAGTGTGGTCGATTTCGAAAAGGCTGAACAATGCCTTGATGCGGTGACCGGGTTCCGTTTGCACGGCAACCTTCTGGCCTTGGCCAACGAAGTTCCAGCCCTTTACGTCACCTATGACACCCGTACCCGGGAATTCGTCAAGACGCTTGGGATCCCGTATATCGACGGGCGTTACATGGACAAATTCTCGTTCGAGGAAGCTTGGGACAATGCCGATTTTGATCTGTTTGAAAAAACCTATCAGAAGCGTTTCGGCGAACTGAAAAAGTTCCTTGAAGAAAACAGCATGTCACACCGTCTGGGCTCGACCCCGGCCCCGATTGTCGCAGAGGCGGCGTGACATGCTGACTGGCGCGCAGCGGTTCCCCAAAACCGCTGCGCGCCGACTTTTCGACGACACCCTCCATTCGACCATTATAAGGAAACCTTTCGTGCGCACGTGGATCCGATCAAGACGTTTTGCTGGACTGACGGCGTTTATTGCCGGGGCGTCACTTGGTGGCTTCATCGGATGGAGCCCTGCGGCACAGGCAACCGAGGTCACGGTTTCGGGGCCCGAAACCGTCATCTTTGACAGCGACATTTCGGGATGTGACAACCATCATTTACCCGACTCTCCGGCAAGGGCCTTTCGCAATGCCAAGGGCGAGATGGTCCTGTTTGCGCCCAATTTTCAAAACCGTGCATTTGTTGGCTACGGCTTTGACAGTCTCAAGCCTGATTGCGACAGCCGTTTTATGGCCGCCGGTAAGCCGCTTCCCGAACTTCTTGATGACCGGACATGGTTGCAGGCGGTCTATACAAATGACGGGCAGGAAGTCTATGCCCTTGGCAGTGCCAGTTTCATGCCCTATCGCCATGACATGCCGTGCGAAGGGCGCACCAAACGCACCGATTGCTGGATCAACGGGTTGGTGACATTGAAATCCACCGACGGCGGCAAGACATTTGACTATCTCGGTAATCCGCCGCACCACGCACCGTTTCCACCACCAGAACCTTATCGCGATGATCGCAAGCGCGCGCCAAGTTACGTGACGGTGACCAACATCATGCCATGGCAGAACTATCTTTATGCCATTGTCTGGCGCCGGGCGGATAACTGGGAAGAATCACGCAACTGTCTTGTCCGTGCCCCGGCCAATGATCCATCGCGGTGGGATGTCTGGAATGGCACGGCTTTCGAAGAAGCAGCCGTTCTCGGTGAAAAAGGATGGACAGTGCATAAGACGGAATGTGCACGTGTCGGGCCGGTCGGTGTTTCGTCGATCCGCGGCTTGGTCCGCGATGAAGCAACCAACAGCTTTATTACCGTCTATCTCCATCGCATCCGGAAAAAGGACGCGCCAGATATTGCCGGTTTCTTCTATTCGGTCTCCGATGATCTGAAAAACTGGTCGGAGCCCAGACTCCTCTATCAACAACCGTTGCGCCGGGATGCGGATAAAGGTGATCCGTTTGTCGCCTATCCGGCAATCATTGATGAAGACAGTCGGGATCGCTTGTTTGGCACCGTTGATAATGACGCCAGCCTTCTCTTCGTCCGTCTGGTGCCCAAACCTTACAAAGACCGCTGGCGTGTTCCGCGCCAACTGATCCGTGTTCCGATCACGATCAAGGAGGACTAACCAATGCCTATGGAATTTAATGCATTTGATATTGATGGCCCGGTTCTGTTTGTGCCCAACCG
>NZ_CP191544.1:2345000-3450000 GCF_050516545.1 Thalassospira lucentensis | reverse complement strand
GTTCGTTAGCAGTCTGAAAGGCCAGTTATCCGGGCCTTGTGTTTTTTATCCGCATTTTGGGCCGGTCAGGACGTTAATCCTGTGCTGCCATCGCCGTGATCGCATCACAAAGATGTTTAAAGCCTTCTCTGGCACCGTCACTCATATGGCGCGCACGAAGCCACCCATGGATCATTTGCGGTTCTTCGCGGTACTGAACCCAGATACCCGCCCGTGCAAGCTGGGCTGCAAATTCCCGCCCGTCATCGCGCAACGGATCAAAATACGCCGCCGTAATATAGGTTGGCGGAAGCCCGCGCAAATCATCAACGGACAGCACATGGGCAAAAGGATCATCCATCGGTGCTTTCAGCACATCGCGATAATAAATCACGTCATCGGTGCTAAGCCCCGGTGCATTGGCCATCTGACCATAGCTGGGCCAGTTCAAATCGCCGCCAAGGGCCGGATAAATAAGCGCCTGCCCCAATATCCGATCGCCAAAGCCGTCTTCGCGTGCCCGCACCGCAAGACCCGATGCCAACATGCCCCCTGCACTATCGCCGACCAACACAAGCTTCTTGCCCGATGACAGCAAGCTTTGCGCAACCCGATGGCAATCTTCGTGCTGGGCGGGCCAGACATGCTCAGGGGCCAGACGATAATCAATAGCAATCAATTCCGCATGGGCGGCCTCGGCGATTTCGGCACAGATCGCATCATGGCTATCGCGGGAGCCGACAACAAACCCGCCACCATGCATATAGACAATCTTGTGGGCTGTTTTGACATCCGCCGGACGATAATGACGAACAGGGACATCGGCAATCACGTCGTCTTCGACCTGCATCCCGTCCGGATGGGGAAAGGCAAATTCAGCACACAGCGCATCATACCATTTGCGCTGTTGATCTATCCCCGCAGCAACCGCATCCGGGGGATAAAAACTGTCGCATCTGGCAATGAAGGATCGAATGCCATCTTCGTCGGGCATTGGATCATACACAAGGTCTGAGGAAACCTGATCGGAATTGGCCATCAACGGGTCCTTTATGGAAAGGAATATCATCTCAACGTAGCGCGGATACCCCCGCAGTTAAAGACTACAGGGGTAATCATGGCATTATTATTGACGATATTTCCCGCCGACCACTTAGCCAATAGCGCGTCCAAGCTGTTCGGGCTTGGCAAAGCCACCGTGTCGAAGGCTCATTTCAGCCAAATTGGTCGCCACCAGCCCACCGGGCTCAGACGTGCGACGTGATTTTAAATCAACATGCAGAAGCAGGGTTTCAACTGTCGCTGCAACCTTGCCTTGTTCTGTCATCAAACGATGGAACAGATGCAGCTTTTTGCCAGCCCCTTTGATCAATTGCGTGCTCACCGTAATCCGGTCGCCCGCATTGATTTCATCAAGATAACAAACATGGTTTTCAACCGTGAAATAGCTCCCGCCCGCAGCAATGTAATCGGCATCTGCGCCAATCATTTCCATGAAACAATCGCTGGCCTGCGCGCTGATTTCGACATAATGGGCTTCGTTCATATGCCCGTTATAATCCGTCCAGCTTTGCGGGATTTGCCGATCAACCGTCACAGGCAACGCATCAATCGCGTCTGCTTTTGGCAAAGATGCCTCATGATCATTGATCGTCCCACCGGCCCCACTGCTTGATTTTTTCAGTGCGCGCATCATGCCGACCAGATTGTCATCGCGCAGCCTTTCCAATTCACGTATCGACATATGACCCGATTGATCATCAGATTGCTGCGCAATACGCGCGGTCAATTCGGGGGTGAGTTCGGGCACATCCATCAATTTGGTCCATGGCCATTTCAAAGCCGGACCGAACTGACCAATGAAATGTTCCATTCCTGCTTCGCCGCCAGCAATGCGATATGTCTCAAACAAACCCATCTGCGCCCAACGCAGACCAAACCCAAACCGGATGGCATCATCAATTTCTTCGGTGGTGGCAACACCATCATGCACCAGCCAAAGCCCTTCACGCCAAACCGCCTCAAGCAATCGATCTGCGATATGCGCATCAATTTCTTTGCGCACGACAAGCGGCTTTAACCCGACGGAACGCAACAAATCGCATCCCGCTTCAAACACGTTGGCATCGGTTGCCGCAGACGGCACGACTTCGATCAGGGGCAGCAAATAAACCGGATTAAACGGATGGGCGACAACGATCTGCCCCGGATAGATTGATCCTTGTTGAAGCTCGCTTGGCTTAAACCCCGACGTCGATGACCCGATCATGCAGTCACTGGGTGCATGGGTCTGAATTTGCGCAAGAATCTTATGCTTAAGCGCAAGCTGTTCAGGAACACTTTCCTGAATCCACGCGGCCCCATGCACGGCCTTGGCCATATCATCATGGAACGTCAGTTCACCTTCGATTGGCAAAGCCCGATCATAAAGTGCAGGAAGACTGCGGCGGGCATTTTCAAGCACCTCGCCAATCTTGCGTTCAGCGTGCGGGTCGGGATCGAAAACAGCAACATCCCAGCCGTTCAGCAGAAACCGTGCTGCCCAACCACCACCGATGACACCGCCGCCAATGATTGCGGCCTTTTTGTTTGCTGTCATGGACATTAGCTTGGCTCCCGCTTGATCAGGCCAAGCTTCTTGCGCACCGCATCCGGGCCAATCACGGTTGCGCCCATACCTTCGATAATCCCGACAGCACGTTCAACCAGTTGGGCGTTGGTGGCAAGAACACCCTTGGACAGATAGATATTGTCTTCCAATCCAACCCGGACATTCCCGCCCGCCAAAACCGACGCCGCAACAAAGGGCATCTGATCACGCCCGATGGAAAACGCCGACCAGTTCCAATCCGACGGAACGTTATTGACCATCGCCATAAACGTGTTGAGGTCATTTGGTGCCCCCCATGGAATACCCATGCAAAGCTGCACCAATGCGGGGCTTGTCAGAATGCCTTCAGAAACCAGCTGTTTGGCAAACCAAAGATGTCCGGTATCAAACGCTTCGATCTCTGGCTTCACACCAAGATCGGTCATCATCTGGCCCATGGCACGTAACATGCCCGGCGTGTTGGTCATGACGTAATCTGCCTCGGCAAAGTTCATCGTCCCGCAATCAAGCGTACAGATTTCTGGCAAACAATCGGCAATATGGGCCATGCGCTCAGTCGCCCCGATCATGTCGGTCGCGCCTTCATTGACCGGAAACGGTGCTTCGGTTGACCCGAACACAATGTCTCCGCCCATGCCTGCCGTCAGGTTTAAGACGACATCAACATCTGCCGCACGCACCCGTTCTGTCAGTTCCCGGTAATACCCAAGATCGCGCGATGGCGCGCCGGTTTCCGGATCACGAACATGACAATGCACAATGGCCGCTCCGGCCTTGGCCGCATCAATCGCACTGTTTGCAATTTCCTCGGGCGAACGGGGAACATGCGGTGATTTGTCTTGTGTCGCACCCGATCCGGTAACGGCAGCAGTGATGAAAACGTCGCGGTTCATGGTAAGGGGCATGGCGATCTCTTTGGGTTGTAAAATCAAAAAATCTGCTAATAGCTTACCGTTGAACGCAGAGTTTGATTTTGCATGAACCGTCACTTATTTTGCATTTTATGCCAGATATTGATTCAACCAGACCTCAACGCTTTGTTTTTGTCCTGTTTGACGGGTTTTCCAACATGGTGTTGGCAAGCGCGCTGGAACCATTGCGCGCGGCCAGCCGCCTGCCAAACGGACCGAATATCAGCTGGACCATCTGTTCAATCGACGGCGCACCGGTACAAAGTTCAAGTGGCTTGGTCATCACACCGCAAGCTGGACTATCATCACATAAACCGGACGAAAAGATCGATTATCTGGTGGTGATTTCGGGTTATGGGATGCGCGATCACCTCAATGCCCAAACGCGTGCGCGCCTGATTAATGTTGCGCAACATTCAGGTCACGTAATCGGGCTTGATACAGCCGCCTGGATCCTTGCGGCTTGCAATATGCTAGATGAAAAGTCCGCCACCATTCACTGGCAGGAACTTGATCAGTTTGCCGAACAGTTTCCCGATATCATCGTCCGGCAGGACCGGTTTGTGCAGGACGGAAAATTCATCACATCGGGCGGTGCATCCACCGTGATGGAGTTGATGCTTCACATTCTGTCCGGGCAATTCGGACCGGCTGTTGCCTTTGATGTCAGTAATCTGTTCGTCTATGACGCCGAAAACCAGTATGAGAAAACACGCGGTGCGGATCGTTTGCGTGGCCCCGGGGCTGCCTTTTTGCGGCGTGCTGTCAGTGAAATGCTTGCAAACATCGAAACACCGGTTTCGCTTGATGCGATTGCCACCAATGTTGGCTGCTCGTTACGCAGTCTGGATCGCATTTTTCACGAAAATCTGCACATGGCGCCGGGAAAATATTATCAAATGCTGCGTCTGGGCCGGGCGCGTGATCTTGCACAATCAACTGATTTTCCCTTGACCAGTATTGCCCTTCAAACCGGCTTTAAAAGCAGCTCAACACTCAGCCGGGCCTTCTCTCAAAGCTTTGGCACCACCATTCGAAGTGTCCGGGCCATGCGCGGCAACCGTTCCTTTGCAACGGTTAACCCCGATGAAGAAACGACAGACTGATCGATCTGGCACTGCCTTTTAAAAGCTGCGCACCTTTGCCCAAACCTTCAGTTTTCTCCGTACTGAACTTTGCCGGCGCTAAAACGACGTCTTCCATCGATCCCAATACGGAACATCACCGCCCAGATAATCGACCATAAAGTCGATAAAGACCCGTACCTTTTGCGGCAAATATTTCCGTTCCGGAAATACGGCATAGATTTCCTTCATCGGCATTTCGAAATCCTGCAACACCGGCACCAACCGACCACTTTGGATGTCAGGCCCCGCAAGGAACGTCGGAAGTCGCCCAATCCCGATCCCCTGCAATATCGCTTCGCGTAAAGCTTCGCTGTTATTGACCTGATAGGATCCGGACACCTGAATGCGGGTATCCGTGCCGTTCTTTGTGAATACCCATTCATCCACAGTCGTATGGTACGAATAAAGCAGGCAGTTATGACGGACCAATTCATCGGGCATCAAAGGTGGTCCGAACTCGTCGATGTAGCTTTCCGACGCACACAGAACGCTATGAAGCGGTGCCAGCTTTCTACGCACAAGGCTGGTCTCGCTCAGGTCACCGGCATGTAACGCAATGTCATATCCCCCGCCGACAAGATCAGGGGACATATCGCTCATATCCATCTGAATTTTGATTTGCGGGTACTTCTTTAAAAATTGCGGGATTACCGGTGCGACATGCAATCGCCCAAACGACATCGGTGAACTGATCTTCAAAACCCCTTGCGGGACTTCCTGCAATTCACCCGCTGCGAACTCTGCATCTTCGATTGCGCGAAGTGCTTCGCGAATATGGATCAGATAACGTTCCCCCGCCTCGGTCAGACTTAGTTTCCGGGTCGTCCGGTTTAAAAGCTTCACACCAAGCCGCGCTTCAAGTGCCGTAATGCGCTTGCTGACAGCAGACTTCGTCACACCAAGCCTGTCCGCTGCGCCGGAAAAACTACCCTCATCAATAACGGCTGCGAAAATTGATGTTGCGTTTATGTCTTTCATCTACCGGCATTTCTGTTGAATTTATTTCCACAATTATTTTCCCAGATACTATATTATCACGAATAAAGAAACAAATTAGCCTGTGGTCATCCAAACAATAGCGCAGGAGACGCCACAATGTTTCAGCTCGAACACGTCAATCTGGTGGTTAAAGACATCAGCGCCACACTTGATTTGATCCTGACGGCCTTCCCTGACTGGCAGGTTCGCGGGCAGGGTGAAGGTGACTGGTACGGCCCCGCAAGAATTTCACCAGGACAACCAACAGTCGGCACTGGATGAGAAAGCATCCGATGTGGTCAAGGCCCTGAAACGGGTGGAGGGCAACCGGATGACAACGCATCCCCTGATCCATCACTCTGACCGGGGACTGCAATATTGTTCCGGACTTTATCAATCGGTATTGAACAACAACATCACCGCGTCGATGACTGATGGCTACGACTGCTATCAGAATGCTCAGGCCGAATGGGTGAACGGCATTCTCAAACAGGAATTCCTAGTTCATCGCTGCAAAACATTTGAAGATTTCAGACAACTGGTCAAGGAAGCTGTGCAGACTTATAATACAATGAGATCGCACCTCGCTTTGGCAATGCAAACGCCAGATCAAGTGCATCAAAAAGCCAGCGGAATATATCCGCTGGCTCCATGAAAAATCGTCAACTTATTTTAGGAAGCACAGGTTATGCATCTGCATAACGCGTAAATCTAGTCTTTGCTGTCGGATATTTCCGCACCTGCACCAACGGCCTTTGGCTCACTGCGCAGCCCCTGAATGATCGAATAACAGGCCAGCAGCAAAATGATTGCAAACGGGAAGCCGGTTGACACCGCCATTGCCTGCAATGCGCCAAGACCACCGCCCAAAAGCAATGCAATTGCAACCAGGCCTTCGAATGTGCACCAGAAGATACGCTGAGGAACCGGCGCATCGACCTTGCCGCCTGCGGTGATAGTATCAATCACAAGTGACCCGGAATCCGATGACGTCACAAAGAAGACAATCACCAAAATGATGCCAATGAACGATGTGATCTCATGCAGGGGCAATTGTCCAAGCATGGTGAACAGTTTGATCGGAAGTCCCGCCTCGGCAATTGCCGTCACACCTTCGGTCACCATGTGAACCGCCGTGCCACCAAATGCCGTCATCCACAACACGCATACCAGCGACGGAATGATCAAAACGCAGGTGATGAATTCACGGACGGTACGACCACGCGACACACGCGCAATGAACATGCCGACAAACGGTGACCAGGAAATCCACCACGCCCAATAGAACGATGTCCAACCCTGACTGAAGTTGGCATCTTCGCGACCAACCGGGTTTGACAGTGCTGGCAGATATTCAACATAGGCCACAAGGGATGTGAAGAAGCCCTTGATGATATCCATGGTCGGTCCGACCAGAATAACAAACAGCAACAGAACGGCCGCAAGCACCATATTGATTTCCGACAGGCGTTTAACCCCGGCATCAAGACCGGCCAGAACAGAAATCAAGGCAACACCGGTAATCGCGATAATCAGGACGACTTTGGAGCCATCCGTCACCGGAATACCAAACAGGAAATCAAGACCGGCATTGGCCTGTTCTGCACCAAATCCAAGCGAGGTCGCCAAACCAAACAAGGTCGCAAACACCGCCAGAATATCAATAACATGACCGGTCCAGCCCCAGACACGCTCGCCAAAGATCGGATAAAATACCGACCGCATGGTCAGCGGCAGGCCCTTGTTAAAGGAAAACAGGGCCAAGGCCAACGCCACCGTGGCATAGATCGCCCATGGATGAAGTCCCCAGTGGAAGATGGTTGCGGCCATGCCAAGATCAAATGCAGCATCCGCATCACCAGCAGCGCCACCTAACGGCGCCCAGTCTGTCCGCATACCGTTTTCGCCAAGTGCCGTTCCACCAATAGAGGATGAGAAATGCGAAATCGGCTCGGACACACCATAGAACATCAAGCCAATGCCCATACCGGCCGCAAACAGCATCGCAAACCAGCCGGAATAGGAATAATCAGGTTTTGCATCCACTCCGCCAAGACGCACCCGCCCAAGCGGGGACACGATCAGGAAAAGACACAACAAAACAAACACATTTGCTGCAGACAGGAAGAACCAGTCCAGACTTGATGTCAGCCAACCTCGAAGGTCGTTGAACATCGGACCAACACTTTCCTGAAAAGCGAGTGTTAAGAAAACAAAAGCAACAATCGACAACCCCGAAATCAAAAAGACAGGGTTGTGAACATCAAGACCAAAAGGCCCGATCTCTGTTTTGAAATTGTCTTGCCCGATTTCATATTCTGTATCAATCGGGTTCGCTGCACCGTCCGGGCTTTCAATACCCGTCTCAGCTTCTGACCCCATTTTAAACTCCCAAGGTTATATGAATTACGGCTATCCCTAGCCGAAATCTCGATAAGGCATTTGCTTAACGCACAAGGAACACTGAATGATCCGAATGAGAAGCAACATATCCGCCATGCGAGGTAAAGATATGATCGGCAACGCCAGGAACATGTGTCGCCATTACAATCAGATCGGCATTGAGTTCATCGGCTTTTGCAACAAGTGCCTTGCTAAGGTCAACAGCTGGGTCATGTGAAATATGCGAACTTGCTGTCACAACAACACCAAATTTCGCGCGACATTCCTCGGCAAACTCAGCCAGTTTTTTTTCAAATTCCTTGGGATTATGAGCCACTTCCGAAGGCGTGTTTGTTCCCACGCTAAGGAAACAGATTTCAGCCTTATAGTGCGCAGCTAAATCGACCGCCGTTTGAATTGCCCTTTCCAATTTATCAATGTGGGCCAAATCGACAGGCACGAGCATCTTTTGATACATTCATTCCTCCGTTATGTGCACCACCCCTACAATCAGATTTTTTACGATCAACAGGACAGTTGTAAAAGCGTAACACTGACGGCCTCTTAAAGCAAAATCACCATTTAAAAACCTGAATTTTACTTTCGCAAGAGAGCCTGCGAAAACTAGATGCCAGATATCTGACAACAGTTCTTTGTAAGGTCTGACTGAATGTCATTTGAACTCTGCAAACAGGTCCGAATCGCAATTTTGAATATTTTTTGGTCACCCCTCCTGACTTTTGTCAGCGATTTGCGATCTTTTTTCGTTCGAACATGAAAATCTCAATTTTTTTTCGACCTGATATTTTCCTCATATACCAACTTATACCCATATGATGACAATCCCTTAGATACCAAGGTCTTGGACGCAGAAATCCATCGATTTTCTATACTATTTTTCAGAGATATTGATTGGCCTGATATCAATTTTCAGGTGTGAAAATCACCTGACAGTTATTGCCAACGGGTTGATGCATACAAGGCACCCGTGTCACGATGTCGCGGATTTGTGCACTGTCTGTCCCACACAACAAGTGCTGCAGCGCTGAGACATTCATTGGTCTTTGCGACGTAGACCTGTTGGGTGCTTTTCCGTTTCGGAATTGCATCCATGGCATTGCACGTACCCACAGGGGATCAATTTTGTGGCCAAAGGGGGGCTCATCAACTGCACAATCGCAGTGGCATGACACAAAAAGCAGGACTTGAAACTGCACCATGCCCCATGTGCCGAAACGGTACCAAGTCCGGACCTAGAACAACCAATATCAATCAATAGGCCGGACTAGCCACACCATTACATAATTCAACAAGTTAAGATGTATCAGAGAAGGAACAGGGATGACTGACCCTATCAAACATTTTGCGTCACGTGTCAGCGCACATGAAATGAACCGCCGTGAATTTATCGGCCGTTCCATGGCAGCGGGCTTGACCCTTGCAGCCGCCACCACCCTTTATGGCACATCCGCCATGGCACAGGAGCCAAAGCGCGGCGGCCATCTGAAGCTTGGTCTTCAGGGGGGTGCTTCGACCGACGTTATTGATCCTGCCAAATCGGCATCGCAATTCACCTTCGCCATGAATCGCAACTGGGGCGACACCCTGGTTGAGTCGCATCCGACCACCGGTCTGGCTGTTCCGGCCCTTGCAGAATCCTGGGAGCCGAATGCAGATGCCTCTGTCTGGACCTTCAAAATTCGGAAGGGTGTTGAATTCCACAATGGCGCTGAACTGACCATTGATGATGTTGTCAAAACCCTGAACCGTCACACCGACGAAAAATCCGAATCTGGTGCGCTTGGTGTAATGGGTTCGATCAAAGGCATTGAAAACAAGGGCGGTGATCTTGTTTTGACCCTCTCGGAAGGCAATGCCGATCTTCCGCTTCTGCTGAGCGATTATCACCTTGTGATCCAGCCCGGTGGCGGCTTTGACAACCCGAATGCCGGTATCGGTACCGGCCCGTTCAAGGTTGATAACTTCGAAGCCGGTGTTCGCGCCACCTTCGTAAAAAACGAAAACGACTGGCGCAGCGACCGTGGCTTTGTTGACTCGGTTGAAATGATCGTCATGAACGATGCCACCGCACGTATGGCCGCCCTGTCATCGGGTCAGGTGCATTTCATCAACCGTGTTGATCCAAAGACCGTCGGCCTGCTGAAACGCGCGCCGAATGTCGAGATTCAGACCACATCAGGTCGTGGCCACTATGTCTTCATCATGCATTGCAACACCGCACCGTTTGATAATAACGACCTGCGTCTTGCGCTGAAATATGCGATGGACCGTGAAACCATGGTTGAAAAGATCCTTGGTGGTTACGGCAAGGTCGGGAATGACTTCCCGATCAACGAAACCTATGCCCTGTTCCCGCAAGACATCGAACAGCGTGCCTACGATCCGGACAAAGCGGCCTTCCACTTCAAGAAGTCCGGCCATGATGGTTCGGTTCTGCTGCGCACATCCGATGTTGCCTTCCCGGGGGCGGTTGATGCCGCAGTCCTGTATCAGGAAACCGCGAAAAAAGCCGGTATCGATATCGAAATCAAACGTGAACCGGGCGATGGCTACTGGTCGAACGTCTGGAATGCCCAGCCGTTCTCCACATCCTACTGGGGTGGTCGTCCGACCCAGGATCAGATGTATTCCACCGCGTATCTGTCATCTGCAGACTGGAACGATACCCGCTTCTTCAACACCGGCTTTGACAAGATCCTTCTCGAAGCCCGTGCCGAGCTTGACCAGAACAAGCGTAAGGACATGTATCGTGACATGGCACTGATGGTGCGTGACACGGGTGGCCTTATTCTTCCGATGTTCAACGACTTCGTAAATGCCACAACCAACAATGTCTCGGGCTTTGTCCAGGACATCGGTAACGACATGTCCAACGGTTATGTCGCAACCCGTCTGTGGTTGAACAGCTAATCGGGCCGGGATGGCAAACATCCCGATACGATACCTTAAGAATTGCGGGATCACGGTTTTAACCGTGATCCCCGTTCTTGTTGTTCACTTGTTCGTTTGTGCAACGGCCTGATCGACAATTCCAGATGGTTTCGGAGCAGACCTCCGATGTCCCACCCGTCTTGAATTCCCGCTCAGGCCTGTTTTGGGAGAAAGTGTTCATGGCCAACCCTTTGGCCGGCGTGCACGCCGTGCGACACAGACTAAAAGAAACCCATCCATTGACGGTCCTGATCGTCGAACGACTGGGTTTGAGTTTGATGTTGCTTTGGGCTGTTTCAGTCCTGATTTTCGCAGGGGTAGAAGCCCTGCCGGGCGACTTTGCCCAAACCTATCTTGGTCAATCTGCCACACCGCAGGCAATTGCCAATATCCGGGCCGACCTTGGCCTTGATCGCCCGATCACCACCCGATATTTCGAATGGCTTGGCGGTGTTGTGCAGGGTGATTTCGGCAATAGCTGGGCCAGTGGCGCGCCGGTTACCGAACAAATCACCAAGCGCCTTGGCAATTCGTTGTTCCTGGCATTCTTTGCCGCAGCAATCTCTGTCCCGCTTGCCGTTGGCCTTGGCATGGTTGCCGTTCACTATCGCAACCGCATCCCCGACCGGGTCATCAACATCATCTCGCTTGCTGCAATCTCACTACCGGAATTCTTCATCGGCTATATTCTGATTGTGTTCTTCGCCGTACAGCTTGGTGTCGCGACCTTCCCGTCGACTGTGTATGACGGCATGACATGGTCCGAACGCATGGCCGCAATTGCCCTTCCGACCGCAACACTGGTTCTGGTGGTTCTCGCCCATATGATGCGCATGACCCGTGCCGCAATCATAAGCGTGATGTCATCGGCCTATATGGAAACGGCCGAGCTTAAGGGCCTTGGCGCTTTCAAGGCAATTGTCAAACATGCTGCGCCGAATGCCATCGCCCCGATCGTCAATGTGGTTGCGCTTAATCTGGCCTATCTGGTCGTTGGTGTTGTCGTGGTCGAGGTTGTCTTTGTCTATCCCGGCATGGGCCAATATATGGTCGATGCCGTGACGGTACGTGACATGCCCGTGGTTCAGGCCTGCGGCCTGATCTTTGCTGCGGTGTATATTCTGCTTAACATGGTGGCCGATCTTGTCGCCATTGTCGCCAATCCGAGACTGAGGCACCCGCGATGAGATTACGTGAAATCCCGCTGACTGCCTGGATCGGAATTCTGGGCATTGCATTTGCATTTTTCTGTGCTGTTTTCGCATCCCTGATCGCGCCCTTCGGGGAACGCGAAATTGTTGCGGGTGTTTGGGAACCGGCCAGTGACCTTTATCTTCTGGGTACCGACAATCTGGGTCGCGATTTGTTGTCGCGTCTTATTTACGGTGCACAGACAACCCTGTTCGTCTCGCTTGCAGCATCGATCCTTTCATTCTCGATCGGGATATTCCTAAGCTTCACGGCAGCGGTTTCCGGCGGTCCGATTGATCAGGGCCTGTCGCGATTAAACGACTTGATGATGTCGATCCCGACATTGATCTTTGCCCTCGTGGTTTTGGCCGTTTTGCCGCAAAACATCTTCATCCTGATTGCGGTGATGGCCATTTTGGATTCCACTCGTGTTTATCGACTGGGACGCGCTGTTGCACTTGACGTTGCTGTAATGGAATTTGTCGAAGCGGCCAAACTGCGCGGCGAAGGCCGGATGTGGATCATCTTCCGCGAAATCCTCCCCAATACGCTATCACCGCTTTTGGCAGAATTTGGTTTGCGTTTCGCATTCTCGATCCTGTTCCTGTCCACGCTTTCCTTCCTTGGCCTTGGCATTCAACCGCCTGCAGCCGATTGGGGTGGCATGGTCAAAGACAACAAGGACGGCATCATTTTCGGTATTCAGGCGGCCCTTATTCCCGGCGGCGCGATTGCCGCTTTGGCTGTTTGTGTGAATATGGTGGTCGACTGGTTGCTTAAACGTACGTCCAGCCTGAAAGGAGGACGCGGCGATGTCTGATCTTTTATCGGTACGCGATCTGCGCATTGGCGCGACCATCTTTCCACCGGGTGAAGACCCGCAGGATATTGAGATTGTCCATGGCATTTCCTTTGATCTGCAACGGGGCAAAGTCCTGGGCCTGATCGGGGAATCTGGTGCGGGAAAATCAACCATCGGCCTTGCTGCCCTTGCCTATGGCCGGGGGGGTGTTCGCATCACCGGCGGTCAGGTGATGCTGGATGGCAAAGATATCCTGACACTGAATAAAAAGGGTATCCGCAGCATTCGTGGTGCCCGCGTTTGTTATGTTGCACAATCAGCCGCAGCATCCTTTAACCCGGCGCACAAGCTGGGCGATCAGGTGATTGAAGGCGCACTTGAACACGGTCTTATGACCCGAGAAGAAGCCCGTGAACGGGCCAATTACCTGTTTGAAATCCTTGGCCTTCCTGATCCGCAGAACTTTGGCGATCGGTATCCTCATCAGGTTTCAGGCGGTCAATTGCAACGTGCAATGACGGCAATGGCGCTTTGCCCCAAACCGGAACTGATTGTCTTTGATGAACCGACCACCGCCCTTGATGTAACCACCCAGATTGACGTTCTGGCCGCCATCAAAAACGCGATCGACAAAACCGGAACTGCGGCCCTCTACATCACCCACGATCTGGCCGTTGTCGCCCAAATTTCCGATGACATCATGGTTCTGCGCAACGGGGATACGGTCGAATATGGTCCGGTCGCACAGATCATCGAAAACCCGCGCCAAGACTATACCAAGGCACTGGTCAATGTCCGTCAGACCAAGCTGGCCGAAGCCCGCGATCAGTCTGATGCGTTACTTAAGGTCGAAAACATTTCGGCGGCCTATGGCAATGGCGTGCAGGTTCTTCATGACGTATCGCTGCATGTACCACGCGGTCAAACCTTGGCCGTGGTTGGGGAATCTGGATCGGGCAAGTCAACCTTGGCCCGTGTGATTACCGGTCTTTTGCCCCCATTCGAAGGCAAAATTACCTTTGGCGACGATGAACTTTCAGCCGAACAAAAACATCGGTCCCGTGATCAATTACGCCGTATTCAGTTGATCTATCAAATGGCTGATACTGCTATGAACCCCCGTCAAACGGTGGGGCAGATCATTGGCCGACCGCTGCAATTCTATTTCGGTGTTCGCGGTGCGCAGCGCAAAGCAAAAGTCATCGAACTTCTTGATGAAATCGAGATGGGCGAAACTTTTTATGATCGTTATCCGGCCGAGCTTTCCGGTGGTCAAAAACAGCGCGTTGCAATTGCACGTGCCTTGGCTGCCAAGCCGGAATTGATCTTGTGCGATGAACCGACCTCGGCCCTTGATCCGTTGGTGGCCGAAGGCATTCTTGATTTGCTGATGCGCCTGCAAAAGAACTATCAGGTGTCCTATCTGTTCATCACCCATGACATTGCAATTGTCCGCGCGATTGCCGATTCTGTTGCCGTCATGCTGCAGGGCAAGCTGGTCGATTTCGGGCCACGCTCCGAAGTCCTTAACCCGCCATTTGACGATTACACCGATCTTCTGTTGAAATCGGTGCCGGAAATGGAACTGGGATGGCTGGAAAAGGTTCTTGCCACGCGCAAAATGGAAAGTGCCGGCCACTAAAACCGGCCCCAACATAGATAAAAGGCGGCCCCGTCAAACGGGCCGCCTTTTCTGATAACCCACCATAATACAGTCAACATCAGCCCCAAAGGACGCCCCACAATGTCCGGACGCGACTATCACGTTATTGAAAACACCTTCATCACACTTGCCGATGGCACCCGCCTTGCGGCCCGCATATGGATGCCAGACGGCACAGAAACCGACCCGGTTCCCGCCGTTTTTGAATTCCTGCCCTATCGCAAGGGCGATGGCACCTGTGCGCGCGACGAAGCAACCTATCCTGAATTTGCCAAGGCCGGCATTGCCGGTGTGCGGATTGATATCCGTGGATCAGGTGAATCAGATGGTGTTATTGACGGCGAATATAGCGAACTTGAACTGGCCAATGCGTGCGAGTTGATCGCATGGATCGCCGATCAGTCATGGTGCAACGGATCGGTCGGGATGATGGGAATTTCCTGGGGTGGGTTTAACTGCCTGCAGGTTGCTGCCCTGAACCCGCCCGCCCTTAAGGCGGTGATTTCCATCGCATCAACGGTGGACCGCTATAACGACGACATTCACTATAAAAATGGCTGTCAGTTGGCTGTGCAATTGTCTTGGGCGGCCACCATGCTGGCCTATCAATCGCGCACACCTGACCCGGATCTGGTTGGTGATGACTGGCGGGCAATGTGGTTACATCGCCTTAAGGGTGAGCCATTCTTTATGGAAGAATGGCTCGCCCACCAAACCCGCGATGAATTCTGGAAACATGCTTCAATCTGCGAAGATTTTGACGCGGTAAAAATCCCGTCCATGGTTCTGGCCGGTTGGGCGGATGGCTATCGCAACACCCCGGTGCGGGCGATTGAAGGCATGCCAGACCGTGCCAAGGCGCTGATTGGTCCGTGGGTGCATAAATACCCGCACTTCGCCTGGCCCAAGCCGCGCGCAGACTTCACGGGCGAGGCCATCAAATGGTGGAACAAATGGCTGCGTGGTGAGGACAATGGCGTTGAAAACCTGCCTCAGATGCGCGCCTATATCCTTGACGGGGTTAAACCCGCCCCCCGCCGCGATTTTGATCCGGGATTCTGGATTGCCAAAGACAACTGGACCACGCCGGAAACAAGCACGCTTTATGTTTCAGATGGCAAGCTGTCCTTTGAGGCAGGGGATGAAACAAACCCGGCGGCGGACATATATCTGAAATCACCGCTAGATACCGGGACGGCATCGGGGGAATATTTCACACTGAAACCTGATGCCGAAATGGCAATTGATCAGCGCAGCGACGATGCCGGATCACTGGTCTTTGAAACCACCCCACTTGAAGCCGAAATCGATCTTTTAGGGCGCCCGGCTCTAAACATTGATCTGGCATGTGACGCCGATTGGTCAAACCTGTGTGCGCGTCTGGTTGATGTCCATCCCGATGGCACGGCAACCCGTGTGTCATTCGGGGTCTTAAACCTTGCGCATCGTGATCTGGATGCGAATTACGCCGATCCCAAACCGATGCCCCATGGTCAGAAAGTCCCCATCACGCTAACCCTTGATGCCTGCGGATATCGTTTTAAGCCCGGACACCGTATTCGTTTGTCCCTCTCGACATCCTATTGGCCAATGATCTTGCCGCCACCCTTTGATGCCGGGCTTAGCATTGCACCATCCTCAATCCGTTTTGATCTGCCATTGCTTGGCGAACACCAAAAGATCACGGTCAAGGAACCTGACAACCCTGATCCGCTGCCACGCTATATCGAACATAAACCCAGCCGGACCGAACGCAGTGTTCAGCGCAATCTGACGCAAAACGAAACGCGCTATCGGATCTATGAAGATACCGGTTTGTTCGAACATCCCGGTTCACGCCTTGCAACCCGCGAAGTCCGCAGTGAAACTTGGGAAATCAATCCGCTTGATCCCAATTCGATGCGCGGTGAAGCCGCATGGACATGCGATCTGGAACGTGATGACTGGTCTGTCAGAACCGACTGTCACGCCGAACTAAGCTGTGATCGCGATAATTGGTATGTATCGGCATGGGTGATTGCCTATGAAGGCAGTGATCCGATTTTTGAAAAGAAATGGGGAAAAGCCATTCCCCGCAATTTCATGTAATCCGCCAAACGATCCTCAGAACAAAACAAGGGCCGGTTATCCGGCCCTTCAGACTGCAGACAAAGTCCTCGCCAAGAGCGGTGACTTTTGATTCAATGGGGCATGCTGAAAAAGAAAGAACCCCATCAGGAAGAACTGGAAATGGTGACACTGTCATCTCTGGTGCCGTCCGATCATTTGCTGCGCAAGATTGATGCGGTGATTGATTTCAGTTTCATCCATGATCGGGTGGCACATTTGTATTGTGCGAATAACGGACGCCCCGCACTTGATCCGGTGATGTTGTTCAAGATGCTGTTTGTCGGCTATCTGTTTGGCATTCGCTCGGAACGGCAATTGATGCGCGAGATCGAGGTCAATGTTGCCTATCGTTGGTTCTTGCATCTTCGCCTGACCGACAAGGTGCCAGATGCCAGCACGATCAGTCAGCACCGTCGACGGCGTTTTAACAACAGCGAGATTTATCAGGACATCTTTGACGAGATTGTCGAGCAGGCGATCCGGGTCGGCCTGATTGATGGCACGGTGCTCTATAGTGACAACACACACCTTAAGGCCAGTGCGAACAAGAACAAGTTTGACCGGCATGTGGTCGAGAAATCGCGTGCGGATTATCTTGCTGCCTTGATACTGATATTGCCAAGGATCGGGCCGATCATGGCAAGAAGCCGCTCAACCGGTTCTGACGGTCATCACCAGTCTAAATCTGATTTTAACCACAAAACCCAAAAACACTGGTCAACAATCCAATACAAAACCCCGCATCAAAAAGACGGGGTTCGTCAGCAGTCTGAGGCGCCATATGGCGCCATTCTTTATGTTCAGTCGCAGCGTGATTGAGATGGCCAGAAACTTAAGGTGCGCTTGGAGTAAATTTCATCACAGCTTTGCCGTTGCTATCGCTAAGTACCAGCATACCGTCTGAAACCTGCCAGTTGGCAACTTGTCCGGTCGCATTGTTAAAGGCATTCTCGACGTTCATCGCAGTGTTGATACAGGCCATTCTGGTTGCACCAAGTGGCGAGAATGTCAGGTTCTCTGCGTTTTGGGTATATGTGCCAAAATAGCTGTTACAGCCGTTTGACCCGCTGACCTTCCCGTCATCGGCAAAATGGGCACTGGCAGTCACAGGTGCCGTCGGGCTGAGCATTTTATCCCGATCCACCACCATCGTGAGTTGCCAGTCCTTGCCGGTGACAGATGACCAGTCACTTGCCATATCGTTTTGGCCGGTGGTGTTGCACGCCGCCAGTAACAGGGCGGCTGAAAGTGCGATGGAAGAAAGCATCATCGGTTTAACGCTGAACATATTTGAATTCCTGTGTTTGATCGCAGTCCCATACGATCATTGAAATCAATCTTGTGTGCTTCAGATTAAGCCAAGCAGCATTTTGACAGCACGTGTAAGTAAGGTTCGGGCAGGGTGATGCATGTTTAGGGCGAGATTTTAGCACAGTGTCAGATATTTTTAAGGGGCGGTTATGTGCTGTGAAACCTATGGCGCATATGAAAACATCTTTGCCTGATGGCCGATCATGGGACTATGTTTGCAACAGGCTCTAAACCACCTGCCATCCTTTGCCAAAATCCCGCAATATCCAAAACCCAAGGTCCCATCACGATGAAGATTTCCCTGTCTGATGCCCACGCGCTTGTCAGCAACACCTTGATGCGCTGCAATGTAAGTCAAGATAATGCGGCCTCGGTTGCAACCGCGCTGGTTGCGGCTGAGGCATCCGGGCAGGGCGGACATGGTTTCCGGCGCGTTCCGGCATATTCCGCACAAGCCCGGGCTGGTAAGGTTGACGGGGTTGCCGTGCCACAGGCGGAAAAGCCCGCACCGGGTGTTTTGCGGATTGATGCGCAGCATGGGTTTGCCTATCCGGCACTTGATCTGATGATGGATCACTTACCCGATATGGCCCGCAAGCAGGGGATTGCGATTGCCTCTATATATAAGTCACATCATGCGGGGGTGATGGGCCTGACGGTGGAACGTCTCGCACAACGGGGTTTGGCCGCGATGATGTTTGCAAATGCGCCGGCTGCGATGGCGGCATGGGGTGGGCGGCGACCAATGTTTGGCACCAATCCGATTGCCTTTGGTGTACCGGTCGGTACTGCCGGTGATCCGATCATTATTGATTTGGCCCTGTCAAAAGTGGCGCGGGGCAAGATCATGGCAGCCAAGCAAAAGGGTGTGGCCATTCCTGATGACTGGGCGTTTGATCCGGATGGCAATCCAACAACGGACCCGGTCAAGGCATTGGACGGCACAATGGTTCCTGCGGGCGGGGTAAAGGGTGCTGCCCTTGCCATGATGGTTGAACTTCTTGCTGCCGGACTGACGGGTGCACAGTTTGGTCATCAGTCATCGTCGTTGTTCGATGATAAAGGCAAGCCACCGGCATTGGGGCAAATGATCATTGCAATTGATCCCGCAGCATCGGGTGGGCCGGGGGTGAGTGAACACCTTGCTGAAATTGCCAACGCACTTGCTGCGGAAGAGGGCGTTCGTCTTCCGGGGCGTCGGGGAAAGTCAGCGCGTCTTGCGGCAGAAGCGGATGGAATTGAAATCGAAGAAGACGTGATCGCAGCAATCGAAGAACTTAAGTAGTTTGTCATTTATGAGGTAACTGGTTTGCAGTGCGCACTATAAATTGTGTGTGTTTTTTTATTGTACACTTAAATATTGAATATTTTCACATAATTTATCTTGGATAATCATGTTTTGTTACAGTTCTTGTTTAAATAACTCGTTTGAGTATTTGTTCTAATACTTGATGTATAGACAAGTTTGATTGTTATCCGGAGAATTTAGCTGCCGTAATCATTGAACTGTAACATCAGTGTCACCGTAGAGTCGCCGTTCATGCGTAGTTTCATCTTCCAGCGAAACACATGCAGGCGATTCTTTGATGCTGGTTGTAGATATCTCTGGACTGAACAAAAGCTTTACCCGTGACAAGCGTGCGCTGAATGGCGTCAAGCTGCAGGTGCGGGAAGGCGAAATGGTGGCGCTGATTGGTGCATCGGGTTCAGGAAAATCCACGCTTATCCGTCACATTGCAGGTTTGCTGCGCGGCGATCGTGATGGCGGCAAAATTGTCGTGTTTGGCGAAACCATTCAGGAAAACGGCAAAATTTCCCGCGGGGCACGCAAAGTCCGGGCGGAAATTGGCGTTGTTTTCCAACAATTCAACCTTGTAAGCCGTTTGACGGTTATGACCAATGTGCTGATGGGCCTGTTGGGCCGTGTGCCATCATGGCGCGGGTCACTTTGCCTGTTTACCAAGGCGGAAAAAATGCGCGCGATGAACGCACTTCATCGTGTGGGCATTGATGGCCATGCCAGCAAAAAGGCCCGTAATCTTTCCGGTGGTCAGCAACAGCGTGCGGCGATTGCGCGGACCATCACACAGGGTGCGCGTCTGATCCTTGCGGATGAGCCGATTGCGTCGCTTGACCCGGCATCCTCGCGCAAGGTGATGAACACACTTGATCGCGTAAACCGCGAAGACAACGTGACCGTTATCGTTTCTCTTCATCAGGTTGATTACGCCAAGGATTACTGCAAACGTACCATCGCCATGCGCGATGGTGAAGTCGTATTTGACGGGCCTTCAACCCAGTTGACGCCGGAATTCCTGCACGAACTTTACGGCGAATATTCTTCCGAGCTTTTTGCGGATGGTTCTGATGACACCGACATGCCGGTGAAGGAAGCCGTCGCAGAAAAGGCACTGGCTAAAGCAATGAGCTAGCCGGGCCAGTTTTCATGACTGCCTTACCTCTTTGAAATCATGTCTAACCAAATCTGACAGGGGACTTCTTATGAACGTTAAGACAATTGCATCCGCAGCATTTGCAGCCACGATGCTGGCATCTGTTGTTGCCAAAGCCGATGTTGAATTCAAGCCGCTTGAAAAAGACCCGGAAACCCTCGTTTTCGGTTTCATCTCGACTGAGTCCAGTTCCAATCTGAAAGCCCAATGGCAGCCGATGATTGACGACATGGAAGAAGCACTCGGTATGGAAATTGAGGCATTCTTCGCACCAGATTATGCCGGTATCATCGAAGGCATGCGTTTTGGCAAGGTTCACGTTGGCTGGTTCGGCAACAAGTCGGCAATGGAAGCTGTTGACCGTGCAGGCGGTGAAGTTTTCGTTCAGACGACCAAGGCAGATGGCACTGACGGCTATTTTTCCCACATCATCACCCAGGCAAGTAACGACAAGGTCAAAACCCTTGAAGACATGCTCAAATGTGATGGTTCGCTGAATTTCGGTATTGGTGATCCGAACTCGACCTCGGGCTTCCTGGTTCCGTCTTACTATGTGTTTGCCAAAAACGGTGTTGACCCGAAAGAGTGCTTCAAAACCGTCCGTAACGCGAACCACGAAACCAACCTGATGGCGACTGCCAACAGTCAGGTTGATGTTGCTGCCAACAATTCCGAGCAGCTTGCACGTACCAAGATGGTCAAACCGGAAGTTACCGATAAAGTTCGTGTTATCTGGACCTCGCCGCTGATCCCGTCTGACCCGATGGTTTATCGTAAAGACATGTCGCGCGACCTGAAATCCGAAATCAAGGCGTTCTTCCTTGGTTACGGCCGTATGGGCGACACGGTTGCTGCGGAAAAAGTTCTGTCGGGTATTCAGGATGGCATGGGTAAATTCATGGAAAGCTCCAACGCGCAGCTTTACCCGATCCGTCAGCTTGCCCTGTTCAAAGACAAGTTGAAAATCCAGAACACCGAAGAGCTTTCTGCTGAAGAAAAAGCAGAGCGTGTTGCTGAGATCGACAAGAAACTGGCTGAACTCGACGTTCTGGTTTCTTACCAGTAATCGGCCTTTCGACAGGGAGTGCACCACAAGTGCGCTCCCTGTTTGCATTTACCATCCGGGATTAACACGATGAATAGCAGCATTTCTTCCGCATCATCTGCCGCAACGGAACTTCCGCCGCGTGACCTTAAACGGTCGGCAACGAGCTTCCTGCTTTGGGCGATTGTTCTTGGCCTTCTGGCCTGGTCATGGGAAGGGGCGGATATGCGCCCGATGTCGCTGATTGAAAACAGCGGCAACATGGTCGACTTTGCCGATGGCTTCTTCCCGCCTGATTTTCTGATGTGGAAGATGTATGTCGAAGAAATGTGGATCACCATCCAGATCGCGATCTGGGGAACGGCATTGTCTATCGTCTGTTCCATTCCGTTTGGCATTCTAAGTTCGGAAAACATTGTTCCGGTCTGGGTATATCAGCCGGTACGTCGCCTGATGGATTCCTTCCGTGCGATCAACGAAATGGTCTTTGCCATGCTGTTCGTGGTGGCCGTCGGTCTTGGTCCGTTTGCCGGTGTTCTTGCGCTTTGGATTCATACAACCGGTGTTTTGGCCAAACTGTTTTCCGAGGCGGTTGAGGCCATTGACCCTGAACCGGTTGAAGGCATTCGGGCAACCGGTGCCAACGCGCTGCAGGAAGTGATCTTTGGCGTTATCCCCCAGGTCTTGCCACTTTGGATTTCCTATTCGCTTTACCGGTTTGAATCCAATGTCCGTTCGGCAACCGTTCTTGGCATCGTTGGTGCGGGTGGTATCGGCATGGTTCTGTGGGAATATATCCGCGGGTTCTATTATGCGGAAACGGCTGCTGTCATGATCATCATCATCATTTCGGTCAGTTTGCTCGATATGGTTTCACAGCGTCTGCGTAAACTGGTGACCTGATCCATGAGCTTTCATATCACGCAGGCCAAACCGGCCATGAAGGCATTGTCACAGGAACCGACCATTGATCAGACAGCTATCGTTGTAGATTGCGACATGGGGATGTGGACCGAAGTTGGTCCGCGTACCTCGGTCCGGGAAACCAAAATGGATGATTATTCCTATGTCGTGAATGACAGCGAAATCATCTATTCCGACATTGGCAAGTTTGTAAATATCGCGGCCCATACCCGGATCAATCCGGGGCAACATCCGATGGACCGGGCATCGATGCATCACTTTCAATATCGTTCCAGCGCCTATGAGTTGGGGGACGATGACCCAAGCTTTTTCGACTGGCGTCGGGAAAAGCGGGTGAAGCTAGATCACGACGTATGGATTGGTCACGGGGCGATTGTTCAAGGCGGGGTAACGATCGGGATTGGATCGGTCGTTGGATCCGGTGCGGTGGTGACGAAAGACGTCGCCCCCTACACGATTGTAACGGGTGTTCCGGCCGCACCGCTGCGACCACGGTTTGAGGCCGATATCATCGATGCCCTGTTGCGCATTCGATGGTGGGACTGGAGCCATGAAATGCTGCGCGAAAGTCTGAACGATTTTCGCAGGCTTCCAGTTCGGGAATTTTGCCTGAAATACGATACGATCTAAGGGATCATATTTCATGGATGCGCTGAAACATATGCCGGAGGTAAAGTGACCTCCGGCATTTTTCTTCAATTTCAAAGTTGCCTTGCATCACCAAGATTCCCAAACTGCATCTACGTTGTTCAAAGCCAGCCTTTCAAAGAGTTTTCATGACCGATTTTCAACGTTATGCGATCTATTTTGCCCCAAACCCGCAAAGTGCCCTTGGGCAGTTTGGGGATGCCTGGCTTGGCCGGGATTGCATCAGTGGTGCTGATGTTGCGCGACTGAACGTCGATGGTCTTGATCCCGGCGAGATTGCCACGGCGACAACATCGCCGGTGCGGTATGGTTTTCACGGCACCTTGAAACCGCCGTTTGCCCTGCGGCCCGGTTACAGTCGTTCGGATCTGGAAGCGGCGATCAACGCATGTTGTGCAAAGATTGCACCGGTTTTGTGCGGACCTTTGACGTTGAAAGCCATCGGGCGTTTCTTGGCGTTGGTGCCGACCGATCCGGTTGCGCCATCGGGTGATCTGGCGGCGTCTTTGGTCCGGGGTCTTGATGGTTTTCGTGAACCGGAAGATGAAGCGGCGATGAATAAACGCCGTGCGGTGGGGCTGACAGATCGGCAGGAAGCTTATCTGACCCAGTGGGGTTATCCTTATGTGATGGAAGAATTCCGTTTCCATCTGACCCTGACCAACAAGCTTGAAACCGATCAGGTCTGCCGGTTTGAAAACGCCCTTAAACCGGTTGTCGGACCTCTGTGCAAAGATCCATTTGCAATCGCGGATGTCTGCCTGTTTGGTGATCCGGGGGGCGGTAAACCTTTCCGGCTTTTAAGCCGGTTCGCCCTGACGGGATAACAAAAATGCTGCAGCAAAACACTGCAGCATTTTTTGTGAAATAGAGTGGCCCGGATCGAACGTTACGCCCGATTGGCAATCGGCATGGGCATTTCAACGGCTTCGATGAACCGCGTAATCCCGGTTTCCAAATCCCCGTCATTATCGACATGGACGATATTGTCGCCATCCACATGATAGGCGGATGCACGGGCCAAGCGGCGTTCGATATCAAGGGCATCTTCACGCCCGCGGGCATGAAGGCGTTGGCGCAACACATCAATATTGGCGCGGATGCTGACCACCCGGACATTGTCCCGACCGACAAGACTATGGGCATCGTCAATCACGCTGCGTGATACATTGACGATGACTGTCTTGCCCGATGCCACATCATCCTGAACATGGCGTGGGATGCCATAGCACAGATTATGTGCCTTCCAGCTCAGCAGAAAGGCACCTTGTCGTGCCATCTGACCGAAATCTTCCGGCCGAACGGGAATATGGGCTTCCCCAATTGCGCCGGCTGGACGGGTGATGCAGCGGCGCGGAAAGCAAATATGGGGGGTGTTGCTCAGACGATCGCGCGCTGCATCAAGAAGCGTGTCCTTGCCGACCCCGCTGGGGCCGACAACGAGGACAAGAAGTCCAGATTGGGGGGCGCCATCTTTTGCATGGCGCCCGGTCATGATACGCGCCGACCTTGACGCCAGACACCGCGCACGATCGGGTGATGCGGTGAATGATGCACCCGGATCAGATCACCGCGTTTGCCAATCGCAATTTCACCGCGATCGGTCAGGCCAACATGGGTTGCCGGGTTGAGGGAAATGGTGCGAATGGCGCGGGGTAAATCATACCCGTCAAAGTCATCAAACAGCTTCATCGCACCATGCAGCAAGCTGTGCGGGACATAGTCGCTGGAAATAATGTCAAGATAACCGTTCCTGGCCAGATCACCGGCGGCAACGTTGCCACTATGTGATCCCCCACGCACAAGGTTCGGTCCACCCATCATGACGCCAAGCCCACCTTCATGGGATGCCTTTGCTGCCTCAAGGGTTGTCGGGAACTCTGCCACGGTCATTTTATCTTCAACCGCCTCGGCCACATGGGCCGTTGTCGCGTCATCATGACTTGCAAGGGCAAGACCCTTGGCATGGGCGGTTTCGACAACATGACGGCGATGCTTTACCGAATAAAGTTCGGCATCGCGTTTACGCGTCGCGATGAATTTGCGCATCTCTTCATCGTTCAGGCCATATTTCCCCTGATAGTAGGTGTAATAGGCATCCAGACTGACAAACTGGCGCTGCCCCGGTGTGTGATCCATCACCGACAGCATTTTGACCAATGGCATATCGACAAGTTTGCCAAGGGCCTCGATCATACCGGGGAAAGATGTTTCACAGCGCAGATGCAATTTATGGTCGGCACGCAAAAGATCATTGTCCTGCGCATGGCCAAGGGCCTCGACCGATTCAACCAACCGAACAATCCGCTCGGACCCTTCATTGACATCGCCAATCGATACAGCATCAAACACCGTGGTAATTCCGGCACTGGCAACCTGATTGTCATGCGCAACCACGGCAGCCGTGGCGGGCCAGCGGGTTTTAGGGCGCGGGGTCAGGTGTTTGTCGAGATTATCGGTATGAAGTTCGACCAGACCGGGCATCAGGTAATCCCCGCCCATGTCTTCCGCCCCCGGAAGGTTGGAAGGCCGGTCGGAAACATCCGTGATCAGGCCGTCTTTGACCTGAACCGAACCGTCAATGACTTCATTGGCCAGAACAAGTTTGGCGTTGGTAAAAATCTGTTCAGTCATTGGCCCCAACTTTAAACGAAGTCACATCAAACGACCCGGTGCAGACGGCATCACGGGTCTCGTGGTCATGGAAAATGCCGGCAATGGCGGCACCGCGTTTCTTGGCTTCTTCAATCAATTCCAGAACAGTGGCACGATTTTGGGCGTCAAGCGATGCGGTCGGTTCATCAAGCAGCATGATCGGATAATCGGCAATGAAGCCGCGCGCAATATTCACACGTTGCTGCTCCCCACCCGAAAAGGTCAATGGGGAAAGCTGCCACAGACGTTCAGGGATACGGAGGCGGGTTAAAAGATCACGCGCCTTATCCATTGCAGCTTCGCGTGATGTGCCCAATGCGACAAGTGGTTCAGCGACAATTTCAAGGGTTGGAACACGCGGGATCACACGCAAGAACTGGCTGACATAGCCCAATGTGCGTTTGCGAACATCAAGGATCGAATGCGGGTTTGCTGTGGTCAGGTCAAGCCAGCCGCCATCATGAAGAACCTTGATGGAGCCTTGTGAACATGTGTAATTGGCATAAAGCATGCGCATGAAGGTACTTTTTCCCGATCCGGATTCCCCGGTCAGCACGATGCATTCCCCGGCCGACAGGCCAAATTCCACGCCTTCAAAAACCGGAATTGTCACGCTGCCTTGGGTATGGAGCGTAAAGCTTTTGGCGACGTTATGAGCATGAAGCATTTCAGACATTTTCTGCGCCCCGGTCTAGTTCTGAAGAATGGAAGAAACAAGCAGCTGGGTATAGGCATGCTGCGGGTCATCAAGGACCTGATCGGTCAGGCCATGTTCAATGACCTTACCCTGTTGCATCACCATCAGCCGGTGCGACAGAAGACGTGCGACCGCCAAGTCATGGGTCACGATAATCACCGCCAGATTAAGGTCGTGAACCAGCCCGCGCAGCAGATCGAGCAATCTGGCCTGAACAGAGACATCCAGGCCACCCGTGGGTTCGTCCATGAAGACGAGGCGCGGGCTGGTTACGAGGTTACGGGCAATCTGCAGACGTTGCTGCATCCCCCCCGAAAAAGTTGACGGCAAATCATCAAGGCGTTCAGACGCGATTTCGACCTTGCCCAGCCAGTTATCGGCATTTTGGCGAATATTGCCGTAATGACGATCCCCGATGGCCATCAGGCGTTCACCGATATTGGCCCCGGCACTGACATTCATCCGAAGACCGTCGCGCGGGTTCTGATGCACGAACGCCCAATCGGTGCGCATCAAAAGGCGGCGCTGGGCTTCGGACATCTGATAGACATCACGGGTGCCATCAATGCGGGTTTGATATTCAACAATGCCTTTGGTCGGTTCCTGCTGGGCAGAAATGCTGCGCAGCAAAGTTGACTTGCCAGAACCGGATTCTCCAACAATGCCAAGAACTTCACCCGGACGGAGTTCAAAGCTGACATCCTTACAGCCAACCCGGTCACCATACATCATGGTCAGGTTGTCAACGTGCAGAAGCGGATCATTCATGCTGGTCATTATTCTGCTGCCTTTCCGCTCTGGGAGCTGCCAAGGGGTTGGTCATGATGTTGCTGGCCGCGATGGCCTGCTTCCTGGCGTTCTGCGCAGTAATCGGTGTCGGAACAGACAAACATGCGGTTGCCCTTGTCATCGAGGATGACTTCATCAAGGTAACTGTCACGTGCGCCGCACATACCGCATTCATCTTCCCAGGTCTGGATGTCAAACGGATGATCTTCGAAATCGAGGCTTTTGACCTTGGTGTAAGGTGGGAGGGCGTAGATGCGTTTTTCACGCCCGGCACCAAACAACTGCAAGGCCGCCATATCGTTCATTTTCGGGTTATCAAACTTGGGTGTCGGGGACGGATCCATGACATAGCGATCATCAACCATCACCGGATAGGCATAGGTGGTTGCGATGTGACCGTGACGCGCAATGTCTTCATACAATTTCACATGCATCAGGCCATATTCTTCAAGCGCATGCATTTTCCGTGTTTCGGTTTCACGTGGCTCAAGGAAACGAAGCGGTTCTGGGATCGGCACCTGATAGACAAGGATCTGATCTTCGCGCAGTTCCTTTTCTGGAATGCGGTGGCGGGTCTGAATGATCGATGCCTCGGCGGTTTTTTCCGTGGTGGCAACATTGGCGGTCTTGGCAAAGAACTGACGGATCGACACCGCATTGGTGGTGTCATCTGCGCCCTGATCAATGACCTTCAATGTATCATCCGGGCCAATGACGGCGGCAGTCACCTGAACGCCACCCGTGCCCCAGCCATAGGGCATAGGCATTTCACGACCGGCGAACGGCACCTGATATCCCGGAATTGCAACGGCTTTAAGCAATGCACGCCGGATCATGCGTTTGGTTTGTTCATCAAGATAGGCGAAGTTATAGGCCGTTGCCCCATCCGCCGGATTATATGCAGTTTGTTCCATGGGATTACTCCGCGGCTTTGGGTTGGGATTTGGCGTCTTCGTCGTCAAGCTTGGCAAGGCGTTCTTCGACTTCGGTCCGCATGCGGCGCACCAGTTCAAGTTCACCCTGGAAATCGACATAGTGCGGCAGCTTGATATGTTCGACAAAGCCGGTGGATTGCACATTGTCGCTATGTTCCATAACGAACTCGCTATCCTGTGCCGGGCCCATGATCTGTTCGCCCATTTCATTGGCGCGCATGGCCCGGTCAACCAGTGCCATCGAAATGGATTTGCGTTCGTTTTGACCAAACACCAAGCCATATCCACGGGTGAATTGCGGCAGTTTGGTTTTCGATCCTTTGAACTTATTGACCGTTTCACATTCGGTCAGTTCGATATCGCCAATATCAATCGCAAAGCCAAGTTCTTCGGGCTCGATTTCGACCGATACCGTGCCATAGCGGATTTCACCAACAAAGGCGTGGCTGTTGGCGTAACCGCGCTGGGTGGAATACCCCAATGCCAGAACGAAACCTTCGTCGCCTCGCGACAAGTTTTGCAGGCGCAGATCGCGACCTGCCGGGAATTTAACCGGTTCACGGGTTAGATCGGCAACCGGGGCATTTTCATCGACCGGGGTCGGTTCATCCTGAATCAGGCCTTCGTAATTCAGGATATCATCCAGAACACGTGGCATATTTTCATCAACCGGGAAATCACCGCTTGGTGCGTCGGCCGGTTCTTGGCCATTGGCCATCAGGGTGAAGTCCAAAAGTCGGTGGGTATAGTCAAAGGTCGGGCCCAAAATCTGCCCGCCCGGAAGATCTTTAAAGGTTGCGGAAATACGGCGCGATATGTCCATTTCTGCCGTTTTGATCGGCTTTGAAAAGGCAAAGCGCGGCAAGGTCGTGCGATAGGCGCGCATCAGGAAGATGGCCTCGATCAAGTCACCGCGGCCCTGTTTGATGGCAAGGGCGGCAAGATCGCGGTCATAAAGCGACCCTTCGGCCATAACGCGCGTTACCGACAGTGAAAGTTGTTGTTCGATCTGATCGGTTTCGATTTCGGTGACGTCTTTATCGCCCCGGCGCTGTTCTGCCAGCAACCGGTGGGCATTGTTGATGGCACGTTCGCCACCTTTAACGGCAACATACATGATTAAAAAACCTCAACCTTGGTGGTGCGCGAAAGGGCGGCGATCTTGGTGGGGCTTGCGAAGATCACATCAACACCGCAGGGGAAAAGATGATGGTTATCGGCCCGCCAGGCATGGAAATCTGCCGTAAGACCTTTGACCTCAAGATCATGGCTGTCTTTGATGCCCGGACCCTTAAGCGTCATGGAGGGGGCATTGGTGATATCGTCGACCATCAGGATCAAAGTGGCGGATTGATCGGGATATTCGGCATTCCCCACCGAAAGATCGGTGATGAAAGATAAATCATCCTCAATCTTTGCGACGGCAAAATCAGCCTGTGTGACGTCGGTTGTAATCGGGCAGCCGCAATGGAATTTCAAATGACTGGTTGCCGGTTTGCCCGCGCAGGATGGAGACAGCCAGATGGTGGTGTCCATATCGGCCATGGCAAGTAAGGCTGCCGTGGTTGTTGCGTTCAACCCGTCAGGGGACGCAATTGCAAGTGGCAGGTCATAAATCCGGCCCGGACGCGACATGGCATCAAGCAGGATCCGAAATACCGCGTTTGAATCAAATGCTGCATGATCAAAACCCGGAAGCACTTCAGTTGTCTGGAGCTGCACACTCATTCGTCTTCTCCGCGGACAAGGGTAAAGAAATCAACTTTGGTGGCAGCAACCTTGCGGGCATGATCGCGTTTGGCATTCGCCTGCGTTTCGGCCAGATCATCGATGAAATTGCTTGCCGATCCATCACGCAACATGATCGCGTCAAACAGGGCGGCATATTGTGCCTGCACCCGGTCGCGACCTTTGACGTAGGAATGGCCGACTGTTCCGTCCGACAATGTGACGGCACAGCGTGTCACGGTCATTTCGCCAAGGTTAAAACGTTGTCCGGCCCCGCCGGCACGACCGCGAACCATCACCATGCCGATTTGCGGTTCGCGCAGATGGGTCCAGTTCTCGTCGCCGTATTGCGCAGACCACTGGGTTTCAAGAGTGATGCGTGGTGTGCGGGCGAGAACAGACATCCAGCGTTGCCGCGCAGCGGTTGCTGCATCGACAGTCTCACTTGGGTTTTGACCTTGGCCGGGCCGGTCGGTCGGGGCGGTTTGCACCGTCATCAATCTGATCCTTCTTTCCTGCAACTCGACAAATGATAAATTTGTCTAGACGTCTATACCTATTGACGTTATAAGACGATTCATCGACCTTGGCAAAGGTCTTGCAGTGAAAGTTTTGTGAACGGGGAATGTAATGGATTGGGAGCCAGGGCTATCTATCTGGAAACAAATTGAAAAACAGCTTCTGAGTGATATTTCAGAAGGTGTGTTTGCGCCCGGTGACAAGATGCCAACTGAAATGGAAATGGTTCGGCGCTTTGGGGTGAACCGCCATACGGTGCGGCGCGCCATAGCAGCACTTGTCGATTCCAACGTTGTTCGGGTGGAGCAAGGGCGCGGTGCCTTTGTGCAGGAACAGATCCTTGATTATCCGCTCGGCTCAAAAACACGATTTTCTCAGATTGTTTCAGGCCGTCATCGACTGCCAGATAAAAGGTTGGTGTCACACGAAGTGCTAAAAGCCAGTGCGGCAGTCGCGCAACACCTTGATGTTAAACCCGGCACGCGCGTGATTGAGCTTTTTTCCGTTTCCGAAGCCGATGGCGTGCCTCTTGCCGTGTCGACAAGCTATCTGCCCGCTGGCCGGTTTGACGGCATCGTCGAAATTTTCATGGAAACCAAATCACTGACCGAGGCATTGAAGCGTTTCGGGATTGATGACTACAGCCGCAAAACCACACGCATATCGGCTACCTTGCCGTCCTCACGTGTAGCAAGCCTGCTTAAACAGGCCAAAAACCGCCCGGTGATTTCGACCGAAAGTGTCGATGTTGATTTTGCAGGTGTTCCAATTGAATACGGTGTGACTGCTTTTTCAAGCGACCGCGTTCAGTTGATCGTAGAATAACTCGATGGTCCGTTGTCAACTTGCAGGCTTTCGGCACCAGAACTGATACATGCCGCGGAAGGTGTCCGGACGCTGTGTTTCGTATTCGTGCCAAAGCAGAAGCTTTTCATTTGATGACCGGTCGGAAATTGAATCCCTGAACCTGATCAGATCACCGGCGAAGGCCATCTCAAAATCCAGAAATTCAAGCTGTAGCTTTTCAAGATGCTGTTGGACCATCGGAAGGCTGAACCGGTGTTCTTGCACGTGAAAGATCAAGTCGCGAAATGCGCTCAGGCTGAAGAAATCGCTGCGACGGCTTAGCTGCTGCAGATCCAGGTGTCCTTTGGTAGCCTCTTCAATCACAAACTGTCGACACTTGCGCATATCGTCGGCCGTTGCGGAGAAGCCATGTTCTTTGACAATTCGTCGGCCTGCGACGACATCTTTGCGTGCAAGTTCGCTATATAGACCGATTTTCATGAGCCCACCTGGGCGAAGCAGCTTGGTCAAAACTTGCCAACCCGCCATAGGGTCTTCCAGGTGATGCAAAACGCCAACACATTCGACGACGTCAAAGCTCTGGTTCAAGGCAGAAAGCTCAAGGATGTCTGCACGACCAAATTCTATGTTGGTGACACCAAGTTTTTTACTTTGGCGTTGCGCATAGGCAAGGCTGCTTGTGCTTAGGTCTATTGCTGTAACGCGCGCATTGGAAAAGCGCGTTGCAGGTTGAAGCGCGTGTTGCCCGGTCCCACATCCGGCAACAAGAATCTCAGGGGAAGCAGGGGCTTTGTAATCTGCCAAATTCATGTTTAGTGGCGCTGATTGGAGGCATTCAGACACGGATCTTGGATTGGTGACCGTCGTCGTATGAATCCAGCGTGGATACGGGTTTTCTTCATATTGGGAACGGACGGCTTTGGAAACGTTGTTTGAACTTCCAGTCCAATCAGGAATGCTGTTCCGTATTGATTGTTCTTCACATGGTTCTCGAACTTGCCGGGTAAGGACTTTTTCCATGTCTGGTGGAAAAGCGCTGTCTAAGAAATCATTGGTTTCAAATACCTTAAAGAGTGGCTCGTAACAGCCAAGCAATGCGAGTTTGGCAGGGTCGATTGAATGACCTTCGTTAATTTGGTCGCGAAGATGCTGTTTCAGTTTTTCTAGTTGCGTTTCTTCTTCTTGTGAAACGAGATAAGTATATTCCGTATTGAAGCATTGCAGGGCAAGGGCGCAAACAAACGGAAGCTTGATCTCGTCAATTGGAATAGAGCTAAGCAAAATATGCTGTCGTAAGGTTGTGAGAACTTTTTCGATCAGAATATTGGTAACCGGGTAGTCTGAAAGCAATCGCAGCAGCAAAGGCATTTGTACAAGTTGGCTGATATCTTGTGATATCGTTGCAACTGGGATGGTTTCTGCGGTGACATGTCGGGCATAGCGACCAATGATCTCGCGAAAGGCAGTCTTATGGAATAAGGCGCCTGCGATCGGCATCATAAGGTCATGCGGGGCGTGATCACCTTTCGCCATTATGATTTCAAGCTTGTCTTCCACATTGCCGGCAGGTGTCGGGAGTAACCCGTTAATACATGCACAAAAGGCTGCCCAGTGGCGGTTTTCACCCGGTTCGATACAGATTGCGAGGCTATTGAATTCCATTGCCTCGCGAAAACGGTTCTGCAACTGAAATGCGATGCCAGTATCGGTTTGCAGATTGGCATCTCTGGCATTGATCGAAAGTGCCTTTTCGAAAATCAGAAGCGCCTTGTCTGGTTGATCCATATGGAGCAAAGCATTTCCATAGGATTTCAAGACTTCAACGTGCTTGGGTGCATGCGAAAGGGCGGTTTGAAAATAGCCAATTGCCTCAGAAAATTTCTGCCGGTTAAAACAAATTAATCCCAGATTTCGGTAGGCTTCTACATTGTCAGGTTTCTGCTTTATCGCGGCCTGAAAATGTATTTCAGCTTCGTCGAACCGATTAAGTGAACAAAGTGTGGCCCCAAGACTATTTTGTGCCGAGGGATTGTTCGGGTTTATTTCCAACGACCTTTGAATATAGCCGGCGGCATCCGACAACGCATTCTGCTGACGTAGGCATAGGCCAAGGTAATGCAAAGCATCCACATGTTTCGGATCTTTACCAAGGACCGACTTATACAGCGATTTAGCATCTTCCAGACGGTCTGTTTTCTGCGCAATTGTGGCGAGCTCAAACAGTTCTTCGGCTGTTTTCGTGCTATCCGTATTCATCGATCCACCGGTACCTTTATGCGCCATAACGCCCGCCTTATCTTACTCTGTAATGATGATCAGCTTTCTGCTCTTGGCTTAACCTAAGGTCTGAAAGTTAATATTCACGACCGGGACGGGCTTTATAGACCGGGAAGCTGATGCGGAACTTGATCGCGCTGGCACGTAGTATGAAAGAGGCAAAGAACGCGATTGCGCCAACCGGTCCACGCGGTAATTCCAGAATGGCGGTGCCAAGAACATAGATGCTGGCGCCCAATAATGCGCAGCTGATGTAAATTTCGGGCCGCAGGATAAGTGGAATTTCATTGCAGACAACGTCACGCACCATCCCGCCAAATGTTGCGGTGATCATGCCAAGAATGATGGCAACCAATGG
The DNA here is from genome assembly GCF_050516545.1 of Thalassospira lucentensis. GTDB lineage: Bacteria > Pseudomonadota > Alphaproteobacteria > Rhodospirillales > Thalassospiraceae > Thalassospira > Thalassospira lucentensis_C. Next base: position 3,416,149 of record NZ_CP191544.1, on the reverse strand, counting down.
TGAAACGCCAAGGTTAAGGCCAATCGCTGCCCCGGTGACACCAAACAGGGACAGCCCCAGCGCATCGAGCCAAATCAGGGCAACGTAGCGCCGTTCAACCAGATGGGCGGTGAAATAGGTAAAGATCGCAGCCCCGATACAGGTCACAAGCCAGGTCGGGTCCTTGATCCAGAAAACCGGCGTTGCGCCGGTAATCACATCACGGACGGTGCCACCCCCAATTCCGGTAAAAGTCGCGATCAGGACAAAGCCAACGACATCCATCTGTCGGCGAGATGCTTCAAGTGCACCTGTAATGGCAAAGACAGCAACTCCGGCCAGTTCAAGCCAATAGATGATCTGGATAATGGTCATGATGTCCTGTCAACTTGCCTACTGTGTGAACGGATGTTTGATTGACGCTTGTTCGTTGATTGCCGGGCAGAATTCGGAAATAGCAATAAAGTTAGTTATCCGTAAAACGACGTTACGATCAACATCTTGATGTTCAAACATTTCAACATATTGACTACAAATAGTTTTGAACCTTGATGTCGAGATATAAGTGTCTGCTGGATAAACAGGTTTTCTTGACTTTAAGGATCGGCATCGTAATAAGCAGTTTATGACAATTTCATCGGAAAAAGAACTCGACCACATGCGCCGGATTGGGCGCATTTGTGCACGTGTCCGTGATGTAATGGGGGCTGCTGCGGTTCCGGGAATTACCACGGCGGAACTTGATCATATTGGCCGCAAAATTCTTGAGGATGCCGGTGCAATTTCTGCACCGGAAAGTGAATATAAATTCCCCGGTGCAACATGCATTAGCGTGAACGAAGCTGTCGCGCATGGCATTCCCGGCGATCAGGTTCTGGCCGATGGTGATCTGGTCAATATTGACGTATCGGCGTCTTTGGATGGGTATTTTTCCGATACCGGGGCCAGTTTTATCTGCGGGACGGCAAAGCCGGAAATTGCCAAGCTTTGTGATGATGGAAAAAAGGCCATGTGGGCGGGGATCAAGGTGGTGCGCGACAAAGCACCAATCCGTGAAATCGGCCTTAAGGTTGAAAGTTTTGCCCGCAAAGGTGGCTATACCCTGATCCGCAATCTGGCCAGTCATGGGATTGGAAAATCCCTGCATGAGCATCCCCACACCATCCCGACATGGGATGACCCCAAAGAACGTCGCGTCCTTAAAAAGGGGCAGGTGATCACGATTGAGCCGTTTCTGTCCTATGGCGCGAAATGGGCGGTCGATAGTGAAGATGGCTGGACGCTGTTTGCCGATACCGGCGATGCAACCGTTCAGTATGAACACACTCTTGTCGTCACCAATAATGGCTATGAGATCATGACGCTGGCTGGATAAGCCAAATAAAATGCTGCGCTTTATGTTGCAGCATTTTTTGCAATGAAAAAGCCGCCTGGATCAACCGGACGGCTTTTATTTCGGGTCAGTTTAATCGACAGATCGATCAGACGCCGTATTTTGCCTTGGCTTCGCGACGACGTGCGTGCAAGACCGGTTCGGTATAACCGTTTGGCTGTTCGCGTCCTTTAAACACAAGATCACAGGCCGCAGCAAAGGCAACATTGCCGTCAAAATTCGGTGCCATATTGCGATAGGTCGGATCACCGGCATTTTGTTTATCAACAACCGCTGCCATGCGTTTCAGGGTTTCCATCACCTGTTCTTCGGTGCAAAGCCCATGATGCAGCCAGTTGGCAATATGCTGACTTGAAATGCGAAGTGTTGCGCGGTCTTCCATCAGGCCAACATCATTGATGTCGGGCACTTTGGAACAGCCAACGCCGCTATCAATCCAGCGGACAACATAGCCAAGAATACCTTGGGCGTTGTTGTCGAGTTCTTCCTGAATTTCACTTGGCATCGGTTTGATATCGCCAAGGCGCGGGATTGCCAGAATGTCATCAAGGCTGGCACGTTCGCGTTTGCCGATTTCATCCTGAACCGCACGAACATCAACCTGATGATAGTGAATGGCGTGCAGGGTGGCGGCCGTTGGGGACGGAACCCATGCGCATTTCGCACCGGCTTTTGGATGACCAATCTTGACTTGCATCATTTCGGCCATGCGGTCCGGTTTGGCCCACATGCCTTTACCGATCTGGGCAACGCCTTTCATGCCGCACTGAAGACCGACATCCACATTCCAGTTTTCATATGCTGAAATCCAGTATTGGTCTTTCATCGCTTCTTTGCGAACAACCGGGCCTGCTTCCATGCTGGTGTGGATTTCATCGCCGGTACGGTCAAGGAAGCCTGTATTGATAAACACAACGCGGTCCTTAGCCGCACGGATGCATTCTTTAAGGTTCACGGTGGTGCGGCGTTCCTCATCCATGATGCCGACCTTAAGCGTGTTTTCCGGAACGTTAATCGCACCTTCGACAAAGGCGAACAGGTCACTGGTCAGTTCGACTTCTTCGGGGCCGTGCATTTTCGGTTTAACGATATAGACGCTGCCATGGCGCGAATTGGCCAGTTCGTTCTTGCCTTCGACGTCATGCTTGGCAATCAGGCCCGTGATCATGGCATCAAGGAAGCCTTCAGGGACTTCATTGCCATTGGCATCGAGAATCGCATCGGACGTCATCAGATGTCCGACATTGCGTACCAGCATCAGGCTACGCCCCGGCAGAACAACCTCGTGACCATCAACACCCTTATAGGTGCGGTCCGGGTTGAGGCGACGGGTGACGGTCTTGCCACCTTTCTCGAATTTTTCTTCGAGCGTACCTTTCATCAGGCCAAGCCAGTTGCGATAGGCCAGTACCTTGTCTTCGGCATCGACTGCGGCGACGGAATCTTCGCAATCCTGAATGGTTGTGACGGCCGATTCCATGATCACATCGCAAACGCCCGCAGCATGTTCCTTGCCAATCGGGTGGGTTGGATCAATGCAGATTTCGATATGCAGGCTGTGTTTCCGAAGCAGGATTTCAGAAAGCGCGCCGTTCTTTTCATTGTAACCAATGAACTGGGATGGCTGTGCCAGTGCGCTTTCACTGCCATCGGACAAGGTCACAACCAGCGTCCACCAGCCTGAACCATCGTCGCGGACTTCGTATTTGGTGACGTCGGAATGATGCCCGGTTGCAAGCGGTGCGGCTTCATCAAGGAAGTTCGCGGCATAGGCAACCACGGCAGCACCGCGTTTCGGGTTAAAGCCCTTGGTCTTTTCCTTGCCGTCGGCATCATCAATGACGTCCGTGCCATAAAGCGCGTCATACAAGCTGCCCCAGCGGGCATTGGCGGCGTTAAGGGCATAGCGGGCATTCATCACCGGCACGACAAGCTGCGGGCCAGCAACCCGGGCAACTTCCGGGTCAACATTGGTGGTGCCGATATAGAAATCATCGCCTTCTGGCAGAAGATACCCGATCTCGGTCAGGAATTCTTTGTAGGCGGCCGGATCGCGGGGCTGGTCCTGACGTGACAGATGCCATTGATCAATTTTGGCCTGAAGATCATCACGTTTGGCCAGAAGCGCTTTGTTACGTGGGCCAAGGTCGGTGACGAGTTTTTCAAACGACGCCCAGAACTGATCAGCATTGATCTCCGTTCCCGGAATGATTTCGTTGGCAACCAGATCATGCAGAACTGCAGCAATCTGAAGGCCGCCTTTTTGAATACGTTGGGTCATGTTTTCTCTCACCAGACTTGGAACCTTCGCGGGGGCCCGGATGCACCCAACCGACGGGGTGCGTATCCATAGAACTTTTCCGCGCTATCATTTGACCCAACATATGGGCAGGAATGCCGGTGGGTCCACAGCAGGTTTTGTTATTTTGGGATGTTTTCCGCATTATGGAACGAAGTCCATTAAGCGCTGCACATGCGAAAGATCGCTGAATTTCCCGATCAACGCGCGTTCTCAGACCAAACACAAATCCGACTATTTCGCGGGACTCGCGGGTCTGTAACGCAACCCGTCAATCAAAAGGTCTACCATACGTCGTGTATGGTCCGCACCATCGGCGTCTGCCGCAACGGAAAGATTGCCAATTGCGCGAAGCAAATCAAATGGCGCAATGCCTGCGCGAATTTCACCGGCATTGACGGCGGCGTTAAGCAACGTATCAAGCGCAGGTTCAAAATTGGCCCGAAAATAGGCGGGTAAGGCATCAAAGGCCGGATCCCCAGAATGCAGGGCGCTGGCAAGACCGCGTTTGGTCGTCAAGAAGGCGGTGTAACGACGAAGCCACAGTATGAGCGCATCGCCCGGCGTGTTGTTCGCGGCCAAGGTATCGGCTTCGGCGGTGCAAGCATCAACCTCACGGCGGAAAACGGCGGCGACAAGGTCAGATCGCTTGGGGAAGCGGCGGTAAAGTGTGCCGACTCCAACCCCGGCCTTCGCAGAAATTTCCCGCACAGGCGCATCCACCCCCGATTTTGCAAAGATCTCTTTGGCGGCTTCAAGCACGGCATCTTCATTACGCTGTGCGTCAGCACGGACACGTTTTTTTTGCGACATATCAATGCCGTGTGGGGTTGCTTCCCCTTTTTCTGCCTCGGCCAAATGCTTCTCCATGTGCTGTCAAACAGCAATCATTCCGCATTACTTCTTGATAAACGGATCAGTGTTCCATATATGAATTTCGTAAACGGATCGATGTTCCATTTGTTTCTGGATCAATGTTCCGCTTCGACGTTATAGGCGAAACTACAGTTCTTTGCCACGAAAACCAGGAGTTCCCCCTTGAACAATCTTATCACCGCAGCGACGCATATTCCTTGTTCAGAGCCGTGCCAAACGATCTCTGTCAGTCCGGTCATTCTTGATGCGCCGAATCGTGGATTGCCGATCGCATTGCGGATTACGGCACCGGTCACAGGTGATCGGCTTCCGATCATTTTGCTATCTCATGGTCATGGACCGTCGCTTTATATTCCGTCAAAGGATGGATATGGGCCGCTGGTGGATTTCTATGCGGCGCATGGATTTGTTGTGATCCAGCCAACGCATGCGAATTCAAAGGTCGCTGGTCTTGATCCAAGCGCGCCGGGTGGTCCGTTATTCTGGCGATCAAGAGTGGCGGACATGAAACAGATCATTGATCAGCTTGACGAGATAGAGGTCGCTGTTCCGGCGATTGCAGGGCGTCTGGATCATAGCCGGATTGCGGCAATCGGACATTCGATGGGCGGCCAAACGGTTGGCATGTTGCTGGGCACCCGACTAACCGACATATCTGATGACACGGCTATTGATGTGAATGTGATTGAACCGCGCATTACCGCAGGGGTTCTTCTGGCGGCACCGGGCAATGGCGGTGACAGCCTCAGTGATTTTGCGCGTGAAAACTATACAGCACTGAATCCGGATTATTCACATCTGAGCACAAAGACACTGGTTGTTGTGGGCGACAGTGATGTGAACCCGAACCTGACCACACGCGGTGCGGCTTGGCATACGGATTCCTATCATCATGGGCCGGGGGCGGATGCGCTATTGACCTTAATTGGTGGAAAGCACGGCCTTGGCGGCGTGGCAGGGTATGACGCAAAGGAAACAGATGATGAAGATCCTGATCGTCTTGCCATCGTGCAGCGCATGACATGGGCTTACTTGCGTTCGACCCTTTATGATGGCGATCAATCTTGGTCGTTGGCGTGTGCGGCACTTAAAGATCATGCCAACGCCCATGCGTATGTTGATCTGAAATCATAAGATCGATCAGATCAAAAGCATTCAGGCTGCCTCGCCTATCGAAGAGCAACCTGAATGCTTGATCTTAGTTCTTTTTGGGTATTTCGGTGGTTTTGTCCGGACCATCTGTTCCATCGACGGGGACTTGGCCAAAATCATCAGGATGGGCGGTGCCATCAGGGGTCAGAAACGCGTCAGGATTGTCAGCGGCTGTGTTTTCGTCGGTCGTGCTGGCCGCGACGATCGGGTTCCCGTCTTCATCGGTTTCATCCGTGATCGGGGACAGCTCGAACGCCATTGGCGTTGTCCGGGGAACGGCAACGAACTGCCCTTGTTCTTCGATGCTGATACGACGGCCAAAGCCAGCACGGTAAATTGCAAAACTTGCAACAGAGATACCAACGATCGAAAAGAAGACCGGCATGGCCCATGGCCCGAAATACCCAATCGCCGTACCGCCCAAGAGCGGGCCAGATGCCGCAGATCCACCATAAATGATCAACAGACCACCCGATGCCGGAACGATGTCTTCGGGATTAAGGTAGTCATTCACATAGGCCACTGCCAATCCATAGATCGGCATGATGAAAACGCCCGTGATGCCGCCCCAAAGGGTCAGGTTTTCACGGACAATTTCCGGGATGGCAAGCGGGATCAGACCACAGACACCAAGACCCAGCAAAACGACAATCATGACATATTGGCGCGGTACCATGTCCGACAGCTTGCCAATCGGGAACTGCATGATCATGCCGCCCAGAATGACAAAGAACATGAAATAGGCAACGTCATTGGTCGCAAGGCCAAGGTCGGCGGCAAAGACCGGACCAACACCATAAATCGCACCGGACAATACACCGGCACCTGATGCGGCAACAAAACCAAGCGGGGAAATTTTATAAAGGCGGCGGAATGTCATGCGCTCGCCACTCACAGCGGCAGGCGGTGGCTGACGGGTCAGGGCAAGCGGCACCAATGAAAGTGACAGCAAAACAGATGCGACGGTAAAAAGCTCAAACCCGCTGATCGGCGAGACATTAAGCATTAGCTGACCAATCGCAAGACCGCCAAGTGATACGGTCATATAAATCGCAATCGTGCTTCCGCGCGACGTATTGTCAGATTGTGCATTCAGCCAGCTTTCCACCACCAGATACAAACCCGACAGGCAAAGCCCCGTCATGGCGCGGAAAAGCGACCAGGTGATTGGATCAACAAAAACCGCATGCAGCAATGTGATGGCCGAGCCGGTCGAAGCAAGGGCGGCAAAGGTCCGGATATGACCAACCCGGTTCACAAGACTTGCGCCCCAGATGATCCCGGCGACAAAACCGACATAATAGGATGCCATGATGATACCGGTATAGATCGGTGCAAACCCCTCGGCCGAGGCACGCAGTGCCAGCAGGGATGATTGCAGGGATGAGCCCGTGTTAAGTGCAAAGGCGGCAAAAAGCGTTGCAGACAATGCAATAATCATGGCGACCGGCGAACGCGGCATGGCTTCCTCGTTAGGTTTTCGGTAAAGCAGGTCTACCCTGCGGCAATGGCGTGAAACCTGTCAATCCTTACAACACTTTGATGTGGAAGGATTAACCGTGCATCTTGGCTCTAACGCCGTCCTGCATAAGAAGTTCCATTAGAATTCGTAGGCTTCCTTTAGGCCCGAACCTTGCCCGCGAACAGCGTCGGTTTTGCACAACTGGCATGTGAAAACCGGACCGCTTTGCGGTATTTTATGCCATTGGGCTCCTGCAAATCGGTACAAGCCGCTTGACCTTGAGCAGCTTGATGCTTTCTATGTCTGGGAAATTGGTTCTTTTTGCCAAAACCTTCCTGCAACATGGTTGGATTTTGCGTTTATCGCCATCAGCGGACCGGTTCGCCCCGAAGTTCGGTAGTCAAAGCCGACCTGCGAGCCACCACACAAGGGGAGGAAACCTTGAAAATATTACGTACATTCGGCGTTCTCACTGCCGGCATCATGGCCCTGTCTGTTGCAACAGCAGCACAGGCCGAAACCCGTGTTACCCTGAAATCGGCCAAAGCTGCTTCATCTTATTATCAGATGGCCGCCCAGTTCGCCGAAGCAATGAAAACCGGCACCGATGGTGACGTGATCGTCACGGTCGAAGAAAGTCAGGGTTCGGTTCAGAACGTCATGGAAGCCATGGTGCGTTCGGGCAATTATGTTTTCACATCTCCCCCCGGTCTGGTTGGCTTGGCCCAAAATGCCAAAGGTCCGTTTGAAGGTCGCCCGACTGAAAAGTTTCAGGAAGTGCGCGCCCTGTTCCCGATCCCGTCTTTGACCATGCATTTCGTGATGCGCGCGGATTCCGGCGCAACCGATTTCGCCGGTCTTGAAGGCAAAACCATTCTGTTGGGCAAGGGATCCTTTGGTGCAAGCGAAGGTGAAAAATACCTCAACCTGTTTGGTCTTGAAGGTAAGGTCGAACTGGCCGATGCCGAACTTTCCAATGCGGTTGCTGCCCTTAAAAACGGTCAGATCGATGGTTTCGTAACGGCTGGTTCATGGCCTGCACCAAACGTGATCGAAGCTGCTGCCGGAACGGATGTGACTGTTCTGTCCTTGTCAGATGAACAGCTTGCCCTGACCAAACGCGACAAGACGGTTATTCCGGCAGGTACCTATAGCGGACAGGATTCCGATATCACCACGGCATCGCTTTCGGTTGTGGCCTTTGCCACCACCCAGATGGATGACGAAACAGCTTATCAGTTGACCAAAACCTTTTGGCAGCAAAAAGCAAAGATGGGTGAAAGCTCGTCCTGGTGGAACGGTGTTGCACCGGAAATGCTGGGCAATATCGGTGGGAAAATCCACGCAGGTGCCCTGCGTTATTACGCCGAGTCAGGCTTCCCGGTCCGTGATGATCAGCGTTAAGGCCTGATCCATCCAGAAAATGACAGGCCCGGCAGTTTTGCCGGGCCATTCTTTATCAAACAAACTGAACAAACATGTCGGCCATTTCTCGCCCCTTCTGGATTATTCTTGGTGCAATTTCGATTGCATTCCATCTTTGGCTGATTTTTTCAGGCCTCGTCCCCAATCTCGTCAGTCGTCCAATTCATATGGCGCTTGCCCTGCCATGGGCGCTGATCTTTGTTGCCAAAACCCGACCGCAATACATATCGGGCTTGATCCTGACCATGATCGGTTTGCTGGGGTGTGGCTGGATTGTCTGGAACCATTCAGCCCTGTCTGATCAATACGGGTTCCTGACGGGGTATGGGCAGATCGCAATGGCAAGTGCGTTGCTGATCGTGGTTCTGGAAATGGCCCGCCGGGCAATTGGCTGGCCTTTGCCAATGGTTGCGGCCATCGCACTCCTGTATGCGCTGTTTGGCGAATATGTCCCCGGCGAGTTCGGCCATGGGGGCCTTCCGGTCGAAAGCATGTTGGGCACATTGACGATTGCCGAAGGGGGCCTTTGGGGCAGTTTGACCGGTGTTTCGGTCAGCATCGTTGCGATCTTTGTTATTTTTGGTGCTGTGCTGAATGGCGGTGAAGCCGGGCAGGGCTTTATGAATGTTGCCGGTGCGGCGGCAGGTCGCCTGAAAGGCGGGGCTGCCAAGGTGTCGGTGATTTCATCGGCTTTGTTTGGCTCCATCTCCGGGTCCGCATCGGCCAATGTTGCCTCCACCGGCGCCATTACGTTGCCTGCCATGACACGCCTTGGATATCCCAAGCGCCTTGCCGCTGCAGTCGAAGCCGTGGCGTCATCAGGGGGCCAGATCATGCCACCTTTGATGGGGGCCGGGGCCTTTGTCATGGTCGAGCTGACCGGGCGGCCCTATGTCGATATTATGGTGGCGGCAATTTTGCCTGCGATCCTGTATTTTCTGGCGGTCTGGGTTGGCATCAATGCCTTTGCCCAGCGCTATGAACTTCCGGGTGTGCCTGAAAATGATCGGCCGACTGTTCGTGCTGTCGTTATCACATCCTGCTTCTTCCTTGTGCCGTTTACCATTTTGCTATGGGGCATGTTTGGCGGGGGATATACGCCGCAATATGCCGCCTGCCTTGCCTTGGTCGCAGGGGCGGCCTTGTTGTTCTTTGATGGCAATCTGAGCTTTAGCCTGATGCGGGCAAAGGGGCGGTTTTCTGATGTCTGCCTGAATGCCGGGCGACAGGTGGCAATGATCGGATCGATCATTTTATGTGCTTCCATCGTGATTGGTGTGCTTGGCCTGACCGGGCTTGGGGTCAAGATCACCTCGCTTTTGCTATCGGGCTCTGGCGGGATGTTGTGGCCAGCATTGCTGCTAACCGCACTTGCCTGTCTGATCTTGGGTATGGAAGTCCCGACCACAGCAGCATATGTGATCTGTGTTTCGGTCGCCGGGCCTGCCTTGATCGAACTTGGTCTTGATCCATTGCAGGCACATCTGTTTGTTTTCTGGTTTGCCTTGCTTTCGACCATCACCCCGCCGGTCTGCGGGGCGGTGTTTATTGCTGCAGGCATGGTTGAAGAAAACTGGCTTAAGGTTGCCGGAACCGCCATGGCACTTGGCATCGGGCTTTATATCGTTCCGCTGGCCATGGTGGCCAATGCGTCATTGATTGATCTTGGCAATGATCCGGTTTGGGCAATTGCTGCGGGGATCAAGGTCGCCGTTGGCTTGACCGCCATTTCCTTTGGTCTGATATCACCGCGTCCGGTTTTGGTGCGGATCGGGCTTGCCGCAGTCGGGGCTGTCATGATTTTTGCCGCAGGTGTCTAAGGCACTTTGCCTTCAAGACGAACAGTTCTGCGCACAACACAAAGGCCGACAGAAATCTGTCGGCCTTTGTGTTTATTGGTACTGTCGTGATGGTTTAAACTTAAACCCGTCCGCTTCGTGGACCGGCAAAGAACCAAATGATCAAACCCAGAACCGGCAAGACAAGAACAAGAACGGTCCAAAGTACTTTTGACCCGGTGCTTGCCCCGCTGCCCATAATATTGACGATTGCCCAGATATCGGCAATCAGGATCAAAAGACCGATAATTCCACCATATTCAAACATGTTCCAACCTCGTGTTTGTTGCAGCGGTATTGAAGACCGCGTTTCACCATAAACGGTTGAAGGACATAGTTGTTCCCGTGCGGTGAAATGCACGGATTAATATACAGCATGAAATATGGATATTCTGTGTATGGTTTTGTTTGCTTAGGCAACCTGTCCCGCAGACCAGCCCGATGACCATGCCCACTGGAAATTAAATCCGCCCAGATGGCCGGTCACATCGACAACTTCGCCGATGAAATAAAGACCCGGCACATCGCGGGCTTCCATGGTTTTTGATGATAGGGCGTTGGTATCAACTCCGCCTGCCGTGACCTCGGCCGTGCGATATCCTTCGGTGCCACTGGGCATCACCGCCCATTGATTGACATCCATGGCAAGTTTGCGAAGTGCCTTATCGCCGGTTTCGCCAATCGGGCGTTCCAGATCGTGGCGCGCCGTAATCATCTGGGCAAGACGGTTGGGCAGGATACGTGACAGGACATTGTGAACAGCCTGTTTCGGGCTTTCACCCTTGGCCGTTTTCAAAAGATCAAACGCGTCTTCTTCAGGATTGAGATTGACCGTAATGTTATCGCCTTCATCCCAATAGGATGAAATTTGCAAGATCGACGGGCCTGACAAACCACGATGGGTAAACAGCATTCCTTCGCGGAACTGTTTCTTGTTGCACTGAACCACGGCATCAACCGAGATACCCGAAAGTTCCCCCGTTTTTGCCCGAAGGTCAGGATCAAACACTAACGGCACCAAGGCAGCCTTGGTCGGAATGACTTCAATGCCAAACTGACGGGCAATCTGATAACCAAACCCGGTGGCGCCGATCTTTGGGATCGAAAGGCCGCCACAGGCAACAACAAGGGATTCGCAAGTCCATTGCGCGCCAGTTCGGGTGGTGATGTCAAACCCGCTATCATCGCGGCGGATGATGTTGGAAATTTCCGTGTTCAGGCGAATTTCGACATCGGATGCATCGCATTCATCGAGCAGCATGTCGATGATCTGGAATGATGAGTCATCACAGAACAATTGACCCAGTGTTTTTTCGTGCCAGGCAATGTCGTAGCGGTTCACGAGATCAAGAAAATCATGCTGGGTATAGCGTTTCAGGGCGGAAACGCAGAACCGCTTGTTTTGCGAGATGAAGTTTTCCGGGCTGGTGTGGATGTTGGTGAAATTGCACCGTCCGCCGCCGGAAATACGGATTTTCTCGGCGGGCTTTGTTGAATGGTCAACGACCACGACGGATCGACCGCGTTTGCCTGCTTCGATCGCGCACATCAGGCCAGCAGCACCGGCACCGATGACAAGGACATCAATTTTTTTCACGTAAACCAGACCAGTTTGAATTCGATAACTTGGCCTGCCTTATACGGATAAACGCAGCACTTGTCAGCGTCTGACAATGCAAGGCCCTATGCGCCAAATACAGGCCCTTGGTTCTGACCTTAGGCCTTTGCCGCAGATTTTGTAAAGGACGCCAAAAGATCATTCTCGGTCATGACCAGATTGCGGCCACTTGATTTGGCAAGATAAAGGGCCTGATCAGCCCGTTCGATCATGCGTGCAAGCGGTTCGCCGAGTTGGTAACAGGCAACCCCGACCGAAACCGTGATCTTGCCGATAACTTCGCTGCGATTTTCGCTTATTACATCAAGCGCCTCAACCGTATGACGGATGTTTTCGGCAAGACTTTCAGCATCTTCAAGCTTGGTGTCAGGCAAAATGACGGCAAATTCCTCGCCGCCATATCGGGCAGTGATGTCACGGCCTTTGACACTTTGCGTTAATGTGTTGGCCAGTAAACGGATGACTTGATCGCCAGCCTGATGGCCAAAACGGTCGTTAATTTTTTTGAAAAAATCTACATCAACCAAAAGCATGCTCATCTCCTGACCATTTTCCATTGCGGCCATTGCAGCATTACGTAATCGTTCGTCAAATGCTTTGCGGTTGGCAATGCCGGTCAAGCCATCGGTCAGGGCTTCGTGTTTCATTTTTTCAAGATCATCGCGTAATTTAGAAACTTCGCTCGATGCTTCATCAAGACGATCTTCCAGATGATCATCTGCATCGTCTTGATAAATGGTTGTGCTTAAAACCGCGTTCAGAGCATTTTTTACGCCAGCAAGATGCGCGAGCGTACCGTCCTTGGAAAACTGATCAAGAACCTGATCAATCTGATTGCGTAAGTCAGTACTGAGTGTTTCGATGATTTCCTGTTTGCGGGGCTGCTGGAAATAGCGTTGATAAAGCTCATGGCACTGCAGATCATCAAAGTCGCGTTTGTTGCTGCGTAAAATGTCGATGGCCGTCACCAGACTTTCGTCCGATTTTTCGAAATAGGCATAAAGAACCGAAAAATTGACCGGACTCGCGCTGAGCCCCAGCTGGTCAATTAGCGCCAGCGTTTGCCGCGACAAAACACGGGATTTTTGCCTGTATTCACGTTGCTGGGGCATTGTTCCTATCTAAAAGGATAGTGTGTGATTTGCCATTTTCTTATGTAAATGGTGCTGTGCGAAGATTCTACCCCCGGTTTCTATCAGAACATCACTCAAACGGATAGCATTCTTGGGTTGCAATTTTATTGGTTTGTTCAAGCTTGTCCGATAGCTTCGTCCTCTGCGGAACGGATTTGATACGGATAGGGAAGGCAGGAAAATGCCAAAACAACTGAGTTTGGGTGCAATTTTCACGATCATGATCGGCTTGCTCATGTGTGGAAATGCGGCTACGGCACAGGAACAAGACTTATCCTCTGACAGCAACGTGACAGTGCAATCCGTTGAAGCAGCCCCGGCAACGCCGCCGCAGATTGATTTTCGCGCATTATCCGCAGACGAACGTTCCAACATGCCGCCCTTAATGGAACGGTATGTTTTGGATGAATTGAAAAACCTGCGAACCGAAATGCAGGGCATGCGCGCGGAGCTTCTGCGCGAAGTGGTTAACCGGCAGCTTGAAGCAATCGATAAGGCCATTTCCTATTCATCGAATACTGTCACCTATTTCTTCTATTTTGTTGCCGCAGTCGGTGCGCTTTTGACCATGCTGGGATGGCAGTCCCTGCGGGAGCTAAAAGGCAGCGTGCGTAATCTGGCCAATACCGAATTGCAACGCCTGTCCGATGAATTTGAAGCACGGCTGTCTTCGCTTGAAGATGAATTGCGACTAAAATCCAAAGTGATCAATGAACATCAGCATGAGATCGAGCGCACCCAGACCATTCATGCGCTGTGGCTTCAGGCAAATCAGGTGTCCAATCCACGTGCTAAAATTGAAACCTATGACAAGATTTTGGAATTGGCACCGGGTGACCCGGAAGTCATGGCTTACAAAGCCGATGCTGCCCTGCAATTAGGTGATCGTGACTGGGCGCTTAGCCTGTGCAACAGGTTGCTGGCCGAGGCACCCGAGAGTGCTAATGGCCATTACCAGCGTGCCTGTGCCAATGCCGGTCTTGGCTTCCGCGAGGCGGCTCTTGCCGATTTGCAGCGTGCGGTGGAACTTTCGGAATCCATGCGTCATCCGGCTTGGACCGAAGAAGAATTTGAACCATTGCGCGATATGCCCGAATTCGAACAAATCCTTGGCGACCACACTGAAATACCGCCAGCCGAGTAAGACCCGCCGAGCGTAATCTGGACTGGAACATGAAAAGGCCCCGCAGCATGATCTGCGGGGCCTTTGTTTGATCGGATAACGAAACGGCGGCTGAATTATTCAGCAGGCAGTTCGTTCCAAAGCGGGTGGATTGGTGCGACGTCTTCGTCGATTTTGGTAAAGCGCGCATCGCAATCAAAGAAATAGTTATCCGCCAGATCATCATTGACCTGTGAGACTTCACCGACAATCACCGGGCCTTTGCCTTCCTGCCCATAAAACCGATGCACAAGGGTGCGCGGCAGGGTCACACTTTGGCCCGGCTCCAAGACAACCTTGCCGCCAGCGGGCAGGATATTAAGCTTGCCATCGGTTCGAACATGAACGTCGTTCACGCGGTCCATTTGGCCATCTTCGGTCAGGTTGCAAAGCTCAATCACCAGATTGCCGCCGCCACGGACGATGATGTCTTCCATCTTGACCTTGTGGTAATGCCACGGGCATTCCTGATTTTCGCCAACGATCATGATTTTTTCAGCATAGGGCACTTCGCCCGGCTGACGCAGGATGCCATTACGCAGGCAAAACAGGATCAGGCCACGGGTTTTGAAATTGCCTTCGCCATAATCGGTCACGTCCCAGCCCATCTGATGGCCGCGGCACCATTTCGCAAGATCAGGTTCGCTATCCCACTGTTCGGGGCTGTAATGCGCCCATTCAGGAAGTTTGAACGCGATGGATGCGTAAAGTTCTTTGGCGTGCGTGATGCAGGCATTGATTTCAGAACGCAGCATGGATGACCTCTTGTGACGTTTGCGGGCATATGGGGTGTTGGGGCCAGAATGTCCTGACCTTTAAGCTATGGTAAACTATGGCGGCGATTTTAACATGGGCCGATCAACAATGCGACAGTTTTTGAATGCATTCAAATGATGCGATCAATCAATGTGGACTGATCATCTTCTGCCTCTCTATCGCCGCTTTTTCTGTTGATACAGTCAAATCAAGGATAAGCTTTATCACAGCGATTTTCATCCAACGGATGTAAGGGTAAGGGGTCACGTATGACGCAATCATCAGGCTTTGCAAAAGTTGTCGCCGCACTTCTTGTCGGAGGCGGGCTTGCCGCATCAGGCTGGCTGGTCGGCAATGGTCTTGAAAATATGCGGTCCCTGGATCGCTTTGTTACGGTCAAGGGATTGTCGGAACGCGATGTGAAGGCCGATAAAGCGGTTTGGCCGATTACCTTTGTTGCCACCGATGACTCGTTGCAAACCGCACAGGCCAAAATCGATGCAGATACCAAGACCCTGCTTGATTTCTTGGCCACCCACGGGATTGCCCGCGAACAGACCGAATTACAAAACCTGCAAGTAACCGATCAACTTGCCCAATCCTATCGATCAGGGCCGATTGAAAGTCGCTATATCGTCAATCAAACCATTCAGGTCCGTTCCGATGACGTCGATGCCGTGGTTGGCGCGTCACAGGATATTGGCAAATTGCTGCAAGGCGGCATTGTTCTGGGCGGGCAGGGGTATAACCCCGGTCCAAGTTACCTGTTCACCGGATTGAATGATATCAAGCCCGATATGATTGCGGCGGCGACGGAAAATGCCCGCGAAGCGGCATTACAGTTCGCGACGGATTCGGGTGGGCAGCTTGGCGGGATCCGGCGGGCGACACAGGGGCTGTTTCAGATTTTGGCAGCAGACGGTGCGCCCAACATGAACGAGGCCGGTCAGATCAACAAAACAGTCCGGGTTGTGACCACCATGGAATATCTGATCCGCGATTAAAATTTGGAAGCTGTCCCGATCATCACGCGACCGATCTGTTGACAGTCGCGTCAAAGTTGGTTTTATGCGCGCCATGGCGCAATTGATCCTGTTTAACAAGCCGTATGGCGTTTTGACCCAGTTTACCGACCGTGAAAACGGTCGGGAGACTTTGGCTGATTATATCAATCTGCCCGGTGTCTATGCCGCCGGTCGCCTTGATCGAGATAGCGAAGGTCTTTTACTGTTGACCGATCATGGGCCGCTCAATGCCCAGATTGCCCATCCGAAATACAAGAAACCCAAAACCTATCTGGTGCAGGTCGATGGCGAGCCGACCCAAGAAGCCCTTGAAGCTTTAAGGTCCGGGGTTGAGTTAAAAGACGGCATGACCCTTCCGGCCAAGGTGCGCCTGATTGATGAACCGGCCAATCTTTGGGAACGCGATCCGCCGGTGCGCTATCGCAAGGCCATCCCGACCAGCTGGATCGAACTCAGCATCACCGAAGGTAAAAACCGACAGGTGCGGCGCATGACGGCAGCTGTAGGCTTTCCGACCTTGCGCCTGATCCGCCATGCGATTGGGGATTGGGTTCTGGATGGCTTGGCGCCGGGTGAATGGAAAGTCATTGAAGTTGACGCCCCGCCGGCAACCCATCGCCGTTTGTCCCCCGGATCGGCCAAACCGCCGCGCAAGGATGAGTTGCCAGATGCGACCGGGCTTGATGCAAAAGAGGGTGGCACAGATCGCGAAGATCAACCGCGAAAGCCGCGCCGTCACGGCGGCTATAAACCGGCACGTCAGCGCAACAGATCACAAAATACGACGGCCGAAACCAGCGGTGAACAGTCCCTATCGGGGCGGAAAAAACCGCATGCCGGTGCGCGGGGCAACGCAAATGCCAAGCCCGGTGTCGCGCATAGTAAACAAAATGCCGGAAAGGCGGGCCGCAATCGTTCGCGCCCAAAGAAAGGATAAGCCGCAATGTTAAGTTATTTGCACGGTTTTCATGCCGGGAACTTTGCCGACATGCATAAGCATGCCGCATTGTGGTTGGTCCTGAACCATCTTCGCAAAAAGAATAAACCGTTCTGCGTGATTGATAGCCACGCCGGATCGGGCTGGTACGATCTTGGCAGTGCGCAGGCGGCAAAAACCGGCGAGTGGAAAGGCGGCTATGCCTTGGCAAAGGCAGCATCTTCATCCTCAGATGTGCCCGAAATGCTAAAGCAATATCTCGATCATGTTGCGGCGTTTGATCCGACCGCCAAGGGGCGGGATTACGGTGTCCGCGAGGGTGATGAAGTTGATTATACCGGGCCGTTTTATCCGGGTTCGCCGTTTATTGTGCGTGAAATGTTGCGCGAAGAGGATGAGTTGATCCTGATGGAACTTCATCCACGCGAATATGACGCCCTGTATCACCGGGTTAAACGCGATGGACGCATCCACCTGCATAAGCGGGATGGCTATGAAGGATTGGTTGCCATGATGCCGCCCGCCATTCGTCGTGGGTTGGTGTTGATGGACCCGAGTTATGACGTAAAGCAGGACTATCAAAAGGCGATCAATGCAACGCAACGCGCACGGGAACGCTGGCCGACCGGGACTTTCATGCTGTGGTATCCGATCCTTGAAGACGGATTTGATGCCGAAATGCGCAATGCATTCGGGGCGATCAAGGCATCGGGCGGGGTGCTTGCCGCTGAGATTTCATGTGATCAAGGTGGTGCAAAAGGCCGGATGCGAGGGGCGGGATTGCTTGTAATCAACCCGCCTTGGCAATTTGATCAGCAGCTTGGCGAGATTGGAAACTGGTTGGCCAAGACCTGCAAGTTACCCGGACCGGGCAAACACACAATCAAATGGCTGGTTGCTGCTGAATAAAGAAAAGCCCCAAAGGCCAATGACCTTCGGGGCTTTCTGCGTTGGGACGCAGGGTAAATCGTGATCGACCTTAGATGCCAAAGAACGGTTGCAGCAATTTTGGCAACAGTCGATTAAATCTCATCGGGGCATCGGTCGCGATCAGACAGATGCATTCTTCGGCGGTATCAGCAATCGGTTGATGATCAATATCATCATCAAGATCGGCAACATCACCTGCCCGGAACCGACCGATTTCATCGATATAGGACCCTTTGATCAACAAGGTCATTTCATGGCCGTGATGCCCGTGATCGGGGATTGAAACACCCGGTGCGATCTTCATCAGGCGCACGGTGCCCTTGCTTTCAATCGATTTCAGTTGGAAATGCTTCACACCCGGTGCCAGCGTCTTCCACGGAATATCTTCAAGCGATGTGACCCCGACCGGCAGCAGTTCTGCCAATGGACGGGGGATGGCGGTTATCGCACTTCCGGTGATGCTTTCGCCAACCGCAATCTTGCGCGGCGTGACAACTTCTTCGGGCACGATGTTTTCATTGGCGGTATCGCGTTCAAGCATCGCCATCACGTGATCAAGCGAATGATCCGCCATTTCCATCGTGTTGGTGGTTTCAAGTGCGGCACCGGCCATGGTTTCAAACCCGCTTACCTTGCCGCGGCAATGCGGGCAAACGGTCATGTGGGTCGCGACCAGAAGTTCCATGGCCTGTGACAGCGAACCACCGGCATAGTCCATCAATGTCTGGTCGGTTGGATGATGTTTAATATTCATGCGACACTTTCCAGCCCGCCACGCAGCTTGCCAAGGGCCAGCCGCAAGCGGGACTTTACTGTTCCCAACGGGATATCAAGCCGCTCGGAAATCTCGCTGTGAGAGCAATCTTCAAAAAACGACAATTCTACAACTACCTTCTGATCGGCGGGCAAATCCTGCATCGCTGCTTTGACCAAGACGGCTTCCTGATTGCGATTGACCACTTCGTCGGCCAACGGATCCTCGTCAATGATCAAAGTCGGGTCAGAATCATCCACCTCGATATGTTTGCGTTGCCGGAACCTGTCAATGCGCAGGTTCCTGGCAATGGTAAAAATCCATGTACTGGCAGCAGCCTTCGCCGGATCATACAGATGGGCTTTGCGCCAAACCTGCATCATTGCTTCCTGTGCCAGTTCCTCGGCGGTTTCAGAGTTGCCGCCAAACCGGAACATGTAGGCTTTTACGCGCGGTGCAAAATGCGCAAACAGTTGCGCAAATGCATCCCGGTCACGGGACGTCGCAACAGCAACGATCCAGTCGGCACACTTTTTCGCCTCGACAGGGTCCGTCGGTCCGGGGCGTCTTGTTGTTGTGCCGCTCATTCTGATTTCTGGTCCCCTTTGGGGCCGTGCCAAGATCATGTTCATCATACAGATCGTACGGCGGCCGCTTGCATTTGGATCAAATAAAATTTTATGGTTCTGTCAGATACTTACGATGACAACAATTAAAGAACATCCTGTGATCCGTACGGATATGTCATGCGTATTCATATGTAGTTCTGAAATCATAACTGCAAGCGGGCCAGACCCATATGAACAATGTCACTACGGGGAAACTAAACATCGCGGTTGTCGGGTCGGGTATTTCGGGCTTGTCCGCTGCTTGGCTGCTTAGCAAATCACATAATGTGACGCTGTTTGAAAAGGATGACCGTCCCGGCGGGCATTCCAACACAGTCGATGCTGGCGATACCCCGGTTGATACAGGCTTTATTGTTTATAACACCCGTTGTTATCCCAACCTGTGCGCGCTGTTTGATCATCTTGATGTCAAAACCAGTGCAACGGATATGTCCTTTGCCGCTTCGATGGATAAGGGCGGTTTGGAATATGGCGGAAGTGATCTTGCCGCGCTTTTTGCCCAAAAACGCAATATTTTCCGCCCACGGTTTCTAAAGATGGTGCGTGATATTTTGCGGTTCTACCGCGAAGCGCCCGCCGCCCTTGAAGATGGCACGGCCGAACATGTCAGTCTTGGCGACTATCTGCGCGACAATCGATATTCCAAGCCGTTTATAAATGATCATTTACTGCCGATGGGGGCCGCGATCTGGTCAACACCCGTTGATACCATGATGGCCTATCCGTTGGCGGCGTTTGTCCGGTTTTGTCAGAACCATGGACTGCTACAGATCAAGGACCGACCGCAATGGCGCACGGTCGACGGTGGATCACGCGAATATGTAAAACGCATGACGGCAGGTATTTCCGGCGGTGTTGTTTTGGACCGCGCGATCACAAAAGTCGGGCGCAACCCGCAAGGTGGGGCCTATATCGAAGACCGGTATGGCAAGCGTGAGGTGTTTGATCACGTTGTCCTGGCCTGTCACGGTGATCAGGCCTTGGCACTTCAGGAAACGCCAAATAAGCGTGTGGAAGAATTGCTTTCGGCGTTTGAATACGAACGCAACCTAGCGATCCTGCACAATGATCAAAGCCTGATGCCGCAAAATCACAAAGTCTGGTCAAGCTGGAACTATCTGGCCGAAGAACATGACGGTGAACAAAAAGTCTGTGTGACGTACTGGATGAACCGCCTGCAGCATCTTGATGAAAACAAGCCGCTGTTTGTTACGCTTAATCCGCCGCGCCAGCCCAAAGAAGGCAGCGTCATTCGTTCATTCCTGTATGACCATCCACTGTTTGATGCGGATGCCATGGCGGCGCAAAAAGACCTTTGGTCGATTCAGGGGCTGGATAACATTTGGTATTGCGGCAGTTACTTTGGCTATGGCTTCCACGAAGATGGCCTCCAGTCTGGTCTTGCCGTGGCAGAGGCCCTTGGCGGTGTCCGTCGTCCTTGGACTGTCCAGGATGAAAGTGGTCGTATCCATGTGACAGAACGCCTTTCGCAAAATCCAAGTGAGGCAGCATGAGCAAACAGCCTGCCTCAGCCAATTGGGCATCAGCCCTTTATGAAGGGGTGGTTACCCATCATCGCTTGCGCCCGAAAAAGCACAAGCTGCGCTATTCTGTGTTTTCCTTTCTGCTGGATCTTGATGAGATTGACGACCTTGCGGCAAAGCTTCGTCTGTTCAGCCGCAACCGGTTTAACCTGTTTTCCTTTCATGATCGCGATCACGCCGATGGCGGGGCTGTAAATTTACGCACCCGGCTGGAAGCCATTTTGGCCCAGCATGATCTCGGCGATTGTGCGCACAATATTCAATTGCTGTGCTATCCGCGCCTGTTGGGTTTCGTGTTCAACCCGCTGTCTGTGTATTTCTGTTATCGCGCAGACGGGGCAATCGGCGCGGTGCTGTATGAAGTTTCCAACACCTTTGGGGACCGGCACAGCTATCTCATTCCAGTTGGCGATGCGGCGGTCGATGACAAGGGTGTTTTACGCCAGTCCTGTGCGAAGGGACTTTATGTTTCCCCGTTTGTCGACATGGTTGCGGACTATCATTTCTGCATCAAGGTGCCGGGCGACACTGTTGCGGTCACCATCCGCGAAACCGATGAAAACGGCCCATTTTTAAATGCGGCCTTTGTTGGTGGTCGAAACGTGCTTTCGGACCGTAAACTGATAGGAGCCTTCATTCGCTACCCGCTGATGACCTTAAAAGTTGTCGCGGGCATCCATTGGGAAGCACTTCTTCTGTGGCGCAAGGGAATGAAATTCCACAAAAGGCCTGCCCCGCCACGTGAGGCGGTAACTTATGTGCTCGAATCTGGGACTGCAGCGGCCCAAGCAGGAAAGAGATAACAAAAATGCCCGACCGCAATCGTACTGTTTCTGGAACTGCAAATCCCCTGCGTGATCGTCTTGTGCCGATGCTGGGCAGCATGACGGGTAGCCGCAGCCTTTTAAAATCGATGCTACGCCGGGTGCTGTCGCATCTGCATTACGGGCGCCTGACAATTGTGCTGCCCGATGGTGACAATCTGTATGTAACCGGTGAGCGGGAAACCGATCTTCAGGCGGCCATTCATATTCACGACTGGCAGGCCATCCGGAAACTGGCGACCGGCGGTGATGTTGCCTTTGCCGAGGCCTATATGGATGGCAGTTGGAGCAGCCCGGACATTACCCGGATCATGCGCATCGCGATGCTAAACGAAGCCATCGTCAAGGCGCGACTGGCTGGTGGATTTTTGGCCCGGACGATTGCGCGGATCGGTCATCTTCGTAACGCCAATACGCTTGAAGGATCAAAACGAAATATCTCTTATCACTATGATCTGGGGAACGATTTTTACAGCGCGTGGCTTGATCCAAGCATGACCTATTCGTCGGGGTATTATCGCCGCACCAATATGTCTTTGGAATCCGCACAGGCCGCCAAATATCAACGCATTTGCGATTTGGCCGAACTACAACCCGGCGAGAAGGTTCTTGAAGTTGGCTGTGGTTGGGGTGGCTTTGCCGAACTGGCAGCCGGAACCTATCGCTGTAATGTGACCGGGCTTACCTTGTCACAAGAACAGCATGCCTTTGCCCGTCGCCGTTTGCTGATGCAGGGGCTTAATGATCGCACCGATATCGTGTTGCGCGATTATCGCGATCAGGAAGGCCAGTTTGATAAAATCGTTTCGATCGAGATGTTCGAAGCCGTCGGCGAAGAACATTGGCCGACCTATTTCGACATGATCCGCAATCGCCTGAAGCCCGGTGGTAAGGCTGTTTTGCAGATCATCACAATTGATGATGACCGGTTTGAAACCTATCGCAAGGGTGCGGATTTCATCCAGCGCTATATCTTCCCGGGTGGCATGTTGCCATCACCAACCGCTTTGGCCGGTGCCGTGGCAAATGCCGGATTGTATCTGCAGCATTCTGAATTTTTCGGCAAATCCTATGCCCGGACATTGGCAGAATGGCAGCGCCGTTTTCAGCATGGTTGGGATGACATTGCCAAACAGGGCTTTGATCTTCGGTTCAAACGCATGTGGGAATATTATCTGGCCTATTGCGAAATCGGATTTGATCATGGATCAATCGATGTTGGACTGTTCGTGATCGAACATCCCCAAAATGCGAGCGCCTAATTACCCCCCAAACACGACGGTTTTTTACGCCCTTCCGGCAATGGCGGCGGCTGTGCCGACCATTCCGGCCTATGTGTTGTTGCCAAGTTATTATGGTGATGACCTTGGCCTTGGATTGGCGCTGACGGGGGTTGTTCTTTTACTGGTCCGCATGATCGATATGCTGACCGATCCCCTGATCGGCTGGCTGTCTGATAAATCGGGTATGCGCAAAATTTGGATCGGGTTTGGCGCGGTGATTGCCGGGGGCGGGCTTTGGTATTTGTTCACACCGTCCGATCAACCCAGTGCCGGCTACCTTTTTATCTGGGCCAGCGTGTTGTTTCTGGGTTGGACGATGTTTCAGGTGCCTTATCTGGCCTTGGGTGCGGATCTGTCAGGGGATTATCAAAAACGCACATCCTTGACCGCCCTTCGAGAAGGGGCAGGGTTGATCGGGGTTGTTCTTGCCGGGGCTATTCCGGTTTTGATCAATGCCCCGGATCGGGCCGGTGAAATCCGATCCCTTGCCTTGGTCACACTTGTTCTTGGCGCTGTTTTCATAAGCCTTCTGGTCTGGAAAGTTCCAGATCCTGTTGCGCAGCATAAGCGCACAATCGCATCAAACAAAAACACCATCGCCCTAAACGTACGCCTTGGGTGGCGAAGCCTGCGCGACAATCGTTTGTTTGTGCGTTTGCTTTCAGCCTGGATGATCAATGGGTTGGCTGCCGGATTTCCGGCGGTCTGTTTCCCGCTTTTTGTTCGCTACTACCTGCAACTCGATCAGGACACTGAAAATACATTGATCCTTTTGTATTTCGTTGCGGCAATTGTGGCGATCCCGTTGTGGGTGTTCCTGTCTGCGCGGATGGGGAAACACCGGGTCTGGTGTGGTGCCATGCTGATGGCAATCATTGCCTTTTGCTTTGTGCCGTTTTTGGCGGCAGGCGATGCCATGGCCTTTGGGGTCATTTGTCTTGTAACCGGGGCGGCATTGGGCGCGGATCTTGCCCTGCCACCCGCAATTCAGGCCGATGTTGATGACTGGGATCATTACCGGTTTGGCAAAAGACGCACCGCCCTTTTATTCGCCCTTTGGAACATGGCCAACAAGCTTGCCATGGCGCTTGCCGCCGGGATTGCCTTGCCGATTTTGGGGGCCTTTGGCCTGACTGAAACCGGAACGGATAATTCTGCGGCTTTGGTCGTGCTTGTAATGATCTATGCGGTGATCCCCGTCGTATTAAAAGCAGGAGCAATCGGAATGATGTGGCGGTTTCCATTGGATGCCATGCATCAGGTTGCCATTCGTCGGCGCCTGTCACGCCGCACCGTTTGATCTTGGGCATGAAAGCAGGAGCAAGCTGATGCTGCGGAACTTAATCGCGTTGTGTTTTTTGATGGTCTTAACCGGATGTGGGTCGATGAAGCCGCAGGATTTTGCCCAAAAAGAACCCTACTTCGATGTCTTTGATTATTTCGAAGGAAACAGTCGGGCGTGGGGCATATTTGAAGACCGGTTTGGTAAATTGCGTCGGCAGTTTACCGTCGATATCACCGGCACGATCCAGGACGATGTGCTGACCCTTGAAGAAGATTTTATCTATGACGATGGCGAAACGGATCGACGTGTCTGGGTGATCACGAAAACCGGTGAGCACAGCTATGTCGGTCAGGCAGATGATATTGTCGGTAGTGCCGTCGGAAGCCAGTATGGCAACGCACTGAACTGGTCCTATGACATGGACCTTAAGGTTGGTGACGGGACTTGGCGGGTTGGCTTTAACGACTGGATGTTCCTGCAGCCTGATGGTGTTTTGGTCAATCGTGCACGGGTGAAAAAATGGGGCTTTGAAATTGGTGAAGTGACCCTGTTCTTCACAAAGTCCCCACGCGTCGCGCAAGCCGCCGAATAATCCAACCCAACACGGGTAATTTGCCATAAAAGTTTTGCCCGGCATCCCAATGATCAATATGGGATGTCAGCAAACCGCCATCTTCGGTGAATGTCACTGCGGACATTCCTGTAAATTTCCAATGTCCGATGACCTTGACCTTGGCGCTGAACTTCCAGCGCAGAAACCCCATATCGCCATCAATCGCACGGTGCGTGACAATAAATCGGGGATTTTCCGTATCGCTAAAGGCCTTGGCAAGATAGGCGCAAACGTCGCTTGGCCCATGCAATGTCGTAAACGGATCCTGAAACGCGAAATCATCACTCACCATTGAAGATAACTGATCGACTGTTTCGGGTGATAGCGTTTCAAAATAAGTGGCGTATGCAGCAAGCAAACTCTGCTGCCTGTCGATAATTTCGTTCATGCTCTCACCAATTTGCGCATCAGTTTGAAATAAAGCCCATAGGGCAAAATACGCGTCAGTTTTAACTGCCGGACAAAGGGCGGTGGAAAGGCAATCTCGAACCCGTTATTTCCGCATAAATTCCGGTACATGAAACCGGCCGCCTCATCGGGGGTAAGTAAATAGGGCATGGCAAAATCGTTCTTGTCGGTCAGTCTGGTTTTAACGAACCCCGGATTAATCACGCGCAGCAAAACACCACTATCGGTTAATTCCGTATGCAGCGTTTCACACAGATTAATCAAAGCGGCCTTGGTCGGGCCATAGGCCGCCGCGTTGGGCAGGCCACGATACCCCGCGACCGAGGCAACAACGGCAATTTCACCCGATTTACGCGCGCGCATTTTGGCCAGTAACGGTTCCAGACAATTCACAATACCCATGTAATTGGTATCCATGTGACTGCGGATGGTTTCAGCCGAAAACCCGGCAACCTTCATCGGTGAATAGATACCGGCAGCCAAAACCACCAAGTCAGGCAGGCCAAATTGATCTTCAATGCTAGTTATGGCCATTTTAACCGCATTTGGATCGGTCACATTGACAGCAACAGGGGTGATTCCGGGCATTTCATCTGCGAAAGCACGCAATTTATCGGCATTTCGGGCAGAAATGATGATTTTTTGATTGGGTGATGTCGGGTTTTCGTGAAATTTCTGTGCCAATGCTGCGCCGATCCCGGCGGATGCACCGACGATCCAGATGGTTTCGAATTGCTTTTTCATCCGCGATCCTCAAATGCTGTTTGGGCCGTACAATTCATGTAGCGATAGGTGATTTCTGATCCATCACGCGCCTTGAATTGCAACCCGACCCAACGGCCATCGCGATCATACCATGCATTGGTTTGCAGTTCGCCATCATAGGTAAACTGGGTCGCACGAAGCTCCCCGTTCGTTGTGCTGAGCATTGCACTGGGTTTGGCTGTGATATCAACATCGTTGGGCTTGCCCGTAATGGTATTGAGAACCGACGTGCTGCCCAGAACCCCGCAATGCCAATGATCTGTTGGAAAGATGCCAGACGGTAATGTTTCCTCGCCGTCCGGGCCGCTTACCAGAAGCCCGCTTTGATCGCGCGCGGCCTCTACGTTCGACATTTCGCCGTCGTCATCAACCTTCACTGAAAGGGCGCTAAGTTCCCCGTCTCGCCACAGGCTTTCAGACCGATAGCGAAAGCTATAGGCGTTAAAGCCAAAGAAACTGATATCGATGGCAGTTTGGGCAATTACCTGAAGTCCATCACGGCCACGGTTAAATTGCACAATGTGGCGACCAACTGGCGCATCGTTACGCCGAATTTGAAACTGCAAGATGGACCCGTATCGGCTAATCGGGTCAAACGTTTGGCAGGTTGCGGGGTCGGCAAACCCAACAGCCAATGTCGATAGGTCACGCTGATCAGTATTCGGGATCACAGGGTCGTTTTGGTTCACCGGGGATGCATGGGCGCCACCAGTCAACAGCGGTACGTTAACAACCATTGAAACAAGCAATGTGACTGCAAAGAGTAGAGGGCGAACCGGCATTCTCGAAGGCATCATGATCCTGAATGTCCCTATTGCGTTTGGACCGATTGAATAAGTGATGATTTCTTCTTGTTACGTAAGCCACACATTCATGGATCAAACGTCATGATCATTGCCGCCACCAGCCTGATGGGGTAAAGCAGGGGCATATATGAAAGGCCACGCCATGCTTCACCCAATTGCCGAAGACCTCATTGCGCATGTATTGCACCGTGATTCCAACATCATCGTGCTGAACAAGCCGCCCGGATTGGCATCGCACGGCGGGCCGAAAACCTATTTCCATGTTGATGCGTATTTGCCGGATTTGAAATTCGGCATTCAGCCCGAACCAACATTGGCCCATCGACTGGACCGCGACACGGCAGGGTGCCTGCTTTTGTGTCGTCATCCGAAATCGTCCAAGAAAATCACCCGCCTGTTTACCGAAAAGAAAATCGGTAAATCCTATTGGGCGGTGGTGCGCGGTGCGATGGCAGATGACCATGGTTTCATCGACGAGCCGATTGGCAAGACCAATGATGAAAGTGGCTGGCGCATGCTGGTCCACGAAGATGGTCAGCCGTCAAAGACCGAATATAAGGTGCTGGGTCGCGGTAAGGATGCCGATGGTCAGGACATCACCTGGCTGGAACTTGTGCCCCATACCGGGAGGACCCATCAGCTGCGTGTGCATCTGGATCATGTCGGTCATCCGGTGATTGGTGATCCGTTTTATGGTCGGGCAGACGGGGTGCCGATCTTTGGCGCACCACCGACCTTGATGCTGCTATCCCGTCAGATCATTGTTCCGTTCCACGAAGAACGTGATCCCGTGATTGTCGATGCCCCGCCGCCAGAATTGATGCGTGCCGGTTTGGAAGCCTGTGGCTTTGATGGTGAATACGCCGCCCATGCAGTATCAATTGATGCTCAGTACACCGGCGATGACAGCGACGCTGAAGGCGGAGAGTAACGTTTCCAGCGTGATGATCGATGCCATGGCATCGGGATCGCCGTTCAATTGCCGTGCAAGAATATAGGCATTTCCGGCACACGGCATACCGGCATAGAAAACTCCCATCGCCAACACCATGCCATCGATCCCGGCAAGATGCAGGCAGATGCCCGTGATCACGGGCAGTACCGCCAGCTTGATCGTTGTCGCAAGGGCGATGGCACCCAAGGCCTGTTTATCAAGGATAAAGCGAAGCCCCGCCCCGACCGATAGCAAGCTTAGCGGCAAGGCAGCCGTTTTAAACAGTGCGGCTGTATTTTCGATCGTCAGGGGCACGTGAATGTTGCTTACATTCAAAACCGCCCCCGCCCCGGCGGCAATGATGATCGGGTTTTTGACAACGCCGCCAATGATGCGTTTGGCGTTGCTTTTTCCTCTGCTAAACGCACTTAAAACCACGACACCCAGCAAGTTGGTGGCAATCACCATCACCGCAATAAAGACAATGGCAAGGGCAAGTCCCTCTGCCCCGTAAAGTGCATCGGCAACCGCCAGCAGGACGTAACTGTTATAGCGGACGGATCCTTGGAATATTGACGTGAACAGCGGCGTGTTCTGCGTGATCACGGGGCGTAGTAAAAGCAATACCCCAGATAATCCAAGTGTGGCGGCAAGGGTGATGCCAACGGCCGTTCCGGCATGCCCGCTTGAAAAATCGGCGCGGTAAATCTCGACAATCAAAAGCGATGGCAACAGCAGATAATAGGTCAGCCGATCTATCCCGGCCCAGATATCTGCACCCGTGATCAAATACCGTTTAAGCGCTGCCCCGACAAGGATTGCAGCAAAGATCGGAAAGATTGCAGCGATCAGCTCATAGGCAAGTTGCATGGCGGATGGGGCTCTTGGTGGGGCGGTGACAGATAAAGGTTACGCAAGTGATGTCGTGGGTTTTCTAGACCTTGCGATTGTTATAATCGGCAAAGACCTGTTCGGGTGAATGATCGCGATATTGTTCGCAGATTTCCTCGAACCTTGGATTGCTGATGAGAAGATCCGCCGTGCTTTGATTACACGCAATTGGTACTTCATACAGATTGGCCAACCGGATCAGTGCCCGCACATCAACATCATGGGGATGGGGCGTCATGGGATCGGTGAAAAAGAACATGGCTTGAAGTTGGCGATGCGCAATCATTGACCCAAGCTGTTGATCACCACCAAACGGGCCACTTTTCAACGGATTGATATCAAATGCGGGAAACCGTTCCTGCAACACGCGCCCGGTGGTGCCGGTGGCAAAGATGCGGGTTTTGGCAAAGCTGTCTTTGTGCTTTTCCAACCAGTCGGCCATTTCGCGTTTACGACGGTCATGGGCAACCACGCCGATGGATAAGGTCATGTTCGATCTCCGGGCGTTTAATCGTGATTGATCATCCTAATCCCGAAGGTATCAGCAGGTCACGCGCCAAAAGTACGACAATTTCGCAAAGCGGCCTTGTCTGAATGACTTAACCCAAATATCGGGGCGGGTTTGGCTACAAAATATCGCCATTTGAAAAACAAAACGGCCGCCCCAAATGGAGCGGCCGTTTGCCGATCAGACAATAGTCTGATGAATCACATGTGGATCGCGCGTTTGTCTGCATCCATCGCAGCTTCTTTGACGGATTCGCCAAGTGCCGGATGGGCGTGACAGGTACGTGCAATGTCTTCGGCAGAAGCGCCATATTCCATCGCCAGAACCACTTCGGCAATCAGATCGCCAGCAGCCGGACCGACAATATGCGCGCCGACAACGCGGTGCGTTTTCTTGTCTTCAAGGATTTTGACGAACCCTTCGGTGCTTTCCATTGCTTTGGCGCGGCCATTGGCGGTGAAGGGGAATTTGCCGACTTTATAGTCAACGCCTTCTTCCTTCAGCTGCTCTTCGGTTTTGCCAACAGCAGCAACTTCTGGCCAGGTGTAAACAACACCCGGGACCTTGCCGTAATCGACATGGCCTTCTTCGCCAGCAATCATTTCTGCCAGTGCAACGCCGTCTTCCTCAGCCTTATGGGCCAGCATCGGACCGACGATGGTATCGCCAATCGCAAAGATGCCGCCAACATTGGTCTGGAAATGTTCATCGGTTTTGACACGACCGCGTTCGTCGAGTTCAACACCAACTTTATCCAGGCCAAGGCCGGTAAGATAAGGACGACGACCGATGGCAACCAGAACCACGTCTGCTTTGATTTCCTGTGCATCGCCGCCTTTGGACGGTTCAACAGTCAGGGTCACACCAGACTTGGTGGTTTTTGCCGCAGTGACTTTATGGCCGAGTTTGAAGTCCAGACCCTGTTTGGCAAAGATGCGCTGGGTCTGTTTGACCAGATCGCCATCCATGCCCGGCAGAATGCGGTCAAGGAATTCAACAACCGTGACTTCAGAGCCAAGGCGACGCCAGACCGAACCAAGTTCAAGGCCGATCACGCCCGCACCAATGACAACCATCTTCTTTGGCACTTTCGGAAGAACCAGTGCGCCGGTCGAGGAGACGATATTTTTCTCGTCAATCTCGACACCCGGCAGCGGGGTGACTTCCGAACCCGTCGCGATGACGATGTTCTTGGTGGTCAGGGTTTCTTCGCCGCCATCAAGAAGGGCAACCTTGACCGAGGTCGGCGAGATGATCTCGCCAGCACCTTTGACATAGGTAACCTTGTTCTTTTTGAACAGGAATTCGATCCCTTTGACGTTGGAATCAACAACCTTGTCCTTGCGGGCCATCATCTTATCAAGATTGACCTTCGGCTTGGAAATTTCGATACCGTGGGTATCGAAATGCTCGGACGCCTCTTCGAACAGGTGTGATGAATGCAGCAAAGCCTTGGACGGAATGCAGCCTACATTGAGGCAGGTACCGCCAAGTGCGCCACGTTTTTCAACGCAGGCAACTTTAAGGCCAAGCTGTGCGGCGCGGATGGCGCAAACATAACCGCCAGGACCGCCACCGATCACGACAATGTCGTAGTTCTCACTCATGAGTTCTGTGATCCTTTTGTCTGATCAGATGTCGAGCAGGATGCGTTCTGGATCCTCGATGCATTCCTTGACACGTACCAGGAAGGAAACGGCTTCACGGCCGTCAATGATACGGTGGTCATAGGACAGGGCCAGATACATCATCGGACGAATTTCGACTTTGCCGTCGATTGCGACCGGGCGCATCTGGGTTTTATGCATGCCGAGGATACCGGACTGCGGTGCGTTCAGGATCGGGGATGACAGAAGCGAACCAAAGACACCACCATTCGAGATGGTAAAGGAGCCGCCGGTCATTTCGTCCATGCCGAGTTTTCCGTCACGTGCACGCTTGCCGAAATCAACAATGGTGCTTTCCAGATCAGCAAAGTTCTTTTCTTCTGCCGAACGGATAACCGGAACAACCAGACCCTGCGGGGTACCGACAGCAACGCCGATATCGCAGTAGTTTTTGTAGATGAAGCTGGTGCCGTCGATTTCGGCATTAACTGCCGGCCATTCTTTCAGCGCCGTGGTGCAGGCTTTGATGAAGAAGGACATGAAGCCAAGCTTCACACCGTGTTTCTTCTCGAAACCGTCTTTGTATTTGTTACGGCAAGCCAGAAGGTTGGTCATGTCCACTTCGTTATAAGTGGTCAGCATGGCCGCAGTGTTCTGAGCTTCTTTCAAACGGCGCGCAATGGTCTGGCGCAGTTTGGACATTTTGACACGCTCTTCACCGTCGCGCAGAGCACGTTCAGGTTTCGGAGCCGCCGGGGCACTTGCAACCGGTGCGGCTGCACGCGGTGCCGGTTTGCCACCAGCAAGATAATCCATAACGTCACCCTTGGTCAGACGACCGTCTTTGCCGGTTGCCGGGATGGCGGCCGGGTCAAGATTGTTGTCTTCGACCAGTTTGCGTACTGCCGGTGGCAGCGGGTGATCGGTGTTGGCTGCAGTTGCAGTGGCCGGTGCGGCAGCAGGTGCCGGCGCCGCTGCAGGAGCTGCTTTCTCTTCTTTGGCCGGTGCGGCTTCTGCTTTTTCTTCTGCCGGAGCAGCAGCAGCGCCAGCGGCACCTTCGTTGATCATGGCGATCAGGGCGCCAACTTCAACTTCGTCGCCTTCGGCCGCAACCAGCTCAGCAATCGCGCCGGCAACCGGTGCGTTCACTTCGACGGTTACTTTGTCGGTTTCAAGTTCGACAATCGGTTCGTCGGCAGCAACAGCATCACCAACTTTTTTGTACCATTTTGCCACTGTGGCTTCGGATACAGACTCGCCCAGCGTGGGAACTTTAACTTCAGTCGCCATTTTTTCCTCGACCGTTTTTTCAATCAGGCAGTGTGGGTCTGCCGTGATGCGAATGAATTCTAAATGAACGTAACGAACGGGCGATTTCTCGCCCGTTCGGGAAAGCTATTTGACGCTAAGTGCCGCATCGACCAATTCGGCCTGTTCACGCAAGTGGGCCTTCAGAAGACCCGTTGCCGGCGAAGCGGATGCTGCGCGACCGACATAGACGGGACGACCCGTCTTGTGTTTGATGCTGGAAAGCACGGCTTCGATACGACGATCGACAAAGTACCAGGAACCCATGTTTTCGGATTCTTCCTGACACCAGACAACATCAGCATTCGGATATTTCGCCAGTTCGGTTGCCAGTTCTTTTTCCGGCCACGGATAAAGCTGTTCAACACGGACAAGTGCAACATCGTCAATGCCACGGTTTTCACGTTCGGCGAGAAGATCGTAATAGACCTTACCCGACGACAGAACGACGCGTTTGACTTTTTTGTCATCGGTCAGCTTGCCAGCTTCGCTGATCACAGGAAGGAATGTCGTGCCTGCACTGAATTCGGACAGGGACGACACACACTGCTTGTGACGCAGAAGCGATTTCGGCGTCATCAGGATCAGCGGTTTACGGAACGAGCGACGAATCTGACGGCGCAGTATGTGGTAATAGTTTGCAGGGGTCGTGACGTTGGCCACCTGCATGTTGTTTTCACCACAAAGCTGCAGGTAACGTTCCAGACGCGCAGAACTATGTTCCGGGCCCTGGCCTTCGTAACCGTGCGGCAGAAGCATCACCAGACCCGACATGCGCAGCCATTTGGCTTCGCCCGAGCTGATGAACTGGTCAATGATGACCTGTGCACCGTTGGCAAAATCACCGAATTGAGCTTCCCAAAGAACCAAGGAGTGCGGTTCTGCAAGGGTGATGCCGTATTCAAAGCCAAGAACACCTGCTTCGGACAGTGGCGAGTTGAGAACTTCAAGCTCGGCCTGACCGGTACGGATGTTGTTGAGCGGGGTGTATTTTGCTTCGTTGGTCTGATCGATCAGTTTGGCATGACGCTGCGAGAAGGTCCCGCGTTGGCAATCCTGACCGGACAAACGAACCGGCGTTCCTTCGCACATCAGGGTACCAAATGCCATGGCTTCAGCCGTCGCCCAGTCGAAACCTTCGCCGGTTTCAAACATCTTGGCTTTGGCCTTCAACTGACGAAGGATCTTTTTGTTGATGTTGTAATCGCTTGGCGGGGTGGACAAAGCGCGTCCGACTTCGGCAAGCAGATCAGCTTCAACACCGGTTTCACCGGTCCAGTCAGCATCTTCACCATGCGATGAAGCAAGGCCCGACCATTTACCTTCAAGCCAGTCAGCTTTGTTCGGACGGTAGTTTTCTGACGCCTTGAATTCTTCATCAAGGTAGTTCTGGAATGACTTGTCCAGTTCCTTGATGCGTTCTTCGGTCAGAAGACCTTCCTTGATCAGCTGCTGCGCATAAATGTCTTTGGTGGTCGGATGTTTGCCGATCACGTCATACATTTTTGGCTGGGTGAATGCCGGTTCGTCGCTTTCATTGTGGCCAAAGCGGCGATAGCAGAACATGTCGATGACAACGTCCTGTTTGAATTCCTGACGGAATTCAGTCGCAATACGCGCGGCATGGACCACAGCTTCGGGATCATCCCCATTGACGTGCAGGATGGGTGCCTGAACGACTTTGGCAATGTCCGAGCAATAGGGCGACGAACGTGAATCGGTTGGTTTGGTCGTGAAACCGATCTGGTTGTTGACGACAAAGTGGATCGTACCGCCGGTACGATAGCCTTTGAGGTGCGACAGATCGAAGGTTTCTGCGACAAGACCCTGACCGGCAAAGGCCGCATCACCGTGCAGGAGGATACCCATAACCTGCTCGCGATTGGTGTCTTTGCGTTGCGCCTGTTTGGCGCGGACCTTACCGAGAACAACAGTGTTAACCGCCTCAAGGTGTGACGGGTTCGCCGTCAGCGAGAGGTGAACAACATTGCCGTCAAATTCGCGGTCGGCAGATGTGCCAAGGTGATATTTAACATCGCCCGAGCCCATCACATCTTCCGGCTTGGACGGGTTGCCCATGAATTCCGAGAAGATTGCCTGGAAAGGTTTGTTCAGAACGTTGGCAAGAACGTTCAAGCGGCCACGGTGCGGCATGCCGAACACAACCTCGCGGATGCCAAGTTGGCTCCCACGTTTGAGGATCTGTTCCATTGCCGGCATCAGGGCTTCGCCACCATCGATCCCGAAACGTTTGGTCCCGACATATTTGGTGTGCAGATAGTTTTCGAAACCTTCGGCTTCGACGAGGCGTTCAAGGATCGCTTCTTTGCCGCGTGCCGTAAACTGCGTCTGGTTGCCGATGCTTTCGATACGCTGTTGAATCCATGACTTCTGTTCAGGTTCCTGAATGTGCATGAATTCAATACCGATCGAGCCGCAATAGGTTTTGCGGGCAAGCGATACAATCTGGCGGATGGTCGCGGTTTCAAGGCCAAGAACATTGGCGATGTGAATCGGACGGTCCAGATCGTTTTCGGTAAAGCCGTAAGTTTTCGGATCAAGTTCCGGATGCGGATCGCGCGGAGCGATACCAAGCGGATCAAGATTGGCTTCCAGATGTCCACGCACACGATAGGATCGGATCAACATCAATGCGCGAATGGAATCATTGGTCGCAGCACGGATGACATCAGAATTTACCTGATTACCCGAAGATGCCGCATGAGCTGCCGGCGCGTAACCCATCTGGGTCGGGCGTTCGGCATGCCCTTGTGAGACGTCGTATCCCTCCATGCCGCCGACGACCTTGGTTTCCCGCGGCTGCCAGCTAGGCCCACGCATTTCTGCGAGGAGATCGGAGGCGTCGTCCTGCAACCCGTCAAAAAACTCTGCCCAGCTCTGGTCAACCGCAGACGGGTTTTCCACATACCGGGCGTAGAGTTCAGCGATGTAGGTTGCGTTCGACTCGTTCAGAATCGTGTCGAGATCTTGAGGTTTCATTTGTGGTCTTGGAAGGCATGGTCCCCAAGAAGGACCACGCCCCCCCTTGCCTTTCCTCTGACTACCCAGATTAGCCCTTCAAAGCCTTCAGCATGGTCGAGCCGAGGCTTGCAGGCGAATCAGCAACAAGAACGCCAGCACTGCGCATTGCGTCCATTTTTGCGTCCGCGGTACCCTGACCACCGGAGATGATCGCACCGGCATGGCCCATGCGTTTACCCGGAGGTGCGGTAACACCGGCGATGAAGCCTGCAACCGGTTTCTTGACGGCCGAAGCTTTCAAGAACTCACATGCTTCTTCTTCTGCTGTACCACCGATCTCACCGATCATGATGATGCCTTCGGTTTCCGGATCCCGCAGGAACAGGTCAAGGCAATCGATGAAGTTGGTACCGTTAACCGGGTCACCACCGATACCGATACAGGTCGACTGACCCAGGCCTGCGGCCGTGGTCTGTGCAACTGCTTCGTAGGTGAGTGTACCGGAACGCGATACGATACCGATTTTACCACGACGGTGAATGTGACCCGGCATGATGCCGATTTTGCATTCGTCTGGCGTGATGATACCCGGGCAGTTCGGGCCGATCAGGCGGGTCGAAGAACCTTCGAGCGCACGCTTGACGCGGACCATGTCAGCAACCGGAATACCTTCGGTGATGCAGACAGCCAGTTCGATTTTTGCATCGATGGCTTCAAGAATTGCATCTGCAGCGAAGGGCGGCGGAACATAGATCACAGAAGCATTTGCTTCGGTGACGTGTTTCGCTTCGGCAACGGTGTTGAAAACCGGCAGGTCAAGGTGCTTGGTGCCGCCTTTACCCGGGGTTACGCCACCAACCATTTTGGTGCCATAGGCAATTGCTTGTTCGCTGTGGAAGGTACCCTGCGAACCAGTGAAACCCTGGCAGATAACTTTGGTGTTTTTATCGACGAGAACAGCCATAGTTACGCGGCCTCCTTCACAGCTTTGACCACCTTTTCGGCGGCATCGGCAAGGTTGTCAGCCGAAACAATCGGCAGACCCGACTCTTCGAGGATCTTCTTGCCAAGTTCGACATTCGTACCTTCGAGGCGAACGACCAGCGGGACGTTCAGGCTGACTTCGCGTGCCGCGGCGATAACGCCCTCGGCGATCACGTCACAACGCATGATGCCACCAAAGATGTTGACCAGAATGCCTTCGACATTCGGATCAGACAAAA
The DNA here is from genome assembly GCF_050516545.1 of Thalassospira lucentensis. Classification (GTDB taxonomy): domain Bacteria; phylum Pseudomonadota; class Alphaproteobacteria; order Rhodospirillales; family Thalassospiraceae; genus Thalassospira; species Thalassospira lucentensis_C. Next base: position 3,379,800 of record NZ_CP191544.1, on the reverse strand, counting down.
TCAGTTTGAAGGCCGTGGTAACGCGTTCTTTGGTTGCGCCGCCACCAACGTCAAGGAAGTTTGCCGGTGCGCCACCATAAAGCTTGATGATGTCCATGGTTGCCATGGCAAGGCCTGCGCCATTCACCATGCAGCCGATGGTACCATCGAGCTTGATGTAGTTGAGGCTGTGTTTGGCAGCTTCAAGTTCAGCCGGGTTTTCTTCGTCTTCGTCGCGCAGGTTTTCGATGTCCGGATGACGGAACAGCGCGTTGTCGTCGAAGTTCATTTTGCAATCAAGCGCAATGATATCGCCTTCACCGGTCACGACCAGCGGGTTGATTTCAACCATGGCAGCATCGGTGTCGAGGAAGCACTGGTACATTGCCGACATGAATTTGACAGCTTTGGAAACCTGCTTGCCTTCGAGGCCAAGTGCGAATGCCAGTTTACGGCCGTGGAAGCCCGAGAAGCCGGCTGCCGGATCGATATCAACGGTGATGATCTTTTCCGGGGTTGCTTCTGCTACTTCTTCAATGTCCATTCCGCCTTCGGTGGAAGCCATGAAGATCACGCGCGAGCAAGCGCGGTCGACGAGAACCGAAAGATACAGTTCGCGTGCGATATCGCAGCCTTCTTCGATGTAAACGCGTTTGACTTCTTTGCCGTCCGGGCCGGTCTGGTGGGTCACCAGGGTCGAACCGAGCATCTGTCCTGCGTTTACGCCAACTTCTTCGACGCTTTTGACAACGCGAACGCCGCCTTTATCGCCTGCTTTGGCTTCCTTGAAGGTGCCCTTACCGCGGCCACCTGCATGGATCTGGGATTTCACCACGTAAACCGGACCAGCCTGTGACTGGGCAGCTTCGATGGCTTCTTCGGCGGTATATGCAACTTTGCCGTTCGGCACGGTCACACCGTATTTGCGAAGAATTTCTTTCGCCTGGTACTCATGAATATTCATGTTCGGTCGCTTTCTTGCCTTCCGTACGATTTCCTGTGGGTCAGAAATCGGGATTTCAACGTCCCCATTATCTTGCGAGAGGGACTTTGTTTGCGAGGCCCGCGATCATTGACGTCATACAAACGACAATGATTGAAAAACGGGCTGGTCACTGACCAGCCCGTTTCGCGTTCTTAGAGCATGCCCTTGGCAGCTTCGACCAGTCCGCGAACTGCGTTCACGGAATTTTCGAAGTTTGCTTTTTCGGACTCATCAAGATTGATCTCGACAATACGCTCAACACCGCCAGCTCCCAGAACAACCGGGACGCCAACGTAAATACCATCAACGCCATACTCGCCGCTCAGGTAAGCAGCAACCGGCATGACGCGTTTCTGATCTTTCAGGTAGCTTTCTGCCATTGCGACTGCCGAAGCAGCCGGAGCATAGAAAGCAGAACCGGTTTTCAGCAGAGCAACGATTTCGGCGCCACCATCACGGGTGCGCTGCACGATCTCGTCGATTTTCTCCTGCGTGGTCCAACCCATTTTGATCAGGTCAGGAACCGGGATGCCTGCAACGGTCGAATAGCGGATCGACGGGACCATGGTGTCGCCGTGGCCGCCAAGAACGAATGCGGTAACGTCCTTGACCGAAACTTTGAATTCTTCTGCGAGGAAGTAACGGAAACGTGCTGAGTCCAGAACGCCTGCCATGCCGACAACTTTCTTCGGATCGAAGCCGGTTGCCTGCTGCATCACCCAAACCATCGCATCAAGCGGGTTGGTGATGACAATGACGAATGCGTCAGGTGCATGTTCTTTAATGCCCTGACCAACCTGGGTCATGACTTTGGTGTTGATGCCGATGAGATCATCACGGCTCATGCCCGGTTTGCGGGCGACACCTGCGGTGACGATGACGACATCAGCGCCTGCGATGTCTTTATAGTCACTGCTACCCTTGAGGTCGGCATCAAACATGTCGACGGGGGAGGATTCAGCAATGTCGAGCGACTTGCCCTGTGGCATGCCATCAACGATGTCGAAAAGGACGACGTCGCCAAGCTCTTTCAGTCCGACGAGGTGTGCAAGTGTGCCACCAATATTGCCAGCACCGACGAGCGCGATCTTGTTGCGGGCCATTCCGTTACCTTCTTCCCTATTGCGCTTCCTGGGGGTCAAACTCAAGTTGGGAGCGCGATTGAAAATTTAAACCTGCGAACGCGAAATAATCGTTCGTAAACACCAAGTGTCCTAAACTGATTTGTCCTGATTTACAAGGGGAAACCCTGCTGTTTTCACGAGGAAAACTGCCGGTTCGGGGTTTGTTGCAACTATGGTCTAAAAGCTCAAAAACCATTCATGTTGCAGATGCGAAGATGGGCGAATGCGCAGCAAAACCAAAGCCTGTTTACGGTTGCGGCCTGCTTAAAGGAAAGGCAGTCTGCGTGTTTGCTGCGTATTCGGGCCTGAAAGCACCGCGAAACAGCCAGAGCATTGCGCCAAACTGCTATCTGCCATGCAGGGCGTGCCTATTCGAAAAATCTCTAATGTGATGAATTTTGCGCGAAGATGCGTTTGTGACATGGCTCACGCAAGAATCGCCCGGCGATACGCGCCCATACGGTGAATTATTGCGATGGTTTTAAACTCTGATGGGTGGAGTCGTTTTAAAGCCGGTCTATCAGGGGGATTCAGAGGGCTTCTGGTATAGCCGCAGGTGAGGCAAATCCCCCAATTGGTCGCTCAGACCATCAGGTCAGATGCGTCATATCAAGATATTCCTGACTGCGCATTTCCGTCATCCGCGATACCGTGCGCTGGAATTCGAATGAATAATCGCCGTCGGTATAAATATCTGTCGGATCACATTCGATGGCGCAAATCAGTTTGGTTTTATGTTCATACATCGCATCGATCAGGGTTCCGAACCGTTTCGCCCAGTCGCGACGCGCATCGGGAAGCTTGGGGATGAAATCAATGACGATCGTATGGAAGTGGGTGGCAAGTGCTATATAGTCACCCGGACCAAGCGGGCGGGTGCAAAGCTCTTCAAAGCTGAATTTGGCGACACCTGCACCGACGGCAGAAATCTCGATCTTGCGGCCTTTGACCGTCAGGCTATCGGCGGCAACGCGCGCGCCTTCGGTCACGGTTTTGAACATCTCATCGATTTTGCTTGCGGCTTGCTTTTGCGTGATCGGATACACAAACACGTCCGCCGCGGTCAGGTTGCGCATGCGATAGTCGGTCTGACTGGCCAGTTCGAGAACATCAAGTTTGTGCTTGATCATATCGATGAAGGGCAAAAAGTTCTGGCGCTGCAATCCGTCTTTATAAAGATCGTCAGGCATGCGGTTTGAGGTGGTGACAATCACCACACCATGATCGAACAGCTGTTCAAACAACCGGCCAAGGATCATGGCATCGGTAATGTCGGTGACCTGCATTTCATCAAAGCACAAAAGCCATGCGTCATCGGCCAGATCGCGCGCAATTGGCGGGATCGGATCGGCATCGTCTTTTTTCTTGGTCTGGCGATAACGGTGCATGCGTTCATGCACATCCTGCATGAAGTCATGGAAATGAACCCGGCGCTTTTTTTCAATGTCGATGGTTTCATAAAACAAATCCATCAGCATCGATTTGCCACGCCCGACCTCACCATAAATATAAAGCCCCGATGGCGGGGTGGGTTCGTCGCGACGACGGGTCAGCCCAAACCGTTCGCGCCAGCCACCCGTGCCGGTTGCCGGCTCGTAATGGGTCAGCGCATTTCTAAGACTTTGCAGTTTTTCAGCACAAAGTTCCTGCATCGGATCGTGGGACAGCTCACCAGAGGTGATTTTCGCGCGATAACGTGAAAGCGGGCCGTCGGTCATCAACATATCTCGAATGCAGTGAAAGAAATGGGGGCGTTGGCAATGTCATAGCGCCAAGATGCACTGCATTGCAATAAGGGGCTTTGCATTGCAGTTCCGTCTTCTCTGCAGTGAATGACGAAATTGGTGTATCTAGATCAAGCGCATTTTCTTAAACAGCCAGACTTCAAATGCGACAATTGCGGCCAGTATGATTGCAACCCCGACAAACCCCAACGGGCTATCCGCCGCAGGAATGCCGCCGACATTGATCCCCAAAAGGCCGGTGACGAAACTGATCGGCAGGAACAGACCGGCAATGACAGTTAGCCAATACATGGTTCTGTTCATGCGTTCGGTTTCAAGCGCCATCAGATTTTCATTCACAATTTGAAGACGTTCGCGCAAAGAATCGAATTCTTCGACTTGGCGGATCGTTTTATCGGCCAGCGCACGGGCGCGCCGTTTAAACCGTTTGTCTGACCAGCTGGGTTTTTGTTCGACAAACAAACCAAGGGCATCGCGCTGTGGCGCAAGATGGCGTCTTAGGCGTGACAGTTGATTGCGGATATCGGACCCGCGCATGCGTAAGGGGAGAGTTTTCCCTTCGGTCATGGCGACCTGATCGTCTTCAAGGGCTTCGACGTCTTCTTCAAGGTCATGGACAACATTTTCAACCCGATAGGCCAACCGTTCGGCAACGGTCAGAACAAAATCGTCGGGGCTTTTGGGGGCTGCGTTTGCGGCAATGGCGCTTCGAATGTCGTCAAAAGCCTTCAATGACTGATTGCGCAGCGTGATTATGATGTTTTCTGAAAGCCAGAAACGCACAGAAATCATATCCGCCGGGTCATTTTCTGCGTTCAGGTTAACCCCGCGAAGGTTCATGGAAAAACCATGATCATAGAAGAAGACAGACGGGCGCGTGCCACGGGTTGCCAAACTGTTGGCAATGGTCGGGTCAATGCCGGCAATATCGGTCAACCAGGAATGAACGCCATCGGCCATCCAGTCGAGATGAACCCAAAGATAATGTCCGCTATCAAGCACGGGTAACTGGGTTGCAATTTTGTCCCAGGCAATCGGTTGTGCTGAGCTGTCTGGCGCGATGTCGAATGCGTTGATCAGACCCGATGTCGTCATCTTTGGTTCCCTTTTTACTGTGGTACGCACAGAAACGGATGGAGGGTCGTGTCTTGCCGGGAACGAAACGTTGCGTGATTCGTTATGAGCTTCAGTGTAACCTGTTTACAAATCGGGAAAAACGGTCAAATACCGTTCTTTTGAGGATCATGGTGGAATATCAAGCATGAGTTCAATGCGTCGTTTATGTGCCGGGTTTGCCATTTGTATTTTTGTGATGGCAATGGCAGCAGATCTTCAGGCTCAGAATGCAACGTCTGGCGGTGATATTGGTCCGGGGCAAGAGGCAGTTCAAAAGGTTGAACTCGACAATGCCCAGGCGCGTATCGCTGAATGGGACACGCAGCTTGGTGAGCTTGAAGATGCGTTGGGCAACAGCGAAATTCTCGGCCGTGTGATATCGGACGGTCGTAGAACGACCGAGCAAATGGCTGTTGCGACATCTGCCTTGCGTAATTTGGCATCAGATCGTCTGAAACGATTAAACGCCGCCAAAAGCAAACTTGGCGAACCGCCTGCGGAAGGGCAAGACGAAGTGCCCGCCGTTGCCCGTGAACGCGAACGGCTTAATCAGGATATTGCAAAAGTAAGTGGATTGATCAAACAGATTGAACTGGTTGATTTCCGGGCTGCTGAACTCTCAGACCGGTTGGCCAGTTTGGCGCGAGAACGTTTTACACGGCGCATCCTGGGTCGGGTTGATGTGCCGCTTGATCCCAGCATTTGGGGTGATGCCGGGGGTGAAATTCTTGCCTTTCCAAGTATGGTTCAGGCCCGTTATTCCAATCTGGAAGTCCAAGGCGTTATTGCCGATGAGTTGAGCGAAATCGCACCGGGATTGGTGTTTTTGGCGATGGTCGTGTTAGCGGCTTTGGTTGGTGGCGAGGTCGTCGTTCTGCGATACATCCCCGCCCGCTGGAAGGTCATGCCAAAAGAAGACCGGATTGCGTTGATTTCGGGAACCCGGTTTGTCTTTACGGCATTGGTGCCCGGCATTGCGCTTCTGATTGCCTACAGCATGCTCGACTCTCAGGAAGAGCTGCTTAAGGGCAGTATGGGCGACTTTATTCATCAATGTTTTGCGGCGGCATTGTTCTTGCTGTTTGTGGGTGCGTCGGTCCGCAGTGTTCATTCGCCATTTGCCCCGACTTTGCGCCGATCCGGGACCACCACGCGTGGTGCACGGGTTGTTGGTGTCGCATCGCTTGCCGTCGCCCTGATTTTTGCTGTCGATATGATCTTGCTGCAGGGGGCAACCACGCTTGGGACTTCACTGAATGTTGCGTTGATTCAAAGCATCACCAATGTCCTTGTCATTTCGATCCTGCTTTATATCTGCTCGCTTGGTGTGTTTTGGGTCCATGGGGAACGGGTGCGGCACGAATTTTGGGCCAAACTGGAACGCCGCAGTCGTCGGGGGCTTAAGGCTGTTGCGATTGTTTTGCCGGTTCTGATGGTGCTGGGCTATGTCGCACTGGCGCGGTTTATTCTTGAAAACCTGATCATGGCGGCGGCGTTCCTGACCTGTTACTGGCTGTTGCGCGGATTTTTCCGGGCCTTGATGCACACCTATCTGGTGCAGCCCGATGAACCCAAAGATGACAGCACGCCCGATACGGTGCACGGCACATTGTATTTCTGGTTACGGGTAACGATTGATGTCGTGATGGTCATCATCGCAATCCCTGCTGCGGTCATGGTCTTTACCGATATTGCATGGGTTGATTTGATCAGCGCAGGCGAGCAGGCCTTCATCGGTATTCAAGTTGGCGGCATTCATTTCTCGTTGCGTGCGATCCTTCTGGCTGTCCTGATGTTTGTCATTGTGCTGGGCCTGATGCGGTTCTTCCAACGCATGCTTTCAACGCGCGTTTTGCCCAACACCAAACTTGATCAGGGATTGCAGCATTCTGTTTCGGCGATTTTTGGCTATGCCGGGATTTGCCTTGCGGTTTTGATGGCAATTTCCGCCGCCGGTATGGATTTGTCCAACCTTGCGATCATTGCCGGTGCCATTTCGGTCGGTATCGGTTTTGGCATGCAAAGTATTGTGAATAACTTTGTCTCCGGCCTGATCTTGCTGGTCGAACGTCCGATCAAGGTTGGTGACTGGATTGTGGTCGGGGCCGATCAGGGGTTTGTTAAAGACATTCGGGTGCGTGCAACCGAGATTGAAACATTTGATCGATCGTCGATTGTGATCCCGAACTCCGAACTGATTTCCAACCGGGTTCTGAACTGGACGCTTAAGGAGCGTTCAGGGCGTGGCATCATCAAGATTGGCGTGTCTTATGGATCAGATGTCGAAAAGGTCCGCGAAATCCTGCTTGAAATGGCCGATAAACGCCGCGAAATCCTGAGTTACCCGGCACCCCAGGTGGTGTTTATGGATTTCGGAGCCAGTTCGCTTGATTTTGAATTGCGGTATTTCCTGCGCGATATTGCAGATGTCCTGGCGGTTGCCAGTTCAATTCGCTTTGAACTGGTGCAGCGTTTCCGCGATGACGGGGTCGAAGTTCCGTTCCCGCAGCGTGATCTTAATCTGCGCGATATCGATAAGCTGACCGATGCAATTCGTGAAGCCGGGCAGGGGCGCAGGGAGCCTGCGCGCGATGCGCAAAAGCATGATGAACCTGACCCGTCGGCGTCAGATGATGCCGATGACATTGGCGAAGGGGCAGAAAAGAAACCGACCCCGCCATCCGCGGCAAAAGATGTTTCGCGCGATGGGGATGCGGCAGGGCGTTCTATTCCCGATGCCGGTGGTGATCCTGATGGGGATGCGCCGCGCTAGGCGAGAGCGTGTCGCATCAGATATCAAACAATGCAGCAGTGATCTTTTGGCCCATCGGGGCCATCAGATCGCGCTCGCGCGGGGTGAGCCAGCGGAGTTCGGCAATTTCACGGGAAGGCGCAAGTTCGCCGGTATAATAGGCGGTGAAACAGGTCATTCGGACAATCGCGCCGTCTGGCTGGTTATGCCCCTGTCCGGCAAAGGTGCCAAGGGTGCGAATTGTGCCGGGGATCAGGCTGACGCCAAGTTCTTCGTTGATTTCACGCTGGATGGCATCGCGTGCAGTTTCGCCTGGATCAATCTTGCCACCGGGCAGATAAAACCGGTCCCGCCCGTGGCTGCGCACAGACAGGATTTTCGCACCGTCCCGCAATATCCAGTTGGCGGTTTCAACCACCTTGGTGATGGCGGGTTCTATCTGGTTTTCCTGATTTCGCATGCGGCCTTACAGGATCGCAACATCAAGCCCGATATCGACGGCCGGGGCTGATTGCGTAATCCGCCCGACTGAAACGTAATCGACACCGGTGGCGGCAATGGCTCCAATGGTTTGAAGGTTTACACCGCCCGATGCCTCAGTCTTACAGCGACCACCTACAATTGCAACAGCCTTGCGCAGTACATCCGGATTCATGTTGTCAAGCAGGATGATATCAGCACCTGCATCTGTGGCCTCAAGCACCTGATCAAGGGTGTCGCATTCAACTTCGATTTTCGGAAGATTGGCCGCACGGGCAGCTTCGACGCATTTCGTGATCGATCCGACAACACCGATATGGTTGTCCTTGATCATCACCCCGTCATAAAGCCCCATGCGGTGGTTCTGTGCGCCGCCCATACGGGTTGCGTATTTTTCAAGTTTACGCCAGCCCGGAAGTGTTTTGCGGGTATCAAGCAGCTTTGCCGATGTGTTGCCCATGGCGCTCACATAGGTGCGCGTGGTGGTGGCGATCCCTGAAAGATGCTGCAGGGTATTAAGCGCAGTGCGTTCGGCGGTGAGAATGCCGCGTGCATTGCCCTCGACCACGGCGAGAACATCCTTGGCCGATACCGCGTCACCGTCTTCACAAAGCTTTTCGATTTTGGCGTCAGGGACCAGCTTGCGAAAACAATCAAGCGCAATATCAAGGCCAGCCACCACGATATCTTCTCGGGTTTCAAGGGCGACGCGCAGGCGTGCATCAGCGGGAATGACATTGTCCGATGTGATGTCGCCAGTCCCGATATCCTCGGCAAAGGCGCGGTCGATGAATTCCGAAATTTCAGCTTGGGTCAGGACGGTCATTTTGGATTGGCGCTTTGAATGCTGATGGGGATACGGAAACAGCCCCGCAAGTTTTGCGGGGCTGTGAATTGTTTTGGCCTAGGCCGCGTCGTCTTTTTTGACCGGAATGTGTTTTGACATTTCGAGCATACGTTCAAGCGGTGCTACCGCCGCCACGCGCAGGTCTTCTGGCATGACAATCTGTGGGCCGTTATTGACCAGACACAGATACAGCTTTTCGAGCGTATTAAGTTCCATGAACGGGCAATTGTTGCACGCACATGACCCATCGGCACCCGGAACCGGAATGAATTCCTTGTGCGGGGCGGATTTTTCCATCTGGTGGATGATGTGGGGCTCGGTCGCGATCAGGTATTTCTGATCCGGGCCATTAATCACATATTCCAGAATGGCACGGGTCGATCCAATGTGATCGGCATGTTTCAGAATGCCTTCATGGCATTCCGGGTGTGCGGCAACCTTGGCGTCCGGGTTTTGCGTTTGCAAACGGATCAGTTCGCGTTCGGAAAACTGTTCATGCACGATGCATGACCCGTTCCAAAGCGTCATGTCCCGACCGGTTTTTTTGGCAAGATAGGCGCCAAGATGGCGGTCCGGGGCCCAAAGGATCGGCTTGTCTGCCGGGATTTGATCAATGATCTCGGCCGCATTGGACGAGGTCACGATAATATCGGATGCGGCCTTCACCTCAGCTGAGCAGTTGATATAGGTGATCGACACGTGATCTGGATGTTCTGCACGGAATTTGCGGAACGGTTCTGGCTGGCACGAATCTTCGAGCGAGCAACCCGCTTTGGAATCCGGCAGCAGAACGGTTTTATTGGGGCTAAGGATTTTGGCAACTTCGGCCATAAAGCGCACGCCACAAAACACGATGACATCGGCATCGGTTTCGGCGGCTTTGCGCGACAAATCAAGGCTGTCACCGACAAAGTCGGCAAGGTCCTGAATTTCCCCATCCTGATAGTAATGGGCCAGAATGATCGCGTTCTTTTCTTTCTTAAGACGGGCAATTTCCGCCTCAAGATCCAAAGTCGGATCAATCTGCATTTCTGACATTGCGTCGGCTGATGCCTCGGCAATGGTGATCATCTCATTCATGGCGTCGTCTCATCTCGCCTGTTGCAAGCCGGAGATAAGCAGTGGGGCCCGGCATTGCAAGTTAATGACAGTTTGAAACCTGAATATCGCCATTGGGCCGGGAAGGCAAGGAATAGGGGTGCTTGATGGCGATTGTTTAAGTCAGGATGGCGGTTGGCCCGGCTTCCGCCCTAAAAACCCTGTTCTTGATTTACCAAGAAAAATGGGTTGTCGATGCCGGAGCCCTAAAAATTAAGGCGGCGTTTTATTTGAAAATGCGAAATAAAAAAGAAGATGATTGCAAATTTCAAGGAAATATTCATATAGTAAAAACTGGATATATTTTTAGAGTATCGCAAATATATCGCTTTCTGTTTTGAATTTTATTTTGATCAACGCGGTGTCGATGGGGATGTTTTAAGTCCCGATGGCGACCCGCGATAAATCACGTGCCTGAAATGATATCTGATTGTTAGGTGGTGGGAATCGTCCTGCATGTCCTTTCGAACCAACGTGCGTTCGCGCGCCAGGAGCTCTTTTTGACAAACCGTACCACATCGAAGATTCTGAATTTTGTAAGACCTTTTAGCATGCGCGGCTATGCCGAAGTTTTGCCAGCCGGTTCCTATAAGGTCACCACGGAAGAAACGCAGGATGAAAGTGTTACCTATCCGACATGGCAATGGGTTTCGACACAGATGCATCTGAATACCAATTCTGACCTTCCGGTCGATGGCCGCGTGGTCAGCGTTGATCCCCGTGATCTTGAAGTAGCCTATCTGCGCGATCAGAAAATGATTGATGCCCGCCCGAAAGTCGCATTCTCGGCGCGAAAATCAAATAATCGCGCCAAACGCGTCTTCTGATGCCTGATGGTGTCTCGATCTGTTCCCGGTCAGGCCATCCTGACCGGAAAACGGATCACACCGATTATCCGTAATATTCCCATTCAGCACCTGAAACCTTCAGCGCAATCTGTTCATGTTCTACCTGCTTGATCCTAGTGAAAGCAGTGTCGAATCGCGGGCCGGGTGCGTGTTGGTTGACATCAGTCACCCCGAACGGATCAATCGCGTTCTGCCGTTACATGTCAGCGTTGCAGAAAGAGAGGTACATGTTCGCCCAAGATGAATTCATAACTCACATAGCTGACGTAAATGAGAAGTCTTGAATATGGATTGGGTCCCGATCGTCTTCGGTACGTTTAAAGTTGTTGCACTGCTGACCGCGATGTTCTTCGCCATCAAGTGGCATTACGACCAAGGGGAGAAGAAGGGAAGGGAAGCGGTTCTGCGCGCAAGCGCCAAGATCACCGCACTCTTCGTTGTGGCGTTGGTAGGGGTTGGGCTGATGGCCTATACCATTAGCAGCATGCTCGGTCTGAACTTGAGCTACTGACGATGGCTTCCTAAAGGCACGCAAATGCGAACAGATTTGTTCTTTTGGGAACAGATGTTAGACCGAAAATCCGTAATATTCCCATTCAGCGGCTGAGATCTTCAGCGCCATCTGTTCATATTCCGCCTGCTTGATCTTGGTGAAGGCCATATGGAATCTTGGGCCAAGGGTGCGTTTGTTGAAATCAGACGCGCCAAATTGGTCAATTGCGTCCAGCCAATGACGCGGCAGGTCATTCGGCGCTTTTGCCTGACCGATTTCATCATCGCATGGCGTGCCCGGATCAATCTTGCCTTCAATCCCATCAAGTGCAGCACCCAGCGTGACAGCTGCGACCAGATACGGGTTGGCATCAACCCCGGCAATGCGATGTTCGAAATGGCGGGTTTTGCCCGGTGTGCCCGGAACCCGTAATGCCACGGTGCGGTTTTCAACGCCCCAGTCATCAGAGGCAGGTGAATACATCGCCGATGCAAACCGGCGCCATGAATTCATGAACGGGGCCAGAAGAAGCATGGTTTCGCCAATGGTGCCGCTAATGCCGCCAATGGCATGAAGCATGAGCGGGCTTAATGAACCATCGGCCTGATCGGCAAACAGGTTGTTGCCGTTTTCATCGGCCAGTGACAGATGAAGATGCATGCCCGATCCGGCTTCGTTGCCAAACGGTTTGGGCATAAACACTGCTTCCATCCCGAAGCGCCGGGCGCAGGTGCGAATCAGGCGTTTGGCAATGATCACGTCGTCCGCAGCGCGCATCAGATCGCGATAGCGGATGGTCATTTCATACTGACCCGGACCATATTCCGAAATCAGGGTTTCAAGTGTCAGATCAAGATGCTTGGCCCCTTCGTACACCGCATCAAACAGCGGCGACATTTCGTCAATCTCGTCGACCGACATGGTGTTGCGCAGTGTGCTGCGGCGTTTGGTCATGGCATAGGATGCCGGATGATACAGCCCGCCTGCATCCGCCTTGCGATCCACCAGATAAAATTCCAGCTCGAACGCGCCCATCGGGTGATAGCCAAGTTTTTGTGCACGTTTGACCTGTGCGGCAAAGACATTGCGCGGATCAACATCGTGGGGCGATCCGTCATCTTCATACATGCTGATCAGAAGCTGCCCGCGTCCGGTATGGGGCAAATATCCCAATGTTCCGGGAACCGGCCAGCACCGGCAATCACCACCCCCGCCGGTCTGAACCAGCCCGCAATCATCGACATCCTCACCGCTGACATCCTGACCAAAGATCGAACTTGGCAGGCCGCGCCCGGATTTATAGATGCTTTCCAGTTCGTGACGACGGATCGTCTTGCCCCGGCCAATGCCATGGAAATCGGTGAGGATGATATCAATGGCTTCAACATCCGGATATTTCGCAAGGAAATCCTGTGCTTCGGAAAGTTGGCTGGTGCTTGGCGATGGGGCGTTTGCGGTGGTCACAAGATGGCATCCTGATGGTGTTTTATCGTATTAGTCCCGCCATGATCGGCGGGCAACCTTGAGATCGGGATATTACCCCTGATAGCGCCGGAAGAAATAACGATCTTTCGGCACACCTTCGGGCAAGGGTTCTTCGATGGTGTTGGGCACGTCAATTTTCTGATCGGATGCGACAATCGCACCTGTCATAAGGGCGGTCGGCAGGGTCGCGCCGATAAAGGAAGCGATCTTGGCATTCAGGGCCTCGTCACCCGTACCGACATCGGAATGCACCAAAGCGACTTTGCCCTTGAACCGTTCAACCGCCATTGGCAGCGTTTCAAAAATATCGCCAAGGAACAAATGATCGTCATCAGGAATGCATTTCGGGTGGGCGGCGATCTGACGATCAAAGACATAGATTTCCCGGTCTGGCATGATTTCACGCAAATGATCGAACGTACGACCATTGCCCAAGCCAACTTCAAGCACGATGCCATCCTGATCCTTGATCATTTCTGCGGCCGCATTCAGGCAATCGCGTTGTGCTTGCAGGCGGCGAATAACGCTGTTCAGGCGTGACATATCAGTTGAAGCTCCGAGTTATATTAATATTATAAATATCTGATTTATCTGGGTTTACGCCCTGTGCAGGGAGACCCTTACACAGGGCATAAAAAGCTTAGCCTTCAAATTTCGTCGCATCAAACGCCGGAACGCGGGCGCGGAACGCATCAAGCCAGGCCACCAATGTCGGATAGGTTGCGCGCCATGCACCGTCAAAGCGCAGATCAAGATATCCAAGCGCACAGGCAATCGCGACGTGCCCAATGGTAAGGTCACCGTCAAGTGATGGCGGGGTGACGCTGATCTGATCCAGGGCCCGTTTGACCTTGTCTGACTGATAGCTCATCCAATCGGCATAGCGTTTTTCTTCCGGGCGCATGCGGACTTCATAGACCTGAAGGATCGATGCATCGACGATGCCATCGCCAAGTGCCTGAAGGGTTAGGGCTTCCCAGCGGGCGTCGCCTTCGGTTGGATGCAGGCTGATGCCATCGACTTGCGCGTCGAGATATTCACAAATAACCCGGCTATCAAAAATCTTGCGATCCCCGTCCAAAATCAGGATCGGGATTTTCCCCAACGGGTTCTGGATGCGCAGGCTGTCTTCGGGGTCGTTGGTGTTGGACATTTCAACGGTCAGCTGATCGTAAATGCCAAGCATTTTAGCAACGATTTTAACTTTTCGGCCAAACGGGGACGGGCCACTCGATCGCAGAATCATGATTTTCCTCCGGGCGGATCAATTGTTTGCGCGCAGTGTAAGGGGGAAGTGCAACCCGGAGAAACCGAAATTTTGCAAAATGATTATGGCATCGTCTTTGCGGTCATCGCCGCGCACGCGGATGGGTGCCGTTATAGACCGCCATGAGCTGTTCGGTATCAACGGCGGTATAGCGCTGGGTGGTTGAAAGCGACGCGTGACCCAGCAAATCCTGAATGGTGCGCAAATCTCCACCACCAGCAAGAAGATGGGTGGCAAAGGAATGGCGTAATGCGTGCGGCGTTGCGGTTTCAGGAAGGTTTAAAAGTTCGCGGACCTTGCGCATTTCACGTTGGGCGACCTGGGCAACCAGCCGGTTGCCACGCGCACCAAGAAACAGGGCATCATCCCCGTTCGGGGCAAAGGGGCAGGTGCGGACGTAATCTTCTATCGCTTCGCGCACGATGGGAAGAACCGGGACAAGACGCTGTTTGTTGCCCTTGCCGGTGATAACCATCGAATCGCCCGTTGGCCGTTGATTGGCGTTAAGGTCCAACGCCTCGGAAATACGAAGGCCACAGCCATATAGCAGGGTGAAAAGAGCAAGATTTCGTTTGGCCAGCCACGGTTCATCCTGCCATGCACCGGCATTTTCAAGAACCGCCATGGCATCAATCGGGGCCAATGGCTTTGGGGTGGTTTGGGGTAATCGCGGATTGCGGATTGACTGCACGGCGGCATTCTGTCCGCGGCCGGATCGTTCCAGAAATCGATAGAAATTGCGCAAGGATGAAAGGGCACGGGCCGTCGATGTTTTGGCCATGCCATCCATGCTGCGCCGGGCCAGCCAGCTTCGAAAATCACGCGGGTTTAAGCGCAGCAGATCTTTGAGGGTTGGCACATCACCAAGATGCCCGCCGATAAAACCAAGAAAGGCATATAAATCTGCCAGATAGTTTTCGGTGGTGTGGCTGGAGGCGCGGCGTTCATCGCGAAGCCATGTGCGCCAATCGGCAATGGCTTCGCGTATATCAGATGGAAGATTAATTGCGGTCAGACTGTTTGAGTCAGCCATCGACGCACACCAAATTCAATCACAGACGCCAAAAACATGATCAGGTCATTGGCCTGTGCCGGGCTGAAATAGCCCGGTTCCTTGACGCCAAAGGCAACAAGCCCGACCGGATCGCCATAAAACGGGGCAAGACGGACAATGGCAGCCGATCGGATTTCAGAGGCTTTGGGGCCAAAGATCGCTTCATCGCCGGCATCATCTGGCAAAAGCCAGACATCCTGTTCTTCACCAAGAACCTGATCAACCGCCCCGACAACAAGACGGCGCACACGCCCGTCACAGCTTGGTACCGGTGCTTCGTCACATTCTTCAAAACAAATGGCGATGGCATCAAGATCAAGTAGCTCGGGTACAAGATCCTGTAGTGCTTCGACAAAGGTTTCAAAGCCGCGGGCATTCAGCAATGCCAGAACCGCACGGTGAATGCGGCTTTGGGTTTCGAGATTGGATTTGGAGATATTGATAAGCTCGCTGGTCGCACCGCGCAGCTTTTCACGTTCATCACGCAGGCGGGTGACGACATATTGCTGCATATCGGCAACGCCATCGCCCATTTCGCGTACCGGTAGCTCAAGACTTTCGAGCAAATCAGCGCGCGAGGTGAAAAATTCAGGATGTTCGGCAAGGTAGTCGGCCACATCGTCGGCGCGCAAAGCTGTCTTTTCCATCGGTTCCGGCTTGAAAAATGAGAAATAAAAAACCCGGCTGCCACAATGCGGGCAGCCGGGTTAAATGCATGTTAAAAACCGCAGCAAGGTCGGTTTTTATCTGCTGATCAGGCAATATTGCCTGATAACAGCGCCGATATTACAGAATCGACTGGCCGGTTTTTTCCCAATCAGCAAGGAAGGTCTCAAGACCTTTGTCGGTGAGCGGGTGTTTGGTCAACTGACCGAGAACCTGCGGCGGGATGGTGACGACATCGGCACCAAGGCGGGCCGAATCGACAACATGCTGCGGGCCACGTGCGGAAGCCACGAGGACTTCGGTGGTCCAGTTCGGGTAGTTGCCATAAACGTCAACGATGTCAGCAATCAGCTGCATGCCATCAGACGAAATGTCATCCAGACGGCCAACGAACGGCGAAACATAAGTTGCACCGGCTTTGGCGGCAAGAATGGCCTGACCAACCGAGAAGCAAAGTGTAACGTTGGTTTGAATGCCTTCGTCGGTGAAGGTGCGGCAAGCTTTGAGGCCGTCCGCGGTAAGTGGTAGCTTAACGACGACATTGTCGGCAATTTTTGCCAGTTTACGGCCTTCTGCGACCATGGTGTCGTAATCGGTCGCAGCAACTTCTGCGCTGACCGGGCCGTCGACGACGTCACAAATTTCCTTGATCAGTTCGAGAAACGGTCGGCCAGACTTTGCTACCAGCGACGGATTGGTGGTGACACCGTCTACGAGGCCGGACATGGCGAGTTCGCGGATTGCTTCGATGTCAGCGGTATCGATGAAAAACTTCATTGGATTTCCTATTCGGACCTTTTGAAGATCGTCGTTTGAAGATCGTTGTTCGATGATGCGGTTAGCTGCTAGGGTCCGGCTCCATCCAATGGACGGTTCCTGATCCAAGCTGTGGGACCGTTTTCTAATATGCTGCGGGTCGTCGAAGATGTTCTTCCGACCGGCCCAACAGGCATTCCGACGGGGTTTATAATATATGAGCGCGGCAAAGGCCACATCTGGAA
Source organism: Thalassospira lucentensis (assembly GCF_050516545.1). GTDB lineage: Bacteria > Pseudomonadota > Alphaproteobacteria > Rhodospirillales > Thalassospiraceae > Thalassospira > Thalassospira lucentensis_C. Next base: position 3,362,860 of record NZ_CP191544.1, on the reverse strand, counting down.
ATCTGTTTGCTGATGATCCGGCCTTTCAGGTAACTGCACAGACCATTTCTGTGCTGCCGCCACTGCCGTTGGCCGGGCCGTATGACTATCTTGTGCCCGAAGGTTTATCCGTTGCACCCGGTGACTTCGTCGAAATCCCGTTAGGGCGGCAAACCCAGCGCGGCGTTGTCTGGGGGGATGCCAAGGGCGATGTCGAGTCGTCCAAGCTGCGCGAGATTTATGGTGTTCTGCCCGCCGAACCGATGCCCGCGGTTACCCGCAAATTCATTGATTGGGTTTCGGCCTATACCATGGCGCCGCAAGGGGCTGTTTTGCGCATGGCAATGAGCGTCCCGGATGCACTGGAACAGCCAAAACCCATTTTTCGATTTACGCTCAACCGTGATTTTGACGCATCAAGTTTGCGGATGACCCCGCCGCGTAAACGCGTCATGGCGTTTCTGGCCGATCACCCGTCGATGGAACAAGGCGATATCCTGCGTGAAACCGGGGCAGGTGCCAGTGTGGTCAAGGGGCTGGTTGAAGCTGGTGCTGTGCAACGTTTGATGGTCGCGCGCCCGTCACCGTTTGAGTTGCCGGATCTTGATATTGCCCGGCCTGATTTGTCCGATGAACAAACCGAAGCCGCCGACGCGCTGTGTCAACGTGTCGAGGAAGATGGTTTTTCCTGCACGCTTCTGGATGGCATTACCGGCTCGGGGAAAACCGAAGTCTATTTTGAACCCGTCCGCGCGGCCTTGGCGCAAGGCAAACAAGTGGTGGTTTTGCTGCCTGAAATTGCGCTTTCGGCGCAATGGTTGCAGCGGTTCCGCGACCGATTTGGCGTAAACCCGGCACTTTGGCATTCCGAAGTGGGGCAGGCGCGACGGCGTGATACGTGGCGCTCCGTCGCGGATGGTTCGGCCCATCTTGTTGTTGGTGCGCGATCAGCCCTGTTTTTACCGTTCCAGAATCTTGGCCTGATCGTGGTCGATGAAGAACATGAACACGCGTTCAAGCAAGAAGACGGTGTGATTTATCATGCGCGTGATATGGCGGTAACGCGTGCGCATCTGGGCAATATTCCGGTGGTTCTGGCATCGGCAACCCCGTCGCTTGAAACATTGGCCAATGTCGAAGCCGGTCGATATCACCGGGTTGAACTTGGTAATCGCCATGGGGCTGCGGTTCTGCCCAGTGTCGAAATCATTGATATTCGCAAGGACAAACCGGAACGGAATCGCTGGATTACGCCAACACTCAAAAAGCGGTTGATCGAAACCTTTGCCAATGGCGAACAGGCAATGCTGTTTTTGAACCGCCGTGGCTATGCGCCGCTGACCCTGTGTCGGGCCTGTGGGCATCGGTTCCAGTGCCCGAACTGCACGGCATGGCTGGTCGAGCATCGCGCATGGGGGAAGCTGCAATGCCACCATTGCGGATATCAGGCAAAAGCCCCTGATACCTGCCCGGCCTGCGGGGCTGAGGGCAAGTTAGCCCCCTGTGGTCCGGGGGTGGAACGATTGTTTGAAGAGGCGGTCGAAACATTCCCCAATATCCGGATCGAGGTTGCGACATCTGACAACATTATGGGGCCCAAAGCCGCGACAGAGCTGGTTAAACGGGTTCACAATCAGGAAGTGGACCTTTTGATTGGAACGCAGATTCTTGCCAAGGGCTATCACTTTCCGATGCTGACCCTTGTCGGAGTTGTCGATGCTGATCTTGGATTGGCGGGCGGGGATTTGCGTGCTGCCGAACGAAGCTATCAGCTTCTGACACAGGTTGCAGGGCGTGCCGGGCGTGGGGATCGACCGGGGACTGTGATGTTGCAAACGGCTGATCCGGCCAACCGCGTGATCATGGCAATTGCCGCAGGTGATCGCAATGCCTTTAACGAGGTTGAGCTGTCCCAACGCATGACCCATGGCATGCCGCCGCATGGTCGGTTGGCCGCCCTGATCATTAGCGGGAAAAAAGAAAATGAAGTTGATGAAGCCGCATGGCGGATTGGCCGCGCGGCGCCACGAGGCGATGGATTGATGGTTTTGGGGCCTGCCCCCGCACCATTATCACTACTGCGTGGGCGGTATCGCCGACGGTTCCTGATCCGGGCGGATAAATCGGTCAAGATGCAAGCCTTGATTCACGAATGGCTGTCGAAGGTCAAAACACCAGGCAGTGTCCGCGTGCAGGTCGATATTGATCCCTACAGCTTCATGTAATCTGCAGATGCTTCAGTGTGTGGTCTATTGCGCATATTGAGACTCCCACCAATCAACACCATCCGGGCCAAGATACCGTTCAAAAATCGCAAGCAACCGGCCGTCGTTTCGCATGTCGCGGATGATGCGGTCGTAACGTGCGATAAAGCGTTCCTTGCCCGGATAATCGGATGCCTTGGAAAACGGGTTGTAATATGCTGCCCGACGTAAGGGCGGATAAAGGAATGCGATCTTTTGCCGCAGGCCCGACTGGATGGTTTCAAATGCCGTGCTCAGGTAATTCACCGGGACGACGTCAAAGCGTTCTTCAAGAAGCATCGGAATTAAAAGGTCATTGCGGGCGACGGCTTCGATGTCGAGCTCGGAATCCCAAAAAGCTTTTGTATAGGAATAGCCCGCTGCGGCCCCGATCCGAAATCCTTCCAGATCACTAAGTTCGCTAAAACGGATGCGATTGGCGTCTTCGGCGCGGACGGCAAACCGCCAATCAAGAAGCAAATGTGCTTCGTTTGGATATAGCAGATACTTGCTGCGCTCATCATTAAGCGAAAGTGTCAGTGTGATGTCGGAAAAGCCGTTTTCGGCATTGTGCAAAAGCCTGCGGCCGCTATCGACAAAGTGAAATGTGAAATCGGTGATGCCCATTTCATCGAGAACTTCGGTCATGATATCGATATCAATGCCGCGCGGGACGTCTTGTGAGAGCCACTTTAACGGTGGCTCGGAAAGTCCTTCGATGATCAACGTCCGGGCAATGGCGGTTTGCGATGATACGATAAGAACGCACAATGTGACGCAGACACAGGCCATAAGGCGAAAGAAGTTCCACCCGTTTGCTGTGATTGCGCTTATATTCATACCTGCTGTCCTCAAACTTTAGGCGGCGGTCGCGTTTGCTATCTTACTCTATATATGGATTAAAATTGGAAAAGAGTTGCGAAATTAATAATTCTGAACCGGAAACGCAGCGTTCGATGTGTGATTGGGCGGAAAAGACTTTTGGCCCGGTTCGTGATCCCAAGGCGCTTTTGATGCGGGCAATGCTTGAAATGGATGAGCTTGGCGAAGCCATTGATGCGGATGATGTTGCCGAGATCGGCAAAGAAGCTGCTGACGTCATGATCTTGCTGTATCGGTTGGTCGATCAGTTCGGTCTGGAGCTGAAGAAAAAAGTCCGCGCGAAAATGGCAATCAACCGGTCGCGCAACTGGTCCTCAAAAGGTGATGGTACCGGATTGCATATTTGATCAGGTCGATAATCCTTACGTATATTTTTGGGAAAGCATGATGAGTTACACGCTTTTTTATGCGCCGGGTGCTGCGAGCATGGCCGTGCACTGGATGCTGATCGAACTTGACGTTCCGTTTAAGACGCTGCTGGTTGATATTGATAACAACCAGCAGCGCAATCAGGACTATTTACGTTTGAACCCGTCCGGACGGGTGCCGACCCTTGTGGTCGATGATGTGCCATATGGCGAATCCGTTGCCTTGATGATGATGTTGGCCGAACGCCACCCCGAATCAAACCTGTTGCCAGAACCTAATACAGCGCAGCGGGCCGAATGGCTGCAATTGACACTTTATATTGCCAATACCCTGATGCCTGCGATGCGGGACTGGCTTTATGCCGCCAAGGATGGCGACCCGGATGGGGCCGCTGCGGTAAAGGCACTTGCGGAAAAGCGCATCAGTGCGACCTGGGATGATTTCGAAAAACGACTTCACGGCGGCCAGCCATATCTGATGGGGGATATATTTGGCACCGTTGATATGCTGGCTATCATGTTGATGCGCTGGTCGCGCCATATGGCATGTGCTGCGACGACCCGACCGGTATTGCGCAAATATATCGATCACGTGTGCGAAAGACCGTCCTATCGCGATCTGAATGAACGCGAAGGTCTTTCGGGATGGCCAGATTGATACAAGAGATGGTTTGGATCGGTAAAATTGGCAGTTTGCCTGCAAAAATGTGAAGTCGATTACACTTTTTGACAGCAATGTTAATTCTTGATCGCGGTGGGCACGCGGCTGCGAGATCAGAATGTCTGGAGAATCGCACCTTAAACGCGATTTGGTCGCGGCAAGAATCCGCGTCTTGCGCGAAACAGCTTATTATTAAATAGTTGTAGAACCCCGCGAAAAACAGGTGAATTGGTGCAGTTTAAGCCCTTCTTTGCCACAGAATGAAAAAGAGCGTCCAAATGCGCTTGCGCGGGGGTTGCCCATGCTCAGGACATGTGATACCAAACGCTCGCTTCCCGGAAGGAGACCCTTTCGGGAGATCATTTTTTTATACGTATCCGAGTCGTTCTCATAACCAGAATTGAGGGCTTTCACCGGTGTCCCAAAATACTGCCGCGACCGGGCTCCAAGGGCGCTATGCCACAGCACTATTTGACTTGGCCAAATCGGCTAAGCAGCTTGATGCTGTCAAAAGTGATCTTGTCTTGCTCGACCAGGCCATTGCAAACAGCGATGACCTCCGGAATGTACTCCGCAGTCCCGTGATTTCCCGGGATGTGCAGGCCAACGCGATGGCTGCTCTTTTGGATAAGCTTGGTATTTCCGAGTTGACCAAGAAGACAGTTGGGCTTCTGTGTCAGAAGCGTCGTTTGTTTGTCCTGCCGGGTGTTATTAGTTCCTACCTTTCCATGCTCTCAGCTCATAATGGCGAAGTGACCGCTCAGGTGACTTCGGCAGCCGAGCTGAAGAAAGAGCAAATCGAAGCCGTTACCGACGCTCTTAAAGACGTTGTCGGCGCCACTGTAAAAGTGGACCTTAAAATTGATCCGGCGGTTCTTGGCGGCCTTGTCGTCCAAGTCGGCTCCCGGGTTTTTGATGCCTCGCTTCGTACTAAATTGCAGAAGCTCGAGCTCGCTATGAAAGGGGTTGCGTGATGGAAATCCGCGCTGCGGAAATCTCCGCTATTCTCAAGGATCAGATCGCTAATTTTGGCGCTGAAGCCGAAGTTGCCGAAGTTGGACAAGTTTTGTCCGTCGGTGACGGTATTGCCCGTGTTTATGGTCTGGACAATGTTCAGGCTGGTGAACTCGTTGACTTCCCGGGTGGCATTAAGGGCATGGCCCTTAACCTCGAAGAAGACAACGTTGGTGTCGTGATCTTCGGTTCTGACCGTTCGATCAAAGAAGGTGACCAGGTTAAACGTACTGGCGCCATCGTTGACGTTCCGGTTGGTAAAGAACTTCTCGGCCGCGTCGTTGACGCACTGGGTAATCCGATCGACGGTAAAGGTGATCTTGGTACCAAAGAACGTCGCCTTGCCGACGTCAAAGCACCGGGCATCATTCCGCGTAAATCGGTTCACGAACCAGTTCAGACCGGTATCAAGTCAATTGACTCCCTGATCCCGATCGGCCGTGGCCAGCGTGAGCTGATCATTGGTGACCGTCAGACCGGTAAAACCGCAATCATCATCGACACCATTCTGAACCAGAAGCCGGTGAACGATGCTGCGAAAACCGACAGCGACAAGATGTTCTGCATCTATGTTGCAGTTGGTCAGAAACGTTCGACCGTTGCACAGGTTGTTAAGGTTCTCGAAGAACGTGGCGCGATGGAAAACACCATCGTCGTTGCCGCAACCGCGTCCGATCCGGCGCCGATGCAGTTCCTTGCACCGTTTGTTGCTTGCGCAATGGGCGAGTATTTCCGTGATAACGGCATGCACGCAACGATCTTCTACGATGATCTGTCCAAACAGGCAGTTGCATATCGTCAGATGTCCCTTCTGCTTCGCCGTCCTCCAGGGCGTGAAGCATTCCCGGGTGACGTTTTCTATCTGCACTCGCGTTTGCTCGAACGTGCTGCGAAAATGAATGACGAAAACGGCGCTGGCTCGCTGACCGCACTTCCGGTCATTGAAACCCAGGGCAACGACGTTTCCGCGTTTATTCCGACCAACGTGATTTCGATCACCGACGGTCAGATCTTCCTTGAAACCGACCTGTTCTACAAAGGCGTACGCCCGGCTGTGAACGTTGGTCTGTCGGTTTCGCGTGTTGGTTCGTCCGCACAGATCAAAGCGATGAAGCAGGTTGCCGGCTCGATCAAGCTGGAACTCGCTCAGTATCGTGAGATGGAAGCATTCGCACAGTTCGCATCGGATCTTGATCCAGCAACCCAGAAACTTCTGGCCCGTGGCGCACGACTGACCGAGCTGCTCAAACAGCCGCAGTATTCGCCGCTTAAAGTCGAAGAGCAGGTCGTTGTGATCTATGCAGGTGTTAAAGGTTACCTCGACGGTGTTGCGGTAAACAAGGTTCGCGCTTTCGAAGACCAGTTCCTGTCGGACATTCGTTCCGCTGGTGCTGACATCCTTGATGCGATCCGCACCGAAAAGGTTCTGTCTAACGACAGCGAAACGAAGCTTAAAGCGTTCCTCGACAAGTTCGCGAAAACCTTCGCGTAAGACTGAAACTTAGGCGAAGGAGGAAACGCAATGGCTAGTTTGAAGGATCTGCGCTCGCGCATTGCCAGCGTCAAGTCGACGAAGAAAATCACTTCGGCGATGAAGATGGTGGCAGCCTCCAAGCTCCGTCGTGCACAAGATGCAGCGGAAGCAGCGCGTCCCTATGCTGAACGCATGGGAACGATGCTGGGCCGTCTTGCAAGTGCCGTCGGTAGCAATGAAGGTGCTCCAAAGCTTCTGGCCGGTACGGGTAAAGAGGACGTGCATTTGCTCGTCGTCTTTACTGCCGACCGTGGCCTTTGCGGTGGTTTCAATGCATCGATCGTGAAAGCGACCCGCCTTAAAGCCAAGGCCCTTCGGGCTGAAGGCAAGACGGTGAAGCTGATCTGTGTTGGCCGCAAAGGGGCAGATGCGCTCAAGCGTGAATTTGGTGACAGTATTGTCGCCCGGTATACCGGCATCGAAGGCAAGAAAGGGATTAACTTCTCCTCTGCCAGCGAAGTAGCCGATAAAGTTCTGGCGCTGTATGGCGAAGGCGAATTTGACGTTTGCACGGTCTTCTATAACAAGTTCGTGTCCGCAATTTCGCAAGTCCCGACAGGACAGCAGTTGATCCCATTCGTGGGTGAAGATGTTGACGTGCAGGAAGAAGCAACTGGTTCTTCTGCGGTTTACGAATATGAACCGTCTGAAGAAGCAATTCTCGCTGATTTGCTGCCACGGAATGTTGGCGTCCAGATTTTCGGTGCAATGCTTGAAAGCAGTGCGTCCGAACACGGTGCGCGTATGTCCGCTATGGATAACGCAACCCGCAATGCCGGCGACATGATCGACCGACTGAGCATCCAATATAACCGCTCACGTCAGGCTCAGATCACCAATGAACTGATTGAAATCATTTCCGGCGCCGAGGCTTTGTAAGCGGGTCGCAGGAAGATAACGGATAGTTTTGTCCGAGCAGGAGACAACACTTATGGCTGATATAAAGTCGGGGAAAATTTCCCAGGTAATGGGCGCCGTCGTCGACGTTAAGTTCGACGGAGAGTTGCCGCCCATTTTGAACGCACTGACCGTTGACAACAACGGCCAGCGTCTGGTTCTTGAAGTTGCACAGCATCTTGGTGAGAATGCCGTCCGTACCATCGCGATGGACACCACCGAAGGCTTGCAGCGTGGCCAGCAGGTCCTTGATACGGGCGATGCAATCATGGTTCCGGTTGGTCCGGAAACCCTTGGTCGTATCCTCAATGTCATCGGCGAGCCGGTTGATGAACGTGGTCCGGTCAATTCAAAAATGAAATTGCCGATCCACCGTGAAGCACCGTCTTTCACCGATCAAGCAACTGATACCGAAATCCTGGTTACCGGTATTAAGGTCATCGACCTTATCGCTCCGTACACCAAGGGTGGTAAAATTGGTTTGTTCGGTGGTGCAGGTGTGGGTAAAACCGTTCTCATCATGGAACTGATTAACAACGTGGCAAAAGGCCACGGTGGTTATTCTGTTTTCGCAGGTGTTGGTGAACGTACCCGTGAAGGTAACGACCTCTATCACGAGATGATGGACTCGGGCGTTATCAATCCGGAAGGCGGTTCTAAAGCTGCACTGGTTTATGGCCAGATGAACGAACCACCGGGAGCACGTGCACGTGTTGCTCTGACCGGTCTTACGCTTGCGGAATATTTCCGTGATGAAGAAGGCCAGGACGTTCTGTTCTTCGTCGATAACATCTTCCGCTTTACTCAGGCTGGTTCGGAAGTGTCCGCACTTCTCGGTCGTATCCCGTCTGCTGTGGGTTATCAGCCTACGCTGGCAACCGACATGGGCGCGCTGCAGGAACGTATTACCTCAACCAAAAAAGGTTCTATTACCTCGGTCCAGGCAATTTACGTCCCGGCCGATGACTTGACCGATCCGGCACCGGCAACCTCGTTTGCTCACCTTGATGCAACCACCACGCTGAACCGTCAGATTGCCGAGCTCGGCATCTATCCGGCAGTTGACCCGCTCGATTCCACCTCGCGTGCACTCGATCCCGGCGTGATTGGTAAGGAACACTACGAGACCGCTCGTGAAGTTCAGCGTATTCTGCAGACCTACAAAGGTCTTCAGGACATCATCGCCATTCTCGGCATGGACGAGCTTTCGGAAGAAGACAAACTGGTCGTGGCACGTGCCCGTAAGATTCAGCGTTTCCTTTCGCAGCCGTTCCACGTTGCAGAAGTCTTCACCGGTACTCCGGGCGTGTTTGTTCAGCTCGAAGACACCATCAAGGCTTTCTCAGCGATCTGCGCTGGTGAATACGACCACATGCCAGAACAGGCATTCTACATGGTCGGTACTATCGAAGAAGCCATCGAAAAAGCCAAGAAGATGGCCGAAGCTGCTTAAGGCAGTTTCGGTCCCCCTCCGGCTAAGGAGCGAGGATTGTCATGACTGATACGACTGTACTGGAACTTGTTTCGCCGTCTGCCCTGCTCAAATCCGAGCCGGTCGAGATGGTCGTTGTTCCGGGCACGGACGGGAATTTCGGTGTGCTGCCAAAGCATGCACCGATGATCTCGACCATTCGTCCGGGTGTCATCGACATCTATGCAGGTGGTAAGGTTTCCGAGCGTATCTTCGTTGCTGGCGGTGTTGCAGAGGTTAATCCCGAGCGTTGCACCATTCTGGCAGAAGAAGCGGTTCCGGTTGCCGACTTGAAAGCTGACGAAGCGCAGGCACGTCTTGAGACGGCACAAGCCGATCTTAAGGCTGCCAGCACTGCACACGATAAAGCCAATGCCGAGCGTTCGCTTGACATTGCCCGTGCACAGATTGCTGCCCTGTCGAACTAATCGTTGGTTCAAGAATATTGAAAAAGGCCGCTCTTTTTGGGGCGGCCTTTTTCGTTGCGTTGTCTCGTCCAGGAATTGGTGGTTCGGGGCAGGTAACAGCGTGCCGCAAAGACTTACCCGCGCCAGCCGGGTTGGGAGCGCAAAGCCGATGCTTGCAATACCCAGCCCCCACCAAACCCAATCGCGCAAATCCCGATCATGGTGATGACGGCAATCGGTCCAATAACCTCTATAATCTGCGCGAAAGTAATCGCACCGACGGCCTGACCGGCGACAATGGCAATTGCGCTCCCGGCACATAATCCAACGAGTCCACTTGCCCCCAATATCATGCCTGTTTCAAGCGCACCGGTTTTGACAATCTGGTTTGGGCGCATGCCCAAGGCGCGCAACATGGCAAGATCGTTGGCCTGACTTTGGCGAAGGGCGATCAGGCCGCTAAGGATCACAAACACCGCCCCAACGGTTGCCAGGACAGTCAATCCGACAAGTCCGCGCAACGCAGCGTCAAACAGGCCCGTAAGCTTTGCCAGTGCATCGGGTATGTGGATGGCGGGAATGTCGGGAAAGGCCGCCTGAAGGGTGCTTGCGACGGCCGCAAGGCTGTTTCTGTTCTGATCCAGCAGGCTAAGCGTACTGATCACGCCATGATCAATGGCGGGTGCCATCGGTGAAAAGACCAGCGGGAAATCAAGGCCAAGCCGGGTCCAGTCAATCTTGCGAAGGTTGGCAATAGTGACGTCATGTCCTTGGCCCCTGATATTGACCGTCAATTGATCATTTATCCCAACGCCAAGGGTCTTCGCCACATCGGCATCAAGGGACGCCAATTGTGCATTAAGGCTGTTTTCCTGCCACCACTGCCCCGCGACCACCTGATTGTTTTGCATATCGGCATTGGGCACATCTGCCCATGAAATCCCGCGATCTCCGCGCACGAACCAGTGATAGCGCCGCGGCACATCGGCAAGTTTGATTGGCTGGCCGCTGATATGGGTGACACGGCCATGAAGGAACGGCATCTGGGTCACTGATTTTACCGCCGGTATCGCGCTGGCTTGCGCGCGAAAAGCGGCCGCCTGATCTGGGGGCAGATCGAAAAAGACAAGATCGGGTGTTTGTGCTGGCAAGACGGATTTCAAATGATGCCTGGCAAGGGAACCAAACAGGATCACGGCAAACAGGCACGTGATCGCCAAGCCAAATGATGCTGCCATGGTGACGGTCGGGGCATTGGGACGGGCAATGTTGCGCAATGCCAGCCGGACGGACGGTAGTGCTATTTTCTGACTGGCAAGCTTCCCGGCCCCCCAGCGCATCAAACCGCCAAACCCAACAAAGACGACAAGGCACAGGATCAGGATACTGATCAGAACGGCGGAAAACCAGCCAAGATCAATCAGCTGACAGGCAAGGGCGAACAGGGAAATGCCGAGCCCATAAGACAGCAGCCGGTGTGGGGATAGCATTGATTGGATGCGATTGGCAGACGGGCCGGTGTTTGATGCCTGACGCGCGGACTGATGGCGAAACAGTCTTGCAGGTGTGGTTTGGCAGGCTGATCGTATCGGGTTGATGGCGACAAGTGCGACGAAGCCGATAATAAAACCAAGGATCAGATGTCCATCTTGATAGCTTTGGGTGAGGTCAAATCCGAATTGTTGGCTCATCACCGGCAGAAGCAGTTGATTGATCAAAGTAGTGATCAATGCGCTAACCGCAATTGCTGCCACGATGATCAGCGTGATGTGCCAAATAATTGCTGCTCCCAATTGTCTTGGGCGGACCCCGGTGCTCCGCATCAGGGCAAAGCGTTTCTGACGGCTGAGAAGATCGGCATGCAGGGCATTATGGATGGCCGTCATGGCTATGGCGAAGACGGCAATGCCAATCAAGCTGACAAAGGCGGATGCAAAATCACCAATGCGTTCAATCCCCGGAATGCCATCGGTCGCATTAACAATCCGCCAACCACTATCGGGAAAGCGATCTTCAATTTGGGCGATGACATTGCGGTTCTGCGTTGGGCTACTGCCCGGAATTTTCAATCGGGCATACCAGTAAATCTGTTTTCCCGGCGCAAGAAGATTGCTGTTGCGATAAGCCTCCAGCGACACAAGGACCCGTGGCCCGAGTGAGAAAAGCCTGAATTTGCGTTCTGGCTCAGATGTACTGACGCCCCGAATTTGAAAACCCTGACGACCAAGCCGGATCATATCACCAATCGACAGTCCCGTTTCATCAACGAATTCCGGGTCAACAACCGCGCCCGCGATCCCGTTTTGCGTTGAAAGCGCATTTGTGATCGGTATGTCAGGTGACAAAGATGTCGCGCCATAAAGCGGATATGTCCGGTCAATCGCCTTTAATTCCGAAAGAACGGGTGGTTTATCGTTCTCGTGCCGGACCATGACCCGTTGTTCGGCACTCAGGCTGAGGGCGCCGAGTGTCTTTAGGAACGTAATTTCATCCGATGATGGCGCGCGGTGAAACAGACGTAGGGAAATGTCCCCGCCGATTGTCTGTTGGGCCGATTGGCGCATGGCATCGCGCACGGAATGGGTCAGGCTGACGGTCAGGATAAGGACCGTTATGGCGAACACAAGGGTCGCAAACATCGCCCATACCCCAATATCAGGTTTACGCAACTCGCGAAGCGCAAATCCAAGACTGGCGATATGCAGTCGATATCTGGAAAATCGTAAGGGCAGGCGGGACACGGCAGTCTCGCTGGCAGGTGGGTTACGGCGTCGGGGTTAACGCCAACCCCAGCCAGAAAGATTCGATCATTTTCATCAGTTCAATGAATTCTGTCACATCGACGGGTTTGCGCAAATAACAGTTTGCACCCGCTGCATAACAAAGATCAACATCATGATCCGCACCCGACGTGGTCAGAACAATTACCGGGATGGAGGAAGAATTGGGATCATTGCGGATATCGCGCAGCATTTCCCGGCCATCTTTGCGCGGCATATTCAAATCCAGAAGGATAAGACGCGGACGCGGGGCATTGCGAAATGGGCCATCTTGTTGAAGAAACTGCAAAGCCGTCATTGCATCTTTAACGTGATGAAGTTCTACCGGTTTTTTGAACTCCCGAAGCGCCTCACGTACAAGACGTGCATCGCCGGGATTGTCTTCAATCAACAATAGATTGTTTATCGCACCATTTTCCTGAGCGGACATTGTACCCATTATCCTTCCGGGTGGGTTTTCCCTATCCCAGTTCACTTCGAGCCGCATTAACTAGATCACTGAACCCAAAGAGAGAATGGCCCCCCAGCCATAAAAGGCATCTCGTTCAGTTAGGATGATCACTTTCGATTTAGCTATCCTTAAGTCTGGTTCTCATACTTTAGCACGAAAATCAATTCAATAAGGCTTGGTAAAGTAGAAAACCATATCCTTACGTATGAAAGATGGTGCGCGAGAAGTGCCAGAAAAAGGGGGATTGTCATAAAATTTGCGACTCTATCGCAAACCAACGAACAAGCCCGGTTCCCTAGTTGGTGACGATCCCGATCTCTTTGGCAAGGGCATCGAACCTGTTCACCAGTTCAGGTTGATCGGCAAAGACATCGCCAGCCTTTTGATAGGCTGTGCGGGCCTCTGCGGGTTTGCCAAGAACCATATAGGCCTGCATCAAACGGGCCCAGCCATCCGGATTATCCGGTTCAGTTTCAAGACGCTCCGCCAAGCCACTAACCATCGAAAGAATCATTTCCTGACGTTCTTCTGGCGTCATTTGCTGGGCTGCGCGAACATCGTCTTCGCTTGGCCCTGCCATCGGAGCGGGGGCCTCTGCGATCGCAAGACGGTTTTCAATGTCGATCCCTTGTGCAAGGGCGGCATCCTTGATTCGGGTAACCACGATTGGAAGCCACCCGGCATCCGCCGGGGCATCATTGGCAAGTGCGATCCAGCGATCAACAGCCGCCGGAACCTTACCGTTCTGCGCGTCGGCCAGACCGATATAGTACTGAATGCGCGGATCAGCGCTGTCGGTGGTTGCGGCTTCGTTCAGGACACCAAGGGCGATGGGGTTGATTTGGCCGTTATTGCTGCGAATCAGGCTTTCGGCATACATCGCCAGATAATCACCATCCCGGCCAGACAGTTTGACGGCTTCAAGAAAGGCTGTTTGTGCCTCAACAGGACGCCCCAGCGCCATCAGGCTTGCGCCAAGAAGCTCCCACCCTTGAAGGTTGGCAGGGTCTTCAATCAGTTTTTGTGAAAGATCACTCACCGCGCGGTTCAGGACAATGGCCCGGTCTTCATCAATGGATTCGGCCTGCCGAATGGCATTTATTTCATCAACCCGGCTGGCAATCGGTCGGTCGGGCATGTCGGGATTGCCAAGATCAAGGTAAAGCCCAAAGCCCCCCAAAAGGAACAATGCAATCGATCCGACGGCGATGAAGCTTGGTGCGGCGGGGCTTAATGTCCGGTTTGGTGCTTCGGTCTGATCCTTGATCCGCTGATCCGCGGCAAGGATGCGGCGTTGCACTTCAATGCGGGCGGCGGTTGCCTGTTCGGCGTTCAAGACGCCACGATCAATGTCACGGTCAATTTCCGAAAGTTGATCGCGATAAACAGCAAGATCGCGTTCAATTTCGCTATCGGGGACGTCATTGGAAGAAGACGCGGCCTTTTGGTGCTGTTGTACAACAGGCCAAAGAACAAACCCCGCTACCAGAAGCGTTATCGTGCCAAGAACAATCCAGATGGTCATGAAGGTTTTCTGCCCTAATGCTTATTCTGCAGGAACCGCCTTGGCGGCGGATTTTTGGGAACGGGTCGGCGCACCAATGCGATAGCGCCGATCAGATAATGACATCAAACCGCCAAACACCATGACAAGACCACCGGCCCACATCCACGGGATCATCGGTTTGACGTAAAACCGTGTAATCCACTTGCCGGTTTCATCCTGATCCCCGATCACGGCATAGATATCGCCGGTGAAGCTTGAATGAATGCCGGCCTCGGTCGTTGGCATGCCTTCAACCGTGTAAACGCGCTTCTCCGGTGTCAGGACAAGGGTGCGTGCGCCCGGTGTGGTGATGGTGACTTCTGCTTCACGGGCGACAAAGTTCGGCCCCTGATATTCGCGGATGTCAGACAGGGTAAAGGTGTGGTCCGCGATTTGCGCACTTTCACCAACCGACAGCGACTGAACGGCTTCTTCTGTCCATGCTTGCGATCCGGTAATCCCGGCAACGACAATCGCCACCCCGGCATGGGCCAACATGGTGCCATGTGCGGATCGTGGCAGATTGCGCATCCGGCGCAGGCTGACATCAAAGGGTTCACGAAACAGCTTGATACGCCCGGCCCATTCAAGAATGGAGCCGACAAACAACCAGGTTGCCAAACCCAACCCAAACAGGGCAAAGGCCGGACCACCTGATAGCCATAATGCGATCAGGACAATCACAACGGTTGCAGCCAATGCGATCTTGAGCTTGTTAAATACGCCAAGAAGGTCGGCGCGTTTCCACGGCATCATCGGGCCAAAGGCCATGGCAATGATCACCGGCGTCATAATCGGGACAAAGGTCGCGTTAAAGAACGGTGCGCCGACGGAAATCTTTTCGCCGGTCAGGGTTTCAAGCAGCAATGGATACAGGGTGCCCAGCAAAACCATGGCCGCCGCAATCGACAGCAGCACATTGTTAAACACCAATGCGCCTTCGCGTGAGATCGGCTGAAACAGCCCGCCGCCCTTTAAGGTCGGTGCGCGCCAGGCATACAAGGTCAAAGACCCACCGACTGCGATACACAAAAGGATCAGGATAAACACCCCACGCGTCGGATCAGTGGCAAAGGCATGAACCGATGTCAAAGCACCCGAACGGACAAGGAAGGTGCCCAAAAGGGAAAATGAAAAAGCCATGATGGCTAAAAAGATGGTCCAGCTTTTAAGGGCATCGCGTTTTTCCACCACGATGGCAGAATGAAGCAATGCCGTCCCGGCAAGCCAGGGCATAAAGGATGCGTTTTCCACCGGATCCCAGAACCACCAGCCGCCCCAGCCAAGCTCGTAATACGCCCACCATGATCCAAGCCCGATACCCGCGGTCAGAAAGACCCACGCGGCCAAGGTCCATGGACGGACCCAACGGGCCCATGCGGCATCAACCCGCCCTTCAATCAGGGCGGCCACCGCAAAGGCAAAGGCAACGGAAAACCCGACATAGCCGAGATACAGGAACGGCGGATGAATGGCGATCCCCGGATCCTGAAGCAACGGGTTCATGCCTTCCCCGTCAAGTGGCGGGTTCATAATGCGGCCAAACGGGTTGGAGGTCAGAACAATAAACAGGATGAACCCAAACCCGATCAGGCCCATCACACCCAGAACTCGCGCAAGCAGGCTGGGTGGAAGGTTACGACCAAAGGCAGCAACCGCGCCGCCAAACAGTGTGAGAATCATCACCCACAGCAACATCGACCCTTCATGATTGGCCCACACACCGGTGATTTTATAGATCATCGGTTTGGATGTGTGGCTGTTTGCCATGACGTTTACGACCGAGAAATCGGACGTGACATAGGCATAGGTCAGCGCAAGGAAGCTGGTCGCGACCAAGGCAAAGCATGTTATCGCCAAACGCGGTGCAATCATCAAAAGCACCGGATCCCGGCGGGATGCCGCCAAAAACGGGATGGTCGATTGCGCGATAGCTACCACAAGCGATAGTATCAACGCGTAATGTCCGATCTCTACAATCATGAGTAGGCCTATGGTTTTCTTTTATGTGCCTGATTGGGAGATATAATCCCTTAAAAGCGGCTTGGAAACCTTGCGGAATATCAAATATGCGCTATTTGCTGCACAACAATGGGCAGAAATATGGCAATAGACATTACATGTTATTTCCAAACAGGCTATAAAACCGTTGTCAGACAGCGGATTGCTAGGCCAGAGGTCAACAACGTATGAGTCAATGTCCTGTCATTGACATAGCACAGAAAGAAATATGGGCGCGTCGTGCAACGACGGCCTCTATTGTTATTGCTGCGATTCTGATTGCCATCAAAGCGGTTGGTTGGTTCCTTACCGATTCGGTCAGTTTGCTGTCTTCTATGGTTGATAGCATGCTTGATGTCGGTACCGCGGTTGTCAATTTTATGGCGGTGCGATCCGCCTGGCGACCGGCGGACCACGATCACCGATTTGGCCATGGCAAGGCAGAGCCGCTTGCTGGTCTGTTCCAATGTGCTTTCATGATCGGGGCTGCTGTCTTTGTTGTCGCCGAGGCGTCATCACGGGTGTTTGAACCTCAACCGCTTCGGTTTGCGACCGAAGGCATCTGGATGATGGCGGTTTCGATGGTCATGACATTCGGGTTGGTTCTTTTGCAACGTAAAGCCGCCCGTGTGTCCGGGTCGGTTGCGGTTGAAGCCGACTCTTTGCAATATACCAGCGACATTCTTGCCAATGCGGCTGTGATCCTGGCCCTTGTATTGGGCATGTCGGGCTTCCTGTGGGCGGATCCGGTGATTGGTGTTCTTGTTGCAGGCTTCCTTGTGTTTTCCGCGATCAAGGTTGGCAAACATTCGATCAAAGTTCTGATGGATGCCGAACTTCCCGATTCCGATAGCCAGCGCATCATTGAATTGACGATGAAAAATGCGTCCGTGATCGGTATTCACCGTTTACGCACCCGTTCATCGGGTGTTCATCGCTTTGCCGAGATCGAACTGATCATGGATGGCGGCATGTTGATGCGCGACGCGCATACCATCTGCCATCACGTGATGGACAGTATCCGTTCGGAATATCCCGATCTTGATATCACCATCCATCCGGAACCACCTGAAGACATCCATCTTGATGAATTCAGCGGCTATACCGAAGATCCGGAATTCTGGCACACCGGCCGGGCCAAGCGCGCAGGTCAGCATGATATTCCGGTGTCTAATAGTGGCGGCGAAATTGCTGCGGTGGGCCGGTAATCAGGCGTGTGATCCATCACGCGTCAGGATGCTCGAGGATTCCATATCTTTGTTTCTATCGACAAAAATGTAGGCGGGCCCTTTCGGACCCGCCTTTTTCTTCTTTGGTTTGCTCTGTCGGAAATTAAAGAACGGTGAGCATGCTGGCGACCAGTGGGTGACGGACGATGTCTTTGTCGCGCAGACGAACACAGGCAATGTCTTCGACATTTTCAAGACGATCAGACATTTCCGACAGGCCGGACATTTCCGGGAGAAGGTCAGTCTGGTCCGGGTCGCCAGTCAGGATCATCGTCGCATTCCAGCCAAGGCGCGTGACCAGCATCTTGAGCTGCCCATAGGTGCAGTTCTGGGCTTCATCAATCACGACGAATGCATTGTTAAGGGTACGACCGCGCATATATCCGATTGGCGCGATTTCAATTGTGCCATCGGAAAGGTAGGTCCGCAGGCGTTTGGTCCCAAGGCGATCATTTAGGGCATCATAAAGCGGGCGAAGATACGGGGCCATTTTGGCTTCGACGTCGCCGGGAAGGAAACCGATATTTTCGCCAGCTTCAACAGCCGGGCGGGCCAGAACGATACGGCCGATATCCCCTTTATCAAGGGCCTCTACCGCCTTGGATACAGCGATATAGGTTTTCCCTGTGCCTGCTGGTCCAAGGGCCAGAACGAGGTTAAAGGCATCAATGGCCTCCATTAGGGCAGCCTGGTTTTCACTTTTTGGTCGAATGTGACGGCGGAAGCTTTGGTCGCGTTGTGTTTTCTCTTCTGAGCTTTCCAGAGGATGCCAATCGGCGTTCTTTTCATCAAACAGGTCATGAACATTGTTGTCAGACTGCTGCGGACGACCACGACGGCGTGCTGCGCGTTTACCCATTACAATCACCTCATCAATTGTGCCAAAAAGCAAAACGCGCCGTTCCGTCATGGAAGGGCGCGCATTCAGTTTTCATATTCAGATGGAAGTGGCGGTAGGAGTTTCCGCCGGTCACAGCATGTTGCATGTGCGATCCGGGGGGCGAAAATTCTCGTTTTACGACGCTTTCTCGCGGCACTCGGGAACTCCTCCTTGCGGTCTAGTCATTGACCGTTAATTTGAATCGTACCCCTACATGCTGTGTCTGTCACTGTTTTTATGCGATGAAATTTTCGTGAATCTGGAAGATGAATCTTTTCAGATGTTTATCCCGCATCTGCGAAAGAACTTTTCCGATCAACCCTGCGGTGTGGCCGTTGATCGGGTTGGTAATGCGGTGCTGATGATCCAGCTGATGGTCAAAAATGCTACCGATGTCACAAGGCATCCAACCAAGCCGCCATAGAAATAGGCGGCCCCGGACAGGATGGTGCCGGTCAGGCGCCCGATGGCATTGGACATATAATAGAACCCGACATTCATCGCGACCTTATCGCCCTGTGCATAGGCAAGGATCAAATAGGAATGTAGCGATGAATTGATGGCAAAGACCACCCCAAAGACCAGCAACCCACCAAGGACCGCAAGTTCCGGGGCGACATCCTGTTGAATGGCAGCGGCAATCGCAATGGTCACCGCAATCAGGGCGATCACCCAAAACTGTGCGGCTCGGCCATCGGGTTCATGGCTTTGTGCGCGGAGCATTTTGGGCGCTATGGCTTGAACAAAGCCATATCCAATCACCCATGCTGCCATATAGGTGCCAACTTCAATGTGGCCCCAGCCAAGTTCAGCCGCCAAAAACACAGGAAGCCCAACAACAAACCAGATATCGCGTGCACCAAACAAGAACAGCCGGGCACCGGAAAGAATATTGATTTTGCGATCTGATGAAAACACATCGCGGAACTTTGGTTTTGCGGCACTACTTGGGCCAGACATCGCATCGCCAAGTGATATGGCGACCGCAATCAGGGTTATGGCAAGACCGGCAGCCATGGCAAGCACCGCACCGCTAAAACCAAGCCAGGATAAAAGCGCACCGCCCATGAAAAAACCTACACCTTTTAGGGCGTTTTTTGATCCGGTTAAAAGGGCGACCCACCTGAAAAGAGCACCTTTTGCATCGGCAGGGACCAGAACCTTGATCGCCGATTTACTCGACATCTTGGTCAGGTCCTTGGCCACCCCGGATGCGGCCTGTAGCCCCATGACATAGGCAACTGAAACGGCCGGGAGCCAATCGGGACTGGTTAAGGAAAGAGCGGCAAGAGACGCGATCTGAAGGCTTAAGCCGCAATAAAGCGTAAAGCGCAATCCGCGGGCCTGTGCCAACCAACCGCCAACCAGATTGGTGACGATGCCAGCAAATTCATACAGGACAAACAGTAGTGCAATTTCAAACGCGGAATAGCCCAACGCATGAAAATGCAACAGCACCAGCATCCGCAATGCACCATCGGTCAGGGTAAAACCCCAATAGGCACTTGTGACCAGCGCATAGTTGCGGATTGCGGCTGACATGGTATTTCCCCTTACAGGCCTTGTGCGACTTTGGCGGCAAGATCAGCCATCCGGCAGACATAGCCCCATTCATTGTCATACCAAGCCAGCAATTTGACCTGACGTTTATCAATCACCATGGTGGATCCGGCATCAATGATCGAAGACCGACTGTCATTGAGGTAATCGACGCTGACCAGCGGACGTTCTTCATAGCCCAGAATACCGGCCAGATAGGTTTCCGATGCTTCGCGCATCAGGCGGTTGACAGTTTCAACATCGGTGTCGCGCGCGACTTCAAATACGCAATCGGTCAGCGACGCATTTAACAATGGTACCCGCACAGCAATACCGTTCAGTTTGCCCTTAAGTTCCGGGTAAATCATGGTGATTGCAGTTGCTGATCCGGTGCTGGTCGGGATCAAAGATTGCAGGCAAGATCGAGCACGGCGTAGATCACTGTGGGGTAAGTCAACCACACTTTGGGTATTGGTCACGTCATGAATGGTCGTGATTGATCCATGAACGATGCCAATTTGTTCGTGGATGACTTTGACCACCGGGGCCAGGCAATTGGTCGTGCAACTTGCCGCAGTTAAAAGATTGTGTGTGGCAGGATCATAAAGATCGTCATTGACCCCATAGACGATGTTAAGCGCACCTTCTTTGACCGGTGCGGCAACGATGACTTTTTTAACACCCTGATCAAAATACGGGGCGATTGTTTCGGGCGTTTTGAACTTGCCAGTACATTCCAGAACAATGTCACAGCCCATCCCGACCCAATCGGTCTCGCCCGGCGTAGCATTTTCGCTAAACGATATTTTGTGGGCCTGATCAATCACCACCTGATCGCCAATGCAGTCAACGCGTTTGGTCCAGCGGCCATGAACGGAATCAAATTCCAGAAGATGGGCCGCAGTTTTAGCCCCGCCTTTGATTTCGTTGATATGTACAAACTCAAAACTGGGATGACCCCAGCCAGCCCGCAGAACCAACCGGCCCATACGACCGAAACCATTTATGCCGATGCGGATCTTTTTCGTCATGACGCGAACCTGAAACCTTTAGCCGATAGAGGCAATTTTGATTAATGTGACGTGCTTTGCGATGGCGCGAACCAGCCGCGGGATCGATTGGCAATGGCGACAAGTGACAGCATGACCGGGACTTCAACCAAAACCCCGACGACAGTTGCCAATGCCGCACCCGATGAAAACCCGAACAGGCCAATTGCGGTTGCCACGGCCAGTTCAAAGAAGTTCGAAGCGCCAATCATTGCCGATGGCGCGGCAATGCGGTGCTCTACCCCAAGGACCTTGTTGGCTACATAGGCAATGGCGGCAATGAAATAGGTCTGCAAAATGATGGGGACAGCCAAAAGAGCGATGATCATTGGTTGGGCAATGATTTGCTGTCCCTGAAAGGCAAACAGCAAAACCAGTGTGCTCAGAAGGGCGATCATGGAAACGGGTTTAAGCTTGGCATCAAACGTATTGAACCGTTCGACCCCGCCTTTCATCATCTGATTTCGGATTATTTGGCCGATAATGACCGGAATAACGATGAATGCCACGACCGAAATGGTCAGGGTTTGCCACGGAATGGTGATCGCTGAAATGCCAAGCAGCAAGGCGACAATCGGGGCAAAGGCAAAGATCATGATCGTGTCGTTCAACGCCACCTGTGTCAGGGTGAAATTGGCATCCCCCTTGGTCAGGTTCGACCAGATAAACACCATCGCCGTACAAGGTGCTGCACCCAGCAGGATCAAGCCGGCGATATAGCTTTCAATCTGGGCTTCGGGCAAAAGAGGGCGGAACAAAAAGCCGATAAACAGCCAGCCAAGGGCAGCCATGGTAAACGGCTTGATCAACCAGTTCACACCAAGGGTGACGCTAATGCCGCGCCATTGACGGCCGACTTCGTGCAGGGCGCCAAAATCAACTTTCATCAGCATTGGGATGATCATCGCCCAAATCAGGACGGTGACGGGCAGATTGATTTCGTAGGCGGTCAGATTACCAATCGCCTGAAACAGGTTCGGAAATAGCTGACCTAGCGCAATACCAACCACGATACTAAGTGCCACCCACACCGTCAGATAGCGTTCAAACAAGTTCATTGGGGCATCTTCTTGGGCGGTCATACATCCTCGCGGTCGGTGATTTGTCCGATTTTGTTCAGTTCCTGTTGTAAGGACATGCGGTCAAGTGACCGGAATGGCAGACTGGTGAAAATCGAAATCCGGTTGCGCAACATGCGATAAGTATCGGCAAATGCCAGACGCTTTTCCGCTTCACTGCCTTCGACAGCAGCCGGATCGGGAACGCCCCAGTGGGCCGTCATTGGCGATCCGGGAAAGATCGGGCAGTCTTCATTGGCCGTCGCGTCACACACCGTGAACACGAAATCAAATTTGATCTCGTCCTGTTCGGAATAGGTCTCCATCGCCTTGGACGAAAAATCTGCCGGATTATGATCAAGGCTTTTCAAAAGTTCTTGAGCATAAGGATGGACTTCGCCACGTGGATAGGAACCTGCGCTGTAGCCAAAGAAATGGTCGTGACCTTCTTGCTTCAGGATCGCTTCGGCCATGATGCTACGTGCGGAATTGGCTCGGCACAGAAATAGCACGTTATAAATACCACCAGACATATCATTTATCCCTTAAGTGAGGCAATTTAGGCTAACAGCAGCCCTTATCCGTCGCGGGTGTCAGTCCACACAGTTCGGGGCGACCATGGCAGCAATCATCTGTCAGGAAACCCAGAAGGCTGCGCATGACTTCGGGAACAATGCGGTAAATCATCGACCGCCCGTCACGTGTTGCGGCAATCAGCCCCGCATTACTCAATGTCGCCAGATGCGATGACATTGTGTTGTGCGGGATGCCGATTTTGCGTGCGACGTCACCTGCGGCCATGCCGGTTTCTCCGGCCTCGGCCAGCAAACGAAACGCTGCCAATCTGTGTTCCTGTGCCAATGCGGCAAGTGCGCTAATTGCGTTATTTGTGTCCATATGTCGAGAATTATCGACATAATGATGGTTTGGCAAGTGACAATTGTGTTTCAGTTTGAATTATGAAGATGTGTGGCTAATTACATATTTAAAATCAATAAGTTGCATTGGAAATCGGAAATGCCTTTAAATAACTATAAAAATAGTTATAATGGTGGCATGAAGGAAACAGACATCGCCCCTATCCTTGCCGCATTGGGCCATACAGCCCGTTTGGGCATTTTCCGTTTGCTGGTGCGGGCGGGGAATAGCGGATTAAATATCGGTGAAATCGGTCGTCTCACCGGCCTTCCGGCTTCGACTCTGGCGCATCATCTGGGCGCGCTTGTACAGGTCGGGCTGGTCCAGCAGGAAAAACACGGTCGCGAGGTTGTCAATCATGCCGACATCCTGGCGGTTCACAACGTGTTGGGTGCGCTGATTGATGAATGCTGCATCGGGGTTGATGTCGGGCAAGACGAAGAAAAGGTCTGAGCGGCCACTTTTTTTGCCTTAACGAAACTAATTTACTAGGGATATGGATATGACAGATATTGCTCTGACACTGCGCCGGTTTGCTAAAACCGGCAGGTCTTTTGACCGGGTATGGGTTACCTTTGTC
Organism: Thalassospira lucentensis; assembly: GCF_050516545.1. Classification (GTDB taxonomy): domain Bacteria; phylum Pseudomonadota; class Alphaproteobacteria; order Rhodospirillales; family Thalassospiraceae; genus Thalassospira; species Thalassospira lucentensis_C. Next base: position 3,339,373 of record NZ_CP191544.1, on the reverse strand, counting down.
GCAATACTGGTGGTGCTGGCCGTGATCGTGCCAGCTCAGCTGCCCGGCAGTCTGGTTTTTACCGGACAGCAGCTTGCGTCAGTTGCACCGTTTTTGTTGTTGTCGGTGATGATTGCTGCCTGGGCCGGTGCGACCGGAGCCGATAGCCTGATTGCACGGGCTTTCAGTGGTCATCCGGTAAAGATGGTCCTGATGGCGTCTGCCTTTGGGGCATTGTCGCCGTTTTGTTCGTGCGGGGTGATCCCGTTGATTGCGGCATTGTTGTCAATGGGGGTGCCATTGGCACCGGTGATGGCATTCTGGCTGGCGTCGCCGGTGATTGATCCGGCAATGTTCATGCTGACTGTGGGCACAATCGGGATGGAATTTGCGGTTGGTAAATTGCTGGCCGCGATTGCACTTGGTTTGATTGGTGGATTTGCCACACTTTGGTTGACCCGGCTTGGTTTCCTGACCGACCCTTTGCGCGATGGGATTGGAAATGGTGGTTGCGGCGGGGCAAAGGTGCGGGTGCCGAAACCGCCAGTATGGCGTTTCTGGCAGGAAACGGATCGTGTTGACAGATTTCGTCGGGATGCCTTTAAGACCACTCTGTTTTTGGGAAAATGGCTGGCGTTGGCGTTTCTGCTGGAAAGCCTGATGGTTGCTTATATCCCGGCCGAGATGGTTTCGGCAGCGGTTGGTGGGGATGGTGTGATGCCGGTCCTGATCGCGACCCTTGTCGGTGTTCCGGCCTACTTGAACGGTTATGCGGCTTTGCCGTTGGTTGGTGGACTGATCGGGCAAGGGATGCAGGCCGGTGCAGGCATGGCGTTTCTGGTAGCAGGCGGGGTGTCGTCCCTTCCGGCGGCGATTGCGGTTTTTGCACTCGTCAAGAAACCTGTTTTTGCGCTGTATCTTGCCTATGCCTTGATCGGATCATTTGCTGTCGGGCTTGTGTTCCAGATCATGCATTGATCATATTGTGACGGGCAGAATTCATACCCGTCATGACGATTTCGGGATGGCGCGCAGCTTAAAAATCGGTACAGTGCGCGCCAAACCGAAATTAATGTTAATGGATCAAGAATGTCGACGATTGACCAGCAAGTATCGCGTCGCCGTACCTTCGCCATCATCTCGCACCCGGATGCGGGTAAAACGACCCTGACGGAAAAGCTATTGCTTTTCGGGGGGGCGATTCAAATGGCCGGTGCGGTGAAGGCGAAAAAAGAACAGCGCGGCGCGCGTTCGGACTTCATGAAGATTGAACAGGATCGCGGTATTTCTGTGTCTTCTGCTGTCATGACGTTCGAGTTCGAAGATCATATCTTCAACCTGCTTGATACGCCGGGCCACGAAGACTTTTCCGAAGATACCTACCGTGTTCTGACCGCGGTGGACTCTGCCGTCATGGTGATTGACGCCGCCAAAGGCATCGAGGCCCAGACACGTAAGCTCTTTGAAGTCTGTCGTCTGCGTGATGTGCCGATCACGACCTTTGTAAACAAGCTTGACCGTGAAACCCGCGATTTCTTTGAACTGATCGATCAGATCGAACAGGATCTCGCACTTGATGTATCACCGGTCACCTGGCCAATTGGGTCGGGCCGTGATTTCAAGGGCTGCTATGATCTGGTCAATGACCGCATCATGTTCATGGAAAAGGGCGGAAATGTTGTTAAGGAAGCCATTCAGATTGACGGTCTGAATGATCCAAGGCTTGATGAACTTGTCCCGGATTACCTTGTGGCCCAGCTTCGCGAAGATGTCGAAATGGTTCGCGCGGTGTGCCCGGAATTTGATCTTGAAAGCTACCGCGAAGGTCATCTGACCCCGGTCTTTTTTGGCTCGGCGATTAACAATTTTGGTGTGCGTGAATTGCTGCGCGGGATTGGCGAAAATGCCCCGACCCCGCGCCCGCAAGAAGCCGCCACCCGGACGGTTCATTCATCCGAAACCAAGGTGTCGGGCTTTGTGTTCAAGGTCCAAGCCAATATTGATCCGAACCACCGGGACCGTATTGCGTTTATTCGTCTGTGCTCCGGTCATTTTAAACGTGGCATGAAGCTTAAGCATGTCCGTGCAGGCAAACAGATGGCGGTGCATAACCCGATGCTGTTCTTTGCCAATGAACGTGACATTGCCGAAGAAGCATGGCCGGGCGATATCATCGGCATTCCAAACCACGGAACCCTTCGGATCGGCGATACCCTGACCGAAGGCGAAGATTTGCGCTTCCGCGGTGTTCCGGCCTTTGCGCCTGAGTTGCTGCAAAAAGTCCGCCTTGATGACCCGCTTAAGGGTAAGCACCTTCAGCGGGCCCTTGAACAGCTTGCTGAAGAAGGCGCATCCCAGGTGTTTAAACCCATGATGGGGGCGGACTGGATCGTCGGTGTGGTCGGGCAACTTCAGTTTGAAGTTCTCAAAGAACGCATCTCGGCGGAATACGGCATCAAGGTTCACTTCGAACAGACTCCGGCCTATGCCGCCCGTTGGGTAGTCGGCAGTGATCCGCTGGAAATTAAAAAATTCCGCGATGCCAACCAGTCTGCTTTGTTTGAAGACCATGACGAAACGCTTGTCTTTATCGCGCGGAATGCTTGGCATCTTGAAACCGCACAACGCGATTGGCCGAACCTGAAATTCGAAGCCACCCGCGAACAGAATATGGTTGCTGCCTAGGCATGCAGATGCCGGGCCAACCCGCACAAAACAGGATGGTGGCAATCGATGGATTGCGCGCCATCGCTGTTTTGATGGTGGTGGCATTCCATTATCTTGGTCGTTGGCCCAATGATTATACCGGGCTTTCAATCGAACCGATGTTTCAGTTCGGTTGGTTGGGAGTAGACCTGTTTTTTGTGATCAGCGGGTATTGCATTGCCATGACCGCATCCCGTGCGGGGTCGCTTGCGACCTTCTGGGGGCGGCGGTTTGGGCGGATTTATCCAGCGTATATTGGCGGTGTTCTTCTGACCTTTGTTCTGGTCAGCAGTTTTGGCCTGCCGGGTAAGGAAGTAAGTGCGGTTCAGGCTGCGGGCAATCTCGTATTCTTGAATGCCGTTCTGTTCCCGCCCGTCGACGGTGTTTACTGGAGCCTGATCGTCGAGCTGAAATTCTATTTCATCTACGGGCTATTGCTGTGTGTCAGCCGACAGCCCTCTATTATCTTGGGCGGTATGGCGGGTCTTTTTGTTCTTGGGCTTGGTTTGCGTCTGGTTGGAATTGATCATTTTGATCGAATCATTCGCCCGGAACATATCATTCTGTTCCTGATTGGTGCCGCACTATTCTTTGCCCATGCGCAAGAGTCTGTTGCGCAGAAAAGACCATTTTACCTGCTTGCGGGCGGTGCGTTTTTCGCCAGTTTTGCGACCGGGGTTTATGACGCTGTATTGCCATATGCCGCTGTCACTTTGTTGGCGGGGATTGTCGTGATCGCAACGCGGCGCTTGCCGGTTTTCACTCTTTTGTGGCCGATTGGGTTGGTGTCTTATAGCTGGTACTTGCTTCATCAGAATATTGGCCTGCTGATCATTCGTGCTTTGACCGACGCAGGGTTTGCCGATGCGCTGGCGGTTGCTGGTGCTGTAACCGGTACGTTTATCTTGTCGGTCATGCTGTATTTTGTTTTTGAAAATCGCACGATACGCAAAAAGGCCAACCAGTTGTTTGAAAAGATTTTCTCTCTTCTGAAATTCAACCGGTTAGCCAATCAATCTGCGTAACTGGTGTGATTATCAACCAATAAAATACCGGCCAACCCCAACCAGAACCATCCCTACCGCCATCGCGGCAAACAGGTTGCGGGCAAGCGCCATCGTGATCACGGTGGCAGCAGCCCCGGCGATGCCAATCGGGCCGGCTGACAAGGCACTTGGCACCCAGACCGAGATTAAAACCGCACCGGGCAGGCGTTCAAGGACATGCGCCCAGCGGCCATGTTGCGGCAAACGGTCCGCCATCATAAGGCCGCCCAATCGCATGCCATAGGTCACAGCCGCCATACCAAGAATAGTCAGGACAGCTTCAAGGCTGAAAGTGGTCAGATCAGGGAACGCTGTCATTTGCCGGTCTCCGGATTGAGTGTGCCTTCCGGCGCGCCATAAGCAGCGCGGCCTTCAACGGCATATTCGCTATCAAGGCCGGTATCATCCATATCCTGGCGCCATGTCAGGGCTGCGGTCACAACACCCGCCCCCGCACCGGCCAAAATCGACCAGGTTCCGGGCAAAGTGTAATGCCCAATGATCGATCCGATGGCCGCGGCAATCCATGGCAACAGATCAACTTTGCCTTTCCACATGCCAATGGTCAGGGCGGCGAAAACAGCGGTAAAGGCAAAATCAAGCGCATAGACTTCTGGATCGGGAATGCCACCCCCCAGAAGATAGCCCGCAATATTGCCAGTGGCCCAAACAACACCAAGGAAGATCCCGCCGCCCAGCAAAAAGCCCGGATTGGCGAGTTTTTCCTGGGTCATGGTCACCGCCCAGTTTTCATCGGCCACCATATGCATGCCACAAACCTTGACCCAAAGCGGGCGTCCACGAAACACCGGGCGCAGCGACGCACCAATCAGGATATAGCGCATATTGATTACAGTGGTGGCGATGATGATGGTCGCCGCCGGGACTGTTTCGCGCCACAGATCAACCGATACGAACTGGGCCGATCCGGCAAAGACCGTCAGGCTCATGAAAAGAAGTTCGCCAAGCGACAATCCGCGCTGGGCAGCAAGAACGCCAAGCACGGCACCAAAAATGATGGTGCTGGGCAAAAGGGGCAGACAGGCAAGGGCGCCACGTCTGATGGAGTCTGGGTCGAAATGCCCGATCTGGGCATCGTGTGGGGCGGTTTCGGGGCGTGCCATTTCCGACATTTCCTAAGTCATGATGCCGCCGGTTGTTTTGGGGCGTTCCGGCGTTTGTGTTTGTTCGGTGGGCGAGGAGCCTTATCGTTCAGGCTCCCTTATGGTGCAAATCAGACAGGGGGTATTGGACGATATTGCTATTGCCGATTTTTAATCGCGGCTGGCGCCGAAATCTTCGATCAGCAGATCAAGAAACAGCTCAGAAACCGGATCAAGCTGCTTGTTGGAATCAAAACTTGCCTGAAAATTTGCCTCGACAAAGAACTGATCGGGGCGGATCGGGCGCATGCGCCCGGCTTCGACAAATTGCTTGGCGTAATGTTCGGGAAGATATCCCAAAAACGCGCCTGACAGGATAAGGCGTGCTTCGGCCTCCATATCCGAAACCATGGCGTGGGGGCGGGCAATGGCAAAGTCTTTGAGATCACGCCCCAACCAGAATTTACGTCCGACAATGCGAAACCTCCGGATTTCATCAATGTCGATATCGGTATCGGATTGTTGGAATAACGGATGGTCCGATCCGCAATAGAACCGATGCATTTCAGGATAAAGCGAGATGTAGCTGAGGCCCAGAACCGTCTTTGGAAAGGCGCAAATTCCAACCTGAATGGCACCGGTAACGACTTCGCGCAAAAGATCGTTGGGCGGATAGGTCACAACATTTAACGTCACATCCGGGGCCTTTTCGACAAAGCGCGCGATGGTATGTTCGATCTTACGGGCCCCGGGATCGGTGATGGTATTGTCGGTCAGGCCGATGGTTAGTGTGCCGTTCAGTTTATCGCGCAAGGACCGCATTTTGGTTTCATATTGCGTTACCGCTTTAAACAAACGATGGGCTTCTTCGAAAACAATTTGTCCTTCGCGGGTCAGCGAAAAGCCGCTTCGACCGCGTTTGCACAACGTAAATCCAAGCCGCGTTTCAAGGCTGGTGACATAGCTTGATATCGTTGAAAGCGACAGATTCAATTCGCTCTGTGCTGCAGCAAAACCGCCAGCTTCAACAATCTTTAGGAAGATCCGAAGAAGCTTGAGGTCTGATTGTTCCGTTGCCATGCAATCCATGCCTTGTGATGATTACTTTGGGTTTTCTCAAAGTAAGTTTCAGCAATACGTGATTTTTCAAACCTGCGCAATTTGATCTGCTGATGAAACCAGATCGCTGTATCGGGAAAAAGCAGCGACAAAAAATCAAAATTGGCGGGCTGTTGCCCCCAAGTCATCAGAGGTGGATCACATGGACGACATGAAGAAGGGGATCAGTCGCCGTTCCGTACTGGCAGGGATTGCTGGCGGTTCTGCGGTTGCTATGGCGGGTATTACCGGCTTTCCGGGCATCCTTAAGGCACAGGAAAAAAGCCTGAAGATCGGTGCCTATGGCGGCTATTTCAAAGACAGCTTTGATAAACACATCTTCCCTGAATTCACCAAGGCAACCGGCATCGCGGTCGAGTCTGTGGCACAGCCAACAGGCGAAGCATGGCTGGTGCAGATCGAACAGGCCGCCCGTGCAGGCAAGGCACCGACGGATATTTCGATGATTTCGCAAGGCATGATGCAGCGTGGGGCTGCGGCCAACCTGTGAGCCAAACTTGATACCGCGAAAATGCCGAATGTGGCGAACGTTTTGCCGGCTTATCTCAACAAATATGCCGATGGCAGCCTGTGTGGTGTTGGTGCGGTTACCTGGTACATCACGCTTGTTTCCAATACCGACGTGATCAAAGAAGCCCCGACCAGCTGGGCCGAACTTTGGAAACCAGAACGTGCCGAACAGCTTGGCCTGTTGGCACTGGTTTCGAACTCCTTCCTGCTGGACGTGACGGCAAAAACTCATTTCGGTGGTCAGGACATTCTTGATACTGAAGAAGGCATCATGCAGGTCATGGACAAGCTGGCCGAGGTGAAGAAAAACGTGCAGCTTTGGTACCGTGACGAAGCGCAGTTTGAACAGGCGCTGAAATCTGGTGAAATCCCGATGGGCCAGTATTACCACGACGTTGCCGGTCTTGCGGCGGCTGACGGTCATCCGGTGCGCTCCACCTTCCCGAAAGAAGGCGGTATTAACGATTCCGGTAGCTGGGCGGTTTCGGGCAAGTCGGAAAAAATCGAAATGGCCCATGAGTTTATCGACTTCATGAGCCAGGCTGAAATTCAGTCACTTCTGTCACGCAAAGTCGGGACGTCGCCGACCGTTGCGCGTTCGAAAACCGATCTGACCGATGCCGAATTTGCATCAGTGTCGTCTGAGATTGAGCCGATCATTCCGCGTTATGACATCTATCTGCAGCGTGCCGATTGGCTGTCGCAGAAATGGACAGAACTGATCGTCAGCTAATGCTGGCGTTGGTTTCAGCATCATTTTGCTGATCTGGTCAGGCAGCATGCCTCCTGTTGCATCGTGCAGACATTTGCACCGGCATGCTGCCTGACATTTCGACTTCCAGGGCAATTCGTTTGTCGCGTCTAACGTTATATACAGGATCGCCAATGTCCGGTTTGGTCTTTGATTCCATTGTAAAAAAGTTCGGTGATTTTATCGCCGTTCATGAAACCAGCCTTACAATTCCGCAAGGAAAGTTTGTCTGTCTTCTTGGGCCGTCGGGCTGCGGCAAGACAACCTTGCTTCGAATGATTTCCGGTCTGGAAGACCCGACCGCTGGACGTATTTTGTTGGAAGGTGACGATGTCACCCGCATTCCGACCCATCAGCGCGATTTTGGGATGGTGTTTCAAAATCTGGCCCTTTTCCCGCATCTGAGCGTTGGCGAAAACATCGCCTATCCGCTGCGCATTCGCGGCGGGTCCAAGGCCGATTGTTTCAAGGCGGTCAAACGTCTGCTTGATCTGGTGCAATTGCCCGACATGGCGGACCGTCCGGTCGCCAAGCTTTCCGGTGGCCAGAAACAGCGCGTTGCAATCGCACGCGCCTTGGCGTTGGAGCCAAAGCTTTTCCTGCTTGATGAACCGCTATCAGCCCTTGATGCCAAACTGCGTGAAAGCATGCAGATTGAACTTAAACAGCTGCAGCAAAAATTGGGCATTACCACCATTGTTGTGACCCACGATCAGCGTGAAGCCATGACCATGGCCGATCTGGTTGTTGTGATGTCACAAGGAAAAGTCCATCAGGTTGCCCCTCCGGTTGAAATTTACCGCAAACCGAAGGATGCTTTTGTTGCCGACTTTATCGGTTCGACCAATCTGATTTCTGGGCGGGTGAGTGGCGTTGGTAAGATTGCAGTGGCAGGGGGCACTTTGCGGGCTGATGATCTGCCAAAATCGGGGGATGTTACCCTGTCCGTGCGTCCGGAAAATATTCGGGTGTCTAAGGATAATGGCGAAAATTCCCCTGGATCATTGATCGGTGATGTTTCCTATATCCGCGATCTTGGCGCGAGTATCGAATTTTATCTGAACGTCGCAGGCCAACAGATTATGGCGATTACAACGCCTTCGGACCGCCCGGATGTTGTTGCCGGTGATAGTGTTTCTGTCGCCTTCCCCAAAGATGCCTGTGTGGTGTTGGGGGACGCATGAAAATCAAACCCGGAAAGTTTTCTGATTACGCGGCGATTGGCTTCCCGGCCGGGATGCTGACGGTTTTCTTTGTCATACCGTTTGGCATCATGATCGCGATGTCATTTTTTCAGCGTGTGCAGGGTGCCTTTTATGAACCGGCCTTTGTGTTTGAGAACTATGCACGGTTTCTAAGTACATTTTTTGGCGGCATTCTTGGGTTCTCGGTTGGTTTGGCGGCCCTTGTTGCGGTGGTGTCCGTCCTTTTGGCCTTTCCGTTCACCTATATCCTGACCCGAATGGCGCGCCGAACACAGGTCGTGTGGCTGGTGTTTTTACTATCGGTTCTGTCACTCTCGGAAGTTCTGATCGGGTTTGGTTGGTCGACCTTATTGTCACGAACCGCCGGGATTACCAATCTTCTGGTGTCACTCGGCATCATGGATAAACCGATGTCGCTGTCGCCAAGCTTTGGCGCGGTTATGACCGGCATGGTCTATCAGACATTCCCCTATACGGTTCTTGTCCTTTACCCCGCATTGTCACGCCTTGATCCGTCGCTGGTTGAAGCCGCACGGACATTGGGTTCTGGCCCGGCGCGCAGTTTCTTGAATGTCGTTGTTCCGGCCTTGCGCAACAGCATCGTCTCGACCCTTATCATGGTGTTTGTCTTTGCTCTGGGCTGTTATTTGCTGCCGCAATTGTTGGGCAAACCATCGCATTGGACACTGTCGGTGCTGATCACGGATCAGGCGATTTATCAGTCAAACATGCCGTTTGCTGCTGCCATGGCGGTGTTTCTTGTGCTGGTCAGCCTGTCGTTGGTCGCGATCTCGCTTCTCTATGGCAAAAAGGAGAATGCAGGATGATCAACCGTTTTGTCTTGCGCCTGTTCCTTGCCGCAATGGCGCTGTTTCTTTCGGCTCCGTTGGTTGTGGTCGCCGGAGTATCGTTTAACGAAAAGAAGTCCCTTTCATTCCCGCCCGAAGGTTTCTCGCTTGATTGGTATGCTCAGATATTTACCGAAGATAGCTGGCGACAGGCCCTGTTTAACAGTCTGGGTGTGGCAATCGGGGCATCAAGCCTTTCGGTAATCATTGCCTTTCCGCTTGCATGGTTCTTATGGCGGTTTCATGCTCCGTGGGCGCGGATTGTTCAGGTGCTTGGACTGGCACCCTTTATCTTGCCGCCGGTAATTACCGCTCTTGGCTTCCTAAGTTTCTGGACCACGGCCGGTGCCTATGGGCAGCCATGGACGGTGGTGATCAGTCACGGGATATTCTTTGTTACCTTGCCGCTGGTCACGCTGACCCTTGGGTTCGAGGCCGTCGATGACAGTCTGGTCGAAGCCGCAGCCACAATGGGGGCGGATGATAGGACCATTTTACGGACAATCATTTTGCCGCTGATCCTGCCTTACATCATTTCGGGCATGGCTTTCGCTTTCGTGCTCTCGCTGAACGAATATATCGTTGCCTATATGGCGGTCGGCTTCACGGTCGAGACCCTGCCGATCAAGATTTTCAATTCCCTGCGATATGGCTACACGCCAACCATGGCCTCGGTCACTGTGCTGTTTGTCGCGGTGGCGATAGTGGTGTTTGGTTTGATTGCACGGTTTGGCGATCTGCCGCGTCTACTTGGCGCCTGGCGTCATGACGAGGACAGCTAATGCAATCTACGCCCGCAATTTCAAACAATTAGAAACGTCCCACACGGTATTAGGAGGCCACCATGGTTAACAGTGAAAAGCTTGCGAAACTCCGCGAGAAATATGGCAATGCCAAAGGCGGCGATATGTTCGACCCGCATTTCAAAGAAGTAGCTGAAACCCAGTTTTCCGCCACTGGAGAACGCAAATGGCCATTTGCCGGTGTGCCGACATTCCTTGATGCGCCTTTTGCACCGGATGCAGCAAAAACCAACTTTGAAGGCATTGATGTTGCTTTGGTCGGGGTGCCGATGGATTTGGGTGTGACCAACCGTGCCGGTGCGCGTCTTGGCCCGCGTGCGGTGCGCAACATTGAACGCATTGGCCCGTATGAACACGTTTTGCGTATGGTGCCGGGCGCCCAATGTGCGGTTGCCGATATTGGCGATGTGCCGTTCAGAAGCCGGTTTTCTCTGGAAAAATGCCATGAGGATATCGAAGAATATTTCACCAAGATTGTTGATGCTGGTGTCATTCCAATTGCGATTGGTGGGGATCATTCGATCACCTATTCAATCCAGCGTGCGGTTGGCAAAGATCGCCCGGTTGGCATGATCCATCTGGATGCCCATTGCGATACCAGTGGCGAATATGAAGGGGCGAAATTCCATCATGGTGGACCGTTCCGTCAATCGGTCATGGATGGGGTGCTTGACCCGGAACGCACCATTCAGATCGGTATTCGCGGTGGCGCGGAATATCTCTGGGAATTTTCCTATGATAGCGGCATGACCGTGATCCACGCTGAAGAAGTTCCGCAAATGGGGGTTGAGGCCGTCATTGCCAAGGCGCGTGAAGTCATTGGTGATGGCCCGGTTTATCTGTCCTTTGACGTTGATTGCCTTGATCCGTCCTTTGCACCGGGAACCGGAACACCGGAAATCGGTGGCCTGACATCACGCGAAGCACTGGCCATTCTGCGCGGGCTTAAGGGGCTTGATTTCGTCGGTGCCGATGTTGTCGAAGTCGCCCCGCAATATGATGCCACCACCAATACCGCCCATGCCGGTGCACAGGTTCTGTTCGAAGAACTATGCTTGGTGACCGACGCGCTGAAACGTCGCAAAGGCGGAGCATAAGTCATGAAAATTGCGGTTTATCAGTCCGGCCAAAACGCAGTCTTTGATAAACCGACCCGGATTGCGAGCCTCGCACGCCGTGCGTGTGAGGCTCGCGATGCCGGTGCCGAACTGATCGTGGCACCTGAAATGTATTTGACCGGCTATAATATTGGCCGCGAAAAGATATTGGCGGAATCCGAACCGTTATCAGGGGAAAGCCTGTCGGCGGTATGTGACATCGCGCGTGAAACCGGCATTGCGATTGTGGTCGGCTTTGGCGAGTTGGGCGATGACGGGCGCAATTACAATTCCTGCGCACTGTTTGACAAAACCGGCAAACGGCGTTTGCTGCATCGTAAAATTCAGTTATTTGGTGAACTGGATCGAACGTGTTTTGCACCGGGCAATAACATGCCGCTGGTGATTGACTGGAACGGTATCAAAGTATCGATGCTGATCTGCTATGACGTTGAATTTCCTGAATTGGTGCGCAGCATTGCGTTAAAGGGATGTGATCTTTTATTGGTCCCAACCGCCCAGATGGCCCCCTATGATCGGGTGGCGGAAATGATGGTTCCCATACGTGCGATGGAAAGTCAGATGTTTCTGGCCTATGCCAATCGTTGCGATCAGGAAGGCGCGCTTGATTATGTTGGCAAAAGCGTGATTTGCAGCCCATGGAGTGATCTTGCCCGTGCCGATGGTCAGGATGGTTTGATCATGGCCGATCTGGATTTTGATGCGCTGAAAAAATCACGTGCCGAGTTCCCGTATCTGGTGGATCGACGCCCGGAAAGCTATTTCGGCATTCTTGACGAAAACTGATCAAGACTTGCGATAAAGGCACCGGGGCTGACCCCCCACATTGCCTTGAAATGGCGGTTCAGATGGCTTTGATCTGAAAATCCGGTCGCAGCAGCAACATCGGCAATCGGTTCGCCGTCAAACAGCATCCGCTTGGCGCGGCGCAATCGCATATGATTGAAATAGGCGTGCGGCGGAAGCCCGGTGGCCGCGCGAAACACGCGCAGTAAATGAAACCGGCTTATCCCGGTCAGGGTCGCCAGATCATCCAGCGCAATATTCTCATCAAGGTGGGCTTCCATATAATCAATGATCGCCTGCACCCGTTTGTCTTCGGATCCAGGGCGATAAAGATAAGGTGGCGCATCTGCGTGACGCAGGGCCAAGCGCGCGGCACTGTATAAAAGCTGACTGTCGCGTTCGAGCAAGCTTGTCGATTGTGCCAAATCCGGGCGGAACATGCGGTGCAGTGATTGAAGCTGCACATGTAGTTCCGGGTCATCAACCACGCAATTGCCAAAAAACGGCAGGCCCGTGCTGGTGGGGGATAATTCGCTGACCAGATCACCAAACACGTCCGGGGCGATGAACATGATTTGGTATTGATAACCATCATCGGATGCCGGACCACCATCATGAACCTGCATCGGGTTCATTATTAAAAGTTGCCCACGCGATGCGACATAATTCGTCCCGCGCGTCATAAACTGTTCCGCCCCGTTCAGGATGGTGCCAAAGGCGTAATAGTCATGGCTGTGCTTGGGGAATGTGAAATTCTTATAGTCGGCTTCGAACAAATCAATTCCGTTTGCTGCCCGCCAATGACGGGCAATCTCAGGCGGGTGCCGGGTCGCAGTGTTGCGATTTCCCGGGGCTGCGATTTTGCGCGAAGTCTGTTCCATCGGGAAATTATAACGATCCGAAATCAACCCTGCTTGTACAATATTGTCATGGTGACATTTTAAGTCGGCCGGGACCGGATTTTCCAATCATCACACGCCAGCCGACCGAGTCGCGCCGATAATCGGGGCAAAAGTGCAAAACACGCCTTTCAGAAAGGAATAGTTCGACCTCTATTCCTGTATAGGGTCGTGTTCATATGAACATTTTTGATGGAATTAAATGTTGTATTGCGCTGCAAAATCTATCGTAGCGGTCAAATGTATGTGGATGAATGCGAATTTCATCTAAGTGTTACAAAACTAGGCACTCAGCCGGTGTAAGGATCGCGCCAAACGTCCCACTTTATGTTTGGATATCCCATGTTCCTTGATCGAATTCGCATTGGATCACGCATCTTCGCCGGCTTCTTTGTTCTGGTTGTCTTGCTTGTCGGTCTAAGTGCGCTTTCCTCGACCTATCTTCTTGGCTTTGGCGCCCATGCTGATCGGATCAGCAAAAGCACCAGTCTGGTCGGCCTTGCCAATGATTATGCCCTGAAACTTGAACGTCTCTCAAATCAGGTTCTTTTGTTTGCCCAAACCGTTGATCTTCAGGATCGCGAAGGCATTGCCACCATCCGAGAAGCCGCAGAACTTAGTGGTGCGACCCTTGTAGATGCGCTGCGGACCGCTGGTGATCTGGACCGCGCAGGCGCGCTTGAAAGCTTGAGTGCTGAATATATCGGGACGCTTGAACCACTTGTCCTGCGGGCTGAAAACCTGACGGCGGCGTCTGATACGATGCTGCTGGGGGCAAACCAGTTGGGCCAGTCTGCTGCCAAGCTCGAAGAATTCATCGCCAAACGCGATCCCGCCATTGCGGAAAAATACAGCGACAAACTTGGTTCCGCCAATCTGGCCGCCATCGTCAATAGTTTGCAATTCCCGATCTTACGCACCGATGATGCACTTGAAGCAGCACGCAGTCAGACATCCGCCCTGACCGACCTTCAGGAAGAAATCAAATCGTCCTTTAGCGATCTTAAGCGGAATGACAAGAAGCTGTTTTCGTACGCGATCCGCGACAATGATTTGCTCAAACAAGGCGCGAATCAGTTGCAAGGATCAATCGTCGGGTTCCGTCAATCGATGGACAATTTCAAATCTGCCGTACGTGAAGTGCAATCTATCACGCAAAACATCCGCCAGGAAGCAATGGCCAGCCAAGCTGCATTGGTCGAAGCAGCCCATGCAGAATCGGAGAGTTCTGCACTCACCAACATCATGGTGGCGGCGGTCGGTGTACTTGTTGCGCTGGTACTGGCATTTGGCATTGCCATGAGCATCCTGCGCCCGCTTAAGCGGGTAAATGATGACATGACGCGCCTAAGTGAAAACGACACCCATATTGATCTGGTCGATACCAAACGGTTCGATGAGTTTGGTACCATGTCACGCACTGTTGCGATCTTCCGTGAAAATGCGCTTAAGATCGAACAAATGGCTGAAGAACGCATCACCATGCAGCGTATCGAAGAAGAAAAACGTCGGGCATCCCTTGGTGCGATGGCCGAAACGATCGAAGGTGAAACCACCGGGCTTGTCAAATCGGTCAGCCATCAGGTCACCCGCATGCGTGAAGCCGTGACCGAGGTCGCAGCAGCTGCTGAACGCGTCACCCTTCAAACCCAAACCGCAACCAGTGCAGCACAAGACAGCCAGTCGCATTCCAACGCAATTGGTGATGCGGCCATCCGCCTGACCAAGGCCATTGGGTCAATCGCCAACCGGGTAGAACATCAGCGCGAGATTGCTCAAAACGCTGTGGGGTCGACCGAACAATCGACCAAGGCGGTGGATGATCTGCGCGAAGTTGCGGTCAGTATCGAACAGATCGTTGATTTGATCCGAGGCATTGCAGGGCAAACCAATTTGCTTGCGCTAAATGCAACGATTGAAGCTGCCCGTGCCGGTGAAGCAGGCAAAGGCTTTGCCGTTGTCGCAGCCGAGGTCAAAAATCTTGCCGGTCAAACCGAACAGGCAACCAAGCAGATCACAGAGCATGTAAATGCGATGGGCGCGGTAACAGATCGCTGTGTGGCATCGATGGAAGACGTTGGTGTGACCGTTCGTTCCATGATGACGATATCTGACGAAGTCGCTGGTGACGTCGAACATCAACGCCGAGAGACCGAAGAAATCACAGGGGCGATTACCCTTGCCGGTGATGCAGTGCGCAATGTCGGTACGGCAATTGGCGAAGTTTCTGACGATATCGAAGTCACCCGAAAACTAAGCCTTGATCTGAACCGTCGCGCAGATGAAGTCGAACGCAATGTCACGGAACTGACCGTATCGCTTGATCGTGCCGTGGCCTCTACCAGTGACGATAATCAGGTTTCTGATGATGCGCCAGCGGACCGGGATGACAATACCGCATTCCAAATCAATGATTGGCGGGATCAAAATCTGGTCGCGTTTCCCCATGGCAATATGCGGGGTGCTGCTTGATATCGGTTCTTTGGATCACTTGTACCTGACATAAATCATGTCACGTTTTAAGCGGAACAGGCCTGCATGCCGTACAGCGTGTGCAGGCTTGTTGCATTTGAAATAATGTTTCAGCAAGAAAGGTAGAGTTTAGCGAGAGTTGCGATACAAACTGCGACGTTTCTGATACACTTTTTGTGTGGTTCTGGCGGGCAGGTTGCAATATCTTTCCGGACATACGTATTTCGAAAAAGAATAATCGTCCCTTTCGGGTAATAAATTGAAATACAGAAGTTTTCCCGGACGGGAATGGGGCTCTCACGGGGACGATCATTTGATCTGGCCCGACTTGGAAGTATCAATGCGATGGCGCGTAAATCAACGCTTCTGATCGCAGGCGTCGTACTGATTGCAGTGGCGGCATCTGCCTATATCTTTGCCAAGGACGAAATCATCGCTCTTGTGTCGCCGGCTGGTCAAACGCAACAGGGCGGACAACGCGGCGGTGCCAATGGTGGCGACCGTAGCCTGCCGGTGATTGCCGAATATGCCAGTCTGATGGATGAAAAAACCGTGGTAGAATCTGTCGGGACCGGCAAATCCGCACTGGGGGTATCAATCTATCCGGCGGTATCTGGTGAAGTATCGGATGTTTTGGTTCGCGCCGGGGACAAGGTGACCAAGGGGCAGGTTCTTGTTATCCTGAATTCCGAACGCGAACGCCTAGCCCGTGACCTGGCCGCCGTTCAGGCCAAAGATGCCGAGCAACTTTTGGGACGCTATGAACAGGCCCGCCCATTGGGGGCCGTTGCAGAAAGTGAAGTCGATAGCGCCCGTACAGCATTGGCTGAAGCAAAAATTCAGCTTGATCAGGCCGAAGTAAATTTGGCCGACCGCACCATTTTGGCTCCGTTTGACGGTATCATCGGTATTCCCCAGATTGAAGCAGGCGACCGGGTTGATAGTTCAACCATCTTGGTGACACTTGATAACATCGATAGCATTCTGGTTGATTTCGAAGTCGCCGAAACCCGGTTTGGTAATGTAAAATCGGGTCAATCGGTTCGGGTCGAAACATGGAGCCTACCGGGCGAGCTGTTTACCGGTGTTGTCGAATCAATTAGCAGCCGTATCGACCCTGAAAGCCGGACATTTAACGTGCGTGCGCGCGTGCCAAATCCCAACGCGCGATTACTGGCTGGGATGTCCTTTGCGGTTTATGTCGATATCGAGGGTAAGCAATACCCATCCGTTCCCGAAATTTCGGTCCTATGGGGCGATGACGGTACTTATGTTTGGCGGATTAAGGATGAAACAGTTTCTCGTGTTCCTGTCCGTGTTGTGAAACGTACCAACGGTCGCATCCTGCTTGATGGAGGGGTTTCCAAGGGTGACTTGATTGTTGTTGAGGGTGTTTTACGTCTTCGGCCCGGGCGGACCGTTGCGGCAACCATTCGCGGCAATGATGACACCGGTGTTGCTGCCCGCGAGGGTGATGGTGAAGGATCCTGATCATGACGGATATGCCCGGTAATCAGGACCACAATGACCTAGCGTCGCTCAGCATTCGGCGGCCGGTTCTTGTTTGTGTGGTTTCTCTTCTGATCATTCTTGCCGGTCTTGCGGCGATGTTGGGGGTTGAAATTCGCGAACTGCCCAATGTGGATCGTCCGACCATTACGGTCACGGCCACCTACAGCGGCGCATCGCCTGAAACTGTTGATGCCGAAGTCACTTCTGTTCTGGAAAGTGCAGCATCACGGGTCAGTGGTATCAAGGACATCAACTCCCAAAGTGAAGAGGGCAGTTCCCGTGTCCGGCTTGAGTTTTATCCTGATATTGAAATCAATGATGCTGCAAGCGACATCCGTGAAGCGGTTAGTCGTGCGTCACGAAGTCTTCCCGACGAAGTTGAAGATGTCCGTGTGATCAAGGCCGATGCCGATGCCAGCCCGATTATGCGTATGGCCGTGGTCAGTAATCGTCTGACTGAAGAAGAATTGACCAATATTGTTGATGATCAGATCAGCCCGGCACTTCTGTCCGTTCCCGGTGTTGCTGAAATCACGATCAATGGGGATCGCGAAAAAGTTCTACATGTGCGGATTGATCCTTTGCGCATCGCCAGTTACGGCCTGTCGGTGCAGGATGTTGCCGATGTTCTGAGCACAGCTCAGTTTGACATTCCTGCAGGCAGCTTCGAATCCTCGGATCAAAAACTGTTTGTCCGTGCCGATGCCTCTGTCTGGGAAGTTGATAAACTGAATCAGATGCTGGTGCGTGATGCCATATTGCTGGGAGATATTGCCGATATCTACTACGGCCCGGATGATGCCACTTCTTATGTTCGCCTTGATGGAAGCACGGTGATCGGGCTTGGTGTTGTTCGTCAGGCGCAATCGAACACGATTGCTATCTCCAATGGTGTGCGCGATGTTGTTGAACGCCTGAACAGCCAATACGACGATATCGACGTATTTGTGAATTCCGATGATGCGGTATTCATCGAAGGTGCACTTTGGGAAGTGATCTATAGTTTGGCATTGGCCATCATCATCGTTATCGGTGTGCTTTATCTGTTCCTACGTTCTTTTAGTGCAACATTAATTCCGACCGTAACCATTCCGATAGCCCTAATCGGGACGGTGGCTGCTA
The DNA here is from genome assembly GCF_050516545.1 of Thalassospira lucentensis. Lineage (GTDB taxonomy): Bacteria > Pseudomonadota > Alphaproteobacteria > Rhodospirillales > Thalassospiraceae > Thalassospira > Thalassospira lucentensis_C. The sequence continues at coordinate 3,321,394 of NZ_CP191544.1, read as the reverse complement.
TCTGGGCAATGGGCTTTTCGATCAATATTCTGACACTTCTGGCCCTTGTTCTCGCAACCGGGATGATTGTTGATGATGCGATCGTGGTTTTGGAAAACATCCAGCGTCGCCGCCATCAGGGTTTGGGATCAATGGCGGCGGCTGTGCTTGGCACCCGGCAGGTGTTCTTTGCCGTTATTGCAACAACCCTGACATTGATTTCGGTGTTTGTGCCGATTTCATTCCTACCAAGTACAGCGGGACGTCTGTTCCGCGAATTTGGCTTTGTTCTGGCCTTTGCGGTTGCGGTGTCGTCCTTTGTTGCCCTGTCGCTTTGTCCCATGCTGGCGTCGCGGCTTAAACATATTGATCCGCATGACGGGGATACGGATAGCGCTCCCAATTTTCTTGAACGGATCGGGCTCTTCTTTGCTGGGATTTATCGTCATATTCTTGAATGGGTTTTGCGCAATCCGGTTGTGACACTGATGATCTGTATCGTTGCAGGGGGGCTGGCATTCGGGGTGTATGGTTCCGTGACCAAGGAACTTCTACCGGACGAGGACCGTGGACGTCTTCTGGTGTCGTTGCGTGGGCCTGACGGGGTTGGCATTGATTACATGGACCGACAGGTCGAGGTGGTTGAAGATATCCTGCGCCCAATTGTCGAAGATGGTGAAGCCTATAACATCTATACGATTGTTGGATTCCGCGACAATAACCGTGCGCTGGTAATTGTTCCTTTGGTACCATGGGAAGAACGGGCGCGTAGTCAGCAAGAAATTACCGCAGGTGTGCGCGGGAAACTTAATGCACTTCCCGGTGTTCAGGCCGTTGTCTGGCAGCCCAACAGTTTGGGTCTACGCGGTGGAGGCGAAGGATTGCAGTTCGCCCTGACCGGAACCAATTACCGGATATTGGCATCACATGCGCGTGCAGTGCAGCAAGAGCTGGAAGCCAATTACCCGAACCTGACGGGCTTGCGGGTATCCTATCAAACCACCCAGCCACAGCTTTTGGTTAATATTGATCGAAAACGTGCCTTTGATCTGGGCATTCCGATTGACGAGCTTGATACCACGTTGCGCACGATGATCGAAGGATATGAAGTTACCAACATTAATGTGGATGATCAGAATATCCCGATCAAACTGCGCAGTGCCGTGGGTAGCATCAATGATCCTTCCGACCTTGAAAATCTGTTTGTGACCGGGGCGAATGGGCGCGCCTTGCCGCTATCTTCGGTGATTACGCTAAGCGAAGAGGCGGTGGCATCCGAGCTCGGACGCGAAGGTCAGCAACGTGCTGTAACTGTCTCGGCTAATCTTGCGCCGGGCTACACGATTGATCAGGCGGTTGCGGATGTAACGACAGTTGCCAACGATGTTCTGCCGACCGGGACCAGCATTTTGTTCCTTGGGGATGCTGCGGCTCTTGGTGAAGCATCTAATGATGTGCAGATTACGTTCCTGATTGCTGTTCTTGTCGTGTTGCTGGTGCTGGCAGCCCAGTTCGAAAGCTTCATGTCCGCCCTTGTGGTGGTTCTGACGGTACCGTTTGGTCTGGCGGCTGCGATCTATGCACTTAGTCTCAGTGGTACATCGATCAATATCTATAGCCAGATCGGGCTTGTGATGTTGGTCGGGCTTATGGCCAAGAACGGCATTCTGGTTGTCGAATTTGCCGATCAACTGCGTGATGCTGGAAAATCCGTCCGCGAAGCAGTTCACGATGCGGCAATGGTGCGTTTGCGGCCAATCATGATGACGATGATTTCAACCGTCTTGGGTGGCTTGCCATTGGTGTTGGGATCTGGTGCCGGGGCAGAAGCCCGTGCGGCGATTGGTTGGGTCGTGTTTGGCGGGCTTGGCTTTGCCACGGTCTTTACCTTGTTCCTGACCCCGGTGCTTTACTTGCTGTTGGCACCTTTGGTGTCGGCCCGTGCCGATGGCGGTTTGAAATTACAAACCCAGTTGCGTGCCGCAGAAGACATTCCCGATACCGGTGAAATTCCAGAAGACGTGACGCATGGTTCAGCGCCCAGCGGAATTGAAGGAAGTGCGAAATAACATGAAGAACAATCGTTTTTTCGCAGTTTCTGGCATTGCGATACTGGTCGGGCTGGCAGGCTGTCAGTCGGTTGGTCCGGATTATATTGCACCGAACTTTGATCTGGTCGGGGCCTATTCCCCGGAAATTCCGGTGATTGCCGCACGTCAGGCAGAACAGGGGCGTTGGTGGGAAAGTACGACAGATCCTGTTTTGCAAAGCCTGATTGACGAAGGTGTTGCCAACAATATCGACCTTAAGATCGCCATCAGCCGTATTCGCGCCGCCGCCGCAAGCGCGCGCGGGGTGGCCGGGGCCAATGGTCCGACAATTGATGCCAACGTTGATGGATCGGCTGATCGTACGACATCAAGCCGTGTAAGTGGCAACCGTGTTGATGACATTGGATTTGGCGCGGGAATTGATCTGTCATGGACGGCAGATATCTGGGGCGGTCAGGCACGCGAAGAAGAAGTCGCCGAAGCAGATTATTTGCAACAGGTTTATCTGCGTGAAGATGTCTATCGCACCATGATTGCCGATATCATCACCAACTATATTGAGCTGCGTGGTGCGCAAAAACGTCTTGGACTTTTGCAAGACTCGCTTGATCTGCAACGTCAGACCAGCAACATCGTTCAGGTGCGTTTGCAAACCGGGCTTGGATCGGAACTTGATCTTTCGCGTGCCCGTGCCGAAGTCGCCGACCTTGAAGCGACCGTACCAATCTTGCAGACCAGCATCGACCGATCCATCAATGCGATTTCGATCCTTGTCGGCGCACAGCCAGGCAAACATCGCGATGCCTTGCTTGATACATCACCCCTGCCGGAATTCCAAAGCAGCCCGCCGATTGGCGTCCCTGCCGATCTTTTGCGCCGGCGGCCCGATGTGCGTGCTGCCGAACTTTCCCTGATCTCCGCGACGTCGCAAATCGGGGTGGAAACGGCAACGCTGTATCCGGAACTGACCCTTAACGGGTCTTTGGCCTTGGGGGCGACGGGCTATGGCAGTGGTCCAATTGTTCGAACTGCAATGGCGGCAATCGGTGCCGTAATTGATGCGACCCTTTACGATGGTGGCGAACGGCGGGCCAATATCACGGTTGCCGAAGAAGAAGCCGAGCAGGCCTTTTTGACCTATCGCCAAACCTTGTTGAACGCGATTGAAGAAGTTGAAAGTGCGATTTACGGCTATGTCGGGGCGGTGCAGCAACGCGATTCTTTGATTGCATCGGTGCAATATCACCGGGACGCATTTGATCAATCGCGGGTACGGTTTGTGCAAGGTCTGTCGGACTTTCTCGATGTTCTTGATTCTCAGCGCAGCCTGACCGGATCGTTACAGGCACTTGCCGATGCCGAAACCGATCTCGAACTTGAAACCATCAATCTTTACAGTGCTGCGGGATTAAGCGTTGAAGACGTTGAACGCTATGCCGCGCAAGAAGGTGTGATACTGATCAACGGCTAGTCTCTTGGCGACGTAACATCCCAACAACTTGCAAAAACGAATATATCAGCGAACTGTGGCTTGAGTTTCGCCTTCGTTCGGCCTAGGTCTTTGGCAGAATGACTTCCGGGGAAAATCATGACCGGCGATCTGTTTGCCAATGAACCACCACGCAATCTTTTGCCATTTGACGGCGACGTCTTGTTGTTGCGTGACATCATGGCACCTGACGATGCGGACAAGACCTTTGCCCGCCTTAAAAGCGGTATTGTCTGGCAGCAGGAAATTGCCAGAATTCATGGCAAAGAAATCGCCGTTCCGCGCCTGACTGCATGGTATGGCGAGGTCGCCTATCGCTATAGCGGCGTGTATCACCCAGCAGCCCCCTTTCCATCAATCATCGTGCCTTTGCGCAGTTTGGCCGAAGAACTTTCCGGGGCAGGGGTATCGTTTAACACGGTTTTGTTGAATCAGTATCGCGATGGCCGCGACAGCGTTTCCTGGCATGCCGATGACGAAGATGTGCTGGGTGAAAATCCGGTCATTGCCAGTTTGTCTTTTGGCGAAGAACGCCGGTTTCATTTGCGTCATAAGAAAACTGGTGATCGGATCAGCATTGATTTACCGCATAACTCGGCCCTGATCATGTCGGGCGCAACACAGCATTTCTGGCTTCATCAATTGCCTAAAACGGCAAGACAGGTAGGCCCCCGCATCAATCTGACATTCCGTAAAACGCAATCGGAATCCCGATAGGGATTAGCTTCTGGTAGAGATGGCGGGCTTCTGGCTATAGTGTAGCCAATTCAAACCAATAGCATCGTGAAGACACGGGATCGGAGAACGGGACGCATGGCAAAACGCGTAAAACTTCTGGATGTCGCCAAGGCCGCCGGGGTTTCGCAAGGAACAGCGTCGAATGCCTTTGGCAAACCGGATCTGGTGCGCCCGGAAGTCCGCGAACGCATTTTTGCTGCGGCCAAGGAACTTGGCTATCGCGGGCCACATGTCATGGCCCGTATGCTGCGTACTGGCAAGGCCGGGGCACTTGGCGTGGTCTTTCCCGATAATCTTGAATATGCCTTTAGTGATCCGGTGGCGATTGAATTGCTGCGCGGGATCGGGCGTGAATGCGCTCATCACGGGGTTAATGTCATGATCATTTCGGCCGAAAATCAGCAACAGGCGATTGCCGCGGTCAATAATGCCGCGGTCGATGCGTTTCTGGTTCACTGCTATTCGGATAACAATGACATCATTGCCGCGATTCAGCGCCGCAATCAGCCGTTAATTAGCATTGATACCGATATTGCCGGTGCCGCCGGAACCGTGGTTCTAGATGATCATGCTGCGGCAAAGGGGGCGGCACAGCATCTGCTTGATTGTGGGGCGAAACGGTTTGCCATCCTGTTATTGCAGGCAACCGAGCATGATCACTTCGGCCCGATGAATGCCAACCGCGTTGGTGCTGCCAGCCACCGTGTCGTGCGCGAACGATTGGCGGGCTATCATGATGCGCTGGGTAAGGCCGGGATCACCGCCGATGATGTGATCCATATTGAATGCGATAACCAGTCTGAGCACAGTGCCAAAATGACGGCCGAAATGCTGGCAAGCCATCCTGAAATTGATGGTATTCTGGCCATGTCCGATGTGATTGCGATCGGCGCAATTGATGCCGCGCGGAGCGTCGGGCGCAAGGTCCCGGATGATCTTAAGGTCATTGGCATTGATGGCATTGTCGCAGGCGAACGCACCGATCCACCTTTGACAACAATGTATCAGGATTCCGTTGAAAAGGGCCGGCTGGCCGCTGAAATGGCGCTATCGGATGATGGCGGTAAAACCATCACCCTGACAACCAAACTGTTGCTTCGCGGTTCCAGCAAGTCTGATTAATCCGCGAAATCAAATTCCGGCAAATCACGCTTCCCCGCCAATCCATCCCACAGGACAAGATACCGGTCATTCATGGCTGTCAGGCTATAGTGATCAATTATCCGTTTGCGTGATGCGGCCTTACGGAACGTTTTGCTGTCGGGGTCTTCACCAAGAAGTTCTTCAATCGCGCTTGCCATGTCATTTGGCGCGTGAAGCGGGACGGTCTTGCCGGTGCCGCCCAGAATTTCGGCCACATCGCCAACATCATTGCCAACGGCCGGTACACCACATGCCATGGCCTCACCAATAACATTGGGAAAGCCTTCGCCAAAGCTTGATGACAAAACCGCAACATCAAGGGCCGGGACAAGTTGGGCAACATCACGGCGCAGGCCTAGGGCGGAAATATGACCCTTAAGCGCGTCGGGGAATGTTAGTGTTTCTGTATCCTGTCCGATCAAAACCAGATGCACATCATGGCCGTTGGTACGTAGCAGTTCGACAGCGTCAAACAGGGTCGCATGATCCTTTGCCGGGTCCTTGCGTGCGACCATACCGATCAGCGATGTGGTCGGGGCAAGGCCAAGTTCCTTGCAAAGGCGCTTTTTTGCAGCCGGATCAGGACGCCATTCGTCGGTATCAAACCCGTTTGGAAGATAGGCCCACTTTTTCGGGTGATAGCCGCATGTGATGTGGTGGCGTTGTCCGGCATGGGAATTTGCGGCAATAACTGCTGGTCGGTCTGAAAGCTTTGCCAGAAGGTTTAAAACAATCCTTGTTGATCTGCCATAAAGCGACAGATCCATTTCTGCACAGCGAATGTTCCACGCCAAACGCTTGGTCCCACGTCCCGAAAGGGTTGCGGCCAGGGTGGCGATAAAATCGGAATGATACAGCCATGACATGATGGCATCGGGTTTATGACGGCGCATAAGACCGGCAAGCTTGAAAATTGCACCGGGCAGGTCACGAACACCCGATGACATGCCAAGACAAAAAAGCGCGACTCCTGCTTTACGAAGGTCAGCGCCAAAGACGCCTTCACCCATCAGTGAAACAACGATCTGACGCGGTGCATCGGGATCTGTGCTTTGGGCATTATGGCACGTAATCCGGGTCAGGACGCGTTCCGCACCCCCGGCATCAAGTTCATTGATGATGTGCATTACCAAAGTCATACCAAGCCTATAGCAGGCCTTGGACAATCCGAACAGATGGCTATTTCACCAGATCATGGAAGCGGTAACATTCAACTGTATGGTCCATCACAAGGCCGGTGGCCTGCAGGAATGAATAGATGATGGTGGTGCCGACAAACTTCATGCCGCGTTTTTTCAAATCCTTTGAAATGCGGTCGCTAAGCTCGGTTGAAACCGGGACATCGCCCATGGTGTTCCTGTGATTGATCACGGGTTGGTTATTCACGAACTGCCAGATATAGGCATCAAAGCTTCCGAACTCTTTTTGGATGGTGATGAATGTTTTGGCATTTTGAATAGTCGCCGCGACTTTTAACTTATTTCGAATAATCCCCGGATCGGCCAAAAGGGTCTGTTGTTTGGCATCGTCATAGGCCGCAACTTTATGCACATCGAAATGATCGAATGCTGCACGGTATGTGTCTCGCCTGGCCAGAATGGTCAGCCAACTTAATCCTGCCTGTGCGCCTTCAAGGATCAGCATTTCAAAGAAAAGCCGGTCATCATGAACCGGAACACCCCACTCGGCGTCGTGATAATCGACATAAAACGGTTTGTCGGCATGGCTCATGGCCCATTTGCACCGTGGGTGATCTGAAATGTTCATGATGAATGCTCCGTGATTACAACTTGGTATTTCTGGCGCGAAGCCTGATTGACAGCAAGCTGTTATCGGCAATTGCCTGACATCTCCTGACAGTTTTGGGTTGGGGAGGGGGCCATATTGTTAGTCGTCCGGGTGACAGGGATCACAAAGCGATGAAAACTTGACCCGGAAAGTGGGAAAAACAACGCTCTGCGCTTGCGTTACCGGTCATTGCCGACTAGGTTTTGCAGCGTGTAAACATCTTACCGGGCGCATATCGGTTTTCGACCCGGCGATCGTAAGGAGCGGCAATGCTGGCGATTTTTTGGCTTATTGACACTGTAGTTGGTATCTACATTTTCATGCTGATTGCATCTGCAATCCTGTCATGGCTTGTGGCGTTCAACGTGATCAATACCAGCAACCGGTTTGTTTATATGCTGGGGGATACCTTATACCGCCTGACAGAGCCAGCCTTGCGCCCAATCCGGCGGATCATGCCGGACCTTGGCGGTATTGATATCTCGCCAATCATTCTGATTCTGGTTCTGCAATTTGGCAATATGCTGATCCAGACCGATGTCCGGATGGCTCTTTTAGGGTATTAAATGTCTCATTCAGACAATGTCTGATCCTGTTTGCGAGATACTCTCTGACCAAACCGGGATACGTCTGTTTGTGCGTTTAACACCAAAGGCTTCGCGTGATGCGATCAATGGTCTGATGAATGATGCCAGTGGGCGCATGCGCCTTAAGGTATCGGTAAGTGCGGTGCCGGAAAACGGCAAAGCCAATCAGGCCATGATAAAACTTTTGGCAAAAGCGATCAAATGGCCTAAATCCTCGTTCGGGATCGCTGCCGGAAAGACAGACCGCACCAAAATGCTGGTCATTATGGGCAATCCCACAGAGTTAATGTCGAAAATCACCGAACTGACAGGCGGACGCACACATGAGTAACGCAAAAATCATCGACGGCAAGGCATTCGCAGCAAAACTGCGCGAAGACATTACAGCCGAAGTAACCAAGCTGAAAGCCGAGCACGGCGTTACCCCCGGTCTGGCCGTGATCTTGGTCGGTGAAGACCCCGCCAGTCAGGTTTACGTCCGCAACAAGGGCAAGCAGACTCTTGAATGCGGGATGAATTCCTATGAGCACAAATTATCCCCGGACACCCCGCAGGATGAACTTCTGGCCTTGATCGCCAAGCTGAATGCCGATCCGAACGTTCATGGCATCCTGTGCCAGTTGCCAGTTCCTGATCATATCGACGATCAGGCAATTTTGGCCGCAATCGATCCGGCCAAGGATGTTGATGGTTTCCATGTGGTTAATGCCGGTGCCTTGGCAACCGGTGGCGAAGGTTTCGCACCCTGCACGCCGTATGGCTGCTTGATGTTGCTCAAAGACACCCTTGGCGATCTGTCGGGCAAACGTGCGGTGGTTGTTGGCCGTTCCAACATTGTCGGCAAACCAATGGCGCAATTGCTGCTGAAAGAAAGCTGCACCGTCACCATCGCCCATTCGCGCACCCGCGATCTTCCGGAAGAAGTCCGCCGTGCCGATATCGTGATTGCCGCCGTTGGCCGCCCGAACATGATCAAGGGCGACTGGATTGCGCCGGGTGCGACCGTGATTGATGTTGGTATCAACCGCATCGAAGGCGAAAACGGCAAAATGAAACTGGTCGGTGATGTTGAATTTGCAACCGCATCCAAGGTTGCCGGTGCGATTACCCCGGTTCCGGGCGGTGTCGGCCCGATGACCATTGCGTGTTTGCTGAACAATACCCTGATTTCAGCCTGCCGAGCGAATGGCCTTGAAGTTCCGAACCTTGGTTTTGACGCTTAAGGCATTGAGAAATAATGCAAAAAATTAAAGTAACCCAGTAGTCGCTTTTCTTTTTAGTCTGAATTTTTAATGCTTTGATTTCAACACAGGTGAATACGTGCACAGATGTTGATGTACGCTTGCGAATCACGTCAAAAAGTAACACCAACTAGTCTCTTTTGCAGACATCCTCTGACACGTGTCTACTGCCAGCCGGTGAATTCCATTTTCAAGCTAAAAGATCGAACGCGCTCGAAGTACTCGTGCCCTACGGTTTTCTGATTGAATGGAATTTTTCCCAACTTAAGTGCCGTTAGGTACTGGGCAGAGACAGAGTCAGCGGCTTTAATCATTTTGTTGACGGAGTAATCCTTACCAACGTCGGAACTCGCATAAATCAGTTGTATGTTTTTGGGTAAGAAGACGTTCGCAAAAAAGGTTTCTTCCGGGCGTTGTAATCGGGAATGTTACCGAGATTCTGAATCGACAATTAGACCGATCCGTTCTTTGTTATCTAAAATTCCTGATTTTGCGAGTTCTTCAATTGCGGCGGTCCAACCAAGGTTCTCTGGCTTCTCTTTGATTTCAACAAACTCGAAACACAAGAATGAGCTGAACTGCCAAGCTTCTCGTAGTACCTGCATATCAGATACGAAGATGGACTCTATCAGAACCATTACTGCAGCAGAAACGCGCTTGCTATCGATGATGCGGGTGTTCGTATCGACTGCGCAAAGAAAATCATAGTTTTCCGTGAGTGCTCGGTCTTGGTTTTGTTGGAAATCATTGTTCGGTTGGGGAATCCAAGACAGAATCTTGTCGTTCTTTTCCCGTTCGTACGACACCTCTGAATATGTGTTCACCATGTCACCACCGAACCGGAGACTGTCTGTCTTCGGGTCGTAAACAACCTCAATACTGCTCACCTCTGTCGCGGTAGTGCCGCCAATATATTCATTACGAGGTTTTCGATTGTTTTTCCTTGGCATAAGTGAACCTATCAGAGTTCTCACATCGTGTTGACTTAAAATAAGTAGTCTGATCAGCGAGTATGGGGTTTAAAACGTCATTGGCCCAATTTCTTAATTTACAACGGCCAAACCTATAGCAACATCTGCATCCCAACTGCGACAACAATGATTTCAATCGGCAGGCCAAGCTTCCTGTAATTGCTAAAGCGGAACCCGTCGGGGCCAAGGATCAGGGTATTGTTCTGATGCCCGATTGAGTGAGGAAGGCACAAGATGCACCAATCGCAGCCGCCATCAGGAACGGGCAGGCACTGGTATCCAATTGCGTAGCACTGCCAATCGCACTAGCTTAAGCTCAACCAGCAAGCGCAATAATTTCAAGTTTGAGCAAAGACCGAAGCAGAGGATGCCGCGATCTTTTTCCACCAGATGAAATTGGTGTATGCTGGTCGTCTCTGGACCATCATAATGAAGTTTGTGCGCTTCTGATTGAACAAGGTTTTACCGATGCCCCATTCCCCCCCCCGAACTTGCCTATGGCCGTGGATTTATTTCGGTAAAACTGCCCGACACTGCGCGCACGACCGTCATTCGGAAGGCCGAGCTTGCCAAGCTTCCTGACAATCAGGTTGCCATTCGCAACGCCCTTGAAAATCCGGTTGATGCCGCCCCGCTTTTGGAGCTGGCGAAAAATCGCAAAAGTGCCTGTATCCTGATTTGCGATATTACCCGCCCCGTTCCCAATAAGCTGTTCCTGCGCCCGATGATCGAGACGATGGTTGCAGCAGGTATCGCGCAAAGCGAGATCAGTGTTCTGGTCGCGACGGGGCTGCACCGTCCCAATCTGGATGAAGAGCTTGAAGAACTTGTCGGTGATCCATGGGTTTTGGAGAATGTCCGGGTTGAAAACCACTATGCGCGCAACGAAGACGATCTGATTGATCTTGGCGTCACGCCAACCCGCGGTGTTCCGGTCAAGCTCAACAAACGTCTGGTCGAGGCCGATCTTCGGATTGCAACAGGGTTGGTTGAGCCGCATTTCATGGCCGGGTGGTCAGGCGGGCGCAAAGTTGTTGCCCCGGGTGTCGCCGGACATGAAACCATCCGCACATTCCATTCCGCCCGTTTCATGGAAGACCCGCTGGCGGTTCAATGCAATCTTGCAGGCAATCCGTTGCATGAAGAGCAGCTTGAAATCGTTCGCAAGCTTGGCGAGACATATGCGCTGAACACCGTTCTGGATGAAGACCGTGACCTTGTTCATGTGACATTTGGCGAAATCATCGCCAGCCACCTTGCCGCTGTGAGCTATATTTCAGAAGCAACCCGTATTGATGTTGGCCGGAAATACAGCACCGTGGTTACGTCGTCTGCTGGTTATCCGCTTGATAAAACCTATTATCAGACGGTCAAGGGCATGGTCACCCCGATGGATATCCTGAAACCCGGCGGGACCTTGATCATTGCATCAGAATGTTCCGAAGGGTTTGGATCCGAGGAATTCCGCGATGCACAGGCAAGGTTGGCCGATCTTGGGTCGGAGCGGTTTTTGGCAACGCTTAAGGCCAAGACACTTGCCGATATCGACGAATGGCAAACCGAAATGCAGCTTAAACCGATGCGGGTTGGCAAGGTGCAGCTTTATACCAAGGGGTTGAGTGAGGAAGAAAAACGTATCACCTGTGTCGATGTCGTGGATGATCTTGATCAGGCAATTGCGCAGAGCATCGTGCAAAGCGGCGATTTTGACGTGGCGATCATCCCCGAAGGCCCCTATGTCATTCCGGTGTCGGGCAATAATGAATGAACCATATTCATCTTGATGCTGTTGGCGGGATTGCCGGCGATATGTTTATTGCCGCAATGCTTGATGTGATCCCGCATCTGCGCCCTAGCATCGATCAGGATATAAAAAGCATTCTTCCAGCCGATGTTGGCCGTGTCGAACTTGTGAAAATCCGCAAAAACGGCATGCATGCCCAAACGTTCAATCTGGTCTTTAACCCGGATTATCAAGCGCATGGCAAATCGGATCATGGGCATGATCACGAACACGATCACCGCATAGGGTCTGGCGCATACACCGATATTGTTGGCTATATCCGGTCTTCTGAACTGGCAGCGGGCACGATTGAGGTTGCCTGTGCCATCTTAACGATTTTGGCGGAAGCCGAAGCAAAAACCCATGCGGTTGATATAAAGGACGTTCATTTTCACGAGATTGCCGATTGGGATTCGGTTTTGGATGTCGTGATTGCAGGCAGCATCATTGCTGCCTTGCCCGATACCAAGTGGAGTGTATCGGACTTGCCGCGCGGCGGCGGGCTTGTCAAAACCCGGCATGGGTTATTGCCTGTGCCTGCCCCGGCCACAGCAGAACTTCTGGCCGGATTTACCTGGTGTGATGATGGAGTTTCGGGTGAACGTGTGACCCCGACCGGTGCCGCAATCCTGAAATATCTGATTGATCCGGAAGATACCGACACGCCGTCAGCAGGTGCAAAAAAGTTGTTGGCAAGTGGTGTCGGGGCGGGAACCCGCACCATCAAGGAATTGCCAAACATTTTGCGCGCATTGCACTTTGATGCAGCATCGGCGGCACGCGATATGACCTACGATCAGGACCATGTCACGGTGATTGAATTTGAAATCGACGATATGACCGGCGAAGAACTTGCTACCGCGTCCGAGATTTTGCGCGATTGTGACGGGGTGATTGATCTGGTGCTATTGATTGGTCAGGGCAAGAAAAACCGCGCAGTGACGTCGTTCCGGTTATTGGCGCAGCCTGCCTTGGCAGACCAAGTAATGGATGCGTGTTTTGCCCAGACATCGACCATCGGGCTTCGTCATCAGGTGAGCGAACGGCGTATCTTGCGCCGGACTGAGGCCCGTGATGAAACGGGTATTCGGACAAAGTCCGTTGCGCGACCAGCGGGGGTTACATCGTGTAAGGTTGAACATGATGATTTGACCGGCGAAGATTTGCATTCCCGCCGTCGTCAAAAATATCAAGCCGAATTACAAGCCAAACTAAAAGCCGAACAAAAGGGGTGAGCATGGTTTTGACTTCTCACCAAGCCCTTGCCGATATTATCCTTGCGCAGCCACGCATCGCAATCGCGGTGAGTGGTGGTGTGGACAGCATGACGCTTGCAACATTTGCCCACATGGTGGCACCTGATCGGATTGAAATGCTGCATGCTGTATCGCCTGCTGTGCAGCCCGCTGCGACGGTTCGGGTGCGCGATGCAGGGCGTTTGCAAAACTGGCACTTAACCGTGACCGGGACGGGTGAATTTGATGATCCGCGCTATCGCGATAATCCGGTTAATCGGTGCTATTTCTGCAAGACCAATTTATATGACCGGATACGCAGTTTGACGGCGGCCCCGATTGCATCAGGGGCAAATCTTGATGATCTGGGGGAATATCGGCCGGGATTGCTTGCGGCATCGGAACGGGATGTTATTCACCCGTTTGTTGATGCCGGTATGGCAAAATCAGACATCCGCGCACTTGCCCGCGAACTTGGGTTGGATGATGTTGCAGAACTTCCAGCGCAGCCTTGCCTTGCCAGCCGCATAGAAACCGGCATTGCGATTGATCCAAACGATCTTGCCTTTGTCGATAGCATCGAAGGGTATCTCAGCAACGAGCTTGGCCTAAGCGGGGATGTCAGATGCCGGATTACAAAATCAGGTGTGATCATCGAACTTCCCGAAAGCGAAATAACCTCCGAAATTCAAGCCCGGATTGCAGAACGTTGCAAGATTAATGATCGCGCGCTTATGGGCCTGCGCCCCTATCAGCGGGGTGCGATGTTTATTCAGGACAGACCATGAAAAACGTTCATCAGCCCGATTGGGACCGGCAAAACCGGACCGGCTTTCCCGAAGCGATTTATTGCGCCCGAAAATCGCCTGAGCAAATCAACATCATCATTGAAGATGCGATCATGCGCGAACGCCCGCTTTTCCTGACAGCCCTTACGCCGGAAACCTGTCAGGGACTTAATGACGACAACCGTGCCAAGCTTGACTATGACCAAGTTTCGGCAACCGGGATTGTTGGCAAGACAGGACCACTTGGTCAATCGGGGATCGGGATCATTGCGGCGGGCACGTCTGACATTCCGGTGGCAACCGAGGCGCAAAGAACATTGGCCTTTTGCGGGTATGACAGCACCATGATCCAGGATGTTGGTGTGGCCGGTCTTTGGCGGTTGCTTGACCGGATCGAGGACATTCAGAAATTCCGCATCATCATCGCACTTGCCGGAATGGAAGGTGCTTTGTTCAGTGTTCTGGCCGGGTTGGTCGGGGCACCCGTGATCGCGGTGCCAACCTCTGTCGGGTATGGCGTAACGGCGGGCGGGAGAACAGCACTAGAATCTGCACTGGGCAGCTGTTCGCCGGGCATTCTGAGCGTGAATATCGACAATGGGTTTGGGGCCGCCGCCGCCGCCATCAAGATTCTGCAATCGGTTGCCAAATAAGGGTTGAATAGGCTGAAATATGCTTGCCGCCGGTCATACCGTGCGAGGATCGTTAGTCCGGCTATCGCCGGATGTTCTACAACGGCCAAACCCATAGCAATATCGGTACGCCAACGGCGACCACGATGATTTCAATCGGCAGGCCAAGCTTCCAGTAATCACCAAAGCGGAACCCGCCGGGGCCAAGGATCAGCGTGTTGTTTTGATGCCCGATCGGGGTCAGGAAGGCACAGGATGCACCAATCGCAACCGCCATCAGGAACGGGTCAGCACTGGCATCCAGTTGCGCGGCACTGCCAATGGCAATCGGGCACATGACAGCTGCCGTTGCGGCATTGTTCATGAAATCCGACAGAGTCATGGTGACGATCAGGATCAAGCCGACAGCAATCATGGCATTGCCCTGAGCAACGGTTTCAAGCAGGAAGCGGGCGATTAAATCCGCACTGCCGGTACTTTCCATCGCATTGGCGACGGGGATCAATGCGGCAAGCAACACCACGACCGGCCAGTCGACCGCATTATAAAGCGTTCTGGGTGAAACAACCCCGAACAGCAATGCCGCAAGCACCCCGAAGGAAAAGGAAATCGCGGCAGGCAGGATGCCAAAAGCCGCCAATAGAATGGCGACGGCCATGATAAATGTCGCGCGCAAGGCAATCTTGGTATCGGCGAGATGCAAGGAACGTTCGGCAAGAGGCACACATCCAAGGCGATTGCCGAAATCATAAACAGCATCGGGGGTGCCTTGCATCAAAAGCACATCACCTGCCTGCATTGTCATGGTGCGCAACCGCGCCATGGACCGTTGGCCCTGCCGGGAAACGGCCAGCAGATTGATGCCATAGCGATCCCGCAACCGTATGTCGGACGCCGACCGGCCAATGAAGGTGGCATTTGGCAGAACGGCAAGTTCGATCAGCGATATGTCATCGGATTCCAAAGCCTTTTGACGTTCGGCCTCGATCTTGGGGGGGGCAATGATGTCATCTGCTTTAATAGCATCGTTGCTAAATTCAGCACCGCCGACGACGGGGACATTTGCAGGTTCTTGAGTGTCTGAAGTTTCCGGAATGATATCTTTTTGCGCGTCTTTTTCGCGTTCAAGCGCCTTGGCCTGTTCTTTTTCAGCGGCCTTGGCCTGAGCGTCATTCCATTCGGCTTCAAGGGTTAGTTCGAGTGCCGAAAGGGCAGAGGCCAGACCTTCGGGTTCGGCTTCGATGAGAAGAATATCGTCCTGATGAAGTTCGCGATAAGGGCTTGGTGCGGGAAAGCGACGTTCGTTGCGGATCAGGCCAATGACCTGCGCATCGCTTTTTTCCAGTTCGTGATTGATATCGCGCAGCAACATGCCCGACGCTTTGCTGTCTTGTGTGATCCGGGCTTCGGTCAGGTAGGAGCCGGTTTCAAATCCTTCGGTACCGGCACGTTCGCGGGTCGGAACAAGAAAGCGACCCAGCAGCATGACAAACACCAACCCGGCAACCGCAATCGTGACACCGACCGGCGTAAAGGCAAACATCGAAAACCCTTCGCCGGTCTGTCCGGCACGAAAGCCCGACACAATCAGGTTGGGCGGTGTGCCGATCAGGGTCGTCATGCCGCCCAAGATCGACCCAAATGCCAGCGGCATCAGGATTTTGCCCGGTGGCAGGTTTTGTTTTCGCGCGATTTGCAGGGCAACCGGCATCAAAAGGGCCAAGGCTCCGACATTGTTCATAAAGGCCGACAGGATGGCAGCCAGAAGGCTAAGGGCAGCCATGGTGACAAAAGGACCCGCAGATTGTGGCAAAACGGTCCGGGTTAATGTATCGACAGCACCGGATTTCTGAAGGGCCGATGACAAAATCAGAATGCAGGCAACAGTGATAACAGCCGGATGACCAAACCCGATAAAAGCATCCCCGGTCGGGACCAAGCCCAATCCGACACAGGTTAAAAGGGATGCCATCGCCACCATATCATGGCGCCAACGCCCCCATAAAAACAGGGCAACCGTACCAACAAGAACGGTCAGGATCATGATTTGCGGGTTATCCATTTATGTCCGTCCTGTTTTGGGGCGCTGCATTTCGGCCCATGAAGCAAAAGCCTATGGCCTGACAGGCGGTTAGGTCAAGCAGGCCTTGTGTTATCTGAGGATGAAAGAGGCATCCTTTAAGGCACAAACCCTGCTGCCATATTTGTCAGGAGGGTGTGATAGTATCATTCTGTTTTAGTTAGCGAATTGAATGATCCATCATGCCAGATGACAGTGCCCACATGCCAAAGCCGTCTATTGCCGTTTCCATCAAGCAGGCGCGGAACCTTGCCCTTGTCGGGCAGGGGTTTGATTGCGATGAAAGCCGCCCTGTAACCAAGCGCCGGATCATGAAGGCGATCCGCAAGACCAATATGTTGCAGGTCGATAGTGTCAACGTTTTGACACGCGCACATTACATGCCGATCTTTTCGCGACTTGGCGTTTATGACCCGAAATTGCTTGATGATATCGTTTGGGGCAAATCGCGCGACCGAAAGCTGATTGAATATTGGGGGCATGAAGCCTCGATGATCCCGATTGAGGATTACCCGTTATATCGTTGGCGGATGGAAGATGCCCGGTCAGGCAAAGGCATGTGGGGACGGATCGCCCGCATGCAACGTGAACAGCCGGAGTTGATTGATGGCATTCTTGAGCGGATTGAAAATGAAGGTGCTCTTGGTGCGAGTGATCTCGATCAGGCGGGCCCCAAGAGTGCCGAATGGTGGGGCTGGTCGGATACCAAAACCGCACTGGAATATCTGTTCTGGAGCGGTCAGGTTACCGCGCACAAACGGCGTAACAGTTTCGAGCGGGTTTATGACTTGCCCCATCGGGTGATTGGGGATGCCGCCCATGATCCGGCACCCGACCGTCAGGATGCGATGTGTGATTTGATCTGTAAGGGGATTGCGGCAACCGGGGTCGCAGCCGAGATTGACCTTCGCAAGTATTTTCGGATGCCAACCGCTGAAACCAAAGCCTGTCTGGCGCGCCTTGTCGAAGAAGGCCGGTTGCTGCGCGCGGATGTACAGGGGTGGAAACAGAACGGATATCTGTGCCCGAATGTGAACCAGCGGGCACGGGCAAAGCCGACCTGTTTGATGGTGCCGTTTGATCCGGTGATGTGGGAACGTGATCGGGTAGAGCGGATATTTGGCTTTAACTACCGGATCGAGATATATGTTCCGGCTGAAAAGCGCCAATACGGCTATTACGTCCTGCCATTCATGCTAAACGGCGAATTTGTTGCGCGGGTTGATTTGAAATCGGATCGTAAGGCCGGGTTTCTTTTGGTGCAAAGCGCGCATCTTGAAGGTGGCTTTGAACGGATTGAAGTTGCGGGACCGTTGATGGAAAACCTGCATCGTCTGGCAGCATTTTTGGGACTTGGCGGGGTGAAGGTTATTCCGGCCAATGACTTTTCGAAATATCTGGCAGACGTCAGCGTTGTTTAAAAAAGTAAACGGGGCGCAGGTCCCACAACCGCGCCCCGTTTTACCATCGCACTGACCTGATCACAACGAGGACCTGTACTCGCCAAATTGGCTTAAATGGTCGCGAGAGATTTGGTCGGATATGAAGAGCTTGGCCGGGGGGAAAGCCCCGGCTGGCGGCTCCATCCTTACATATCTTGTTTATTCCATCGCCATTTCAGTCAATTTGGTGAGTACAGGTCCTTGCTTCAGGACATTGTGATCAACAGTTCCACCTGGCCTTACCAGCAGGTGTAACCCCCATCAGCCAATACGATGGATCCGGTCATCAGGCTGGATGCGTCAGAAGCAAGGAACAGCACAACCGATCCGATTTCATCGGTTTCGCCCAGTCGGGCCATCGGGGTGCCATTGATCCATGCGTCATACATTTCCGGCTTGGATTTAACGAATTCGTTCAGCGGTGTTGCGATATAGGTCGGAGCAACTGCATTGACGCGCACACCACGCCCACCCCATTCGGCGGCAAGTGACTTGGTCAGGTGGTGCACAGCGGCCTTGGATGCGTTGTAATAGGCCTGTTCTTGCGGCTTGTTGACGATAAAGCCGGACATCGAACCGACATTGACAATGACGCCGTTTTTCTTGGCCAGCATCAGTTTGCCAAATTCGCGACAGCACCAGAATGTGCCGTTGAGATTGACGTCAACGACATTAAGCCAATGTTCATCCGCCACGGTTTCCGCTGGAGTTTCCGAGCGGGCAATACCGGCATTATTGACAAGGATGTCAACGCCGCCCTGCTGGGCCATTTTTTCGGCACTGGCGCGGACCTGATCGGTATCGGTGACATCCATGATATCGATGTCAGCCGAGTATCCTTTGGATTTCAGGTAATCACGGCCTTCTTCGGCGACAGCATCGCTGATGTCGCCAATAATGACATGTGCGCCTGCTTCGGCGAGTGCTTCGCAGCAGGACAGACCAATGGCGCGACCGCCACCTGTGACATAGGCACGACGCCCGGAAAGATCGAACTTTTTAAGATACATATTGGGCTCACAATTTTCTTGATTTGCTAAGGCGGGACCGCAATGCGTGTGTGGGGCATTGCGGTCCGGGTTATGCACGTGTCAGGATTGTCCGAGTGCCAGACCATGGGCGTCAAAGCGGTGGATGCGATCCTGTTCAGGGGTCAGGAAGATTTTGTCATTGCCGCTTAGCGGTACTTCACCGGTGGCACGGACCGTCATGGGGCCATAGTCATCGGCCTGAACATGAAGGTATGTCTCAGCCCCAAGATGTTCGGCGATCTTGACTGTGGCGGCAATCGGGCCGCTTTCGGTGCTAACGGCCAAATGCTCAGGACGGACACCGATCTCGTGGCAGGTGTGTTTTGCCGCAAGCTCACCGCCAAGGAAGTTCATTTTTGGCGAACCGATGAAGCCTGCGACAAATTTGTTGGCCGGGTGGGCATACAAATCCATCGGCTTGCCGACCTGTTCAACCCGACCTGCCTGTAGCACCACGATTTTGTCGGCCATGGTCATGGCTTCGACCTGATCATGGGTGACATAGATCATGGTGGTTTTCAGTTCCTGATGCAGACCGGTGATTTCCAGGCGCATATTGACGCGAAGGGCGGCATCAAGGTTCGATAACGGTTCATCAAACAGGAAGGCTGCCGGGTTGCGGACAATCGCACGGCCAATGGCAACACGTTGTCGCTGACCACCCGACAGGGCCCCCGGACGGCGTTCAAGATAGTCCGTCAGGTTCAGGATTTTTGCCGCACTCTGGACTTTGTCGTTGATAACGTCTTTGCTTTCGCCTGCCATTTTCAGGCCAAAAGCAATGTTGTTATAAACGGTCATATGAGGGTACAGCGCATAGGACTGAAAGACCATCGACAGACCACGTTTGGCCGGTGCTTCGTTGGCAACATCGGTCCCGTCAATCAGGATTTTGCCGTCGGTGACATCTTCAAGCCCGGCAATAAGTCGCAGCAAGGTTGATTTGCCACAGCCCGACGGGCCGACAAAGACAACGAATTCACCATCATTGATTTCAAGATCAACACCCGGAATAACATCCAGCGTTCCGAAGGTTTTCTTGACTTTCTCCAGTCGGATAGCACCCATTTTGGTGTTCCTTCTTTCCAGATTTCTATTGGGCTGCGGTTACTTGACCGCGCCGAATGTCAGACCACGCACAAGCTGTTTCTGAGAGAACCAGCCAATTACTAGAATTGGGGCAACCGCCAAGGTTGATGCGGCAGACAGCTTTGCCCAGAACAGTCCTTCGGGACTGGAATAGGACGCGATGAAAGCGGTCAGCGGTGCCGCATCGGACGTTGTGAGGTTGAGTGTCCAAAAGGCTTCATTCCAGGCCAGGATCACATTGAGCAACATGGTTGATGCAATGCCCGGCAAGGCCATGGGCAACAGCACAAAGATGATTTCTTTGGGCAGGGTTGCGCCATCCATACGTGCGGCTTCGAGAATGTCGGTCGGGATTTCCTTGAAATAGGTGTAAAGCATCCAGACCATGATCGGCAGGTTCATCAAAAACAGAACCATGATCAGACCAAATCGGGTATCGAGAAGCCCCCAATCGCGGAACACCAGATAGATCGGCACAAGGACACCGACCGGTGGCATCATCTTGGTCGACAGCATCCAGAGAAGCGCATCCTTGGTCCGTTTGGTCGGGTTAAAGGCCATGGCCCATGCACAGGTCACAGCAAAGACCAAACCAACCAGCGTTGACCCGACGGCAAGAATGACCGAGTTCATGGCGAACTTGAAATAGTTCGACCGTTCCTGAACCTCGGCATAGTTTTCCAGCGTCCAGTCAAAGGAAATGAAGCTGGGCGGGATGGAGACGGCTTCAAGTTCGGACTTGAAGCTGGTCAGCACCATCCAGAAGATCGGGAAGAAGATCAGAAGTCCCACAATCCAGGCGAATACCGAAAAACTGATATAGCCAAGGGGTGTTTGTTTCTTTTCCATGTCGTGCCCCTTAATTATCCAGATTTTTGCCAATGAGGCGGATCAGGAAGATCGCCACGATGTTGGCCAGGATGACCGCGACAATGCCGCCTGCCGAAGCCCCACCGACGTCGTATTGCAACAGGGCCTGCGTATAGACAAGGAAGGCAATGTTGGTCGTTGCCAGACCCGGGCCACCACCTGTGGTGACAAAGATTTCGGCAAAGACGGTCAGCAGGAAGATGGTTTCGATCAGAACGACAACCGTGATCGCACGGCTAAGATGGGGCAGCGTAATATAGAAAAAGATTGAGACCGGACCGGCACCATCCATCTGGGCAGCTTCTTTTTGATCGCGATCAAGCGATTGAAGCGCGGTTAGAAGGATCAGCACGGCAAAGGGCAACCATTGCCATGACACCATGATAATGATCGATGTCAGCGGTATATTGGTAAACCAGTCAATTGCCGGCAATCCCAGTAAACTGGCAAGCCAGGCAAACATCCCCGAAACCGGGTCCATCAAAAGGTTTTTCCAGACCAGTGCATTCACGGTCGGCATAATGAAGAAAGGTGCGATCACCAGAAGACGCAGAATGCCGCGTCCGAAAATCGGTTGATCAAGCATCAATCCAAGAAGAATGCCGCCAACAACGGTGATGATCAAAACCGACCCGACAAGTAAAAGCGTGTTTGTCAGCGAGGCAAAAAACGCCGGATCTGTAAGGAAAAATTCGTAATTGAGTGTTCCGATCCATTCTTCCGTTCCCGGCGACAACAGATTGTAGCGCAGGAAGGAGAAATAAATCGTCATGCCCAGCGGGACGGCCATCCACAAGAACAGGACGATGATCGACGGTGCGGACATAATACGTCCGGTAAGGGTCGAGGCCCGTGTCGACATGATGTGCTTCCCCGAAATTGATGTTGCTGATCCCTGTCCAGATGGAAAGGGGGTGGCGATTTTTACAACCGCCACCCCAAGTTCATCAGGTCAAGGAGGCGCAGGCCAGAAATCATTTCATGATGTGCAATAAACTGAAATCTGGCCTGTGATGCATCAGTAGTAACCAGCTTTGCGCATGGTCCGGTCGGTGCTGGATTGTGCGGCCGCAAGGGCCTCTTCAACACTGGACTGACCGGCAAGGGCGGCTGAGAACTGCTGACCAACTGTCGTACCGATACCCTGGAATTCCGGGATCGCAGCGAACTGGACACCGACATAAGGTTTCGGTTTCAGGGTGGAGTTAACCGGATCGGCACTGTCGATTGCCAGAAGCGTCTCGTCTGCGAACGGTGCAGCTTCGAGATATTTCGGGTTTTCATACAGCGAGATACGGGTGCCCGGTGGGACGTTTGCCCAGCCTTCTTTGGAGGCGACCAGTTCCAGATATTCTTTCGAGGTTGCCCAAGCGATAAACTTCTGGGCTGCTTCGACTTTCTGGGAACCCATTGGAATACCAAGGTTCCATGCCCAGAGCCAGTTGGCACCGGTACAGGTCACAGCACAGGGTGCTTCGGTGAAGCCGACTTTGTCGGCAACTTTGGAATCTTTCGGGTTGGTGACAAAGGATGCTGCAACGGTTGCATCAATCCACATGCCACATTTACCTGAGTTGAACAGCGACAGGTTTTCGTTAAACCCGTTCGATGTCGCACCCGGAGGACCGTAGTTACCAAGGATATTGGTATACATGTCCAGAGCGTTTTTCCATTCTGCGCCGTCGAAGGTCGGTTTCCATTCTTCGTCGAACCAGCGTGCGCCATAGGCATTGCCCATGGTCGAAATCAGCGCCATGTTTTCGCCCCAGCCAGCTTTACCGCGCAGGCAGATGCCATATACGCCGTTATCCGGATCATGGAGTTTTTTGGCGATTTCAAGGGTCTGGTCCCAGGTGAGACGACCATTGATTTCAACACCGGCTTTTTCGAACAGATCCGTGCGATACATCATCATCGAGCTTTCGCCGTAGAAAGGCGCAGCATAGAGCGCATCATCTTTGGATACGGCAGCACGGATGGCAGGCATGATGTCGTCGACATCATAGTCAGCACCAAGATTATCAAGCGGTGCCAACCAACCTTTGTCGGCCCAGATCGGAACTTCATAGGTGCCGATGGTCATCACGTCATACTGGCCGCCCTTTGTGGCGATGTCGGTGGTGACGCGCTGACGCAGGGTGTTTTCCTCGAGCGTTACCCACTCAAGCGAAATGTCAGGGTTTTTGGAGGTGAAATCATCCGTCAGCTTCTGCATGCGGATCATGTCGCCGTTATTCACGGTGGCGATGGTTAGTTTCGTTTCAGCATTGGCATGAGCGATACCGCCCGCCAACAGCGCACAAAGCGCTGTTCCCATTACGCGTTTCATGTTTCCTCCCAAAAGGACTATCTACCCGTTGAGCAATTTGAATTGCCCGTGTTGATCATTTGTTCAGGTAATGAGCATTCACTCAATTTCAGGCTTGCTTGTCAAACGAATTCGTTTTTGCGGCGCACAAAACAAACCCCGCCAAACGTCTTGGCAGGGTTCTATGTCTTTAGTTCTGAGGCTGTAACAAGGGGTGCTAACGCAGCAAAGCTTCTGCTGTTGCTTCGTCGGTAATCAGGGTGGAAATCAGTTTGCCGCGCATGGCACCGCGAATCGCGGCGACCTTTTTTGCGCCCTTTGCAACCGCAATGGTGTTGGTCGCAGGCTGAACCGCAGGTGCGCTGGTGACGCAATGATTGACCGGATGATCCAGGATATTACCGTCCTGATCAAAGGACCAACTGATCACTTCGCCAATGGCACCGGCATCGCGAAGCGAGGCCAATTCGGTCTTGGTGATAAAGCCATCAATGTGAAGTGGTGCGTCATCGCCCAATTGCCCAACACCAATAAATCGAATGTCGGCTTCACGTGCGAGTTGCAGAATATTGTCCATCGGCGGCTGGGTCTGCATCCGTTCGCGCATTTTCGGGTCTTCGATAATGACCGGAATCGGTAACGGGTAATGGGGGGCCCGGGTGCGATCTGCCAGATCGATGACGGCATCATAAAAACTTGCCGCCCCGTCATGGGCGATGGTGCCCACCAGCGAGACGATTTTGTGATGGCGACCATCAATGCGCCCGACTTCATCGACCATGGCGCGCATTGCGCGACCTGTTCCCAATGCAATGATTTTTGGTTCTTGCGATTGCAGGGCCCGTTCAAGATAGGTTGCTGCGGCCTGCGCCATGCCAAACATGGCTTCGGGCGCGGACGGATCGGTTGGCACCACGTCACAATTTGCCAGACCGTATTTTTCACAGATGGCTTTGCCCAGTTCCATGCAGTGGGCAATGGGATGATCAAGGCGCACTTTGACAAGCCCTTCGCTGACAGCCGCCGAAACAAGGCGCTGTGCGGTTGGGCGCGATACACCCAGTTTGTGGGCGATCTCGTCTTGTGTATTTCGCGCACAATAATAAAGCCAGCCAGCGCGGGCAGCCTCATCAAGTCGCGCCGCTTCCTTGCGGGTCCTTTTTACCATCCGATTCCCCCGAAATTTTTTGTTCTTCATCCGTATGCGGGCAGGCGGCGGGCGATTTCATCCCTGACGTCTTATTCTTTTCCCTAGCGCCTTTTGAATGCAGTTACCAGCATCTATGCGTCTATATACGCCAAAACCCGCCCAAAGTTGGACGGGTTTTGGTTTGGATCCGGTGAAGAAGATCACTTTTTAGGCAGGAATTCCGCAACCAGCAATTCAGCAATCTGAACGGCGTTAAGGGCAGCACCCTTGCGCAGATTGTCACCAACACACCACAGCGACAGGCCGTTTTTGACGGTCGGGTCCTTACGCACGCGCGAGATAAAGACGTTGTCTTCACCCTGAACTTCCTGCGGGGTGACATAGCCTTCGTCCTGACGGTAATCGACAACCGACAGGCCCGGGAATGCTTTCATTGCCTTGCGGGCTTCTTCAACCGTGATCGGTTTTTCAAATTCGATATTTACCGCTTCGCCGTGACCGACAAAGACCGGAACGCGGACACAGGTCGCATGAACGGCAATGTCTGCAGGGGCGAGAATTTTGCGAGTCTCGACCGACATTTTCCATTCTTCGCGGGTTGCGCCATCATCCATAAAGCTGTCGATATGCGGGATGACGTTAAAGGCGATCTGCTTGGTGAATTCTTCTTTTTTCGGAAGATCGTTCACATAGATGCCCTTGGTCTGGTTGAACAGCTCGTCCATCGCAGCACGACCAGCACCCGATACCGACTGATAGGTCGAAACGACAACGCGCTTGATTGTTGCCAATTCATGGAGCGGTTTCAGGGCAAGCACCATCTGAATGGTCGAGCAGTTCGGATTGGCAATGATGTTCTTTTTGGCATAGCCGGCAAGAGCATCGCTATTGACTTCGGGCACGATCAGCGGAACGCCCGGCTCCATGCGCCAATAGCTTGAATTATCAATGACAACACAGCCTGCTTCAGCAGCCTTGGGTGCGAGTTTTTTGGAGGTTTCACCACCGGCTGAAAACAGAGCGATATCGACCTTGGAAAAATCAAAGGTCGCGGAATCCAGAACGGTGAGGTCGGTATCTTCGCCATAGACAACGGTGCGGCCAATTGATTTTGTCGATGCCAGCGCAAAGACTTCGTCAGCCGGGAAGTTGCGTTCAGCAAGCGTATTGAGCATTTCGCGCCCGACATTTCCGGTCGCGCCGACAACGGCAATTTTATAGCCCATCAGGTGCCTCTTTTCAGTCTGTAGGGCATGTCGGCCTGATCCGGGCGATTGCGGTGATAATCACAGCAACGATACGGACGGCGCAGGGCACATGCCTGTGGATAATTTCTGATAATCTGCGGCGAGATGTAAGGCGTTCAGGGCAATAGCGCAAGCGTATCCTTTGTAACCCAGCCATGATTACTACTTGAGATCGCAAAAAAATCTGGCAGAATTATAGAAGGGGTTCATGTGTCGGACCTCATATCAGAATCGTTTTGCGTTCAGCTTGGTTGATTTCTGTTTTCGGCACGGATCGCTTCGCGTTTCCGTTGTGATATTCCGGCTACCTTCCAAACGGCGTGATCAAACGGTCCTGATATGGGGTTCGGTGCAGATATGCGGCATGGCCGCATATGGGGCGATCAACATTCCGACTTTGCAAGAAGAAGGACGACCGATGACGTACCCGATGAATTTGGTTTGGACACAGAAAAAGGTTCTCGATTTCTTTCGGGAACATGTGACGCGCGGAACATTGGTTTTTCGCGTCGATGATAAACATGAAGTCGTTTTGGGAGATGGTACATCTCCCCGTGCGGCAATGACGATACCCGATTGGAGCAATACGCTGAAAATGGCGTTAAGTCCCGATCCGGGCTTTGGTGAAGCCTATATGCATGGCGGATTTGAGGTTGTCAGCGGCGAGCTGGAAGACCTGATCCGGGTGTTGCGTCTGAATTTCGAAGGCGGTCATTCCGCGAACGGGTTTGGCAGCTTTATTGAAAAGCTTCAGGCGCTTAAATTCCAGATATCACAGTTTACCACGGTAAAGGCTGCATCCAAGCGCGTGCGCCATCATTACGATATTGGCAATGATCTTTATACAAGGTTCCTTGACCCGGAGATGCAATATTCATGTGCTTTCTGGGATGACGGGGCGCAGACACTTGAAGAAGCCCAGCACCGGAAGATGAGCCTGACCACCCAGCGCCTTAACATCAATGAACCCGGTTTGCGGGTAGTTGATATCGGGTGTGGCTGGGGTGGGCTGAGCCGGTTTATTCGCCGTGAAACCGGGGCCGAGGTCCATGGTATTACGCTGTCGACCGAGCAGTATGGCTGGGCACAGGAAAAGCGTTCTGCGATGGGCGACAATGCCAAATCCGGGCTTGATTATCATCTGCTTGATTACCGGTTATTTGCCGACGCCAATGCGGGAAAATACGACCGCGTGGTATCCGTCGGGATGTTTGAGCATGTTGGCCGCCATCAGTTCAAAACATACTTTGAAAAGGTCGGCGCGCTTCTAAAGGCAGGCGGGCGGGCCGTCATTCACACCATCATCAAACCGCGGCCAGAGTTCACGTCCCCCTGGATTGATAAGTATATTTTTCCGGGCGGGTATATCCCGGCTGTGCATGAAGTGATCGAGGCGGCCGAACACGCCAATCTGATGGTTGAAGCATCGCATTTTCATCCGGGTCGGAATTACGCCCGGACATTGATTGCCTGGCGGGATCGTTTCCGGGCGATTTCAGATCAACTCGATCCGGCCAAATATGACGACGAGTTCAAACGCATGTGGGAGTTTTATCTGGCGGGCTGCATTAATGCCTTTGACGACGAAGAAGGCGGTGGCGGCATGCGGGTTGGCCAATTCGTCTTTACCAAGCAGGGCTTTGACTATGCATGATGATACGGGGTGGGAAACGATGGTTTCCTGCCCCGTTTGATTTTGATCCCCATATGCAAGAATACGGATGCTTTTTGCTGCACAACGAACTGCAGCATTGCCGATTAGGTGAAAGACCAAAACGCGCCTTTGAGTTCAATACGCATCGCGTGATCGACCGGCGCGGCAGATGCGAAAAACCCATGAACCGGTCATTCTGTCGGGAGGAAACGACATGCTTAAAGTACTGAACTGGGATGACGGCAACCATCAGGGGAATGACGGATCTGATAGCATCCGTGCCCCCCATATCGGCACCCCGGATGATTACGTGCGGGCCTTTGGTGCCATCGAACTTTCATCTTGTGAACGCGATATGCTGCGCGCGCACGCCAAAGCACCGGGGCGCGAAATTACCGGTCTGAGTTTGGCCAATACGGTGGGACATTTCGGATGCCGTATTGGCAACAAGAAATATGGACGTCTTGCCGCAAAAGTTGCCACAGCGGCCGGTCTTCCGATCTGTGCAACCGATGTCAGTGATTATCTCGCCGCGATCTTTACCCTTGCTGATGGCAAACAATCAGATGGTGAAGACTGGCATTGGGTGATGCATGACAATGTGGCCAAGGCATTGGAGCAGGCCGGAATGATTTAATCGGCATTGATTAAACTGCATTTCTGAAAATTATTTAGAAAAAAGGGCGGGCTGCTGTAACACGGTCCGCCCTTGCTTCGTCCTTGTTGGCAGAAGGGATTTTCCCGAACCAAACAAGGAGACTGACAATGAGCCGTTTCAATTTTCCTGAAGCCACCCCGAAGCTTTTTAAGGCAATGTTTGATCTGGCAACTGTTCTTGGGACGGACTCCAAGATCGCGCCGGTTTTGCGGGATCTGATCGAATGCCGGGTATCGCAGATCAATCAATGTGCCTTTTGCCAGCGTATGCATTCCAAAAGCTTTGCCGAGCATGGCGGCGATCCGATGAAACTTGCCATGTTGCCGGTATGGCGTGCGGCCAGCGGGTTTGACGATGCGGAACGTGCGGCACTTGATTGGGCGGAATCCCTGACCGAGGTGGCGTCGCAGGACCGTATTTCGCAAAGTCATCGCGTGTTGCTTGATCATTTCGAAGAAGACGAAATTTCCGAGCTGACCTGCATCATTTCGACCATGAATGCCTGGAACCGTTTGGGAATTGCGCAGCATGAATTTGCGTAAATCCGTTCATGTGAAACCTTTGGGCGGGGGTGAACTCGCCCCTTTGCATCCCCGCTCCCCTTCAGGCAGGATAGCGAACGAAGAAAGATCTTATCAAGCGGTACGGGGAAACCCCGTATCGCTCTATGTGTTTAGGGTCAAAACTCATTCACATAACCGCCCCGGCAATTGATATAAGAGAAAACACTAGGAAAAGACCGCCGAGCGGGATGATGCCCGGTCAAGGGATTTGACGCAGAGTCTTCTCTTATATCAGTTGTCCTTCGGATCCCCCGGATTTGCACGGCCTACTTTGTCGCAAAACCTTGAAAGATGTATATCTTCCTGCGGTTTTGCTTCGCGTATCCGCACAGATACGGGAGACCGGGGCCATTATGTGAATGAGTGTTGACCCTAATGGACCGAATATGGCGGATCAGATTTTTGAAACACATCGACCGCGTTTGACGGCCTTGGCTTTTCGCATGCTGGGCAGTCACGCCGATGCCGAAGATGCCGTGCAGGATGTGTGGCTTAGATGGCGCAATCAGGATCAGGACGTGATCCGCGATGCCACCGGATGGCTGGTCCGGGTATGTAGCAATATCTGCCTTGATGTTTTGAAATCTGCACGGCGCCAACGCGAACATTATGTGGGCAACTGGTTGCCCGAACCATGGGTTCCCGCCGAACAACCGCAAGCCGAAAAGAACCTGATCGAACAGGATGGTCTGGGACAGGCTTATTTGTTGATGCTTGAACGGTTGGCCCCGGTGGAGCGTGTGGCGTTGGTGTTGCACGAAGTTTTTGATTGGGTGCATGATGATATTGCCCCGGTGATTGAACGCACACCAAACAATACCCGGCAAATCCTGTTTCGTGCGCGGCGTAAAATGCAGCGTGAAAACGACCGTGATGCGACGCCAGAACCAAATGCACAGGCCTGCGAGCAATCCAAAATTGAAGCGTTTATCAAGGCGCTTAATTTGGGGGATGTCAGCATGTTGATCGGTCAGTTGGCCCCTGATGTCATTATGCATTCTGATGGTGGGGGCAAAGGATCTGCTGCGCTTAATCCAGTCTTTGGTTCTGAAAATGTTGCCCGGTTCTTTGTTGGCGTTTGGGGCAAACGCGAACCGGATGCGCGGGTGTTCTATCTTTGCAATGATCGGGAAAACTGGCTTTTGATGCAGGTGGGTGGCGTGATTGTGACTGGCATCAGTGCATCTGAACGCGACGGGAAACTGGTTGATGTGTTTGTCCATCGTAACCCGGACAAGCTTGTTCATTTTGAACCGGTTCTTGGCAATGCGGTTGAAGTGATTGTCGAAAAATAAAATGGCCGGGTGATGACACCCGGCCTTTTGAACTTCAAAGATCAGACCGAACGATCAAGCAAGCTTGTCGAGTTCGTTGATCAGGGCTTCGCCCATCACTGTGGTCGAAACTTTGGCCATGCCGTCCTGCATGATGTCTGCGGTACGCAGGCCGCCCTTAAGGACGTTCTGAACAGCAGTTTCGATCATGGTTGCGTCTTCGCCCATATCGAACGAATAGCGCAGCATCATGGCGAATGACAGGATGGTTGCCAGCGGGTTGGCAATGTCCTGACCGGCAATGTCCGGGGCCGAACCATGTACCGGCTCATACAGCGCCTTGCGTTTGCCAGCGGCATCTGCAGCACCAAGGGATGCAGATGGCAGCATGCCAAGTGATCCGGTCAACATCGCAGCACAATCGGAAAGAATGTCGCCAAACATGTTGGTAGTGACCATCACGTCGAACTGTTTCGGGTTGCGAACCAGCTGCATGGCGGCGTTATCGACATACATGTGGCTGACATCGACTTCAGGGAAGTCTTTGGCAACACGTTCGACAACTTCACGCCACAGAACGGTGGATTCCAGAACGTTGGCTTTGTCGACAGAACACAGGCGCTTGTCGCGTTTCATGGCCATGTCAAAAGCAACACGGGCAATGCGTTCGACTTCCGGTTCGGAATAAACCAGCGTGTTAAAGCCGGTGCGCACACCATCGCGTTCTTCGATGCCACGTGGCTGGCCGAAATAGATGCCGCCGGTCAGTTCGCGCAGGATCATGATATCAAGACCCTTGACGATGTCTTCTTTCAGGGTCGAGGCACCGACAAGTGCATCAAACACAAGGGCAGGGCGCAGGTTGGCAAACAGGCCCATTTCCTTGCGGATTTTAAGAAGGCCGCGTTCCGGTTTGATATCAAACGGAATGTTATCCCATTTCGGACCACCAACAGCACCGAGCAGAACCGCGTCGGCCGCCATTGCATCGGCAAGGGTTTCGTCGGTCAGCGGGTTGTTATGTGCATCGATCGAAGCACCGCCAATCAGGCCTTCGGTGATTTCGAAATTCACATCACGTTTTTTCGCCATCCAGTCCATGACGCGCTGAACCTGACGCATCACTTCCGGGCCAATTCCGTCGCCCGGCAGCATCAGTACTTTTTTGGTGGTGGTCATAAAAGCTTCCTTCCCAGATATTTTCGGACCGCTTAGCCCGTAAGGATAGAAAAAGGGCGGTAAACACCGGGTTCACCGCCCCTTTTGAATTAAAGCGACAGCCACGGCTGCGATGCAGCGCGCTTGGCTTCGAAGCTATCGATGGCATCACCCTTCTGCAGGGTCAGGCCAATGTCATCAAGGCCATTAAGCAGGCAATGCTTGCGGAAGGCTTCGACTTCAAACTTGATGCAGCCGCCGTCCGGACCAGAGATTTCCTGTTTTTCAAGGTCGATGGTCACGGTGGCGTTGGCACCACGTTCGGCATCAGCCATCAGCTTGTCGACATCTTCCTGCGGCAAACGGATCGGAAGGATGCCGTTTTTAAAGCAGTTATTATAGAAAATGTCGGCGAAGCTTGGCGCAATCACGCAGCGAATGCCAAAATCAAGCAGCGACCAAGGTGCGTGTTCAC
Source organism: Thalassospira lucentensis (assembly GCF_050516545.1). GTDB lineage: Bacteria > Pseudomonadota > Alphaproteobacteria > Rhodospirillales > Thalassospiraceae > Thalassospira > Thalassospira lucentensis_C. The sequence goes on along the minus strand of NZ_CP191544.1, from coordinate 3,289,970 downwards.
GTGACGAACCACAGCCGAAATTATCGCCAGATACAAGGATCTGTGCATTGCGATAGGCAGGCTTGTTCAGAACGAAATCAGGGATTTCGTTGCCATTGTCATCGTAGCGCATTTCATCAAACAGGTTCTTGCCAAGGCCAGAACGTTTGATGGTCTTGAGGAACTGTTTGGGAATGATCATGTCGGTATCGACATTGATCATCGGCAGCGGTGCTGCGACGCCGGTGAGCTTGGTGAATTTATCCATTGTCTTATCCCTTGCTTCCAGTTTCCCAGGCCAGACCCAGTGCTTCGATCAATTCTTCGGTCGCGTCGAGTTCCTGTGCGACAAAGTCGGGCAGGTTAATCCCGGTGAGCTGTGGCAAAAGTTGCTCGAGCACCGGTGCGCGTCCCATGCGGGGCGCGCTTTCGCGGAAATTGATCAATGCCTGTTCGGCCATGGGATTCTTTCCTTAACCGAATTTACGAATGTCGGTCAGATGACCGGTGATTGCAGCAGCTGCAGCCATGGCCGGGCTGACCAGGTGGGTACGACCACCGCGGCCCTGACGGCCTTCGAAGTTACGGTTCGAGGTCGAAGCGCAACGCTCGCCCGGTTCCAGACGGTCCGGGTTCATTGCCAGACACATCGAGCAGCCCGGCTCACGCCAGTCAAAACCTGCTTCGATGAAGATTTCATGCAGACCTTCGGCTTCTGCCTGTTCTTTGACAAGACCAGAGCCCGGAACGATCATTGCATTGACGGTTTCAGAAACCTTGTGGCCTTTGACGACAACGGCAACAGCACGCAAGTCTTCAATACGACCATTGGTGCAAGACCCGATAAAGACACGGTCAATCTTGATGTCTTCAATCGGTGTTCCTGCGGTCAGGCCCATATATTCCAGCGAACGGGCAATGGCTTTTTGTTTGCCAGCGTCTTTGCCGTCGGTTGGTGACGGGACTTTGCCGGTGACAGGCACGACGTCTTCCGGGCTGGTGCCCCAGGTAACCTGCGGAACGATGTCAGCGGCATCCATTTCGACGATCTTGTCGTAATGTGCACCTTCGTCAGACGGCAAGGTTTTCCAGTATTCAACAGCCTGCTCGTATGCGGCACCTTTTGGTGCCATCGGACGGCCCTTGATATATTCAAAGGTTTTTTCGTCCGGTGCGATCAGGCCTGCGCGTGCGCCACCTTCGATCGACATATTACAAACGGTCATGCGGCCTTCAACCGACAGCGAACGAATGGCCGAACCGGCATATTCGATCACATAGCCGGTACCACCAGCGGTTCCGATACGGCCGATGATGGCAAGGGTGATGTCCTTGGCGGTAACGCCCGGATGCAGTTCACCTTCGACTTTGACCAGCATGTTTTTAGCCGGTTTCTGAACAAGGGTCTGGGTTGCCAGAACATGTTCAACTTCGGAGGTGCCGATACCAAATGCCAGCGCACCGAAGGCACCATGGGTGGAGGTGTGCGAGTCACCACAAACCATTGTCACACCAGGAAGGGTGAAACCTTCTTCCGGGCCGACAATGTGCACGATGCCCTGACGCAGGTCAGCCATCGGGAAGTAATGAATGCCGGTGTCGCGCGCGTTCTGGTCAAGCGTTTCGACCTGAATGCGGCTGTCTTCTTCCTTGATGCCCTGGGAACGATCAGACGTCGGAACGTTGTGATCAGGAACCGCCAGGGTCAGTTCAGGGTGGCGCACTTTGCGGCCGGAATTGCGAAGACCTTCAAAGGCCTGCGGGCTGGTCACTTCGTGGACGAGATGACGGTCAATATAAATCAAGCAGGTACCATCATCCTGCGTGTCGACTACATGACTTTCCCAAATCTTGTCAAAAAGGGTTTTAGGTGCACCCATCTCGACCTCCTCATAAAATATCGATCTTTTGAGCAGCAACAATCACCCGGAGAATGTGATTTTGGATGTCGCGAAGAAGGACCGAAAGGCAAGCACACCCAAGGGGCGGGACGGACTTTGGCGTTTTCTCCGACGCAACCGGCTTCATCCGGTTTGCGAAATTTTATTATCCAGAACCACGCGGGTTTGATCGTTTTTGCCGCGGGAGTGCCTTTATACACCTCGGCCCTTAAATCGCAAGGCGCAGAGCGCGTGTTTTTCCAAGGATCACATCCTTAAATAGATTCGGCTGGAAAACAGCATCCCATAGTAGTCAATTCGCCGGGATTCATTATAGGTAAGAGATATCTGATATAATGAAAGCTGATGGAAATATGCAAAGGTTTCCGCGGGGCTTTGGAAATAAAGCAGAAACACAACGATTCGCTATAATGCACGCATAGCGTGTTTTAGTGCAAATCTGATCCCTTGGCCATGGCCTGTTGGGTTCGCCTCAGGGCGGGCAGGTATCAGACAGGTTGGCATATGGAACTGTCGATTCATTGACAAGACAGCAGGCCAAAAGAAAACGGGCCCACCCGAAGGTGAGCCCGCTTATTATTCCGACGTGTCGGAACGCCAAGAATTACTTCTTGCTTTTGGTGCGTTCTGCAGCGGTCAGTTTGCCTTTATGGCCGGTGGTCTGCTCGGCGATACGTGCAGATTTACCGGTACGGCCACGAAGGTAGTAAAGTTTCGCGCGACGTACATCACCGCGGCGAACGACTTCGATTTTGTCGATTGCCGGGGAATAAGTCTGGAAGATACGCTCAACGCCTTCGCCCGATGCGATTTTACGCACGGTGAAAGCAGAATTGAGGCCACGGTTCTTGATGGCGATGCAAACGCCTTCGAACTGCTGGATACGCTCGCGGGTACCTTCAACGACTTTCAGGTGTACACGAACGGTATCACCGGCGTCGAATTCAGGAACTTCACGCTGCGCAACGATTTTGTCGAGCTGCTCATTCTCGAGCTGCTGGATGATGTTGGTCATGGTTTAACCCTCTTTGATGTTCCCGTTTGCAACATACCGGTCCCAAAGGTCCGGGCGTCGCTCACGAGTAATTTCTTCTGCCTGTGCATGCCGCCAGGCTTGTACCTTGGCATGATGACCGGAAAGCAAGATCTCCGGCACGTCACGTCCGTTCCAATTGGCCGGGCGCGTGTAATGCGGATATTCAAGCAACCCGGTTTCAAAGCTTTCCTCATCTACAGAAGCGATCGTATTGACCGTTCCTTCGATCAGGCGAATACACGATTCAATCAGGACCATGGCCGGCAGTTCGCCGCCCATGAGGATGTAATCACCGATGCTGACCTCTTCGGCCTGATGTTCATCCAGAACCCGTTGGTCGATACCTTCGTAACGACCGCAAAGCAGGATGGCACCCGGGCCCGCTGCCAATTCGCGGCAACGTTTCTGGTTCAGCACTTTTCCCCGCGGGCTGAGATAAATCAGCGGTAATTGCGGTGCAGATGCACGCAATTCACACAGGGCGGCGTCGACAATATCCGGGCGCATGACCATACCGGCCCCGCCCCCAAATGGGTTGTCGTCTACAGTGCGGTGGCGGTCGGTTGCATGATCGCGGATGTCTTTGACATCAAGCGACCAGATCCCGTTCTCAAGCGCACGACCAGCCAAAGACTGACCAAGTACGCCCGGGAACATTTCCGGGAACAGAGTTGCAACTTTTGCCTGCCACACAGACATCGATCAGGCCTCCTTCCCGCTGCCGGTCGCGTTTTCCGCGCCTACTGCATCAGCAGTAACGGCATCAGAAGAATCGCGGTCGGCCTGAGAGTCTTTGCGGGACTTGTTGGGACGACGGGTACGATTGCCCGGTCCTTCCTCATCCTGCAGTAGCCCCTCGGGCGGATTTACCACCAGCTTGCGTTCCGAAAGAACCACCTCTGGTACTGCTTCCTTGGTAAACGGAAGAACGACAACCTTGCCCCGGACTTCTTCAAGCGCGACTTCGATTACGTCGCCAGCGCCAAAATCAGCCACACCCCTTACGGTTCCAAACAGCGAACCATCAATGTGGTAGGCGGTCAGACCAACAAGGTCAGCAAGATAAAATTCGTCTTCGTCTATCGTTTCAGGCAGTGCCGTCCGCGGTACATGAAGCTTGGTTCCCCGCAGCCGTTCGGCAGCATCCCGATCGTCTACGCCTTCGATCTTGGCGATCAGCTGGTCGCGGACATGTCCGACAGGAGACAACTTGTATTTCAAGGTGCCTTTGGCATCGAACAACGGGCCATAACCGACAAGGTTATCCGGGTCGACGGTATAGCTTTTGACGCGCACGGCACCACGCACCCCGTGAGGGGCGGTAATCATGCCGACGCAGACATAAGCTTCGTCGTTTTTGGATTTGCGGGTATCAGCCATTTCGGTTCACAAGTTTTCCGGTATCTGATCAAAGCGTGCGTTCAGCGATTACTCGCTTGCAGCCTCTTCAGCAGGTGCTGCTGCTTCGGCAGCGGCTTCCGCAGCAGCGGCAGCAGCAGCTTCAGCTTTTTCAGCTTTCTCACGAAGACGTTCCTGAGCTTTCGCTTTCGGAGCAGACTTCTGCGGCTGTTCGGTCGGTTTGAACGCGTCAGCAAGGCCAGCTTTGCCCAGGAAACGTGCAACACGATCGGTTGGCTGTGCGCCAACAGACAGCCAATATTTGATGCGCTCTTCTTTGAAGGTTACGCGGGTGTCAGATTCTTTCGGGAGCATCGGGTCATAGGTCCCGACACGCTCGATGAAGCTGCCGTCACGCGGAGCACGGGCATCAGCAACTACGATACGGTAGTACGGACGCTTTTTGGCACCGCCACGGGAAAGACGAATCTTAACAGCCATTCGGATAAGTTCCTTTCAGCTTGGGTTGTAGTCTTCTAAATCATGGCCCCGAGAGGCCTATTCACTCAGTCTTTATCGCCGGCTTTGTCGGCCGGTTTTGGTCCCTAAGAGAAATTCTTCAAGAACCTTCTTTAAGAACCGGGGGTTTGGCTATTTCTTCTTGCCGAACCCCGGAAATCCAGGAGGCATGCCACCGCCGCCCCCCATTCCCGGAAAGCCGGGTGGTAACCCACCACCGCCACCGGTTAATCCTTTTGGCAGATTGCCAAGGTCTGGCATGTCGCCGCCCTCAAGCATTGCCGGGTCCATTTTTGGCATGCCGCCAAACAGACCCTTTTTACCCATCTTGCCCATTTTTTTGATCATGGTGGACATGGTCTGGTACTGTTTCAGGAGCTTGTTCACATCCTGAACAGACAGACCACAACCCGCCGCAATACGCTTTTTGCGCGATGCCTTGATCAGGGCCGGATTTTCACGTTCTTTTGGCGTCATCGACAAGATGATCGCTTCTTGGTGTGTAAGAAGTTTTGGATCAAGCTTGGTCTGCGACATCTGTTTTTTCAGCGCGCCCATGCCCGGCAGCATGCCCATGATGCCGGAAAGATCACCCATCTTCTGAAGCTGTTTAAGCTGGGAAAGAAGATCGTTCAGGTCAAACTGACCTTTACGAAGTTTCTTCGCCATTTTCTCGGCGTCTTCGGCCTTGATGTTCTCAGCTGCTTTTTCAACAAGGCTGACAACATCGCCCATACCCAGAATACGGTTGGCAATACGATCAGGATGGAACGCTTCCATCTCGTCGATTTTTTCGCCAACACCAAGCATCTTGATCGGGCAGCCGGTGATCTGACGCATTGAAAGGGCCGCACCACCACGTGCATCACCGTCAACACGGGTCAGAACGATACCGGTGATACCGACCTTTTCAGCAAATTCCTTGGCGACATTGACCGAGTCTTGACCGGTCATCGCATCGGTAACCAAAAGCGTCTCGACCGGGTTGACCGCATCACGGACCTGGGCGACTTCGCTCATCAGTTCCATGTCGATATGCAGGCGACCGGCGGTATCAAGGATAACTGCGTCGTAGCCTTCCTTGCGGCCCATATCCATGGCGCGCTTGGCAATCGAAACCGGCTTTTCGCCCATAACGATCGGAAGGATGCCCAAACCATTATCGTCGGCCAGAACTTTCAGCTGCTGCTGCGCGGCCGGACGATAAATATCGAGCGATGCCAGAAGGACTTTCTTATTGCGCTTTTTCGTCAGATGCAGGGCGATCTTGGCGGAGCTGGTGGTTTTACCAGAACCCTGCAGACCAACGATGAGGATCGGAACAGGCGGGGTGGCAGCAAGATTGATCTCTTCGCCGTCGCCCAGCATGTTTTTAAGTTCGTCATGGACGATCTTGACAACCATCTGGCCCGGCGTGATCGAGCGGAGAACATCCGCGCCAATCGCACGTTCAGTTGCATTGGTGATGAAGGTTTTAACGACCGGCAGCGCAACGTCAGCCTCAAGCAAGGCGACGCGTACTTCGCGCATGGCTTCCTTGACGTCGGATTCCTTGAGCGCGCCACGTTTGCGCAGCTTATCAAGAACCCCGCCAAGGCGATCGCTTAGTCCTTCAAACATTCCAAATCCCGTCTGTGTTACCGGTGTTTCCACCGTATGCGCACAAAAAACTAAAACCCAGTGCTCGAAAACTCGAGGACTGGGGGAGGCACCCTTTGGGCGACCTGTGGTGGGGAGGGTTTATTGGATCGGGTTTAGGGAGTCAAGCGATATTGGGCGCAAAAGCCCATTGTTCTGCGCTTTTCGAGTCATTTTGTGCCCAATCGGCGATTCTGCCAGCAGGGCCGGGTATTTAACCCGCAATATCAATCGGCGTAATCGCGTGATTATCAATCAGACGCGCCTTGCCAAGATGGGCAGCAACAAAGATCCGTGCGGGTTTGGTGACGGTTTCATCGACCTGTTCAAGCGTTTGGGCATCGCGCACTTCAAGGTAATCAATCGGATTAAACCCGGCGGTGAGAATGTCCTGGCGGCCTTTAGCCAAAAGGGGGCCAAGTTCGGCACCCGAAGAGGCCTTGGTAGTGATTTCGGCCAATACACGGTTTAAGGTCGGGGCAATTGCGCGTTCTTCGGGCGACAGATAGCGGTTGCGCGATGACATGGCCAGGCCGTCTTCTTCGCGCAAGATTTTCGCCCCGATGATCTCGACCGGGATGTTCAGATCTTTGCTAAAACGGCGAATGACCATCAATTGTTGATAGTCCTTCTGGCCGAAAATCGCGCAATCTGGCAATGCTTGCAGCAGCAATTTAGTGACGATTTGGGCCACACCGTCGAAATGACCGGGGCGGGCCGCACCACACAAAACAGTGGTCATCGCATCATCGACGCTGACATTGGTGGCAAAACCGTCGGGATACATTTCATCAACAGACGGGGCAAAGCATAGCTCCACCCCGCCCGCATCAAGACGTTTCTGATCGTCAGGAAGGGTGCGGGGATATGCGCCGAAATCTTCGGTCGGGCCGAATTGGGTCGGATTGACAAAGATGGAAACGATCACGCGATCAGCATGTTCGCGGGCAAGTTTGGTCAGGCTGATATGGCCATTATGAAGCGCGCCCATGGTCGGAACCAGAGCAACACGAAGGCCTTCGGCGCGCCACGCGGCAACAGTCGCGCGCAAATCAGCGACAGTGTGAACAGTCGTAAGGGACATCTTTATCGTCGTATCGAAAATTTCATGAAATCGCGGCGGTCCAGACCCTGATCAGATCAGACTGCGCGCAACTTACCTTTTTTCGCAATACCAAAGCAATGTTCATCCGCCGGGAACTGACGGTTGCGCACTTCATCGGCATATTGACCAACGGCTTCGGACACGGCATCGCCAAGATCGGCATACCGTTTGACGAATTTCGGCGTGAAGTCGGAAAACAGGCCAAGGATATCCTCGGTGACGAGAACCTGACCATCACAGGCAACCGAAGCACCGATGCCAATTGTCGGGACATCAATGGTTTCGGTAATCGTGCGTGCGACCGGCTCGACCGTCCCTTCGACAACAACGCAAAAAGCACCGGCCTTGGCGACGGCCTTAGCATCGGTAATCATTTTCTGCGCTGCTTCATCGCCGCGACCTTGGCTTTTGAACCCGCCCATGGTGTTGACCTGTTGGGGCATCAAGCCGATATGGGCCATCACAGGAATTCCACGTGCGTTCAAAAATGCGATGGTCTCAGCCATCTCGGCACCGCCTTCAAGCTTCACCGCAGCACAGCCGGTTTCAGCAATAATATGCGAAGCCGTTCGGAAGGCCTGTTCTTTGGATTCCTGATAGCTGCCAAAAGGCAGATCAACAACAACACAGGCATTTTTCGATCCGCGCATGACGGCCTTACCATGATTGACCATCATATCGACGGTCACGGCAAGCGTGCTTTCCATTCCATAGACAACCATGCCCAATGAATCGCCGACCAGCAGAAGGTCGCAATGTTCATCAAGGCGCTGGGCCATCGGGGTGGTGTAAGCCGTAAGGCAGACAATCGGTTTCGCAGCTTTGCGGGCGCGAAGTTGTGGGACGGACATCCGGCCCATCTTGTTACTGGTGGCACTCATGACGTTTCTCCCCCGGTTAAACCGGAATTGGCTGCCCGATCTGTGTCGGGCGTACGATCATGTTTACAATATGATGACCATTTGCGGGAAATGTTTTTTCGCAATCGCGAAATAAGCAATTGGGCCAATAAGTTGTGCTTTTTCTGGAACGATCAGACCCTTTCGAAGGGTGTTCTGGTTTTTTGCGATTTTGGTGTGCAGTTGCACGACAAAATCACAAACCTTCGGCAAGATCTTCTAGCATGTCCAAGCTAACCGCTTCGATATGGCGGTTATCTTTAAGCGTAATCGTTTCATCTTTGCGCAGTTGAGTCAGGGTGCGCGACACCGTTTCAATCGTCAGGCCAAGATAATCGGCGATGTCTGATCGGCTCATCGGGACAATGATGGTGTCGCTGCTTTCACCGCGATGCTCTTGGCGGCGGGCCAGCATCAGCAAGAATGAAGCAACCTTTTCCTTGGCAGTCTTGCGGCCAAGAAGAAGCATCTGGTCCTGTGCCGCGGCCAATTCATCAACCGCCATGCCCAGCATGCGTTTTTCAAGATGAGGGAACTCGTCAAACAGCTTTTCAAGTTTCTGACGCGAGAATCGGCAGGCGGCGACAGGTTCAATCGCCTCGGCGGTATAGCTGTAATTGGTATTCAGCGCCAACCCCAGAAAATCACCGGCAAACAGGAAACCTGTGATTTGACGGCGACCGTCACCCAGCAACTTGTAAAGCTTTACTGTTCCTGATGTGACGTTAAAGACGTAATCGGCGTCTTCCGCTTCGTGAAAAATGGTGCTGTGTCCCTCATACTGGACATGCGTCAACAGTTTGCGCAGCTGATCATGTTCAGCCCCGTGTAGTGACGAGCAGAAGGTCAAGTCCTTGATAGAACAGGCTTCGCAAAGCTGAGGGCGGACTGCCATGGCAGACTCCGATACTGGTAACCAGACTAAGTCTAATGAGTGATCAATCTATGCGATTAGGTGGGGGGAATTCAAGTTATTCTAACTATCGTGTTTATTGATTTTCTTGGGTTTTGAAGAAATCATGTCGTCGTCATCATCAAACAAGATGCGGTTCGCTGCACCTTCCATATCATCGAACTGACCGGAACGAAGCGACCATAAAAACGCGGCCAAACCCAAGAGACCCAAAAACAACGCAATCGGGATCAGGAGGAGAAGGTTGCTCATGCGATTATGCTCCTGCCTGTTGCGTGGTTTTGGTGATGATTTCGAAGCTGCTGTCTTTTACCGCCGGGGGTTTCGAATGCAAGCGCAGTGCATTGGCAATGACAATCAAGGATGATGTCGACATTGCGATCGCTGCAATCAGCGGCGTGACAAAGCCAGATACCGCAAGCGGGATGGTGATCAGATTATAGGTAAAGGACAAGGCGAAATTTTGCCGGACCAGTTTATCTGCGGTACGGGCAACATCAATTGCCTCGATCACCGCACCGAGTTTGTCGCCTTGAAAAACAATATCAGCGGCATTCTGTGAGATTTCGGCAGCTGTTGCGGGTGACATGGATGCATGCGCGCAGGCAAGGGCCGGGGCATCATTGATCCCGTCGCCGACCATTAAATCAAAATGACCTTGATCTGCGCGGGATTGAATATGGGATGCCTTTTGGGTTGGCGACATGCGAGCCCGCCAATTTTCAAGATGAAGCATTTCGGCTAATCGTTTCACCGTACTTTGCCTATCACCTGACAGCAAACCTACGTCAAATCCTCGGGATTGTAGTTGCCCAACCACGCGCGCAACGTCGTGTCGAAGTGTGTCTTGAAAGATAAATCGCGTTGCCGCCTTGCCCGGTTCAGCCAACCATAATTCCGGGCCGATAATATCGTTTGGAAGATCTGCGTTTTCGGCAACGCCACAAAAATCACGACTGCCAAGACGAATGGGACCAGTGGCACCTTGTGCAATCAACCCTTGACCGGGATGTTCCGTGACATTCGATCGCGGGACAACGGTGCCAGCTGCACGGAGCAGGGCACGCGACAGGGGGTGATTGCTGTTTGCAGCGATTTCTGCCGCAAGGATTAGGGTTTTATCATCCGGGCTTACGACCAGTTCGGGTTTGCCGGTGGTCAGGGTGCCGGTTTTATCAAAAATTACACCGGTGATTTTGGTCAACCGTTCCAGTGCGGTCGCCGATTTAACAAGGATACCGGCGCGCAAAAGCCGCCCGGTCGCGATGACTTGGACAACCGGTACTGCCAATGCCAAGGCACAGGGGCAGGTGATGATCAAAACTGCAATCGCATTCATCAAGGCATCATGCCAAGGTAGGCCAGCAATTAACCACCAGCCGATAAATGTTGCCAAGGAAAGAAAGTGAACAACCGGAGCATATGATTTTGCCACCCGGTCCGCGATGGCAACATATTTGGCCCGCCCCTGTTCGGCATTTTCCATCAACCGGACGATTTCAGACAGAAGAGTATTCCCGCCCGTTGCTGTAACACGTATGCGCAACGGGGCTGATATATTGGTGGTTCCGGCGAATACATTCGTGCCCGGGCGTGTGAGAACGGGGATGCTTTCACCGCTGATAACGCTTGTATCAATGTCGGACTGTCCATCAATGACTTCGCCGTCAACGCCAATACGTTCACCCGCCGCAGCTAAGACAATCATGCCCGGTTCGGCTTTTTGTGGGGGGATCAGGCGTCGCGTGCCATCGTCTTGAATGACCGTGATCGAGCGGGCATTGAGAGACAAAAGATGTTCGGCGGCAGACCTGGCCTGACCGCGTGCCCGCCCATCAAGATAACGCCCGATCAACAGGAAAAATAGCAACGTGATTGCACTGTCAAAATAGGCATGGGGTTCACTGCGGATGGTTTGTGCCAAGCTCATGCCCAGCGCCAGGATCACACCCAAGCTTATCGGGACATCCATATTGACCCGGCGATTGCGGATCGCACCAAGGGCAGACCGATAAAACGGCATCCCGGCATAGGCCGCAGCGGGCAGCGCAATCAAGGCCGATAGCCAATGAAACAGATCTCGGGTTGCCCCGCCCATACCTTGAAAATATCCGGCCCAGACCGAGACGGAAAGCAACATCACATTCCCCGCAGCAAACCCGGAAACCGCCAAACAGCGCAGCAATTCCTTGTTGCGTGTTGCGGTTGCCTGTTCAAGGGCAGCTGGGTCAAAGGGGATCAGGCGATAACCCATCTGAAGAACCGGGTGAATGAGTGTGGCGATATCTTCAAGCTTGCCCTGCCAGCTTAGGCGCAGGCGGCGGGTTGTCATGTTTATACGGGCCTGAAGAATGGCATCATTTCGTTGCAACAGGGTTTCGATCAGCCAGACGCATGCTGCACAATGAATGCCATCGACCATCAAATTTAGATGATGGTTTCCGTTTTCATCGGTGCTTGCCAGTTCCGTGAAGTCAAAGCTTGCAACTTCATCTTCATCCGGGCGCAAGGCGCGGATTTTCGGATCTATCGCACGGCGCTTGTAATAGGAAGACAATCCCAATTCGCCCAGCAATTCAAATGCACCGGCACATCCGGCACAGCAAAAATCTGGTGCTGCGGGGGACATGGCCGTAACTGGTTCATTGCAGTGGCGACATAGGGCATCGTGGGTCATGGATCAACGACGACGTTCTCGACCGTTTGGTAATCATCGCCCATGGCATGGGCAATGGTGCGCAATTGCCAGCGGCCATAAACCGGGAAAGATGCACTGGCCCGGTATTCGCCCGGTGCGATTTCAGCCATCGGAACGGTCATGTCCAAATCATCGCGATCAGATCTGATCATGACCACCGACATTTTGGCACCCGTGATGGGTTGGGAATCCTTGTCACGGAACAGGACCGTAATGGTGCCGTTCTGATTGATGACACCACTGACCGAAATTTTGCTGCGCCATCCCAATTCGGCCTGACGGGCCGCACCGGAAATCGCGGCATTGTAATTATTGCCTTCTTCGAAGGCATGTTTGGTGACAAGGCCGTTCCAGCTGGTCATGGAAAAGGTGATCAGCGAGATGTTGGCGATCAACATGATTGCAAAGCCGCCAACGAAGTACCACGGAATCCAGCGATCTGATTTACGTGGGCCGTTCTGGTCTGATGAAGGCGAGGTCATGTGCGTTGCCATCGGTTATCTTTCCTGTACTGAGCCGTTTTCACGATCAGCGGTCGGTCTTTGGACCGGCAAATACTGTATCATAAGTTTCAGAATTTCCGGTTTCGAGATCGGTTACCTTAAATTCAAACGAGGTCGCGTCGCCATCAAGTGCGGTCGGTGTTGCTGCAACAAAGACCCGGAAACTGCCCACCCGATCAGGGGCGACATCAAGGTTAAAGCTGCCATCCTGATTGGGGGTTTGGCCAATGACTTGCAGACCGGTGGTCGGAAGACCCGTGACCGACAAAATATAGGTCTTATTAGCCTGTTCTTTGTTCAGAACCTTGATGGTGTAACCGTTGCGGACATCGCCATCCGACAATGTGACAAACAGCGGATTGCGATCGCGCAGGACATTGAGTTCCAGAACCGAGCGGTTAAACAGGCCAAACATCATGACCGACGCGACGACCATCAAAATGAAAGTATAAAAAATGGTGCGCGGACGGATAAGCCGCACGCGGGTTGCTTTACCTGTTGCCCGAAGCTGGGTGTTCTGAACCGAGTCAAACCGCACAAGATCGCGAGGGAATCCAACCTTGTCCATGATATCGTTGCAGGCATCAATACACAGGCCACAACCAATGCATTCCATCTGCAAGCCATCGCGAATATCAATGCCGGTAGGGCAGACATTTACACAGGCATGACAGTCAATGCAGTGACCGGTCTCGGGGACTTCGCCGCGTGCCAGGTTTTTACGTTTGATTGGGCCACGGGTTTCACCGCGCCACCCTTCATAGGTTACGATCAGGCTTTCATCATCAAGCATGGCCGATTGAAACCGCGGCCATGGGCACATATAGGTGCAAACCTGCTCACGGGCCCAGCCTGCCAGAAGATATGTCGAAGACGTCAAAAACGCGATGGTAACATAAACCGCCAATGATGCGTTGCCGGTAAACACATCGACCACCACCGTGGGCGCATCGTTGAAATACAGAACAAATGCACCGCCAGTGATCATAGAAATGGCAACCCAGGCCAGATGGGTTGCGCCAATTTTCCAGATTTTTTCCAACGTCCACTTTGATTGATCAAGCCGAACCCGGGCGTTTCGATCACCCTGAATATAACGTTCAACCAACATGAACAGGTCGGTCCAGACCGTTTGCGGGCAGCCATAGCCACACCAGATACGGCCGAACAGCGATGTTGCCAAAAACAAACCGATGGCGGCCATGATCAGGATACCGGTGATGTAATAGACTTCTTGAGGCCAGATTTCGATGAAGAAGAAATAAGCCCGGCCCAAATCCATATCAATCAGAACGGCCTGATCAGGGGCCGTTGCCCCGCGATCCCAGCGCAGCCACGGGACCAGCCAGTAAATTGCGAGAAGTGCAATCAGGGCAAACCATTTCAGGTTCCGGAAATATCCCGATACCCGTTTTGGATAGACCTTATCGCGGGTTTTATAAAGTGGCTGCTCACGATCTTCGTCACCATTCGCGGCAATGGTTTTCGGATCGGATTGTTGCAAATTGGACATGGCCATGTTCGCTACCTGAATTTTATGCCGCAATTATCTGACTGTTCTCTATGTGGAAACCACCAACCAGATGATGCGGATATGCTGCCATGACACTGCTTATGTCTGGCGGCTTTGTGGGGCAGGCTCGAATTATTCAAATCTGATATTGAAAGTACGAAATGCCCGCCGCAATCACCATGATACATATCAATTCCAGACAGGATCATTGCAGTGATGGTGCGGCGGGCATTCTGTATTATTAAGTTTACTGGCCACCACCAAGAGAGTGGACATAAACGGTCAGCATTTTGATGGTTTCTTCATCCAGACGACCGCCCCAAGCAGGCATCACACCACGGCGTGAATTGGTCACGGTTTCGGTCAGGGTGGATTTATCCCCACCATAGAGCCAGATGGCATCGGTCAGGTTTGGTCCGCCAAGTTCCTGAATGCCTTTGGCGTCATCGCCGTGACAGGATGCACAGTTTTCTTCAAAAACAACGGCACCACGATTTGCAGATTCTGCATCTGTCGCGCGGTTGGTGAAGGCCATAACATACTGAACGACATCATCAATCTGATCGCGTTCAAGCAAACCGTCCCGGCCAAATGCGGGCATGTCGTTGAAACGGGTATCTTCGTTGGCATCCCAGCGAACGCCGACATGAAGCGTTTCATTGATGGCATCAAGGGATCCGCCCCAAAGCCATGCATCATCCTGAAGCGACGGGAAGCCCGGATTGCCCGACCCACCTGTGCCATGACACGGGGCGCAGTTATCAGCAAAGATGGCTTTGCCCCCGGCCATGGAGAAGTTCAGAAGTTCGCCATCATTGACGATCTCCGAAAGATCCAAAGCAGCCAGACGTTCCATATAAGGGGCCCGTTCGGCGGCAACATTGGCCATGGTTTCATGAAGTTGGGTGCGGTTGGTGGTGCCAAAGGCACCTTTGAGATAGTCGGTCGCACTTGGCCAGGATGGATAGACCACCCAATAGCCAACTGACCAAACACAACAGGCCCAGAAGACATAAACCCACCACGATGGCAGCGGTGTATTCAATTCCTTGATACCGTCCCATTCGTGGCCGGTGGTCTCACGCCCGGATACTTGGTCTTTCTCGACTTTTGTCGACATTGCTCGGTTCTCCCCTTAATCCTGATCCCGCAATGGGATGTGGGCGTGGTCTTCCATGTCTTTATTGCGTTTTTTGCTGGGCCACATGACCCAAGCGATGATTGCGCCAAATAAAAGCATCAGCCACAAGCCCCATAGAGGGCGGAAAAAGTCAGCGAGTTGCGTAAAGAATTCCATGACGTTCCCCTTTGCCCTAGCGCAGGTTCATTTGCGGATTGTAGGTGGTGAAGTCGACCATCCGGCCCAACACCTGCAGATACGCAACCAGCGCATCCATTTCGGTTAGTTTTGTTGGATCACCATCAAAATCACCTGTCGCCGCATTTGGGTAACGTGCAAGGAAATCATCGTCATAGGCGGCGTCCTCGCTGGCCTGCAGGTAAAGGTCGGCTTTGGCGGCCTCGATCATCTCGTCGGTATAGGGAACCCCAACCATTTTAAGCGTTTCGAGATGGGCTTGGGCATCATCGAATTTCAGTTTGCGCTCGGCCAAAAACGGGTAGCCGGGCATGATCGATTCCGGCACAACGGCGCGCGGATCAATCATGTGGGCGACATGCCAGTCGTTGGAATATTTCCCGCCAACACGGGCCAAATCCGGCCCGGTACGTTTTGATCCCCATTGGAATGGATGGTCATACATCGATTCCGCGGCAAGGCTGTAATGACCATACCGTTCGACCTCGTCACGGAATGGACGGATCTGCTGGGAATGGCAATTATAGCACCCTTCGCGGAGATAGATGTTACGACCAGCCTGCTCAAGCGGGGAGTACGGACGTACGCCTTCGACCTTTTCGATGGTTTGTTCCATCGTGAAAAGTGGGACGATTTCAACAATGCCACCAATGATGATGGTCAGGAAAATGCCAAGGATCAGAACAAAGACGTTCTTTTCAACAATATGGTGTTTTTTAAGAAGCATATCTCGTTCCCCCTTTATTCGGCTGCAACGGTTGCAGGTGTGCCAATCGGTGCTTCATTGCGCAGATCGCCACGGATTGTCTTGTAGACGTTCCAGACCATCAGGAATGAGCCGAGTACAAACAGCAGGCCGCCAGTTGCGCGAATGATGTAATAGGGATGCATCGCTTCAACAGTCTCGATGAAGGAATATTGCAGGAAGCCCAATTCATCATAGGCACGCCACATCAGGCCCTGCATGATCCCCGAAACCCACATAGAAGTGATGTAAAGAACGATCCCGATGGTCGACAACCAGAAGTGATGTGACACCAGACGCATCGAATAAAGCCGTTCACGGTGCCACAGAACCGGGATCAGGAAGTAGATCGCCCCGAAGGAGACAAAGGCAACCCAGCCAAGCGCCCCGGAATGAACGTGACCAATGGTCCAGTCGGTATAATGCGACAGGCCGTTGACCGCCTTGATCGACATGACCGGCCCTTCGAAGGTCGACATGCCATAGAAGCCAACAGCAGCGACCATGAAACGCAGAACCGGATCGGTGCGCAGTTTGTCCCATGCACCCGAAAGCGTCATCAGGCCGTTGATCATCCCGCCCCATGAAGGCATCCACAACATGATCGAAAACGTCATGCCAAGGGTCTGTGCCCAATCGGGAAGTGCGGTGTAGTGAAGATGGTGCGGACCAGCCCAGATATAGAGAAAGATCAGCGCCCAGAAGTGAATGATCGACAGGCGATAAGAATATACCGGGCGTTCCGCACGTTTCGGGATGAAGTAATACATCATCCCCAAGAAACCGGCAGTCAGGAAGAAACCAACCGCATTATGGCCATACCACCACTGGGTCAGGGCATCTTGTACGCCTGAAAACATCGAATAGGATTTGGTGCCCATGAACGATACAGGAATGGCAAGGTTATTGCCGATATGGAGCATCGCAATGGTCACAATAAAGGCCAGATAGAACCAGTTTGCGACATAGATATGCGGCTCACGCCGTTTTAGCAGGGTGCCGACAAATACCGCCAGATAGCAGACCCAAACCACTGTCAGCCAGATATCAACAAACCATTCCGGTTCGGCATATTCGCGGCCCTGGGTCGTTCCGGTGACATAGCCGATGGCGGCCATGACGATGAACAACTGATATCCCCAGAAAACGAATGCCGGCAGTGACTTTCCACCATAAAGCGACGCGCGGCAGGTGCGCTGAACAACATAGAAGGACGTCGCCAAAAGCGCGTTACCGCCAAAGGCAAAAATGACCGCGGACGTATGCAGCGGGCGCAAACGTCCGAAGTTCAGAAATTCGTTATCGAAATTGAGAACCGGAAATGCGAGCTGCCATGCGATGACATCACCGACCAAAAATCCGATTACGCCCCAAAACACGGTCGCCAATGCGCCCCAGCGCACAACGTCCATATTATAGTCGACAGCAACAGATGGTGACGCTGTCTGTGCCATGCTCCCCTGGCTCATGCTTGACTCCCGTTCAAGGTCTTCGGGTGAACTGTCCAAAACCCTCTTGGACAATTTCATCAGTCCCCGTGAACTAACGGCGCGGGCGCCGATAACTCACCTGCACAAAAAGCCCCACCCACTTGCGGTGCTCGTACAATCGAACACGTTCGGTTTCAGGCGAGGTTTTCTAATCTGTTCGGTAAGTATGCGGGCAGGCAGGACAAAAACCATTGATCCACGTCAATATCGACGCGAAAAACCCGTCATAATTTCAATCATAGAAAACAACACGCCTGTTGGTGAGGCCGTCAAATGCTAGGGATGTTTATGCCAAGCAATTCAGCAAAAGGTGTTGATGCACATCAAGGTTGGGAGGGTTTATTTCCGGCATCATCCGGGAAATTAAAAAGTTTAAGGTCAGGGTCATGCCAGAAGTCTATCAGGCACTTCCACTTACATCCCAGACAGCGGATATGACCTTTCCGCTGGTTCAGATGTTGCAGGTCGATCTGACATTTGTGCGCTGGCGTGCCTTTGTGGATAAATACTGCCTGCCGGTCATCAAAAACGAACAAGCCGGGCAAGATTACGGGGATAGCATCCTGTGGCAGCGCCAGCGTGGCATTATCGTTATTGCCAATGAACGTGGCTATATCCATGGGCTGTTTTCCTATCATGTCCGCGATGACATGACGGATGGTCTTGTTCTTCACGTCGACAATGTCATGGCCGTCGAAATCGTTACGGGTAACTATGTTCTGGATGCAATGGGGGATGCCATGACCCGGCTATCCAGCGACCATGATTGCCACAACGTTTATGTTTCGCTTGGCGAGATGGAAGGCCGATTACGCGACTATTTTGCCAAGGCTGGTTTTGTCCCCAGCAAAGTGCGCTATTGCGCGCCGGCAACGCCCAAACTTTCCGCCTGACGGAGCCGTTTGCGAATACGCGAAAGGGCGATGGGCGTGATGCCGATAAAGCTTGCGATTTGTGCCTGTGTCAGACGCGGGACGATGTTGGCGTATTCTTCGATAAAGCCCTGATAGCGATCCTGGGCCGACAGGCAGAGAAATTCATATTCGCGTTTTTCTTTCCGCAGGCTAACCTGTTCGTTGAAATCAAAAAACACCGCCAATAAATCGGCGTTTTCAGCGGCTGCCAAACGAAGTTTATCATACGGAAATGCCGTGACTTCGCAGTCTTCAAGGCAGGTTATGGCAAAATGGCTGGGCTCCCCCGTGATCTGGCAGCGCCGTGATCCCATCACCGCATTTTCAGCAAAAAAGCTTTTGATCCATTCTTTGCCCTCAAACGTGACATAGGACATCTGCGCCAGACCTTTGCGCAGGAAAATGACGTCCTTGCATATTTCGCCCTGTTTAATGATCTGGGCTGCTTTGGCAAATCGTGCCGTGCGTATATGACCGGCCAGATGCCGGTTGCTTTCCAGCTGTTTAATTAATCCGCCAAAATCCATGACCAATAAACCCGGGTTAATGCAAGATGGGTGTGCACAACAGATCCTTACCGCTGATTTGATCTTACGAGTACGCGGTAGGAACGCCCATTATGAACAAACAAACCGGAATTGTCCTGATCACTGGTGCCACATCGGGGATCGGGTTGGAATTGCTTCGGATTTATCACGCGCAAGGGGTCGAGATTGTTGCGCATGGTCGTTCAGAACAGAAATTGGCAATCCTTCAGGATCGATATCCCGGCCTTCATATTGTTAAAGCCGATCTGAGTGATCCGGACGCGGTCGATGCAATGATGCGCGATGTTTTGAACGTCTATCCCGATATCAGACTGATCCTTAACAATGCCGCCATTCAGGAACGGGGTATTTTAACCGAAGACGGTTTTGATCCGGATGTGGCCCAGCGCGAAATTGCGATCAATTTGCTTGCGCCAATCCGCATATGTCATGCCTTTGTGACCAAATACGCAAACAGTAACCGGTCAAAATCCCGATCCGAACCCGTGGAGCTTCGGATCGTCAATATTTCATCTGGTCTTGCGTTCTTCCCGAAAACAAGTGGTGCGATCTATTGCGCAAGCAAGGCCGCCTTGCACAGTCTGTCGCAAAGTTTGCGGTATCAACTTGCCGCAGCAGGCATTCCGATCGCCGTCAGTGAAGTGTTCTTGCCCGTTGTCGATACGCCCATGACCAAAGGCCGCAAGATGCGCAAGATTTCAGCCCGGAAAGCTGCCCTTGCCATCCATCACGGCATTGATACCGGTCTTGATGAGATTTATGTCGGAAAGGCACGGTTGATCCCGATCATCAGCCGCCTGTCGCCGTCCTTGATGAAATCAATTCTGCGCAATGGATAAGGGGCGGCTGTCATGAAAGATCTTTTGAAAACGGGATTGGTTCTGGCGATTTGTTTTGCCGCAACCTTTGGCATTCTGGTTGCGACCGGGTTGTTGCAACGTGATGACGTGGTTGGATGGCTCGAATTTGCCCAGCGCATTGACCCATGGTTTGTCGCCACCATCGTCATCGGTCTTCTGGTTGCGGATCTTTTTATTGCTGTGCCAACCATGACGGTCACACTGCTTGCGGGATATTTTCTGGGCCCGATAGGCGGTGCCTTGGCGGCGGGGTCGGGCATGATTTTGGCAGGTGTGAGCGGATATATCATCAGTCGAAAATTTGGCCGGGCGGTGTTGCGTCGGGTTATCTCGGATGACCAGCGGCTTCTTGAAATGGAAGATGTGTTTTCGCGCTATGGCTTGGTGGTTTTGATGATTTGCCGGGCCATGCCGATCCTGCCGGAAGTTTCATGTTGTTTGGCCGGGGTCACGCGCATGAAGTTTGGCTATTTCGGGTTGGCCTATTTGATTGGCACGGTCCCCTATGTGATTGTTTGTAGCTGGTTTGGGTCACAAAGTTCGCTTGCCAATCCGATGCCTGCCATTTGGGGGGCTTCCGGGGTGTCATTGGTGATGTGGTCATGTTGGTTTTTCCTGATCCGTCATCACCGGGCACAAAATCGGAAGGTTGCGGAACATAAAGGTGCCTCTATATCCGGGTAAGCGACATATGGACGCAATTTCGAATCAGGACTATAAGGCGGTTATGAACGGTATTCCTTTTGTCAAAATGCATGGTCTTGGAAATGATTTCGTTGTCTTTGACGGACGACGCGATCCTGCTGTGCTTGATCTTGATAACGCAACAGCGGCCAGAATTGCAGATCGCAAGACCGGCGTCGGGTGCGATCAGTTGATTGTGATTGAACCGGCCCTTGATGACATGGCCGATGCATTCATGCGCATCCGCAATAATGACGGTGGCGAGGTTGAGGCATGTGGCAATGCCGCACGCTGTGTCGCCAGCATCGTCATGGGCGAGTTGGGCCGGAAAGACGTCATCATCGAAACGGTGGTCGGGCTTTTGGATTCAAATGGCCTTGCCGATGGGCGTGTGACGGTCGATATGGGGCAGGTCAAACTGGACTGGCGCGATATCCCGTTATCCCAGGCGGTTGATACCAATCATATTCCGCTGTCGCTTGGGCCGCTTTCGGATCCGGTCGGTGTTAATGTTGGCAATCCGCACGCGGTGTTTTTTGTCGATGATGCCGAGGCGATTGATATCGAAAAGCTTGGACCGGTTCTTGAACATCACGAAATGTTCCCGGAACGTGCAAACATCGAAGTGTGCAGCATTGTTGGCGAAAACCAGATCCGCATGCGGGTATGGGAACGTGGTGTTGGCGTAACCCGCGCATGTGGCACAGGTGCCTGTGCCGTTGGGGTTGCGGCAGCACGTCGTGGCCTGACAGATCGCAAAACCGAAATCATTCTGGATGGTGGCAAGCTGACCATCGAATGGTTGCCCGATGATCATGTGTTGATGACCGGGCCGGTGGCGACCAGTTTCCAGGGATTTTTGCATTCATCCCTTTTGGGACAACATTGATAAGATTTTAAATTCCGGCCAGCACATCACGTGACTGGCCGAAATTTTATGCCGATATCTTTTACAGGTATTCTTACGGACCCCATCTGGTCTTGCGTCGATTGCACTGATCGGGCAAAACAGGGCGCATCAGGATTTGGTTCGATCCATGTCGGGACATCCCCCTCCCGTCTTTTGTGAAACTCAAAAGCAGGTTCAGATAATGGCTGACTTTAATACGCTTGACGGTGTCAATGTCGCTGGCAAGCGCGTTTTGCTGCGCGCTGATCTTAACGTTCCGATGAAGGATGGTGTTGTTGGCGATACGACCCGTATCGAACGGACTGTTCCCGGACTGATCGAACTGGCCGATGCCGGCGCGAAACTGGTTGTGATTACCCATTTTGGCCGCCCAAAAGGCCAACGCGTCGCAGAGATGACCTTAAAGCCGGTTGCAGAAGCACTCGCCAAGCAGCTTGGTCGTCCGGTGAAATTTGCCGATGATTGCATCGGGGCGACAGCAGTGGACGTGGTCAACAGCCTTGAAAACGGCGAAATCGCACTTCTGGAAAACCTGCGCTATCATGCAGAAGAAGAAAAGAACGATCCGGCATTTGTTGCGGAACTGGCCAAACTTGGCGACATTTTCGTCAATGATGCCTTTTCCTGTGCGCACCGTGCTCACGCATCAACCGAAGGTCTGGCGCGCGCACTTCCGTCTTATGCCGGTCGTCTTATGCAGGCCGAACTAGAAGCACTTGGCAATGCGCTTGAAGCACCGAAACATCCGGTGATGGCGATTGTTGGCGGCGCAAAGATTTCCACCAAGCTTGATCTTCTGGGCAATCTGGTTGCCAGGGTTGATCAGCTTGTCATTGGCGGTGGCATGGCCAACACGTTCCTTGCTGCCAAAGGTGTGAATGTTGGTAAATCGCTTTGCGAGCATGATCTTCTTGCAACCGCACGCGAGATATTCACCAAGGCCGAAGCTGCCAATTGTGAAATCGTTCTGCCGGTCGATGGCCTGGTGGCCAAGGAATTCGCAGCAAACGCACCGCATGATGTTTCAGACATCAATGATGTCGCATCTGATGGCATGATCCTTGATGCGGGTCCGAAGACCATTCTGGACCTGAATGCGCGTCTTGAATCCTGTGAAACACTGGTTTGGAACGGACCGCTGGGTGCGTTTGAAATCACCCCGTTTGATACCGCGACGGTGTCGGTTGCCCAACATGCCGCCAAACTGACCAAGGCAGGCAAGCTTCTGTCGGTTGCCGGTGGTGGCGATACGGTGGCGGCCCTGCGTCATGCAGATTCCGATCAGGCATTTTCATATGTCTCGACCGCAGGTGGGGCATTCCTTGAATGGCTTGAAGGTAAAACCCTTCCGGGTGTTGCAGCCCTTAGCACCAAGTGAAGGTCTTCTGACCAAGACTGAAAATGACAAACCCCGCCAAATTGGCGGGGTTTTCTTTTACGTAATGCCCCGGACTGATGATGGGGGCTTTACGCTTTTTCCGGATAGAAAATCAGGCCGATACTGTGCAGAACCGGCGGGATTGAGCGAATGATATGGGCAAGGCCCAGAACAAGCACGCCATGGGATGTTCCGACATTCCCCGACATCACATCATCAAAAAGAGTATCCCCGGTGTCGCTTAATGCGGTGAACAGCAATATGAAGCCCACAGAAGCATCGACCCACTGGTTCCGCACCCATGATTCGACCTTTTTAAGGAAAGGAAACATCATTTAACCTCTTGTTGCGTAAGTAAGAGATGCAGCAAGGAAGTGTCTTCCTGATTTTCTGTTTCTCTTAAGTCAAATGTAGCGGGGCGGTTGGTTTCGGTGATGTGTGGCGGAAACCTTCATGTTCTTGGCAGGTTTTCGGGCCGAGTTTCGCTAACGTCTCGGCCCTGATCTTATGGTTTGTTGACGTCCGGCAGATTGTTTTGCGCGGTGGTCTGCATGATGGTGTCGCGATCTTTCAGGAAGCTGGCATAGCCATTTTCCATCATGGAGCCACCCAGTTCGATATAGACCGTAAACAGGCGCGAAAGGGTATCTGCCTCGTCCGTATCGAGAATCGACAGCAATTCGCCGGACCGTGCCTGACCGGTTTCAAAATGTTCCCACGCGCGTTCAAGCAGGATGCCACCAAGATAATCAAGGTCGTCATATTTCCCCTGACCAATCACATTGCGAATTTCGCCAAGGGTAATATCGGCCGCGATCAGCATTTCTGCCGGAATGGTGACAAGGCGGTCGGGGCCTTTGATGTCTTCGGGAAGATCACGCAGGATATGAATGATGTAGCAAAAAATCGCCATATCGCGTGCATGGTAGACCGGTGGATTGGTCAGTGGCGAGGTATAGCCGATGTCCGGATCATATCGGGCGGACAGCAAATAGACAAAAATCGATGCCGGGGCAGCCGTCGCACCTTCGCAATAGGCGATGAAGTCATCCCATTCATCCATCGGTTCTTCGGCAACGTCACGATGAAGCGCATCTGCCAGTTCGACCCATGGTTCCGGTGACAGGTCGCTACGGCCCAGTGTCGCGCGCAAGGCTTCATAAACATCATTATTCAGCGGACCGGTTTCGGGAAGCGGGTTTTCTGCACCGGCCTTGGCGGAAATGATCTGTGCCTGCCACTGATCAATTGTTTGAATGATGTTTTCACGATGGGCATCGCGTTCTGCATCAGACAGTTCCAGAAACCCGTCATCGACAATATCGTCAATGACGCGCATGGAAGCATAACTTGCCAAAAAGAAACGTTGGCGTTCCGGGGAAAGCCGCATGGCTGCACGGTAAAGATTGGCGTTTTTGGCTGCTGCAAGTTGGTTGCACGCGTCAAACGGTGCGCCAAGTACGGACTTTTCTGGTGGGAGCGAATGGCTCATGCGTCTCTATATGTCCCTTTGGTTTGCCTTTCAAAGAGTCATACAGGACTGCCCGGCCTGTGCAACAGCGTAATTTAGTCGCGCAACGGAAATGCGAAATCAGAATTCGATGCGATAACGGGCTGTGAGGCCCAGCATGGCATCAATGCCGTCCAGAATACCCTGATCAGGCGGGGTTGGCGTAAGGCTGTGCGACACACTGCCATGCAAGCCAATCCAGATATCTTCAAGCGGCATATAAGATAAAGATGCAGCAAGGCCAGCATCGTTAAAGGCGCTGTTACTTCCCGATATCAAAGCCCGTTGGCGGGGCTGTTCAATTGTCAGTCCGCCTGTTTGATAAATGCCAATATTGCCCGATGTGGCGGCATTCAGATCCAGAAACGGGCCGACGGCAAACCCGACATCCGGTGACGGGGAATAGCCAAGTCCGATTTGGGCACTAATGCCTTGTTGGTTGTTGGTATTGCTATCGAGTTCCAACCAGAATTGATCGGTTCTATCTGGTTGATCGGGGGCGGGCCTTAGTGAAATGCCATAGCTTGTCCGACCAGAAAAATAATTGCCAATCCCGTCATGTCCTGCAGGCGGGAGTATGCCCGTGGCAAAGCCGCCACCAAATGCTAGCCGGGATGACGGGGTGACAGTTTCCGCAGTTTCATTTGATTGCGCGTACGCAGCATAAATCGGGCCCAAACCTGTGTTGATGCAGGTGGCCAGAATTAATGTAAGCAGCGAGCGTTTTATCAGATGCAGTTTCGTCATGCCGCCTGTTCCCACAGGTGATCAAACAAACACAACAATCGACGCATTGGTCGGGGATCGTCCAGGTGAATGGACAAATCAGAGCAGTATCAGTGTCGGTCCCATACCAACCATATGTCTGCCCGCAGCGACCAATTTAAGTATGGTTCTATGCGGTCAGGGTCGTATTTGTTCAGGTTCTTTGGTAGGAAATTGTCAATTGGTGCGCGTGAGTTGCACGCTATTGACGATCGATGCCCAGAAAGTCCCTGATTGCGTTGATTTGCGCTTTGTCATTCAGATGGGGTGCATGACCGCAGTTCGCCACTGCAAAAACCGGCATTTGTGGTTTTTTATTTTTCATTTTATCGACGATGGTTTTGGGGATCAGATCGGATTGTTCGCCACTGATCAGCATAACGGGGCACGGAAGGGCGTCAAATTCGGGCCAAGCATCAAAGGAATCAATATGTTCGGCAAAAACGCGCATGACTTCGGCATCGTAGTGCATCATGAAATTGCCGTTGGGCAGGCGACGTACAGAACGTGATGCCAAAAATGCCCAAGTCGCATCATCTGCAACGCCAAACGGGGCATAGACCAGTCGGACAAGCTTTTCGACATCATCAATGGTTTCAAATTCCGGTGATGCGCCGACATAAGATTTGATACGTGCAACCGCATCGGGATCAAGTTCCGGGCCGATATCATTCAGCACAAGCTTTTCAATCCGCCCGGCGACTTCAGCGGTGGCATAGAGCCCGATTAACCCGCCCATGGATGTGCCGATCCAGTCACAGGTTTGAACGCCAAAATGATCAAGCAGCTCGAACATCTGCGCGACATAGAATGGCACGGT
The DNA here is from genome assembly GCF_050516545.1 of Thalassospira lucentensis. Taxonomy (GTDB): domain Bacteria; phylum Pseudomonadota; class Alphaproteobacteria; order Rhodospirillales; family Thalassospiraceae; genus Thalassospira; species Thalassospira lucentensis_C. Next base: position 3,263,986 of record NZ_CP191544.1, on the reverse strand, counting down.
ATATTCCCTATCAGGATCTTTGGCCCAGCCAGAAAAACCGCGCCCGATCATGGTGGGGCACAGAACATAATACTGATCGGTGAAATGCGGTGCGACATGGTCAAAATCATCGGCCAAGCGGGCCAGACCATGCATCATGATCAAGGGACGTTTGGATGGATCACCCCATGCCCTGACATGGACTTCATAACCGCAGCATTTGACGAAATGTTCGCGAAACTCTGCCATAGATGGCTCCTTGTCAGGGGATGTCTTATCAGATGATCATTCTGAACGTTTGCGGGCAATCATGAACAGGCGGTTGAACGGAAACAGGGTGCGGCCATCTTCGCGCGACGGGTAGACCTGATTAAGGCGGTCTTTGTATTTCTTGGTCAAGCTCGCGCGAGCGTCATCATCGGGAAGGGCTGCCAGCACCGGGCGTAATATGGTCGAACTGGTCCAGTTATACACCGCATCGGGTCCGGTCAGGACGTGACAATATTGTGTCTGCCACAGATCAATGTCGTCACAGGCTGGCGCGAGAACATCAAAATAGTCGCCCGGGCGCATAATGCGGGCCACGTGCATTGCTTCTGCCACTTCCTTGCGCCATTCAATGCCCGCTTCGCCGATCAATTGATGGCTGGGTGCCAGAAAGTTGTTTGGCACCTGAATGGCAATAAAACCACCGGGGCGGACAAATTCAATCAGTTTGGGAAACAGTGTGGAGTGTTCGGGCACCCAATGCAGGGCCGCGTTGGAAAATAACAGATCCACCTGGCCATCGGGTTCCCATGAGGCGATGTCGGCTTTTTGCCATTCGATATTTTCAGAACGTTTGCGGGCGGTTTCAAGCATCTCGTCCGAAGAATCGACCCCGACAATACGCGGCGCATCATCACCAGATGCGGCAAAGGCATCGGCCAGAACTGCGGTCACTGATCCCGGGCCGCAGCCCAGATCGACAATATGACGGGGCGAAAACCCACTTGCTGCTTTGGGCAGGCGGGCGATCAAATCGATGGCCGGTCGAAGGCGTTCATTGCCAAACAAACCGTAGCGGGCAGGATCCCAATGTGTATTGCTCATAAGTGATTCTTAGAGCTTTTCGGGGTGATTTTAAAGCATTTGATGTTGGTCGTGGCCGATCAGTGATCAGACGCTTCTAGCTGGTCATAATGTCCCTTGATCAGATGGAACATGAACAGCACCGCACCAACAAACAGTGCCAGCCCAACAAAGTAGGAATAACCGTCATGCGATCCTGCTGAATAAAACAGGCCGAAAAGACCAACCGCGATGGTCAAAACACCAAAGATAAACCGATCCGTCGCCATGGTAGAGTTCCTTGTGTCGTAAGTGTCTGATAATTCGTGAAATAAAGCGAAACACATGTCGCTTCACAGCCGCAACCTGTCTCTTTATGCATTTTTCATTTCACGAATTCTTTGAGGTACATCATGAAATGCGTCGGCAAGTTGCAAATAAACGGGTCGTTTGAACGGTACGATCAGGTCCGGCAAAGTTACCAGATCGTTCCAGCGCCAGTCGTCAAATTCCGGATTTGGCACGTCAATTTTGATATGCTTGTCCTTGCCGGTAAAGCGCATGGCGAACCATTTTTGTTTCTGGCCGCGATATTTTCCTTTGAACGCTTTGCCGATCAAATGGTCAGGCAGATCATAAGTCAACCAGCCGGGGGTTTCGGCAATGATCTCGGCCTTGCTTGTGCCGATTTCTTCCTTGAGTTCGCGCATTGCGGCTTCAACCGAGCTTTCCCCGTCATCAATCCCGCCTTGCGGTAACTGCCAGGCCCCTTCAAACCCAAGCCGGTTTCCCATCCAGACCAGACCATCTTCATTAAATAATGCAATGCCGACACACGGCCGGTACGGCAGGTCTTCCGCCCGGACTTTGGACTTTTTTGCGGTATCGTCAGTCGATGGGGTCGGAGACTTCGGTGCCATGGTTCTTCCTAATTGATTGATGCCCGACATGCGGGGCATTCATCCCTAGTTTTCGATAGAGCCGCCGCCAGTTTCTTCGTCTTGTGCGGCCTCTTCGGCCATGGCGGCATTTTCACGTTCTTCTGCTTCGCGACGGGCTGCTTCTGCTTCGATTGCGGATTGTGGGGCAACTTGCAGGTTGGCAATCGCGCTGACCGGAACCAGTTCAACACCGAACCGCTTTAATCGAAGCGCCCAACTTCGCAGGCGCTGGATGGTGACCGGATAGGATTGGGCAATGCCAATAGCGGCACCGTTGCGTTTGGCAATTTCCACCAGCTCAGCCAGATTTGCATCAATCTGACGGCGGCTGAGAACCTGATCGATGATGACATTGCCAATCGCATTTGGCGATCCCGCATTGGCTGCCAGTTGTGCGCCGTAACTGGCAACACCGCTGTTTGATCCTTCGATATACATAAGCCCCGTGCGCGAGATGAATTCAATGATTGGTCTGATCGCACTATCAAGGCTACCGAATTTCGATCCCTGACGACTGACAAGGCCTGCATATCCCGGGAACTGGGCCAGTAACCATTCCAGTCGCACAAGGTTTTCACCTTCTGAAAGCGATGTCAAAAGGGCACGTGGTCCCGGATCGGATAGCGGGAAATCAACCGGTTCCATTGGCAGTTCAAGAAAGACCTCGTGGCCCATCGCACGGGCGTCGCGGGCAACGGTTTGCACATCGCGGGCATAAGGCGATATTGCCAAAGATATATTGAGCGGCAATTTGTTGATGGCGGTTTCGGTTCGCGCTTCATTCAAACCAACCCCGGTCAGCATAATCGCGACATAAGGTTGCCCTTCGACCAATTCGAATGGTCGTTTATAGGCATCAAACGGTGTTGTGCCGTCATCGGCAATCCGCGGGATGCGACCAAAGCTGCCTTCCTCATCGAGACCCGGCAACGGGGCCGGGCGCAATGGATCAGGTTCAATCGGATCGTCAATTGATCCTTCTTCTTCGATCAGGGCAGCAAGTTCTTCGGGTGTTGGGTGATCACCTGATCCGGTGCCATCAGTTTGTCCCGGTGCATCAGTTGCGTCGGCCCCGCTATTAAGCTGATTGGCGATATCTTCAGCCGATAGGGGGGCGTCACCAGTGGCGTCCGATGCCCCATCTTCTGCCTGCGCGCGATCGCGTTCCTGCACATCGCGGACTCCACGGGCAATTTCTTCTTGGAGTTCACGTTCCGATCCGGGCACGGCAACGGTTGCTTCGGGTCCCCCCATATGAAACAGCCGCCAGCCGGTTTCCGGATCAAGGATCGGGATCATCGCAACTGCTGTCGCGCCGAAGGGCGACATAAACAGCGTGATGATCAGAAGTTTCGACATCCAGCTGCGCCGCGACTTTGGTCGCTTTGGCAGCTTTTTGGTCTGAATGTCAATTGGCCATTCGCTGAAGGGCAGGTCTTCAAGATCAGTTTCGTGTTCGTCGTCCTCATCGTCGGCGTCAGTCATCCCGTCGTCAAGGTCGTCGGCCAATTCGTCGGCCATGTCCTCGTCGATATCGCCGTTGTTCTTTTTACGGAACGGCAAGGAATTTAGGATTTTCCTGAACACGAACAGCTAGTCTCTCACGATGCCCGGCTGGACCTTACCCATGTGGGCGCGGACCAAACAGGGAAATGCCTCGGATCATGTCAAGCGCACGCGAGAGCTGATAATCATCAGTTGCAAGCTGCTCGGCCTGATCGCGGCGGGAATTCGCATCCTCTTCCGCATTTGTTGTGCGGGCATCTTCGTTACGAAGGGCACCACTCAGTGATGCTTCGGAACGTCGCGTTTCCGCTTCGATGCTTTCAAGATGGGCTTGCGGGACAATGATGTCCGGAACAATCCCGACTTCCTGAATGGATTTACCCGACGGGGTGTAATAGCGCGCCGTGGTCAAACGCAGTGCCACATTGCCCGGCATTGGCAGGATGGTTTGAACCGATCCTTTGCCAAAGCTGCGTGTGCCCATAATGACCGCGCGGCGGTGATCCTGAAGCGCACCGGCAACAATTTCAGATGCCGAAGCAGAACCGTCATTGATCAGGACAACCATCGGAAGCCCTTCGGCAAGGTCGCCGGTACGTGCATTGTAACGTTCAGTGTTTTGCGTGTCGCGCGGACGGGTCGAGACGATCTCGCCTTTATCAAGGAAGGCGTCTGATACTGAAATCGCCTGATCAAGAAGACCGCCCGGATTGTTACGAAGGTCAATCACCAGACCCTTGATTTCCGGCCCGATTTGATCGCGCATATCGCCAATCGCACGCTGCAGACCGCTAAAGGTTTGCTCGTTGAATTTGGTGATGCGGATATAACCGATATCTTCTTTGACTTCGGCGCGGACCGACTGGATCTTGATCACGGCACGGGTCAGGGTTACATCAAACGGTGCTGCTTCGCCCTTACGGACAATCGTCAGCAAAATGTCTGTATTGACCTTGCCGCGCATCATTTCGACCGCGTCATTAAGCGTCAGGCCGCGAATGGCGGTGCCATCGATATGGGTAATGAAGTCGCCAGACTGCAGACCTGCCTTTTCAGCCGGTGTGTCATAGATCGGTGCGATGACTTTGACGAAACCGTCTTCCATCGTGACTTCGATGCCAAGCCCGCCAAATTCCCCACGGGTATCGACCTGCATTTCCTCGAAATTATCCATGTTAAGATATGAGGAATGCGGATCGAGCGACGTCAGCATACCGTTGATTGCAGCTTCGATCAGCTGTTTGTCATCGATATTTTCGACATATTTGGCTTTCACCTGTTCAAAGACATCGCCGAACAGGTTGAGCAGGCGATAGGTCTCGGCCGAAGACGTTGAAGATTGCGCCAAACATGGGGACGCAAGGCCGAAAGTCATGCCGGTCGCGAGAGCGAGTACTGCCAATCGAGAGGTTTTCATCCACTTACCTTGCCGTTTTTCGAGGCCAGCCACGGAAGCGGATTGATTGCTTCCCCGTCCTGGCGCATCTCCAGATACAGTTTTGGCGCAGTTTCACCCATAATACCAACAGGTTCGCCCGCCAAGAGATATTGTCCTACCACACTGTCGAGCCGATCAAAACCGGCGATGAGACTATGGTATCCTTCGCCGTGTTCGATAATCAAGAGTCGGCCGTAACCGCGGAAGGGGCCAGAAAAGACCACTTTACCATCAAATGGCGAGACAACCTGTGCATTTGCACGTGTGCTGATCTCAATTCCTTTTGATCGTGTAACAGTCAATCCATCCGGACCACGTGATTTTTCCCCAAACAGTGTGACGACTTTGCCACTGGCTGGCATGCGTAAATCACCATGGGCCAGTGTTATCGAACTACCAACAGCAAAATCTTCTTCGTTTGTGGTGTCGTTATCGGTCCCGACCTTGCCCGGATCATCTCGATCAACAGGCGGTGGGGGAGGTGTGTTTTTTGCGATGGTCGAAGTGCCCAGCGTATCGGCATCCGGTTCCGTGCGGGTTGCAACTTCAACGTCCGGGCGTGCACGGGGCTTGGGCAGGCCTTCGGCGCGTTTGCGTAAAGTCCGCAAAAGGTCGCCAAGCGATTTGGCTTCGTCGGCAAGGGCGCTGACGGCTTTGGCGGCTTCGTGGGCTTCGGCTTCGGTTGCTGCACGCAGGCGGCGCTTTTCACCAAGCAGCTCGGTAAGGGAAGCACGTTCTGATTGCAGTTCGCTTGTGGCCTTTGCAACGTCACCACGACGATTGCGGATATCTTCGCGCAAGCTGGCGATTTCGCCAAGTTCCTTCCGCAGATCACGTGCATGTTGCTCGACACCGGGCAGGGCTGCTTTTAACAACACGGCGGAGCGCAAGGTATCCTGCGGGGAAGTCGGCAAGGCAATCACTGCTTCTGGTGGGGTGGTCGAGAGGCGCTGTAACGCCATCAGAATGCGGGCATATTGCCCGGCCTTGTCTTCAAGACTGGTCGCGGCACGTTTTTCACGGGATTCCAGCGTTGCAAGCTGATCTTCCATATCGGTCAGGGTCGCTTCAAGACGCTGGGTCCGACGGGCAACCGAAATAGCTTCGGATTGAAGAGCCTGTTCTTCGGTCCAAAGTTCACGCGATTTACGCGACAGGAATTCTTCCTGTTTTTGCTGTTCGGTCAACTGGCTTTCAAGTTGATCAAGTTCCTGATCAACTTTTTGCAGCGATTGGGCAAAAGAAGGTGCGGCCCCGCCCGCGATCAGAACTGCCAAGGCAGTCAGCGCAGGCAGGGTCATCTTCGAGACTGGATCAGCTCGCAAGAAGCGCATCATTCTGTTTCATGCCCTTAAGCAACGGTTTGCCAGTCATCTCGGCTGGCTGCGGTACGCCAAGCAGTTGCAGCAAGGTTGGTGCTACATCGGCAAGACGCCCATTCTCCAATGTTACCCCTTCTGGACCGTTAACAAGGATGGTCGGCACCAAATTAAGGGTATGTGCAGTATGTGGTTCGCCGGTTTCCGGATTGACCATCACCTCGCAATTGCCGTGATCTGCAGTGACAAAGGCAACACCACCAACCGATTTGATGGCATCAATCACTTGCCCAAGGCAGGCATCAACGGCCTCGGCCGCTTTCATCGCAGCACTCAGAATGCCGCTATGGCCGACCATGTCGGGATTGGCAAAATTAAGAATGATGGTGTCATAGGTCTCTGCCTTGATGGCCGCCACAAGCTTTTCAGTGACTTCGGGGGCCGACATTTCCGGCTGCAAGTCATAGGTCGCGACTTTTGGCGATGCGACAAGAATACGGTCCTCGCCGTCAAACACCTGTTCTTCGCCGCCGTTAAAGAAGAACGACACATGCGGGTATTTTTCAGTTTCAGCGATACGAAGCTGTTTCAATCCGGCCTTGGAAACCACTTCGCCAAAGATGTTTGGCAGGGTTTGTGGCGGATAAATCGCATCCATATATTTGGCATGTTCTGACGAATATTCTACCATACCGGCCGGAACGGCGAATTTGGGGGGAGTACCACGATCAAACCCGTCAAATTCCGGGGCGCACAGGGCGGCGAGAATTTCACGGGCACGATCAGCACGGTAATTGGTCATCAACAGTCCATCGCCATCGGCAATGCCATCAAACCCGTCAATCACAGTCGGCAGAACAAATTCATCGGTCGTGTTGGCGGCATACGCTTCGGCAATCGCGGCTTCGGCACTTTTTGCACTGCGGCCATCAGCGTAGTTTTTGCCTTGAACCATGGTGAAATAGGCCTGACTAACGCGTTCCCAACGGTTGTCGCGGTCCATGGCGTAATACCGCCCGGTTACCGTCGCGATTTCAACATTGGCATCGCCGATCAGGGCACGGAATTTTTCAAGGAATTTTGCCGCACTTTTCGGTGCAGTATCACGGCCATCAAGATAGGCGTGGATTTTGACCGGCACACCGGCATCGGCAATGGTTTTCGCCAAGGCGGCCATATGAACCTGATGGGAATGAACCCCGCCTTCGGACAGAAGACCGGCAACATGGCACACACCTTTGCTGCTCTTCAGTTTGGCGATGACTTTTTTGACGGCATCCGTCTCGGCAATGGTGCCGGTTTTGACGGCTTCGTCAATTTTGGGCAGTTCCTGCATGACAACGCGGCCTGCACCCAAATTCATGTGACCGACTTCCGAATTACCCATCTGACCTTCTGGCAGGCCGACATCAAGACCACAGGCCTTTAAAAAACCGGTCGGATTGTTGGCATAAAGTTCATCCCAGACAGGCGTATTGGCCAAGGCAACTGCGTTGTCCTTGGTTTCTTCGCGATACCCCCAGCCGTCCAGAATGCACAGCACTACAGGGCGCGGGCGCTTTACGGAATTCGATACAGTCACGTTCATAGATCCCACAAATAAAGATAAAGGCTGAATTACCCGTAAATAATTACCAATAAATATGGTGACTTACAGGCCATTTTGCCATCAATCCCGTTGTGCGGGCAGGGTGGGTTATCCGTTACTCACAACAGGCGCATGCGTAATCCCGGCAATTTAGCACGAATGTGGTGCCTTAACAGCACTTGGGTGGGGAAAATTTTGCAGCAGCGAACCAGTTCTTTTGACAGCGTCTAAAGACGCAGATACAGTTTTCCCCAACGGTGAACCTCAGAGGTGACAGAAATGTCATTTCGCACCGCGATGGGAGAGTTCGGTCACCAATATGACCGGCGCCGAAGGAGCAATTGCCTCATAAACACTCTCAGGCAGATGGACCGTCGCGGATAGAGGCTCTGGAGAGAGAAAAAAAGATAACGCATGAGAGAGTGCGCTATCTGGCTTCCACCGAAGGATGAAAACCTGTTGGCTTATTGTTTTTGGCCAGCAGGAATACAATCTCAGGTCAAGGGACAGAGGGGGCAAGACACCGGTTCGTAAACGGCGCGATTTTTTCGCGCGTTCAAGAGCCGTGAAGGAGGCCCTATGACCAATGCTCCCGCCACCGGTCCCACGACAGGATCGCAAGACGTAAACCTTTCTGTTGTCGATCTTTATACCATTGGAATTGGCCCATCGAGTTCGCATACGGTTGGCCCGATGCGTGCAGGCTATCGTTTTTGCCTTGAGCTTGAAGCACGTAATCTTTTGGCGAAAACCGGCAGCGTTGTGGTTGATCTTTATGGATCTCTTGCCCTGACCGGTAAGGGGCACGCCACAGATACGGCTGTGATTATGGGCCTTAACGGCAAGCGTCCGCGCAATATTGACCCGGATGATATCAAGCCGACCGTGGCGGCAATTGATGAAACCCACAAGCTCCAGCTTTATGGTCAGTATCCGGTTGTCTTTAACCGCGACACCAATCTGGTCTTCCATTTTACCGAAACGCTTCCGCAGCACCCCAATGGCATGCGCATCACGGCCTTTGATAACGACGGGGTGAAAATCCACAGTCAGGAATATTTCTCGGTCGGTGGGGGCTTTATCGTTTCAAGCGATGATCACGGGGCGGAATATTCCGGGGATAATATCACGCTGCCATTTCCGTTCTCGTCAGCCGATGAGTTGATGGAGATCTGCAAACGCGAAGGGCTGTCCATTGCCGAAATCATGATGGCAAACGAACAAAGCTGGCGTAATCCTGATGAGACAATTGCGTTTGTTGACCGCGTCCATGAAGCGATGATGAACTGCATTGACCGGGGCTGTCGAACCGACGGCATTTTACCCGGCGGGCTGAATGTCAAACGCCGGGCATCAAAGCTTTATAAGGAGCTGACCGAAAAGCCGGAGGCAGGGCTCCGGGATCCGCTGACGGTGATTGACTGGGTCAATCTTTATGCCCTTGCAGTGAACGAGGAAAATGCCGCCGGCAGTCGCGTGGTTACCGCACCAACCAATGGTGCAGCAGGGGTTATTCCGGCGGTTTTGCGCTATTACGAACGGTTCGGGGCCAATGCCAGCCAGCACAATATTCGTGAATTCCTGTTAACGGCAGCAGCGATTGGATCGATCTATAAAAAACGCGCTTCAATCTCGGCCGCCGAAGTTGGCTGTCAGGGCGAAGTTGGTGTTGCCTGTTCAATGGCAGCAGGTGCGCTTTGTGCCGTGATGGGCGGCACCCCCGAACAGGTTGAAAACGCCGCCGAGATCGGCATGGAGCATAATCTTGGCCTGACCTGCGATCCGATTGGCGGATTGGTCCAGGTACCGTGCATTGAACGTAACACCATGGGGGCAGTCAAAGCCATCAACGCAGCCCGATTGGCCTTGCGCGGTGACGGGCAACATACGGTGTCCCTTGATAAGGTCATCGAGACCATGCGCCAGACGGGACTCGACATGCAAAGTAAGTACAAAGAAACCAGTCAGGGTGGTCTTGCGGTCAATGTCAACGTGGTGGAGTGTTAGAACCTCCTCGTAAGAATAGGGCGGAAAACCGGGGGATTTAGCGTTTTTGCCGTGGAGCCATCTGGCCGGGTGTTTGGTTTATTGTCACGCGTGTATGGCAATCTGTTATACTTAATCGAGCAAAAATGGGGCAAAGACCCCACCCAAGGTTGGACATAGATATGAGCAAAAAGCTGTTTCGCATTTATATCGCGGTCAGTTTGGATGGCTTCATTGCGCGCGCCAATGGCGCGGTGGACTGGTTGGATGAATATGATCCGGCCGAGTTTGGCTTTGAGGATTTTCTGGACTCCGTCGGGACATTGATCATTGGTAGAAATACCTTTGATCAGGTCATGGAATTTGGCGACTGGCCCTATGAGGCCCGCCGCACAATCGTTTTGACATCACGTGAACTTCCGGAAAATCGACCGGCCAATACCGAGTCGTATGGCGGCAGTATCATCGAACTGGTTGATCAGTTGCGCGATAGCCGAAATGGTAATGGCGATATCTGGGTTGTTGGCGGCGGGAGTGTGGTGACACAGTTCCTGTTTGGTGGCTTTGCCGACCAGCTTGATATTTTCACGATCCCCGAAGTGCTGGGCGACGGAATATCCCTGTTTGGGCGCGATGCCGGTGGGATAAAGCCCCGATTGCTGGCCTCCGAACGGTACAATTCCGGGGTCGTTCGCAGCCAGTACGGATTGCACGAATAATAAAAACCGCGCCGATGATTTCCGGCGCGGTTTTTGATTTGGCTATGTGCAGTTTGGCAAGGTTTCTTAGATCTCGCCAATTGCATCAAGTGATTCCGGCAGGATCTGGCCGCCATCAACGACGATTGACTGACCGGTGATATAGGCGGCTTCATCGGATGCAAAGAAAAGGGCCGCATTGGCGATGTCTTCGACGCTGCCCAATCGTTTAAGCGGGATCGAGCTTGCCATTGACTCCAGATAACTCTGTCCCAGATCAGCCAGACCTTCGGTCATGATATTGCCCGGCAAGACGGCATTAATCGTTATGTTATAGCGCGACAATTCCATGGCCGCAGTGCGGATAAAGCCAAGCTGGCCTGCCTTGGACGCCCCATAATGGGCCCATCCCGGATAACCGGTTACCGGGCCGGTGATGGATGACGTGATCACAACCCGGCCTTTGCCCGATTGTTCAAAATACGGGATGCAGGCCTTTACGCACAAAAAGCTGCTTTTGAGGTTGGTGGACATGACCTGGTCCCAGTCATCTGCTGCCATGTCGACCATTTTGACCTGTGGGAAGATACCGGCATTGGCGCACAGGATATCGATGCCGCCAAATGCCTTGGCGGTGTATTCAGCCATGGCTTTGACCTGATCCCAATTAGACACATCGCACAGAACCATTTCAGCCGTACCGCCGTTGGCGCGGATTTCTTCGACCGTAGCCGCAGCATCCGTTTCCGTGCGGGCGGCTACCATGACTTTCGCCCCCTTGCTGGCGAAGACACTGGCGATACCTTTGCCAATACCCTTTGAGCCACCAGTGACGATGACACTTTTCCCGGAAATTGAAGTCAGCATGGTCGATCCTTTCGTGAACCCATCTCGCAACAGGGAGCCGCATTGATGCGGTTCATCTTGTTGGCGGCCTTCCTGATTGTGCAGTGCGTTATGTTTCCCCGATGATTGGGCTATTTTTTCCGTTATGCAACAAAAAATGTTGCAAATTACACATTTTAAGGCGCAATCTTCACAAGATAACGTGCTGAACCGCAGAGTTCGGCGGGAATTGAATGAGTTGAAACCGTCGCAACTGTTGTTTCCCGCCTTGTTGGGGTTTGGTGAAGCGTTGCCTGGATGCTGGTATTGGGCCAAAGGAGATCACTGTTGGGTGGCATTTACGATGACAACATGATTGGTATCCTAAAGACCGGTGCCATGTCGGTTTTGCCGGGATGGAGCATGGGGAAGGATGCCGATGTGTCGCTTCTGACCGTCTCGGAAAATGCGACCTTTCTTGCAACCGATCCTGCGACGGGTGGGAAGCTGATTTTGCGGGTTCATCGACCGGGCTATCACACGCGGGCTGAGATTGAATCCGAACTGGCGTGGATTAATGCCCTTCGTGCCAGCGAGATTGTCCACACCCCGAAACCCCGTTCGCGCAGCGACGGCTCACTAGTGGCCGAGTTTGACCACGACGGTGTCAGTCGCCATGTCGTCGCGTTTGACTTTATGGCAGGCGAGGAGCCATCGGCGGGAGACACGTTGGTTGACGGGTTCTTTAAACTGGGTGCGATCAGTGCGCGGCTTCATGGGCATGCGCGGCAATGGGCGCGATCGGTTAATTTTGTCCGCAAAAGCTGGACCTTTGATACGACCCTTGGCGCGACACCCCATTGGGGGGATTGGCGGGCAGCACCGGGATTGGATGGTGCCAGCACGGCCTTGTTGGAACGGGTTTGTCATCACCTTGAGCATAAGCTTATGGCATTCGGGATGGATAAGGACCGGTTCGGCTTGATCCATGCAGATTTGCGCTTGGCCAATCTGTTGGTCGATGGAAACCGATTGGGTGTGATTGATTTTGATGATTGTGGCTTTGGCTGGTTTGGCTATGACTTTGCCGCGGCCATCAGCTTCATCGAACTTGATCCGATTGTTCCGGCCTTAAAAGAAGCATGGGTAGAAGGATATCGCACCGAAGCACCATTTCTGTCGGCAGACACCGCGATGCTTGATAGTTTCGTCATGCTGCGCCGGTTGTTGTTAACCGCCTGGATTGCCAGCCATCCGGAAACACCGACGGCACAGGAAATGGGAACCGGCTTTACGACCGGAACGCTGCAAATGGCAGAAAGCTTCCTTTCGGCTGAAGGTGTGTGATGAGCAAAATGCCCACCCCGCCGACCTTACCCACCGCCACCGTGCGCCCCATCCTTGATATGAATGCCTATGATGGTCAGGTGTCCGCCAAAGCAGATCAGGGCAATGATCTTCTTATGCGCCGCACCCGGAATGTTGGCGCCGCATCGGTTTTATTTTACCGTGATCCGATTGAAATGGTTTCGGCTTCCGGATGCTGGATGACAGCATCTGATGGTACCAATTATCTGGATTTTTATAACAATGTGCCATCCGTCGGGCATTGCCACCCACAAGTGGTTTCTGCCATGGCCGATCAGGCCGCACGGCTGAACATCAACAGCCGATATCTGCATCAGACCACAGAAACCTATCTTGATCGGCTGAAGGCGACTTTCCCCGATCATTTGGAAAATGTCGTTCTGACCTGCAGCGGGAGCGAGGCAAACGATCTTGCCCTGCGGACTGCCCAGCGTGGAACAGGGGCGCGGGGCATTATCGTGACTGAGTGCGCTTATCACGGCAATACTGCGACGGTGACAGATATTTCGCCGTCTGCCTTCAAGCGCGGTAAATTGCCCGACCATGTGGTGAGCGTGCCTGCACCCGGTAAACTGGCTTACGGCGATGATATCGCCGGAGGTTTTGCCGATGCGATTGTAAAGGCGATTGCAGTTCTTTCAGATCGCGGTCACGGGATTGCGGCCCTGATCGTTGATAGTATCTTTTCGAGTGATGGCGTGTTTTCCAATCCGCGTGGCTTTTTACGCTTGGCGGTTGCAGTGGTTCATCGTGCCGGGGGTGTTTTTATCGCCGATGAAGTGCAGCCGGGTTTTGGCCGGACCGGGGATGCGTTTTGGGGGTTCCTGCGCCATGACGTGACCCCTGACATCGTCAGTATGGGAAAACCGATGGGCAATGGATTTCCCATGGCAGGGATCGCCGTACGACCTGAACTTCTGGCGGCATTTTGCGAAGATGTTGGCTATTTCAACACCTTTGCCGCAAGCCCGGTGGCAGCGGCAACCGGACTTGCCGTACTGGATGTTATTCGCGACGAGAACCTTTTGGCGAATGCGATGATTTGCGGGAAATACCTGCGCGAAGGATTGCAGCATCTGGCCGATATCGATGGACGTATCAGTGATATTCGCGGTGCGGGGCTGTTTCTTGGCGTGGATTTATCCCCGAATGGTGCGCCGGAAGACGCAAACGGGCAGTTGGTCGGGGATGTGATCAATGCCATGCGTCGTCACCGGGTTTTGATCGGTGCGGCGGGAAAATATGGTGAGACATTAAAAATCCGCCCGCCCTTGTGCCTGAGGCAGTCAGAAGTTGATTTCTTTATCGAAGCATTGGGGAAATCGTTGCGAGAATGCGGGTAAGGACAAAGGCAATCAAGGTTTGCTTGCGGCCTTGATCGTGCATCCGGCTCCCCGGATGGTTTCACCCAGACGACCCATCGGATTTTCATCGCAGACCAACACATCAACTGCATTCCAGTCACAGTAGCGGGCTGGAAAGGCCTGATTGAATTTTGTGTGATCGGCAACGATCATGCTCCGGGTTGCGCGTTCCATCATGACGGAATAGACGTCTGCTGCCTCGATCAAGGCATCACTTGCGCCATCGTCATCAAGGCCACTGGCGCCAAGGATGGCCCATTCAACCCGGTAGTTTTCCAAAAAACGAATGGTCTGCGCGCCGTGCATGGCCCCTTCCTGTGCGTGATACAGGCCCGGGGCCATGATCACGCGGATGGTCGGATTAATTGCCAGAACGGTTGCCACGCCAAACGAATGCGTAATCACGGTCAGATCATTCATGGTGATGGCAAGTCGTTTGGCGACGTGAACCGTGGTTGCACCCGATCCAATCATGATGTGGCGCGCACCGGCCAAAATCGGGACTAATTGTTTGGCGATGATTTCGCGTTCTGCAACATGGAGCTTGTGGCGTTCATTCAAGCCCGGTTCGCTGGATTGGCGGCGTACCGCCCCGCCATAGGTACGGTTGATCAATCCCTGTTCTGTCAGGTCGTCAAAGTCACGGCGAATGGTTTCACTCGACACGTTCAAACGGCCAGAAAGATCCGCGATCCGTAAAGACGGTTCGTGTTCCAATTCACTTAGAATGCGTTGTTGTCGCAGGGATTTTTTGTTTGTTGCCATGGCGTGATGATACTGCCGAGGGCATCATCACGCCAGCCGTTTATGTGCTCTTAGATGGCGGGATCCAGCCCGTATTTCCGGCAATGGGCGTGAAAACTGCTGGCAAGCTCATCCGCACCGATCAGGTTTCCGGCCTCATCTTTGTAAGTCAGGTGATGTTCGATGGCCTGACCTTGCCACAGTTTTTCAATCTCGGCCCGTTTTGACGTCGCGCGGAACTGGGCGATGAAGGCGTTAATTTCGGTCAACAGGTTATAGGATGCCGGGTCTGCCGCGACCGCAGCAACATAAAAGAACGGATGAGGCAGGATTGGTTTGGGCAGAACTTCAAGGCGTTTGTGCCATGGGCTTTGCGGGTTTTGTGACGCCCAGTGAAATACAGGGTGATCACCGGCAAAGGCATCAATCGCCCCGTTGGCAACCGCGTCATGGACACGCGAAATGTCGCCATAGGCAATCATGTTGGACAGTTTTGCGATGCCGCCCGGCTTGTTTTCATTATCGGCCCAGCGCAGGCCGACCTCTTCAAGAACGGCAAGGGCGGCGGGGTCATTGACCGTGCCCAATACTTTCCCTTCAAGATCGGCAATGGTGTTGATTGATGTGTTGTCCGGTCGGCGGATCAGTGAAAAATTCAGATAGGTGTAGGTGTCTGAAAAGGCGACACCTTTGTAAAAATCACTTGGCGGCAAGGCGCACCAGACAGCATCGGCGGTTGGTTGACCGGCCTTTTTGCCGACGAACAGAAGTTCGGTCAGCAAGTCCCAAGGATGTTCAACAAACTCGCAGGTAACACCGATGGATTTTGCAAAGGCCTCGGCATAGTCGATATCGATCCCGTGCAATGGCCCATGTTTTTGGGGCCGGAAAGATGCGCCGACCAATGCCGGATCAATTGCAATCCGGATTTTGCCGCGCGCCTTGATGTCCGCCAGCCGGTCATAGGCGGGGTCTTCATGGATGTGGTTGGATGCCAGAAATTGCGAAAGTTTGCCAGTTACGGTTGCGCCATCCATGGTGCAGCGCGAAAGTTTGGCGATTTCACTTTCAGCCCAAGATACCTTGCCGCGTGTTCGGGCCGATGATTCTTTGCTGGCGTCCAGAAGTTCAAACACGACCTGATTGTGGCCGCTGATATGTTCCAGTCGCCCCGACATTTGCGAAAAGCGGTCTTTAAGGCCGCCAAGGGCCTCTTCGATTTCGCTGCCCAGACTGTCAAGGTCATTGCCGATATTGCCCATGCTTTCACGAAGGGACTTTGTCACATCTGAAAGATCAATCAGATCGACGGCCTCGTTGGTGCGTTGCATGGTACTTTGCGCAAGGTTGCCGACTTCTTTGGCGACCACGGCAAAGCCACGTCCATGTTCACCTGCACGGGCGGCTTCAATCGTTGCATTGAGCGCAAGAAGCTTGATCCCCTTGCCGATATCTTCAATGGCTTTAAGGACTTTAGACGCCCCTTCTGCCTTGGTTTCAAGATCCTGACTGATCTTTTCAAGGTCACTGCGGATGGCGTTTGTTTTTGCCGATACAGTCGCACGGGTGGCGTTTTGCACGTCACTTGCGGTGACGGTGCTTTCATCGATTTCGCGACCGGTTTGTTCAATGCCAATGCGCAGATTGCTGGATCGAACGTCGATCTCGCGCATCAGGCTGTCCTGGCTTTCACCGGCCGTATTGGCGAATTTTAAAAGGTGCTCGATATAATCAAGTGCGGTTGTAATGCCCCGCATCAGGTCGTCGACCTGTGCAGATGTTTTGGCATTGTCATACGTTACGTCGCGTACCGCGAAAACGGTTTGTTCCATCGTCAAAAGCCTCACCACTGCCCAAGGGTATTTTTCTGGGAATGTTTTTTTCTTATGATGAAACTTTAGCCAAGCTTTGGTTATGTTGCAAGGCAGCATAACCGAATAGCGGGAGAAGGTGCTTGTTCATTCGGTCACAAGTTGAACCGGATTGATTCCTGTGACGGTGACAGCCACAGCAAGGGTGACGAATAAGGCGGATCGCCAAATTGACCGCGCATATTGTCATACGGTAGGATTATTCGCGGTGATAAGGATGGTTGGTCTGAATGGCATGGGCACGGAACAGTTGTTCGGCGATAAGGGCGCGGACCAACATATGCGGCCAGGTGGTCTTACCCAGCGACCAAAGAGTATTGGCGCGTGATTTAAGGGCTGCGCCATGGCCGTCCGCCCCGCCAATGGCAAAGGCGATATTGCCCGCATATTGATCCATCCAGCCTTCAAGCTTCTGTGAAAAATCAATAGAGCCATATTCCTTTCCGCGCTCGTCAAGGGCGATCAGAAAGACATTGTCAGGAACGACGCCAAGCAGAAGTTCGGCTTCGCGGTCTTTCAGCTGATTTGGCGGGAGCTTTTTCTTTTCTTCGACTTCGCGGACAACGAATGGCCAGCGCAATCGGGCAGCATAATGGTCAAACAGATCTTTCTCGGGGCCGGACTTCATCCGGCCTACCGCTGCAAGAGTGATTTGCATGTTTCTGATCCAGACCGTTACGCAGATACTGTCAGGCGTGCGCTTGAGGATCACCTCAAGCGCGCCAAGCGGCGAGACTGTTAATACAGTCGCGCTGCCTGCTGTTTCAGTGCCGGATTTTCAACGCCCCACATCTCTTCGATGTTGTAGAAAGCGCGTACTTCCGAACGGAACAAATGGACGATGACATCACCGGTATCAACCAGAACCCAGTCACCCTGTTCCTTGCCTTCTGCCAAGGCACGGCCCTGACCGGCATTCTTGATCACCTCAACGAGATGCTCTGCCATGGCGGCCACGCGACGCGAGGACGAGCCAGTAGCAATGATCATGTGATCGGCAATAGAAGTTTTGTCGATCAAATCAATGGTAACAAGGTCTTCGGCCTTGTCATCTGCGAGAGTACTCTGGATCAGCGAAAGCATTTCGCTGGAAGTCAGAGATTGTTTTGCGGTACCTATGGTCGCCACCTTAATTTTCACGCGATGGCCCGGTTTAAACCGAAAGCACACATCGCAGTATTGCTTACACCTGCCATCTGCCTTCGGCGCGAATTGCGGTCGAAGAAGCCGGATGGCGCTTGATTGGCAGGTATACCCAGGCCGGAACATCCAGATCGGCCAGCAAACCCGCCCTGTCCATAGGGATACGCCAGCGTTCCATACGGCGCGCGGCAGTCCCGGACAATGCCTTGTTAGAATACCCTTCACGGTCGATAACCGCAATGGGAGCACGTAAAATCAACCTGTCCCACCATTTCCACTTATGGAACTGGGCCAGGTTGTCTGCTCCCATCAGCCAAACGAACTGTGTTCGGGTAAAACGGCGTTGCAAGGCTGCAAGAGTATCGGCCGTATAGCGGGTTCCGAGCTCGGTTTCAATTGCAGAAACCACAATGCGGGGATGCTTAGCCATCATTAGTGCTGAATCAAAGCGATCCGCAAGGTCTGCCATGCCCGATCTTGACTTCAGCGGGTTCTGTGGTGAGACAAGCCACCAAACCGCATCCAACCTTAGGCGTTTCAACGCTTCTAGGGTGATATGCAGGTGGCCTTCATGGGCGGGATTAAACGACCCGCCCAACAAACCAACCCGTGGCGGAGCCACATGCGATCTTGGCGTGCCAAAGGTCATGGACGTGTCTGACCTTGGCCGCGAACGATGTATTTGTAGCTTGTAAGCTGTTCGACTCCGACGGGACCGCGTGCATGGAGCTTTCCGGTCGAAATACCAATTTCCGCACCCATGCCGAATTCGCCGCCATCTGCGAACTGCGTTGATGCATTTACAATGACGATCCCGGAATCAACACCGTTCAGGAACGTTGTTGTTGCGGAGGCATTTTCAGCAATGATTGCATCGGTATGGTGGGAGCCGAATGTATTGATATGATCAACTGCCTCATCAACACCCGAAACAACCTTGATTGCGACAATCGCATCAAGATATTCCGTCACCCAGTCATCCGATGTTGCCGGTTTGATACGACCATCCACAGCCTGTGCCGTTTCATCGCCGCGCAGCTCGCAGCCTTTGGCGACAAGTGCTTCGGCAATGCGCGGCAGTAAACGGCCCGCGACCGAATTGTCGATCAAAACGGTTTCAGTCGCACCACAAACACCAACACGGCGCATCTTGGCATTGACGACAATGTCGACCGCTTTCTGCGGGTCAGCACTGGCATGGACATAGGTGTGGCACAGGCCTTCAAGATGCTTGAACAGCGGAATGCGGCTTTCTTCGGTGATGCGCGAAATAAGCGACTTGCCCCCACGCGGCACAATCACATCGATGTAATCCGAAAGTTTCAGCATTTCGCCCACGGCGGCGCGATCCGTGATCGGGATCATCTGAATGGCATGGTCAGGTAATCCGGCTTCGCGGATTCCGGCGACCATGCAGTCAAAGATCGCACGCGATGAATGAAAGCTTTCCGAACCACCACGCAAGATTGCCGCATTGCCCGATTTGAGGCACATGGCACCGGCATCGGCTGTCACATTCGGGCGGCTTTCATAGATGATGCCAATCACGCCAAGCGGCACAGACACGCGTGCAATATCAAGGCGGTTATGTTCCGGGCTCCATCGTGCCAGTTCGCGGCCAACCGGATCGGGCAGTTCGGCCACAGCTTCCACACCGGCTGCAATGCCTTCGAGCCGCCCGGCATCAAGCGCAAGGCGGTCAAGAAGCGCATCGGTCAGGCCTTTGGCGCGACCGGCTTCCATATCCTTTGCATTGGCAGCAAGGATCAAGGCAGCATTTTCGCGCAGTTTGGCAGCGGCGGCTTTGAGGGCGGCTTCTTTTGGCTTGGACGGGACCTGTGCCAGTTCCAGCGCTGCTTTGCGTGCTTTGATGCCCATGTCGCGCATAAGTGCGGCGACATCCTGGTTTTCGATACTGGCAAGAGCCGTCATGGTCCTGGTTCCGTTCCTAGAAGCTTGGTCTATTGCGGTCATGCAACAGATCCGTCTTTTTGAGATTTTATCAACAAATTGGCAAAATAGACATCAAACCGACGATCTGCAATGGCATTAAGGCGATAAAGCACCAAGCATGCTTGCCAAACGGTTCTTGCCGGTCCATCTGTTGATGACAGAATGAAAAGATACGCCGTGCGCATCCCGCAATGTTGTTCGGTGCCTGATTGGGGATAAAAAATTGAAAAATATGGGTTCTGATCAGCCGACTGCGCGCGCAGAGTTCGGTGTGGTTAAGACATTTTTGCCTTATCTTTGGCCGCGTGGTGAATTTGAACTCAAGGTTCGTGTGGTTCTTGCCCTTATGTTCCTTGTCGGGGCAAAGGTCGCGAATGTCTATATCCCGGTTCTATATAAATATGCCGTTGATGCCCTTGGGGGTGGTGGAAAATCCGCCAATGTGGTGGATGGCGCATCAAATGCAGCCCAATCAGGTACATCGGACACCACATCACTGATTGTTGTGCCGGTGGCATTGATTCTTGGCTATGGCCTTGTCCGTATCTTGGTGTCGGCCTTTGGTGAGATACGGGATGCGGTGTTTGCCAAGGTTGCCCAGCGCGCCATTCGTCGATCGGCACTTGGGGTGTTTGAACACCTGCATGGTTTGTCTTTGCGGTTCCATCTTGATCGTCAGATGGGCGGGCTTTCGCGTGCGATTGAACGCGGGGTAAAGGGCATTGAATTCCTTTTGTCCTTCATGCTGTTTAACATCCTGCCGACCTTGCTTGAGATCGTTATGGTCTCGATCATCTTGTGGGCGCTGTATGACGTCTGGTTTGCGGTGATTACGTTTACAACCATCGTGATCTATATCGCCTTTACCCTGATCGTGACCGAATGGCGCATGAAGTTTCGCCGCGAAATGAACAAGCGCGAT
Source organism: Thalassospira lucentensis (assembly GCF_050516545.1). Taxonomy (GTDB): domain Bacteria; phylum Pseudomonadota; class Alphaproteobacteria; order Rhodospirillales; family Thalassospiraceae; genus Thalassospira; species Thalassospira lucentensis_C. Next base: position 3,243,291 of record NZ_CP191544.1, on the reverse strand, counting down.
GACGAAGCCAATACCAAGGCCATCGACAGCCTTATCAACTACGAAACAGTCAAATATTTCAACAACGAAGCCCACGAATCAAAACGGTATGACGCAGCCTTGCGTGGCTATGAAACTGCAGCCGTTTTATCGCAAGTCTCCTTGTCGAAATTAAATGTCGGGCAGGGTGCAATCATTGCGGTTGGTCTGGTTCTAAACATGCTTTTGGCAGCCCAAGGTGTCAAAGACGGCAGCATGACGGTTGGCGACTTTGTGTTGGTAAATACCTACTTGCTGCAGCTTTATATGCCGCTTAACTTCCTTGGCTTTGTCTATCGTCAGATCAAGCAGTCCCTGACCGATATGGAACGGATGTTCTCGTTGCTTGATGTTGAAAAGGAAGTCGAAGACCGCCCCGATGCCCGTGCGCTTGAATGTGATCAGGCCGCGATCCGGTTTGAAGATGTGCATTTCTCCTATAACCCGGATCGAAAGATTCTTAAGGGGGTTAGTTTTGAGGTGCCCGCCGGGAAAACTGTTGCCGTGGTTGGGCCAAGCGGGGCGGGTAAATCAACCCTGACCCGGTTGATGTTCCGGTTCTATGACGTATCGGATGGCCGGATTACGATTGACGGGCAGGATATTCGCGATGTGACGCAAAACTCGCTGCGTCGCGATATTGGCATCGTGCCACAGGATACCGTCCTGTTTAACGATACGATTGCCTATAACGTTTCCTATGGCCGTCCGGGATCGGATCAGGGCGAGATTGAAAACGCGGCAAAGCTCGCCAGCATTGATGGCTTCGTTGCCGGATTGCCCGACGGGTTCAAAACCATGGTTGGTGAACGCGGCCTGAAATTGTCGGGCGGGGAAAAACAACGTGTCTCGATTGCCCGCATGTTGTTGAAGCGGCCAAAGATCATGATATTTGACGAAGCAACATCCGCCCTTGATACCCGCACAGAAAAAGACATCCAGCAGGCCCTGCGTGACGTATCGCGCGGGCATACGACACTTGTAATTGCGCACCGTTTGTCGACCGTTATTGATGCCGATGAAATCATCGTCCTGCGCGATGGTCAGGTGGCAGAACGCGGCCGCCATCAGGATCTTTTGGCGCAAGACGGGCTGTATACGGAAATGTGGGCGCAGCAGCAGGAAATCCGCGAAGCCGAAGAAATCCTTGCCCATGCTGGGGAAATCCCGAGTTAATTGCGAAAAGTCTGATTTTTGACTGGAACCTTGTGACGTCATCGCCAAATATTAGGGGGATGACGTCACAGTTACTTTGGGGGAAAGTCTGGTGCCGAAACTAACAAGAAGCGAACTGCACGCTTTGCAAAAGGGCGGAACAGGTCACGGTCACGCCAACCATCATCACAGTCATGATCACCATCATGAACCGCTTGATGAGGGGCAATATTCCGGTGATACGCGTGAAGAAGTTGATCGCATGCGCCGAAACCTTTTGGTCGGGTTGGGTATGTTGCCGCTGGCGGGGATGGTGCTAAATCCGACGAAACAGGCGTGGGCCTTGTCCAACGAAGTCAATATTCGGGAAGACGGACGCTTTCGATATATCAATTCCAACGCGATACCCGATCACGCAACGGGCAGTTTTCCCAATCGTAAAAACCCCAATTCGATCAAGGCGCAGTCGCTTGAATTTCGCTTTCCCTTGAACCCGACCCGCACCGGGCGGTTTTCGCCCATCGACCGGTTGTCATTCGGCGTGGCGGTCAACGGGGTGCCGTTTGATCCTTACACGGCAGAATACTGGCAACGTGATCGTCAGTCGGGATGGCGGTATGAGGCAATTTCGCCGACGGTGGATTTGGGTCTGGATCAGAATAATGCCCATGTGCAACCTGATGGTACCTATCACTATCACGGGGTTCCCAAGGGTTTGATCAAAAGCTGGTCACCCAATCAACACTCTGCCCGCATCGGTTTTGCCGCAGATGGTTTTCCGATCTATACGATGTTCGGGTATCAGAACCCCGATGATGCGGGGTCGCCGATTGTTGCTTTACGCAGTTCCTGGCAGGTGAAAAACGGACAACGATCAGGCGGTCCGGGTGGTCGATATGATGGGACTTACGGCGAGGATTTCGAATTCGTACCCGGTCTTGGTGATCTTGATGAGGCCAATGGTCGTGAAACGGTCACACCGGAATATCCGCAAGGGACATATGCCTATTTTGTCACCGAAAGTTTCCCGTTTATTCCGCGTGTTTTGGCGGGAATGGGCGATCCAAGTTTTAACAAAGGCCCGGGCGGCATGCCACCAGGTGGGAGTGGTACTGGCGGCGGCGGACCCGACAGGCGCCGTGGTCCACCACCGGGTGGCGGTGGCGGGTTCCCGGGGCAACGACCAAAATTTGGCCCACCACCACGCTAAAGATGAGAAGGGGTGTCCGGTTGGGCGCCCTTTCTTTCTAAATCTGTTGGATCAGGGCAGTGGCCCGAAAACCTGTGTGGTATCGAGCAGCCAAAGAGCTGTGCTGATAGTTAAGAATGACATCGACGTTGCCATCATAAGAGAGGCGGCACACAGTCCTTCGTGGCCATAACGTTGACCAAAAATCGGATAAATGCTGAGCATGGGCGAACATGCAAAGGAAACGCAGGCAATCTGCAGCATCGGATCAATGTCTGGCATGAAATAGATCAGGGCGAAGATGGCAAGTGGATGCAAGATCAGCTTTGCGCTAACGATCCGTGCCATATCCGCACGCATGCCTTTTAACCTCAACCCGACCAAACCGCCGCCAATGACAAAGAGTGCAACTGGTCCTGATGCTGATGCCAGCATATCAATGGCCTTAAAAATCGGACGGGGCAGCGTGATTCCAGACAGCGAAATAACTAGCCCGATCATGATGGCGATAATGATGGGATTTTTCCCCAGATTGCCGAGCGCCTTGCTTAAAACCTGCCAACGGCTTTCGTCTTCGTTCTTGGCACTGTCACCAAGGACAAGAACCATTGGCATCATGATCAGGTTTTCAATAATCACGCAAAGTGCCAAGGCGATTTCAGCAGCGGGGCCAAGTAACTGTGATGCAACCGGATACCCAACAAACCCGCTGTTGGACATGGACATGCCAAGGCCTTGCAAGGTGGCATTCGGCTGGCTTTTTTTTGCGATCAGAAGGGCATAGGAAAAACCCAGTGCAAAGACCAATAATGAACCGCTGCCATATGCCAGAAGAAAAATCGGATCAATAATTTCGGTCAGGTCACGTTGGGCAAGGGCGCGGATCAACAGGCACGGCAGGGCGAAGTTTAGGACAAACGCCCCCATGCCGCGGACAATGGTTTGGGGCACAATATTGCGATATACCGCGAAATAGCCAATTGCGATGATCAGGAATATCGGTGTTGTTATCGCCAGAATATCAAGCATGGGTGCCCGCGGATGTTTGATGTAAATATGACCGCTGACGCATGGAGTAGCATGTTTGGCGTATCGTATCGGGATGGTTGTATCAGGTATCCCCGTTGTCGGGGGTGACGTCAAGAAACGGAATGGTTTTATCAATGAACCAAATGGTAATGGATTGGGCGGATGACCTGAAACCCGAAGGGTTTTATGGACTGGGCCGGCTAAAGCGTGCATCGGAAAAAGGTGCGCTTGTGGCTGATAGCATAATCAGAAATCGCATCTTTGAGAATTTGGCCAACTTCAATCCGGTTGTCGCGGGTACGCTGCCAATTGCGGTTGATACAGCAGAATCCGACATTGATATTCTCTGTGAATGTTCGGATTTGGGCGCGTTCACACAGATTGCCGATCACGTTTTTTCGGGCTTTCCGGACTACGCCCTGCATGACCGTGCACCAACCCGCCATGTTGGACAGGCCGTTGTCGCGCGGTTTACGTGTGACGAAATACCGTTCGAAATTTTTGCGACAGATTGCCCGACATCAGAACAGTTCGGGTTTGTTCATATGGTGGTAGAAGCAAGAATTCTGGCGCTTTTGGGCGACGATTTTGCGCAAAAGGTGCGGGCGTTCAAGCAGACCGGGGTTAAGACCGAACCCGCCTTTGCACAGATTCTGGGGCTTGATGGCGATCCATACATCACACTTGCCGGGCTTGCAGATTTATCACCCACGGAACTAAAAGACCGACTTGGTTTGATGCTGAGCCGCGAATAAACGGTTAGTTGGCGTCTGCCGGGATTGGCAAAGAACGATAGACAACATTTTCAATGCCTTCTGCGATGGCTTCGCGCATCGCGTTGGCGGCAAAATCCAGAATTTCATTTGCCTGGAAATGTTGTGTTGCTTCTGGTTCGGCCCAAGTTGAGCCGACACTGACTGTGATGCGCACAGGATTGCCTTCCGCATCCGTAAAACGGCATTGTTCGCGTATCGTGTCGCACAGCTTGTATCCTAGAAAACTTGTTTGTTCCTGACGTACACCGGGCATCAAGCAGGCAAAGCCACACTCATCGACCCGGCCGACGACATCGCGATCGCGCAATGAAGATGTGATGGCAGATGCAATTGCTTGGACAATCCTGTTGACGGTTTCCTGACCAAAACTGGTGACAAGATTTTTATGATCATCGATTTCAAAACGATAGATTGCAATGCTTCCATGTTTCAGTCGGGCATTGATCAATTCACGATGGAGGAATTCTTTCATCCCCATTTCATTCCACAGCCGGGTTAATGGATCGATCAGCATGCTGTGTTTCGAAGGATCAAGATCGTCATAGACCTGCTGCGGTGTTCTTGCACCATATCGCAGCGCGATGGTTGTTTCAGCCCAATGGCCAAGATCCTCAAGGATTTGAAGGTCTTCCGCGCTAAAGTGACGTGTTTCGCTATCGACCACGCAAAGGGTGCCGATCTTAAACCCGTCCGGGTTGGTCAACGGAACACCGGCATAGGAGCGAACATTTGGAACCCCGGTGACAAGCGGGCTGTCATGGAAACGCTCATCACGGGTGGCATCTTCGACAACAAAGGTCGTGTCGCCATCGATCACATGACCACAAAACGAAATATCACGGGGGGTTTCGGTGCTGGGCTGGTTGATGTTGGATTTGAAAAATTGACGATCATTATCAAGCAACGAGATCGCAACAATTTCTGAACCGAAAATACGCTGAGCAACCCGTGTGATGCGATCAAGTTCCGGGTCCGCTTCACTGGTCAGAATCCCCATGCTTTCAAGAGACTTCTGGCGCGCAATTTCGTTTTCGGGCAATGCCGCTTTTTTCATCCAACCGTTCCCCCGGTTTATCGGTAACCCGTCGAAACTGAATTCTAGGTATTTCTAACAGGGGATCAAGTTAGCTTTTTGGAGTGCGCGTTGTTATTGCAATGGCTTGGAAGGCGTATTCATTACATGGCATGATTCATCGCGTTAATCCAAAGCACGATCAACATCAAGGGGCTTATAGCACACAGTATCGCGTCCGGCTTTTTTGGCTTGGTAAAGGGCGTCATCGGCCATTTGAAGAACCTGACTGGAGCTGTATTTCGTTTTGATGTGCGGCGGGACCCACGTTGCGCCAATACTGACGGTAACCTCAACAGGATCACCATTTTTGTTGCTTACTTTTCCAAGATGGCGAATGGTTTGACAAAGTTTCTCACCAAGAAACATTATAGGGTCCAAACGAACACCTGGCAAAATACAGACGAATTCTTCGCCGCCAAAACGCCCGATAATGTCCTGATCGCGCAGGCTGGATGCGATGATTTCTGAAATGCCCTGAATCACTTTGTCACCGACCAGATGACCATGAGTGTCATTGACGCGTTTGAAATGATCGATATCAAGCATAAAGATACCGACCGGCGTATTCCGGATATGGGCAGATGAAATTTCGCGTTCCAGCAATTCTTCAAGCCCGCGCCGGTTCCAGATGCCGGTCAAAGTATCAATCAGTGCGTCGCGCTGTGCCGTGTCGAGGTCCGAAACCAGTTGCTTTTGGCTGCGTTCGCTATAGCGCAGTGCGATCACTGTTTCGACCCAATGGGCAATATCCTGAAGCGTTGCAATTTCATCGTCGCTAAAGTTGCGTGTGTGGCTGTCGATCACGCAAATTGTGCCAAGCTTGTAGCCTTGTTCATTGGAAATCGGAACGCCAAGGTAGGAGCGTATTTTCGGGTCGCCAGTGACCAACGGGTTGTCAATAAACCGTTCGTCTTTATGGGTGTCGGAAACGGCCATCGGTGCGTCATGCATGACGGTATGGCCGCAAAATGAAATGTCCCGGCTGGTTTCAGAAACAGAAAGATTGACGTGTGACTTGAAGAATTGCCGGTCATTGTCGAGAAGTGATATCGCGACAATGTCGGTTCCGAACAACCGCTTGGCGAATTTTGTGATTCGGTCAAGCTCAGGATCGCGTTCGATTGAAAGCAGCCCCATCGTATTCAGCGACGTTTGACGGGCCATCTCGTTCGCAGGGATAGGTGCAGGCTTCACAAAGCGATCTCCCGATTTGGTGCAGGCTTTTTGTAAAGTTCCGTGCACCAATGCCTAAACACAGACAGCCATACGTGGTGCGTGTTCTGAACCATATGTTCAGAATTCCATAATTTATAGTTCATTTAAAGTTGGTCTGATAGCTCTGCGTTTAAAGAGAGGTTAGGCGTTTAATCAATCGTGCTAACGCGATCACCACAGCAAATGACGCCATCTTGAATAACCCGACACGTGACCCCACCTCGCCAGTCCGGCGTCATCGCATTCTTTAGCCCCGGTGCGGCTTCATCCATCCGGTGGCAGGGATCCGTTTCGCCGGTGATCTCAAATATAACTGACCCAATTGCAATTTTTCTGCCCTTGGTTCGCGGCAAAGTGATGCCACGGACAAAAAGGTTCGCACGCCGGATTGTCCAGTCAAGATCGGGTTGGTTGATCTCTTCGCATGCTGCCTGCCAGCCTTCTTCCGACAGGATGGTGACCTGACGACGGCGTAATTTGCCGCGGTAGTCACCATCGATACCAAGCTTGGTGGTGACGTCAACCCGATCAAGCGTTTCCATTGGCGCATGGGATTTTGCTTTTCGGGCGATGCCGATCAGTTCGGCTGTGGTCGTCATGCCGGGAAACTCCTGTACGCTCTTTATCGACGCATTACATTGGCGGGCAACCACAGATCAGGTCTTCCATTGACCGGAAATCACCCAGCGCCCCGCGAAGTTTTCAGGTACCAGAATGGTCTGGCGTGGTGATCCGCTTTCATCAAGTTCCGGATAATCGGTTGTGTAATGCAGACCACGGCTTTCGCGACGCCACAGGGCGGATTGAATGATCAGTTTGGCAACAACGGACAGGTTACGCAATTCCAGCAAATCATTGGTGACGCGGAAATTGCCGTAATATTCGTCAATTTCAGACAGTAATAAATCCACCCTGTGCTGGGCGCGTTGCACGCGTTTTGTGGTGCGGACAATGCCGACAAAATCCCACATCACGTTGCGCAGCTGTTCCCAGTTATGGGCGACAATGACTTCTTCGTCAGAATCGGTAATGCCGGTTTCGTCCCACTCTGGAAGCGGTTTGAAATGGTCTTCGACCGGGAAGGCTTCGATGATGTCTTTTGCTGCGGCTTCACCAAACACCAGACATTCCAGAAGTGAATTGGATGCAAGGCGGTTGGCCCCATGAAGGCCCGTTCCGGCACATTCACCAATTGCATAAAGGCCGGTAAGATCGGTACGCCCCCGAAGATCGGTCAAAACGCCGCCGCAGGTATAATGCGCAGCAGGGACAACCGGGATCGGTTGTTTGGTCATGTCGATGCCATAACCAAGGCAGGTTTCATAAATGGTGGGGAAGTGTTCCTTGATGAAATCAGGCCCTTTGTGGGTGATATCAAGATAAACGCAATCAGCCCCCAGGCGTTTCATTTCATGGTCAATCGCACGGGCGACAATATCGCGCGGTGCAAGTTCCCCGCGGTCATCAAACCGGTCCATAAAGCGCGTACCATCAGCAAGAAGAAGTTTGCCGCCTTCACCGCGAACGGCCTCGGTAATCAGGAACGATTTGGCTTGGGGATGATAAAGGCAGGTTGGGTGGAATTGGCTAAATTCCATATTCATCACACGACAACCCGCGCGCCATGCCATGGCAATGCCATCGCCGGTCGAACCATCCGGGTTGGATGTAAACCGATAAACTTTACTCGCCCCACCCGTTGCCAAAACAACGGTGCGGGCGTTGAATGATTTTACCGTTCCGCTATCAAGATCAAGCGCATAGGCGCCGATGCAGCGGCGTCCTTCGCCGCCAAACTTGCGATCGGTGACCAGATCAATCGCAAGATAGTTTTCGAAAATCTTGATGTTGGGATGATTGACGGCCTCACTTTGCAGCGTGGTTTGAACCGCCCGCCCCGTGGCATCAGCCGCATGGACAATGCGACGATGGCTGTGGCCGCCTTCGCGCGTCAAATGAAACGGCTGACTGTTGTCGCCTTGCGGATCACGCGTGAGCTGAATGCCAAGTTCGTCAAGCCATGCAATGGCGCGCGGCGCATTGGCCGCGACAAATTCAACGGTTTCGCGTTTACACAGATCGGCACCAGCAATCAGGGTGTCACGGACATGATTTTCAATGCTGTCAGTGGCATCAAGCACGGCGGCAATCCCGCCCTGTGCCCAGTTGGTAGATCCGTCATCAATCTTTCCCTTGGAAAGAACGGCGACCTTTAAACTTGGGGCAAGTTTCAAGGCTGTGGACAGACCAGCAGCACCGCTGCCAATGATAAGCACATCATAGTGGAAAGAGTTTTCGGCCATTTTATCCCATCGCTTTTGGGCGGTGCCAGATGGCAGGATTTGGCGCGGTGGCGTCAACATCGGCTCCGATCAGAAGGCGCAGAATAGGACTGCTTTTCGCCAATCTCAAACATATTTGTCTGAAATCGTACGATGTTTAACGATAGTGCGGTGTTGAGGGATCGTAGCAGCCCTTGCAATCGGGCTTTTGGCAGACAGATTATTAAAGAGCAACAGGGCGCGGATCAGGGGAGGTTTCGATGACCAATGTCAATACGCAAGAACCGTCGCATACGGGCGGATGCCATTGCGGCATGGTCCGTTTTGAAATCAAAGGGCAGATCGATAACCCGGTCATGTGCCACTGTGAGCTATGCCGCAAACTGCATGGGCATGTCAGTTCCTATTGCCGGTTTGATACACATGCCTTGCAATTGACTGATGACACCGGTTTGCGATGGTATCGCATGTCAGACAAAACCGACCGCGGATTTTGCAAGCTATGTGGAACCGGCATTTTTTGGCGGCCAGTGCGGTCAAGCGGCATGGCGGTCATGCCCGGTACCCTTGACGATACCGGAACACTTATGGTGACGGGACAGATTTTCTGTGCGGATAAAGGCAATTATTATCCGCTTGATCCGGCGATTAAACAGTTCAGTCAGTCTGATCGGTAATGCCTGGAATCTTCAGCCATGTCAGTTCGTGCTTGTTGTTATACAAATGCACCACTTTTGATCCGGGGATGTCGGCAAACTGGGTGATGGCGGAATAATCCGTGTCTCCCTGTAATTTGATGGTGCAGATGAAATTGGTTGCCATACCGGCATCCAACCACTGATTGACCAGTTGAAACAGTCGATCCGGATAGCAGATCACGTCAGAGCACAGCCAATCCATATAGCCGATTTCTTCCGGGTTCATGCCAAAGGCACTTTGCTGACGGAAATCAACACGCGGCAATTTGGCGATATTGGGATCAAGCCGGGCCTTGTCGATGCTGATCACATCGGTCCCGAATTCATGCAAAACCCATGTCCAACCGCCGGGGCTTCCGCCCAGGTCCATGGTGCTGTCACCCTGCTGCGGATAAACGCCCAGCCGGGTGAATGCTTCCCACAATTTCAAATAGGCGCGGTTTGGCGGGGTGGTTTTGTCTTCTTCAAACTCGACCTCGCCGTTTTTCCACGGGCTGGAACAATCGGTCGCTGCGATGATGGTATCAGGATCAATCAGCGTCCATGACCCAAGTGGTGCAGTCGGGGCCGGTTCGCCAAAAACCTGACGTTTGGCCGATACATGCGGCAGGTTTGCTTCGATCAGCTTGGCACGGGAGAAATGGTCAAACTTGAACATTGCCCAGTTACGCTGATTGAATTTCAGGAGCTTGGCAGCACCCTTGATTGACGGGATGGCAATCCGTACCGGATTACGCCAGACATTCTGTGCCCAGAAAACACGCCGTTCGGGACCGGGCGCAAACATCAACCGGTCGTGGCGTTCAGTCACATCGCCCAACTCGTTATACAACTGATCTTCAAACCCGACAGGGGCGAGATAGCCGGTTGCGTCCATTGGCTCGATGACGGCTGTAACGCCGTCCGGGGTATCGAATGTGTGTTTTTCTGTCATCATGGGGCTGCTTTTACGCCCATTTTTCGCAATAAAAAAGCAGGAAAGCTGCATAACAGCCTTCCTGCTTTTGTGTGTGTTCAGTCGGGTTGGTTCTGTTTAATCAGAAATACCCCGAACAAAGGCTAAAAATCAGAATTTGTCAGCCTGAACCAGACCTTCGATCAGGATCACCTTGGTCGGGTCACCTTTGATGCCAAAGTCATTGTCATTGATCATGGCAAGTGCGCCATCACCCATGATTGCAAGGCCTTCAAGTTTGTTCGGTGCTTCCGGGTAATCCGCACTGTCAAAACGAAGGGTCTTGGAAACCGCGATTAGGTCCAACTTGGAAAGATCGTTTTCTTGTTCAAGCGATGGGTTGGTCGACATATCATCCCAACGGGTGGACAGAATGTTGGTCGCACCAGCAAGCTTGATTTCATGAAGTTTGGTGGTTTTGTCGGTACGTTCAAGAACCAGAAGTCGGTCATCGCCCAGTGCCAGAACTTCGGAAATGCGCGGTGCGTTCTGTTTGTCAGACGGATCGTTGCGGAAGGTCTGCGGGTCATCAAGCTGATAGATATATTCGCCACTCAGCTTTTCCGAAACACGGTCATAAACGAACAGACGTGTGTTTTTTGCCACTTTGTAGGCATCGGCATTTGGATTGGCCAGCGGGTTCTGAACCATGAAATACAGCTTGGTTTCATCAGGCGAAACGGCCATGGATTCGATGCCGCGGTTGGTCTGACGGGTGACCAGAATGGCTGGAAGGCCGCCGGTTACCTTATAGGCCGCACCGTCGAAATCTTTTTCCGAGCCCGCCGGGACGAGACGGTTAATCACGGTGCCGTCTGCTCCAACATGCAGAACCGATGGGCCGTTTTCTTCGCCAATCCAGTATGAACCGTCTGTCAGACGAATGATGCCTTCTGCATCAATCGACGATACCGACTGTTCCAGTGGCTTGCCGTTGGCATCAACCGGCTTTTCGGTTTTGGCAACGGTCAGTTTGTTGGTAAGGCCGGTCAGCGGAACGCCACTTTGATCCTTGATGGTGATGACATCCTTGATGTCAAAGCTGCCATCGTCATTGAGGAAAATGGTGTAGATCGACGGGGAATAATCCGGGGTCGGATAAACGCGGACTTTTTTGCCCTGACAGACAACGTCTTCGGCAACACCAAGAACATCCTGAACGTCACCACAGACAAAGTTCGGACCACGGTCAGAAACGGCATAGAACATATTGGCCGGATCGCCGGGACGACGATAGGCACCAGAACCCAAGCCGACGGTTAAATCGCGGGCCTTGCCCCCTTCGACCATAACGGTCGAAAGATTGTTCATCGCACTTTTTGTTTCGAAAACCTTGGCTTCGCCTGCGATTGCAGTGCTGGCCAGAAGCATTGCTGCAACGCCGGCGATACCGGCTGCAAACATCCGTTTCATAATATGGAATCCCCCACAGAACCTGGTCTGTAAAATGTACAAAGACATGCAGCTCAAGCCCGTTTGATGTTCGGGCGAACTGTGTGCTTGTTCACATTAGAGAGTTTCTGTGACAGTTTGTTTGCGGTTGAGCGTTATTTTAATGAAACCAATCAATGCCTTGGCAGAAGACCTACTTCCAGAAATCTTCGCGTTTGACGGTAAAGGTTTCCGAAATGCTGGCATATTCCTGATAGCCAAGACGCGCAAGCGGCTCAAACAGCGTGATATCAACCATACCATTGCGAATGATGGCATCATCAATATGCAGGCCGATGACGGTGCCTATGACCATCGCACAGGGGCGCTCCGGATTGGCACTGGGCAAATCGACAATCTGGAAAACCTTGCATTCCATATGGATCGGAACACCTTTGATCAGATGTGGTTTGACACACGTTGCGGGCAGTTTTTCAAGCCCGGCATATTCAAATTCGTCTTCATCAGATGGCAGCGGCGCAGAAGAAAAATTCAATTCTTTCAGCATCGCCTTTGGCGCAACACCGACAACAAATTCTCCGGTGGCGCGTGCGTTTTTCAGGCTGTCGACAGACCCGCCTGAAGAAAACATCACCATCGGCGGATTGCCATGCACAGCATTGAAAAACGAATAGGGTGCCAGGTTCGGGCGACCTTCGGCATCAACCGTGGAAATCCAGCCAATCGGACGCGGCGCGACACAGGCCTTGAACGGATCGTGTGGAAGATTATGGGCGGTTTTTCCGGGTTCATAGAACATGGGGCATTCCGTTCAGCAACTGATGGTTTCTATCGTGCGGTCAATTTAGTTTGGATCATAGACCCGGCGCATATTCATGTTCGCGAACATGATCCGGGCGCTCGGCCAAGTGCAGACGGGTTTGCGCCATCGGGCTTTCTGCAATGATCTTGCCACGGCGAATAACAAACAGGCGATTGGCCCGCATGCGGATGGCTTCAATCGTATCGCGTGCTTGCAAAACAACAAAATCGGCATTGTTACCAACGTCAATGCCATACCCGTCAATGCCCATGATTTTGGCCGGTTCGGTGGTAACTGCGTTATAGCAGGCCCGGATATCTTCGCGCGATGTCATCTGGGCAACATGCAATCCCATGGAGGCAACTTCAAGCATGTCGCCAGATCCCATTGAATACCAAGGGTCCATGACGCAATCATGACCAAACGCAACAGTTAGCCCCGCCTTGCGCAGTTCAGGCACACGCGTCATGCCGCGACGTTTTGGATAGGTATCATGACGCCCCTGAAGCGTGATGTTGATCAGCGGATTGGCGATGGCGGAAACTTCTGCCTCGGCCATCAGGGCGATCAGTTTGGAAACATAATAATTATCCATCGAATGCATCGATGTCAGGTGCGATCCGGCAACACGCCCCTGAAGCCCCAGACGTTGGGTTTCATAGGTCAGCATTTCGATATGACGCGATAAAGGGTCATCAGATTCATCGCAATGCATATCAACCATAAGGCCGCGCTTTTCTGCCATTTCACACAGTTCTTTGATGCTGGCGGCACCGTCGCTCATCGTGCGTTCGAAATGCGGAATGCCACCAACGACATCAACCCCCTTATCAAGGGCGCGAATGACATTGTCCTTAGCGGTCGGGCTTCGGAAATAACCATCTTGCGGAAAGGCCACCAGTTGCAGGTCAATATAGGGCGCGATCTGCTTTTTGACCTCAAGCAACGCATCAACCGCCAAAAGACGATCATCACACACATCCACATGGGTTCGGATGGCGAGAAGCCCCTTGGACACGGCCAGATCGCAATATTTAAGTGCGCGTTCAATAACGGCTTCCGGGGTCAGAAGGGGTTTTAATTCTCCCCAAAGGGCTATGCCTTCAAGCAGCGTTCCAGACTCGTTCATGCGCGGCAGGCCAAGCGACAGGGTCGCATCCATGTGGAAATGGCTATCGACAAATGGCGGGCTGACCAACATGCCGCCGCAATCGATTTCTTCAACCGCCGGGATGTTCAGGTTTTCGCCAATCTCGACGATCTTGCCGTTTTGACATGCGATATCAACGCCGGTGCGCTCGTTGGCGATATTGGCATTTTTCAAAATCAGATCGGCTTGCATGGTGTCATCCTTGGTCTGGTGGTCGCGGTATCAGAAGAACGATTTAGGGTCGTGGTTGGTGTCACGCTTAACGTTGGCCTTTAAACCATGGCACAAGAAGGGCCTTGGGGTAATCGGCCTTACGTGCAACGACAATCAGGGCAATGATCGACAGGATATAGGGCATCATCAGGAAAACCTGTGATGGCAAAAATGCCCCGACTTCGGTTTGCAAACGGACTTGGAATGCATCAAACGCGCCGAATAATAAGGCACCGATGAGTGCCTTGCCCGGTCGCCAACTGGCAAATACGGTCAATGCAATACAGACCCAGCCGCGGCCATTGATCATGCCAAAGAAGAAAGCATCAAAGGCCGACATGGTCAGAAACGCCCCGCCAAGCGCCATCATTGCCGAACCGACAACAACCGCACCAATACGAAGGGCATAAACCGAAAGTCCCTGTGCTTCGACCGATGATGGATTATCGCCAACGGCCCTGATAGCAAGGCCAAGCGGGGTGCGATACAAAACCCAGCCAGTCACAAATACCAGAACAAAGGCAAGGATTGTCATTGCCGTTTGCGAGAATAGCGCTTGCCCGATGAAGGGCAGGTCGGACAAAAACGGGATATCAAGCGGTTGGAACGGCGTAATGCGCGGGGGCGAAGAAACGTCCGGAAGGGCGGTGCGATAGGTAAAATAAGACAGGCTGGTGGCCAACAACGTAACGCCAATACCCGAAACATGCTGACTTAACCCAAGTGGCACGGTCAGGATCGCATGGATCAGGCCAAAGAACCCGCCGGCAAGGGCGGCAACCAAAAGCCCGCCCCAAAGACCAGCCCCAAGCCACACGGCCATCCATCCGGCCATGGCACCGGCGGTAAAGATGCCTTCAATCCCAAGGTTAAGGACCCCTGCTCGTTCGCAAACAAGCGCGCCCAACACCCCAAAGATCAATGGGGTCGCAATGCGAATGGCGGCTTCCCAGAAGCTTGCGGCAAGAAGAATTTCAAGGATTTCCATGTCTTTTCCCCTTAACCCGCAGTCTTGCGTTCAAAATGAACTTTAAACCGGGTTAGAAAACCGCCAATTAAAACGCACAGCAACGCCATGGCCACAATCAGATCGGCGAGATAGCTTGAAACACCAATCGCACGGCTCATGGAATCTGCCCCGACAAAGACCGATGCGACAAACAATGCTGATGCAATCACCCCGATTGGGGACAGGCGTGCCAGCATGGCAACAACGATCCCGGCATAGCCATAGCCCGGTGACAAATCAGTTGCGAGGTATCCCCGCGTACCGGCAACTTCCGACACACCGGCAAGGCCCGCCAGCCCGCCCGAAAGGGCGGCAACAAGGATCATGGTTTTGGTCACAGAGATGCCTGAAAACCTGGCCGCAGCGGCATTTTCACCAACCGCCCGAATTTCAAAACCCCAAACGGTGCGTTTAACGAAAACGGCCAGCGCAATGGCACACATCAAAGCAACGACCAGGCCAAAATGAACCCGCATCCGTTCGATAAGGGCCGGGAATGCCGCACTATCAATGATCGGTTCAGATTGCGGCCACCCCATCGACATCGGGTCTTTAAGCGCACCTTCAAGCATCATCTGAACAAACAGCAAGATAATGAAGTTCAAAAGCAATGTCGTCACAACTTCATCAACGCCAAGCCGGGTCTTCATCAAGGTTGGACCGATCAACATCAGCGCACCGGCAAGCGCACCGGCAATCATCACAATCGGGATCATGATCCAGCTTGGACCATCAATCACCCCGGCCCCAACCGCAACTGCGGCCATGGCCCCCATGTAAAGCTGTCCTTCGGCACCGATGTTCCAAAGTTTTGCCCGAAACGCGATGGCTGCCGCCAATCCGGTCAGGATCAAGGGTGTTGCACGGGTCAGCATTTCCGAAACTGAAAAGACCGATCCAAAGGCACCACTGATCATAAGGCCATACGCCTTGAGGATCGGTGCATTGGCAAGGGCAAGCGGGATGGCGGCCAAAAGGATTGCGATGGCAGCGGCAATGACGGGAACGCCGTAAGTTAAAAACGCACCGGGATTGCTGCGCGGTTCAAACCGGATCATGCCGTTTCTCCTGAATTCGGGGTGGTATCGGCATGCGATGATTTCTTTTGCCCGGCCATCATCAGGCCCAGTTCAGATCGATCAATGGTGTCGGTCGCCATGGAAGATATGATGTGGCCGGCATGGATCACCGCGATCTGATCGGAAATCGTCAGCAATTCGTCCAAATCTTCGGAAATCAGGATGACGGCAGCACCGCCTTGGCGCGCTTCAAGCAACCGGCGATGGACTTCGGACTGTGCACCAACGTCAAGACCGCGTGATGGCTGATTGGCCAGAATAAGCTTTGGTGATTTTTCCAGAACGCGGGCCAGAATCAGTTTTTGAATGTTACCACCCGATAACAGCCGTGCCGGGGCATCGGGGCCGGGGCAGCGCACATCATAATCGACAATGGCATGTTCGGCACGTTTGCGGATGGCGTCAAAATCAAGGAAGCCAAGTTTTTGATACTCAGAGCTTCTAACATCTTCGATCGCAATATTTTCAGCGACCGTCATGGAACCCACCATGCCGTCATGGTGGCGATCTTCGGGAATGCGGGCGATGCCATTTTGGGCGAACTGATGGGCATCGAATTTTATAACGATCGCTCCAAAAATCTCCACGGTCCCATGATCGGGTTTATCAAGTCCGGCAATTAATTGTGCCAGCGCGGCCTGACCATTGCCTGACACACCGGCAATGCCAAGAATTTCACCTTCGCGGGCGGTGATGTTGACACCATGCAGGGATCGTCTTGAATCACCGCGATCAATCGTAACGTCGATCAGTGAAATGACCGGTTCACCCGGTTCACGGGCTGTGCGCCGACTGACCGGGACTTCGCGCCCGACCATCAGTTCGGCGATGGATCGGTGGTCGGCCTCGCTCGTGGTCATTTCGCCGACTTTTTTACCGCCCCTAAGGACCGCGATACGGTGTGATACGGCAAGAACTTCGGCCAGTTTATGGGCAATGATAATGACCGAAAGCCCGGTTGATGCCAGTTTGCGCAAGGTTGCAAACATGCTTTCGGCTTCTTGCGGTGTTAAGACCGCCGTTGGTTCATCCAAAACCAGAAGCCGTGCATCGCGATAGAGGGCTTTTAAGATTTCAACGCGCTGCTTTTCACCGACCGTCAGTTTATGCACCGGCTGATCAAGATCGACATTCAAACCCGATCTTTCCATCAGATCATTTAGTTTGGCGCGCGGCTTGGTAAGGTCGCGACGCAGACGGAAAATCGGTTCAGTGCCAAGAACAATATTGTCCAAACCCGTTAGGTTTTCAGCCAGCGTGAAATGCTGATGAACCATGCCAATACCGGCATCAAGGGCAGCCTGCGGGGCGCCCGGTTCAAGCAGCTCAAGATCACCATTGCGATTGGCAACAGTTACGCTGCCTTCATCGGCAATGTAATGGCCAAACAAAATGTTCATCAATGTGGTTTTGCCGGCACCATTTTCGCCAAGCAAGGCGACGATTTCGCCGCGATGAACCGTAAGGTCGATGGCGTCATTGGCGACCAGCGGGCCAAATTTCTTGGTGATACCTGCAAGCGACAGCAGCAGGTCCTGAGACTTTTCAGATGATGTATGCGCAGCAGATGACATCCGGGTAATCCGTTTTGTTTTTATGCGTCACGCTGTGGGGCGATAAGGCGATGGTGCGAACAGATTGCGAAGTGATGATGGGACCCGATACGGGGGCGGGTCAAAATATTTTGGATCAAACAAATAAGGGCAGTTCGGCTTTTACACCGAACTGCCCTGTAAATTTAAGGAAATCTTACATCGAAGATTTCGGTTCTTCGTCATTTACCGTGACGCTGAACGTGCCGCCAAGAATTTCTGCTTCCTTGGCTTCGACGTCGGCAACCGTGCCTTCCGGAAGCAGGGCTGCGTCAAGCACGACACTGCCGCCGCCATGTTCCATATAGCTGAATTTACCGTAATCTTCGGCTTTGAATTCACCGGCTTTGACCGCAGCGATTGCGTGGTCAATGGTGGCTTCCATATGCCAAAGTGCCGAACCCAGAATGGTGCCCGGATAGTCCGCCGCCGTATCAATAACGTTGCCAACTGCAAGGATACCGCGTTCCTTGGCCGCATCGGAAACACCAAAGCGTTCCGCATACATGATGTCAGCACCCTTATCGATCATGGCAAAGGCGGCTTCTTTGGCCTTGGGCGGGTCATACCAGCTGTTGATGAAGGTCACCATGAATTCGACATCCGGATTGACCGATTTGGCACCTTCCATGAAGGCATGCATCAAACGGTTTACTTCCGGGATGGCAAAGCCACCGACCATGCCGATTTTGTTCGACTTGGTTGCTGCACCGGCAGCCATGCCGACAAGGTAGCTTGGCTCATGGATGAAGTTGTCAAAGACCGAAAAGTTGTCGGCTTCCGGGGCAAAGCTTGACCCCATCAGGAAGGCGGTTTCGGGATATTGGGCGGCAACCTTGCGGGCGGCGCGTTCAACGCCGAAGACTTCGCCGACAATCAGGTTTGACCCGTTTTCGGCATATTCGCGCATGACGCGCTCATAATCGGTATTGGCGACGTTTTCAGAAAACTCATAGGAAATTTCGCCACGGTCTTTGGCGGCATTCAGCGCCTTGTGGATGCGCGATACCCACTGCTGTTCAACCGGAACGGTGTAGATCGCTGAAACTTTAAGCGGATCTGCGGCCTGTGCCGGTGTGCCAAGGCCAAACGACACGACGGCTGCTGCGGCCGCCATGGCCGAAAGCAGTGCGCGGCGGGAAAGGCCGAATGTAGCAGACTTCATAATGTCCCCCTGGAGGTTATTGCTGTTTTGCGAAGTTCAACTCTCATGCGTAGATTGTGGGCAGATTGTATACACGATCAGAAAAGAGGCAAAGCTTGTTCTGTCCAAATGGTCAGTTTTTATAGATTGACCTAAGTATTTGGGATGGCTTCGCGTTTTAATGAAGTCTTTCGCGTGTATAACCCGCAAAAACATCATCTTAAAGGTGATGTCCGCATGGGGGATGCCGTTTGGGGGGATTTGCGATAGGTACCCTGCTTTGCGGAGTCCGCTCGGTCTTACCAGTCTGTGCGTGATAAGAAGGGGGCAGCGGAAGCACGAGCAAAATCTTCCGGTTTCTGGAGCATATCCGTTAAAATTGTATAAACGGAATGCACAGTTTCGAACACAATGCGACTCCTTGAAAAATTAATGCGACTCCGAGGAAAAAATCGGAGTCGGTTAACTCTTTCATTAACTATTTCAGTCGATGCTTTCCTCAAGATTTCAAGGGGGAACCTAGAAGGCATCATGACACAAAAGACAACTTTACCACTTGATCAGGTTATGGTCGGCGATTGCATCGAGCTTATGAACAGCTTGCCGGAGAAATCCGTTGATCTGATTTTTGCTGATCCACCCTACAACCTTCAGCTCGGCGGCGATCTGCTGCGGCCGAACAATTCCAAGGTCGACGCTGTTGACGATCATTGGGACCAGTTTGACAGCTTCCGTCACTATGACGAGTTCACCCGTGACTGGCTGACGGCGGCGCGGCGCGTGCTGAAAGATACCGGCGCAATCTGGGTGATCGGCTCGTACCACAACATTTACCGTGTTGGTAATACGCTGCAGGATATCGGGTACTGGATCCTCAATGACATTGTCTGGCGTAAAACCAACCCGATGCCGAACTTCCGTGGCAAACGTTTCTGCAATGCGCATGAAACGCTTCTGTGGTGTTCCAAGAGCGAAGAGCAAAAAGCCATCACCTTTAACTACGAGGCGATGAAGCAGCTCAATGAAGGTCTGCAGATGCGCTCTGACTGGCTGATGCCGATTTGCTCCGGCTCGGAACGTCTCAAGGACGATAACGGCAAAAAGGTTCATCCGACCCAAAAGCCGGAAGCCCTTTTGCAGCGCGTTTTGATGGCAACCACCCGCCAAGGTGATGTGGTTCTTGATCCATTCTTTGGAACGGGTACGACCGGTGCAGCGGCGCGTCGTTTGGGACGCCACTTTATCGGTCTGGAACGCGAAGAAACCTATGCCGAAGCCGCCCGTGAACGGATTGCCAAGGTCCAGATGCTGGATGGCGACAGTCTTGAACTGACCGAATCGAAACGCTCGCTTCCGCGGATTCCGTTCGGTGCGGTCATTGAACGTGGTCTTCTGTCACCCGGCGACAAAATCTATGACAACCGCGGCAATGTTGCGGCGATGGTGCGTGCAGACGGATCAATCAGTCACAAGGACAATGCCGGTTCGATCCATCAGATCGGTGCGCGTGTTCAAGGCGCAGAGGCTTGTAATGGTTGGACTTATTGGCATTACAAATGTGATGGGCGTTTGGTTGTGATTGACAATCTGCGCACTCAGTTACGCAAAGAAATGGGTCAGGTCCCCGCCTGATCCTGATCGGAATTTTCCGATTAAATCATTGATGCCTAAAAGCCGACGTGGTTGAGAAACCCGTCGGCTTTTGCATTTTCGAAAAAAAGTGCTATATCTAATCTCTAAATATTATCCGTAAGGATAGATGGAGTAGGTTATGCAAGCAGGTTCAGTAGGCGGTGCAGGATACGCACCCAACCCCGTTCAGGTTCAGCAGGCGGCAGCGCCGATTGCTGAAACCGGAAATAACGATCTGAATTCTCCGGCACGACAGCGAATTGAGCAAACGGCAGAAACGGAAACTTCGCAACAGGCCGCACCACCCCCGACCGAGGGACGTGGACAGGTGATCGATATTTACGCCTGATCGCGCCGAGCAAGTTATAAAAAACAAAGGCCCGTGATGTTATGTCACGGGCCTTTGTCAATTCTACAATCTGGATGGATATTTGCCAGATCAGTAACCTTATCGGTACTTCAACGCGTGGCGGACGATCTTTTTCATGATGGTTGGCAGGGCGAAGTCCGCCAGCCCGTCAATTGTTGTCCAGCTGCCATCCAGTTTATTGGCTTCTTTTGCCGGAAGGGTGGCGGCCAATACACTGACATTGAGATGAAAATGCGTGAAGGTATGCCCGACCGTGCCATCAAGTTCTGACCACTTGGCGGATATCGGGGCTTCGGACAGCATCACATCATCGGGGGCGTCAATCGCCCGCCAGTCAGAACCGGGAACTTCATAAAGTCCGCCAAGCAAACCCTTTTCTGGACGGCGTCGAATTAAAATGCGGGCGTCATCTTCGCGCCTGATCCAGAAGGCATACCCGACCCGGGTTGGTTTGGCCGGTTTTTTCCGCTTTTTCGGAAGATCAGGAGCAATGCCGGACTTGCGGCCTTCGCAATCTGCCTGCCATGGGCAAATGCCGCAGGCCGGATTGCGCGGGGTGCAGATCGTCGCCCCCAGATCCATCAGGGCCTGTGCATAGTCGCCGGGCCGGTTTGACGGGGTCAGGGCCGATGATTTTTCCTTGATCTCGGGTTTGACGTCAGGAAGCGGGGTTTCCAAGGCAAACAGCCGCGATATGACCCGTTCAATATTGCCATCAACCGGGCTGGCATGCCGGTTAAAGGCAATCGCTGCGACCGCGCAGGCGGTATAGGGGCCAATGCCGGGTAACTTGAGTAAGCCTTCCTCGGTATCGGGGAAAATTCCGTCATACTCGTCTGCGACTGCCTTGGCGCATTTATGAAGGTTTCGCGCACGGGCATAATAGCCCAGCCCTTGCCAGGCATGCAGAACATCATCAAGTTCTGCCTTGGCAAGATCGATAACCGTTGGCCAGCGTTTCAGGAATGCCGCAAAATATGGCCCGACCGTTTGCACGGTGGTTTGTTGCAGCATGATTTCGCTAAGCCAGACGTGATATGGATTGGGCGTATCGCCGGGTTCCGAGCGCCATGGTAACGTGCGGTGATGCCGATCATACCATTCAAGCATGGTATGGCCGAGGCGTTGTATTTCCTGATTGGTGAAATGCACGGCGTTCCCGTGTTATGTTGCAGGTTGAATGACGGGTAAATTTGAACTGACCCTACGAAAGAAGCGGGCGTGAGCAAGCAAAAAGATAGTCGTGATACGAAAAGCGGTGTCGGGGTGGATCAGGGATCCTCGTCGGTCGCAGCAAAAAACGCGGTTAAAAAGAAGCAAAAAATCACACCGATGGGCAGCACGGAACGCCGCATGGGATTGCGGAATGTTGCACCCTTGGTCGGCAATCTAACACGTCCGCTGGTGCGCAAACGCGGTTTTTTCCAAACGGAAATTATCCTGCATTGGGCCGAAATCGTCGGACGTGATCTTGAACAATTTACCATGCCGGTGAAATATGCCCCGCCGCGCGGCGAAAATGCCGGTGGCGGAACATTGGTTATCCGGGTGACAGGACCCGTCGCGATCGAATTACAGCACCGTATGCCTCAGATCATTGATCGGGTGAATACCTATTTTGGGTATCGCGCGGTCGAACGGATCAAGATGATGCAGGGCGATATTTCCCGCCCCGAACGTACGGTGCATCGCCCAACAGTGGTGCCTGAAGGCAACATCACACAGGCAAGCGAAATCAATATTGCCAAGATTGAAGACCCACATCTGCGCGAAGTCCTGACCCGGTTGGGCCGTCATATTGCCGGTGCGACTGGCGGGCTTCGGCCAAAAGACGGCAAAAAATAGGGCATATCCGCAAGCTCAGTTGGCGGCTGCGCTGATCAACTAGATGCTCAATGCAGATGCCGATTAAACGTTTCTCAGTGTGAAGCCACCATAGGGCCTGATTTTTTGACCTGACGACGCATATGGGAATAGTTAGGTGATTGCCTAATTTTTATTGACAGATGCCGGAAAATTCGATTACTAAGGTATATGCCTTATCATTCAAATCCCCTTGATCTTGCGTTTCACGCGCTTAGCGACCCGACCCGTCGCGCGGTGGTCTCAAAACTTGCCGACGGTGAAGCGCCCGTAAGCGACTTGGCAGCGCCTTTCAACATGGCTCTGCCGTCATTCACCCAGCATCTCAAAGTGCTTGAGGATTGCGGGCTGATCGCCAGCGAGAAACGCGGGCGCAGCCGCTGGTGTCGACTGGTGCCGGAAGGTTTTAACGAGGCAGCAGTCTGGATGGAGGCGGAGCGTCGGCGCTGGGCTGCTCAGCTGGACCGTCTGGAGATTTACCTGGATTCGAAGGAAGACGATGATGGATCAGATAAAAAATCCGATTGAGACATGGTCTCTCGACCGGGAGATTGTGCTCGTAAAGCTGTTCAATCACCCGCGCGACAAGGTCTTTGCTGCATGGACAAACCCCGATGCGCTGGCAAAATGGTATGGTCCGGAGGGTCTCGATATCGAAACGCAAGAAGCCGATATCCGCGAAGGCGGGGTTTGGCGGTTTGACATGGTGGGCACGTTCGAAGGCAAAGAGCAGCGCTTTGAAAACCATATGTATTTTCTGGAAATCGTCCCGAACGAGCGGATCGTTATGGATTATGGCACACCCGATCCAAACGACCCCGACCGGTTCCGGATGACGGTTACCTTTGACGAACAAAGCGATGGCAAAACAGTGGTCACTTTGCGTCAGCTCCACCCCACCCGCGAACGACGCTTGGCCGTCATTGGTTTTGGTGCGGTGGAATACGGCTTGCAAACGCTTGAAGGTCTTGCTGACTGGCTCGCCGATTGAACCCTTAGCGGGTTGGCATAGGGACGCTATGTCAGATCAAATTATCGAATCAGTTTCATGAAATGAACGATCACGGAGTTGCCGCATTTTCCGGGCAGCTTGGCGACTCGTTGGTGCAATAGCTGTTTTGGGGTGCGTGTTGACTCGCGTGCTGCAACAGGCTTGTAATCACAAAACTTTGTTTTCACGGAGGTTTCCTTGTTTAAGGCGGTTAAGTTTCTTGCAGGTGCATTTCTGATTGCGCTTGGTGTCTCAGGCACGCAACAGGCACATGCAACAGAATGGAAAGAACGCGTATTGGGCGACGAGAACGCGCCGGTCACAATGATTGAATATGCGTCGCTGACGTGCCCGCATTGTGCAGCGTTCCATAATGAAGTTCTGCCAGAGCTTAAAGAAAAGCTGATTGATACCGGCAAGCTCAAATTGATCTACCGCGATTACCCGCTTGATGGGGTTGCCTTGCGCGCGGCGGCAGTTGCCCAATGTGCAGGTGATGATCGTTATTTCGGTGTGCTGAGCATGTTGTTTAAATCCCAGATGACCTGGGCGCGCTCGGAAGATCCGGTTGGCGGCATCAAAGAAGTCGTTCGTTTTGGCGGTATGACAGGCGATGCCGTTGACGCCTGCATTGCGAATGAGTCCTTGATTGAAGCCATCGTTGCATCGCGCATGAAGGGCGAACAGGAATTCAATATTTCCTCGACACCAAGCTTCATCATTGATGGTGAAACCATTGCCGGTGGACGTGACGCAGAATTCTTTATTGAAAAAGTCGAAGACCTTATCGACTGATGAAAACAACATGCCGGATACCGTAACCACGGTGTCCGGCACCAGGGGCACAGGTTCGGACCGGGGGACATGATTGGTCCAGTTTAAATCACTACGGCTGACGGGGTTTAAATCCTTCGTCGATTCAACCGATTTATTGGTTGAAGACGGGCTGACAGGTGTTGTCGGCCCGAATGGCTGTGGCAAATCCAATCTTGTTGAAGCGCTGCGCTGGGTCATGGGGGAAACCTCGGCCAAGCAAATGCGTGGTTCGGACATGTCCGACGTCATCTTTGGCGGGACGTCGACACGTCCCGCCCGTAACGTGGCGGAAGTATCGGTTATCCTTGATAACAGCGAGCGCAAGGCGCCCGCGATGTTCAATGACTTTGAAATGCTTGAGGTCACCCGCCGGATCGAACGCAGCGGGGGATCGAATTATCGGGTCAATGGCAAGGATGTCCGTGCGCGTGATGTGCAATTGCTGTTTGCCGATGCCGCAACCGGTGCCCGGTCAAATGCCATGGTTTCCCAAGGTAAAATTGGTGCACTGATCGGGGCGAAACCGATCCAGCGTCGCCTGATCCTTGAAGAAGCAGCGGGCATTACCGGCCTTCATTCCCGTCGGCACGAAGCCGAACTGCGTTTGAAAAATGCCGAACAGAATATGGAACGTCTTGATGACGTTCTGGTCACTCTTGATGGTCAAATCGCATCCCTGCAAAAACAGGCCCGTCAGGCCGAACGGTATCGCAAACTCAGCGAAAGCATCCGCGAAACCGAGGCCTTGCTGTTCCATATCCGCTGGACCGATGCGGAAAAACGACAAGCTGATGCTCGTGAATTGCTTGTCGCGGGCGAAAGTGCGGTACGTGATCTGACATCATCGGTGACCGAGGCAACCACGGTTCAGGCCCATATTGCTGCCAGCCTGCCGGATCTTCGCAAAAAAGAAGCCGACGCTGCGGCGGCTTTGCAGCGCCTTTTGATCGAACGTGAAGGCCTTGATAAAGACAAAGCCCAGATCGAAACCCAGATGGGCCAGCTGCGCGGACGCATTCAACAGATTGATGCCGACCTTGCGCGTGAAGCCGAGCTGGCAAGCGATGCACAGGGTGCGCTTGAAAAACTGAAAAACGAACGCGAAGAACTCAGCGACGCGCAGGGGGGGGGAGGATGATGAACTTGACCAAGCCCGTGAAACGGCTGCGGAAAAAGCCATCCGGGTTGAAGAACTTGAGGCTGCGGTCGATCTTCTGACCAACAAGGTCGCCGAAGAAGAAGCCCGCCTTAAATCCGTTCAGCAGCGCCTGAGCGAATTAAACACCCGCCGCAACCGTTTGACCGAACGTCATGACGAAGCGGTCGCAAAGCTAGATGACATCCGGATCGAAGCTGATTTCTCCGAAGTGCTTGAAGAAGCAAGCATGCATCTTGAAGAGTGCGAAGAACTTTGCGAACAGCGTAAAATGGCGGTTGAAGATGCTGAAATGCGTCTTGCCGAAATGCGCGATCGTGAAGACGGCCTTAAAACCGCAGAAAGCGATGCCCGCGATGCCCTGCGCGATGTCGAAAGCCGCAAGGCCCGCCTGATGGCCGAAGTCGAGGCGCTTGAAAGCCTGCTTAAGGGCGGTGACGACGA
Source organism: Thalassospira lucentensis (assembly GCF_050516545.1). GTDB lineage: Bacteria > Pseudomonadota > Alphaproteobacteria > Rhodospirillales > Thalassospiraceae > Thalassospira > Thalassospira lucentensis_C. The sequence continues at coordinate 3,217,246 of NZ_CP191544.1, read as the reverse complement.
CAAATATACCGCGGTGATTGAAGATATTTCGGTGCAAAGCGGTCTTGAACTTGCGATGGCAGCCGCCCTTGGCGAAGACCTTGATGCACCAGATGCGACAGATGCCCCGATGCATTGGTCGGCAATTGATCCGGCATCCGATGACCCGGCTTTGCCAGATGGTGTCACTGCACTCGCCAAATTTGTCGAAGCACCGGCTTTGCTGAACCGTCGCCTGTGGCAGATCGGTATTGTCGATGACGAGGCAACCGGCAATTGGCTTTCGAAAAATCTGAAAGCCGGGCAACGGTTGGTATCGCGCGAAGGGTCGCTTTGGCGCTGGGATGGCTATCGCATTCTCGCCGGTGCGGAATTGCCCGCAGCCGTTCGATTGCGTCAACGCAACCGGCTTGAAGAACTGCGCGGCGAGATCGAAGAAACGGATGCAGTGGTCGAAGCTGCTGCCGAGCGTGCCGAAATCGCCAGCGAAAATGTCGAACAGCTTGATGAGAAAATCGAGGAAGCAAGAACGGCTGAACAAGAAGCCCACCGTTCTGTGCGCGAAGCTGAAAACACCTTGTCACGCGCCCGCGAAGAAGTCGCCAATATCAAGCGCGATGCAAGTGCCATCGAAAGCCGTCTGCAAAACGCAGAAGAAGCTGAAAAACGCGCCAAGCAGGATCTGGACGAACTGATTGCCGAGCAGGAAGAACTTTCAGCCCTGCCCGAAGAAAGCAGCGAAGGCCTGATGGAAATCAAGGCCGAGATGATCGAACAACGTGCGACCCTTGCCGATGCCCGTGCCGATCAGATGGAAGCACGTAGTCAGCTCGAACGTATGCAGCGCGATATGTCTGGCCGCCGCAAGCGTCTTGAATTCGTTGAAAACGAAATCGCGACCTGGAACGAACGTGCATCGGGGGCTGGCGAACGTGTTTCTGAACTGCGTGAACGTCAGGAAGAAGCCCGGATGGAGATCGAGGAGCTTGAACTCAAGCCCGAAGAGATCGAAGAACGCCGGGCGATTTTGTCAGACCGGATTGAACTTTCCGATCAGACCCGCAAGGAAGTCGCCGACGAATTGCAAAGGGCCGAAAATGCCCAGCGCGAAGCGGATATGAACCTGAAAGAAGCCGAACAGAAACTGGCCGAAGCCCGCGAAGGGCGCGTGCGCTGTGAAGCTTTGCTTGAACAGGCAGAACAGCATCGTCGTGACTTGATCGAACGCATTCGTGAACGTGTTAATTCAACACCTGATAAGTTGGTTGAACTTGGCCAGATTGATCTGACCAAGGAATTGCCGAGCGAAGACGACATTGATGCCCGTCTGCAACGTCAGTCACGTGAACGCGAAAACCTTGGTGCGGTCAACTTGCGTGCCGAAGTCGAACTGGCCGAAATGCAGGAACAAAAAGACACGATGGTGTCTGAACGTGATGATTTGATTGCTGCCATTGAAAAACTGCGCAATGGCATCAATCAGCTCAACCGCGAAGCACGTGCCCGTTTGAAAACGGCCTTTGACGAAGTTGATAAACATTTCCAGCAATTGTTTGTCCGCCTGTTTGGTGGTGGCGGCGCGCATCTGATGCTGACCGATGCCGATGATCCGCTTGAAGCCGGGCTTGAAATCCTGGCATCTCCACCGGGTAAAAAGCTTCAGCATCTATCGCTTTTATCAGGTGGGGAGCAGGCATTGACCGCTGTTGCATTGCTGTTTGCGGTGTTCCTGACCAACCCGGCACCGATTTGCGTGCTCGATGAGGTCGACGCACCGCTTGACGATGCGAACGTAGACCGCTTCTGTAAGCTGCTGGAAGCGATTGGCCGTCATGCCAATACCCGCTTCCTTGTCATTACCCACCATCGCATGACCATGGCGCGGATGAACCGCCTGTTTGGTGTGACGATGGCCGAACGCGGTGTTTCGTCACTGGTGTCGGTCGATCTGCATCAGGCAGAGGTATATTCCAAGAAAGAACAAACTGAACTCGATTTTACCGGTTAGGTTAATGTACGGGCAGGGCGCTAGATGGTACATCTCATTGAAACTTAATGATGGTGAAGGTCTCGATGTCCCAGAAAGTGCGTGAGCTATATGAACAGTTTCCTTATCCGTTGCGCGATGCGCAGGAGGAAAAAGACCGTTTATTAATGCCGCCACTCGATACCTTATCGCGGGTTAATCATTATTGCTTTGGTGCCAGCCGTGACATTACGGCCGATTTCCGCGCCCTTGTTGCGGGTGGTGGTACGGGTGATTCGCTGATTTGGCTGGCAGAGCAGCTGCGCGAAGTTGGCGGGCAGGTGACCTATCTTGAGCCATCCGCTGCCAGCACCAAGGTTGCCCGTGCCCGTGCAGAGGCACGCGGTCTGACAAACATCACCTATGTGAATGCAACCATTGACGCGTTTGCCAAATCCAGCCCCGACGGGTTTGATTACATCAATTGTGCGGGCGTTTTGCATCATCTGGAAAACCCGGAAGAAGGTCTGCGTGATCTGGCATCGGTTCTTAAACCCGATGGCGCGATGGGGGTGATGGTTTACGGCGAACATGGTCGTCTTGCGGTGACCGAATGGCGCAAAATGATTGAACCGCTTCTGGTGGGCAAGGATCTGGTCGAACAATTGGCCATGACCCGCAAATTGCTGACCAACCTGCCAGAAGATAACATGCTGTTGAAGATGGGCGGTGGTCCGGGCTTTATCAAAGGCCTGTTGGAAAACGATCCTGAAATTGTTGATTTGCTGCTGCACCCTGTGGAGTGCGCCTATGATGTGCACGGGGTGTATGACTTTGCCGCATCGGCAGGACTTCATGTGGCGGCCTTTACCGGGTTCTTCGGGTTCGGCGGAACAGGCAAGGCGCATTATAATATCGAAAACATGGTCCGTGATGCAGGTTTGGTGCGTGAAGTGTCCGCCATGCCGCTCCGCGATCAGCAGGCTTTCTGCGAACGCTTTAGCGGGGCGATGCCGCTTCATGCGTTCTATCTGACCCGCAATGATACCGGGCAGGCATCCGAAATGCTTCCGGACGCGGAACTTGCGCCATATTTCTTTGTGCCGCCCAACGAAACGTTCTTTGATGATCTGATTGCCTTGGCCGGACAGCCGGTCCTGATTGAAGATGGCAGTGGCAATGCGGTTGATCTTACCGGTGGACCTGACCTTGCGCGCTTGCTGGCCATTTTTGATGGCAAAAACACGGTTGCGGATCTGATCAGAATTTTGCGCGACGAGATTCTTGATAAACAGCCGATCGATATGAATTCAATCGCGATCAACACCCTTGGTGCGGTTTGGGCCCTGTTCCATAAATTCGACTGGATGTTGGCAGCACGTTCAGACGGATGGCAAAAACCGGATACCCAAAGAGTTTTGACGGTGCGCAAAGTTTAAGGTTGTGATTCTCTGCCCTGAATTCACGTGCTGGTGAATCGGCCAATCTGATGGGCCTTTCTGCACGTTCTGTCATACTGTTAGGCTAAATCTGCGATCTAATTTGCCGAAATTGCCTGATCTTGTTGAATATAGATCGCTTTGTGATCTGGCTCGCTATTTGGCGTCAAACACTTGAGAACTAAGGGAAACCGCCGGTTCTGAGTAGGTGGGGCCTGAAATTACCAGCATAAACGACTGCTACTATTGCCTAAGAACAAAAGTGTTTTCCATCACATTTTATCAGTTAAGTTATTGGAATAATTATGAATATTGTTATTTCGGACTTCGCTGCAAGCTGGGGTTTTACAGCTTGACAGCCCATGGGGTGCTAAGTATGTTGCCCGCGCATTTCCTTGCGACGTTTGCAGGGCTGCCAAAGCGGGGTTCACGACAATGAGCGATGATAAAGATCGCGCTTCATTAGAAGAGCTTGAAAGTAAGCTGACGGCAGTCGCACACAAGCGCGAAGAAAAGCACAGCCCGAACCGGGCAGCCCGCAAACCGTCCCAAGGGATGGCGTTAGGCATGAGAATTTCGGCGGAAATGGTCGCTGCACTTCTTGTCGGTCTGATAATTGGTTGGGCGCTTGATCGGGTGTTGGATACGACGCCATGGCTACTTGTCCTGTTCGTTGTTTTGGGAACAGGTGCAGGTGGTCTAAACGCTTATCGCGTTGCCAAAGGATACGACAGTGCTGTTGGTCTGGGGCGTGCGATGGGGAAGCGTAATCAAGGGGACAGGGATAACCCTGAACCTTAACAAGATTGAGCGAGGATTACGGTGGCTGGACCGCTAGAGCAGTTTAAAATCGAACCGTTGGTCGATCTTTCGGTAGCTGGTGTGGATATCTCCTTCACCAACTCCGCATTGTGGATGGTGATCGCCGCTGTTTTTGTAACCGGTTTCATGACGCTTTCGATGCGTCGTGGGTCATTGGTTCCAGGACGCTGGCAGGGTTCTGCTGAGGTGATGTATGAATTCGTCGCCAATATGCTTAAGGACAATGTCGGAAGCGAAGGGCGCAAATATTTCCCGTTCATCTTTACCCTGTTCATGTTTGTGCTGTTCGGTAACCTTCTGGGTATGATCCCGCACAGCTTTACGTTTACAAGTCATTTTGCTGTCAACTTCGCGTTGGCGCTGGTGATTTTCATCGGTGTGACCATTATCGGTTTCGTTCGCCATGGAACGCATTATTTCCGGATGTTCTTCCCGGAAGGTGCGCCGATCGCGACGGCACTTATTCTGATCCCGATTGAGATCATTTCTTACTTCTCTCGTCCGTTCAGCCTTGCTATGCGTTTGTTTGCCAACATGACTGTTGGACACATTATGCTTAAGGTTGTTGGCGGATTTGTCGGCCTGATCGGCATTCTGGGCGTACTTCCGTTTGCCTTGCTGACAGGGATTACAGTTCTGGAGTTCGGCATTGCTGCACTTCAGGCTTACGTCTTCACAATTCTCACCTGCATTTATCTCCATGATGCAATCCACATGCACTGATGTGTGTGGTCTGGTGTGATCTCTAGTTATTGCCTTTAAGAAATTCGAAAGGGTGAAGTTATGGAACTCGATGCTGCTAAGATGATTGGTGCTGGCCTGGCTGCTATTGGCATGATTGGTGCCGGTATTGGTGTGGGTAACATCTGGTCGAGCCTGATTGCGACTGTTGGCCGTAACCCGGCTGCCAAAGGCGACGTTGAACTGTATGGCTGGATCGGCTTTGCCGTTACCGAAGCTATTGCACTGTTCGCACTCGTCGTTGCGCTGATCGTTCTCTTCGTTTAATCGGCGCCTTTTGAGCGAATACTCGGCCCGGCGAGGTGCGCCCTCGCCGGGGTCGCTGAATTCGGGAGTAGGCTATGCCGCAGTTTGACTTAGCGTTGTTCTCCGAGCAGATTTTCTGGCTCTTCGCTGTTTTCGCCGTCTTGTACTTCTTGATGTCGAAATTGGCGTTGCCGAAAGTCGGTGAGGTTTTGGAACGGCGACAGAAAACCATCGAAGACAACCTTGGCAAGGCTCGGGCGTTGAAAGACGAAACCGATGCCGCCATCGCGAAATATGAGGCTGCTTTGGCAGAAGCTCGTAATGCTGCGCAGGCAGATATTCGCGAAGCTTCGGAAAAGGCTGCTGCAGAGCAGGCTAAAAAAACCGAAGCAATGGTCAAGAAATTGTCTAAAAAGACATCTGATGCCGAGAAGGCTATTGCGGATGCCAAAACGGATGCGATGACCGGTGTTGCAGAAGCAGCATCAGAAATTGCCCGCGAAGCAACCGACAAACTTATCGGTGTCAAGGTTCAGGCCAAAACTGCCGACAAGGCTGTTTCGGCTATTGTAGGAGAGTAAGATTATGGCAACCCAAGAGGTTACTTTCCTTACCGATCCATACACCTGGACCACGCTGTCCTTCTTACTGGTCGTTGGCGTTGGCGGTTTTAAAGCCGTCAAGGGTATCTCTGCTGCGCTTGATAAGCGTGCTCAGAAGATTTCCGACGATCTGGACGAAGCACAGCGTCTTCGCGAAGAAGCTCAGGAGCTTCTGGCCAACTATCAGGCCAAACAACGCGAAGCCTTGAAGGAAGCTGACGAGATCCGCGCGCATGCCAAGGCAGAAGCCGAACGTATGCTTGAAAGCGCCCAGGCTGAGCTTAAAGCGGCACTTAAACGCCGTGAACAGCAGGCTCTGGAACGTATCTCCAACCTGGAAAGCCAGGCGATTGCCGAAGTTCGTGCACATGTTGCCGAAATCGCTGCAAAAGCTACCATGGCGCTTGTGACCGAAAAGGTTGCTGGTGCCAAGGCTGACGAGTTGGTGAACGGCGCGATTGCGGAAATCAAAGGTCGCCTGAACTAAGATTTTCCGGTTTCCGGATTAAAAACCCCGCAGTATATCGCTGCGGGGTTTTTTGTTTTCCGATGCTCGGTGAAGCTTGGGAATTAGGGGACCTTTTCTTGGTCAACCCTCAGCGCGAAAAGCGATCCCGGTCATGGGGCGCATCAAAATCAATCACCGGACCAAGTGGCACGACGCCAGACGGGTTCACGGATGGATGGCTTTGGTAATAGTGTTTTTTGATGTGATCAAGATGGACGGTCTGTTTCACACCCGGATGCTGATAAAGCGCCTTGGTGTAATTCCAAAGGTTCGGATATTCATGGATCATCTGGCGATTGCATTTGAAATGCCCATGATAGACAGGGTCAAACCGAAGCAATGTCGGGAACAGCCGCCAGTCCGCTTCTGTAAGCGTATCGCCCACAAGGTAGGGTTGCTTGTCCAATCTGTCTTCAAGCCAGTCCAGCGTGTCAAAAAGGGCCGTAACGGCCTCTTCATAGGCCGACTGGCTGGTGGCGAAGCCTGATTTGTAAACACCGTTATTTATGTCGTTATAAATACGGCTATTAATCGCATTGATCTCGGCACGCAGGTGTTCGGGATAGTAATCGCCAGCCTTGGCACCAAGCCCATCAAATGCGTAGTTAAGCATCCGAATGATTTCAGCGGATTCGTTACTCACGATCTGGTTGGTCTTTTTGTCCCAAAGGACCGGCACAGTCACCCGCCCGGAATAATCGGGTTTCGCCGACGAATAGACCTGATGCATGAAATCGTGACCATGAAGATGATCAATCAGGCCATCTTCCTTGGAAAACTTCCAACCGTGATCTTCCATATGCCAGTGCACGACTGACACCGTGATCATGTCTTCAAGTCCCTTAAGGGCGCGAAAGATCAATGTGCGGTGCGCCCAAGGGCAGGCATAGGACACATAAAGATGATACCGCCCGGCTTCTGCCGGGAACTTGGCACTGGGATCAGACGACAGCCAATCGCGAAATGCAGAATCCTGACGTTTGAATTTGCCGTTGCTGTTTTTGGCAAGCAGGGCTTCGGTTTGCCATTTTCCGTTTACCAATTGTCCCATCTTGGTCCTCCGTCTTGTCATTCTGTATCGCGTTGATCACGTAAATCGCGAAATTTCAATGTTCTGTCCATTGTCGTCATTTCCGCGTTGAAGACAATTCGGTCTTATGACATTTATTTGTTTCCAATGGCGCAACAGTGCAGTTGCGCCGCGATCAGGAGTAGCATGATGTTGATCGGCAATCTCGACGGCATGACCGTTTTCGCCCGCGTTGTAGAAGAACACAGTTTTTCCGGGGCCGCCCGTAAACTTGGCATGTCTAAATCTGCTGTCAGCAAACATGTTACCAAGCTTGAAGACAATCTTGGCATTCGGCTTTTGAACCGCACCACCCGTCGTCTTAGCCTGACCGATGCGGGATCAACGTTCTATCAGCATTGTGCGCGTGTGGTTGAAGAAATTGAAACCGCCGAACATGCCCTGACCGATTTACGCGGCACACCGCGTGGGACGCTTCGCATTTCAGCACCGCTTACCTTTGGGCAAATGTATTTGCCACAATTGGTCACGGAATTCATGGAGATGTATCCAGGCCTCCATGTCGATATTCATCTGGCAGATCATATGGTTGATCTGGTTGCTGACGGTATTGATATGGCAATTCGCATTACCCGGCTTAAGGATTCCAGCCTGATTGCCCGTAAGCTTGCCGATTATACCGGGCATGTGGTTGCCGCGCCGTCTTATCTTGCAAAATATGGTGAGCCGAAAACACCACTGGAACTTACCCAGCACAAGACGATTGTTTACACCAATATCACAAGTCCCAATATTTGGGATTTTGAAGGTCCAGAAGGCCCGGTAACGGTGCGGGTTGATCCGGTGATGTCGTGCAATAACGGTGAATTCACCTCTATCGCGGCAATCCGTGGGCTTGGCATTGCTCGCGAACCGGAATTCATCGTGGCCGAGGCTCTAAGCGAAGGGCGTCTGGTACGCATCCTTAAAGATTACGACCCTCTTAATAATGGCGGGATTTACGCGGTCTATCCTGAACGCCGCCATCTGCCCAGCAAGGTGCGGGTGTTTATCGATTTTCTGGTCGAAAAGTTCCGGGGCGGTTTGTGTTCCTTCCATGCGGAAGCGTGTAAGGAATACGAAGAAGGTCGCGCCCGTCAGCGCCCGACACCATAATTCACGACAAAAAACATTCAGCTATTTGCTTTCGACCCGCCAGCCCAGCAAACAGATCGCCCCGATCAAAAGGGCGATGAACGGCAATGGCAGCAAATTTGTGATGCCGCCAATGATGGTTTTGTAGCTGTCGGTTTGAATGAAACCGGCCCAGTTGCTGCCGTGCCAAACCCGGCTATCGGGCACATGACGGAAATCAGGCAATCCATTTTCTATGCGGCCGATATAGCCGCCATTTTCCGACACCAATCCGGCAAGAAGTTCCGGGGTTGAATTGGTGTTTTGCGTTTCAGCGGTCAGCACATCGCGATCAACATGAAGGGCAGTTTGTCGACGATCATCTTGATCACGGACACTGATCCGGATCAGGCCCCGTTCGGCGATTGGCACCACCGCCTGCCACGACTGATCGGGTAATTGTTCAAAGGGCGCGTTGATTTGCGCACCGCTTTCCGGGTTGATAGCACTTGCCGATTTCGGTGATGCACCGATTTTTCGCCAATTCAGGATCAAGCTTTGTCCATCAGGGCTTCGCGCCGTTTTGACCGTGTTTTCATCAAGGGCGGGTTCCTTCATCAGCCAATGTGACAGACGCCGCAGCAATTCGGCAACCGGCCCGCCGCCATCATGACCACGTTGCCACAGCCACATCTGATCGGAACTCAACATCGCAACCCGTCCTTCTTCAACGCGTTGTAATGTCAAAATCGGCATATCATCCACCCCGGTCAACAGGGTCATGGCATCCGGATCGGAAACCCTGGTTTCGATTTGACGGTACCAGCGCCCCCATTTTGGGGGTGTGCTCGGCGATCCTGCAATGACTGCCGTGACCGGGTGTAAGCGCCCGGCAGGATTAACCCGCGGGACGAAGGGTTGTTCAACAATGCGCCCGGTCGTCTTTGCCGGCATCAGATCATCAAGGGCTGTGCTAGATAGTCCTTCTGGTCCGATATATTCCGGACCGGCGACAACAAGTGCAGCCCCACCCCAGCGGACGTAATCGACAACCTTTTCCAGATAATGCGGCGGCAAAACCCCGCGCATCTGATAGCGATCAAAAATGATCAGATCGAATTGACGCAGGCGGACTTCAAACAGATCCCGGATCGGAAACGGGATAAGGGCCAATTCATTGATTGGCGTGTCATCGCCTTTTTCCGGTGGTCTTAAAATGGTGAAATGCACCAGATCAACACCGGGATCGGCGCGCAGCAAATTACGCCATGCCCGTTCACCCGGATGTGGTTCGCCCGATAACAACAATACCCGCAGGCGATCACGTACCCCGGTTGTCTCCAGAATAAGCCGGTTGTTGGTGCGATCCGTTTCTTCCGGAGCATCGGGCATCCGTAATTCTGCCAAAACCGATCCGGCATGGGGGACAGGAATGCTGACCCGCTGTTGTTCGTTCGCCGGGAGGAAGATTTCCTTTTCCGTGCCGTCTTCAAGCAACATCCGCACGGGCACAGGGGTTCCCGGTGCAAGGTCCTGATCAACGGCTTCAATCATGAATTCGGCATCCTTGCCGACAATGCCGTAATCGGCACTTTGGCGGACCACAAGGCGACGGTCGCGTTCATCTTCCGCCCCGCTGATCAGAACATGCAACGGTGCGCCAAGATCAAGACGGCCGGGAATGTCATGGACTTGCCCATCCGTTATCATCATTACCCCGCCAAGCCGTTCGCGGGGAATGCCGCCCAACAGACGGTCAAGGACAGCAAACATGCGAGTGTCGGATTCGCCGGAAACTTCTTCGAACCGCACTTCAATCGATGGATCGTTTGAAAAGCGATCTTTGATTTCGGTAATCGCGGCATCTGTCTGATCCGTGCGCCCGGCGATACGTTGGCTGGCAGATCGATCCACCAGTACCAGAACGATATCGCTAAGCTTTTCGCTTTCGCGATCAGTGAATTGCGGGGCCAAAAGCGCAAGAAGGACAAGCACCATCACTACCGCGCGCCAGACCGTGCCGCGCAGACGGAAAATGGTAAACAGAATGATCGCCGCCAAGCAGACAAATGCCAACCCTTGCAGAATGGAGATATCCAGAAGGGGCGATATCTGAAGATTTTGCCAACCCTGGTTCATCGGCCCAACCTTTCAAGAATGGCGGGAAGGTGAACCTGATCGCCCTTATAACTTCCGGTTAAGGCATACATCACAAGATTGATGCCAAACCGGACAGCCATTTCGCGTTGGCGCGGGGCGATGTCTTCGGCCAGCAGCTCATCCCGTCCTTCGGGAAGTATCCATGCCGATGCCCAGTCATTGCCGCCAAACAGGACCGATGCCACACCGTCAAGACGTTGATCGGGGCGGGCATCAAGCCATAAGGGGGCCGAAAACCGTCCATAGGCGTGATCAAGCAAATAGAAACTGCGAAACAGGATATGGTCGCCCGGCGCACGGTCCAGAAGAGGAACTTCAAGACCGGCAAGCAGGCGGCGCAAACGGGCCGGCTGGACTTCGCGGTCGCGGCTATCGATCAAAATCATGCCGCCATTATTCAAATAGCGATTGAGCCGTTCGCGCGCACGTTCGGAAAACGGTTCCTGTCCATCAACCAGTGGCCAGTAGATCAATGGGTAAAAACTAAGCTCGTCCGTTTCAGGATTTATACCATCAACTGTATTTAAATCCGCAGCACTGCGACGGCGCAGAAATTCGGTCAGGCCGGTCATGCCTGCCTGACTAAGCCGGTCTACCGGCGCAACACCGGTTTTCAAATAGGCTAGACGCGGTGCCAGAGCGGCTTCCTGAATGGATGCGGCATGTGAAACCGTATTGGACCCAAGTAACATCATGCCCGCCAACCCGGTGATACCAAAGGCAATCAGGATGGAGGTAAATGCATTGCTTTGCCGGTTGCGTCGCAGGGTGACGTGATGAATGGCCAAAAGGATCAGCGCATCAAACAACAGTAAGGCAAGTGCCCCCAGCAGACAAAGTGCGGCCAAATCAACCTGACTTTGATCGGTGATTTTGCGCGTGCTGATGCCAGATGGCCAAACCATATCGTTGGCAATATTGTCCAGAGACGGTCCAAGATTAAGCGAAACAGCCTGACCGTTTTCACCATATATTCCCGGAGGATGACGGGGATTAGGCGTTGGAAGCGGGGCACGAACCGGAAGGATCAAGGCATCAGGTTGATGGGTTTGACCAAACCCGTCCAAAACCGTTTGGGGTGGCAGGCTTGAGCTCAGTTCCGCATCGTTGCGGTTGCTGGGGCTGGCAAGCGGCAGGATTTTCTGCCACAGCTCGACAAACAGGCCCGACATTGGAAGGTTTGACCAATCAGCCCATGGCGTTACATGGAACAGAACTACCCGCCCGGAATTGCGTGGGGCACTGGTGATCAGGGGGGTACCATCGGTAAGGCGGGCCCAGGTTTTACTGAGGATGTCGGGGTCCGGTTCGGCCAGCAATTGACGGGTTACCGTGATGTCTTGCGGGACTTCTATCCCGTAAAACGGGCTGCTGTCAGGGAAGTCAAGCAAGCGCTTAGGTTTTTCCCATGACATCGAGCCACCAAAATCACGGTTCCCCAACCGCAAGGTCACCGGCAGGAATTCATTGCCAATCTCGGTCGAACTATCCCCGGCAAAGCGGACCAGCATGCCGCCTTCATTTACCCAACGTTCAAGGGCCTCATACTGGCTAGCAAGGCCGGAAACTGGACCGGCGGCAACCAGAATATCGACCTTCTTTTCCAGAAGCCTGCCCAATGGTTCGTAAGATATTTCGGCATAAGGGGAAAGTGCGCGATCAAGGAAGAAATACTGATCAGACAGAACACCCGGACTATCCCCGGAACTTACAATCACACCAACGCTGCGCTGTTGCCAACGTGCGCCGGTCTGAAACACGGTGGCGGCATCTTCAATGCCCTCAATTCCGACGGCCTGAATGGCATTGGCGATATCACTGGGTAAAAAGATTGCGACTTCTGTCTGATCGGTATTGGCAGCAAGTTCACCACTGTGACGCAAAAGAACGCTTCCCCGGTCACCGCGGGCCAAAAGATTGATTTCGCGTGGGGTTTCGCTGCGATTATGCGCGATGGTTGCCACCAGCCCTGTGCGTGAACGCATTAAAGAACGAATGGCAATCCGGTCAGACCGTGTTGGCGAAATGATCGTGATCGGGGCAATGTCCTGAAGGTCTGAGGCAATCGTTGCTTTGCCCGGACTGTCCATATTGTCCGTCAGCCACAAAATACTACCAATCGTGTTGTTCATTTGCGGATTTTCGGAAATCAGATCGGACAGGGCGGTATAATCCGAATTCCACGGGCGCGGTTGTAACCGATCAATCAGGCTGTCGGCATCATGGGACGAAATCGGCCCCACGATGTCGGGTAGTTTCCATGTGGATGCACCGGATGCTTCGGGCGCTGTTTGGGCAATATAGACCGTTTGAAGATCGAACCGGGCCTGATTGGCAATCTGTTGCAGGGCGGTTTTGTATTGCGCCCAGTTGGCCGCACTTTGCCAACCATTGTCGGCAATGATCAGAACCGCGCCATTGTTCTGGGCAAAATCATTGCGGTTCATGACCGGTCGGGCGGCGGCGATAATCAACAGGGTCAGGATGATAAAGCGCAGAATGGTTTGCCAGATCGGGGCGCGCTGAATATCACGGCGTTGGCTTTTAAGGCCGCGCAAAAGGCGGGCGGCGGGAAAAATGACGTTTTTCGGCGAACGTGGGGCGGACCGGATCAATAGCCAAACCACCGGCAAGATCATCAGACCTGCCAGCATGGCGGGATACAGAAATGTAATGGCCGACAGGCTCATGACATCTCCTGCTGGTTCTGGCGATGCAGGGTCGGGCGTCCGCGCCCGTTTGAACCACTTTGATTCTGGCGTTCGCTGAGATGTTGATAAAGCGCCAACAAGGTCGGGCTGGCACTGTCAGATGTGACATGGCGATCATACAGCCAATCGTTTTGACGCGCGGCATCGCGAACAACGGCACGCCATTTTTGTGCACGTTGCTTGAACCCGTCGGCAATGTCTTCAAACCGTTCACTTTTGAAGACCATTTGATCTTGGGTATCATACAGGTTGACGCGTCCGCGAAATGGCGGGGAAATCTCGGCCGGGTCAAGAATTTGAACCAGTGAACCATCGTTTTGATATTGGCCAAGCTGACGGATGGCATTTGCGGTTTTTTCGCCGTGATCGGCAAATTCAAGAAAATCCCCCAAAAGCAAAACCGAATGTTTGCGACCGGGATGAATTCCCATGCCTTGCTGGGCGATGCTTTGTGGACTGGCCAACATCGCATGGGCAAGTTTTTCAAGATGTTCTGCCGATGTAATTCGGGTGCGCTCGCCATCAAACGTGCCGACCGTTTCACCATTACGGATCAAAAGATCGGCAAGGGCGATGGCAATGATCAGGGTCCGTTCGGCCTTTGATGAAATAGTGTCGGCGGATGACCAATACATCGATGGCGATAAAACCGGCCATATCCAGTAATTGTGACTGGCCTGCCATTCGGTCTGACGAATGAAAGTATGGTCCGAACGGCCTGAGCGCCGCCAGTCAATCTGATTGGTGGGATCACCGGGGACATAGGGGCGGAACTGCCAGAAATCGCTGCCCGGGCCAACCTTGCGGTTGCCATGAAGACCGCTCCGCAAACTGATTGCCGTTCTGCGGGATTCATCGATCAATTGGGGCAGTCGTGCCGCAAGGGCGCGGGCGGCAGCGACATGATCATGCACGGCGGTCACTGCCAACTCCTAGCTCTCCTGAAGGTGGGCAAGCGCATCTGCAATCAGGCCTTTGGCGGTATAACCTTCTGCGCGTGCGCCGTAAGTCAGGCCAAAGCGGTGACGCAGGACCGGAACGGCCAGTTCTTCTATATCTTCAATCGAAGGCGCAAAGCGACCAAACAACATTGCCCGTGCCCGGCATGCCAACGACAATGCCTGTGCCGCACGTGTGCCGGGGCCCCACGCAACATTTTCGCGGATATCGGTCAGGGATGTGCTTTCCGGGCGGCATTCGCGACAAAGCGCGATGATGGTATCAAGCACACGATCAGGCATCGGCAGACGGCGCACGAAATCTTGTGCTTCGACCAGATCATCTGCCTGAAGAACCTGACGCGGGCGGTTGGGGTAACGGCCCGTTGTTTCGGTTACGATCCTGCGTTCTTCGTCGGCATTGGGATACCCGAGACGGACTTCAAGCAAGAAACGATCAAGCTGTGCCTCGGGAAGGGGATAGGTGCCTTCCTGTTCCAACGGGTTTTGGGTGGCAAGCACATGGAACGGTTCAGGAAGCTTGTGGCTGTAACCCGCAACAGATACTTCACGTTCCTGCATGGCCTGCAACAATGCTGACTGTGTCCGCGGGCTTGCGCGGTTGATCTCATCGGCCAGAAGCAACTGACAGAAAACCGGGCCCTTGATGAACCGGAACGCCCGTTTGCCATCCGCACCATCTTCAAGCACTTCAGAACCCAGAATATCAGCAGGCATCAGGTCAGGCGTGAATTGTACGCGTTTGTCCAAAAGACCAAGGACTTTGCCCAATGTGTGGGCCAGTAACGATTTGCCAAGACCGGGCGCGCCGACCATCAAGACATGACCGCCGGATAAAATTCCGATAAGTGTTTGCTCTACGGCATCATTCTGCCCAAATATAATGGATGAAACCATTTTGCGGGCTTCGGCCAGCCGGTTGACGCATTCGTCTAAACGAGCTGCGTCGCGTTCCAGACTGCTGTCTTGGGAAAAACCCATTTCTTCGGGGAAACGTGGCGCGTTTGTCATGATGCTAGACTTTGCTTCCTTTGTTGGGGCGCGGATGCTGGTCGATTGTAGAACGCAGATGGTCTCAGATAAAGCAATACGAGAAAACGTCTGGTTCGGGATCAACTGTACAGCATGACTGATAACCAAAAAACCATCGATCTTGCCGAAAATTTATGGACCCGCCTACGGGGACAAATGCCCGGGAATGGGCGGCATCCGCAAATCTGCGGTGACATTCCTATGTCTATAGGTCGGGATGGAACATGGTTCTATCAAGGTGGTCCGATCGGCCGAATTGAGTTGGTGAAACTTTTTTCTTCCGTACTGCAGCGTGACGAAGAAGGAGGCCACTGGCTTGTCACCCCTGCCGAGATGGCCAGAATTGAAGTCGAAGACGTCGCTTTCATTGCGGTCGAGCTGATAAATGAAGGGCATGGCAAGGACCAGATCATCCGGTTTCGAACCAATATCGACCAATGGGTGGACCTGGACAAAGACCATCCGCTGCGTGTCGAACAGGACCCCAAAACAGATGAGCCGTCCCCGTATGTCGGGCTTGAACGCGGGCTCGAAGCAAGATTGAACCGGGCGGTTTTTTACCAGCTTGTTGAATTGGCGGATGAAATAAGTGACCCTGAAAGCAATATGTTACGTATCGGTGTGTATAGTCATGGACAATTCTTTGAAATTGGCCGGATGGAGAACCCTGAATGAAGCCCGATGACATCATTGCGGCCTTAAAAGCACCACAGGGTGGTATCTTGCAGCGCCGGGGCGACCATGCAGTGGATTATCCCGGTTCGAAATCGCGTGCACGGGCCTTTGCCGAAGGTGAACTTGTTTCGCGCCCTGCTGCGGTTTTGGTGCCGCTGGTCAAGCGCGACGATGGGCTGCATGTGATTTTAACGCGCAGAACCGACCATCTGAGTGATCATGCCGGTCAGATCAGTTTTCCCGGTGGCCGTCAGGAAGAAGAAGACGCAACGCTTGAAGAAACCGCACTGCGTGAAACCGAAGAAGAAATTGGACTTTCGCGCCGTCATATCAATCTGATCGGTCGAATTGACGATTACTACACCGTAACCGGCTATCAAGTGACGCCGATCATTGGATTGATCACACCACCCTTTGATCTGGTACCAGATGATCATGAAGTGGCTGAGGTGTTTGAAGTGCCGTTGACCTTCATCCTTGATCCGAATAATCAAAAGCTGCAATCGGTGACATTTGAAGGCACACGCAGACGTTATTTCGCAATTCCCTACCGGGAATATTACATCTGGGGTGCGACCGCCGGGATGCTTGTGAATTTCAGCGAAGTCATTCGTGTCAACGCACCAACCCTTCAACCTTAAACCAAGTGTTTGGGACATTGCCTTATGTTGCGACAAATTATCCAGATCGGCCTTCCTTTGATACTACCCTTTATTCTTTACGGGTTGTGGCTGAAATGGGCACGGGTCAAGGCCATCCGCGAAGGTCATGAAGTCATCCCGCCCTGGAATAAAGGACCATGGTTATTGCTGTTTGGGGCCGGTGTTGCCTTAACTGCCGCGATCCTGATTTTTACCGCATTGGGGACTGGTGCGCCGCCTGATTCCATTTATCATGCGCCAGTATTGCGCGACGGCGTGGTTGAACCGGGCTATTTCGAACCGAAAAAGTAACAAAGCCCGCAAGCGTGATTGCGAAACATCATTGAGCGGGTGCCAAGGCCTCAGATGACAGCACTGGAAGTAACCGGAAGATTGCGGCCATACGGGATTATGGTTGCCGATGATACGGCCCGCGTGTTTGACGCCATTGCGCAACATGGCGGGCAGGCACGTTTTGTCGGTGGGATGGTGCGCGATGCACTGCTTAAACGCGACTTGTTTGATGTTGATATCGCCTGTGACCTGTCCCCTGAGGAAACCTCAAAAGCCCTTGAAAAGGTCGGTATTCGCGTTATCCCGACCGGGATTAAGCACGGAACAATCACTGCGATCACGGATGCCGGCGCCTATGAAATCACCACCCTTCGGGTCGATGTCCTAAGCGATGGTCGCCATGCCGAAGTCGCCTTTACCGACAGCTGGCTTGAAGATGCGAAACGGCGCGATTTCACCTTTAACGCCATTTACTGTGATCTGGACGGCGCGGTCTATGACCCGTTCGATGGGGAAACCGATCTTCGCGAAGGCCGGGTGCGCTTCATCGGGGTGGCGGAAAACCGGATTGCCGAAGACTACCTGCGGATATTGCGGTTTTTCCGTTTTCAGGCATGGTTCGGGCGCCCGCCAATCGATCCGATCGGGGCAGAGGCCTGCCGCAAGGCGGCAAAAAGCCTTGTGGATATTTCGGCTGAGCGCATCCGCGATGAAATGTTCAAATTGCTAAGATCCCAAAGCCCTGCCAGTACGATTGGCAACATGATCGGGTTTGGCGTTTTGCCTTCAATCCTGCCGCAGCTTGTCCAGACCGATTGTCTGCGCATCATGCAATGGCTTGATAGTACTGCCTTGGCTGATCCAGCCATCCGACCGGATCCCTTGCGCCGTCTTGCGGCTTTGTTTGCGGTTGGCGAGTTGCACGATGACGCTGAAAATCAGGATGGAAAGCCTGCCACGGCGGAACAACTTGCCCGTAGACTGCGTCTTTCGAACGACGAAACAGATCGCTTTGTCGCGATGATTTCGCATGCGCCGCTGATTGATCCCGAATTACCAATTGAGACGATCCATCAGGACTTGTACCGCGTAGGGGCGGATGCATTTCGTGACGCCGTTTTGTTGGCATGGAGCGTACGGGCGTCTGTGCCACCACGCTGTTCGCGTACCGAAAATGAACAATGGAAAAGCCTGTTGGCGATTGCGGCAGATTGGCAGCCCGTCACATTCCCAATACAAGGGCGCGATATTCTAAGTGCTGGTTTGGTCCCGGCTGGACCGAAAATCGGTGTGATGTTAAAGCAGGCTGAAGAATACTGGCTTGATCACGGGTTCGCGCCAGACAAAAAAGATTTGATTGCATATCTTGCCAGCCAACCCTTGGCAGGCGAACAGGAGACGGAATGAGCGAAGGCAAAATCGGACATCGCATTTGCTGTTTTGGTGACAGTTTGGTCAATGGTGTTCGCGATGCGGATAAAGGCGGCTGGCCAATGCGGTTGGGGCGCAGGCTTCTTGACGATGCCAAACGCGAAACCACGATCTATAACCTTGGCATTCGCGCAGAAACCACCGAAGGACTTAAAGCCCGGTGGAAGTTTGAGGCCGAGCTGCGCATGGTGCCTGATTTTCCGACTGTCCTGATGTTCAGTTTTGGCGTCAATGATGCCAACCATGCCGAAGACCGCGGCGAAGAAACCACCATGCGGGTATCCCCGGCGACATCGGCAGGAAATGCAGCCGAGATTATTGGCGAGGCCGCAAAGCTCGCCCCGACCCTGTGGATTGGTCCGCAGGCCGTGATTAATGGCAGCAAATCCAGTCAGGAAATCAACGAACGTCTTGAAGGGTTAAACCAGATTTATCTTGAGACGGCCCGTGGACTTGATGTGCCTTATCTCGACGTGCTTAACACCACCCTTCATGATGAAGCATGGCAACGGGCATTGCGCCGTGGGGATGGATATCACCCGGACAAAGTTGGTTATGACCGTATGGCAGAACTGATTTGGCAATGGGATGGCTGGCAGAACGCACTCGGGCTTTAACAAAGCTTTGCGTTCATGCTGAACTGGTATTCTGATCAGGCGTAGAAGTCGATATAGGTGCCGCGTGCGGCGTTTGAACTTGCGCTGGCACCGCTGGCATAACCCGACGGATCATAGCCCGTTGCAGCATCATATTCAGCATTGTTTTCAAGCGCGTTGCGTTCAAGATTAGAACTGTCAGATTTTTGTTGCTGGTTTCTTTGCTCATAGGCAAGAAGAGCGCGATTGATATCTTCGTCTTGAACGACATTTTGCTGACGGGTCGCCTGTTCGACGATCTGGTTTTGTTGATCTTCTTGCTGTGCATTGCGCGATGCCACCGGACGCGCGGGGCGAACCGGGATCGTTTGCAGCAGCTCGTTTGAAGAATTAACGCTAACCATCTTGTGTCAGTAACTCAATCTGATAAAGCAAGGCGCGACTCACCCGGCATTTTTCGGATTTTAATCAAGCTGACGCGAAATTGAAGCACTAATTTCAACCCGTTGCTGTTCACCCGATCTTTTATTGAATGCCTTGGGTAAGAACCTGTTTCCCGGTCATTGGGGCAGGCGTGCACGGTGCATCATAAAAGCCGCTTGCGAACCTGTTAGCACTACTCTTGGCAATGGCCTTAAGTTTGGCAGCTTCGACCGACACATGATCAAGTGTGATGTCTGTGCGTTCGGACGGGATGCGGATCAGGGCGGCACTGACACTCATAAGATCAAATCGCGCCATGTTGTTATCGCGCCCTTTACCGATCAAATACCCGCGATCACGGGTTTCCGGATCATAGAAGCTTTTGATTTGCTCGTCGAACATTGCCTGTGCGCGTTGGACTGCCTCGACCGCATCTTCGAAATCAATAGACTGGACATAGGCAAAAAAGTCATCGCCGCCAATATGGCCGACAAACCAGTCATTCTGGCTGAGCACTTTGCCAAGGATGTCCTTGAATAAAAGGATCGCGCGATCACCTTGGCGGAAACCGTATCGGTCATTGAACGGTTTGAAATTATCAAAGTCAAAATAGACGGCAAAGCGACGTCGGCGGGGGTCAGTAAGGGCGCGTGCCGCATATCGGTAAATCGCACTATTGCCCGGAAGCCGGGTTAACGGGTTTTCATCCCGGGCGTTAAGTGTGTTGCGTTCGTTCACGGCACGCAACAATGCACTTTGATCAAGTACGCCAAGATAGTGACCATTTTCCGTCAGGATCACGCCATCAAGTGCATCGGTCGCAACAAAGGTTTCAAGCAATTCGGAAAGGCTGGTGCGGATATCTGCGACCGGGCATCGGCGCAGGAACCGTTTGATATTGGCACGGTTGGCCGGGTTCTGTAGTAATTCACGGCCAAACGGGGTGTAGATAAAAGCCTTGAATTCGGCATCCCTGACCACCCCCATCGGTTCCCCATGTTGATTAACAACCGGGACCAGTGAAATGTCGGGGTTCTGCTGAAAATATGTCAGGATATCGACCGGGTTAATATCACTTGGGATGGCGGGGGTATCTAGCAGATAAGACCGCACAACGGCATCATCACAATCTGTTTGTCGGCGGGTGTCTGCGGCAATATCGGCGGCAACCGGGACGATGTCGGTTCGTTCAGGAAGATCAACGGATGGGCGGGCAATAAAGAAACCTTGCACTAGGTCGCAACCCAAACGTCGGCAACATAAAAATTCTTCACGGGTTTCGACACCTTCGGCGACGACCTGTGCCGCGATCATGTGGGCAAAGGCAGTGATTTGGGTGACGAACAATTCTTTGCGCCGGTCGCGGTCAATACCATCAATAAAGAACCGGTCGATCTTGATGATGTCGGGTTCACATTCATAAAGCGCACGCAGTTGGGCAAAGCCACTGCCGTAATCGTCAATGGCAATCTTGAAGCCCTGACTGCGATATCGCACCAGAATGTCTTTAAGATAACCGGCATTGCTGATGTCGTGGCGTTCGGAAATCTCAAGGAAGATGGTGTCGCGTTCCAGCCCTGCCTCGGCCAATAATGCCGCTGTTTGGCCGGGTTGATAATCCTCGGTTTTCACAACCCGATTATCGAAATTGTAAAAAAGCTTTAGGCGTTTGGCGTCGGGCATCCGGGCAAATTTTTCAATCGCCTTGGCGCGCAGCATCATATCGACGCTATGCAGGTTGCCGGTATCCCACGCGGTATCAAACAATGATTGAATGGATGGAAACCCCGCAGCATCCCAACAGCGCAACAAGGCTTCGTAGCCAAAAACATGGCCCGTATGTGGGCTTACAATCGGCTGAAAGGCAAAATCGACCTTTTCGACGACCTGTTGCCAATTGCGCAACATGACTGGTTTGGTCATTGGCCGGCCGGACATCAATTCATCGTCTGCACCAAACGCCAATGCAGTTCCCCGATCTTCAAAAATGGTCTGAGTTCCCGGAATAAGGATTTACGGAATGTTCCGGTATTGCTGGTATCGCAGAATTGACAACAACTTGATGACAGTAAAGTTACGAATAAATGACATCCGCAGAAAACGTCCGTTTTTGTGTCAGAATACTGACTTTTTCTTATACAAAGGGGTTAGATGAATTTCGCAAGCTAATACTAACTTCTATTTCGCACCGAGATGTGCAAGCGGATGATGTTCCTGTACCAGTCCACGTAGCCGTGACTCGAGGACATGGGTGTAAATCTGTGTGGTCGAAATATCGGCATGGCCCAGCATCTTTTGCAAACTGCGCAAATCCGCACCATTGGCCAACAGGTGGCTGGCAAAGGAATGACGCAACACGTGCGGCGATACTTTTGATGGTGGGACCCCGGCATCTATTGCCAGATCCTTGATCATTTTCAAAAACATCTGCCGGGTTAAATGGCCGGTTTTTCCACGTGACGGGAATAAGTATGAGGATTGACCGGGCCGATCGGCATGCCCGTTTGATTTGTCTGATGATATAAACGCATCGCGGACAACAAGATAATCCCGAAGTGCATCCCGCGCCGGATCAGACAAGGGAACAAGACGTTCTTTGTTGCCTTTGCCGCGCACAATCAGCATCTGCGGATCGCGGGCCGCCGCGGCATAGGGCAATTCAACCAGTTCGGAAACACGCATGCCGGTTGCATACATCAATTCGACCATCGCAACGAGGCGCTTGCCCTTGATCCCCGGATGATCGATAGCGGCCGTAATCAGACGATCAATCTCATCAATCGACAAGAATTTCGGCAAGGTCTGGCCTTGTTGTGGGCTGTCGATGTTCGAAGACGGATCATCATTTCGATATCCATCAGCATAGAGAAACTTGTGAAACTGGCGCAACGCCGACAGACGTCTTGCCTGTGTGCGCGGTGCCAATCCCGCAGCCCCCAACTCCGCCATATAACGCCGAAGGTCGGTATCAACTGCTGCAACCGGATCAGACTTACCGGCAGTTAGCGACGATGCATAATCTTCAAGATCCCGGCGATAGGCATCAAGCGTATGTGGACTTGCCCCACGTTCAGCCGCCATCATTTCAAGAAAGGCGGCGATAAGGGAACTAGTCAGTGCCTTGGCCATCGCCTGATTCCATTACTGGTCAAAGGACAAAAGCAATTCTGTCGCAAGGTGGCGTGCATCACTTGGCAGCCCAACCAATTCAAGGGCGGCGACTGTGTCAGCCAGTGCTTTCGGGTCGGCATTTTCCTCGGCCGAGATTTGCTGTGCTTGAATGGCCATGGCAACTGTTTTGGCCTTCTGGCGTGCCGCAGCGGAAGCATTGAGGTGATGGGATACTGCACTGCTGATTGTCAGGCGGTTTTCAGCATAGGGTGCGGTTAAAAGCCCATCCCAAAGTCCTGCTGGGACTTCGATGCCGAACCCTTCATACAGATTGAAAATCAGTTCACCATAGCGTTTTGCAGCCGCCTGATCGCCGCGGGCTGCCTGCATTTCCTGCCATTCGGCCATGCGGGCACGGTGGCGGGCAAGCGCCTGTGGATCTTGGGTTTCGACCTGTTGTGGTTCTGGCGCGTTTACGGTAACCGCACCGCCCAGACCAAAGCTTGGCTGTGGCGTGCTCTGAACATCCATCTGTGCCATCGTGTTTTCCACGGGCTTGACAGCACCGGTTTCCTCAAGCCCGGAAATGGCGAGGACCGGATACAGCAGGCTGATCCGCCATGCGATATCGTTGCTTGGATTTGCCGCATTCTTGGCGATCTGAAGCCAGTTTTCAGCACGTTCAAGCGCATTGGATGCGATGGATGCCTTAAGTGCGACAACCGCAAACCATGAAAAGTCACCATTGATCGGGATTTCAGTCAGAACCGGGGCGGTAAGGCGTGCGGCCTGAAGGAAGTCACCTTCGATTTCGGCATTCTCAAACAGTGCAGCCAGAATTTCTGCGCGGGCGGCGGGCACATCGCTTTGGATGGCTGCTTGATAAAGTTTGGCATACTGGCGGGCCTGAATGCCTTCAGGGGCATCATCAAGTGCATTATCCAAAACACCCGCATCGAAATTCACCGCACCATAAATCCCGGCCAACTGATAGGCACTGATCAACCCAAGCTTTTCGGCTTTGCGGGCAGCTTCAAGACGAATGTCGGTTGCGGTGGCATCTGCATTGATCATACCAATGATTGCTGCGGCATTGCCAGAATCAAGCTGGCTGTTGGGAATGGATTGTTTGGCGATGGCCAAAAGCGCGATATCAATCGGGCGGAGTTCTTCAAGCAAGTCGGGTGAAACGGCACCGCCGCTGCGAATGGCGCCCACCAGCCCAAAGAAGGTGGCATCACTTTCGCCGTCCATTTCGCGGACAAGATCAACCGAAAAGGCCGCCGATGCCGGGTCATTGACATGAAACGCGCACATGACGGCAGCTTTTAGCCAGAACATCTCGTCATAGCTTGCCCCGTAACTTTCAATTGCACTGCAGGCATCGTCGATCTTGGCGCCGATCAAAAGGGCATTGACCTCGGCCTGCGCCAGCATCGAACCGCGTGATCCTTGTGGGGCTGCACGGACCAGCTCAATGGCTTCATCCAGTGCGCCCATATTGATCAGTTTGGCGACACGGGCTTCAAGCAGGCTGATTTCTTTTGAGTCCTGTGGTAAGGCTGCGGCAGACAGCAAAAGACGAATTTGCAGATCGCGCGCCGTATGGGTGGCCGGTGTTGCGGGAAGATCGGAAATCAGCTGTGCCGCAGATTTCCGTGTTGTCCCATTCCACATATCAATACCCAGCCCGCCACGGGACCGGTCAATCGTGCCAACGGCTTCGACGTCAACGGCACCAAGGGTCAGGGATTGAACCGCGTTTGGATCGGACGGAAAGCTGTTGGTTTCGGGGTTCGATGTCGTGCCGGCCCCAAAGCCACCAGAAGAAACCGCATTGGATGGGCTGTTTTGGGTGGAGGGCGTTTCATCAGATCGAAGTTCTGCGTCCCGTTCTGCTTCCTGTTTTAAAAACAGTGGTACAGGTGCCGAGGTCTGTGCATATGCAGGCGCGGATACAATTCCCGTTCCCGTCATCATTGCCAGTAAACAGGTCTGTATCAGCAGGCGGGAACGCAAATTCATCTTAATTGAACCTCGAATTCGGAATGGTTTCTTCGATTTGAGTGGTCGGTGCCGGGATATCCCAAGTGACAAGGAACGTAGCACCACCGGCAATTACGGCGATGACCAGCAACAAGATGAGGCGCGATAAGATCTTCATTTTAATCCAGACTTCGAAGCGTTTAAGCGAATGGCACAACGACCAGTATGCTGACGATAATCAAAGATGCAAGAAACGGAAACAACGCGTTGATCATTCAATCAAATGATCAACGACATTTCTGGCATGTTTGTATGTTCCGTCCAACAAGACCACACAACAGGATGGTCAAGCAGGCTGGGTGACATTTCATTTCGGCAACTTCAAGGCAGTATAAGCTGCTTGATCCTGACAGAGGGTTAATAAGCATCAACGCAACAAGGTTCGCCAAATGCGCCTTTGGGCACGTGCCCTGTGACCTGCATCGGCAAATTTGCGCAGGTTTTTTGTTGCAAATTATACGTGGTTTGCTTGCGTTCGACGCCGAGCTGGCCTAAAGAATTGGGTAATTTGTATATCAACCGGATGAACTACAGGACTGCAAACCGAACATGGACAGCAACATTGCCGAGTCGGGTTTGCACGAAGACGTAATCGCCAAAATTCGGGAAGGCCTTAAAGGCCGGACTTTGGTTTTTATTGGACTGATGGGTGCAGGAAAAAGCTGCATCGGCCGAATGGTCGCCAAGGAACTGAACCTGGAATTTGTCGATGCCGACCGCGAAATCGAAGAAGCCGCTGGCTGCTCGGTTGCCGATATCTTCAAGCTGTATGGCGAAGAGGCATTTCGTGATGGCGAGGAACGTGTAATTGCCCGTTTACTTGATGGCGAACAGATCGTGTTGGCCACAGGCGGAGGTGCGTTTATTCGCGAACGCACCCGCCAACTGATTCTCGATAAATCCATATCTGTTTGGCTGCGTGCGGATATTGATCTGCTCTTGCACCGCACGAGTGGCCGAACCCATCGTCCGTTGCTGAATAGCGGCGATCCGCGCCAAATTCTGGCGGGACTTATCGAAGCGCGTCACCCGATCTATGCCGGGGCTGACATTGTTTTCGACTGTGATGAATCGTCAAAAGAAGAAACCCGCGATGCAGTTTTAGAACTGATGGCGAATTCTTTTGATGATGACGGTCAATTGATCAAGACAGGAAGCTGACGAAGTGAGCAATCACGATACCCTTCGCGTCGAACTTGGCGCACGCAGTTATGACATCCTTGTTGGCAGCAATCTTTTGGCAGATACCGCCAAATATATCGCACCCTTTGTCAGAAAGGCCGGGGTTATCGTGATCAGTGATGGGGTCGTGGCCAACCATCATCTTCCAACCGTTCTGACATCCCTTGATGGTGCAGATATCGCGCATCGGGAAGTTGTCGTGCCTTCGGGCGAGAAATCCAAAAGTTTTGCCGTGTTCGAAGATGTCGTCGAACAGATTTTGGCAATGGGCATTGAACGATCCACGCTGATCATTGCATTGGGCGGCGGGGTTGTTGGTGATCTGGCGGGCTATGTCGCGGCATCTCTTTTGCGCGGTCTTGATTTCGTGCAAATCCCGACAACACTTCTTTCACAGGTCGATAGTTCTGTCGGTGGGAAAACCGGGATCAATTCCAAATCGGGCAAGAACCTTGTCGGGGCGTTTCATCAGCCGCGTCTGGTTCTGGCCGATACGGCTGTTCTTGATACGCTTCCGGCCCGTGAATTGCGTTCGGGCTATGCCGAAGTTGTGAAATACGGCCTGATTGATGATCCGGAATTCTTTGCATGGCTGGAAGAAAACGGTCAGGCGGTTCTTGATACAGATGGCGCGGAACGCCGTCAGGCCGTGATCAAAAGCTGTGCGGCAAAGGCCCGCATCGTATCCGAAGATGAACGAGAAGGCGGCAAGCGTGCCTTGCTTAACCTTGGTCATACCTTCGGTCATGCGTTTGAAGCAGAAACCGGTTACGGCGAAAAGCTTTTGCATGGTGAAGCTGTGGCGATGGGTATGGTAATCGCCCATGACGTTTGTGGTGCGATGGGCATGGCGCCTGCCGGGGAAAAAGATCGCATTACGGATCATTTGAAATTGGTTGGTCTTCCGGTCAGCGCATCGGAAGTTGCCGGGATGCATTGGGATATCGACAAAGTGATTGGTCATATGTCACGCGATAAAAAGGTCCGCGACGGTGAAATCACCTTTGTCATGACACGCGGTATTGGCAAGGCATTCACATCCAAGGCCATGGATGTTGAAAAGATGCGGGCGGCAATTACCCGGTCGTGCCGTGGCTGATTGATCGTCTTTGTGTCGAGACCAGACATGGCTTGTCTGATCGGCTAATCTGTTTAGTGATGTTGTTAACTTGTTTAACGGCAATTGACCTTATAGGTGAAGACAGGACAAAGTAGTTTTGTTGCGATCACCCTTTGGAGACTTCCCTGAATGACAATCACGATCATCGTGATTTTTTTCCTGCTGATGTTGTCGGCATTCTTTTCTGGCTCGGAAACTGCGCTGACAGCAGCGTCGCGTCCGGTCATGCATCACAAAGAGCAGGATGGGGATCTGCGCGCCGGGATCGTTAACAGGCTGCGCCAGTATCAGGAACGCCTGCTTGGCGCGATCCTGCTGGGCAATAACATGGTCAATATTCTGGCCTCAGCCCTTGCGACATCGGTAATGATCGAGCTGTTTGGCGAGAACGGTGTTGTCTATGCAACCATTGCCATGACAGCACTTGTTCTGGTGTTCTCCGAAATTCTGCCAAAAACCTATGCCCTGCAGCATGCCGATACCATGGCACTGCGGGTCGCCCGACCAATGAGCATTCTTGTGGTGCTTTTTGCCCCGGTGACGCAAACCATTCAGGTTGTCGTGCAGGCAACTTTGCGGCTGTTTGGCAGCGGCGAAGGCCCCGGTCTGGACAGCGAACGCGAATTGCGTGGGGCAATTGAATTGCACGCCGATGATGTTGTCGTCGGCAATCATCACGCCGAACGCACCATGTTGCATGGCGTGCTTGATCTTGAGGATGTCGGGGTATGGGAAATCATGGTGCACCGTCGCAAGGTGCAGATGATTGATATCACCCGTTCGATGGAAGAGATTATTGATACGGTGCTGGCCAGTCCGCACACCCGTATTCCGGTCTATGAAAAAGACCCCGATAACATCGTTGGCGTTTTGCATGCGCGTGAAGTGCTTAAGGCGATTGTGCGCGGGGCAAAACCGACATCGGCAGCCGATGTGCGTGAATTATGCGCAGAAGCATGGTTTATCCCGGATTCCACGACCCTTGCCGATCAGTTAAAGGCATTCAAGGAACGGCACGAACATTTTGCCATCGTGGTTGACGAATATGGTGCGTTCGAAGGCGTGGTATCGCTTGAAGACATTCTTGAAGAAATCGTTGGCGACATTGCCGATGAAACCGATGTTGAAGTTGTCGGTGTTCAACCCCAAACCGACGGATCGGTGATCGTGCGCGGTGACGTCACCATTCGTGATTTGAATCGTCGATTTGGCTGGCGTCTGCCCGATGAAGAGGCCGCAACTGTTGCGGGCCTTTTGCTGTATGAAACCCGACGTATTCCCGATGTCGGGCAACATTTCCGCTTCCACGGGTTTGAATTTGAAGTCCTTCGCCGTATTCGTAATCAGGTAACGCGTGTGCGGATGCGTGAAGTTTCCGATATTATCGCGGCAGATCAGGAATAAGCCAGACGCGACGAATGGTTGATTGCGTTTTCCTGATATGAACCGGTTCGGCGTAAACCGTTTTAAGTTTCTCCACTTATGGGTTAAAATCTTGTCAGAAGGTCTTGACCCAAAGGATTGCAGGGCCACTTGCAAATAAGGGCCCCTGTGTTTCGCAAGTGTTTTGCAGCGCAGCACCAAATGATCTGATCGGGTTTGGGCGTGTGGCAACAGCAATCTGCAGAGAGAGAAAAATGGATACGAAAATCGTACCAGGTGTGGTTAAGGAGCAATCCATAGCGACACTTAATCCCGCCGATTCCGTAATGGATGCCGTTAACCTGATGTCCGAACGCAAAATCGGTGCCGTGATCATTGTTGATGATAATGCAAAGCTTGCAGGTATCTTTACCGAACGTGATCTTGTGAACCGTGTTGTGGCAAAGGGACTTGATGCTGCGACTGTGCCATTGTCACAGGTTATGACCAGCGATCCCGATACACTTGGCCCCAACGATACAGCAATGAGTGCGCTTAATTTGATGAGTGCCCGGCGCTACCGCCACTTACCTGTTGTCGACGGGGATAAAGTGATTGGCATGGTGTCGATCCGTGACCTGTTCAACGCGGTCAAGGCGCAACTTGAAGAAGATGTTCGCGAACGTGAAAAGTTCATCTTCGGATCGGATTACGGCGTCGCCTAGCGGGAATTTTCCGGCGCAAGGATGGCTGTAATCCGGCTTTTGCCTTCAATCCAAGTTCGTTTTCCCGGCCTGTTTGGGCGCGGGAGGATAGGTGTGGGCATTCTTTGAAAAATGCTTTGTTGCGTGACAACGTGCAAGTGAATATCTTTACGTTTACGTAAAGGAGAGAATTCCCGATGCCATTGTCCAGCCCCGCCGCGCGTGAACATATTCATACCCGCACCGTGACCTGTCAGGGGTTTCGCCGTCAGGACGGGTTGTGGGATGTCGAAGGCCACATCACCGATATCAAGACATACGGATTTGCCAATCACGACCGTGGTGAAATCCCGCCAGGCGAACCTGTCCATGAAATGTGGATACGGGTCACCATCGGTGATGATCTTGTCATACAGGCGGTCGAGGCGGTCACGGATTATGCGCCCTTCACCGGATGTGAGGCGATTGCGCCCGATTATGAAAAACTGGTCGGGTTAAAGCTTGGCCCGGGCTTGCGCAAACAAATCCGCGATCGTGTCGGAGGTATTCATGGATGCACGCATCTGAATGAGTTGATGGGGCCGGTTGCAACCACGGCTTTTCAGACGGTATTTCCGATCCTTGCCCGTGAATCGCTTGAGGGACAGCAAGAAGGGCATCCTTCAGATGACAAAACGCCAAAACGGCGCATGCCATTGATCAATACCTGTCATGGTTGGCGCAGTGACGGGCCTGCGGTCCGGCGCGTTGCCCCAGATTTCTATACAGGTGAGAAATAGGTTCTTGGAGTTTATCTGATCAAAGGGCAGGCCAATAAGTTTACCTTGCAAGTGGCGTTTGAAGGCCCAATATCAAAATCTATCCGTCGCGTGTATTTGTCAGGCTGGACATGACCTTATTACGCCGTGTTGGAAGAACAAAGAAGAACAAGAAGGGTCGAAATGTTCTGGCGCGTAACATCTCAATGTTCGCGCTGGCTATTGGTTTGTCTGGTGTTTTGCAAGGTGGGGCTGCTTCACCCGTAAGCGCAGATGAAACACCTTTGCTGACGGAGCAAGGGCAGGCGCCGGTTGATAATCAGGACAGTTTCTTGATCCTGCAAACCAATCTTCATCCGCCTTATCAAGAATTGCAAAATGGAACGCTGGGTGGGTATTCCATCGCGGTTCTGAATTGTGCATTTGAACGTATCGGGGTTGGGTACGGTTTGGCCGTGGCACCGCGTCAACGGAACCGTGAAATGGTTCAAAGCGGACGTTCGGACGGGTTCTTTTTGGCACGCATCAGCGAGTTCATGGACGAATATGCGGTGGCGTCAAAGCCACTGGCCTTGGAAAAATGGGTATGGGTTTCACCCTCTACGCTAACCAGTAGTTCACAAGCCAAACAGGCACCAAAACCCAATGAATATTCGACAATTGGTGCGATACTTGGATCGAACGAAGCAGAATGGTTAGCCGAACAGGGCTACGGCGATGTTGTGCGCGTTCCATCCATCGCCTCCTTGGTGGGGCAGGTCGCAATGGGGCGTGTCGATTTTGCATTGGTCGACAAGCACAGTTTTGAGATTGCCCGAAATGAGCTGGATCTTGGCGCGGAGAAGTTTCGCGTTCAGTTTGAACGTTATGCGCCGTTGGTGGTGTATTTCTCCAAACGTTACGTGGAACAGTTCCCCAACCTGCTCAGCGATTTGAACGGTGTGCTGGAATTTTGTGAAACAAAACCAATGCATCTCGAACCATGGGAGCGTGATGCGATTGAACGGGTCCAGTTGCCGATGGTACGTCAGCTTGCCAAGTCCGCAGATTTGATCGGGAATGTAAGGGCTGTTCTTGGCGGTGGGCGGTTATCCGCAGACCATAAACGACTTATCGATGAAGAATGGATAGCGATGGGACGTCTGGGGGAGCCAAGTGCCCGGGCGCGTGAGGTGCTTGATAACGTTCTGTCGGAATATCTACGTGGGTTCCAGGCCTCTAGTGCGGGACAAGTGGCAGAAGCCTTTGTGTTTGATATCTATGGGCAGACCGTTGGCATGAGCCGTCTGACATCGGATTTCGACCAATCTGATGAACCGCAATATCAGATGGCCGAATATATTAATCGGGATCATGCCTTGATCGCCGACATCCGGTTTGACGCATCCACCCGATCTTTCCTGTCACAAATCACCGTCCCGATCATTGATCCGGAAAACGGACAGATCCTTGCCGCCTTGACAGTCGGGCTGGATGTATCGGCGGCATTGCGCCCGGAAAGCTAAGCGATGTTTGTCGATGGGTTCAGGCGCTAGCTTCCGTTTGGATCCGTGATCTTGATCGCGATGTTGCTATACCAGTCGGCTGCTTCCTGCATTTCCTTGACACTTAGATCTTCGGCAATTGGCGTCATGATCTCATGGGTCCGTTTGCCGTTGGCAAATGCCTTAAGCTGCGTCTCGATATAGATATTGGTTTCTCCGGCCAAATTCGGGGCATCGTCCAGTTCAGAAATCCCGTTCACGCCGTGGCAGCCAACACACAGTTCCGGTGCATTATCTTCGGTTTTTCCCATGGGAAGCGTTGCCATTACGTCGAAATGGTTGAACCAAAGCGAGACATTGTTGATTTGATCGTCTGACAAGCCGCGTGCCACAACAGTCATCATTTCATGTTCGCGGTCGCCATTTTTGAACGCCTGTAACTGCGTGATCAGATAATCAACAGGTTCACCGCCAATATGCGGTGCAATGGGAATGCGCGCCTTGCCATCAAGTCCATGACAGGTGCGGCACATGCCAGCCACTTTGCGCCCGTCTTTTAACGTTGAGCCGTCACTTGTTGGGGTCGGGGTTGTTGTGTCCTGGGCGAAAAGAACCCCGGCGGGCAAAAGCCCGCCGAGGAGTGCGATCAGCAAAATACGCATCAATTACCCTCGTACCAAATGCGATACAAAGCACCGGCAAGATCATCGGAAACAATGATCGAACCATCACGTAATTGGGCAACATCAACCGGACGACCAAGATATTCGCCGTTCTCGTCGATCCAGCCTTCTGCAAATGGTTCGATGCTGGCATTGCCTTCGGCATCGATGAAGGTCACCATCACGCGTGCACCAACCGGTGTCGTGCGGTTCCATGACCCATGCTGGGCCGAGAAGATTGCGTTCTTGTATTTGGCCGGGAACATCTTGCCAGTATAGAAGCTCATGCCAAGGTCAGCGGCATGGGCAACCGTTTCAACGGCTGGCATGACTACATCGTAGGGGACTTCCTGCCCGGCATATTCGTTGGTACGAACGTCACCGCCGCCATACCAAGGATGTCCGAAATGTTGTCCGGCGGCGGTCTGGTGGTTGATCTCTCCGGGTGGGATGTCATCGCCCATGCCATCCACCTGATTGTCCGTCCACCACAGTTCGCCGGTTTCCGGATGGAAGTCATGACCAACGGAATTGCGCACCCCATAGGTATAAACTTCGCGTTCGGAACCATCGGTCTTGATGCGGATAATCCCGCCAATCCCGAATTCGCGGTACAGGTCCAGTTTATCTTCCGGTGCAACGTTAAACGGCTGACCAAGCGAGATATAAAGCTTCCCGTCCGGGCCGATTTTACAAACGCGTGCGGTGTGGTTGTAGCTTTCTTCCGATGGTGGAACCAGTTCACCCTGTTTAACAACGTTAAACGCTGCAACATCCGGGCTTTCATAGAAAAACTCGGCGGCCGGGAAGGTCAGGACGCGGTTTTGTTCGGCAATATACAGCATCCCGTCCGGCGAGAAGCACGGACCATTGGGGATGGCAAAGCGCAGCGACGGGGCAAAATCTTTTACTTCGTCAGCAACCCGGTCCTTGTTGCGGTCGGTAACCGACCAGACTTTATCTTTGCGGGTGCCGACAAACACCACGACTCCTTGCGGGCCGA
Source organism: Thalassospira lucentensis (assembly GCF_050516545.1). Taxonomy (GTDB): domain Bacteria; phylum Pseudomonadota; class Alphaproteobacteria; order Rhodospirillales; family Thalassospiraceae; genus Thalassospira; species Thalassospira lucentensis_C. Next base: position 3,184,446 of record NZ_CP191544.1, on the reverse strand, counting down.
CGGCAATATGGCGTGCATCCGGAACGACGGCATAAAGCCCGATCTTGAACCCGTCAGGAAGCTTGATGCGATCAAGGGTCTTTTTGATCCCCTCGGCATAGTCGCCGTCCTGTTCAATGCGGGTGAATTCGGTCGTCCCGGTGGATTGGAAGTTTGATAGTTTTTCAAGATTGTCCGGTGCTGGTGCTTGCGCATAAGCGGTTCCGGAGATGGCGAGGGCAATGCTCGCCAATAGTAGGCGTTTAGTCATTACGTAGTCCTCCCGATTGTAACGAATGCCATTCACCGGCATCCGCGCTGCAATACAAAAGTTGTAAATACAGCTTGTGCCACCAGCATTGCGCTTAATCGGAAGGATCGTCTAGGTTGATTTCACGATGTGGAATTGTAATTAATGGGATCCGCTTTCCTGTGCGTCTTTAAACTCTGCCGGGGTCATGGTTTTAAGCGCCAAGGCATGAACGCGTTCTTTAAGCAGTTCATTAAGTGCGCCATAAACCAGCCGCTGGCGGTTCACACGGTTTTCCCCGTCAAACTTGTCGGACACCACCAGCACGGAAAAATGGGACTCGCCGCGCGGGTCAGCACCCGAATGACCGGCATGTTTTGACGAATCGTCGATAATTTTCAGTTCTAGTGGTGCGAACTCGGCAGTCAGAATGTCACGGATCTGATTGGCAACCTGCATGATAAGGGCCTCTATTCTCTTGGGATGTTTGCAGATCACTGCAAAAATGAAACTCTATGCCCCGTTCTGGCATGCGATGGCAGTTTTTCAAGCCTTTTATCGCATTAAAACGCCCCGTATGATATTGCGAGCTTCGACTTTTTAGAACATATAGACGCAAATGAACCGCGGACACCGTAACAAGCGCAAGACACTTTACCATGAGAACCCCATTCTGCCCGATTGTGATTGGCCGGGATGTGAGGGGCATGGGGAATTTCGTGCGCCCAAGGATCGGAAGCTGCGCGACTATTATCAGTTCTGCTTGGATCATGTCCGCGAATACAACAAATCCTGGAACTATTACGAAGGAATGAAGGCCGAAGACATTGAAAACGATGTCCGCCGCGACACCCATTGGCAGCGCCCGACCTGGCAGTTCGGCCATATTCGCGGATCGAAAAAGCCCTTCAACTTCAAGTTCAAAGACGGGTTTGGCTTCTTTAACGAAGACGGTGACCAAAGCCATCATGGCCCGGGGGCAGAGGCCGATGCGCGCGCAGAACGCAAACGCAAAAGCGAAGAAGCCCAACGTCGCGCAGGCGCACTTGGCATGCCAAGTGAACAGCAACAGGCGATGGCAACCCTTGATCTTGGCTGGCCGTTTACCCGTGATGAGCTAAAAGCCAAATACAAAGCCCTTTCCAAAAGATATCACCCCGATGCCAATGGCGGGGACAAAGCCGCAGAAGAACGGTTTAAAGTTATCAGTGCGGCTTATGCGTCTTTGATGGGGTATATCCGTGATCTTGAAGCACGGGTTCCGCTGTAATCGTATCTTAAATCTCGGCAAAATCTGGTCGATCTGTTTGCAGATTACGTATCGGGGATGTCTGATTGACAGAACCTTTTGCGGGAATAGAGATTTTTTACGTATCTTCCCTTTGTGTGACGCGACTTAGCCGTTATTAATGAGCAAGTTTAATGAAACGACCGCGCCACCCGTGTCGGTCTGAAAATACGCGAGTACTTATGAGCCAAGGTTACGAAGCGACAGGTGTTGCAGCGGAACATCCGCTTGATGCACCCGATACCACCATTTCCGTACGTGATACGTTTGGAATTGATGCAGATATGGACGTCCCGGCATTCAGTCAGGGCAGTGAACACGTGCCGGTCGCAGATCCGACCTATCGTTTTGACCGTGATACCACAATGGCGATTCTGGCGGGCTTTGCCCACAATCGCCGTGTGATGATCCAGGGGTATCACGGCACGGGTAAATCGACCCATATCGAACAGGTGGCATCGCGCCTGAACTGGCCGTGTGTACGCGTGAACCTCGATAGCCATATCAGCCGTATCGATCTGATCGGTAAAGATGCGATTGTTTTGCGTGATGGCAAACAGATCACGGAATTCCGCGAAGGTATTTTGCCGTGGGCGCTGAAACGCCCTGTGGCGATGGTGTTTGACGAATATGATGCCGGTCGCCCGGATGTGATGTTCGTGATCCAGCGTGTTCTGGAAGTTGATGGTAAACTGACACTTCTTGATCAGAACAAAGTGATCCACCCGCATTCGCATTTCCGCCTGTTTGCGACGTCAAACACGGTTGGTCTTGGTGATACCACCGGGCTTTATCATGGTACGCAGCAAATCAACCAGGCACAGATGGACCGTTGGTCGATCGTTGCAACCCTGAACTATCTGTCGGTTGCAGATGAAACCAACATCGTTGCTGCCAAGGTACCGGCATTTGATGATGCCGAAGGCCGTCAGAAGATCGAAGCAATGGTCGCATTGGCCAATCTGACCCGTCAGGGTTTTGTTGCCGGTGATATCTCGACCGTAATGAGCCCGCGTACCGTGATTACGCTGGCTGAAAACGCCAAGATTTTTAATGACATTTCCTATGCCTTCCGCGTGACGTTCCTGAACCGTTGCGATGAAGTCGAACGTCCGATCCTGGCGGAATATTATCAGCGTTGCTTTGGTGAAGACCTGCCTGAGGAAGCCATTAATGTGATGGTGCGCTAAGGCGTGTCATTGAAGCAGATTGGCGAGTTGGTCCCAGAAGCGAGTAGTGTGATGAAGAATGATGAGGCTCTTTCCGGGTTCTTGCGCGGTACGGCAGCGACGTTTCGTGCGCTTGCCGGGCGCAATGATCTGGAAGTCGGCTTTGTCAAAGGCGGGCGTCCGGGGGGGTACGGCGAACATGTGCGTTTGCCAATGCCCAAACAGGCGATGCCCAAGGATGAAGTCGCGGATCTTCGCGGTATAGCCGATGGCTGGGCGCTTAAGATGCGCCACCATGACGTGGCACTGCACGCCAAACGTATGCCCGAAACAGCCGAAGCACAGGCTGTTTACGATGCGCTTGAAACCGCACGCTGCGAAGCCGTGGGATCGCGGTATTTCCCCGGTGTGCGCAAAAATTTGCGCGAACATGCTGAACAAGATTGCCACGCCAAAAACTATCATCGTCTGAAAACCCGTGATGATGCCCCGTTTTCCGATGCAATCGGGATGCTGGCGCGTGAAATCTTTACCGGCGAACCGGCCCCGGAATCCGCCCGTCCGTTGATTGATTTGTGGCGCACCCATATCGAAGAAAATGCGGGTTCGGACTTGTCCGACCTTGTTGATGTTCTTGATGATCAGGATGCGTTTGCGCGTGGTATGCGCCGCTTGCTTGATCATCTTTCGCTTGAGGATGATCTTGATGACGTCCCGCCTGAACAGGAAGGCGAGGATGACGAGAACAAAGAAGGCGAAACCGATCCTGAACAGGAAGACATGGAAAGTCAGGGCGGCCAGCAGGGCCAGAATGACGATTCAGAACCGGATGGCAGTGATCAGCAACAAGATGCCGGCACCGAAGACGCCGAAGCAGGCGAAGGCGATATTGACGATCAGCAGCTTGAAGCCATGTCGCAGGAAGAACAACCTGCCGGACCGGGTGAACAGCCAGAATTTGATGGTCGCAACGAGCCGATTGAACGCGGCTATGAGCCGTTTTCCCGTGAGTTTGACGAAGTCGTCACAGCCGACGAGCTTTGTGAAAATCTCGAACTGTCGCGCCTGCGTGCGATGCTTGATAAGCAGCTTGCCAATCTTCAGAACGTGGTTTCACGTCTTGCCAACCGGTTACAGCGCCGTTTGATGGCGCAGCAAAACCGTGGCTGGGACTTTGACCTTGAAGAAGGCATCCTTGATGCGGCCAAACTTGCGCGGATCGTCTCGACCCCGTCGACGTCTCTTTCGTTCAAGCAGGAACAGGATACCGATTTCCGCGATACGGTCGTGACCCTTCTGATTGATAATTCCGGGTCCATGCGTGGGCGTCCGATCACGATTGCGGCATTGTCGGCAGATATTCTGGCCCGGACGTTGGAGCGATGCGGGGTGAAGGTCGAAATTCTTGGCTTTACCACCCGCCAATGGAAAGGCGGACAATCGCGCGAACGCTGGGTCGAAAGTGGCAAGCCGCCGAAACCCGGACGTTTGAATGATTTGCGCCATATCATTTATAAAGCAGCCGATACGCCGTGGCGTCGTGCGCGTAAAAACCTTGGTTTGATGCTGCGCGAAGGGCTGCTTAAAGAAAACATCGATGGCGAAGCACTGCTGTGGGCACATGAGCGTTTGTTAAGCCGATCAGAACAACGCCGCATCATGATGGTGATTTCCGATGGCGCGCCGGTTGATGATTCAACATTGTCGGTCAATTCGGGAAATTATCTGGAACGGCATTTGCGCGAAGTGATCGACATGATCGAAACCCGATCGCCGGTCGAACTGATGGCCATCGGTATTGGTCATGATGTGACGCGCTATTATCGTCGTGCGGTGACAATCAACGATCCGGAAGAACTGGGCGGCGCGATGCTGCGCGAACTTTCTGATCTGTTTGATGAACAGGGCGCGCGCCAGCCAAAGCGTCCATTGCGTCATGTGCCAGCCGATACTGCGCAGCCGCGCGACCGCGCCGCAGGCGACCGCGACCGTTGGTAAAAATGGGGGCGTGCTGATATGACCGCCATCACCCGTTTTGCCCCCAGTCCAACTGGATATCTTCATCTCGGCCATGCAGCCTCTGCCTTGTTTTGTGCAAAACAGGCGGGGTTGGATGGCCGTTTTTTATTGCGGATCGAAGATATCGATCAAACCCGGTGCCGACCTGAATTCCTGTCTGCGATCTATGAAGATCTAGCGTGGCTGGGATTGCGTTGGGAGGATCCGGTTCGCATACAGTCGGATCATTTTGCGGACTATCAAAACGTGCTGGACCGCTTGACCGAGATGGGTTTGCTTTATCCGTGTTTTTGCACGCGTAAGGATATTCAGGCCGAAGTCGCGCGTATCGGGAATGCGCCGCATGGTCCCGATGGCGCACTATATCCCGGTACGTGTCGGCATTGTTCCGCAACCGAACGGGCGGAACGGATTGAAGCAGGCGAAAGCTATGCGTTACGTCTGGATATGGATGGTGCAATCAAACAGGCTGGCCCGGAACTTGTCTGGTTTGATCGGGCATTGGGCAAACAGATCGCGACCCCGCAAATCTTTGGCGATGTGGTGTTAGCACGCAAAGACACTCCGACCAGTTACCATCTTTCGGTTACCCATGATGATCATCTTCAGGGCGTTACCCTTGTTACCCGCGGGCAGGATTTGTTCTTTGCCAGTCACCTGCATCGCTTGCTGCAGGAATTACTGGGCTATGACGTGCCGGAATATCATCACCATGGTCTTTTAACCGGGGCAGATGGCAAGCGGTTTGCCAAGCGCGATAAATCGAAAACCCTGCGGTCTATGCGCGAGGACGGCACGACACCACCTCAAGTGAGTGAACTTACTCAATTGACTTAATCCCTGTCCGAGTTGCCCAGCGTATGGGTTTCCAGAAGGTCGGGGTGGGTGCTAAACCAGTTTCTGATGAAATCGATCATGAGCCGGTTTTTAATCGGCAGGTTCCCCTGATAGGGATAAACCAAGTAGATCGGTCGCAATGGAGATCGATAGTCATCCAGCGCCGTTTCAAGCCGCCCGGCACGGATTTCAGGCATTGCGACATAGCGGGGCAGGCGGGCAACACCCAATCCCTGAAGCGTTGCATTTCGGATCAACGGATAGTGGTTTAAACGCAGATTACCGTTCGCGGTGATCGATTGCGGGCCATCTTTGGAGAAGAACACCCATTTGCGATCCTTGTAATACTGGAAATTAACCAGACAATTGTGATCGACCAGATCATCAGGCCTTTGGGGCCTTGAATGGTTTTGCCAATAGTCGGGGCTGGCACAAATCAGTTCGGAAAGTTGTCCCAGTGGAATGGCAACCTGATCCGGGTCATCGGTTAGTCCGGCACGGATCGCCAGATCAATATGGGATGCCTGAAGGTCGCGGAACGTGTTTTCCAGTTCCATTTCAATCTGGATGCGCGGGTGATTTTGTTGAAACGCAACGATGATGTCATGGAGAAACATCTCGCCGAAGGATACGGGCACAGTCATGCGCACGGTGCCAATCGGCTCGCCACGTAATGTTTCAACGGCCTCAAAGGCAGCATCGGCACTTTGCGTGATGTTTTGGCAATAAACCAAAAACGTGCTGCCAATTTCGGTCAGTTCAAGTTTGCGGGTGGACCGGAAAAGCAGCTGTGCACCCAGAACATCTTCGAGACGTTTGATATGCTGGCTGATCAATCCTTTGGACACGCCGGTCGCTTGGGCGGCGTTGGTAAAACTGCCCTGTTTAATCACTGCCGCAAAGCTGCGCATTTCGCTGAGATAATCTTTCATTGTTTAAAATATTAAACGATTGGTTCGGAAATAACCAGATTATCGCCGGAACTGTTTTGTGAAATCATTCGTTTATTGGAATTTCCACATATGGAGACTGAAATGAAAGTTCTTTTGATCGGCGCATCGGGCGTCATTGGCAAAGGTGTTGATGCCGAATTATCCCCGCGCCACGAAATTATCCGCGCCTCACGCAACAGTGGTGATGTGAATGTTGACCTTAAAGACCGCACATCGATCCGTGCGATGTTTGAAAAGGTCGGGGCGGTTGATGCGGTGGTATCAACAACCGGCAAGGTACATTTCGGTGACTTTGCGGAAATGGACGAAGAAAAATACCGTGTCGGTATTGATGACAAGCTGTTTGGACAGGTCAATCTGGTGTTGATTGGTCGTGATTATGTTGCCGAAAATGCATCCTTTACCCTGACCACCGGTATTCTTTCAAAAGACCCGATACGCTATGGAAGTTCGGCTTCGATGGTAAATGGCGCGATTGAATCCTTTGTTAAATCCGCAGCATTTGAAATCAAACCGGGCATGCGTATCAATGCCGTTAGCCCGGGCGTTATCGTTGAGTCAATGGAAGGCTACGCGCCCTATTTCCGGGGTCATGATCCGGTTCCTGCTGCCCGTGCGGCCCTTGGTTATGCGAAGTCTATCGAAGGGCTTCAGACAGGACAGGTGTTTGAGATTTTCTAATCGACCATTTTATGTCATCGGGTGACGGGCCGTCCTGACGGTGCTGTCGCCCGGTGGCATTTCCATGCTGCTTGGTTTCTTGCTTATATTCTCATTGGCGCAAATTAGTACGTATGTATAGGATGCTTTGTGTGACTGAAGAATTCAGAGGCAAAAGACCAGATGGAAAGTTACGCCAGTTTGGTCAGGAAAATCGGTAGCCGATTTGTTGATCCCGAAATAGCGTTGATGACCGGTGAAGATTTGATCGGAAAAGTGCAACGCGACCTGCTTGATCTGGCATATCACAATAACTGGGCAAACATACTGGTTAACCTTGCGGCCAGTGCCGGTGTGGTTCTGATGTTCTGGGCGCAAGATGATCTTCATACGAGCACCGTGATATGGTTCGCGGTGGTGGTCATTTTATGCGTTTTTCGCCTTTGGGGCAGTTATCTTTATCGCCGCGCACGCATGGGGGCGAGTGAGCTTGAGACCAACGATTTTCTCCGCTGGCATTTTTACTATGTGATTGGGGTTCTGGCAGGGGGATTTCTTTGGTCCGCCATTGGAATTCTTGAAGTTCCGACTGTGCGTGGCGAAAGCCAGTTTTTGACCATGATCATCTTTGCCGGACTTGCAGGCGGAGCGACAGGTATCCTTGCGCCGATGTTTCTGGTTGGGCGCATTTACCTGATTGCATTGTTGGTTCCACCGACTGTGATCCTGACCTTTATGTCTGATCCGAACTACATTCTTGCTTTTTTGGGGATGATATTCCTGATCGTGATGTTGGTGACCCATCGTAATAACCACGCAATTTTATTCAGATCATTGGTTCTTAAGCATCAACATGATGATCTGGTTGATGATCTTAGACAGAAAAACCGCATTACGGAAAATTGGAACGCGACGCTTGAGGCCCGTGTTGAAAAGCGGACCGAAGAACTTCGAAATCTTGTTGTCCGCGATACCTTGACCGGGCTTTTGAACCGGGATGGTATCCATGAATGGTTTGAAAGTAAGTCCGAGCTGTCTGATGGTCTTGATTTCGCAGTCCTGTTTATTGATCTTGATCACTTCAAGCAGATCAATGACGGGCTTAGTCACGCGATCGGCGATGAAGTTTTGCGGGTGGTCGGTGACCGACTGCGCCAACATGCCGACGATCAGCATGCTGTCGGACGCTGGGGCGGGGATGAGTTCCTGATGGTGCTGGTGGCTCCTAAGGACGAACTTCATGGTTTGGTCGAAACGACAATCAAACAGGCCCAGAACGCGGTCAGTCAGCCGATTACCATTGTCGGTCATACGCTTCAGGTTGGATTTAGTACCGGCATTGCCTTTGCGCCCAAAGACAATCCGGGCATTTCCGAGCTGATCCATTGGGCCGATTTAGCCGCAGCAGAAGTCAAACGGGCCGGGCGCGGGTCGGTGTATGATTATGACAGCTTGCTTCTGATTGAACAGGAACGCAGGCTTGCGATTAACCAAGCCTTACGCCGCGCACTAAGTGCCGAAGAATTCCATATTGAATACCAACCGGTTATCAATGCGAAAGATGGTGCCATTGTTTCATATGAGGCGCTGTTACGCTGGCACAGTGCTGAGCTTGGCATCATTCCACCCGATGATTTCATTCCGATTGCCGAAGAAAGTGCGTTGATTGTTGATATCGGCGAATGGGTCCTGCGGGATGCCTGCAAAACTATCCAGTCTTGCACCGATATTGCCGTGGAAACCAAGGTTGCCGTCAATATATCTGTCCGGCAAATCATCGTTCCGCGTTTTGCAAAAATGGTTGAAACCATTCTTGCCGATACCGGGCTTTCGGCCAATCGGCTGGTGCTTGAAGTTACCGAATCGATCTTTGAAAAGCGTCAGACGGTTCAGATTGCCAATGTGCTTGATCAACTCCATGACATGGGGATTGAAATCCATATTGATGACTTTGGCACAGGCTACTCATCGCTGTCGCGTCTTCATCAGATCAGGATTGATGCGGTCAAAATCGATAAATCATTTGTCTTGAAAATGGATGAAAACACACGTGTGGTGATCGAAGGTGCCATTTTGATCGCACACCGTTTTGGATTGAAAGTCATCGCCGAAGGTGTCGAAACCGCGCATCAGCGCGATGTTCTTGAAGCCATGGGGGTTGATGCCCACCAGGGGTATTTCTTTGCCCGCCCCGGTAGCATCCCGTGTCAGGACTGCCATTGGCAGATCAAAGCCGTGTCTGATGCGTAAGCCTTAAGCGAACAGTCAAACGGGGTGCGCGGTCATGTCATGAGATAAGGCGGCGGCAACCGGGCTTTCGGCCTTGCGCCGTTTGAGCCGTTTACTGACATCAATGATTGCTTCAAGGATCGGGATCAGCTCACGCCCCAGATCACTTAAGGCATATTCCACCGATGGTGGCGATGTTGGCATGACGGTCCGCACGACGACGCCCTTTTGTTCAAGATCGCGCAAACGTGTGCTGAGCATCTTGGCCGATATGCCCGGAAGATCGAGTTTAAGCTCGTTAAAGCGGCGTGCCCCGCCACTCAGATACCAGATCACCCCCGGTGTCCATGCCCCTTCAATCAATGGCAGGCACTCTGCAAGCGGGCAGTTGTCGGGGGGCTGGTTGGATTTATTTTTCCGGACTTTTAAGGGCACCGTTCGCTCACATGGTTACTGTTTGGTAATCTCAAAGTGCAGGTTACCTAAAGTTACTACCTATTCAAAGGTAATTTTATGCGTTTAAGTCTCCTCAATCGTTCCTAACGAAGGAGACAACAATGCATATGACATCAAATGTCACGGGCATACTTGGAATTGATCTACCCATCATTCAGGGGCCGTTTGGCGGTGGCATTTCCACCCCCGAACTGGTGAGCGCGGTATCGAACCGTGGCGGGATGGGATCATTCGGGGCGCATATCGTGGCCCCGGATAAAATGGCCGAACTGACCAATAATCTGCGAAGCCTTACAGACGGGGCTTTTGCCCTTAATTTGTGGGTGTCGGATCATGACCCGGGAGGCGAGGTTATTGGTGTGGAAGAATTCGAACGCGTTTCCGGGATCTTTGCACCTTACTATCACGAACTTGGTGTTGATCTGCCGACAATGCCAGATCGCTATCACGAACGGTTCGAAGATCAGGTCGAGGCCTTGATAGAAGCAAAGCCGCCTGCCTTTAGCTTCGTGTTTGGTGTGCCGTCAAAAGCCGTGATCGCCAAATGCAAACAGCAAAACATCATTACCATCGGCACGGCGACGAACGTTGCCGAGGGCGAGGCACTTGATGCTGCGGGTGTGGATTTGATCGTCGCAACCGGATTTGAAGCCGGTGGGCACCGGGTGTCTTTCCTGAAACGGGCAGAAGACAGCCTGATCGGGACTTTGGCTCTTGTGCCTTTGATTGCCGATCGTGTCAGCGTGCCGGTGATTGCAGCAGGCGGGATTTCCGATGCGCGCGGGGTAATGGCCGCGTTGCATTTGGGGGCCGGCGCTGCACAGCTTGGATCGGCATTCCTTGCCTGTTCCGAATCCGGCACCAACGATCAGCATCGTCAATTGCTGCTGTCAGGCGAAATCCACGATACGGTTTTGACCCGGACCTATACCGGGCGTTTGGCGCGTGGCGTGCGCAACAAGCTGATCGATGAAATGGAAAAGCGCATTACGGAACTGCCGCCTTTCCCGGTTCAGGCTTTTTTCGTTTCAAAGATCAAGGCAGCCTGTATCGCGCAGAACCGAACTGAATTCACCTCGATCTATGCCGGTCAAGCCAGTGCCAATCTGAAACATGACAGTGTTTCAAGTCTGATGGATGCGCTTTCGTCCGGGCTTGATGCGCGTGGATATAAATCAGCGGCCTGATGGTCGAAACCTCAAAGATATTTAAGGATAAAAGACAATGAAGCTTTATTACGCAACGGGTGCTTGTTCGCTTTCTCCCCATATTGTTCTCAACGAACTTGGCAGCAGTTTTGACCTTGAAAAGGTTGATCTGGCGACCAAAAAAACGGAACACGGGGAAGATTTTGTTGCGATCAATCCCAAAGGATATGTGCCCGCCCTTATGCTTAACGATGCAACGCTCCTGACCGAAGGTGTCGCGATCATTCAGTATCTGGCCGATCAGGCGCCGGATGTGGCACTTGTGCCCAAAGCCGGAACAGTTGCACGCGGCATTTTGCAAGGGCACCTGAATTATCTTTCGGCTGAGCTGCACAAATCCTTTGGGCCGTTGTTTAATCCAAATAGTTCGGATACTGAGCGGGCACAGGCGCGTAAAAACGTTCTGGCGCGATATGACTATCTTGAAACGGTCCTATCTGCCAATGGCGACTGGTTGCTAAAGGACCGCTTCACTGTTGCCGATATCTATATGTTCGTTCTGGTGAACTGGTCAGCACATTGCGAGATTGATCTTGCGGGGCATCCCAATATTGCCAAGCATCGTGACCGCGTTCTGGCCCGCCCGGCAACGCAACAGGCCCTTAAGGCGGAAGGCTTGATCTAAGCTCTGTCTTACTGCAGGGCTGACTTTTACCCCAAATAGTTTGGGTGCATGAACATCACGAAAAACGGCCTGCACACATTCGTGGCAGGCCGTTTTGGTAACTGGATGGTGGTGCGGGAATTAGCGGCTGAAATCAAACAGGACAAGGAAGCTTACCGGGACAAGGGCCAGTGCCACATAAAGCCAGAAAGACGCGACGGACACGCCAAAATGGGCCAGAACAAAGCCGATAACATAAAGCGCAAGGCCGACCACAGCGACCAGCAGAATGCCCAAAAGTGGCAAAGATACAGTGCTATCTGATTTCATGGCCCGTCATGCTCCTGATCCGGGTTTGTTAACTCATGCTGTTAAAGATACCTATATATGTGGGCCGATGTTTTGATCCGTATCAATCAGGGGCGCGATATAACGCCTATGCGATGGGGAAATATCGACAACACAGATAGAATCGCTTGGGAAACCTGAATTTATTTGGCCGGGTTTGGCCAAAATGGGCGGAGAATCGACCGGGATACCGGTTGCCTAACGGTGAATTTAGCTGTGAAACCGGCCTTTGATATTGTCGCGCAGGTTTGAAAAGTCGTGGATTTCGTGCGGTTGAGTTGGGTAAAATACGATCCATACCGCGGATTAATGCAAAAACACCTCTGATAAGCGCTTTTGTCGCAGATTTCGGTTGATGAAGGCTTGACGACATTGGTGAGAGGCGGTAATAACCCGCTTCCAAGCGCGGGCCTGCATGTTCAGGCCAAGCGTCCTTTTGCGAATTTATAGACCAGGAGATCAGGTCATGGCACGTCGCTGCCCGGTATCCGGCAAAGGCGTTTTGGTCGGCATGAATGTGAGCCACGCCCACAATCGTACCAAACGTCGTTTCCTCCCGAACCTGCAGCCGACTTCGCTGCTTAGCGAGTCGCTCGGTCGTTCGGTGCGTCTGCGTCTGACCACCAATGCTGTCCGCACCATCGAAAAACGTGGTGGTCTGGATGCGTTTTTGCTCAGCACGACAAATGCAAAGCTTCCGGCTGATTTGGTGAAAATCAAACGCCAGGTTGCCAAAGCTGTTGAAGCAAAAGCTGCCTAATTCAGGCTTCTGCTTTACAGACAGATTTTACGAGGGCTCGCTTCTGGCGGGCCCTTCGTTTTTCTGACGATATTTGGTTTGGCATCAAACCGCGGAAATAGCTGCACCATCCTAGATGGGCGGCTTTTTTTTGTGCTTTGCGACATGCGCTATGTATAGGCGCTCTATGGGTTATAGTGACCAAGGGTCGGCAAAACGCGACTCGCCGGAACACGGGCTTTGCGCTTTTGCGAAATTGGTCTATACTTTTCTCTATCAGTGGTTTAGTCGCCGGGGCGTCTGGTTTGGTGAAACGTCATGATATGTTCATCACACGCGATTCACGGACCTGCTAAATAAGGCAAGCGACTCGGTAAACACGGTGGAGCGGATGGTATGCATTTATCGCCCAATGTGTGTCCTGCACTTGTTCTTAACGCCGACTTCCGGCCGTTGAGCTACTTCCCGCTGTCCCTATGGTGCTGGCAGGATACGCTCAAGGCGGTCTTTTTGGATCGCGTCAACGTGCTTTCGGAATATGACCGCGAAGTCCATTCACCATCCTTTACGATGAAGCTGCCCAGCGTCATATCGCTTAAGGAATATGTTCCGCTTAAAAGCAGCCCGGCCTTCACACGTTTTAACGTCTTTTTGCGCGATCAGTTTTCCTGTCAATATTGTGGCGACCGGTTGCCGACCAACGAGCTGACCTTTGATCATGTCATCCCGCGTGCGCGCGGTGGGCGGACCAATTGGGAAAACATCGTTACGGCCTGTTCTGAGTGCAACCTGTTCAAAGGCTGCCGATCGGTCCGCGAGGCGGGCCTGCGATTGCGCAGGACGCCGGGACAGCCCACGATGCACGAACTCCAGACATCAGGACGCCGTTTCCCGCCAAACTATCTTCACGAAAGTTGGCGGGATTTTTTGTATTGGGATACGGAACTGGATTACGACTTCTAAAGTCGATGTTTGTAGAAAAAAGCACTGCCGCAAAAGGGCAGTGCTTTTTCTGTGAAGCTCTCAAACGCGCTAAGCCAATTACCAGCGGTATTTGACCATGGCAAGGATGGTGCGGCCTTGGCCGTAGTAACAAGCGTTTGAGCCCGAGCATGTCGCGACCCAACGTTCATCGGCAAGGTTGGTGGCGTTCAGTGCCAGCAGATAGCTGTCAATTTCATAGTGAATGCCAGCATCAAACAGTGTTGCTGATGGAACTTGGAAGCTGTTTGACTGATCGCCATACTGCTTACCCAGATAACGAACACCACCATTAAAGCCAAAGCCCTTCATGGTGCCGGTTTGAAGGGTGTAATCAGCCCAAAGCGATGCCGTATGTTCCGGGACGCCAACCGGTGCGTTCCCCTTATAGCCGTCATTGTCCTTGGTTACCTCAGCATCGTTAAAGCTGTATGCGACTTTACTGGTAAGACCTGCAATTGGCTCGACGGTTGCTTCGAGTTCGATGCCGCGGGAGCGGACTTCTCCGGTTTGAACTTTGCGTGCGCTGTCATCGGGATCGGTGGTGGTGACATTCTGACGGCGCAAGTCATATAGGGCTGCGGTGAACAGGCCGTTAAACTCAAGCGGTTCATATTTTGCACCGATTTCGTACTGTTGCCCGGTTTCCGGTTCGAAGTTCTGGCCGCTTTGGCTTGCCACCGGGGTAAAGGATTCCGAATAACTGAGATAAGGTACAAGACCAAATTCGGTTTTATAGACGACACCAGCCTGCCCCGAAAATGCATGGTCGTTGGTGCTGCTTTCGGCACCATTGCTCGCATTGTTATATTTCTTTTCATCCGACCAGTCCTGACGCCCGCCAAGGGTCAGTGTCCAATGATCATCGAAATCAATCTGGTCCTGAGCATAAAGGCCAAGCTGACGCAGGGTAATATCGTCATCATACCAGGTTGTCAGGGCGTTAATGGTTCCACCATAAGACGGGTTATAGACATTCAAGTCGGACGCCGTGCCATAGGCGGCATAGCGGTCGTAAATGTTATGCTGATAGTCAACACCGGTCAGCAATGTGTGGCCGATGCTTGCGGTGTCAAACCGGGTTTCAAGCTGGTTGTCGATCGTGATCGTGTGGGCATTCTGATCTGTGCGCAGCGTGTTGCGTTTCAATGTGCCTGCATTTACGTCGGACCAACCGTTTCCATAAACGGTTTTGTAATCAACATCGACGAACGCATATCGCGCGTTCTGACGGAATGTGAGATCGTTATTAATGTCATGGCTGAATTCATAGCCAACGGATGTCTGGACGCGTTCATAGCCTTCAAACGCGGGCTCGCCGGTAAATACATCTACCGGAATTGCACCATTCGGTGCGTCATAGATCGAGCCAACCGTTGGCAACCAGTTATTGCCAGAGCCAGTTTTGTCATGCTGGTAATGGGTCAGGATGGTCAGTGACGTATCATCGTTCTGCCATTTGACGGATGGTGCAATGTAAACCCGGTCATCATCAACCATGTTGGTTTGAGTGCTCGAATCCTGCACCAGACCGGTCAGGCGATATAGAACGCTGCCATCTTCGATCAGTTTACCGCCAACATCAAAAGCGCCCTGTTTGTGATCGAAGTTTCCGGCCTGAAGCGCAACTTCATTGACCATGTCTTCATGTGGGCGTTTCGTCACAACATTGACCAAACCACCCGGGGCATTCTGCCCATACATCACGGACGTTGGGCCGCGCAGCAGTTCGACACGTTCCGCACCATATGCTTCCTGACGGAAAGACGCATATCCTGAAGAACGAAGCTGTAAGCCATCCCGGTAAAGACCGACATCCTGTTGGGCAAAGCCACGGACCTTGAACCAGTCATACCGTGTGTCATAGCCAAACTGATCGGGCTGAATGCCTGCTGAGTATTTAAGCGCGTCCATAACGGTCTGAGCCTGACGAAGTTCGATTTCGTCCTTGCCAACCACAGACATCGAACGCGGTGTTTCGACAATCGGGGTATCGGTTTTTGTCGCGGTGCCGCTTTGGGTCGCAACAAAGCCTTGAACCGGTGAGGTGGCGGTTTCGAATTGCTGATCCGCCTCGATCATGATGGCCGGTGTTTCGGTCGCTTCGGTGTTTTCTGCTTCGGTCGCTGTCGCATCATCATTTGATTGCGCCAACGCAAAATTAGGGGCAGCAAAAATCAATGCGACCGCAGTGCCACGCAAAAGTCGTGAAGACAGTGTCTGTCCTGTAAAACGCATTTGGGATTCCCTGTGTCGGTTGTCTGTGATGACGACCTGCTTGGCGGGAACCGGCTGGCCATCTTTCATGATGGGCATTCGATACCACGTTCGGGAGGCGGGAATATTGAACCGGATTTGTCCGTATTGAACGGATTTTGGTTTAATTTCAGGCCAGTTGTTCTTTGCGCCATGCGCCAGGTGTCGTGCCAACGATGCGCCGGAAGACACGGGTCAAATGGGCCTGATCAGCAAAACCGGTTCGAAGGGCAACAGATGCCAACGGTGCGCTGTTGTCTTTAAGCATGTCTTTTGCGCGTTCTACCCGTGCCTTCATTTGCCATTTTTGCGGTGGCATGCCTGTTGATTCACGAAAGGCCGAGCAGAAATAGGACTGTGACAGCCCGGTCAGTTGGGCCAGCTCATCAAGCCGGATGGTTCGACCGCAATTCTGTTCAATGTAATCGACAGATTTACGCAAATGGTGCGGGGCCAGTTTGCCGCGCTTGCGTTGGGGCTCGTCAATTTGGTTTGGTTGGAACAATGCCGATGTCAGGGCCGTGATAAGCCCTTCGCCGTATTGTTGAGGATCAGGGAAGTCACTTTTAAGGTTCTCAGCCAGCAACCGGGTGATCGTCATAATACGCGGGTCGCAAAACCCGATACGCGGTGTTTCCAGTATGGTTCGGTCGATTGTGCTGCCCAAGCTATTCTCAAGGGCGTTTACATCAAGATGAAGATCAAGATGGCGTAAGCGACATTTGCCGATAAATTCCGAAGAGATCTCCATTCCGGCAGGAATATAGTAAAGGCAGCCTTGCTTTTGATAACGTGTGCCGATGTTGTGACGCGTTGTGCGGACCTGTGCTTCTGTATTGCCGATGCATTCCAGGATCGATACGAGAAGCGGGGCGCGCGATACATATGTGCCGCCAGCTTCTTCTTCACACTCGACATGCCAAAGATCGGTAATGGCTGCGTCCCAACGACGGAAACGCAGATCATCAAGAAGGGAAATGCCTTTGATGCTACTGGTCATCTGGGGATGGAACGTCATGTCGGTCAATCCTGATCATGTCCTTTGTCGCGGGTGGTGTGGGCTGTTGTATCGGCGGAGAATCCGTGGCCAAATATAACCGGGATTATTTTGCAAACAATAACAATTCTCATTATCATGTGAATAATTGTGTATTTACTGAAGATATATTCGCGTAAAAAGAGATGTCAGACACAAAGAAACCCGTCTGACGTGTCAGACGGGTTTGCTGAGGGGGATTCCTACAACCACTTTTCGGAATTCTTATCGCGCGGGGATCAGGCTTGTTTCTTGATCCAGCGCGATGGTGCGATCAGGCAGAATACGGTTAAGGCCGCAGAGAAGAAGACATTGACCGTTGGCATTGTGATGCCAAACAGTTTCCAGTCGATTTTATCGCAGCGAATAATCGGTTGGGCGAGGAGTTGCGCTTTAAGCTCGGCCAGCGATCCTGCACCACTTTGAACCCCACCACACATGGCCGGTCCCTGCCACCAGAGTTCCTGTACACCAACATGATAGATCGCAATGCCCGTTCCGACGGCGAAAACGACAGCGCAAAGATAAACAATCGCGCGCACAGCCGCCGGAAAACGAATCAGGAGCAGGGCAAGAACGGACAGGCCCGCGACAGTGTAAAATGGCGTGCGCTGATACAGACACAAAATGCAGGGCAGCAGTTTTTGGACATGTTGGGCATATAGGGCAAAGCCTATACTGCCGGTTGAAACCAACAACAGAATGATCGGTGCCAAGGCAGGGGCGAAACGGGGGCGCAGCAGTTTGAACATCACAAGGTCCGTATGTCGTCTTCCATTAAATATATGCATCGGGTCAACCATGCGGGATCAGTTTGATCGTCGCAAACCCACCGACAAGAACCACAATAAATATGGTGAAAACGAGGCCTAGGCGTTTTTCGATAAAATCACGGATGACCGGCCCAAATTTCCAGATCAGGGCCGCAATGATAAAGAACCGCAAACCACGGGCAAGGATGGAGGCGAGTGTAAAGACCGTTGGATCAAGGGCGGTAACCCCCGAAAGGATCGTGATGACCTTGTATGGGAACGGCGTGATACCGGCGATAAACACCGCCCATGCGCCCCATTCGTTATAATAGTCACGGAACTGATCAAACTTCGCCCCATAGCCATAAAGCTGAAGAACAGGTTGCCCGACCGTTTCAAACAGGAAATACCCGATGCCATATCCAATCAGGCCGCCCAGAACGGAACCCACCAGACATATCAGCGCATAGCGCCATGCCTTGGTCGGGGCGGCAATGATCATGGGGATCAAAAGGATATCAGGTGGAATCGGAAAGACCGAGCTTTCAATTGCTGCAATGAAAAACAGTGCCCAGCCGGCATGACGATGCCCGGCCAGGTTCATGGTCCAATCATAAAGACTGCGGATCACGGCAATTGCGCCCTGTATTGTTGGTAAGTGAATTGATCAGTGGCGCAAGGCCTTAAAACTGGGCAGATCAAAGCGCATTTCAGGGCTAATCGCAATGATGCAGTTGGCAATCTTAAGATTGATCACATTTTTGTATAAACCCCCATTGACCCCGCGAAATTTACAGCTATTATCCCGCCCGTCGATGGAGGGTGTGAAAGCGCACCCAAATTGCCTGCCCCTGTGGCGGAATTGGTAGACGCGGCAGACTCAAAATCTGTTTCTCTTTGAGAGTGGGAGTTCGATTCTCCCCGGGGGCACCATCGCTTCAATCCTTGCTTTCAGCGATTTAATAATCGCGCCAAAAAATCTCATTCCGGATTTTCAAAGCGGCCCATTCCGTAAACGTGTTTCGGAATGCTGGGCGCAACCGCGTTTTGCGGCTTAGTCGTTAAAGCCGACCTTCGGGCTTGGGCTGACGAAGCCCGCAACAGGGTGAAAAGCGATCAGGCCCTATGAGGACAGGAGCAGTACGGCTTCCTATGCCAGCGAAGTCCATTGGAAAGATTGCAGAAATCAAATAGCCGCACGAATACGCTTTGTTGCAATCACTTTTATCCCGATCTCTTAAGGCCGCGCTAAAAGCGATTATGAAAGCAATTTTGTATATTCTTCATCAGAGCGTCGGCGGCTTTTGGTGCGCTGGTTGATGTTCGCAGAAGGCAGTGAGATTGATCGGTTGATCACCAGAATATGCTCTTCGAGCAAGGCCTGTGCTTCATCAAACTGGCGTTTGGCCATCAAATCGCGCATCTGGGTGTGTTCGGCAAAGGAACGCTGCCAGAAATCACCTTCGCCAGATTGCAAATGGGCACGCAGAGCTTCCAGCGCGGTGGCGGTCAGATCGTACGCTTTTTCCAGATAGCGGTTGCCGGCATGACGCAGGATCTCACGGTGATAGGCACTGTCAGCACGGCTGTAAAGCGTGAATTCCTGAACATCAATCGCGTGCTGCATTTGCACGATTGCCGCTGAAAGCCCCTGCACAAGACCGTCCGGATCACGTGCCAGCGCACTGCCGAGTGCCTCGCGTTCCAGCATCGCGCGAAAATGGCTCATCTCTTTGACTTCTTGCGGTGTGGGCGTGAAAACATATGTGCCTGCCTGCGGTACAATGCTGACCAGCCCCATATCGCGCAGATCTGTGAACGCTGCGCGCACGGGTGCTTTGCTCATGCCGAGCGCACGGGCAATCTGTTCTTCGGACAGCCGTTCGCCAAATTCAAACTTGCCCGATACAATCGCATCGCGAAGCCGTTCACAAGCCTCTTGAGTGAGCGACACGGCACTCTCCTTCGCATTTTCAGATCAGTTCCGTGGTGACACCATTTGCCATCAATCCCCTGATTTTGCTCAGCTATCAAACACCAAAAAAACAATGTTGACAAGATATTAAAATTCTAGAATTCTAGAATGACAATTTGATTAAACCTGATGCCGACGAACGCCAAAGAGGTCCTTATGTCACGCTTTCGCCTACTTACGCCCGATGCCCAGTATCCAGACGACGCGACGATTGAGCGTCGTACCTCCGGCGATCAGGTCGACTGGAACATTTTCCGGGAACGGTCGCCAGATAACATTCCGGCAGATGTGCTGGGCAAATGCGATGCGATGGTTGTGTGGCACGAAATGAAGGTCACCCGCGAGGTGATTGCAAAGCTTGATCGCTGCAAGATCATTGTTCGCGCCGGTGTCGGCTTTGACCATATCGATCTGGATGCGGCTGCCGAAGCCGGTATTCCTGTGTGCAATACGCCGGACTACGGCACAAGCGAGGTTGCCGATCATGCCATCGCGCTGATGCTGACCATGCGCCGCGGTATTGGCTCCTACCACAGAAACCTGATGGACTCACCGCGGGATGGCTTTGACCATGCCCGTGCCCCGTTGCTGGGGCGGCTCCGTGGCAAAACATTCGGCGTTGTTGGTCTTGGCCGCATTGGCATTGCCGCAGCCCTTCGGGCAAAAGCATTTGGCATGCGCGTTCTGGCCTATGATCCGCTGGTATCGCGGGGCACTGAAATTGCCGCCGGTGTTGATCGCTGTGATCGCCTTGAAGACCTACTCGGGCAAAGTGATGTCGTCAGCCTGCACTGCCCGCTCACGACTGAAAGCCACAAAATGATCAACGCTGAAAGGCTGGCCATGATGCAGCCCCATGCGATACTGATCAACACCGCGCGCGGCGCGATTATCGACATTGAAGCCCTGCTGGATGCCTTGCGAAACGGCACGATTGCCGGTGCGGGCATTGATGTGCTGCCGGTAGAGCCGCCAGCACCCGAAGACGCCATCGCGCTGGCCTATGCCAATGGCAAGGATCCGATTGTTGGCGAGCGGTTGTTCTTGACCCCCCATGCAGCGTGGTCGAGCCCTGAAAGTGTGGCCGATGCGCGCCGTCTTTCGGTTGAAACCGCGATGCAATATCTGCGTGACGGCACGTTGCGTAATCTGGTTAACGCGCCGGCGCAAACCCGTCTAAGCGGCGCTGCCTGATTTGGGCGCAGGGTAAACAAACTGATTTACGACATGGTCCAAAGGCATGGGATCGCTAAAACATGCTTTAATCAGGGAGGAAATAAATATGAAAAGAACACATATAAGCCTAGCTTTTGCGGCACTTCTGCTCAGCGGTACTGCTGCCGCTGCGCAGGAATTTGAACTTACATTCCAGTCGGTTGATCCGGCAGGTAACCCGAACTTTGCCATTCAAAAAGAGTGGACCGAACGCGTTAATAAAATGTCGGGCGGTCGCATTGCGATCGAACTTCTGCCCGTCGGCGCGGTTGTCAATTACAGCGAGACACAGGAAGCTGTCGGCTCCGGTATTCTAGATGGCCACATCACCGATGTAAGCTATTTCTCCGGTAAAGACCCGGCGTTCGGCCTTGTTGCCAACCCGATCGGCGCATGGGCTTCGCCTGATGAAATGTTCCGTTTCATCAATTACGGCGGTGGCTATGAGTTGATGAATGAACTTGAAGAGCCATACGGCCTGCATTTTGTCGGCGCGACGACAACCGGTCTTGAGGGCTTTGTTTCGGACCGTCCGCTTGACGGCGTTGCCGATCTTAAAGGCTTGAAAGTACGTGCACCGGAAGGTCTCATTCAGGAAGTGTTTGCCGCTGCGGGTGCTGTACCGGTGAACTTGCCTTATTCAGAAGTCTACACCTCGCTCGACAAGGGCGTGATTGATGCTGCTGACTCCACAGTGTTTTCAACCAACCATCAGCAGGGCCTGCATAAAGTTGGCAAACACCCTGTCTATCCGGGCTTCCACTCCATGCCGCTGGTCGAGGTATCGATGAACCTTGAGAAATGGAATGCGATGCCTGAAGACCTGCAGGAAATCATGACTGTTTCCGTGCGTGACTTTGCGCAGGACGCCGTTGCCCGGTTGTCGATGAATGATCTGATTGCGGTGGCTGAAGCAAAAGCAGATCCGTCCATCACCGTTCATAACTGGTCGGCTGAAGAACGCGCAAAATTCCGTACCATCGCAATGGCCCAGTGGTCAAAAGTTGCTGCGAGCTCAGAAAATGCGCAAAAGGTCTATGATTTGTTGACCAAGTATCTGGAATCGCAAGGTCTGTTGGACTGACACCACATATCCGGGCGCATTAATCGCGCCCGGATCCTTATCCGATCATCACTTTGCTTGAAACGATTGGCCAGCCATGCCCGTGCGCCCCGACCAAAATCCTACCGCACCAGATGTGCCGCAAACCGGCACGCCTCACCTTGAAGCCCTGTCGCAGGCCGGTTGGCTTGGACGCGCCATAACAGTCGCCGCACGTACCTTTGCGATCTGTATTCTTGCGGCCATGGCGATCCTCGTGACCGAGGTTTTCCTGCGCTATGTGTTTAACCGGCCAACCGTTTGGGCGCATGAGACAACCATATTCCTAAGTGCGCTTACCTTTATCTTTGGCGGACTTTACTGTGTTGCACGCAACACGCATATCCGTGTCGTCCTGGTTTACGATGTTGTCAGATCACCTGTGCGCCATGTGCTTGATGTTGTCATTTCAATCGCCTGTCTGGGTGCCAGCCTGTTTTTCGCATGGGCCTCGTGGCTTATGGCGAAAAAGGCGATGTTTCGCCCGGATGGCAGCTTCGCACTGGAAACCAGTGGGAGTGCCTGGAACTCCCCTGCGCCTGCAGTTTTGAAAATATTCCTGCTATGCGTGCTGGTTACCATGAGTGTTCAGTTTCTCATCCTGACTTTCAATTACGCACGCGGCACCAAAGCGCCAAAAGGGCATGACGATGTTTGATCTTCTTGATCTTGGACTGAACCTCAAGGCGCTGGGGATTGGCTGGGGAACATTGCTGATGTTCGCCCTTCTGGTCGCGCTGTTATTGACCGGAACGCCGCTTGCAATGGTGACATTGCTTGTTGCGCTGATCTTTGCGGTGGGCTGGTTCGGGCCAAGCTCGGTGCCGTTGATCACCAGCCGCGTTTACAGTTTCGTGTCATCCTTTGTCTTTGTCTCGGTGCCGATGTTTGTGCTGATGGCGGCAATTCTTGACCGTTCCGGCATTGCGCGTGACCTGTTTGACGCGATGAAACTCGTCGGTGGTCGCCTGCGCGGAGGCGTCGCGGTCCAGACGATTTTCGTGGCCGTCATTCTTGCCGCGATGAGCGGCATTATCGGCGGTGAAATTGTGCTGCTTGGCCTTGTCGCTTTGCCACAGATGCTGCGCCTTGGCTATAATAAGCGCTTGGCAATCGGCGTTGTCTGTGCCGGTGGCTCGCTCGGTACAATGGTCCCACCATCGATCGTTCTGATCATTTACGGCCTGACCGCCAATATTTCGGTCGGTGACCTTTTCACCGCAGCCTTCCTGCCGGGGTTCATGCTGGCCGGGCTCTATATCGCCTATGTTCTTCTGCGCTCCTATCTTGATCCGAACGCCGCACCGCCATCGCCTGTCGAGCGTGTCTCGTTCCGCGATAACTTGCCACTGCTGCGCGGCCTTGTATTGCCATTTTTGGTTGTTTTTACGGTTCTTGGATCGATTTATGGCGGCATTGCCTCGGTCACAGAGGCCTCGGCCATCGGCGTTGCAGGCGTGATCGTCTCGACCATTTTGCGCCGGGAATTCTCATTCCGCATGTTGCTTGATGCAGCACTGCACACACTGGCAACCGTTGGCATGATCATGTGGATCGGCATCGGCGCAAGCGCACTGGTCGGTGTTTACAATCTCATGGGCGGCATCCGCTTTATTTCGCAGCTGATTTCCGGCATTTCAGACGAGCCGATGGTGATCATCCTGTTCATGATGCTGATCCTTTTCATCCTCGGAATGTTTCTTGATTGGGTCGGCATCGCACTTTTGACCATGCCCATTTTCGTGCCGATCATTCTTCAGCTTGGCTATGATCCGGTCTGGTTTGGTGTTCTGTTTGCCATGAACATGCAGGTCTCTTTCCTGACACCGCCTTTCGGGCCCGCCGCGTTTTATCTCAAAAGCGTGACCCCGCCCGACATCTCTTTGGGCGAGATATTCAAATCCCTCACGCCGTTCATTTGCCTTCAGGTACTGGCCGTCGGCCTGCTGATCCTCTTTCCGGCAATCGCAATTTATTAGAACAGCATTTCAAGGTGCCGACATGATACGCACTTTAGATGGCAATCACGACGACATCATCAGTGGCACGGGCACCAACTGGCTTATCGGTGCGGCAAGTTCCCGGGTGGATGCCGTACGATCAACAACATGATTCTGCGCTCTGCCTAACAGCGCAACTGAAAGAACATTTTTGAAAGGACAGAACTATGAAGTTTCTCCGTCATGGACCTGTTGGGAATGAAAAGCCGGGCTGCCTCGATTCTGATGGAAACATACGCGATCTTTCCACTTTGATTGCCGATTTTACACCCGAGACGGTGACCTGCGATGAACTGTCGGCATTGGCCGATCGTGATCTATCAGCTTTGTCGATCATTGATCCCGCCACACGCATCGGCCCGTGCGTTGGTGCGGCGCGCAACTTTTATGCGGTGGGTTTGAACTATGCCCGCCATGCCCGCGAAACCAACAATCCGGAACCGAAAGAACCCGTTCTTTTTTCCAAATCAACATCAAGCATTTGCGGCCCGAACGATCCGATCATTTTGCCGCGCGGCTCTGTAAAAACAGACTGGGAAGTCGAACTTGGCATCATTATCGGCCGCCCGTGCAGCTATGTTGGTAAAGACGAGGCACTGGGTTACGTTGCCGGTTTTTGTACGATCAACGATGTCAGCGAACGCGCCTATCAGATCGAGCGCGGCGGACAATGGATCAAAGGAAAATCAGCACCGAATTTCGGTCCGATTGGCCCGTGGATTGTCACGCCTGATGAGGCCGGTGATCCCCAAAACCTGTCCTTAAACCTTTCGGTCAATGGCGAGACTGTGCAGAACAGCTCGACCGCTGACATGATTTTCTCTGTAGCTGAAATCATATCTTATATGTCGGGCTTCATGCGTCTTATGCCGGGCGATATTATTGCAACCGGAACGCCAGAAGGTGTCGGTCTTGGCCTCACACCGCCGCGCTTTTTGAGTGCCGGTGATATTGTCGAGCTATCGGTCGAGGGGCTTGGCTCACAGCGCCAGACGGTTGTGGCAAACGAATAATAACGATCTGTTTTGATAGCTGCGGCTAAAGCCAATCGCTTGATGCCTGAAACAAAAAACGCCCACGGATTTCCGGGGCGTTTTTTTGGGTCTTTTGTCTTTCGGTCCTTAGAACACTACGCTGGGTAACCAGTTGGCCAGGGATGGCCACAGCCAGATGACGAAAATGCCAAACAGCTGAAGGATGATGAACGGGACAACACCCTGATAGATCTGGCCGGTGGTGATTTCCGGTGGTGCGGCACTGCGCAGGTAAAACAGCGAGAAGCCAAATGGTGGGGTCAGGAACGATGTCTGCAGGTTGATCGCAATCAGGATTGCCAGCCATACCGGATCGTGCCCCATCATGATCAGGCCGGGCGCAATCAGCGGCAGCAGGATCACGGTGATTTCGACGAAATCAAGGAAGAAGCCCAGAACGAAAATCAGCGCCATGCAAAAGACCAGCGCACCGGTCGGGCCGCCGGGCATGGATTCCAGAATTTCGGCCACATGGTCTTCACCGCCCAGTCCGATAAACACCAGTGAGAACATGCTGGCTGTCAGAATGGTGGCGAAAATCATCGAACTGACTGTCATGGTCGAGGTCAGGGCAGATTTCAGAATATCGGTCTTCCATGCCTGACGCAGGCACGCAAGGATGGTAATGATCCCGATCACCGCAAGCACTACATAGCCCGCACCGAGCACATAATCCAAACCGGTCAGATCATTGCGTTGGAACCGCACAGGTGCGACACCGGCCATCACCGCCAAAATCAAAAGGGCGATGGTTCCGATCAAAACCAGATTGCGGTTGGCCCCTTGACGGACACCTGCCATCAGCATAGCACCAATTGCGCCAACGGATGCGGCCTCGGTCGGGGTAGCGACCCCGCCCAGAATGGCACCCAGAACCGCAAAGATCAAAAGAACCGGTGGTAAAACTGCACGGGCAACTTCACTCATGCTTGGACGACCATCATCGCTTTTGACTGGCGGCATATCATCGGGAAGGAACACCCCGCGCAGCAGGATATAAAGGATATAGATCGCAACCAGTGTCAGACCCGGGATCAGTGCACCGGCAAAAATCTGCCCGACCGAAATGGTTTCAATCGTGAACTTTCCCTGTTCATACTGGGCCTGCTGATAAGCCGATGACATCACATCCGAAAGAATGATCAGAAGCGTCGAGGGCGGAATAATCTGCCCCAACGTACCCGCCGTGCAAACAAGTCCAGATGCCAGTTTCGGGTTATACCCCGTGCGCAACATCGTCGGCAGGGCAATCATCCCCATGGCAATCACCGTGGCCCCGACAATCCCGGTAGAGGCGGCGAGTAACGCACCGACCAGCACGACCGAAATACCCAGACCCCCGCGCAACTGCCCGAACAGACGCCCCATGGTATGAAGCAAATCTTCGGCAATGCTTGATCGTTCCAGGATCACACCCATGATGACAAACAACGGAATGGCAATCAGGACGTTATTGGTCAGCGTACCAAACACGCGCTGCCCGAAGGCACCCATCAGGCCGATATTCATCGTATCGGTGACCCAGCCGATATAGCCGAAAATCACCGCAATCCCGGCAATTGAAAACGACACCGGAAAACCCAAAAGGATGCAGCCCATCAGGGCGGCAAACATCAAAAAATCAAGATATTCCAACATCAGCTTTGCGCACCCCGTTCTTCAACGCTACTGCGCAAGGTAATGATTTGTCTGAGCAAACAGGCAAGGGACTGAATAATCAAAAGAATGCAAAAGGCCGGGATCAGGGACTTCAAAAGCCAGACGGCGGGAATGCCGCCAACCGAAATCGCGCCTTCCATCATCGAGATGGAATTAATCACGGATGGCCAGGTCCAATAAAGCAGGGCCGCCATCGAAGGGATCGCCAGAACCAGATAGCCAAACGTATCTATCCGCGCCTTGGTCTTGTCGGTGGCCGCCGCATAAAAAATGTCCACCCGGACATGCCGATCAACCAAAAGCGTATAACCCGCACCAAGCATGAAAAGCCCGGAATGCAGGTAAAGAACACTTTCATTGAGCGCGATTGAACTGAAACCGAAAACATAGCGCAGCAACACCACGGTAAACTGCAAAAGAACCATGATCAGTGCAAACCAGCGCACCGTCATGCCGGTCCAGTGATTGACCAGATCAAGCCGATCAGCAAGGCGTTCCATGATTTTCCCCAAGGCGAAAAACAACCGGCGCAGGGAATGTCCCTGCGCCGGATATCATTTTTATCAGAAGCCAAGCACTTTGGCGCGTGCATTCATCTGACCGTTATCGGCATAGGTCATGTAACCACCGATCAGGTCGCGATAGGATACAAAGCTTTCTGCAACCTTGCGGGTCAGGGCATCGTCGCTTTCGCGCAACTCTGCAATGACTTCCGCACCGGCTTTGCCCATGGCGTCAATCACGTCTTCTGGCAGCATACGGACTTTAACGTCCTGTTCTGCAACCAGTTTCTGCAACGCCATCGCATGTTTGGTCTCATACTCGGTCCAGACTTCGTTATAAAGACTGTCACAGGCAAATTTGACCACGGCTTTCAGATCATCGGGAAGATCGGCATATGCCTTGGCATTAACCGCACATTCTTCTGCCGATGAAGGTTCGCCAACACCCGGCCAGTAGTAGTTTTTGGCAACCTGATAGAAACCAAGTGCACTGTCACTCCAAGGACCGATGAACTCACCGGCATCAAGTGCACCGGACTGCAGGGCCTGGAACATGTCGCGACCACCCATGGCTTGAACCGCCATACCGAGTTTCGAACACATTTCAGAAGCCAGACCGGTGGTGCGGAATTTCAGACCTTTAAGGTCTTCTGCCGATTTGATTTCATCACGGAACCAACCTGCCCACTGCGGGCCGGAATTGCCGCAAAGGAACGGTTTCAGGCCGAACTGGCCATACATTTCATCATACAGTTCCTGACCGCCACCATGGGCAAGCCAGCCAACCTGTTCATCCGCACGCAGGCCAAACGGCTGCGAACCGAACAGAAGAATGCCCTTGGATTTTGAACCCCAATAGGCCGGAACCGCGTGATACAGCTCGGCGGTACCTTCGGCAACGGCGTCAAAAACACCCGGTCCCGGAACCAGTTCGCCAGCAGCATGAAGTTTGACTTCAATGCGGCCGCCCGAAAGCGTTGTAATACGATCAGCCAGTTTCTGGGCAGCAACACCCGGTCCAGGCAGGTTTTTCGGCCATGCGGTAACCATGTTCCACTGGCGTTTGTCCTGTGCGATGGCAGGGGTGGCAAAGGTCGCAGCGGCCGCTGC
Organism: Thalassospira lucentensis; assembly: GCF_050516545.1. Taxonomy (GTDB): domain Bacteria; phylum Pseudomonadota; class Alphaproteobacteria; order Rhodospirillales; family Thalassospiraceae; genus Thalassospira; species Thalassospira lucentensis_C. The sequence continues at coordinate 3,156,084 of NZ_CP191544.1, read as the reverse complement.
ACCAACACCAGCCACACCGGCTGTCAGAAAATCACGTCTCTTCATGTTAAGAAGCCTCCTTGATTAAACCCTGATCAGGTTGAGAAGGGACAAAAAGCCCCCGCTTTTACGTATCGAAGTTATTTGCCGAGAATACCGGGCAGGTTCAGCCCGTTTTCCCGTGCGCAATTCAGTGCGATGTCATAACCGGCATCAGCGTGACGCATCACACCGGTTGCCGGATCGTTCCAAAGGACGCGTTCGACCCTCCGCGCGGCATCTTCTGTGCCGTCACAACAAATCACCATGCCGGAATGCTGCGAGAAGCCCATTCCGACACCGCCGCCATGATGCAGCGAGACCCACGTGGCCCCCGATGCAGTATTAAGCAGCGCATTAAGCAGCGGCCAGTCACTGACCGCATCCGAGCCATCTTTCATGGACTCAGTCTCGCGGTTCGGGCTTGCGACCGAACCACTATCAAGATGGTCACGACCGATCACCACCGGGGCTTTCAGTTCACCATTCTTGACCATTTCGTTAAATGCCATGCCCAGACGGTGGCGTTGACCCAGACCGACCCAGCAAATACGCGCCGGAAGCCCCTGGAAGGAAATGCGCTCGCGCGCCATGTCCAGCCAGTTATGCAGGTGCGGATCATCGGGGATCAGTTCTTTGACCTTCTGGTCGGTCTTATAGATGTCCTCGGGATCACCCGACAGGGCTGCCCAGCGGAACGGGCCAATACCCTTGCAGAACAGCGGGCGGATATAGGCCGGCACAAAACCCGGGAAAGCGAATGCGTTCTCGAAGCCTTCTTCAAGCGCGATCTGACGGATGTTGTTGCCATAATCGACGGTGGGGACACCGGCATCATGGAAGGCAACCATTGCTTCGACCTGAACGCGCATGGACGCACGGGCGGCCTTTTCGACGGCCTTGGGATCGGATTCCTGTTTTGCACGCCATTCGGCAACCGTCCAACCCTGCGGCAGATACCCGTGAACCGGGTCATGGGCGGATGTCTGATCCGTGACAATGTCCGGGCGGACACCGCGCTTAACCAGTTCCGGGAACACATCGGCCGCATTGCCAATCAGGGCAACCGATTTTGCCTCGCCCGCCTTGGTCCAGCGTTCGATCATCTCCAAGGCTTCATCCAGCGAATGGGTTTTTGCATCGACATACCGGGTGCGCAGGCGGAAATCGGCACGGGTTTCGTCACATTCGACCGCAAGGCAACACGCCCCGGCCATGACCGCTGCCAATGGCTGTGCGCCACCCATGCCGCCCAAACCACCGGTCAGAATCCATTTGCCCTTAAGGCTGCCGCCATAATGCTGACGGCCAGCTTCGACAAAGGTTTCATAGGTGCCCTGAACGATGCCCTGGGACCCGATATAAATCCACGACCCGGCCGTCATCTGGCCATACATCGCCAGACCTTTTTTATCGAGCTCGTTAAAATGATCCCAGTTGGCCCAGTGCGGCACCAGATTGGAGTTCGCGATCAAAACGCGCGGTGCATCCTTATGGGTCTGAAACACGCCCACCGGCTTGCCCGACTGCACCAGAAGCGTCTGGTCATCTTCGAGTTCTTTCAGGCTGGCAACGATCTGGTCGAAATCCTTCCAGGTACGTGCCGCGCGCCCAATGCCGCCATAGACCACAAGTTCATGCGGGTTCTCGGCAACGTCCGGATGCAGGTTATTCATCAGCATGCGCATCGGAGCTTCAGTCAGCCAGCTTTTCGCGGTGATGTCCGTTCCCGTTGCCGGGTAAACGTCGCGCTGATTGTGACGCGGGTTATTGCTCTGATTGGTCATGATTTGCCTCTTAGTGCTGGGGCCAATGCGGCCAAAGTCTTCAAGATTTCCGAAAGATGTGTGCGCAGCTTTGCCGCGCGCGTCTCGTCATAATTCCAAGGTGCAGCTTCGGCCGAAAGATAGGCCGATTGCGCGATTTCCATCTGGATTGCGTGCTGATTGATCTCTGGACGGCCATAATGGCGCGTCGTCCAACCGCCTTTGAAACGGCCGTTCAATACGGCTGTATATCCTTCGGCCTGCGAACAGATATCGGCGGTCAGCGTTTCAATCGTATGGTCGCATGTCGTGCCAAGATTGGTCCCGATATTGAAATCGGGAAGTGTGCCATCGAACAAAAACGGGATGTGTGAGCGGATCGAATGGCAATCATACAAGATCGCCACACCATGCTTGGCCCGCACCCGTTCAAGCTCCGCCCAAAGGGCCGCGTGATAAGGCGCGTGAAACTGTTTGGCACGATCCGCAATATCGTCTTCGGTCGGGGCAACGTCCCAGATATTTTCACCATCAAAATCGGTCAGCGGTACCAAGGTTGTGGTGTTTTGACCGGGATAAAGACTGACACCCGCCGGATCACGGTTGGCATCGATCACGTAACGATGAAACGTCGCACGCACCGTGGTCGCGCCGTCTAACAACCCGTCATAAAGGGTATGGATGTGCCAATCCGTATCGGCCAGTTCGCGGCCGCGATCATTCAGCTTGGCGGCAATGTCCTCTGGAACGTAAGTTCCTGTATGGGGCAGGCCCAAAACAATCGGGCTATCACCGCGATGGATTTCTACGGGGGTGGTCATGGTTATGCTGCCTCCCCGACGACAAAACCCGAAAGCTTGGCGGCAGCAACCAGAACACCTGCGGTGACAAGTTCACCGGCCTTGGCAAGATCGGGTGCCATGTAACGGTCCTGCTCAATCGTTGCGATGTCCTTGCGCACGGTTTTCAGCACATTCTGCAAACCGGCACTGGTTTTAAGCGGGGCCCTGAATTCAACACCCTGTGCCGCACAGATCAGCTCAACACCCAGAATGTAAGAAAGATTGGTATTCATCCGTGCAAGGCGGCGCGCCCCGTGGGCGGCCATCGATACATGGTCTTCCTGATTAGCACTGGTTGGTGTGCTGTCAGTTGAACATGGATTGGCCAGATGCTTGTTCTCGCTCATCAGCGCGGCGGTGGTGACTTCTGCAATCATCAGACCAGAATTCAAACCCGGGTCCGGTGTTAAGAACGGCGGCAAATCGTGTGACAATGTCGGATCGACCATCAAAGCGACCCGGCGTTGGGCAATTGCCCCGATCTCGGCAACCGCAAGCGCGATTTGATCGGCGGCAAAGGCCACCGGTTCGGCGTGGAAATTTCCGCCCGAAACGATGCGGCCATCTTCTTTCAGCACCAGCGGGTTGTCGGTCACGGCATTGGCTTCGATTTCCAAGGTCTGTCCGGCAAAGCGCAGCAAATCCATTGCCGCCCCGGTAACCTGTGGTTGGCAACGGATGCAATAAGGATCCTGAACGCGGGTATCGCCTTCGCGGTGGCTTTCGCGGATTTCCGATCCTTCCATCAGATCACGCATGGCCCGCGCGACATTGATCTGGCCCGGATGCCCGCGAAGCGTATGGATTTCATCCACCAGCGGCGCGGTTGATCCCATGATCGCATCGGTCGACATTGATGCGGTGACAATTGAACTTGCCGCATTGCGCCAGGCCGAAAACAGCCCGACCAACGCGCAGGCAGTCGAAAACTGCGTGCCGTTAATCAGTGCGAGACCTTCTTTCGGGCCGAGAACAACCGGGGTCAGATCCGCTTTGGCAAGGGCGTCGCCACCGGCAAGGCGTGCACCTTGGAATTCGGCTTCGCCTGCGCCAATCATAACCGCTGCCATATGCGCAAGCGGGGCAAGGTCACCAGATGCACCGACCGATCCCTGTGACGGGACAACCGGGGTGACACCCTTGGCCAGCATGCCTTCGATCAGATCGATAACATCCCAGCGCACACCAGATGCACCACGGCCAAGCGACAGCAGTTTAAGCGCCATCATCAAACGTGTGGTCGCGACATCAAGCGGCTCGCCAACGCCACAGCAATGGCTAAGGATCAGGTTGCGTTGCAGGGTTTCGGTGTCTTCGGATGCAATCTTGACGGAGGCCAGTTTGCCAAATCCGGTATTCACGCCATAGACCGCTTCTTTCCCCTCGGCGGCCTTGCGGACCATATCGCTTGCGGCTTCGACACCGGCACGTGCAGCGGGGTCAAGTTTGACCGCGACCTGGTCGCGCCAGATATGTTCAAGTTCTGCCAGTTTGACCGATGCGGGGATAAGGGTGACAGTCATGTTCTATCCTCAGGGCACGTGTTGATGTGGTGGCGCGGTATTTGTTATGCGGCAGTGCTTTCGCCTGCGAAAATACGTTCGAACAGGGTGTTGAAACCGATGCGGTACGATAGCTCTGCCGGATGCTTGGCATTCCAGATGGCAAGGTCGGCCCGAAGTCCCGGCTTGATCCACCCGGTATCGGACAAACCCAGTGCGCGTGCGGCATGGGCGGTTGCACCGACCAATGCCTCCTCGGGCGTCAGGCGAAACAGGGTGCAAGACATGTTCATGGTCAAAAGGATCGATGCCAGTGGTGATGAACCCGGATTACAATCGGTGGCAACGGCCATCGGCACGCCATGCTTGCGGAATGCGTCTATTGGCGGCAATTGCGTTTCATGCAGGGTGTAAAACGCACCGGGCAGCAGAACCGCGACCGAGCCGGATTTGGCCATCGCAATCGCGTCTTCCTCGTTGGCATATTCGACGTGATCAACCGAATGCGCGCCATAATGTGCGGCTAGTTTGGTGCCGCCGATATTTGACAGTTGCTCTGCATGTAGTTTGACCGGAAGGCCAAGGTCGCGCGCGGCGTCAAATACACGTTTGATCTGATCAGTATTAAAGGCGATGCCTTCGCAGAAGCCATCAACCGTATCGACCAGCCCTTCGGCATGTGCCTTTTTCAGGGTCGGGATGCAAACATCATCAATATAGCGATCAGGGTTGTCTTTATATTCAGTCGGTACGGCATGGGCGCCAAGGAAGGTGGTTTTGATCCGGACCGCGCGGTGATCGGCAATCATGCGGGCCGCACGCAGCATATTAAGTTCGGTCTCTTCGTTCAGACCATACCCTGATTTGACTTCAATCACCGAAATGCCTTCGGCCAGCAGCGCATCGACACGCGGCAAGGCGGTTGCCAGAAGTTCATCAATCGTTGCTTCGCGGGTAGCCTTGACCGTTGAAACGATGCCGCCACCAGCGCGCGCGACTTCTTCGTAGCTGGCCCCTTTAAGGCGCATTTCAAATTCAACTGCACGATCACCGCCATGCACTACATGGGTGTGGCAATCAATCAAAGCCGGGGTGATCAAACGACCTTCAAGGTCGCGGGTCGGACCATCAAGATATTTGGTGGGGATCGCATCATGTGCGCCGACCCAGTCAATCAGGCCGTCCTTGATTGCCAGGGCACCGCGCGCAATCAGGCCGTAGCCATCTTGATCATCGACCGTGACGATTTGTGCATTTGTCAACAACATGACGAAGCATCATCCCTTGATAAGTTCGTTATTAAAGTTAATATGTACGTACATATTATTTCTGTCAAGACGGGTAGATGCAATGACGGTTCTTTGGGCAAAACAGGCACTTACGACGGCAGGCTGGAAACAGAATGTCCGCATCGAGATTGATGAAAGCGGCAGAATTGCAGCGATTCAGACCGATTCCACGCCGCCTTCAGACGGTGTGACAAGAACCGACATCCTTCTGCCAGCGATTTCAAACCTGCACAGCCATGCATTTCAGCGCTCCATGGCGGGCCTGACGGAAAAGCGTGGACCAGATCCGCGTGATACGTTCTGGACCTGGCGGCAGTTGATGTTCCGCTTTCTTGATCAGCTCACCCCGGATCATGTCGAAGCGATTGCTGCCTTTGTTCAGATGGAAATGTTGGAAGCGGGTTACGCCAATAATACCGAGTTCCATTATCTGCATCACCGCCCCGGCGGGCATTTGTATGACAATATCGCCGAGATGGCCGAACGCATTGCCGCAGCAACCAAAATCACCGGTATTGGCCTGACCATTTTGCCCGTTCACTATCAATATGGCGGCTGTGACAAGCGTCCGCTGGGTCCCGGCCAGATCCGTTTTGGCAACGATCCGGACCAGTTTGCGAAATTGTATGAGGAATCAGCGCGCGCGATCAAAAACCTGCCCGCCGACACTGTTCTTGGTGTCGCGCCGCATTCCCTGCGGGCTGTCGGGCGCGAAGACCTGATTGCGACGACCAAGCTTTCCAAAGACGGACCGGTCCACATGCATCTGGCCGAACAGTTGGCCGAGGTTGATGAAGTGCTTGATAGCTGGGGCAAGCGACCGACAGAGTGGTTGCTTGAAAATGCCGATGTGAATGAAAACTGGTGCCTGATCCACTGCACCCAGATGGAAGAACACGAAACCCTTGGACTTGCCAAAACCGGCGCGGTGGCGGGCCTGTGCCCGCTAACGGAAAGCAGTCTGGGCGATGGCATTTTTGACGGGGTGCGGTATCTGAACGCGGGTGGTGTGATCGGGGTTGGGTCTGATTCCAACATCCGTATTTCAGTTTCCGAAGAACTGCGCACGCTGGAATACAGTCAACGTTTGCGTGACAATTCACGTGCCGCATTGGCGAGTGCGGAAAAATCAACAGCGCGGCGTATCTATGAGGCCGCTGCCAAAGGCGGCGCGCAGGCAGCAGGACGTGATACGGGGCGGATCGAGGTCGGTGCGCTGGCCGATTTGATGGCGCTGGATGGTTCGGCAGTTGACCTGATCGGCCGGACAGGCGATACGATCCTCGATACATATATCTTCGCCGGAGATGATCGCATGGTGCGTGATGTCTGGTCGGCCGGTCGCCACGTTGTGACCGAGGGCCGCCACATTGCCCATGACGCGATCACGGGCCGGTATCGTAAAGTGATGGAACAACTCAAGGAAGCGGTGTGAACAGCCAGCAGCAAAAAAACTGGCAGTCGGTCCATGACGAGGTTCTGCGCCGCATTCATACCCGTGAATGGAAACCCGGCGATCAGATCCCCAAGGAAGTCGAACTTGCCGAGGAACTGGGCTGTGCGCGGGCTACGGTAAACCGTGCGCTGCGCGAACTGGCATCCGAAGGGTTCCTCGATCGCAGGCGCAAGGCCGGCACAAGGGTTGCTGCACATCCGGTGCGGCGTGCCAAGCTTGATATTCCGGTCATTCGTCTTGAGATCGAAGGCCGCGGGCAGAAATATGCCTATGGCCTGTTGTTTAGCGAACGGCGCACACCGCCACCTGAAATCTGTGCCAATCTTGGCGTAACCGCAGACAGCGACATGCTCCATATCACGTCGCTTCATTTGGCCGATGGCAAGCCGTTTATGTTTGAAGATCGTTGGGTGTCGGTCGCAGCAACCCCGGCGATCCTTAAAGCGGACCTTGAAAAGATCAGTGCTAATGAATGGCTGGTCCTTCATGCGCCCTATACGCGCGGCGATATTTATTTTTCCGCGGCCAATGCCACCGAGATCGAGGCCAAGGTGCTCCGCACCGATCCGGGGGCGTCGCTGTTCCTGATGGAACGCACCACCTGGGAAGACACCACCGGGATCACGTCGGCACGACTTCTGTTTGCACCGGGCTATCGCAAACACTCTGCGATCTGAGTTTTCCGGTTCGTTTCCGAGAAAGTAAAGCCGGCGACGAAGCGATCGCAATCTGAGCGGTAACCGATCACTTCAGGGTTGCGCATGATCGTTCTCCGCTCAACTTAATGCTGATATCCTAAGGTTTCTGCCATTTTTTCTTGGTACAAAAATTGCCTTTCCCTGAGTCCTTATCAACTTAGGGAGGAAATAATGCAAAAAGTAAAAATCATGACCTTTGCATCCGTGATGCTGGGTGCAATCGGAATTGTTGGTTCTGCGTCCGCTGATGACAGGTTCAGTTCCCAATTTGGTCCAGAAGATCAGATCGGGGCAGCAAACTATCTGACTTCGGAAGTAACGCTTGCAGCAAGCAAGTTGATTTCCGAAGGCAGGGTCTATTCACTGGGTATGGAAATTTCACGTGATACGCCGGCGTTTGCGCCGCGTGGTGTTGCCGTCACGGTTTTCTCACCCGGGCAAAGTGGCAATAAAACAATTGGCAGTAATGCCGGAACCTATAACGATGACATGTTCACCGGCTGGCTCGGTGTGGGGACACAGATTGATGGCCTTGGTCATCTAGGTGATCATCATACCTATTATAACAACAACCACGCTGAAGACATGGTTGCAGCCACTGGTTTGACCAAGCTTGGTATTGAAAACGTACCACCAATGGCGACGCGTGGTGTGCTGCTTGACGTTGCTGCGATCAAGGGGACAGATCGTCTTGACGGCGGCTACGTTATTACCCTTGAGGACATCATGGCTGCCCAAAAGGCTGCGGGTACAGAAATTCGCAAGGGAGATGTCGCTCTGATCCATACTGGCTGGCTTGACCTGGTTGGGAAAGATAATGAGCTTTATGGCACAACTGAACCGGGCATCGGACTTGAAGCAGCGGAATGGTTGGCAAAGCAGGGTGTGGTAGCCGTGGGTGCAGATACATGGGGTCTTGAAGCTGTTCCCCATGAAGACCCGAGTGCTTTCTTCCCCGTGCATGTCAAGCTTCTGGCTGAAAACGGCGTATATATCCTTGAAAACATTGTCACCAAGGATCTGGCCGCGGATCGTGCTCACGAGTTTCTCTTTGTTCTGGGGCAGGCAAAACTCAAAGGAGCTGTACAGATGATCATCAACCCGGTTGCTATTCGCTAACCTAGCCCGATCATCTTTTGCTAACTTTAGAACCGGCGGCCAAGCGACCAAACAGGCCGCCGGTTCTTGTGCTACTATGCAAACAGCAGTTTGCAAGCGGCGAAATCAATAAACACTGCGATAAATCGCTTCTATTTCCTTGGCGGTCATATCTCGCGGGTTACTGTCGATCAGGCGATGGATCTTGGTAAAGACTTCCTCGGCCATCTCCGGCAGGGAATCTTCGGTGACGCCAAGATCGCGCAGACGGGTTTCAAGACCGCTGGCCGGGACCATTTCTTCGATCCGTTTAACAAAGGCTTCGGCGGCTTTTTCATCTGATGCGAAATCTGCGTTCTCGATCAGGCAAGGGGCGAGTTCGGCATAGAGTTTACCGGCCGAAGGCAGGTTAAAGCGCAGAACCTGTGCCATTACCAAGGCATTGGCATGGCCATGCGGGATGTGAAAACGTGCACCGAGTGGGTAAGCCAAACCATGAATGGCGGCAACCGATGCATTGGCAAAGGCCATCCCGGCAATCAACGATCCTTGCAGCATGGCTGAACGGGCATCTTTATCGCCCGGATTTTCAATCACCTTCATCAGGTTCTTGCCCAGAAGCGACAGGGCCGTGACCGCCATGCCATCGGCAATCGGGTTTTTGCGTGTGCGGCTGGTATAGCCCTCAATCGCATGAACCATCGCATCAAGGCCGGTTGCTGCAGTAACCTTTTGTGGCAGGCCATAGGTCAATTCCGCATCAAGAAGGGCGATATCAGGCATCAGTTGCGGGGTATAGACAACCTGTTTGAGGTTATCCGGGTCGGTGATTACCGATACCCATGTGACTTCTGATCCGGTTCCGGCTGTTGTTGGGATCTGTATCAGGGGCAGGCGATCACCGGTTGCTTTGTCGATGCCGTAAATGTCTTCGATGGTCTGATCGCTATTGGCCAAAAGGGCCACGAGCTTGGCACTGTCAAGCGAACTGCCGCCGCCAAGACCAATGACGCCATCGGCCTTCCAGTCTTTGGCGCCGTCAATGGCCTGTTGCACGATATGCTGGGGCGGATCGGCGGCAACGTCGGAAAACACCTGTACAGCGATGCCGACAGCCTCAAGCGATTGTTGTGCCTGACCGGCAAAACCAAGGGCGACGATGCCCGGATCGCAAATGATGGTAACACGGCTTGCGCCAAGTTCCTTCATCAGCGGTCCGGTTTTGGCTATCCCGCCCGCTTCGCAAACGATGCGGGGTACACTTCGGAACATGAAACTCATGGTGGGGCTCCTTGATCGGGGATCAGTTGGTTTTTCCGGCAAGACCGCCGAGGCACATGTATTTGATTTCAACAAAGTCATCGACGCCGTATTTCGATCCTTCACGGCCGATACCGGATTCTTTGACACCGCCAAACGGGGCGGATTCAGTTGAAATGATCCCTTCATTGATACCGACAATGCCGTATTCCAAGGCCTCGCCAACACGCCAGATGCGGCCAATGTCACGGGCATAGAAATAGGCGGCCAACCCAAACGGTGTGTCATTGGCCATGCGGATGGCTTCATCCTCGCTGCTGAACCTAAACAGCGGTGCCACCGGACCAAAAATTTCCTCGGAGAACATCCGCATTTCTGCCGTCACCCCGGTTAGAATGGTCGGGGTAAAGAAATTGCTGTCGGCTTGATGACGTGCGCCACCAAGTATGGCTGTCGCCCCCTTGGAAAGGGCATCGGCCACCAGTGTTTCGACCTTTTCTATGGCCTTGGTATTGATCAGAGGGCCTTGGGTGATGCCTTCTTCCATACCGTTGCCGACGCGTAATTTTGAAACTGCCTCGGCAAGTTTTTTGGCAAATGCATCATAAACGCCGTCTTGCACTAGAATGCGATTGGCACAGACACAGGTTTGACCCGCATTACGGTATTTTGAGGCGATGGCACCGGCGACGGCTTCGTCAAGATCGGCATCGTCAAAGACAATAAACGGTGCATTTCCACCAAGCTCCAGACTGACCTTTTTGACGGTGTCAGAACATTGGCGCATCAAAAGTTTGCCAACCTGTGTTGATCCGGTGAAGGAGAGTTTGCGCACAATCGGATTTCCGGTCAGCTCATTACCGATTTCAACCCCGTGCGATGCGGTAACAACATTGATCACGCCATCGGGGAACCCGGCACGTTTCGCCAATTCGGCCAAGGCCAAGGCGGTTAGCGGGGTATCTTCGGCCGGTTTGATCACAACCGTGCAGCCCGCAGCCAGTGCCGGGGCACATTTGCGCGTGATCATTGCCATGGGGAAATTCCAAGGGGTGATCGCGGCAACAACGCCGATTGGCTGTTTGATAGTGATGATCCGTTTGTCAGTCCCGTGCGAGGGGATGACATCGCCGTAAATGCGTTTGCCTTCTTCGGCGAACCATTCAATGAAGGACGCGCCATATACGACTTCGCCGGCGGCCTCGGCTAGTGGTTTGCCCTGTTCGCGGGTCATCAGAAGGGCAAGGTCATCCTTGGCCGCCATGCAAAGGTCAAACCATTTGCGTAAAACAGCTGCGCGGTCCTTGGCCGTGCGCGCCCGCCATGCAGGAAGCGCTTCATTGGCACTTTCGATGGCCTGACGTGTTTCAGTCGCACCCATGTCCGGCACATTTGCAAGATGCTCGCCGGTGGCGGGATCAAGAACCGCAAAGGTTTTACCAGATGTCGCGTCTGTCCATGCGCCATTGATGTGGCCCTTGGTTTGCCAAAGGCCGGGATCATTCAGGATAAGCATTTTGGGGTTCCGTCGTTAAAGTACGGTGGCGTAAATTTTGCGGGCAGCATCAAAGGTCATTTCACGCGGATTGTTGATCAAAAGGCGTTCGACCTTCATCGCATCGGTCGCGAGCATATCCAGATCGCTTTCTGAAACACCGACTTCACGCAGGGTTTTGGCAAATGGCATGCGTGCAACCATGTCGGTCATGAAGGCGATGAAGCGATCACATGCCATTGTGTCATCGGAAAAACGTTCATCGGGCAGCAGGGCACGGGCAAGTTCGGCATATTGACCGCGCGCGGCATCACGATTGAATTTCAGGATTTCAATCAGAACCAGCGCGTTGCTATGACCATGCGGGACATGGAAATGCCCGCCAAGCGGATAGGCTAGTGCGTGGACTGCCGCAACCGGGGCATTGGCAAAGGCCATTCCGGCCATCATTGATCCTTGCAACATGGCTTCGCGTGCGGCCTGACTTGGATTTGTTGAAACCGCATCATCGATATTGCTGATCATGAGTTGCAGGCCGCGAATGGCCAACCCGTCAGACAGGGCATTTTTCTTGTGCTTGGTTGTATAGGCCTCAATCGCGTGAACCATCGCATCAATGCCGGTCATGGCCGTGATAGAGGCCGGAAGGCCCATGGTCAGTTTGGCATCAAGAAGTGCGATATCAGGATAAAGCAGCGGTGATACAACACCCTTCTTTTCCTGTGACGGCGTCGTAACGATTGAAATCGGGGTGACTTCCGATCCGGTTCCTGCGGTGGTTGGCACCTGTATCAATGGCAAGCGCGGACCTTTGGCCAATCCGATGCCGTAAATATCTGAAAGCTTCTGATCGTGACCGCACAAAAGGGCGACCAGTTTTGCCGTATCCATCGATGATCCGCCGCCAAGCCCGATGATAATATCGGCCTTGAAATCAGAAGCCCCTTTTACGGCGTCAAGGATGGTGCTTTCGGGTGGATCGGCTTCAACCCGGGTCCAAAGAAGTGTTTCGATACCGGCCTGTTTGAGTGCTTCAAACGGAGCATCAATCAGTCCAACCTTTTCCAGGCCGGGATCGGTAATCAGAACCGCGCGTTTTGCGCCAAGCTCGGCACATAATGTGCCAAGCTTCAGCGCGCCATCGAATTCGCAAATCACGCGTGGGGTTGTTTCAAACGTAAAGTCAGACATGGAAAACCTCATCTTTGGCGGGTCGGTTTATGCGGACTGCATGTCGGCGGCGTGAACTGTGCCGCGTTCAATGCGGTAGCTGCCTGTGACCAGATCGGCGGAATGACTGTCATCTGATTCAGAGATCAGGACACAAAGACCACTGCTGCCGAGATTGGCGATGACTTCGGACAGGCGGCGCGACAAAACAGGTGCGACACCTTCGAATGGTTCATCAAGCAACAACAGGTTCCGACCGGGCATCAAAGCACGGCCAAGTGACACCAGTTTTTGTTGCCCACCAGATAGTTGCAGTGCGCGGCGTTGCCTGAACGGGGCAATTTCGGGCAACAGGTCATAAACCCATTCAAGCCGTTCCTTGGCATCGGTAATGCCATTGGTCCATGCAGGCATGAGGATGTTTTCTTCAACCGTCAGGGACGGGATTAAACGACGGTCTTCGGGCATATAACTGATGCCGTTTTTCGCACGCGCATGATCGGCCATCTTACGAAGATCTTTGCCATCAAAACTGACGGCCCCGCCATCAATCTCAAGCAATCCCATGATGGCACGCATCAATGTGGTTTTACCCGCACCATTATGACCAATAAGACCAAACATCTGACCCGACGGGACTGACAGCGAGACATCACGTAGGATCGGGATATTGCCGATCGAAACATTCAGGTTCTTGATTTCCAAGGTCATGATGCGCCATTCCCTTTTTTATGAGTAGGCCGATGGCCGGTTACAAGATCACGGACCCGTTCATCGGCAAGAACAGCAGCCGGTTTGCCATCAGCAATGATCTCGCCGCTGTAAAAGGCCAGCACACGCGAGACATAGCGTTCGACAACATCCATATCGTGTTCAACAAACAGAACCGTTACGCCATGTTGGCGAACCGCATTCATCACCGTATCCATCAGCCCGGTTTTCTCGTCCATGCTCACACCACTGGTCGGTTCATCAAGCAGAAGCATCTGCGGATTGCCGATCAGGGCCATGGCGATATCAATCAATTTACGGGCCCCTTGCGGGACAGCCGTGACCTTTGAATTGCGGTAATTTTCAATGCCGAACTCGACCAAGATTTCCTCAGCGCGTGCTATGCGGGCATCGCTGCGAAGCGGGCTTAGGAAACTGGGGCGCGGGCTTTCGGCGGCGGCAAGGGCAACGATAAGATTGTCAATTACCGACATTTCAGGAAACAGCTGTGCAACTTGAAATGATCGCGCCATTCCTGCACGGGTGATGGCGCGCGGCGAATGGCCAAGGATTGATTTCCCATTGAACAGGATTTCACCACGCGTTGGCTTCAAATAGCCGGTAACCATATTGATGAAAGTCGTTTTGCCAGCCCCGTTGGAACCGATAACACCGACGACTTCGCCCTTGGCAACCTGAACATCCAGATCCTTGGCCGCAATGACGGCGCCGAATTCTTTGTTCAGGGAACGGGTTTCAAGAATGGTGGTCATGTGCGCTCTCCTGACTTTTCACGTGAGACCAGGCTCCAGAGACCCTTGGGCAGGAACACGATGACGCCAAGCAGGGTGAAACCAAGGATCATTTGCCAAGTGTTGGGGACAAATTCGATCGAATAGGTCCGAACGACCGAGAAGACGATCGCGGCAATGAACGGTGCTGCGACATGGCCAAGTCCGCCGAGAAGGGCAATGAAAATGAACTCACCCGACGTGGTCCAATAGGCCATTTCCGGATCAACGTGACCGGTGGCAAGGGCGGTTAAGCCGCCACCAAGTGCAGACACAGAGGCCGCAGCAACATAGTTGCCATACAAAAGCCAACGCGGGGAAAGGCCAAGATATTCGACCCGGACTTCGTTTTCGCGCACCGCTTCGCAGATCACGCCGATGCCGGCCTTGGTATAACGGTGGATCATGATTGCGATCACCAAACCGGCAAGAATGGTCATGGTAAAGACGGTTTGCTGACTATCAGCACCCGTTTCAGGGGCCCAGCCAAACACTGTCCAGTTATGAACGTTAAAGCCATCCGTGCTGCCCAGTCCCTGACTTTTGACCAGAATGCCAAACAGGATCATGGAAAATGCCAGTGACAGCATCGCAAAGAAGATGTCGCGATAGCGGGTCAACAGCAGGCCAAGGATCATGGCAACCACAATGGCAACCGCCATGCCCAGTGCAAGGGCAGCAATCGCATCATGAATGCCAAAGAATTGGCCACCCATACCGACGGTATAACCGCCGATGCAGTAAAAAAGGCCCTGACCAAATGATACCAGTCCGGAACGCATCTGCATGACCACGCCTTGCACAACAAGTGCCTTTGACAGTGCAATGGTCAAAAGGAAGATCAGCCAGCCGGGTGATACAAAACCAAACAGGACACAGGCGATTGCGATCAACGCAAGCGAGATTTCAGTTCTATCAAAACGCATGTCAGATTTTCCTCGCCATGGTACGGCCAAACAGGCCCTCGGGGCGGAACGCCAAGACCAGCGACATCACGCCATAAATGACGAACAGTTCGAATTCCGGTGCATAGTGAACGGCCGCAGCGCGGCTAAGTCCGACAAGAAGGGCGCCAACTGCTGCGCCGCCGATGCTGCCAAGGCCGCCGATGACGACCACGGCAAAGGCAAGAACAATCACTTCGATCCCGATGCCCGGTACAACTGAAATGGCGGGGGCTGTTAACGCACCGGCAAGTGCGCCAAGGGTCGTTCCCAAAACAAAAGTAATGGTGAACATCAGGCGGACATTAACGCCCATGGCAACCGCGATTTCGCGGTCATGGATCACGGCACGCAGGACCTTTCCCTGATTGGTGCGTTCAAGCCAGGCCCAAAGGCCAAGACCAAGCAGGCATGAGACACCGACCAGTGCCAGATCGTAATTTGAGACCTTCAGCAATCCGAACGCCGTTCGCCCAAGTTCGGTATAGGGCTGATAGGCGAAATACGGGCTGACTCCCCAGACGATTTTCATCGTGTCTTCGAGGATCAGGAGAAGTGCATAGGTAATGATCACCATCAGGATTTCATCGCGGCCATACATCAGGCGCAGTAATCCACGTTCAACGATCACACCGACAATCAGGCCTGCAAGCAGCGCGGCACCGACCAGTAAAAGGTAACTGATCCATGCGGGACCAATACCATTGTTGAAATACCAGCCAACCAGGGATGCCGCGGAATAGGCACCAATGGCATAAAAACTGCCATGCGCCATGTTCAGAATGCGCATCACGCCGTAAATAACGGTCAGGCCGGCAGCAACAAGAAACAGCCACGATGCATAGATCGAGCCATCAATCAGGACGGCAAGAAGACTTGTCATCACAAATATCCAATGTGCAGGAAAAGGGGCGGACATCCCGCAATGGGGATGTCCGCAGTCACAGGGAGAATGCGCTTAGTTACACTGAGCGCCTGGGAAACCCTCGGCAATCCACTCAGCAGCGGAAACGCCTTCTGGCGGGGTTACGCACTCGCCAGAGAACGAAACAGCATTCACGATGGAGGCTTTGTCATCTTCGTAATGGTATTCGCCATAGGTGATGCTCTGCATCGCCTGATGACCATTGGCACGGGCCATTTGAACGGTGCCTGAAACTGATTCAAAGGTTGCACCCTTGATGCCAGAAGCAAGCTGTTCTGCCGTCGGGATTTCTTTGTCTGCAACGCCGGCATTTTCAGCCGCAAATTTCAGACCAAGGATTGCCTGTGCCATTTTCGTGGCCGGATAAACCGGGTCAAGGTCATAGGCCGCGTTGTAGGCACCCTTGAACCAGGTGTTGAGTGCATTGTCCGGTGCAAAGGCACCAAACGGGCCGCGTGCACCAATGATCATGCCATTCGGTGCCTGATCCTTATAGGTGGCGAAGCTTGCTTCACCACAGGTCAGAAGACCGGTTGCATCTTCAAGAAGGCCACGGGCATTTGCCTGCAAGACCAGTGCTTCCATGTCACCGCCCCAGAAAGAACTGTGGACGATTTCCGGGCGTTTAACCGACAGGGCAGAGATTTCTGCGCCGTACTGGCCCTGATAGATTTTCGGGAACTGTTCTTCGACGATTTCTGATTCAGGAAGAAGTTTCGCGGCCGCTGCGGTGAAGTCTGCCCAGCTGTCCTGGCCCCAGGAGTAGTTCTGCTGGATGCCGGAAAGACGGGTGACGTCCGGGCGGGTAGCGGCGAGGTAACGTGCTGCACCAATATTGTCGACAGATGCATCAAGGCCGGTACGGAACATGTACTGGGCATCGGCATTGTCGGCAAACAGGCGGGGAGTACCGCAATCATATGCGATGGTGAAGGTTTTAAGCTCTTCGGCGACAGGTGCGACAGCAAGGCAATCACCTGACGAAACATACCCGATAACCGCGTCGACTTTCTGACGCTGTACAAGGTTACGGTATTCTTCGACCTGTTTGGTCGCGCCACCGGCTTCGTCAATGATCACGGCTTCGATTTCGATGCCGTTGATGCCCATTTTGTCGTAAGGGGCCGGAAGTTCGCCCTTGTTCAGGCCTTCAACAAGTATCTTGGCAGCATTGGCAGACGGAACACCAAACGGACCAGCAGCGGCACCTGACAAGAATGTCACGATACCAACGCGGAATTTACCGTTTTCGGCCGCAGATGCACTTGATGCCATTCCGGCACTCAGGGCGAGGGCTGCGACGCCCGAAACAAGGTATTTGCTGAAAGTTGCTTTATTATTCTTCACGTTTTCCTCCCTAGGAAAGTTCTATGGTGTTGGCGGTGGAACTGCCTCCGACCCGCCGGCCACGGCATCGCGGCGGCGTTTGACCATCTCTTGTGACGGTTTGAGGTCTTCGGCGTCGTAGATCGCCCAATTCCCCACCATCAGTTTTGACGGCGGAAAATCTTCGTTATGGACGACCGTGCCCACGGCTTGCGCCTGGACAATCTGGTGAGTGTCTGGATCGATATAGGATGCAAAGCCGGGTGGATCTTCGGGCAGGGCCAGCTGCAAGCCTTCAAGCGACTTGATCAGGGCTTCGTCATCATCCGCACTGCCGGCTTTTTCAATTGCACGGGCAATCGCCATGATCCCGGTATATGCGCCTTCGGCGGCATAGGTCGGATAGCGACCGGTCATTTCGTGGAACTGGGTGACAAACCGTTTGTTGCGTCCGGTTTCCGGCCAATTGTTATGGTGACGTGCTGATAGGATAAGCCCCGGATAAGGCTGATCGCCCAGTGCCATCATCACATCGTAATTCGCCCCGGTATCAAAGTTGGCCAACCGTGTGGTTTCAAAAAACCGTGTGGTCGATGCCTGTTTGATAAAGGCAATGAAATCGCCACCCCAAAGGGCCGTGACAACGATGTCGGGTTTGGCCGACTGGAGTGCATTGATGTAAATCGAATAGTCCGGCTCATAGAGTTTTGGCCAAAGGTCGCTGACCGTTTCGTATTCAACATCGAGTTCATCAAGTGCGAGTTGAAGGTCGGTCCAAGAGACATGTCCGTAATCGTAATCCGGCCCGATAAAGGCCAGTTTTTTCCAGCCGGTTTCCTTTTGCAGATCCCGCAAATACCGGGCACCAGCCGCCATTGACGTCCAACTGTCATTGGTTACGCGGAAGTAATATTTATGTCCGGCTTCGATGCTGAGGCGCGATGACGCATGATCGGTGCCGACCATGATGATCTTTTCGCGCAATGCAAGATCGCTGACCGCATGGGCGACACCCGATGATACAATGCCGCAAAAGAACCGGGCCTTGTCATTGGCGATGAAATCTTGTGCCAACCTTACGGCATAGGATGCCTTTGATCTTGGATCGTCGGCAATCACGCGCAATTTCGGGGCGGGGAGCCCGCTTGCCGCTTCGGCTGCAAGATCATCAAGTGCAATCTGGATACCGGCGATACTGTCGCGACCATAGGTCGCTGATCGTCCGGTCATCGGGTACAAACAGCCTACGACCGCGTCCGCCTCTGTCGGGGCCGCGCCGAGTTCAAAACGTTCAGCCTGTGCAGGTTTACCTGCCAACAGAACCAACGTTGCTGCAATGATGGTGATGCACCCGGAAACCGGGAGTTTGAGCATCTCCATGACGTATCCTCCCTACGAATGGTTGTTCCATCCGTGTTTGTACCTTTGTCGGCCTGTTTCGCAAAGGCTGTGCCAGTTTCAATGATTTGGCTGGAAGGTAGTCAGGGCGCGGTTTTGGATGGTTTTTGGGAGAATGTGGACATGGGAATGAGCGCTAGGTTGAGCGGTTGACGCTCCAAATAACAGCCCCTCTTGAGCGGGTTCCGCTCAAGAGGGGCTGTTAACACGAAAAACTGGGATGATTATTGCAAGCCAAGCCGTTGTAAACGGCGTTTCAACGCATGGCGTGAAATGCCAAGGATCTCGGCCGCGCGGCCTTTGTGCCCGTCGGCTTGGTCAAGAGCGTCTTGGACAAGATGGCGTTCTGTCACATCCAAGCGGTCTTGCAATTGTGGATGGGCGGCGTTTGCGGAATTGTTTTGTCCCTCGGCGTCATGCAGCCCATTTTGGGCGTGGAATTCACCGGGCAGTACATCAGGACCGATTGTTTTGCCCGGATAAAGGATCGTCAGGCGTTCAATCAGGTTTTTAAGCTCTCGTACATTGCCGCGCCACGGGTGGGCTCGCAATATGCTTTGCGTTTCAGCGTCAAACTGGATCGGGTGGCATCCTTCTGCCTGGGCCTGCCGGTCGGCGAAATAGCAAACAAGGCTTAAGATATCTTCGCCCCGTTCCCGTAGGGCAGGAATATCAATGGTAATGACATTCAGGCGATAGAACAGGTCTTCGCGAAAATGACCAAGGCGCACCTGTTCGGCAAGATCACGGTTGGTTGCGGCGATGACGCGGACATCTGCGGACGCAGATCGTTCTGCGCCGACCGGGCGGTAATCACCGTTTTCCAGAAAGTGTAAAAACTTGGCCTGAAGGGCGAGGGGAAGCTCGCCAATTTCATCCAGGAACAAGGTGCCGCCATCGGCAAGCCGGACCAACCCGGTCCGTTTTTGATGGGCGCCGGTATAAGACCCTTTTTCTGCTCCGAACAATTCGGATTCAATCAATTGTTCGGGCAATGCCGCGCAATTGACTTCGACAAAGGCACGATCCTTACGCGGGCTTTGGCTGTGAATGGCGCGGGCGACCAATGCTTTGCCGGTGCCGGATTCACCAAGAAGTAAAATACGACTGGCACTGCTTTGCGCGACCCGGTCAATTGTGGTGCGAAGTGCGCCCATGGCTTCACAGTCACCAATCAGTCCGTTGGTCGGAACGGCATCACGACGGCGATGATAATCAAGTTCCAGCGCGACCTGATTTTGATCAAGCGTGGTTCTGATGGTGTGGATCAGCTCATCAAGCTCGAACGGCTTGCTGAGATAATCTGCCGCACCACTTTTAACCGCCTGCACGGCAGCCCGAGTGTCGCCATGTGCCGAAATCATGATGACGGGAATGCTGATATCAAGTTTCTGAATGCTGCTCAGCACTTCCATGCCATCCGCACCGGGCAGGCGCAGGTCGAGCAATATGATATCAAACTGTTCCTTGTGCACAGCAAGAAACGCGTCTTCACCCGAATGAACACCGGTGACGTCCATTCCTTCTGTGCGGAGCGCAAAACTTAATGACCGAACAAACGACTCTTCGTCATCGACGATCAGAATTCTGATCCTCTTGGACATTTTTTGGTATTTCCTCCCGACTGTTTCCCGGACGTGTGGCCGGGAACGTCAATATTATCGTTGTGCCCTCTTTCGGGGTGCTTTCGATATTGATCGTACCGTGATTGGCGTCAACCAATTGCTGGCTGATTGTCAGACCCAATCCGGTACCTTTGCTTTTCATGGTAAAAAATGGCTGGGTTACGTCAAGTAAATGCTCTCGCGGAATGCCGCACCCGTCATCCGTAACCCGGATTTCAACCGTTTCGCCATGATCTTCTGCGCGCAGGTTAACGGTACCGCCCGCATCACAGGCCTGCACCGCATTAATCCCGAGATTAAGCAAGATTTGCAAAATCTGTTCGGGATCGACAAAAACGTTAAGGCGCGAATCACCACTGGTGAAAAAGCCGACATGAACTTCTGCCGCGACAGGTTCAAGTAACAATGATGTTTGTCGAAATAACTCGCGGATGGCGGTTGGCTGCGGTGCTGCTTCACCCGGACGACCATAAGACAGTAAATCATTGACCACGCGCGACAGCCGGTCAATCTGATTGCCCATATCATCCAGAAGCGTTTTGCGTTCTTCATCCTTTTCGCGGCGGGTCAGGGCCTGAACGGTTGTTTTCATGGTGGCAAGCGGGTTGCGGACTTCGTGGGCCACCCCGGTGGCGAACTGGCCGAGAACGGCCAGCTTCTCGGCGCGGACTGTGCGATCAATCAGGTCCTTTAACTGCCATGCCATGGTGTTGAATGCCTTGGCAACTGTACTGATCTCGTCACGTTTGCGGCCTTCGGGCAGGCGATAATAAAGGTCCCCCGATGCAAGACTGTTTGCCCCTTGGACAAGGGTATCGACCCGTCGGCGCAGGCTGCGAGACAGCGCAAAGAAAATGGCTAAAATCACGGCAATGATCAGAATGGCGGTGGCATAAAGCCACAGGCGGGTTTCATCGATTGGCTGCAAGATGGTGCCGGGATGAACGCTCATGACAATGTTCCAGCCCGGAAGGATGCTGGGTCCCTCAACCAATTCACCGGTAACCTTGGCCGGGCGGCCGGTCGGATCAAGAACCGCCCCGCCTGGCGTTCGCAATAACGGCTCAATCACGCCGGCAACTCCAGCACTTGCCAGAAGCTCAGTCAGCGATGAAAGGCGGACATGCAGGGCAACCGAGACATTTTGACCAAGGCCGGAATCACGGATTTGCTGGCGCATCAATATCCAGCCGGAATTGCCATTCTCTGGCAATTTCGGGCCGATAAACTCGACCCCTTCGTGGGTGACACGTGGAAGCTGGCTAATATCCCAATCGGTTTTTGACCAGTAAGGCGGGCCGGATGCAGCCTGCCCGGCGACCAGACGGTCAAGGTTATCCTGCCAGTCAAAAAACAGCACGCCATACAAATCAGGTGAGTCTGCTTCAACCCGCAAAAGTGTTAGCGCCTCGTCCGCTTGCGGGGTGTTTGGCGCGTCAATAAAAGCAGGGAGTGCGGGATGATTTGAAAGGGTCACAAGCTGATAGATGCGTGCATCCAGAAACGCAGAAAGCTTGTTCGATGTAGCCGCGACTTGCGCACTCAGACGCTCTCCCGTAAGGCGGTCAATGAGTTCATTGGAAAAACGCTGATAGAAAAAGCTTAAGGCAATCAGCGCGCACACAACAACGCCAACCGACAAAAGCGTATATCGGGCCACAAGGCTTAGACGTTGATCACGAGACCAATGAAACGCGGAAATGGTCGCCCCCTGTATGCGGAACTACGCAAGAATCATGTTGATTGTTGCCCAAGTACTGCAGCATTTCCGCGAAATCAGCAAGATAAAGGTGTGGAGGAATTCGGGGCCGATAGGTGGCAGGTCAGTGACTGCTTACTTGTACTTTCGCACTGTAGGGGATCAAGCAATAGCCGGATTTTTCAGCGCGTTAAAGATTCTCAGCAATCAGTATTTCAATACGGATGCGTTCCTGGGATGCCAGCGTTTCACGGTTTTCGCATTTGGCGCGGAGCGTTCGAACGGCACTGCGGACGATATGTCCGGGGTCCTGATTGATCAGGGCATCAAGGGTGTTTTCGCGCAAAGCCTGTTCGGTGGATGGGGTGCGTTCATGGGCAACTGTGATGAGTTTTCCGTCGCCATGCAGCTTGCGGGCGAATTCAATCGCGACACGTGCTTCAGACCCCATGATGTAAAGCCCGACAATGTCTTTGTGGGCAGCAAAGGCGTTTTTCAGAACAAGGTTTGTGCGGTCCGGATAGCCGTGTGTTTCAAGGGTGGGAAGGGCGTGAAACTGCTGGTAATCAGGGCTGATGACCTGATCAAAACCAAGGCGGCGTTCCAAGCTGTCGCGCGATTGCATGGTTTCGGCAAGAACCAGAATGGATCCCGAAGTTTGGCCCAAAAAGCGGGCCATCAAGCGCCCGGCCGTTGCCCCGGCTGCAATGTTATCAATGCCGACAAATGATTGGCTGTCTTCTTCTTGCTGGTTGGAGATGAAGGCAACCGTCTGAACGCCGCGTTCACGCATACGATGAAGGGCATCGCGGATTTGCGGCGTTTCAGGTGCCATGATCGCAATGCCGTCATATTCATCAGAAGACAGGCGTGAAAGGGTTTTGGCTGCGCGATGCGGGTCGTGTTCATCAATGCGCACGATTTTGGTCTGGATCATTTCAGCACGGCTGGCCTGATCGAATTCGGAAATATGTTTGACGATGACGTCGAGAAACTCGTCACCGGAGCGTGGAACCACAAACCCGAAGCGATAACCCTTCTGGCGGGCCAGCGTTGCCGCAACCTGATTGCGCTCAAACCCGATGCGCACAATCGCTTCGTTGACAGCATCGACTGTTTTCTGCCGAACGCCACTGCGTCCATTGAGCACGCGATCAATCGTGGCAAGGCTTACACCAGCCGCCTTGGCGAGATCTTTTGTGGTTGGTCTCATTGGTTTTGTCGGCCCAAATCGCTTTGTTTTTCTTATCTTATCCTCAACCATCGGGCGCGTCTCTGCAAGAAATTTGAGGTGCGTAACTCAAAAAATGCTCATTTTGAGGTGCGTACCTCAAAAACTTGTGGTAGAAGTGTCGCTGTCGCTGCAAAGCTGCGACGTTCCAACGGGAGGAAAAACAAGATGAAATCAATGTATTTAAAGACGATCGTCGCGTCGGCAATCGTCGCCGGTTCGCTGCCAACGGTAGCTGCCGCCGAAGATCTGACTCTGTGCTGGGCGGCTTGGGACCCTGCCAATGCGCTGGTGGAGTTGTCCAAGGACTTTGAAGCCAAAAGCGGCAACACCATGAATTTCGAATTCGTGCCATGGACTTCGTTCGCTGACCGTATGCTCAACGAGCTCAATTCCGGTGGCAAGCTATGCGATCTTATGATCGGGGACAGCCAGTGGATCGGGGGCGGTGCGGAAAACGGTCACTACGTAAAACTGAATGATTTCTTTGATGCCAATAGCATCGACATGGTCGATTTCATTCCGGCAACTGTCACCGGATATGCCGAATGGCCAAAAAGTACCCCGAACTATTACGCTCTTCCGGCATTTGGCGATGTGGTCGGTTGGACCTATCGCAAAGACTGGTTCGAGCGTCCGGAACTTCAGAAAGAATTTCAGGAAAAATATGGCCGCAAGCTTGATGTTCCGGCCTCGCTTGAAGAACTCAAAGATATCGCGCAGTTCTTCCAGGGACGCGACATTGACGGCACCACCGTCTATGGTGCCGCGATCTATACCGAGCGCGGCTCGGAAGGGATCACGATGGGTGTGACCAACGCCCTTTATAACTATGGTTTCCAGTACGAAAACCCTGATAAGCCCTATGATATCGAAGGGTTTGTAAATTCGGACGGCGCTGTCGCCGGACTTGAATATTACAAAGACCTTTATGATACCGCGACCCCTCCGGGATCATCGAACTGGTATATGGGCGAAAACATCGATGCCTATAAATCCGGGCAGGTTGCCCTTCAGATGAACTTTGCCTTCATCTGGCCCGGTGTTGAAGCCGACCCGAATGTTGGTGGCGGTAAGTCGGGCTACTTCCCGAACCCGGCCGGTCCTGCAGGGCAGTTTGCCCAGCTTGGCGGACAGGGGATTTCGGTTGTGGCCTATTCCGAGAAACAGGAAGCCGCGCTTGAATATATTAAATGGTTTGCCCAGCCAGATATTCAGGCCCGCTGGTGGGAACTTGGCGGTTATTCAGCACTTCGTGCCGTGGTCGAGGATCCCGGTTTTGCCAGCAGCCAGCCTTATGCACAGACCTTCCTTGATAGCATGGCCATCGTGAAGGATTTCTGGGCCGAGCCGGCTTATGCCGATCTGCTTTTGTCGATGCAGGAACGCATCCACAATTATGTTGTGGCGGGTGACGGCACCGCAAAAGAAGCGCTTGATGATTTGGTCAGGGATTGGACCGAAGTCTTTGAGGACGAAGGCAAGCTCTAAGTCTTCTTTCCTGAGATGACTGGCTCTGGACCGGTCCCGGTATGTTTTGAAAATGCCGGGACCAATCCTCCGACCAAGTAGAAACTGTGTGGCAGTGCCATACAGCTAAGGGCATCATAATGAAGAATATTCCGATCGAAAAGATCGCCAAAGCGACGCCGGACAACATGGCGCAGCATATTCGTGGTCTGTCAGACCGAACCATCGCGTGGATATTTGTCGCGCCGACGATATTCCTGCTTTTGGCGATCAACATTTTTCCATTGATCTGGACCGTTTGGCTCAGCTTTACCGACAGCCGCGTAAATCGTCCCAACCGGGATGTCGAATGGGTGGGTTTGCGCAACTATGAACGCATCCTCACAGACCTTGACGTCTGGAACACGATGCAGGCAACGGCCCATTTTCTGATCTGGACCATTGTTCTACAGGTTCTGATCGGCTTCTTTCTGGCCTTCCTGATCAACAAGAAATTCAAAGGAAACGACCTTTGGACCACGATCATCGTTTTTCCGATGATGCTTTCACCCGCCGTGGTCGGTAATTTCTGGACCTTCCTGTATCAGCCGCAAATTGGCCTGTTCAATTATGTTGTCGCCTTCTTTACCGGGGCTGATCCGGCAAGCTTTTCAATGATTGGCGATGTGCATCTGGCACCTTGGGCGATTGTCATTGCCGATACATGGATGTGGACGCCGTTTGTGATGCTGATCTGTCTGGCAGGTCTGCGATCAATCCCAAACAGCATTTACGAAGCAGCCGAATGTGACCGTGCGTCAAAGTGGCGGCAATTCTGGACGATTACGATTCCGATGGTATTGCCGTTCCTGATGTTGGCCGTACTGTTCCGGGGAATTGAAAACTTCAAAATGTTCGACCTTGTGGTCCAGCTTACGGGCGGTGGACCGGGAAATACAACGACATTGACGTCCATCGATCTGAAGCGCGAAGCTTTTGAAAAATGGCGGACCGGATATTCATCGGCCTATGCCGTTATCCTGTTCGTGACGGTCTTTGGTCTTGCGTCGATCTATGTCAAAGCGCTGAACAAGGTAAAAGAAAGATGAGCTTTTCTGTTACAGAACCAAACAATGGAACCAAATGGTTCGCAGGGATCCTTGTTGTCGGTTATGCCTTGATCACGATTGCGCCTTTGCTGTGGATCATCGCAACCGGTTTCAAATCCCCGGCTGATTCAATTGCCTATCCGCCAAAGGTGGTTTTTGACCCATCGCTTGAAGGATATGTGAATCTCTTTACCGAACGGACCCGGGCGACGCCCGACATGCTTGAAGCCGAAGGTGAACCGCAAAACTGGTACGAAGAAATCGCCCGTGAACAGGGAACGGTCATCAGTGGCCCGTCGCGCTATGGCGAGCGTTTTTTGAATTCCGTGATTATCGGGTTTGGCTCAACTGCGCTTTGCATGGTCCTTGGAACGGCGGCGGCCTATGCCTTTAGCCGGTTCAAAGTGCCGATGAAGGATGATCTTTTGTTCTTCATTCTTTCAACCCGCATGATGCCGCCGATTGCGGTCGCCATTCCGATCTTTTTGATGTTCCGGAACCTTGGTCTGAACGACACGCATCTGGGTATGATCCTGCTTTATACCGGGGTGAACCTGTCGCTGTCGGTCTGGCTGCTTAAGGGGTTCATTGATGAAATCCCGATCGAGTATGAAGAAGCCGCATTGATTGATGGCTACACCCGGTTTCAGGCCTTTTACAAAGTGGTCCTGCCGCAAGCGGCAACCGGTATCGCATCAACAGCGATCTTCTGTCTGATCTTTGCGTGGAACGAATATGCGTTTGCGGTTTTGCTCACGTCGGGGACGGCTCAGACAGCACCACCGTTTATTCCGACGATCATTGGTGTCGGCGGTAAAGACTGGCCCGCTGTTGCGGCCGGGGCGACGATCTTCCTTGTTCCGGTCATGGTGTTCACCATCCTGTTGCGCAAGCATCTGCTGCGCGGGATCACGTTTGGAGCCGTACGCAAATGAATGATTTCATCCATAAATTGTTCCGGTTACGCCGTGGCCCGTGGGAGATGGTGGCTTCTGTGCTTATCGCGCTTGGCGTTTTGATGTTGATGCAACCGGTTGCAATCACACTTTACACCTATTCCTTCATTACCACGCTGACGGGAACAGTAATGTTCATCATCGTCAGCCACTTCCCGGAGTGACTCATGGCACAGATACGAATTGAAAACGTGCGCAAGGATTTCGGGGCGTTTACGGCTGTTCAGTCGTCAAGTTTCACCATCGAGGATGGCGAATTCTTCATGCTTCTGGGGCCGTCGGGCTGTGGCAAAACGACCACGCTTCGCATGATGGCCGGGTTAGAGCTGCCAACTAGCGGGCAGATCTATATCGATGGTCAGGAGGTGGGTCAAAAACCCGCCAGCCAGCGCGATATCGCCTTTGTTTTCCAGATGTTTGCGCTTTACCCGCATATGAATGTGCGCGGCAATATCAGCTATCCCTTGAAAAGTCAGGGGATGAAGTCCGCAGATGTGAAAAAGAAGATTGGCGAAGTTGCCGAGATTCTTGGCATCAATGACATTCTGGACCGACCGGTTGGCGGGTTGTCGGGCGGGGATCGGCAGCGCGTGGCACTGGGCCGCGCAATTGTCCGTGATCCAAAGGCCTTCTTTATGGATGAGCCACTTGGCGCACTTGATGCGGAATTTCGTGAACATATGTCCGAAGAGCTTCGCGCCTTGCACGACCGGATGGGGGCAACCACGGTGTATGTCACCCATGATCAGCTCGAAGCAATGCAAATGGGCGACAAGATCGTTGTGATGAACCATGGCGTTGTCGAACAGTTCGGTGTTCCGCAAGACATCTATGATTGGCCAGCCACGCGGTTTGTTGCGCAATTTATCGGATCACCCCCCATGAACTTCCTTGATTTCGACGGGATGATTGGAACCGGCGGGACGGAGGTTCAGCTGGGTGATGTCGCCTTGCAGGTTCCCAAAAGTCTTGAAGGGGCTAATGGCAAGCTGACCTTTGGCGTGCGTCCTGAACATGTGAAGTTCGATGACGACGCCCCGTATCGCGGCCGGGTGATTGCGACCGAATATCTGGGCACAACCCAGATTGTTACCTTTGAAACGCCCAACGGGTTGCTTAAGGCGCGCGTCGCAAGTCATGAAACCGTCAGTAATGGTCAGTTGATTGGTCTTCGGTTTGATGCACGCACCGTCACCTTGTTTGATGGGAAAAAGGGCAGTGCGTTACGCTCGGAAGGGAATGAAGGAGTACTCGGTCATGGCTGAAGTAAGTTTGACAGGTGTTACCAAGCGCTTCGGGGCGGATGCGGCACTTGATAATGTGACAATGACAATTCCCGATGGCTCGTTCGTTGTGCTTCTTGGACCAACCGGTGCGGGCAAAACGACAACGCTTCGCATGGTATCGGGGCTCGATAAACCCGATGCGGGGCAAATCATGATTGGTGGTCGCGACATGGCCGGTTTAACCCCGGCCCAGCGCAACGTCGCGATGGTGTTTCAGCAATATTCGCTTTATCCGCATATGACGGTGCGCGAAAATCTGGAATTTCCGTTGAAATCGCCGATCCTTAAAACACCGACGGATCAGATCAAGAACAAGGTCAACGAGATCGCCGAAATTCTTCAGATCAGTCACAAGCTTGACAACAAGGCGACCGAATTGTCGGGCGGTGAAATGCAGCGCGTGTCGATCGGGCGTGCGTTGGTGCGCAAACCATCGGTCTATCTGATGGACGAACCACTGAGTTCTTTGGATGCGAAACTGCGTGCGGATCTTCGGGTTGAATTGAAATCCATTCAGGCCGATTCCGGTGCGACATTGCTGTATGTCACCCACGATCAGATCGAAGCCATGACCATGGCAACCCATGTCGGGGTGCTTGATGCAGGGCGATTGGTTCAATTTGGATCGCCGCGCGAAATCTATGAAGATCCGGTCAGCATCTATGCCGCAAGCCGTCTTGGCCAACCCCGGATCAATGTCCTGCCTGCGGATGTGTTTTCTGGCGCACCGGGCGGGGCTACGAAAATCGGTTTGCGCCCTGAGCAGATTATTCAAGGCGAAGGCGAAGACAGCTTTGTGCAAAGGGTCGAGCATCTCGGCGATCAGACGCGGCTTCATCTGATTTTCAAGTCACATGATTTGATCACGGTCACCGAAGCACATACCGACCTTAAAACCGGGGACATCGTAAAGATTCGCCCGCGCAAACCATTCTACTTCGGCGCCGATGGCGCTCGGGTGGCCTGAAGGAGATTATCATGGCCCAATTTATAAACAAAAAAGACGCAACCGTAACCGAGGCCATCGATGGCGTGATCAAGGCATCAGGCGGCAGACTGGCCAGACTTGACGGCTATCCGCATATCCGTGTTGTGGTGCGCAATGACTGGGACAAGTCAAAGGTCGCACTGGTTTCTGGCGGTGGTTCCGGTCATGAACCTGCGCATGCCGGATTTGTCGGGGCGGGCATGCTCACCGCTGCGGTTTGCGGTGATGTGTTTGCGTCACCATCTGTTGATGCCGTTCTTGCCGGAATTCTGGCCGTCACCGGTCCTGCGGGCTGTCTTTTGATTGTGAAAAACTATACCGGAGACCGTTTGAATTTCGGTCTGGCGGCTGAGCGGGCGCGTGCCTTCGGGCGAAAGGTCAATATCGTCATTGTCGATGATGATATCGCCTTGCCCGATCTTCCGCAGCCACGCGGCGTCGCCGGAACCTTGTTCGTGCACAAAATCGCTGGTGCCATGGCCGAAAGCGGTGCATCGCTTGAAGACGTAACGATTGCTGCTGAACGGGTGATTGCCGGGACCAAATCGATTGGTATGTCGCTTGATACCTGTACTGTACCGGGATCGCCCAAGGAAAAACGTATTGGCGAAGGCAAGGCCGAACTGGGTCTGGGTATCCACGGCGAAGCCGGTGTTCAGCAGGTTGACTATCATAATGCAGAACAGGCGATGGCAGCTGTCACCGCCAAACTTGCAGCCGTGATGGACAACAAACCGCATGTGGTTTTGCTCAACAACCTTGGCGGGACGTCCGTTCTTGAGATGTCAATTCTGGCCAATGATCTGATCAATTCATCGATTGCCAAGAACCTGAAATTCATTGTGGGGCCGGCAGCAATGATGACCTCGCTTGATATGCAGGGCTTTTCGGTTTCGGTCTATCCGCTAAGTGCCGAAGATCATGCGTGGCTTTCGGCACCCTGTGCTCCGTCAGCATGGCCGGGCTGCAATCCGATCAAAGCGGTGAGTGTGATCGAACTTCCAGACGGGTTAACGCCGATCCAGCCAATTCCGTCTGAACATCGCCAAACTGCGGCGTTTCTAACCCAATGTTGTCATATCCTGATTGATGCGGAAAGTGATCTGAATGCACTTGATGCAAAGTCGGGCGATGGTGATACCGGATCAACACTGGCCGGGGCCGCACGTGCATTGATGGGGGCACTTGATCGCCTGCCGCTGGCCGATCATACCCAACTTCTGCGTGCCATCGGGCAGGAACTTAGCCAAACCATGGGTGGGTCATCTGGTGTGTTGCTGGCCATTTTCTTCACGGCCGCCGGGGATGCTGCGTCAAGTGGCCGTTCCATGGTTGCCGCACTCAAGGACGGGTTGGAGCGTATGCAGCAGATCGGTGGGGCCCAACTGGGCGACCGCACGATGGTAGACGCGCTTAAGCCCGCACTTGATATGCTTGAGGAAAAAGGGATTTCCGAAGCGGCCAAAGCTGCGCGCAAAGGGGCGATCCATACATCGACAATCGTTAAGGCCAAGGTCGGACGCGCATCCTACATCAATGCCGAGCAACTTGAAGGTCATATCGATCCGGGTGCCGAAGCCGTGGCGCGCTTGTTCGAACAACTCGGCAGCTAACAAAAAGCAGGACATCATCGGTTTGGTGATGTCCTGTTTCGATCATATGGGGTTTCATATGTATGAATAAAAATCGGTGTCGCCTTTGCGGGCAACACCGATCCGTGTCAGGCAGGTTATCTTGACACTAGCTTAGATATTTCTTGAACCAGTCGATGGTGCGTTGCCATGCAAGTTCGGCGGCTTCTTCGTCATAACGTGGCGTGGAATCGTTATGGAATCCGTGGTTTGCACCGGGATAGATGTGGGCTTCATATGTCTTGTTGTTGGCTTCAAGGGCCGCTTCATAGGCAGGCCAGCCTTCGTTGATCCGTTCGTCAAGCTCACCATATTGCAGCAAGATCGGTGCTTGAATACGTGGCACGTCTTCAACTGCGGCCTGACGGCCATAAAACGGAACAGCAGCCCCCAAATCGGGATAGGCAACAGCGGCTGCATTGGCGACACCCCCACCATAGCAAAACCCGGTAATGCCGGTTTTCTCGGTGGTTGCTTCATGGGCGGTCAGGAATTCAATCGCGGCAAAGAAATCATTCATCAGTTTGGTCGGATCGACCGTGCGCTGTAATTCGCGACCTTTGTCATCATTGCCGGGATAGCCCCCGACCGATGTCAGCCCATCCGGGGCAAGGGCAATAAAGCCCGCCTTGGCAACACGGCGTGCGACATCTTCGATATAGGGGTTCAGGCCGCGGTTTTCGTGAACGACGACCACGCCGGGTACTTTGCCTGTCACATTGGCAGGTTTGACCAGATATGCCCGTACCTCACCGTGACCGTTGGGCGATGGGTATGTGATATATTCGGCAACAATGCCCGGGTCGGTAAATTCGATCTGTGTTGCCATTGCATAGTTCGGGCTCATGGCATTCAAGACCGCAAGTGCGGTCATGCCGCCGATGGCATATTTTCCTGCGCGGTCTAAAAACTCGCGACGGTTGATGATGCCATGGGCATAGAAATCATAAAGTTCGAGAAGTTCTGGCGAAAAATCCTTGGCAGTCAAACGTTCCATCATAGGCTCCTTGGCTGAAAGGGGCGGCGATCCGGGGCTTTGTGGTGACGGTATTTGCAGCAAAACGGATTAATTCAAATTCTTGCCAAACCGGAATCCTGTTTAAATTCCCGGGCAGTCTCGCAGGTGGTTGTGATTTTCACCCATTTGCACAGATGCACAAGTCACAAACGCGCTACTAGGGTCTGGACTCAATTGGCCCAACATCTGATTGCAAAAATCCTGACCATATTGAGGAAGTTTTCTGCACACTTTTCGTATCGGGTAGTGAGCCGCCTCATGTCCTTCATGCGACAGAAGAAGCGTTCAACCAGATTGCGTTTGGCGTAAAGGCCAGCATCATGGGGGATCGGCTTTTTGGCATTTACCTTGGCGGGGATCACCGGCAAAGCCCCTTCATCTTCTATCTCTTGACGGATACGTGCACTGCCATAGGCCTTGTCGGCGACAATGGCCAATGGTGGTTTTGACCAATTCAGGAAGCAGTCGATCATCTTGCTGTCGTGGAGTTGTCGGCCACTGACCGCAAGGCGTAACGGGCGACCGAGTACATCTACAGCGGCGTGAACTTTACTTGTCCTGCCACCGCGTGAGCGTCCAATACCTTCTGCCAGTTCCCCTTTTTTGACCCAGCCGCGGCGCGGTGAGCCTTCACAATCGAACTGTCGATAAAGACAAGGGCATCTTCATCTTCTGATGCCAGGGCCTCGAATATATCGCGCCATATACCGCGTTCTCCCCAGCGGACATAACGATTATAGACTGTCGTAGGCGGGCCATACCTTCCCGGAAGATCCCGCCAGGGCGCGCCAGTTCGAAGAATGTAAAAGATGCCATTGAGAACTGTTCTGTCGTCGCGCCGCTTCGGTCCCCGACCGTCAACCGGAAGAAGCGGAGCAATGATCGCCCATTCTTTATCGCTCAAATCAAATCGTGCCATGTGATAACTCCCTTTCCCAAAGGGTGAATCACATTTCGACTATAAATTTCAAGCGTCCCAATTGGGTTCAGACCCTAGCCATTACGTTTAACTATAATGACATGGTTGATACGTGCGGGTGGGCTGCTTAGATCGTTAACTCGTGCGATGTTTGATAATCCTTAAGCGCAGTGGCCAGTTGCATGGCAAATCGCGCGGATGCAACGGGTAATGTACGTCCCCGCATTTGACCCAGAATAAGGTTTCCGGGCGGAACATCGCGTTCAGAAATAGGTTTGGAAACCAGTGACCCGTCACCCGGGATTCTAAGCCCGATCGGGATTTGGAAGCCAACAGCGTTTTCATGCAAAATGTAATGCCGGATCAACTCGAAACTTTCCGTTTCGACCACGGGTGAGACATGCCGTGAACTGCGTCGTGCCGCAAAATCAAGTAAGTGGCGCACACCAAACCGAACAGTGGGGGCGACATGCGGTACATCAAGACAATCGCGCAGTCGGATTTCCCCGCGCGATGCCAGCGGATGGTCTGACCGCATCACCACATCGACGGTTTGGGGAATGGCGTGGATGACTTCAAAATCCACCAGATAAATCGGCTCAAATACAAGGGCGAGGTCGCTGGAATAACTGGCGAGTTCCTGTTCGGCCTGTGCGCGGTCGCGGATATTGACGCTAAATGTCACGCCGGGATGAAGGGAGCGGTATATTGCGATCTGTTCGGGAAGGAAATAGGGCAGCAATGCCTGCGAACAGGCGATTGAAACATGACCACGCCGTTCACCGGTTAAATCGGCAACTTGTCCCTGCACCCGTTCTAGGTCCGATGCCATTGCGCGGTAATGATGCAGTAAAAGTTCCCCGGCCGGGTTCAAGCGCACCCCGCTTGGCAAGCGTTCAAAAAGTTCTGCGCCAAACTCGTCCTCAAACCCGTTGATGCGCCGGTTCAAGGCCGAAGCCGTAAGGTTCATGTCCTCGGCTGCTTTGCGCATGGAGCCAGCACGCGCAACGGCTTCGATCAGGCGGAAGGTTTGCAAGTATCTCATCAAACGGACCTTTTTCACGGTGGTGCATTTTTTGCACCGCATTGGTGAATTCATAGCAGTTTTCGCGAACGCAAAAAACTGCAAACTGGCTGGCAGTGATTCAAGTAAGCTGTTCATGGGGGTTTTGACGATGCCTACGAGACGCAATTTCCTAAAAGCCGGTGCCGTACTTGCAGGTACCTTGCCGTTCGCCCGGACGTTCTCCGCACTTGCCGCAGGCAGTGACACCTTGGTTGCCGTGTCGGGGCAAACGGTAAACAGTCTTGATTTGCACCGCACCGGAACCAACCGTGCGAGCTATCAGATTGCTGTGAATTGTTATGATCGTCTGGTGTCGTTTGGCACCAAGCCGGCAGAAGGTGGTGGTCTTTCCTATGACTATTCAACCATCGTTCCTGAACTTGCTGATAGCTGGACCTTCTCTGAAGACGGTATGAAGATCACCTTCAAGCTGAAATCCGATGCCGTTTTCAATGATGGCAGCAAAGTTACCGCAGCAGACGTCAAATGGTCATTTGATCGCGCGGTCAGCGTCGGGGGCTTCCCGACTGTTCAGATGAAGGCAGGCGGTTTCTCGCGCGCAGATCAGTTCGAAGCGATTGATGACGAAACCTTTGTCATCACACTGGATCAGCCTTCCAAGCTGTCTTTGCCTGATCTGGCGGTGCCGGTTCCCTTCATCATCAATTCCAAGGTCGCGATGGAAAATGCGACCACCGATGATCCATGGGCGATGGAATATCTGCATCTGAACACGATCGGTTCCGGGGCCTATTCCGTGACCCGCTGGGATGCCGGTCAACAGGTTGTGTTTGAACGTAACGACAAATGGGTTGGTGGACCGACCCCGCCGATCCGCCGCGTGATCATGCGCGAAGTACCCTCGGCAGCAACCAGCCGTGCACTGATTGAACGTGGTGATGTTCAGGTTGCCTTTGATATTCCCGATAAAGATGCGGCTGAACTTGCCGATAAAGTCACGGTGCATTCAACCCCGATTGAAAACTGCATTCATTCATTGTGCCTGAACACCAAGTTCGAACCGTTCCAGGACCCTGATGTGCGCAAGGCGATTGCCTATGCCGTGCCATATGACGCGATCTTTAATGCTGCGGCCTATGGCCGCGGAGCGCCGCTTTGGGGTGGTGGGCCAAAAGCAACCGACATCGCATGGCCGCGCAAGTCGCCCTATGACACCAATCTGGACAAGGCCAAGGAACATTTGGCCAAGTCGGGCTTTGCCGATGGATTTGAAACCAAGCTTTCGATTTCAACCGATCTTTCATCATGGATGGAACCTGCTGCACTTCTTATTCAGGAAGCCGTTGGCAAACTTGGCATCAAGGTCGAGATCGAAAAAATCCCGGGGGCCAATTGGCGCACGGCGGCACTGGTTGAAAAGCGCCTTGATTTCCATCTGGAAAACTTCGGCGGTTGGCTGAATACGCCGGATTATTACTTCTTCTGGGCCTATCAGGAAGGACATCTGTTCAACTCGTCGAACTATGCCAATGCCGAGGTTGAACAACTGACCAATGAAACCCTTCATATGGCGATGGACGATCCGGAATATGCGCCAAAGATCATGCGAATGATCGATATCGTTTTTGAAGACCTGCCGCGTATTCCACTGTGGCAGCCGGCCCTGAACGTCGCCTTGAACGGGGCGGGTGGTTATGAATTCTGGTTCCACCGTCAACTTGACATTCGTGGTCTGACATCGGTGGAAAGCTAAAAACATGGCAGTCCGGGGAACCAGCGTTCTGACACGCATCGCACAGGCCATTCCGGTCCTGTTCGGGGTCATCGTTATCAGCTTTGTCCTGACGCGTGCCTTGCCTGGTGACCCGGCTGTCCAATTTGCCGGTATTATGGCAACACCCGAAACCATCGAAGAAACACGGGTGAAGCTTGGTCTGGATAAGTCGCTTCCCGAACAGTTTATGGTCTATCTTGGGCAACTGTTCAAAGGCGACCTTGGTCAATCGGTCTCGACCGGACGACCGGTCTTAACCGAACTGGCCAGTCGTCTTCCGGCGTCGCTTGAATTGACGTTAAGTGCCTTGATACTGTCTTGTCTGGTTGCTGTTCCGCTTGGCGTTTTGGCAGCAACACGACCGGGAAGCTGGATTGATCAATGCTGTCGTTTGCTCGTCACGATGGGGGTGTCGCTTCCGACCTTCTTTACCGGCGTGATGCTGATTTACATTTTCTATTATCTGCTGGGTATTTCGCCATCCCCGTTGGGGCGGCTTGATTTTGTCTATCTTGATCCGCCGCATGTGACGGGGTTCTTCCTGATTGATGCTGCTGTTGATGGGGATTGGGAAACCTGGTTCGGCGCACTCAAGCAGCTCATTCTTCCTGCCGTGACACTGGCGCTTTTCACCCTTGCACCGATTGCGCGCATGACACGTGCGGCAATGCTTTCGGCTCTGTCATCCGATTATATCCGGACTGCCCGGGCGGCTGGATTGGGATCAGGGCGTATTTTGTACGGTTATGCGTTTCGCAATGCGCTTCTGCCGGTCGTAACCACGCTTGGTATGGTGTTTTCCTTTGTGCTAGGCGCGAATGTTCTGGTCGAAAAGGTCTTTGCATGGCCTGGGATTGGGTCCTATGCGGTCGAAGCCCTGATTGTGTCGGATTATGCCGCAGTTCAGGGGTTCGTTCTGGCGATGGCGTTTCTTTTCGTCTTCCTCAATTTGATGATTGATCTGGCTTATTCGCTGATTGATCCGCGTTTCGGGACATACGGTAAATGAACAAGATTTTGCCTTCTGCTTCCGAAACGCCCGCCTTGGAACCGGCAACCGGAAAGCCGATCACAACACCGGTTAAAGCCAAATCTGGTGGCTTTGCCCATCTGGTTTATGTGCTGCGCGAAAATCCGGTTACAGCCCTTGCATTTGCGATGTTCGGGGTTTTGATTTTCGCTGCTGTTTTTGGCCCGTCAATCGTGCCCTATGACCCCTTGGCAACCGATGCGACAAGCGTCTTGCAGCCCCCATCTCTGACCCACTGGTTTGGAACGGACAATCTGGGGCGCGATGTGTTTAGCCGCGTGGTAGTCGCCACCCGTCTTGATCTGGTAATTTCGGTTGCGGCGGTCGCACTTTCATTTGTCATTGGATCGTTTCTGGGGGCCGTTGCAGGGTATCGCGGGGGTTGGACAGATATCACGCTGAACCGCGTTCTTGATACCATCATGGCCTTTCCGCTGTTTGTGCTGGCGATGGGGGTTGTTGCGGCCCTTGGCAATTCGGTGGCAAATATCATCTACGCGACTGCGATTATTAACATCCCGTTTTACGCCCGCCTTGTCCGGGCAGAGGTCAATATTCGCCGCAATGCCGGCTTTACCCTTGCCGCAAAGTTATCGGGGAACAGCGATACACGCATTCTGGCTTTGCACATTTTCCCGAATGCTTTGCCGCCAATGATGGTTCAGGTGTCGTTGAACCTTGGATGGGCGATCCTGAATGCTGCGGGGCTGAGCTTCATCGGTCTTGGTGTGCGTCCACCGACCCCGGAATGGGGGATCATGGTGGCCGAAGGTGCAAACTTCATCGTGTCTGGTGAATGGTGGATGGCACTGTTTCCGGGGCTGTCTTTGATGATTGCGGTTCTGACATTCAATCTGATGGGCGATGGGTTGCGCGATATCGTCGATCCACGTCGGAGGACATAAAAATGCTATCCATCAAAGGATTGAGTGTCGCCTTCCGCACCCGTCACGGCGAAGTCAATGCGGTCAAGGGGATTAATTTCGAACTGGCCAAGGGCGAGCGTCTTGGCATTGTCGGGGAAAGCGGATCGGGCAAATCGGTCACATCCTATGCCCTGATGCGTATTCTTGATGCTGGCG
Source organism: Thalassospira lucentensis (assembly GCF_050516545.1). Lineage (GTDB taxonomy): Bacteria > Pseudomonadota > Alphaproteobacteria > Rhodospirillales > Thalassospiraceae > Thalassospira > Thalassospira lucentensis_C. Next base: position 3,118,571 of record NZ_CP191544.1, on the reverse strand, counting down.
GCACGATCAAATCCGGCGAAGCGGTTTATGGCGGGATTGATCTGCGCCGCGCGTCCGAGCGCGATATGCGCGACATTCGCGGGCGGGAAATCAGCATGATTTTCCAAAACCCGCGCGCGGCCCTGAACCCGATCCGCAAAGTTGGTCATCAAATCGAAGACGTTTTGCGCCGCCACAGTCGGGCCACGCGCCATAACGCGAAATCCAAAGCGATAGAGGCCCTTGAAGCGGTTAAAATCCGTGATGCGGCCGCCCGTTACGAGGCCTATCCGTTCGAACTATCGGGTGGCATGTGTCAACGTATTGTCATTGCGCTGGCCCTTGCGTGTGATCCGAAACTGATCATTGCCGATGAGCCGACCACAGGACTTGATATCACCACCCAAAAGGCGGTTATGGATTTGGTTGATGATCTGGTACGTGCACGCGGGATGTCATCGATCCTGATTACCCATGATCTTGGTCTGGCATCGCAATATTGCGACCGGATCGTGGTGATGAAAGATGGTCTGATTGTTGAGGCCGGTGATCCGGTTGAGCTGTTTACCAACCCGCAACACGCCTATACCCGTAAACTAGTCCATGCGACCCCGCGCAGAACCGGCACCATCAGATCCCTTTTGCCGGATGGTGAGCGACCGGACCTTGAACCGCACATCATCAGTGAAAAACCGCTGATTGACGTGATCAACCTTACCAAGACCTATCAGGGTAAAAGCGGTCCGGTACATGCGGTCAAGAAAATCAGCTTTACCATTCACGAAGGTGAAAGTGTCGGGCTGGTCGGGGAATCCGGATGTGGAAAATCAACAACGTCATCAATGTTGGTGCGGTTGCTTGATTCAACATCGGGAAGCATTTTTTATCGTGGCGAAGATATTGCGACACTGCCTGCAGCAGACTTTGCCAAGCACCCATTGCGGCCCAAAATCCAGATGGTGTTTCAGGATGCGACAGACAGCCTGAACCCGCGCTTTACTGCCCGCCAAGCAATTGCTGATCCGTTGCATCGCCTGATGGGGATGCGCGGTAATGCGGCGAGCACCCGCACCGAAGAACTTGCGGAAATGACGGGGTTCCCGGCACATCTTCTTGACCGGTTTCCCCATCAGTTATCCGGTGGGCAGAAGGCCCGCGTTGGCATTGCCCGTGCGCTTGCGACGGAACCTGATTTCCTGATCCTTGATGAACCCACAGCCGCCCTTGATGTGTCGATACAGGCACTTGTCCTGAACCTTTTGGCCGATCTTCGGGTGCGACTTGGCATGAGCTATCTGTTTGTCAGTCACGATCTGAATGTTGTGCGGTTGCTCTGTGATCACGTGATCGTCATGCAAAATGGCAGCATCGTTGAATCCGGTCCCGTCGCGACGGTGATGGAAAATCCGCAACACCCCTATACCCTTGAATTGCTTTCGGCGGCGCCGCAGGCTCCCGAACGCGAAATTGCCTGATTTTTATCCGCCTTGAAAATTACAACAACGCCACAGACGGAACACCGAAAATGATTGCTGATCTTCCTTTCACACTTGTCGCCTTGCGGCAGGCATACACATCTGGTGTGAGTCCAGAACAGGTCATCGTAGAAGCGTTTCGCAGGCTTGATGCCACCAACGATCCGGGCATTTTCATCCATGCGGCGCGCGAAGCAGCGATTGCCGCCGCCAAGGAACTTGGTGCCTATGATGGCAGGCCTTTGTGGGGGGTGCCATTTGTTGCCAAGGACAATATTGATGTGCTGGACATGCCGACAACGGCGGCCTGTCCTGATTTTGCCTACGACGCAACGGGTGATGCCTTTGTCATCGCGAAGCTTCGTGAGGCGGGCGCGATTTGTTTGGGCAAAGCCAATCTGGATCAGTTCGCAACCGGTCTTGTCGGGGTGCGAAGCCCGTATCCGGTTCCCAAAAACGCCATTGATCCGGCAATTGTACCGGGCGGGTCATCGTCGGGCTCCGCTGTTGCTGTGGCGCATGGTATTGCGACATTTTCACTTGGCACTGATACAGCTGGATCGGGGCGTGTACCTGCGGCACTCAACAGTCTTGTCGGCCTGAAACCGACCTTGGGCGCATTGTCGGCAAGCGGTGTGGTACCGGCATGTCGTACCCTTGATACGATTTCGATCTTTGCACTGGGCGTATCTGATGCGTGGGAAGTATTTGAAGTTGCCGCCCAATATGATGGGGCGGATGCCTATGCGCGCAAGTTCCCCAAATCGGGCGGTCTTGGCGCGGTCCAGCCAATGCGCATTGCCGTTCCCGATGCCAAAACGCTTGAAACATTTGATGACAAGGTTCAGCGCGACCACTTCCATCAAGATGTGAAAAAGCTTTCTTTGCTGGGATGCGAAGTCACCGAGATCGATTTCACGCGGTTCTATAATGTCGCCAAGATGCTTTATGAAGGTGCCTGGGTGGCTGAACGGGTCGCGGCCGTTGGTGAATGGTTGACCGCAAAGCCCGAAACCCTGCACCCGACGACACGCGCCATTCTGGAGCCGGGTTTGAAATTGTCGGCGGTGGATGCGTTTAACGGCATTTATCGTCTGAAAGAACTTGCACGCGAATGCGAAGAAGCCCTTGTTGGCATTGACGCTATCTGTGTGCCGACCATCCCGCATTTTGTTTCGGTTGATGACATTACAGCCGATCCAATCGGGCCGAATTCACGGTTGGGAACCTATACCAATTTCGTCAATTTGCTTGATATGTGCGGTATCGCAGTGCCGACAGGTCCGCGCCAAGATGGCCGTCCAGGCAGTCTGACCATTCTGGCGCGCATGGGCGAAGATGCCATGGTTGCTTCATTGGCAATGGCGATGGAAAGCGGTGATGTGGGCGCGACCGGTTGGGAACGCATCAAACCAGATCTGCCGGATCCGACCATTGGCGAAGATGAAATCGGGATGGTTGTTTGTGGTGCGCATATGTCCGGCTTGCCGCTAAACGGTGAACTGACCGATCGGGGAGCCCGTTTAATTCGCAAAACCAAAACCGCAGCAAAATATAATTTCTACGCCTTGGCCGGGAGGCCGCCAAAACGACCGGGGATGGTTGCCGTGGCCGAAGGTGGCGGGGCGATTGACGTTGAGGTCTGGGCCTTGCCAAAATCGGAAGTCGGCGGGTTCCTTGCCGGTATTCCATCGCCGCTTTGTCTTGGCTCGGTCGAGCTTGAAGACGGTATGATGGAAAAGGGCTTCCTGTGCGAAGGGGCTGGCTTGGTGGGCGCGACCGAGATTACAAAACTTGGCAGCTGGCGGGCCTTTATCGCCAAGTAGTCCGCTGTTATTCAGCTCCATCCAAGACGCATTTGCTGCGCGTCAAAACGGTATGTGATGCCAATTGGTCGAAATATTTCTTCATTCATTGCGACAGGATGGTAACAAGTAAGGCAGGTTTGCACAGGACAGGAACGAGGCATCAATGGAGAGCAGCAAGTGGTTCGTGACTGTATCGGGTCAGGTGCCAGCACGGATGCGATTGTTCTGTTTTCCATTTGCCGGAGGCGGTGCATCATTTTACCGATCCTGGCGTGCTTCACTGCCTGATGATGTTGAATTGGTATTGGTGTGTTTGCCGGGCCGGGAGCAACGGTTCGGCGAAACATTGATTGATACAATCGATGTGATGGTTGCTGAAATCAGCAATGCGATCCTGCCTTTGACCGATAAGCCCTATGCGTTTTTTGGCTATTCCATGGGGGCGATCATTTCCCATCATCTGGCCTGTCAGATTGTTTCAGAAGGGGCGCTGGGGCCTGAACATCTTTTCCTAGCGGCAAGGCGCAGCCCGGATTGTGCAATGACGCGTACGCCATTACACAATTTATCGTCGGCGGCGTTTTGGCAGGAAGTTGCCAAATATGGCGGTACGCCAACCGAAATTCTTGAGAACGCGGAATATCGCGATCTGTTTGAAGGGCCGCTTCGTTTCGACTTCAAGCTTTCTGAAACGGCCGTGTCGGATGAATTGCCGAAACTGTCTTGCCCGATTACGGTTTTTGGCGGGGTGGATGATACAAGCCCGGTGCCAGAACAGCTTGATGGTTGGCGTGATGCGACCACCGGCCATTTTGCAAAGCATGTTTATTCTGGCGGTCATTTCTTCATCACCGATCACGGGGATGCGGTAACAAGTGTGATCGCACGCGTGCTTGAAGATTAAGCCTTATTCGCGGGCTGCATCAAACACGCCATCTTGAACATGATAGATACGATCAGCAAGATGGAACCATCTGTCATCATGGGTGACACAGATCAGAATCTTGCCTTGTTTGCGCAGGGACGGCAGCAATTTTTCGTAAAAGACCGATCGGAAATGCGGGTCCTGATCCGCTGCCCATTCATCAAGAACAAGAACCGGCTTTTCTTCAAGCAGGGCGGTAATCAGGGCTAATCGTTTGCGCTGTCCCTGTGATAGGGAAATGGTCGAAAATGTGTTGCCCTCAAGGGTAACCTTATCGGCAATTTCCATCTGTGTAAGCAATTCCGTGACCTTATCCGCATCAATCGGATCAATCCCGTAAAGCTCGTCGAACAAATGATATCCCGACAGGACCGAGGCAAACTGATCGCGATATTCCTGAAGCTGATCGACGCGCAATGAAGTGCCATTGACCAGAATTTCACCGTCATCAATGGCACGGAGGCCGGTCAAAAGCGAAATCATCGTCGATTTCCCTGCCCCGTTGCCACCGGTGATGAAGACGATCTCGCCACGTTTGAAGCTGGCATTCAAGGGACCAACAGAAAACCCACCCGTCGGTCCGGGATAGGTGAAACGCACATCTTTAAGGACAATCTCGGTAATGGCACCAAGCGGGGTTTTGTTCTCATTTATGGTGTGGGTTTTTGCTTCTTGGTCCTGTTGTTTGCCAAGCGCTTCTCCAAGTTCTTCTTGCAGGCCAATAACCTTTGCCAGCGCTGCTTCCGTTTCATTAAAACTTGGCAGGGTCATGATGGTTGATCCGATCGGACCAAACAGGAACAGGGTTGCTGTTGTGACCTGTACTGCGACGTCATGATAGTCGGATGTGAAAATAGGTACGATGAAGACCATCGCAGCCATCATCACGTAAAAGGCAAGCTGCACGGCCGATGTTTCGCGGCTCCATTGCTGTTTGATTTCGGCCTTGGTGTCGCGGGTCCGCAAGGATTGTTCGTGAAGTCGCGAGATCAAGGTATCGCGGCGAAGATTGTTCATCTTCACTTCCTTGAAGCCATTCAACAGATCACTTAATCCACCAAACAGTTTTCCTTCATCCTCGGCGGCGTCGCGAATGGCAACATTAACCCGTTTAATACGATAAAGATGAATACCGATGGCCAAGGCAGCAAGCACTGCAATCAAGGCTAGGGCAAACAGCGACAGCCACGCAAGATAGAGACTGACAAACAAGATCAAAACCAATTGCTGGACGCCATTCATCAGCATCGGCAATGTGTTTGAAATCGTCTGCATTTCCTGGGTCATCGCACTTTGGATGGGCCCTTGGCCGACAGCATCAAGTGTCTCGGGCGAGGATGTGCGGACCTTGTCAAACAGCGACAGGCGGAATTGGTGCAGGATGTTTTCGACTTCTGCGGAAACAAGGGTATCTGCCTTGTGCTGAGACCAGATGAACCCGATCAGCGACAAACACATCAAAGCCAACAAGCGGAGGCTGATAGCGCCTTCTTCGGCCTGATCGGATGCCATATTTACAATGACCAGAACCATGGTCGTAGACACGGCTGACATGGTCAGAAGGGCAATAACAGTCCGCATACTGATCTTGGCGCGGGTGCGAAGGATTTTAAATAACAACATGTTAAATCCTCCCGCGTGGATCATTAAGGTCAAGCTCGGTCAGCTTGCCTGTTTCAAGATGCATCCGGCGATCCGCGATATCAAAATAATGGTCGTCATGGGTAACGGCGATGATTGTTATCCCGCGCTGTTTTAGTTCCGGCAGAATTTCACGGTAAAACTTCTTGCGGAAATAAGGGTCCTGATCAGCCGCCCATTCATCAAGAACAATGATCGGCCGTTTTTCGAGGATTGCTGTGATGAGAGCAAGGCGTTTGCGTTGACCTGCAGACAGGTCAATGGTGACAAACTGCCCGTCGCGAATGCCCGTCACATGGGATAATTCAAACCGTTCGATCCAGTATTGCTCATCTTCGTCCAAGATTTCAGCCGCACCGGAAAGGTCTTCAAACAAATGAGAGTCGGAAAACACGGTCGCGATCAGATTGCGATAGGCAAAGAGGCTTTGCGGCCCAAGCTGAGTTCCATTGATCCTGATCTTGCCGGAAGTCGGGCGGTAAAGCCCGGTGAGCAACTTGATCAGGGTCGATTTTCCAGCACCATTTCCACCCGTGATGAATAAAAGGTCTCCGCGTTTGACTGTGAGGTCAATCGGACCAAGGGCAAATCCATGGCGTGCGTCGCGGTTAGGGTAGGTAAAGAAAACATCATCAAAGCTGACCTGATCAAAATTCTCGCTCAGCGTCATGCCATCTTCGGCAATGGGTTCACGGATAGCTTCAAGGTCATTTGAAAGCTGGATCATGCGCCCTGCCGATTGTTCGGCCATCCCGAGAACGGACATTGATTGGACAATAATGCTGATTGGCCCAATCATGAAAAGTACCGCGGTGCTGATTTTTGCGACATCCGTATCAATGCTGTCGGAATAAACCGGTACGATAAAAACGATAATCGCCAGAAGGATATAAAAGGCAGAAATACCCATGATCATTTGGCGAGAGATCATGGCTTGGGCGGATTTGCCGATTTCGGCCTTGTTCGCGGATGCCTTGTCAAACGCAATTGCGAAAGTATCGCTGCGTTTCGACCACATACGGACTTCTTTGATACCGGCAAACAGATCGGAAATTTTACCAAACAGGGTTGTTTCAACCTGATGGAGTTTACCAAACCACTCGGTCAGGGTTTTATTCATCCGCAAATAGATGGCAATGCCGGTCCCGACGACGATCACAATAATAAAAAAGGCCAACATTGAGAGCCAGAAGACATAGGCCATAACCGCAACCAGCAACAACAGGCTTCTAAACGCCATCCCGATCATGTGGGAATGTTGCGAGATGCTTTGAGAGCTTTGAGTAATGCTGTCAAAAAGCCGTGTCTGGCCGAAAACTTCAAGTTGGGCAAAATCGGCATCAGCGATTTGTGAAAGCAGTTTCTTGCGGACCCGATCAATACCGGCTTCGATCTGACGGGCGATGCGGCCGATCAAAAATACCTCGGCGAGAAAATAGACGACGGCAATCAAGATAAAGCCAGATGCCAACAGCCAGTTGACCTTATCAACACCATTGTCGGCGATTTCCTCGGCGGCCATGTTCACGATGCCAAGAAGTGCTGCGCTGCCGACACCGGAAAGGATACCGGCAACGACAAGTTTCGCGACAAGCTTGTTATCATCTAAGGATAACAATTCCAGCAACTTCATTGATTTACCGGTCCCCAAAAAACCATCCCGACATTGTTGCGCACAACTGTATCATGGCGAGATGAACTGTCCAGCAGGGGGCGCAATAATGATACGTTATCCATCAAAGATATTCGTCCGGGATTGCGCCTTCGCTATTGATGACCAGCAGGCGACTGGTCGGGGTGATCCCGAATTTTTGGCGTAATGCCGGGTTTTCGGCGACATGCCATAGGCCAGAAATGCCAGATATTCCGGTATCCCAGGTATCAAGTGCCGGGTCTGCGCCAACGCCCGATGTCAGTCTGTCTTGCACGCGCTGTGCAATTGCATCGTCAATGACGATATTGCCCACTGAGACTTCCCGAAGAATTTCAAATGCAGACAGACTGGGGCAACCACAAGACAGTCCAACCATGCGGGTCAGCAATTTTCCCGGCACACGGGTCAATGTATTGCGATCAATGCTCGATTTGACGCAGGCGGCACTTTCGGGTTCGACCGTGTAAACTTTTGGCTTCATCCGCGTTTCATGCCACATGCCAATCGCACAGCCCGCGGCCATGCCGCCAACGCCGCATTGTAAAAACATGCTGTCAATTTCAGCATTTTGTTCGTGAAGTTGACGGGCGCATTCAACGCCAAGAACAGCGTATCCGGCCATGATGTCACGGGTGACGTCCTGATCACCTTTGTAATCTGTGTCGGTAATCAACAATGCATCCGGGGCGGTTGCGGCATTACTGGCCGCAATCACCGCATCATCATAGGTGCCGTTGACATAAACCAGTTCAGCACCATTGTCTTGAATGCGCCGCATCCGGGCCGGATCAACGTCGCCGCCGACAAATATCCTTGCCCGGCAATTGAACTTTTCAGCAGCCCAAGCGGTCGCAAGACCATGATTGCCATCGGTCGCGGCAATTGCGACATAGTTTCGGCATTCAAGACTGCCGGGTTCAAGCCCAAGTTTAAGAAGCTGTTGTTTCAAGCCATATGGCGCACCAAGCGCCTTGACACCGCCAAGGCCAAACCGTTTGCTCTCATCTTTGATCCAGACCGCGCCAACACCAAGTTCTGCCGCAAGCCCCGGGCATGGGAGCAAGGGACTTTGACAATAGTCTGGCCATGAGGAGATAATTTCTAATGCCTGATATATCTCGTCACGTTCTGGTGCAAAGGCATTCAAGGGTGTCACAGAATGTTCCTAGGTGTTTGGACCCTATGGCGAAGTATAGGCAAGTTTGATCATATTCTTGGTTATGATAAGCCTATCATGAATCGTCAAACATAATTTGTGCGAAAGTGCGGGGTAAATGTCTGAGAAACTTGGAACATGCTCCTCATTATTTGTTTGGGTAGTGCTATATTGATGCTCGACGGTTGGTGGTGGAATCCAGTAGACTGAAGATCGTTGCGCATATTGTTTGTGGTGAATTGTACCTTGTGGTTCCTGTCTTCTGATTTTGCACAGAAAACAAAGTGGTTGATCGCATCTCTGTGTTTTGGATGCGGGGTAAGCTTTGGTGCTGCTGCACAAGTTGCTGCTTCGTCGCCAGAAGCGCAAACTTTTGACGTCGACCAGTACAATACCGATGACATAACACCGCCGAAGCCCAATCCTGATTTGTACGATGGGTTGATCTATAAGCCCGACGCCGTTCCGTTGTCTCAGTATCGTCGAAAATTTCGCGATCCTGACAGTCTTATTGCACTTTCCAATACGACCGAGATCATGGGCGATGGAAAGCATGAACGGTCCTTCTATGCCGCGATTTATAGCGGGAGTACGAACGGTGTTTATTTTCAGGTTGCGGCAAAAATCTGCGATATGATGCGCAAGTCTTATGCCCGTCATCATGTTCATTGTGTCCCACTGCGATCACAAGGGGTGGGAAGCAATATTCAGCTGATGAAAGAAGGCCGGGTTCAGTTGACGATTGTTCAGTCGAACAATAACTGGGAAGCGGAAGCGGGTATCAATCCAATCCCCGGTGCACGGTCGGTCATGTCACTGCATGACGAGATGGGACTTTTGGTTGTGCGTCAGGATTCAGACATCAACAGCATTGCGGATTTGCACGGCAAACGGATCAATATCGGACCAGAAGGATCCGCTTCGCGTGAATTGTGGCTGGAAATTCTGGGGCAATACGGAATCAAGCTTGAAGACCTGGAAACGGTTTACACGGTTGCACAGGACTATAACCGACTTGGTATTTGCGAAGATTACATTGATGCATTCGGTCTGTGGATCGGGCACCCGGCATCCATTATCGAAGAAAGTATTACCTGTGATGCGCGGGTTATAGGCATGGGCGGGCCTTTGACCCAGAAGCTGGTTGACGCCAACCAGTATTTCTTTAATCAGGTTTTGCCAGCACGGACATATAGTGGACAAAACGAAGCCATCAGTTCATATGGCTTCAAGGCGTCCCTTCTGGCCTATGAACCAGCCGATCCATATGTCGTCTACTGGATCACACGTATCATCCATGAAAATATCGAAAATTTGAAAACCGAGTTCCCGACATTCAGCAGCGTTGTTGCAGATGATCTGCAAGACAAAGGCAACTTTTTGCCCTTCCACAAGGGAGCAGCCTGTTATTGGGAAACCGATCTGCATGCCTGTGACTGGCAGCAATACTATGATCAGCGTGACAGCGTTTCGCAGGCCGGGAAACCAGACTACACCTATATGCAGTGACGCAGTATCCAGCCGATTTCAGGCACGCTTTGCGACGTGATTTTTCGGAACGTCACGCCAATATATCCAGAATTCAAAAAATCATGACACCGGGTAAAATCTGTTGCCGGGCACCAGTCGGTAATCTTGTCGTGGGTGATGGTTGTTAATGCCTTGTCGAGGTCCAGACGCATCAAAAACCGTTTTGCACCGTATTTATCTATCAGGCCGCGAATGGTCATCCCGACAGAAAGGATGTTGATCAGGCTCGCAAAATTTCCAGGGGCAACAGTGGTGAGTGCGATCTTGCGGCCGGATGCCCGGGCCTGTTGCAGGCGATGAAGTGTCAGTTTTTGTTGCCAGTGTTGTCCGCGACAATCTTTGCGTATAGCGACACCATCGATATGGGCGACTTCTGCCAATAAGTCGGTTGGCAAATTATGGTCGGTTCCAAAATTTGGATCATCTGGTCGCGGAAGCCCCAATACGCCATAGGCAACGAGGGTATCTTGGTCAAAAATGCCAAATATCTGGCCGCAATCAGACATATGATCTTTGAAAAAGGCGTCCGTCTCGGCCGCGACAAGTGCCGGATCGATGTCGACAATTACGTCATGATGCAACGCAATTACCGCAGGAAGATGGATTTCGACAAGACGGATGATCTTCGTCATTCGATGATTTCAGCATAATCAAGAAGTGAAAGCGGTGGATAAAGTGCCAGTTTGCGCGCTGACGAGAGTCTGATCAGATAGGAAAACCGATCAAGTGTCTCAATGGGAATGTTGGCCGGTGATACGCCATTGATCAGGATGTCTTCGACCTTGTTTGCAGCAAGCCGACCAACCAGCTCATAGCGGCTGACAAGGCCAAGCATCGCATGTCCGTCGCGGACTTCAAGCTCGGTGGCGGTGAAGGCGGCAAGCCCGTTGGCAAAGCCGGCATCTGTCAGGGCGTCACGATGCGTTCCAATGAAATTGTCCGGACCGATATAGAGAATATCTGTCCCGCGTTTGGCAAGGTCAGAAACAGCCGGGGCGATATCATCAGCAGATGGCACTTCATTGTTCTGGCCAAGCGGGGCAGTCAGAACGTCAAACCCCATCTCAGCCCCAAGGGCGGTTAAATCCTCGATATTGGAGGCCGAGTTGTCTTCTGAACTGTTATAGACAACACCCAGTTTCGTCATTGGGCGATAGGCACGGATGGCCTGTATTTGTGCGGCCAGTGGTGCGATATGGGTCGCACCCGTAACGTTGGGGCGTGATTGTCCTGCTGGTGCCGCGATACCGGTTTTCCACGGCGATGAAACCATGACAAAAACCACAGGAAGTTCGGTAATGTTCTTGTCGGGATCGACTTGGTCATGTTTACCGGCAACGGTCGCGGTAATGCCTGTTCCCCACGTATAGACCAGATCCGGCGGGTTTTTGCGGATGGAGTCCAGAATGCCAGGGATGCGGCCAAGGTCACGTTCGGTGTCGTAGATTTGCAGATTTACAGCAATGTCACGTTCCTTGAAATAGGCGCGAAAGCCTTCTTCAACACGGGTTTCACCACGCCACAGGATCATTGCAATATTCAGTGGTTTGGCCTTGGTTTCCTGTGCCCAGCCCGATTGCATGGTCAGGGGCGTGATCACCAGCGCGACAACAAGGATGTAAAATGCTTTGAACAGATGGTTCATGATACAACCTTCTGAATGGCGGGTTTTCTATCGGGATTGGGGGTGACATGCCCGATAAAGATTTCAAAGAAAATCACCGAAATAGCGGCAAAAACCCCAAAGCACAAAATGGCATTGCTGTTCCCGATCCAAAGGCTTAGCCCTGCTGCAAGCAATGGCCCTAATGCACCGCCAAGCCGTTCAGCCAACCTTAGAACAGCCAACACCGGGCCTGTTCCGTGGTCACGTGTGAAATCGGAACTGATTTTCAAGCTGGCGGACACTTGCGCTGGAATAGAGGTCGCTTGCGCAAGGCCAAGCATGGCAACCGCGCAGGCAAAGACGGCGTATTGCGGCATGAAACCTGCCAGTAACAACCCAATTGCGGTTAAAGCACCGCCAATCCCGACCGCCCGTGTTTCATTTTGTTTGCGGTCTGTCCATCGCGCAGCACCCCAGCCGGTTAAAAGCGCTACAAGGCCATACAGCATAATGACACGACCGGTTTCGGCCATCGTCGCACCCGATTGGAACAATATCATTGGCGTCAGGTAATAGAGGAATCCGCTTAAGATCATTTTGGCAGGAACGGCAGCAAACAGGACCAGAACCTGTAATTGGCGATTGGCTACCATTGCCTTGAAAGCTTTGCGGGTCGGGATTGGCGGTGGCGTTTTCCCGCGCACCATGTTGTCCATTAAGAAGAAGGCAAGTGCAACCGCAAGGCAGGCGACTGTGGCACCCGTAAGGAACGTAATGTTCTCGCCAAAATGCCCGGCAAAAATACCGCCAACGGCTGGTCCGCAGATGTCAGCAAGCATAATGCCGCTGACCATCATCGCCGTGCCCTGGGTCCGGTTTTTGTCGGTGGTTGCATCAAGAACATAGGACTGACAGGCAACAAAGGTTGTGGCATAGCCGATCCCCGATAGTGCGCGCCACAGCATCAAATCCCAAAGGCCGGTAGCAAAGGCCGTCCCAAACAGCCCGATGGTCGCAAGGAGCGCACCGGCAAGGTACATGCGCAAGGAACCAACACGTTCCTGAAACAGGCTGCAAAGTGGCATTGCGATCGCGACCATCAGCAAATGGACGGCCATGACAATGCCTGCGCCAAGTTGACCATCAACGCTTGATGCCGTGATTTGGCTAAAGAAAGTCGGCATGACGGGGCGCGCCAGTTCTTCGGCCAGAACAAACATGAACGCAAGCAAACGCACACCGATCAATTTGACTTCGCGTTCACGGCGGGGCTTGATCCCGGCCTTGTGCGCGGTCCGGCTAATCACGGTGTTAATATGTTCCATGAAGCTGCCGATTTCATCTCGCGTTGATTGACCATGCAGGATTGTGAATTTCCGCTCCCGAACATTGGTTAAAACCCGTGTTGCGACCCGGATTGGTAATGCCACATTGACGGTCAGAACCAGAAGAACCAGTTCGAAAGACAGGGCAAGCGTGATGATGAAAATGATTGCGATATCAAACAGATTATCCGTGACCGGACGCATCAAAGCAGCACGGTCATGTCCAACGACAATCGCTAAATCATCGACGACATTGCTATCGTTATCATGAGCAACAGCAACACGGGTGACGATATCAGGTTGTGTATCCTCATGCGTCGCACGCTCAAGTGCCTGACCAATGGCATCGGTTGTAAGTCCGCCGCCATACAAAACGTTTTGACCATGAACAATGGCGGCAAAGCGTAAATCAGGATCACCATCCTGTAATTGGTCAACGACCGTCGAAAACCCGACAATCCCGTCCAGCGGGATGCCCAGTCGCAGGGCATGTTCAAGCTTTTCGGCCAAAGTTCTGGCTTCGATTTCGGCCTTTTGGCGGATCTCTGATTGCAAGTCCGCACGTGCAAGGTCGGCTGCGCGCCAGGAAATTCCGATCAAGGCTGCACATAAGGCAAAGGTGCTAAACAGCAGCAAAATCCATATTGCCCCTTTGGGCAGGATCCGACGGGCAGTGGGCTTGATTGGATTGCTGTTGGGTGATGTTGACGGTAATGGTTCGGTCATTTGGATTTCTCCGAAGAATCATCACCGTTTGTCAATGGGGCGTTGTGTGGCAGTTGATCACGAAGTTCACGGTAAAGCGCAATCAATTCCATCTCGCTTTGTGTCAAAGCATCTTTGTCATGACGGGTACCTGTGCCTTTTTGCCCAGAAAGGGCGCGCTCTATATCTTCGTGAAGTTCGGAAAAAACGCGGTGGCGGCGACGCATCAAGATGAAAAGAAGTCCCAACACAGGAATAATGGCAAGCATCCCGGTAGCGGCCGATTTCCACATTTCGGTATATGCTCCGTCCAATTTTCGGAAATAGTCGGTGCTGTCAGCGGTGACCGTTAGAATGCCCGCACATTGCCCAAGGCTATCGCGCAATGTTGTCCCGGTGACGACACCCTGTTTGCCGAAATTGGTCCAGCTTGATCCCGTGTGGTTCTCAAGGGAAGCTGCGGTAATTGCATTTTCTTCTGGTGTTTTGGAAGATTGGGCAATTGATGCGCCCTGACAGTTGGCAACCGTGATACGGGTGATTTCCAATGACATGCCAAGGCGACGGTCAAGGATCGCATCAAGGTTTTCCATGTTTTCCAAACGAAGCCCAAGATCAATTCCGGCAAGAAGATCCTGCGTGGTTTCGTTACTGATGACATTGATCCGTTGAGTCAACAGCGTACGCAATGTCTGTTCGAAACGCAGATAATTAAGCATGGTGGTCATGCTGAGCGCGGCTGCAAGCACCAGAAACAACGCTACACCGATCTTTACTGTCAGACTCAAATTCGTTGCTCCAGCGATCAATCAGAATGACGATCAAAAATCATGGATAGTGGGTGGATCAAATGATCGCTTCTTGTCTATCGTCGGTTGCGAGAGATCAAGGGTCAAGTGCGCATAACCCCCTGAATCGATTTGCAGTGTGAAAATTTAGCGTTTATGCTTTGCCAATCTAACAAAACCGGGGAGCGATATGGGGAATTCACGTTTGGAGCGTCTAAAACGCAACAAGCAGAATCGGCTGGGACGCGGCATTGTAAGACGTAATACAATGTGGGCAGCTGGTACTGGCTTGATTCCGATTCCCGTTCTCGATTCGGCAGCCATCGTCGCGGTGCAGCTAAAGATGCTGGCCGAGTTGAGCAGCCTGTATCAAGTGGATTTCCAGAAAAACAGTGGGCAGGCCGTCATTGCGACGATGATGACCAGTCTTTCCGGAAGTGTTTTGGGAAAATCGTTTTTGGCGACGGGGATTTTTTCGGGGCTTGCCAAAGTAATCCCCGTGGTTGGCTCAACTTTGAGTATTCTGACCATGCCGGGTTTCAATGCTGCGTTTACCTATGCGCTGGGCCGGGTATTTCTGAAGCATTATGCGATCGGCGGGACTTTGCAGGACTTTGATCCGGAAAAGGCAGAACCGTACTTTAAAGAAAAGTTCAAAGAAGGTTTCAAGGTCGCTCAGGGTGCCAAGGCGGCCTGATTGATCAGACAGGGCAAACTCAAGGCTGCGGAATTCAAGCTATGCATTTGATGATTATTATACTTTATCTCCTTGCTGCGGTCGTTTGCGGTCTTTTGGGGCGCAAGACGTCCTTTGGCTTCTTGGGGCATTTCATCCTGGCGATTGTTATCACGCCGATTGGTGATTTTCTGGTGCAGATCGTTGCCCGGCCATCACGGGACGTGCGCGAGAAAATCAAGGATTTGGATGAATATTGACGTGCAATCGACTTTTCACAAAGACGCATTTGAGAACGAGATAACGAATGGTTGATGGCACCACAGCTTCCGCAGGCGGCGTTGAAAATGGCGGTGATGAAAATGCGCGCCCAGCCGGGATCGTCAGGCGGATCGTCAATTGGCTGCACGACGTTCTTCAACGTTTTCAGACCGGTTTGCTGATCACGATCTTTTTTGTGCTGATTGGTATGATCGCGTTAGCACCACAAATCTTTATCACCATCCCGTCGGGGCATGTCGGGGTTATGTGGTATCGGTTCTTTGGCGGGACTGTTGTTGAACATACCTATGGTGAAGGGGTTCAGTTAATCTTCCCGTGGGATGAAATGTTCATCTATGACGCCCGTTTGCAAAATCAGGCACGTGTCTATGACACGATTTCATCGAACGGTCTTTCGATGGAAGTTGATATTGCTGTGCGGTATCGCATCAACCGCGAAGCGGCCGGGATGCTCCATAAACTTGTTGGGCCGAATTACCCGGAAGTTCTTGTTTATCCGGAAATCGGATCGCATGCGCGTGAGTTGATTTCACGCTATACCCCTGAACAGCTTTACACCGAAACCCGCGCCTTTATTCAGGCAGAAATTCTTGAGCGGATGGTTAATCAACTTGGCTCGTCATTGGTCAATCAAAGCTTCCAGGGGCGGTTGGTCACAGTTGAGGACGTCTTGATCCGGTCGGTAAAACTGCCAGAGCGTGTTGCCGATGCGATCGAGCGCAAAGCCGAACAGTATCAGGCCATGCTGGAATATGATTTCCGACTGGCACGCGAAGAAAAAGAAAAGCAGCGCAAAAAAATTGAAGCCGAAGGTATTCGTGAATTCCAGGATATCGTGGCCAAAACGATCACCGAAGAATATCTGCGTTTGCGCGGCATTGAAGCCACCATGTCGCTGGCAACATCCAAAAACAGCAAAACGATCATTATTGGTGGCCGGGATGGCCTGCCGGTTATCTTAAATACTGCGGATGCGCCTGGATCATCGCGGGAGTCCGAAGAACCAGGCGCCGAATTGACCGGCGATCAGGAAAGTACATTGCCATCGGCAAGTGATTTCAATGCCCGTGGCGGGGAGATTTCACCACAGAATGCGATCTCACCCGGATTGCGCGAACCGGGGTCAGGCCGTGGATCGGCTGCGGCAACCCCGGAACCGGCGATGAAACCAAACGCATCGCAGCCTGCTTCGGCATCGCAGACGGCTCCTTCCGGTTCAGCACCGGAACAACCAGCCGCGCCGGGCACAATGCAAAAAGTCATGCAGTCCATTGCGCCGATCTATGATGCATCGAGTTCTGCTGCAGGAACACCGGCCGGGCGCGAACCCGCAGCACAACCTGAGATGAAGGCAGACATTAAACAGTAATGGTTTCTGTCGATTGCGATAAACTATAAGTTGGGTTAAACTGCTGACAGTATAGGTTTTTGAGTAACTTATCTGTTGGCCAACAGACATTTGCAAAGAGGCGATTATGAGCGAAGCAGAGAACGTTGAAGAGACTGAAGAAGTTGCGCTAGAAGAGGCAGCCGAACTCCGTGCCTTGGTGCGCGGGTGCATTCATCGTCACGCTGCTTACGCAGCAGTTGGCGGGCTTGTACCAATTCCTTTCCTTGAAATGGCGACAAGCAGCACGATCCAGCTTCGTATGGTTGCGAAGCTTTGTGATGCTTACGGTATTCCCTTCTCGGAAAATGCAATCAAGAGTTCCATCTCGACCTTGGTGGCAACGGTTCTGCCGGTTACCGGTGTCGGTTATGCCACGGCGAGCCTGATCCGTCGGGTGCCGGTTGTCGGGACGATTTTTGGTGTTGTTGCAATGCCAACTTTTGCTGCCGCATGCACCTATGCGCTTGGTCGTGTGTTTGCATGGCATTTTGCAAAGGGTGGCACGGTTGCCAACTTTGACGCAGATGAAGCATCTGAGAAATTCCAGGATGAGTTTGCAGAAGGCAAACGTAAGGCATCGGAATTTGTTAAGGGTGGCAAGACGACTACTGCCAAGTCGACCGGTGGGGCAGCTACTGCCAAAGCGTAACGGTTTTCCTAAACCGGAACACTGATATTATTTGGAAATGCCCAAAGCATGCTTTGGGCATTTCTTTTGTTTATGGGGCAATGAATATTCTGTTTCGCCAAATGAGGTCTTAAATTGCTTGTGCCTAACGCTGTTAAAATTCAGACCTTGCTGATGGATCGACCCATTGCTTCAGGCAGCTTTGACGCGCCTGATCTTTTGCGGGCAACATTGGCTGTAATTGACCTTGATGCGGTGAATAGCCCTGCCAATGATGCCGCCTTGATGCGTTCATATTTTCATCCACGCGAAATGGATCGTCGTGACAGGTTCGAACATATACGCCGCAAGGACAGCTATACGGTTGGGCGTTTGGCGGCAAAGTTGGCACTTAAACACCATTGCCCATCCGCAGACATGCAAAAAATCTCTGTCGAAAAGGGTGTTTTTGATCAGCCAATTCTGCTGGCGGATAGCTCGGCAAGTGATGTTGCGCAAGTGGGAATTTCAATCTCGCATTCAGCCAGCTACGCCGTGGCATTGATTTTTCATCGGGCCCATCCAATGGGGGTCGATATCGATTTACCAACACAGCAGGATATTGCCCCTGTCCTGTCCGGCCTTGATGAGAAGACGCAACGTCGGTTTGCGGACCTTGGTCTGTCGGATGTCGCGTGCGCCAGTCTGATCTGGACTGCCCGGGAAAGTCTGGCAAAGGCGCTTACGACTGGAATGATGACACCGCTCGCGCTTTATTGTTCATCAAATATCACGCGACAGGGAAATTGTTTTGTCCTGCATTATGAGAATTTTGCGCAATACAAAACACATGTCTGGCCGGGGAAGAAGGGGTGGCTTGCCCTGACAATGCCAGCCCGAACCGACATGAAAACTGCCGATCCGGACTGGGAATAATAAAAAGTTGGACGCACTTTCAAAGCAATCCCATCTAGTTCGTGCGGATCATTTGTTCCCGAATGGCATTCGCCACGGGACGGACATCGGGGCCAGTGATCATCGTCCCATGTGTTCCCGGCACCATGGCGAGTGAGATGTTGTTTTCAACAAAACCAAGCCAGCCGTTAAAGTCATCTTTTGCCATATAGGGCGCACCCCGAACGACTGTTTCAGGTCTGATCAGCAATACGTCGATATCATCGATTTTCGGTGGAACATAATGCACAGCGGCGAGCGCATTGTTCTGAAATACTGCAAGCAATCGACGCATTGTATTGCGGTCCGCCCCTTGGGGCAAAAGATCAGATTTTTTGCCTTGGTCCAAAAGATAGTCAATACGTTCTTCCGGGGTCAGAGGGCGGAGTTCTTCAGATTTAACGATGCCGAGTTCGCCAAAGACGTCAGCAAGATATTCAGCCTCGTCCTTGCGCAGCATCTCTCGCACGGAATCAGGAATTGCAATCGCATCAAGCAACGTAATGCTGCGAACATCAATCCCCATCTGAGACAGTCGATGGCCGGCCTCAAATGCAAGTAACCCGCCAAAGCTCCAGCCGGTCACACGTACCGGTCCCTTGGGAACAGCTTCCTGGATTGCAGGAAGATAGTAAGCGACCATTTCTTCAACGGTCGGATTTAAAGACTGGCCGCCGTCCAGACCGCGTGCCTCAACCATGTATATCGGCTGTTCCGGTCCCAACGTTTGTGCAAGTTTCTGGTAACACAGAATGTTGCCGCCCACCGGGTGGAAACATATCATCGGGATATCTTTACCGTTCGGATTAACCGAAACAACCGGGCTTTTGGCCTTTTCCTCTTGCCTGCGTGTTTCGATACGTGCGGCAAGTTTGGCAACAGATGAACAACTGAACAGGTCGCTGAGCGGGATTTTGACATCGACCGCTTGCTGGATCTTGGACAGAAACTGAACTGCCAACACGCTATGGCCGCCAAGTTCAAAGAAATCAGCATGTGCATCGCTGATTGCACAATCAAGAACAGCTCCCATCAGTTTTGCAACTTGATGTTCAAGGTCGGACTGAAGGGGAACAACAGGGCGTGTTGATACAGCGGTTTGGCTTCCTGCCGGCTCGGGGAGCTTTGATTGGTCAACTTTGCCGTTTGACGTTAACGGCATCTGATCAAGGCAAATGATGTAGCCGGGAACCATGTAGGATGGCAGGGTCTGTTCAAGTTGGGTGCGGCAGTTCGCAACGTCAAAGCCATCGTCAGTTGTGACGTAAGCAACAATGGTTTCTGTGCCTTGATGATCTGCTTTGTGCAGAATGACGGTTGCACGGTTGACCAGCGGGTGCTTGGTGAGTGCGGATTCAATTTCGCCCAGCTCGACCCGGTTGCCGCGTATTTTGATCTGGCTGTCTTCACGGCCGATAAAGACGATTTCGCCGTCGTTACGTCTGCGGCCAATGTCACCACTGCGATACCAGCGGCTTCCATCCGGACGGGTAATGAATTTCAGTTCACTCTGATGGCGATCATTTAGATATCCGCGGGCAACGCCTGCTCCCCCAATCAGTATTTCACCAGGGACACCGTTGGGAAGGGGCCGGTTTTTCGCATCACAGATATCAACCCGTACACCTTTGATAGCACTTCCGATCGGCGGTGGCAGGATCTGACGGAAATTGTTGGCCGTCGTGACATATTGCGCGGCTGAGACGCAGCATTCTGTCGGCCCATAAGCATTTATCAGTTTGCAGTTGCTATGTTCGGGGTGGGTAAAGAATTGCTCGACAAGGTCGGTCGATACCGGCTCTCCGCCCAAAACGACCATCTTTGCTTGGCAGGTTTGCCCCGATTGTTGCCAGTATCTCAGCAACAGGAAGAACATGCTTGGTGTCGCATCAAGCTGATCTATTTTCTGACGGACCACGAAATTATGCAAAGATTCAGGATCAATACGGGTGTCAAAACCGGGAATATGCAGGCTATGACCGTTCAAAATGGCTGAGAAAATCTGAACAATTGATCCATCAAAAGCAAATGGCGCAACACATGTAAGGTTCAGGCCAATGTCAGGACTGTTCGTTGCGATAAGATCAAGCTGCGTCTCGCGGACGGAACGGGCAAGGTTGACCACTGATCCATGCTCGATCATTACCCCTTTTGGGGTGCCGGTTGTCCCACTGGTAAACAGGACATAGGCAAGGTCAGAAGGGGCAGACACGCTTGGAACGTGGGGAAATTGCGCATCATCAAAACGCGTTAGGTTGGATGCATCATATCGCTGTTTTGATCCGGTCTTGGGAGTGACCGTTCTATCCGGGGTAAGGACAAGATCAAAGGTATAAGGGGCGGGATCAAAGCCCGGTGCGTTTATGACCGATCTCTGTGTCGCAAATCCACCATGTTCGGCGGCCCAGTCCTTGATGAAGGCTTCGGAAACAAACAAGTCTTCAAGGAAATCAAGACGGGTTTCATATCCCTTACCGGCATTGTCAGTGGCAAATTGTGCAAGATCGCCGAGATAGTCGTCACGACGATCAGCATCCCAGACATTGCCAAGATAAATGGCACCATTGGGGGCAAGAAGCTTGGCCGCTTTTGCCAGTACCTGACGAAGGTAGCCGAATCCCGGGAAGTTTTCGATGACGCTGTTCAGGATGATCAGATCAAAAGAACCTTCTTCAAATACGTCAATATCATGCGCAGCCAACTGGCGGCCCATCACATGAGACATACCGGATTTGATCGCAAGTTCTTCGGTGCGTTCGACATTGCGCCGCGACAGGTCAGTTGCGACATAGCGCCCGACAACCGGGGCAACATGCTTCATCGTAAAGCCCGAAGCACAACCGATTTCAAGAACCTTTGCATTGTCTGAAACCAGATTGGACACCTTGTCTCGCGCATTGGCGCCAAAGGCATCCATCGCAGACTGATCAATCGGCTGTCCTGTGAACGCGCTTTTCCATCCGCCCGCAAGAACATTGTCGGCATCATCCCCGGCAAGGTGATCCCATAATTCGATCGACATCAGGGAGCCGGGCATTTCGGTGATGCTGTCAATCGCATCGTGATCAACACACAGGATATGATCAATGCAGGCACAGCGCCATTGCATCTGATGCAAATCACCGACATTGGCTTTGTCAGCCAGAACAAACGGAATTTCGGCATTGCGTGCGATTGAAATACGGCGCGCCAAAGGAATGGTGGGATCAAGCGGAACAAACGCATGGCCGGATTTCAGCACACCAAGGATCGCAGCGATGTAATGGCGATTGCGTCCCGTCATTACGCCAATCAAAGCCTCACCTGGCAGGTTCAGGGTGGTAATAAAATTGGCAATATGTGTGCTCAGACGATCCAGATTGTTGTACGAAAAACTGCCGGTTTCATCTGCAACGGCAATGTTATTGGGACAGGACGACGCAACCGAGACAAATGCGTCAACGATGCTGCCAAGGTCTGCACCCTTTGAAGATTCTGGTTCAATCAGGGCCGTTTCCAAACTGTCAAAGTCAAAGTCGGCAATCTTCATCAATCGGTCCCTTTGGGTGTTGTACTCGTTGCGTTCTGAGCAGCGGCTTTGGCAAATTTGGACAAAAATGCCAACCAGCGCTGCATTGTTTCCGCGTTAAACAGATCCGTGTCGTATTCCAGCGTGAAGCGTGCCTGATTGGCTTCTTCTGTCAGGAACAGGATGATGTCATGCTTGGCAGCAGTATTATCGACAAACTCATCCATATTGTCTGGCAGGAGACCTTGATGACCCGGCCTCGTCACGGGAAGTCCCTTGTTGCTGCCTTCATCAGTTAGTGCGCCAAACCGCTGATACTCAAAAACAACATTCATAAGCGGTTGGCGGTTTCCATGACGCTTGGGCGCGATGGCGCGGACCAGCTCATCAAACGGATAATCCTGGCGATCAAGTGCCGCTGTGATATTTGAATGAACACTGTCGATCAGTGATGACAGTTCTGTTTCCGAATTCATCTGAACGCGGATCGGCAGAACATTAACAAAGAACCCGATCAATCCTTCTGTCTCGGTTCTTTCCCGCCCGGCGACGCCCATTCCAATGACCATATCTTCCTGACGAGTAAGACGATACAGCATTGCAGAAAACAGCGCCATGCCGACAGCGGAAAGAGTGGTGTTATGTGTTCGTGCCAATATGTGCAGGCCATGCAACACGTCATCTTCGATCATCATGTGCGCATGTGCGCCGCGATATGATTGTATGGCAGGGTGTTGGTGATCCGTTGGCAATGCAATGGTATCTGGTGCGCCTTCGAGTTTGTCGCGCCAGTAGCTTTCTGCTTTTGTCCAATCTTGTTCGGATTGCCAGTTGGCAAAATCTTTGTAACTGATTGGAAGAGGCACCAGATCAGGTGCCTGTTTCGTCATTGCAGCCTGATAGAATGCGCCGAGTTCATTTACAAGAATGCGCGATGACCAGCCATCCCCGACAATGTGATGGGTTGTAATGACCAGCAGTTCCTCATCATTGGAAACCTTGATGATATGTGCGCGAATCAGTGGTGGTTGTTCGAGCAAGATGGGGGTTGCTGCCTCTTGGCGGGTTAGGCGAAGTGCTTCACGGGCAATGGTTTGATGCTTTGAAATGTCGCTGAATTTGACGTCCGGCGTTGATGTCGGATGGATGCGCTGGCTGATGATGCCATCTTGTTCGATAAACTCGGTTCGCAAAGTTTCGTGGCGATCAATCAGGTCGCGTAGTGCGGTTGCAAGTTTGTCTTGTTGCAACGAACCATCACACCGCAGAACAAACAACATGCCATATGCACCGCTATTCTGATCCATCTTTGACAAAAGATAGAGCCGCTTCTGCGCATGACTGGCAGGATAAACCGCCATGGCAGGAGCGGTTGGAATAGTGTCATGTTCTGTAGTTGAGGCAGGCGCCATATCCCGTGCAATCAGGTTGGCCAATTCCGCAACAGTGGGGTTGGCAAAGAAATCAGCCATGCTGATACGTTTGCCTGTTCGATCGGTCAGTCTGTTGACGATACGGATCGCCATAAGACTGTGTCCACCAAGAGCAACAAAGCTGGTGGCCGGATCGGTAATCTCGGTTTTGAACACCTCGCTGAAGACTTGGGCAACGATGGTTTGGATTTGCAAAGCATCGTCTGATTTCGTCAATTCCATAACGCCGGGGGGTGGAGCCACCGGCGCTATATTCGCTGCGCTGTTATCCCAGAACTGAAGTGCATCAATCGCCCGGTGGGCCGGTAAGGAAATGTGATCAAGGGTATCTTGGTCCGATTGGATCAATCGTTGCAAGGTGCCGACAAAAACTTCACCCAACGCCTTGATCGAGGTGCTGTCGAACATCTCTGCATAGTAGTCGAATGCAATCGTCATTTTGTCAGGAAGGTCGCGGACAAAGATTGAAATGTCATTCTTGCAATGATGGCGCTGAACCTGAATATCTTGTGGTGATGAACCCGTGGTTTCCGGTGCCATCTTACTTGCTTCATAATTCATGTAAGACACCGAGACTTCTGACAGCAAAGTCCGGTCTGGTGCGGCAGGAGGGGCCAGATCGGTCAAAAGTTGATCAAGGAAATAGGCACGGTGACGCATGGCCCCAACATGGGCTTCTTGCATGCGGGTTAGCAGGTCCGCGATTGTCTCATCTGCATTCAGCTTCATGCGCAAAGGTAGTAAGGAGACCATCATTCCGGGGATATTTCGGAATCCTGTTGCATCACGTGAATCCACCGGGACACTAATGACCAGATCATCGGTCTTGGCGATGCGTCCAAGAATGGTAAACCATGTTGCCATGACGAGTGTGAACATGGTGACGCGCTGACTTGATGCGAATTTGCGTGCATCGCGCAACAAATCAACACCCACTTCGAAGCTGGTAATTGCGCCATCAAACGTATGATAGGGCGGACGTGGGCGATCTGACGGCAGATCAAGTTTTGGTATGCGGTCAGAATAGACTTCCTGCCAATATTTCTTGGCAGCACTTAACCGCGTTTGACTTTCGTCTGTATGGCTCCACCATGCGTAGTCTCGCAATTGGTATTTTAGAGGGGGCAGCGTCACGCCGGAATAAATGCCAAACAGGTCGCCAAGAATGACCTCGGTTGTAAAGCCATCAGCCATGACGTGATGAATATCAAAGAACAAACATGTTTCTCCAAAATCATCACGCAGGAGGTTCCAGCGAACAGGAAGTTCGTTTTCAAGATCGAACGGTTGGATCAATGCGCTGCAGGCATCTTCAAGCGTGCCTGAAATGGTTTGCACCGCAAGATCAGGCATTGCCTGATCTGCGGGCAGAATTTCCATCTGCCAGCTTTCATTGGCATCAATGCTGATGATGCGGGTGCGCAGTATTTCGTGACGCTCGGTCAACGTGCGGATGGCTGTTGCCAATCCGCCAGCATCAATGCTGTCACCTAAACGATACACAAAGGGCAGGTTAAAGGCTGTGCCCATATTGCCTTTTTGGGCAGCATTCAGGACTGAAACCTGTTCAAGCGCAAGCGGATAGAAATCTTGCCGCGGGGCGCGAAGCGGATCATCAGAAACACCGGAAACACTGGGAACAGGTGCCGGAGTGAATTCAGCCGGGGCTTCTGACAATTCCATCTTTGGTGTGTCTTCGAAAGACACGATCTTCGCGTGAAGTTGTTCGATGGTCGCGTTTTCAAACAGGTCAGTCAGGCTGACGCGATAGCCAAGGTCATGGATCAGCCGATCAACGATTTGCATGCCGGTAATCGAATCACCGCCCAGTGCATAGAAATCATCTTTTGGACCGACGTCATCATATCCAAGTGTTTCTGCCCATATGGTGCAAATTGCGTCTAAGGCGGAAGGTGTCATCGCAGTGATATTTGCGGACACCTTTACATCCTGTTCATGGGCGGTGTTTGTTGCAGCCGTTGTTGAACTTAGTTCTGTCGCGGACGGGATGTTTGCGATTTGTGCCAGCGATGTGACCGTCGGCGCAGAAAACAAGTCCGATATGGTCAAAGAAAGACCAAGTTCGGCATTCATGCGATCAACGATTTGGACGCCAGTGATTGAATCCCCGCCCAGACCAAAGAAATCGTCGTCCTGACGGATCGTATCGTACCCAAGTGTTTCTGCCCAAATTCCGGCAATCATCTGATGAATATCCGCAGCCGGTTCGCTCGTCGCGGGAAGGTCATGTGCAGCAGTTCTTTCATGCACATTGTGGGGGGCAGATGGCGTAATTGCCTGCGTTGCATTCAGCCGGTCACGGGCAAGAACAACCAGCTGCCGTGCCGAATGACGGATTGCGTCGCGCCACAAAGCACGCGCAGCTTTGGGCGAAATCCACGCGCCATCTTGAAGACGGACATCGTTGCGTGCGGCCATGCCTTGTTCACTCAGCGCACACCAGTCAATACTCAGGGCAGGGCGACCATTGAAAACACGAAGGTAGGCAAGCCCGTCAAGGAACGCATTGGCGGCACAATATGCCGTTTGCCCCGGTGCACCAGCAATGGCTGTCAGGCTTCCGAACATGACAAATGCTTGAAGTGGGTCAGTCCGGGTTAAGGCGTCAAGATTCCGTCCGCCAGTAATCTTCGGGCGTAGGACGTCGTCAAAGTTTGCCAAGTCGCGGCGTGCAAGGAACCCACCATCTGCAATGCCCGCAGCATGCACAACTGCGGTGATCGGCCCCATCTGGCTTCGAATGTCGGCGAGTGTCGCGTCAAGAGAACCAAGGTCGGAAATATCACAGGACAGGACCGTCAGTTTGACGCCCTTATTGCGCAAACCGTTGAGCTGATCTTTGGTTTCCTGCTCAAGCGCATCTTCTGATCTTCGCCCGATCAGGGCAAGCTGAACAGCCCCATTGGCCGAGAATTCTTCGGCAAGGGCAAGCGCAAAGCCACCGGTGCCCCCGGTTACAACGCAAACGCCATGATCAGGCCAGTTCACGGAGCTACTGGATTGGACTTTGGCAGCAGGCAGTAGATCACGCTTATAGCGCACACCATCCCGGTATACTGCGATCGGATCATTGGCTGCGGTTGCGGTTAATTCAGGACCAAGGTAATCAGGAAACTCGGCCGGTATAATATCAAGATAACGGATATCAAGCAGCGGTTCTTCCTTGGATAAGGCCAGAACGATACCAGCGACTGATGCGTGATCTGGATTTGGCGTGACGAGATCATTTTCAAGCGTGAAGGCACCATGTCCAACAATGACAAACCGCAAGGGACCATTCATCCCGACTAGGGTTTTCTGAAGGAGGCTCGCGGTGCTGTGTGCGACGTCATCATCTTCTGACAACGCCAATACAACATGTTTTCTGTTGGTTAGGTGATCTTTTGAAAAGGCATCAAGACGGATGGTTTCCCAATTGTCTGGAATGGGCCAGGTATCGGAATCACAGATAAACAGACAATCTTCAGGTGTGGCTGCCCCGGCAAGGGGGGCCTTTTGCCAGACGGTGGCAAGAAGCTCCGGCTGTGATTGTTGTAAGGTTTCACCAGATTTGGCAAATTTAAGCCCCGTTGCCGATAAAACCGGTCTGTCGGTTTTCGCATCATATAATGCAACCGTTCCCAAACCGTTTTCGCGGATCTCGCAACCTGCATATATGTCACCGCATGAACCACCATGCACCGTGATCTGATCAATCCCGACCGGGACATACCCCACCCCCATTTTTGCAAGTGGCATGCTAACGGCGATATCGGCGATTGCCGGATGGAATGGCCATTCCGTCATATCGCGCTGATAGTCATCTTTCAGGCGCAGGTGCTTAAGAAGCAGAGTTTCTTCAGGATCATAATGGACGGATTGCTGACAATCCCAGCGATCACTGACCGAGACAGTGCCGAACTGCGCACTAAAGGGTGAATTGGGTGCAGTTACAGTTGCGCGATGGCGCATGTCATCAAGCGTGATTATTCCGGGATCTGGAGAAACAACACCGCTTTGCCAGAATGCAGTAGCAAAAACCCGCCATTTCCCATTCTTAAGACGCGCACCTACTTCAACATGTCCATCTTCGGCAAACGACAGGCTGATATTACCATCCGCCAAGGCGTCTTCTATGAGCGGGCTATGCCAGACCAGATTCTTTAATTGTATGACTTGATCCGTCGGGGCCAGCCGGGCGGCGGCTTTTGCGATCAAAGCCGGTATTGCCATACCGACAACAGTCGGGCGGCTATTGAGTTTATGTTCGTTAAGCGGCCAGAAATCGGGACCCGTAATCAGGATGCTAAATACGCGTGCCGTTGGGGTTTCGACTGGTCCGCGCAGCATGTCGGGTGCTTGTGCCTGTGCTTGGGTCTGTGGACGGGCCTCAAAGACAGGTTTGCAGGTTTTGCGGACGAATGGCGATGCCGGTAAAGCAACACGTCGGGCCTTCTGCGTCAGGGGCCAGACAAGCTGCGCACCGTTAAGATAATGCGCCACATGCAAGGGTGCGTCAGCCGGGTTTTCAAGGACAAGCTGACAGGATTTTTCTGTAATCGGGTGGTTTGCGTCTGTTCCGGTTTCAATGCCGGTTGCAATGTTAAGCAACTGGTCAAGAAGCTCTGATCGGTTTTGGGCTGCAAACGCAAAACGGTGTTTCAGATGGTCACGTCCGGATGCCAAGGTAAAGGCAATATCGCGCAGGTCCAATGACGTATCTGCCTGAATACGGCGCAGCAGGTTTGCCGCATATTGGCGTAATGCATCAGCATTTCCGGCCGAAAATGCGACAATAAAGGTCGGGTCTATGCCATCTGTATTCTCTGAGTGATGAGCGGGCTGAGGTGCCGTTTCGATCAGAATATGGGCGTTGATCCCGCTCAGACCAAACGAACTGATACCAGCGCGCCGTGCGGTGCCAAGATCAGGGAGTTTTTCAAGTTTCTGCGCGACCTTTACCGGCGCGCGATTGAAATTGATTTTGGGGTTGGGCATTACAAAATGGGGTTGTGGTGGGGCCTGATCATGACGAAGAGCCATGATTGCACGGGCAAGGCCAAGTGCCCCGGCGGTTCCGTCAAGATGGCCATAATTGCCTTTGCCTGACCCGATAAAGGCGGTCGTCTTTTGATCGGTGATGCCTGCGAAAGCACGGGTCAATCCATCAATCTCAATCGGGTCGCCAAGTGATGTTCCGGTGCCATGCGCCTCGAAATAAGAAACGCTCGTAAGGTCGATATCGGCCGAGCGTGCGGCATCCCGAATGACTTCCGCCTGCATCACCGGATTGGGGGCAGCAGCACCGCTTGATGTGCCGTCCTGATTGACAGCACTGCCGCGAATGACAGCATGGATGTGATCGCCGTCTTGCATCGCATTGCTAAGGGGTTTGAGGACGAAAATCACACTGCCTTCGCCCATGCCGGTGCCATCGGCATCTTTATCGAAGGCCCGGGTCCGCGCGGTCGAGGAATCGATGGTAAAGGTGCTATCGGCACTGGGC
This sequence comes from Thalassospira lucentensis, assembly GCF_050516545.1. Taxonomy (GTDB): domain Bacteria; phylum Pseudomonadota; class Alphaproteobacteria; order Rhodospirillales; family Thalassospiraceae; genus Thalassospira; species Thalassospira lucentensis_C. The sequence continues at coordinate 3,089,623 of NZ_CP191544.1, read as the reverse complement.
GGGCACGGCAAAATCTTTGCCCCGCCGGCGATGGCGACCTTGCAGCTGCCATTACGCAGGTTTTGACATGCATGGTGGACGGCAACCAGCGACGACGAACACGCGGTATCAATAACAGTGGCCGGACCGTGCCAGTCTTTGAGGAAGGACAGGCGGGTCACGATGTTGGATGGCACATTTAACGCAAAGGCCTGCTCGGCCTTGGCGGGCGGAATATGTTCCATCGCCATGCGCCAAACCGGGTTGCTGCCACCACCGGCAAATACGCCGACCTTCTGACCATTCAGGGCATTGCCGCCATATCCGGCATCCTCCATCGCCATCAAGGCGGTTTCCATGAACAGCCGTTGTTCCGGATCAAGCAGCCCGGCATCAATCGGGGCAAGGCGGAAACGTGCCGCATCAAATTCATAAAGCGTGTCGAGATAGGCGACTTCGCGGAAACGTGATGGAACGGGTTTGCCAAGTGCGGTCAAGATTTCGCGGGCATCGGCTTCGCGATCGGTTGGCACCGGACGGACAAGATCACGACCCGATGCGACATCTTTCCAGAATGTTTCGACTGTGTTCGCACCTGCAACTTGCAGCGCCATGCCGATGACAGCAATCGGTTCATCATCGGCAAGAATGGCACTTTCGGAACTCTGAATGCGTGTATCGGCTGGGATATCGTCTTCCGCGCCAAGAAGCACCGCCTGTCGGGAAATCGACGGATTGGCAAACAAGTCGGCAATACCGATTTTCCCGGGCCAGCGGGCATCAATTTTTTCAAACAATCGCAGCAGCAACAACGAGTTTCCGCCAACGTCAAAGAACCCGTCATCAAGTGCCGGATGAACATCGGGAAGAACTTCCGACCAAAGCACCGTAATCTGTGCTTCAAGATCACTTTTTGCTTCCGTCGATCGTGCCACAGGTTTTGCCGCGGTTTTGATCGATGGTGCGGTTTTACTTTTACTGGTCGGGATTTGGACACCGGCAAGAGCCTTGCGGTCGACCTTGCCACTGCTGGTCAATGGTAAATGGTCAATCTTGAAGAACCGTGCGGGGATCATGTATTCCGGCAGGCGTGTTCGCAGATGTTCGCGCAGCGCAGTGCTTGTCAGATCGTCTGCACCAAGAACAAAGGCATGCAATTCATCAAGGCCCCCAATCTTGACAGGCTTGACCGGCGCACGTTCGATTGCCGGGTGGCTTTCAAGGGCCACTTCGATTTCACCGCATTCGATCCGGTAGCCACGAATTTTAACCTGATGATCGATGCGGCCAAGATATTCAATCGTGCCATCATGGCGCCAACGACCAAGGTCGCCGGTGCGGTATAGACGCTGTTTCGGCGATGCCGGATCAGGCGGGAATTTTTCGGCACTTAGTTCGATGCGGTTACGATAGCCCAGTGCGATTTGCGGTCCACCCAATGTGATTTCACCGCTAACCCCGATGGGGACAGGTGAAAAATCAGGGGCAAGAACTTGCACCGTTGTGTTGGCAATCGGCTTTCCAATCGGGACAACATTTCCCGTTATATGCGGCGAACATGCTTGCCAGGTGACATCAACGGTTGCTTCTGTCGGACCATAAAGATTGTGAAGTTCCGTGCCAAATTCATTGAACAGTAGTGTGTTGAATCGCTGAACAACAGCAGCATCAAGAGCTTCGCCACTGGCAAAGACGCGTTTTAAGGTCGCCAGTTTGCCGATATCAACCATGCCGCTTTCGATGGAGAACAGGAATGTCGCCAGCATCGAGGGCACAAAATGCATTGTCGTGACGCGATTGTCGAAGATTGCATCTGCGATTTGTCGTGGGTCACGTTCGGCACCGGGCGCAGGCAAGACAACCTTTGCACCGGTCCATGACCACCAGAATAATTCCCAGACCGACACATCAAAAGTGATCGGTGTTTTTTGCAAGATGACATCGTCGGGGCCAAGCGGGAAGGCATCTTGCATCCAAAGAATGCGGTTCAGGACCCCGCGATGGGCAATCTCCACCCCTTTTGGTCGGCCGGTTGATCCGGATGTAAACAGAACATAGGCCAGATCATCCGGCCCGTGTGAAAGGGCCGGAATATCCCCAACTTCATGACCATCAAGCAGGATGGTTTTTGCGGGATCAAACAGGTTTGCCAAATCTGGCGTGGTGATGACAAAACCGTCACCAAGATCTTCGAGCATATCCTTGCGGCGTTGCTTTGGATGATCGGGGTCAAGCGGGCTGTAAGCGGCACCGGCAAGAAGAATACCGTGAATGGCCGCAAGCATATTGACGGATCGACGAATGGCAACGGCAACGACATCACCGGGACGGATGGCACGCGCATGCAGCATCGTGGCAATGCCAGAAGCACGGCGGGCAAACTGCGCATAGGTCAGTTCTTCATTGTCATCCACAACCGCAATATCATCGGGGGTGGATGCTACCTGATCAAGGAAGGGCTCAGAAATTGGCCTTTCAATCGGCAAAGAACAGTTAGTCGCATTAAATTGTTCAATCTGCGCATATTCACGCTCAGACATAATAGAAAGCTTGGAAACCGGCTGGTCAGCCATGTCGCAAAGAGCTGCTTGGCTCAGTGCTTCCAGTCGTTCTGCGAAGGCGGAAATTGTTTGGCGGTCAAAAAGACCGGTGTCGAACTCAATCGTGCCGCATAGCTTGTCATCACTGCGCCAGAAGTAAAAACCAAGATCAAATTTGGCGAATGGAAACTCTGTTCTGCGCAGTGAAACACTGGCGTCCCCCAACTGCGCATTTTCGGGCAGATTGTCCTGCCAGGCAACCATCACATCGAATAGCGGGTTGCGTGAAAGGTCACGTGGCGCATTTATCGCATTTACAACGTCTTCGAATGGCACTGCCTGATCGGCAAGCGCATCCATGACAGTTTTTTGTGTTGCGGCAAGATGCATATCAAAGCAGGCATCCGGATCGACTTTCTGGCGAACCAGCACTGTGTTGACGAAAAATCCAATGACATCATCAAGTGCTGAATGTTCGCGTCCGGCAACCAGCATCCCCAGTGGAATGTCGGTTTGTCCGCAATGGCGATACAAAAGGACCTGCAACAAGGCAGTCAGAATATTAAAGGCTGTGACACCTTGCTGCTGTGCGGTGTCATCAATCAGGCGCGTTGTCGCATCACCAAGTTCGAATTCAAGGAAGTCACCGGCAAAGCGGCGTTCGGCCGGGCGCGGATAGTCTGTCGGCAAATTAAGCGGTTCGGCAATCGGGACAAGCCGTTCTTTCCAGCGCGCAAGTGCAGCTTTTCCCTCGTCACCCTTAAGATAGCCACGCTGCCAGGTGACGAAATCTTCATAATGGCGTTCCAGTTTTGGCAGTTGTGGTGCTGTGTGATTGATTTCTGCGCTATAGAACGCAGCCAGTTCGCGCAGCAAGATCGGCATCGACCAGCCATCGCAAATTGCGTGGTGCAGTGAAATGATCAGCCAGTGACGCTTGGGACCCAAGGTGACAAGATCGGCACGCGCCATCGGCGCATCATTAAGGTCAAACGGGCGTCTGATTTCCGAGGTGATAAATCGGTTTGCCGTTGCCGCGTCCATATGATGATGACCCAGGGACCATGAGCCTGAAGGTGCAATATACTGATGAACCCCGTCATGATGATCCGGATCAGACTTGAACCGCAGGCGGAGCGCATGCTGTCGATCTTCAAGTTTATGCAATGCGCGTTGGAGCGCATCGACATCAAGCAGGCCGGATACTTCCAGCGTTGCCGGGACTGAATAGACCGCAAGGTCGGGCTGCATGCGTTGCAAGACCCACAAGCGCGCCTGTCCGCTTGAAAGGCTAAATCGGTCAGCGGATGTATGCTGCAGGTGTGGCAAAATATCTCGGGCGGATGCATTTGGCGCATCGCCAACCAACACGGCGATATTCGCGACCGTACGAGCGCTAAAGATTTCTGGAAGGTTGGGCCGATAGCCTGATTGCGCTTCGATCAGGCCCGCAAGTCGCATGGCAAGCAGGCTGTGCCCGCCAAGAGCAAAGAAATCAGAAGACGCTGAGATGACCTTGCCGGGGAATAATGTTTCGAACTGGGCAATGACCCATTGTTCCGTCTTGTTACTATCGGTTGTTGCCGGTAAACGGATTTGCTCGGCATCACCAATCACGGCTTGCAGCTTTTTGCGATCAACCTTGCCATTGGCATTCACCGGCAGGTGCGACAGAACGACAAAGCGTTCGGGCACCATGTAATCCGGGAAGTCACGCGAAAGGGCTGACGCCCAAGCCGTGCTTTCATCATGATCTGCGACAATGGCGGCCCCCAGAAACGCATCTGCGCCGGCACCCACCGGCAGCACGCAGACATTGCGAATGCCCGCAAAGTCAGAAAGCTTTTGTTCAATCGCGGTTAGTTCAATGCGGTGGCCACGGATTTTGACCTGCCCGTCGCGACGTCCGCCAAACTCAATTGTGCCATCTTGCCGCCAGCGCACCCGGTCGCCGGTTTTGTAAAGACGATCTTCGTTGATGCCGTCGATCTTTACGAAGGATGCGTCGGTGCGTTGGGGCGCACCGGTATAGCCAAGTGCAAGGCCGTCCCCGGCGGTATAAAGCTCACCCCAAACATCAACCGGGGCCAGTTTTCCGTCCCCGTCAACAACATAGATGCGAGTGTTGCCAATTGGTTTGCCGATCGGAATGTGACCGCTTTCAATGTTATTTTCAGTGATCAAATGTGTACAGGTAAATGTCGTGTTTTCTGTTGGGCCATAACCGTTGATCAGCATCACGTCCGGGCAGTCCGCCCTGACCTTGCGCAGATGGGTGGGGCTAAGCGCTTCGCCGCCGCTCATCAACCGTTTGAGGGATTTAAATGCCGTGGGTGCCTCATCGGCAATGAGATTAAACAGACTGGCTGTCATCCACATTGTGGTGACACCGGCATTGGCAAGTGTTGTCCCCAGTGATGACAGGTTAAATAGCGCATCGTTGTCGATCACATACAAGCGCCCGCCATTCAGAAGCGGTGCCCAGATTTCAAGCGTTGCCGCATCAAAGCCAAGGGATGCGGCTTGTGCTACGACGTCGTTTTCATCAAATGGCAAAGCGGGGTTGTTCACAACAAGGCGGGCAACGGCCCGGTTGGGCACCAGGACGCCTTTTGGTTTGCCCGTCGATCCGGATGTAAACATGACATAGGCAAGGTCATCCCCCGACCGTTTCGCAGGGAGGTTGAATTTGGCTGTTGTTGCGTCTGTGTCCGCATCCATGTCTGCGGTCGGTAGCGGGGCAATGGTGAAACATGTCGAAAGTTCCGCCAATCGGTCTTGTTCATGCGGGCTGCACAGAAGCGTTTTGGCGCCGCATTCTTCCATCAGATCGGCAATCGCCTTTGCCGGCAGGGATTTGTCGATGGGAAGATAGACATTGCCATGCCAGACCAGCGCTAGCAGGGCGATAACCGCATCCATATTGCGTTCTGTTGCAAGGGCAACAGTTTGACCGGGTTGGACACCGATTTCATCAAGCTTGCGCGCCAATCTGGAAAGAAGACTTCCGAGTTCGGGGTAACTGATTTTGGTTTTGCCATCGTCAATCGCGATGCGGTTGGCACATGTCGGGTCTTGAATGCGCCGTGCCAGCAATTCGCCAAGTCCCGTATCACGCGGATATTGGGCATATGTCGCGTTGAGGTCTTCGATCAAGATCTGCCGTTCTTCATCGGGCAGAATATCAATTTCGCCTAGTGGTTTTCCCGGTTCTTTGGCCAATTTGCCCAGGAACGAGACCAGTCGTTCGGCAAATCGTTCCGCCCATTGAGGCCCATATAGCGACGTTTGATGTTCAATGACGATAAATGATCCGGCACCACATTTAAGAAGTGTTACCATCAACGGGAACTTCCCCGCGCCAAAATCAATATCGCTTATGTCGTAAATATCTTCGTTGATTTCGATGGTGCTGACCGCATCAAACGGCAGGTCGACCGGCGCCTGTGCCTTCTGTGACAAGTCTTTGATTAAGCGCGATAACGGATAATCCTGCACATCAAGTATCGACAGTATTTCGCGGCCAACGTTACCGGCCAAGACATCAAAGCCTGCCTGCATGTCGCGCTTGACCGCAATTGGCAAAACGTTGGCAAAGCAACCAATGATCTGATGGTTGTCTCGAACATGCCGCCCGGAAAACGGCTGTCCTAGAACCGCGATGTTATGTTCCTTGTGCCGTGCAATCACGGCCATGATAAGCGCGTTCCAGATCGCCGTTGGCGTGGCGCTTTTGGTGCAGGCCGAAAGCGTCTTAAAGGCGTCTATCTGTGCGTCACTCAGCTTTTTAAACAGGCGGGTGGAATGACCGGGATGTGTCGCATCCGATCCGCCGGGCAATGGGGATGCCAGCAGCAATTCACTGCGTTCTTTCCAGAAATTCTTTCCAGATTGCCCGCGGCTACCAGCCAAATCTTTATGTCCGCGTTCGGCAATGGATTGTGCCGTTTCAGGACGGGGTTTCTCAATACCCTTTAACGCCTCGAGAAATGCGCGTTCCAGGATCGGGGCGGATTGGCCGTCAAAGCACATGTGGTCAATGGCAAGTGCGAGAAGCGGCGGATGTGAATTGTTTTGTTCAACATAGCCAAATCGGGCTATCGGACCGGTGCGCAGATCGAACAGACCAATTCTGATGTCTTCAACGCGATTTAGTCGGCCGATCGGGACCGGCATCGTGGCGTGGACGCGCTGCAGGAGCTGGCCTTGGTGTTCGTCAAATGTGGAACGCAGGGCGTCATTGCGGTCTATGACCTGCTCAAGGGCGCGTTTTGCATCCTCAAAACTGGTATTTTGCGGCAAGCGGAAGCTGACAATAATCTGATGGCTGTTGTCTGCGGGCTTATCGCGACGGGCCAACCATTGCCCTTCGACTGCGGGATGAGCCGGGAAAGTCGCAATGATGGGACGGGGCTTTGCACCATCCGTGGTACCTGAGGGGGCAACTTGCCGCTTTTGCGTGCTGACATGCCGAAGTGGGGGAGCTTTTGACGTGGGGATCGCATTTTCGGGAGATGCCGCAAACGCAGCCCCCTTTGCCCAGATCGCAGTAAGACCACGGGCCAACGCATCCTGCCCCACAAATATTTTCTGCTCCATGCTTTCGGGGTTTGAGGCAGGCTGCAGGGCAATGCAGTGTTCTACCTTGACGCCGTTTACAGCCGCCAGACGGGTCGCCGTATTGCCCGGACCGCATTCGATAAACAAGGCGTCGGGCGAGGATGACAAGAGGCCGTCAATGTTATCTGCAAACCGGACGCCATGACGCAAATGACGCACCCAATAGTCGGGATTTGTCGCATCTTCATCCGTCAGCCATGCCCCCGTCAGGTTCGACTGGATCGGGATTTGCGGTGGATGCAGGGTGATAGATGCAACTTCGTCACGAAATGCCGCAAGGATCGGGTCCATCAGATCAGAATGGAAAGCACGCGAAACAATCAGGCGTTTGCCAGTTTTTCCGACAGCCTTCAGATGGTTTTCAAGGCGATCAATCGATGCAATATCACCGGAAACCACATGCTGGCGCGGTCCGTTTTTCGCGGCCAAAGAAAGTCCCGGGCCAAATTGTGCCAGAAGACCTGTGACCTCCTCTTCGGGCATGGAAAGGGCATACATCGCACCGGATGCCGTTTGACTCATCAGCTTGCCGCGCATCACAACAAGGCGCAGCGCATCTTCAAAGGACATGACGCCTGCAATGCAGGCTGCAACATATTCACCGATACTATGTCCAGCCAGACCTGATGGTGTGACGCCAAACCGCATCAGCCAGCTTGCAAGCGCATATTCAAAGATAAACAAAGCAGGTTGGGCATAGTCGGTGCCAGCAAGCTTTGCTGTTTCAGCCGGTGTTTGATCTGGCGATAAAAGTAAATCACGCAGGTCAACCGGGCCGGAAAAACCGGCAACTTTCTTGCAGGCGAGATTAATCAGTTTTGCGGAATTCGGGTCGACGTCAAACAGCGCACGTGCCATCGCCGGACGTTGCGATCCTTGGCCGGGAAACAGCAAAAAGGTTTTGACAGGGTCACCCGAAAGGCTCGCGTCAATGCGCCTTGTCGAGCGATTGGACGTAAGCGCGTCGATGGCTGATGCCGTATCGTTCGCAACGATCGCTACACGTTCTGGATAGGCCGCGGCGGCTGCCAGTTGCGTCGCCAAAATGGTGAGCCGGTCAGTCGCCCCATCGTCACTGAGTTGTGCACAAGCCTGTTCGGTGATTTTGTCGAGTTCATTGCGGGTCGTGGCGCTGAACGGCAATATGTGAAGCCCATTTGGCCAGATGATGGGCAGTTTTTTGGGCAAAAATGGATCGGAAGCATGTGCGTCTTCTGACACGGGGGCGGTAGAAATGACACTGTCACGGACGGTTTTGAAACTGGGGTAGGTGTCACAGATACGATCTGCGATGGCGTTAATTGTTGCGCATTCGACAATCTCAAGCAGGGACAATTCAATCCCGAAAAGTTGCGAAATCTCATACTGCACGCGGGGCAGAAGCATCGAATGCGCCCCTGCTTCGATCAGATTGTCGTCCGCTCCGATATCATCATATTCAAGCAATCCGGCCCAGATGCCGGTAATGTCTGCGACAAGCTGTTGGCGATCATGCGAGGTAATTTCAGCAATACTGTGGCGCGCGATATCAACAGTGTTTGTGCGCGCTAGGCCGTTTGCCGCGTCTATATCTTGATCGGCATTGGCCAATACGGTCTTGATATCGGAACAGGTATCGCAGATATGCCTTGTCAGGGCGTTTATGGTCGGGTTTTCAACAATTTCATGCAGCGAAATATCACGCCCAATTCGTTGCGACAGCGCATATTGAGCACGCGGCAGCAACAGTGAATGCGCCCCCGCTTCGATAACATTATCGTCTGGCCCAATATCGTCATTCCTGATCAATCCGGTCCAGATTCGGGTGATATCAGCAGCAAGCTGCTTTTCATCCTGCGAAACGAGTTCTGTCGTGACTGTAGGGCGGGACGGGATGGATGGCGTGCCGAGTGTCTGGCCCGTTAGATCAAGGCTTTCCTGATCAATATTAACAGCACTGCCAATGGTGTCGATATCTTGATCGGGATTTGCCAATACCGATGCAAGGATCAGTTCAAACTGATCGGCAATCTGTGTGACGGCCTGCTCATCAATGCGATTGGCATCGAATTGCCAGATCAATTCAGCTCTTAGGTTGTTTAGTGCGTTGGTTTCGCTGAAGAATGCGAGGTTGATGTCGCTTGCCGGGCCGACCTGAATGTTAATGAACCGGCTTGAGAGACCGGCAAACGTAATCGGTTTCGCCGCATCAAGACTGTTGAACAGGGCACCAGATGCTGAAAGGCTTTTTACGCCAAGATTTGCCATACGCAAGCGTACCGGGGTTATCCGGGCATGGCGAAGATCACCGCGGGTTTTGGCAAGGATGGCTTTGCCTAATTCCGATACACTTTTGTGTTTATCCAAATTGACATCATAGGGCACAACACAGGTGAAGGTTCCCGGCGTGTTTCGTTCTGCCTTTCCAAGCCGATTAAGGATTGGCATGTTCCAGACAGGATGATTTTGACGTGTAATCCGTCCAAGCAAGATGGCAAAAATGCTCATCGTCATTGCCGCGGATGACATGCCAAATGCGCGCGACACGTTCTGCAGTGCCTGCAGTGTTTCGCCGTCCAACATGCGCGTAAATTGCGCATTTTTTTGCGTCTTCGGGGTCGGACCGGCCGAAAATTGCGTTGGTTGCCTGTCGGGTGTCAGGCGTTTGCGCCAATAGGTCAGATCACGTTGATATGCGGGGCTGTCCGCATAGGTGGCGTCAGCTTCAACGAAAGTGCGGTAGGACTGAAACGGGCAGTTGGGAATGGCTGTCTTTGTTTGAAGTGCGTTATAGATCGACGCAACCCGTTCGGCGATCAAATGACCGGCATAACCGTCAATCACAATGTGATGATAAACCCGGACCCACCAGAAAAGCTTTTTGCTTAACTGCAACAGCCGATGGCGACAGTTTTCGCCTGTTTCAAAAGAAAGCTCTCTGCTTTGCAAGGCCCTGACTTCGACCAAGGCTGCGGCATTTGGATCATCAGAGGATCGCAGATCAATGACATCAAAATCGGTTGGCAGGCATTCATCGGCAAAGCATTGCGTGGTCTGGCCTTCGTGATTTGAAAAGCGCAGCCGCAGAGCATCATTTTCGCGATCACTTTGGGCGATGGCTTGGTGCAACAAGGCAATGTCGAGATCGCCGTCAAACTCGAGAATATTGCAGACATTATATTGTGCAGGATCACGGCCTTTGGCCAGATCGAGCCAAATGGCAGCTTGAGGTGACGTGAGAGGATAGTGTTTCGTATCCGCCCGCGTCGCCAGCTGATTTACTTCTTTCTTTTGCAACGTCTGGCCCCTTCAAACGCTGTACCTAAAATCAAAATTTCTCAAACGCGATTAATGTGCTCGTTCATTTTTCTATTGCGTTGATCTAATTGATTTCCCCGTCAGCCTTCAGTACCGAATATGACGTTGTTCCTACCTTGTTTTCAAGTGCAGGTGTAAAAAAATAAGTTAAAGTTTAATGGTTATTTGCAATTTTTAGTTGGAACCCGTGCGGACAAAAGTGATGCAGGAAATATCATAAATTTTGCCGATGGTAATTGCAGGGCCGTATCGCCAGTCGTCAGGACGTGATGACGCCATGTGGCCTGCCATTAATCCATGCGGCAATGGCCGTGGTGGTTTGGCCGTAAAAGACCTCCCAAGTATGTCGTGTGACATAGCCAAGATGCGGTGTAAGTAATAGCCCCTCGCATTGGCGCAACGGGTGGGAGGATGGCAGCGGTTCAATGTCATAGACATCAATGCCTGCACCGGCGATTTCACCGGAATTTATCGCATCAATCAATGCAACATCATCGATAATCGGCCCGCGCGATGTATTGATCAGATAGGCACTCGACTTCATTTGCTTGAATTCTTCGTTGCCGATCAACCCCCGTGTTCTATCAGACAGCCGTTGATGGATGGTGACAAAATCGGCGTCGCGCAACAGGGCTTCTTTACTATCTTTGAACTCAACGCCAATTTCATCGCAGCGATCCTGGGTTAAGTTTGTGCTCCAGGCCGTGACATGCATGCCAAAGGCCTGTGCAATCTTGGCTACATTTGCACCCAATCGTCCCAGCCCGATGATGCCAAGTGTTGATCCGGCAAGATCTTGCCCAAGACCGACTTGCCAGCCGCCGCTACGCATTGACGCGTTTTCAGGAACGAGGTTGCGTGCCAAACCCAACATCAAGGCAAAGGTAAGCTCAGGCGTCGCTGTCGACGGGGAATCTGTCCCGCAAACCGTGATCCCCAGTTTGGTTGCCGCAGCAACATCGATTGCGGCATTGCGTTTGCCGGTCGTGACAATCAGTTTCAGGTTCGGAAGTGCACCGATAAGCTTACCCGAAAGCGGGGTTCTTTCGCGCATGACGCAGATCACATCAAACGGTTCTAACCGGGAACGTAAATCGTCTTGTTTGGTGATTGTGTCATTGAAAACCGTGATCTCGCCAAAGGATAGAACTTCCGACCAATTGGCGGATGGCAGGGCAAGGTTCTGATAATCGTCAAGAATGGCGATGCGCATGGGGGAGGCACTTCCTTTGTCAATTTGTTCGAGTAGGCGCGTATCGCAATCATCATCGAGCGCAATGTCGCGAAGTGCAACGACTTCATAGAATTGGAGCGGTTCTCCACTCCTTACTTTTGAGGATGTGAGGTTCAAGAAAGTGATTTTGAAAACCACATGACTTGCGCTTTGGCTTCATGCTGTGACAACACTATTGTATGAGGAATGAATATGTCTGTATCCGGGGCTTGCGGCAGTGCGGCCAGAACGGTGCAGAATAAGCAACAATAAATAATATCGGGAGGTAGATGCTGAAACTTTTGCGCTATGGCCCATTGGGTAAGGAAAAGCTGGGGCCGTTGCCTGACCAATGACGTTTTGGAGCGGGCCTTTCAACTTGAACATTCCGGGCAATGGGTAAAGGGAAAAAGTGCCGATACTTTTGGCCCCACCGGCCCGTGGCTTGTCACCTGTGATGAGATCGCAGATCCACAGAACCTGTCGATGTGGCTGGATATCGATAACAAGCGCTATCAGGATGGCAGTACAAAGCCCATGGTATATGGGGTTGCGTTTGTGGTGAGCTACCTGTCGAGTTTCATGAGCTTGCAGCCCGGTGATATCACTTCAACTGGCAGGCCGCCCGGTGTTGGGATGGGGCAAAACCCGCAAGGGTTCTTAAAGCCCGATGATGTAATGGAGCTTGGAGTCGAAGGTCTGAGCTGCCAGCGACAGGAAGTTGTTCAGGGTTAGAAGGCAACTGCACTGTTCCAGTATCTTTAAAATTTTATGACAAAGCGGGCGATTCTAGGCTAGGACGCCCGTTTTTTGCATCTAAAAAGCCGCCAAAAATCAATAATTTGTGCGGATGCAGCAATTTTCTTTAAAAAAGTTGCGTCCAAGACTTGCGATCTTGGAATTTTGCGACATTTTGCCTTTAGGAATACGGGGTTACACAAACGCCTCACATTTTAGTGACCAATGGTCACTATTGTCGCGGGTAGTACCTTTGTGCTATGCATGCGATAGGGGTAAGGGGATTAGCTTGGTGCGCAGTCAGCACCATTGGAAAAATGGGTTTGTGCATGTCTGACCGGACGATCAGTGCGAAGGATGCCGGGGAAGATACAGGTGAGGACGCAGCGGCTGACTCATCAGAGATGCAAGACCTACCTGATGTTGGATTGGATCGGGAAATGGACGCCAATTATTGTTTTGCTGATATCTATGTACGCAATGCCCCATGCTATCTTCAAGGTCTTCTTGGTGACGTGCAAGAACCTGTTCATGGTGAGTTGCGCGACCCGAACAGAGGCCTTCTGGCTTTCGAAGACGGTGTCTGCGAGATTTCTGCCAGTTCGTCATTTTTGACGGTCGCGATGTCGGCCTCGGATGGTAAGGGGCTGGATCAAATCCGCGACTATTTCGAAGAAAACCTGCGCCGTATGTCCAAGCAGCAAGTTATCGAAGTGGATTGGCGAAAAAAGTGACCGATGGTCACTAGTTTGGCGACTGGTTGACGTCACGCTGCTCTTTTCTGGACATGGCACGCACCATTAACGGGCCCAAAGACGAAACGTCTTTGGGCCCGTTCTTATTTTGCTATGCTTTGGTTTGGGTGGATATCTTTTGTGCAATGCGGGGCATCTGAGGGACTTGCTTTAGCTCATTACAAACCGGTCGCGTTCTGTGCGCACGACACGGGTAATGTATTCCGCAACCGCGGCGACACTTCTGGTGTCCTTGGTGTCCGGGTGCTGGAGCATCCAGTAATTGCGCGTAAAGCGGATTTCGGGCAGCAAACGGATCAGATCAGGCACGCCTTTGGTGGCGTAATCATGCAGGATGCCGATGCCGTGCCCGTTGCGCACCGCCTCCATCTGGGCAACCACGCTGCCGCATTCAAAACGTCGGCGCATCAGTTTGCCAAGGCGGGCGGCATAATCAAGTGCGCGGCTGTAAATCAAATCTTCGATATGGGTGACAAACAGGCGATCAGATAAGTCGGCTTCGGTCTCCACCACCCCAAATCGTTCGATATAGGCGTTGGTGGCATAGACGCTGAGCGTATAGTCGGTGAGTTTCTTGATCACCAAACGGCCTTGTTTCGGGCGATCAAGGGTGATGGCGATATCGGCTTCGCGCTGTGACAGCGAGAACGTGCGCGGAAGCGGGACCAACTGGATCACAAGATCGGGATGTTCGGCGGCAAAGGCCGCCAGTTCGCCTGCCAGGAAATAGTTGCCAAGCCCATCTGGTACGCCGACGCGCACTGTCCCGCCGATGGATTCTGTGCGGTTCGAAACCGCCGTTTCAGCCCGAAGGAAGGCAGATTCAGCGGCCTCTGCTGCCTGCATTAGCTCCCGCCCGGCGGCGGTTAGCTCCGACCCGGTGGTCCGCCGCTCGATCAGTTTAATGCCCAGTTCCTGCTCAAGCGTGGTCAGTTGCCGGCCCACGGTTGCATGGTTCAGGCCAAGCTGCCGGGCCGCGCCAAGGATTTGTCCCTGTCTGGCGACGGCAAGGAATATGCGAAAGCGATTCCAATCCATAATCGGTAACGGCCTTTATCGACTTTAATTTTTGCACATCGAATTTGCAAGAATGATAATTGATGTGCATCACTGTGCATAGGCATAATAAGGACACTTTGCGGATGCTATCATCACGCAATCACCAAATCAGGTTTATCGGGAGACACCCAATGTCCAGCCAGCTCACCCACTATATCAACGGCAAGCGCGTTGCCGGCACGTCCGGTCGTTCGGCACCGGTTTTCAATCCGGCAACCGGTGCGCAAAGTGCGACGGTTGATCTTGCCTCGAAATCCGAAGTCCGCGCTGCTGTTGAATCCGCCGTCGCCGTGCGCGACGAATGGGCCAACACAACCCCGCTGCGCCGTTCGCGTATCCTGAATAAATTCCTTGGCATTCTGGAAGACCGCGCCGAAGAATTGGCCGCAGCCATCACCGCCGAACATGGTAAGGTTCTGTCCGATGCGCTGGGTGAAGTCACCCGTGGGATTGAGGTTGTTGAATTTGCAACCGGCGCCCCGCAGTTGCTTAAGGGTGAGTTCACCGAAAACGTCGGCACCAAGGTCGATAGCCATTCTGTGCGTCAGCCATTGGGCATCGTTGCCGGTATCACGCCGTTTAACTTCCCGGCGATGGTGCCGATGTGGATGTTCCCGGTTGCCCTTGCATGTGGCAACTGCTTTATCCTCAAACCATCAGAACGCGATCCGTCCGCAGCGTTGCTTCTGGCAGAATGGCTGACCGAGGCAGGTCTTCCAAATGGCGTATTCAACGTTGTTCAGGGCGACAAAGAAGCTGTCGATGCGCTTTTGTTTGATGCGGACGTCACCGCAATCAGCTTTGTCGGTTCGACCCCGATTGCCAAATACATCTATGAAACCGCAACCGCGCAGGGCAAACGTTGTCAGGCCCTTGGTGGTGCGAAAAACCACATGATCATTATGCCGGATGCCGATATGGATCAGGCGGTTGATGCCCTGATGGGCGCTGCTTACGGCTCGGCTGGTGAACGTTGCATGGCAATTTCGGTCGCCGTTCCGGTTGGCAAAGCAACTGCAGATACGTTGGTTGAAAAGCTGGTTCCGCGCATCAATGAATTGCGCGTAGCACCGGGCACCGATCCGGCGGCCGAAATGGGCCCGCTGGTAACGGCTGCACATCGTGACAAGGTTGTTGGCTATATCGACAAGGGCGTCGAAGAAGGTGCCAAACTGGTTGTCGATGGTCGCGGGATTAATCTTCAGGGCTATGAAGAAGGTTACTTCGTCGGCGGGACGCTGTTTGATGACGTCACCCCGGATATGAGCATCTATAAAGAAGAAATCTTTGGCCCGGTTCTTTCAATCGTCCGTGCGGATGATTACGAAACCGCAGCCAATCTTGTCGATAGCCACGAATATGGCAACGGGACTGCGATCTTTACCCGTGATGGCGATACAGCACGTGAATTTGCCGCCCGTACCCAGACCGGCATGGTTGGTATTAACGTGCCGATCCCGGTTCCGATGGCCTTCCATTCATTTGGTGGCTGGAAAGCATCACTGTTTGGCGATCATCACATGCATGGCCCCGAAGGTGTGCGTTTCTACACCAAGCTGAAAACCATCACCTCGCGCTGGCCGACCGGCATTCGCAAGGGTGCCGAGTTTGTTATGCCGACCATGAAATAAGCTTTGCGGTTACCGCAGACAAAGAAAGGCGCGCAAATGATTTGCGCGCCTTTTAGTTTATGTGGATGACAGGGAGTCAGGTCCACAGGGGTGGTGGAGTGATGCGGTGATGCTTTAATGCGCCGTCGGGTGGGTCAATGTGACAATATTGAATCCCTGACGGGCAAAGATTTTGGCCTGTTGCGCAAGATGTTCGCGTTTTTGGGTCGGGTCTGCTTCCTGATCGATATGGCCGATGGCAATCACCGTCGCATCGCGGCGTGCAAGGGTCAGTATTTCATCAGCAACATCATCTTCGTGGAAAACGATATCGGCGGTTTCAATTGCACGCGCAATGCCGTGCGGCAGATCAAATGCGGTATCCACATGAAGCTCCGCCATCATGGTCTGCCCACCGGGAACCGTCGCACTGCTGCCATCAGGAACGAACTGGCGCAGCGCCAGATCAATATCTTCCGGGCCAAGGGATTTTGCATTGCGCGATTGTAAGCCGCGCTGAAAGAAATGCGTCCAGAAGCGTTGGCGTGACACATTGTCATGCAAATGATCAGCAACCTTCTGCCGTGCATCACGCGCGATCCGGGCCAACTGTGACATGGTTGCCGGAAGAACGGTTTCAAGCCGCTGGCGAATGATGCGGGCCAGGGCCGGTGCACAGGCCCCGGTCGAAATCGTGATCATGACCGGGGATCGATCAAGGATGGCCGGTACGATAAAATCACACAGCGGGGTTTTATCCACCACATTCAAAAGAATGTTGCGCCGTTTGGTCGCGGCCTGAACCCGTCCGGTCAAATAGGGATCGTCGGTGGCATCAAACACCATCGCCGCGCCATTTACCATAGTGTCAACGAAGGGCATGCTTTCCCAAACAATGCGCCCTTCGTCGACCATCACGGCAATGTCGTCGCAGATTTCGGCAGCGACGACCGTGATTAAGGCTTGGCTTCGGATCAGAATGCGCAGCTTGCCTGCTGCGACTTCTCCGCCGCCAAGAACCAGTACCTTTTTCCCGGTGACATGAATGAAAGCCGGGAAATAGGCGAAGTTTTCCGATGGGTCGGGCAAGGTGCTGCCGCCCGTTTCCAAGGCACGATTATTCTGCGGCGCGCGGTAGTGCGTCATCGAGAATCTCCTTAATTTCCGGAAGGCATGAACCACATCCTGTCCCGGCCTGAAGCAGGCGGCCGATATCGGATGCCGAGACGGCATTCTGTTCGGTAATCGCCTTGCTGATGGAGGCAAGCCCGACCGAGAAACAAGAACAAATCAAACGATCATTGATCGCCCCGGCATCGGGCATGCGCCCGGCAAGAAGCGCATTGCGTTCCGGTGTTGCCACGGTTTCAGTCGTAAACAGGTTTGATACCCAGTCACGGCCAAGGGCCGGGCGATCCGGGCTGATAAACAAAGCCCCGCTGATGCGCCCACCATTCAGGCGGGCATAGCGATGAACGCCCTTTTTGGTGTCGTTATATTCAATGATGTGCTGATCATCGGCATTGGCGGCAATCGGCAGAAGCGATTTGAACATGCAGGCTTCATCACCGGCAATTTCATAAATCATGCTGCCCGGTCCGGTCGCGCTTACCCAATATGGCAGATGGGAAAGATCAACCGGGGTGTTGGAAAACAAAAGTCCCTGCCACCTGGTGACAAATGGTTCGATGGAAACCGGGACATATTTGCTTTCGGGTTGGCCGGAATGGGGGTCGACATTGGGGGGCATAAGTCGACCAATCCCACCCGCGCCCGAAAAGACATCGTTCCAGTGCATCGGAACGAATACCTGTCCGGGCAATTGAGCATCGGTGACCAGAACCCGCATCAAGGATGTGCCATGTTTACTGTTGATGCGCGCAATTGATCCATCCGTAAGGCCGTAATGACCGGCATCCTTCGGATTGACTTCAAGGAGCGGTTCGGGGCGATGCGCGCTAAGGCGGGCTGCCGTTCCGGTTCGGGTCATGGTGTGCCATTGATCGCGGTAACGCCCGCTATTGGCAATCAGCGGGAAGTCTTTGCTAAGCTGTGATTGCGGCGGGATATGTTCAACGCCGATCATTTTGGCGCGACCACTTGATGTGGTGAAAATGCCATCGCCATATAGACGTTCTGAACCGCTAGCGGGCTGGTGCTTGCGCGATGCCGGCCATTGGAACGGTTCCATCGCGTCATAGGCGGATTTCTTTGGCTTGTGCCAGATGCCGATATCAAAGGCACGCATGCCGTCATTTTCAAATTCCGACAGGGCGGCATGTTCGGCAAAAATGTCGCTGGGGCCTTTATATTTAAATGCCTTGGCATAGCCCATTGATCTGGCGACCTCGGTCATGATCCACCAGTCGGGTTTGGCATTGCCCTGTGCTTCGCGGAACGGGCGTTGGCGGGAAATGCGGCGTTCGGAATTGGTCACCGTACCTGATTTCTCCGCCCAACCGGACGCAGGCAGCTTGATATGGGCATAGCGCAAGGTATCGGTGTCGCTGACCACATCCGATGCAATCACAAGCGGACAACGCGACAGGGCCAGACGCACCCGACCCGTATCCGGCAGGCTGACGGCCGGATTGGTCGCCATGATCCAGACAGCCTTGATTTCCCCGCTTTCAATTGCGCGGAACATATCGACGGCCTTGTATCCTTCGCCCGGTTCAAGAACGTCGGATTTCCAGAACCGTCTGACCCGATCAACATCAATTGGATCATTGGGGTTCATATGGGCGGCCAACTGATTGGCAAGACCGCCAACTTCGCGGCCCCCCATGGCGTTGGGTTGGCCGGTGACGGAAAACGGGCTGGAGCCCGGTTTTCCGACACGACCGGTTGCCAGATGGCAATTCAGGATCGAATTGACTTTGTCCGATCCGCTAGAGGACTGGTTCACGCCTTGTGAAAACACCGTGACGGTGCGATCAAAGGCGGCAAACCAGCTAAAGAACGTTTCCAGTTTTTCCAGACCTGAGCCGAGTTCATCAGCACTTTCTTGGGTATCGAGTCCGCATTTTTGCGCGGTTATCTCGATGTCCGGGCAGTCGGCGCGGGCCTCTGCCACGGCATGTTCATAGCCACTGACATGGCGGGCTACGTAACGAAGATCGGTATTGCCATTCTGGTCAAGCCAGGCCAGCAAACCGTTAAACAGGGCAACGTCGCTGCCCGGTTTGATGGCAAGATGCAAATCGGCGATATCGCAGCTTGCCGTCCGTCGTGGGTCAATCACGACGATCTTTGTGCCCCGCTTTTCTTTGGCAGCGCGTAGGCGCTGGTTCAGTACGGGGTGACACCATGCCAGATTTGATCCGGTCAGAATGACCAGATCGGCAATTTCAAGGTCTTCGTAACAACCGGGCACAACATCCGCACCAAAGGCGCGTTTATGGCCAACCACGGTAGATGCCATGCACAGGCGCGAATTGGTGTCGATATGCGGTGACCCGATGAAGCCTTTGATCAGCTTGTTGGCGACATAGTAATCTTCGGTCAGGAGCTGACCGGAAACATAAAATGCCACCGATTTCGGACCATGCTTTGCGATGGTGTCACGCAACCGGTTGGCGGTTTCCGCAATTGCGGTTGACCAGTTGACCTGTTGGCCATCGACTTCAGGTTCAAGCAAACGGAAATCGCGTTTGGTTTCGGCTGTGATCGTATCGATCAAAGCCGCCCCCTTGGAGCAAATCCGCCCAAGATTAGCCGGGTGATCGGGATCACCGCCCACAGCAAATCCATCGCGGGTTGGCGAAATGATCAGGCCACAGCCAACACCGCAATAGGGGCAGGTTGTTTTGACCTCATCCCGCATGGCGCAGTCCGGCTTGCAGCTGGGTCAGACCGACACGAACAGTGCCATCAACCACCTGACATTCAACTTTGGCGGCACAGCCGTCATCCGGGCCCTGTGCTTCGCCGGTTTCAAGCGAGAAAACCATATTGTGAAGCGGGCAGGTCACGAAATGACCATGCACAATGCCCTGTGCCAGCGGCCCCTGTTTGTGCGGGCAACGATCAAGCAATGCGTAAACCTGATCATCCAAAGTGCGAAAGATCGCAATCCGGTCGGTTTCGGTCTGAAGCGTGCGTGCCCCTTGCTGCGGAATGGTCGAAACAGGACCGATATTTATCCAGTTGAGCATATCTGTCATTTTTCCTACTCCGCTGCGACCATCGAAAGGGGTTTGAATTCGTGGGCATCAACACCCTCGGATGCGCGTTCGGCCCATGGGTCTTTTTGTGCGTTCTGCTGACTGATCATGAAGCGTTCAAACAATGCTTTGCGGTTTGCTGCGTCATCAACCATGCGATCCTGAACATGTTTCAGGCCAACGCGTTCGATCCACGGTGCGGTTCGTTCAAGATAACGGGCTTCTTCGCGGTAAATCTGGATGAAGGCGCCGCAATATTCCATGACTTCTTCATCCGTGGTGACCTTGCACAGAAGTTCGGTCGCCTTGACGTGAATGCCGCCATTGCCGCCAACATGAAGATCCCAGCCGCCATCAGTTGCGACAACACCAAAATCCTTGATCGTGGCTTCGGCGCAGTTACGCGGGCAACCTGATACGGCCATCTTGAATTTATGGGGCATCCATGATCCCCACGTCATTTTTTCAAGCTCGACCGCCATGCTCAGCGACATCTGGGTGCCAAAGCGGCACCATTCCTGCCCAACGCAGCTTTTGACCGTACGAAGCGACTTGCCATAAGCATGACCGGAAACCATCCCTGCCGCATTCAAATCGGCCCAGACACCCGGAAGGTCTTCTTTCTTGACCCCCAAAAGGTCAATACGCTGTCCGCCGGTAACCTTGACGGTCGGGATTGCAAACTTGTCAGCGACATCGGCAATCGCACGCAATTCGCGCGGATTGGTCAAACCACCCCACATGCGCGGAATAACCGAATAGGTACCGTCTTTTTGAATGTTGGCGTGAACACGTTCATTGATGAAGCGCGATGCGCCGTGATCAACATATTCATTCGGCCAGGCGGCCAGCAGGTAATAGTTCAAGGCCGGACGGCAAACATGGCAGCCGTCTGCGGTTTTCCATTCCAGTTCCTGCATGACCTGCGGCATGGATTTCATGCCTTTGGCAATGATCAGGCGACGGACACTGTCATGATCATGGTCCGTACAGGTGCAAATCGGCTTGACCGTTGCAGCCTGATAATCGCCACCAAGGGTTGCTGCCAAAAGGTTTTCAACCAGTCCCGAACATGATCCGCAGGATGCCGATGCCTTGGTGTGGCCTTTGACCTCATCAAGGGTGGTCAGGCCCTTTTCATTGATCGCCGATACGATGGAACCTTTGCAAACGCCGTTGCAGCCGCAGATTTCTGCATCATCTGGCAGTGCTGCAACGGCATCAAGCGGGTTTCCAGCGGATCCTCCCGCGAATGCCTGACCAAAGGCAAGCGTATCACGCAGTTCTGTGACGTCCTGACCATCCTTCATCAGTTGGAAATACCAACCGCCATCAGATGTGTCGCCATAAAGGACCGCACCCTTGATCTTGCCGTCTTCTAGGACGATGCGTTTGTAAACGCCGCGCCCGGCATCACGGAAGACGATTTCTTCGGTTTCGCCGCCACCTGAAAAGTCACCAGCCGAAAACACATCAACGCCGGTGACTTTGAGTTTTGTCGATGTGACCGACCCGGCATAGCCAAGCGTTTTGATTTCGGCCAAATGATCGGCACAGGATTTCGCCATTTCAAACAGCGGGGCGACAAGGCCGTAACACTGGCCGCGATGCTGTACGCATTCGCCAACTGCGAAAATGTCCGGATCACTGGTGGTCATGACATCGTCAACAACGATGCCGCGTTCGACGTTCAGGCCTGCGTCTGCGGCCAGTCGCCCGTTCGGGCGAATGCCAACAGCCATAACCACCAGATCAGCCGGGATCATGCGCCCGTCTTTAAGACGAACACCGGTAACGGTTTCGCTGCCAACGATTTCTGCTGTATCGGCTTCGGTAATAACCGTGATGCCGCGGCGCTCGAGCTCCTGTGCCAGAAGATAACCCGCAGACGGATCAAGCTGGCGTTCCATGACATGGCCTGCAAGATGCAGCACTGTGACATCCATGCCGCGCGATTGCAGGCCAACCGCTGCTTCAAGACCCAAAAGACCACCACCAATGACAACGGCAGGGCCGCCTTTGGCGGCGGCACCTAGCATGGTGTCGACATCATCAACATCACGGAATGTCACAACGCCACCCAGCTTGTGGCCGGGGATCGGGATAATGATCGGATCGGAACCGGTCGCCAGCAGCAGCTGATCATATTCGGTTTCAGTGCCGCTTTTGGAAATGACGACTTTACGATCACGGTCGATCTCAACCACCGGGTCGCCGGAATACAGGTGGATGTTGTTTTCAACGTACCATTCCGCGGTGTTGATGACGATTTCGTCAAAGTCTTTCTCGCCGGAAAGCAGCGGGGACAGCATGATGCGGTTATAGTTCACACGCGGTTCGGCGCCGAAAACAGTGATGTCGTATTTGCCCGGGGCACGCGACAGAATTTCTTCGACTGTCCGCATGCCGGCCATGCCGTTGCCAATGACAACGATGCGGGCTTTCGCAGATTTTATATTTGCAGTGACGTGGTTCATTTGTCTCTGGCTCCTCGTCGCGGGATGCGAAGTTGGCACAAAAAAACGCCCGATGCGGCCTGCTCTTAAAAAAGGCATTTCGCAACGGACGTCATTATCCGGGGAACCCGTCTTTGGATTCTTTATATATAGGATCGGCTTTTACACCGGAGCCGCAGACGGCACTGTCCGCGCTCATGCCCTTCTATATTCAAGCGCCATGCCAGAATTGTAGATATGACGAATTATCTTATAACCGACTGAATTCGCGCCAAAAATTAAGGTTCCTTAAATAGGCGGTTTTCTGGACAAATGCATTGTTTGACTAAAAAATAAACAGCACAAACTGTGGATGATTTAATTTTGTGCAAAAAATGATCATTTTAGCTGTGCATTTTTTTGTCTGAGCATGTGCGGCTGAATAATACGTAATATTTTCAGAAGTTTACCGTGTTTATCCCGCAGCGCAGAAAAACTGGCGCGGTGTTTGCAATGTTGTTTTCGTGTGAGCGGCTTTGACGAAAGTAAGCCCAACGATGGGTGGCTCACAGTTCTTCGTCCAACGGCGGACGATCAGACGTTTGGAATAGCCGCGCGATGATCGCGCAGTCTTTCCGATACGAATGACGGGTCGCCTGCGGAATCTTCAAGATGAAGCATGAGGCCCATAGGGAAAACCGTTGGTCGCCCGCAGAAAACATCAAGCTCTGTGCGACCGAAACGAAGGGCTTCACTGTTATGGAAATCAAAAACAAGGCAACACGCATAAACCTGTTCAGTCTCAAGACTGTTCAGATGCGTACTTTCCACCTCACCTGGTTATCCTTTTTCCTGTGCTTCTTTGGTTGGTTCGGGATCGCGCCGTTAATGCCGCTGGTCCGCGATGACCTGGGTTTAAGCAAAAGCGAAATCGGTAGCACCATCATTGCTTCGGTTGCGATTACAGTTCTCGTCCGGCTTCTGATCGGGCCGCTTTGCGACAAGATCGGGCCCCGCAAGACCTATACAGGCTTGCTTGTGCTCGGGTCTTTGCCGGTCATGCTGATCGGTCTTGCGGATAGCTACGAGACCTTCTTGCTTGCGCGTCTTGCCATCGGCTCAATCGGCGCATCCTTTGTCATCACACAGTATCACACCTCGACCATGTTCGCGCCGAACGTCGTTGGCACCGCAAACGCCACCACGGCGGGTTGGGGTAACCTTGGCGGCGGTGTGACCCAGATGGTGATGCCGGCAATCCTTGCCATGATTCTTGGTTTTGGGATTGCGGAAACCATGGGCTGGCGTCTGGCGATGGTCTTCCCGGGGGCCATCATGCTGGTGGTTGCTGTTCTGTATTGGGTCTTCACGACCGATTGCCCGGACGGCAACTATGCCGACATGCGCAAAAGCGGCGCACTTAAACCAGAAGATGACCATGCCGGTGCGACCAAAGGCATGCTTGCGGCAATGTCTGACTATCGCGTTTGGGCACTGTTCCTGGTGTATGGGGCGTGTTTTGGTGTTGAGCTTACGATCAACAACATTGCCGCGATCTACTTCTTTGACAAGTTCGAGCTTTCGCTTGCAACGGCAGGCATGATTGCCGGTCTGTTTGGTCTGATGAACATTTTCGCCCGGACCCTGGGCGGTGTGTTTTCCGATAAATTTGCCGCCAAGGGTGGTCTTTCGGGTCGTGTCAAATTCCTGTTCATGGCGCTGTTCATCGAAGGTGTTGCCCTGATTGCATTCTCGCAGATGGAAGCACTGGTTGTTGCCGTTTCGGTAATGATTGTTTTCTCGCTGTTCGTTCAGATGTCTGAAGGTGCAACGTTCGGGATTGTGCCGTTCGTGAACCGTCGCGCCCTTGGTTCGGTTGCGGGTATCGTTGGTGCTGGCGGGAATGCCGGTGCGGTTGCGGCGGGCTTCCTGTTCAAGTCCGAAGAACTTACCTATCAGGAAGGCCTTCTTTATCTTGGTTGTGCGGTGGTTGTCTGTTCATTTGCCGCCCTTGCGGTGCGTTTCTCCGCAGCAACGCAGGCCGAAGAAAAAGCCCGCTTTGACAGTGCACAGGCAGAACGTCTTGGCACGTCGGGATCGGCACAACCGGTACCGGCGGAATAAGAATACTGCTATATCGCTTTTTCGGGATGCGGCGCTGGTCGCATCCCGATACAAATCGGGATCTAAAAAAGACCGGAAAATAATAAACCAGATAGAGAGGCTTGATCGTCGATGGTTGTCAGGGAGTTGGGGTTAGATTGGTAAGACTGGAAGAATACAACATTCTGGTGATTGACGAGAATCCTGACCGCGCCGCAATTGTCGAGCGCGGCCTTGTTGAAAGTGGCTATACCCGTGTGGCCCGTATCGGAACGTCCCATAATCTGGTCGAGCGCATTCAGGCCTTGGCGCCAGATATCATCATCATTGATTTGGAAAACCCCGATCGCGATACGCTTGAACAAATGTTTCAGGTGTCGCGCGCCATTGCCCGCCCGATTGCGATGTTTGTCGATCAAAGTGATGCTTCGATGATTCAGGAAGCCATTCTGGCCGGTGTCAGCGCCTATGTCGTGGACGGGTTGCGCCAAGACCGCATTCGTCCGATTGTCGATATGGCGATTTCGCGGTTTACCGTGTTTGACCAACTGCGCCGCGAACGGGATGAAGCCCAGGCAAAGCTGAGCGAACGTAAATTGATTGAACGGGCCAAAGGAATTCTGATGAAAGAAAAAGGCCTGTCAGAAGAAGAGTCTTATGCGCTGTTGCGCAAGAACGCCATGAAACAGAATCGCAAGATCTATGAGATCGCTCAAAGCGTCATCACGGCGTTTCAGTTGGAGTTTTGAGGAATGTCTAACAAGGTTCGTCTTGGCTTTGTGCCGTTGGTCGATTGTGCGATCCCGGTTGTTGCCCGTGCGATGGGATTTGCCGAGCAAGAAGGTATTGATCTGGAATTGGTCCGCGAAATGTCGTGGGCGGCCATTCGAGACAAGCTTTCTTATGGTGTTTATGACGCCGCCCATCTTTTGGCAGGGATCCCGATTGCCGCCCGTCTTGGCCTTGGCGGGGTTCCGGTTCAGCACATTGTTGTTCCCATGGCGCTGGGTCGGGGTGGCAATGCAATTACGGTTTCAACCCGTCTTTATCAGCGCATGCTTGAAGCCGATCCGGTTTCGATGCATGGGCCGCGCGGGCTTTCATCGCGCGCCTTGAAAAAGGTGATTGATGAAGACCGTGTTGCCGGACGCCCGATCATGTCCTTTGCGACGGTGTTTCCGTTCTCAAGCCATAATTACGAGTTGCGCTATTGGATGGCAGCAGCGGGAATTGATCCGGACAAGGATGTGAATATCGGGGTGATTGCCCCGCAGCGCATGTTTGACAGTCTGCGCAACGGTTGGGTTGATGGCTATTGCGTCGGGGAGCCGTGGAACCAGCGTGCCGTTTTCCATGGCGATGGCGTGATTGTTGCGCTTAAGGATGATATCTGGCCGCGAAGCCCGGAAAAGGTTCTGGGTGTGCGCGAAGACTGGGTCAATTCCAATCCTGATACGGTGTCGGCGTTGGTGCGCGCCCTGGTGCGTGCCGCCGAATGGGCCGATGAGGCCGATAATCGTTCTGAACTTGCGCAAATGCTGTCTGAAGAATCCAATGTTGGCGCGCCATATGAAATCCTCAAAGCATCCCTTTGTGGACGTCCGGTCTTGCGTCCGGGCGAAGCACCAACCGAAATGCCTGATCGCCATGTGTTTTATCGCTATACCGCGACCTTCCCGTGGCTGTCACAGGGAAGCTGGGTTGGAACACAGATGAAACGCTGGGGGCAGGTGCCAGCAGACGCCGATATCAATAATGTCGTGCGTCAGGTGTATCGCCCTGATTTATATCGCAAAGCGGTCACGGGACTTGATGTGGCCGTGCCAACCCATGATTGGCGTGTCGAAGGTGCCAATGATGCCGAAGATCGGCCAATTGTCGGGCCAGACCGGTTTCTTGATAACACCATCTTTGACCCTGAAAAGGTGAGTTAGTTTCTAACGGGTTGGAGGCTTGGCCGCATCAATAGCCTCCAACATCTGACCGGGTATGAAGACGCGGAATGTCGCCCCCTTACCCACAGGGCTTTCAACCCATATTTTACCTTGGCAATGTTCGACAACATGCTTGGCGATGGCAAGTCCAAGCCCGGAACCCGATGGTTTGGGTTTGTCATCGGCATATTTTCCGCCGCGCGAGAATTTATCAAAGATGATTTCAAGTTCGTTCTGCGGGACGCCACTACCGTTATCGGTAATCGATACAAGATAGCCGCCATCAATTGCCTCGCCGCGCACCAGAACGGTGGGTTGGTCGGGGTGGGAAAATTTGGCGGCATTTGACAGAAGATTGATAAAGACCTGTGTCAAGCGATCCCGATCAACAAACAGCCGTACCGTCTGGCGCGAAAATTCCGTCGACAGAATAACACCCTTGCGGTCCATCAGGCCTTTGACCGCATCAACACTTTCATCAAGGACCGTGCGCGGATCGACATCGACAGCCCGCCAGTCAGAATGACCCGCTTCAAGGCGCGCCAGATCAAGGTGATCGTCAATCAGTCGGGTCAGCCGTTCGCTTTCCCGCACAATGATGCTGAGGAAATGTTCAGCGCGCTCATGATCCAGATTTGGCGTATCGACCAGAATTTCTGAAAATGACCGGATCGAGGTCAGTGGCGTTCTGAATTCATGACTGACCATCGTCAGGAATTCATCTTTAAGCTTATCAAGTTCCTTAAGCCGGTCATTGGCGGCGCGCAATTCTGCGGCAGCCTGTTCAAGTTCGTGGGATTTCTGTTCCAGACGCTGGGAATATTCGATGACGTGCGAGGTTTCTTCAAGGATCTCAAGAACCTCTTCAAGGCTGACCATTTCCCCCTTGGCGACCGATGACACCATAACACGTGCCGATGCCGCCCCGATGGACCCGGCAAGAAGGCGTTCGGTAAAGGCAATCATATCGGCATTGGCTTCGCCCTTGCCGCGCCATGGCGTGTCTTTCTCCCAGCCAAAATCGCGGAATGAATGAAAGGCGCGTTCGCGGCCCAGAAACCGTTCAACCAGTTCATATAAATCATCGACCGAGGCCGATGATCGCCAAATCACGGTATCCTGCCCTTTGCGCGAAAAGGCATCGACAAACAAAGTCGCCTGAATACGTTCAAGTGCGCTTGGTTGGGTAAACAGACTGATCAGGACAAAGGATGCGGTATTCAGCGAAATCGACCAGATCAGCGCATGGGTCAGGGGTTCAAAGTCTGTCAGGCCAAACAGGCTTTCAGGCCGCAACCACGGATGGCCAAACGCCCCGTTCAGGATCAAAGCCGGATCCATCCAGCCGCTATCGGCAAGTGATGGCAGCAACAGGGTATAACCCCACAGGATAAAGCCGATGACAAGGCCAACCTGTGCGCCGGTTTTGGTCCCGCCTTTCCAGTAAAGGCCACCGATCATAATCGGGATAAATTGTGCTGTTGCGGCAAAGGATATCAGGCCGATTTCGGCCAAGGCGTCACTCGCCCCGGCGGATCTGTAATAGGCAAACCCCAAAAATACGACAGCAACGATGGATGCCCGGCGGAT
Source organism: Thalassospira lucentensis (assembly GCF_050516545.1). Classification (GTDB taxonomy): domain Bacteria; phylum Pseudomonadota; class Alphaproteobacteria; order Rhodospirillales; family Thalassospiraceae; genus Thalassospira; species Thalassospira lucentensis_C. The sequence goes on along the minus strand of NZ_CP191544.1, from coordinate 3,061,584 downwards.
GGTGATCAAAAGCCCGGTCAGATCATCGCGTTCGGTCAGGCGAAAGGGACGGATACGCAGCAATGCCGGAACGACCAGATCGTTACAGACCATGGTCGAAAGCGCGATGGTTGCCACAATGACCATACTGGTACTGGCCGACAACCCGCCAACATAGGCCAATAGCGCCAGTAAGGATTGCCCTTCAAACAGCGGGACTGAAATCACAAAGAAATCCGGGTCCGACCATGCGGGCAGGGTGCCAAGCCCCGCCAGAGCTATGGGCAGGACAAACAGGTTCATCAGTAATAGATAAAGCGGAAAGGCCCAGCTTGCTGTCGGCAAATGCCGTTCATCGACATTTTCAACAATGATGACCTGAAACTGGCGCGGCAAACACAGGATGGCGGCCATGGACAGCATCATCAATGTTGTCCAGCGCGCGGCACCATCTTCGGGCAATTGCAAGAGTTTGGCGGTGTCGGCATTGCGCGCAGCTTGGGCAAACAGTTCGCCAATTCCGCCATACATGACAAAGCAGACAAAGATACCAACCGCCAAAAGCGCAAACATCTTGACCAGACTTTCAAAGGCGATGGCGGCAACCATGCCTTCGTGATGTTCGTCTGCATCAATAAAGCGCGTGCCAAACAAAATACCAAACAGTGCAAGCCCGACAGCTGCCCAGAACCCGCTGTCTGAAAACATGCTGGCGGTTTCTTGGGTGGTCGGGAAAATACCGTGATCCCAAACCGTCAGAACCGTATAACTGGTGGCAATTGCCTTAAGCTGAAGCGCAATATAAGGGGTCGTCCCGATGACGGCGATCAGGGTCACAAGCACGGAAAGCTGCGTGCTTTTGCCATACCGCGATGAAATAAAATCGGCAATCGATGTGATGCGGTGGGCCTTGGAAATGCGCAGCATCTTGCGCAGCAAGAACCACCAACCTAAGAAAATGACCGTCGGCCCAAGATAAATGGTCAGATATTCAAGCCCGTTACGTGCTGCGGTCCCGACCGCACCATAAAACGTCCATGATGTGCAATAGACCGCGATTGATAAGGTATAAACCGTCGGGTTCCTGACCCATGATCGGCCATCACGCGCACGTTTATCCCCCCACCATGCAATGGCATACAGCAAGCCGACATAGCTGAGTGAGACCGTGATAACCAGTTCAGAGGACAGCATTTAAGATGATCCCTCTGACTGGCCTACTTTGCGAAGGGCGCGCGTCAAAATCGCACAAAGCGCAATCAGGGTTGCCCAGCCTGCAAAGAAATAGATAAACAGGATCGGCAGGCCAAATAGCGTTCCATCAAGGGAAAATACGCCAACCAAGGGTGGCATCCAGACAAAAAACGCCGCCAGGACAAGGACAAATGCCCGTTCTGTCATTTTGCGCGGTGGTGTCATGGATCTGGCTCCTGCCTGTCGGTTAAACGCGTATCAGCATTCGCTTCGTTCAAGCAGGGCCTTGACCCGGGCAACGACATCGCGGGTCGAAAAAGGTTTGGTCACAAAATCATCAACGCCAAGTTCAAGTCCTTTGCGGCGGTCGACTTCGCGTGTTTTTGCCGTCAACATCATGATCGGAATGCGTTTGGTTCTTGGATCGGCGCGTGCCGCGCGCACCACTTCGAACCCGTCGCAGCCGGGCATCATCACATCAAGCAAAACCATATCAGGAATGTCGCGCGCAATCATTTTGATCGCGGTTTGGCCATCGGTGGCCACACTGACTTCATAGCCTTCTTTTTCCATAAGAAAGCTCAGCGACTCAACAATGGTTTCCTCATCTTCGGCAATCAGGACCTTTGGTCTCTTATTCAAGGACGTTCTCCCCGATTTATCGGATTCTTATATGCCCCAATCCTAGCGGGTTATGCATCGAATTATAATGCTACTTTGGGGTGGTATGTTTCATGCTTTCAGTTAAGGCCGAAAATGACGTGATTTTGATGGCTATACAGCGATTTGCGCGGTTGCTGTATCCGACATTTCATAAGCCCGCTGGCCGCAATCATTGCGGGGGCATTGACGACAGCCAATGCCCACCGGAACCGCAGAATCCGGGCGATCCAATGACAATCGATCACCATAAACCACGTCATGGGCAAAGGCCGTATCGCACCCGATCATTACTGAATAGACCGACCGGGGAACACCATATCCACCCGCGCCAGTGCGCAAGGCGCGGGCGACAAAAAGATATTCGCTGTTGTCTGGCAGGCGGACGAATTGGGGGATCACCCGGTCTGGTGCCATATAGGCTTCATGCACGACCCAGCGTGGGCAGGCCCCGCTATAACGCGGTAACTGAAGGCCGGATGCCGAAAATCGTTTCGAAATATTGCCTGCAATATCTGTTCGCAACAGATGGAAAGGTATGCCTTCAGCACCCGGTCGACGCAGTGTGGTCAGGCGGTGGCAAATCTGTTCCCAGCTGGCGGCATATCGTTGTTGAAGAAGCTCGATATCGTGGCGAAACCTTCGGGCATCTTCAAGAAACACATCGTAGGGAAACAAAAGTGCGGCTGCGCCATAGGAAATCAGGGCCTCGGCTGCACGGGCCCGTCCGGCGTCACTGTCGATCTGGGTGCGGTTAAGGATTTCATTTACAGTTTCCGGGGATTCAAGCCGGAAAATCATGCGCGCAGCCTGAAAGCGCGCTGACGTTATGGGAAGGGCGCGTGAAATCTTAAGGGTCCGGTGATCGGCATCCCATTTGTGGCCACTGGTCGGGAATTCTTCGGAAGGCAGGCGTTCAACCCGAATGTCATGGGTGTTTTCAAGATAATTGATCAAATCGGTCAGGAATAACCCGCCTTCCGGATCAATGCGGGGGCGCATTTCGGTCGCATGGTCTTCAAGTACGGGGAAATAGTTGGCGTTATCATATAAAAGATCATCGACTTCCTCGGCCGGGCTGGCAGCCGGGCGTCCGGCATCGCCACGCTCAAGGAAGTTGAAAATCTCGGTCGCGGATTCGGCCAGTCGTTGAGATTCCCGAACCAATGTCGCGTTAAACCGTGCGCGCTGTTCCTTGGACAGGTCGTCATAATCATCAAAAATCTCTGCGACCGTCCGGATAGAAGTAATCCGGGTGAGGATCGAATGGCTGGCTTCGGTCAGAAACGGGTCGTGGCTGAGCCGTTCGGACAATGAGTTAATCTCGTCAAGGCCACTGCGATAGGCACGGTAAAGAGAAAGAAAAGCACCAATCAAACCGGGGGCAGCGGCGATTGTTGCCGGGAACTCCCGACTTTCAATCGGGGTGCTGCGAAACACCGGATCAGATGCGGCTTCGTTCAGATCTGAGAGTAGGCGGCTTTCTTCAGACCCTGACAATGTATGGGGTTGAATCTCGAGGGCTTCGGCAATGCGCATGAGCAACCCGCCCCCGATCGAACGCCGGTTATGTTCGATAAGGTTCAGATATGACGGGGAAATGCCGGCGGTCTTTGCCAGGGCATTCTGGGTCATCCCGATATCTTTGCGGCGACCGCGTATGCGGTGTCCGATGGGGGCTTGTCGGTTCATACTAAAGTCTCATTTTTGACAAAATTTACAACTTTTCAAAACGTAAGTCGGTATATTTACAAAAAAACTGTTCTATATCAACTAGGTGTTGATTCATTTTCAAACGGCACCCATTGTTTGATCAGGTCGTGAAAAAAACAAACCAGAAAATAGGCCTCAGATTTTTCTGAAACAAATCCCAAGACATTGGGGAGGAAAACCATGTCGGAGACCAAGATTATTAAAGATGTATCCCGTCGTACGATCCTTAAAGGATCCGCGGCAACGACCGGTGCTGCGCTTATTGGCGGCACTTTTCCGATGCATTTCATCAAGAACGCACATGCTCAGACTTTTCCGGGCGATCCGGGCAATTCGGGCAGCGTAAAACTTGGCTTTAACGTACCACAGACCGGCCCTTATGCCGATGAAGGTGCCGATGAGTTGCGTGCCTATCAGCTTGCTGTCAAACACCTGAATGGTGAAGGCGACGGCGGGATGATGAACACCATGAAGCCGCTTCAGCTTAAAGGCAACGGCATCCTCGGTAAGAAGGTCGAGTTCGTTACCGGCGATACCCAGACCAAATCGGATGCAGCACGTGCATCGGCAAAACGCATGATCGAAAAAGACAATGTCGCAATGATTACCGGTGGTTCGTCATCGGGTGTTGCGGTTGCTGTGCAGGGTCTTTGCCAGGAAATGGGCGTGATCTTCATGGCGGGTCTTACCCACTCCAACGACACCACGGGTAAAGACAAAAAGCGTTATGGCTTCCGCCATTTCTTCAACGCTTACATGTCTGGTCAGGCAATTGCGCCGGTTCTTCTGGATGAATATGGTGCGGAACGTCGCGCGTATCACCTGACGGCTGATTACACCTGGGGCTGGACCCAGGAAGAATCGATCAAAGCTGCAACCGAGAATATCGGTTGGGAAACTGTGAATACCGTCCGTACCCCTGTTGGTGCTGGTGACTTCTCGCAGTATATCACACCGGTTCTGAACTCTGGCGCAGATGTCCTGATCCTGAACCACTATGGTAAGGACATGGTCAACTCGCTGACACAGGCTGTTCAGTTTGGTCTGCGTGACAAGCAGGTAAACGGCAAAAACTTCGAAATCGTTGTTCCGCTGTATTCCCGCTTGATGGCACAGGGTGCTGGCGATGCTGCAAAAGGCATCCTGGGTACCACCAACTGGCACTGGTCGCTGCAGGATGCAGGGTCGCAGGCCTTTGTTAAATCCTTTGGTCAGGAATACGGCTTCCCGCCGTCCCAGGCTGCTCACACTTGCTATGTACAGACGCTGCTTTATGCAAACGCCTGTGAAATGGCTGGTACGTTTGCACCTTGGGAAGTCATCAAACAGCTCGAAGGTTTCGAGTTCGATGGCGCGGGCAATGGCCCGACCCTGTACCGTGCGGAAGATCACCAGTGCTTCAAAGACGTTCTGGTTGTGCGCGGTAAACAAGAGCCTTCTTCCAACTTTGACCTTCTTGAAGTTGTTAAAGAAGTGCCGCGTGCACAGGTTGAGTACCCTGCCGATATGTTCGGTGGTGAACTGGGCCCGTACAAAGTCTGATACGGCTAAATTGATGCAAGCAGGGCCGACCATTTCCCAGTGGTCGGCCCATTTGCCCCGCACTCTTGTCCCAACGGTCTTTTCATTAAGCCCATTACGAATACGCGGCGGATAACTGATGGACTCTATATTTCTTCAAATTCTCAACGGTCTGGACAAGGGCGGCGCTTACGCGCTGATTGCGCTTGGTCTGACCTTGGTGTTCGGCACACTTGGTGTGGTGAACTTTGCCCACGGCGCCATCTTCATGATAGGCGCCTTTTGTGCGGTGAGCTTGGAAAAGCTCCTGACCTTGTCCGTTAAGGTCAAGGACGAATCCGTGACATTCTTTGATGCCTATAAGGAAACGCCATATCTCGAAGTCTGGTTTGGCGAAACCGGGACAGCCATCATTGATTGGTCCGTGCCGCTATCAATCATTCTTGCGATACCCGTGATGCTGGCAATCGGCATCGTGATGGAACGCAGCCTGATCCGGCATTTCTATAAACGCTCCCATGCTGAACAGATCCTTGTGACCTTTGGTCTGGCGATTGTTATTCAGGAATTGGTCAAGGCTGCCTTTGGCGCCAACCCGATCCCGCAAGGTGCACCCGATATCGTTTCCGGTTCTGCCGCAATCGGTGCCGTGTTCGGCCTGGGTGAAGCCGTTGTTTATCCTTGGTGGCGTCTGATTTATCTGGCGTTCTCATTGACCATTATTGGCCTTGTCTTCTCGTTCCTGCATTTCACGACCTACGGTATGGTGGTGCGTGCAGGCATGGCAGACCGTGAAACGGTCGAGCTTCTTGGCATCAATATTGAACGTCGCTTTACAATTGTGTTTGGTATGGCCGCGGTTGTCGCAGGCCTTGCAGGCGTGATGTACACGCCGGTACTTCCCCCGGATTATCATTTGGGAATGGACTTCCTTGTGCTGTCATTTGTTGTGGTGGTCGTTGGGGGTATGGGCTCTCTACCCGGTGCAGTTCTGGCAGGCTTCCTGCTGGGTATTCTGCAATCCTTCTCGTCCATGACCGAGGTGAAAGAAATCATCCCGGGCATTGACCAGATCATCATTTATCTTGTTGCCGTCGTTATTCTGCTGACCCGCCCGCGCGGTCTGATGGGTCGTCGGGGCGTGATGGAGAGCTAAAATGACAAACACAAAAATCGTCTCGCCAAAGCAGGATATCCTTTACATGGTCATTCTGTCGGTCGTGGTCCTGACCATGCCGATCTGGCTCCAGCCTTTCGGGGCGGCCTATCCTGACCTGATGCAGAAATTCATGATCTTTGGCATCTTTGCCATCGGCTATAATATTCTGTTTGGTTTGACCGGCTATCTTTCATTCGGTCATGCGGCCTTCCTGGGTGTGGGGTCCTACACCGCGGTCTGGTCGTTCAAGTTACTTTCGATGAATGTCATCCCGGCGATGATTTTCGGAACGGTGCTGGCCGGTCTGTTTGCCTTGGCTATCGGGTTTGTCTCGTTACGTCGTTCGGGGATCTATTTCTCGATCCTGACGCTGGCCTTTGCGCAAATGTCTTATAACCTTGCCTATTCGGTTTTGACCCCGATCACCAATGGTGAGACCGGTCTACAGCTTACACAAGGTGATGCGCGTGTTCTTGATCGCATGTCTGGTATTGAGGCAGATGCATCGCTTCCGACACCGACCTTGTTTGGCATTGAAGGAACCGGATATTCAGGTTTCTATATTTGTGCAGTGATTATGCTGGCTTCGTTCTTTATCTATCTGCGTATCTTTCGCTCCCCGTTCGGGCTTAAGCTGCGTGCGATTAAATCGAACCAGAATCGCATGGGCTATACCGGGTACAATACACGGCCCTATCTGATGACCGCCTTTGTCATCTCGGGCATGTATGCCGGTCTTGCCGGGTCGCTTCTGGCGGTGACCGATCCGCTTGCAGGGGCCGAACGCATGCAGTGGACAGCATCGGGTGAGATCGTTCTGATCACCATTCTTGGCGGTGTCGGAACCTTGATTGGTCCGCTTCTTGGGGCTGGCGTTATCAAGTATTTCGAAAATATCTTCTCGGCCTTTAACGACACGGTTCTTCTCAATGCGTTTTCATTCCTTCCCGATTGGCTCGCACATGGGGTGGCAACGATCCTTGGTCTGTTTGTTGGCGAAGGCTGGCATCTGACCCTTGGTCTGGTCTTCATGCTGATCGTGATCTTCCTGCCAGGTGGCATCATGGAAGGCATCAATCGCCTGTGGCGTCTTGTGTCCGACCGCGCGTCTTCAGCTTCTTCGGCTAAGGACAAAGAAAAAGAACAACACTCGGCGGGGGAGGTCTGATCGATGTCCGAATACATTCTTGATGTCACTGATGTGGATAAGAATTTTGGCGGCTTGCGCGCGCTGTCTGACATTAACCTTCGGGTTAAAAAAGGCACGGTTCACGCCATCATTGGCCCGAATGGTGCCGGTAAATCCACGTTGCTCAATGTCATTGTTGGGCGTCTTGCACCCAACCGTGGGCGGGTGTTGCTGGGTGATGAAGTTCTGACGGGCAAACAGCCCCACGAGATTAATCAGCTTGGTGTGGCACGTGTTTTCCAGACGCCGGAAATCTTCCCGGAATTGTCGCTTTTGCAAAACGTGATGGTTCCAGCTCTTGCCAAACGTGATGGCGAGTTCAAGCTAAGCTTCCTCAAAAGCCTGTTTGCGGAAAAAGACATTCTCGAACAGGCCGAACATCTGCTTGAAGATGTTGGTTTGATTGAGCAGAAGGACAATATTGCCAGTGCGATGTCGCGCGGGGACAAACGCCGTTTGGAACTTGCGATGTGCTTGGGGCAACATCCCAAATTGTTCCTTCTCGATGAGCCGACAGCAGGCATGTCGCGTCATGACACCAACCGCACGATTGATCTGCTTCAGCGGATCAAGGAACGCGGCATGACCAAAGTCATTATCGAACATGACATGCATGTTGTGTTCAGTCTGGCTGACCGCATCAGTGTTCTGGCTCAGGGGGCCATCATTTGTGAAGGCACCCCGGAAGAAGTTCGCAATGACCCACGCGTCAAAGAAGCCTATCTCGGAGGGGAAGCAGTAGTATGACCTCACTGCCAAAACAGGAACCTGTCCGCAATCAGGGCGGTGATCCGGCCTTTTTCTCGGTGCATAATGTTCACGCCTATTACGGTGAAAGCTATATCGTTCAGGGTGTCTCATTTGACATCCGCGAAGGCGAAATTCTGGCATTGCTGGGCCGTAACGGTGCCGGGAAAACATCGACTTTGCGTGCCTTGGCACGTATGTCGGACCCGGAGCTTAAACATGGTGAAATTTGGCTGGATCATCAGCCATTGCACACCATGAAGGCTTGGCAGGCTGCCCGTCTCGGGGTGCAGCTTGTGCCAGAAGATCGTCGCATCATTCCGGGCATGACCGTTCAGCAAAACCTTGAATTGGCCCAGATTGCCGAGCCGATTGGCTGGTCCGTTGAACGCATCTACGAGCTTTTCCCGCGCCTTGGCGAACGGGCAGAGCAAGAAGGCACCACCCTGTCGGGGGGCGAACAACAGATGCTGGCAATCGGCCGTGCCTTGGCGCGTGATATCAAGCTTTTGCTGCTTGATGAACCGTATGAAGGCTTGGCGCCGGTGATTGTTCAGGAAATTGAAAAGACGCTTCAAAACGTCAAAAAACTTGGCATTACCACGATCATTGTCGAGCAGAATGCCATCGCGGCACTCAAGCTTGCAGATCGTGCGATCATTATGGATAGCGGCGAGATCGTCTTTGACGGTTCAGCACAAGCTGTTCTTGATGATGCCGAGCTTCGCGACCAATATCTGGCTATCTAGATCTACTGTAGTGGGGGCGTCTCCGAAGCTTCGTGGTAAGGGGAGTTTCGGGACAGGGAAGACCGTGCCTTTGGGCGCGGTCTTTGCCATTTTATGGCGCTGAAACCGGTCGATTGATCGATGCGGTGTTGATCAATCCGGGTTAACCGCCAGACCTTCAAAATCCTTCAACACGTTTAGAACAATTGACGTTTTGACATGCTGCACAGAATCATGCGGCAAAAGCACCTCATTGACGAAATGCGACAGGGCCGCCAGATCCTTTGTCGCGACCTTAAGGTGGTAATCCATCTCCCCGGTCAGGGAAAAGGCTTCTAGCACTTCGGGCAAATCGGCCAGTAAACGGGCAAACCGTTTGGCATTGTCGCGGTTATGGGTGGCAAGGGTTACCGAAATCACTACCAGCAATCCCAACCCCATCTTTTGACGGTCAATATCGGCACGATAGCCGCGAATGACCTTGTCATCTTCAAGTCGCGCGCGTCGGCGCGAACATTGCGATGCTGAAAGGCCAATGCGTTCTGACAAATCATTATTGGTCAGACGCCCATCCTTTTGCAGTTCTGCAAGCAGTTTAAGGTCTAGTCGGTCAAGTTGCATGTTTTACGCGCCATTATGATTAATTATGCATGATGTGTGCATTTTGTTCGAAAAATCAACCATGAATGCACGCACGTTGCATGGGGTTTGGCGCACGATTGGAACATAACAAAAGTTCGAAGAATTCGAATGTTTCAATCATAGGAGACTTCCGATGGGACCGTTCCCGCATGACGCCCCTCGCGCCACCATTACCGATGAAAACCCCGCCGGGACCGACGGGTTCGAGTTTGTCGAGTTTGCCCACGAAGAAGCCGACAAACTTGAAACCCTGTTCACCCGCATGGGCTACACCCCGGTTGCCGGACACAAAACCAAAAACATTACGGTTTGGCGTCAGGGCGACATCAACTATATCCTCAATGCAGAACCCAACAGTCATGCGATGAAATTTGTCGGGATGCATGGTCCGTGCGCGCCGTCGATGGCATGGCGGGTGGTCGATGCCAAACATGCCTTTGATCATGCGATTGCCAAGGGGGCAGAACCCTATACCGGCAACGATAAAACCCTGGATGTTCCGGCTATTGTCGGCATCGGTGGGTCGCTTTTGTATTTCATCGATACATATGGCGATACCGGTTCGGCCTATGACGCAGAATTCGACTGGATCGGGCATCGTGATCCCAAGCCTGAAGGGGTGGGGTTCTATTATCTCGATCATCTGACCCATAACGTTTATCGTGGCAATATGGATAAATGGTGGGACTTTTATCGCGATCTGTTTGGCTTCAAGCAAATCCACTTCTTTGACATTGCCGGTAAAATCACGGGCTTGGTCAGCCGTGCGATCACCTCACCCTGTGGGAAAATCCGTATTCCACTGAATGAATCAACCGATGACAAAAGCCAGATCGAAGAATATCTGCGAAAATACAAAGGCGAAGGCATTCAGCATATCGCGGTGGGATCAGACGGTATTTACGACGCCACCGACAAGCTTGCCGCGAATGACTTGAAATTCATGCCCGGCCCGCCGGAAACCTATTACGAAAAATCCCATGACCGCGTCCATGGTCATGACGAGCCGATTGAACGGATGAAAAAACACGGTATCCTGATTGACGGCGAAGGCGTGATTGATGGCGGGATGACCAAAATCCTGCTGCAAATCTTCTCAAAAACCGTGATCGGGCCGATTTTCTTTGAGTTCATTCAGCGCAAAGGCGACGAAGGTTTTGGCGAAGGCAACTTCCGCGCCTTGTTTGAAAGCATCGAAGAAGACCAGATCCGCCGCGGTGTTTTGAAAGTCGATGCTGCGCAATAGCATTAACACCCCCATATCTTAATCAGGACCCGTTTCGATCAATATAATGGGTCCTGACGGTTTGTTGTTTTTGCACTTGGCTGCCATTGGGAAATTCCGCCATGCTTGATAAACCAACCCGCGATCAGGCGACGGCTGTATCTGATCAAACGGATCTGCGCTATATGTCTGGTTTCGGCAATGATTTTGAAACCGAAAGCCTTGCCTGTGCCTTGCCGCAGGGGCAAAACAGCCCGCAAAAATGCGCCTATGGCCTGTATGCCGAACAGCTTTCCGGGTCGCCCTTTACCGCACCACGTGGCACCAATGAACGGTCCTGGCTGTATCGCATTCGGCCCAGTGTGCGTCATAACGGCCGGTTTGCTGCCCTTGATCGACCGCACTGGAAAACCGCACCCTGTTTGAATGATCACAGCTTGGCCCTTGGCCAATTGCGCTGGGATCCGGTGCCAATGCCAAAAGACGCGGTCGATTTCGTTGCCGGGATGCGCACCATCACAACCGCTGGCGATGCACTGTCCCAGACCGGGATGGCAAGCCATGTCTATGTGTGCAATGCCGATATGGTCGACGACTATTTCTTCAATTCGGACGGGGAACTTCTGATCGTGCCCGAAACTGGCACGCTTCGTGTCTTTACCGAACTTGGCATGATGGATGTTGCCCCGCTTGAAGTCGCCCTGATCCCGCGCGGCATGATGTTTAAGGTCAGCATTCTTGAAGCGGGCCCTGAAGGCGGTGCGCGCGGTTATGTCTGCGAAAACTATGGCGCGAAATTTACCCTGCCGGATCGGGGCCCGATTGGCGCAAACTGCCTTGCCAATCCGCGTGATTTTAAAACACCTGTTGCCGCCTATGAGGATAAAGAAACTCCCTGTCGCGTTTTGGTGAAATGGTGTGGTCAGTTCCATGTGACTGATATTGGGCACTCGCCGCTTGACGTGGTGGCCTGGCACGGCAATTACACCCCGTTCAAATATGACCTTCGGACGTTTTCACCCGTTGGCGCCATTGCCTTTGATCATCCTGATCCGTCGATTTTTACCGTGCTGACCGCCCCGTCGGACGAGGCCGGAACCGCCAATGTCGATTTCGTGATTTTCCCGCCGCGCTGGATGGTGGCCGAACATACATTCCGCCCGCCTTGGTATCACCGCAACATCATGTCCGAATTCATGGGGCTGATTTGTGGGCAATATGACGCCAAGGAAAAGGGATTTGTTCCCGGCGGGATGAGTTTGCACAACATGATGTTGGCCCATGGCCCAGATGCCTTCGGGTTTGAAAAGGCATCGAATGCCGAACTTGGCCCGCAGAAGCTTGAAGGCACGATGGCCTTTATGTTTGAAACCCGATTTCCGCAGCAACTGACCAAATTCGCTGCCGAACTTGAAACCCTTCAGGACGATTATCTTGAGTGTTGGTCGGGGTTGGAACGCAAATTCGATGGCACGCCGGAAGGCCGTAAATAAAGGCGGAAGAACAAGATGAAACTGGCGACGCTTAAAAACGGCACCCGCGACGGCAAACTGGTTCTGGTCACCCGCGACTTGGCATTTTATGTCGATGCCAGCGCGATTGTACCAACCTTGCAAGCCGCCCTTGATAACTGGGCGGTATTTGCCCCGCGCTTGCAGGAACTGGCCGACGAGATTGATGCCGGATCAACCATCGCCAAACGGATCAAGCTTGATACACAACACCTTCATGCCCCCCTGCCGCGCGCCTATCAGTGGGCGGATGGATCGGCCTATGTCAATCACGTCGAACTGGTCCGCAAGGCCCGTGGGGCGGAAATGCCGCAAAGCTTCTGGACTGATCCGCTGATGTATCAGGGCGGATCTGACAGCTTTCTGGGTCCGCGTGATGATATCGTGATGGCCGATCCCGCGTGGGGCATTGATATGGAAGGTGAGATTGCAGTCATCACCGATGATGTGCCGATGGGCGCCAGCCTTGATCAGGCACGCGATGCCATTCGTTTGATCATGCTGGTCAATGATGTGTCGCTGCGCGGTTTGATCCCCGGTGAATTGGCCAAGGGATTTGGCTTCTTCCAGTCAAAACCGTCCTCGGCCTTCTCACCCGTGGCGGTGACCCCGGATGAATTGGGCGCTGCGTGGGATGGTGGCAAGCTTCATTTGCCCCTGCATGTCGATCTGAATGGCAAACCGTTTGGCCGGGCCAATACCGGGATTGATATGACGTTCGATTTTGCCCAACTGATTGCCCATGCCGCGCGTACCCGCCCGCTGGTCGCCGGAACAATCATTGGCTCAGGCACGGTTTCAAACAAGCTGGATGGCAAGCCGGGAAAACCAATTGCCAAAGGTGGGGCGGGATATTCCTGTATTGCCGAAATCCGCATGATCGAAACCATCGAAAACGGCACCGCAAAAACACCGTTCCTGCAATTTGGCGATCAGGTAAAGATCGAGATGTTTGGTGCAGACGGCGCATCGATTTTTGGCGCGATTAACCAGACCGTCCGCCCGTATTCACCAACGCACGGTGTCGATTAATGCTGGTTGATCAAACGCCAATCGCCATCCCGTCGCTGCGCGGATCATGTGCGCCGTCAACGAACCCGTCATCATCAATTCGAATGATCCCCGCCTGACCGGCAAGGGCGTTTTGGGCTTCGATGGCGCGTAAGATGTGCCCACGCGCGGACAGCGTATCAAACACATCATCACCCGCATCGACTTCAAGTTTCAGGCTGTCATTGGCATCGGAAAATGTCTTGCCCAGCAAGAAGCGCGGCTTGGCCAATGCCTCTGCCGGTGACAATCCAAAATCAAGCAACCGGGTCAGAAGCATCGCCAAGGTTTGTGGCTGTCCATCGGCCCCTTGGGTGCCATACAGCAAATGTGGCTTACCGTTCTTAAGCGCGATACCCGGGTTCAATGTATAGAACGGGCGTTTGCCGGGTTTGATGGTGTTGGGATGGTTGGGATTGGTGCTAAAGGCAGCCCCACGATTTTGCCAGACAATGCCGGTATCGCCGGCAACAACCCCGCTGCCCCAGTCAAAATAGGTACTTTGCAGGACACTGGCGCAATTGCCTTGCGCGTCCTTGGCCGCCAAAAAGACGGTATCGCCATGGCGGAACGGATGGGGCCAATCCATTGCTTTGTCCGGGGAAATGTCGGCCGCGGCAGAAGAAAGGCTTTCAGTGCCAAGCATTGCCGCGAAATCATGCAGGCTAAAATCAGGATCGGCAATCTGATCGCGTTGCAAGAAGGCGCGTTTAATTGCTTCGACCACCAGATGGTAATGATCTGCCGTGCCTTCGGCCCAGTTTTTTGTACCGAGTTCACGCAAAACCCCCATGGTCATCAAGGTTGCCAATCCTTGGGTCGGGGCAGGCGGGGCAAACAATGTCACGTCGCCATAGTCAAGCGATACGGCATCCACTGTTCTTGTGCGGGTTTTGGCAAGGTCGGCCTTGGTAATCGGCGATCCGAGTTTGGACAGGCCATCAACAATCCGGTCCGCCAAGCCACCTTCGTAAAAGTCCCGCGCGCCATGTTTCGCGATGCGTTTCAGGCTATCGGCCAATTGCGGTTGGTAAAAATGCTGACCCGCGATCGGCATTTTGCCATTGGGGGCAAAGATATCGGTAAAGCCCGGCCAGGTGCCAATTTCCTCTTTACGGAAATCAAGCCAGAAACATTGCGACGCACTGATCGGAAAACCGTTTTCAGCCAGATCAATCGCAGGGGCAATCAAATCAGAAAGATTTTGTTTCCCGCCCCAGTTCCGCGCGGAATGATCAAGGGCATGTTGCCATGAATCAACCGTGCAGGCCGTGGTTAGGGTCGAGCCAACCCCGCGCACCGGGATCGGTTTGTTTGGCGTGATGCTATCACCCGCATTTTCGACGGCCTGACCGATGCCCAGGAACGATTGTACTTTGCCTGATGCGTCCGAGACCATCCAGACCGCGTCACCGCCAATGCCGCAGAAATGCGGGTATGTTACCGCTAACATCGCGGCAGTTGCGACAACCGCCTCAATCGCAGTGCCGCCATTCTTCAGGACATCCGCCCCGGCTTGGCTGGCGGCGGTACTTGGGCTGGTGACCATGGCGCGGGGTAATGATGATGGTGTGCGGTCGGTCATAACGGGTTCTTCTTTCTGAGATGGGCGGTTGGCTGGACGGATTGATCGGGCATAGATGTGATCGGGTGTGGCGCAATTGTATGCAATCAACTATACAAACTGAATCGGTTAATTGTATGCAGCATGAAACGTGACGGATAGGCATGAAGGCATCTGACAAGGTTAAGCATCGCACGGACATGATCAGTTCGGCCTTGCGGTCGGCAATTCTCGAACGTGTGTTGATGCCCGGGATGAAATTGCCCGAAGATTCCCTTGGCGAACGTTTCGGGGTGAGCCGGACTCTTATTCGTCAATCGCTTGAACGTCTTGCTGCCGAAGGTCTGATCGAACTTCGCCGCAACAAGGGGGCGATGGTTGCCAAGCCCAGTCTGGAAGAAGCCCGCGATCTGTTTGAATTGCGCACCCAGATCGAAGACCTTGTGATCAGCCGGGTGATCAAGAACATGAACCCGGCGGTTCTGGCCGAACTTGAAGGCCATCTTGCCAAGGAAGTCGAAGCCGAACATGCCTCCGAGCCAAAATCGATCCGGCTTGCGACCGAATTCCATATTTTGCTGGCCAAGCTTGCCGGAAGCCCGGTTTTGCTGCGCTATGTCGAAGAAATCGGCTATCGCTGTGGCTTGACGCTGTCGCTCTATGCCAGACCACACTCGACCGATTGCGGTATTCAGGAACACCGCCAGATTATCGAAGCATTGGCCACCGGGGATGAAGATACGGCGCGCCAATTGATGCGCCATCATCTGACCGCCGTTGCCGACAGGGCATTGTTCACCACCGACGAAGGTGGGCCGCTTTTGTATCTGGACGCGCTTGAACCCTATGCCAAAAAAGTGCGCGACGGCGGGGCATAAAGCAACAGTGCCGCCGCGCACATAACCGCCCGTCCGCAAGAGCAGGCGATTTGGTGTCTGGTGCATTAAATGACCAAAAAGGTTTGATGCAGCGTCATTCATATCGGGCGGGGTTATGCCTTGATACCTTTGCGCACCAAGATGCGTTCGGCACTTTCATTCCAGACATCCATTTTGACGATTTTGCCGTTTTTGATCACAAAACGATCAACATAACGGTTGCCTTCAAACGGGGTGCCGTCTGGCCATTCGCCATAAAGCCATCCCGTGCTGTAAACCACGGTCTGACCATCGGTATTGGCAACGTCAAACTGACCAAACTTCTTTTTCACCCATTTATAACGTGCCGCGTTAAAGGCGGTCGTGCCCGACGGGTGGTCGTATTTCTGACCATCGGTAAAGGTGATCACGACATCATCAGACATGAAAGTCGCGGCCAGTTCCGGGTCAGGCTTCATCGACGCATCAAGAAAATTGCGCACGGTCTGGGCTTCTGGCGGCAGCGTATCAAGCACATTTACCGCGGTCTGCTCGGTCATTTGGAAATCCTCATTTACTGCATGTGATCTGTCGCCAGCATAATACGCGGGCAAAAAATTTGCATGCACTAATTTTATGCAATAATTGCATGCAATTTGCGTATACATAAGGCAAATGGCTTTTGAGGCTTGGTAAGAAATCATCCAAGCCCTTGATTTTCGGGGATTTAGATTCTTGGCACGCTCTTTGCTGCAGTGCGATGGCTATTTGGCGCGCACCGTGAAACTGCGACGACTGAATGCGAAAGTCATATAATCAGGGAGTCTCACATGCCTATTTCTTCGCCTATCCCGAAACTGACGCGCCGTGCCGCCCTTCTGGGTGCTGCGGCTGCAATGATGTTTGCTGCCACCTTGCCTGCCCATAACGCCCGTGCTGATGAAACCGTAAAGCTCGGCCTTGTTGCTGCGCTGAGTGGTCAGTCGGCCAAATCGGGTGAGGCGATTACGCGTGGTATCATGCTTGCGATTGACAAGATCAATGCCGAAGGCGGCGTTCTTGGCAAGTCGCTTGAACTTGTCTCACGTGATGATGAAAGCAACCCGGGCAAAGGTCTGGTTGCTGCACGTGAACTGGTACAGCGCGAAGGTGTTGCTGCGATCATCGGGGGTCTTGATACGCCGGTTTCCTTTGCCATTGTACCTTTCGTCAATCAGCAGAAAGTCCCGTTCATCGGCCCGTGGGCTGCAGGAACCGGGATCACCAAAAACGGTGCTGAAGAAAACTATGTCTTCCGTGTTTCAGCCGTTGATGAATATGTCGACGAAGCGATCACTGAATATCTGATCGCAAATTACGGTGCCAAAAAACCGGGCATGATCCTGATCAACAACCCGTGGGGTGAGTCCAACGAAAAAGGCTTGCTCAAGGCACTTGATAAACGTGGCATGGCCCATGCCGGGATCGAAAAGTTTGAATCCAACGACGTTGACGTTGTCCCGCAGCTGACCCGCCTTAAAGAAAACGGCGCGGATTCCCTGTTTGTTGTTGCCAACGTTGCCCCGACCGCACAGGTGATCAAGTCGCTTGATCGTATGGGTTGGGATGTTCCGATTTCATCGCATTGGGGCCCGTCCGGTGGTCGCTTCACCGAACTTGCCGGCAAATCGGGTGAGAAGGTCCACTTCATCCAGACCTATCTGTTTACCGATGTGGCTGATCCGATGTTTGCCAAACTTCAGGAAAAATATCCTGAAATCAAAACACTGGCTGACGTGACCCCGGCAACCGGTATTGCCAATGCCTATGATGCGACCCTTCTGATCGCAGCGGCGATTGATAAAGCCGGCTCAACCGATGGCCCGGCCATTCGCGCAGCAATGTACGAAATCAGCGGTGTCAAAGGCATGATCAAAACCTATGACACGCCGTTCACCCCGGACGATCAGGACGCGCTTGGTCCGGAAGATTACACCTTCGCGCATTTCGTCGAAGGCCAGATCATTCCGATCAAATAATCCATCTTTTAAACCCGTGTGGCGCGGCCCATCGCGCGCCACACGGGCTTTATCCATTTTTTGAATGATGCACTTTTGTGCAATCCATAAGCAGGCGACTGGCAATGACATTATTAATCGCGGCCCTGATTACCGGTATCGGTCTGGGGAGTATGTACGGGCTGATCGCGCTCGGATTTCAGATAACCTATTCGGTATCCTCAAAGGTCAATTTCGCCCAAGGGTCCATGGTCATGCTGGGGGCCGTACTGGGTTTTGTCTTTTGTGAGAGATACGGTTTCCCGGTCATTGTCGGATATCCATTGGCGATTTTGTGCTGTGGTATTGCCGGTATTCTGGTCGAGTTTTTCCTTGTCCGTCCATTTGCTGTGCGCAATTCGGAAGCCTGGCTTATGGCAACGGTTGCGGGCGGTATTTTGCTTGATAACGCGGTTTTGTTCACCTTTGGCAATGAACCACGCACCTTGCCATCTGCCCTTGTCGGGGAAAGCTGGAATGTGTTTGGCACCGGTGTCTATCCACAACAAATCCTGATCCCGATTGCCGCCATTGGTGTCGCACTGACCCTGCATGCCTTGTTCCGCCGCACCCGTCAGGGACGGGCACTTTGGGCCGTCGTGCAAAACCTTCAGGCGGCCAAGCTAATGGGGATTAACACCACGGTTATGGTGACCGGTTCATTTGCAATCTCATCGATGCTGGCCGGTTGTGCCGGGCTTTTGATCGCACCTTTGTTTTCCGTGCATTCGGATATGGGAACGCTGTTTGGGCTTAAGGCCTTTGCGGTGGCCATTCTGGGCGGCATGACATCGGCCTATAGCGTGATGTTAGCCGGGTTCATCTATGGTCTGGTGGAAGCCGGTGTGACCACCTATCTCGGCTCGTCCTATACCTTTATCGTCGTGTTCGCGCTCGTGATTGCGGTTCTGACCATCAAACCAAGTGGGCTTTTTGGGCGCACGGCGATCAAAAAGGTTTGATGATGAAAATGAAATTCGAATTCAAAAATCCCATTCCCAAACTCAACAAATCCATCGCCCTTGATAGCGTGATCCTACTCGCCGTGCTTGGCGGATTGATCGGTGTTTCGATCACGGGTGGTTATACCCAGTTCATTATCGGTCTTGTCGCGATCTCGACTGTTTTATGTGTCGGCCTGAACGTTCTGTATGGTTTAACCGGGCTGGTCTCGCTTGGTCAGGTTGGCTTCTTTGCCATCGGCGCTTATGCCAGTGCCATCCTGACACTGGCCGGGGTGAATTTCTGGTTATCCTTGATCGCGGCAACACTGATCGCTGGGGTCACGGGCTGTGTTCTTGCGTTGTCTGCTGTGCGCATGGCCGGGCCGTTTTTGGCGATGGTGACGATTGCCTTTGCCTTTATCGTCGAACATGGTGCCATTGAATGGCGGGCTTTGACCGGCGGGCAGAACGGCTTGATGGGTTTCCCGATGCCGGATCTGTTTGGCTATATGTTTAGTGAAAGCGATCTGGTGATGCTGTGCGTCATTCTGGGCGGGGTGGCACTGCTTGCCTTCCGCCGGTTGGCGACCAGTGGCTGGGGCATGGCAATGACCAGCATGCGCGATGCCGAAATTGCCGCCAGTTCGCTTGGCTATAACGCCTTTGCGGTCAAGGCCAGTGGCTTTGCCATTGCTGCGGCCATGGCGGGACTTGCCGGGGCGCTCTATGCCCCCTTGATGATGTTTATTGCGCCATCGAACTTCCCGATCAGCCAATCGATCCTGTATCTGTTTGCGGTCATTCTGGGTGGAGCCGGGACTGTGCTTGGCCCGCTTGTCGGGGCGTCTGTTTCGGTTCTTTTGCCCGAAATGCTGGCTGATTTTGCCGAATATCGTCTGCTGATCTTTGGCGCACTTTTGATTGGTGTTTTGTTGATTGCACCGCGCGGAATTGTCGGTGTGGTTGAACGCTTCATCCCGCTTAAAAAACGCGGTGTAAGCGCAATTCCCGCTGACGAGATCGAGGCCGGGTTAAAAGCCTATGCCAAGTCTGATGGTCTGAGTGCCGAGGATATTTCGATTGCCTTTGGCGGGGTGAAGGCGGTGAACAACGTATCCTTCACCGCCAAACCGGGCGAGGTCACCTCGATCATTGGTCCGAATGGTGCGGGCAAAACCACGTTGCTGAACATCATCAGTGGTTTTTACAAACCAACGGCCGGTGCTGTTCGGATTGACGGACAGGATATTGCCGGTAAGCCGACGGACTTTGCGGCGCGCAATGGCATTTCACGGACCTATCAGGCAACCCGTTTGTTTGAAAATATGTCCGTGATCGATAACGTGATCGCCGGTTTCCCGGTGGGGCGTTTTGGCAAGCCGTTCAGTGCGATTGCATCGGATGAAAACCGCAATCATGCAGCAGGCCTTTTGGCTTTTTGCGGCTATCACGGCGACATTGATGCCCGGGCGGGCGACCTTCCGCATGTGGATCGGCGATTGGTTGAAATCGCAAGGTCGTTGGCGACCAAACCGGGCGTGTTGTTGCTTGACGAACCGGCTGCCGGTTTGATGCATGCCGATAAGGTGTCCCTGGCGAAACTTCTGCGTCAATTGGCCGATGCCGGGATTACGGTGGTTCTGGTCGAACATGACATGGAAATGGTCATGGGAATTTCCGATCAGATTTTGGCTGTCGATGCCGGAACGCCGATTATCTTTGGCGCACCACAGGATGTGCAAAAGGATGCACGGGTGATTGCCGCCTATCTGGGTGATGGCAAAATGAAAGCCCGTCCACGTCCGGTGCCGTTCGAAGCCGGGGCATCGCCGGTGATTGAAACCTTGCGCCTGACCGCGGGATATGGTGCCGCACCGGTCTTGCAATCGGTCGATATCCGGGTTCGCCAGGGCGAGATGGTGGCGCTGCTTGGGGCCAATGGCGCGGGCAAGTCAACCTTCCTGACCGCACTTGCCGGATTGCTGCGCCCGGTAAAGGGCAGCATCGTTTTGAATAACGAATATATCCATGCCCTTGCCCCGCATCAGATCGTCGAACAGGGATTGATCCTTGTCCCCGAAGGACGTCAGGTCTTTCCGGAACTGACCGTGCGCGAAAACATCGAACTGGGGGCTTATAAGCAACCAAAACCGGTGAGTTCCGAGGAACTCGAAACCCTTCTGAACCGCTTCCCGCGTTTGCGTGATCGCATCAACAGCCCGGCTGGTTTGTTGTCCGGTGGTGAACAGCAAATGATGGCGATTGCCCGTGGTCTGGTGGCAAAGCCAAAAGCATTGCTGCTTGATGAACCTTCCCTTGGTCTGGCACCGGCAATGGTCGAAGAACTTTACGCCATTCTGGGCGAGCTTCGCGATGACGGGGTGACGATCCTTCTGGTTGATCAGATGGCGACCATGGCGCTGTCCGTGGCTGATTACGCCTATGTCCTTGAACAGGGACAGGTGGTTGCCGAAGGCAAGGCCGCAGACCTGCGTCAGGATGAACGCCTGATTGCCGCCTATCTGGGCGGCAGCGAAAAGGACGATACAAATCAAAAAAAGGTGGCATGCGAAAATGCTTGATTATCTGGTGAGGAACGCCTGCCTGAATGGTGAAAACGCGCTTGTCGATCTTGCCATTCGGGACGGAAAAATTGTCGAAATTGCCCAATCGATTGCTGCTGAAGCCCCAAGCTTTGATGCCGAAGGTCAGTTGATCAATTGCGGCTTTGTCGAAAGCCATCTGCATCTGGACAAAGCCTGTATTCTTGATCGGGCGAAAAATGAAACCGGCACCCTTGCCGGGGCGATCCGTGCGGTGGCCAATGCCAAAAGCGGTTTTACCGAAGATGACATTTACGCCCGTGGCGCACGGGTGATCGAAAAGGCAATTACCGAAGGCACCAACGCGGTCCGCACCCATGTTGAAATCGATCCGGGCATCGGATTGACCGGCTTTAACGCCATCAAGCGTTTGAAGGCCGACTATGCATGGGCGATGGATATTGAAATTTGCGTCTTTCCGCAGGAAGGGCTGTTTAATTATCCCGGGACCGAAGAATTGCTGCGCGACGCCTTGGATAATGGTGCGGATCTGCTGGGCGGCTGTCCGTATATGGATACCGATCCGAATGGCCAAATTTTGCGGTTGTTCGAGATGGCGCGCGAATATGATGTCGATCTGGATTTCCATCTGGATTTTGATCTTGATGGCAGTTGGCGGCATCTTGATGAAGTGGCGAAACAATCAATTGCCTTTGGCTGGCAAGGCCGGGTGATGATTGGTCATGTGACCAAACTTTCGGTCCTGCCAAAGCCGGAATTGGAAGACACCATTGCCATGATGCGTGATGCGGGCATTGGCTTGACGGTGTTACCGGCAACCGATCTTTTCCTGACCGGGCGCGATCATGATCATTCGGTTCCAAGGGGGGTGGCCCCGGCACATAAACTGGCTGCACATGGTGTGTGTTGCACGATTGCAACCAATAATGTGCTGAACCCGTTTACACCTTATGGCGATTGTTCGCTGTCACGCATGGCAAACCTGTATGCCAATGTCAGTCAGCTTTCGACCGAAGCAGAACTTGAAAACTGCTTTGCCATGGTCGCGGATGCCCCGGCCAAATTGCTGGGCCGGTCCAGCAAAATCGCAGTTGGCGAAGCGGCAAACTTCATCGTCCTTCCGGCGCAAAGCCGGGCCCAGGTGGTTTCGGAAATCAGCCGCCCGGTTTGGGGGATGAAAAATGGTCGGGTGACGTTCGATCATCCCGCCGCCCGACTGCACCGGCCCTAAATCCTCATACAAAACAAACGGGACAGCCAAAAGGCTGTCCCGATAGTTTGACGGTCAGGTTTCCGGATTGGATCAACCGCGCACAGGCAGGGTCATGTGATTGGCCGCGATCACGGAATTATTCGCCAGCCAGTTCCACAACAGATTGAACCAGCTTGTCTGCGCCGGGGTCAAAGGTGACCGACATGCCGCCATTGGCAAGATGTGTTGGCGTGCAATCCCAATCAAGCCGTTCACAAATCCGGCGGACAAGATGCAAACCAATGCCTTCGCCCTGTGGGGTGGTGCATTGGCCATTGCAGGTCGAAATGGTGTTTTCAACGCGGATTTCACTGCCGGTAAGCGTGATGGTGACTTGGCCTTTTGGGGTGTGCTGGAACGCGTTGCGGATCAGGTTGGAAACCACAATCATCAGGGCCGGGCGCGATACTGCAATTAATGTGTCGGGGTGATCGGGCGTGAAGCTGCATGTGACATGCTTTCCTTCCATCAAATAGGAAAGGTCGCTGATTTCCTGTTCGATGAAGGCTGGGAAATTAAGGGTTTCGGTTTCGCTTAAGGGGGTGTTTTCACGTCCCAGCCACAACAGCGTTTCAAGCAATTGCTGCATGTTACGATTGGCACGTTTGATCCGGGCCAGAACACGTGCCTGTGTCTGGTTGAGCGGGCTTTTTTCAAGCAGTTCGACATTGCCCGAAACAATGGTCACCGGGGTGCGCAATTCATGGCTGGCTTGGCGCAGAAATTCACGTTCACGGGCGACAAACCGGTCAATCTCATCAACGGATCGATGCAGCTCATGGGCAACATCGTTCAGTTCTTCAAACCCGAAATCGGGAATGGGGTCATTCAGACGGTCTGCGGTCAGGTTGTTGGCCCAGCTTTGCAGATGTTCGGATGGTTGGGTCAGGCGTTTGCCGATGATCCACAGGAACCATGCGAAAATACCAATCACGATCAGGGCAAAGGGAACGGACAACCATGCCAGATTATGCAGCCGTTCAAAAAACACGCTTTCGCCGTCACCGGCATGGTAGGTCTGCAAAATCAGGATTTCGCGCCCATCCGCCAAGCGATGCGGAAACACCAGAAAGATCGGATTTTCCGGGTCTTTCTGGTCGGTATATTGATCCGTGTTGATGTAGAAAAGCTCGCCAAGTTCGAGGTTATTCGGGCTTGCATAAGCGCGCAACTCTGCGGGCAGCTCGTCAAAACGTTCAAAGGATTCAATATTGAAACCCTTGGGCAAGGGGGCGTTGGGATCGCGGGCAAGCTGATCGTCATATTGTTCGGCAATCAGTTGAAGCTGAAAGGAAGCCACCATCCATTTGCCATAGAGCATGTAGAAGTTCAGCACCGCCGTATAGAGAACCAGCGTGATCACCAGACCCAGCAGCACGTAATTACGCACAAAGCGGGAAAAGGATTTGGTTTTTGGTGCACAACAGGTGTTCATGACTACTCGCGAAGGGCCACGCCTTGGCCCGGTATGGTGTGGATCAGATTTTGCTCAAACGGTTTGTCGATCCGATGGCGCAATTTGTAAAGATGCGTTTTCAGCGCATTGGTATCGGGCGGGTCGCCCTGCCACAGTGCCATCGACAGGCGCGAGCGCGTTACAACACGCGGGCTGTTTTGGGCCAAAACTTCCAAAATCGTCCATCCGGTTGGCGATACACTGATGACTTGACCTGATCGCATGACAGACCGGTTTTCAAAATCAATCATAAGGTCTTGCAGGGCAAAACGCTTTACCTCGCCGCTGCGCCGACGTGAAAGGACACGGGTGCGCAGCAGAAGTTCTTCCAATTCAAACGGTTTGACCAGATAATCATCGGCACCGGCATGGAAACCTTCGACCTTATCTTCAAGCGTATCACGCGCAGTTAACATCAAGATGGGCGTATCAATGCCTTCATCGCGAAGGGCGCGACAGATGCTAATGCCGTCGCGAAATGGCAACATGATATCCAGCAAAATGACGTCATATTCGCCGGTTAATGCTTGTTGATAGGCGGTTTCACCATCATAGGCATGGTCGCACTCAACCCCTTCAATCGTCAGATAGTCACTGACGGTTGCGGCAAGGTCCATATTGTCCTCGACCAGAAGGACCATGATGTTGGCAGTGGCTTTCATTCACGTTATCTCTTTATCTGCGCCATCTCAGCATGGCGCAATTTCAATCCAAGGTCAGCTTGAAACATTCACGATGTCGCTGGCCCTATGATTACCCCGTCTGACTTTGCAGGGCTTTCAGATCATTAACTGTATCGATATCGATGGCGGCATTTGGCAGATCAATCCCGATAACGTCATGGTTTGATCCATTCAGCATTTTACGGGCACCAGACGCACCTGACAGGGTTTGAAGCGTTTTAAACATATGGGATGGGAAAATCGCCGGGACACCAAAACCATCCTTATGGCGCGTCGCAAGGATGTGTTGCTGGTCAAACGCTGCAATCAGTTTGGTGTAATCGCCAACGGTCAGTTTCACCTGATCACACAGGGTGATCAAAACACCGTCAAAACGGCCTTGGTCAGCAATGGCTGACATGGCGCATGCGATTGAGCTTCCCATGCCTGCCGCCCAGTTTTCATTGCGAATGATATGGGCAGCAGCGCCAAGTACCGGGGCGACTTCATCGGCAAAAGCCCCCAAAACCACAAAGGTTTCCATGGCCGTTGTGGTGTTAAGCGTATCAAGCGCATGGCGGATCATGGGTTTGCCATTGATCAATGCCAATTGTTTGCGCCCGCCAAACCGCGCACTTTCACCGGCCGCCAAAATCAGGGCAGCCAAGTGTGGTTTGGGTTTATCAACCGCGGTGGTTATGGCGTTTTTGCAATCATTCCGCCGCCTGTGCCAAGGCCGGTGCGGCAAGCTGTTTGAACAGCGCACTATGAATGCCCGATAGCATCGAAAGCGCGATGCTTTCAGGCAATTGACCACCAATATCCAAACCGGCAGGGCTGGATATTTCAAAGGCAAGATCGCTGCGATGAAGGCCCGCTTGGTTCAAAACATCGGTAAATCGGTGACGCGGGCCAAGGGCCGAAAGATGCTTGACCGGCAAGCTGTGCAACATCGCCAAGGCAGCGGCATCAATGGAGATGCTGTGCGCCATTAAGATCACGGCATCGATCTTTTGATTTTGAACATGACGGACAAGGCCAGCATCAATTTTGCGCAAGATGGTGTCGGCATTGGGGAAATGTTCAGCCCGTGCATTGGCCGGACGTGGATCGACCAATGTGGTTTTCCAGCCCATTTGATGGGCGATATTGATCACCGGGCGGGCATCAATGCCGCCACCAACCACCAGAATATGGGGTTCGGGCAGGATCACTGTGACCAGCCAGTCGCCATCATGGCGGTTTTCAATATGGGCAGGGCGTTGACCGGTGATTTTGCTGGTTTCGAAATAGCCTTCGACAGCACCGATTTTCTGGAAATAAAGCCCGCTTTCACGGTGCGTCAAAGCCGCATGTAAATCCGAAAGCCCAAGATCGTTTTGCGCACTTAATGGCTGCAGCATGATGTGAACCGTGCCGCCGCAACCCACACCAAGTTTGAAGGATAGATCATCTTCATCATTGCCGTCATAGGTCAGCATGACGGTTTTGCCGGTATGCATGGCCTTGCGGGCATTGCGGATGGTGTCGGCTTCCAGGCACCCGCCACTCAGCAGGCCAAATTGTTGCCCATGGCCATTGATCAGCATCATGGCACCGGCCTTGCGATAGGCCGATCCATCGGTGCGATATACCGTGCCAAGAACCCATTGGGTGGTGTCACGGTTTTGATGCCACGCACTTAGCATTGCAGAAAGTTGGTTGCTCATCACTTGATCCCTTTTGGGGAAGGACCACTGCCCGGGAAACATCGGGGGGGAAGAAAACACATTTCCCGGGCAGCTTGCCTTACATGAAGTCGAAACCAGCCTTGGACATGGGAAGATCCATAATCCGCGTTCCGGTCTGTGCGAAGATCGCATTGGCAACGGCCGGCCCGGTTGGGGGCACGCCCGGTTCGCCAACACCTGTCGGTGCATTGTTCGATGGAACAATGACGACCTCGACTTCAGGCATCTCGTGATTGCGCAGCAGATCGTAATCAGGGAAGTTATATTGATCGACTTCCCCGTCGCTTAGCGTGATCTGATTGCGATAGATGGCAGACAAGGCAAAGCCAGCGCCGCCTTCCATCTGGGCGCGGATGACATCGGGATTTACTGCAACCCCGCATTCAACCGCCATGAACAGTTTGTTGACCTTGACCGTGGTGCCATCGACCGTGACATCAGCAACAACCGCAACACAGGTGTTAAATGAGAAGTGCGATGCAAAGCCGCGCTTATCGCCTTTTTTCCAGCCGGAAATATCGCGGACATGTTTGATGGCCTCAATCATGCGGGCCTGATTGGCAGTACCACCGTCAAGCATCGCAAGGCGCATTTCAATCGGGTCCTGACCGGTTTCAGTTGCGACCATATCCATCAGGGTTTCCATGACAAAGCCTGTATGGGTATGGCCAACTGAACGCCACCAATTGATTGGAACGGGCGTTTGAAAATCGCTAAGGCCAATGCCGAAATTCGGCACGTTATAAAGGCTTTCCGCGACACCTTCGGCGGATGTTGGGTCAATATCGTTCTGGACCATTCCGGCAAAAGGCGTGCCTTTTACGATGGATTTGATCGCAAGCCGGTGATCCCAGCCAATGATCTTGCCATCGGCATCAAGGCCGATTTTTGCCCGGTGGGCAGACATCGGGCGATAATACCCGCCTTTAATATCGTCTTCGCGGCTCCAGACCAGTTTGACCGGTACTTTACGCCCCGAAACGGCAAAGGCCATGGCTGCTTCGGTGTTGTAATCCGATGTCGCATTAGCGCGACGCCCGAACGATCCACCGGCATACAGCGTTTTGACCTCGACCTGGGATGGGTCAAGTTCAAGAACGGCGGCGACCATTGGCTGGGTAAAGGTCGGGAACTGGCAGCCGTCATGAACGCGGACACCATTTTCGGTGGGTTCAATCGTGCAGTTTTCCGGCTCCAACGGTGCATGGGCAAGGAACGGGAAGGTGAATTCTGCATCAATCGTTTTGGTCGCATTGGCAAGAACGGCGGCGACCGATGCCAATGGGACTTCGTGATTGGCATCAAATTGCGGGCTATCAAGCATCGCCTTATGATCGGCAATCATGGCATCGGTGCTGCGTGTTTCAGCCGCACTGAAATCCCATTCAACGGACAAGGCATCGCGGGCCTGAAACGCAGCCCATGTGTTTTTGCCAAAGGCAACCACACCGGCCTTGTTCGGCAGAACCTGTGCGGCAATAAATCCACCGATTTCCTTGGCATCAGCATCATCAAACGAGACAACCGTGCCACCGAATTTCGGGCTTCTGATGATGGCGGCATAGATCATACCGGGCAGATTGACGTCCATGGCAAACATCGCTGTGCCATTGGTTTTGCCGGTATTGTCTTTGCGGTGCAGTTTTTCACTGCCGATCAGTTTGAATTGATCTGGGGTTTTAACCGTTGGTTTTTCGACGGCTTCAAGTGTTGCGGCAATGGCAACGAATTCACCGAAATGACCGGAATTTCCACCAGATGACAGCATGCCGTTTTCAACGGTGATGGTGCTGGCATCCACATCCCATTTCTGGGCGGCGGCACGGATTAGAAGATCACGCGCGGCGGCACCGGCTTCGCGGTATTGCATGAAGGAATTGGCGATCGAGGTCGATCCGCCCGTGCCCTGTGCGTGAAAGAACAGGTTGGCATAACGGTTATTGTCGGATGGGGCGAATTCGATCTGAACCGCATCCCAGTCAGCGTCGAGTTCTTCGGCAACCAGTGTGGTAAGGCCGGTTGTCGTACCTTGGCCCATTTCGAAATGTTTGATGATGACGGTGACAGTGCCATCGGCATCAATCTCGACAAAGGGGTTAAGGCCGGTTGCAACAGCAGCAGATGTGCCTGCTGCTAAAACGCCCTTGGCGTTCAAGCCGACCAAAAGGGCGGTGGTGCCCGCCGCTGTTGCCTTAAGAAAACCGCGGCGTGAAACATTGATGGTCATGACTTAGGCCTCCAGCTTTTGCGATGCCAGCTTGATGGCTTCGTTAATGCGGACATAGGTCACACAGCGGCATGCATTGCCGTCCATGTAATCTTTGATGTCTTCATCGGTCGGGCTGGGGTTTTCGGTCAGAAGGCCGATGGCCGACATGATCTGACCAGATTGGCACCAGCCACATTGCACGACGTCTTTTTCGCGCCATGCCGCCTGAACGGCCTGTGCGACCTTGTCGGTTGCCCCTTCGATGGTGGTGATTTCGGCCTCAGTCGCATCTTCAACAAAGGTTTGGCACGATCGGGTCGGGTAGCCGTCAACATGCACAGTGCAAGCACCACAATAAGCAACACCACATCCAAACTTGGTGCCGGTAAGCTGCAGTTCGTCGCGCAAAATCCACAGCAAGGGTGTGCCAGGTTCTGCATCAACGGTGCGGGATTCTCCATTGATCTTAAGCTGATATTGCATGACCGCCTCTCTCTCTTGGCTTGTTATGCAACATCATCGCGTGAATGCAGGTAACCGAGGGGTAAACGTGGGAAATGACCGGGTCCGACGATCCAGTGACGTGGATTGAACTGCTATCAGATCGGCTGGTCTTAGAGTGTATGGAAGGAAAGCCACGCGGGATTTAAGGATGAGATTGCCAAAAGAAAACGGGCGCAACATGTTGCGCCCGTTATGTCGGTCCAACTTCGGCTTGGGAGTTAAAGTGGATCAAACATTGCAATGATCAAATGTCGCTATTGAAAAAGCACACCGGGGTTCATGCGGTTATCCGGATCAAAAGTGTGTTTTACACTTTTCATCAACTCGTACCGCAACGGGTCTGCCAGACGTTTTAATTCATCAGTCAATTTACGGCCGACACCATGTTCAGCACTGAAGGTTCCCCCAAAGCTGGCGGCGATATCATGCACACAAGCCTGAACGTCGTGCGTGACGGTGTCCGGGTTAGACAGGCCTTGCCAATAATTATGCGGGAACATCAGGATGTAATGCACATTGCCATCGCCCAGATGGTTGACCAAAATGGGGGTGGCCATCGGGAATTTTTCAGCGGTGACTTCCTTGGCCTTGGCGATGAAAGCAGGGACTTTGGAAACACGCACTGCGACGTCATGGACAAGGCCCATGCCTTCGAGTTTGTTGGCTTCGGTCACGGAATGGCGCACATGCCATATCTGTTCTGCCTGTTGGGAATTACTGGCAATGAAGGCATCCAGAACCGATCCGTTTTCAAGGTTTTCGCCAAGGATTTCTTCAAACACACCATTAAGGTCAACTGATGCATCAGTTGAGGTCAACTCGATCATCAGTGACCAGTCGGGCACGGTTTCGAACGGGATGTGTATGCGATCAATATGGCGTACGACGGCATCAATTTCAGTGCCCGATAGCAATTCGAAGGCTTCGACATAGGGACCGCATTTATCTTGAAATTCGGTGAAAAGGAGCACGGCTGTTTCGGGGCTATCAACCGACACCCACGCATGGGCATCATTGGTGTTTTCCGGATGCAGGCGTAAAGCCGCCCCTGTGACGATGCCAAGGGTTCCTTCGGCTCCGATGAACAGGTGTTTAAGGTCATAGCCGGTGTTGTTTTTCTTCAACCCTTCGAGATCGGTCAGAATGCGACCATCAGCCAAAACGACTTCGATCCCGCAGACCAGATCGCGCATCGGGCCGTATTTGACAACCCCGGTACCACCGGCATTGGTCGAGATTAGTCCGCCGATTTGTGCGCTGCCTTCGCTGCCAAGATACAGTGGGAACTGGCGTTTGTGGGGCTTACATTTTTCATGAAGTTCGGCAAGGATCACGCCCGCATCAACGGTTGCAATATTTGCGGCGGCATCAAATTCACGGATCTGTTTCATCCGCTGAAGACTGATGACAATGCCCGGTTTTTCTTGCGGAGACGGGCTTTCGGGAACCCCGCCATAGCAAAGACCGGTATTCCCCCCAAGGGGAAATACCGGCTGCCCTTCCTCGGCAGCCACTTTCATCGTCCGGGAGACCTCCTCGACATTGGCTGGAAGCGCAACGCAAAGAGCATTGCCTTTCCTGCGATCACGCCAATCGATCAAGTAAGGGTGCATTTCTTGAGGATCGGTAATCAAACCTTTATCGCCGAGGATTTGGTGGAGACGATCAATCATGGCTGGTCCTTGGAAAGATAAATCAGGCTACGTTTGCAAGCGAGGCGGCATCAAATGCGGTTTTAAGCGCAGTGATGGTGTGGTCTGACGGGCCTTCTAGCGGTAAGCGAACACCACCGGCAGAATAACCAGCCATTTCCATGTATTTCTTCAGCGGGCCCGGGTTGGTTTCACGGAAGATGGCATCAATCGCGGTATCCAGCTTGGTCTGAAGTACGAGGGCTTCTTTCAGTTTTCCTTCGCGTGCCAAGTTAAAGACCTCAATCCAGATTTTCGGATAGACATTGGCCGATGCTAAAACACCACCCTTGGCACCCATTGTTACATGTGTTGCAAACAGGGGTTCTTCACCACTGAGAATAGCCATTTTGTCACCAGCCAATTTCATGGTCTTGATGAAAGCGGGCATGTCGTAGTTCGAACATTTCATGCCAATGATCGAGCCGTCTTCCGCCATTGCCTGAATGGTTTCCGCATTGGTAGCGACGGTCGTACGGCGCGGTATTTCATAAAGTAAAACAGGAACGCCAATTTCATTGCGGTAATTGGCAAAATATTCGCGCATACCATCTTGCGTGCCCGCAGCATAATATGGGGTAACGGTCATGACCGCAGCAGCACCAACGTCTTCGAAATCCTTGCCTGCTTCAACAGCGTCATGGAAACCGGTGGAAAGGACACCGGGAATGACCGGTGCTGTGCCAGCCGCATCAACACAGGTTCTGACGATGTCTTTGCGTTCCTGACGCGATAGCGCAGGGTATTCGCCAGTGCCGCCAATCGGGACGATGCCGGTGGCACCCGCTTCAAGTTGCCGGGTGACCAGATCAGCCAATGCTTTGTGGTCGACGGATTTGTCTTGGGTGAAGGGCGTTACAATGGCGGTATAAAGGCCACTGATATCGTTTTTGGTAAGCGTCATTTTTTAGTCTCTTGTCTTTTGGGTGGTGGCGATATGGCGATTAATTCAAAAACCCGAACAGGCGCGGCAAGGTCAGTGAGACCGCCGGGATATAGGTCACGATCAACAAAACGATCAGGTTTGATATCAGGAAGGGGAAGCTTTTTCGGACAATGGCGGCAAGGGGCTGCCCGCTAATGGCCGATCCAAGATATAAGCCTAGCCCATAAGGCGGGGTCATAAGACCAATCATGACATTGACCACCATGATCACGCCGAACTGCACAGGATCGACGCCCATTGCAGCAACGATTGGGGTGAAGAGTGGGGCAAACAGCAACAACTGAACAGAATCCCCGATCCAAAGACCATTGATCAGGAAGAAGATGTTAAGGCAGAGCAAAAGCATCCAGGGTTGCAGATCAAGTGTTTCGATCAGCATGGTCAATTCGGACGGCACGCGTTCAGTGGCCAAAATCCAACTGATGACGCTAGCAAAGCCAACAATCAAATAGACAGAGGCTGATGTGCGGACTGCACGATCAAGGATAGCCCATACCTGTTTAAGAGACAGCGTGCGATAGGCACAGATACCAACGACAATGGCATAGGCAACAGCAATGGATGCAGCTTCGGTTGCGGTGAAGATGCCCGAGATAATTCCGCCAATAATGATCAGCGGCATGAACAATGCCCAGAAGGCGTTATAGAAAATCTTGAACGCCAAGGCCAATGTCAGTGCCTTGATCGGGTTGGCCGGGAAATTGTTTTTGCGGGCGATGAAATAGATCACGACAATTTGCGCAATCCCCATCAAGGCACCGGGAACAGCCCCGCCCAGGAACAATGCGGCAACGGATGTGTTGGTTAGGCTTGAAAAAATAATCAAGGGGATCGACGGCGGAATGATCGGGCCCTGAATGGCCGAACTGACTGTCACAGCCGCTGCGAAGTCCGCGTCATATCCATCCTTTTTCATCATGTCGATTTCGACAGGGCCAAGGGCAGAAATATCGGCAAGGGCCGAGCCGGAAACACCCGAAAACATCATAGATCCGACAACGTTGACATAGGCAAGACCACCGCGCCAGCGGCCGACCAGAAGCCGGGAGAATTGTACCAGCCGTTCTGTCATCCCGACTGATGTCATGATTTCGCCGGCAATGATGAATAGCGGGATCGACAACCAAATGAATACATCCATTCCCGTGAAAAACTTGTGGGAATACATGTGCAGCATGTCGGTCATGCCGGGTTTGATAAAGAAATATGAAAGACCGGCAAAGCCGATGGCGAAGATCACGGGGCTGCCGAGGAACATCAGCAACAGCAACAGCCCGATCATGGTGATAAGTGCGTAATCCATAATGATCCTTAGAGCTCCGCGCGAAGAAGGGATGCTTCCTGCTCAATATCGGGACCTTTAACAAGGTCGCGAATGGCAAGAATAACCATGTGGAACAACATCAGAGCCGATCCGACCGGGACAGAGAGATAAATCCAGAACCATGACAGGTTCAGCGCCGCAGAAGTGCGCCGTAAACCAAAGATTGCGGAATCCACGCCTTTGACCAGAAGCACAGTAAGAAGAAATGCGAGAAGTAGACGGAACAGGGCGTTACGATAGCCAAGCCATTTGCGCGGCCAGAAACGATCGAAGAAATCGACACAGACCAGTTGTTCGTCGCGAACAAGCAGGCTGCCGCCAAGCATCACGACCCAAACCATAAGAAAACGAGATGCTTCTTCGGGCCATGGAAGTGAAAAGTTGAAACCAAATCGCAAAACAACTTGAACGAACAGGACAATCGCAACGGATGCAAGCATCAGTCTGGCAACAATTGACGTCACATTCGCGACGGTCATAGATAGTTTATCTAAGGTCAGGAGCATGAAGGGTCCTCTCTCGGATCGTGTTTTCTGTGGACGAGAACACGGATCGCAGAACGGCGTGCGAATGGACCAAACGCAATTCGCAAATCAAGCGGGAAGAATAAAGGCCCGAACAGTAAATGTTCGGGCCGAGGTGTTTATTCCTGTGTCGCTTTGACGGCAGCTTGAAGTTCATTGATCAATTCTGCACCAACCTTTTCTTCCATGAAGGCGCGGATAGGCTCCTTGGTCGCATCGACAAACTTCTGGAACTCTTCCGGGGTTGGCTGATAGATCTCGACGCCAGCATCACGGATAACTTTAAGATCCTGTGATTCCTTGGCCGCAATGATACCAAGCATCGCGAAGGTTGCTTCGCTGGCAGCAGTGTCAAAAATGACTTTATCCTCGGCGCTTAGCGCCTGATAAAAATCGTCATTGATGGTGATCAGCGGCATGTTGATCAGGTGGTGATCAAGTGTGTAATAGGATTGAACTTCCTGTAGATTGGTCAGAAGCATGGTGTAAGGGGCATTTTCTTGCCCGTCGACAACGCCGGTCTGAAGTGCGCTGTAAAGTTCAGCCCATGCAATTGGGGTTGGCGATGCGCCAAGCGCCTTGACCATTTCCATATGGAGCGGAACGGTCTGAGTCCGGATTTTCAGACCCTTCATATCTTCCGGGGTGCGGATCGGGCGAACAGAGTTTGAGAAGTTACGAAACGCACCGGTCAGGTAGCTCATGATGCGTACACCGCTGCCTTCTGCAATCATATCAGACAGTTTGGCGCCAAACGGACCTTCATTAAGAACCTTGCGAGCGACTTCAGTAGTTGGGAATGTGTATGGCATTTCAAGGATCTGTGCCGGCGGGTAGTAAGCCGCCAGATGACCAGCATTGAGACCGCCAACCATGTCGACAAGGCCAATGGTGTTTTGTTCGGCAAGGGATTCAAGATCGCCCAGCTGACCGTTTGGGAATACCTCGAGCTTATAACGACCGCCTGATTGGTTCTGAAGAACGTTGTCGAAAACCTCGGTAAAGGTCCAGTACGGGTTATCCAAAAGATCGCCTTCGCCATCAACATGGGCGAATTTAACAATGGTTTGTGCATATGCAGATGCGGACAAGACTGTGCTCAGGCCGATGGTGGCGGCGAGGGTGACATGTCGAAGTTTTCGAATGATCGTCATTTTTTCTCCTTTGCCGGGCGACGTACAAAGCAGTGGCGCTTCGAAAGTTGCCTGGTTTCCCTGATGATATTTTGAACGCATGTGTCTGACTTGGTGTTCGATCACAAGCGTCAGTTTTGTTGCCGGATGCATGTCGAACGGTTGTGCAATGATGATTGGGCGAGAAGAAAGGCATCACTGAATTCGACTGCATCCGGTCAATTAACAATATATCCGATACAATCGGAGTCAACACAATATGATAAAAAATTTCCCATAGTATATTTTTTGTCATATGTGGCATAATGCGCAAGATGGTATATGGTGCTGTTATCAGAAAAGAAGTGCTGTGCATTCAATTCATGGTTGTCAGATCTGAGTGTACGGGAAATAAAAGTACGATGTTTGCAGAAGGGAATGAGCAAGGATGAATGTCGATCTGGAAGATTTTCAGTCCAACCGTCGGCAGGTAGGTGCAACAAGTAACAAGTCCGATGAGATCGGACCAAGGTTGCATCAGTTGCGCAAAGGTCGTGGTTGGACTTTGCAGGATGCTAGCAAGGCGTCGGGCATTTCGGCATCTGCCTTTTCCAAGATCGAGCGTAGTGAATTATCGCCAACGATCTCGACCATTCAGCGGATTGCGCGTGGTTTTGAGATGGATGTGCTGAGCCTGTTGGCTAATCCGGAAGAACAGCCGACTCTTCTTGGGCGCCGTAGTGTGACACGTGCCAACGAAGGCAAGCCACATTTGTCGGGGAATTGCGATAACCAACTTCTCTGCGCAGATCTTAAAAACAAACGCATCACTCCGATAAAAACACGCGTTGTTGCACGTGAAGTTGAGGAATATGACGTTTGGCCCAAAACGGATGCTGAGATTTTCATGACGATTCTGAGCGGGACCGTGGTCGTGCATAGCAAGATCTATGAACCGCTAGAGCTGCATGAAGGGGATTCGATGTATTATGACGCGAGTGCAGAGCACGTCTGGACGCGTAAGGGTCCTGAAGAAGCAGTTGTGCTTTGGGTTCTGACGAGCTGATTAAATGGCGTACTTGTTGAATGCCAACGATTACCGTGCCGCAGCGCGAAAGCGCCTGCCCAAGGGATTGTTTGAATATATAGATCGCGGCACAGAGGCCGAATTGGCAATGTCTGACATCCGGCGTTCCCTTGACCGGATTAAATTGCGTCAGACGGTTCTGACCGGCCATGCCACGTGCGATATGACAACATCATTCCTTGATCGGAGTTATCCCAACCCGTTGATCATTGCACCAACGGCACTGGCGGGGCTTGTGTCTCATGATGGAGAGGCCAAGCTGGCGCGTGTTGCCAGTCGATTGGGCATCCCGTTTTGCGTTTCAACGCAGTCTGTCACATCAATTGATGACATTCGTAAAGGGGCACCGGATTCAGAACTATGGCTACAACTTTATGTTTGGCGAAACCGCGAATTGACATGGCAATTGCTTGAACGAGCAAAGCGCAATGGTGTCTCGACACTGGTGATTACCGCAGACACACCACTTTCTCCCAAACGGGAATATAATCAGCATAACGGATTTTCTGTACCATTCGTGCCAACCTTGCGCGGGGTGTCGGATATTCTGAAACGGCCCGTTTGGCTATGTTCTGTGATGCTGCGTTATTTGATGACGAGTGGAATGCCAAACTATGCCCATTATCCGGACGCATTTAAAACCGCGATTACGCGTAATGCCGTTGCCGAGGATGTTAAAATTGAAAATGGTCTGAGTTGGTCCGACATTGCCGAAATCCGGGATCGCTGGCCTGGTGAAATCATCATTAAGGGCGTGTTGTCAGTCGAGGATGCCACAAAGGCAGCTAAGATTGGTGCGGATGGAATTGTTGTTTCTGCGCATGGTGGGCGGAATTTTGATATCGCGCCTGCGCCAGTGGATGTTCTGCCGGGCATTGTAGATGCGGTTGGTCGCCAAATAACGATTATGGCTGATAGCGGTGTGCGCCGGGGGAGTGATGCCTTGAAATATCTGGCACTGGGAAGTCGCGCAGTTTTAGTCGGGCGCTTGCCTTTGTACGGATTGGCCGCAGGTGGGGAGCAAGGGGCGTATGACATACTTGCCATGCTCATTGATGAGATGCACAGCAATCTTGTCTTTTCCGGTTCTGATAATCTTGAAGTGTTTGGCCGCAACGCAATCGCTTGACTGTAACGCCAAGGACAGTTTTGTTGGTTGGCAAGGAGGTTGGGGCACCCGTTTGCCATTCATCGGGGGATTATTTCGGCGCGTAGCCGTTTTCGCAGGCAAATTCGATGTCACTGCGGGCAATGCCGATATCTTCAAGAACCTCACGCGGCGCATGGCGCAGCATTTCGGTATCACGGGCAACCTTAAATGCAGTGGCCCATTTGCGCGGGAAAAGGACGAGCCAGCGCCAGATGGATGCGCCCGAAACCGGCGCTACATTGGTGGTGGCGGCGAGGGAGTCAGTCGTAAACTGTGCTGGCATGATGCTGGCTCGCTAGTTTGTTTGCTAATAAGGGGACAAAGTTTCCTTTGAGCCCACAAACAATTTACGCCTGAGATGTGTTAATTGGCGCGCAAACTTCGCAAATCCATGCGAGATTCTCGCAAAAAATTTGTAAAAACGATTTTCTTTCGCTCGCCGCATAGGTCATGTTTGGGTGCAGCGCGTTATATCACCATGATTCGGGAAAATTGAACTTTGGCGGAACTCGATAAATTCGACTATCGCCTGCTGGAACTGTTGCAGGATAACAGTCGGCTGACAGGTACGGAGCTTGCGGAAAAGGTTGGCCTTTCGTCCGCGGCATGCCTGCGCCGTGTGCAGCGTTTGCGCGAAACGGGCGTGATTGAACGCGATGTTGCGGTAGTTTCACCCAAAGTTTTCGGCAAAAAGATGATGGTTATCGTCCTTCTGACCATGGAACGGGATCGCCCGGATCGTTATATGCTGATGCGCGAGGCTTTCGCGAAAATGCCCGAAGTGGTGCAATGCCATCATGTTACCGGGGCGCATGATTTTGTTTTGCGTATTCAGGTCAGTGACATGGAAGAATATAGTGCTTTTGTCGATCGGGTGTTTCATGAACCCTATATCAAACGCTATGAAAGTCTGGCGGTTTTGGGGTCGTTGAAATAGCGGGTTTGGACAGCAGAAAAAGACCGTTCCGTACGGTTTTGATTGTTCAGTTATTTTAAATAATCAAGCGTATTATTCAATTTTAGTGCAGAGTTATGGGGCGGGCCGGAAGCCCGCCACGGGCTGGCGCATTTTAGCTGATTTTAATTGTATGAGGATTATGGTGCCGGGATTTATGAAAAATCCACAGCCCGGTCGCCGTCGAAATCCGTGATCCGGGTCGGCAGAGCCAAGCCTGTTTGAACCGTCAGATATGAACCGTCAGATTGTTCAGGTTATCGTCAGAACAAGATCGGCCCGATACCGGATTTTCAATGTTGCAAGACAGCGTCGAGTTTTTCCTTGAGCTGCTGGACGGAGACCGGCTTGGCGATATAGCCGCTGACGTCAAGGTCGCGGGCGGCAATGACGGTTTCGCCTTGCACATCGGATGTCAGGAAGATGACCGGTATAGCGGAAAACCGCGGATGGTTGAAATTGCGCAAGGTTCTTAAAAATTCCAGTCCGTCCATCGGTTCCATATGGATATCGCAGAGAATGATATCGGGTCGGGTGCGAATCACCTGTTCCATCCCGGCTTTGCCGTCCGATGCCTCGTAGATCGAGCGAAACCCGATCTGGCGCAACAGCCGAACGATGATTTGACGGATATAGATATCGTCTTCGATCACCACGATTTTCATGGTCAGATAATCAAATGCTGACATGGTTATTTCTCAATAATTTTTGCAAAGATATGAGGCAGGATTTCTCTGAATTCGGTCAAGGTCGGGGCGAGCAGCGGCGCCATGATGTCGGCCATATCGACATCGTCAGCATCAAGGGCATCCTGAATATCGGCGGCAATGCGTCCGAACCGTTCCGCACCAATAGAAAGTGCCGCCCCCTTGAGCACGTGTGCTTCGGCGCGGGCCGGTCTGGTGTCCCGGTTGGTCAGGGCGGTTTGCAGGTTTTCGATTTTGGCATCCCAGCTATTGGATGCTTCGGTGATGAAGGCTTGGGCTTCGGCGTTCAAGCTTCCGAAAATCTCGATGGCGGCATCCGGGTTCAAAATTTCCCGATCCCAATCCACGACGATGTCAGAAGGTCTGCTGGTTGCGAGATCGTCTGCCTGTTGCTCATCCTCAGGGGAAGCGGTGCGCATTTGGCGTAAGGGCAGGGCGGCGGGAAGGTTTTTGGCCAGAACAGCGCCCAGTTTCCGGCTGTCGATCGGCTTGGTGAGATAGCCGTCCATCCCGGCTTCAAGACAATCGCGTTCGGTGCCACTGAGCGCGTCTGCGGTCAGGGCGAAAATCGGCACGTGGTGATCCGTGCCATCTTCCTGACCGCGCAGGGCAAGGGTCAGCTCATAGCCGCTCATACGCGGCATATTGATATCGGTCAGAACAAGGCCGTGGTCGGACGGACGATAGGCTGCAAGGGCTTCCTGGCCGTCATCATGAATTTCACAGGCAAATCCCATGCGATCGAGCATCTTGCGAATGACTGTCTGGTTGGTCGGATTGTCTTCGGCAACCAAAATCAATGCGCCGTGATCCGCAGCAGTGCCATAGTCCGGCGGGCTGAAATCAAGATCCGTGCGATCAGAGGTTTCGACGTCGTCAGGGTCAATGAGCCCGGCGGCGATGGCACAAGCATGCCAAAGCTTGGTCCGGCTTAGTGGCAGCATCACCCGGTGCGGGTTCAGACGTGACAGATCAGAAGGCAGATCGTGCAAAAGATTGCGCGGTCCGACCAGACCAATCGTTGAATTTTGATCGATGCCGGTAATGGCTTGATTAAAGGAAATCTTGCTATCGATCAGAACCAGCCGAAGCGCATCGGTTTGGGATGTCAGATCGGACAGATCAGGCAAATCAGACAGAGCGTCGATATGTGTCACGCCACCGGCGCGTAAATACCGTGTCGCCAAATCTTGATCTTGCGGTGTCAGCCCGATGAGCGAAACGGACAATGGCGAAAGATCACCATCATATGTCGGGGCAGCGGGGGTTACCGGGGTTAAAGGCAGTTCAAACCAGAAGGTCGATCCTTGGGACTTGATGCTGGTTGCGCCAATATCGCCACCCATCATTTCAACAAGGCGTTTGCAAATCGAAAGTCCAAGCCCGGTGCCGCCATATTTGCGCGTGGTCGAACTTTCGGCCTGTGTGAACGGTTGAAACAGGTTGGAAAGCTGATCTTCGGTCAGGCCAATACCGGTATCGGTGATTTCAAAGCGGAGGCGGTTTGCATCCCCGTTTGCAGCAACAAGCCGTAAAATCACATGCCCGGTTTCGGTGAACTTGACGGCATTGCCACCAAGATTGAGCAAAATCTGACGCAAGCGCACCGGATCGCCGATACGGAGATCGGCCAGTTCCGTATCGATATCGACCAGAAGCGAGATGTCTTTTTCTTCGACCTTGGGGGCGAGTAATTCAGCCGCACCATCGACAATATTCATCAACGAAAATTCGACAGCTTCGATATCAAGTTTTCCGGCCTCGATTTTGGAGAAATCGAGAATATCATTAATGATGGTCAGAAGGGCCGTGGCCGAATCATGGATGACACCGGACATGCGCCGCTGTTCGGAATCAAGCCGGGTGGTGCCGAGCAATTCGGCCATCGACATCACACCGTTCATCGGTGTTCTGATTTCGTGGCTCATGGTGGCAAGGAAGGTTGATTTTGCGCGGGTTGCGGCCTCGGCCGTGTCGCGGGCGGCGATAAGTTGGTCTTCGGCCTCTTCGCGGGCGGAGACTTCAACGCGGAGTTTGGCGGCATAAAACAGGATCAGGCTGACAATGACGCTTAGGGAAAAGATCAGCGCAACATTGCGATACAGGCCTTCGGAGGCGGATTTCAGAACGGTGTCGGTGCTGCGCGCAAAATAAACCCGCAACGGCATGGCGGTGGACGGATTAAGGTTCAGCCGGGTTGCGAGATAATCGCTGCCATTTACCGAAATGGTTTCGACGGTACCTGTTTGGGTGACCTGATCGATCAGGGCTTGTTCAAGGTCCTCGTTATGGGCATTCGGTGTTGGCAAAACGGTGTTTGCTGCGCCTTCTTCGGTGCTGCGGCGATGGGCGAGAACGCGGTCTGAAAAATCGGTGGCAAAGATGACGTCGCCCAATTGCGCCATTGCGTTGCCTGCCCGGATCAGGGTTTGCGACAAGGCATCAAGCGACAGATCAACCCCCATGACGGCCCATAACTGACCCGAGCGGGTATAGATCGGGCGGGCAAATGTAATGCCGAGCTTGCCGCTTGAAGCAAAGATATACGGGTCCGTCCATCCGCCA
This sequence comes from Thalassospira lucentensis, assembly GCF_050516545.1. Taxonomy (GTDB): domain Bacteria; phylum Pseudomonadota; class Alphaproteobacteria; order Rhodospirillales; family Thalassospiraceae; genus Thalassospira; species Thalassospira lucentensis_C. Next base: position 3,020,427 of record NZ_CP191544.1, on the reverse strand, counting down.
AATTCGTGACCAAGGGCAAGGCTGTACCAGCCGCGCTGACGCGGATCATAGGGCTTTGCCGCCATGGGTGCGGATGACCATTGTTTGCTGCCATTGGCCTGCATGAACCATTTTCCAACCGGGTCGGTTTCAGGGGTGTCAATGGCGCGACGCATGATGTGGTTTGCGGGTAACTTGCTGCGTCCGGTGGGCTGATCACCGCCGGTAAACAGTATGTCTTGCACATGATAAAACCGACCATCGGGAAAGCCGATAAAGGCCCCGTCAAGTTGATCAAGGTTGCGAACGGCCCCGGTGACCAATCCGAAAAAAGTATCGGAAAATTTCGGGTCATCCTTTTCAGGGAAACCGGCATCTATCAATGTCTCGTACAAGACAGGGGCCGGTTCAAAGATCATGTTGAGTTCAAAGGAAAAAACGCGGCGGGCAAGGTCAAGATCATGCTTGGCATCATCGAGCAAACCGGCCTTCTGAATCTGGTAGCTCCACAGCGCAATCGTGCTGCCGACCAAAAATATGGCTGCCATTACGGCAACGTATCCGATGCCCCGTTGCATGGGTATTTGATCCCGAAATCTGTCCCTGCAATCTAGGATAGTAGTGTTCTGTAAAGCTGCCTAGCGTTTTGTGCGGTTGTATAGCCTTGCGCATAAGAAAAAACGGCGGGAACATGCCCGCCGTTTTGTATTTTATCGTAATGGGTTAGTGGAAATTATGAAAAATCCAGCGCCCGGTCGCCATTGGCGTCCTTGATGCGGGTCGGAAGGCCCATGCCGTTGAGCAAATTCAGGAACGGTTTGGATGGCAAATCTTCGACATTTGCCATTTTCTTCACATCCCATTCGCCCGTGGCGATCAGCATCGCAGCAGCCACCGGCGGAACACCTGCCGTATAGGAAATGCCTTGGCTGCCGACCTCGTTAAAGGCGTCTTTGTGGTCCGCCACGTTATAGATCAGGACTTCGGTTTCTTTGCCGTCCTTGGTGCCCTTGACCAGATCACCGATGCAGGTTTTACCGGTATAGTCCGGTGCCAGCGAGCTTGGGTCCGGCAGGCAGGCCTTTACGACCTTAAGCGGCACAACTTCAAGGCCCTCGGCCGTTTTGACAGGCTGTTCGGAGAGAAGACCGATGCTGTTGAGCACGGTAAACACATTGACGTAATGATCGCCAAAGCCCATCCAGAAGCGGACATTGGGCACGTCAAGGTTCTGGGACAGGGAATGGACTTCGTCATGGCCGGTCATGAAGGTCTGGCTTTCACCCACCACAGGCATGTCCCAGATTTTCTTGATCTCGAACATCTTGTTGGACTGCCATTTGCTGTCCTGCCAGGAATAGACCGTGCCGGTGAATTCGCGGAAATTGATTTCCGGATCGAAGTTGGTGGCGAAATATTTGCCGTGGCTGCCGGCATTGATGTCGATGATGTCAATCGAGTCAATCTTGTCGAAGTAATCTTCGACCGCCAGTTTGGCATAGGCATTGACCACACCCGGATCAAACCCGATGCCAAGAATTGCGGTGATACCGGCCTTTTCGCATTCTTCGCGGCGCTTCCACTCATAGTTGGCATACCATGGCGGGGTTTCGCAGATTTTGTCCTGTTCTTCGTGAATGGCGGTATCGAGATAGGCAACACCGGTTTTGATGCAAGCCGACATCACCGGCATGTTCACAAACGGGGATCCGACATTAATGACGATCTGGCTTCCGGTTTTTTCGATCAGGGCAGCGGTCGCAGCAATATCGGTGGCATCCAGGGCGTGACCTTCAAGAACGCCATCGTTCTTTAGGGCTTTCTTTTCATGGATACTGTCAATGATTGCCTGACACTTGGCAGCAGTACGCGATGCGATATGAATATCGCCAAGCACGTCATTATGCTGTGCACATTTATGTGCAACGACCTGTGCGACGCCACCTGCGCCGATAATCAGTACATTCTTTTTCATGTCGGGCCAAAAACTCCCTTGTTGTGAGAGGTGGGGCAACTCAGTGCCCCGGTTCGCTATGAAAAGTCCTTTTCCTGCTTAGGAAAGGCTCGATACGTAGTCATCAAAGGTGAACTCACGCACAACGCGTTCCGTTCCGTCGAGTTCCCGGATTACGATGGACGGCATGCCGACCCCGTTAAACCAGTTCTTTTTGACCATGGTGTAGCCGGCCGCATCCTGAATGGAGATACGGTCGCCGACCTTGATCTCATGCTCGAAATTAAAGTCGCCAAAGACATCCCCGGCCAAGCATGATTTGCCGCAAATCATATAGGAATGGTCGCCGGTATTTGGCAGCACCTTGGCATTTTCGCGGTAGATCAGAAGGTCCAGCATGTGGGCTTCGATCGAGCTATCGACGATGGCCAGGTTTTTGCCGTTAAACAGGGTATCGAGCACGCTGACTTCAAGGGTGGTGCTTTTCGTGATCGATGCTTCGCCCGGCTCAAGATACACCTGCACGCCGAACTTTTCGGAAAATGCCCGAAGACGCGCACAGAATGTATCAAGCGGGTAATCATCACCGGTAAAGTGAATGCCGCCGCCCAAGCTGACCCATTCGACACGCGACAGGAGGGATCCAAATTTGGCTTCGATATTGCCCAGCATCTGATCAAACAGATCAAAGTCGGCATTTTCGCAGTTATTGTGGATCATAAAGCCGGTGATCTGATCCATCACGGCTTCGACCTTGGTGACATCCCATTCGCCAAGGCGCGAAAACGGGCGGGCCGGATCGGCCAGATCGAAGCTTGATGTCGAGACCTGCGGGTTCAGGCGCAAACCGCGCACAATTGACGATGCCTGATCGCTAAAACGGGTGAGCTGGCTGATGGAATTGAAAATGATTTTATCAGCATTTTCAATCACCTCAGTGATTTCATCATCGGAATAAGCCACACTATAGGCGTGGGTTTCCTTGCCGAATTTCTTGCGGCCAAGTTTAACTTCGTACAGCGATGATGATGTTGTGCCATCCATATAATCGGACATGAAGTCAAACACCGACCATGTGGCAAAGCATTTTAAGGCCAGCAATGCCTTCGCGCCGGAATGTTCGCGCACATAGGCGATCTTTTCCATGTTGCGCAGCAGCTTGGACTTATCGATCAGATAATACGGCGTTGCGGGCATAGGCGGCTCTCTACAACTATGTCACGGGGACGGGAAAAATTGGATAGGGTGGCGTTAAACGCCAAAACCGAACGTACCATCAGGCGCACCAGAAGTTGGTGCCATCATCTAATGGTCGGCGAAACGTTGCGTCATCCATGACCCGGAGACGGATAAACTGTAGTCATTCATCGTTTATGTCCCCATCAAGGGTGGTGATGCCAAATGCGCGTTGTTTGAATGTGGGTAACAACGCGCGCGATCGCCGGGATGTTCCGCAGCTATGTTCCGCGACCCAATAGCAGCGAGGGGCATGACGGTCAATACTGCATTGCCTTAATATGTAGGGTCAGGACTGATTAATGCGACTGCCATTCCAATCGAATTAATCAGTCCTGACCCTAATGCGATTTTATCATTGCGTGATATTGTGGTTTTATGACGCTTTGTCCGGATGGTCATCGCATTGATTTTGGTTTGCAATTCCCCATCTGCTTAGTATGGGCGGACGCCGGAAAAAATACGTGCGTTTGAAAGCGAAAACACGCTGCTTGCAAGTTGCGAAATCCTGATCCTAGTCTGATACCGAAACCGCGGGCATTCAATGGTTCAGGAAAGATTGACCATATTGATGGCGGATCATTTTCTGTGTTCTCGCGTTTGACCCTTAAGGATAACCAAAGACGGAGGAGGCCATGTCACCTGCACCTGTCAGTGTCGACCATCTTGCTTTTCCAACCCGCGATCTTGAAAAGACGGATCATTTTTATGCCAAAGTGATCGGCGCAACGCTTGTCCATGCCGAAAGCGGTTATAGCCCGTCGTGGAAAAGCGATTATTTGCTGATGACATATTCCTTGCCGGATGGAACGCGGCTGTCATTCTTTGACTGGCCCGCAGATACCGGGCCTTATCCCAATGATCCGCATATGCCCGACGAAGTGTTCCATATCGGTCTGCGCTGTGATGCGCCGCGTGATGTGATTGCCTGGCAGAACCATCTGTTCCAGCACAAGGTGGTGTATCACAATGAAGATGACGGGCGCGCACGGCGTCTGTTCTTCCGTGATCCCAACGGTATCCGGTTCGAGATTTTCGCATCAGAAACGTCAAAATCCGGGCGTGATCACGAAGGAGAGGCGCGCGCTGTGGTTCGGGAATGGCAAAAGATCACAGGTGGTTAAGGGGGTGGTTCGCTAAGGGATAGCTTGTCACCTTAACTCTTGGGGCAAGGGCCTGTGCTTTGTCGCACGATCAATTCGGTTGGTACAATGACAGGGCCCTTTTCACGGTTTTCAAAAGGTGCCTTGGCACCCAGCCGATCCAGAAGAAGGGCAATTGCCCGTTCGCCCAATCGGCGGCGGGGTTGGCGAACGGTGGTGATGGGCGGATCATAGGCGGCCGCATGGGGAATGTCGTCAAAACCAACGACGGAAAGGTCTTGGGGGATGCGCAGGCCATATTCCTTGGCCGCAACAATTACCCCGATTGCCATGCCATCACTGGCACAAAATACGGCTGTTGGTCGTGTTTTCGGATCGGCCAGAAGGGCGCGTCCGGCGGCAATCCCCGAATCAATTGAAAAATCACCGCGATACATCAGGGCCGGGTCGTGTTGAATGTCAGCGGACACCAATGCGCGGCGATATCCCGCAACACGGTCTGTGGTCAGGATGTTGTTTGAAGGGCCGCTGACATGGGCGATGCGTGTGTGGCCAAAATCCGTCAAATGGCGGGTGGCGATAAAAGATGCCTCGTCATTATCAATGATGACAGTTGGCAGCGCACATCCGGGAATACGTTCACAGGCAATCACCACCGGCGGCGCTGCATTTGCCGGTGCATTGGCAAGCGGGGCTGGTAATCGACCATTCAGCAAGATCATGGCATCGGCCTGATTGCTGCGCAGATAGGCGGCATAAGTGGCTTCGCGGTCAGGGTCGTTTTGCGTATCACCAATCAGAACATTATAGCCCGCCTGACTGGCACCTTTTTCAATGCCCGACAGAATCGATGAAAAAAACGGGTTTCCGATGTCTGGAACCAGCAAAAGGATCATGCCAGAACGGTTCAGGCGCAGGTTTCTGGCCATGACATTGGCGGTATAGCCCGTCGCGGCGATGGCGGTTTGCACTTTTTCACGGGTGGTTTCTGAAACCACATCTGGCTTGTGCAAAGCCCGGCTTACAGTGGCAATCGATACCCCCGCATGGCGGGCAACATCTTCAATCGTCGCGATTTTTTCATTCATGCTTCTTCCTACTCTGCCGGTAACAGGCTGTCTAGCGGCATTCATCAGGTCGTTTGGAGCGGTGATTTTGATCACAATTACACAAATGTAAAGGTTTACATAAAAAATGAAAACGTTTACACAGGCTGTAATAAGCAGTTGATCGCAAAAATGCGACGCTAGGGAGGATACATCATGTCGGATGCGGCCGTTCACGCCGTTAATCCCGATCAACAGGCGCGAATACGCCTGTCCGGTCGGCAGATTTGCAAGTCATTTGGATCAGCACAGGTGCTTTTCGATGTTTCCATCGATCTGTATGCGGGCGAAGTCCATGCTCTTTTGGGCGAGAATGGTGCGGGCAAATCGACATTGGTTAAAATCCTGTCTGGCTATCACCAGCCGACCAGTGGTGAACTGGTTCTTGATCAGGCATCTGTTGAATTCCTTGATAGTGAAATTGGTGAAAACCACGGCGTGATCCTGATCCATCAGGAATTGAACCTTGCCGAACAACTGACCGTTGAAGAAAACATTTTCCTGGGCCGTGAAATCAAACGGGGCTGGTTCCTTGATAAAGCGACGATGCGCTTTGAGGCCAAAAAGCTTCTGGATCAATTGCAATGCGATGTTGATCCGCGTACGCGCATTCGGGACCTGCCGGTATCTGACCGCCAGATGGTCGAAATTGCCAAGGCACTGTCCAAAAAAGCCGATATCCTGATTCTGGACGAACCCACAGCGGTTCTGACCGGGCGCGAGGTTGATATCCTGTTTGAGCAGATCAAGCGGTTGCGCGAGCAGGGTGTGGCGATCCTTTATATTTCTCATAAACTTGACGAGATCAAAGCCATTGCCGACCGGGTGACAGTTTTGCGCGATGGGTGTCACATCACGACCGAACCTGTTTCGGGTCTTGAAAAGGATGATATGGCGCGTCTGATGGTTGGGCGCGACATCAAACAGATGTTCCCCGATCGTGAACCGGTCAAGGCATCCGACATTGCGCTTTCGATCCGGGGGCTTTCGGTGGATGGGCAAGTCCGTGATGCCAGTTTTGATCTTCGCCGTGGTGAAGTTCTTGGCTTTGCCGGGATTGTCGGAGCCGGACGTACCGCCCTTATGGAAGCGATCATTGGTCTGCGCGACAGAAGTTCGGGTCAGATTGAGCGCAATGGGGCGCCGATCCAGATCAACAGCCTGCAAGATGCCAAGAAAAGCGGGATTGCTTATCTGACCAAGGATCGCAAAGGCAGCGGGTTGCTGTTGAATATGGATATGCGGCCCAATCTGACATTGCTGGCACTGGAAAAATTCGGGCGCGTGATCATTGATCGCAAGGCCGAAGAAGCCGCGCTTGAAGCCGCGATTGAAGCATTTGATATCCGGGCAGCCGACCGTAAATCCAAGGTCGGTGATTTTTCCGGCGGCAATCAGCAGAAACTTCTACTGGCCAAAGTCATGGAAACCGATCCGGACATCGTGATCATTGATGAGCCGACACGCGGCATTGATATTGGTACGAAAAGCCAGATTTATCATTTCATCGGCGATCTTACCAATCGCGGTAAATCCGTCATTCTCCTGTCGTCCGAAATGCCCGAAATGCTTGGCCTGTCTGACCGTATTGCGGTTATGGCAGCCGGGCGCATTACAGGCATTCTCGAAGGTAACGACCGCAATGAGCATGAAATCATGCGGCATGCGACAGGAATTTCAGGCAAGCAGGGAGTGTCTGTTCATGAGTAGCCTTGAGCGCACCGAAGCCACGACTTCAAAGACTTCGAGCGGCTTTAGCATCGATTTTAAGGCGCTGGGCCCGTTCCTTGCGCTGGTGGGACTTTTCATCTTGGGAACGGCGATTAATGAAGCCTTCCTGAGCGGCGGGAATCTTTCAAATATTTTCACCCGCGCGGCCTTTATCGGCATCATCGCGGTCGGGGCGACCTTTGTTATTACGGCCGGCGGGATTGATCTTTCGGTCGGGTCGATGGCGGCGTTTATTTCCGGTGCCATGATTGTTGTGATGAACACGCTTGTCGAAACATTGGGGGCCGGGGTTGAAACCGTTCTTCTTGGTGTTTTGCTCAGTATCGTTCTGGGCATCGGGGCCGGGGCGGTTAATGGTCTGGTCAGCACAAAGGGCAAGATTGAAGCCTTCATCGTCACCCTTGGCACCATGGGGATTTACCGATCGCTTGTGACCTATATGGCCGATGGCGGGACCTTGTCGCTTGATTTTGGGGTGCGCGGTGTCTATCGCCCGATTTATTACGGCGATGTCTTGGGCATTCCTGTGCCGGTACTGGTGTTCTTTGTGGTCGCGGTTGCCGGGTATGTGTTGTTGAACATGACGCCGTTTGGCCGGAAATGCTTTGCCATCGGGTCAAATGAACAGGTTGCACGCTATTCCGCAATCCATGTCGACCGGGTCAAAACCCTGACCTATGTGATCCAGGGGATTTGTGTGTCGATTGCGACCATCATTTATGTGCCGCGCCTTGGTTCGGCATCCAGTTCGACCGGCGTTCTTTGGGAACTTGAAGCCATTGCAGCCGTGATCATTGGCGGCACGATGCTTAAGGGCGGCTATGGCCGGATCTGGGGCACGGTTGTCGGTGCGATCATGCTGACCACCATTGGTAATATTCTGAATTTGACGGATGCGATCAGTAACTATCTGAACGGAGCGGTTCAGGGGCTGATCATCATCGTTGCTGTTTTCCTGCAACGTGGGGACTGGCGACGCAAAAAGAGCAAATAACCGGCGATCAACGTCCGGGATGAATGTGAAAACGCATCATTTTTTTGATCAGGAGGAAGCGTTTATGAAAACGTTTACGAAATATCTTGGGGCCGCCTGTGTTCTGGGTCTTGGCCTTGTGTCTACCGGTGCTTTTGCACAGGAAAAAATTAAAATCGGTGTTTCTATTCCCGCTGCGACCCATGGTTGGGCCGGTGGCCTGAACTGGCATGCTGCGGAGGCCGAAAAACGTATCGAGGCTTCCTATCCCAATATTGATGTCGTCGTTGTTTCGGCAAATGGTGCATCGGAACAGGCCAACGATCTTGAAGATCTGGTGTCGGTTCAGAATATTGATGCGTTGGTTATCTTGCCGTTTGAATCTGATCCGCTGACCGTTCCGGTCCAGCAGGTCAAGGAAGCTGGAAAGTTCATCACCGTTGTTGACCGTGGTCTTTCCCTTCCGGGGATTGAAGACGTTTACGTTGCGGGGAATAACCCGGAACTGGGTCGTGTATCGGGTGAATACATCCGGGATCGTCTGAATGACGAAGGCAAGATCGTTATCTTGCGTGGCATTCCGACCACGATTGATACCGAACGTGTGGATGCCTTCATTGAATCCATCGAAGGTTCAAACATCGAAGTTCTTGATATGAAGCACGCCAACTGGAACCGCGATGACGGCTATGAAGTGATGCAGGACTTCCTGTCGCGCTTCCCGCAGATCGACGCGGTCTGGGCACAGGATGATGACATCGCACTTGGTGTGATCGAAGCCGTCAAACAGGCGGATCGTACCGACGAGATGTTCATCGTTGGCGGTGCGGGCATGAAAGACATCATCAAACGCGTGATGGATGGCGACAAACTGACCCCGATTGACGTTCTGTATCCGCCAGCAATGATCGCAACCGCGATGGAGCTGACGGCGCTGAAATTCACATCCGGTGTGCCGGTTGAAGGCCGCTACATTCTTGGCGCGACTGTCGTGACCCAAGAAAATGCCGAGAACTTCTATTTCCCGGACAGCCCGTTCTAATTGATCTTTGCTAATTGGTCTTTGGTTGGGACCAAGCATCCAGGCGTCGGGCGAGATCCCGCCCGACGCCCCTATTTTCCACCATACCCATCAGGACGCAGTCAAAGAGGTCTGAGATGAAAACGCTTAAGGGACCGGCTATTTTCCTAGCCCAGTTTGCAGGTGATGAAGCCCCGTTCGACACCATTGATTCCATTGGCCGTTGGGCCGGGTCGTTGGGATATAAGGGGGTTCAGATCCCGAGTTGGGACAAGCGGCTGTTTGATGTTGAAAAAGCTGCAAACAACAAAGATTACTGTGAAGAAATTACCGGAACACTTGCGCAATATGGCGTCGAGTTGACCGAACTTTCGACCCATCTGCAAGGCCAGCTTGTTGCGGTTCATCCGGCTTATGATGAAATGTTTGACGGCTTTGCTGTACCGGAAGTGCGCGGCAATCCCAAAGCCCGTCAGGAATGGGCGGTTAATCAGGTAAAAGCAGCGCTTAAAGCATCGCAACATATGGGCATTTCGGCCCATGCGACTTTCTCGGGCGCGCTTGCCTGGCCTTATGTTTATCCGTGGCCGCAGCGCCCGGCGGGTTTGATTGAAACCGCGTTTGACGAACTTGCCAAACGCTGGACCCCGATCCTGAATGTTGCGGATGAATGCGGCGTTGATGTTTGCTATGAAATCCATCCGGGTGAAGACCTGTTTGACGGGGCAACATTCGAGATGTTTTTGGAGCGGGTGAAAAACCATCCACGGGCCAACATTCTGTATGATCCGAGCCACTTTGTGCTTCAGCAGCTTGATTATCTTGATTTCATCGATATTTACGCCGACCGTATTCGTATGTTCCACGTCAAGGATGCCGAATTTAATCCGACCGGGCGTCAGGGCGTTTATTCCGGGTATCAAAACTGGGTCGGGCGTGCGGGGCGGTTCAGGTCGCTTGGCGATGGGCAAGTTGACTTTAGCGCAATCTTTTCCAAGCTTGCCGCGATTGATTTTGATGGCTGGGCCGTGTTGGAATGGGAATGTGCGTTAAAACATCCCGAAGACGGTGCCCGCGAAGGGGCCGAGTTCATCAAGAACCATATTATTCGCGTGACGGAAAAGGCCTTTGACGATTTTGCCGATGGCGGCACGGACGAGGCGGCAAATCGCCGTATTCTTGGCCTTGATTAAGGCAGCCTAGGTCCTGAGCCTAAGCCTAAGCCTAAGCCCGTCACGTCGTATCAAACACAGTGAAAAGACTTCTGGAGACAGACATGAGCAATATTTCCAATCCTAGTCGTCGCATCCGTCTTGGTATGGTCGGTGGCGGGCAAGGTGCCTTTATCGGTGCTGTTCACCGCATTGCAGCCCGCCTTGATGACCGTTACGAACTGGTTGCAGGGGCTTTGTCATCAAAGCCTGATATTGCTGCCGCGTCGGCCGCAGAATTGTTCATTGCCCCGGATCGCAGCTATGACAGTTTCGAGGCCATGGCCAAGCAGGAAGCCGCACGTGAAGACGGTATGGATGTCTGTGCAATTGTCACACCAAACCATCTGCATTTCCCCGCCACCATGGCGATGCTGAATGCAGGCATTCACGTGATTTGTGACAAGCCGCTTTGCCTGACGGTCGAGGAAGCCGAGAAAATTCAGGCCAAGGTCGAAGAAACCGGTCTTTTGTTTGCCCTAACACATAATTACACCGCCTATCCGATGGTGCGCGAAGCCCGTCAGATGGTTGCCGATGGCAAGCTTGGCAGCATTCGACTGGTGCAGGTCGAGTACCCGCAAGGCTGGATGGCAACCCGGGTCGAAGACACCGATAACAAGCAGGCCAGTTGGCGTGCCGATCCGGCCAAAGCCGGTATGGGCGGGGCACTTGGCGATATCGGCACCCATGCACATAATATCGCGGAGTTTGTCTCAGGGCTTGAGGTCAGCGAACTGTGCGCGGATGTTGATGCCATTGTTCAGGGCCGTAAGCTTGACGACAATGTGCAAATTCTTCTGCGCTATGAGAATGGCGCACGCGGGATGCTTTGGGCCAGTCAGGTTGCCATTGGGCATGAAAATGGTCTGAAATTGCGGGTTTATGGTGACAAGGGCGGGATTGAATGGGCGCAGGAACATCCCAACCATTTGCATTTCCGCCCGCTTGATGGTCGCCCGGAACTGCTGACCCGTGGCGGGGCCGGTATCGGTTCCGAAGGTCTGCGTGGTGTGCGTGTGCCACCGGGACACCCGGAAGGCTATCTTGAAGGTTTTGCCAATCTTTATAGCGATTTTGCCGATCAGTTGACTGCGCATATCAACGGAACGGCACCAGACACGGGATCGCTTTTGGTGCCCGGCGTTGTCGAAGGCCTTAAAGGCATGAAATTTGTCGAGGCCGTCGTTCGGTCCGGTCGGGACGGGGCTGTTTGGGTCAAGATGTGATCACGTTACGGGCACTGTAAATCTGGGGATTGCAGAAGCTCGTAGATCATAAATTACGGATTCTTCCCGACCGGCGTCTTGTCGGCCGCATTGCCGCTGCCTTAACGGGCAGCGGCCTTTTTTATCCCAAATCGCTTTTTGATGACGTGCCAGAGTCTGCTTGCGGTGATTCGCACGGGTCATTGTTGGTCAGATGTATACGTTTGTATGAAAGAAAGATGTTGGTAAATTTCGTTTGGGAAATCAGGGCGTAAAACTGGTTTTATCTATTGAAATCATTGTCCTGAGTGTCTTTTGGTGTGTGTGAGGCATTTGCAGTTCGGTCCTTGGTTTTCCACGAAGTGAAAAAGAATTGCTGCATAGTTGATCGCCTATTGATGGTTTTTCCTTATAGGTGTTTCCTTGTTAGATAATAAATAAATCTACCTTTCAGGGAAAACCGGGAGCGTCCGCATGCCCGATAAGCCAAAGCTTTTGATAACGCGCCGTTTGCGTGATGCCGTTCAGGCACGCGCGGCACGCGACTATCAGGTGCTTACCAATGCCGAAGACCGCGTTTTTACGCGTGAAGAACTGATCGAAAAATGCCAGCAGGTCGATGCTGTCCTGCCGTGCCATTCCGAACATTTTTCAGCAGATGTCATCGCGGCATTGCCGAAAAACCTTAAGATTATTGCCAACCATTCTGTGGGTGTCGATCACGTTGATCTGGCGGCTGCCAAGGATGCGGGGATTGTTGTGACCAACACCCCTGATGTGTTGTCCGATGCCACGGCCGAGATCGCGATGCTGTGTATGTTAGGTGCATCACGGCGCGGTGCCGAAGGCGATGCCATGGTGCGTGCCGGGAAATGGGATTTCTGGTCGCCGGCCTTTATGGTCGGGCGGCAGGTCACCGGCAAACGTTTCGGCGTTCTCGGGATGGGGCGTGTCGGGCAGGTTGCAGCCGAACGTGCGCGTGGTTTTGGAATGACTGTTCATTATCACAACCGCAAACCGGTCGCGGAACATCTTGTGAAGGGGGCTGTGTATCACGATACGATCGAAGGGCTTTTTGCCAATTCGGATGTGTTGTCATTGCATTGCCCGTCAACGCCGGAGACGACCGGCATCATTAATCGTGATACCATTGCGTTGCTGCCAGATCGTGCGATTATCGTGAATACGGCACGGGGCAATCTGGTGGATGAAGATGACTTGGTCGCGGCCCTTGAAAGCGGAAAGCTGTTTGCTGCCGGTTTGGATGTGTTCCGCACTGAACCCGGTGGAAATCAACGGATTAGCGCGTTGAAAAACGTTTTTCTGTTGCCACATATAGGATCCGCCACCGAAGAAACGCGCGATGCCATGGGGTTCCGCGCGCTGGACAATCTTGATGCCTATTTTCAGGGACGTGAACCGGGTGACCGGGTTGCGTAAAAGGTGGGAAACCGCCGAAATTTCGTTAGTTCAAAGTTATAATAATAACAAAATGCGTGCCGTTTTTCAGGTCCCGAAACGGGAAAAGCGCATCCTAAATGATCTTCAATAATGAGGTCAGGGACTTTTGAAGGCTGACAGTTATCGTTCATTATCCGGCAATGGTTGTCGGGAAACGGCGATAAATCTGGGAGGAAATAATGGATATGAAATCTAAGGCCAAAGACGTGACGTCCAAGGAACTATCCCGCCGTTCGTTCCTTACCAAAGGTGCGACCGGGGTTGTCGCCGGTGGTGCCGCAGCAACAGGAATGTTTGCCGCACCTGCCGTCCATGCACAGCCAGCACCGATGGTGCTGAAAATGCAGACTTCCTGGCCGTCATCTGACATCTGGATGACATTTGCCCAGCAATATGTTGATCGTGTCGAAGCCATGTCAGGTGGTCGCCTTAAAATCGACCTTCTGCCAGCAGGTGCTGTTGTTGCTGCTTTTCAGGTTCTGGATGCGGTCAATGATGGCCTGATCGATATTGCGCATTCCGTGCCGGTTTACTGGTATGGCAAAAACAAAGCGGCATCCCTGTTTGGTACCGGTCCGGTGTTTGGTGGTTCTGCAACCACGATGCTGAGCTGGTTCTATGCGGGCGGTGGTCAGGAATTCTATCGCGAACTGACCCAGGACGTGATGGGTCTTGATGTTGAAGGCCTTCTTGGTTTCCCGATGCCAGCACAGCCGTTCGGCTGGTTCAAAGGCGAAGTCAACACGGTTGCCGATATTGAAGGCTTCAAGTACCGCACCGTGGGTCTGGCTGCTGACCTTCTGCAGTCAATGGGCATGTCTGTTGCACAGCTTCCAGGCGGGGAAATTGTCCCGGCAATGGAACGTGGCGTGATTGATGCGTTTGAATTCAACAACCCGTCGTCTGACATGCGTTTTGGCGCACAGGACGTTGCGAAGAACTACTATCTTTCTTCGTACCATCAGGCATCTGAAAGCTTTGAGTTCCTGTTCAGCAAATCGCTGATGGAAGACCTTGATCCGGATCTCGCAGCGATCTTGCGCCATGGGGTTGAAGCTGCTTCGACCTCGAACACCGCACTTGCCATGGATAACTATTCTGCCGATTTGCAGAAACTTCAGGACGCCGGCGTTGAAGTTCACCGCACGTCGAAAGAAATCCTGGCAGCGCAGCTTGAAGCTTGGGATAAACTGATCCCGACCCTGGAAGAAGATCCGTTCATGAAACGGGTTCTTGATAGCCAGCGTGCATGGGTAGAACGTGTGACTTATTATGAACTGATGAACTCGCCTGATTATCAGTTGGCATATAACCACTACTTCCCGGGCAAATTGAAACTCTGATCAACCGTTACGGTTTTTCAGTGGTTTGATGATCCTGATCGCTTCGTCTGCTGTGTCATGCAGCAGGCGGAGCGATCAATACGCGAACGGACAGGATTTCATGATTGGATTTATTGAATTCGCGGACAGATTGTCGGCTTGGTTTGGCAAAACCTTTGGCTGGCTGATTCTCCTTATGACGCTTGGCATGAGCTATGAGGTGGCTTCGCGATACTTATTTAACGCACCAACCACATGGTCACTTGATGTGTCCTTTATCATGTATGGCACGCTGTTCATGATGGGTGGGGCTTATACCCTGTCACGCGGCGGGCATGTACGCGGCGATTTCCTTTATCGCCTGTGGAAGCCTCAAACCCAGGCCAAGGTTGATCTGGTCCTTTATATCTTTTTCTTCTTCCCCGGTGTTACGGCACTGATCCTGTCTGGCTGGAAATACGCGGTCCGGTCTTGGGGTTATGGCGAAGTAAGCGTGAACAGCCCGGCGGGCGTTCCGATCTTTCAATTCAAGGCGGTGATTGTCGCAGCCGGTATTCTTCTGTTCATTCAGGGCATAGCCCAGGTCATGCGTTGCATTTTGTGTATCCGCGAAGGGTACTGGCGTAATGCGGATGATGATGTCGAAGAAACCGAAGAACTGCTGATGAAACAGCAAGTGGCCAAGGAAGACTGACCGATGCCGGTTTCTGACCACGACCTGATCAACGCCCCCGAACGGAGCTGCCAAAGTGATTGACGCACATGTCGCCCTGCTGATGCTGGGCATCTTTATTATACTGGTATTTCTGGGTTTCCCGGTTGCCTTTACCCTGATGGCCTTGGGGATAGGATTTGGTTATTACGCCTATTTCGATGCTGGTCGCATGTGGCGGGCCTTTGACCGGCTGGCCGAAGACAGTGATATTCTGACATCCGTGAGCACGTGGTTTGAAGGCGCGTTTAACAGTCGAATATTCGATCTGTTTATCAACCAGACATACACGGTGATGTCCAACGAGGTGCTGACGGCAGTGCCGCTGTTCCTGTTTATGGGCTACATCGTTGAACGGGCCAATATCGTCAATCGGTTGTTTGGCACCCTTAACATTGCGGCGCGCAATATACCGGGATCCCTTGGTGTTGCAGCCCTTGTTACCTGTGCATTGTTTGCGACCGCGACCGGGATTGTCGGTGCGGTTGTGACCCTGATGGGGATGCTGGCCCTGCCAGCGATGCTTAAAGCCCGTTATGACAAAAGCTTTGCTGCGGGCATTATCTGTGCCGGTGGTACGCTTGGCATTCTGATCCCGCCATCAATCATGTTGATTGTCTATGCCGCTGCATCGGGTGTTTCGATTGTGCGTCTGTATGCGGGCGCGCTTCTGCCGGGCCTGACCTTGGTTGGTTTGTATCTTTTGTATGTGATGGGCCGTGCAATGTTGCAGCCCAAGGCAGCACCGAAGCCAACCAGTGATGAAATTCCCGAAGTGCCGCTGCCCAAAGTTCTCTGGATGCTGGCAACCTCGTTCTTCCCGCTGGCCTTCCTGATCCTGTCGGTTTTGGGGTCTATCCTGTTTGGTCTTGCGACCCCGACCGAAGCCGCATCGATTGGTGCACTTGGCGGGATGGTTCTGGCATTGTCTTATCGGGCACTGACCTTTGACCGGTTGCGTGAGTCGGTTTATCTGACGGTGCGGACATCGGCGATGGTGTGCTGGTTGTTTGTCGGGTCTTATACGTTCTCGTCTGTGTTCTCTTATCTTGGTGGTGAACATGTGATTGCCGAGTTTGTTGGTGGACTTGACCTGACGCCGCTTCAGTTCCTGTTGCTGGCCCAGCTGATCATTTTCCTTCTTGGCTGGCCGCTGGAATGGTCGGAGATCATTATCATCTTCGTTCCGATCTTCCTGCCATTGCTGCCGCTGTTTGATATTGATCCGCTGTTCTTTGGTATTCTGGTTGCATTGAACCTGCAGACCTCGTTCCTGACACCGCCGATGGCGATGTCGGCCTATTACCTGAAAGGGGTGGCGCCTCCGGGGATGTTGTTGACCGATATCTTCAAGGGCATCATGCCGTTCCTGTTCATGGTGATCGTCAGCATGGTCTTGATGTACACTTTCCCACAGATCGTGTTCCATCTGCCGGATCTGTTCTACGGCGCACGGTAAGGGGATTGCTTAGATGAGTAAGATCAACCCATTACTGACGCTTGATGTCATCGAGTTGCGGGACCGCCTTGCAAGCGGGGCGGTCCGCGCAGTCGAATATGTCGAGGCCTGTCTTGCCCGGATCGCCGAGATTGAACCACAGGTTCAGGCATGGGCGTGGCTTGATAGTGATCATGCCATTGCCCAGGCCCGCGCATTGGATGCCAGACGGCAATCCGGTGCACCAATTGGCCCGCTTCATGGCCTGCCCGTCGGGTTAAAGGACGTCATTGATACGGCCCGTATTCCAACGTCAAACGGTACTGTGCTTGATAGCGGTCGGGTTCCGGAAGATGATGCGGTTTTGGTGTCGCGGCTTAAAGCGGCCGGTGCGATCATTATGGGCAAGACGGTTTCCACCGAACTTGCCTTTATGCATCCATCAAAAACCCGAAACCCCCACAACCCGGATCATACACCGGGTGGGTCATCAGCCGGATCGGCGGCCGCCGTCGGTGCGGGCATGGTGCCGCTGGCTGTTGGCACGCAAACGGGTGGATCAATTATCCGTCCGGCTTCGTTTTGCGGGGTGGTCGGGTTTAAACCGACATTTGGCGCGATTGCCCGAACCGGGGTTCTAAGCCAAAGTCCAAGCCTTGATACGATTGGTGTCTTTGCCAATTCGATCAATGGTGCGGCGATGGTGGCTGAAACCCTGTTTGGCCATGACGCACATGATCCTGCAACCACGCCAAGTCCAACGCCAAGGTTGCTTGATACGGCCAAAAGCGATCCATTGGTAACCCCGATGTTTGCCTTTGTCCGTCCGCCGCAATTTGAAGACGTGGCGGATGAAGAAACCGTCATGGCGTTTGAAGAGATCACCAAAATGCTTGGTGATCAATGTTTCGAGGCCCCTTTGCCCAAGGCATTTGATGATGCGAGTGCGCTTCGCGCACGGATCAACTTTGCCGAAATGGCCAAGGATTACTACGCCTATGAAAAACGTGGCCGGGATCAATTGTCGTCAGAAATTCTCGAAGCGATTGATAAGGGCAACGATGTCAAGGCGCGCGATTATCTTGCCGCACTTGATTGGCGCAAGATTCTGAATGCCGGGTTGAAGGAAGTGTTCGCGCGCTGTGATGCGATCATAACACCGGCGGCCCCTGGACCTGCTCCGGCGGATTTGAATACCACGGGCAACGCGATCTTTAACGGACTTTGGACGTACTGTGGCACACCGGCCATTACCATTCCGTTGCTTTGGTCGCAAAGCGGTATGCCGATGGGCATTCAGCTTGTCGGAAAAATAGGTGACGATGCCCGTTTGTTGCGGACAGCAAACTGGTTGAAAACATATCTCAGTACACAGGGAGAAACCTGATGGCGAGTAATCTTGTAAACCGCATTATGGCGCTTTCGGCGTTTGTGGTTCTTGTCGGTTTTGTCGGCATTCTGGTTGGGTATGTCCCGCGCTGGGATTTGGGGATCATGGTGGCGTTTACCGTCGCCCTTGCCGGATGGGATCTTTGGCATGTTGCCACAGGTCGTAAGGAAGACACCCACTGATCTGTCAGGGAGTATTCCTGAGAGATGCAAGGAAACTGACGGGGCAGGAAAACATTCCTGCCCCTTTTTTGTCGGTTATATGCTTTAGGCAGGTCTGCCGTCATAGCCAAACCGTTTCGCCGCAATGCCGGTGAGGTCGTGGATCATTGCTGTTTCTTCGGTGCTAAATTTCGGTTGGTAATAATCCGGCGCATGAATGGTCGGGGCAACGCGGTCAATGATCGGTTGTGCATCATCCAGATCGACATGGTCAAACAGGGTGCGCAGTTTTCCTGCCGGATCGGCAACAAGGTCTTCATAGCGGACCACAAGTGTCGCCTTATCCAACGCCTTGTTCACGATCAACCGGTCGGCGATATAGTGATGCAGATTTGACCAGTATCGCGCCCAGCCTTCTATTTCATTCCCGTTTTTCCAAAGCTTCATGATGTCGAGTGTCGCATGCAGATCGCCGGTATTGATCGGGCGACGGTCGAGACCGAATTCATAATGCCCGACACGCTGCATATGGGCTACCGCACGCGGATTGTTCTGTTCACCCAAACAAAACAGCGCATGTTGTTTGATCAGGGATGCGATATGCCAAACCGGATCACGCACCGGCAAGACAAAGCGTGCGTCGGGGAATATCGACAACAGATATTCCATCCGGGTGACGAGATAATTGGCCTTTGACACATAACGTTGACCGCCGCGTACATGGATCAGTTTGCGAATATGTTCGCGGTAGAATTTTTCGAATGCCGGGTTGCTGATCTGACCATCAAGAATGTTGCTTTCGCCGGTATCATGCAGATGGCGGAAGAACGCCATCCAGATCATTTCTTCGAAGGCTTCGGGGCTTTCGGGGGTGATGTTGATACCATCGGCATGGGTGCGTTCGACCGCGACATTCTGCCGACCCGGGGCAAGATCAACAAAGCGGTTCCAGAACCATGGTGTAAAGACCGGCGGATAATCGCGGTAGCGGTGGGTTGCGGCATCTTCATGCCGGGCGAGTGTTTCAAGCAAGATTGTGCTGCCCGATCGGGCAAGACCGGCAACGAAGATCGGTTTTTCGACCTGAACGTTTTCGATGCTGTCAGCAGCCATCCTTGTTTCGAAATTGCCCAGGCGTATCCATTGCGACGGGCTGCGCGCGATCCATCCGCTTAGCCAGTGGTCCCATCCCGAGACGTGGAATGCTTCGGCATTGGAAGGCGTACGCGATGAGGGGGCATTGGTCATGTTGTTTGCTGAGTGGTTCATTCGATCCGAAATCCTTTCTTGATCGCAAGCGATCCCAACAAAAGGGCGACAAAGAATGTCAGCTCCCAGCCACGTGCCCAATACGGCCCGACAGAAAGGATTTCCTGTGCAGGTAACTCGAAACGAAGCAAGGTCACCGGGGTGTCATCGGGAAGATATCCGGCGGGATTCCCGATCAGATGGTTCCACCAGACCTTGTGATGCATGACCGGAATGGCGGCTGCGGCGGCAACGACATGGCTTTGCCCGTCAAGGTTTCCGGGGATTTGCACAATCGGGCAGGTGCCATTGTCGGCATCCGGGTTGATGCCGACCTGTTCAAACGCGGTTCCTTGCGGTTCGATTGTGATGGCAATGTTTTGATCGGGGGCTGGACAGCTATATCCATATTGCCCGTCCAGCCAGACAATCAGGGCAAGGGCGGGCAACGATGCAACAACGGCCGGACCGATGACAAAGCCAACCAGCTTGAACGCCTTTCCAAGCTGCGCGCGGGCCAGTCGCATGCCATGAGCGAAATCTTCGCCATCATCATCGGCCATGGCTTTTTGCGCCGTTTTGACTTCGGACTTGATCTGTTTGATGCGTTTTTGTGGCGACAGGACGCGATACAGCACCATTGAGATCACCGCACAGAGCAGTGCCCATACAAGCACGCGGCCAAACGGGCCGATGGCATTTGTCATAAGCCCGTCCAGGGTGGCAAATACGGGTGCGGGCCAGTCAAAAATTCCCATCGTGCTCAAGTCCTGTGGTCGGTTATTGCGAAGTTGGCTTAGGAATTCTGTTGTTCGGAAACATGTGTCGCCGTGTGCTTGGCCGTTTCACGGTTGGCTTTGCGTTTGCGCATCATTTTGCGAAGCGGCCACATCAGAATGAAACCAACAGCGACAAATACCGCGGCCAGAACGGCCCAGAGTGCGGATAAAAGGCTTAGCCCCGCACCGGGACCGACATAGGCATGGGCCGGAAATGCGGTCAGAAGCATGGCGCAGGCAATTGTCGCCGTTCCGATTGTCAGCAGTTTCAAATCGGGCTTTGTCGACGGGGCGATTGTTTTAGGTACGTTTTGTTCGGATATCATTGTGCTTCTCCTGCGTTGGAGGCGGGGGTGTTGCGATACAGATAGACACGCGCATCGGTGATGCGTTCGGCCTGCGATACAACGGGGATAAGTTTGGTGTCGGGTTTTTCGGGATCATCACGCCGGATCGGGTTGTGGAATTCCCACACGATGTCGCCGTCCTGTGTGACTTCAAGCAATCGGCCGCCACTTGATTCAGTGATCAGCGTATTGCCGTTGGGCAGGCGTTGCTGATCTGCGCGGATGTTGCTGTCGAACTTCTGATCGGCCGTGCCTTTATATTGCCAGGTGATGGCATTGGTTTGCGGGTTGATCTGAAGCACGCGCGATTGCCCGCCATCCGGATCGGCAAGCTGCCCCTGATTATCAAACAGCAAGATATCGCCATTGGGCAGAACATCCGGGTCATGCTGACCCAGCCATGGACCGCGTGTCGCCCAGACGATTTTTTCCGCATCCATATCAAGCACGGCAATGATGCCAAGATCACGGAAGGAGACGACAACATCACCTTCTTTGCCATAGGCGAAGTTTTTGGCCGTTTGGGCGTCAATCAACTGGATGGTGTTGGTGTGCAGAATATCTTCGTTCGAGAAATAGGGCGCGAAATCGACCATGTTCGCATAGCTTGAATTGATCAGCGCATCGAGGATGGAGACCTTTTTGATCTCTTCACCCTCTGGCGACAAGATTACGGCAAAGTCATCGAGACGCGGCGGGGTCAGTTGTTTGCGATTGGCATAGCTGTTGAACCGGAATTCCTGCGTTAACGCATAAACCCGCCCATCATCGGCGATGGAAAAATCGTGATGGGCGGTGCCGAGATATTTCCAGACCGGGTTCGAATCCCGATCAATCTTGGCCATGCCATAGCCATATGGCGTATCGCCAGCCGCGGTATATTGAACAATCAGATCACCATCCGGTGCCATCTTGGCCGTATGCCAATGCATGAAATCGTCTTTTTGCGGATTGGGGATCGGGGATGTTTCATCATGGATGGTGCTAAAGGGCATGCGCCATTCATGGACAATATTGCCATCCATATCGATCAGCACGGCATGCGGGCCATCGCCGGATGAATAAAGGGTCAAGCCGTCCTGTGCACGGTTTTCGTCGTGAATGGTGACACCGGTTTGCGTGCTTCTGGCCTCGGACCAGAAATCAAGCCGTTCAACATCGGTGTATTTTGTGCGCTGTTCCCACAATGCGGTACCAGCACGCCATGCATTTTTAAGCGGTTGATATGGCGGCACTTCAGCCAGAACGACAAACGCGCCCAAACCGAAGCTGATTGCGGCAATACCGACAACAAAGGCAGAAATAAAAATGCGATCGCCGCCATTGTTGGCGGCGGTTTGATCTTCTTTATCAGGACCAGGCACGCATAACCTCCATATCATTTGAGAGGGAGGTTACGGTGCAGTGCGGGCGAATTTACGGCCACTTTTCCGGGGATTATGGCTTTTTGGCCGGTATTTTGTCGCGGTTTCGCCTTAAACGTAAATTGTAAACATGACTTTTCGCGTTGGTAACAGGGATAATGATGGCGTTTATCCGGGCCCTTGCCGGGTGGAATATTTGGCATGTTGCACCATGATCTAACGGCGGTATTCTACCCCGTCAAACACCAGAACCGTTCCGTCATAGCCGCAGGATACTGTGCCTGACGGGGCGCTCATGCGTTGTAGAACTTTTCCGGTTGCTGCGTCGCTATAGACGCCGTTGCCGTAGGTGACAGAAATGCTGTCGGGGGTGGTGGTAAAGGTAAAACCGATTTCAAACCGGTATTTGGCCGCACCCCCATAGGTGTAGCTGATGAAATTGCCACTGCCTTGACCGGGGCTGTCAAGGCGCAGGGTTGAATTGCCGGTATTGTCATTAAATGTACCGCTGGCATTGCGGCATCCGGCTTGGCCGGTTTCCGGTTGGCGGGGGGATTGTTTGGTGGCTTCCTGTGCGGCTTTCCCGGCGGCGGCTTTGGCTGCGATCTGGCGGTCACGTTCCATCAGGGTGGCCAGTTCATCGGGCCCGGAGAGTTTTTTGCCACCATAATAATAGCATTCACCGACCGCGACCATTTCCCTGCCACAGACAAATGCGCCGGTCTGTCCGGGGAAGACCGATCCATCGGGCAGGTCCATCCAGTCGCCTTCCCACCGGGTCAGACGACCCTGACCGAATGGTTTGCGTTCGCGCACGGGTCCCTGCCAGATCGTGCCATCAGCCATCTTCAATTCGCCGTCTTGCGGTTCGAACAAGGTGTAGCTGCCGGTAAAGACGGTTCCGTCCGGCCATTTGGTGGTGCTGCCCGGTGTCAGTTGGTGGCCCGCGTTTTGATAGTCGCCGTCAACGTCACGGCCATCGGCATAGGTGATGTCGCCGGTGATTTTTTCATCGGTGATTTCGGCGTTGAGGATTTCGGCAAAGGGCAGGCCATTGCGGGTAATCTCGACCGTTCCTTCGCCAACCCGTTCGCCGTTATTTTGCGGGCCGGTATATTCGGCGCGAAATCCGCGTTCGGCAAAAAGTGTTTCGGGTTCATAGGTGGTGGATATCGGCACGCGCCAGGCGGTGGTATCAAGTTCTGGATGGGCGCGGAACGGATCGATCTGCCGACTGATGACAATGTTGTCGGACAGCAAACCATAATCGGCGTAGACGACCGTGGTTTCGCCGGGGCGGATTTCGATCTGACCATTATATTTGAGATCCCCCAGACGATAAACCGTCAAGGTATAGCTGTCGGGCCAGAGGGTGTATTCCTTGGTCTGCCCGGCGGAAAGCTGTTCGGTGGTAAAGGGTTTGAAGCCCTTGTTGCGCGCCGCCTTGGTGATCTGCATCTGCCAGCCATAATAGGCCCCGACACCGGATGGATTGATTTTGAACTGAAGGATTCCCGGATCGGAAATTTCGGCAGCGGGCAGGTTGTTCTGGGCAGGTGGGCTGGCGGTCTGTGGGGTGCCGGTGGTTTGACAGGCGGTAAGGACCAGCCCAAGCAGAGTTGCGCCAACCGTTTTTGCCATTACTGTCAGATAACGCCTGTCCATGCCATAAATCCCCCGAAAATGGCGGCTCCGATGCGCCTGAACCAGAATGGAATTTCGGGTTCTGTTGCAGCGGAAACTTCGCCATAAATTCGGGGGAAAGGAAAGCGGAAAGACATTCTTGAAGGGTTATTTTCGTTCCGGGGACTCCACCAGATTTTCAATCGGGGTGATTGCGGTGGTTTTGACTTTCTTGGTCACGATATAGGTGAAGTATCGGTCAATCCCGATATCGGAGACCAGAAGCCGGTCTATCAGGCGCTGATAGGCATCAACATCGTGGCATAATACCTTGAGCATATAATCCACCCCGCCGCCGAGCGCATAGCATTCGACGATTTCGGGGATGTCCTGCACGGCCTTTTCGAAAATCTGGAAGTCATCATGCTGATGATGGCGCAGGGTGACTTCGGTCAGAACCAGGGTTGGTTTGACCAGTTTTTCAAGATTGATATGGGCATGATAGCCCGAAATAACGCCAAGGTCTTCAAGGCGTTTAAGCCGTTCCCAACAGGGGCTTGGCGAAAGGTTCACCGCCTCGGCCAGTTTGACCTTGGTGATGCGCCCTTCGCGTTGCAGGGTTTTGAGGATTTTCAGATCCAGCTCATCAAGCCTGATCATGTCAGAGCACCTTTGCAATCACGGCCAGACAGTCCCCCGTTTTGATCAATCCGGGGAAATGGCGACATGAAACAATGCCATCACGCGATGCATGATATTCACGCGGGACGGAGCCGGTACGCTCCACATCATAGATGCGGGCAATCAGATCGCCCTTTTTAACCATGTCGCCAAGATCAACACAGGGTTCAAACAGTCCGGTTGCCTCCGATGCGACAAAGCAGGTGTCATCGGGCATATCAAGCATGGTGGTGCCATCCGGTGCGGCGTCAAGTTCGCCGCCAACAATACCGGCATGGATCAAAATATTGCGCACACCGCGATCGGCAATCGCAACCCGTTCTGCGGTGGTTGAACCACCCCCGCCAAGTTCGGTGGTGACAAAGGTTTTGCCAGCTTCTTCGACAACAGTATCGAACATGCCAACCGCATCAAGTTCGAGCATCATCATGGAATAGGGCGCGCCAAAGGCGTTCATTGCCGCCACACAGCGGGCTTCCTGTTCCTTGTCAGGCAGGACGTGGGCCGCCGCGAACGGAATGAAATCAAGCGTTTTGCCGCCCGAATGGATATCGAGAACAATGTCGGCTTCGGGGACCAGAAAACGCAGCACATAGTCGGCAATTTTCTGGGTCACGGTGCCATCAGGCTTGCCGGGATAGGACCGGTTCATATTGCCCGCATCAATCGGGGAAATCCGCGATGCATTGCGAAATGCCGGATAGTTCATGGCAGGCAGGATGATCACGCGGCCCGATACTTCGGACGGGGTAAGCGATCCTGCCAGTTTGAACAGGGACACAAGGCCCTCGTATTCATCGCCATGATTGCCGCCGGTCAAAAGGGCGGTGGGGCCATCCCCGTTTCGAATGACCGTGATCGGGATCATCACAGCCCCCCACGCAGAATCATCGCGCGAATAGGGAAGCTTTAAAAAGCCGTGATGAACGCCATCCTGATCAAGCGGGATCGTTGGGCTGATGGGTGATGGTTTTGTCATGGTCGTATCCTTAAATATCCCGGTTTCGCGACCGTCGTTACCGGGCGGTGACGTCTGACACCGTATGCTGCCCACTTTAGATGGGCAGCATCGGTGCGGTTTTGATGGCGACTAGTTCTTGACGAACAACTGCCGTGGATAACTGGTCAGGGTTTTGCTGCCGGTTTCCGTAATCATCATGCTTTCGGTGATCTCGATCCCCCAGTCATCAAACCACAGGCCCGGCATGAAGTGGAAAGTCATGCCCGGTTCAAGAACCGTTTTATCACCCGGGCGTAAGCTCATGGTGCGTTCGCCCCAGTCTGGCGGATAGGAAAGCCCGATCGGGTAACCGCAACGGCTGTCTTTTTCGATGCCGAATTTTTGCAAAACACCAAAGAAGGCAAGGGCGATATCTTCGCAGACATTGCCGGGTTTGGCGGCTTCGAGACCGGCCTGAAGGCCTTCGATCAGGGCACTTTCAGCATCAAGGAACCGCTGATCAGGGTCGCCCAAGAAAATCGTGCGCGACAGGGGGGCGTGATAGCGTTTGTAACAGCCGGCAATTTCAAAGAACGTACCGGAATCACCGGGGATGGGTTTTTCATCCCATGTCAGGTGCGGTGCCCCCGCATCCGGACCCGATGGCAACAGCGGAACAATCGCCGGGTAATCGCCACCAATCCCGTCGACACCGGCGATGCCGGTACGGAAGATTTCGGCGACCAGTTCGTTTTTCTTCATGCCCGGTTCGACGATCTCGAAAATACGTTCATGCATGTTTTCGACAATGCGTGCGGCCTGACGCATATAGAAAATCTCGGTCTCGGATTTGATGGCACGCTGCCAATTGACCAATGCGGTTGCATCGGAAAATTTGGCATTGGGTAGATGGGTCTGCAATTGCAGGAAGGCCTTGGCCGAGAAATAGTAATTATCCATTTCCACGCCGATGCGCCGTGATGCCCAGCCACGATATTCAATTACCTCGGAAAGGTAATCCATCGGGTGATGGGTGGTCGATTGCACATAGTAATCGGCATAGGGAATGATGCGATCATGAGGCATATAAACCGTGCGTTTGGCACCATTGGCGTCCTGAGATCGCCCAAACCAGATCGGGTCATCTTCAATTGGCACAAGCACACATTGATGGACATAAAAGGACCAGCCGTCATAGCCGGTCAGCCAGGCCATATTTGATGGGTCGGTCACGATCAAAAGATCGAGCCCCTTTTCCACCATGGCTTTTTTGGTTTTCTCCAGACGCTCGGCATATTCCTCGCGCGTGAAATTTAATTCAACCTGGCTCATCGCAGGCCTCCTGATAAAGGCGGGTTTCAGTTTTTCTGACCCATGTTCCTTTTGTTGTTACGAAGTAATCTCGACACCGGCACCAGCTGCAGCGCAGCGGCTTTGGGCGAGGGTGGCGATTGCGGTGTCTTGCACACCGGTTCCGGTCAGGTCACACACCGTAATCTGATCGGCAGAAGTCCTGCCGGTCATGGATTTGGCGATGATCTGTCCAAGCTCGGGGAATGTCGCGTCCTTGGCAACGGTTCCGGCATTAATGGCGTGATGAAGTTCGCCAAGGATGCTGGTTTGTGCCTGACTGTCGCTGACATAAAGATCAGCCTGCCCGATCAGGGCAGGGTCAATTTCGTTTTTGTGTTCCATGTCCGCCCCCATGGCGGTCACATGGGTTCCGGGATTGACCCAGTCGGCCATCAATATCGGATCGCGCGTCGGTGTGGTGGTGACGATGATATCTGCATTAGAGGCAGCCTCTTTGCCATCGTTTGTCGCTCTAACCGGGATGCCAAGTTCGATGGATGCTTTTTTTGCACAGGTTTCTGCCTTGGCAATATCTCGCGCCCAGATGGTGGCCGATGTAATGTCTCTGACCAATGTCAGAGCTTTGAGTTGCAGGCGTGCCTGTACACCGGCACCATAAATGGCCACTGTTTTTGCATCTTTACGGGCCAAGTGATGTGCGGCAACACCGCCTGCTGCTGCGGTGCGAATATCGGTCAGATAGCCGTTATCAAGCAAGACAGCTTCGAGTATTCCGGTTTTGGATGAGAATACATTCATCATCCCGGCAACGGATGGCAGGCCCAGTTTCGGGTTGTCAAAGAAACCGGAACTGATTTTGACAGCAACCCCGTCCAAACCGGGGACATAGGCCGTTTTGACGTCTATTTCACCGTTGTTGGCCGGGATATCAAGGCATGCGATTGGTGGCATACAAACGTCTTTGGTTGCCAAGGCAACAAAAGCATCCTCGATGCAGGTGATTGCATCCATATCAAGGTCGATAACCTTACGCAGATCACTTTCGGTTAGGATTCTAATTTGAGGCATTATGGTTTACTCCGCCATCAGGTCGACGTCTTCGCCGCCAACGATTCGTTTATGTAAGTCCATATCGATATTGCATCCGGTGGCCAAGACCACGGTCCGTCCCGGATTATCGACCAGTCCGGCGCGAAGGGCGGCAATGCCAACGGCCCCTGATCCCTCGATGACTTGTTGGTCATCAAGGTAGGCGGCGCGAATGCCATCAGCGATCTGGGCTTCATTGACCAGAACAAAGTCATCGGTCAGATCGGCACACATATCAAATGTGTATTGATTGTTCTCCCCAATGCCCCCGCCAAGGCTGTCGGCAAGGGTTGGCAGTTCCTTGACCGCGGTGGGTTTGCCTTCTTGCAGGCTTGTGATCATGGCACAGCCGCGTTCCATCGAAATGCCGACCACGCGAATGGCGGGATTGATCGATTTGGCAACCAAGGCAACACCGGCCAAAAGCCCACCACCTGACAGCGGGACAAGAAGTGTGTCGAGATCGGGCAGGGCTTCGACGATTTCAAGGCCAAGGGTTCCTTGACCGGCAATGATGTCGGCATGGTCAAACGGCGGCAGCATTGTCATGCCGTCCTGTTCAACCAGACGGTCGACTTCTTGCTGGGCCTCGTCCTGTGACTGACCAATGATGCGGACTTCGGCGCCTTGGGCGCGGATGCCATCGACCTTGTTCTTGGGCACCAGTTCGGACATGCAGATGACAGAACGAACACCGGCATTGCGCGCAGCATAGGCTAATGCACGACCGTAATTTCCGGTCGAGACACCGACAACGCCTTTGGCCTTTTGCGCATCGCTCAGACGTAAAACCGCGTTGGCCGCACCGCGTAGCTTGAAGCTTCCGGTATATTGTTGTTGTTCGCATTTCAGCCAAACCGGACTTCCGACACGCTCGGAAAGGGCCGTGGATGGGCGCAGTGGCGTATGGATCACGTGCCCTGCAATAGTTTTGCGGGCAGAAAGAACATCAGCAAATGTGATGGGATCTTTCATGGGACCTCGACTTGATTTTGGAGTTGTGGGGCATGGTCAAACAGGCATCCGAACCCTTTGACCGGTTTATCATACTTGATCAGGCCAAGCGCATGCCAGATCAGGGCCTGATTGCTGGTGATCACGGGCTTGCCCAATTGTTTTTCAGCCTCGGCGGCGATTTCCGCGGACCGGATGGCGGTACAGGAAATAAATACCGCATCGGCATCTTTGGTGTCGGCCTTGATCGCAGCTTCCAGAATAGCTTTGGGCGGAAGTGCGGTCATGTCCTGATCACTATCAAGGCCAAATCCCATCAGGCGCGTGGCCTCAAATCCCTGTTGGGTGAAACCGTCTGCGACCGATCGGGTGACATCGGGAAGATAGGGGGTGACGATGGCAATTTTTTGCGCGCCGAGGGCGCGCAACGCCAACGCACTCGCAAGCATAGGGTTGGTGACATGGACACCGGGCATGCCTTCGTTGATCAGGGCGGCTATTTTGTCAGACCCGGTGACGGCTGTTCCCGATGTGCAGCCAAAAATGACGACATCAACGCCATACCCCGGCATCAGGGTGCGGGCGGCACGCGGCAAGTCCGCGGCCATAGAACGCAGGTTTTCGACCGTCACCGGATTGGCATTTTCAATGCGGGTGGTGAACAGGCGCACGTCACCGGGCAGGATACCGCGCAGGTCATCCTCGCTGTTGAAGTCGGTTGCCAGTGTAATCAAGCCGATCTTTCCTGCTGGTCCGACAGGATCAGGAAAATAGGGCAGGTTTACCGGCTCTGGCGTGACCGTCGGGGATACGGACATCATCCTGAACTCCAAGTCGGGGGCGGTCTTTATCCAGATTGGAAAGACCACCCCCGGTTTCTGTGGTTATCGAATATCGGGCGAACCCGGTTCTGCTGACTTAACCCAACTTAGTGGAAGGCAAGTTCAGGCAGGAACAAAGCGATTTGCGGGACGAAGACCAGAATCACCGCTGCGAGCAACAGCATGATGATAAAGGGCGGCGTTCCGCGAATGACCTCGGCATAGGGTCGCCGGAAGATCGCGATGGCTGTAAAGATGTCGCACCCGAATGGCGGTGTCGCCGACCCGATGGCAACTTGCAGGGTGACCAGTGTCCCGACCAGAACCGGATTAAGTCCGGCAGCATGGACCAACGGCATAAAGATCGGGGTCAGAACCAGAATGACAACAATCGGATCGACAAACATACAGCCGATAAAGAACGCGGCGCAGATTGCCGCCAGAATGATGTATTCGTTTGCCCCTTCTAGGCCAAGGGTACCGATCACGTGCTGCGGAATCTGGGCAAAGGAAATCACGAACGAGAATGTCGTGCCTGCACCGACCAGAATAAACACAACGGCGGTGATCAAACCTGTCGACCTGGCAATATCAAGCAGTTCAGACCATTTGACCGATTTGAAAATCAGCACTTCAAGAATGATCGCATAGACCACGGAAACGGCTGCGACCTCGGTCGGGCTTACCCAACCCAGATAGATGCCGCCAACAATCAGAACCGGGAACATGATCGCCGGTCCGGCATTGATCACGGCCTTGCCGCGTTCGGCCCATGTCATGCGCGGGATGGTCGGGATGTTGTTCTTTTTGGCGTAATACATGCAGTACAGCGAGAACATGATCAGGATGAGAATACCCGGACCAATACCCGCCAGGAACAGCTCGCCAATCGAGACTTTGCCGACAACACCAAACACGATCATGCCGATTGAGGGCGGGATCAAAAATGCGATGTCGCTGGCATTAATGATCAATGCCATGGCGAATTTGTCTTCGTAGCCGGCCTTGAGCATTTTGGGACGCAGCGGGCCGCCCATGGCAACCACGGTTGCCTGTGTCGAACCCGATACTGCACCAAACATGGTGCAGCCAAGGGCGGTTGTCACGGCAAGGCCACCCCGGACATGCCCGACAAAGGTCATGGCAAGGTCAATCAGCCGGTTGGCTGTATGGCCCTTTGTCACGATGTCAGCGGCAAAGATAAACATTGGCACAGCAATCAGGGCTACGGGCGAAATGCCGGTGACCATTTGCTGGATCAGAATGCGTTCGGGGATCGGCATGTAAAAAGCGAATGCGACGACACTGGCGGTTGCCAGCGGCACCATCATGGGGAAGCCCAGTACCAGAAGGACGAGCATCACCAAAAGGATTGTGGTTCCAAGATCCATAATTGCGTCCTCCTTACAGGTGAATGTCGTCGGCTTCGAACGTATCTTCTACCCGGTAGGACAGATGTGTCCCCGGCTTGAAGATGTTCGTCGCTGCGGCGAGAAGGAACTGAATGCCCGTTACGGTCAGGCCGAACGGAACCCAGAGGACGGTAAAGTAATATGGAATGCGCAAAGCCGGTGTCAGTCGGTTTGACGTAATCAACGACGACACATAACCGACGGAATACCATGCCAGTAAAAACAGAAGGCAGGCGGTGCCGGTTGTAATAATGATCATCATGACTTTGCTGGCCTTGGGGCCAAGCATATCGGTAAAGGCCGACATGCGAATGTGGCGCCCCATGCGGGCTGCTTCGCTGATGCCGACGAAAGTCACAAGAATAATCAGAAACTGATTGAGCTCTTCGGAAAAGAAGATGCTCGAACTGAATGCGAGACGCGCAATCACGTTGGCAACCGTGTTGACCGCCATGATCACAATGCTCCACCCCAAAAGCTGACGCTCGACCACGGATAATCCGTCATCCAGCCGTTTCAGAATGCCCAACACCCCACCACCCGAGGCGGGGGTCTCCCCGTTAGAAGTTGACATACGACCTCCTTGATGCGCGTGCGAGACATTGTTGCAGAACGTTATGTGCGGTGAATGGTTCCCTCCCACACGGGTGTCGTTCGCTTCGCGCCTAATAGGCCAGAATAAAAACGCTTTGTAACGGTTCAATCAGATTTTTGTCATGACACAAAAATCAATACATCACGTCGAAGCCATGGACACCGGGCATCTGTTCCATCGTATGGCGGATCTGCATCAATCCGCGATGGGTTGTTGGTGTATCTGGCGCCCCGCCAAGGCAGATGCGAATGGCATTGGGGCGGGGTACTTTTACCGTCATAAACGGGTCGGAAATCGTAACAGCCACGCCATTTTTACGCAGTTCTGATGCAAACCATTCTTCCTGCCAATGTTCGGGAATACGCACCCACGCACTGAGCGATGTCGGGTGGTGGCGGACTACAGCGTCACCCAAAACTTCGGCAACAAGGGACTGTCTTTCGCGCATCAGCGCGCGTTGGACTGTGACGGCCTGATCGACGGTTCCATCCGAAATCCAGCGTGCGCCGATCTCTGCCATCAATGGAGTCCCCATCCATCCGGTGACGCGCAGCACACTGCTGGCGCGGATCGAAAGGTGCTGTGGAACGGTCAAAAACCCGGTGCGCAGACCAGGCATGACGATCTTGGTCAGGCTTGAAACGTGGAAGCCAAGTTTTGGCAGGAAGCTGGTAATTGGCGGCAGGTTTTGTTCAAGAAGCGGGCGATAAACATCATCCTCGATGACGTAAACGCCGTAATGTTCGGCGATCTCGGCGATCTTTTTGCGGCGCTCCAATCCCATCAAGCAGTTGGTAGGATTGGTGAAAATCGGTGTGACGACAAGAGCGCGCACCTGACGGTGGCGGCACTCGGCTTCGAAGGCATCGGGGATGATGCCTTCGTCATCGGTGGGAAGTGCACCCAGTTTAAACCGCAGGATGCTGGCCGTACCGATCACGCCATGATCGGTCAGGCTTTCGGTCAGGACCACGTCATCGGGTTGAACGATGGTGGAAAGGGCGGTGAAGACGCTTTGGGCGGCGCCATTGGTGATCAGAAGATTGGGGATGGTGACATCAACCCCCATGCTGGCCAGCCAGTTGCAGCCGATTTCGCGGTGATACTCAAGCCCGGCAACCGGACGGCAGCTTTCCATCCAGCCATGATGGGGGTCTTCGGCGAGTTTGACATGCATCTGGCGTGACAGGTCATTGTGATAATCGGTATAGGCCGCGCGCACGATGGACAGGTCAATCAGATCAGGTTGGCGGTTATCAAGGATGAAGGTCGATGCCCGGTCGGTCAGGCGGGCCTGCACGAACGTTCCACGCCGTCTTTCAGATCGAAGATAGCCCTGTCGTTCGACTTCCTTATAGGCCGCACTGACGGTCTGGACGCTGACTTTAAGGCGATATGCCAGTTCCCGGTGGGTTGGCATGCGGACATCATGGCGCAGGCGTCCCGACTCGATATCGGTGATAATCGCTTCGACCAGTGCCTTGTATTTTGGCCCGGTCTCGCCGCTTAGATCGATCTCTGGCAACCACATGGTTCGTTTTCTACCCCCTCGCGTTTTGCCGAACCCTAACATGCCCTCCGGGTTAATGTGTAGGTGTGATTGTTATTTTGTCATGACACAAAATCGGCATTGACCTGATACAGGAACATTTCAACACTTTGGGCGTTCATAAAATTGATGTGCCAACCAAACGCCCCGATTCCGGGCCAAAACTCGGTCGTTGCGCGTAATAATAAGGGAGACTTCGATATGAGTTTGAACAAACTCTTTAAGGCGACTCTGTCTGCTGCCGCCCTGTTTGCAGTAGCTGGAACCGCTGCTCACGCTGAAGAATGGAAATTCGCCCACGAAGAAAGCCCGGGTGATGTTCAGGATCTGTATGCACAGGAATTCAAACGTCTGGTCGAAGAAAAGACCGACGGTGACGTCTCTGTTACCATTTATACCTATGGTCAGCTTGGTACGGAAAACGACATTACTGAATTGACAGCTGCAGGTGCGGTTCAGTTCTCGAATGCTTCACCAGGCCACCTTGGTACCTTTGTTCCTGAAATTCAGGTCTTTGGTGTTCCTTATCTGCTGTCGCAAGACAACGACGTGAACAAGAAAGTTCTGTCGAGCAGCCCAACCATTTATGACGGTCTTGGCAAAGATTTCGAGCCCAAAGGCTTGAAGCTTTATACCATGTACCCGGAAGGCGAAATGGTCTGGACCACCAAAAAAGAAGTCACCACGCCAGATGACTTTGATGGTGTTAAGTTCCGTGTGATGACCTCGCCGATCCTGATCGAAACCTATAAATCATTTGGTTCCGACCCGGTTGCATTGCCGTGGGGCGAAGTTTATTCGGGTCTTCAGACCAGCGTTATCGACGCACAGGTCAACCCGATCTTCTTCGTTGAAAGTGCAAAATTCTACGAAGTTACCGATTATCTGATCTATGCCGGCCAGCAGCAATACACCACGACCGTGGTATCGAATGCTGACTTCTATGCCGGTCTGTCTGATGAGCGTAAAGAGCTGCTTGCAGAAGTTAAAGCCGAGCTGGATGACTTCATCTATGACGCACAGACCAAAGCAAATGAAGCCGCCCTTGATCGTATCAAGGAAGCAAAGCCTGAGATCGAGGTCATCCGTTTGACCGACGAGCAGCGTGAGGCCTTTAAAGAAGCTTCCAAAGGCATTGGCGCAAGCCTTGTCGATGAAGTCGGTGGCGACACCCAGGAAGTTCTTGATGCACTTCGTAAGGAATTCGGCACCGCGATGTAAGGTTTAAGAACCTTATAAACCGGACGAATTGACAAGCCCCCCGCACGTTAACCTTGCGGGGGGCTTTGTGCATTCAGGGTATGAAAACGTCAGTTACCGGTATTGATCCGAAGTGGTCGCATGATGGTGATGGCAACGAAAAGCGCGGCGGAAACGATCACCATAAGGGATCCAAGTTTCGCTAGTTCTTCGGCCCCGGTTTGATGGGCGATGGCAATCCCGACGCCCATGATGATGGAGCCCGGAATGGCAAGCAGAACCTGTAGGCGGGCAATCAGCAGGCGTGTAATGCCAGCCAGGTGATAGTAGGTGCCATATAATGCCAGGCTGACCCAACCCAGCAGGTTCAGATGGGCGTGGGCTGGAAAGTTACTGTGATCCCCACTGATGGCCATATGCAGGCCCCATAGCATCCCAGCAAGGGCAATGATTGCCGATGTCGTCCAACAAATACGCGGCAGATTGTTCATGATTGTCCCCATCATAGTGCACAATAACCAAGTATGCCGTGGAATGACGGGTTTGTAACCATAGATAGAAAATATGTAAATTCCGGGTCGGGTCGGTTGGTGTGTTCCTTCTCACACCTCCTAGGGCATCTACGTCTGACGTGAGCCATCTGTTTGATGAATAGGCAGGTGGAAACACAACAGACTTGAAAGGAAATCGCTGTGAAATATTGCAATTTTTCACGGATGCTATCGGGTGTCTTGTTGCCTGCGATGCTGACAGCAGCCGTGCTTTTGGCGGCGTTTGTTGCGCCGGTAAAGGCCGATGTTTATTCGCCCAATGGTGTCTTGCTGAGTAGTGCTGAATGGAAAGATGCATCGACCGATGGCAAGAATGTTACGGTGCGCGATGCCCTGACCAATGCCGGGAATGCCATGATCACCAACGGGGTCAAAGGGGTTAAGGGTTACACCCTGACCGTCATGTCCTTTTGGGACAGCTCGCCTTCTGGTGACACATTGGTCATCGAAGTCCGCAAGGACGGAAGTGTTCAGGGGACGTGTGATGTGACCTCGACCAAGACCGGGAATACCTTTGACACGACCTGCTAGTCACATGACGGGTCAGATATAGAAAACAGGGGCCGGCATGGGTCCGGCCCCTGTTGTGCTCCGCGTCAGGAAAAGGCATGACGCGGCGGGGATAGCGGTGATCAGGCGAACTTATTTTCCTGCGGCAACTTCATCAGCAACCGCATCAACGGCCTGTTTGGCAATGTCGATGACTTTGTCGACTTCTGCCTTGGTGATGCACAGCGGTGGTGCAAAACCAAGGATGTCGCCATGCGGCATGGCACGGGCAATCATGCCGCGTTCAAGGCAGGCTGCAGAAACGCGCGGACCGATTTTCAAGTTCGGATCAAAACGCTCTTTCTTGGTTTTATCAGCAACGAATTCGAGTGCTGCCATCAGGCCAACGCCACGTGCTTCACCAACCAGCGGGTGATCGTTAAAGGTTTCGCGCAGACGGGTCTGCATATAGCCACCGGTTTCAGCCGAGTTACCCGTCAGGTTTTCACCATCAACGATATCAAGGTTGGCGTTGGCTGCTGCGGCGCAAACCGGATGTGCTGAATAGGTCCAGCCGTGGCCGATTGGTCCCATTTTGTCCGATCCGTCTTCGAGAACTTTCCAGACGCGCTCACCGACAATCACACCTGAAAGCGGCAGGTAGCCAGATGACACACCTTTGGCAATCGTGATCAGGTCCGGTTTCATGTCGTAATGCATGGACCCGAAATAGGACCCGGTACGACCAAAGGCGGTAACAACTTCGTCAGCAACCAGAAGCACGTCATACTTGTTCAGAACCGCCTGAATGGCAGCCCAGTAGCCTTCTGGCGGGGTGATGATGCCGCCCGTACCCATGACCGGCTCGCCGATAAAGGCAGCAACGGTTTCTGGACCTTCGCGGAGGATCATTTTTTCGAGATCAGTGGCGCAGCGTTTGGCGAATTCTGCTTCGGTTTCACCGGCCTCGGCATTCCAGTAATGGTGCGGGCAGGTGGTGTGCAAAACAGGTGCGCGCGGCAAATCAAATGCGTTATGGAAGGCCGCAAGGCCGGTCAGGCTGCCGGTCATGATCCCGGAGCCATGATAGCCACGCCAGCGCGAGATGATCTTTTTCTTCTGCGGCAGGCCGCGGATGTTGTTGTAATACCAGATCAGTTTGATGTTGGTTTCGTTGGCATCCGATCCGGACATGCCGTAATAGACGCGCTGCATGCCTTCTGGCGCGCTTTTGATGATGCGGTCTGACAGGCGAATGACCGGCTCGTTCCCGTGCCCGACATAGGTGTGGTAATAGGCCAGTTCTTTGGCCTGCGCATAGATTGCATCGGCAATTTCGGTACGGCCATAGCCGACATTCACACAGTAAAGACCGGCAAACGCATCAAGGCTTTCTTTGCCTTCGGTGTCATGGATATAGATGCCCTTACCGCCATTGATGATGCGGTTCGGGGTTTCACCGGCGGCGTGCTGACGCATGTGGGTGGATGGATGCATGAAATGCGCCCGGTCCATTTCCTGTAGATCAGCCGTGGTGTTTTTGATGACATTCATTTTTCTTCTCCCATGTGAATGCGGTGGTATCAGATGCGCGCGTTACTGTTTGAACGCAGCGCAGACATATTTAAGCTCAGTGAATTCTTCGAGACCGTGGCGCGATCCTTCGCGCCCGAGGCCGGATTGTTTGACCCCGCCAAACGGGATTGGTGCGCCGGTGATTTTCACGCAGTTGAGCGCAACCATGCCGTATTCAAGCGCGTTTGAAACGCGGTTCGCGCGGTCATGGTCCTTGGTAAACAGATAGGCTGCAAGGCCATATTCGCTGTCATTGGCCTGATCGATTACGTCTTGTTCAACATCAAACGTCATGACCGGGGCGACCGGACCAAAAGTTTCTTCGCGGTAGATTTGCATGTCACTGGTGACATCGGCAAGCAATGTCGGGGCATAGAACAACCCGCCCATCTTTTTACCGCCGGTCAAAACACGCGCCCCTTTGGCGCGGGCATCGGAAACATGCTCGTCACATTTGGCAACAGCACGGTCATGCATCAGCGGGCCGATTTCGACATGTTCCTCGATCCCGTTGCCAACGCGCAGTTCACCAATGGCCTTGGCGTATTTATCAAGGAATTCATCATAGATGCCGCTTTGAACAAAGATGCGGTTTGCCGCAAGGCAGTCCTGACCACTGGTGGCAAATTTGGCGTTCATCGCGTGGGCGACGGCTTCGTCAACATCGACATCATCAAAGACGATGAAAGGTGCATGACCGCCCAGCTCCATCGACATTTTTTTGATGGTCTGCGCACCTTGCGACAAAAGCAAACGCCCGACTTCGGTCGAACCGGTAAAGGACAGTGCACGGACAGTCGGGCTGCCGCACAGCTCACCTACCACCGGGTTCGGATCACCGGTGATGATGTTAAATACACCAGCCGGAATACCGGCACGTTCGGCCAGTTCGGCCAAGGCAGTTGCCGAAAACGGCGTTTCGGTTGCCGGGCGGACAATCATGGTGCAACCCGCAGCCAAGGCGGCCGCGGCTTTGCGCGTGATCATGGCGCACGGGAAGTTCCATGGTGTGACGGCCGCAGTAACGCCAATGGGTTCGCGCTTGACCGACATGTTCCGGCCGGGCAGATGGGATGTGATGTTTTCAACATTCATCCGTTTGGCTTCTTCGGCGTAAAAATCGATGAAGCTTGCGGCGTAATCAATTTCACCACGGGATTCCGTGATGGGTTTGCCTTGCTCCAAGGTCATCAGAAGGGCGAGATCTTCCTTGTTTTCGATCAGAAGATCATGCCAGCGACGCAGCGCGTTTGAACGTTCCTGTGGCAGAAGGGCAGCCCATGCCGGGAAGGCTTCTTTGGCCGCAGCAATTGCCTTACGGGTTTCGAAGATACCCATATTTGGCACTGTGCCGATGAAGCTTCCGTCAAACGGGTTGGTGACTTCGATGATCTGAAGGTTATCGGCAGAACACCAGCGACCATCAATATAGGCATGTTCGCGCAGCAGCCGCAGATCGGCCAACTGGCTCAATGACACGCAACGCTGTTCTTTTGATTGTGCCGACATCGGGACCTCCTTGAAACGGGCTGGCACATTTGCGCCAAGCTTGTTTGTTGAACTGCAAGGAAGCTAACAGCAGTCATTCAGAGGAGGTGTCCGAACTCGATGCCAAATGATGCGCTTTTTTTGGCGCGGCAGGGGGAAATAGGCATGTTTCTTCTGCTTGAAGCGTCAAACGCCCGAAAATCAATCGTCTCGGGATGTCAGATACTTTTGCATTTCGCGCTTTTGACGACGTTTTTCGATGACAGTCCGGACAATGATCACGGCAAAAAACAGAACAACAATGCTGGTCGACACCGGAAAGGCAAAGGGAATGCCCACGAGAAACAGCAGGCCACCAAGGATACTGCCGCCTAAAATCGCGATAAAGCCGCCAAGGATGACGACGGCAATAACGGTGGCCAGCAGGATGGAGGCGATCTTATTCATTCAAGGACAGTCTTTTTAGGGCAGAGAACTTAATCGTTGTTACGCGCACTTAGTTGTTTGGTGGTCTGATCGAGCCTGTCGGCAAGAACGCGGATCAGCTGAACGGCGACCGCCTGGTCCTGTCGGACCAGACCAAGGAACTCGGTTTTATCGAGTTTCAGAACCGTCATGTCTTCTACCGCACGAATGGTTGCCGAACGTGGGGCATCGACCAGAAGGGCGATTTCGCCGATGACTTCCTTGGCGTGAACATCGCGTAGTTTCACGGTTTGCTGTTCTTCTGTCGTCAACCAGATCTCACCACGGCCGGATATCACTATATAGGCGGCATCGCCCGGATCGCCTTGTTTGACCAGAAGCTCGCCACGCTTGAAGGTCAGGCGCGGGCTGGTAAAGGCAAGAAGTTTAACCACACTTGGATCAAGACCGGCAAACAGCGGAATGGTGCGCAGAAGGCGAACTTCCTGTTCGATATCACCATCTGCAACGACGGCAGCATCTTCATCAGCCTCTGCTGTTTCTGATGGGCTATCGTCATTGTTGCTGCGGCGTTTGACCAGTTTGCCGTTCGACATATGCAAGAAGGTGTCGAACTTTTCACTGGCCTCATCGTCGCCATCGACCCAGACCAGACTGGTATTGTCGTTTTCGCCGGTGAGGTAATTGATCACACCTTCGCGGGTTTCACGATCAAGCGCGGACAGACCTTCATCAATCACAAGAAGGTTCGGGTTTTTGATCAGGGCGCGCACAAGGGCAATTTTCTGACGCAGGGTTTGGGACATCCGGCTGCCGCCAACGCCAACCTGACTTTCAAGGCCCAGCGCAACCAGTCCTTCATACAGCCCGCCTTCATGGGCAATTTCAAACAGGACTTCACCAACACGTTCTTCGGAATTTGCACGGCCATAGGCAAAGCGACCAAACAGCAAGTTGTCAAGGATCGGGGCGGCTGGCGCGTAATCGTCTGCTTCGAAGAAGTCGATATATTTGGCGAGTTCTTCGGGTATGTTTGCGCGAATGTGCGGGCGTGCCTTTAGGATAAGACCGCGGAAATCATCGTCAATCACCCGCAAACGATGGCGGGCGGGGGTCAGTTGCATGGCGACGTCAAGAAGATGAAGCTGATCTTCTTTGCGCATGTCTTCGACTGCAACCCCGTCGGTGCGTTTCAGGATATTTTTAACTTCCGGGATTTCATCGGCCGAAACAAAGCTGTAGCGATCAAAGAACTCATGTCCCGGTGGCAAGCCGGTAAACAGTTCGATCATGAGATCAAGCGTTTCGCGGCCCATTTTAACCATTTTCTCATAGAGGCCATATTTACGCAGGCTGTCTTGGATAAACGGGTGTGAGAGGAAATCAAACCGTTTGAATTCTTCGGTACGCGACGGTGTTCCGAACATCAGGTTTACGCCGACGGGCGCGTTTTCATTGTATTTTTCAATGTCATAAGGCTCGACAAGGTCAGACAGTTCGCGTTCAGCCAGAATTTGTTTAAGGCGTGGACGTACGGTCAGAACCGATTCAACCAGTTCCGGGCGTTCTTCGGCACTGATGCGTCGCTGTAAGCCAATGCGATAGATGTCGCGGTCCAGGCCGACGACTTCTAACAGTCGCATC
Source organism: Thalassospira lucentensis (assembly GCF_050516545.1). Taxonomy (GTDB): domain Bacteria; phylum Pseudomonadota; class Alphaproteobacteria; order Rhodospirillales; family Thalassospiraceae; genus Thalassospira; species Thalassospira lucentensis_C. The sequence continues at coordinate 2,980,332 of NZ_CP191544.1, read as the reverse complement.
AGTTCGCCTTGAAGTTCATCCGGCGATCCAAAGCCGGGGCCGACATAGTCAATCCATTCAGCTGACGGATCATAGGGGATGTTGCCCGACATTTTGATTTCGTCGAACATCTCGCGGGTCAGTTTCTTTGGCAGTTCAGCCGGATCGGTTAGTTCAATGACATCGACAAATTGCGGGTCGGGATAGTCATGATCGTCGGCGGTGCCTTTGGACGTGTTCGCGATTTTGGCAACAGCTTTGCCCTTGGCAGTATCTGATTGTGCGGCATTGTCATTTTCACCCGATGGCCCGGATTTTTGCCCCGATTCACGATCCTGAGTGATGGTGATCGGGCGATGTTTCAGGCCATAAAACAGGTTGTCCGCGATACTGCCGTTAAACAGATAGGCGTCCGCACCGACATAGGCCAAACGTTGACCAATGACCGCAGATGGAAGCGTGCTGGCATCAAGATCATTAAATTGAATACGGCCACCGGTCGGATCAAGGATACCAGCCAGAAGACGGGCAAGCTGTGATTTGCCGCTGTCTGATGCGCCAGTCAAAAGGGCCTTGCTGGGTAAGGACATGTTAAAGGAGACATTTTCGACAACCCGCGTCCCATCATCATCGATCCATGACAGACCACTGACATCAAGCGGTCCGCCGAGCACAGGTGACGGGGCGGCAAAAAGCTGATGTTCGGGTTTAAGATCAGGCAGTTCGAACTGTTCGTGAAGCTGTTCGTATTTGATCCGTGCATCGGCAAGGCGTTGATAATAGGCCAGAAGTTCTTTCCAGGGGGCGGCCATATCTTTATAGGCGGCAAGGGCTGCGACCAATGCGCCAAAGCTTAGATCGCCCATGATCACGAGATAGCCACCAATCGAATAGAAGAAGAATGGCGTGATCTGCGCAATGAAGTTGTTGAGAAATTTGATAAAGAATTTGCGGAAATAGATTTCCTTGCGGATTTCAAAAATCCGGCCCAGTCGCTGGGTGAAATGGGTAAGTTCGAACCCCTGGGTTTCATTGGCACGAATATCGGTCGCACCGCCAACAGATTCCCCCAGATGTTCTGACATGCGGCGCACGTTCTGAACGCGCTGCTTGCCCAGAAGATTGACCCGTTTTTGCAGCTTCGGGATCATGTAGCCCTGAAGCGGATAGAACGCAATCGCGGCCAACCCCATCATCGGGTCCTGAATAAAGATAAAGGCCGAAATCGTAATCAGGATGCCGCCTTGATAGATCGGAAGTGAAATTGCCTCGCCAAAGAAGCCGCCAAGCGGTTCTGCTTCGGCGGTGATCATGGAAACAATTTCACCCTGACTGGTTTTGCGGAAATGCGGCAGGGGAAAGCGTAAAACGCGGTCAAACAATGTATAGCGCAGGCGGCGCAGCATGCGTTCCGCCATGACGCCCTGATAGACATTGATGAAATATTTGAACCCGCCATTGACGAAAACAAGGGCAAGGAAAATACCCGACAGGGCGAAAAGATATTCAACTTGATCAAACGACATGCCCGCGATGCTGTAAGGGGCACCGGCACCACCAATGGCTTCGTTGACAATCTGTTTGGGCAGATCGAGCGAATAATACAGAAACGGAAATGAAAGTAGCGTCACCACCAGCAAGATGATCTGCTGAAGGCGGCTATGGCGCCAGATATAGGCAAAAACCGATTTAGGCATTCGCACGTCCCGTCTTGTTGTTTGGAACTTTTTGTTCCAGTCGCTCGTTTTTGTCTGGGTAGTGTGCAGATTATGCGCCGGTGGTTTGATCAGCCAAGATCAAAAACTTGCTCCGGTTCAATAAATCCACAGAATCCATCCGCTTTTGCATCAGGCTTGTCATAGGCTTGATAATGATACAGCCACATCTTTGCCTTTACATCATCTGGCAGGGTCACAAGTTCATCATAATGGGCATGTACCCCGGAATGACGCGGGCCCAATTCACAATCCTGAAAAATGATATCTGCCTTTTGATAGAAGGCCATATGGGCAGCTGGATTGAAAATCGCATCTGTTGTCAGAAAAAAGGAAGTCTTGGCACCATGTCCGAACAGGGCATATGAAAACATGGTGGTTTCACTGGTAACGATATGTGGCACTGGAATGACATCAAGATGCATATCTTGCCAGTCAAATCCGTCTTTGGCTTTAAGGGGAACAACATCGAAATAAGATGAAAGCTGGCTATGGCCATGATCGCTGGTTTCAAGCCCGCCGCGCAGGGAATGTTCCCAAAGCGGTTCAAGCAGTTCTTTAACGGCAAACAGTTTCGCGCGATGGCCATCAAACACAAAGTAATTGGCAAGTGCCATCCATTCCAGACCCCCGATATGGTCTGAATGCAGATGGCTGATATACACCCCGTCAAAATCGTTTGGCAGGTGGCCAAGGTTGCGCAACGAATGACGCGCATCTGAACCGCAGTCAATCAACAGGCGTTGCGGTTGTTCGTCACCTAGCGGGGTCGTTTCCAGAACCATATTGCTCTGAAAGTTTTCGGCAGCCATGCAAAAGGCTGAACCTGTCCCCGCAAATGTAAGCTTCATTCCCCGTTCTCCCGATATTTTGTCGAAAGATTAGACGAGGTTCGGGGCGTTTAACCACCCCCTTTTATAAGGAAAGCTTGAATTTTTCCGTATTGGTCGATCCTGACCCGGTGTCTGTTAGGCCCGCATTGGTCAGTTTTGTCCGGAGTCAGGCCGGTTGGCACCGGGATTTTGGGCGGCTGCAAGTTTGGCCATTTCCTGGCGCAAAGCGCGGAGTTCACTCATAACTTCCTGATGATCGTGATCTATTTCATCGCGGGTCTGGTCTTCTTCAACGTCAACATGGGTTGCCATCGCATCGACCACAATCGCGATGAACAGGTTGAGAACCGCAAATGTCGTCACCAGGATGAACGGCACGAAAAACATCCATGCTAATGGATATAACACCATCACCGGGCGGACGATTCCCATCGACCAACTTTCAAGCGTCATGATCTGGAACAGGGAATAAAGCGAGGCACCGATGGTGCCGAACCATTCCGGGAAGCCTTGCCCAAACAGTTTCGTTGCCATGACGGCCGAGACATAGAACACTAGTGACAGCAAGGTCAGGACCGAAAGCATGCCCGGAATAGCCCGCATCAAAGCTTCGACGACTTTGCGCATTGATGGCACAATCGAAATCAGACGGAAGGCCCGCAAAATCCGAAGCGCACGCAAGACCGAAACCCCCTGACCGACGGGCAGAAGCGTGATGGCAACAATCGTGAAATCAAAGATGTTCCATGACCGTTTGAAAAAGGCCAGTCGATAGACGACCAGTTTCATCAACAGTTCGATGACAAAGATCGCAACCGCGATCTGATCGAGAATATGCAGGATCGTCCCGGCATGTTCCATGACGGTCGGCGAGGTTTCAAAGCCAAGGATCACTGCGTTTAAGGCAATGACGATTGTGATGAAATTTTTAAAACGGTTGGATTCTACAATCTGGCGAAGAACGTCCATGGTGCCTCCCGACGGCGTCGGAACAGGGCGTATTTGCGTGCCGGATGTCACCGACGGGACAGACTACGCCGGAGATAAAACAACAGGGCGCAGCATGATCACGTGATCGCTGCGCCCTGAATGGGAAATCAGTTCAGGCCTTTGCGGCCCATTTCAAGGAACTTGTCACGACGCCGTGCTTTAAGAACGCCGCCTTCAACATTGTCCATGCTTTCAAGCGACTTGATGATGGCATCGCCAACCCGTTTGCAGGCTTCTTTGCCATGGCGCTGTGCGCCGCCAAGCGGTTCGGGAACGATTTCATCAATCACGCCAAGCTGAAGCAGGTCCTGTGCCGTAAGGCGAAGGGCCTCGGCTGCGGTTTTGGCTTCGTCGCCAGAACGCCACAGAATGGATGCGCACCCTTCCGGGGAGATGACCGAATAGATCGAGTTTTCAAGCATGAGAACAGTGTTGCCAACTGCAAGCGCAATCGCACCACCAGACCCGCCTTCGCCAATGATGACCGAGATCAGCGGAACTTTGATATCAAGGCATGCTTCGATCGAACGGGCGATGGCTTCGGATTGGCCACGTGCTTCTGCGTCGGCACCCGGGAAGGCGCCAGCCGTATCGACAAGCGTTATCACCGGGATGTTAAACCGTTCAGCCATACGCATCAGACGGATTGCCTTACGGTATCCTTCCGGGCGGGCTGAACCGAAATTGTGTTTCACACGGGTTTCGGTATCGCGGCCCTTTTCATGGCCAATAACCATGACAGAGCGTCCCTGAAGACGGGCAAGTCCACCAATGATCGCGGCATCTTCACCAAACTGGCGGTCGCCGGAAAGCGGGGTGAACCCGTCAAACAGGTTGGCGATATAGTCGGTAAAGTGCGGACGGTCCGGATGGCGTGCGACTTGCGTCTTCTGCCAAGGCGTCAACTTACCATAGGTGCTTTGCAGCAACTTGGTGAGCTTATCCTGGAGGCGCGCAACCTCGTCTGTGATGTTGACTTCGTCATTGCCCGTCAGGTGACGGAGCTCTTCGATCTTGCCTTCAAGCTCGGCGATCGGTTTTTCAAAATCAAGGAAGTTGTGCATCTGGGCATCATATCCGACAGGGAAACAATGGGGCGGAACATAGTTGATCGACCCGCTACGTCAAGGGTTGAGCGATAAGCCGACCATATTTTCCGTTTACGTAAGAATCTAAGACGTATCATTCATTTTGTTCAGCGACAGTTTGCACATGGAATTCGATAACGTCCAGTATCGAGATTGCAATGCCTTTAAGTGGTTATGATCAAACCAATAGCAAGGTGCTGTCAGGAGCATTTAAACCAGATTTCTTTCTGTGTTGTCTTCTTTTGTGAGCGCATAATACGGTACATGGGTTTCGCCCCACGCCTTAAGGGCGAGAACAATATCACGAAGCGTTTCGCCCTTCGCCGTCAGGCTGTATTCAACCCGTGGGGGCACTTCGGCATAGACTTCGCGGTGGACAAGCCCATCTGCCTCAAGTTCGCGAAGCTGGCGGGTCAGCATGCGTTGGGTGACGCCCGGCATCAACCGGCGCAATTCATTAAAACGTTTGGTGCCATCAAGCAGATGAAACATCACAACGCCTTTCCACTTGCCGCCAATGACATCAAGTGCGCCTTCGACCGGGCAGCCGGGGCTGCGATTCGGGAGGCATTGTTCCATCTTGTTTCTCCTGTGAGGCTACATTGGAGGGGGGTGGATCTTTGATTTCCCGCAGAATTTTGCATTAGTATACAAAGTGATACTATATGCATAAATTGTGCGTACTTATCAGTTTGGTGATTATCGGCTATTTCAGGGACATTCACAAATCAAACATTCGTCAAAAGGAATGCAAATATGAAATCCATTGGTATTCATCGACCTGCACCGGTCGAAACGCCCGGGCTTTTCACCCAGATTGAAACCGAAATGCCGACCGCCGAAGGTCGCGATATTCTGGTGCGGGTCAAAGGTGTTGCCGTGAACCCGGTCGATTTTAAAGTCCGTAAAGGTCGGGCCGAAGAAGGCAAATTTACTGTCCTTGGCTGGGATGCTGCGGGCGTTGTCGAAGCCGTTGGCGAAGACGTCACCCTGTTTCGTCCGGGGGATGAGGTTTGGTATGCCGGTGATGTGACCCGGTCCGGGTCAAATAGCGAATTTCAGCTTGTTGATGAACGTATCGTTGCGCCGAAGCCCAAATCGCTTGATTTTGCGGCCGCTGCGGCCTTGCCGCTGACGGCCATTACGGCATGGGAGGCGATGTTTGACCGGCTTTTGATCGACCGTACCGCGACGGATGCCAATGCAAATAAAACCATCCTGATCATTGGCGGGGCCGGGGGCGTTGGATCGATTGCCATCCAGCTTGCCAAACTTGCCGGTCTTAAAGTCATCACGACCGCATCGCGCCCGGAAACGGTCGAGTGGGTCAAAAAGCTTGGTGCAGACCAAGTGATCAACCATCGCAAGCCCCTTGATGAAGAACTGGCTGCGTTGAATATTCCGAATGTGGATTACATTTTCTGCACGTCTGAAACCGACCAGTATTTTGACATGATGGCAACTCTGATTGTGCCGCAGGGTCGCATCGTTACGATTACCGAAGCCTCGGAAAATCATAATGTGGATCTGCTCAAGGCAAAATCAGCCAGCTTTTCCTATGAATTCATGTTCACCCGGTCGATGTTCGAAACACCTGATATGATCGAACAACATAAATTGTTGGCGACCGTAGCCCAGTTGGTTGATGAGGGTGTGATCAAGAATACCGCCAATGAAAGCTTTGGCCCGCTGACACCGGAAAGCCTGCAAAAGGCGCATGTGCTTCTTGAAAGCGGCAAGGCGATTGGCAAGATCACCTTTGACGGTATTGCCGACTGATTTCACACTTCTTTCGGTTGTTACGCAACGTTGTGTGAGATGACATGCGCCCTGTGTGTCATCTCATTTTTTTATTGTTATAGATAATTGACACAGTATTACTCAAGAAATGAACATTTATGCTATTCATTTTCATCGTGTGCATAATTGATTACTAACTTCGGGCAGATTCCATGAGCGATCCAGAAGACAGATTTACTTATTTGTTGGATGAGGCGGACCGTTGTTGCGCACATTTCGGTGGTGGAAAGGACCTGATAGTAAGGCTCTTTCGTGAAACATCGAGTTGGGCATTCATAATTCAACTGGATGCTCTTCACGAGACATCGATAAGAAGTATTGCTAGGCGCTGCCTTTCATTCCAATCAAAAAATACAGCGTTTGAGGTTCCATTTTTAGCTGACAAGTTAAACTATCAAGGTGGGGCGAACTCTTTACTTCATTTGATCCGCTCAATAGGTATTAAACCCGAGCTTGTCACCTATGCTGATCGTGTGCGGAAAATCAGAAATAGGTACGCGCACAATATTAATAATGTAGAGGTGGATTTGTTAGACATGATCTTGGAGTATCAAGATCATAACGCATGTTTAAAAATGTTCTCATACATTGAAGATACTGGCTGGAATGTAGAGAGGTTTGTTGCTTTAGAACGAGAAAACCATGCGCTACTTCATTTTGGCATGTTGCATCAAACAATGCTTCTCCTGTCTGAGTTGCATGTAGCTACGGAATTGCGTTGAACCTGATCTACGATTAACCGCTAGAGTGCTGAAGTTATTTTGGGCCGGTCCGCGTGAATGTTGCGGGTCGGCCTTTTTCGTTTGGCTGAGGGGATTAACCGGCAGTGATCAGGGTTGTGATCTGATCACGGATCCAGCGATGCAGCGGATGGGTGGTGGTGCGGTCATGCCAGATCAGCGCCATGTCAAAGCCGGTGACCAGCAGGGGCGGGTCAAAGATCTGGATGTGTTCGGCGCGCCCCTTTGCCACCCGGCTGGGCACAAGGGCGATCATATCGCTGCGTGCGACGATTTCAGGGACAACAAGAAATCCCTGTGTGGATAATGCTACGTTGCGTTTCCGACCAAGGGCAGCAAGTGCATCATCGGTAGGCCCGTGAAAGCCGCCGCCTTTGGGGGAGACGATGACATGATCCAGCGCACAGAACTGGTCGAGATCAAGCGTTCCGTCGATTGCAGAATGATCGGTTCTGGCGATTGCGACATATTCCTCGCGATAGATTTTGCGCATCCGCAGTGTTTCGGGCGCGGTTGCCGGGGTGGAAAGCGCCAAGCTGACCTCGCCGCGCGCCATTTGGGTATCGAGCATCGCGGTATCAATCGTGCGCCAGGCAACTTTGATCCCCGGCGCATCGCGGCGCAGAATTTCAAGCAGCGGCATCAGCACCGCGTATTGCACATAGTCACTGGCGGCAATCGCAATGGTGGCGGTGATTGTTGATGGATCAAACGGGCTGTTTTCAGCAATGACCCGACGCACGCCTTCCAATGCCTGATGCAGCGGTTCTTGCAATTCAAGTGCGCGTTCAGTCGGGATCATGCCGCGCTGCGTGGGCAATAACAGCGGATCATTAAGCAGTTCACGCAACCGCGTCAGCCGGGTCGATATGGCAGGCTGGCTGAGATTAAGGCGTTTGGCCGCGCGCGTAACATTGCATTCGGCCAACAAGGTATCCAGCGTGACCAGCAGATTGAGATCAAGGTTTTTGATATCAGTCATATTTATACCAACAAATAAAAACTTCAATTTCAACAATAGCAAAAACACCGGGCATGATCACGCATCAAACCCAAGGAATTGAAGAAAGGACCAGCGTTATGAGCAATATTCTTATTGTCCATGCCCATCCCGAGCCGAAATCACTGACCAGTGCGCTTAAAGATATCGCTGTTGAGAAGCTGAGCGCGCGTGGCCACACGGTGAAGGTTTCGGATCTGTATGCCATGGGATGGAAAGCCGTTGCCGATGAAGATGATTTTACCGAACCGCACAATCCGGACCGGCTGATTTATGTCGCGGAATCCCGTGATGCCTTTGCTGCGGGAACGCAAAGTCCCGACATCGCAGCCGAACAGGAAAAACTGTTGTGGGCGGATGCGGTTTTACTCAGTTTTCCGCTTTGGTGGTTTGGCATGCCAGCGATCCTTAAAGGCTGGTTCGATCGGGTGTTTGCCTATGGATTTGCCTATGGCGTGGGTGTGCATGGCGGGGAACGTTGGGGCGACCGATATGGTGAAGGAACCCTTATGGGGCGACGCGCGATGGTCATTGTGCCGATTGGCGGACGTGCCCCGCATTATAGCGATCGCGGGGTGAATGGTAGTCTTGAGGACATTCTTTGGCCGATCCATCACGGGGTGCTGTTTTATCCCGGAATGGCCGTAATGCCGCCGTTCCCGGTCTATCAAAGCGACCGGCTGGATCAGGATGGCTGGAACCGTGTCGTGAAAGAGTTCGAACAGCGTCTGGACGGGCTGTTTGTTGATCCGCCAATCCCGTACCGCACGCAAAATGGCGGCCATTACGATAGTGACCAGCGGCTGAAATCAGGGCTTGGTGAAAATGAAGGGGGGATTCGCATTCATCTGGTACAGCCCGATGATCCGAAGGAAAACCTGACGGTGGGCAATAAGCAGCGCATCGCGTCCTAGGTCCGGATCAGATGGTTGGCAAACGAAGGGCAAAGCCGCCCTTCGTTTGCATCATTCGGGCGGTTAGGTGTTGTCGAGCGCTGCGATGGCTTCGGCCTGACGCACCATGACTTCGGCCTGCTTGATCGATGCGATATCGATCAAACGGCCATCAAGGGCAACGGCACCGGCCCCTTCGGACTGGGCTTTTGCCATGGCTTCAAGGATGCGTTTTGCCTTGGTGACTTCTTCTTCGGACGGTGAATAAACTTCGTTCGAAAGGCCGATCTGGCTTGGATGGATGGCCCATTTGCCTTCGCAACCGAGCACCATGGCGCGTGCCGCCTGTGCGCGGTAGCCATCCGGATCGGAAAAATCACCAAAGGGGCCGTCAATCGGGCGCAGGCCATTTGCGCGTGCGGCAACCACCATGCGGGCAATGGCGTAATGCCACATATCGCCCCAATGATAATCGCGCGGTTTGTCGCCATCCTTGTCGGTCAAAACCCCGTAATGCGGGTTCGGGCCGCCAATGCCGGTTGTCATCGCCTTGGTAGAGGCGGCGTAGTCGGCAACCCCGAAATGCAGGCTTTCATTGCGCGGCGAGGCGGCGGCAATTTCGTGGATGTTTTGCATGCCAAGGGCGGTTTCAATGATCAGTTCAAACCCGATGCGTTTTTTACGACCTTTGGCGGCTTCGATCTGGGTTGCCATCATATCAAGCGCGTAAACATCGGCGGCGGTGCCGACCTTGGGGATCATGATCAGGTCAAGACGATCGCCCGCCTGTTCAAGAACATCGACAACGTCGCGATACATATAATGGGTATCAAGTCCGTTGATGCGGACCGAAAGAACCTTGTCGCCCCAATCAACGTCATTGATCGCAGCGATGATGTTTTTACGTGCCTGTTCCTTGTCACTGGGCGCAACGGCGTCTTCCAGATCAAGGAAAATGGCATCGGCTTTGGACTTGGCGGCTTTTTCAAACAGCTCGATCCGACTGCCGGGAACGGCAAGTTCTGATCGGTTTAGCCGTGCCGGGGCCGGGGTCGGTGTGGTGAAGCTCATGATAACGTTTCTCCAGAACCTGTCATTTCAATCGTCATCGCAAAGACCGAAATCGCGCGATGTCTTGGGCGTATTATTGCGTCCTGTTTTCAGGATCGTACCGTGGCCGCCGTGACAGTTATGTGGTCCGCGATCATTGTGCGTCGCAGTAAGGTTGGTTCAATTTATGGTGCAGATGCGAATGGGTGCAAGCTTAAAAGACTTTTCCCTCATTGTGCTTTCGACCAAGGCGGGGCGTAAATAAGAAAAAGTGGGAATAGCGGGATAAAGCAATAGCCCCTTAACCCGTCAGTGGTTAGATTACCGCCGATATCCGGGGTCGGTATGCTGTATTTGGCCCTGACGGTCACATCAGCAGGTAGTATCGAACGCCCCATGCGTCGCGCTTATTCCACCATTGTTTCTGCCAGTCTCGCCCCCGTTCTTATCATGGGTGCGTGTCTGGTGCTGGCGATGTCGCCGACTTTGGTGCCGAGCGAACTTTCCGGCCTTGTCCGGTATGGCCCATTTTTATTGGCGATGTTTGGCGGGGTTATTGGTTGGTGGTTTAACCGTGGGCGTGCGGTTTTCGTCATGTTGCTGTTGCTGGTGTGTTACTGGCTATTGGTTGGCAATGGCGCGGAATTCCAGCCAGATGGTTTGGCATTTTTACGCATCGCGACGCTTTATCTGATCCCTGTCAATCTGCTTGTTCTTGGCTTCACTGTCGAACGCGGGGTGCTAAACCCGCGTGGCATTGCCAGAATGCTGATTCTCGGGTTGCAGATTTTCGTCATGTTGATGTTGGCGGGCCAACCCGATGTTGGATCAGCGCTGTATCATCTGCTGGATACGCGGTTCTTTGCCAGCACCGGTATTTTAAACGCGATGCCCCATCCGGCGATGATCCTGTCGATGCTTGCCATCATCTTGCTGTTGATACGGCACAAGCCGCTTGAAACAAGCTTTGCCGCGGCGATCATTGCCATCACGGTGGCAACGGTGATGGGGCCGGGTGCCATTCAATATGGATATCTCGCTGCAACCGCCGTGGTTCTGGCCGGATTGGCGCAAGAAGCCTGGCGGATGGCCTTTGTCGATGATTTGACCGGGCTTGCGGGGCGGCGCGCCCTTGGTCATGCGATGGCCGAACTTGGCAGCCAGTACACGATTGCCATGCTCGATGTGGATCACTTTAAAAAGTTCAACGATACCTATGGCCATGATGTTGGCGATATCGTTTTGAAAAAAGTCGCCCGCGAACTGGCCCGTGTTGGCGGTGGGGGCAAGGCGTTCCGCTATGGCGGTGAAGAATTCACCGTTGTCTTTGCCGGACGTAGTGCCGAAAAATCGTATGAGCCGCTTGATGCACTGCGCAAACGGATTGCCGAGAATAAAATCACCGTGCCGGAAAAAAACAAAACCGTATCGGTGACGATTTCCGTGGGGCTGTCAGAGCGGGACGAAGATGAAACCGATCCATGGGGCGTTTTGAAACGGGCCGACAAAAAGCTTTATGAGGCCAAACAATCGGGGCGTAACCGCGTCGTTTCGTGAAGCGGCAATCACTCCTTTGCGGGGCCGGTCGTTTGTAGACCGCCAGCCGATCATAAAGTCGATGTCAGCCCGAAGACATCAAAGGTGTTTCAGAGTTCTTCAAACTTGAAAACGAGCCGCATGGAGCCTGCGGTATTGGCCAGTGTTGCCAGACAGTTGCTTGCCCGTTCCGGTGCGATGGCAACGGCAAAGCGTGTGGTGTAAATCCGGGCGTCTTTTTCGTCGGTTGCCGATGCGGCAAGGCGCACGATATTGGCATTATATTCGATGAAAATTTCCGAGAGACGTGCGATCAGGCCCGGTTGATCAATGCCGGAACATTCGATCATGTGGGTCGCGCCCGGTGCGGTGGTCAGTTCCGGGGCGGCGGCGATTTCCTCTACCCTGATATCGGCATTTTCCAAAGTCAGCTCGCGCAAGGCTGTTTCGCATTCTGAAACAGGGCTGCTGTCGGGCAATTCACAACTGGTTTCGAATTTTGCCATGCCATTCTGAATGGCAAAGGATGTTGGGCCGAGATTGGTGCCGATATCAAAAAGACGACCGCAAATTTCCGATACAAGGCCGACACGGTCAGAACAGGAAATGGTGATGCGCGCATTTGCATTCATTTGGACGGCTCCGTCAAAGGTCAGGTGTGAGATAGGCTGTCTTGTATATGTCGACCATATCATCACCGCCACACGACATGCAGTTATTATTGTGTGTGTACGGCTTTGCGGGCGCGCCTTTACGGTATGCCCTTGTTGGTGGATTATAGGCTGATGATCACAATCATATGATTGAACTGATCGCTTAGACTGCGCCGTAAGCACCATGACAGTGTGATTTGGAAAGAGACAATCCAACACAACAAACTTACAGGAGTTTGAGGCATGAGTGCGTTCAGAAAAACGATTATCGCAGCAGTGAGCGGTGCTGTTTTGACCTTCGGTGCGATGTCAGCAAAGGCTGCAGATATTGTCGATACTGCAGTATCGGCCGGTTCATTCAATACCCTTGTTGCTGCCGTGAAAGCGGCAGGATTGGTCGAGACGCTTAAGGGCGATGGCCCGTTTAGCGTATTCGCACCAACCGATGATGCCTTTGCCAAGCTGCCAGCCGGGACTGTTGAAGACCTCTTGAAGCCGGAAAACAAGGACAAACTTGTTGCGATTCTGACTTATCACGTTGTGCCGGGTAAAGTGATGGCCGCCGACATGTCCGGTAAGGAAATGATGGTCGAAAGTGTTCTGGGCGATACGATTGATGTGAATGCGATGAAGGGTGTGATGGTCGATGACGCCACCGTCATCCAAGCCGATATCATCGCTGATAACGGCGTTATCCATGTGATTGACACCGTGATCATGCCGGGCATGTAAGGTTTTCGAAAATTCAAGATGACGCAGCCCTGCGCGTTATCGTGCGGGGCTGTTTTCTGTGCGTGCGGAAATCGGGATTTAATGCGCACAATATTCAGAGATATGCCCGCTACTGCTCCTGCCTCTATTTCCGCGATACCTGCAATCTTGATGCGAGAATGCAGCAATCCGTCGCGGTTGATTAGGTGGTCCTGATAACTGCTTCCCAAAGCTCAACGGACGGGGTATGCAGCCTGATCTTTGAAAGTTGGGGAAGATTATGGCGCAAAAGGCCACCATATATAAAATTGAGTTGTCGGTTTCGGACATGGATCGCCATTATTATGAGACCCATAAACTTACCGTTGCCAAGCACCCGTCCGAAACCGATGAGCGGCTGATGGTGCGTGTCGTCGCCTTCGCTTTGAATGCCCATGAGCATTTGGAATTGACCAAAGGGCTGTCGACGGACGACGAACCCGACATCTGGCAGAAGACCCTGAGCGGTGAGATCGACGTGTGGGTTGCGCTTGGGCTTCCGAGTGAAAAGGTTCTGCGTCAGTCTTGCAGCAAAGCCGCGAAGGTCATTGTCTACCCCTACGGCGGCAGGGCTGCTGAAATGTGGTGGGACAAGTTAAAGAACGGCACCAACCGTTTCGATAATCTGCAGGTTATCAATTTCTCGGAGACCGACACAGCAGCATTGGCAAAGTTGGCCAGCCGCGCGATGAATCTCCAGATCAATATCCAGAACGGCGATGTGATGGTCAGCGTGAATGAGAGCGTCGTCTACGTCACACTCGACACATGGAAGGGCGCCGCATAGCTTGACGTCTCCTGATGCAATGCCAAGTCGAGTGGAAACCCGTCTCGTTCTCATTTGGGGATGGCAAAAGTAGCAGAGGCGTTAGCCGGTCGTGCTTTGTTCAAGCAGGTTTTGGCGCCTATTGTTGGTCTGATGATCATGATGTTTGGTCGGTGGTAAACGGTACGGCGACAATGGCAAAGGGTGCGTTTGGGGCCGTATATCGGGCAAGGCCGTGACAGGGGCACAATTTTGTACGCTGGAATACGGGCGGGGATGCTTCGGCGGGAAGAGGCGTCTGTGATGCTGAAAATGACAAAGGCCCGACGGGTAACGTCAGACCTTTGATTGGTGCGCCCGGAAGGATTCGAACCTCCGGCCCTCTGATTCGTAGTCAGATACTCTATCCAGCTGAGCTACGGGCGCATTTTATCGTATGTTAAATGGCAAGGGCTCGACGCGTAAACGTCGAGCCCTTGAATGGTGCGCCCGGAAGGATTCGAACCTCCGGCCCTCTGATTCGTAGTCAGATACTCTATCCAGCTGAGCTACGGGCGCATATCTTGTTTTCCGGCGGTTTGCTTGAGGAAGCTCCCCGTCGGCGGAGCGGAACTTATGCAAACGAGCAGGTCATTGCAAGTAGTAAATTTGAAAATCCGGCATTTTTTCGTAATGCGCGGTTTTTGGCGCCGCTAGCCTCTTGTTTTGCCCGGCTTTGTCCGGTTTGTCAGACTTATGGGCAAGACTCGGCAAAAAAGGGCAAATGCGTCTTGTTCCATAAGTGGTCGTAGACTAAGATGCATTCAATCCCGGGGGAACAGGGGCTTGTTTCACCACATAAAAAAGCAGGCCCAGGGAGATTCGCATATTTCTACTTAGGTAATAGATCGAAATGGCCGTTCGTAAAACCTACCTTGCCGTAATCGGCACCGCCCTGATGCTGGGGGGATGTTCTTTTTCTTCTGAGGCCCTTTGGCCGACGCTTGCTGGCGATGAAACGACCGAACAAAATATGGTCTCATCAGAGCCTGTTGGTGCCGACACCACCACCAGTTATCAGGTTGCAGCACATTCGCAGCCACTGACCGGTGTGTCTCAGACCGGAACCTTTGTTGGTTCCAAGGTTGAGAACATGCAGCAGGAATTGAACCGTCTTAAGACGGCTCTCAATGAGCATAACAACGAGCTGCAACAGCTTCGCGGACAGACAGTATCGCACTCGCAGGCCTATCACGGCACTGTGGCAGCGATCAGCGCACGTTTGCAGGTTGGCACAACGCCGGGTAACCCGGTTCTGGTGCAGCAGTGGAACACAGCACAGTCTGAACTTGACCGTGTGAATGATGACATTGCCGCACTGAACTCGCTGGCGAACAAAGTAGCTGCTGATAGCACGCTTTCGACCTTCTTGCTTGAGTCGGTCCGTTCCGCCTATCAGGTTTCCGGTGCCGTTGACGAAGATCATCGCCAGTTGGCTCTTCTTGAAGACGAAACGAACCGCACAACGGTTCTGATTGATCGTCTTCTGAACGAGATCAGCGAAGGTCTTGCCCGTCAGACATCGTATGTCAGCACGGAACGCGCAAATCTTAATGCGCTGGCTCTGGCTGTGAAAAACGGTGAAATCTTTGGCGATTCGCTTTCCAAGCGTGTTTTCCAGTCGCAG
Source organism: Thalassospira lucentensis (assembly GCF_050516545.1). Taxonomy (GTDB): domain Bacteria; phylum Pseudomonadota; class Alphaproteobacteria; order Rhodospirillales; family Thalassospiraceae; genus Thalassospira; species Thalassospira lucentensis_C. Next base: position 2,964,873 of record NZ_CP191544.1, on the reverse strand, counting down.
GCCGATCCGGCCGCAAACAGCCCGCGTATGGCAGCAGCCAGTGATCGCCCGCTTGTGGTGATCCGGTTTGATACGGCCAGCGTGAAATACGAGCAGGCGTTGTATAACGCGGTAAACCGTGTTCTGGAACGTCGCCCGCAGGCAAGCTTCGATGTGGTTGCGGTGACGCCCAATCGTGGCACCCCGGCGCAGGTTGCTCTGAATTCCAATAAATCCAAGCGCAACGCGCAGGCAGTTCTTCGGTCCTTGACCGATATGGGCATGCCAAGCACGCGTGTTCGTGCTTCTGATGCGACCAGCGCATCTGTCTCGGCCAACGAGGTGCACGTCTTCGTGCGCTAAGTCTGATCAGACAAAACGGATATTATGAACGGCTATGGCGGGTGCTTCGAGTAATCGAAGCGCCCGCTTGTTTTTTTGGCCTGCTTGTTTTTTGCGGATATTGCGCCAAATAAAACATGCGATCCGCGTCCGGGTCGGATGAGATGAGAACAAGAAGAGTGTCATGGGCGATCTGGTGAATTTGCGACAGGTACGCAAAAACAAGCAGCGCGATCAAAAGGCCAAGAAGGCCGACCAGAACCGTGCTCTACACGGTCGGACCCGTCATGAGCGCACACTTGTTGATGCCGAGCGCAAGCAGGCTGAAAAGCGGCTTGAAGGGCATCAGAGATCAACCGATGACGCGGAAACGCGTTCTGCAGAAATCCCGCCGGAGACGCCAAAGGCCGAGCCAAAATCAAAAGGTCCGGCGAAATCGGACAAGGACGAGAGCAACGTCGTTGTGATGTTCTCTTCTGACGGTCCGGAGAAGCCTTAGCAGTCTGTCGGTTCCTTGTGGATCGTGCCCATTGGTCACCCGATCGGGCCGTTATTTCTTTCCCTCTATATATGACATTGCGGTCGCATACGCCGGTTCTGAGGCGGGCGTTGATGTACGCCAGATCGCTGTGGGGCTTGTTTGAGGTTTGGCATGCGTACGGGTGCTGCAGATAGCGCCAAAGATGCGTCAGCAACCGTATGGACCCGTATTCAATGGTATTTGTCGTCAGGGGGCAGGGAGCCATCACCCGTGTCAGGAGCGCAGTGTCAGAGGCCTGATGCCAGCACTGCAAATCACACGGGCAGGAATGTGGCCGTTTCAATCAATGTTGTACGGCGCTACCGGCATCAAAGCCGGGAATTCAAATCACAGCACCTTGTTGGCAAGAATTCAAAACAGGTGCCGGTCACAAGTCGTCTTTACATCACATCACATCGCATTCAAGGATGTGTTGCCTAGTTTACAAGCGTTTCCGCTTCGCGCTTGCTTTGATCAAGGGCCTCATCCCATCCCATCAACCAGTCTTCGTGATCGCGTGAATCGGACGGGTAAGGATTTTCGGTCAGACGATGTTCCCCCAACCCGGCCGAGAAACCCGTACCATAAGCCGGATTTGGCAAATGGCGTTCATGCACAACAGGTGCGTTGGTTTCATAAATGCTGTTGCGGAAAGCCGGAAGTGAACACAACACGCCATCATCAATGCCCAACGGATAGGCCAGCATCATTGCCCTGCCAAGGGATGTGATAGAAAGTTCGTCCATCGGGGATGACTGGATCAAGCCCGCCATTTTGAGATGGGAAATGGCGCTGTCGATACGCCGCTGCAGGTCGGCATTGTCTTCGATGGCAATCTGGTTGCCATCATCGTCTGTGCAAAAAAGGGATAAAACACGGGTCAGCAACAAGCTGCGATCAAGGTTGGCATCTGCGCTGCGCAGCACCGTCAGCATCAAGGCGGGATCGCCAGGTGCAAAATCCATAGAACTGGACATTCAAGGGCCTCCGTTCAAGTAAGAACCGAATTCCCTCCCAAGTCGGCAGTCATTCTCTCTCATGGGCTAAAGCCCCGCTGCCTTTTATTATTATAGTTTGCAGATATGTTGCCAACTTGTGAAGACAAGATTGCAGTTTATAAGAATTTTTTGTTCATATCAGTGAACGAGGCCACATTTTCAGTCTAGTAAATTGAAAAGGCGGACAAATCGGTCCTGCTGTGTGGGGCTTAAAACCATCCGGGCTGCGCATCACTTTTTCGACACCGCATCGGGTTCAGGCACAGGTCGTCGGATGTCTATGTATCTTGCTTCTGTTTTTGGGGCGGCGGTTTGCCGTCGGGATTGCGCCATACTCGCACCCGGTTTCGCCCGCCTTCCTTGGCGGCATAAAGTGCCTTGTCAGCCTTTTCGATGATTTGTTCGACGCTGCGCGTTTTGGTCATCGGTGCTGCCCCGATGGAGGCGGTCACAGGAAGGATGGTGCCGTCGGTCAAGCTTGCCGGGGATGCTTCAATCACACGTCTTAGACGTTCTAGAACACGTGCACATTGCTTCATATCGGCATTGGGCAGGCATATCAGGAATTCTTCACCGCCATATCGGTACACCTTGTCGAACGGACGCACATGGGACTGGAGGATCCCGGCAATCGATTGCAAGACAACATCACCCGATTGGTGGCCATAGGTGTCGTTAACCGCCTTAAAGTGATCAAGATCGACCAGTGCGATGGCGGTCGGGACATTGGTTCGGATGGCGCGTTCGCGTTCGGAATTAAGATCACTCAGCATCGTCTGGCGATTATAGGTACCGGTTAACGGATCAACATCGGACCGCGCGGTGCGGAAGGCGCGTTCGAGGCGGCGCAATTGGGCAAAGAATGATTCAGCACGCAGTGACATCATGTCGAATTCTGCCGAATCGATGTCGCCATCAACTTCTTGGGCGGTCAAAAGCCGCTTTGCCGAATCGTGAAGTTGTTTATGTGTGGCGGCCAATGCGTGCATGGCGGGCTGATCAATCAGGCGGTTATGGCGATTAAGCTCATACCAGGCGCCAAAATCGCAATCATGATCGTCGTCGTCGGTGTCTTCCGGTGCCGACGCATATGGTAAGACGAGTTTCCGGTTCCAGCGCAGCAACAGAGAAACATGCTCGCCCAGTGCCTTTTCAAGTTCTGCAAGAATGTCGCGCTCGGCATCAGCCATCCCGCCATCCGCAACGCTTTCAGGCATTTCATGGCCCTTGCTGTTGCTTCTGGCCGGGGGGGCGTTGGCCGGTTGCGATTGGTCACTCATTCATCAGATCCGGGAAATATTTCACTAAAGGTCTGTTTTAACAGGCGATCAAGTTCTGCCATAGGAATATCGACTCCAAGGTCGGCAAGACTGGTCACGCCGTGTTCGGCAATGCCGCACGGCACGATTCCACCAAAATGCGACAGATCAGGCGCAAGATTGATGGCAATGCCATGAAATGTAACCCAGCGACGGACACGAACGCCAATGGCGGCAATTTTGTCTTCGCGACCATTGTCGCGCACGACCCAAATGCCGACCCGGCCATCGCGACGTTCACCTTTGACACCCAAAAGGGCGAGGGTGCGAATCACCCATTCTTCAAGGTTATGAACATAGACGCGGACGTCACGACCCCGATTCTTTAGGTCAAGCATCAGGTAAACCGTCCTCTGGCCCGGGCCGTGATAGGTATATTGGCCGCCGCGTCCGGCGTCATAGACGGGAAAGCGATCTGGATCGACGAGGTCTTCTTCGTGTGCGCTGGTGCCTGCGGTATAAAGCGGCGGATGTTCAAGAAACCAAACGAGTTCACTGGCTTCGCCAGCATGAATGGCCTCCGCACGAGCTTCCATTTCAGTCAGTGCCTCGGGATAAGGAACCAACTCGGAGGTGGTGCGCCACTCTGGGATTTGCACGGTAGGGGCGATGGAATGCATATTTCCTGACAAATAAATGAAATTAAGTGAAATGAGCCCTTGATCACGGCATACCAATTTGCTATCTCCCTTTCCGCGCCAAGGCAAGCCCACTTCTACACCTCAAGGGCTTTGCTGCAGACAATATGCGGTCGTGGCGGAATTGGTAGACGCGCAGCGTTGAGGTCGCTGTGGGCTAACCCCCGTGGAAGTTCGAGTCTTCTCGACCGCACCAAAAACGCCTCCTCTTTTTAAGAGGGGGCTTTTTTGATTCTGGGATGTATTTGCATCGAGCAGAGCAAAAAGTACAAATTTTGATGGAATAACCTGCGGTTATGTCTATTCTCGGCCACGTCTTAGTGTGCAGGCCGATATAAAAAAGTCCCATGCCCATTCAATTGGTGTCGTCATAGCCATTTGCGATTGCTCACGATAAGGCCTATCGGGATAGGGGCGTGAAAGCGTTGCGATGTCTATCAGAATAAAACTTGCCCAAACCGAACAAGAGCTGAACGATGTTTACCGGTTGCGTTATCAGGTCTATTCGGAGCTGGGGCGGTTTGCCGAAAAATATGATGATGCAATCGTCGATGTGTTCGACGCCATACCGTCGGTCGCCAACATAATCGCCTATAGCGATGATGTGCCAATCGCGACGATCCGGGTCAATCTGGATACCGCGCTGAAGCTGCCATCAGATCACACCTTTGACTTCACACCTTACCGAGAACGCGTTGCCGCAGAGGAACAAGAGGCCGGTCGAAACCAACCGGTCTTTGCCAGTGCAGGGATGCTTGCGATTGCAGCGGAATGGCGCAATCGTCGCAATGTATTTGCGGGACTTCTGCGGATGGCGGTTGATATCGGACACATGTTGGGGGTGACCCATATCGTTGCGACAGTAAACGATGAGACAGCGGGTATCTATGAACGGTTGGGGTGGGAGCGGTTGTCCCAACCCGTGCCCATGGGGGAACTTGGCGTCAATATATCGCCCTTTGCAACGCCGATGGCGCCGATGTATCGCTGGGCCTTTGGCATGTTCCGCGAGAAAAAAGACCTTCTGGAACAGTTCAGTGGGTGCTTTACCTGGTATCTGGTTGACAAGGGAAACAAAGTTTTTTGTCAGGGTGAACCAGGTGACGAAGCCTATCTGATCACCAAGGGTGGTATTGATATCAGCTGCTTCCATGAAGCTTCGGACAAAACGCTCTATCTGGCGAGACTGGGACCGGGCGACATGTTCGGCGAGCTTTCGTTGATTGACAGTTCCGAACGATCAGCAACGGCTGTTGCGAGCCGTAATACCGAACTGATTGTGATTAGTCGCGATGTGTTCTGGGAAAAAAGCTATGAGGACCCATCGCACCTGAAAGCTCTGATGCAGGTTCTGTCGGGCCGACTTCGGGACGCAAACAACCTGAGCATGATCTACGCCTATGCCTCCTTGGAGGAGCGTTTGCGCTATTTCGTCGAAAGGCTGCGCAAAACTGCGGTCGAGGATGTTCATAACCCCGATCTCTTGCGGTCCAAAATGACGGTGCAGGAATTTGCCGATATGTCGCACGCCTCGTTGGAGGAGGCCGAGCGTTTTCTTCAAAAGCTTCACGACGAAAACAAGCTGGAATATTCCAGATACCAGATCACCTTTTTTGAAGGCAGGGAATCTTGAAGGAAAACACCGCAAGCTCGACAGCCTATACGGTTTTGCAGGGGCTCATCTATATCGCGAAATGCACCGAGCACCGCTATCTGGTGTCCGATGAAATGTATCGTCTGGGGGAACAGGTTCTACTGGCATCCGATGAAGGCCGGAAACGGCTGGCAGAGCTGGACAAACCTGCGATCAGGATCAAAACCGGTATTCGCGAGTTCATCTTCCTGCCGGGAATTACCCTGCATTATATTTTGCGCAAGCGATGCATCGAAGAAAAAACACGTGAAGCAATTGCCGGCGGGGTGACGCAGGTGATCAGCCTTGGCGCGGGGTTTGACAGCCTTGCATATCGGTTGTCGTGCGAGTTTCCTGTTGTGAATTTCATTGAAATCGACCATCCCGATACCCAGAAGTTCAAGGAAAGTGCATTTGATCAGGCTGCTGATGTTCAGGCTGATCAGGCAAATTTATCTTATCTAAGTGTCGATTTTACCCACCAGAACATCGAAGACCGATTACACGGTTTTGCGGCGTTCGATGGCAGCCGTCCGACCCTTTTCATCAGTGAGGGGGTGACCATGTACCTGACGGAGGACGAGATAGCGCATATGTTTCAGTCCATACGTAATCTTAGTGGGGCGGGCACCAAGTTTCTTTTTACAGCACTTGAGCCGCGAGAAAGCCCGCACAACAACACACGGCTTGCATTGTTCCTGTATCTCAAACTGATTGGCGAGCCGATCAAATGGTCGATAGAGGCGCCGCGCCTGGGCGCATTTCTCGAAAAACAGGGATGTGTTTTGCATTCGATTGACGCGACAGAGGACTTCAAAAAGCGTTATCTGCGATCCGGCAGCCAGCCGCGTTTGCACCATGGCGAATATGTTGCAATGGCCGAATTTCAATAAGTGTCGGGTAACCGGTTTTTTCGGTTTAGGTCCTTCCCCATATATGCCTTACAATGGGTCACGCACGGCTTTTCGCCGGTATGTGGGCGACAGCGCAGTTGCGGTACAACTGATTGATTTATTGTGCGGTGCCGCGTTGAAAATTATGCAATGCAGCCCTTTGACAGAGAGTTACACTGAGTGCTTCAATCGCGGGGCAAACTCCTTTAGTCTGGGGCTCCCGCTAGAATGAATTATCAGGATTTAACCGATTTGTGGTTAATTAATGTAAATACCTGAAATTAAAGGTATTATGATGGCAAATAGAAATGACAAGCTGCGCGAAGCAGCTTTGGACTATCACCGGTATCCCACCCCGGGGAAATTGGCGGTAACGGCAACCACGACCCTTGCCAACCAGCGTGATCTTGCACTGGCCTATTCGCCGGGCGTTGCATTTGCATGCGAAGAAATCGTCAAAAACCCAGAAACCGCAGCAGATTATACCGCGCGTGCCAACTTGGTTGGTGTGATTTCCAACGGTACGGCTGTTCTTGGCCTTGGCCCGATTGGCCCGCTGGCGTCCAAGCCGGTGATGGAAGGCAAGGCGGTTCTGTTTAAGAAATTCGCCAATATTGACGTTTTCGATCTTGAAGTTGATGAAACCGACCCGCAGAAATTTATTGATATTGTTGCCGCGCTGGAGCCGACTTTTGGGGGTGTTAACCTAGAAGACATTAAGGCGCCGGAATGCTTCATCATCGAGAAGGCTTTGCGCGAACGCTGCAACATCCCGATTTTCCATGATGACCAGCATGGCACAGCCATTTGCGTTGCCGCTGCGGTCCTGAACGGTTTGCGCGTTACCGGCAAAGATATCAACAAGGTCCGCCTTGTGACATCGGGTGCCGGTGCGGCGGCATTGGCATGTTTGAACCTTTTGGTGTCCATGGGGCTGCCCAAACACAACATCACGGTCACGGATCGTTTTGGTGTGGTCTATAAGGGCCGCAAGGAAGAAATGGATCCGTGGAAAGACGGATATGCCATTGAAACCAACGCGCGCACCCTAAGTGATGTGATCGAAGGGGCTGATATTTTCCTGGGTCTTTCCGCACCAAACGTGATGGGCGAGGAAGAGCTTCGCAAGATGGGCGAAGGCCCGATCATTATGGCGTTGGCAAATCCGACCCCGGAAGTTTCGCCGGAACTGGTCAAGGAAATCCGCCCGGATGCGGTTATGGCAACCGGACGGACGGATTATCCCAATCAGGTCAATAACGTTCTGTGTTTCCCGTTCCTGTTCCGCGGGGCACTTGATGTTGGTGCGACCGAGATTAACGAGGAAATGAAAATCGCGGCCGTGAAGGCAATTGCCGATCTGGCAACGGCGGAAGTTTCTGACGTAGTTGCGACTGCCTATGGCGGAGAGGAGCTTAAATTCGGGCCGGAATATTTGATTCCGAAACCGTTTGATCCGCGATTGATGCTTGAAATCCCGCCCCGTGTGGCCAAGGCCGCAATGGATAGCGGTGTTGCAAAACGCCCGATTGAGGACTTTGAAGCGTATCGTCAGCAGTTGGAAGGCTTTGTCTTCCGCTCAGGGCTTGTGATGAAGCCGGTCTTTGATATGGCACGTGCGCACAAAAAGCGTGTGGTTTATCCAGAAGGCGAATCGCGTCGTGTTCTTCAGGCCTGTCAGGTGCTTGTTGATGACGGCATTTGCCATCCGGTCCTGATTGGGCGTCGTGAAGTAATCCTTGAACGGATTGCGGAGCTTAGCCTGCGTATTATACCAGACGAGCATGTCGAAATTCACGACCCCGATGACAATCCGCATTTCGAACAGGATTGGCAGGATTTCCATAACATCATGGGCCGTCGTGGGATTAACCCGGAATATGCCCGATCCATCGTGCGCACCCGTCCGACCGTGATCGCAGCCTTGATGCTACGCCGTGGTGAAGTTGATGCGATGCTGTGTGGCTGTCAGGGCGGTTTCCTGCGTCATCTGCGCTATGTTCGGAACCTTGTGGGCCTGCGCAAAGGTGTCAGCGACTTCTCGACCGTCAATATGATGATCATGAAGCAGGGGACGTTCTTCCTGACCGATACTTATGTGTCGGTTGATCCGACACCAGAGCATGTGGCCGAGACGACCATCATGGCCGCAGACGTGGTCAAGCGGTTTGGGATTACGCCAAAGGCTGCTTTGATTTCGCATTCGAATTTTGGCAGTCACGAAAACAAATCGGCCTGCAAAATGCGCGATGCACTTCAACTGATCAGAACGCAAGCACCTGATCTTGAGGTTGAAGGTGAAATGCATGCGGACGCGGCAATTTCGCAACCAATCCGCGATCGTATCTTCCCGCATTCGATGCTGAGCGGTTCGGCAAATCTTTTGGTCATGCCGACCCTTGACGCAGCCAACATCTCTTACAATCTGGTCAAGATGCTAGGGGATGGTTTGCCGGTTGGTCCTATTCTGGTCGGAGCTGCAAAGTCAGCCCACGTGGTTAGCCCATCCATTACTGTTCGTGGCATCGTCAACATGACGGCAATGGCCGTTGTTGATGCCGTTACGCGCAGTCAGGAAGACCAGTAAACACGATCTGTTATCGCACCCTTGACCAAGGGCATGCGATAGCGCAGAAACAGCCGTGCCGGGAAATTGATCCTCAACTTCCCGGCACGGCGTTTTATTGCGGCAAATTAATCTGATACGGAACGTATAAGCAGCATATCATTCAGGGAGGGGCATATGACAGGTCAAGTCGAAGAACTCGACCGTCCGGCGGAAACATCCACCGGCGATGAATATGTTGATCTTACGCCTGAATATGCCCGCGAAATTTTTGACGCGCTTGGCGGTGGCGAAGGAACGACGGCCTCCGAACTTCTGTCGGAATTGCACTTTGCCGATATTGCCGATTTGCTTGGCTGGGCAAGTCCCAATCAGCGTCAGCACCTTGTTGAACTTATCCGTCCTGACTTTGACCCGGAATTTCTGACCGAACTTGATGATGACCTGCGCGAAGAGGTCATCGGGCTTCTTGGCACCAATGTGGTGGCCGAAGCCATCGCAGAACTTGATTCCGATGATGTCGTCGAAGTCATCGAAGATTTTGACAAGGACGAGCAGCGCGAACTTCTGGGCGCGCTTTCCGATATCGAGCGTGCCCGGGTTGAAGAAGCCCTGTCATACCCGGAATATACCGCCGGTCGTATCATGCAGCGCGAGCTGGTGGCGATCCCGGATTACTGGTCGGTTGGTCAAACCATTGATTTCCTGCGTTCGGCAAAAAGTTTGCCGGATGATTTCTATGACATCATTGTCGTTGATCCACGCTATAGCCCGGTCGGCATTGTGCCCCTGTCACGTGTGATCCGCACCAACCGCCCGGTTCTGGTGCGTGATGTGATGGAATCAGATGAAATGCGCACGGTCGTTGTGACCGAAGAACAGGAAAATGTCGCCCATATTTTCCGTCAGCGCGATTTGATTTCAGCACCGGTTGTTGATGACAGTGGTCGTCTGGTCGGTGTGATCACGGTCGATGATGTCGTTGACGTTATCGATGAAGAATATGAAGAAGACATGATGCGTCTTGCCGGTGTCGGTGAGGAAGATGACCTATCAAGCGCAATCCTTGATACGACCCGATCACGGTTTACATGGTTGTTGGTTAATCTCGGCACAGCGATAATGGCATCCCTTGTGATCGGTCTGTTTTCAGGCACGATTGAGCAACTGGTTGCCTTGGCTGTTTTGATGCCGATTGTCGCATCGATGGGCGGCAATGCCGGAACCCAGACCCTGACCGTTGCCGTGCGCGCGATTGCAACCCGCGAATTGACCAGCACCAACGCATTGCGTGTTGTCCGTAAGGAAGTTGCCGTCTGTGGCCTGAACGGTGTCGCGTTTGCGGTGTTGGCAGGCGGGGTCACGTGGTTCTGGTTTGATGATCCGATGCTGGGCGTTGTGATCGGGATCGCCATGGTGATCAACCTGCTGTTTGCCGGGCTTTTCGGGGCGTTGATCCCGCTTGGGCTTGAACGGGCAGGGATCGATCCGGCCGTTTCGTCATCGGTCTTTCTAACCACGATTACCGACGTTGTCGGTTTCTTTGCATTCCTTGGATTGGCGGCAATTCTTTTGCTGTAACAGCGATTGGAACACGTTTTTCAAGGGGACTTTGATCGTGGTCGCGAAGCCAGACTGCGCATCATCAGGTGGCATTAAAAAGCCCCGCACCATAAATTGGGCGGGGCTTTTTCTATTGGGTCTTTCGCGGCAATCGCATCAACCGGAATCTTCATCCTGTGCCGGATTTTTAGATTCTGTTTTGCGGTCGGCTGTGCTTTGGCGAAGGAGGAGTTCAAACGTGTCAACCGCATCGCGTGGATGGGACAGAAGAAAGCCTTGCATCTCATCGCAATCAGCAGCCTGAAGGGCGGCCAGTTGTTCTTCGGTTTCAACGCCGACGGCCACAACTTTGCGGTTCAGGCTTTTACACAGTCGGATGGCAGGTTGCAGGATGCTGTTTTCAGGTTGCTCATCAAGGGCGACGTTAAACAGCGATTTTGACAGCTTGATGCGTTGAACCGGGAAACGTTTCAAATAGCGTAGCGACGTGTTGCCAGCCGCAAAGTGGTCAAGTGTCAGACCAATGCCGGCTTCGGCAAAGCGGTAGAATTGTCCGAGGGCGCGTTCAGGTTCGCGCATGGCAATGTCTTCAGATACTTCGATCTCGATCATGGTTGGATCGATTTCATATTCAGCGGTCAGATCAATGATGTTTTTGATCAGATCAGCCTGAATGAATTGTCGGCTTGAAACGTTCAGGGCAATCGGAACCTGAACATAGCCCTGATGTCGCCATTCGGCCAATTGTATGCAGACAGTTTCAATGATCCAGTGACCAAGCGGGGAGAGAAGGCCCGTACGATCCGCAACGGCAATGAAGTCAGGCGGAAGACGCCGTTTGCCACTGTCATCAATCCAGCGCAGCAGGGCTTCAAATCCGGTAAGCGCCCGGTCAGATGTCCGGTAGCGCGGCTGATATTCCAGAACGAAGCGTTTTTCATCCACAGCGCGGCGCAACTGGGTTTCCATCGACAGGCGCGCATGCATCACGTTGTTCATCGTCTCGACAAAGAAGCAATACGACGATTCTGCCGATTTCTGTGCGCGATACATGGCGGCATCGGCGTTGGCCAACAGTTGTGACGGGGCGCGCGCATCATTGGGATAAAGGGCGACCCCGACACTGACATGAAGGCGAATTTCTTCGTTGGTGGTGGTCTGGATGGGTTGGGACATTGCCTCGACCACGCGTTCGGCGACCAAGGCAGCACCTTCGGCCTCAGACAGATCCGTTGCGATGATTGCAAACATATCGCCCGAGAAACGCGCACAGGTATCTTTTTCGCGGACCGTCGCACGCAGGCGACCGGAAATGGTGCGCAGGGTTTCATCGCCGACATCTGCGCCAAATCGGTCATTGATCGCCCGGAAATTGTCGATGTCGACGACAAGGACCGACAGCAGTTTTTCATACCGCTTTGCGTGGGCAACGGCCTGATTTAGACGGTCTTCAAACAGGGCATGGTTGGGAAGCCCGGTCAGCGGATCATGGGTTGCCAGATAGCGCAGGCGGTTCACGGATGCGTTGGCCGCCGGGTTGTGATGAAGTGTGATATCGACGCAATCGGGATTGATCGTCGATGGTTTCATCGACAGATTGCACACGACATGAACGCCCTCGGCACTGCGGACAATCCATTCACGGCGGAGTTCTTCGTCACCGCGATTGATCGCAAGCAACATCTTTTCTTGCGATCTGCGGGATGCAGTTCCGTCCGACTGGAATTCAGGGGCCAGATTATAGAACCGGATAAATCCATAATCTTCTTCGCGCAGATCAAAGAATTCTGCCGTTTCGGGCGACATGGATTTCAAATGGCCATCAAGCTTCGTGATCGACAATGCCAGATCATTGATGTCGTCGCCGGCATTGATGTGATGAAGCGAGCGGCGTGCAGATGTTCGCTGCCGATTGGTCAGCATAAAGATCAGAATGGTAAACAGGACCGTGGCAATCGCCCCAAACAGCAATACCAATTCAGGGTTTATAGTGTGTTGGATTGCCAGTTTCGGGTCTGCAATGACGTCAACCTGCCATTGGCGCCCGACAATCTCGACCGAGACCGTCTGTTGTAATTCCTGCGCATCGCCTTCGCCGCGAATTTCAAACAGGACAGTATCACCTTCACGGACACGAACGGTGTAATCTGCAATATGTTCGCTATTGATAACCGCCGCGAGCATCGCGCGAATACGAAATGCCCCGTTGATCACGCCAATGATATCACCATCGCGGCCAAGAACGGGACTATAGGCTGCAAATCCACGCCCGCCCTGCAGCAATTCAAGTGTCGGGGTGATTTGCGTGCGGCGTTGATCCAGCGCGATATCAAGGACAGGTCCCGCAACCGGGTGGCGCTTTAAATCTGCCCCCATGGCCGGAACATTCCCCTTGATCGGGGCGACATATAAAATGATGTAGTTTGGCGAAATCCAGTTGATTGCCTGCAGGGCCGGGAACCGGCTTTGCAGCGGGGTGGCAATTGAAAGATATTCGCGTTCATTTTCCGGGGCGCCGTCTTGCCAATTGTCGGCAAAGCTTTCAAGGACAGCGAGATTGCTTGAAACAATCTGTTTGACCTGCTGGGCAACCGCTTCAGCGGTGATTCCCGCTGCGGACAGCTGGATGGTGCGGCGATTGTTTTCAACCATTTGCCAGACAAAGTATGTAACAGAGGCAAAGAAAAGAGCGGTCAGAAAACCAGCCATCAATGCCCGCTTTTTCAAGCGGGACGTCTGAACGGTTGTGTTCTCTTCTGCTTGTTGGTTCTCTTCTTCCATATCTCCCCCACTAAGTGACCCAACAGGCAGGTCCCGTCCGTCATGCATTGGCAAAATGCTTTGGTCGCATTATCACCGTTTCGCACCAGATCAATTTATGATGTCGTACAAATGATGACATGTCACGCAGATGACAAAGAATTCTAATGTCTTTTATGGTGTTATTCTTACACGACTTTAAGGGGTTGGTCGCGTTCAATTGCGGATTAATTTTCCTAGTATGGCGCAGTGACGCGGTGATTGGGCTGCATTTAAGAGGTGCGGTCGGGATATAAATCGTTGTTCGCCCCTGTTCGGAATGTCTTAACTGGTGTATCTGAGGCGAATATCTTGCAACTAGGCTAAGTTGCCTGAAAAATTGTGACGAAGATCACCCCCGAGAGAGAGTTTATGAAACATCATCCCCGCAATCCCCGTGCACGTGGGGGACGCAAGCGTCAACCATCCCGACGTGACCCGCTGATTGGTTTTGAAGCACCCGTAACAATCGAACAGATTGGTGCGCGCGGCGATGGTATTGCGCATGTCCAATCCCCGGATGGCAAGTCCGTTCTGGTTTATGTCGATTGCGTGCTGCCCGGAGATGATGTGCGTGTTGCCTTGCGCCAAAAGCGCGGTGATGGCTATGGCGCGGAAGTCGTCGAAGAAATTTCACGTACAGCGGCCTATAATTCGCCGCGTTGTTCGCATTTCAAGGAATGTGGTGGCTGTGCATTACAGCATATGGATGACGGGGCATATCGTATCTGGAAACGCGATAAGGCCAAGGTCGCCGTGCAGCGCACGGGACTGTCCGCCGACGAGGCGGAAGAACTGGTCGCAGAGGTCGAAGTTTCCCCGCCGGCCAGCCGCCGTCGCGCAGGATTCTCGGTCCATGTTGGTGAAACCGGCGTCTATGTCGGGTTTCATGGGCGGTTCAGTCCTACGGTTTTGAATGTGCCTGATTGTGCCGTTCTGCGCCCGGAATTGATGACCTTCCGCGAAGCATTTGTCGGATTCCTGAAATCCTGCCCGGTCGATGATGCCCGGCATATCAAGGAAGTGTTTGTGACACTGGCCGATAACGGCCTTGATATCCTGATCGAGGCCAGTAACGAGCCGGATCTGGATATGCGTCAGGAACTGGCCGTCTTTGTCGATGCGCAAAATATTGCCCGGTTAAGCTGGAAAGTTGGTGATCGCCCGGAAGAACCAGTTGCCGCCCGCCATATCCCGCTTGTGAAATTCGAATCCATTGATGTGCCGGTTGCACCGGGTGGGTTTTTGCAGGCAACCCAGGAAGGTGAGCATGCACTTGTATCGGCGGTGAAATCGGCCCTTGCTGATATTGCGCCAAAACAGGTTGCCGATCTGTTTTGTGGTATCGGAAGCTTTACCTTTGCACTGGCACTTTCGGGCAAACGCCGGACGGTGACCGCTGTTGAAAGCGATCCGCGCGCGGTCGAACGCCTGCAATATGCCGCAGGTCAATCGGGAAGCCCGATCAAGGTGGTTAAACGTGATCTGTTCCGACAGCCCCTGACCGGGGATGAATTGACGCATTTTGATCTTGTGTTGTTTGATCCCCCACGTGCCGGGGCCTTGGCCCAGTGCGAGGCATTGGCGGCAACCGGGCCGGAATGGATTTTGGCCGTGTCGTGCAACCCGGCGACCTTTACCCGCGATATCCGCGTGCTGCGGAATGGCGGATACAAGATTGAAAAGGTTGTGCCTGTCGATCAGTTCTTATGGTCTTCGCATCTTGAATTGTTTGCCGTATTGCGCCGCGCCCAAGATTAAATCTTGCCCGATTCGCATGGGGTTTTTGGCAAATTTGGGCGGCACGTCATCGGATTGACGCCCCGATTGGGCACATTTACGTGATATCGCGCCCCGATTGTGTATTAGCGCTTAATATTTTAACTTTGATACATTATACTATCGGTTGGTATTTCCGCCGGACACCAGGATGGTCAGACGGATAAGGGTTTTGAACAATATCAATCCCTTTGTCTGTGCAGCATGTAGTTGCCTTGCCGGCTTGTTTGTGCGGAAAAGCAATGGACCCACTGGGTAGTCAGCTTACAATCTACACCAACACTGCGCGTGCGATTGCACCGCAGAACAGGTTGATTGTGCCTGATGAGAACCCGTTCTCCGCCAATACCAGCAGTTCAGACCGTAATAGCGATACGCATCGCAATGCCAATTACACGACAACACAACTGCGTGGATCGCTTGGCGATGCCAGTGATCTTTTAACGCAGGCATCCGATGATTTGTCGCGGATCGGTGATGCGCTTGACGAGATCGATGCGCTGGTTCAAATCGCAGAGGAAAGCAGCACCCTTTCCCGTCAGCAACGTGCACAGCTGAATGCCCAGATCGAAGATTACCTGACCGTGATCGACGATATTTCGGCCAATAGCAGCTATGAAAGCACGAACCTTCTTGCCGAAGATCAGACCATCACGTTGCAAGTCGGGTCTGGAACATCTTCGGAAAACCGGGTTGATGCCGAGCTGTTTGCATCCTCATCCGAGGATTTGGCGAGCGGATTGTCATCGATTGATCTTTCGGATGATGCGGGCGTTGTAAATGCGCGGGCCTTGGTTGATGAAGCCCAAGAATCCCTTCGTGATCGCGAAATTTCTATTTCGGCTGACCTTGTCAGTGTCGCGACAGCACAAGATCAACATCGTGTCTCGCAAGTTGCCAGTGACAATATATTACAGGCGCAGTTAGCCGCAGCAGAACCATCCGCGAACCAGGCGTCTCAGGATCGCATTTCGGAAAACCTTCAGGCTTATTTGGGTGGGATTTCATCGCAGTTGGCAAGTCAGACGGTAACGGTGGGTGGCTTTAGCCTGCCGGAACCGCGACCTGATCCGGTTCCTGAACCGAACGATACGCCGGTCTATGATCCGAATGCCGAGGACGGGGATGAGTTTGCTCAGGACTTCTTTGGCACGTCTTCCGGGCGGGAAACCACCAGCCAGCCGTTTAATACTCCGGCCTTTGGTGGATATGATCGCGGTGGGAACGGGACGCCAGGTGGCGGCAGTAGTGCCCCTGAACGTCAAACCAGAAGCGTCTCGGTTGACGCCTAACTCTCTTTCGGCTGGTTTTGCAGTGGTTAGGGATATGAGCGTGGTTTTTGCGAATTATCCTTCGACATTTTCGCCGTCATAAATTCCCCAGAAACCATGACGCGGCGCCCATCCTTCAAAATCACCAAATCGCAGTTGGCACCAGTTCAGGTTTACCGGGCAATCTTCAATACTGCCGATCACACTGGCCGATACCATGGCGATCTTACGGGCGTTTTCATCAGCGGCGGAATAGAGCAGAATACTTTCATCGGTGACGATCACGTGCCGCGATCCCACCAGAAGACTTTGATGAACCCAGCCTTCGCTGCCTTCCCAATCGCGAACCTTGCGCCAGGTATCAAATTCCGAAACCACTTCCATGGGCATGTTGCGACGGTGATATATCCAAACCTTGGGATAACGAAGCCCGGGGCCAGAGCGCAAAAAGACTTTATCTGACCGCAGTGCGACAAAACGCGGAATCGGCAGGCCGGATTCTTGCGCGCTGGCGACAATAGGCGTGGTCAGGCTGCCAAGAATTGCCAAAGCCATCAAGCGATACAGAAAAGTGCGAAAAATTCGCGGCATCTTGTTGGTATTCCCTCGTTTATTCTGCCTGTCAAAGCTTGGCAACAATACGTCATCGCGTAATAAAATTACAAAAATGGTGTCAAAATCCTTGCTTTTGTACCTTTTTGCATGGCATCACTGCGATGCGGCAGGGCACAAAAGTGCAACATGCCTCATTTTGTCAGAAAAGAGTTAAAAGACCGCATAGGATCGGCAGATGACCAAGAAAAAACCACTTGTCGTCGTAACCCGGAAACTGCCGGAAGCGATCGAAACCCGCATGATGGAATTGTTTGACGCGCGTCTGAATATCGATGATGCGCCAATGAGCAAGGCGGACCTTATCAATGCGGTCAAAGAGGCCGATGTTCTTGTGCCGACAGTGACGGACAGGATCGATGCGGCTGTGCTTGCCCATGCGGGGCCGAACTTGCGTTTGATTGCCAATTTCGGGACGGGGGTTGACCATGTCGATCTTCAAACAGCCCGATCACGCGGCATTACCGTGACCAACACGCCCGATGTTTTGACAGAAGATACAGCCGACATGACCATGGCGCTGATCTTGTCAGTATCGCGCCGTCTGGCCGAAGGCGAACGGGTTATTCGCAAAGGCGATTGGGGCGGATGGGGCCCGACTTTGATGTTGGGGCACCGTATCTGGGGCAAGCGTCTTGGTATTGTTGGTATGGGACGTATTGGCAGTGCGTTGGCGCGTCGCGCCAAAGGTTTTGGGTTGTCTGTGCATTACCATAACCGCCGCCGTGTGCATCCGGAAGCCGAAGCAGAGCTTGATGCAACCTATTGGGAAAGTCTTGATCAAATGCTCGCGCATGTCGATGTGGTGTCGGTCAATTGCCCGCATACCCCGGCGACCTATCATCTATTGTCCGCACGTCGTCTGAAGCTGATGCAGCCGCATGCGATCCTGGTCAATACAGCGCGGGGTGAAATCGTTGACGAACCTGCACTGACCCGCATGTTGGCTAATGGCGAGATTGCCGGTGCGGGGTTGGATGTGTTTGAACATGAACCGGCGGTGAACCCGAAATTGCTTGATCTTCAAAATGCGGTTTTGTTGCCGCATATGGGATCGGCGACGATTGAGGGGCGCGTTGATATGGGCGAGAAGGTCCTGATCAATATAAAAACCTTTGTCGATGGGCATACACCACCAGACCGGGTGATTGAAGGGCTGCTCTAATACAGCCGTCCCGACAAATTCCAAAAGGGTGATACCAGCGGTGTCACCCTTTTTTTGTTTCATACTCCCCAAATGCGGATGGTGCAGGAAACCCGTTACGGGCATTTTCCCGGCGAACAAACCACTGTTGCGACTTGGGAAGGCCCGTCCATGTTCCATCGCGGAAATGTGCAACCAGTTTTAACTGATTTCGACAATGTGCCTTTTCATGGCATCGCATCGTCCCTGAGTACGCGCGAAGTGTTGCTAGAAGGACCATGTGTGGTGTCCGGGGTGCAAAATCTGAATGCTGAAGAATTGATTTTTGTTCTGTCAGGCAGCGTCGAAATCTGTGATGCAGATGGCGACAGTCTTGCCTGCGAGGACAGTTGCATTTTGATCAAACCCCGTCAGCGCTATCATCTTCATATCACCTCAGAGGGCGAAGCAAAGCTGCTGACGATGACTGTTCCGGCTTTCTGGGATGCCAGACAGATCGAAGATGCAAAAGCCGGTTTCAAAGACAGGATCCTTAACTGGCTGGGATCTGATAACCGTGATCCTGACAGTTCCTGACAGTTCCTGACAGTTCCTGACAGTAGATCAGGGATAAACAGCTTTCGGCATTTCCTTTTGCGTGTGGCTTGGCTATCAGTAATGCCAACAATTCCTGACACAGGGGGCCACCATGGGCATGATTTTCCAGCCTGCCGACGTAACGACCGTTCCGGTCCAAGATTCCGATCAGCTTTTTCCGGTTAACCGCATTTTTTGCATCGGTAAAAACTATGCCGATCATGTGCGTGAAATGGGATCGGACCCATCCGATACACCGCCATGTGTCTTCATGAAACCGACCAACTGCCTTGTCGTTGGTAATGGGGATTTGCCATACCCGTCTGCCACCGACGATCTGCATTACGAAGGTGAATTGGTTGTTGCCTTGTCCAAAGGTGGCAAGGATCTTGATCGGGATGCGGTCGAAGATGCGATCTTTGGCTATGCCGCGGGTCTTGATATGACGCGCCGTGATGTTCAGGCAGACCTAAAAGAGCGCCGCCTTCCATGGGATATGGCCAAGTCTTTTGATGGCTGTGCCGCCATTTCGGCAATCAAACCGAAATCAGATGCCGGTAATCCGCATGCGACCAATCTGAAATTGTCGGTCAACGGGACGGTCCGTCAGGACGACACAACCGCCAAGATGATCTGGCCGATTGTCGATGCCTTGGTGCATCTTTCAACCCTGATTGAACTGAAACCCGGTGATCTTTTGTTTACCGGCACGCCAGAAGGTGTTGGTCAGGTGGTGCGCGGTGACCGGATGGATGTCGTGATTGCCGATGTCGCAGACCTGTCGGTGACATTGAAATAACTCGACTGTTTGCTGAAAATTCACGGGATCGCGGGTCAGGAGCCCACCCCCGAAAAAAATTGAAACGGAGCCCGTTTTGAAAATCGTAAGTTGGAATATCAATTCCGTCCGTCTGCGTATCGAGCAGGTCGTCAAATTTCTTGACGAACAGCAGCCAGATGCGCTGTGCCTGCAGGAACTGAAATGCCCGGATGAACATTTCCCCCACAAAGCGTTCGAAGCGGCAGGCTATGTTCATCGCCACAATCACGGTATGAAAAGCTATAACGGGGTGGCGATTATTTCGCGCCTGCCGTTTGTTGAAACCGATATCAAAAATTTCTGTGGCAAGGACGATCGCCGTCATTGCATGGCAAAGTTTGAAAACGGTGTTGAATTGCACAATTTCTATATCCCGGCAGGCGGGGATGAACCCGATCCGGCGATCAATGAGAAATTTGCCCATAAGCTGTCCTTCCTTGATGAAATGACAAGTTGGTGGACGGACCGTCGCGCCAGTGAGCCGGATCGCAAAGCGGTTCTGGTGGGGGATTTCAATATTGCCCCGTCGGAAAATGATGTTTGGTCGCATAAAAAGCTTCTGCGGGTTGTAAGCCACACCGCGATTGAGATCGAAATTCTGGAAAAATTCCGTCAGACCGGTGATTTCATCGATGCGGTCCGCGAAGTTGTCCCGGAACCGGAAAAACTGTTTAGCTGGTGGAGCTACCGTTCGCGTGACTGGCGTGCAAGCAACAAGGGCCGCCGGTTGGATCATGTCTGGATGACGCCGAATATGGCGGGCACAGTGCGCACTGCATCTGTCTATGATCTTGCCCGTGATTGGGAAAAGCCATCTGACCACGCACCAGTGGTGGTTGAGTTTAATCTTTGATCTGATGGTCTTTGAATGATGTTAAAAACAGCGGGCCCGGGAAACCTAGTCCGCTGTTTTGTCATGGAAAAGAACTTGATTATCCGACCGATCAGCGCAAATCTTTTGGTTGAAGACTGCCGAATATGTGCCCATGTTGTGAATGTCGCACTGTTTCAGTGGAAAATTATGCAGGATACGGGCAATGAAAAAGATACTGATTGGTTTGGCTGCGATCATTGTGTTGGTCGTCGGTGGCCTTGTGTACGTTTATGTCAATCTGGACAATATCGTTAAAAGCACGATTGAAGAAGCGGGCACACGCGTGACATTGGCTGATGTCACAGTCGAAGGTGTTACAATCGACACAACGCAAGATACAGCAAGCATTACTGGTCTGGTGGTTGGTAACCCTGACGGGTTTAATACCGACTATGCTTTTTCGTTGGGGAATATCTCGGTCCGGCTTGATGGATCGACCCTGACCAGTGATACCATCCGGATTATCGAAGTTATCGTTGATGCGCCAAGTGTTACCTATGAACTGGGTAATGGGTCGTCAAATATCGCAACCATTCAGCGTAATGTTGAAAGCTTTGTGCAGCGTGTGTCCGGCCCGACAGGGGCCGGTGGTGCGGAAGGCGGCGATAGTGCGGAATCCGAAGACGCAGCGTCGGGGACCAAAATCATCATTGATAATGTCTATGTCCGGAACGGCGATGTTGGTGTTTCTGCAGGCTTCCTGCAGGGCAAAAAACTTTCGGCAAGCTTGCCTGAAATCCATCTTCAGGATGTTGGCAAAGAAGAAGGTGGCGCAACACCGGCCGAAGTTGCGGGTGAAATTCTGACCGCAATCAACGCATCTGTCTTCAAGGCTGTTTCGACCCTGAATGTTGATGGCTTGATGCAGGGCGTTGGTGATCTAGGCAAAGGTGTCGCCGGTGCGGTTGGTGCCGTTGGTGGTGCCGGCGGTACGAAGCTGAAAGATGGCGCGGATGCACTTGGTGGTGCCGTGAAAGGCCTGTTTGGTGGGTCTTCGGACTGATCTATCGCGCAGGTTCTTGAGTGACCGATAAGCTTTGGCCTGATGAGGGATGCCTCATCAGGCCATTTTGGTCTTTGAAGGGATTTATCCATTTGCGCGGGTTTGCGGGATGCTCGTAAACCCCTGGTCAAGGGTGCGCGCGCAGGTAGCCGGATGTGAGGGGATTATGAATTTTCTCTATCCCACTGCTTTTTTTCATGAATTTGACTTCTATATATCTGTGGATAGGGTTAAGTATATCCTTGAACCATGTTGTCTTGGGGTGTTTGGATTGTGGTGTTTATCCATGGTCAAAATTCGGGGTCATGTCTGATGGATCAGATTGACTGTAAGAACGGCATGGAAGATGGACAGGCGCAAATGACCTGTCAGATGGATATGGCAAGATATCGGCAAACAGATATCAGCATATCCATCATGAAATTTATGGGATTGGGATCCTGATATTCGGTCTGACAAGGAGTAAAACCGATGAAAGCTAAACTGCTTGCCGTTGTTTCCGCCGCCGCCTTTTTGAGCGCGTGCGCAAATATGAACATTCCCGGGGTACGTGACATGGCCGACGAAGGTTCGGCTTTTGATGCGGCCCTTCATCAGAATTACGCCAATTTGGCCCAGGCTGAATATGATGAAGCCGATTGGACCGATGCGCGTTACTTTACCAGCAGGTCGAAAATGGCTGCGATGAGCCAGGATACTGGCCCGCAGATGATTTCCGAGCGTACCCTGCCAGAAGGCACCACCAGCGAAGTTGAAATTGCCCGTAGCGATCTGATGGCCGCACTTGATGCCGGTGGACGGGACAAGGCCGCTTCTGCTGCTGCGCGTGCCCAGTCGAGCTTCGATTGCTGGTTGCAGGAACTTGAAGAAAACATTCAGCAGGAAGACATCGATAATTGCCGTTCGGCCTTCTATCAGGCACTGGCAATCGTTCAGGCTGAACTTGAAACCAACGAAATGCCAAAAGCAATGCCGATGGCAATGCCGGTTCCGATGAATGTCTATTTCGGCTTTGATAGTGCTGCCGTTGACGGCAAAGCAATGTCGGTTGTTGATGGTATTGTCGAAGCATATGGCAAATACGAGCCAGCCATGATCAGCCTGGTTGCCTATGCAGACCGTGCGGGCGATGCGATGTATAATGACATTCTGGCGAAATCGCGTGTTGATGCAGTGGTTAAAGCATTGCGTGACGGTGGTGTTCCGGCAAGCCGTCTTGCAATCAGCATCAGCGGCGAAGCAAACGTTCCGGTCGCAACAGATGACGGTGTTGCCGAACAGGGCAACCGCGTTGTGACGGTTACTTTCGAAGACGGCATGTAAGCACGTCGAACTGATAAGGGGAATTCATCCATGCGTTTATTGATCGCACTTCTTTTACCATGGCTGCTGTTCTTTACCATTGGGCGGCCTATTGCAGGTGTCATCTGTCTGATTCTGCAGATTACGCTCGTTGGTTGGGTTCCGGCTGCGATTTGGGCTGTTTATGCGCTTAGTCAGTACAATACTGACAAAAAAATCAGCAGTGCCATGGGCGGCGGTGATGATTAAGTGACTCTGTCAGTGGTCAAACTGGCAGTTTCAATCATCTGAATGAAGAAGGCAGGCTTTCGGGCCTGCCTTCTTTTTGCGTTTTACGCGGTGCTGGTGCTTGATCTGGTTATCTCATGTGGCGGCGGACACCACCGACAAACCGGCCGATCAGCCGGGATATGATGAAGCGTGTGACAATAAAACTGACAGACCCGAAAACCGTTGGCCAATACCAGGCATCAAGTTCCGGGCGGGTGCTTTGGTCAACCAAGCCATAGACGACAACCGCAATGCCAGCAGCGGCAAAGAAAGCCGTCCTGCGGCGATAACGTGCGATGAAGGGGCCGAAAAACCACATTGATCAGTGCTGTCCCCCGCCAATGTCGCGTGCCAGCCGGGCGGCAAAATCATCGGTCATGCCTGATACGTAATCGAGAATTACAAGATAAAGATCATAAAGCGGTGCGCCGATTGGCATGGCATCCTTGCCGATCAGCTCACGCACCCGTCCGGCGCGATAGGGAATGTTGGCTTCTGATCCGGCGTGATGCACATCAAGTGCGGTTTTGCAAAACGTATCAAGCAGGGTTTCAAGATGGGCAAAGGCGCCGACTTCGATCTGGACCTTACGCCGGTTGAGAATGATCTGCTTTTCCGAGAATGATTTGGCGGTGGTAATCAGATCGTTATACGGGCCGCTGGCACAGGCCAGAAGATCACCTTTCCAGACGCCCGCCAGAAGTTCGTCTTCATTGGCGACAAAGGCCTCGACCAGCGCATCGAGAAGGCCGGTCATAATCTTGCCGCGCAGGAATGAAATCTTGCGGCTGATGTTAAGTTCGCGGTGATACTCGGCAGGAAGGTCATCCGTGATGCAGGGCAGAAGCATTTGTTCGAGAACTTTGAAATCGACCAGTTCCAGCTCGACCCCGTCTTCGATGTCAATCAGCGCATAGCAAACATCATCGGCCGCCTCGACCAGATAGACCAGCGGGTGACGGCAGAAGGCCTGATCGCTGGTGCGGATAAGGCCGGTGGCATCGGCAACTTCTTCAAGCAGTCCGAATTCCTTTTGGAAGGCACCGAATTTCATTTTTTGCGGGAAAGGACTGCCAGATGCCGACCAGGGATATTTCAGGAAGCTTGCCAAGGTCGCATAGGTCAGGCGCATGCCGCCATCATACAGACCAGTCCGTTTGTTGGTCAGAAGGCGAAAGCCCTGCGCATTGCCTTCATAGGTGGTGAGATCGGCAAACTGTTCAGCTGTCAGGCTCTTGGTGAATTCGGGATCGGCATCGACAAACCATTGGCGGATGGCATATTCACCGGCATGCCCAAAGGGTGGATTGCCGATATCGTGCGACAGGGCCGCGGCCTGAACGATGGCGGCCATGTGATCGGGTTCAATCGCATCGGGCAGACTGCCCTTTTCATGCAGTCGATGCCCGACCATCAGGCCGAGCGAACGACCAACACAGGAAACTTCCAGACTGTGGGTCAGGCGGGTATGAACATTGTCATTTTCCGGTAGCGGATGAACCTGTGTTTTACGTTGCAGGCGTCGAAACGCAGCCGAGAAAATGATCCGGTCATAATCCTTGTGAAAGTCGGATCTACCAAATTCACCCACACTGGAATGACGGGTGCCAAGCCGCGCCGGTGACAGCAGTTTTTGCCAGTTCATCATTGCAGTCATCGTGTTTGGGCCTTCCCGTCGGGTTCCGTAAGGACATCTATCTTGTGTGTATGTGATGCCTTTATGCCTGTTGTTGGTAAATAAGCATTTTAAATTTTGCACAAAGCCAAAAGAAAACGGCGCATCTGATGATACGCCGTTTTCAGAGTTTATTGGAGTGTGGGTGGGTTATGCACCCAGACCCTTTTCCATAATCAGGTCGAGGCGACGGGCAAAGCTGACCGGGTCGGGCAGGGCTTCGCCTTCGAGAATGCGGGCCTGATCAAGCAACAGCAGGGCTGCATCATGCAGGATCGGGGCTTTGGCATCCTTGATCGCCACATCCGAGAGCTTTTTGATCAGGCTGTGTTTCGGATTGATTTCCAGAATGCGCGGGCTGATGTGATCAACACGATTGTGCTGTTTCATCATCCGTTCCATCCGTAAATCCATGCCCATTTCATCGGCAATCAGACAGCATGCGGAATTGGTCAAGCGATCAGATTCACGGACATCCTTGATGTCAGTACCAAGCGCGATCTTGATGGATGCGATCAAGGCATCGACGGATGCATCACTTGCCGCGTCGTCTTTTTTATCGTCCTTGGCATCATCCTTATCGTCCGATTTGACATCATTCAGATCCGCACCACCACGGGTGACAGATTTGAAGTCTTTCTCGTCAAACTGGCCAACCGACGGCATCCAGAATTCATCAACCGGATCGGTCAGGAGCAATACTTCGATGCCCTTGGCGGCAAAGCCTTCAAGTTGCGGGCTGCGTTTCAGCGCATCGATGTCTTCGCCGCTGATGTAATAGATGGCCTTCTGGCCTTCTTTCATGCGTTCGACATAATCGGCAAGCGTTGTCCAGCCATCGCCCTTGGTCGAGCGGAACTTGGCGATTTTCAGGATGCGGTCACGGTTTGACTGATCTTCATAAAGGCCTTCCTTGACGACAGAGCCAAAGGTATCCCAGAAGGTTTCAAACCCTTCGACATCCTTTTTCGCAGCCGTTTCAAGTTCGGAGAGAAGCTTTTTGGTCAGACCGTTCTTGATTTTGGTCAGAACCGGATTGTGCTGCAACATCTCGCGCGAGACATTCAGCGGCAGGTCCTGACTATCGACAACACCCGACACAAAACGAAGCCACGGCGGCAACAGATCGTCAGCACCTTCGGTGATGAAGACCTTGCGGACATACAGTTTCAGATGGCCTTTGCGCTGCGGATCATAAAGATCAAACGGGCGCATGGTTGGCAGATACAGAAGCCCGGTATATTCAATCGCACCTTCTGCCTGATAATGGATGGTTTTCCATGGATCATCGAAGGCATGGGAATTCTGTTTATAGAATTCCTTGTATTGTTCTTCGGTGATGTCGCTTTTGGGACGGGTCCAAAGGGCAGATGCCGCATTTAACGTCTCGTCCCCGTCACCCTTCATCAGGACAACCGGAATACCGATGTGATCGGAATAGGTTTTAACGATGTGGCGCAGGCGGTGTTCATCGGTGAATTCTTTGAAATCGTCGGTCAGATGCAGCGTGATCTGCGTACCGCGACCTTCCATTTCGGCCTCGGCGATGGTGTATTCACCTTTGCCGTCCGATGACCATTTCCATGCCTGATCGTCGCCGGCCTTTTTACTGACGACATCGACTTTACTTGCCACCATAAAGGCAGAATAGAAACCGACACCAAATTGACCGATCAGGTCAACATCCTTGGCATTGTCGGATTTCGATGCCGCTTCAAGAAACTTTGCGGTTCCTGAATTGGCGATGGTGCCAAGATTTTCAATCAGGTCTTCCTTGTTCATCCCGATCCCGTTATCGGCAATCGTCAGAACATTGCGGACATTATCTGTCAGCAGGCGGACCTTGAATTCAGCATCCCCAGCGAGCAGTTCCGGTTTGGCAATCGCTTCATAGCGCAGCTTGTCGCACGCATCAGAAGCGTTGGAGATCAGCTCGCGCAGGAAGATGTCCTTGTTGGAATAAAGCGAATGGACAACGATATCGAGCAGTCGGCTGACTTCGGCCTCGAACCGCATTTTTTCTTCCGTCATGATCTCTTTTTTCTCCTGTCTTTCAATTATTTATCGATCTTCCCCACAATAGGCAGAAGGTCGCGTAACTCAACGGGTTAATCTTTAAACCGCGCTTGATATGCGTCAACGCACCTTGCAGCGCAAGTCCTCTAACCTAAGTATAGATATAGACGGTTTTTTACAGGGGTTGGCAACCATACAACAAGCCCCCCTGAATGACCCCGTCGCCAAGGCGTCGGGGTGAAACGGCAGGGTGCAATGCCCTGCTTTGCGTCCAAGGCTTATAACAGGAGGCCGTATCATGAAGGTTCCCGTTCAAATCACCTACCGTGATGTTGATCAGTCCGATGCGCTTGACGAGCGTATCCGTTTCAAGGTGCAAAAACTGGAAGAAACCTTCGATCGCATGACCAGTTGTCATGTTGTTGTGGAACGTCCACATGCTTCTCATAACCATGGAAACCGATTTGCCGTGCATTTTGGCATCAACGTGCCGGGCAAGGAAATCATGGTCAAACGCGACAGTGCCGATCACGCTCATGAGGACGTGTATATCGCGCTTAAAAACAGTTTTCAGGCCGCGCGTCGGCAGCTCAAGGAATACGCAGACAAGATGCGGAACCACTAAGGTCCCTGTTGAATATTAAAGGGTAGGCGGGGCGACCGGATGGTCGCCCCGTTTTGCGTTCAGGTCGAAGTTACCCGATTTTCCGGTGGCGCAAAGGGGCAGGCGTGATGGCGGAACAAGATATTTTGCCATCACAGTTGCATCAGCCCGACACTGTTGCGGGGCGGGGGTATTAAACAGTGCCGGACTGATACAGGACGTGGAACCGACCGGGACTGGGCGGTTCAAGCATGGGACGCACACGTGCCATATGCTGCCCAAAACGGGCAGAATGTGTCCATTTTTCCAGATCGGCGTTCGATCTGAAACGGGCCATGATCACAAGGCTTTGGCGATCTTCGGCGATCAGAAGGCGTCCGCCGATCAGGCCGTCGATTTCTGATGCGACATTTTGCTGAAACGCGGTCTGGATTTCGATAAAGCTTTCGAGTTGCCCGGGTTTGGGGCGGACCTGACTGATGGTGACAATCTCGTCAGGGGATATCGGGGTTTGGGTGCTCATCAGCCGACCTCGCGCAGTTTGGGGGTGGCTTGTGGATAGCGGGCATCGCGAAGCGCACCTGCCCACCATTTCAAATCCGTCACCATGTGGCCAAGGGCGGCATCGGTGCCATCATCAACGGGAACACCGGATGCATCATCAAACCGGCCCCATGCGTTGGCGAAACTCACAACGTCGCGCATGGTCACAACGTGCAATTCAGCAAAGACCAACCGCAATTGTTCAACAGCACGCAGGCCACCGGCCATGCCGCCATATGAGACAAAGGCAAGCGGTTTGCGTTTCCACTGTGCTTTGGCAGCGTCAATCAGAAGCTTAAGCTCGCCGGTGAAGCTGTGATTGTATTCCGGGGTGACAACAATAAAGGCGTCTGCCTCGGCCAAGGTTACATGAAGGTCGCGGACACCCTGATGTTCCGCACCCACATGGGCGGCAGGCAGGTTCAGGACCGCCGGATCGAGAACATCGACTGAAATGTCGCTATCGGTTTTCAGGGTTCTGACAACCCAGTTGCCAACGGTATCGCAGAACCGGTCTTCGCGGGCACTGCCATAGATGACGGCTACATTGAATGTCTCTTTCATCGGACTTGTTCCTTGATAATTTCTTTGCAATGGGTAAAGGTCTAAAACCTCAACTAAAGTTAAGGTCAAGCGTGAATTTCGACTTTTGTGAAAAACCGGTTTGGAGACGTCAATTGGCAGGCAGTGGTGTGTTGCAGCGGTATATGAGTGTCGGCGAGGTTGCCCGGCGGAGCGGGATTGCCGTATCGGCGGTGCATTTTTATGAACGCAAAGGCCTGATCAGTTCGATCCGGACCGATGGCAATCAGCGCCGGTTTCATCGCGGGGTTTTACGCAAGGTTGCGATCATCAAGGTGGCGCAAAAAACCGGTATTCCGCTTGGCGAAATCGGGGATGCCTTTGATAAATTACCGCCCAACACCATCCCGACCGCCAAGGATTGGGCAAAGCTGTCTTCACAGTGGCGCGACGATCTTGATGAACGGATTGAGCAGCTTACGCGCTTGCGTGATCAGCTTGGTCAATGCATCGGGTGTGGCTGTCTGTCGATATCCGATTGCCCGTTGCGCAATCCCTATGACGAACTGGCCGTTGATGGTCCCGGTGCCCGTCTGCTTGAATTAGAAGACGAATAACGTGCCTCAACCTTTTGATCAGGCATTAGGGTGAGCCCGACGATATGGTTGGAGCCGCACAGTTCTGCGCTTTGTGCATAGGCGGGCGCGGGCAGAAAGCTTGACATTGCTTCTGTTGCCGTGTTGAAAGGCGCAATGATTGCGACAGCCCGGATCATTGGGGTGTCGATTGGAAAAGTTTGATGCAGATTTCAACCCGATCCGGCCCCCGTATCCTTGCCATCTTGGGGCCGACCAACACCGGCAAGACCCATCTGGCCATGGAACGGATGTTGGCGCATACCACCGGGATGATCGGGTTCCCGCTGCGATTGCTGGCGCGTGAAAACTATGACCGTGCGGTTGCCAAAGTCGGCAAAGCTGCTGTCGCGCTGATTACCGGTGAAGAACGCATTCTGCCCAAAACGGCCCGTTATTTCCTGTGTACCGTCGAAGCCATGCCGGTTGCCAAACAGGTCGAGTTTCTGGCAATCGATGAAATCCAGATGTGTGCCGACCCGGAACGCGGTCATGTCTTTACCGACCGGCTGCTTCATGCGCGCGGGCGATCTGAAACCATGTTCATGGGGGCGGAAACCATCCGTCCGGTGATCCGCAAGCTTGTCGAGAATGTCGAATTTGATACGCGCGCGCGCTTTTCGACCCTGTCTTATAACGGGGCCAAGAAAATTCAGCGCCTTCCGGCACAATCGGCAATCGTGACATTTTCGGCCCAGGAAGTGTATGCGGTGGCGGAACTGGTGCGGCGTCAAAAAGGCGGTGCAGCGGTTGTTCTTGGCGCGCTCAGCCCGCGGACGCGCAATGCGCAGGTCGAAATGTTCCAGAATGGCGAGGTCGAGCACCTTATCGCGACGGATGCGATCGGCATGGGGCTTAATCTTGAACTTAATCACGTTGCTTTTGCCGCATTGCATAAGTTCGACGGAAATTTCAACCGGAGCCTGTCGGCAGCCGAAACCGCACAGATCGCCGGTCGTGCCGGGCGTCACATGAATGACGGGACATTCGGTGTTACGGGCAACCTTTCTGGCATCGATCCCGATATTATCGAGCAAATCGAAGCACATGAGTTCGAACCGCTGACAAAAGTGTTCTGGCGGAATGCGCGACTGGATTTCCGGTCCGTTGGCGCGCTTCAGAAATCATTGCGTCGTCGATCAGAAGACCCGACGCTGATTTTGGCCCGCGAGCCGGTTGATGAAGTCATGCTCGAACATCTGGCGAATAACGAGGATGTTGCACGGATTGCAACGGCACCCGATCGCGTCCAGTTATTGTGGGAAGTCTGCCAGATTCCCGACTTTAGAAATATCCATACCGATACCCATCCAAGACTGCTAACATCGATCTATCGTTATCTTGCGAAACCCGGAAGCACGCTGCCAATCGACTGGTTAGGCGAACAAGTCTTGCGTCTGGATCGTTATGATGGTGATATCGACCAGTTGTCATCACGTTTGGCAGGTATTCGCGTCTGGACATATGTATCGCACAAGCATCACTGGCTCGATGATTCCAATCATTGGCAGGAACGCACGCGGGCCATTGAGGATAAGCTCTCAGATGTGCTACATGAACGCCTGACCCAAAGGTTCGTCGATAGACGGACCTCGGTTTTATTGAAAAGTCTCAAGGACAAGTCTGAACTCATGTCTACCATCACTGCGAATGGTGAAGTACAGGTCGAAGGTGAATTTGTCGGCCGTCTTGACGGATTCCGTTTCATCGCTGATGAAACCGATGCTGCTTTCGAAGGCAAGGCTATCGCCAGTGCCGCACGTCGCGCGTTGACAGGCGAAATCGCCCAACGCGTCAAACAACTTGAAACCGATGAAGACGATAAATTCTCGGTGAATGGGCAGCTTGATGTCCTTTGGAACGGTGCGCAGGTTGGCGTGCTGAAAAAAGGTGACACGGTTCTGTCTCCTGAGGTCCAGGTGATCGACAGCGAGTTCTTTGACGGCCCGACCCGCGAACGTGTTCGCATCCGTCTGTTGAATTTCGTCAATGCTCATATCGAAGAGCGCCTTAAAATGCTGACCCGCCTGCGCGATTGTCAGCTTTCAGGTCCGATTCGGGGTCTTCTGTTCCAGCTGAACGAAGGCCTCGGCTGTGTTCCGCGTTCGGAACTTGACAGTCTGGTCAAAGATTTGTCCGACGAAGACCGTAAGGCGCTTGCCAAACTTGGTGTGCGTCTTGGTGTTGAAACGGTTCATGTGCTTGACGCGCTTAAGCCCGATCCGGTTGAGCTGCGTGGCATTCTTTGGGCTGTGGCGCGTGAACTTGATGCGCTTCCGCAATTGCCGCCTGCGGGCCGGACTTCGGTTCCCAATGATCGTGCAAATTCCAAGGGCTTCTATCTGGCTGCTGGCTATATGCCGGTGGGGCCGTTGGCCGCACGTGTGGATATGCTTGAACGCTTTGCCGCGTTGTTGCGTCAAAAGGCGCGCGAAAATGACGGTAAGGTTCGCCCTGATCCTGATCTTTTGTCGCTTTTGGGCTGCACGGTCGAGCAGGCAGAAGGCGTGTTTACCGCACTGGGCTGGCGTGCCGAAGTAACCAAGGTCAAAAAATCCGAACTTGAAGCCAAAGAAGCCGAGAAAAAAGGCGCAGAGGCAGCAAAGACAGATAAAGCCGAGGCCGTGGCCGAAACGCCAGCCGAGGTAAAAGCAGAAGCTCCTGCCGACGTTACAGCAGAAGAAACGGTACCAGTTGCAAGCGAAGACGCACCGGCAGAAGCTGTTGCTGAAGTTGCAGCAGTTGATGCGGCCGAAGCCCCGGTCGGGGACGCGCCTTCTGTTGAAACCGATGCAGATGGCGATGAACTGGTTGAAGTCAAATTCTTCGTTCGTGTCGACCGTCGCAAACGCAGTGGTCCGGCTGGCCGTGGTCAGCAGCGTGGCCCGCGTCAGGATGCACGCGCCAAAGGTGGCCCAAAAGGCAAGGGTGCAAACCGCCCGAACCGTGGGGGCAACAAAGGCGAACGCGGTGATAAGCCGGGTGGTCGTGGTGGTCAGGCTCCTGAAAAGAAGAACCAGATCAACGAAGATTCACCTTTTGCCAAGCTTAAGGAAATGCTTGCAGCCAAAGGCTGATCGCACCGGATATGAACTTTGGAACGGCGACCCTTGCAGGTCGCCGTTCTGCGTTCCAAATGTAAATTGATCAATTGGTTACAGGATCAGAAGGCTGTGAAGGAACAGGCAGAAAAGCTTCGGATTGATAAATGGCTTTGGCATGCGCGGTTTTACAAAACCAGATCACTGGCCAGTAAGGCCTGTCAGGCGCGTCATATTGTTCTGAACGGCCAGTCTGTTTCAAAATCCAGCGTGGCGGTGGTCCCCGGTGACCGGCTTCAATTCTTTCAAGGAACGCATCTGCGTGTTGTCGAAGTTGTCGGATTGGGGGAACGTCGCGGTCCGGCCCCGGAAGCCCAGACCCTTTATATTGATCATTCACCGCCCAGAATGCCCAAAAAAGAAGTGGCATCAGATATTCGAACAGCCCCGATAGCAGAACGAGATGCCGGTGCAGGACGCCCGACAAAGGCCGAACGGCGTGCGACCGACAGATTGCGTGGCGAAGACGGTGACGCATAAAGTTTATTGAACCTTGATTGCGATCACTTTGACCTGAATAAATGAGGGTTCGAGCGGGTGTGACGTGCGAATATCTGGTTGTAAGTTACGAAAGATTTTCTTGCGTCGGACTTTGGTATCCTTTATTCATCCTATCTGATGGTATAAGTATACCGCCTTTTGGGTGGTATTAAGTAATAAGCTCTGGAGCAGACCAGCCCCATGACACGTCGGTCGGGACTGAATATCGGAACATTGTCGCATTTGCGCACGGGTCGTTTTGCGCTGTTGGTTGCCGCTTTGGTAATCAACCTGCTGTCGCTTGCGTTGCCGATCACCTTGCTTCAAGTCTATGACCGCGTTCTTCCGCACAATTCGATCCCGACCCTGACGCTTTTGGTGTTGGGGGTTCTGGGCGCCTTGGTGCTTGAGGCCCTTTTGCGTCTTGGCCGTTCTTATGTCTCGTCCCTATCGGCGGCAAAGTTTGAACATCACAGCGCACAGGTCGCCGTTGGTCATTTGCTCTCAGCCAGCTTGACCGATTATGGAAAAACCGCGCCGGGCTTGCATCTTCAACGGTTAAACAGCCTGAACATGTTGCGCGACTTTTATTCTGGTCAGGCAATTGGTGCGGTTGTTGATCTGCCCTTTATCATTCTGTTTCTGGCTTTGGTTACGATCATTGGCGGAGTTCTTGTTGCGGTTCCGCTTGGTATCTTGTTGGCGTTTTTACTTACGGCAGTGCTTTTGGGACAGCAGTTGCGCTCGGCCCTTGATAAGCGCAGCCAGTCTGACGAACGCCGCTATAACTTCATTATCGAAACCCTGACCGGGATCCACACCATTAAATCGATGGCGATGGAAAACATGATGATCCGCCGTCATGAACAGCTTCAGGAACAATGTGCTGGTGATGATCTTGTCGCCGCACGATCTGCACATGCTGCGGTCAATGCCAGTGCACTGTTTTCGATGCTGACCATGGTTCTGGTTGCGGCATTTGGCAGTGTGCTGGTGATCCAGGGTAACTTGACGGTTGGCGGGCTGGCGGCTTGTACGATGCTTTCGGGGCGTTCAATTCAGCCATTGCAGCGCGCGATGAGCCTGTGGACCCAGTTCCAGAACATTCGTGTTGCCCGCCATCGCGTGCAGGAATTGTTTGAAGTCGAATCTGAAGACAAACCGGGATCGGTCGAAATGCCGTTACTTGATGGCAAGATCGAGTTGCTGAATGTCGGCTTTTCGCATGCCGATGGCAAAAAGGTTTTCGATAACCTTGATCTGGTGATCGAACCGGGTGATTCGATTGCGGTCACTGGCGACAACGGGACGGGTAAAACCACCTTGTTGTGGATGTTGATGGGGGCGTTGCGCCCTGATCGCGGTGAGATATTGCTTGATGGTAAAAATCCGGCAGATTACAGCGCGGAATCGACCCGACGTCAAATTGCTTATCTGCCGCAACATGGTGTGATGTTCAAAGGGTCGATTCTTGAAAATATCACCGGATTTCGCAAGGAAATCGGCATTGAGCGGGTTGTCGAAATCGCCAAGCGTCTGGGGCTTGATGACATCGTGATGCGGATGCCCCAAGGCTATGACACCGAAGTTGGCGGGCAGGCATCTGAAACGCTGCCGCGCGGGGTGAAACAACGCATTGCCGTTGCCCGTGCCTTGATTGATTACCCGCGTATTGTGCTGTTTGACGAAGCAAACAGTTCGCTTGATATCGCGGGCGATAACATTATGGCCAGCTTGATGGTGGAATTGAAAAAGCATTGTACCTTGGTCATGGTATCGCACCGTCCGTCGCTGATTTCCTTGGCAAACAAGCAATATCGTCTTGTCGATCATCACCTTGTGCCGATCCTTAAGCGGAGCAACAAACGTGTAACCCGGGCGCAATCGGCGTTTCGTTTGCCAGTCGGGACGGGTGCGGAATGAAAAAACTTGAAAACATGGACTATGCACTAAATTACCGGATGGGGTTGGGAAGTACTGACGCCCTGTCTGATTTTGACGCATGTCTTTGGCCATTGTTGCAGGCATTGGGCTGGCGCGGTTTGCCGCGTCAGGTTGCAGAAGCCTTGCCGCATATGGATCAGGCGCTTGATCTGGTTGATTTCCGCAACGTTCTTGCGCATCTGAACTATCAATCGCGTGAAATCGACACGACCTTTGATCAAATCGATGAACGCATGATGCCATGTATCTTTGTGCCGGATGACGGCACGGCATTGGTGGTGATGCGCCCGGAAGATAACGGTATCCGCGTTTTTGACGGCGGGACTGACCGGGAAATCGTGATCAAGGCATCGGCCCTTCCGGGCAAGCTTTATCAGTTTACGGTTGCCGATCGGCGTGAACGGTATTTCGAAGACGATAAACGCGGCTGGTTTGGGGGGATTGCCGAACGGTTTTCAAATCTTGGCCATCAGTTGTTGGTCATAACGCTTGTGCTCAACATCATGGCACTGGCGACGCCCATTTTTGTGATGGGCATTTATGATCGCGTGATCGGAACACGTTCGATCCCGATGCTGATCCAGTTTTCGATCGGTATCGGTATTGTCCTGATCTTGACGTGGGTCTTGCGTGCGCTTCGCAGCCAGATCGTTAGTCACTTTGGCGCGCGGCTTGATACGTTGGTCAGCGGGGCGATCTTTGAACGGCTGTTGTCGTTGCCGCCTGCCTTTACCGAACGTGCGCCTGTCGGGGTGCAGATTTCGCGCATTCGTGATTTTGAAAGTGTACGTGAATTTTTCACCGGGCCGATGGCTCTGGTGATGTTGGAAATGCCATTCGTCCCGATATTCCTGATTGTGATGTTCTATCTTGGTGGATGGCTGTCTCTTATTCCGGTCGCTTTGATTTGCGTTTTCGTCCTGATCGGGTTGATTGCTTTTCCTGTTGTGTCGCGACGGGTCTCCGAGCTTGGTCGCAACGGGGCAAACCGGCAGGAATTCCTTGTCGAAACGGTCGCCAAGATGTCTGCCCTTAAATATACCGCGTCGGAAAAACGCTGGTTGGCGCGCTTCCGCGATATTTCGGCAGATACGGCCTATGCCGGATACCGGGTTGCGATGGTGAATAACGTGATTAACACATCTGCCCAGATCCTGATGATTACAGCCGGTGCGCTGGTTCTTGCCTTTGGTGCCGATCGGGTGATGAATGCGCAAATGAGTGTTGGCGCGCTGGTGGCATCGATGATGCTGGCATGGCGGGTGTTGGGGCCGATCAATCAGGCATTCCTGGGCTTGCCGCGACTTGCGCAATTACGCGGGAGTGTGCGCCAGATTAACCGACTTATGACGCTGGCACCCGAAGGGGACCTTGTGCCCCGTTCGGTTGATCAGCGCCGGTTTGAAGGGGCTGTATCCTTCTCCCGTGTCAGTTTCCGCTACAGCCCGGAATCTGATCCTGCATTGGTCGGGGTCAATTTTGATATTAAACCGGGGCAGGTTGTTGCAGTGGTTGGTGCCAATGGTGCGGGGAAATCATCCCTGATCAAGCTGGTTGCCGGGATGTATCAGCCACAAGCGGGCGCGGTTTTGATTGATGGCGCGGATATCCGCCAGATGGACCCGCAAACCTTGCGTCAGGCGATTTCCTATGTGCCGCAGGATATTGAATTTTTCCGCGGTTCGATTGCGCAGAACTTGCGGCTTGCCAACCCTGTTGCATCGACAGATGATCTGCGCATGGCCTGTATGTCTGCTGGAATCCTCCAAGAGGTCGAAGCACTGCCAGAAGGGTTCTCGTCCCGGCTGGGCGATCAGCATTCTTCGCGCTTTTCAGCCAGTTTCCTGCAGCGGCTTGCACTTGCGCGCGCATTTGTGCGCGAAGCACCGATTATTTTGTTTGATGAGCCGACCAATGGTCTGGATCAGCGTGCGGACCGTGCGTTTTTGCATACGATCAACCGTTTGCGCGGCGGATCAACAATATTCCTGATTACCCACCGGCCAAGCCATCTGGATATGGCCGACCGCATTCTTGTTCTTGATGCGGGTCAATTGCGCGGGGATGCCCCGCCAGAACGGATCAAGCAGCAAGTGATAGACGGAGGCTACCTATGAGTGATGGAGCTGTGCAAAATACTGCGATAGAACGGTTCCGTCGATCCCGCCGGATGACGCGTTACCTTTCGCATGCGGTCTTGCTCGAAGAAGGCGGTATTTCGGTCTTTGTCCGTTCGGCCATGGTGATGTTGTCGGTTGGTTTTCTGGCACTTGTTGCATGGGCTGCGACGACCGAGATCAAGGAAACCGCGATTACATTTGGTCAGGTGATGCCAACCAGTGCTGTGAATAAAATCCAGCATCTGGAGGGGGGTATCATTGAGCAAATCATGGTGCGGGATGGTGCTCTGGTCGAAAAGGGGCAGGTACTGATACGGC
This sequence comes from Thalassospira lucentensis, assembly GCF_050516545.1. GTDB lineage: Bacteria > Pseudomonadota > Alphaproteobacteria > Rhodospirillales > Thalassospiraceae > Thalassospira > Thalassospira lucentensis_C. Next base: position 2,928,014 of record NZ_CP191544.1, on the reverse strand, counting down.
TTAAGGCCGATGGTGCGCAGGCTGAACTTTCCCAAACCGAAACCAAGCTGGGTAATCTACAGCTCGAGTCGGAACGCTTTCGTGCTCTGGCCGAAGGTCGGGAGCCGAACTTTGCAACTTGGCTGGTTCTGTATCCTGAACTTGCAAGCAATCAGCAGGAAATTTATCAAATTCAGACGGAGCTGGATGCGAACCAAAGCGAAATTCTTCAAGTCCAGATCAAGGAACGCAATGCCGAACTCGCACAGTTAAGCGAACAGGAAGCAACGCTGCGCAAATCTGCTGATTTGCTTAATCAGGAAGTGACCATGCGTCGGTCCCTGTATGAGCAGGGACTGAATTCCAAGGTGTTGTTCCTTAATATCCAACGTGAATTGAACGAAGCACAAGGCAACCTTTCGGGTGTGATTGCGGAAAAAGCACGCGCACGTGAAACGATTGCCGAAGCCAATTTGCGTTTGAACGAACTTGAAAAAAGCCAACGCGAAGAAGCGATTACGGAACTTGGCCGTCTTGGTGGCGAGATTGCCCAGACGCGCGAAGCCTTGCGTAAATTGCGCGATCGTGTTGCGCGCCTTGAAATCGTTGCGCCAACGCGCGGCTATATCAAAGGCCTGCAATTCACAACAATTGGCGGGGTGATTGCGCCAGCCCAGATTGTTATGGAGCTGGTTCCGGTTGATGATGTGTTGATTGCCGAAACGCGCATTTCAACCGAGGATATCGGTCATATCCATCTTGGGCAGCCGGTTACGGTTAAGGTCAGTGCATTCGACTTTATACGATATGGTGGTATATCGGGCGAATTAGTATCGATTTCTGCATCTACTTTTGTTGATGAAGAAGGCAAACCGTATTATAAAGGCAAAGTTGCACTTGATACTGATTCTGTTGGTATAGGTGCAACTGCTCAAAAGATTATACCCGGAATGACTGTTCAGGCGGACATCCAAACCGGGGAGCGTACCCTGCTGAAATACCTTTTGAAGCCGGTTTATGTCTCGCTTGATCAGGCGTTCACGGAACGATGAGCATTTTTTGGTCCTGCTGGAAATGAAACTCTCATTTCTACTGCCCGGCCGCACATTTCTCTGGTTTAAACCAGAGTGTCTATACTAATGTATAGAAGTGTGGGCCGGGATATACCCGCTTCGCACTTTTTGGAGAACGGGTTATATGGCGGACGATCCACGGAATTCTGAAAACGCACGCGGCGAAGGCAATGGCGGTCTGGATGAACAGGCAGCGCCAGACGATCTTCAGCGCGCCGATGGTCAGGACAGTGAGTCAGAAGAACTGGTTGAATTGCATGACGACCAGAACAGTAACCCGACCCCTCCAGATCAGGAACTTGGGTCCGTCCATTACGGCAATCAGGTCTTTAACCCGCAAGCCGAAGCCCAACAGGCTTTCCGTCGCCAGAACGCGGCAAGTCAACGTCAGGAACGTACTCAGGCTGCCGAGGCTACTGAGCAGCAAACAATTGCCCAGGCCGACGAAGCCGAGATCAATAACCAGATTGATACGAGTGCTGATTCGTTTGATTCCAATACGGGCACTGATGGCTCGGATGACATCTCTCTGAAGTCCGATCCAAGCACGGTTGAGCTTCCCGATATTCCGCTATCGACCAACGACACCAACGATCTGCGCGGCGAACGTGAAGTACCCGGTCGTGACGACCGGGAAGGTCTGGGGCAGGATTTTGTCCCGACCGATGAACAAGCTGTCGAGCCTGAAGAAGTTCTTGAAGAAGCTGAAGAAGAAGAAACTGTTGAAGAAACAGTAGTTGAAGAAACTGTCGAGATCGAAAAGGTCGCCGACGCGCCCAAGCTTTCGGCTGGTAATGTGACCGGTTCGGAAGACGGCGCGATCGTGCTTGATCTCTCGGCATCGCTTAACGACCTTGATGGTGGTAGCGAAACCCTTTCCATCACGATTTCCGGTGTGCCGGATGGCGCAACTTTGTCGGCCGGCACCAACAATGGTGACGGGACCTGGTCGCTTTCTCCGGGGCAATTGGGTGGCTTGGCGATCACACCACCGGATAATTTCAGTGGTAGTTTTGATCTTTCCATTACCGCAACCAGCCGCGAATCAAACGGCAGTACAAATTCGACCAGTTCAAGCTTTACGGTCGAGGTTGAAGGCGTTGCCGATGGCGCGACGTTGGATGTTCTTGATGCGTCAGGGCGCGAAGATAGCGCGATTGCACTTAATATTGATACCGAACTGCTTGATGACAGCGAAAGCCTGTCGATCACAATCAAGGGCGTTCCGGACGGCGCGACCTTGTCTGCTGGCACCGATAACGGTGACGGGACCTGGACGCTTGATCCGGATCAACTTGAAGGCCTGACCATTACGCCAGCCGATGATTTCAGCGGCGAAATCGACCTGACCGTTCTGGTCTCCACCACCGATGGCAATGATACCGCCGTGGTGATGGAAGAAATCAAAGTCAATGTCGAAGGCGTTGCGGATGCGCCTACACTCGACGTTGCTGATGCTTCGGGTAAAGAAGCCAGTGCGATTGCTCTGGATATCGATGCCGGTCTGACGGATTCCAGTGAGGTCCTGACAGTTACGATCTCCGGCGTGCCGGACGGTGCAACCTTGTCGGCCGGTACGGATAATGGGGATGGCACTTGGACGCTGGGTTCGGATGATCTTGAAGGTCTGACGATCACCCCGGCCGGTGACTTCAGCGGGTCGTTTGATCTTGGGGTCACCGCACAGTCGGCTGACGGCGAAGATGTTGCGACGACGTCCGGTTCGATCACAGTTGATGTTGCCGGTGTTGCCGATGCCCCGACTTTGGATGTTGCAGACGCCAGTGGTTCCGAAGATTCAGCGATTGCACTTGATATCGATGCCGGCCTGACAGATTCCAGTGAAGTTCTGACGGTTACGATCAGTGGCGTTCCGGATGGCGCGACCCTGTCTGCCGGGACCGATAATGGGGATGGCACCTGGACGTTGGGATCGGATGACCTTGAGGGTCTGACGATTACGCCAGCGGATGACTTCAGCGGATCGTTCGATCTGGGTGTGACGGCTCAGTCTGCCGATGGTGAAGACATCGCCTCTGTAAGCGACAGCATTACGGTCGATGTTGCGGGCGTTGCGGATGCCCCGACGTTGGAAACCTCCAATGCCTCTGGCAATGAAGACAGTGCGATTGCGCTTGATATCGATGCCGGTCTTACCGACAGTTCGGAAGTTCTGAGCGTTACCATCTCTGGTGTTCCAGATGGTGCGACTTTGTCGGCTGGTACCGACAATGGCGACGGGACCTGGACGTTGGGTTCGGATGACCTTGAAGGCCTGACGATCACGCCTGCGGACGACTTCTCTGGGTCGTTTGATCTTGGCGTTACCGCTCAGTCTGCTGACGGCGAAGATGTTGCCACGACTTCTGGTTCGATCACGGTTGATGTTGAAGGTGTGGCGGATGCGCCGACCCTTGATACTTCTGACGCCAGTGGTTCCGAAGACAGCGCAATTGCGCTCGATATTGACGCTGGCCTGACAGATTCCAGTGAGGTTCTCACTGTGACCATCTCCGGTGTTCCGGACGGGGCAACCCTGTCTGCTGGTACGGATAATGGTGATGGCACCTGGACGCTGGGTTCGGATGATCTTGAAGGTCTGACAATTACACCGGCGGATGACTTCTCTGGGTCGTTTGATCTGGGTGTAACTGCCCAGTCTGCGGATGGTGAAGATGTTGCGACCACGATCGGTTCGATCACGGTTGATGTTGCTGGCGTTGCAGATGCGCCGACACTTGATGTCGCTGACGCTTCTGGCTCAGAAGACAGCGCGATTGCACTTGATATCGATGCGGGCCTGGCGGATTCCAGTGAGGTTCTCACGGTCACCATCTCCGGCGTTCCGGATGGCGCAACTCTGTCTGCAGGTACGGATAATGGTGATGGCACCTGGACGTTGGGATCGAATGACCTTGAAGGTCTGACGATTACACCGGCTGATGACTTCAGCGGGTCGTTTGATCTGGGCGTTACAGCGCAGTCTGCAGATGGCGAAGATGTTGCCGATGTTAGCGGTAACATCACGGTTGATGTTGCGGGTGTTGCTGATGCCCCGACTTTGGATGTTGCAGACGCAAGTGGCAACGAAGACAGCGCGATTGCGCTTGATATCGATGCGGGCCTGACAGATTCCAGTGAGGTTCTCACTGTGACCATCTCCGGTGTTCCCGATGGCGCGACCCTGTCTGCTGGTACCGATAATGGCGATGGCACCTGGACGTTGGGATCAGATGATCTTGAAGGTCTGACGATCACCCCTGCAGATGACTTCTCTGGCAGCTTTGATCTGGGCGTTGCCGCCCAGTCTGCTGACGGTGAAGATATTGCCGTTACGACAGACAGTCTGACGGTCGATGTTGCCGGTGTTGCCGATGCGCCGACTTTGGATGTTGCAGACGCCAGCGGTAATGAAGATTCAGCGATTGCGCTGGACATTGATGCTGGTCTTACCGACAGCTCGGAAGTTCTGAGTGTGACCATCTCCGGTGTTCCGGACGGTGCAACTCTGTCGGCTGGTACCGATAATGGCGATGGCACCTGGACGCTGGGCTCGGATGACCTTGAAGGTCTGACGATCACGCCTGCTGATGACTTCAGCGGATCATTTGATCTTGGTGTGACTGCTCAGTCTGCGGACGGCGAAGATGTTGCCTCTGTAAGCGATACTGTTACCGTCGATGTTGCAGGCGTTGCTGATGCGCCGACTTTGGATGTTGCAGACGCAAGTGGCAACGAAGACAGCGCGATTGCGCTTGATATCGATGCCGGTCTGACAGATTCCAGTGAGGTTCTGACGGTTACCATCTCTGGCGTGCCGGACGGTGCGACCCTGTCTGCGGGTACGGATAATGGCGATGGTACCTGGACGCTGGGCTCGGATGACCTTGAAGGTCTGACGATTACCCCTGCCGATGACTTCTCTGGTTCGTTTGACCTGGGCGTGACGGCACAGTCGGCTGACGGTGAAGACGTTGCCGATGTTAGCGGTAACATCACAGTCGATGTTGCCGGTGTTGCCGATGCGCCGACTTTGGATGTTGTTGACGCAAGCGGGAATGAAGATTCTGCGATTGCACTCGATATTGACGCCGGTCTCACCGACAGCTCGGAAGTTCTGACGGTCACCATCTCCGGTGTTCCGGATGGTGCGACTTTGTCGGCTGGTACGGATAATGGTGATGGCACCTGGACGTTGGGATCGAATGATCTTGAAGGTCTGACGATCACGCCTGCGGATGACTTTAGCGGTTCGTTTGATCTGGGCGTTACAGCTCAGTCAGCGGATGGTGAAGACATCGCCTCTGTAAGTGATACGGTTACCGTCGATGTTACGGGTGTTGCGGATGCGCCAACCCTTGACGTTGCAGACGCAAGTGGCAACGAAGACAGTGCCATTGCGCTCGATATCGATGCTGGCCTGACAGATTCCAGTGAGGTTCTGACGGTTACCATCTCTGGTGTTCCGGATGGCGCGACTTTGTCGGCTGGTACCGATAATGGCGATGGTACCTGGACGTTGGGGTCGGATGATCTTGAAGGTCTGACGATCACGCCTGCGGATGACTTTAGCGGATCGTTTGATCTGGGTGTTACCGCTCAGTCGGCTGACGGTTCAGATGTTGCGGTTACGACAGACAGCCTGACGGTTGATGTTGCGGGTGTTGCTGATGCGCCGACTTTGGATGTTGCAGACGCAAGTGGCAACGAAGACAGCGCGATTGCACTTGATATCGATGCCGGTCTGACAGATTCCAGTGAGGTTCTGACGGTTACCATCTCCGGCGTTCCGGATGGCGCAACTCTGTCTGCAGGTACGGATAATGGTGACGGCACCTGGACATTGGGGTCGGATGATCTTGAAGGTCTGACGATCACGCCTGTGGATGACTTTAGCGGATCGTTTGATCTGGGTGTTACCGCTCAGTCGGCTGACGGTTCAGATGTTGCGGTTACGACAGACAGCCTGACGGTTGATGTTGCGGGTGTTGCTGATGCGCCGACTTTGGATGTTGTTGACGCAAGCGGGAATGAAGATTCTGCGATTGCACTCGATATTGACGCCGGTCTCACCGACAGCTCGGAAGTTCTGACGGTCACCATCTCCGGTGTTCCGGATGGTGCGACTTTGTCTGCAGGTACCGATAATGGTGACGGCACCTGGACGTTGGGCTCGGACGATCTTGAAGGTCTGACGATTACACCGGCGGACGACTTCAGCGGTTCGTTTGATCTCGGTGTGACGGCGCAATCTGCCGATGGTGAAGATGTTGCGACCACGACCGGTTCGATCACGGTTGATGTTGCTGGCGTTGCAGATGCGCCGACACTTGATGTCGCTGACGCTTCTGGCTCAGAAGACAGCGCGATTGCGCTCGATATCGATGCCGGCTTGACAGATTCCAGTGAGGTTCTCACTGTGACCATCTCCGGCGTTCCGGACGGTGCGACTTTGTCGGCTGGTACGGATAATGGCGATGGCACCTGGACGTTGGGGTCGGATGATCTTGAAGGTCTGACGATTACGCCGGCCGATGACTTCAGCGGATCGTTCGATCTTGGTGTTACGGCTCAGTCGGAAGACGGCGAAGATGTTGCCTCTATCAGCGATACAGTTACCGTCGATGTTGCTGGTGTTGCCGATGCGCCAACCCTTGACGTTGCAGACGCAAGTGGCAACGAAGACAGTGCCATTGCGCTCGATATCGATGCGGGCCTGGCGGATTCCAGTGAGGTTCTGACGGTTACCATCTCCGGCGTTCCGGATGGCGCAACTCTGTCTGCAGGTACGGATAATGGTGACGGCACCTGGACATTGGGGTCGGATGATCTTGAAGGTCTGACGATCACGCCGGCCGATGACTTCTCTGGGTCGTTTGATCTTGGTGTGACGGCGCAGTCTGCCGACGGTGGAGATGTTGCGACGACCTCTGGTTCGATTACGGTTGATGTTACCGGTGTTGCCGATGCACCGACTTTGGATGTCACGGATGCCAGTGGCTCAGAAGACAGCGCGATTGCACTCGACATTGATGCTGGTCTTACCGACAGCTCGGAAGTTCTGACAGTCACGATCTCCGGTGTTCCAGATGGCGCGACTTTGTCGGCAGGTACGGATAACGGTGACGGCACTTGGACTTTGGGTTCGGATGATCTTGAAGGTCTGACGATCACCCCGGCCGATGACTTCTCTGGTTCGTTTGATCTTGGTGTGACGGCGCAGTCTGCGGATGGCGCAGATGTTGCGACGACCTCTGGTTCGATTACGGTTGATGTTACCGGTGTTGCCGATGCACCGACTTTGGATGTTGCGGATGCCAGTGGCTCAGAAGACAGCGCGATTGCACTCGACATTGATGCTGGTCTTACCGACAGCTCGGAAGTTCTGACAGTCACGATCTCCGGTGTTCCGGACGGTGCGACCCTGTCTGCCGGTACGGATAATGGTGATGGCACCTGGACTTTGGGGTCGGATGATCTTGAAGGTCTGACGATCACGCCGGCCGATGACTTCTCTGGTTCGTTTGATCTTGGCGTTACCGCTCAGTCGGCGGATGGTGAAGACATCGCCTCTGTAAGTGATACGGTTACCGTCGATGTTACGGGTGTTGCGGATGCGCCAACCCTTGACGTTGCAGACGCAAGTGGCAACGAAGACAGTGCCATTGCGCTCGATATCGATGCTGGCCTGACAGATTCCAGTGAGGTTCTGACGGTTACCATCTCTGGTGTTCCGGATGGCGCGACTTTGTCGGCTGGTACCGATAATGGCGATGGTACCTGGACGTTGGGGTCGGATGATCTTGAAGGTCTGACGATCACGCCTGCGGATGACTTTAGCGGATCGTTTGATCTGGGTGTTACCGCTCAGTCGGCTGACGGTTCAGATGTTGCGGTTACGACAGACAGCCTGACGGTTGATGTTGCGGGTGTTGCTGATGCGCCGACTTTGGATGTTGCAGACGCAAGTGGCAACGAAGACAGCGCGATTGCACTTGATATCGATGCCGGTCTGACAGATTCCAGTGAGGTTCTGACGGTTACCATCTCCGGCGTTCCGGATGGCGCAACTCTGTCTGCAGGTACGGATAATGGTGACGGCACCTGGACATTGGGGTCGGATGATCTTGAAGGTCTGACGATCACGCCTGTGGATGACTTTAGCGGATCGTTTGATCTGGGTGTTACCGCTCAGTCGGCTGACGGTTCAGATGTTGCGGTTACGACAGACAGCCTGACGGTTGATGTTGCGGGTGTTGCTGATGCGCCGACTTTGGATGTTGTTGACGCAAGCGGGAATGAAGATTCTGCGATTGCACTCGATATTGACGCCGGTCTCACCGACAGCTCGGAAGTTCTGACGGTCACCATCTCCGGTGTTCCGGATGGTGCGACTTTGTCTGCAGGTACCGATAATGGTGACGGCACCTGGACGTTGGGCTCGGACGATCTTGAAGGTCTGACGATTACACCGGCGGACGACTTCAGCGGTTCGTTTGATCTCGGTGTGACGGCGCAATCTGCCGATGGTGAAGATGTTGCGACCACGACCGGTTCGATCACGGTTGATGTTGCTGGCGTTGCAGATGCGCCGACACTTGATGTCGCTGACGCTTCTGGCTCAGAAGACAGCGCGATTGCGCTCGATATCGATGCCGGCTTGACAGATTCCAGTGAGGTTCTCACTGTGACCATCTCCGGCGTTCCGGACGGTGCGACTTTGTCGGCTGGTACGGATAATGGCGATGGCACCTGGACGTTGGGGTCGGATGATCTTGAAGGTCTGACGATTACGCCGGCCGATGACTTCAGCGGATCGTTCGATCTTGGTGTTACGGCTCAGTCGGAAGACGGCGAAGATGTTGCCTCTATCAGCGATACAGTTACCGTCGATGTTGCTGGTGTTGCCGATGCGCCAACCCTTGACGTTGCAGACGCAAGTGGCAACGAAGACAGTGCCATTGCGCTCGATATCGATGCGGGCCTGGCGGATTCCAGTGAGGTTCTGACGGTTACCATCTCCGGCGTTCCGGATGGCGCAACTCTGTCTGCAGGTACGGATAATGGTGACGGCACCTGGACATTGGGGTCGGATGATCTTGAAGGTCTGACGATCACGCCGGCCGATGACTTCTCTGGGTCGTTTGATCTTGGTGTGACGGCGCAGTCTGCCGACGGTGGAGATGTTGCGACGACCTCTGGTTCGATTACCGTCGATGTTGCTGGTGTTGCCGATGCGCCAACCCTTGACGTTGCAGACGCAAGTGGCAACGAAGACAGTGCCATTGCGCTCGATATCGATGCGGGCCTGGCGGATTCCAGTGAGGTTCTGACGGTTACCATCTCCGGCGTTCCGGATGGCGCAACTCTGTCTGCAGGTACGGATAATGGTGACGGCACCTGGACATTGGGGTCGGATGATCTTGAAGGTCTGACGATCACGCCGGCCGATGACTTCTCTGGGTCGTTTGATCTTGGTGTGACGGCGCAGTCTGCCGACGGTGGAGATGTTGCGACGACCTCTGGTTCGATTACGGTTGATGTTACCGGTGTTGCCGATGCACCGACTTTGGATGTCACGGATGCCAGTGGCTCAGAAGACAGCGCGATTGCACTCGACATTGATGCTGGTCTTACCGACAGCTCGGAAGTTCTGACAGTCACGATCTCCGGTGTTCCAGATGGCGCGACTTTGTCGGCAGGTACGGATAACGGTGACGGCACTTGGACTTTGGGTTCGGATGATCTTGAAGGTCTGACGATCACCCCGGCCGATGACTTCTCTGGTTCGTTTGATCTTGGTGTGACGGCGCAGTCTGCGGATGGCGCAGATGTTGCGACGACCTCTGGTTCGATTACGGTTGATGTTACCGGTGTTGCCGATGCACCGACTTTGGATGTTGCGGATGCCAGTGGCTCAGAAGACAGCGCGATTGCACTCGACATTGATGCTGGTCTTACCGACAGCTCGGAAGTTCTGACAGTCACGATCTCCGGTGTTCCGGACGGTGCGACCCTGTCTGCCGGTACGGATAATGGTGATGGCACCTGGACTTTGGGGTCGGATGATCTTGAAGGTCTGACGATCACGCCGGCCGATGACTTCTCTGGTTCGTTTGATCTTGGCGTTACCGCTCAGTCGGCGGATGGTGAAGACATCGCCTCTGTAAGTGATACGGTTACCGTCGATGTTACGGGTGTTGCGGATGCGCCAACCCTTGACGTTGCAGACGCAAGTGGCAACGAAGACAGTGCCATTGCGCTCGATATCGATGCTGGCCTGACAGATTCCAGTGAGGTTCTGACGGTTACCATCTCTGGTGTTCCGGATGGCGCGACTTTGTCGGCTGGTACCGATAATGGCGATGGTACCTGGACGTTGGGGTCGGATGATCTTGAAGGTCTGACGATCACGCCTGCGGATGACTTTAGCGGATCGTTTGATCTGGGTGTTACCGCTCAGTCGGCTGACGGTTCAGATGTTGCGGTTACGACAGACAGCCTGACGGTTGATGTTGCGGGTGTTGCTGATGCGCCGACTTTGGATGTTGCAGACGCAAGTGGCAACGAAGACAGCGCGATTGCACTTGATATCGATGCCGGTCTGACAGATTCCAGTGAGGTTCTGACGGTTACCATCTCCGGCGTTCCGGATGGCGCAACTCTGTCTGCAGGTACGGATAATGGTGACGGCACCTGGACATTGGGGTCGGATGATCTTGAAGGTCTGACGATCACGCCTGTGGATGACTTTAGCGGATCGTTTGATCTGGGTGTTACCGCTCAGTCGGCTGACGGTTCAGATGTTGCGGTTACGACAGACAGCCTGACGGTTGATGTTGCGGGTGTTGCTGATGCGCCGACTTTGGATGTTGCAGACGCCAGCGGTAATGAAGATTCAGCGATTGCGCTGGACATTGATGCTGGTCTTACCGACAGCTCGGAAGTTCTGAGTGTGACCATCTCCGGTGTTCCGGACGGTGCAACTCTGTCGGCTGGTACCGATAATGGCGATGGCACCTGGACGCTGGGCTCGGATGACCTTGAAGGTCTGACGATCACGCCTGCTGATGACTTCAGCGGATCATTTGATCTTGGTGTGACTGCTCAGTCTGCGGACGGCGAAGATGTTGCCTCTGTAAGCGATACTGTTACCGTCGATGTTGCAGGCGTTGCTGATGCGCCGACTTTGGATGTTGCAGACGCAAGTGGCAACGAAGACAGCGCGATTGCGCTTGATATCGATGCCGGTCTGACAGATTCCAGTGAGGTTCTGACGGTTACCATCTCTGGCGTGCCGGACGGTGCGACCCTGTCTGCGGGTACGGATAATGGCGATGGTACCTGGACGCTGGGCTCGGATGACCTTGAAGGTCTGACGATTACCCCTGCCGATGACTTCTCTGGTTCGTTTGACCTGGGCGTGACGGCACAGTCGGCTGACGGTGAAGACGTTGCCGATGTTAGCGGTAACATCACAGTCGATGTTGCCGGTGTTGCCGATGCGCCGACTTTGGATGTTGTTGACGCAAGCGGGAATGAAGATTCTGCGATTGCACTCGATATTGACGCCGGTCTCACCGACAGCTCGGAAGTTCTGACGGTCACCATCTCCGGTGTTCCGGATGGTGCGACTTTGTCTGCAGGTACCGATAATGGTGACGGCACCTGGACGTTGGGCTCGGACGATCTTGAAGGTTTGACGATCACACCGGCGGACGACTTCAGCGGTTCGTTTGATCTCGGTGTGACGGCGCAATCTGCCGATGGTGAAGATGTTGCGACCACGACCGGTTCGATCACGGTTGATGTTGCTGGCGTTGCAGATGCGCCGACACTTGATGTCGCTGACGCTTCTGGCTCAGAAGACAGCGCGATTGCGCTTGATATCGATGCCGGTCTGACAGATTCCAGTGAGGTTCTGACGGTTACCATCTCTGGCGTGCCGGACGGTGCGACCCTGTCTGCGGGTACGGATAATGGCGATGGTACCTGGACGCTGGGCTCGGATGACCTTGAAGGTCTGACGATTACCCCTGCCGATGACTTCTCTGGTTCGTTTGACCTGGGCGTGACGGCACAGTCGGCTGACGGTGAAGACGTTGCCGATGTTAGCGGTAACATCACAGTCGATGTTGCCGGTGTTGCCGATGCGCCGACTTTGGATGTTGTTGACGCAAGCGGGAATGAAGATTCTGCGATTGCACTCGATATTGACGCCGGTCTCACCGACAGCTCGGAAGTTCTGACGGTCACCATCTCCGGTGTTCCGGATGGTGCGACTTTGTCTGCAGGTACCGATAATGGTGACGGCACCTGGACGTTGGGCTCGGACGATCTTGAAGGTTTGACGATCACACCGGCGGACGACTTCAGCGGTTCGTTTGATCTCGGTGTGACGGCGCAATCTGCCGATGGTGAAGATGTTGCGACCACGACCGGTTCGATCACGGTTGATGTTGCTGGCGTTGCAGATGCGCCGACACTTGATGTCGCTGACGCTTCTGGCTCAGAAGACAGTGCCATTGCGCTTGATATCGATGCCGGTCTGACAGATTCCAGTGAGGTTCTCACGGTCACCATCTCCGGCGTTCCGGATGGTGCGACTTTGTCGGCTGGTACGGATAATGGTGATGGCACCTGGACGTTGGGATCGAATGATCTTGAAGGTCTGACGATCACGCCTGCGGATGACTTTAGCGGTTCGTTTGATCTGGGCGTTACAGCTCAGTCAGCGGATGGTGAAGACATCGCCTCTGTAAGTGATACGGTTACCGTCGATGTTACGGGTGTTGCGGATGCGCCAACCCTTGACGTTGCGGATGCTTCTGGCAATGAAGATTCAGCGATTGCGCTTGATATTGATGCAGGCCTGACAGATTCCAGTGAAGTTCTGACAGTCACGATCTCCGGCGTTCCGGATGGTGCGACTTTGTCGGCTGGTACGGATAATGGGGATGGCACCTGGACGTTGGGATCGGATGATCTTGAAGGTCTGACGATTACGCCGGCGGATGACTTCTCTGGCAGCTTTGATCTTGGTGTAACGGCACAGTCGGCCGACGGCGAAGATGTTGCCTCTGTAAGTGATACGGTTACCGTCGATGTTACGGGTGTTGCGGATGCGCCAACCCTTGACGTTGCGGATGCTTCTGGCAATGAAGATTCAGCGATTGCGCTCGATATCGATGCCGGCTTGACAGATTCCAGTGAGGTTCTCACTGTGACCATCTCCGGCGTTCCGGACGGTGCGACTTTGTCGGCTGGTACGGATAATGGCGATGGCACCTGGACGTTGGGGTCGGATGATCTTGAAGGTCTGACGATTACGCCGGCCGATGACTTCAGCGGATCGTTCGATCTTGGTGTTACGGCTCAGTCGGAAGACGGCGAAGATGTTGCCTCTATCAGCGATACAGTTACCGTCGATGTTGCTGGTGTTGCCGATGCGCCAACCCTTGACGTTGCAGACGCAAGTGGCAACGAAGACAGTGCCATTGCGCTCGATATCGATGCGGGCCTGGCGGATTCCAGTGAGGTTCTGACGGTTACCATCTCCGGCGTTCCGGATGGCGCAACTCTGTCTGCAGGTACGGATAATGGTGACGGCACCTGGACATTGGGGTCGGATGATCTTGAAGGTCTGACGATCACGCCGGCCGATGACTTCTCTGGGTCGTTTGATCTTGGTGTGACGGCGCAGTCTGCCGACGGTGGAGATGTTGCGACGACCTCTGGTTCGATTACGGTTGATGTTACCGGTGTTGCCGATGCACCGACTTTGGATGTCACGGATGCCAGTGGCTCAGAAGACAGCGCGATTGCACTCGACATTGATGCTGGTCTTACCGACAGCTCGGAAGTTCTGACAGTCACGATCTCCGGTGTTCCAGATGGCGCGACTTTGTCGGCAGGTACGGATAACGGTGACGGCACTTGGACTTTGGGTTCGGATGATCTTGAAGGTCTGACGATCACCCCGGCCGATGACTTCTCTGGTTCGTTTGATCTTGGTGTGACGGCGCAGTCTGCGGATGGCGCAGATGTTGCGACGACCTCTGGTTCGATTACGGTTGATGTTACCGGTGTTGCCGATGCACCGACTTTGGATGTTGCGGATGCCAGTGGCTCAGAAGACAGCGCGATTGCACTCGACATTGATGCTGGTCTTACCGACAGCTCGGAAGTTCTGACAGTCACGATCTCCGGTGTTCCGGACGGTGCGACCCTGTCTGCCGGTACGGATAATGGTGATGGCACCTGGACTTTGGGGTCGGATGATCTTGAAGGTCTGACGATCACGCCGGCCGATGACTTCTCTGGTTCGTTTGATCTTGGCGTTACGGCGCAATCGGCAGACGGCGAAGATGTTGCGACGACGTCCGGTTCGATCACAGTTGATGTTGCGGGTGTCGCTGATGCGCCAACGCTTGAAACTTCAAATGCGTCTGGCAATGAAGACAGTGCCATTGCTCTCGATATTGATGCGGCTCTGACAGATTCCAGTGAAGTTCTCACTGTGACCATCTCCGGTGTTCCGGATGGTGCGACCCTCTCAGCTGGTACCGATAATGGCGATGGCACCTGGACGCTGGGTTCGGATGATCTTGAAGGTCTGACGATCACGCCGGCCGATGACTTCTCTGGCAGCTTTGATCTGGGCGTCACCGCTCAGTCTGCGGATGGCGAAGATGTTGCAGTTACGACCGACAGCCTGACAGTTGATGTCGCGGGTGTCGCTGATGCGCCAACGCTTGAAACTTCAAATGCGTCTGGCAATGAAGACAGTGCCATTGCACTCAATATTGATGCCGGCCTGACGGATTCCAGTGAAGTTCTGACAGTTACGATCTCTGGCGTTCCGGATGGTGCGACCTTGTCAGCGGGTACCGATAATGGCGACGGCACCTGGACGTTGGGATCGGATGACCTTGAAGGTCTGACGATTACGCCTGCCGATGACTTCAGCGGGGCGTTTGATCTGAGCGTTACCGCTCAGTCGGCGGATGGTGAAGACATCGCCTCTGTAAGTGATACGGTTACCGTCGATGTTACGGGTGTTGCGGATGCGCCAACCCTTGACGTTGCAGACGCAAGTGGCAACGAAGACAGTGCCATTGCGCTCGATATCGATGCTGGCCTGACAGATTCCAGTGAGGTTCTGACGGTTACCATCTCTGGTGTTCCGGATGGCGCGACTTTGTCGGCTGGTACCGATAATGGCGATGGTACCTGGACGTTGGGGTCGGATGATCTTGAAGGTCTGACGATTACCCCGGCGGATGACTTCTCTGGCAGCTTTGATCTGGGCGTTACCGCTCAGTCGGCAGACGGCGAGGATGTTGCGGTTACCACCGACAGCCTGACAGTTGATGTTGCCGGTGTTGCGGATGCTCCGACTTTGGATGTTGCGGATGCCAGCGGTTCCGAAGATTCGGCCATAGCGTTGGATATTGACGCCGGTCTCACTGATAGCTCGGAAGTCCTGACGGTCACCATCTCCGGTGTGCCGGACGGGGCGACTTTGTCTGCGGGTACGGACAACGGTGACGGCACCTGGACGTTGGGATCAGATGATCTTGAAGGTTTGACGATTACACCTGCCGATGACTTCAGCGGGTCGTTCGATCTGGGCGTTACTGCCCAGTCAGCTGATGGCGAAGATGTTGCGGTTACGACCGACAGCCTGACCGTTGATGTTGCTGGGGTTGCCGATGCGCCAACCCTTGAGACGTCGAACGCTTCCGGCAATGAAGATTCAGCGATCGCGCTTGATATTGATGCCGGTCTGACAGATTCCAGTGAAGTTCTAACTGTGACCATCTCTGGCGTTCCGGATGGCGCAACCTTGTCGGCTGGTATCGATAATGGCGATGGCACCTGGACGTTGGGATCGGATGACCTTGACGGTTTGACAATTACGCCAGCTGATGACTTCAGCGGATCGTTTGATCTTGGCGTGACGGCACAGTCTGCTGATGGCGAAGATGTTGCGACGACCTCTGGTTCAATCACAGTTGATGTTGCGGGTGTGGCAGATGCGCCAACCCTCGAGACGTCGAATGCTTCTGGCTCTGAAGACAGTGCGATTGCGCTGGACATTGACGCAGGCCTGACAGATTCGAGCGAAGTTCTGACGGTTACGATTAGTGGCGTGCCGGACGGCGCGACCTTGTCGGCTGGTACGGATAATGGGGATGGTACCTGGACGTTGGGATCGGATGACCTTGAAGGTCTGACAATTACACCAGCGGATGACTTCTCTGGCAGCTTTGATCTGGGTGTTACCGCTCAGTCGGCGGATGGTGAAGACGTTGCGACCACGACCGGTTCGATCACCCTTGATGTTGCGGGTGTCGCCGATGCGCCAACACTCGAAACCTCAAACGCCTCTGGCAATGAAGACAGCGCGATTGCGCTCGACGTTGATGCCGGTCTTACCGACAGCTCGGAAGTTCTGACAGTCACCATCTCTGGTGTGCCGGATGGCGCGACTTTGTCGGCTGGTACGGACAATGGTGACGGCACCTGGACGCTGGGCTCGGATGATCTTGAAGGTCTGACGATTACGCCAGCTGATGACTTCAGCGGGTCGTTTGACTTGGGTGTCACCGCTCAGTCGGCAGACGGTGAAGATATTGCCACCACGACCAGGTCGATCACGGTTGACGTTGCGGGTGTCGCTGATGCCCCGACCTTGGATGTTGCCGACGCAAGCGGTTCTGAAGACTCAGCGATTGCGCTGGATATCGGTGCCGGTCTTACCGACAGTTCAGAAGTCCTGACGGTTACGATCAGTGGTGTACCGGACGGGGCGATCTTGTCTGCTGGTACCGATAATGGTGATGGTACCTGGACGTTGGGCTCGGATGATCTTGAAGGTCTGACGATTACCCCGACGGACGATTTCAGCGGTTCGTTCGATCTGGGTGTGAGTGCTCAGTCGGCGGATGGCGAAGATGTTGCCACCACGACCGGTTCGATTACGGTTGATGTTGCCGGCGTTGCCGATGCCCCGACCTTGGATGTCGCGGACGCAAGCGGCTCCGAAGACAGCGCGATCACGCTCGATATTGACGCAGGCCTTACCGACAACTCGGAAGTTCTGACAGTCACGATCTCCGGTGTGCCGGACGGCGCGACCTTGTCGGCTGGTACGGATAATGGGGATGGCACCTGGACGTTGGGCTCGGACGATCTTGAAGGTCTGACGATTACACCTGCTGATGACTTCTCTGGCAGCTTTGATCTGGGTGTTACCGCTCAGTCGGCGGATGGCGAAGATGTTGCCACCACGACCGGTTCGATTACGGTTGATGTTGCGGGTGTTGCAGATGCCCCAACTTTGGATGTTGCGGACGCAAGTGGTTCCGAAGATTCGGCCATAGCGTTGGATATTGACGCAGGCCTAACGGACAGTTCGGAAGTTCTGACGGTTACGATCAGTGGTGTACCGGACGGTGCAACCTTGTCGGCGGGTACGGATAATGGTGACGGCACCTGGACGCTGGGCTCGGATAATCTTGAAGGTCTGACGATTACACCAGCTGATGACTTCTCTGGCAGCTTTGATCTTGGTGTTACGGCGCAGTCCGCAGATGGTGAAGATGTTGAGACCACGTCCGGTTCCATCACGGTTGATGTTGCGGGTGTTGCGGATGCACCGACTTTGGATGTTGCTGATGCCAGTGGTTCCGAAGACAGCGCGATTGCACTTGATATCGATGCTGGCCTGACAGATTCCAGTGAGGTTCTGACGGTTACCATCTCTGGTGTGCCGGACGGTGCGACCTTGTCGGCGGGTACGGATAATGGCGACGGCACCTGGACGCTGGGGTCGGATGATCTTGAAGGTCTGACGATTACCCCGGCGGATGACTTCTCTGGCAGCTTTGATCTGGGCGTTACCGCTCAGTCGGCAGACGGCGAGGATGTTGCGGTTACCACCGACAGCCTGACAGTTGATGTTGCCGGTGTTGCGGATGCTCCGACTTTGGATGTTGCGGATGCCAGCGGTTCCGAAGATTCGGCCATAGCGTTGGATATTGACGCCGGTCTCACTGATAGCTCGGAAGTCCTGACGGTCACCATCTCCGGTGTGCCGGACGGGGCGACTTTGTCTGCGGGTACGGACAACGGTGACGGCACCTGGACGTTGGGATCAGATGATCTTGAAGGTTTGACGATTACACCTGCCGATGACTTCAGCGGGTCGTTCGATCTGGGCGTTACTGCCCAGTCTGCCGATGGCGAAGATGTTGCGACGGCGTCTGGCTCCATCACAGTTGATGTTGCCGGTGTTGCGGATACGCCGACTTTAGATGTGGCGGACGCAAGCGGGAATGAAGATTCGGCCATAGCGCTCGACATCGATGCCGGTCTGACGGACAGCTCGGAAGTTCTGACAGTTACGATCAGTGGTGTTCCGGATGGGGCAACCTTGTCAGCCGGTACGGATAATGGTCACGGCACCTGGACACTGGGGTCGGATGACCTTGAAGGTCTGACGATCACCCCGGCCGATGACTTCAGCGGATCGTTCGATCTCGGTGTGACAGCGCAATCGGCTGACGGCGAAGATGTTGCCACCACGACGGGTTCGATCACGGTTGATGTTACCGGTGTTGCGGATGCCCCGACCTTGGATGTTGCGGACGCCAGCGGTTCTGAAGATTCTGCAATTGCGCTGGATATCGATGCAGGCCTTACTGACAGCTCGGAAGTTCTGACGGTCACCATCTCCGGTGTTCCGGATGGCGCGACCCTGTCGGCGGGTACGGATAATGGTGATGGCACCTGGACGCTGGGATCGGATGATCTTGAAGGTCTGACGATTACCCCGGCCGATGACTTCAGCGGGTCGTTTGACTTGGGCGTTACCGCGCAGTCTGCGGACGGTGAAGACATCGCCTCTGTAAGCGACAGCATCACGGTCGATGTTGCTGGTGTTGCGGATGCGCCAACCCTTGAGACCTCGAATGCCTCGGGTTCGGAAGACAGTGCGATTGCGCTTGATATTGATGCCGGTCTGACGGACAGCTCGGAAGTTCTGACAGTCACGATCTCCGGCGTGCCGGATGGTGCAACCCTGTCGGCGGGTACGGATAATGGTGATGGTACATGGACGCTGGGATCGGATGATCTTGAAGGTCTGACGATTACACCGGCTGATGACTTCAGCGGTTCGTTCGATCTGGGTGTTACCGCCCAGTCGGCAGATGGCGAAGATGTTGCGACGACTTCTGGTTCGATCACGGTTGACGTTGCTGGCGTTGCGGATGCGCCGACTTTGGAAACTTCAGATGCTTCTGGCAATGAAGACATCGCGATTGCACTTGATATCGATGCTGGTCTGACAGATTCCAGCGAAGTTCTTACTGTGACCATCTCCGGTGTTCCGGACGGAGCGACTTTGTCTGCGGGGACCGATAACGGTGATGGTACCTGGACGCTGGTCTCGGATGATCTTGAAGGTCTGACGATTACACCGGCCGATGACTTTAGCGGTTCGTTCGATCTGGGCGTGACCGCCCAGTCGGCTGATGGTGAAGATGTCGCCATGACTTCGGGTTCGATCACGGTTGACGTTGCGGGTGTGGCCGATGCGCCGACGCTCGAAACCTCAAATGCCAGTGGTTCGGAAGACAGCGCGATTGCGCTTGATATTGATGCCGGTCTTACCGACAGCTCGGAAGTTCTGACAGTCACGATCTCTGGTGTTCCGGATGGCGCGACTTTGTCGGCTGGTACCGATAATGGCGATGGTACCTGGACGTTGGGGTCGGATGATCTTGAAGGTCTGACGATTACCCCGGCGGATGACTTCTCTGGCAGCTTTGATCTGGGCGTTACCGCTCAGTCGGCAGACGGCGAGGATGTTGCGGTTACCACCGACAGCCTGACAGTTGATGTTGCCGGTGTTGCGGATGCTCCGACTTTGGATGTTGCGGATGCCAGCGGTTCCGAAGATTCGGCCATAGCGTTGGATATTGACGCCGGTCTCACTGATAGCTCGGAAGTCCTGACGGTCACCATCTCCGGTGTGCCGGACGGGGCGACTTTGTCTGCGGGTACGGACAACGGTGACGGCACCTGGACGTTGGGATCAGATGATCTTGAAGGTTTGACGATTACACCTGCCGATGACTTCAGCGGGTCGTTCGATCTGGGCGTTACTGCCCAGTCTGCCGATGGCGAAGATGTTGCGACGGCGTCTGGCTCCATCACAGTTGATGTTGCCGGTGTTGCGGATACGCCGACTTTAGATGTGGCGGACGCAAGCGGGAATGAAGATTCGGCCATAGCGCTCGACATCGATGCCGGTCTGACGGACAGCTCGGAAGTTCTGACAGTTACGATCAGTGGTGTTCCGGATGGGGCAACCTTGTCAGCCGGTACGGATAATGGTCACGGCACCTGGACACTGGGGTCGGATGACCTTGAAGGTCTGACGATCACCCCGGCCGATGACTTCAGCGGATCGTTCGATCTCGGTGTGACAGCGCAATCGGCTGACGGCGAAGATGTTGCCACCACGACGGGTTCGATCACGGTTGATGTTACCGGTGTTGCGGATGCCCCGACCTTGGATGTTGCGGACGCCAGCGGTTCTGAAGATTCTGCAATTGCGCTGGATATCGATGCAGGCCTTACTGACAGCTCGGAAGTTCTGACGGTCACCATCTCCGGTGTTCCGGATGGCGCGACCCTGTCGGCGGGTACGGATAATGGTGATGGCACCTGGACGCTGGGATCGGATGATCTTGAAGGTCTGACGATTACCCCGGCCGATGACTTCAGCGGGTCGTTTGACTTGGGCGTTACCGCGCAGTCTGCGGACGGTGAAGACATCGCCTCTGTAAGCGACAGCATCACGGTCGATGTTGCTGGTGTTGCGGATGCGCCGACTTTAGATGTGGCGGACGCAAGCGGGAATGAAGATTCGGCCATAGCGCTCGACATCGATGCCGGTCTGACGGACAGCTCGGAAGTTCTGACAGTTACGATCAGTGGTGTTCCGGATGGGGCAACCTTGTCAGCCGGTACGGATAATGGTCACGGCACCTGGACACTGGGGTCGGATGACCTTGAAGGTCTGACGATTACACCGGCTGATGACTTCAGCGGTTCGTTCGATCTGGGTGTTACCGCCCAGTCGGCAGATGGCGAAGATGTTGCGACGACTTCTGGTTCGATCACGGTTGACGTTGCTGGCGTTGCGGATGCGCCGACTTTGGAAACTTCAGATGCTTCTGGCAATGAAGACATCGCGATTGCACTTGATATCGATGCTGGTCTGACAGATTCCAGCGAAGTTCTTACTGTGACCATCTCCGGTGTTCCGGACGGAGCGACTTTGTCTGCGGGGACCGATAACGGTGATGGTACCTGGACGCTGGTCTCGGATGATCTTGAAGGTCTGACGATTACACCGGCCGATGACTTTAGCGGTTCGTTCGATCTGGGCGTGACCGCCCAGTCGGCTGATGGTGAAGATGTCGCCATGACTTCGGGTTCGATCACGGTTGACGTTGCGGGTGTGGCCGATGCGCCGACGCTCGAAACCTCAAATGCCAGTGGTTCGGAAGACAGCGCGATTGCGCTTGATATTGATGCCGGTCTTACCGACAGCTCGGAAGTTCTGACAGTCACGATCTCTGGCGTTCCGGATGGCGCAACCTTGTCGGCTGGTACGGATAATGGCGATGGCACCTGGACGTTGGGATCGGATGACCTTGAAGGTCTGACGATCACCCCGGCGGATGACTTCAGCGGATCGTTTGACTTGGGCGTTACCGCGCAGTCTGCGGATGGTGAAGACATTGCCTCCGTAAGCGACAGCATCACAGTTGATGTTGTCGGTGTGGCAGATGCGCCAACCCTTGAGACGTCGAATGCCTCTGGCAATGAAGACAGTGCGATTGCGCTCGACATTGATGCTGGTCTTACCGATAGCTCCGAAGTTCTTACGGTTACGATCAGTGGTGTTCCGGATGGTGCGACCCTGTCGGCTGGTACGGATAATGGTGATGGTACCTGGACGCTGGGATCGGACGATCTTGAAGGTCTGACGATTACGCCTGCTGATGACTTCTCTGGCAGCTTCGATCTCGGCGTTACTGCCCAGTCGGCCGATGGCGAAGATGTTGCGACGACTTCCGGTTCGATTACGGTTGATGTTGCGGGTGTCGCTGACGCGCCAACGCTGGAAACCTCCAATGCGTCGGGCAATGAAGACAGCGCGATTGCGCTTGATATCGATGCGGGCCTGACAGATTCCAGTGAGGTTCTCACTGTGACCATCTCCGGCGTACCGGATGGTGCAACCTTGTCGGCGGGTACGGATAATGGTGACGGCACCTGGACGCTGGGCTCGGATAATCTTGAAGGTCTGACGATTACACCAGCTGATGACTTCTCTGGCAGCTTTGATCTTGGTGTTACGGCGCAGTCCGCAGATGGTGAAGATGTTGAGACCACGTCCGGTTCCATCACGGTTGATGTTGCGGGTGTTGCGGATGCACCGACTTTGGATGTTGCTGATGCCAGTGGTTCCGAAGACAGCGCGATTGCACTTGATATCGATGCTGGCCTGACAGATTCCAGTGAGGTTCTGACGGTTACCATCTCTGGTGTGCCGGACGGTGCGACCTTGTCGGCGGGTACGGATAATGGCGACGGCACCTGGACGCTGGGGTCGGATGATCTTGAGGGTCTGACGATTACACCGGCCGATGACTTCTCTGGCAGCTTTGATCTTGGTGTGACGGCACAGTCTGCCGATGGTGAAGATGTTGCGACGACCTCTGGGTCGATCACGGTGGATGTTGCTGGTGTTGCTGATGCTCCGACGCTGGAAACCTCCAATGCCAGCGGTTCTGAAGATTCAGCGATTGCGCTTGATATTGACGCCGATCTCACTGACAGCTCCGAAGTTCTCACAGTCACGATCAGTGGTGTTCCGGATGGCGCAACCTTGTCAGCAGGTACCGATAATGGCGATGGTACCTGGACGTTGGGCTCGGATGATCTTGAAGGTTTGACGATTACACCAGCCGATGACTTCAGCGGTTCGTTTGATCTTGGTGTAACGGTGCAGTCTGCGGATGGCGAAGATATTGCGACGACGTCGGGTTCGATTACGGTTGATGTTGCCGGTGTGGCAGATGCGCCAACGCTCGAATTAACAGACGCGATGGGTGCGGAAGATTCAGCGATTGCACTCGACATTGATGCTGGTCTGACAGATTCCAGTGAGGTTCTGACAGTCACCATTTCCGGTGTTCCGGATGGCGCAACCTTGTCTGCTGGTACCGATAATGGCGATGGCACCTGGACGTTGGGGTCGGATGACCTTGAAGGTCTGACGATCACCCCGGCGGATGACTTCAGCGGTTCGTTTGACTTGGGTGTGACCGCCCAGTCTGCCGACGGTGAAGACATTGCCTCTGTAAGCGACAGCATCACGGTTGATGTTGCCGGTGTGGCAGATGCGCCAACCCTTGAGACGTCGAATGCTTCCGGCAATGAAGACAGTGCGATTGCACTCGACATCGATGCCGGTCTCACTGACAGTTCCGAAGTTCTGACGGTCACCATCTCTGGCGTTCCGGACGGTGCGACCTTGTCGGCAGGGACCGATAATGGCGACGGCACCTGGACGCTAGGATCGGACGATCTTGAAGGTCTGACGATTACGCCTGCAGATGACTTCTCTGGCAGCTTTGATCTTGGTGTTACGGCACAGTCGGCGGATGGCGAAGATGTTGCAGTTACGACCGACAGTTTGACCGTTGATGTTGCGGGCGTCGCGGATGCGCCAACATTGGAAACTTCCGATGCTTCGGGCAATGAAGACAGTGCCATCGCGCTCGACATTGATGCCGGTCTGACAGATTCCAGTGAAGTTCTGACGGTCACGATCTCCGGTGTTCCGGATGGCGCAACCTTGTCAGCAGGTACCGATAATGGTGACGGTACCTGGACGCTGGGATCGGATGACCTTGAAGGTCTGACGATTACACCGGCTGAGAATTTCAGCGGGTCGTTTGATCTTGATGTAACGGCGCAGTCAGCGGACGGCGAAGATGTTGCAGTTACGACCGACAGCCTGACGGTTGATGTTACCGGTGTTGCAGATAAACCAACACTCGAAGTGTCTGATGCTACCGGCTTTGAAGACAGTGCGATTGCGCTCGATATTGATGCGGCTCTGACAGATTCCAGTGAAGTTCTGACAGTCACGATCTCCGGTGTTCCGGATGGTGCGACCTTGTCGGCTGGTACAGACAATGGCAATGGTAAGTGGACCCTTTCAGCGGATGACCTTGAGGGCCTGACCATTACCCCGCCAGAAGATTTCAGCGGCTCATTTGATCTTCGTGTGGTGGCTCAGTCTGCCGATGGCGATGATGTTGCGACAACAGCGGAAATCGTCAGACCGACAAGAGGTTCTCTGTCGAGCGCCAATACGATTACAGTCGATGTTGTTGGGGTGGCTGACGCACCGACACTCGAATTAACAGACGCGATGGGCGCGGAAGATTCAGCAATTGCGCTCGATATCGATGCAGGCCTGACAGATTCCAGCGAAGTTCTCACGGTCACCATCTCCGGTGTTCCGGACGGTGCAACCTTGTCGGCTGGTACCGATAATGGTGATGGCACCTGGACGTTGGGGGCGGACGATCTTGAAGGTCTGACGATCATACCGGCGGATGACTTCTCTGGCAGCTTTGATCTGGGTGTGAGTGCTCAGTCTGCGGACGGTGAAGATGTTGCAGTTACCTCCGACAGTTTGACAGTTGATGTTGCCGGTGTCGCGGATGCGCCAACGCTTGAGACCTCGAACGCTTCGGGCAACGAAGACAGTGCCATCGCACTTGATATCGATGCAGGCCTGACAGATTCCAGTGAAGTTCTCACTGTGACCATCTCTGGCGTGCCGGACGGGGCGACCCTGTCTGCGGGTACGGATAATGGTGATGGTACATGGACGCTGAGTTCCGGTGATCTTGAAGGTCTGACAATTACCCCGGCGGATGACTTCAGCGGGTCGTTTGATCTGGGGGTGGCCGCCCAGTCTGCGGACGGTGAAGATGTTGCCACCACGACCGGTTCGATTACGGTTGATGTTGCCGGTGTGGCCGATGCGCCGACGCTCGAAACCTCGAATGCTTCGGGCTCTGAAGACAGTGCGATTGCACTCGACATCGACGCAGGCCTCACTGACAGCTCGGAAACCCTGACAATCACGATTGGTGGCGTGCCGGATGGTGCGACTTTGTCTGCCGGTACTGATAATGGTGATGGCACATGGTCGCTGACATCAGATGATCTTGACGGGCTTACTGTTACACCGCCTGCGGATTACAGTGGCTCTTTCGATCTGGAAATTACGGCAAGCACCCAGGACGGTGTTGATATCGCAACTGTTACTGACACCGTCATGGTGAATGTAATTGGTGAAGCGGATCTGCCGACCCTTGAAGTTTCGGATGCCTCGGGCAATGAAGAGAGTGCCATCGCGCTCGATATTGATGCCGGATTGAGCGATGCCTCGGAAGTATTGTCTGTAACGATTTCTGGTGTGCCAGAAGACGCTACATTGTCGGCAGGGATTAACAATAATGATGGTTCATGGACATTGTCGGCGGCGGATCTTGAAGGTCTGACGATCACACCGGGCGATGATTATTCCGGCTCGTTTGATCTGAGCGTGACTGTGACCTCGACCGATGGCGAAGACACAGCAAGTGTGAGCGATACGATTACGGTTGATGTTGCCGGTGTCGCAGATACGCCAACACTTGTTGTTGCCAATGCAAGCGGAGATGAAGGCAATAGCGTTGCCCTTGATATCGATGCAGGTCTGACAGATTCCAGCGAAATTTTGACTGTTACCATCGCGGGTGTGCCAGACGGTGCGGTTCTGTCTGCGGGAACCAATAACAATGATGGTACCTGGACACTGAATCCGGGTGATCTTGAAGGTCTGACGATTACGCCGGCAAATGATTATTCCGGTAGTTTTGATCTGACGGTTACAGCGACCTCAGTTGATGGGGATGACAGCGCAAGTATTGAGCAGAGCCTACGGGTCGACATCATTGATAACCCGAACGAAACAGTTATTGGAACCAGCGGCACGGATGAAATTACTACCGGCGACGGCAATGATTACATTGAAGGCCAAGGTGGTCATGACACGATCGCGTCCGGATCAGGTGACGACACTATTTATGGCGGCAGTGGCAATGATGTCATCAATAGCGGCAGCGGTGACGATACCGTCATCGGCGGCGGCGGCCGCGATACGATTAACGCCGGCGACGGTGATGATTACGTCAATGCGGGCGGATCACATGACATTGTCGATGGCGGTGCCGGCGATGATACGATCTTTGGTGGCGGCGGTAAGGATACGATTTCGGGTGGAGATGGTGACGACTATATCGATGCAGGAAATAGCAACGATACGGTAACCGGCGGTGCTGGAAATGACACCATTCTTGGTGGTGCAGGCAGGGATACCCTTGATGGCGGAGAAGGAACTGACACACTTTATGGTGGAAGTTCTGATGATATCCTGACGGGGTCAGGTGATGATCAGCTTTATGGCGATTCTGGAAACGACGAAATTCGCTATAGCGTTGATCTGTCTGCCGAAGGAACCGGACTTATTGATGGTGGTAGTAATACCGATAATCTGAAGCTGTATCTAAGTTCAGATCAACTGTCGGGCGATGGCGTCATTGATGCGTTGCAGGACCTGCAGGATCATATCGATTCGGGCCAAGAGGGAAGCCTTACACTCGATGCGTTGGGTGTTGAAGTCGACAATATTGAAAATGTCGAAATCTATGTCGACGGCGTTCTTTATGACCCGGCAGCAGAAGCACCGACTTTGTCAGTGTCGGACACAAGTGGCCGTGAAGATAATGCAATCGCTCTTGATATCGACGCCGGGCTCAGCGACAGCACAGAAATCCTTTCGATCACCATTTCCGGCGTTCCTGACGGGGCAATACTGTCTGCGGGTACGGATAATGGCGACGGTACCTGGACCTTGGGACCAGATGACCTTGACGGTCTGACGATCACGCCGGCCGATGACTACAGCGGTTCGTTTGATCTTGATGTGACGGCAATGTCCGCTGTCGGTGATGACAGTGCTTCGATCAGTGATGTTATTACAGTTGATATAGCCGGTGTTGCAGATACGCCGAGCCTTGAGGTGTCTGATGCCTCTGGCAACGAAGATGCAACCATTGCACTTGATATCGGAGCCGGGCTGAGTGACACATCGGAAGTTCTGTCGGTGACCATTTCAGGTGTTCCGGATGGCGCAACCCTGTCGGCCGGTACAGATAGTGGCGATGGCACTTGGACGCTGTCAGCAGCGGACCTTGAAGGTCTGACGATCACACCGAGCGATGATTATTCCGGATCGTTTGACCTGAGCGTTACGGTGACTTCGACCGATGGCGAGGACACTGCGAGTGTCAGTGATACGATCACGGTTGATGTAGCCGGTGTTGCCGATACACCGACCTTTGATGCATCTGATGCGTCAGGTGATGAAGATACAAGCTTCGCACTTGATGTCGATGCGAGCCTGAGTGATGCATCTGAGGTTCTGTCGGTGACCATTTCGGGTGTGCCTGATGGCGCAACGCTGTCTGCTGGCACCAACAATGGGAATGGCACCTGGACGCTGTCAGCAACGGACCTTGAAGGCCTGAGCATTACGCCACCGGATGACTATTCCGGATCGTTTGATCTGAGTGTTACGGTTACTTCGACCGACGGTGCAGACACTGCAAGTGTCAATGACACAATCACAATTGATGTTGCCGGTGTTGCCGATACACCAACCCTTGAAGTGTCCGACGCCAGCGGAGATGAAGGCAATAGCGTTGCCCTTGATATTGATGCTGCCGTTACCGATAGCAGTGAAACGCTGACGGTTACGATCAGTGGTGTACCAACCGGTGCGACCCTGTCGGCAGGGACCAACAACGGGAATGGGACCTGGACACTAGGTGCAGCCCAACTGGTCGGGCTGACGATTATGGCGGGCAGTGATTATGCTGGTACGTTTGAGCTGACCGTGTCTGTTCAGTCTCAGGATGGTGATGATACGGCCACCACCACGGCCATTCTTGAAGTCACCATAGAAGAGACCGTCGACAGCGATGAAACCCGCTGGGGATCAGATAACAATGACGAGTTCGAGACCGGGTCAGGGAATGACACTGTTGGCGCCGGTGGTGGTAATGATACGATATCGACAAATCCCGGTAATGACACCATCTGGGCCGGGAACGGTAACGACGTGATCTATGCCGGTGACGGAGATGATAGTGTTACCGGTGATGGCGGCAACGACTATATTGATGCTGGTGCCGGTAACGATACCGTTCACGGCGGGGAAGGGAACAACACCATCCTTGGCGGAACCGGCAATGATTACATTACGGCAGGAAGCGGTAACGACAGCATCTATGCCAGTGATGGAGACAACATCATCTATGCCAATGAAGGTAATAACCACATTGAAACCGGCGCGGGCAATGACAGCCTCTATGCGGGGAGTGGCGATGACACGATCCTTGGCGGAGATGGTAACAACTATGTCAATGCTGGTGAAGGGAAGAACTATATTGCGACTGGCAGCGGGGATGACAGCATCACTGTCGGCAGTGGTAATGACACGATCATTGGTGGGAGCGGCAACAATAATGTCAGCGCAGGTGAGGGGGATAACCTTGTCTGGACCGGTACGGGTAATGACAGCATCACAAGTGGTTCTGGCGACGACATTATCTATGACGAAGGTGGCAATAACACCATATCTGCTGGTGAAGGGCGCAACACCATTTGGACCGGAAGTGGTGACGACACCATTTCGACCGGCAGTGAGAATGACACCGTTTCGGCAGGTGATGGCAATGATAGTATTAATGTCGGTGATGGTAAGAACACGGTCTGGGGCGGTGGGGGAGATGACTCCATTCACGGCGCCTATGGTGATGACACCTTCCTTGGTGGCGATGGTAACGACATTCTTGTCGCTGACGGCGGGGACAACTATTTCGATGGCGGGGCGGATAACGACACCCTGACCGGCGGATGGGGCAAGGACACCTTCTATGGCGGGTCAGGCAATGACACGCTTGATAGCGGCGGTGGTGATGACAAGCTGTATGGCGACGACGGGGATGACACCCTGAGTGGTGGTGCAGGCAAGGATACACTGAGCGGCGGTGACGGTAATGACTTGCTGCTGGGGGGCGATGACAACGACACCCTGATGGGCGGGTTCGGTGATGACGCGCTGTATGGCGGCGGGGGATCCGATCTGTTCATCTTTAACATGGGTGAAGGCAATGACACTGTGGATGGTGGTGCCAATGGATGGACCACCGATACCATTGAACTTAACGGCTTGGGTGGCGGGAAAATCGACTCGAGTGACTGGACCTTGATCCTTGATGAAGGCGAGATCACCGATTCGAAAAAACACCATCTTGAACTTTCCACCGATTCGTCTGGAACAATCGTCTTTTCCGATGGTTCTGAGTTGACATTCTCCAATGTCGAACGTATCGAGTGGTGACGAATTCGCATTTCGGGTGCCGTCGGGACGAAATCCTGACGGCATTGCCGGTTTTCTGGGGGTAAGTGCCTTGTCACGAGTTGACAGCTCAGGTGTGAAGCCCTATACAGCGGACCTCGAATTTAATCGGATTACCTTATTTAGAACGGAGTAAGTGCAGTGAAGCGCACCTACCAGCCTAGCAATCTCGTACGGAAACGCCGTCACGGCTTCCGTTCCCGCAGCGCGACCGTCGGTGGACGCCGTGTGCTTACCGCACGCCGTGCCAAGGGCCGCAAGCGTCTGTCGGCCTAATGTTGTGACCATTTCGGTGGAACGCCTTAAAAAGCGTACGGAATTCCTCCGTGTTGCGGGCACCCGCCGAAAATGGGTTACACAGGGATTGATCCTTCAGGGCGCTCCGCGTCCCGGGATCAAGCCGGATACAGAATACGCCGGTGAAGACCAACTCGTACGAGTCGGATTTACCGTCACCAAGAAGGTGGGAAAGGCCGTCGTCCGCAATCGCGTTCGGCGGCGTTTGCGTGCTGTGGCAGAGCAATTGATGAGCGAACACGCATTGCCCGGTTGGGATTATGTCGTGATCGGTCGCAACCAGACCATCGACCGGCCGTTTGAAAAGCTGATTGATGATATGCGGTTTGCCCTGCGCCGTGTCCCTGATGCCAAGCCGTCTGCACCTGATACACGCCGTTCCCGCAAGGGACACGGTGGGAACCCGTCAGGCGGATCGACGAAGGCAAGAGGCCAAGCCAAATGATTTCTTCCAATCCTGCGCCCGGTCCCCTTGCCCGTCTTCTTCAAATCGCAGTTCGCGGTTACCAGCTCTTTTTATCGCCTTATATCGGGTGGTCATGCCGCTATCAGCCGACCTGTTCGGCTTTTATGATGGAAGCATTGGCTCGTCATGGGGCAATAAAAGGCGGCTGGATGGGAATTAAACGGATAATGCGTTGCCATCCATGGGGTGGTCATGGTTATGATCCCGTGCCCGGATGTGGCTGCGAACAAAACAAAGCGTCGTCGGATGGTGAAAACCGGTCCCCGGCGCTTTCGTCATGTAAATAGAATGCGGTCAGTATTTGCTGACTGAACAAAGCGGAAAGAGGCGATGAACGAACAACGTAACCTGTGGGTGGCAATTGCATCGGCAGTTGTGATTCTTATCGGGTGGCAATTCTTCTTTGCGCCCGAACCTGATATGCAGGTTCGCGAAGCGCAAGTTCGTGAACAGCTTGATGCAAACGGCAGCACTGCGCCGCAAGTATCAACCGGCGGGCCAAGTGTCCCGGGAGGGCAGCTTTCTGTCCCGACGGTCAAACGCGAAGACGCATTGGCGAAATCGCCGCGTATCGTGATCGATACTCCGCGCGTCGAAGGTTCGATTCGCCTTGTTGGTGGTGTCATTGACGATATCCAGCTTCAGGATTATCACGAGACCGAAGAACCCGACAGTCCGCTGATCCATGTTTTGAACCCGACGGGCAGCAGTGATGCCTATTTTGCCGAGTTCGGCTGGGTTGCTGGCGATAAGGGCGTTGCTCTTCCCACCAGCGAGACCCGCTGGACCGCAAGTGGCGAAACACTGACGGCCGATAGCCCGATTACCCTGACTTGGGATAATGGCGCGGGCCTGACCTTTAAACGCGAGATTGCGATTGACGAGAACTACATGTTCACCGTCAACCAGTCGGTTGTGAATAACAGCGGTGGCGACGTCACCCTGTATCCATACGGCCTGATTTCGCGCAAGAACAAGCCGGTGACGGCTGGATTTTACATCCTGCACGAAGGCCCGCTTGGTGTGATCGATGGCACCCTGACCGAGATCGACTATGACGATCTTGCCGATGACGGGGCAATCACAAAGAAAACCACCGGCGGCTGGCTTGGCATTACCGACAAGTATTGGCTGGTTGCGCTGGCACCTTCCTCGGACGAGGAAATGACCACGCGCTTTAGCCATCATGTCGCGGACAATGCCGACAAGTATCAGACCGATTACCTCGGTGCCGCCCGTACCATTGCAAATGGTAGCGAAGGCGTTGCCGAAACCCGTCTGTTTGCCGGTGCAAAGGAAGTAACCCTGCTTGATAGCTATGCAGAGGATTACGGCATCACCAACTTCGATCTCGCGATTGACTTTGGCTGGTTCTACTTCCTGACCAAACCATTCTTCCTGGTTCTGCAGTGGATGTATCATCTGGTTGGCAACTTTGGCGTTGCGATCCTGTTGATCACGGTTGCCGTTAAGGCAATCATGTTCCCGCTGGCGAACAAGTCGTACAAATCCATGAGTGCGATGAAAAAGCTGCAGCCGCAGATCACTGAAATGCGCGAGCAGTTCAAGGATGATCGTCAGCGTCAGCAACAGGAAATGATGGCTCTGTACAAGCGTGAGAAAATCAATCCGGCTTCGGGTTGCTTGCCGATCATTGTACAAATTCCGGTCTTCTTTGCGCTGTATAAAGTTCTGTTTGTCAGCATCGAAATGCGCCATGCGCCGTTCTTTGGCTGGATTCAGGATTTGTCCGCACCGGACCCGACGTCGCTGTTCAATCTGTTTGGTCTGATCCCGTTTGATCCGCCGCAGATGCTGATGATCGGTATTTGGCCGTTGATCATGGGCCTGACCATGTTCCTTCAGCAGAAACTGAACCCGGCACCGGCTGATCCGACCCAGGCAAAGATCATGATGTTCTTGCCATTGATCTTTACCTTTATGCTGGCAAGTTTCCCGGCAGGTCTTGTGATCTATTGGGCCTGGAACAACACGTTGTCGATCCTTCAGCAGCGTTACATCATGTACAAGATGGGGATGTAAATCCCCATCTACCCTTCACGGGTTGATATTTCCTTTGGGGAATATCCCCGTGTTACGGGGAAGGAATAACGATGACAGACGAAATCTTGCCGTCGGTAACTGCGATACCGACATACGAAGCATCCGAAATCGAAGCCGGGCGGAAACTTTTTTCCCGCCCGGTTACGTTTCTTCTTGGTGTGGCTCAGCTTGAACAATTGCCGCCGGAAGACAAAACGGAAATCTGTTTTGCCGGTCGGTCCAATGTGGGCAAATCCAGCCTGATCAATGCGGTCACGGGCCGCAAGGATCTTGCGCGGACGTCCAATACGCCGGGCCGTACCCAGCAGCTTAACTATTTTGATCTTGATGGGGCTTGCCACATTGTCGATTTGCCGGGTTATGGCTTTGCACAAGCGCCCAAAGACATCGTTGAAACGTGGCAAAACCTGATCAAGCAGTATCTGCGTGGACGGGTAACCTTGCGGCGTGTCTTTGTGCTGATCGATTCGAGACATGGCTTTATGAAGGCCGATCTTGAAATGATGAAGGTGCTTGATGAAAGTGCCGTGACCTATCAGGTTGTGCTGACCAAAGCAGATAAGCTAAAAAAGGGACAGCTCGAAAAACGTATCAAGGAAGTGGTTAAAGCACTGGTGAAACATCCAGCCGCCTTGCCAAAAATCTTTGCAACGTCGAGCGAAAAGAATACTGGACTGGGCGAATTGCGCGCC
Source organism: Thalassospira lucentensis (assembly GCF_050516545.1). Taxonomy (GTDB): domain Bacteria; phylum Pseudomonadota; class Alphaproteobacteria; order Rhodospirillales; family Thalassospiraceae; genus Thalassospira; species Thalassospira lucentensis_C. The sequence continues at coordinate 2,894,804 of NZ_CP191544.1, read as the reverse complement.
GAGATATCGTCGCTGCTGTAAAATTGCCTGCCTGATGCGTCAATATGGGGAAATAGGATGAACGAAGAAATCCGTTCTGAAGAAGACCAGTCGGAATCCAGCGCGTACCGGACGTTGGCACGCGCAAAAGTTTTGTCCGAGGCGCTTCCCTATATGCGACGATTTAACGGTCAGAAGATCGTGATCAAGTATGGCGGGCATGCGATGGGTGATCCCGAACTGGCGCGTTTGTTTGCTCAGGATGTGGTTCTTTTGAAGCAGGTCGGTATGAACCCGATTGTGGTGCATGGCGGTGGGCCGCAGATTGGCCTGATGCTTAAGCAACTTAACATCCAGTCTGAATTTGTGGATGGCCTTCGGGTGACCGATCAGCAGACCATCGATGTCGTCGAAATGGTGCTGGCGGGCAAAATCAACAAGGAAATCGTTTCGAACATCAATGCGGCTGGTGGTATTGCTGTTGGTCTGTGCGGTAAGGATGCCAATCTTATCACCGCACGCAAGCTGACACGTACCAAACGGGACCCGGAAAGTAATATCGAGAAGGTTCTTGATCTTGGTTTTGTTGGCGAGCCGGTAAACGTCAATCCGCATGTTCTTGATTGCTTTGCGAATACCGACATTATTCCGGTTATTTCGCCAATTGGTGTTGGCGAAGACGGTCAGACATACAATATCAATGCTGATACGGCCGCGGGTGCCATTGCAAAAGCGGTTGGCGCGCGCCGCCTTTATATGCTGACCGACGTAAAAGGTATCCTTGATGCGGACAAGAACCTTGTACGGGATGCTGACACTGACCACATAAATGCAATGATCGCCGATGGTACAATTCAAGGTGGCATGATTCCGAAGACCGAAACCTGTATGGATGCGGTTCAGAACGGGGTTGAAGCTGCTGTTATTGTCGACGGGCGTGCCCCACATGCCGTCTTGCTCGAACTGTTTACCGAGCGCGGTGCCGGGACCATGATTCGCGGAAGCTGATCGTCGAGGACGAACCACCACTTTAGTATAGTTTAGTATGGCGTATATCTGGTTCCGTAAGATAAATTGAGATATGTTGATGCCAATTATAACGCAAAAATCGCGTAATACATTGACTTAACGATCACATTACCAGTTGGAGCACCCGTTGTGACCACGACGGAACAACAGATATCTCGCCATTGGGACTATGCGAACGCTACTCTTAAGGCGTTGCGTGATCGAGGCTTACGTCCGACTCCCGAGCTTTACCATGTGTGGTTCGTCTATTTCGCCGAAGAAAATCCCGAGATATTGCGCGTAATCGATGCCGTACAGGCCAGTGGTGACCACTTGCCTGAAGACACACTTCTGCAGCTTTACTACCGCTATATTTTCGACCGTCAGGCGGCTGATTTCCTTCAGCGCGGTATGGAAGATTTTTCCGAGCTTGTCGAAAATAGCGACGACTGTCTGACCACAGCGCGATCAGGGATGAAAGAGTATGCCGAGTTGCTTGGCCGGTCGTTAAAGACCCTCAAAAAACATGAAAACGTCGGCCCGGTTCTGAGCGAAGTGCTCGAACAGACTGACGAGATGAAGCAGACGATTGAAAACCTGCATAAGCGTCTTGATAGCTATTTGAACCGCGTCACATTGCTACAGCGTGAGCTGGATGAAACCCGTGAACGGTCTTATACGGACGGCCTGACACGTGTATCGAACCGCATGTATTTTGAAGAACAGCTTTCCCTGCTTGCAGCGGAATATGATTCTTCAGAAACGCCGGAAGTGTTCTGCGTGATGATGGTTGATCTTGATCAGTTCAAAGCTGTCAACGATCAGTTTGGTCATCGCATCGGCGATGAAATCCTCGTTCTGATTGCCTCCATGCTCAAAGCCAATATCAAGGGACGCGACATTGTCGCCCGGTATGGTGGCGATGAGTTTGCAATCTTGTTGCCGCAAACACCGCTTTTGGATGCGATGAATCTGGCTGCCGATATGAGCAAGCGTATCGCTGCACGTGAGATCAAAGCAAAAAGCTCTGGTACGTCTTATGGTCAGATGACCATATCTGTTGGTGCTGCCGAATATGTTGCCAATGAAGGCGGGGCCAAATTGATTGACCGTGCCGACAGTGCGCTTTATCGGGCCAAGAAAGACGGTCGCAACCGTCATTTCGCTGCCGAGTAACAGTTGTTTCTACCGCCAATACCGGCAGGTGACATTGTTTTCGCGTCCAATGCATGCGTGCCATGACGGTGCCGGACTTGCATTGAAACGTTCAAAAGCGTATGTAACCAGCGCCCGGCACGGTCACTGACTTTGCCGGGCATTCCGCTCTTGCTGCACCGGAATGCGGGGCGCAGGTGGAATGTTTCCCAAATCCAAGATTGATCGCAGAATGCCGAGCATGAAAGAGCCGCGCGTCGTTACATTTGGTTGTCGCCTTAACACCTATGAATCCGAGGTGATGCGCGATCATGCCAAAAATGCAGGCCTTGATGATGCGATCATTATTAATACCTGTGCGGTTACGACCGAGGCCGAACGTCAGGCACGGCAAAGCATTCGCCGCCTGCGCCGTGAGAACCCGGATGCCAAGATTTTCGTGACCGGCTGTGCGGTGCAGGTCAATCCCGACAAATTCGCCAAAATGGGCGAAATTGATCGCATCTTTGGCAACGATGCCAAGATGAAGGCCGAAACGTTCCTGATGCCGGATCATGAACGTGTTGTCGTCAATGACATCATGTCGGTCGAAGAAACGGCAAGTCATCTTGTTTCCGGGTTTGAGGGCCGTGCGCGCGCCTTTGTTCAGGTTCAGAACGGCTGTGACCATCGCTGTACTTTTTGCATCATCCCGTTTGGTCGCGGCAATTCGCGCAGTGTTCCGATGGGCGAGATCGTTGACCAGGTTCGCGAACTGGTTGCCAATGGCTATGGCGAGGTTGTTCTGACCGGGGTTGATATCACATCCTACGGCCATGATTTGCCGGGCAAGCCGACATTGGGCCAGATGTCGCGCCGGTTGCTTGCACAGGTGCCAGAACTGCCGCGTTTGCGCATTTCATCAATCGATCCGGTTGAAGTCGACGAAGATCTGTTCCGGTTGATTGAAACCGAACCACGTTTGATGCCGCATATGCATATCAGTCTGCAGGCAGGGGATGACATGGTGCTTAAGCGCATGAAGCGCCGCCATTTGCGTCAGGACGTAATTGATTTTTGTAAAAAAGTCCGCGATCTACGCCCCGATGTGACGTTTGGTGCGGATATCATTGCCGGTTTCCCGACGGAAACCGATGAGATGGCCGACAATACCTTGCGTCTGGTTGATGAATGCGGGCTGATTTATTTGCATGTTTTCCCGTATTCTTCCCGTCCGGGAACGCCCGCGGCACGGATGCCACAGGTGCGCAAGGATTTGCGTAAGGAACGCGCATCGGCCCTTCGTGCGGCCGGTGATGTTCAGTTGACCGGTTTCCTTAAATCACGCATCGGCATGACCGAGAATGTGTTGGTTGAAAAGGAAAATACTGGTCATACGGAGCATTTTGCTCCCGTTATGCTTGATCGCGTGATAGAACCGGGCACGATAGCGAAAGCCAAGGTCGTCGGCCTTGAAGATGGAAAACTGATAGCGGAGCTTGTGGGATGAGTGAAGAGGGGAAAACGAGCTGGTTTGCCCGGTTGAAAAACGGGCTGAAACGCTCCTCCTCAAAGCTAACCACCGGGATTGCAGATATCTTCACCAAGCGCCGTCTTGATGACGATGCGCTTGAAGAATTCGAAGATCTTCTTATTACATCGGATTTGGGTGTTACGACTGCTGCTAAACTTAGCGCGGAACTGGCGAAAACCCGCTTCGACAAAGAAGTCGATACGGCGGAAATTCAGGAATTCATTTCTGAAGAAGTCGCCAAAATCCTTGAGCCAGTCGCAAAGCCGCTTGTCATTGATGCAGGCAAGAAACCCCATGTGATTTTGGTGGTAGGTGTCAATGGATCGGGGAAAACCACGACAATTGGCAAACTTGCAAAAACATACAAAGATCAAGGCCTTAAGGTCATGATGGCGGCAGGTGATACGTTCCGTGCCGCAGCGGTCGAACAATTGAAAGTCTGGGGCGATCGTACCGGTTGTCCCGTGATGTCCCGTGATACCGGTGCAGACGCGGCTGGTCTTGCCTTCGATGCAATTGATCAGGCCCAGCGCGAAGGGTATGACCTTTTGCTGATCGATACTGCTGGTCGTTTGCAGAACAAAGCCCATCTGATGGACGAGTTGAAAAAGATCGTTCGGGTGATCAAGAAGCGCGATGAAACGGCACCGCATGACACGCTTTTGGTCCTTGATGCGACCACCGGCCAAAATGCCCATTCACAGGTCGAAACCTTTAGTCAGGCGACGGATGTTTCCGGCCTGATCGTGACCAAGCTTGATGGTACGGCGAAGGGCGGCGTTGTTGTGGCCTTGGCAGAGAAATTTGGCAAACCGGTTCACGCAATCGGGGTTGGTGAGGCGGCAGAAGATTTACGTCCGTTTGACGCCAAATCCTTTGCGCGCAGCTTGGCGGGTCTTGAAGGATAAGACCGCCAAGCCGATTTTGTGTTAAAGATAGTGCGGTCTTGCCGTCTATTGAAGATTATCTAAAATGGACGAGGGCGATTTCCGTCAACGAGAGATCGCCCTTCTATGCGGTTTAAATTTGTGCGTAGCCGCCATCGACGAAGATTTCACTTCCCGTCATGAAGCTGCTGTCGTCAGAGGCGAGAAAAGCAGCAACCGCGGCCGTTTCGGTTGGGTCGCCAACGCGACCAAGCGGGGCACCATTTGCAAGACCTTCTAGAATTTCCGGGTTAAGAAGATCCATCACCTTGTCGGTTTTTGTCGCGCCGGGGCTAAGAACGTTTACCCGGATCGTGGTTCCACGAAGGTCCTGCGCCCAACTGCGGGCCAAATTGCGCACAGCCGCCTTTGAGGCGCTATAAACACTCATCATCGGGGTGCCCATGACGCCGACGGTTGAACCTGTCAGAATGACGGAACTGCCCGGTTTAAGTAGCGGTAGGGCCTTCTGAACCGTGAACAATGTGCCTTTGACGTTGATATCAAAGGTGTAGTCAAAGTGTTTGGATGAAATCTCGCCAAGAGGGACAAGTTCACCAACGCCGGCATTTGCAAACAAGATGTCAAGGTGGCCCTTCTCCGACTTTATCACCGAAAACAGGCGGTCGAGATCATCCTGACTGGTGATGTCAGCCTGAATGCCACGCACATTTGCGCCAATCTCTGCGACTGCTGCATCAATGACGTCTTTGCGACGTCCGGATATGTAAACAAAGGCACCTTCTGCGACGAAACGTTTTGCAGATGCAAGGCCAATGCCGCTTGCGCCACCCGTAATGAGGGCGATCTTTCCTGTAAGTTTGGTCATTTCATTGATCTCCTGAATTGGGGTTGACCAACGATATGTTTGTGCATACTTTTTGACAAGTATGCACCTTTTGGTAAGTAGGGTTATGGCAACATTGAACTCCCCTGTTTCGCCTTTTATCTGCGGTCTTGATGCAGCACTTCGTGTGGTTTCGGGAAAGTGGAAGCCGTTGATATTGTTCTTTCTTGCCAAGGATCCCAAGCGCTATGGCGAGCTTAAGCGGTGTGTGCAGGGGGTGAGCGATAAAATGCTTATTCAGCAGCTCAAAGAACTGGAGTCCGACGGAATTGTGACGCGAATCGACTTTAAGGAAATTCCACCAAGAGTCGTTTACGAGTTGTCACCATTTGGTCTTACGCTGGCCTCGGCATTGGTCCCGCTATGCGAATGGGGGACTGAGCATTCTGATAATATTGAGAAAATTCTCATGCGCCGGGCATAAAGCGCATAGTCTGGATTTTGATTGGCGGGATGAGACACAAAGGCAGCCTCAACCGGCTGCCTTTATGATTTAGAGATCGCCAAGAATGTCGCCAAGCTTTCCCTTGATCCGGGCAATTTCCTGATGAAGGGCGGTCAAGTGGGCCTTGATGTCTTTTGGCAGTGGCTCTGCCGGAATATCGCTTAACTGATCAGCAAGCTGCCCCGCACGGGTTTTGAGGCCGTTTGCAAGGCATATATCGGCATCTTGCAGGAGCCATCCGATCACGCGGTCGCGCAATTCTTCCAGACTGTGCAGGTCAGGATCAGGTGATGCGGCAAGAATCCCGTATGGATGAAGGTCCTGTTCGAGTTGGCGATAGATGTTGCGTAAGGCGCGTGTTCCGTCATGGCACAATGATTTGAGTTCACTATGTTGTGCGACAGGATAAGTGGCCTGCAGCCGTAAAGCGAGGTCAAGCGTACCACGCATGACATCGTTGATCTCGTTTGCATGAACAAGCGTGGCTGTGTGTTCTTCGCCTTGGGTCTGATCCGGTAGGCCGACAAAGCTGTTCGGCGCAAACACCGCCAAGGCACCGGCGCGAATGGAAAATTTGGCGGGAAGTTTGCTGATGATTTCACCATCGGCAAGGATCGGTGCGCCATCTTCGCCGTTAATTGTGATCGCATCACATTCCATGGTCATGGCAAATTCACTGTCATCAACCGATCCAAACAAAAGTTCGGCCGCAACATCAAGCCCGCTTAGCGTATCGACACTGTCGCGAATGGCGAACATATGTAAAAGCCCATCTTCGGGACTTTTCCGTTCACTGGGGCGCAGCCCACCGCCAAAGTAGCGACCGTTGGTTATGGTTAACTGCCGTAGTTTAAGGTTCTGCGGGCTGTTGGTGCCGCATGTGATCGAAAGGTCCATTGGTGCCATTTCATGCCAGCTTTGCCAATTGGCAACGGCATAGCTGATGGCACCAAGATTGCGTTTCAGATCCGGGTTAATGCGTTTACGGGCATCTGCAGGGACGCCGATGCTTGCGGCATTGATAAAGCTTTGATCATTGGCATAGCCGACATCCAGCATCCTGATCTGACCATGAATGGACGCACGTGCTGCATCTATTAAATCATCAGGCAGGGTCAATGTACGGGCAAAGTCATTAGCCGTGCCAAGCGGAATGGGGATCAAGACAGCCTGCTTGGATATCACCGCATCAAGAATGGCATTAATGGTGCCATCACCGCCACCAACGGCGACAATGTCGCCGGGTTTGCTATTGTTTGTGATCTGCTCGCGAATGGTGTTGGGATCATCACACAGGGTGAGTTCCGTTCGATACCCGGCATCCTCAAACACGTCGCGCAATGCCTGTGCGCCATTCTGGCGCCATTCATCAGGCAGCTTTGCCTTGGTCAAAAGCAGACGGACATTACCAGTCAGATCAGAACTTTTCACGGCGTGTACCTTTAAATGAATGAAGGAAGATGGTTTGAACCGGCGCCTGATGGCACCGGTTCAACAAACGGTCCTGGTTATGAAATGGTGGCGCGAAGCATCCATGCGGCTTCTTCGTGCACCCCAATTCGTTCGGTCAGAAGGTCGGCGGTTTTCACGTCATCGACTTCCTCGGCGGCAGAGACACCTTCACGGATCAGGCGGGCCATTTTTTCATGATCTTCGACAAGTTCCTTGATCATATCATTGGCCGGAAGAAGTTTTTCCTGATCAGAAATCACGGAATTTTCCATCATCTCTTTTAGGCCAGTTGGTGCCGCAAAACCGATGGCCCGAATACGTTCTGCCATATCATCGATGGCAACATTAAGGTCTTCATATTCCTCTTCGGTCATTTTGTGCAGGGAATAGAAGGCCGGGCCAACCACGTTCCAGTGAACGCCACGGACTTTGGCATAGAGTACGTGCGAGGATCCAATGATCTGTGTCAGCATCTTGGCCAGTTCGCGGCGATCCTTGCGGTCCATGCCGGTTTCGACGGGAAATTCCTGCGCAACGGTCTGCATATTGCTATGTGCCATGAGTAAACTCCTTTGGTTTTGGTGCGTCTCCAACATGGGCGGCACGTATGTGTCGTGCGGCCTTTTATTTTGTTAGATGGACGCTTTCCCCCGATAACGCCGGTATTCATCAAAAGTTCCACTAAATAAAATGAACACATTTGGAACATTCTTTTGCTGCATCCGTTGTGGATAGTAAGCAGCGTGCAAGTAATTGTACCGCTTTTTGACAAACTAGGAGGTTGTGATGTTGAGCAAGAAGATGTTGATGATTGGTACTGTTGTTGTGTCTATGGTTGGGGCCGTACCGGCCTATGCCGGATCGGCGACGCCAACCGATGCATCCGGCACAATGGCAACCGATGATACGATGAAGTCTGATACGGACAAAATGGGCAATAAAATTTCCGTCCAGTATGAAGAAGCCAAGGACTTCACGTTCGAGCAGAAAGAAGATTTTCTGGCATGGGTTGATGAAAAATCCAGCCAGCTTGGCGAAAAATATGACGAAGTTTCCGCACGTGTCGGAAGTGATAGCGAAGAAGCTGTTGAAGATTTGGCAAGTGCCTGGAATCGCGCAAGCGACGAGCTGAGTATGGCATTCGATAATGCAAAAGATGCATCTGCCGATACTTGGGAAGATGTCAAAGCCAATACAGTGAATGCGCTTGAAGATGCGCAGAAGGCTATCTCGGACAGCGAAACCGTCGAGTAAGACGTCACAACCTGAACTCGGCGGCGTGACGTCCGGGGAAAGCAGCCCGCCCAAAATGGCGGGCTGTTTTTGTTTTACATGCCTGTGATTTACCGTGCACCGGCACAGATAAGCGGAGGAAGAATGACGCAGCAAAGCGTGCCGAAAGGATCGCGTGTGAAGCGGGCTTTGAAAAGTATCCAGGAACGATTGGCGGGACTTGCTGCCGGGCGGCGAGGACTTAGTGGGATTACGGTCGCATCCTTTTTGGAAACCACAATCATCCCAGTGCCAATTGAAATCATCATTGCTCCGATTATGGCTGCTTCGCGGGCGCGGGGCTTCATCATTGCAACAGTTACCTTGATCGGAAGTGTTGCCGGTGCGCTGTCACTTTATCTGCTGGCGTGGACATTATTTGACGATCTTGCACAGCCCTTGATTGATGTGATGGGCTGGCAGGGGAAATTTGATAGTCTGGAAGCGAAATTCGAAGAAGGTGGTTTCTGGGTGGTGTTTGCCATCAGTATTACACCGGTTCCGATGCAGATCGCGGCCCTTGCTGCCGGGGCAGCATCCTATCCGGTTTGGTTGTTCCTGATTGCGATAATGCTTTCCCGGGCGCTGCGATATTACGGATTATGGTTGCTGGTTCTTGGCTTTGGTGCGGGGATTTCGCGAATCTTTGCCGGTGAAAAACCAAAATTAAATCCTGATACACCCCGTTGATGTTCTGATTTTTCGATCAAAAAGACAAAAGGCCCGGCAAATCTGCCGGGCCTTTTGTTTGGTTGTGTGTGGTTTTATTCCGACTCAACCCGGAAATCAGTCGTGCTTTTGCCTTCGGTATCAGGCTCTGCGACGTCTTCGGACACCAAACCGCGGCGGATCAGTTCGCGGATTGCGGCCGCGCGGGTTGGCATACGATGCTCAAAACGCCAATCATCAATAAGCTTCAGCTCCTCATCATCAAGCATGATCTGGAGCTTTTCTGTTCTTTTCGGCGTTACCACGTGGGGATTCCTGTCAATTTCAGGTGTTATTAAAACCGTCTGAAGCCATTGAAAATCAATGCGTTCAAAAATTTTAGAGTAACTTACGTTACCGCCATTTCCTCCATAAAACAACCATCTTGCTCTACTGGTGTATCCGCAGTCTGTGATGGAAGTACTGTAAAGTAATTATAGAATGTACTTAATGTAGAGTGTTGATGTTATCTACAATGTGTCAGATGTGTGTCTTGATAATGTTAAGTATGTTCTGTTTGTTCACTGTATTACCTTAGTTAATCATGCGATTTTACTTTCAATTATATTTTGTTTTGTTACGGTTGGGACATCCGAACAAGGAGGTTGTGATGTCTAAACAAGTGATGAACGAAATCGAAGACCATGTACCCGCGTTGCGCCGCCACGCTTATCGTCTGGCTGGTAGCATGGATCGGGCACAGGATCTGGTTCAGGACACATTGTTGAAAGCCATCAGCAAGAAGGATCAGTTTGAAGAGGGCACCAGCCTTAAAGCTTGGTTGCACCGTATTCTGTTCAACACGTTCATTTCAGGAAAGCGCCGCGAAAAAACACGCGGCCCGCAAGTCGACTGGGATGATTTGGGTGACGTGTATGGTCATGGAAGCAACCAGATGGCGCGTCTGCAGCTTCGTGATGCCGACCGTGTTCTGGATGAACTGCCTGAGCAGGAGCGCCAAGCGATTATGCTGACTGCTGTTGAAGAAGTGTCCTATCAGGATGCGGCGGATCAGATGTCGGTTGAGATCGGTACAGTTAAGTCCCGCGTTGGCCGCGCACGCCGTAAACTGCGTGAATCAGTCGGTCGAATCGAAGCACGGGAGCATGCATCACGTTTCATGTCGGAGGCAGCCTGATATGACCCTTGTTCTTGCAGTATATGGCAAGGAGGACATTCTTTGTTATGTGCGCGGAACACTTGAAGATGACGCAGAAAAACAGGAAATCGAAAGCCTTGTCGAAAGTGACCCGCGTGCTGCCAGTATTGTCTGTAAATTACATTCTATCGAGTTAGGTGACGCATGGGCATTTGATGGCCGCGCCCGGTGCCGACTGGAAAGATTGCAAAGAATTGCCGAAAAATCAGGTGTATTAGCGCAAGCTATGCATTGAGAGAATACAAGATACGCATCAAATAATATTGACTTTGATGACCGGTGGTCAGATACTTGCCTATATCAGGGTTGATCGTCTTTTCCCTCAACGTCTAAGGCCCTTCCCTGAAATTGCCGAAACCGTCCCCCGGTTTCGGCACTTTTTTTGTCTAAATTCCATCGCAGTTGCACTGTGTTAGCTCTCAGTGTTCTTTTGCTGGGACGATGGTTATGGGCAGCATGTCAAAACTGTCATTTTGAATTTTTGAAAATAAATCCGACATATAAGATGTAACCATCTGAAACCGACAGAAAATTGGGCTTGAGGGTCGCATTCATGTTTTTGCATGAACGGGTTTTCACCTTCAGATTGAGAAATTCTGAAAATTTTTCGGTTGTCAGATGGCGGGCGGGCGGTGATAAATCTCTCGCTCCAAGGGCTTTTGTTATTGATCGGGCGCGATTTCGCGCACCTGGATCAGATGAAAGAACCCAAACAACAATAACAAAAAGGAGCATCTATTATGGTTTCAGGAGTCCACGGATCGGTCCGCGATCTGTTTGAATTCACCGATGCTGAACAGGCAATTGCGCGCATCAAAGATATTTATGTGACCGGTGCCCAATCTGTCCAAGAAGCCTTTGAGCGTTTTGGCAAAGGTCAGCAATCATCCCCTGTGCGCGCCTACTACCCGTATCTTGGGATCGAAGTGCCGCCAGAAAAGTTGCATGTCGAAAGCACCTTGTCATTTGGCGCGCCGCGCGACCCGGGTGTGTATGGCACAACACTGACCCGTCCAGACCTGTTTGAAGAATATTACCGTGAGCAAATCCAGCTTTTGCTTAAAAACCATGACGTTCCGGTCGTGGTTGGCGTATCGGACCGTCCGATTCCATTGCCGTTTCTGGTTGAATCGGCAACCGATAGCATTGGGCCTACCGATATACGTCCAATGCAGTTGATCTTTGATATGCCCGATTTGGCACGGACCGATGATGATGTCGCCAATGGTGTTCATTATGGTCACAATGCCAGCCCCGGGCCAAAGCCGCTGTCGCTGTTTTCGGGCGAACGGGTGGATTATTCGTTGGCACGCTTGCGGCATTATACCGCGACAGCGCCGGAACATTTCCAGAAGTTCGTGCTGTTCACCAACTATCAGCGTTACGTCGATGAGTTTATCGAATTCGCCAAAGAACAGCTGGAAGATCCCAAAAGCCCCTATATCGCGTTTGTCGAACCGGGGCCAAAGGTGCATGTCCGTAAAAATCCCCCCAAAGGGTGGAAGAAAATGGGCGAGGCGGTCAAACAACTGCCCCAGATGCCGTCCTATCATTTGATCCGCGAAGACGGCCTTGGTGTGACGCTGGTGAATATTGGTGTTGGCCCGTCAAATGCGAAAACGGCGACGGACCATATAGCCGTGATGCGCCCGCATTGTTGGTTGATGCTGGGCCACTGTGCCGGGCTTCGCCGCAGTCAGCTTCTGGGTGATTATGTTCTGGCCCACGGTTATGTGCGTGATGATCATGTGCTCGATTCCGATCTGCCGTTATGGATACCGGTCCCGCCGATTGCTGAAGTACAGGTTGCCTTGGCTGATTCGGTTGCAAAGATCACCGGTCTTAAAGGCCGCGAGATGAAAGCACGCATGCGGACAGGGACGGTGGCGACCACGGATAACCGGAACTGGGAACTGCGCTATAGCGAATTGTTTGTCCGGCTTAACCAGTCACGGGCGATTGCCGTTGATATGGAAAGTGCGACGATTGCTGCGAACGGTTTCAGGTTCCGTGTGCCTTACGGAACGCTTTTGTGCGTATCGGACAAACCGGTCCATGGGGAGTTGAAGCTGCCGGGCATGGCGAATAACTTCTACCGTCAGCGCATCGGTCAGCATCTTCAGGTTGGTCTCGATACGATTGACACCCTGCGTCAGGACGTCAATCAGCTCCATTCCCGTAAATTGCGTTCTTTGGACGAGCCTGCTTTCCGTTAAATGCATGTCCCGTTTTCGGGCGGGATTTGGCGATATCTTTGCCCCTTGCCATTGGTTGATCACGATGGCAGGGGTTTTGTTATGGTTTAATGACGAATATTTATCCGGTCCGGTTTTGCCTTTGTGCCCATAGTTTGTTTGCGTATGGTCAGAAAAATTGACGCATGCCATCTGATCAAAAGGCCATAAACCGCAATGTCCAACCCGATAAAAACGAACCAATCCGTGACAGATCAGGGCCTCGCGTCTGCGCCGGGTGTGGGTGTCGGGTTGTGGCAAATCTTTTTGATTTTCCTGCGTCTTGGCCTGACCAGTTTTGGCGGGCCGGTTGCCCATATCAGTTATTTCCGCGAAGAATTTGTCGCACGCCGTAAATGGCTCAGCGATGCGCGCTATGCCGATCTGGTCGCCCTGTGTCAGTTCGTGCCGGGTCCCGCCAGTTCACAGGTTGGCATGGGGATTGGGATGGCGCTGGGTGGTGTGCGCGGATCTCTTGTTGCGTGGTTTGGGTTCACCATGCCATCGGCCATCGTTTTGGCCATCCTTGGCATGGCCTTTGTCAGCGTTGATCTGGCAGCGGTTGATGGCGTCATTCGTGGACTGAAACTGATTGCCGTCGGGGTGGTTGCCCATGCGCTTTTGGGGATGGCCCGCACCCTTTGCCCGGATATCCCGCGTATTCTTTTTGCAATATTTGCTGCGGTCATCATGATTGCCAGTGACACCGTGCTTGCCCAGTTTATCGTCATTCTTGGCGGAATGGTCGCGGGGTTTACCCTTTTAAGGCACAAGGTAACTGATGATGACGGCGAACATCCTGTGGCGCGTTCGGCAAAGGGGGCTGTTCTTGCACTTGGTGTTTTCTTTGGCCTATTGATCATTTTGCCGATTGCGGCCGGGCTTGATCCAAGCGGTCTTTTTGCGGTGATTGACGGGTTTTATCGCAGCGGGGCCTTGGTGTTTGGCGGCGGGCATGTTGTTTTGCCCTTGCTACAAAATGCGGTGGTTGATCCGGGGTGGGTTGATCCTGAAACCTTCCTTGCCGGATATGGGGCGACACAGGCGGTGCCGGGGCCCATCTTTACCTTTGCCGCCTATCTCGGTGCGGCCCTTCATACCGGGGCAGGTCAGACTGGCATTTTAACCAGTGCGATTACGGCTTGCGTGACGCTGATTGCGATCTTTTTACCGGCATGGTTGTTGGTGATCGGATTGCTGCCGTTCTGGGATCGTGTCCGCCATATTTCATTCATGCGGGCCGGTTTGATGGGGGTGAATGCCGCGGTTGTCGGATTGCTGGCGGCTGTTTTATATGACCCGATCTGGACCGGGGCCATTCATGATGTCTTTGACATTGGCTGTGTGATTTTGGCCTTTGCCATTTTGCAATGGCGGGTCATACCGGTTTGGGCCTTGGTCGGCCTTGGGGCGTTGGTGGGATATCTGGCCGGTCTTATTTAACGTCGTCTGCCGATGCGTTTTCAGTATCATCACCATCAATGATCTCGCCATCGGCTTCATCCGGCATATCAGGGAAAACGGCACTGATATCCGAGATGAATTTACGCAGGCTAAAGGCGTCTCTTTTGCGGGTCACACCCAAACGAACAATAACCAGTTCCTTTGACGGGATGATCGTCATGGATTGACCATCATGGCCAAGCGCAAAAAACGCATCGTCGGGAAGTGTGGGCACATCACGGCGCGGATTGCCGTCATCATCACGCCCCCCCGGCAGATCAAGCCACCAATGCGCACCATAAATCCCGTCAGGGTCATTTTCGGCAGGGCTGGTTGAATATTTCACCCATCCTTCAGGCAGAAGGCGGGTTTCCTCCCACACACCGTCCTGCAGGAATAACTGGCCGATTTTGGCCCAGTCGCGTGCGGTGGCATGCATAAAGCTTGATGGAATAAAATAGCCATCCGGGTCGGTTTCAATCACGGCATTGTCGATGCCAAGCGGGCGAAACAAAAGATCGGTCGGGCGGACAAGATAGGTTGATCGTGATCCGCTTAGATTGCGAACGGCCGCCGACAGGATATTGGTCGCCCCGGAATTATATGAAAAAACTTCACCCGGTGTGTTTTCCAATGGCATTGAAACGGCATAACCCGCCGCAGCCTGTTCGATAAACAGCATCTGCACCACATCGGAAAGCGGGTTCCAGTAGCTTTCATCAAATTCAAGACCGCTTCGCATATGCAAAAGATCATCATAGGTAATCAGCGCACGCGGATCGTTGGTTTGGGCCTGCCATTCATTGATCAAAACCGGGCTTTTGACATCTGGCATCATGCCTTCGTTGCGCATCCGGCCCAGCACTGCGTTCCAGACACTTTTGGTCATTGACCAACCGGGCAGGGGCGTTTGCGACGAGATGCCATCCGCATAGCGTTCGGCAACGACCTTGCCTTGATGAAGGATTAAAACCGCACGGGTGCGGCGTTCGGGCTGAGGACCGGGTTCATCCATCACATCAAACAGGATGTTGTTCAACGCACGGCGATCAACATTCCCCGGCAAGCTGGTTGTCAGAAGCGATTTTGCGGCAACTTGGCGGATGATCGGGGTGGAGTTACGCAGCTGTGTGATGTGGGCCTGATCATTGGCCAGCGTGCATCCAAGGTTCGGGCGATACACCGCAAAGCGTTTGCGAAATCCAAACGCATGCGCACTGACAGTCTGGTTGCGTAAATCAACATTGGTGGTGATCAGCGATAACAGGGGGCTGTTATCGGCCAGAACGTCTTCGGCCCGTGCCCGGCTTGATGTCAGACCGTTCACAAAGATGGCCGAACACATGATCTTTGCGCCATAAGCCGCACCGACTGGTGCCAGCCAGATAAAGAAAGCAGATACAACAGAAAGGCCAATCAATATCAGTCCGATAAAGATGGCCTTGATCAACTGCATTCCACGTCCCTGCCTTGCGTTTATATCGCTCCTCAAAACTTAAGGAAATGGAGGGTCGCCTGCTTCGCGGGATAGGTCAAGTCATCGTATCGTATAGGTTGGGCTGAGGTCAGTGGCAGCTTAGGTCGCGAAACGCCTGAATGGTGACTTGCCAACTGAAATCAGGAAACCTGCAAAATAGAAACCGCCAAGGATACCGGCCGCCCCCGTCCATCCGTTCCAGTCAATCATCGCCCCCGTTATCGGCGGGACAATAACAACGAAGATTTCGGCAAACTGGGCGAGCATCCCTTGCAGGGCAGGCATCGAAAGGCCGCCCTTGGCAATGCCCGGAAGCATGGCAAAGCATGTGCCCGCAACGGCACCCTGACCAATGTTGAAAATGATCAGGCAGGTGATGCTCAGCATGATGTTTGTGCTTGAAAACAGGGCTGCAATCGCAATCGCCATCATCGGCAGGAAGGTCATCAGAATTGCCCGGCCTTGCACGTCACGTCCAAGCACCATGCCCGCGCCAATGCTGCCGATAACATTGCCCGCGATGGCTGTCACGCCAATGATCCCGGCTGCCAAGGCAATACCGATATCCAGGTTATCGGCCAGCATGGCGGGCATAAAGGCAAGGGCGGCCGACGTCGCACCGGCAAAGGCAGAAAATGTCAGGGCAACCTGAAGGGCCGAACGGGATTTTAAAACCCCCATTACCCCGACCTTTAAGGATTTGCGCACCGTACTGGTGGCGGGTTTCCCGATAAAGGCCAGAAATGGCAACAGGATCACGACCGGCAATGTGCAGGCGGCAACGGCCAGTCGCCAGTCAAGCCAGACCACCATCGCCGCACTGACCCAGTTGCCCATGGCGATCCCGACGGGAATAAACGTGCCCCAGATGCTCATGGCCATGGCGACCAGTTTCGGGTTGTTAAACCCGGCCATCCAGCTTGGTGCGCCGACAACAATCAGCAAATAGCCAATACTGGTCACAATCCGCCCGACATATAACAGGGCGGCCACTTGCGCGGTTGCAAAGATCAAAGCACCAATGATCATCATCACGCAGCCAAGGACAAGTGACTTGCGCAAACCCGCCCGTGCTGCCCAAACCCCGGTCGGGATGGCGCAAAGCGCCCCGGCTGCCGTGATCAAAGACGCGACAAGGCCAAATTCCGCCTGACTTAATCCGAACCCTGCCCGCAAATCAGGGGCGATGGGGCCGACCAGACCAACCTGCATCGAGGCGGTTAATCCAAGTCCGTAAAGGATACTGATGGCAAAGATCGGCGGCATGGGGCGGTTCCGTCACTGGGCGTTTTTTGTGATATGGGGCGATTTTTAGAATGGCTGCACTGCGCATGGAAACGACAGCAAAGCGGACTTCATGTTTAACTGAAATCCGCTGGCGTTTTCCACGAATGAAATATGCGCAGGGGGGATGCAAAGGGTTTTAGATGTGCAAAGGCGCCTGATCATATCCGGTGGTCAGTCGAACGGCGGTGCCATCAGACAAAAAGAACCGTTCCCAAAGGATGTAACTATCAACGATGCGCATCGGCGCGCCGTCCCGTTGGGACGTCTTAAACGTTAAATGATCAGCCTGATCTTCGTGCCAGCCAAGGTCATGCAGGCTTTTTTCAGCAACAGCGATTTCTGGCGTGGCAAACCGCCACAGTGACGTTCCCAGAAGGGGCGTGCTATCGCGCTGCCATTCCTGTTCGCGAACCGTCGATGCACACAAAAGCCGATGTGATCTGTCTTCGATCAGGTGAACACGCTGGTTTGAATGGGTAACCAGCCGCTTGACCGCATGATCCAGACGGAAATTGCGTTTGCGCGTCATCATTTGATGGATCAGATCGTATTGCAGCGGGGCAGGGCGCTGTGTTGCGTTTTCCCAACGTGACACGGTTGCCTGTGTCACGCCCAGAATGTCGGCCAGACGCGCCTGTTTGATGTCGCTTGTGCGGCGCCATTGGCGCAACAGGCGACCGAATTCTTTATCTGGTGCAGTCTGGGACAGGGCTTTCATCGCAACCAACCGTTCTTGGATTGGATAAAACGGTACCATAAAATCGGCATCAAGGCAGCAGGTTGGTGTGAATGGCTGATCTGCGAGATCTAGATGCTGAGACGGCCAATATCAATCTGACAGCGGCCATATTTGCGGGTGTCACACAAGTCAAACCCGTCAACCGTGATTTCCGGGTCGCGCGGATCGCGTTCGGCAATGATCAGGGTGTTACCATTGATCCAGCCCGCAGCGGCAAGGGCGGTGATGCTGGAATCCAGCAATTCCTTGCCATAGGGCGGATCAAGAAAAATCATGCTGGCCGGTTCGGTTGCACGCGGTGGTTTGGTGGCATCGGCCCGTTGGGCGCGGGCCTGTTCTGTGACGCGAAGATCGGCAATGTTCTGGTTGACGATCGCGACCGCAACGCGGTCTGTATCAAAGAACACAGCCTTTGACGCCCCGCGTGAGATGGCTTCTAACCCAAGGGCGCCAGACCCGGCATAGGCATCCAGAATGATGCCGTCATACAGCGGATGGAAATCATCGTCATACCAACGTGATGCGTGTGACAGGATGCTAAACAGCGCCTCTCGCACACGATCAAGGGTCGGGCGTGTGTCACGCCCTTCCGGTGCGTTCAAAAGACGCCCACGATGACTTCCGCCGACAATACGCATGACGGATTAGTCCTTTCTTGCCTTGGGACGGTTGCCTGCGGGCTTGCGGCCCGGTGTGCTGGTGCCAGCATTGCCCGAACGGCCACCTGATGACTGGCGCAATGGCTTGTTGCGTGCGTTGCTAAAACCGGAACCGTCGCGTTTGTTGCTATCACGCCCGCTGTCACGACCACTGCCGCCACGCCCGCTATCGCGTCCGGTGTCGCGGCCACTGAAGTCACGTCCGCCATCACGACCACTGCTGCCACGTCCGCTGTCACGTCCGCCATCACGACCACTACCGCCGCCGCTGCGGCCTTCTGTGTCGCGGCCACCGGCATTTCGGCTACGTGGTCCGCCGGTCGATCCACCGGGTTTACCACCTGTTGTGCCGCCCGATTTACCTTCGGCGCTGTAACGGCCACGGCCCTTGTTGGTTGGGCGGGCATTGCCACCGCTGCGCTCGTCACGGTCTTCACGCTCGAACCGATCATCGCGGGTGGCCGGTTTGCTGCGCATATTGGCACGCGGGGCTGCGCCAATCCGTGGTTTGCCGGAATTTGCCGAGCCGGAACGCGCAGAATCAGGCCGCGCAGTGCCACCTGACCGTGGGCGGCTATCGCGCGGTTCTTCGGCGTCATTCGTGGTCTGAGGATTTGCACCCGGACCACCTTGCTGGCGTTTGCGCTGTGCCGGTTGACCAAAAACAGTGCGCGGTGCCTTCGGGCGGGCGGTGCCGCCACGGGCAACGGATTTCTTTTCGGAAACCTTGCTGTAGTCACCTTTAAAGAACGCAGCAAGCTGTTCTTTCATCACTTTGCCGGTGATTTCTTCGCAATCGCCCGGTGCCAGACTTCCAAGCTGGAAGGGGCCATAGGACACACGCATCAAGCGCGTTACCGGCCAGCCAAGATGTTCCATTACACGACGGATTTCACGGTTTTTGCCTTCGCGCAGGGTGACAGTCATCCAGGCGTTGGAATCTTTTTGAACATCGACTTCGGCGTGGATTGAACCGTATTGGATGCCATCAACGGTCACACCGTCTTCAAGCTGTTTAAGTTTTTCCGGCTCAATGCGGCCATGAACGCGCACGCGATAACGTCGTGCCCAACCGGTTGCCGGCAATTCCAGATAACGGGCAAGTTCGCCGTCATTGGTCAGCAGCAGCAAACCTTCGGAATTCAAATCAAGTCGGCCAACCGAAATCACGCGCGGGACATAACTTGGCAGATGTTCAAATACCGTATCGCGGCCCTGTTCATCACGGTGGCTGGTGACCAGCCCGCGTTTTTTAAATAGACGCCAAAGACGCGGTTTTTCTTTTTCCGGCAATGGTTTGCCATTGACGTAAATCTCGTCTTCGTCGGTCACGGTCACGGCAGGTGTGTCAAGCACCTTGCCATTCAGTTTGACCAGTCCTTCTTCGATCATGCGTTCGGCATCACGCCGTGAACACACGCCTGATCGCGCAATGCGCTTGGCAATGCGTTCTGGTTTGGCTTCGTCAGGGGTCGGGTTCTTGTCGCTCATTTGCGGGCCTCGGAAATCAGGGCGTCGAAAATCTTCGCATCACCCGAACTGATATGAAATTCGGGATGCCACTGGACCCCGAGACAATAACGGTATTTCGGATGTTCAATTCCCTCAATCACGCCATCTGGCGCATAGGAATTAATGATGACATCCGGGCCAACCCCATCAACCGCCTGATGGTGGGCGGAATTGACCGAAAGCGTTTTGACATCGCCAACAATTTTCGCAAGTAGCGTTCCGGCCTCGACCGTCACATCGTGGCCTGCTTCATCGCGTGGGTTTGGCTGTTCGTGCGGCAGACAGTTTTCAACACTATCTGGGATATGCTGAATCAACGAACCGCCAAGGATAACGTTCAAAAGTTGCTGTCCACCACAAATCCCCAAAACCGGCATGTCACGCGCAAGCGCACCTTCTGCCATTGCCCATTCAAATTTGGTGCGGCGATCCTTGGTGACAACCGTGTCGTGGATTTCGTCGACCCCAAACAGGGATGGCGAAACGTCAAAGGCACCACCGGTCACAACCAGCCCGTCAATCAGATCAAGCAGATCCGGGATAAGGTCAACTTCGTGGGGCAGGGGCATGGGAATGCCGCCCGCTTTGGTTACCGCACCGGCATAATTTTCACGCAGCGCATACCACGGAAATTTGGAATAACCGCCCGCTTCTTCTGAATCGAGTGTAATGCCAATGATCGGCTTGCGCGTGGTCATGACGGATGGAACCCTGATGCTGGTGACGAGATGGCGAATTAATGTTGGCGGAAACTACCTTTGTAACCGGTTTAGGGCAACGGCAATTCACGCCGATAGTCTATGCGTTCTGTGCAGGCTGCCAATGATCTTGATCAGATGAAGGTGTGGCGATCATGGCTTGACCGAACTTCTGCGAAATAGCACTCTGATATGGCAATGACATGACCATAGGTCCAGACCCTATGCTATGGGTCCTAAAATCAAGTAAAAACGAACTGGTGCGACAAATCATGTCACTTGTCCACGATACCAGCGGGATGGAAAATCATGAGTGCAGATAGCTATATGGACATGGCCCTTGAAGAAGCCCGCGCAGCAGCCCGCCGTGGCGAAGTGCCGGTTGGCGCTGTTCTTGTGGATGCCGATACCGGCGAAGTTCTGGCACGTGCCGGAAATCTGACCGAAGAAATGAACGATCCAACCGCACATGCCGAAATTCTTGTGATCCGTGCTGCTGCCGGGGCCAAGGGCGAACCACGTCTGCCCAATTGTGATTTGTATGTCACGCTTGAACCCTGCCCGATGTGCGCAACGGCGATTTCCTTTGCCCGCCTGCGCCGGGTCTATTTTGGGGCCTATGATCCCAAGGGCGGTGGGGTTGACCATGGCCCGCGTGTGTTTGAAAGCTCATCCTGTCATCACCGCCCCGAAGTCTATGGCGGGATTGGCGAGGTTGAAGCAGGCAAACTGTTGAAGGATTTCTTTGTCAGTCTGCGCTGATTTAGTGCCCGGTGCCTGTATGGGCCTTTTTGGCGCTGTCACTTTGTCGATAATTATCCGGCGTCAGGCCAAGTTCCTTTAGGCGCACTTCAAAATCATCGGCAAGATCGGCCATGGTCACAGACGATAACGCATGCAGGAATGTTTCTGATGCGGCCGCAAGGGCGGCTGCCGTTGCCGCATTGGCCGCCTGTTCCATCAAACATTCAGACGTGTCGTTGCTGTATCCCAGCGCAAAAAGCTTGGGCGCGCCCAGTGCATTATAAATCCCGGCAAGTGTAATTTCCGATAGCGGCTTTGCCAGAAGCCAGCCGCCGCCATGCCCCTTGGTCGATGTTACAAACCCCTGATCGCGCAATCCCGCCATGGTCCGGCGCACGACAGCCGGATTGGTATTGAGCATCCCGGCAAGCTGATCGGATGTGGCGGGGCCATCCATCTGATCAAGATGCAAAAGCGCATGCAGAACGCGTGGCATACGATTGTCTTGTCGCATCGGGAAGGCTCCTGTTGTGGCTTCAAGTTCTGGCTATTTCTATCACATGCAACATCCAAAGATACATGAAATTGACAGGTATGCTAAATCATGTAACTTTTAATGTAACGTGATTCGCTTTGCGACCTCACACCACAATTGAAAGAGATATCTGATGAAGGTTGATCCGAACATGGACCCGGTTGATTTTTGGCAACAGCATTATGAAAAAGCATCCCCGGAAACCAGTGGGCGGCCATCTGCTGTGTTAGAGCGCTTTGTCAAAGATCGTGCGCCGGGCACTGCACTGGAGCTTGGATGTGGCAAGGGTGATGATGCGGTCTGGTTGGTCAAACGGGACTGGCAGGTAACCGCAATTGATCTTTCCGAAACGGCACTGGATTACGCGCGGGCCAATGCAGCGCGCAATGGCGTTGCCGACAAGATCACGTTTGCCGCCCATGACTTAATGACAGGCTTTCCAGACGGAAATTTTGATCTGATCACGGCGCAGTTTCTGGAATCCCCCGTGGTGTTTGAACGCGATGCGATTTTGCACATGGCGGCAAACCGGGTTTTGCCCGGCGGGATGCTTTTGATTGCATCGCACGGCTCGGTCCCGTCCTGGTCGTGGGACTATCCAGACAAGGTTTATCCCACTCCTCAAGAAGCGTTTGATAGTCTGAACCTTGATGCATCGGACTGGAATCGGGTTTGTGTTGATAATATCGACCGCATGGCAACCGGCCCCAAAGGCGAAAAAGGCACGGTGACAGATACCGTCATCGCCCTTGAACGCAAAGCTTAGGCATTCAGACCGTTATGAAACGCAAACGGACCGGCATCTTGTGAATGCCGGTCCGTGATGGTTCGGTTTGTCGTGAATGCGGGCTTAACCTTGGCGTTGGTTATCAAGTCCCGGCAGATGCTGGAACATCCAGGTTTCACTTAAGGGGGTATCATCAAGTTTCAAATACATCCGAAGATCAACCGGGTCGGTACCGGTTGCCTTAAGGTCAAACACCGCCCGCCAGATCCGGGTATCCATGATCGGTTCGATCTTGGTGCGGACAATGTCACCGCGCGATGTCGAGACGACCACTTCGGGAAACTCGCCATATTCAAGTGTTCCCAAAATCTCGCCTTCAAACTCGACGGAGAATTTAATTTCGTCCTTCGGTCGGACGGTGCCGGGCTCTCCGCCACGTCCCATGCGGGTCGCGGTTGCCTTCGCAAGATCGGCAACCGGGAACGGATTTTGGGCCTGCCAATACAGACGGTATTTGAACTGATAACTATTGCCCGCCTTGGCGGGTTCTTCGGGGACCCAGAACGATACGATATTGTCGTGAATCTCGTCATCGGTCGGGATTTCGATCAACTGGACCGCACCCCTGTTCCAGCTTTCAAGCGGTTCGACCCAAAGGCTGGGGCGGCGGTGATATCGTACACCATCAAGATAGTGACTGACGTCACGGTCACGTTGTATCAAGCCAAATCCGCGCGGATTATTATCGCCAAAGGCCGACGCACGAATGACTTCGGGATTGTTAAGCTGTCGCCAGATGCGTTCCCCGCCACCGGTCCAAAGTTCCAGCCCGTCGGAATCGTGGACTTCCGGGCGCCAGTCAAACCGGAATGATTTGTTCTGTTCGGAATACCAGAACATGCTGGTCAGCGGCGCAATGCCAAGCCGTTCGATGTCCTTGCGGATAAACAGGTGCTTTTCGATATCCATCGTCACACCATCCCCGCGATAGAGCAGGAATTTATACGCACCAGCGATGCTTGGCCCATCAAGTAGGGCATAGATAATGACCGGGTCTTCAGCCGATTTGGCCGGCTGGATATAGAATTCACGGAAATCGGGGAATTCTTCGGGAAGCGACGTTGCGGTATTAACCGTGATCCCGCGCGCAGAAAGGCCGTACTGGCCTTCATCGCCAATTGCGCGGAAATAGGATGCGCCAAGGAAGGCTGCCCAATCCTGTGTTTTCCAGTCATCGCGTTCAAGGTTTTCATGCAGGCGGAAACCGGCAAAGCCACTGTTGTCAGGAAGCTTTCGCGCAATGCTGTCTTCGGGCATGTCGAAATAATCGGGACGATAGATCACTTCGCGGGCAGCACCATCTTCAAGCAAGTACATGTGCACCGGCTTGGCAAAATACATACCCAGATGGAAGAAGGTCGCCGGATAGGTGCCTGAACCGTCTGCAAAGGGCGAATGATCGCGCTTATAGTGCAACTTGCCATGGGTGTCGTAATCGATCTTGCCGACGGTTTCGGGATCAGGGGAAATCGGTGCGACATAATCATTGCCGGCCATGGTCCGGGCACGATCAATCAGGGCGGCAAAGTCAAAACTTTGCGCATCCCCAAGTTCAAGCGTGTCATTTGCCGCAAGGGCACTGCCAAACATCGACATGCCCGGCAGGATCACGCCTGCTGCGGCCACGGATTTCAGAAAACGTCTGCGTTCCAAAGAAGTCGTCATTCACCAAGTCCCGTTAATCAAAGGTGCCTGAATAATATCAAACAGTGTGGAGGTAATCGGGATCAAAGATGGCGAATTCAAGGTGCAACCATTGCATTTTCTGCATGGCGACGTGCAGTGAATGAGTTTGGACCCTAGTTGCCGTTGTTTTCGCGAAACATGACCATTCCGCCATGATAAAGCACATCATTTTCGAAATAGCCATCGGCGGTAAATCCGGTATCATCCTGATAGGTGATGTAGCTGCCTGATACCTGATAGTCCCCCTGATAGGCAGACTGGCGCGTACCCCGTGCTTCGTCATAGCGCCCGTCAGCACGGAGCTCCTGACGGATATGACCATCTTCGGTCACCCACATCCCGACATAAGGGTGCGGGGCGGTTTTCGACATGGTGTTCATTTCTGCCTCCTGCGGGAAGGCTGCTGATGGTGCGAACACCATCAGCAGGACGGTTAATCTTGATAAAAAAAACGGGGCGTTTCATGATCGGATCCCGCGTTTTGGGTCGAGTTAGAATGTTGATGCAGTTGGGCGAACGATGACTTCGTTCACGTCAACGTCTGCGGGCTGATCAAGTGCATAAAGAACCGCACGCGCAATGGCATCCGGGGAGAGGGCGATTTGGCGGAACTGGGTCAGCAATTCCTTGCTGGTTTTATCTGTGATGTCGTGACCAAGTTCGGTTTCGACAACACCCGGTGAAATTGTCGTTACGCGGACGTTGTCGCTTTCCTGACGCAGCCCTTCGGAAATGGCCCAAACGGCATATTTGGTTGCGCAGTAAACAGCACCACTTGGCACAACGACATGGGCACCAATTGACGCGGTGTTGATCACGTGCCCGCTGCCCTGTTCCTTAAAGATCGGAAGGACCGCAGCAATGCCATTCAAAACACCGCGAATATTGACATTGATCATGTTGTCCCATTCGTCGGTTTTAAGTTCCGACATCGGCGCAAGCGGCATGACACCGGCATTGTTAAAGATCGCATCAACCCGGCCAAACATGTTTTGCGCATGATAGGCAAGGGCTTCAACGCTTTCGCCGTCCGTGACATCAGCCGCACGGGCCATGGCCGTGCCGCCTGTTGCTTCGATCTCGGTGGCAATCTGATCAAGGCGTTCGGTGCGACGTGCGCCCAGAACAACTTTGGCACCGCGTTGGGCAAGCAATTTTGCCGTGGCTTCACCGATGCCGCTGCTGGCACCTGTGATGATGATGGTTTTGTTTTCGACATGATTGATCGGATTCGACATGACATCCTCCTTGGGTTTGGGTCATGGCGCTTACTGTGTCGTTTCAAACCGGTTTGATGAATACACAGAACTCGACATCGATTGCCTAATCCTCCAAATGCGCGAAGTGATGCTTTTCGTTGGTCCCTGCGCATGTATACTGCATGCTAGGAAATCAAAGGGTTTTGGTGATGGATAACTATCAAAAGCTATGTCATCTGATTGACAAATACTGCGATGTGAATGGTGCTGTACGGACAGACGTCGAACCTGTCTGGATGTATCGGTCAACTGGCCCGACCTTAAAAGTGCCAACGATTTACAAGCCGTGCCTGTGTCTGATCATTTCCGGGTCAAAGGAAGTGACCCTTGGGCAGGATGTCTATCGCTATGCGCCGGGGCAGTTGCTTGTGGCGTCGGTGGATTTACCGTTGGTCGGGCATGTGACGACCGCAACCGAAGATGCCCCTTATCGCAGCCTGTCGCTTGATCTCGATGCACAGGTTCTCGGTGATCTGGTTTCACGGATGGACATCAATCTGGCGGGGGATGGTGACAGTGTCCGTGGATTGTTTGTGGAACAGACAAGCGACAATTTGGTCGATGCTGTCTTGCGTGTGGTGGAGTTGCTTGAATGCCCCGATGAAATACCGGTGATGCTGCCGCTTTTGATGCGTGAAGTGCATTATCGGTTGTTGCGCACAGGCAAGGGGGCATTGATCGCTAGGCTTGCGATGGGCGGCAGCAACATGCAGCGGATTTCGGCTGTGTTGCGCTTGATGAAGGATAATTTCCACAAACCGCTTAGTGTCGATGATCTGGCAAGTCATGCGAATATGAGCCCGTCTTCCTTCCACCATCATTTCAAGCAGGTCACAGCCATGAGCCCGCTTCAATATCAAAAACGTCTGCGCCTTACGACGGCACGGCAAATCATGTTGGCTGAAATGAAGGATGCGGCAAGTGCGGCTTATGAAGTCGGCTATGAAAGTACATCCCAGTTCAGCCGTGAATATGCCCGGATGTTTGGCGCACCGCCGATGCGTGACATCACGGCAATTCTGAACAATCCCAATCATTCGTTACCTGTGAGTACCTGATTGAAAGCCTGCTGCACCCGTAACGCAGGGTAATTCACTTGACGGGTATGGATGGCTGTGTGACATCCTTATCTGTGTCGGTATCCAAATTTGGATAAAGGGAATTCGACGTGGTCACGCGGAATGTGTGACTGCCAACCGAAGCTGCCCCCGCAACTGTAGGCGGTGAGCCTTTTTCTGAACGAAGCCACTGGGTGAGCCCGGGAAGGCCAGAAAAAGCAATGACCCGTGAGCCAGGAGACCTGCCGACACGAAGACGACAGACCGGGCGGGGTGCCTCGGAGAATGTCGGCATGTGTCCGCGGCTCCGACAGCTTTTTGAACGGCTTGTCCCTGTTCCGTATCTGACGCCTTCCGCCATTTCCAGATGCTTTAGCCAGTCTCTTGACCGTAGCCAGGTATTTGTTATGTTATAACATAACAAATACGATTGTGTTGGCCGGTTGTGCATTTCGCATGTGCTGCCGGTCTATCCGAGAAAGGACAGCAACGTGATCGCTTTGATCAAACGGAATAAACATGCATTTGCGGCCGGGGTGATTGCCGCCAGCATGGTGTCACAGGCATCTGTCGCAACCGCGACGGAATATCCACTGACCATCGAAAATTGCGGACGAAGCGTTACTTTTGACAAGGCACCGGAACGGGTTGTTTCGCTTGGGCAAAGTAATACCGAAATTCTCTATATGCTGGGCCTGGCCGACAAGGTTGTTGGAACAGCAGTCTGGTTTAATCCGGTGTTGGAGCAATACAGCACTGCCAACGAAGCCATCCCGCGTCTTGCCGACAATGATCCAAGTTTTGAAAGTGTCGTTGGTCAGAAGCCGGATCTGGTGACTAACCAGTATCAGTGGCATGTCGGACCGAACGGCGCGGTTGGAACCATTAAGCAGTTCTCCGAACTTTCCATTCCGGTCTATACCGCACCGGCCGATTGTGTTGGCAAAGACAACAGCACGGGCGGCGACGGGACGCGGATTGACGCATTTTCGATGGATCTGATCTATCAGGCGATTACGGAAATGGCGGCAATCTTTGATGTCGAAGATCGCGGCGCAACATTGGTTGCTGACATCAAAAACCGCGAAAAGACTGCACGCGACCGTGTAAGCGCGGTGGATGGCAGCGGAATTTCAACCTTGTTCTGGTTTTCCAGTGCCGAGATCGATGTTGATCCCTTTGTTGCCGGTCAAAAAGGTGCGCCTGCCTATATCGCCAATGTGCTGGGTGTGAAGAATGTCGTTCAAAGCGACGATGAATGGCCCAAAGTCGGTTGGGAAACCATTGCGCGCGCCAACCCTGATATCATTGCGATTGGTAAAATGGATCGTCGCCGGTTCCCGGCCGATGACTGGGAACTCAAAATGAAGTTCCTGCAAACCGATCCGGTGACAAGCCAGATGGAAGCGGTCAAAAGCGGTAATATCATCGTCCTTGATGCGCTGTCGATGAACCCGACGATCCGTACCGTTGATGGCATTGAAAAACTGGCCGATGCCGTTGAAGCATTTCAGGCGGATCACAGCAATTGATCAGTTTGCTTTCATCAGCATTTGAAAACCGTATCAGCGCGACAATTGTCGCGTTGGTACTTTTATGTCTGGTGCTGGCATTTGCGGCATCGGTGGGTGAAACCGCCATTCCGGTGAAAACCGTGTTTGATACGATTGCCAATCATGTCTGGAATGCCGGGTATGAGGTTGATCCGATTGATGCCGGAATTATCTGGAATTACCGTCTGAGCCGGGCGGTGGTTGCCACGTCATGTGGTGCTGCACTGGCACTTTCCGGGGCGGTTTTACAGGCGCTTTTGCGCAACAGTCTTGCCGATCCCTATTTGTTGGGGATTTCGGCCGGGGCATCGACCGGTGCGGTAAGTGTTGCGATCCTTGGCGTCGGGGCCGGGATGTTTGGATTATCCGTTGGCGCCTTTATCGGATCGGTCGTTGCGTTTGCGTTTGTGGCATTGCTTTCATTGCAGGCGGGCCGGGGAACCAGCGCGATTATTCTGGCCGGGATTGCCGGGGCGCAACTGTTCAATGCTGTGACATCCTTTATCGTCACGAAATCGGCAAGTGCCGAGGAAGCGCGCGGGATCATGTTCTGGTTGCTCGGCAATCTAAGCGGGGTGCGCTGGCCCGATGTGTGGCTTGCTTTACCCATCACCCTTTTTGGTCTTGTGGTGTGCCTTTGGCATGCGCGTTCTTTGGATGCCTTTACCTTTGGCCGGGATTCGGCGGCTTCATTGGGTGTGCCCGTGCGCCGGGCCTATGTCGTTTTGATCGGTGTTTCCGCATTAATGACTGCTGTGATGGTCAGCATTGTCGGGTCGATCGGATTTGTCGGATTGGTGATCCCGCATGCGGCGCGCTTTTTTGTCGGGACACGGCATGGTGTTTTGCTGCCGTTATCGGCATTGATCGGGGCGTTGTTCCTTGTCGGGGCGGATGTATTGTCGCGCGTCATTGTTCCGGGACAGGTTTTGCCGATTGGTGTGATTACCGCCCTTGTCGGTGCCCCGGCCTTTGCCCTGATCCTGTGTCATGGAAGGGTTCTGCGATGAGCCTTGAATTGCGAAATGTCGGCTGGTCCGCCGGATTTAAAAAGATCATCGAAGATGTATCAATATCGGTGATGCCGGGCGAATTTCTTGGCCTGATTGGCCCTAACGGGTCGGGCAAAACCAGTATGATGTCGGTTCTTTCGGGCATTCGGCCACCGTCGACCGGGCAGGCCTTTCTGGATGGCAAGGAAATGAAAAAGGTCGGGCGGCGCAATCTTGCGCGTCAGATCGGGTTTGTTGAACAACAGGCCGACACGATTGACCGGATTACGGTGGGCGAAGCCGTTTCGCTTGGCCGGACTCCCTATCTTAGCCTTTTAACACCCTGGTCCACCAACGATGATCGCATTATCGAAGATGCCCTGATCGCGGTGGATATGGCCGAGTTGAAAGACCGGATGTGGCATACCTTGTCAGGTGGGGAAAAACAGCGCGTTCATATCGCCCGTGCCTTGGCGCAGGAGCCGACTTATTTGCTATTGGATGAGCCGACTAACCATCTTGATATCCGCCATCAGCTTGGTCTGCTTGAACTGGTCAGAAGATTGCCGTTAACCGTGGTTGCCGCCTTGCATGATTTGAACCATGCGGCGATGTTTTGTGACCGGATTGCCATGATGGCCAAGGGACGGTTGATTGCGATCGGACGTCCGGCAGATATCCTCACACCAGAAAACCTGCGGGATGTTTTCGGGGTAAGGGCCAGTGTCGATACAGATGATCAGGGGCGCTGTGCCATTCGATTCCACACATCCATCACGACGCTGGCAGACATAAAAGAAGGCCGGGTTGCGTAAACCCGGCCTTCAAATTCGGTGGTTTTATCGAAGGGTTACTTCTGTTCGCGGGCAACCGCACGCCAGCCGATATCACGGCGGCAGAAACCATCTTGCCAGTCAATCGCATCAACAGCTGCATAGGCGCGTTTTTGCGTTTCGCTAACAGTTGTACCGCGCGCGGTGACACCCAAAACACGGCCACCTGTCGCGGTCAGTTTGTCGCCGGCCAATTTGGTTCCGGCGTGAAGAACTTTGACCTTGTCCATTGCATCGGCGACATCGACATTTTTGATCTCGGTGCCTTTTTCGTATGATCCCGGATAGCCTTTGGCAGCCATAACGACCACCATTGCGGTTTCCTCATACCATTGCGGTTTGACGGTATTAAGTGTGCCGGTGGCCGCACCTTCAAGGATATCAAGCACGTCTGATTTAAGACGGGTCATCAGAACCTGACATTCCGGATCGCCAAAACGAATGTTGTATTCGATCAGTTTCGGATTGCCTGCATCGTCAATCATAAGACCGGCAAACAGAACGCCCTTGAACGGATGTCCTTCATTGGCCATGCCATTAACCGTCGGAACAATGATTTGTTCCATGACCTTGGTTTCGACATCGTTTGTGAAAACCGGGGCCGGGGAATAAGCACCCATGCCGCCGGTATTCGGGCCGGTATCGCCTTCGCCAACCGCCTTGTGGTCCTGTGCTGCGACCAGCGGGATAACGTTTTCACCGTCACAAATGGCAAAGAAGGATGCTTCTTCGCCGACAAGGAATTCTTCGATCACGATTTCAGCACCGGCATCACCGAACTTGCCGCCGACCATGCATTCGTCAATCGCAGCATAGGCTTCGTCATTTGTATGACAAATGGTTACACCCTTGCCCGCGGCAAGGCCATCGGTCTTGACCACAATCGGTGCGCCATGTTTCTCAACAAAGGCCTTGGCGTCATCCGGGGTGGTGAAACGACCATAAGCAGCCGTCGGAACACCGAACTTTGCCACCATGTCCTTCATGAAACCCTTGGAGCCTTCAAGCTGTGCTGCGGCCTTGGAGCAACCAAACGATTTGATGCCCTCAGAATCCAGTGCATCAACAAGACCAGCCACCAGCGGGGCTTCGGGGCCGACAACAACCAGATCAACCGCGTTGTCCTTTGCAAAGGCAACCAGACCATCGATATCGCCATCGGAAATCGCCACGCACTCGGCCGAATCCGCGATGCCGGCATTGCCCGGTGCGCACCAAAGTTTGGTAATGCGCGGGCTACGCGCAATCGCCCAGCACAATGCGTGTTCACGTCCGCCGCCGCCAACGACCAGAACTTTCATGACTTTATCCTTCGACTTGTCCGATTGCTTGATGGTCCATGCGCGATGAACTAGGCTAGTACCTTGTCCACCCCGCCTGATAAATTATGCGGGCTTTTAGCATAAAGTGCCCTTGATGACGCAAGATTTGTTCGACCCTTTTGCCCCGGTACCCGAAACGCCTGCGAAATCGGGAAATACACCCGAATTTTCGGTATCTGATCTGTCCAATGCGTTAAAGCGGACGGTCGAGGATGCCTTTTCCTTTGTGCGGGTACGCGGTGAAATTTCCGGATTCAAACAGGCCGGTAGTGGCCATATGTATCTGGCACTTAAGGACGATAAGGCCGTTCTTGACGGGGTGTGCTGGCGCGGGCAGGCGGGCAAGCTTGGTCTGGTGCCCGAAGACGGCATGGAAGTCATCGTTACCGGACGTCTGACGACATTTCCGGGCCGCTCGAAATATCAGATCGTCATTGAAAGCATGGAAGTCGCCGGTGAAGGCGCACTTTTAAAACTTCTTGAAGAACGCAAAAAGAAACTGGCCGCCGAAGGCCTGTTTGATCCGGATCGTAAAAAGCCGATCCCGTTTCTTCCTGATGTTATTGGCATCATCACGTCGCCCACCGGGGCCGTGATCCGCGACATCATGCACCGACTGCGCGATCGTTTTCCGCGCCGGGTATTGTTGTGGCCGGTTCTGGTTCAGGGGCAGGGTGCGGCAGAACAGGTTGCCGAAGCAGTACGCGGATTTAACGATCTTTTGCCCTATGGCCAAATTCCAAGGCCCGATGTTTTGATTGTCGCGCGTGGCGGCGGGTCGCTTGAAGATTTGTGGTCGTTTAACGAAGAAATCGTCGCCCGTGCGGTCGCGGATTCCGACATTCCGGTGATTTCGGCCGTGGGTCACGAAACCGATACCACATTGATTGATTTTGTTTCGGACTTGCGCGCCCCAACCCCTACAGGGGCGGCGGAAAAGGCCGTGCCGGTGCGGATTGATCTGATTGGTCAGGTTGAAGAAAACGGTCTGCGTCTGGCGCAGGCTGTGCGCCGTTTGGGTGTGGAAAAGAAAACCGCCCTTGAAAGTCTGGCACGTGGTCTGGGCGACCCTAAAAGGATGCTCGAAGAACGCAGTCAGATGCTTGATAACTGGGCGGATCGATTGCCGCGTGCTGCGGTTAATGTCACCCAGCAGGCGCGTGCACGTTTGAACGAAATCAGTGCCCGTCTGGTCAGTCCGCGTGAACAATTATCTGAAAAACGTGGGCGGCTGGAAAATGCGGCACTGCGTCTGGATGGCGCGATGAAGTCTGCCATGCAGATGCAGAAATCACGCCTTGATCGTGCGGCGGCCGGATTGCGTCCATCGGACGCCAAACGCGATATCGTACGTGCTGGTAAGCAGACAAATGATCTTGCCGGGCGAATGCAGGCCGCAGTTAAAAACATAACCCAACGCGAAGCCGAAGGATTGGCGCGCTATGAGCGGCTTCTGGAAAGTTATTCCTATCGAAATGTGCTGAAACGCGGCTTTGCCGTTGTGCGCGACGGCGATGGTAATCTTGTTGGAAAATCGGCTGATATCATATCTGGTCAGGGTTATGATCTTGAGATGGGGGATGGCGTAACCCGTGTGACGGCGGGGGAAGGTATTGCAACCGCTGCGCCTGCATCAGATGGCGGGGGGCAAGGGGCTGAAAATCCGAGCCGGATTTCTGCCACACCAAAGCCTGAAAAGCCCATCAAACCAAAACCGGTGAAAAAGAAAAAACCGAACCCACAGGACGATGACAGGCAGGGGAGCCTTTTGTAATGCGTTTGGCAATCACGACCCTTTTGGCGGCATCCGGATTATTGGCCGCAAGCCTGTCGGTTCAGGCGGCTGAGCCAACCTATCAAGGCCAGTTTGTTCAAGGCGGGATCGTTTTTGGTCAAACCGATGCCGGTGATCAGGTTCTGCTGGATGGCGATGCGATTGATACCATAGCGCCAGATGGCCGGTTCATCCTTGGTTTCCCGCGCGATTATGAAGGCCCGGCGAAAGTCAGCATTAAACATGCAAATGGCAATGTCGAAGAATTTGCCTATGACATCGGTGACCGTGAATTTAACATTCAACGCATTGATGGCCTGCCGTCGAAAATGGTGACGCCGGATCCGAAAGTGATGAGCCGGATCAAGGATGATTCACGTCAGGCCCGCGAAGCCCGGACGGAACGCTTTACCGAGAAGTTCCTTGAAAACGGGTTTATCTGGCCGGTTCTTGGTCCGATCAGTGGTGTTTACGGATCACAACGTATTTTAAATGGCGAACCGCGATCCCCACATTGGGGAGTGGATGTTGCCGTTCCAACCGGAACGCCGGTTGTTGCCCCGGCCGACGGAATTGTGACCCTTGCCCATCCCGATATGTATTTTTCGGGTGCGACACTGTTCATCGATCACGGCCTTGGCATGGTTTCGGCATTTCTGCATTTGTCGGAAATTGATGTGAAGGTCGGTGACGTTCTTAAACAGGGCGATTTGATTGGGAAGGTTGGCGCATCTGGTCGGGCAACCGGGCCGCATCTTGATTGGCGGATCAATGTCGGGGCGGCACGGGTGGATGCCCAATTGCTGGTCCCACCTATGGAAGAAGCACAAAAGGCGGCAAACGCCAATAATTGATGGGAAACGTATGCCATGAAAACACACGGGGCCGTTGCAGCAGGACATGATGTCACCGCACGCGCTGCTTCTCGTGTGCTTGACGAAGGTGGCAATGCGTTTGATGCGGTGATTGCCGCAATGTGGGCGGCCTGTGTTGCCGAACCTGTTTTGGCTTCTCTTGGCGGGGGCGGGTTTGTCATGGCCCGGCCAGCGGGGAAACCGCCCAGACTTTATGATTTCTTTGTTGAAACCCCGCTTGAAAAACGCCCGCGCGAAGATCTGGAATTTGAAAGCCGCTTTGCGACTTTTGCCGGTGGCGTAAGTCAGGAATTTCACGGTGGCTATGGATCGGTGGCAACACCCGGTGTGATTGCCGGATTGTTCAAGCTCCACGGCGATCTGGCAAAACTGCCGATGGCACAATTGGCCGAACCAGCGATCATTGCCGCACGGGAAGGCATCATCCTTGATGCCTTTCAACGCTATGTCATGGGGATAGTTCAACCGCTTTTGGCGTTTTCGCCCGATAGCCGGTCGGTGTTTGGAAAGCCCGGATCGACCGATGAACGCGGATTTGAATTGCTTGATGAAGGTTCACTTCATCGTCAGCCAGATTTGGCAGAAAGCATTTCCTATCTGGTGCGGATGGGTGCGGATGGGTTCTATCATGGTGATCTTGGCCATGCATTGGTGCGGGAATGTCAGGAATTAGGCGGTTATCTGACGGCAGAGGATTTGGCGGCCTACCGGGTTTTGATCCGCGATCCGCTTTTGGTCGGCGGGCGCAAAGGGCGGTTTGTTTTAAATTCTCCACCGGCATCTGGCGGGGTTCTGGTTGGATTTGGCCTTAAACTGGCGCGTGAGGTGGCCTTGGGAAGTTTTGGGTCGGCCCGCCATCTCGAAGCCATTTCACGGATCATTCATGCCACAGGGCTGGTGCGCGGTGACTATGGTGCATCCTCGGCCATTTTGGCAGACGAGCTTTGCGAACGCTATCGTCTGATGATTGGCGAACGACCGTTAAGTCAGCAGGGCACGACCCATATTTCCGTTGTGGATGAGCATGGCAATCTTGCTGCTGCCACGATCTCGAACGGGTCTTCATCGGGCCGGGTTGTGCCGCAAACCGGGATCATGATGAATAACATGCTGGGCGAAGCAGATTTGTCACCCGATGGGTTCCATCATTGGCCCTGCGGGGTTCGGATGACATCGATGATGACGCCTGCACTTTATCTCGGCGATGACGGCAGTGCGGTTGCGTTGGGATCGGGGGGATCAAACCGCATCCGGTCGACAATGCTTCAGGTGTTGCTGAACATGGATGTGTTTGACATGACGCTTCATGGTGCGGTGGCAGCCCCGCGTATGCATGTCGAAGAGGGTCTTTTGTCGGTTGAACCGGGATTTGATACGGCCCTTTTGGATCGACTTAGCCTTGACAACCAGCAGCGTTGGGATCGGGAAGATATGTTCTTTGGCGGGGTGCATGCCGCAAAGGTCAGTGCCGGTGGGGTCAAGTTCTCAGCCGTGGGGGATGCCAGACGCAATGGCAATCAGATCATTGGTGCGCGCGAAGACGATGCTTGATCGTTTTCGATAACTTGCCTGTATTGGTGATGGTTCTGCGAACTGCTTTTACATGATCAGCCGTTAATAACGCGCATCACTAGATTTGCATAAATTCGGCGTGCCCGATTATGTGAATTGATTTGTCCACTCGAGGCAAACCTTCATTAACGCAAACCTACCTGTCTGCCGCCCCTCCAAAAAACAACTGCTGCGATCTATTGCACGCTAGGTTTCAAATGTGACCTGACTCTGTTGTGTTCAGGCGATTGCAGACTTATCTAACAGGTAGTTACTGTTCGTATTTCTAAAGTTGGAAAGTAAGGATTATCTC
Source organism: Thalassospira lucentensis (assembly GCF_050516545.1). GTDB lineage: Bacteria > Pseudomonadota > Alphaproteobacteria > Rhodospirillales > Thalassospiraceae > Thalassospira > Thalassospira lucentensis_C. Next base: position 2,859,009 of record NZ_CP191544.1, on the reverse strand, counting down.
AACCGACAAGGTTAACTGCATTAAATCAATGCGTGATATCCGAAGATTGGCCGAAATAAAAAAGAGCCAGAAGGAGGAATGAATCTGAGCAGTATATTGTTTGTCGATGATAGCGAAAATGTTCTATGGGGACTGCGCCGCCGTTTGCGTTCGGCATGCCCAGAATGGGATGCCACGTTCGTGTCTAGTGGCGCAGAAGCGCTGTCTGTATGCGATGAACATACATTCGATGTTATTGTGACAGACATGAAAATGCCGGGAATGGATGGCGGCGAACTTCTGAAGCAGGTTCAAAACAAGTTCCCGGATACAGCACGCATTATTTTGTCAGGTTTTTCTGAAGACGAAACAATTTTGCGGACTTTGGGGCGGGCGCATCGGTATCTTGCTAAACCATGTGATGACGAAATTCTTATCAATTCAATTCGTCAAATGCTTGATATTCGCAGCTTGCTACCCGAACCCCATATCAGAAGCATTATCGGGAATATAGAGGGACTAGCATCTCCGCCTGATACATATTTACGGCTCGTTACGGCACTTGAAGACCCGAATGTCGATAGTGACACAGTTTCTGCGATTGTTTCCGCAGATATCGCACTAACGGCTGAAATCCTTAAATTGACCAATTCAGCATATTTTTCGGTACCGACGAAGATTACTTCAATTAACCATGCCATTCGCATGATCGGAACTGAAACACTTAAATCAATAACGCTGTTTATGGGGTTGTTTAAGGGGTTTGAAGGCCCAAGCATCGTCAGCTCACGGATGTCGACACTTTGTCGCCGATCTCAGCAAATTGGGGTTGCTGCTTCGCTTATCGCTGAACATGAAAAGCTGGACAAAGAAGCTTGTCGTCTACTTCCGGCAACAGGAATGTTGAGTCACGTGGGCAGCCTGATCCTTAATCTTAACTATTATGAAAAGATGGAACAGGCCTTTGAGCTGATGGAGCGTAAAAATATCTCGATCATTGAAGCAGAAAAGGAACTGTTTGGCGCAAGCCATCCCGAGATAGGCGCTTATCTGCTTGGGCTTTGGGGGTTTGCTGATCCTGTTATTCAGGCTGTTGCACATCACCATTGTCCGGCAAACCTTGCTGGTGATGAAATGACGGGACTGTCTGCGCTATACGTTGCCCAACATTTGACCCGTGAGCTCTCCATGCCAGCGGTCGAAGAAACAACGATTGATCTTTCTTATATCAAACGTATCGGGAAGAAAGAGAAGCTTCCCGAATGGTGCAAAATAGTCGGTTTGGTTCTTGAGAGTTACAATGAGAGCGGTCGTAAAAAGGGGAAATCATGATGGTCGATCAGCGTGTTTTGTTCGTGGATGATGATGAAAACTTGCTTATGGCTTTGCGCCGCCAGTTACGCGGAAAATTTGATCTTCAGACGGCAGCCGGTGGCCAGTCTGCATTAAAGATGTTTGCAGAAAATTCATTCGCAGTTTGTGTTGCTGACATGCAAATGCCAAATATGAACGGTCTTGAGTTTCTTGAGAAAGTACAAAAAATAAGTCCTGACACAGTACGTATTATGCTGACGGGAAATGCTGATCAGGCAACAGCGGTAAATGCCATTAACAAAGGCAGGATTTTTCGTTTCTTCTCCAAGCCATATGAAATGGAGGATTTGGAGAACGCGCTAAACGACGCAATCCGACAGCACCAACTTATTACCGCGGAAAAGACCCTCGTACAGGAAACGCTGGCCGGGAGCGTAAAAGTTCTTACAGATATTATGGCGCAGCTCAATCCAGCCGTGTTTGGTCGGGCGATGAAGATTAAAGGCTGGTGTGACCGGGTTTCCAAGGATCTGAATTATCCCCGCCCGTGGGAGCTGGGTATTGCCGCCCTTTTATATCCGATCGGTATGATTGCTTTGCCACCAGATGTGTTGGCGCGGATGGCAGATGAGAAACCGTTGCAGCCTTTGGAGCGTGACCTTCTGAAACGGACCCCTGAAGTTGGCAGTAAACTTATCGGAAATATCCCACGGCTTGAAGCCGTGGCAGAAATTGTCCACATGCAAAATCGAAATTTTGATGGTAGCGGATTTCCGCAAAATGGACCTGCAGGTGACGGCATACCGCTAGGTGCACGCATACTGCGCATCATTCGAGATTTGGCCGAAATCGGAGATGGGCCTCTTCCGACGGACATAGATTTTGATACGTTGAAGCGCCATCAACACCGCTATGATCTTGATCTTTTCATGAAGATTCGCGACTTGATCGGTGTTGTGGATGAAGACGGCGACCTTCCCCCTGAGGGTCGGGAAATGGTGGTTCGTATTGCGCAGCTCCGTGTCGGAGACTTCTTGATGACAGATCTTGAAACGACTGAAGATCATGTTTTGCTTACGCATGGAAATTACATCTCAGAAGTTCAGCTTCAGCGTCTAAGGGTGTTCCAAAAGGCACATACTTTCAGGGAGCCCGTCGAAATCAAGCGAGGGGTACGCCAGACTGGATAGCCGAGGGTAATGAAGCGGGCTTGGGGAAAATCGTGTCAATTCCTGAGAAATGGAAATTCAGGGCTCATTTTCTAGATTTCACGGAATATGAGCGTTCTAGGCTGGGAAAATGCGGTGAATAAGAAAGAGCAAGACGAAAAAGTTCTTCTTGGCGACCAAGTGGCAGATACAGAGGGCGACGAGCTTCTTGTTGCTGCGCGGGAAATTGATGTGTCTGATGAAGTCAGGGAACAATACCTGGCTTTAATGACTGAGCAGCAAAACCGTCACAGAGAAACCACAGAACGCCTGAAGACGATTTTAGATAGCATCGTTGAAGGTATCTTGATCGTTGATAATGTGGGCACCATACAGGATCACAACAAATCCGCTTCCAAGATATTGCATGACACTGAGGGCCACCTGCTTGGCAGCAATGTTGATCGAATGTTCATTGATCGCAAATCGACATCCAGGAACAAACTTCTTAACCGCTGCATAAATATTCGCAGTGGTGCGTTGCAATATGATTACACAGAAACAATGGCCCGAAGGCTTGATGGTGACAGCTTTCCAATGGAGATCACATTAAGCCCAGCCAATTTCACCGGCGAGATGAGTTATCTCTATATCTTTCGTGACATTACACAGCGCAAAGAAGCAGAAAAAGCGCATAAGCGACTGGAAGGAGAATTGCGCGAAGCCTTGAAGCTGGAAGCTATTGGTCACCTTGCGGGTGGGATCGCCCATGAAATCAATACGCCAAGCCAATATATTCGCGACAATCTGAAGTTTCTGAATGACGGATATGGCGCGTTGTCGCGAATTGTCGGACTTGCGCTACATACCTTGTGGACGCATCAAAAAGATTTGCCCGATGGCGCATTTCGGCAATTTGTACAGAAAATGCGCGATAGCGATGTCGAATTTTTGCTTGATGAAATCCCCCATGCCACTCAGCAATCGCTTGACGGGATCAATCAGGTTGCCCAGATCGTTTTGTCGATGAAGGAATTCTCTCATCCCAGTGGAGCAGAGAAAACGGCAACAGACATAAACCGGGTTCTTTCAAACGTTGCCGTGATTTCCAGAAATGAATGGAAACATTGTGCGAATCTGATCGAAGAATATGATCAGGAAATTCCCCATATCCCGTGTCACGTCAACGAGCTAAACCAAGTTTTCCTTAATCTGATTGTTAATGCATCCCAGGCAATTCAATCTGCGGGGCGACCGGCGGAAGAAGGCGAAGTCAAGATCAAGACTGCTTTTCTTGATGACAGCATTCTTGTCAGTATTTCCGATAACGGCACCGGTATTTCTAAGGAAAATAGATCAAAGGTGTTCAATCCATTCTTTACGACCAAAGATGTTGGAAAAGGAACAGGTCAAGGATTGTCCATCACTCATGACATTGTTCAAAAACGTCATGGTGGGCGCGTATGGTTTGAAACTGAAGAAGGTAAGGGGACAACATTTTTTGTGTTGCTGCCCGGAGAAGATCGGGTTGGAGGCGAAGACAAAGCGTAATGCCAGATGGGGATTGTGCTGTAACCCTATCGGATACGCTGAATAACCGCGAAGATCAGCGAGAATATCGCAACCAGAATAATGGCGACCGTTGCAATCAGCAATGCCTGTTTGGTGCGCAATTCATTGGCTTCTTTACGTTCGATATAAATGATGACGTTCCGGCGCAGCTGATCCATTTCCGGGGCGACATCAAGACTGTTCAGATAGAGTTTGGCGCCGGCGCGTGCCAAAAGATCGTTGGTCTTGTTCATTTCCTGCGTGAACAGGGCATAGCGTTCTTCGGTGTCAGATAGATCCCCCATCAGGTTTTCATCGTTCTCATACGTATGGGCGATGGTGATGGTGGTTTGGGTAAGACCAGATGGATCAGTTTCAACGCATTCAGCAAGGGTTTTGCTGCTTTCATCGGTGGCGCATTCAACCGGGCGGTTGCCATATTCTTCCAAGGCCTTGCGCAAGTGTTCTTTAAGTTGGAGGTCAAGTTCAGATAAACGCAAACGGATATCGCGCGCTGTTTCCTGGATGTTATCGTTGTCATGGTCAAGCGCCATGCTTGGCCAAACGATAAAAATCGATCCAGCGACCATCAAACACAGAATGATCAATAAACGGCGCAAAAAACGAGGGCTCCTGGCAGCATTCTGAAAGGCGAGAACCGCGAGTGTGCGCGATCAGGGTTCGTAATCAGTTAATGAATGCCATAACACTCAAATTAATGGGTCCTGATCCTAGTTAGGCCAGCGTCGATGAACCCAAAGCCACTGTTCAGGGCGCTCGCGGATCCAGGATTCCATCGTCGCATTTACGTCCGTCATAATGTTTGCAATATCCGTGCGACGATCACCGGTCTTTTCAATATTAAGGGCCGGATAAAACGTCATACGGAAATGCGCACCTTCAAGACGTTCAACACGAACGGGAATAATGGGTGCATCATATTTCAAGGCAAATTGCGCCAAGGCGGGGGCGGTCATGGCATCCCGACCAAAGAACGGAACCGCAATGCCGTCGCTCATTTTCTGATCGACCAGCATGCAGGCATGCCCGCCTTCCTTCATGAAGCGGGTGAGTTTACGCGCACCGTCAGGGCCTTTTTTTACCAGCTGCCCACGGAAAGTTTTCCGCGCGCGCATGAACAGGCCATCAACCCATGGATTGTCGGGCGCGCGATAGACACTCATCATGTCCATATCAAGCACGCTGGCAATGCACATGCTGACTTCCCAATTGCCAATATGGCCGGTAAAGAACAGTCCGGCTTTGCCGTCGTCCTTGGATGCCAGACCGTGTTCGGCACCAATAATCTCGATGCGGGGGCCACCGGGCTGCATTTTGTGCAGATGGGGAATTTCGGCCGCAGACCGGCCAAGATGTTCCCACATACCAGCGATGATTTCTTCGATTTCTTCGGCAGATTTTTCCGAAAAGGCGCGCCGAAGGTTGTTGCGGGCCTTTTTTGATTGGCCAAGTCTTGTGCCAATCTTACGCAAAATCCAGCCGCCAAAATTGGATGCCATATCAACGGGCATTGCGGCAAACAGCCAATAGATCAGATATGCACCAAACCCCTGCAGCGGGTGCGAGATGTATTTCTGACGCATTTGATAGAATTTGCTGTTCTTATCCATTGGCAAGTACGGTCTTCACAATCGTCGAAAGCTGATCTGGTGCATCAAAGGCCAGTCGAATATCCAAACTGCTTATGCCGTCGCGGCTTTCCATTGGCAAGCGCATCAGGTCTTTTTGCGTGGTGACAAGGGTTGCGCCAAGCTGCTCTGCCTGTGTCCGCAAGCTTATCAGCTCGTGCTTGCTGAAGACATGATGGTCGTCAAAGTCTTGGGTTTTGACGATTTCGGCCCCAACCTGTTTTAAGCTGTCATAAAACTTTTCCGGGCGTCCGATGCCGGCAAAGGCCATGACCTTTTGATTGGCAAAATCAGCACCATTAATCGGTTCGATCTGTGCACGGAGTACCGGAACAGACGCAGGCTGGTCCGTAATGAATTTTGGCGTCTGATCGCCGATCAGGATAATGGCCCGGACCTTTTCAAGGCCGCTTAGCAGGGGTTCGCGCATTGGGCCTGCGGGCATGACCTGACCATTGCCAATGCCATAATGGCTATCAACAACAGCAAAACTGCAATCCTTGATCAGGGATGGGTTCTGCAACCCATCATCAAGAATAATTGCATCCGCTCCGGCCGCATGGGCCATTTCAGCACCAAGAAAACGTTCGCGCGAAATCCAGGCAGGACCATGGTGGGCAAGTAACAGCGGCTCGTCGCCAACCTGTGCGGCGCGGTCATTGTTCGGATCGACGCGATGTGGACCCAAAATTGATCCGCCATAGCCGCGGCTTACGAAATGCGGTGTACGGCCAAGGGCGGTTAAAAGTTCGAACAGGACAATGGCTGTTGGCGTTTTGCCAGCACCCCCAACCGTAAAGTTCCCAACGCAAAAAACCGGACATCCGGGATGGCGGGCGGTTATGGTCAGGTTCCGAATACATGTCCCGGCACGCCAGAATGCTGAAAGCGGTCTTAGGAGTGTCGGGACAATTCCGTCATGTTGCCAAAAACGCGGATCACGCATGATCCACCTCTTGGATCGCTTTTTCGCTCATGATCGGGCGCAATGCATCAAGGGTGCGATCAAGAACTTCTGCCTTGGAATTGGCATAAGCAAGACCGGCATCGGCGATCTTTTGCACTGTTGCGCTATCGCGCAACAGTGCACCAACCTGACGGGTCAAATCTGCACCGTCTGCGGCGGGACGGCAGGCACCTGCTGCCCGCATTTCTTCGCTGATGGTGATGAAGTTGCTCATATCCGGGCCATGCAGAATGGCGCAACCAAGTCTGGCTGGTTCGAGCGGGTTTTGGCCACCGGTTGCACACATGGTTTTACCCATAAAGCAAATCGGCGAGATGCGATAAAACAGACCCAACTCACCAATGGTATCAGCCAGATATATGTCGGTTTGCGGTGTAATCGCGTGACCAAGGCTGCGACGTGAAACCTGTAATCCTTGGGCGATCAAGTCTGCTTCGATGTCATCAGCACGATTGGGATGGCGCGGAACGACGATGGTCAAAAGACTATTATGTGTCGCGATCAGTTCCTTGTGAACGTCAGCGGCAATGCGTTCTTCGCCTTCAAAGGTACTTGATGCCAGCCAGACCGGGCGTTGGCCGATCTGTTCGCGCAAGTTTGCAAGTTCGGTGTCATCCGCCGGAAGCGACGGGGCCGTGAATTTTAAATTCCCGGCGGTTTTTACATGGGTTGCACCCAGGCTTTCAAATCGTTCGGATTCTTCGACACTTTGGGTCAGGATCAAATCAAACGCCGCAATGACCGGGCGAATGAAGGACGGAAACCGTGAATAGCCCTTAAAGCTTTTGGCCGAAATGCGCCCATTGAGCAGAACCAGCTTCACACCGGCCTTTTTGGCCTTGGTTAGCATGTTTGGCCAAAGATCACTTTCAAGCCAAAGTGCGACATCCGGTTTCCAGTGATGGAGAAAGCGCGCAACGCTGACTTGCCGATCAATCGGAATGAATTGATGGATCACCCCGTGTGGCAAACGGTCATGCATCAATGCCGCCGAGGTAACCGTGCCGGTGGTTACAAGCACCGAAACATTCGGGTATCGTCGACGAATTTCATCAATGACCGGCAAGGCAGACAGGGATTCACCGACACTGGCACCATGTATCCAGACAAGGTTACCTTTGGGGCGCATGGCACTGGGATGACCAAAGCGTTCGCCAATCCGTCCCGGATCTTCCTTGCCGCGGTTTTTCCGGCGGTTGAGATACAGATAAAGAGCCGGGCCAAGCAGGCGTGTTGCCGCGCGATAGGCGTAAAACAGGCTCATTTATCAGCTTCCTCCGCCGCCATTTCGGACCGTTTCTGTTTTGCCTTTTCATTGGGGCCAGCAGGCGGAATGGTTTTAAGGCCAAGGGCCGCGTCGGTGTCCTGCGTTAACTTGGTCAGGGCTGTTTCAAGTTCAAGCCGTTTGGCTTCAATACCAGCTTCGTCAAGTTTGCGATCAACATGGATCGGATCGCCCCAGTGAAAGACACCACGGGAAAATGGCAGGGGCAGAACAAACCTGTCCCAACTGCCCAGCACCTTGCGGTTGGATGCAGAATAGGTCAGGGGGAAAATCGGGACATTGCCCATCCGGGCGGCCTGAATGATACCGTCTGATGCCCGCATGCGGGGTCCGCGTGGTCCATCCGGGGTCATGCCAACAACTTCACCAGCCTTCAAGGCCTTCAGGATTTGCCGCAGGGCCGCAGCACCGCCTTTGCCCTTGCCGGTCGATCCCGCAATGGTTTTGGGGCCGAAATAGGCAATGGTGCGGGAAATGATATCCCCATCGCGGTGGGCTGAGATCAGCATATTAAACGGACGATCCCCGCCAACAGAACGCCATGTATAGGGCATCATCAACAGCCGCTGGTGCCAGAAAGCAACGATGAACGGTTTGCCTTCGGTCAAGTAATGGGCAGGATGATCGCCACCCTTGGTTTGCCAACGTCCTGTCGTATGGATCAGGCGCACATAGTTTGCCGCGAGCCAGCACAAAGTGCTCCGCGTGGTGTCGCCTCTGATGATCCGTTTATGCCACTGCACGCCCGTAAATCCCGAAATTGTCCCGGATCAGTTTCCGTTTTCTTCTGAGAATTGCAGATTGTAAAGGTTCGCATAAGCGCCTCCAAGTGCAAGCAATTCTTCGTGTTTGCCTTGTTCGGTTACCCGACCGTTATTGATCACACAGATTTTGTCTGCGTCAACAATGGTCGACAGACGGTGCGCGATGACAAGAGTGGTCCGGCCCTTCATCAACTCGGCCAGTGCGCCCTGAATATGGCGTTCTGATTCGGTATCAAGAGCAGATGTTGCTTCATCAAGCAGCAAGATCGGTGCGTTTTTCAACATCGCACGGGCAATGGCAATACGCTGGCGCTGTCCACCGGAAAGCTTCACACCGTTTTCACCGACAATGGTGTCATAGCCTTCTTCCAGTAGCAGGATGAAGTCATGGGCGGCGGCATGGCGGGCTGCATCTTCGATTTCGGCCTCCGTCGCACCGGCACGGCCATAGGCAATATTGGCGCGAACCGTATCATCAAACAGGGTGATTTCCTGACTGACTAAGGCGGTAGCTTTGCGCAAGCTTTCAAGCGTTATGTCGCGAATGTCCTGACCGTCGACGCTAATCGCACCATTATCAATGTCGTAAAACCGCGGGATCAGGTTAAGGATGGTGGATTTACCCGCACCCGACGGCCCGACAAGGGCGACGGTTTCGCCCGCCTTGATTTCAAGATCAATATCACGAAGAGCGGTGATTTCCGGGTTATAGGCAAAGGACACCTTGTTGAAATTGATGTTCCCGCCCGAAATGTTTAGCTGTTTTGCATCCGGGGCATCTTTGATTTCAGGTTCAAGGTCAAGAACCATAAAGACACGCTGGGATGCAGCAAGACCCGACTGCAAGCTCATATTGATATTGGCAAGGCGCTTGACCGGTTCATAGGCCAGCAAAAGGGCGGTAATAAACGAGAAGAAACTGCCCGGATCGCTTGCGCCATCAATCACCCGGCTGCCGCCGTAAATGATGATGGTGGTGATGGCTGCACCGCCCAGCGTTTCCATGATCGGGGATGACCGTGCGCTGACGGTTTGTGCCTTGAAGCTGAGTTTGAAAACCGTCTCGACAAGTTTTTCCATACGCGAACATTCGTATGGCTCCATGCCATAGGCTTTTACATGGCGAACGCCTTGGAAAGTCTGTTCCAGAAGGGTGGCAAACTCACCGATCTGTTGCTGGGTATTGGCCGATACCTTGCGCATGCGTTTGCCCAAACGCGCAATTGGCAAAATGGCAGCTGGAAAGACCGTGAAGGCAATGATCGCCAATTGCCAATCCTGATAAAACATCACGCCAATCAGGACGAGGGCCGTGAGTAAATCCTTACCGAACCCTGTAAGGGCAACAGAGACGGCAGCACGCATGGAAGTGATATCGCTGGTGAAGCGCGTAATCAGTTTCCCGGTGTTTGTGCTGTGGAAAAATCCGATGTCGAGGCGGATGACATGGGCGTATAGCTTGTTTTGAATGTCGGCAAGGATACGACCGCCGACATAGCTCATCAAAACGGACTGGCCATAGTTGGCAAAGCCTTTGAGGGCAAAAGAGAAAAGAACCGCGACACCAACAGGGACGAGCATTGCAGAGTTCTGTTTGACGAAGACCTCGTTAATCACGGGATCCATCAAATAGGCATAGCCGCCTGTGGCACCCGCCATCAGCGCCATACAAATCAAAGCGAGAACAATTTTGCCGAAATAGGGGGCTACTGCATCCTGCACGATGCGCTTGACCATCGGCCAAGTGCCCCAGTGTTCAGCAGTCGGGTCCATCGGATTATTTCGCAATGATCTCTTCCTGGTCGTTCGCGCCATTTCCGATTGTATCAATTCGATACTATCTATATGGATATGGCCTCAAAATAAGATTTATTACACGCGCTGTTGCTAGCATGCCCGGACATAGGCGGCAAGCCACTGGAGACGTGTGACGGGCACAAAATCGGTCTGCTGGTCCGCAGATGACGAAGAGCGACATATAAGACAAAAAAATGAACGAGCAACTCCACCTACTTGTCGAACATACAATAGCCCAAGGTGTTGGCGCGCGCGTTTTTGCGCTGCGCTGGGAAAACCGCCGTATCTGGGTCAAACAGGCGGTTCCGGCAAAACACAAAGTCTGGCACCGGTTGCAGCGGTTTCTTGCCAATATTACGGGCATTTCTTTGCTGCGCCCAACGGTGTCTGCCGGTGGGCAAACCGGCCTTGAAAGCGAAGCCAATACCTTGCGGAAACTCGCAAGCCAAGGGGTTCTTGTTCCTGATATTGTTGATATCGGACAGAACTGGCTGGCCATTGGGGATAATGGCGGCATTTTGCAAACGCGCATCGAAGACGACATGTTTGCCAATAATCTGGAAGCTGTCAAAGATCACATATCTTCTGCGGGTGCGTCCTTGGCCGAACTGCACCATGCCGGTATGGCGCATGGTGCGCCATTGTTGCGAAATATGACTCTTCGGGACGACGGAAAGATTGGGTTTATTGATTTTGAAGAAGATCCAAATGCGCGCATGCCAATGATTGATGCGCAGGCGCGTGACATCTTGTTGTTTGTCTTTTCGATCCAGCGTGAATTCAAAAAACGCCCGGAATTTCTGCGTTTAGGTTGGCATGCCTATATGCGTGCAGCAGGTGCCGATGCGCCGCAACTTGTGCCGCTTCGAAAAGTGTTCGGCTTGCTGCGCCCGGTCTATCTGATCTTGCGACCCTTCCGGCGTTGGTTGGGGACCGATGCGATCAATGGCCTAAGCGCCTATCGCATATTGCGCAAAACCCTGTGTGAAGAAGCAATTCAGCCTTGATCGCACTTCTAATTTAACGCCCATATCTGCATGTAACCGAACGGGTCGCCAGCACCTTATTGTGCTGGCTGACCGATCGGTTCAGTCGTGTCGTTTGGCGCAGTTGTCTTGTCGCTGTCAGTGTGGATTTTAATATCCTCTGGCGTGTGTCGTGCTGCGTCATCAAGGGATATGCGAATGGCCTCAATCCCATCAAATCCACCGGAAAATGGTGCCAGATTATGCAGAAACTGGCTGGCGGAATTGTGCCAGCTATATTGTTCGGCCAAGGCGCGGGCGTCTTCGCTTTTAAGTTCCAACGCAGCCATGGCAGCTTCGCGAAGATCGGCATCAATTGCACCGGCCTTGGTACCGCGAACAATGTCGGCGGGGCCCTGAACCGGGAAGACAGCAACCGGTGTGCCTGATGCCAAGGCTTCCAGAATAACAAGGCCAAATGTGTCGGTCTTGCTGGGGAAAACAAACACATCAGCAGACGCAAAGGCAGTTGCCAGTTCTTCGCCGATTTTTTTGCCGAGAAACTGCGTATTGGGGTATTTTCCCTTAAGTTCGCCTAGCTGCGGGCCATCGCCGACGACGAATTTTGTGCCGGGCAAATCAAGGTCGAGAAAATGACCAATATTCTTTTCAACCGCAACCCGCCCAACAAACAGCCAATGCGGTTTTGGAAAGTCACCAAAACTTGCTTCTGGTCGTGGACGAAACAGGTTTAGATCAACCCCGCGTGACCAGATATGAAGATTGTTGAACCCCCAATCAGAGAGTTCCTGACGCAGGCTTTCGGTTGCGACCATCACCGACTGGGATTTCGAATGGAATTTCCGCATGCCGCGATAGGAAATAGATAACGGCAAGCGCCACCGCGCATGAATATATTCCGGGAAACGGGTGTGATAGGCGGTCGAGAAGGGCAAGCCTTTTTTAAGGCAATAAGCCCGTGCGGCCTGCCCCAACGGCCCTTCGGTCGAAATGTGGATTGCGACCGGGTGCAGGGCTTCGATCATTTTGGCCATTTTCCGTTTGGCAAACAGGGCCAAGCGGATTTCCGGATAGGTTGGGCAGGGAATGGTTTTAAACTGATCGGGCGAGATGACATGCACGTCATGCCCCATCTCGCCCAATTCGCCCCGTACGGTTTCAAGGGTACGGACAACACCGTTGACCTGTGGATACCAGGCATCGGTTACGATCAGTATTTTCATGCAGTCTTTCCAATCGGTGCATCATCGCGTTTTTGGGACGCGTTGGATGCGGAACTGCCCGAAGCATGGGCGATACGGAACATGGAAATCAGTTTACCAAGGCCAAGCGACGGCGCACTGGCGGCATCGCGACCGGGTGTGGAATGGGTCATGGCCATTTGACGCATTTCGGCCCAATGAAGTAGTTCCAGCTTGCCATCCATGTCTTCGACAAGGGCAGTGCAGCTTTCGACCCAGTCACCGTCATTGCAATAAAGCACATCCCCGATCATGCGTTTCTCGGCATGATGGATATGCCCGCAAACCACACCATCCACCTTGCGTTTGGCAGCGGCGTGAGCGACGGCGTTTTCAAAATTGCAGATGAATTGAACCGCATTTTTCACCCGGTTCTTCAGATAGGCCGAAAGCGACCAATATCCATAGCCAAGGCGACGGCGAATACCGTTGTAATAGCGGTTAAGCGTAATGGCGAAATTGTAAGCCGTATCGCCAAGATAGGCGAGCCACTTGGCGTATTTAACAACCCCGTCAAATTCATCGCCATGAATGACCAAAAGGCGTTTGCCATCGGCTGTTTCGTGAATGTCGTTCATTTTAACTTCGACATGCCCGAAAGTCATGTCGACAAACTCGCGGGCAAATTCATCATGGTTTCCGGGCACAAAGATAACTTTGGCGCCATTTTTTGCCTTTTCCATGATTGTCGTGATAACGGCGTGATGACTTTCCGGCCAATGCCAGCTTTTCTTAAGCCGCCAGCCATCAATAATGTCACCGACCAGATAATAGGTGTCTGCCGTTACTTCATTGAGGAAATCCAAAAGAAGATCTGCCTGACATCCACGTGTCCCCAAATGGACGTCTGAAATCCAGACCGTGCGGTAATGCGGTTGCAGCGTCATCGCTGTCATTGCCGCTCCTCCGTATCCTGCCAAAAGGATGGCTGGAACCCGACGGTTTAAAACGCCGAATACTGTCCCCAACCAGTATCGGTTTAAAATAAAACGCGCGAACATATAACCCGTTCACAGAAATTTCGCAGTTCTGTAAAGCAACTGTTACATGTTTTCTTTCATATGGTAGTGCGTATGTATGATTTATTTCGGTTTTATTTCGGAAGTATGTTCTGAATGACCCATGCCGGTGTGACTGTGATCTTCAATCCACGTGCGGGTGGTAATAAACAACGGTTTTTGTCCAAGATTCTGCAGCATGCGGGGATCAAGGTGGAATTGTTGCAAACCACTCATCCCGGACATGCCCGTGAACTTGCGCGCAAAGTACGTGCACATCAGCGTCTGTTCGTTGCAGGTGGGGATGGATCGTTAAACGAGGCCCTGAATGGGTTGCTTGATGCCCAGATTGACGGCCATGAGGTGCCACCCCTTGGCGTTATCCCCTTGGGGACGGCCAATGTGTTGGCCGTTGAAGTCGGGCTGGAATGCAAAGCCAAGGCCGTCGCGGATTATATCAACAATCCCGGCATGGTCTGGGTTCGCCCAGGCTTGGTAAACGGGCGGGCATTCTTCCTGATGGTCGGAATGGGGACGGATGCCGATACCGTTGCCAATGTGTCGCTTAAGCTTAAACGCATGATCGGTAAGGGGGCGTATGTTCTTGAAGGTATCCGCAATATTATCTTTCCGCGCCATCGTGATTTTGAAGTGAATATTGGCCGGGAAAATTATCGGGTTGCCGGCGTCGTTATTACCCATGCTCAACATTATGGTGGCGCGTTCATCATATCACCGAGTGCAAAACTGACCGACAATGCCTTTGACGTGGTTTTAATGCCCGGAAATAGCATTGGTGCGCTATCGCGTTACGGATTGGCCCTGACCCTTAATCGCCTGCACGAACAGACCGACGTTTCCGTCGTGCGGGCGGAGCGTATCACGATTGAAAGCCATTGCGGCCCCGCACCCTTACAAATTGATGGTGAAAGTGCTGGTAAGCTTCCGTGTGAAATCAGTCTTTCACCATATCCCGTGCGGCTGATGGTGCCCCCGGCATATGCACAGACCTGCAATGGACAAGAGGAACCAGAATCAAAAGGTGCATTGCTGCGCATTGCGGTTGATTAATCCACACACCACCGGCACCGGGTTTGTAGGTTTTCTATTCTGGTTTTAATTATTGACGGCGGATTATTGCCCAGCCAGTGTCATGCCATCAACACGCAATGTCGGGGCATTGGTACCGTATTTGAATGTAAGATCGCTTGCCGGAACCACGGTTTTGAACATCTCTTTGAGATTGCCCGCAACGGTGATTTCAGACACCGGATAGGCCAATTCACCATTTTCAATCCAGTACCCGGATGCACCGCGCGAATAATCGCCGGTCACGCCATTCACACTGCTGCCGATCATCTCGGTGATGTAAAGGCCCTGCTTGATGTCCTTGATCATGTCTTCGGGGGAGATCGTGCCCGGTTCCATGTAAAGGTTGGTGGTCGAAGGCCCCGGAAGGCTACCGGCCCCACGCGATGCATTGCCGGTGGATTTCAGCCCCAACTGGCGTGCAGATCGCAAATCCATGATCCAGGTTTTCAAAACACCGTTTTCGATCAGATAACGTTTCTGGTTGGCAACCCCTTCGGCATCGAACGGCTTGGACCGCAGGCCCCGTTTGCGGTGCGGATCATCAATGATGTTAATATGCGGGGCAAAGATTTCATTGCCCATGGCATCAAGCAAGAAGCTGGTCCCGCGCGCGATGCCCGATCCATTGATAGCACCAGACAGATGCCCAACGATAGAAGATGACACACGCGGGCTATAAATTACCGGAACCTGCGTGCTTTTGACTTTGCGCGGGTTCAAACGGCGTAGCGTTTTTTCTGCGGCCTGTTTGCCGATATCGACCGGATCGCGCAGATCGGTTGAAAATACCGCACTGTCATAATCATAATCGCGTTCCATGCCTGTTCCGGCACCGGCAATAACCGACACCGAGATATGGCTACCTGACCCGGCATAGCAATTGGCAAAGCCATTGGTGGCGGCCAACGTAACTTGATGACGTCCCCAACCGGCTTCCGATCCTTCGGAATTGGTGATGCCTTCGACCGAACGTGCGGCTTCTTCGCAAGCAGTGGCCCATTCGATCATTTTTGCCTGATCAACTTCGCCCGGTTCGCACAGTTCAAGCGCGTCAACATCGAACGTTTCGGCAAGTTCGGATGGATCGGCAATACCGCAATAGGGGTCCTCGGGGGCGTTTTTCGCCATGGCGACAGCACGTTCAACAAGTTCGTTAAGGGCAGCCTCGCTGGTATCGGACGAGGATACAACAGCCTGTTGTTTGCCAATCAGAACGCGCAGGCCAAGGTCGGCTCCTTCGGAACGTTCCAGCTTTTCGAGCTTGCCCAGACGCTGGGCCACCGAAAGCGACGTTCCTTCGACATAGACGGCATCTGCGTCATCCGCGCCGGCCTTTTTTGCGCGTGCCAGCAAATCGTTGATGCGATCAAGTGTCATGTCGGTCTTGGGCATGGAGGCTCCCTCATGTCGGAATGTGGTTCTTTAGCTTATGTTATAGGGGGCAGAAACGCATTCGCAAAGGCCCGAAAGAAAAAGACCCCTGCAATGTGATGTGCCAAACTTCTGATTATAGAGTTGGCAGGCAAAAGGTCGATCAGCAAGGGCATGTCTTTTGCCATATGGAACCATCTTGCTGTTATAATGGAAAAATCAAAGTCGCCGATCACTTCAGGACCCGATCAGATGAAATTTACGACCCACCGGGAAAAATCAAAGAACCAGTTTGCACGACGGGCGATTTTGCTGGTTGGGTTGGTTCTGATCGCTTGGGGTGGTCAAACCGCTCAGGCCGATGAAAACCCGAACGCGGATGGTGTTTGGACGCTCAATGCCGATGGTAAAACCGACCCGGTATCCGCGGCCCAACTTTACAGCGAGATGCGCATTCAGGGAGGGCAATATGCCCAAAACTATCGCCATCAAATGCTGACCGGTGATTTTACCTGCGATGATGCGGTCGACCGGATTGCTGGTTGGGTTGATCTCGACAGTCCGAAGGGGCCGCAATTCGCATTGCTGTTTGTCACCAACCATGGCGGCAAGGATCAAAGCGAAATCCGCTATATCCCGTTTGAAAGTTCCGAGCAGTTTGCCCTTTGCCTTTATGACGAAACCGCGCCGCCGGTCATGAGCTGGCAGGAAAACAGCGTTGAATATATGGGCGAAGTGATCGGCGATGAGAAGTTATGTAACTTTTCGATCCGAATTGATGACTTCATGTGCGACGCGCCGCAATTTTTCTATTCTGAACAGGCAGCAGGGAACGGCGATCACTGGTTCTTTTTCCGGAATTGAGTTGGCGTCTGTTTGTTGGTAGAGTATGCGCAAGTAATATGCGCATGAAAGCGGGGTTCAAATGACGGTTTCTTCCGCGAAGCCACAGCGAAAGGCGACCAATATTAGTCTTGATGTTGAACTGTTGAACGAAGCGAAGGCTTTGGGGATCAATATTTCCCGAACAGCAGAGCTTGGTTTGAGGGAGGCGGTTGTCAAACAACGTGCGGCCCTTTGGCAACAGGAAAACAAAGCCGCCTTGGAAGCCAGCAACAGCTATGTTGATCGGCAGGGCATTCCGTTGGCATTGCATCGGAAGTTTTGATGGCAAGGGGCGATATTTTCCGGTTTGAAGCAGGCTACGTCGTTGATGTGCAGTCAGATCTTCTTTCAGATCTTCGCACACGCGCCGTTGTCCCATTAAAGCCGATGTCAGAATTTCCGATACTTGCCGACAGACTCAATCCAACAATACGGATTGGCGGCGATGTATGGGTGCTTTTGCCCCAGTTTATCGCAACGCTTAGCGCATCAGATTTGGCAGAGAAAGTTGGTGAGTTTGAAGACACCTTCACCCTCACCAACGCATTGGATATGGTCTTTCACGGGATTTGATGCCGTGAACCTAGTCTTTCCAGATTTTCTTACCCGATCCGGGCAGGCCGTAGCGATCCCATTTCTGATCGACGCGATCAATGATGTCGTCGTCCATAAAGATCTTCTCACCCCATTCCCGGTTGGTTTCACCGGGAAGTTTGTTGGTGGCATCAAGGCCAAGCTTGCCGCCAAGGCCGCTGACCGGGGATGCGAAGTCAAGATAATCAATCGGGGTATCGGTGACGGTGGTGATGTCGCGCACAGGGTCCATGCGGGTTGAAATCGCCCACATGACGTCTTTCCAGTCACGGACATCGATATCGTCATCCACGACAATGACAAATTTGGTGTACATGAATTGTCGCAGGAACGACCAGACCCCCATCATCACGCGCTTGGCATGACCGGCATAAGCCTTTTTCATTGATACGACCGCAATGCGATAGCTGCATCCTTCGGGCGGCAACCAGAAATCGACGATTTCGGGAAATTGCTGTTGAAGCAACGGGACGAACACGTCGTTTAAGGCTTCGCCCAAAACGGAAGGCTCATCTGGCGGACGTCCGGTAAAGGTCGACAGATAGATCGGGTCTTTACGCATGGTGATTGCGGTGACGGTAAATACCGGAAAATCTTCGACCGAATTATAATAGCCGGTGTGATCGCCATATGGCCCTTCAGGGGCATATTCATCAAGCGATACGTAGCCTTCCAGAATGATCTCGGCCGTTGCCGGGACTTTCAGCGGAACGGTTTTACAATCAACCAGTTCGACCTTTTCTCCGCGCAGCAAGCCAGCGAACTGGTATTCCGACAGGGTATCAGGAACGGGTGTGACGGCGGCCAATATGGTTCCCGGATCGGCACCCAATACAATGGCGGCTGGCAGCGGATCGGGTTTTTCTTTTTTCCAGCGGGCATGATGCTGCGCACCACCGCGATGTTTTAACCACCGCATGATGGTTTTGTTTTTGCCCAACACCTGCATGCGATAGATGCCAAGGTTAAATACATCGCGTTTATCGCCGCCCTTTTCCCCGGCCGTTGGGCCTTGGGTAACAACCAGCGGCCATGTAATCAGCGGGGCGGGTTCGCCCGGCCAGCACGATTGAACCGGAATTTTCGCAAGATCAATCTCATCGCCTTCAAGCACGATTTCCTGACACGGCGCCTTGGATACCGTTTTGGGCTTCATTGCCATAACGGTTTTGGCCAGCGGCAGCATTGAAAAGGCTTCGCGGAGGCTTGCAGGTGGTTCAGGCTGTTTAAGGAAGGCCAGCGTTTCACCAACTTCGCGCAGTTCTTCGGGTTTGCGGTTCATACCCGCCGCAACCCGGTCAACCGTGCCAAACAGATTGACCAGAACCGGCATGTCGTATTTTTTGCCATCATCCCCGACAACATTTTCAAACAGAACCGCCGGACCACCTTCGGCGAGCAGGCGTGTTTGAATTTCGGTCATTTCAAGATTGGGGGAAACCGGTTCTGTGACGCGAACAAGACGGCCGGTTTTTTCCAGCGCATCCATGAAGTCACGAAGGGATTGATAGGGCATGGCACCTGTCATCTGCTGATCTTTAAAATATGTCTCTCTTCATACGCGGTGGGGCGTTTTGGAACAACCTTGCTGTTGGTCAAAGCGAAGGTTTGCAACTTTACAAACTGCTCCCCAAATATATACGGGATGCTGCGTTGCATGATCAGACATAATTTTGCGGTTTTGGTTGGCGCATCATTTGGTTATACATGGGTTAGATTATGAGTCGCGTGGCCCACAACACGCGCATTGGCAACTTACCAAAACATGAAGGACGCACAGATGGCCAAATATTGGGTTATCGGGGGCACCTATCAGGATACAGGTTTTGACGTGCCGGTTGGCGAAGAAACCAAAATTGGTCCGTTTGGCAGCTTCGAAGACGCAGAAAAGCACTGGTCGAAAATGGCCTGGCAGTCGGTTGATGATGCAAACTCGCGTTATCGCGTTGAACGCCTCGAAGAATACTGGGTTGTTGGTGGTGAATATGAAACCACCGACTTTGAAACGCCGGTCGGTGGCGAAGAAGAACGCCACGGCCCGTTTGCAACCTTTGAAGATGCCGAGAAAGCTTGGTCAAAATTGGCATGGCAGTATGTCGATAACTGCAATTGCCGTTATCGCGTTGTCGAAGGCTAAGCCGGAAGACCAAACCATGTTTTCGTTTTCTGACGCGCAGATCATCACGGACCCCGTGTTGCGCGCACAGATCGAACAACATCCACGCGCGCAGGAGCTCCTGCGCGCGTTTTTGTATCCCTATGCCGCGCCCGAACATGATTTCCTGTTTAAGGTTGACGCGTGTGAGCCGGTCAAACAGGTTGATACTGTACGACTGGCCTATGGACGGATACCGGTTCTCGCGGTTGGATCAAATCGTGCTCCGGTGCAATTGACCCGTAAGTTTTCCCATCAAAACCTGTCAGACGAGATTCTGATCACCCATGGCTGGATGGATCATCATGACATTGTCTATTCCGCGCATATGACCGGCTATGGTGCGATACCCGCCACTTTGGCCTCGTCACCGGGAACAAAAGTACGTGTTGCAGTCACCTGGCTTACCGCCAAGCAACTAAGCCACATGCATGTCACGGAATCTGTGCCGAGCCATTACAGCTATCAACAGCTTCATGGCCGCGATATCGAACTTGATTGTGGTCTGAAGCCCGATCATGTCGGCACATATCAATCGGTTGCCGGACATATTTTTGATCAGAGTGATATTTTTGCCGTCTCGGCGATACAGGCACAAGGGCGACGCTATAAGTCGTTCAATCAATGGAACATGATTGAATATCTTGCACGACGGGCAGGATACGTCATGCAACCGGAATTTGTGCTGCGTTTGATCGACGATCAGGCTTTGCGGACAGCAGTTACTACCCGGTTTTCCATAAAATGACCCGGGCCCTGTAATCAGGGTGTATTTGACCCCATATATACATACGACTAATTTAACAGCCACACTCTTTATGCAAGAGTGGCGTAATAAATGATGAAAAATCATAGTGTTATCGTGGGATTGAAGGAAATCCGCCCTCAGTGCGGTTTGCTTGTTCGGTTGAATTAAGAACGATCAGTCAAATTCAATCCTGAATGGTGCTTGGAGTAAAACACAAGTTCCAAAACTCTGAATGGTTACTTCCGGGAGAATGCGGGTGGTGAATGTCACATGCGTCGTGAATACACGTGTGTGTTGTCACGTTTCGTGCTTTTGGGAGATAGAATTATGTTTGGTTCAGGGGGCGATGATCGCCATATCGTCCAAGCGATAAAACAGTCGCAGGGAACGATCGAGTTTTCGCTTGATGGTAAGATTATCGACGCAAACAGTAATTTTCTGAAGCTTATGGGTTATGAGCTTTCAGAAGTTCGCGGTAAACATCACAGCATGTTTGTTGATGGGAAATTTGCGAAAAGTGCGGAATACAAAACATTCTGGGATCGACTAAATTCAGGAGAATCTTTTACGGCTGAATTTCAGCGGTTTGGCAAAGGCGGTAAGGAAGTCTGGATACAGGCGACCTACAATTCCGTGCTCAATAATAGCGGTAAGCCTTATAAAGTTTTCAAGATCGCAAGCGACATTACCGCGCGTAAATTAAAGTCCGCTGACTATGCAGGCCAGATTGATGCCATTGGCAAGGCACAGGCCGTGATCGAGTTTGATCTTGAAGGCATGATCCTTGATGCAAATGATAACTTCCTTGGTGCCATGGGCTATTCGCTTAATGAAGTGAAGGGCAAGCATCATCGCATTTTTGTCGATGACAAATTTGCCAAAAGTGATGAATACCGGGAATTTTGGAACAAGTTGCGTTCCGGAAAACACTTGGCGGCTGAATATCAGCGGTTCGGCAAAGGTGGCAAGGAAGTCTGGATTCAGGGCAGTTACAACCCGATCATGGATATGGCGGGACGACCGTTCAAGGTCGTGAAATATGCCACCGATATTACAGCGCAGAAACTGCAGGCTGCTGATTTTGCCGGGCAGATTGATGCGATTCATAAATCGCAAGCCGTGATCTCGTTTGAAATGGATGGCACCATTCGCAATGCCAATTCCAATTTCCTTGATGCCATGGGCTATCAGCTTTCTGAAGTCAAAGGCAAACATCACAGCATCTTCATTGATCCCGCAGAAGCCAACGGCGCACCTTACAAGGAATTCTGGGACGCTTTGCGTCGCGGTGAGCATAAGGTTGCCGAGTTTCGGCGATTTGGCAAAGGGGGGCGTGAAGTCTGGATTCAGGCGAGCTATAATCCTGTTATGGATATGAATGGTCGCCCCTTCAAAGTCGTGAAATATGCGACCGATATTACAAGACAGGTACAGGCACGTCGCAAAGCCAAGGATTTGGCAGAAGGATCAAGCAGCAGTGCCGAGGCCGTTGCCAGCGCGTCAGAGGAAATGCTCGCAGCGATTCAGGAAATCAGCGAAAGCATGCATAGATCCCAAATCGCGATGACCGATATTGTCGCCCAAACTGAAGAAGCCAACAAGGTCCGTGCTGATCTGGAAACGACGTCTGAATCCATGGCAGGTGTGGTGCAGATCATTCGCGATCTTGCCGAACAGGTGAACTTGTTGGCACTGAATGCAACGATTGAGGCCGCCCGTGCAGGCGAAGCAGGCAAAGGCTTTGCCGTTGTCGCAGGTGAGGTCAAAAACCTTGCCAACCAAACAGCAAAAGCAACCGATGAAATCGAAACACAGATCGAAGCAATGATGAGCATCACCAGAAGGGTGGTGGAATCAACCGACGGCATTTCAACATCCGCTGAAACCGTGAGCGGTTATGTCGATAACGTCGCATCGGCGGTGGAAGAACAAACCAGCGTCACGCAGGAAATCTCGAAAAACATTCAGTTCGTGTTTAACGGCATTTCCGAATTGAATGATTGTGTGAAAAGCATTTCGAGCTGATCATGATCAGTCGATAGAAATCCCGATATGTAAAAGCCCGGTGACCATTTGGTTTGCCGGGCTTTTACGTGAATGGTCGATTATCCCCGATCGGGCAAAAGCTGCCATATGCGGGTGAATTTCGTTTCGGTATCCTCGACCGCGACATCGACAGGAACGTCATAGGTTTCCAGTTCGTCAATATTGTGGGTCGGGGCATAAGTCCGCCCTGGATCGGCAAGGATAACGCGCGTGCCAAGGCGGGCTTCAGCCATCAACCATTGCAGAACGGCATTTGCCATATCCTGTTGATAACAAACATCGCCGGCAAAAATCACATCCCAACGTTTTTCTGGTGTACTGGTGCCAACAAAGTTTTCGGTGGTGGTCGGGAATTCAACGCCATTATGCGTGGCATTCAGGCGGGTTGCCGTAATCGCGACCGGATCAATATCATTTGCCAGAATATCTGCTGCACCGGTCATGACACAGGCTATCGCCTGCATGCCGCCACCACAGGCAAAATCAAGCACGCGCTTGCCACGTACCATTTCGGGATGATCAAGAATATAGCGCGTGATGGCCTGCCCACCGGGCCATGCAAAGGCCCAATAGGGTGGTGGGATATCAAGCACACCCAGAATATCTTCGGTTGCCTGCCAAAGGGGAGTGATGTGGGTTGCCAGATACATCTCGATTTCTGGGGCCAGCGGCACGCGTGCAGGCACGGTAAACGTTTCGATCAGATCGGCAAATCGCGGATCGTCGACATCTGGCACAAGGGCGTCGGCAAAGACATTCTCGGTCATGGCATGGGTGCTTTGGCAATGATCATGTGCCCGGAGTATCGGCTTTGCAGGTGATGAGCAAGCGGTTCTTTATGATGGGATCTCGGTATCGCCGGTCCCAAGATACAAGATCACATCACGCGGTTTGGCTTTGGGAATGTCGTTTCCGATAAACAACTGATTGCCGCGCACCATTGCCAGAACAGTCGGTGTTTCTGCGTGAAGGGCTATGAAATCATCCCATCCGAAACTGTCCGTCAGGCGGGTTTGGCGAACAGATATTCCGCTGCGATAATTTCGCCGGATATCATCCGTGGTCAGCGGTTCCGAACAAAACGGTAATCCGCCCAGCGTCTGGTTGGCGCTGTGGCGGCTGCGATCTTCTGATGCGCGGTGAATGCCGGTTTGAAAGACCGATCGACGGCCAAATTCAGGGGCGAAATCGCTGCAAACAAGCGTGTTATAGGCATCGTTGTCCGTGGCGGCGATTAACTTGCCAAGTGCACTGGTATCAAGGTGATGTTCAAACACCTCGGACAAGACTTCGCCGTAGAATGTGGACAGACCCGCTTCACGGGCAGGCCGCAGGGCATGCCAACGCGAATCAGTGATCACGACGGGAATATCAAGCTCGTCCAACCGGGTTGCCAGATCGATGGTCCATTGATGTGCGCCGACAATCAAAACACCGGGCGGGCCATTGACTGCCAGCCCAAGATATTGCGCCATCGGGCGAATGGAAAAACCGTGCAGAACCACTGTTGAAAACACCATGGCAAAGGCAAGCGGGATCAAAAGCGCACCATCGGCATAGCCAAGATGCACCAGTTCGGTGCCAAACAGTCCCGATACCGCGACGGCGACAATCCCGCGCGGCGCAATCCAGCCAACCAAAAGTCGTTCACGCCATTCAATTTTTGAAAAGCTAAGCGCACCCATGATCGAAACCGGGCGGACAACAAACAGCATCACGGCAACAAACAGGCCATGACCCCATGTCAATTCTTTGACCATCGACCATTTCAACGTCGCGGTCAGAATGATGAAGACGCTTGAAACCAGAATAACCGTCAGGGTTTCTTTAAACCGGCGGATTTCATCAATCGCCATCAGATGTGCGTTGCCAATGACAAGACCCAGCACCGTGACGGCCAAAAGACCGGTTTCTTCCTGAACAATGTTTGCCCCGGAAAAACAGGTCAGCAAGACGCCCAAAACCAATGGCGCCTTAAGGAATTCTGGAATCCAGCCACGGCGAAATACCTGCACGGTGCAAAAACCGGCAACAAGGCCAATGGCAATGGCGATGAAGACGTTAAAGGCCAGATGCCCAATCGCACCACTCAGCCCGCTACCATGTTCAAGGGCGACGACAATCTCGTAGACCAGAACGGCAAACAACGCACCAATGGGATCATTGACGATGCCTTCCCATTTCAAAAGCGTGGCCGGATGTTTTGACAGTCGCGCATGGCGCAGCAATGGTGCGATCACGGTAGGCCCGGTGACGATCATGATCCCGCCAAACAGGGCCGCGACCGGCCATTCCAACCCGGCCAGATAATGGGCTGCCAAGGCCCCCAAAAGCCAGGCAATAAGCGGGGCTGCCGTGGTCAGGCGTAAAATGCCACTTACACTGTGGCGCAATTCGCGGAAATCAAGCGCAAGCCCGCCTTCAAACAAAATGACGGCGACAGCAACGGCGATCAGGGGTTGAAGCAACGGGCCGAAATCGGCGACCGGATCAAGCAAGCCAGTCCCCGGGCCAAGGATCAACCCAAGGGCGGAAAGCAAGACAATGGCAGGCACACCTGCGCGCCAGGCAAACCATTGGGCTCCAACCCCGGCAAGGATCAGGCCCGCAATCATCAAGGCAAGCGGTGCGGCCATAAACGCGCCCTTATAAATGTCACAAAAACAGACAGATGGTGTGCGGTTTCAAAAACCCAACCCCGCCTTTGCTGTTATCAGGCAATTGCAATTAAATGGGAAATGACAATTGCGGCCAAAACCAATAATCCGTAATCGCGGTTTGATTTGAACCGTTTTAAGCAATTGGCGGCGTCATCAAGTTTGACCGTCGCGACCTGCCAACCCAAATGAATGCCCGCAAGACCAAGCAAGACAAAATACGACCAGTGCAAATCAGCCAACATGCCGGAAATACCAAGCAGCAAGGTGGTCATGGTATAAAACCCCTGGGCCCATTTCGGTGTGGCATCTCCCAGCCGCAAGGCCAGTGATTTTAAACCGATCTTGGCATCGTCATCCTTGTCCTGATGGGCATAGATGGTGTCATAGCCCAGCGTCCAAAAGAAACCAGCGGCATACATGGCAATCGCGGCGGGCTCGACCGTGCCGGTCACCGCAGTCCACCCGACAAGCGCACCCCAGTTAAAGGCCAGGCCAAGACAGGCCTGTGGCCAATAGGTGATCCGCTTCATGAAGGGATAGGTGACGATGATCGGGATCGAACAGATGCCGACAATGATCGCTTCAATCCGGAACTGAACCAGAATGGCCAAACCCAACAGCATCATGAAGCCAAGAAACAGCAATGCCTGCCATACTTTGACCTGACCACTTGGCAGTGGGCGGGTGGTGGTGCGTTCTACCTTGCCGTCAAAGTTACGATCCGCCAGATCATTGATGACACATCCCGCACCACGCATAATGATCGCGCCAAGCCCAAACAACGCCATCATGATCACGATCTGCTTTGCCGTGATATCGGGACTTAGGCCACCGGCCATGGCGGTTGACCACCAGCACGGTAACAGCAAAAGCCATGTTCCGATCGGACGGTCGAGACGCAAAAGTTTCAGATAGGGGCGCACAGAAGGGGGCATGAGCCGATCAATCCAACCGTCTTGCGGCATATCGTTCTTGGTATTCTGTATTGGTTGGTTGACCTGTGTCATAAATGGCCTATCTAACAAAAAACTTTTCACGATGCCGTAAAACGGCTTTGGGGACCTACATGACAGCAGATGCCACCCGTGCCCGTCAGCGCCTTTTCGTCCATAACCCTATCACGCAAGGGGGCGAGATCGAACTTGCTCCTGAACAGTCTCATTACCTTGAACATGTGATGCGGCTCAAGCCCGGAACGCCAGTTAAGATTTTTAACGGGCTGGATGGCGAGTGGCTAGGGACGATCAGCGAACTTCGCAAAAAGAAAGGCCGGATCACCGCCGAGCGACAATTGCGCGAACAGGGCAATGAAGTCGGACCGACTCTTGTTTTTGCACCGATCAAAAAGCAGCGCCTTGATTTTCTGATTGAAAAGGCGGTCGAGCTGGGTGTCGAAAGATTGCAGCCGGTAATTACCCAGCACGGTATCACAGACAAGGTGCGTCTTGATCGTCTGCAGGCACAGGTGATAGAGGCCGCCGAACAATGCGAACGCCTTACTGTGCCTGAAATTTGTGAACCGGTCCGATTGCTGGATTGGGTCGCAAATGTTGCAGAAAATCACCATCTTTTGTTCTGTGACGAAACAGGAAGCGGGTCACCAATTGGTGATGTGCTAAGTCAGCTATTGGCAAAGGGCGCTGGCTCGGCTATCGACAATACCAATGTTGTTAACCATGCAATCGTAATTGGACCCGAAGGCGGCTTTAGCGCCGACGAACTTGAACGTATAAGCAAACAGCCTTTTGCAACGCCTGTAAGTCTTGGCCCACGCATCCTGCGTGCCGAGACGGCGGCAATTGCTGCATTGACTGTGTTTCAGGATCGCATCGGCGATTGGTCTCACCGACCAGTTGCGAGAAATTAGGGGAAGCCCTTATGACTGTCAGCGCCTCCACTGGTGATAGCCCGGTAATTGAAAGCCGGCGCCAGCTTGTCGAATGGTTTGAGTCCGGCTGTAAGCCGAAAAAAGACTGGGCCATCGGCACCGAACACGAAAAATTCGCCTTTACCCGCGATGACCTTCGCCCCATTCCCTATGAAGGTGATCGTGGTGTCAAAGCCCTTCTGAATGCGCTGGTGGCGCGTTTTGACTGGGAGCCGATCATTGAAAACGGCAATATAATTGCCCTGACCAAAGACAAATGTTCTGTATCGCTTGAACCGGGCGGACAGATCGAATTGTCGGGTGCCCCGCTTAAGAACATTCACCAGACCTGTGGTGAAGTGCATACCCACCTTCATGAAATTCGCGAAATTTGCGGTGACCTTGGCGTTGATATGCTTGGCGTTGGTCACAATCCGAAATGGTCGCGCGAAGACATTCCGTGGATGCCCAAGGGTCGCTACAAGATTATGGGCGACTATATGCCCAAAGTCGGGAAGCTTGGTCTGGACATGATGCTGCGGACCTCGACCATTCAGGTCAATCTGGACTTTTCGTCCGAAGCCGACATGGTCAAGAAATTCAGAACGTCCCTGGCCTTGCAGCCGGTTGCGACCGCGTTGTTTGCCGCATCGCCGTTTGTCGATGGCAAACCAAGCGGGTTCTTATCCGCACGATCCAATGTCTGGACTGATACCGATCCGGATCGTTGCGGCATGCTGCCATTCGTTTTCGAAGACGGTTTTGGCTTTGAACGCTATGTCGATTACATGCTTGATGTGCCGATGTATTTTGTCTATCGCGACGGTAAATACATCAATGCTGCGGGCAAGTCGTTCCGTGATTTCATGAATGGCAAACTTGATGCATTGCCCGGTGAACGCCCGACCATGAATGACTGGTCAGATCATATGACCACCGCGTTCCCGGAAGTCCGTCTTAAGACGTTTCTTGAAATGCGCGGGGCCGATGGTGGCCCGTGGCGTCGTATCTGTGCGCTGCCTGCCTTGTGGGTTGGCTTGCTTTATGATGACACAGCCCTTGATGCGGCATGGGATTTGGTCAGTGATCTTAGCCCGGCAGAACGCGAAGCATTGCGCAGCGATGTCCCACGTACCGCCCTTGCGACCAAGTTCAAGAACGGGACGGTTCAGGATCTTGCGAAAGATGTTGTCGCGATATCCAAGCAGGGCCTTAAAAGCCGGGGTCGTATGGACAGCTATGGCGACGATGAAAGCCACTTCCTTGACGGTCTTGAAGACGTCGCAGAAAGCGGGCGTACTTTGGCCGAAGAATTTTTGGACAAATATGAAACCGAATGGAACGGATCGGTTGATCCGTTGTTCAAGGAATATGCCTATTAAAGGCATCTGATCGGCTCATATGATCTGAAAAGAAAAAGGCGGTGAAGTTTTCACCGCCTTTATTTTTGAATTATTGCGCAGCCCGATCAAGCCGGGTTTGGGCGGCAAACCAATTTTGAATGGCTTCGACCTGATCAGGCTGCATCCCAAGACCAAGCTTGGTTCTGCGCCACAGAACATCTTCTGCGGTGCAGGCCCATTCATTGGCCATCAGGTAGTGCAATTCAACTTCATACAGATTTGGGGCAAGCTCTTGACCCAATTGGGACATCGACGTGGCGTCGCCCAAAATCTTGGTCATGGCGGTGCCATAGCAGCGCGCAAGGCGGGCCAATAAGGGTTCTGGAACCCAGTCGTACTTTGCCTGCATATCACCAATGAACCGGTCAAAATCACCATCTGCCATGTCGCCGCCCGGAAGCGTGGCGGTTGCGGTCCAGTCCGGGGCACTGTTGCCCAGAACCGGGGCCAGTTTTTGCATGGCATGTTCGGCAAGCCGGCGATAAGTCGTGATCTTTCCACCATAGATCGACAGGATCGCCGGGGCGGTTTGGCTATCCCCGGTATCAAGATCAAACACGTAATCGCGGGTCACAGCCGATGCATTGGCGTTCTTGTCATCATAAAGCGGCCTGACACCGGCATAATCCCAAACCACATCGTCACGACAAAGCGGTTTGGCCAGATAGCCATTAACCAGTTCAAGCAGATAATCGACTTCCTGATCGCTGATTTTGACCTGTGCCGGATCGCTGCTGTAAGCAATGTCGGTGGTGCCGATCAGGGTGTAATCACGCTGATAGGGGATGGCAAAGGCAATCCGCCCATCGCCATTCTGAAAGATATAGCAATGTTCATGGTCGTGAATGCGCGGAACCACGATGTGGCTGCCCTTGACCAAACGAAGTCCGGCTGCCTTGTTGCCAAGACCGGCATTCTCGACCATTTGGGTGACCCATGGACCGGCGGCATTGACCACGGCACGGGCCTTGACCGATCGTTTTGATCCGTCTTCGTATGAAAGTTCAGCATTCCAGTGATCGTGATGGCGCACCAGTGTTTTGCACTGAGTCCGTGTGCAAATCTCTGCCCCGCGAACTTGTGCATCCTGTGCGTTCAAGACAACCAGTCTTGCATCATCGACCCAGCAATCGGAATAGGAAAAGCCACTGGTGAAATCGGAGTTCAGCGGTGCTCCTTCTGGCGTGCCTGCAAGGGATAGGCTGCGTGATGCGGGAAGGCGTTTACGTTTTGCCAGATGGTCATAAAGAAACAATCCGGCACGCAGCATCCATTTCGGACGTAAGCCGCGATGGTGGGGCAGAACGAACGTAAGCGGCCAGATGATGTGAGGGGCGGCAGCAAGCAGAACTTCGCGTTCCTGAAGGGCTTCACGCACCAGTCGGAACTCGTAATGTTCAAGATATCGAAGGCCGCCATGGATAAGTTTGGTCGAATTGGAAGATGTGGCCGAGGCAAGGTCGCGCTGTTCGACCAAAAGAACAGAAAGTCCGCGACCGGCGGCATCACGGGCAATACCCGCACCATTGATGCCGCCGCCTACGACCAGAAGGTCGTATGTTTTAACCACGTCAGATCACCTTTTTACGCAGGTAAGCTGAAATCGCTTCGCCAATAACCACCAGACCAATGATGGCCAGAAGTATCGTGGCAACCGTCTGCCAGGCAAAGGTATCAATCGCACCCTGAAGGATGATGCCAATACCGCCCGCCCCGACAAGTCCAAGAACCGTACTTTCACGCAGGTTAATATCCCAGCGCAGGATCGATACCGCAAAGAAGGTCGGCATGACCTGCGGAATGATCCCGTAAACAAGGATTTTAAAACGTGATGCGCCGACCGCTTCAAGCGCCTCGATCGGTGCACGGTCGATTTCCTCGATTGCTTCGCCCAGCAATTTGCCAAGGAAACCAAGGGATCGGAAAACAATCGCCAGAATACCGGCAAGAACACCCGGTCCAAACACGGCAACAAACAGCAATGCCCAGATGATGGTATTGACCGAGCGTGATGACACCAGAATGAACCGGCCAAGCCATAGGGTGAAACGGTTCGGCGTTGTATTCTGGGCTGCGATCAGCGCAACCGGAAGCGACAGGAATACGGCAAAGAAGGTCGCAATCGTTGCGATATTGACCGTTTCAAGCAGGGTCCATGCAATGTTTTCCCAGCCTTCAAGCGATGGCGGGAACATACGGCCAAACAGATCGCCCATTTGTTGCGGGGCATCCCACAACCAAGGCCAGATGACATTGATTGTTGATAGTGACCAGACGACAGCAAGTGCGACCAAGGCCATCAGGCCAAAGCGGCGCCAGCGTTCTTTGGTGGTGTAGCGTGACCATTCACGGTGCGCGATGGCGTCCGGTCCGGTAGGTTGGCTTGTAGCTACCATAGGTTCCTCCTGATCCGGCCACTGATGGCCTCGCTGACAAGGATCACACCAATGATGCAAAGGGTAATCGCCAACGCGAAATCATAGTCGTAGCGCCCGAAAGCATTCAGCAAGGTCGATCCGATACCACCCGCGCCAACGATGCCGACAATGGCAGACGCACGAAGGTTGCTATCAAGCTGATAAATCGAAAGGCCGATCTGACGGGGCATGATTTGCGGGATCACGGCATAAAGCATGGTGACAAAGGTTGCCCCACCTGCCGCACGGATGGCTTCGACCTGACCCCAGTCAATTTCTTCGATCCGTTCGGCCAGCATTTTGGCAACAAAACCGATGGAATAGATCGTCAGGGTCAGAATGCCAGCCAGAGGGCCAAAACCAACGGCTTTGACAAACAGGATGGCGACGATAACCGGGTGGAAGGAACGGGCAATAATGATCACGGCCCGGCCAATGGTATAAAGCCATTTGGGTGCGATATTTGATGCCGATGCAAAGGCAATCGGAACGCTTAAAGCCAGACCCAGAAGGGTCGAGACAATGGCGATCTTGATGCTTTCCATAAAGCCGTCAAACAGCAACTCACCGCGCAGGAAACTTGGCGGGAATGCTCCCTTAAAGATACGGATGGCACGTGGCACACCGTCCTGAATACGTTCCCAATCAAATGGCAGGGTGGTTATGGCCCACCATATATAGGCCGCAACAGCAATCAGAAGGCCCCAACGCAACACGGGGTTGGCGATAAAGGGTGGCTTCTTCCACGTGCGGCCCGTTTTTTCAACGGTGCTGCTCATCTTCCGGCGACCTCACGCAGATGGGTGCTGCTTTCGGCACCACCGCGTTCTTCGGCCGGAACACCGGCATAGATTTCATCCATGGCATCGTTGCTCAGATCGACTGGTTCGCCATCGAAAATGATGCGACCAAACCGCATGCCGACGATACGCTGGGTATATTCCTTGGCTTCGTTGACGTTATGGATGTTGATCAGAACCGGCAGCTGCAGCTCGGATGCGAGTGCGCGCAACAGTTCCATGATTTGACGCGATGTTTTCGGATCAAGTGATGCGGTTGGTTCATCGGCCAGCAGAATTTCTGGTTCCTGCATCAGGGCGCGCACAACACCGACGCGCTGGCGTTCACCACCGGAAAGCTCACTGGCGCGTTTGTCCGCATAATGGGCAATGCCGACACGTTCCATCAGATGGAAAGCACGGTCGATGTCTTCTTGTGGGTATTTGCGGCTCACCGCGCGCCATGCCGGAAGGTAACCAAGACGACCGGACTGGACATTTTCCATGACCGTCAGGCGTTCAATCAGGTTAAAGCCCTGAAACACCATGCCGATACGGCGACGGGCCAGACGCAGCGACTTGCCTTCGAGCGTGGTCAGTTCAGTGCCGTTCAATTCGATGGAGCCTGAAGACGGCTCAACCAGTCGGTTGATACAGCGCAACAAGGTGCTTTTACCAGCACCTGACGCGCCAATGATCGAAACGACGCTTTCGCCAGGGACTTCAAGGTTCAGGTTCTTCAACACTGCCTTTTCATCGCCATAGCGTTTTACAAGTTCTTTGATACGCAGCATTGCGATACCCCGGATAAAATGGGAATGCGCAGGGCCTTGAATGATCAAGGCCCTGCGGTATTCAAGTCGAATGGAAAATGCAGATTACTTCAGGTTGTCCGGGGTGTATTTGACACCGTTGGCGGCCTGAATTTCGCGGATAACCGCCCAGTCATTCTGATAGGTGATCGGCACGAATTTCGAGACACCTTTGAACTCTGTGCCAAGGGCAGTGCCCGTCATGTCGAAGGTAAAGAAGGCTTCCTTGATCTTTTCGACCAGTTCGGGCTTCAGATTGTGGGCATAGTTGAACGACGTTGTCGGGAAGCGATTGCTTTCATAAATGATCTTTACATCTTTCGGATCATAAAGGTCACGCTGGGCCATGCGTTCGACAACTTCGGAGGCAACCGGGGCAGCGTCATAGTCACCGGCTACAACGCCAAGGATCGACTGGTCGTGGGATCCGGAATAGACAACTTCATAATCCTGTTCAGGAACAATGCCCTGACCCGGAAGAAGGGCGCGCGGTGCAAGGTTACCCGAATTTGACGTCGGGGAAGTGTGTGCAACGCGTTTGCCTTTCAGATCCGCAACCGTGTTGATGCCGCTGTCGGTGCGGGTATACAGCTGAAGCGTATAGCCAAAGCGTCCGTCATCTGCACCCATCAGGGCAAACGGAACGGCACCGGCAAGGTTAACAGCAAACGGTGTCGGACCGGTCGAGAAACCGGCAACATGCAGACGGCCTGAACGCATGGCTTCGACTTCTGCCGAATTCGACTGAACAGCAAAGAAGTGAACGTCTTTGCCAGTTACTTCTTCAAGATGTTCGAGAAACGGTTTCCAGATATCGGCATAAACAGCCGGGTCTTCGACCGGGGTATATGCAAATACAAGGGTGTCAGGATCAACGAGCTGGTCTGCTGCCGGTGCATCGGCAACCAGATCGCCATCCATGTCACAATAAAGCTGATCCAGATCGCCGCGTGCGATGCAGTCATCTGCTGCTGCCGCCGGGCTGGATGTCATGCCCAACATGCCAATCGCGGCAAGGAGGGTGGTGATCTTTAAACTGTCGGTTTTTTTCGGATGTGAAAACACGGTACTTGAACCTTTTCTTCCCTGTGAGTGCTGGCTTTTCGCCATTTTTAGTGTGGGTTTGTTGTTCTTATTGTTGCTTTAACCAACATTATTGGTTCGCAAAAGTTGGAAAATCAACATAAAACTGTAACAAAAGATTTCAGCGCATATTGATACGATGCCGGTATTGTTGGGAATGCTGCCAATATTCAGGGGGAATTGGATTTGCGGTTTGGAAAAAAAAGAACGTCAACAGCGTATCTTACAGGAATTGCAGGTTCATCCGCATGTGAGAGTTACCACATTGGCCGAACGATTCGATGTGGCAACTGAAACCATCCGGCGTGACTTGGACGCGCTGAGCAGTGAGGGCCTGATCAAACGGGAGTTTGGCGGGGCAGCAGCGCGCCCGATGGGACACCAACCCGATTTGGCGGAACGGCAATCAACTGCTGTTGCCGGGTTTGAACGAATTGGCATGTTGGCTGCCGACATGGTGCGGGCGGGCGATGTTGTGATGATTGATGCCGGATCAACCGTCGCACAGATTGCACCGTTCTTGGCCGCACGGCGCGGAACGTTACCGCGGACATTTCTGACCAACTGTTATGGGGTAGTTCACGGGATGGGCGATCTTCCAGATCATGATGATGTCTTGATGTGTCCGGGGCAGTTTGATCGACGTGAAAATGCGGTTTATGGCAGTGAGACAGTCGAATATCTTCGTCGCTTTCATGCTAACATTGCCTTTATCGGGGCATCTGGTGTTTCGCGACAGGGGTTTAGCGATGTGAACCGTCGGGCGGTGGCGGTCAAACGTGCGATGATGGAACGATCCGATGAAATCTGGCTGATGGTCGATCACACCAAATTTGATCAGCGTTATCTGGAAAATGTTGCACCACTTGAATCCCTGAGCGGGATTGTCACCGACCGTTTGCCTGTACCAGAAATCGCATCACAGCTTGAACGGGCAGGGATTAAACTTCTGGCGTGGCAGGATCCCATCGCCAAGACGGCCTGATATCGGTTCAAACTTTTCCAAACCAATTGCATTTGCCTTCCGGTTGGTTCCGAACCATATTCCTGATCGGCAGTCCGGATCACGACTGTCGCACCGGGTTTCCCGCCCCGGTCAGTCTGAATTCTGACACGGAGGACTTCTATCGTGACCAATCAAGTGACCACCCGTACCGAACACGACACCATGGGCGCAATCGAGGTGCCTGCAGACCGGTATTGGGGGGCGCAAACCCAACGTTCCAGACAAAATTTCCGCATCGGTGGTGAACGTATGCCCGATGCACTGATCAAGGCATTCGGGGTGCAGAAGCTTGCCGCGGCGCGGGCCAATGCGGCACTTGGCAATCTTGATCCGGAATTGGCCAAGGCGATTGAGGCCGCGGCAACCGAGGTTGCCGAAGGCAAATTGCTGGATCATTTCCCGCTGGTTGTCTGGCAGACCGGGTCCGGTACGCAGACCAACATGAATACCAACGAAGTGATCGCCAACCGGGCCTGTGAAATCATGGGTAAGCCGATGGGCATGCGCGATCCGGTTCATCCCAACGATCACGTCAACCGTGGGCAATCCTCCAACGACAGTTTTCCGGCAGCCATGCATATTGCGGCCGTGGTCGAGATTGAAGAAAAGCTGAAACCGGCATTGGCGCATTTGCGTGCAACCCTTGATGCAAAGGTTGCGGCATTTGCCGACATTGTCAAAATCGGCCGTACCCATATGCAGGATGCTGTGCCTTTGACATTGGGCCAGGAATTTTCCGGCTATGCCGCACAAATCGCCTTGGGTTTGGATCGCATTGATGATGCGATGAAGCGCCTTTGCAAGCTGGCGCAGGGCGGCACGGCCCTTGGCACCGGGCTAAACGCGCCAAAGGGCTTTGATGTCGAATTTGCCAAACAGGTGTCTGCCATCACCGGGCTTTCATTCCAAACCGCCGAAAACAAATTCGAAGCACTTGCTGCCCATGATGCCTGTGTTGAAATGTCTGGCGTGATGAATGTTCTGGCGACATCGTTGATGAAAATTGGCAACGATATTCGTTTGCTGGGATCTGGCCCGCGCTGTGGCTTGGGCGAACTGATCCTGCCCGCGAACGAGCCGGGATCATCGATTATGCCGGGCAAAGTAAACCCGACACAGGCTGAGGCCCTTACCATGGTCTGTGCGCAGGTGATGGGTAATCATGTTGCTGTGACGGTGGGCGGGGCGAACGGTCACCTTGATCTGAACGTGTTCAAGCCGGTGATTATTTATAACCTGTTGCAATCGATCCGCCTGATTGCCGATGCATCGGTGAGCTTTGCTGATAATTGTGTTGCCGGTCTTGAAGCCGATCAGGACAAGATTGATTACTATGTCGAACAAAGCCTGATGTTGGTAACCGCCTTGGCACCCCATATCGGCTATGACAATGCCGCGGCCGTTGCCAAAAAGGCGCATAAGGATCGCTCCAGCCTGAAAGAAGCCACCATCGCCCTTGGCTTCCTTGATGGTGACAAATTCGATGAACTGGTCAATGCGCGCGATATGATCTAAGCGCATTCATTCCTGAACCGGAGAAATCCAAGGCCGGGCTGTTTAGTCCGGCCTTTTGCACTGGGCTATGTACGATAGGCCGCGTTTAACATCGCGGGCACAATACGATTATGGAACGGTGTGATCGTCGCAAGATAGGCGCGACCAAACATATTGTGGCGTTTAACCGCCGTGATGGCCTGAATTTTGGTCTGATTGTTTGCGGTTTCTTCGATCTCAATGATCAGGCGGAAATCAATATGCCGGTCATCCAAGCCCAGAGTGATCGAATTCTTGGCCCGTGCAATTACCGGGAAAATTCCGATAACATCGGCATTTTGTGGGTCGGGGACCCCCGATTTTAACCCAAACGGTCGCACGACCATATCGCGAAACTGCATCAATCGCACAACCCATCCGGGGCGCGATTCCATGATCTTGCGTGCGGCGATGTCGGGGGTGATCCCGGTTTGGGGCGAAGTGATCGTAAAACTGTCGACCCAGTCAGCATCCGGCAGGGCGGGGTGGGGCAGTTTCACTGAGCTGGTCGTTGCACCATTATGCATAAGGTAGCTCCAATTTTGACGATCAAGTATCAGAATAGGAAGGTTATTCTAAAGGTGATGCAATGATCAATGTCATTGCAGCGAAGCCTCAAATCGGGCATATCACGCTTATGGACACAACCAAACGCCCATATCGCCGTTTCGGCTTTTCTGTTGCCCGTGTTGTTCAAACATGGGCTATGGCGGTTGTCATCCTGCTTGCCGGTATCACCCAATCGGGCTTTGTCCCGGCCCTGCTAAACGGGCAGTTTGACGGCATTTCCGGTGCCGCCGCGGCCCCGGGCAGCAACGTTATCCTGATCTGTACCGGTACGGGTATTAAGGCCGTATCGCTGAGCGGTGCTGATGACGTTCCCGATACACCCGCCCAATCGGCGGGACATGGTTTCTGTTCGCTGTGTGCGACCCATCATGGGGCGGTAGTCGATATCGATGTGCTGTATGTCGCGCCGGTATCCGTGTCCCATCATGTCGATTATGTCCACGCGGTTGGTGGGGCGTCTGGTCATGACATTCCGCGTATTCGCCATTCGCGCGCCCCGCCACTTTCCGTCTGATTTCAAAACCAACCCAAATCCATAGATGAAATCGGGCATGCCTGCTGGTGGCCCAAAAGACGGACGAAACACATGAAAAAATTGTTGGCTGTAGTTGCGACTTTGGCGTCGCTGTTTGTTGCGGGTCATGCCTTTGCCGCAGATATCGAAATCAAGGATGCCTGGACCAAAGCATCGCTTGGTCAGGTGCGCAATGGTGCGGGTTTCCTAACCGTGATCAATCATGGTGGCGAAGACCGCATTGTGAATGTGCGTAGTGACGTGGCGGAAAAAACCGAACTTCACACCCATATCATGGCCAATAACGTCATGAAGATGCGTCAGGTCGAAGGCGGCATTGATGTCCCGATGCATGGTGAAGTCCAGTTCAAACCGGGCAGCTATCACGTGATGCTGATGGGCCTTAAAAAGCCGCTGGAAGAAGGCGAGATGATCAAAGTCACGCTGGAATTTGAAAAGGCGGGTGATGTTCCGGTCATGATCAAAGTCATGGGCCCACTGGCCAAAGGCCCGGCGGGCATGGATGCGATGGATCATGGCAACATGAACCATGGTGATGAAGACCATGGCAAAATGGATCACAGTGCACACTAGTCTGCCGCGTGGTTGCATGTCTGTTATTGCGAAATTATCCGGGGGGAAGGTTTGCGCCTTTCCCCTTTTTTCGTCATGATGGCGTGATGTTGTCGCCGTTGGTCAAAGGAAGCCTGTCATGTCAGAAAATACCATCACCATTGACGACCTGATCGCAAAGCTTGGCCTGCAGCCCCATCCTGAGGGCGGCTATTACGCCGAGACTTTCCGTTCGTTTGAAACCTGCAATCCGGGCAACCGGTATCTTGGAGTACGCAGTACGGGAACGGCGATCTATTATCTTCTGACACCTGATACCTTTTCGGGCATGCATATCCTGACCAGTGACGAGATTTTCCATCACTATCTTGGTGATGCAGTCGAACAGCTTCAACTGTTTGACGATGGAACGCATAAGCTGGTTGAAATCGGATCAGATCTTTTGGCCGGGCAGATACCGCAAATGGTCGTACCGAAAAATGTCTGGCAGGGGGCGCGCCTTAAACCGGGCGGGAAGTTTGCTTTGCTCGGCTGCACCGTGGCTCCCGGTTTTGACTTTGCCGATTTCTCGATGGGCAAGCGGGCGGCACTTGGTTCGAAATGGCCTGCGGCATCAGACATGATTGCCGCATTGACGCGCGACTGATTTTCAGGCGAAATCATACTGTCACCAATTTGGGTTCGACGCCTAGGCGGCTTTGTCGATCCCGATATACAGGAATAGCCCCATGCAGTTTGATACCTGGCTCTTTTTTGCCGGGGCGGCTTTCGCTTTGACGATGGTGCCCGGTCCCAATAACCTTCTGGCGATGTTTAATGGTGCGCGATACGGCGTGTTGTCTGCGGCTGTTGGCGGCATTGGCCGGATTGTTGCCTTTGCCATTATGATTGCGATTACCGCAACCGGTCTTGGTGTGGTTTTGGCCGCCAGTGAAACGGCGTTTCTGATCATTAAATGGGTTGGTGCGGTTTATCTGGTTTGGCTGGGCATCAAAAGCTGGTTTGCCAAAGTAAATGACGTTGACGCGGCAACCGGGCAAACCGCCCTGATGGTTTATCCCGGCGCCTTTACCCTTGCGCGGACAGAGTTCTTAACAGCGATTGGCAATCCCAAGGCCATTTTGATCTTTACCGCCTTTTTCCCGCAATTCCTTGATCCGGCGGTGGCCTATGGCCCGCAATTTAGCGTGATGGGTGTCACCTTCCTTGCGATGGAAAGCAGTATCTTGCTGATTTATGGATTGTTGGGTGGGCAGGTCAAAGGGCTTATTAAGTCAGCGCGCCATATGCGGATGCTTAACCGTGTTTCTGGAACGCTTTTGGTTGCAGCAGGCGTGTTGCTGGCCTTTACCGACCGGACACGCACCACGGCCTGATTTTCAATCGGTAATATCTGAAAATGCGCAGGGGCGCAGCCTGTTACAGCGCGCCCCCTTGCTCCCTTGTCTACCTGGATATCCAGGTGATCGCCCGTTCTCAGGCGATTTCTTCGACCCGATGACACGCCACTTCGCGGCCTTCGAAATTGCGCAGTTCAGGGCGAACTTGTGCGCATTCCTCGGTCGCAAACGGGCAGCGTTTATGGAACGCACAGCCCGATGGCGGGTTGATCGGTGACGGCAGTTCGCCGGTAAGCGGTTCTGCCTTTACACGTTGTGTCGGATCGATCTTTGGTGCCGATGCCAGAAGCGCCCGCGTATAGGGGTGCAACGGCTTGGCGAATATTTCGTCGGTCGGTCCTTTTTCCGCGACGCGCCCCAAATACATCACCATGACGTCATCTGCAATATGTCTGACGACAGAAAGATCATGAGAGATGAAAACATAAGCGACATTCATCTCTTCTTGCAGGTCCATCATCAAGTTCAGAACCTGTGCCTGAACCGACACGTCAAGGGCCGAAACCGGTTCATCAGCAACGATGACTTTGGGCTCCAGGATCAGTGCGCGGGCTATTGCAATACGCTGACGCTGACCACCCGAAAACATATGGGGATAGCGCTGATAGAATTCCGGACGCAGGCCAACCTTGGCCATGGTGTCGCGCACACGTTCTTCGCGTTCCTTGCGACCCAGTTGGTCCATGTTGAGCAAAACCGGCTCGGCCAGAATCTGCCCGACTTTTTTGCGCGGGTTCAGTGATCCATAAGGGTTCTGGAAAATCATCTGAACCGTGCGGCGGAACTGTTTGGCTTCCTTGTCGCTCAGATTGCCAACCGCATCGCCATTGATCTTAAGGCCACCGGCACTTGGCTTTTCAATCAGGGTCAACTGACGGCCAAGGGTCGATTTACCGCAACCGGACTCACCGACAACAGCCAGGGTCTTTTGTGCTTCAAGCGTGAAGGACACGCCATCAAGCGCCTTGACCGTGGCATCAGGTTTGCCAAAACCGCGATTTACATCGTAGTGACGCACAAGATCATCGGATTCCAAAAGCGGAATACCGGGTTTGGTATCTAAAAAGCTCATTATACCGTCCCCCCGGTTGATTGGCCGTCGATTTGACCCGTCGGCAGGCCTTGGTCATTTAGCGGATAGAAGCAGCGCACATTGCGTCCGTTGAAATCAGTGACGTCCGGGCGGTTTTTAATGCAGTTGTCATCGGCATAGCGGCAGCGCGGTGCCAGAAGACAGCCCGCCGGGCGGTCATACTGGCCCGGAACCACACCGGGGATGGTGCGCAGGCGATCATGGCCTTCTGACCGTTCAGGAAGCGCTTCAAGCAGTGCCTGCGTGTACGGATGGCGTGGGGCAGCAAATATGCTATCGGCCGGACCGCTTTCAAACAGTTGACCGGCATACATGACCTGAATGCGGTTTGCGGCCTCGGACACCAGTGCCAGATCATGCGTGATCAGCAAAAGCCCCATATCGCTGTCTTCCTGCAGTTTCAGCAGAAGATCAATGATCTGGGCCTGAATGGTCACATCAAGGGCCGTGGTCGGCTCATCCGCGATCAGAAGGCGCGGCTGACAGGCAATCGCCATGGCAATGACGATACGCTGGCTCATGCCGCCTGAAAGCTGATGCGGATAGGCGGTCATGCGCGATTTTGGATCAGGAATACCAACCTGATTCAAAAGATCGAGTGTGCGTTCACGGCGTTGCTTTTTCGTACCACCCTCATGGACCTTAAGGGCCTCCATGATCTGGGCTTCGACAGTAAAGCACGGATTAAGGGCCGACATCGGATCCTGAAAGATCATGGCGATGTCTTTGCCCGTGATCTGGCGGCGTTTTTTCGCCGACATGCCCAGAAGATCCTGACCATCAAAGGTCAGGCTATCTGCTGTGACACGACCGGGAAAATCAATCAGCCCCATAACCGCGAGTGACGAGACCGATTTACCCGAACCCGATTCACCGACGATGCCAAGGACTTCGCCGCGATCAACCGAATAGCTTACGGAATCAACAGCACGAAACGGCTTATCTTCAGAGCCGAACTCGACTGTCAGGTTTTTTACTTCGAGAAGAGCCATGACTTACCGTTTCATCTTGGGATCAAGGGCATCACGCAGACCATCACCCATCAGGTTGAAGGCAAGCACGGTGACAAGGATGCTAAGGCCGGGGAACGTGATCACCCACCAAGCCGAACCCACAAATTCACGGGCTTCGGCCAGCATGGTACCCCATTCCGGCAGCGGCGGTTGCGCGCCAAGGCCAAGGAAGCCAAGGGCAGCAGCGTCAAGGATGGCGCTTGAAATGCCAAGGGTGCCCTGAACGATCAACGGTGCCATGCAATTGGGCAGGATGTTGACGAACATCTGGCGCATGTGACCGGCACCGGCAATTTGCGATGCGATGACATATTCCTTGTTCAGCTCAGACACCACCGATGCACGTGACAGTCGGACATAGTGCGGTAATTGCACAATCGCGATTGCCAGCATGGCGTTTTCAAGTCCCGGGCCAAGAATGGCGACAATGGCCATGGCCATGATCAGGCTTGGCAGGGCCAGCATGATGTCCATCAGGCGCATGATGCCGACTTCGATCCAGCCGCGGAAATATCCGGCAACCATGCCAAGAATGATCCCGGCAACCATTGACAGGATCACGACAAAGACCCCGATCGAAACCGACAATTGAGCACCATGGATCAGGCGCGACAAAATATCGCGGCCAACGGCATCCGTACCCAGAATGTAACGCGGGTCAGCGCCTTCCATCCAGATCGGTGGTTTCAGGAACGCACTGCGATCCTGCAAAATCGGATCATATGGCGCGATCCACTGTGCGGTGATTGCCAGGAACAGAA
The DNA here is from genome assembly GCF_050516545.1 of Thalassospira lucentensis. Taxonomy (GTDB): domain Bacteria; phylum Pseudomonadota; class Alphaproteobacteria; order Rhodospirillales; family Thalassospiraceae; genus Thalassospira; species Thalassospira lucentensis_C. Next base: position 2,816,955 of record NZ_CP191544.1, on the reverse strand, counting down.
TGATCGCAATCACGATCAAACCGGCCAAAGCACCACGGTTCTTTTTGAAATAGTCCCAGGTCTCACGCAGCGGGCTGGGCGGAGCGCCCATTGGTTCAACAGCAGCTTGCACTACAGTGTTGGCCGTTGCTGCGGAGGGTGTTGTATTCTCACTCATCTCATGCAGCTCCCTTAACGCTTGTGCCGGATACGCGGATTAATAATCCCGTACAGAACGTCGACAATCAGGTTCACACTCATCACAAGGAAGGCAATCATCAGAATGCCACCCTGAATGGTCGGATAATCACGACGGTTCATGGCTTCGACGATCCACTTGCCGATACCCGGCCAAGAGAAAATCGTTTCGGTCAGGATTGCACCGGCCAACAGCACGCCGACCTGAAGACCGATAACCGTAATCACAGGGATAAGGGCGTTGCGCAGCGCATGGACCATGATAACCCGAAGCGGAGCTAGACCTTTGGCACGGGCAACACGAATATATTCTTCGCCAAGGACTTCAAGCATGGAGGAGCGCGTCATACGCGCAATCACGGCCATGGGAATGGTCCCCAATGCGATGGTAGGCAAAATCAGGTGCCTTAAGGCACTGGTAAAGGCACCCTTTTCACCACTTATCAGCGTGTCAATCAACATGAAGCCTGTCGTTGGCTCGATGAAGTAGAACACCGATAGCCGCCCGGAAACCGGCGTCCAGCCCAATGAGGTCGAGAAAAACATAATCAGAAGAAGTGCCCACCAGAAAATCGGCATCGAATATCCGGTGAGGGAAATCGACATCGTCAGGTGGTCAATCCATGTGCCACGTTTAATCGCAGCAAGCACGCCAAGTGGCACACCAATGCCGACAGCAAACAAAATCCCCATAATGCTGAGTTCAACTGTTGCCGGGAACAGTGTGAGGAATTCATCAAGGACGGGTTTCTTGGTAACAAACGATTTGCCCAGATCACCTTGGAAAACACCCATCAGGTAATCAAAATACTGGACGATGATCGGTTGGTCGAAACCGTATTGTGCCTGAAGTTCTGCGTATCGTGCCGGATCAACACCACGTTCACCAGCCAACATCAAAATTGGATCGCCGGGAATGAGACGGATCAGGAAGAATACCAGAAGGGTGACACCGAAGAAGGTCGGGATGATGTCCCCCAAACGGCGAAACAGGAATCCTAGCATGCCATAGGGCCTTTATTGCATCCACGCGTTGGTAGGAAACGGGTGGGTGTCTCTCTCTATTTTGCGGAATTGCAAAGAGGCCCGGAAGACCGGGCCTCTTCGACAAGGTTTTAAATCGACTTATTCTTTGATGTCGACGCCGTAGAAGATGTGACCACCAAACGGATCAATCTTGTAGTCGACAACTTCGTTGCGGATCGGTTCGAAAACGATCGAGTGTGCGATGGTTGCCCATGGTGCTTCACGTTTGAAGACAACCTGTGCTTCTTCGTACAGACGGGTACGCTCAAGAACGTCCGCAGTCGTTTTTGCCTGCTGAATCAGGTTATCGAATTCCTCGTTGCACCACTGTGCACGGTTGGAACCGCCAACGGCATCACAGCCAAGCAGAACGGCCAGGAAGTTATCGGGGTCGCCGTTATCACCGGTCCAACCGAGCATGAAGGTACCCTGTTCACCTTTTTTGGTGCGCTCAAGGTATTCGCCCCACTCGTAGGATACGATTTCGGCATTTACACCGATTTTCGCCCAGTCAGCCTGAACCAGTTCAGCCATACGGCGTGCGTTCGGGTTGTAAGGACGCTGAACCGGCATGGCCCAGATATCGGTGGTGAAGCCTTCCGGGAAACCTGCTTCTGCGAGCATGGCTTTGGCGGCTTCCGGATCGTATTTGTCATCAACGGTGTCGTTGTTGTACGACCAGATCGTTGGCGGGATCGGGTTTTTCGCAGCCGAACCGGCACCCTGATAAACACCTTCGATGATGGCGTCTTTGTTGATCGCCATGTTCAGTGCTTTACGGACTTTTGGATTGGTGAACGGTTCTTTCTGGGTGTTATAGCCCAGATAACCAACGTTCAAACCTTCCTGGCTCAGCAGGTTGATGTCTGCGTCTGCATCCATTGCGGTCAGATCAGCCGGGTTTGGATATGGCATGACATGGCATTCGCCGGCTTTCAGCTTCTGATAACGAACAGTGCTGTCAGGCGTAATGGCAAAGATCAGGTTGTCGATTGCGGCTTTGCCTTCCCAATATTCCGGGAATGCTTTGTAACGGATAACCGCATCTTTTTGATACTGAACCAACTGGAACGGACCGGTGCCGACCGGGTTAAGGTCAACCGTTTCCGGGGTTCCGGCTTCCATCATCTTGTCAGCATATTCAGCCGACAGAACAGATGCAAAATCCATTGCCATGTTGGCGATGAACGGTGCTTCCGGACGGTTCAGAACGAATTTAACGGTGTAATCGTCAACTTTGACAATGTCTTTGACCAGATCTGGCATGGACATCGCGTTGAAGTACTCGTACGAGCCGCCTGAAACGCCGTGATACGGGTGGTTTTTATCAAACTGACGCATGAAGGTGTAGATCACGTCATCAGCATTGAAATCACGGGTCGGGGTGAAGTCACTGGTGGTGTGGAACTTTACGCCTTCGCGCAGATTGAAAGTATATTCCTGACCATCCGCCGAAACGTCCCAACTGGTCGCAAGACCCGGAACGATGGTGGTGGTGCCGCGCTTGAACTGTACCAGGCGGTTAAAGACCTGACGCGAAGAAGCGTCAAAGGTGGTGCCTGAGGTATAAAGAGACGGGTTGAACCCTTCCGGGCTACCTTCCGAGCAATATACCATGGTTTTTGCCGAAGCGGCGGTCGGAGCAGCAAGTGCTGTGGCTGCAAGCAGACCTGCACCAATCGCCACCTTGACGAAATTCGCTTTCATTAAATGCCTCCCTCAAGGCTGGTCCGAACAAACCGATGCTGCCTACATGATCTTGAACAGGTCATGTTTGACAACGTCATCTTTGTGCGGACGGGGTTTACCCGATCCAACAAATAAATATGTTGGCAATCGACGAGGGAAAATAATCAGGGTTTCTAGGTATCGTCAACGCTTGCTGCGTGGTTCTACGTAGGTGACCCTGATCGCTTGAATGATGAATTTATGTCAAGTGTTTGTTATTTTTATGAAAATCACACCCACATTTGCGTATAGGAGCTGTGCATTTTTTTCGGGGCTCAGGCCGCGAAAGCGAATATCACGTCTTATTTATGTGCTTTGAAACGATTCATATCCCTTTGAATTTTAATGATTCGTTTGATTCGCGCATGGCTGAGCGCGCCAGATGCTACCCCAGAGTAGAATTAAGCTGCGTGATTTGCCCGATATCCGTGTTCCATGCAGCAACGAACCGATAGATATCCGCACCAAGTGACGGCCATGCATGGAACATCACACCGGCATCGCGCAATTGTCCTGCCAGATCAGAAGTCAGTTTTACAAACAATTCATTGCCGTCAGACGGGTGCGCAAGGGTGGCACCATGCTGGCATAGAACCTCGCCAAGGGCGGTTGCCGCCTGATTGGCATGGCCGGCATTTTTAAGCCACACGTCATTTTCAACATAGGCCAGCAACTGGGTTGCAAGATAGCGGTGTTTGGAATGCAAATGACCGCTGCGTTTGCGGGCCTGCTCGATCCGGGATTTCAAACTGGTGTCAAACAACACAATCGCATCTACCGCCATGGCACCGTTCTTGGTCGCGCCAAAACTGAGGGCATCAACACCTGCTTTCCATGTGATATCCGCCGGGCTGCAGCCCAGATGGGCAACGGCATTGGCAAAGCGGGCACCATCCATGAAAAGGCGCATATCACGGCTTTTGCAAATGCTTGCGATCGCGTTGACTTCAGCCGGGGTATAGACCGTGCCAAGTTCGGTTGCCTGCGTGATGGCAACACATTCCGGGGCGACGGAATGGACACCGCGGTCGACCTGACTGGTAACGAAGGCATTAAGCGCGTCGGCTTCAAGCTTTGCCGTCGGGCCATCCATCGGCAGCAATTTTGCCCCGCCGGTAAAGAAGGCAACGCCGGTACTTTCATCTTCGTTGATATGGGCTTCGTGATGGCAGATCACGCCGCCATAGGGCGATACAAGGGCGGAAAGACTGATGCAATTTGCCGCTGTGCCGGTGGCAACCGGAATAACCGCAACCTTCGTATCAAACAGTTCGGAAAAGGCAGCGTCAAGCTTTTGGCTGACATCGTCACTGCCATAGGCAGGCGCATTACTGGCAGCTTCACGGCTTAACGCTTCAAGAACTTCCGGGCAAAAGGGCGATACATTGTCAGAGGCAAAATTCATCATCTATCTCGCAAATAATTTGGTGGCGCACAGCATTTGAACAAAATGCTATCGCGTTTTGGTATGATAAGGGACGTTATCACACGCAATCCTTGATCAAGGCAAAAGGCATTCGCCGGTGATTTCAGGAATTGATGGATTTCGGGATATCACGGATCAAATCAATCGGGCTGTTCCACGCGCAGACAAACCGATAGGCATCCGGCCCGATAGACGCCCAAGGACGAAACACAATACCGGCGTCGCGCAGGCTTTGGTCAAGTTCGTCCTTCATATGAATGAAAAGCTCATTGCCTTGTGGCGTAAAGGCGGCCTTCGCCCCAATGCTTTCAAGAGCATGCTGTAACGCAATGGCGGCCTCATTGGCGTGCCGCGCATTACGCAACCACAGATCATCGTTAAGGTAGGCCAGAAGTTGGGCGGCAAGATAACGGTGCTTGGAGAACAGGTGCCCGCCGCGCTTACGGCTTTTTTCGGTATGACGGCGCAATTCGCGATCAAACAGAACAATGGCATCGACCGCCAGCGCACCGTTTTTGGTCGCCCCGAAACTTAAAACATCAACACCTGCTTTCCACGTGATGTCGGCAGGATGGCAATCAAGTGTCGCCACCGCATTGGCAAAGCGTGCCCCGTCCATAAACAGGCGCATGCCATGCTTATGGCAGGTTTTGCCAATGTCCTGTACTTCATCAACGTTATAGACGGTACCAAATTCGGTGGTTTGGGTGATCGCAACGCATTCCGGGTCAACCGAATGCATGCCATTGGGGCTATGTGTGCGAAGAAAAGAATCCAGAGTATCGGCCTCTATTTTCGCGGATGGCCCATCAATACCAAGAAGCTTTGCACCCCCGCCATAAAACGCCACACCGGTTGATTCCGTCATGTTGATATGGGCGCGATGGTGGCAAACAACCCCGCCAAAGGGGGAAACCAGCCCCGATAGCCCGATCAGATTGGCCGCCGTTCCGGTGGCGACAGGAACAACGCAAACATCGGTACCAAACAGTTCGGAAAAGGCAGCATCAAGCTGTTGGCTTTTGTCATCCGCGCCATAAGGAAGGGCTGCGTGATCACTTTCAGCCGCAATCGCGTTCAGGATCTCCGGACAGATTGGCGTAACATTGTCGGATGAAAAGTTCATCGGGGCCTCATTATCGCTGTGGGGCATTTGGGCGGCTGTATTGGCATCGTGCAGGAGGTATTCATCGTGATGTGTGTCGTTGCAGAGTGTTGCGATTTCACTCTTTTGGCAAGAGACGCTATTTGGATGTCGCAACAAAGACACCATCCCAATCGGCGGGTGGTGGTGTTTGTTTGAAAATGTCGATACGGCCAAGATACATATCATAAAGGCCCACCAGTGCCCCGACACCGCGCGATGCTTCACGGCATCGCGCAATTAGATCAATGGCCGCGTCCCAGTTCTTTTGGCGATAGGCCGCAAGCATTTCTTTGTGCAGAGTTTGGCAGTTCTGGAATGCGTCGGAACCATAAAGTGCGCGATCACCCAGCAGGGCATAGATGTGCACAGCTTCGCTTTTGCCTTTTACTGCAATCAGATCAAGCTCAAGAATGGCAAAATCACGCTCAACCCGTTTGGCGACTTCTTCGCCCAAAACGATATCGACACCGTAATTCTTTGACTGGCCTTCCAGTCGGGCCGCAAGATTGACCGCATCGCCAAGGACGGAATAATCAAACCGTTGATCCGATCCCATGTTGCCGACAAGACAATCGCCGCAATTGATCCCAACCCCGACATTCAGCGGCAGGAACGGCGCGTCATCCTGTTTGGCTTCTGCCAACCGTTCTGTATTGAGAACATCAAGTGCGTTTCGCATGGCAAGCGCACTGTCGCAGGCATGATGGGCGTGGTTTTCAACATCAAGTGGCGCATTCCAGAACGCCATGATGCAGTCACCCATATATTTATCAATCGTGCCTTCACGATTAAGGATGCAGTCGCTGAGTGGTGTCAAAAGGCGATTGATCAGACGCGTCAGGCCTTGCGGATTGGATTTGAACCCTTCGGAGATCGAGGTAAATCCACGCACGTCACAAAACATCAACGTCATGTCACGGGTTTCCCCACCGAGCTTAAGCCGTTCGGGGTGGCGGGACAGTTCATTGACCAAGGCCGGGGACAGGTAGTTGCCAAACGCAGTACGGACCTGACGGCGTTCGCCTTCGGTGCGCATAAAGCCAATGGAACTGGTGGCAAGGTAAACTGCAAGCAAGCTGATCAACGGATAAACCGGATCAATTAGAAGGAGCCTGGTTTCATAGGCCCACCATGAAAACCCGAATGCGCCAAACGCAAGTGTGCCACCGATCAGTGCCGGCCAGACCGCACCCAAGCGGGGAACGCTCATGACAAAGAACAACCCAAGCAACAGCAAGACAAGCATTTCGGTTTCCGCCGCCCAATAGGGCCGGGTCAGGAAATGCTCCAGCAACATTTGTTCAAGCATTTCGGCATGGATTTCAACGCCGGGCAGAACAGGGTCAAGCGGTGTGGATCGAAGATCCAGCAATCCTGCCGCACTGGTACCAATCAAAACAAAGGTATCGCGTAAGCTACCCTGCGGAAGGCTGTCATTCATCACGTCCGCAGCCGAGATATAGCGTGCCTTTTGATGGCCGCTGAAATGCACCCACATGTTTCCGGCGTGATCGGTTGGAATGGTAATCTTCCCGACCCGGATGGCCTCGATGCCTTCGGACTGGGTCCAGCGTGTGTCGCCACTGGCACCGGACATCCGGACATTCATTGTATGGGGTGCATCCTGAAGAACGCGCAGCATTTCTAACGATAATGTCGGATAAACAGGCATGCCAATGACTGGCAGGGGATGATCCAGTGCGGCAAGCAACGGGACACGCCGCACAATCCCGTCTTGTTCAGGTGAAACATTGACCAGCGCATTGCCACTTGCGGCATTCTCGATAACCTCAAGATTTTTCGCCGCGCCGGGCAAAACCGCTATGAAATCGGAAAGCTTACGACCTGCTTCGCCGGATACACTGAAATTACCCACCTGACGGGGCGGGCTATCAACGGTTTTGTTGGTCAGCTGAACCGCGGTGACGACCTTTCCTGTGCCGCGAATGAACTGGGCAAACAGGTTGTCATGGTCGGGCAGAGTTTCGGCAAGTTTGGTGATTTCATCGATTTCGCGGCCCTTGGGCCAGTCTTGGACAACCCGGGCGGGTGATGTGCGATCAGGTTCGGCAAAAACCACGTCAAACCCGACAACCTGTGCCCCGGACGAGCGTAACCGATAAACAAGGCCGGCCAATCGGGTACGCGGCCATGGCCATTGCCCCATTTCTTCAAGACTGCGTTCATCAATATCAATAATCCGCACCCCGACATCTTCAAAGGGGCGCGGCGAAACACGCTGATAGGTATCAAAGACATTCAGACGTAACTGATCAACAAACGGCACATCCTGCCAGCGCATGAAAATGCAGCTCAGCAATATACCCAATGGGATCAGGTAATGCAGAACGCGCAGCAGGTTGGTTTTGGTCAGGCGCATGGATGGTGTTTTCGTTTGCCAGCCAATTTCTGATCAGTTCAATGTCGCGCTGCCGTCCGTGCCGGACGAATAAGTTGTGGTCGATAGATTGAAATCGACATTATAGGCATCTTCAAATGTTGCCGTGGCACTACAGCCCAACGTCGCGCAGTTCGGGTCATACGTGAAATCCCCGCTTGCGAATTCGACATTGCCGCTGGTGCCCGTGTAATCAAAGGTTGATGGGTTAAAGCTACCGTCAAGAATGCCAGCCTTACCTGTTAGACCCGAACCAGTTTGGGTAACATTGGAGAACAAGATCGCAATAGTTCGGTTTGCGAAGTCCACGGTAGAGGCAAAGCTATAATCAACATTTGCACCGTTAACATTGATGGTGCCGGTCGAAACTGACCCGCTTGTGATCTGCCGTAATGCGTCATAGGTGAAAGGGCTGTCATTGTTACTAGAGCTGCTGCTACTTTCTGTAACGTTACCAACAATCGATGTAATTTCGCCTTGGCTCGAAGAAGCCGATGTCGATCCAATCTGAGCCAACGCAACGTCAAGGCTTCCGACCATCGTCGAACCTGTCTGCGTATTAGCCTGTTGGGTTTGACCAGATGTCAGGGATGGCTGTTGTGCCTCTGCTGCCGTGGTTTGGCCCGAACTGCTCCCCCCGGTTTCATCGGAACGACGTGACGCGGTGCGCACCAGATTGGTCGAGAAATCAAACGTCGCAACACCCTGTGGGAAGCGCGTCGGTTCGGTTACGACGGTACCGCTTACAAAAACGCCAAAGTTTTCACCGGTGATGTTTTCGCTGTTGCCGTTCTGATCGGTCACAGCAAAAGCGCCGGGGCGTGATGTTGTGTCATTTCGCGCAAGGCCGGGGCCTTGGTTGACCGCCATGAAGACCTGTTGATTGGCGCTTTCCGGTGTGGATGTATCAAAGGATCCGGGCATGATCTGGTTGGCTTCTTCTGCTGAAACCGAACGGATCAATCCGATGGTGCCACGAATGCCAATCGATCCGACGGGAAGGTTGATATCCATGCTCGAAGGATTGTTTAGCGGGATTTTGCCGGTAACAAAGCGCATTACACCGCGTGCCATGTCGGCAACGATGCGGCCATCGCCGGTTGCCGGATCATAAACGAATTCGTCAATCGCAATGTCGCTGTTCGGCCCGATGGTAAAGACCGTCTCGTCAAGGAGCAGGATTTGCATGCCCGAACGTGATGTTGTCGTAATGCGATCACCAAGATAAACCGGCATCCCGCTTTCAACCAGAACGCCAATTTCACCGGTTGCTTTGGCCATGGTGACATCGCCGGTCACAGCAGCAGAAACGCCGGCCATTTCAAGGCTGGCAATTTCAACGGTGTCTTGCGCTTTTGCCGGTTGTGCATGCATTAAGCTTAGCGCCAAGGGGCTGCACAGCATGATTGCACGCATTATCGGCGCAAATTTTTGGTACGAGCGGGTGGTCGCTACGTCGTTTTGCATCACTAGAACTCCCATCGCCGGGTCAGGTAAAACTGTGCCCGGGCATTGTGATATTCGTAGTTGGGAATGTTCGATTTAGTGTTCAGATATTCGCCTGTGATCGACCAGTTTACCGGTGCGAGCAGGTCATATATCTGATTTGCCGTGTTGCTATCCCCAAACAAGTCCGATGGCATTATTTGCGAAAGTGGCGCGCCATAGGTCAATCTTGTCCGTGTGCTGCGATCCGTTCGATGTTGCGGCGAATTACCGGTCACCAGAAAATCAGGATCGTCATATCGGTCAATGCCATGGCGGATACTTCCGCTTAAGTAACTTCCCCCACCAAACAGATAAGCATGGATCAACTCGCCGCTCAAGCTGTCATAGCTGTAATAATTGCGTGCAGCCTGTTTTTTACCCGCAGAAAGATTAAATGTGGTGCGGTTGTTGGGGTTCCATGTGTAATTCGTCCCCAGTCGACTGCCGTAGCGCTGACCGGAGTGCAAACGTAAGGCGCTGGATTCGCTGGTATTCTGATAGCGTTCATCAGCATAGCTGACTTCACCGTTCAGGTTAAAGAACGGGCGCGGGTTCCAGTCCATACGCAAGCGGCCTGAACGTGATGTCAGATACTTTTCCTTGCTCAGCGATTGTACGGTTTGGTTGACCGACGGGGTCAACATCCAGTATCCGCCGCGAATGCGGCTTCCGACATCGACCGAGAATGACCCAAGATCAAGGGAATCTAGCTGAACCTGATCACTGGCGTAGCCGGTCGCGCTGGCAAATATTTCATGGCCTTCCTGATATCCAAGATCATAGCTGACGTCATAACGAAGGGCACCGATATAGGCGATGTCGTTGCGCGGCTTATCTGCACTTGATGTGATGGTCGTCAGCGTGCCGGTGACAAGTTGTTCTTTATCATTCGGTGCGGCATTTCGGTTGCTGTCAATCTGGGAGCCCATGGTCAGGGTAATCGATTGATGCAAACGTTTACGACGGCGTTCGATTGCACTGATGTATTTATCAATGTCGGCCGCGACGTCCGGGGAAACATACATCTGACGCAATTGATCGAACTGTGCACGGGCTTCATCAAGGCTATCAAGGCGATAGAGAACAATCGCGTAATAAAGCCTGACCGGGGCGAGATCAGGATCCAAGACCAGAATGCGTTCAAGGGTCGCCGATGCGCCGCGCACGTCACCGCGCGATAGCTGCGCCTTTGCCCAGCGGAAATTCAAAACAATGTCATCAGGGTTGGTCAGGATATCGGCATAGGTGATGTCGCCGCCATCATCGGTTTGAAGCAACGTGTTGGCACGTTCGGTGACGTCCGTCAGGCGGTCAAAATCTTCGGAAAATTGGCGTGCTTCATCTGTGCGGACATCCACACTTTGCTGTGCCTTGGTACTGGAAATCCCCATAACCAGTACCGCAAGTACGGCTGTTATTGCCGTACTGTGCCGCCATCTGCCTGTTTTCAAGCTTTCCCCCAAGCGTTCCAGATTAATGCGGTCTTTTGAACCGGTCTGGCGCGTCTGGTCGGGGGTAAAACCAGACCAGATGCGCCCATAATCTGTTTTAATCATTATAAACACAGAGTATGGGGTCTGGTGGTTTGATGGAAGCCATGCAGTTGATGGGTGTCATCGGCTTTAAATGGATAGGTTATCTATGCTTGCGCATAGAAAGGTGCCTTAATTCAAAGGCACTTTCTATCCATTAGGTTGTTCTTCCTATACGGCTGTACCGCCGACGGTCAATCCGTCAATCCGCAAGGTCGGTTGCCCAACGCCAACCGGAACGCCTTGGCCGTCCTTGCCACATGTGCCGATCCCGTTATCAAGAGCCATATCATTACCCACCATGGAAACCTTGGTGAGGCTGTCGGGACCATTGCCAATCAGGGTCGCACCCTTGACCGGTGCGCCAAGTTTGCCGTTTTCGATCAAATAGGCTTCGGATGCGGAAAATACAAACTTGCCCGACGTAATGTCGACCTGCCCACCACCAAAATTAACGGCATAAATACCATTCTTGACCGAGGCGAGGATTTCTTCAGGTTCCTTGTCGCCACCCAGCATATAGGTATTGGTCATGCGGGGCATCGGGGCATGGGCATAAGATTGACGGCGTCCGTTACCGGTTGATTTAACACCGGTCAGGCGGGCATTCAGGCGATCCTGCATAAAGCCCTTCAGAATACCGTCTTCGATCAGGACCGTTTGCTGGGTCGGGGTGCCTTCATCATCAATCGAAAGCGACCCGCGACGGTCATGAATGGTTCCGTCATCGACAACCGTAACGCCCGGTGAAGCAATGCGCTGACCCAAAAGCCCGGCAAAGGCCGACGTTCCCTTGCGGTTAAAGTCACCTTCAAGACCGTGGCCGATGGCTTCATGCAGCAAAATACCCGGCCAGCCGGGACCAAGTACGACGGTCATTTCACCGGCCGGTGCGGCAACGGAATCCAGATTTACAATTGCCTGGCGAAGGGATTCATCAACGGCAGTCTTCCAGGTTTTTTCATCAAAGAACCCGTCATAGCCAATCCGGCCGCCCTCGCCATGTGATCCGGTTTCCATCCGGTCGCCCTGTTTGACCACGACCGAAACATTGAACCGCACAAGCGGGCGAATATCGCCGATCCGCTGTCCGCCGGAACGCCATATCTGGACAGCCTGCCAGTTCCCCGAAATTGATGCAGATACCTGAACCACACGCGGATCGCGGGATCGGGCATAGGCATCAATCTGTGCCAAAAGATCAACCTTGGCTTCAAAGGTGGCTTCACCCAGCGGGTTGATATCGGAATAAAGCGAAATATTGGTGCCAACCGATCCAAGATCGACCTTGCCAGAACGACCTGATCCAACGGCCTTGACGGTTTCGGCAGCACGGGCAACCGCATCATTGGACAGTTCGTTGGAATGCGAAAAGGCGGTGGCTTCATCGGCAACCGCGCGCAAGCCAAAGCCCTGTGCGGTATCAAAATTCGCACTGCGCAGGCGGCCATCATCCCAAACAAGGCTTTCGGATTGGCGGTATTCCAGGAACAGTTCCCCGTCTTCTGCCGCGCCAAGCGCGTCATTGACCTGTGTTTCAAGCCGTTCGCGATCAAGATCACCTTTGGCGAAAAACAGATTGTCGGTGGTGCGAAGATCGGTCATGGAACCTCCTTGGGGGCCAGGATTATTCGGCCAGAGAAAATGATTTTCCCCGTTTGATAAAAGCACTTGTGACAGTATTTTCCCTTACGCTTTCTGGGGTTTCTGTCACCTTGAACTTTCGTCTATACAGGTACTGTCAGGAACAAGGCAAAACCTGCCCCTGAACGTTTTATATAGACCGCAATGGCCAATTATGAAAGCCCGTGGCAATGTTTGTTGAACATCCCCAGCGTGTCGCACTCCATAATGAAATTCATGCCCGCCCGTTTGGCGGGGTCACAAGCCCTGCACGCTGCTCCTGCATTGCCTTTCAGGCAGGCGAAGAATTTGACGAAGACGTGCGTGACCATTTCGTCGCTTTCTGCAACCGATACAGTTTGACGCCGCCGGCTGCCGATCAAAAATACTTTGAGGCGGCCTGTGACGGGTTCTCGGTGATCTGGGAACGTCACGCGGAATTCACGGTCTATGTGTTTAAACGCATGGAGCCGTTTGATAACCCGTTCGAAGACCCTGTGATTAATCTGGTGCCGCAGGACTGGCTGTCGGAAACCCCGGGGCAATTAATGGTCGGGCTGCATATCGTGGTCGAAACAGCCGAGCGAAGTGCAGATGAAATTTCACGCCTGTTTGATCACAACGGCCTGACGGGCAGCCGGGTTCTGGGCGGAACCGCACAGGTCTGGACCGATTTTCGTCTGCATGGCGACGGGTTTGGCCGCATTCTGATCAAGGATCAGGGGATGGAGCAGCTTCAGGCTGGTCGCCTTGTTCAGCGGCTTAAGGAAATTGAAGTTTACCGGATGATGGCCTTGCTGGCCTTCCCACTGGCCCATTGCGCGACGCCAAAGGTTTCGGAAATTGATACGCGTCTGTCGGACATCACCGCCGAAATGGCCAGCAAGACACAAACCAATGACGAAGAAACCCTGTCAAAACTGACCGACCTTGCTGCCCAGACCGAAGAAATGGCCGCATCCCTGAATTATCGGTTCAGTGCAGCACGCGCCTATTACCGCATCGTGCAGGCCCGCCTGACCGAACTTCGTGAAGAACGTGTTGAAGGCGTTCAGACCATCACCGAGTTTATGGAACGCCGTTTGGCACCCGCCATGCGAACCTGTCAGAATATCGGGGATCGGCTGGAAGTTCTGTCAAAGCGTGTTGCACGGGCCAATAACCTGCTCCGCACGCGGGTTGACATCCTGCTTGAAGCACAGAACCGCGATCTGCTTGCCAGTATGGATCGCCGGGTCAAATTGCAACTTCGCCTGCAACAAACCGTCGAAGGATTGTCGGTTGCTGCCATTACGTATTATGCGGTCGGTTTGCTGGGCTATCTGTTCAAGGCGGTGAAGGATGCCGGTGTCCCGATCAATGATCGGGTGGCAACCGGGATTGCGGTGCCGGTTGTTCTTACCACGATCTGGCTTGCCATGCGCCGGGTCCGCAAGGCACTGCACCGCGCAGACGATTAGAATTTGCCAATTGGCGCACGGTTGCGTGCCTACGCCACCGTGCGCAATTTATATGCGGCGTAGGTCATTGTACCCACAAGCACAACCGCCCCGGCCTGATGGGCAACACCTAGCGGCAACCAGATCACGCTGAGCAATGTGGAAATTCCAAGGGCGACCTGAAGACAGGCGGCTGACAAAACAAGATGTGTGGCAAAACGCTGGTCTTTTGTCAGGGGCCATTTTCCTGCGCGCCACCAAAATACCAAGACCATGACAAAGGTCAGTTTCGCCAACCAGCGATGATCCCATTGGACGGTCATGTGATCTTCAAACGGGGCCAGCCAGGTCGGGTCAAAGACAAAAAGCCCATCGGGGATCAGTTGACTATCCATCAAGGGGAAAGTGTTAAAGGCATAACCGGCATCAAGCCCGGCAACGAAGCCGCCGGAAAGCGCGGTAAAGACGATCAGGCCAAGCAATTGCCAACTGCGTTTAGACGCAATTGTTCCGGTTGTGCGCGGTGCGCTCTGCTGCAAGCCCACCCAAACAAGGGCGATGAAAATCACAAGTGCCAGACCAAAATGTGCGGTCAGGCGATATTGGCTGACATCGGGGCGATCGACCAGTCCGCTCATCACCATATACCAGCCCATCAATCCCTGAAGCCCGCCCAGAATGAACAGCCCCCAAAGTTTCCATTTGGTCGCACGATCAATCGATTTTTTGGCCAGAAACCAGACAAACGGAATAAAGAACACAATCCCGATCAATCGCCCCCAAAGACGATGAATAAATTCCAGCCAGAAGATGGATTTAAAATCATCAACCGACATCCAGGCATTGACCTTCTGGAATTCGGGATACTGGCTGTATTTCTGATAAAGGGCGCTCCAGTCAGCTTCTGTCAGGGGCGGGATAATGCCGGTAAAGGGCCGCCATTCAACAATCGAAAGCCCCGATTCCGTCAGGCGGGTCAATCCGCCAATCACCACCATGATGAACACCATCGCAGCACAGGAAAATAGCCAGATCGCGACATTTTTGTGGGCAACGGGGGAAATAGTGGGGTGGCCTGAGGCGACAGGGGCGGCACTGCTGGGCATCTGGAAGCTCTCTTATCGTTCGGATCGGCAGCATTATTGATGCTGAAATTTGGCCCAATATAGGGCGATTTTTCAAAAAGTGCAGGAAAAGCTTTACGTCATGAGCAGTTTGGATGGATCACTTGCTGTTTCATTTAATAAACACAGTAATAAGTGTTGTATATGTATAAAACACATAAAAAATGTATTGAATATTTTAATTTCCACACTCATAGTCATGGACAACAGAGAGAAACCCGCATTAGAGGATCGACGATGTTTCCCATCAATCTGGACCTGACGCGACTTTCAGTCGCTTTGGTCGGCAACGGTCAGGCTACCCTGAACCGGTTGCGCCAGTTTGACGGTGATGGGGCAAAGTACGTCACCGTCTATTCAGAACACCCGATGCCCGAACTGGTTGACCAGGCCGGGGATCGTCTGCATCGGTATTTGCCAAATTCCGCAGATGTCAACGCGGCATCCATCATGTTTATTGTCGACCTTGACGAAGACAAGGCCGCCGAACTTGCCGCCATCGCCAAGGCGGTTGGCACCATCGCCAATGTCGAAGATATCAAGGCGTATTGTGATTTTTTCTCGCCAGCCCGCGTTCAGCGCGGTGATTTAATGATCACGGTTTCGACCAATGGTCATAGCCCAAGACTGGCTGGTCGTATTCGCCGTGCGCTTGAAAACTGGCTTGTCCCGACATGGGATAAACGCCTGCGCGAGCTTTCTGATCAGCGCGAAAAATGGAAAGCAGGCGGTGCTGACATGCCAACATTGCTGAAAAAAACCGACGAATATATTGATCGTCGTGGATGGTTGCCATGAATGTAATGCGTGAAGAAGATATCGTTACCGGCGGCTCCATGTCGGTTGAAGAAGCAACAGATCGCGCCGCCGATTTGATGAGCCGCTATGGCCATCTCCAGGGTGTGTCGCTGATCGAGCCCATGGTGCATGAAGAATTCAACGGCAAGATCACAATGACCTCCTCCTTCGGGACAGAGGCAGCAGCGCTGCTTGCACTGGTCGCCGAGGTTGATGCCAATCTGCCGATCATTTTTCTTGATACCCGCAAATTGTTTGGTGAAACCCATACATACCGCGAAACGCTGGTCAACCAGCTTGGTCTGACCAATATCAAGATCATGCGCCCTGACGAGGAAAAGCTCAAAGCAGATGATCCCAACGGGATGCTGTTTGCTTCTGATGTTGCGAAATGCTGCTATTTGCGCAAGGTCGAACCGCTCCAGCGTGCGCTTACGGGCTATGATGCTTGGCTGACAGGGCGCAAACGTTTCCATGGTGGGGAGCGTGATGCGCTTCCGGCAATCGAAACCGCAGGTACGCGGATCAAGATCAACCCGCTGGCTGGCTACGCGCGCGGCGATATCGACGATATTTTCGAACACCGCGCCTTGCCTCGCCATCCGCTGGAGGCCGAAGGTTTCCTGTCGATTGGCTGCATGCCCTGCACCGACCGGGTTGATCCCAGTTCCACGGATGTCCGTGCAGGCCGCTGGGCCGGACAGGACAAAACCGAATGCGGCATTCACTATATTATCTAAGCTCAAAGTAGCTTTTACGAAAAACCCGGCCAACTGGCCGGGTTTTTTGGTTTAGATCGTAATGCCTTGAAGCTTCCTAAACAGCGTCACCGCATAACGGTCCGTCATGCCCGAAATATAATCCATGACCCGCATCAGGCGGCTATACAGGTCGGGCGCGTCTGAAATTTTGCCCGAAAGAAGCTTATCTATCCGATCTGCCTGTGGCGGCAGGCGCCGGCCGTGATTGATATGTTCGTCAATATCGATTGCCGCCCGGACAAAGCTGTTGAGCAGGCCGTTAACCACCTCGAACCCGGCCATCTCAATCGGCAGGACATGGGGGGCATTATAAATCTTTTGAACGGCGAGTTTTTTGCACGCCTTGGCATCGAGGCCAAGCGGGGTATTGGCCAGCAAGTCGCCTTGGATGGTGCCGGTCAAAAGGGCGTCTTCATTTTCAATGAATGCATCAACTGCAGCCTTGACCAGATTGCCAATTGCCTTGCCACGCAGGAACCCGATTCGGTCATTTTCGGATTTCTCGGCGTACCAGCCCTCGGCGCGTAAATCGTTCCAGCGTTGATCCGCATCGCCGTCATATTTATCAGGGTTCCGGGCAATCGGGGCCAGCGCGCGTTCGACTTCTTCAAACGTCACACAGCCCAGTTCCCAGCCATCTTCAAGATCGACCACGGAATAGCAAATATCATCTGCTGCCTCGACCAGATAAACCAGCGGATGGCGGCGCCATGCCCCGTCAAATCCTTCAAGCGGGGATAGGCCACAGGCCTTTGCAATCGCATAGGCAATATCGCGTTCGGCCTGATAATATCCGGGTTTTTTAAGGCCGGTATATGCGCCGCGTTTACTATCAGGGACCGATGTGCTGCGGGGATATTTAATGAAGCTTCCAAGCGTGCCGTAAGTCAGGTTCAACCCACCGTCAAACCGCTTCATTTCAAGCTGGCTTATGATCCGCAACCCTTGGGCGTTGCCTTCAAAATGGCGCAGGTCTTCAAGTTCCGGCCCCGAAAGGCGCGATGTCAGCTCATCTTTGGCAAGCTTCGATGTCGTAAACCATTCATTGATCGCATCTTCGCCGGAATGACCAAAGGGCGGGTTACCAATATCATGCGCAAGGCATGCCGCCTGAACCATATATCCAATATCAGCGACCGTTGTTTCAGACCCTTTTGGCAGGTTCTTGACGATATGCGCACCTGCCATCAGGCCAAGCGACTGCCCAACCGATCCGACTTCAATCGTGTGGGTCAGGCGGGTATGGACGTGATCGTTTTCCGATAGCGGATGAACTTGGGTTTTGTTTTGAAGGCGCCGGAAGGAAGATGAAAAAATCACCCGGTCCACATCGATTTGGAACGGGCTTCTGCCATCTGGCGTTGGATAGGGCGCACCTTCGGGCAGCCGGATTTTGCCGCCTTTAAATTCAAGCCGATGAGATGAAAGAAGATCTTCCCAGCGCATTTTTTCGCCGGGGGCTTGCGACGCCAATGTCATGGCGGTGCGACTCCCTGTCCGTGTCATTTGTTTTACGTGCTGATGACTTTAACGGTCCGGGGAGTCCGGTGCAATCGGACAAAACAGCGTCCAGCCGATTGCACCGCTAAATTTAGTTGATTTTATAGGGCTTAGCCAAAGAACCAGCTTTGCGGATTATCAATCGGGCGGCCATTAACGGCGCATAAAAGACCAATCACATTGCGTCCGATGAACCACGCAGTGGTGTAAAGCCCCATCAGGCCGACAATCGCCCAGCCCAAAAGCGGCACCCAGCCGATCATGAACGTAAAGAACCCGAAAATGATCGCATACAGGATGCTGATCCAAAAAGTTCGGATAACGAAAACGTAATGGCTGTTGGTCCAGTGATTGTCTTCTTCACGCGCAATATAAGACACAATCAGCGCAATAAGCCCGGTGGCAAAGGCCGTAAACAGGGTCGCGATCATAAGGCCATAGCACACAAGCGCTGTGTTGCCGCCGCGTTCATCTGCATGATGCGGTGCCGGGTCAAAAGACGCGTCCTGACCGTGAATATGGTCGTTCATAAACATGATCCTATCAAAGTTATCGCAATCCCCATCGCGTCTGACCCATCATATAGCGCGAAAGTTTAAAAATGCTATCTCTGGTTGGTCAAGTTGGCGCCCAGGTGTGATCTTCACGCCTGATCACATGAATTTTACGCTCAAGTTGCTTGGTTTTGCCTCGACTCTTGAAAATATCGCCCTACATTTGGCGCCATATCGTCAATTGACCGAAAATAAGGATTTCCGCATGTCGGATTATGATTTTGATTTATTTGTTATTGGTGCTGGTTCGGGTGGTGTGCGTGCGGCCCGTGTGGCTTCGGGATACGGTGCAAAGGTCGCCATTGCTGAAGAAAGCCGGGTTGGCGGCACCTGCGTTATTCGCGGTTGCGTGCCGAAAAAACTTCTGGTCTATGGCGCACATTTTGCCGAAGATTTCGAAGACGCATCTGCCTATGGCTGGACCCTTCCGGGCGAACCAAGCTTTAGCTGGAAAACCCTGATTGCCAATAAAGACAAAGAAATTGAACGCCTTAATGGCATTTACAAAAAACTTCTGGCCGGATCAAATATTGAGCTGTTTGAAAATCGCGCGGTCCTAAAAGACGCCCATACCATCGCGGTGGGGGATAAAACGGTAACGGCGGATCGTATCTTGATCGCTGTTGGTGGCACGCCGACCCTGCCTGATATTCCGGGCATCGAACATGCGATTTCATCGAACGAAGCATTCCACCTTGAAGACTTGCCAGAACGGATTGCCGTTGTTGGTGGTGGCTATATCGCGGTTGAGTTCGCCGGGATTTTTGCCGGCCTTGGATCAAACGTGACGGAGTTCTATCGCGGGGAGCAAATCCTGCGCGGTTTTGATGATGATATCCGCAATCATCTTGCCGAAGAAATCGTCAAAAAGGGCATTGATCTTAAACTGCATACCAATGTCACAGCGATTGCAAAGAACGATGATGGCACCTTGTCCCTGACCCTGACGGGCGGCGGCCATCAAACCGTTGATGCCATCATGTTTGCCACCGGTCGGCAGCCTAAAACCCATGGAATGGGCCTGGAACAGGTTGGGGTGGAACTTAAAAATAACAGTGCCATCATCACCAATGCCGCACTTCAAACCAGTGTGCCCAATATCTATGCCGTTGGCGATGTGCGCGATCATGTTCAACTAACCCCGGTCGCGATCAAAGAAGGCATGGCCTTCGCCGATAGCGTCTTTGGCGGCAAGCCATGGTCAATGTCCTATCAGGCCATCCCAACCGCAGTCTTTAGCCAGCCACCAGTTGGCACCGTCGGCCTGTCCGAAGAAGAAGCCCGTGCCAAAGGCGGTGAAGTGGTGATTTACAAATCCACCTTCAAACCGATGCGCCATACCCTTTCGGGCCGCGATGAAAAAACGCTGATGAAACTGATCGTCGATAAAACCACCGATGTGGTCCTTGGCGCCCATATGGTTGGCCCGGATGCCGCCGAAATCATTCAGGGCATTGGCATTGCAGTCCGCATGGGTGCAACCAAAGCCCAGTTTGATCAAACCGTGGCAGTCCATCCGTCAGCCGCCGAAGAATTCGTCACCATGCGGTTCCCGGTTGGGGGGTGAAAATAGATTTCTTGATTTGAGGAAGGTGGCTTCTGAAGTAATCACCTTCCTCGAGAATGAAACTGTCCCATTTTGCCTTTTCCGACTAAAGAAAATTAAGAGCTGGGGTCGTTTCGAACTTTTGCAGAAAAGTCGCGCAGACGCTGAAGTTCAGTAAGGATTCTATCCATAGTTTCCCATAATGCTTCGCCGTCGTTTTTTTGCTGTATGATTTCGTGGTAGGCGTTCATGCCCACATTGATCGTACGCCTAGTCGGTCGGACTGTAGGTGTTCTCATTGAGGCGAGTGCAAGCTGTACTATTTCGACAGCGACACCAAGCTGTTCAGCTATGTCTTGCTCACTCTCCCCGTCCCGCCTCAGGCGTCGCGCCGTTGTAATCTCGTCTTCGTTTAGCCCGACTTCAGGGCGAAGGGCTTGAGTAAGAGGAGCAGGGCCGAACTTCCCCCCTGGCGGTTGGCTTGTAACCATGGCTCAAATTTTCCGTCAAAGTTGTGATATGGCGTGAATAATACAAATTTTATATGAAAATATCACCTAAAAGTTGAAAATTATTCAGGAATAAACTTGCTAGTGGGGCTTTGTTTTTAGTCGGCAGTTCCTTTGTCACAGGAATGATTGCTCTTGCCGCAGACCGCTGGCAATCGACGGATTTCAAGGTGATAATCAAAACCTCCGACGTTTCACGACGAAGGGGAAGCCGTTGCCAGCTTCCCCTTATCATGCAAAACACCACTATTCTGGGGCTTATCCCCCTGCAAGGCCGGGGAAGATGATCAGAAGGGCGACGGCCAAAATTTGCAAGCAGATGAAGGGCAGCAACGCCTTGAAGATATCTCCCAATGATATGTCGGGAGGGGCCACAGATTTTAAATAGAAGGCCGCAGGTCCAAACGGTGGGGACAGGAAGCTTACCTGCATATTCATGGCAAACAGAACGCCAAACCAGACCGGGTCCAAGCCAAGGTCTTTCACGATCGGGACAAAGATTGGCATGGTCAGAAGGGCAATGCCGACCCAGTCAAGGAACATGCCAAGGATAAACAGGATCAGCATCATGAACAGGATGATGGTGGTTGGATCATCCGAAATACCCGTGATCAGGGCGGATACAAATTTGATCCCGCCCATCAGGTTGAACACGCCAACAAGGGCTGATGCGCCAATCCCGATCCAGACAATCATGCCGCAGGTCGAAAGTGTTTGAAGCGCAGCACTTTTAAGCATCGCGAGCGAAAATTCACGCCGCACAATGGTCGATGCGATAACCCCGGCAACACCAACCGCCGATGCCTCGGTGACTGACGCGATCCCACCATAGATCGAGCCAAGAACACAGAACACGACCAGCATCGGCAAGAACAGGCCCTTAAGCAGACGCAGTTTTTCTGCGCGCGGGATATGCTCGGTACGGGGCGGTGGGGCAATGTTTTTGCCGGTATAAGAACGGAACAGGATATAGGCGACATAAAAGCCCGCCAGCATGAAGCCCGGAAGAAAGGCCGAGGTAAACAGATCGCCAATCGATACGTTTGCCGTCAGACCATAAATGATCAGGACAATAGATGGCGGTACCATGGTGCCAAGCGACCCACCGGCACAGACCACACCGATGGCCAAATTCTTATCGTACCCCTGACGCAACATCTGGGGCAGGGCCAGCATGCCAAGCAACACAATCTCGCCGCCGATAATGCCGCTCATGGCAGCAAGGATGACAGCAACAAAGATCGTCTGAACCGCAACGCCGCCCTTAAGCCGACCGCCAAACAGGCGCATGGCATCAAACAGATCGCGGGCAATTCCCGATCGATCCAGAATGGCCGCCATCATGACGAACATCGGGACGGAAACAAAAACAAAGGACGAAACAAATGAAAAAACCCGACTGGTGATCAATGGCACGGCCATCGGGCCAAACCAGCCAAGGGTGAAAATAAGCGCGATCAGCAGGGTTACGAACGCAAGCGGCATGCCTGTCAGAAGAAAACCAAGCAGCAGGACGAACATGGCAAGTGTGCCGTATTCAATGCCTAGGGACTGTAATTCAAACATTTAATCTATCCTGTCGCGCCGATCAGATGGGTGACCGTGCAATGACTGTGGGGGTATCAACTTGAAACGGGGGTCATTCTTTCCCGGTCGTGGGCATGACAGGCGCTTTGCGGGCATACTTGATGGCCTGTATCAGAAACTGCACCACCAACAGGATCAGGATCACGAGTAGAAAGAGCTTCAGGATACCCGGATAGGGTGCGTTAAACGCACTGCCTGTTGTTTCAAAGTGAATGTCACCGGTCGGCGTGAGTGTTGCGCGTTTGACCATAAGCCACGCCGCCCAGGCAAAGAAACCCGATGCAGTCATGCAGACAATCGAAATGCCGACATCAAGGGCTTTGCGGATTTTCGGCCCTACAATGTCGTAGAAAATAACAACCCGGATATGTTTGTCGCGCGCGGCACAATAAAGCCCGCCAAACACAAAGCCGACGGCAGACAGGAAGGTCGTGGTTTCATGGACCCAAAGAGTGGGGCTGTTGAAAACATGACGCATGAAAATTTCAAAAATCAGAATACCCATGGCAAATATAAAGCCAAAGGCAAAAACCGGACTTACCTTATCCACGGCACGGCCCATTAGGCCGGAAACTGCCGGGACCTGTTCTGGAAGTGCATCAGGGACGATGCTTGCGGGGAGATCACTTTGGTTCGGGTCTACAGGGCTGATAGCCATATTCAGCATTCCTTGCGATGCGGGGAATACAATCCGGCAACAGGGAGGACCTCGTCACCCGGTATCGTCTCTTATGCCGGGTGCGGCCGGATTGTATTCAAGTCGTTACCGGCGGACATGATCCAGCCGCCGGTAAACCATCGTGCGATCAAAAGATCAGATCAAGCCCTGTGCGGTCAGGTATTTGACCAAGGTGTCATAAACGCGCTGTGCGTCTTCTGAACGTGCCGCCACTTTTTCCCACTGGCTGGTGGCAATCTGACGGAATTTGGCACGCTCTTCGGCGGACCAGTTATGGATGGTGACACCACCGTCTTTACGGGCGGCAGCAACAGCTTCCATGTCTTTCATCGCAAGACGTGCATCCATGTCATGGGCCAGATCACGGACCGACATTTCCAGAATGGTCTGGATGTCTGCGGGCATGGAATCCCATTTGGTCTTGTTGATCGAAACTTCTAGCATTGGCATGGAATGGAAGCCCGGATAGACCGGATGTTTGGCAATGTCATGCAGGCCCATTGCCTGGTTGGTCGAGAACACGGTCGCATCGGCCGCATCGATCACTTTTTTATCAAGCGAGGTAAAGACTTCGGACTGCGGGATATTCACAGGGGCTGCACCCGCTGCGGCAAATACCTGCTGTACCATGCCTTCTGGCGCGCGCATTTTAAGACCTTTAAGATCGGCAACACCATCAAGCGGTACGGACGATACAAAGGCTTCGAGGCCCGGGGTAACGGCACCGATGAACTGCAAACCACGTGGGTTCAAAAGGCTGTTCATCAGTTCTTTGCCACCGCCATATTCAACGAAACGCAGCATTTCAGATGGTGCGGACCATGCACCGACCGGGTTTGCGATCAGGCCGAAGGCCGGATCTTTACCGGTGAAATAGCTGGTGTCGGTGATGTGGCCGTCAAGAATGCCCGCAGCGATGGCATCTTGTGTTTCGGCATGTTCAACGATCGAATTGACCGGAAGAATTTCAACTTCAACACGGCCGCCGGTCATCACGCCAACGCGTTTTGCCCAGTCCTGCTCCAATTCAAAGTTTGGAACGCCAGCAGAGTCACTCGACTGCATTTTAAGGGTGAATTCCTGCGCATTGGCCGAAAACGGCGCAACTGCGATCAGGCTGGCAATAAAGGTTGCTCCTGCGAGCGATTTAAGGGTCTTGGTCATTTGTCTTCTCCCTGGAATGCCGGTTGTCCGGCGGTCTTATCTTTAGTGATGGAAGATACGTGGTTTCCCTTGGCTGCCAAGCGGGCGGCAACCGTGGACGCCACGACGTCGATTGGGGCGTCAATCGAGACAGACACGCAGTTCTCGTCCGGCCCCGGCGGTTCGAGGTCTGCAAGTTGGCTGTCAAGCAGTGTGGAGGGCATGAAATGCCCGACCCGGTTTTCAAGCCGTGTCAGAATCACTTCACGTGTGCCATCCAGATATACAAAAGTCACCGGATCGAGTTTCCGGCTTAAAAAATCGCGATAGCTGCGCTTAAGGGCAGAACAGGCAATAAAAACAGTATCTGCACCTTGACCATTGTGGCCATTGGCACGTGATGCGGCTTTTTGATGTGCGGCATCGGCAACGGCATCAAGCCAGGGCCAGCGCATGTCATCATTTAGCGGCTGGCCGCGGCGCATGTGTTCGACATTTTGAATGGGATGGTGATCGTCGGCGTCAAGCCAAAGCGCGTTTGTGGCGTCTGCAACACTGCGAACGATTTCGGTCTTTCCCGAACCCGAGACGCCCATAACCACGACATATCCGACCTGCCGGCTCATAAAGATATTTCCACCCGTCTGTTTTTTTCAGGGCTGCTTTACGCTTTATTTCGCCCTGTTATTGTCGATGTTAGCGCTAACATAATGTTAGCGCTAACATCGAGTCAACAGCCTAATTCACAAGGGACTTGTCCATAAGGAGAAGACGTAATAAATGTAAAGGCATGAGGAAACGCAAAGGGGCCGGGCGGCCGACCATTTCTGACGTTGCCGACAAGGCAGGAGTCAGTACCATTACGGTTTCACGTGCGTTGCGCGATCCGTCCAAGGTGTCTGATCACCTGCGCCGAAAAATCAACAATGCCGTGCGCAAACTTAATTATGTGCCGCATTCCCATGCAAGCGCACTGGCTTCAACGCGCTCCAACATTGTTGGTGTGATTGTGCCGTCGCTAACCAACAACGTGTTTGCCGACACGTTGCGCGCCATCTATGACGATTTCGATCAGGGGTTGTTTCAGGTCCAGTTGGGCAATTCGCGCTATGTCGCGGATGAAGAAGAACGTCTGGTGCGTTCCTTCCTTGGTCAGGGCCCGTCGGCAATGATTGTTGCCGGAACAGATCAGACCGATGCCACCCGCGAATTGCTTGAAAATGCGGAATGCCCGGTCGTGCAGATCATGGATATTGGCGATGATCCGATTGATATGATGGTCGGGTTTTCTCATTACGATGGTGGGCGTGCCGCAGGGCATCACTTGGTGCAAAAGGGCTATAAACGCATCGGGTTTCTTGGCGCGCGAATGGATCCGCGATCCCATCGCCGTCTTGAAGGCTTCAAAGAGGCAATGCGATCTGGCGGTCGCTATGACCCGGATTTGATCATGACAACCACCATTTCTTCTAGCGTGTCACTTGGCGCGGAACTGATCGGGCAATTGCGCAAACGCCGCCCTGATCTGGATGCCGTATTCTGCAACAATGATGACATGGCGCTTGGTGCCTTGTTCGGCTGTCAAAAGGCCGGGCTTTCTATCCCGGAAGATATGGGCATTGTCGGGTTTAACGATCTTGAGATGATGGCAGCAGCTTATCCGTCGCTGACCTCTATCCGGACTGATCGCTATGCGATTGGCAAACGCGCAGTTGAAATGATCCGTGCTGTGCTGGATGGCGAAATCCTTGATGACAAAATTGTCGATCTTGGCTTTGAGCTTCAGCAACGTGAAAGCACAACCCGCGCTCGCTAGGTCTTGGTCCGAACTAATCGGTTTCTGGAACTGGAAAACGTTCGGAAAGATCGGTCAAAATGTCGCGTGGTCCGGCAATTTTGATGCGTGTACCCGCGGTATCAAATTGTCGATCAAGGACATCAATTCCGTCCTGACCACAGGCCTGCTCAAGCGTTCCGGCATCGGAAAAGCTTGCAAATAATTCAGCTTCGCCTTGCGGGATATAATCAATGATTTCCGCAAGATTGCAGACGGCATTGGCCGCCCCACTATAGGCCCGTACCAACCCGCCGGTTCCCAGTTTTGTACCGCCGAAATACCGCGTCACAATCACCGCGACATTGATAAGATCACGACCCTGAAGAACTTTCAGGCACGGGACGCCTGATGTTCCCGATGGTTCGCCGTCATCCTTGCCATGTTCGATCAACTGGTCCTGATCATTGAGGTAACGATAGGCGGTGACGTGATGATTGGCCTTGGGATGAAGGACGCGCAGTTCGCTAACCCGCTGTGCCAGATCGTCGTGAAAAACGAGCTCGGCCAGAAATCGCGATTTCTTTTCTTCGGTTTCGGCACATACGGGGCGGGCGATGGTTTTCATGATTGGGTGATAGCAAAGCTTTGATTGCAACGCTAGTCAGTCACTGTTGGTTTACGTGGGTGTGTGCTTAAAGGGCTGCGAATTTTACCACAAGGATCACGCCAAAAATAATCAGCATGATCAGGACCACCTTGCGGAAGGTTTCGGCATCCATGCGGTTGCGGATATTGCTGCCAAGCTTGGTGCCCAGATAAACCGGGACCAGTCCGGCAAGTGATATCCAGACAGTTTCCCATGTCATCAATCCCATGCGCGTCAGGCCAAAGGCCATAACGATGCTTGAAAGACTAAACGAGATATTGATCGCCTGAATGAACCGTTTGGGATCAAGCCGCATGGACAACAAGAACGGCAGAACCGGCATGACTTGCGATCCGGTGATGCCATTGATCAGACCGGTGGCAAAGCCTGAAACCGGGGCGATGCGCCGGGCGATCTTGTCCGAAATTGGCTTGCCATGGCGAAACAGCGTGATCGCGCCGTAATTCATCAAAACCAGACCCAGAACCGCACCGGCCAGAAGGCTGTCGACCATTTTAAGAACGGCAAGGCCGATCAGAAGGCCGGGAATGGTTGCTACAAACATCGGCCAGAACCGGTTGACGGTTTCGCGGAAATGCCCGGCCTGCACCATGATAATCGAATTACTCACAAGTGACGGAATGATCACAAGCGGCATGCCTTCCTTTAATCCCAATCCAAGGGCAAGGATCGGCAAGGCCGATGTGGAAAATCCCAAGCCGGTTGCACCTTTGACAAAAGCGGCAACGAAATAGGCGCAGGCAATGATGGCAAGGGTTTCAATCGACATCGGGGTTCCGGGGCGGTGATGGTGGGCGGGCGCAGTGTGCCTGCAAACAATCGATTGCGCAAATGGTCTGATGATTGTGCGGTCCCGGATTCGCACGTACTTATTTAGTATGAGGATTTAACGATCCCGGCACGGAAAGACGTAAAGGGGGCGCTTGGGGTTGAATTTTGCGTGTAATTTTGGGTGTTTGGCAAAAATTTGCGGGTTTTTCTTATCCATAAGTCGAGAAGGGGTGGAAATGCGTTTGTAAAACCCGTATCAAGTTTGGCCCGGTTAAAAGACGGGACGTGCGGCGGGAGTCCGCTGTAGAACTGGATTTGTGTTATAATGGCGGCATGATGATCAACATGCCGGATTGAGAGGAAGCAAATGAGCAAGAGCTGGAGCACTGATAGTTGGCGCAAACTGCCTGTAAAGCAGATGCCGACTTATCCGGATGCACAGGCCTTAAAGGCCGTAGAGCAAGAGCTCGGCAGCTATCCTCCTTTGGTGTTTGCTGGCGAGGCGCGTGCGCTTAAAGAAAAACTTGGTGCTGTTGCAGATGGCAAAGCCTTCCTGTTGCAGGGGGGCGATTGCGCCGAGAGCTTTAAAGAATTTCATCCCAACAACATCCGCGACACCTTTAAGGTGATGTTGCAGATGGCTGTTGTTTTGACCTATGGCGCAGCATGCCCGGTGGTCAAAGTCGGTCGTATGGCCGGTCAGTTTGCCAAACCACGTTCATCTGATACCGAAACCATTGGCGGTGTCGAACTGCCAAGCTATCGCGGTGATAACATCAACGGGATCGAGTTTACCTCGGAAGCCCGTATTCCGGATCCGCAGCGCCAGATCCGTGCCTATAACCAGTCGGCATCGACGCTGAACCTTCTGCGTGCCTTTGCCCAAGGTGGTTTTGCTGATCTGAGCAAAATCCATCGCTGGAACCTGTCATTTGTCGATGGTAGCCCGGCCGGTGAGCGTTACAGCAAAATGACGACCCAGATTGATGAAGCGGTTGCCTTCATGCAGGCCTGTGGCATCACTGCTGAAACCGCACCACAAATGCGCGAGACCGATTTCTATACTTCGCACGAGGCGCTTTTGCTTGGATACGAGCAGGCCCTGACCCGTCAGGACAGCTTGACCGGCGAATGGTATGACTGTTCGGCGCATATGCTTTGGATTGGCGATCGTACCCGTAATCTCGATGGTGCCCATGTTGAATTCATGCGCGGGGTTAAAAACCCGATTGGCATGAAATGTGGCCCGACCATGGATGAAGACGATCTGATCCGTCTGATCGATGCGCTCAACCCGGCCAACGAAGCAGGTCGTTTGACCCTGATTGCCCGTATGGGGGCAGACAAGGTCATGGATCATCTTCCGCGTCTGGTGCGTCGCGTCAAAGAAGAAGGCCGCAAGGTGGTCTGGTCTTGTGATCCGATGCATGGCAACACGATCAAGGCAACCAACGGGTATAAAACCCGACCGTTTGATGCGATCCTGTCGGAAGTCAAAACCTTCTTTGATGTCCATAAGGCCGAAGGTACCCATGCCGGTGGCGTCCATTTCGAGATGACCGGTACGGATGTGACCGAATGCATCGGCGGGGCACGTGAAGTGACCGAAGATGCGCTGTCGGATCGTTATCATACCCATTGCGACCCGCGCCTGAATGGCGGGCAGGCACTTGAGCTTGCCTTCCTGATGGCGGAAATGATCAAAAAAGAACGCGACAGCGTTCGGGCAGAGCAAATGGCTGCTTCTGCGTGATTGTTTTCGCGATGGCGAAGAATTGATACCAAGGCGTCCGGTTCATTCCGGGCGCCTTTGTTCTTCTTGGCGCAACCAGAAACGGGACTGTTTTCGAAAAAATATCGATTAGATCACGCGAGCATTGATTGCATGATCTGGCATGGTGCGGAGATGGTTTTAAACATGGCCAATGGTAGTATTTGACCGTCATTGGAGGTGTTCGGGCATGCTTTCCCGTACATTCAAGGTCGCTTGATGTAAAAAACCTCTACCAAAGGGGACAAAATATTCTTAAGTATAAATAATTGCAGAGCATTCCCGCGTAAGCATGAAGGATATGAGGTCGCACGACGAATGGTGGACGAAGCAGATTTCTCTGAATGGCAAAAGAAGGTAGAGGGAACCAATATTTCCTCGACCACGCTATTGGCGACGGATTATCTGAACCATTTCAATGAGATCGTCATGCTTCTCGAGATGGTGCCCGACATGCCCGACATGATCGAGGATTGTAAGGAATGGGCCCCGAAAACCTATCAGGACCATTTCCGCGACAGTGCGTTTTCGGACAAAGAACTGGCGATTGAGGCGTATGAACATGTTCCACCCCGATTCCGTCAGCCGTTTGAGGAAACGATAAACCACCTCAATACCATTGTTGCTCACGCAAA
This sequence comes from Thalassospira lucentensis, assembly GCF_050516545.1. Classification (GTDB taxonomy): domain Bacteria; phylum Pseudomonadota; class Alphaproteobacteria; order Rhodospirillales; family Thalassospiraceae; genus Thalassospira; species Thalassospira lucentensis_C. The sequence continues at coordinate 2,787,149 of NZ_CP191544.1, read as the reverse complement.
TACGCAGCTTGAAGCCGTCATTGCCGAAGGGAATGAGGAACTGCTGCGTGAAACGGCGCATGCCATCACGGTGTCGCTGCAAAAGTTCATGGATGTGGCCAGCGGGATTATTCACGGTTCAGCCAAAACCATGAGCCAGGAAGAAATTGATGCGGCACTTGCGCTGTAATTCGGATTTATTTCCAAAATCACATGCCCTGAACAAATCAAAGCCGGGACCATAATTGTAGCCCCGGCTTATCTGTTTTACGGATTGGCGGATGATTTCCGCACTAGTGCGTCAAATCGGCCAGCTCTTCATCCAGACGATTGATTTCCGATTGTATCAGCGGCAAAACATCTGCACGCGCCGTTGAAACGATTTCTTGCATCTTTTTCATGGCATTGCGGGCATATCCGTTGGCGTTTTGCTGCATGAACAAAATGGTCATCTGTGACTGGATGTCACCATAGAAACGGCGCACACCGGTGATGATCTTTGGATTGACTTCAAAGGTGCGCTGGGAATAACGCATGGTTTCCCAAACCATATCGTCGAGTTTATGGGCTTCACGTGGGGCGAGAACGTTGGCATGCCAAGTCATTGGCGCCTCGGGATAGGCGGCAATCCATGCATCAACTTTGTCGAGATTGTCGCTAAATTCAGCTTCGAGGGATCGTTCCAGATTATTGACGTCTGACATACTTTGATAGCGGTCAAAATCAACGGCGATCTGAAAACCGGCGAAGCTCGCAAGATAGACACCCAAAACAGTCGATGCCAAAATCATGCACTGGGTAAACCAAAATTCGGTATTTGGACGGTCGCTTACGCTCAGAAACCGGAAGGGAAGAAAAAATCCACGCATGGGTGTCAGTCTTTCGGAGTTGTGAGGCTAAAATTGCGGGCTTCCTCAGGCGCGCTTGCCGGGATTTCACCGGTACGTACAAGGAAGTCTTCAAAGGCAGCTTGCAGGTTGACAGGTTCCCCCACCGGAAGGTTTTGGGCATTGGCCATGTTATAAAGCCGTTTAACCCGGTCTTCGGGATGGGGATGGGTTGCCAGATAATCCATCACGCTGTGTCCGCCCTGCATCTGGTGGAACTTTTCAAAGGTCGTTGCGACTTCACCGACATGACCATATTTCGCCATCAGGATCTTGAGACTCCATTCATCGGCATCGAGTTCCTGACTGCGTGAATAATCAAGGTCTGACAGCAATTTAGGCCAACCGGCAATCCACGTGGTCAAAACCGCATCGGATTGAAACATCATGGCGGATAAGGCAACGCCGACAACTTCTCGACCCAAGCCTTCGAGGTGATCACGCCCGTTATAGTGGCCGATTTCATGACCAAGAATCGAAAGCAGTTCATTTTCACTTTCGACCAAGTCAATCATGCCCGAATGAACAAGCATCAATCCCCCCGGAAGGGCGGCGGCGTTTGGTGTCGGGTCGGGAACAATGACAATGTCAAAGTCATAAGCCGCTGCGGGTCCAAGCGCCTCTTTGGGGACGGAATTGACCAGATCGACCAGATAATTCTCGGCCAAGCTGCGATCATTCGCTGTGCGATGACCATTGATCAACTCGGGTTCAAGTTGTGACCAGATAGCGACTTCGTCTTCGACAGAGATTGCATGGCTTGCCCATTCGACCAGAAGGCCGCTCGTTGCATAGACAGCCCAACAAATCAGAAGGAATGCAGTGCTGGCGGACAAAAACTCGGCCAAAAGGTTTCGATGGCTGATATTGACCCCGTCATCGGGCAGTGCTGATGGAAAGCCACCCTTTGGCCGGTGGTCCGTATAAAGGGCAGTGCCAGACACGATCATTTCGATCATGCCTCGGCCAATCTGGGCGGAATCAAAGCGAATGCCGATTATGTGGCTGGCACCTTTGGCGTTGGTACGAAGGCGTAGCATGACTTCGCGTTTTGCGCGGGTGATGGATGCTTCATGCGCACCAAGACGTCCGCCGACGAAAATCCGCAGGCGTGCAAGAAGGTTGCGAAAACGATCTTCGGCAATGACGACCTTTCCGGTGACCAAAGCAGTATCATGAAGGATGATGTCATCGGGAATAGTGCTTCCTGAATCAAGAACCTGCCGGGGGAGAAACGACTCATCTCGTTTGAGTGCGCGTTCATGGACCCCATCGGCCACACGGCCGGTGAGATAGGCAATTCCAATCAGGATGGTCAGCAAAATCCCCGGAAGAATGATTTCTTCCATTTGGGAGAACCTAACCGTTAGTTCAGACGAACAGCAGTGCCATACGCAAAGATTTCGGCCGCCTTATAGGCAACCTGCGAAGTGGCAAAATGCACATCAACAACGGCATCTGCATCGAGTTTCTTTGCCTGTTCGAGCATACGGCTCGTGGCTTCGCTTTGGGCGTCTTCCAAAAGACGGGTATATGACCGCACTTCGCCACCGAACAGATTTTTAAAGGCGGCGAAAATATCAAACAGGAAATTGCGGCTTCGGACCGAACTACCAAAAACAATGCCAAGATTTTCGGAGGCTTCGCGCCCAGGGATATAGGAGATGGTAACGGCAGGCATTGTTGCCGTTGTATTTTTGGTGGTGCTCATGAGATTGCTCGTGCCTAAAGTTTTTGATTTTTTGTGTGTTGCATTTTACAGCGCGGGCAATAGAGCGATGTTTGAACGATTTTGCAAGTGATTATCAATTAGAAATTTCTGAACCAAAGTGCTTAAATACAGTGACTTACCGCGATTTTGAACGAAAATTAGTCGGCATTGCAAGTTTGGAACAGGCGATATTCGTTATTCGGCAATTGACACCGCGCGGGGGGGCTCCTATTCCAACATCATGACAAAAATGCTTGCCATTGCGATTGCCCAACTTAACCCGATTGTCGGCGATGTAACCGGGAACCGGGACAAGGTTGTGGCTGCCTGGGAATCTGCGGCTGATCGGGCTGCGGATATCGTATTGTATTCTGAACTGGTTCTGTCTGGCTATCCGCCAGAAGACCTTGTGATGAAGCCTGCCTTCATGCGCCATCTGCATGAAGCGGTTGCTGTGATTTGCGAACATACCGCCAAACGCGATAATGGTCCGGCTTTGCTGTTGACCACGCCGTGGGAAATTGATGGCATTCGCCACAATGCGGTTCTGTTGATTGAACAGGGCAAAATCGTATCTGTTCGTGCCAAGCAGGATTTGCCAAATTACGGCGTGTTTGATGAAAAGCGCGTTTTTGCTGCCGGTCCGATGCCCGACCCGATTTCATTTAAAGGGGTCAAGATTGGCGTTCCGATTTGTGAAGATGTCTGGACACCGAACGTGGTAGCCCATCTTGCCAATGCCGGGACCGAGATTTTCCTTGTCCCCAACGGATCACCGTTTGAGGCCGACAAGGGTGTTCTGCGCCGCAAGCTGATCGAAGATCGTGTGCGCGAGTCCAAAATACCGATGGTGTATTGCAACGAAGTTGGCGGTCAGGACGAGCTTGTCTTTGATGGCGGGTCGTTTGGCCTGAATGGCGATGGATCGCTTGCCGTGGCCTTGCCGGCCTTTGCCGAAGACGTGGTTGTGACCAACTGGGTTCAGGGTGATGCAGGTAAGTGGATGTGTGCATCGGACGCGCCGAAGATCGATTATCCGTCCGGGCTTGATGCGATCTATCAAACGCTTGTTCTGGGTTTGCGCGACTATGTGAACAAAAACGGTTTCCCCGGTGTTGTCATTGGCATGTCGGGCGGGATCGATAGTGCACTGTCGGCGGCGGTTGCCGTTGATGCGCTGGGATCGGATCGTGTGCGTCTGGTGATGATGCCATCGCCATATACCTCGGCCGAAAGCCTTGAGGATGCGCAGATTTGTGCTGATATGCTTGAAACCGGTATTGAAAGCATCAATATCGGCCCGGCCATGGCGGCATTTGATCAGATGCTTGCCCCGGCCTTTGCCGGTCGTGATGCCGATATAGCTGAAGAAAACATTCAGGCCCGTTCGCGCGGGATTATCCTGATGGGGCTTTCAAACAAGTTTGGCCACATGGTCCTGACCACCGGCAATAAATCGGAAATGTCGGTTGGCTATGCGACGCTGTATGGCGATATGTGCGGTGGCTATTCGGTTCTGAAAGACCTTTACAAGACGACTGTGTTCAACCTGTGCCATTGGCGCAATGAACATAAACCTGCCGGTGCCATGGGGCCCGATGGTATGGTGATCCCGGAACGTATTATCACCAAGCCACCCTCGGCTGAATTGCGCCCGGATCAGAAAGACGAAGATAGCCTGCCGCCTTATGACGTTCTTGATGATATTCTTCATCAGATGATTGAAGGCGAGCGGTCTGTTCGCGACATCGTGGATAGCGGTCATGATGAGGCCACGGTTCGCCGGGTCTGGCGTTTGCTGGACCGGGCAGAATATAAACGCCGTCAGGCGCCTCCCGGGGTTAAGATTACCCCGCGTGCCTTTGGCCGTGACCGTCGCTATCCGATTACCAATGGCTTCACGAATTTAGTGACCTGAAAAATATAGATATGACAAAACCTGTTCTTCGATTTGCGCCCAGCCCGACCGGGCTTCTTCACGTTGGTAACGCCCGTGTGGCCCTGATGAACTGGCTGTATGCCCGTAAATCGGGTGGCGAGTTTATCTTGCGCTTTGACGATACCGATCCGGTACGCTCCAAAGACGAATATGTTGATGCCATTCGCGAAGACCTTGAATGGCTTGGCATTGATTGGGATCGCGAAGAACGTCAGTCGCTGCGTCAGGAAAAATATGATGCGGCGATTGCGGGTCTGAAAAAGCGTGAATTGCTGTATCCATGCTATGAAACCGAAGGTGAATTGAACTGGAAACGCAAGGCGGCCCGCCAGCGTCACCAGCCTTTCATCTATGACCGTAAGGCCTTGACCCTTTCAGATGATGAAATCGCCGCCCTTGAGGCCGAAGGCCGCAAGCCGCATTGGCGTTTCCTTCTCACCGATGGCCTGGTTGAATGGGATGACCTTTCGCGCGGTGTATGCTCGTTCGATACCGAACATGTGTCTGATCCGGTTTTGATCCGTGAAGATGGATCACTGCTTTATATGCTGGGCTCGGTTGTTGATGATCTTGAAATGGGTGTGACCCATATCATCCGCGGCGAAGATCATGTCACCAACACGGTTTCGCAGATCCTTTTGTATCTTGCGCTTGGCGGGAAACCCGGTGCGCTTGAATTTGCCCATATGCCGCTTTTGGCGGGTCCGGGTGGATCGCAGCTTTCCAAACGTCTGGGCAGTCTTTCTTTGCGTGAATTGCGCAATGACGGGTTCGAAGTCGAAGCACTGGTTGGTCTTCTGACCGGTCTTGGCGCGTCCGATAAAATCGAACCGGCCAGCCTTTCGGATGTTTTGGCGAAGTTTGATCTGGATCATTATGGCCGTTCGACGCCGAAATTCGATCCGGCCGAACTTGCCAGCCTGAATGAAAAAGTCGTTCATGAAATGTCGTTCGAAGCTGCCCAGCCCAAGCTGATTGCAGCAGGCATGGCAGATGCGGATGAGATGTTCTGGAACGCGGTACGCGGCAATTGCTGGCGCGCATCCGAGGCACTGGAATGGTGGGATGTTATCCATCAGGCCGTGAACCCGGAAATTGACGACGAAGATGCCGAATTCCTGAAACAGGCTGCTGAATTGTTGCCAGAAGGTGATTTGGACGGAACCAGTTGGAAATCCTGGACCGGGGCGGTTAAGGACGCGACCGGTCGCAAAGGCAAGCAGCTTTTCATGCCGCTTCGCAAGGCGTTGACGGCGCGTGAACATGGCCCGGAAATGTCGACCATGCTGGTTCTGATTGGTGGGGATAAGGCCCGTAATCGGCTGTGTGGGAAGGCGGTCTAAGCATATCTGTTTTGATCGCCGAAAAATGCCTGCATCAATCCCATATCACAGCCAAACGGACAGTTATAATGAACAAGACCCTTCGTATATTTGACACGCTCACCCGCGAAAAGCAGGTGTTTGAGCCGATCAATTTTGATGACGTCCGCCTCTATGTCTGCGGGCCGACGGTCTATGACTATGCCCATGTTGGCAATGCACGTCCTGTTGTCGTGTTTGATACGCTGGTCCGCGTTCTGCGCCATATCTATCCAAATGTGACCTATGTGCGCAACGTCACGGATGTTGATGACAAGATCAATGCCCGCGCCAAGGAAAGCGGCGAGCCGATTTCCGAAATCACCAAACGCACCCATCAGGCTTATCTTGATGACATGGGGGCGTTGAACGCGATTAAACCGGATATCGAACCGCGTGCGACCGACCATATTCCTGAAATGATCGCCATGTGCGAAAGCCTGATCGAACAGGGTTTTGCCTATGCCGCCGAAGGCCACGTTTTGTTTGCCGTCGAAAAATTCGATGAATACGGCAAATTGTCGCGCCGTGATCGCAAGGAAATGATTGCCGGTGCGCGGGTTGAAGTGGCCCCGTATAAAAAAGACCCGGCGGACTTCGTTCTGTGGAAACCGGCCGAAGATGACATGCCCGGTTGGGACAGTCCGTGGGGCCGTGGTCGTCCGGGTTGGCATATTGAATGCTCGGCCATGTCGACGCGTTATCTGGGCGAGAATTTTGACATTCATGGTGGCGGTTCGGATTTGGTGTTCCCGCACCATGAAAATGAACTGGCGCAAAGCTGCTGTGCCAATCAGGGGTCAAGTTATGCCAAATACTGGATGCATAACGGTCATCTGATGGTTGAAGGCGAAAAAATGTCCAAGTCCTTGGGCAATTTCGTCACCGTGCATGCCTTGCTGGAAAACTGGTCGGGCGAGGCGATCCGTCTTGCGATGCTGGGCACCCATTATCATCAGCCGATCAACTGGACGGAAGATAACCTGCGTCAGGCTAAAGAGTCGCTTGACCGGTTTTATACCGCCCTTCGTCAAAGTGCCGATGTGACCCCGGAAAACGTTCCGGCGCCGCGGGCGGTTCTTGAAGCATTGTGTGATGACCTTAATACGCCATTGGCGATTGCGGAATTCCACAATCTGGTGACGCGCCTGAACAAGTCTGAAAAGAAATACGAGCGTGCCGAAGCCAAGGGCGAAATTCTCGCTGCGGCCAAGCTGCTTGGCATTCTTGAAGCCGATCCGGAAGCATGGTTCACCGGCAGTGCCGATGAAGATGAAGCCGCCGAGATCGATGATTTGATCATGCAGCGTGCCGATGCCAAAAAGAACAAGGATTTCGCAACGGCGGACAAAATCCGCAATGATCTTTTGGCCCGTGGCATCCTGCTTGAAGACTTCAAAGAAGGTACGAGCTGGAAGCGCGTTTAAGCATCCGCTTTGCATTTGAATTTAAAAGGGCTGCAAGTGTTTTGCTTGCGGCCCTTTTTGTGTCTATGTCTCGTGATTTCATCCAAGATACACCAAAGGTTGCGCATGGGCAGATTTCTGCCCAATTCTTAATGGACTATCGATGACCATTGGCAAGACACAACAACCAGAGTGCTCTCGATCATGTCTGACATTGACCGGCGAAAATTTTTGCAAACCATGGCGGCACTTGGCGCATTGGCAAGTTTTGGTTTGGGGCGGGCTGTATCGGCACAAGCCAAGTCGCCGGGGGATTTCCCCGATATTCTGCGCAAACCGATCCCATCGACGGGAGAAGAAATTCCGGCCATCGGGCTTGGCAGTTGGATCACGTTTAATGTCGGCAACGATCTGGTGTTAAGGGATCAATGTGCCGATGTGATTTCGGCGTTTTTTGCGGCTGGCGGGCGGATGATTGATAGCTCCCCGATGTATGGTTCGGCGCAAGAAGTCATTGGCTATTGTCTTGATAAGCTTGGCGCCCGTAATCAGGTGTTTTCAACCGACAAGGTTTGGACATCCGGTGACGGGATGGCGCAGATTGATCAGACACTTGCGCGGTGGCATACGAAAAAGTTTGATTTGTTGCAGGTCCATAATCTTTTGGGGATTACGGATAACTTGCGGCTGTTGTTCCGTCTGAAAGACGAGGGTTTGCTGCGCTATGTCGGGGTGACCACATCGCACGGGCGACGCACCGATGATTTGATTGCGGTGATGAAAAACGAACGGCTTGATTTTGTTCAGGTCACTTACAATCCGATTGATCGTAAGGTCGAAGAATATCTGTTGCCGATGGCCTATGATCGCGGCATTGCCGTGATTGTGAACCGACCATTTCGCGGGGGCAGTCTGACCGAACGGTTGGAAGGCGAACCATTGCCAGAATTTGCTTCTGATTTGGAAGTGGAAAGCTGGGCGCAGCTTATTTTGAAATATCTGATTGCCCATCCATCGGTGACCTGTCCCATCCCGGCAACAACCAATCCCGGTCATGCGGCCGAAAACATGCGCGCGGCAACCGGATTACTGCCCGATGATAAAATGCGTGAACAGATTGCCGCCGTGATTGGCGTTCTGGTTTAGGCGAAGCGATATGGGAAATCAGGCATGAGTGAATGGTGGGATTACGGGCTGGCAGATTTACTGCTGTTCTCGCCACGGGTTTATTACCGGCTGTTTGAAACGCTTAACACCACATGGTGGCTGGTGGTGGCCAGTGCCTTTGTTGCCGGGCTGATTGCCTTTGGTCTGGCTTTGCGCCACGGGCATCGCGGCAACCGGGTGATTTTGGTGTTGCTGTCCCTGATCTGGGGGTGGGTGAGTTACGGTTTTCTGTGGCAATATTATATGCCGATCAATTGGGCGGTGCCCTATTTCCTGCCGGGGTTTGTTGCCGAAAGTGTCTTGCTTGCTGTGTTTGCCGCACGCCCCTTGCCACTTCGGTTTGGCTGGCGGGGGGATCTTTCATCCTATGTCGGTGTGGGATTAATGGTCTGCGCCTTTGTCCTCTATCCGTTCGCCGGATTGATTGAAGGCCGCAGTTTGATCCAGGCCGAATTGTTTGGCAGTGCAGCCGATCCGACAGCCCTTGGTACATTGGGCTTTGTTTTGATGGCGCGGGGTACTTGGCGTTGGTTGCTGTTACCCGTCCCTTTGATCTGGTGCGTTCTTAGCAGTGCGACCTTGTGGGTGATGGATCAGAATATCGCATTGGTGCCGTTGATTGCGGTTTGGGTAACGGTATTTTGCGGGTGGCTTGATCTTAAGAACGGCGTTACGACGCGGAAGCTTACCGAAGCTGAATTGGCGGATTAAGCGAATTGCCAAGGTTCAGGTACATTGCGCGAAATTTCCCTGTTATTTGGCATCCAAAACCCCACCTATGGTCTGGGCGCGCCTTCTTAAGGGCAGCGGAATTTCTGCTTTTGTCTAAAAAGTAGTGGAAACCCATCTGAATCAATGGTTTCGTGAATTTGCCAGCATATGTTTTCATCCGGCTTGATCACTGTGCAGCAAGTGAATTCATATCGTAGTGCTGTCGTGCATGAAAGGGCGGTCGATGATTAAGGTCTTGTCCAGTGTCTGGGCGCTTTTGCTGGGCATCGTCCTGATCATGCTGGGCAATGGCATGCACTTTACCCTGATCGGTTTGCGCGGCGGGATCGAAGGATTTTCACCGACTGCATTGGCAATCGTAACATCGGGTTATTTCGTTGGTTTTCTATCTGGCGCACGTTTGACACCGGTCATGATCCGGCGCGTTGGCCATGTGCGCGTTTTCGCAGCCCTTGGCAGCTTTACCTCGGCAGGGTTGATAGCTCTTCCCCTTGTTGCGGAGCCGTGGGCGTGGACAATTCTACGTGTCCTTCTGGGCTTTTGTATGTCGGGTATTTATGTCACCGCGGAAAGTTGGTTGAACGATGCCTCGACGAATGAAACGCGTGGGAAGGTCCTGTCGGCCTATATGATTGCGCAGACGCTTGGCATTATCGGTGCGCAGGGGCTTCTGACCTTTGGCGATGCCGCGACTTCGGGATTGTTTATCGTTGCGTCCATTTTGGTGTCGATTTCTTTTGCGCCGATCCTGCTTTCGGCGACTTCGGTTCCGATGACCGAAACGGCCCGCCCGATGCCGCTCAAGGAATTGTTCAGCGGATCCCCTTTAAGTACCGTGGGTATCTTCCTGTTGGGCTGCGTCTATGCGACCCAAACGGGTATGGCCGCTGTTTTTGGCACCCAGATTGAAATGACAACCGGACAAATCGCGACCTTTGTCGCCATGCTGTTTGGCGGAGCTTTGATTTTCCAATACCCGATTGGTTGGTTGTCTGATCGTATGGACCGTCGCAAGCTCATCTTTGGGGCGGCGATGGTGGCGATGGGGGCCTGCACGCTTGGCTGGGTTGCGGGAGACAATTTGCTATTCCTGATGTGTGCAGCATTTGTGGCAGGTGGTATGACGACGCCGCTATACGCCTTGTTTCTGGCTTACACCAACGACTTTTTGTCACTTGAAGATATGCCTGCCGCATCGGGCGGACTGGTCTTAACCTTTGGTATCGGGGCCATTTTGGGGCCGCTGTTGGCTGGCTGGTCGATGGAACAACTGGGCCCACAGTCTTTCTGGCTTGTGCTTGCCTGGACATTTGCGGTGATTGCCGTTTATGCACTTTATCGCATGACATGCCGCGAACCACTACCGGTCGAAGAAACCGAAAGCTATCTTGGTGTCTTGCCAACCGCATCGCCCATGGCAGTTGAAACTGCCGGTGTTTGGGCTGCTGAACAGGCCGAAGCAGCAGCTGAAGAAGAAGCTGTCGAAGCAGCGGAAACTGAAGCCAAAGCAGATTTCGAAGATGAAACCAAGTCATGAGCGGATATTGCCAGCCTAACGGTTAAACAGCAACCTGATCCCGATGACGGTAAAGAACACACCAAGCACACCATTGATCCAACCTGCCGCCCGGCGATAAATCGAAATGGCCGGGGCGGTGGAAAAAGCTGTGGCATAAAGCAGATGAATGGACGTTGAAATTATTCCGCAACCAATCACAATCGCAGCCCCGACCCAAAGTGGTGCACCATCGCTAAACCCGATTGAAATGATCGCAATCCAGGTCAGGATGGCTTTTGGGTTTGTCAGATGGAGCGCAAGGCCGCGTAGGTAATAACCGGGGCCGGTGATTTGGCGGGCGTTTTCGGCGATAGCAGTGCTGTTGACTGCCGGGGCCTTGCGAAAGGCAGTACGAAACGCCCGATATGCCATCCATAATAAATATAGCCCGCCAAAAATCCGAATGGCGGTCATGGCATCGGCATAGGTGGCAAGAACGGCCGACAGTCCGGTCAGGGTTAAAAGACCGATGGAAAAAGATCCTGTGCCGATCCCCAAGGCAAAGCTTTGTCCGGCCAGTCGTCCGCGATCAAGTGATACGCCCATCAACCCCAAAAGAGCCGGTCCGGGGCTGATCAACCCGACAAGCAGGGCGGCATAGGACAGTAGAATTCCGGGTAGGTATTGTGTGAATTCGGCAAAGGGGATCATGGGGCGTTCCTGTCAGAGTTTGGTCGCGGTCAAAGACTATGCCGGTCACGCCCAGCTGTCGAGCAGGCAAAAAAGAACCCCTGCCAAAGGCAGGGGCAAGGGAGCTTGCTAAGTTTCGGTGTGGAACGAAGGGAAAAACACTGAAACCGCAGGGAGTTACTTCTTTTGAAGTTTTGCCTGTTCAAGTGACCAGTATTCCATGTCAAACAAATCGGCATCGTTGATCGGCTGGAACGTTCCGACTTCTTCGGCGGCATTGATGATGCGAGCGGTTTGTTCGCCAAGGTCGCTAGCGATGCGCGCTGCTTTGTCATTAGCACCAAGCCCGACAAGACCAAGACCCTTGATCAGGACCATCCGCGGCCATGCATCAAGCATGACTTTCTCTTCGCTGGCATTTGGCGCATTGCGTTCAAAATAGGCGCGATAGCGGGCTTTGTAATCCTCAAGTGCTGATGCGATATCCTCAAGGCTGGCATCAGCGTCAATAATTAGCGGGAACGGCTTAATGCGGATGACGTGGTCCGGTGTTGCTGTGCCACGCACCGCAATGGTTTCAAGCGCGTCATTTGAAAGATATGTACGGATTGACGGGGTGCTGCGAAAATCCATCGCAAAGGCGTCTGAGAATGGCGAGGTGTCGCTGCTAAGCGCGGTTCTAAGTTTGTCGGCAATGGCTGGGTCAATATCGCGATTCGATGTTTCTGGCCCCGGAAGGGTAATGCCCTTGGCTGCCAGGTAGTTTTCCGCATCGGTCACGAAATCAATCATGCGGTCATAGGATTGTTTAGCCGTGGTGCCAAAGGTGAACAATCCATGGTTTTTAAGCCACAGACCTTCGCAATTGGGGAAGCGATCATAAAGATCAGCACCGGCAATCGACAGGTCATAGCCTGGCATAACATAGGGCAAGAATGCCAAACGGTCGCCGTAGATTTCACGCATGATGTCTTCGGATTTGTCTTGGTTGGCAAGGGCCAAGACAGCGGTGGAGTGGGTGTGATCGACAAAATCAAACGGCAGATACGCATGCAGTAAGGCTTCGACCGACGGGTTTGGCGCGGAGGGGTCAAGCAGGTTGCTGCGCAAAAGCGCAACCATTTCAGGGTCAGACAGCTTTTTTTCTTTGCGTGCGGCGTGAAGTGGGGCGAGCTTCACAGCAGGCAAGCCGGGGGCTTCGATGGTTTCAAGATCCCAGCCGCTGCCTTTGACATGCATGATGGCGTCGCCATCAGGGCAGGTGACTTTGACTGATGTGTTGCCACCGCCATGCAAAACAAGATCGGCAACTTGGCCGATGATGCGCGATGTATAGACGCGCAAGCCCAATGCTTCGGGTTGACCGGCTGTTTTGGCGTCATTGGCATAGCGTGCCGCGTCGTTATCGTTCCAAAGGTTTTCCATCGGGCTTTATCCGTAAATCCATCAAAAAATCAGCAAGAAAATCCGGGTACGGCCCACCCCCAGGAGAGCCGTACCCGTTCATCCAAAGATCAGAAATCGAAATCGTCGATATTGTCTTTGGTAAAGACAGCACGGTTCGGCAGCAAGATGATGCCGTTGCCTTCTGCTTCGTAGTCGTAGCCCTGAACACTGTTCGGGGAGACTTCAACGGTGCCAACACCCGGAATGTCGAGCGTATCGCCAACATTCATCGGGCCGTTATCAAGAACGTGGTTGGCAACATAGACCGAAATTTTACCCTGTTCGGTGACGTCCCAAAGGCCAAAACGCTCGACAGTGCCGCGTTTGACATAAGGGCGCATTACATTCGGGGTCGAGAAACCGACGATGGCGACTTTGCCAGCGCGGTCAAGGTTTTCAGCAGCCTGTGCGGCGGCCGGAAGGGCATTGGCATCCGGTGCGATAATCGCATCAAGATCCGGATAAGCTTTGAGGATGCTTTCGGCTGTCTGAAGCGATTTCTGTGCATCGTTATAGCCATACTGGGTGGTGACAACTTCCCAGTTTGGATGTTCAGCTTCGATTTTGGCCTTGGCAGCATTCGCCCAGGCGTTCTGATCGGTCACGGTCGGACTGGAATAGAAGAAGGCTACTTTTGCCTTTTCTTTGGTGATGCCGTCATTGGCCATATCGACCAGAAGTCCACCTAGCTGTTCCGGCGTGCCTTGGTTGATATAGTAGCTGCGGCATTCCGGTTTTACGTCGCTGTCCCAGGTCATGACCAGAACATCGCGTTTCATCGCACGTTCCAGAGCCGGGCATAGGCCATCGGGGGATACGGACGACAAAATGATGCCATTATAACCCTGATTGACAAAGTTGTTCACGAACTGGACCTGACCGGAAACGCTTGGTTCGGTCGGGCCGTCATAGGTGACATCGATACCCAGTTCCTTGCCCGCAGTGGTCGCACCATTACCACCACTGGTGAAAAAGCCAACGCCAACCAGTTTCGGGATAAACGCGATCTGGTTTTCGGCAAAGGCTGGAGCTGCCGCAAGAAGCGAGCCTGCAAAGGCCGCAGCAGTCATCCATTTAAAAGTTTTTCCTGACATTTCTTTCCTCCTCATGATGCTGCGCGTTTGCGGTTCGTCGCCATTATTCGCGCAGCTATAAAATCGGACAACACTGCGCTTCCGTGGCGCAATGCGACCGCAACCACCAGCAACGCACCGGAGAGCGCACTGGAAATCTGACTGGGAACACCGCTCATTTGCAGGCCTTGCTGCAGATAACCGATGACCAGGGTGGCCAGAAGGGTGCCGATGATCGACCCCTGCCCACCGTAAATAGATGCCCCACCAAGAACGGCGGCCGTGATCGCGGGCAACAATGTTGCCGTGCCAAGATCAACACGTGCCGATCCAAAGTAGGATGACAAAACAAGCCCTGCGACAGCGGCGAAAACGCCGGTCATGACATAGGTGATGGTCTGGATCGTTTTGATGCGAAGGCCGCTATAGCGTGCGGCGTGTTCGCTCAGCCCGCACATAAAGACCGACCGGCCAAAGCGCGAGTAATGCAAAACGATAAACAAGATCAATGCTTCGACCAGCAGCACCAAGAACGGTGCGGGCAGACCTGCCAGTTCAATATAGGCAAAGGATGTAAAGACATCGGGGAAATTGCCGATCCCTTCATAGCCGCCCGCCCCGACAACGCCGGAAAGAACCGTTGCTGCTCCGCCAAACAGATACAGACTGCCAAGGGTGACAACCAGCGGCTGGATGCGTGACACATGGATCATGGTGGCGTTAAACAGGCCCGCCATCGCCCCGGTCAAAAGGGATGCCAGAATGGAAATCGGCAGCGGCATGCCAAAGAAGTTGGCAATGCCAAACACAATCGCGCACAACCCAACGGCAGACGCAAAAGACACATCAATCCCGCCCGCAATGATCACAATGGTCAGCGGCAAGGCAACGATGCCGATCTGGGCAAAGTCGCTGGTGCTGTAGAGCAGGTTAGAAAGATTAAGGAAGCGCGGGTTGATCATGCCAAAGATCGCAAATTCAGCAATCAGCATGAACAGAAGGGCTGTTTCCCAACGCAGAAGATAACGTTTCATTATTCACCTGCCTCCTGCGGGCGCGGCGCGGATGCGCCATCGCGTTTTGATGTGTTGGATTGGTCGGGTTGGTTCGTGTTGCTGTTGTGGTGAACGGCATAGCGTTTGGCACGGATGGCGCGGTCAACAGCCATGCGTACACGTCCATCAAGCAAAAGCACCAAAAGTAAAACCGCACCAGCAATGAAGTCATTCCAAAACGCAGGGATCTTCAGGAAGACCAACGCACTATCGATTGAGGTTAAGAAAATCACTCCAACAAAAATGCCCGGAACAGTACCCGTGCCGCCCAGAAGGCTGACCCCACCCAGAACGTTTGCGGCAATGGCCTTTAGTTCCAGGCCGTTGCCGGCCTGATTGGGGATAAAGCCGATCTGCGCGGCGAAGATAATCCCGGCGATGGCGGCCAACACGCCTGCTGCCACAAAGGCGACGATTTGCACGAGTTTTACCGGGATACCCAAATGGCGCGATGCTTCGCGGTTATCGCCAACCGCATAGAAA
Source organism: Thalassospira lucentensis (assembly GCF_050516545.1). Lineage (GTDB taxonomy): Bacteria > Pseudomonadota > Alphaproteobacteria > Rhodospirillales > Thalassospiraceae > Thalassospira > Thalassospira lucentensis_C. Next base: position 2,771,722 of record NZ_CP191544.1, on the reverse strand, counting down.
TAGCGTCCGAAACGCGTCTGGCGGACACAAATTCCGACAATAATCAGCGCAAGAACGACAATTACTGTCAGGATGGAAATGCCCATGGTGCCGTTGATGGCCAAGCCTTTAAGCGATTGTGGTAATTCTTCGATCCAGTTTCCGCCCGTAAGGATCAACATCACGCCACGAAACAGGCCAAGAGTGCCCAGTGTTGCAATGATGGACGGCACGTTGAGCATGGTGACCAAAAGACCATTGATCAGCCCGGCAACTGCACCCGTCACTAGGCAGGCGGCAATCGCAACGCCAAGGCTGTGACCATCATTGAGCATGATGCCAAGCATGACAGCACTGAGCCCAAGAACCGATCCGCTTGAAACGTCAATATTACGGGTCAGGATCACCAGCATGGTGCCAAGAGAGACTGACATCAAAACAAGGCTGTTGGACATTACAACAGACGCGGTCGAGAGCGACAAATATCCAGGTGCCGCCGCCCCGATCAGAAGGAACGCCAGAACGGTGACAGCACACAGGGTCGCCACGCGGTTGCGTGCGAAGAAATCAAGCATGTGAAGGACTCCCGGACTCGAAGGCAAGATGGGCAATGGCATCAACCGTGACAGCATCGCGTTCGAGTGCGCCGCATTGGATGCCATGCGCCATCACGACAACCCGGTCGGCAAGCTGTTCGATTTCGTCAAAATCAGATGAAATCAGAACAACCCCAAGCCCCTTGGCAGCCAATTTGTGGATCAGTCGGTAAATATCGTTACGTGCCGCAACGTCCACACCGCGCGTTGGTTCATCCAAAATCAGAACCTTGGGATCGGCAGCCAGACACTTGGCCATTAAGATTTTTTGCTGATTACCGCCCGAAAGACGGCCTGCGGACTGATCTTCGCCTTCACATTTGATGCCAAGGCTGTCTCGGAACGTGTCAAATGCGGCCGTTTCGGCTCGGCGTTTTGGGAAGAACCCAAGGCGATGCATGGTGTAGCCTGACATGTTCCATGCAAGGGATGCTTCAAGAAATAATCCGTTTTGCTGACGGTCTTCGGGCAAATAGACAAGCCCTGCATCGACACAGTTACGCGGGGAGCGTTTGGTTAGCGGCGCACCATGCAGATATAGTGTGCCACTGCGGGCATCGCGCAAGCCAAACAGGGTTTCAGCCAGTTCTGAACGGCCCGCACCGACAACACCCGCCAGCCCTACGATCTCACCAGCCCGGACATTGAAGGAAATATCGCGAAATCCTTCGCCACTGAAGTTGTTGATTTCAAGAACAACGTCGCGCGTCTCAAAATCGACTTCTGTGTTGGTACGTGTGGAGGGGGCTGCTGACTGCACGGTTTTGGTCATGGCTTCGACGATGTGATTGTCGTCGTAATCGGAAAGCGCACCGGAAAGAACAATCGCACCATCGCGCAAAACGCTGATGACGCTGCATATTTCCCGGATTTCGCGCAGCTTGTGGGAAATAAAGAAGATGCCGACACCTTGTGCCTGTAATTGACGTACACGATCAAAAAGTGCGCCCGCTTCATGCGGGGTCAGGGCCGAGGTCGGCTCATCAAGAATAAGGATACTGGCTTTGCGAATCAGACCGCGCATGATTTCAACAATCTGACGGTCGGCAATTTCAAGAGTTGCGGCCTGCGCATCTAGATCAAGGGAAACGGCAAGATCGCGGAGCAGGGCTTCTGCCTGTTCGCGAAGCGCGCGTGGTTTGGCCTTCAGGCCAAGGCAGATATTTTCCAAGACAGATTGATTGGGCAGAATGTGCGCTTCTTGCGGCACAAGATAGAGACCAAGCGCCTGAGCAGCAGCCGGGGAGGCTGACCCCAGAGCCTGTTCATTGATTACCACCGATCCCTGATCGGCGCTGACCAGACCGGCAATTGTTTTCATCAAGGTTGATTTTCCGGCACCATTCCCGCCCAAAAGCGCGTGAACTTGGCCCGCGAGCAGCTCAATGTTGATTCCCTTAAGGACCGCCGTGCCGCCATAGGATTTCCATATGTCGGTAACACGGACCGATGTCCGGGCTGTTATGTTGTTTTCCATCCCTAGAGGCCTGTTCATTTGTTCTTGTAAAAAACATTTGATCATATGATTTCGGATCCGTCAATAACCATGATTCTAGTGATGGGTAGTGTTTTCGTATATAAATAGTCAACTAATGCACTGCACCGCAGTAAATATAGTGCGGTTTGATGTAGTGCTGACAATGGTTGACGTGATCATTTGTTTTATGAATAATCAAATGAACGATAAATCAAAATACAGGGATATGGAAATGGCGTCGGAAGGAAGTGACTGGAGCTATGCGGACGCGGAGGAGGAAACTCTAACCCGTATTGCATGGTACTACTATAACGACGGCATGACCCAGGGTGAGATCGGCGACAAACTTGGCCTATCGCGGATCAAGGTTTCGCGCATGCTCGAAAGCGGTCGACGCACCGGCATCATTCAGGTGCGGATTAACTCGCGCCATCAAGGATGTCTTGAATACGAGCAGCGTCTTCAGGATGTTTGGGGACTACGAGAGGTGCGCGTGGTGCCAAATCTAGAAAATGGCGATCTGAATGAACGTCTGGGCCAAGCAGCATCGCAGTTCCTGATGCAGCGGCTGGGCAGTGATGATTTATTGGCCGTTGGGTGGGGTTCGACGGTTAGTCACACCATCCAGCGTCTTGGCCATATGGCAAATGAACGCAATGTGTCACTGGTCAGCCTGACAGGTGGTGTTGCAACCTATGTCGATGGGATGCGGACAGCTAACTGGGGCAGCAGTGTGCATCTTTTGCCTGCCCCTCTGGTGGTATCTGACGCATCGGTGGCGTCTGCCCTAATGGGGGAGCCTGGCATTTCCAATGTTCTCGAAATGGCGATGAATGCTGCTTATCAACTGGTGGGGATTGGCGAGCTTAATAGTGATTCGACCGTTGTGCGCAGCGGCTATGTCACGCCCGACGAGGTTGAGCCACTGCGTCGCAAGGGTGCTGTCGGCGATATTTTGTGCCAGTTCTATGATGAAAACGGCGATGTTTTGGATCTTTCGCTTCATGAACGCGTGATTGGTGCACGGCTCGCATCGCTCAATAAATCCAAGAATGTAATTGCCGCAGCAGGCGGCGATGCAAAGGTGCGCGCCATTCGTGCCGCCCTTAAAGGAAAATATGTCGATATCCTGATTACGGATGAAAAAACGGCAGAAAAATTGTTGGAGGACGTCTAGGAAATGTCAGCGGGTGATTACCTGCTTGCGATCGATGCCGGAACAGGCAGCGGTCGGGCAGTAGTGTTTGATCGAGACGGCAATCAGCGCGGGGCGTGTCAACGTGAATGGTGGCACAAGGAAGATCCGCGTTTTCCCGGTTCAATGGATTTCGATGTTGATGGCAACTGGCGGCTGATTTGCGATTGTATCGCGGGTGCGCTGTCAGAGGCCAAGATTGGCAGCGATGATATTGCCGCGGTCAGTGCAACGTCGATGCGCGAGGCGATCGTTGCATTCGACAAGGATGGTCAGGAAATCTGGGCCTGTGCCAATGTTGATGGTCGTGCGGTCAATCAGGTGCGCCAGCTTAAGGATGATTTTCCCGGCGTCGAAGAAAACCTTTATCAGCAAACCGGCCAGACATTTGCACTTGGCGCGTTGCCACGGCTTCTTTGGCTGCGCCAACAGATGCCTGATATCTATGACCGGATTGATTGCATTGCGATGCTGTCAGATTGGGTTGTTGCCCGCCTGTCAGGCGTGATTGTGTCTGATCCATCCAATGCCGGAACGACCGGTATTTTTGGTTTGCGTGAACGCAACTGGCTGCCCGATGCCATGCGTGCGGTGGGTCTGCGCGATGATATTTTCCCGCCCGCCCATGAAACGGGCACGGCGGTTGGACATGTGACGGCAAAGGCCGCGTCTGAAACCGGGTTATCACCAAAAACAACCGTTGTTGTCGGCGGTGGCGATTGCCAGCTTGGCACGGTGGGCCTAGGTGTGACCGGGATTGGCGATTGTGCGGTTCTGGGTGGCACGTTCTGGCAGCAGATTGTGAATGTTGATTCCAGTCTGATTGATCCGTCGATGAATTTGCGGATCAACCCGCATGTCATCACCGGGCTTAATCAGGCCGAAGCCATCAGTTTCTTTGTCGGGGCGGTGATGCGTTGGTTCCGCGATGCGTTCGGCCAGGAAGAGCTGGCCAAGGTCGACGATCCGGGTAAGGCCTATACGCTGCTTGAAAAGCTGTCGACGGACGTGCCGCTTGGTGCGCACGGCGTGATCCCGATTTTTTCCGACGTGATGCGCTATGGCAGTTGGTATCACGCGGCCCCATCGTTCCTGAATCTCAGCATTGATCCGGCGAAATCGGGCAAGGCTGTTTTGTTCCGTGCTCTGCAGGAAAATGCCTGCATCGTTGCGGCCCGAAACCTTGATGCGATTTTCACACTCAGTGGCAAGCGGCCGGACAAAATCGTCTTTGCCGCAGGGGCGGCGAAAAGCCCGCACTGGTCACAGATGCTGGCCGATGTGACGGGCATTCCCGTTGCAACCCCGGTGATTAAGGAAGCAACCGCCCTAGGCTGTGCGGCGGCAGCAGCCGTTGGTGGTGGGCTTCATAACGATCTGGCGGCACTTGGCCGTGAATGGGTGCGTTGGGAAAACACGTTTGAGCCCAATACGGCCCTTAAATCCGAATATGACCAGTTGGGGGATCGCTGGGCGCAGGCATATGCCGCACAGCGCCAATTGGTCGATCAGGGGGTGACGACCTCTATGTGGAAAGCGCCGGGGCTTTAGTCGCGCACAGCAATTGATTTAAACGCAAGAAACAAAAACAGGACACATCATGCTTGTACAAATGGTGCATATCGAAGTTAAGCCGGGCCATGTCGATGAATTCATCGAAGCGTTCCGCATCAATTACGAAGGAACGCGCGCGCACGAAGAAGGTAACCTTCGTTTTGATGTGCTGCGCGATCCTGAAAATGAACACAAATTTATGATCTATGAAGTGTTCCGTTCTGATGACGATTTTCAGGCCCATCGCCAGACCGAGCATTACAAGGAATGTGTGCGCCGGATTGATCCAATCATCACGGGTCCTCGGTCAAAAACCTATTTTAATGCCGAAATGGCCGACTACATTCTCTAAGTTTCGCTCAGGCGTTATGAGCCCATACGAAAAGAAGAGCCTCAGCATTTCGCTGGGGCTCTTCTTTCATGAGTTAGCCGGAAGTGCGGGCTGCTTACTGTTCGGCTTCGGCCTCAGCCAAAACTTCATCACCCTGACGGGCGATTTCAGATAACGCCTGTTCAAAGACTTCTGACGGATGACCGCCGGAAATGGCGAATTTGCGGTTCACAACATATGTCGGAACCGAGCTGATGCCAGCATCGCCAAATTCGTCTTCTTCGGCGCGGACTTCTTGGGCGTATTCGTCACTGGCAAGGATTTCGGCGGCACGTTCGGGGGACAGGCCAACTTCTTCGACGGCACGTTTAAGAACGCCGTGATCGCCGGGATTTTCAGCATCCTGGAAATAGGCGGTAAAGAGATTAAGCTGCAGTGCCGTTTGTTGGCCCGGTTCGCCTTCTTTGCCGGCCCAATAGATCAGGCGATGGGCGTCAAAGGTATTGTAGATGCGGCTGTCCGAGCTGAAATGGATCGGGAAGCCGACATTTTCGCCCATCATGGTAATGCGCGCACGGTTGTCGGCACTTTGATCCGGGGACAGGCCGTATTTTTCTTTGATATGTTCGGCAAGATCCTGCCCTTCTGGCGGCATATCACGGTTCAATTCGAACGGATGCCAGCGCAGGGTAACTTCGATCTCGTCATCAAGGCGGCTGATGGCTTCTTCAAGGTTTTTGTAACCGATGATGCACCATGGGCAAACCACGTCCGAGACAATGTCGATCTGCAGGGGGATGGTGTTCGTCATTAGATTGCCTTGCGTTATGTAATTTCGTTCTGCCCCATCACATAATGGCTATGGCGGCAAACGCAAGAACAGATCGCTTTGCAATGTCAGAAAGGCAGAACCTGTTGGGGCTATGTCGAGAGAAGATGGGCGTCAGTTTGCATCATCCGGTGGTTGACGACGCGCATGGTCAACCATGTATTCGGCAAAGGTTTCAAGGATCGGGCAGGACCAGTCCGCACGGGTGCGGTTGCCATCACGTTCCCATTCACCATACCAACGTTCGTCGATATCACGGAAAATCGTATAGTTGGCAAAGCGATCGGATGCGGTCCAGCAGTTCTTCCCGGTGCGTTCCCAGGTCAACCCGGCAAGCATCATGACATCTACGCTGGTAGCGGCTTCTCGGGCCATCGTTGGTATCCTTAGACGGCAGCAAGGCTACTTGGGGGCTTCAATTTTTGGGACAGTAACCGTGCATTTTACAATGTATGGTAGAGTTAAGCATTGATAGGTAGGGGTTACAATCATTCAAGGGGACAGGTTAGCTATCCTAAAGATTGGGAAAGGAGGGGGTAGGAGTGAAAAAAGCGCGATTGAACCAATTTACGTAATGCTGTTGCGCTATGGGTACTTTTACGGCAATTTGCCAGACCCGCAGCGACCGGAACATGCCGGTTGCACCAGACGATCGATCAGTTGGAATGAATAATGTCAGACAAGCGCGTCTATCTCTATGACAGTACCTTACGCGATGGGCAGCAGACCCAGGGCGTGGATTTTTCGGCCGCGGACAAAACCGCGATTGCCAAGGCGCTGGACGAACTGTCGATTGACTATATTGAAGGCGGGTGGCCGGGGGCCAATCCAACCGATGATGCATTCTTTGCCAATCCGCCCAAACTGAAAAATTCCAAACTGACCGCATTTGGCATGACGCGCCGTACCGGGCGATCTGCCTCGAACGATCCGGGGCTTGCCAGTCTTGCGCAGAATGCGCCGATTGTCTGCATGGTTGGGAAAAGCTGGGATTTTCAGGTGACCGAGGCACTCGGGATCGAGCTTGATGAAAATCTGGCGATGATTTCTGAATCCATCGCACATCTTGGAACCAAAGTTTCCGAAGTGATGTTTGATGCCGAACATTTCTTTGATGGCTACAAAGCCAACCGTGACTATGCATTATCCGCGATCAAATCGGCCTATGATGCCGGCGCGCGTTGGGTGGTTTTGTGTGACACCAATGGCGGCACACTGCCCGACGAGATTTTTGACATCGTCACCGATGTTTGCAGCCTGATCCCCGGAACCCATGTTGGTATCCATTGCCACAATGATACGGAAAACGCCGTTGCCAACTCGCTTGCGGCCGTCCGTGCCGGTGCGCGGCAAGTCCAGGGTACGTTAAATGGTCTGGGCGAGCGTTGCGGCAATGCCAACCTGATTTCGATCATCCCGACCTTAATGATCAAGATGGGATATGATGTTGGCATCTCCAAAGAACAGCTTTTACATCTGCGCCGTATTTCGCATGTTCTGGACGAACGTCTGAACCGCGAACCATTGCGTCAGGCAGCCTATGTTGGCGATAGCGCATTTGCCCATAAGGGCGGATTGCATGTGTCGGCGGTCGAAAAGAACCCTGCCTGCTATGAGCATATCGAACCTGAACTGGTGGGCAATCAGCGCCATATTCTTGTTTCCGATCAGGCAGGACGGTCCAACATCCTTGCACGGTTCCGCGAAATAGGGGTTGAGGTTGATCCGAAATCCGATGCGGTTGGCAAATTGGTCGATGCGGTTAAACAGCGTGAGTTTGATGGTTATGCCTATGACGGTGCCGAAGCCAGTTTTGAGCTTTTGGCGCGCAAGGCACTGGGCGAACTTGATCGCTATTTCCGTGTGACATCGTTCCGCGTGATTGATGAACGTCGCTGGGTGGATGAACAGGACGAACAGGTCATCACCATGTCGGAAGCCACCGTAAAGGTCATTGTCGGCGATGATCAGTTTATGTCGGTTGCTGAGGGTAACGGTCCGGTCAACGCCCTTGATGCCGCCTTGCGCAAGGTTTTGGTCACTGTGCCGGAATACCGCGAGGCGGTCGAACAGATCGAACTGATTGACTATAAGGTCCGCATCATAACCCGTGGCGATGGTACACGTGCCGTGACCCGGGTTATGATCGAAAGCCGCGATAACGAAGGCAATAACTGGTCAACGGTTGGCGTTTCAACCAACATTATCGAAGCGTCCTATAACGCGCTTCGTGATTCCATCACCTATAAACTGTTCAAATCCGGTGTCGGCAGCCAGCACGGATAAGCGGCACGGATTGCCTATGAGATACAAGCGACCAGATGGGGGACTGTCTGGTCGTTTTGCTTTGATGGTCTTGGTCGCACGATGGTTATGGGACAAGGAAGCTGGCGTGAACGGTTGGCTTTTGCTAAAGAAGCGCCAATATTGGCGGGCATGCCTGTAAACACATCTTATTTGACGACCGGAGAAACCACGCGATGAGCGATGCCATCGGCGCAGCACGCCCCGAAACCGGGGGTGTTGCCAATCCACCAGTGATCATTCTGATTGAACCGCAGCTTGGCGAGAATATCGGTAAGGCCGCGCGTGCGATGCTTAATTGCGGCTTGGTTGATCTGCGTCTTGTCCGCCCGCGCGATGGTTGGCCCAATGAACGGGCAACTGCAAATGCGGCCGGTGCCGATATTGTCATTGATAATGCCAAGGTGTTTGAAAGCGACGAAGAGGCGGTTGCGGATTTAAACCGGCTTTACATCACAACCGCACGCACCCGCGATGCGATCAAGCCGGTTTTTACACCCAAGGGCCTTGCACCCGAAATGCGCAGTGTCGTTGCCAAGGGTGAGAAGGTTGGCGTGATGTTTGGGCCAGAACGCACGGGCGTTCGCAACGAACATATTGCCATGGGCGATGCGGTAGTGACCGTGCCGCTTAATCCCGGTTTTACATCGCTTAATCTGGCACAGGCGGTTCTTCTGATCGGCTATGAATGGTGGCAGGCCGGTGTGGATGTGCCCGATTATCAGATGTTGATGAACGATACTTTTCCGGCACGGAAAGAAGACATGGAACGCCTGTTCGAGCATCTTGAAGCCGAACTTGATGCATCCGGTTTTTACCGGGTGGCAGCCAAACGCCCGAACATGGCCCGCAATATCCGTAATATCTTTAACCGGTCCAACCTGACCCATCAGGAAGTCCAGACGCTCCGCGGGATGATTGTTGCGATGCGCGGTGGGAAATACAAACCCAAGGATTGATCGGACTTAAACCCGGTAACTTCCAAAAGGTTATCTGTTCAGCCGATACGGGTTTTGAAGCCGGAAGGCTTGAAATGTCGGATGGCTCTGGAAGTCTGGGGTAAGCATGGGCATGAGAGTGGCAGAAATGCAGGGCTTGCATGCAGACATTGGCGGGCGATTAATGTTTGACTCTTGATCAATCATCTCTATATTGCGCCTCACTTCCGAGAAAGCGGGTCGAAACAGGTGTTTTCGTCCCCGTTCCTTATGTCCGGTTTTTGGGTGTTTGGAAACTATCGGGACAATAAAGCGATTTTAAAAAAGAGAGTTACAAAATGTCGAAACGTATTGCTGCAAAGCATAAGATTGACCGCCGCCTTGGTGTGAACCTTTGGGGCCGTGCAAAATCGCCGCTGAACAAGCGCGAATATGCACCGGGCATGCACGGCGCGACCCGCCGTAAAAAGCCGACCGATTATGGTACCCAGCTGTTCGCTAAACAGCAGCTTAAAGGCTACTACGGTTCCATCTCCGAGAAACAGTTCCTGCGTTATTACAAAGAAGCACAGCGCCGTCCGGGCGATACTTCTGAAACGCTGGTTGGTATTCTCGAGACCCGTCTCGATGCCGTTATCTACCGCATGAAATTCGTTCCGACCGTTTTCGCAGCGCGTCAGTTCGTTAACCACGGCCACATTCTTGTCAATGGCAAGAAAGTTACCATTCCTTCTTTCCTCGTTAAAGAAGGCGACGTTGTTGAAGTCAAACCGGCTTCGCGCGAAGTGCCAATGGTTATGGAAGCTGCCAACCTGAACGAACGCGATGTTCCGGAATATCTCGACGTTGACGCGAAGGCCTTCAAAGGCACCTTCGTTCGCGTACCGAAATTCGCAGAAATTCCTTACCCGGTTGTTATGCAGCCGAACCTGGTTGTGGAATTCTACTCGCGTTAATCCGCTTTCGGATTTCGCGACGATCCATACAAGACGCCCGCTGGAAACAGCGGGCGTTTTTGTTTGTCCGGATGCCAGATTTGACCCAGTCGGGAATGCAGCAATTGCGCCTGAGGCACAGCATGGCGTGTGGTGGGGTAATCTTCGGCGGCAGCGCCATCATGGCAGCGTCGCGTTAGCAGGTCATCAATCCCCACAGGCTGAACAAATCAAAACCCCCGATGCGATGTGATGCATGGGGGTTTTGCGGTTGGTCTAGGTCGCTCAAGCCAGCTTGGCAGGTTATTTTGGCTGATTGAGTTGCTCGGACGCCTGTTGGGCTGCTGCGGCCACCGCTTCCTGTTTTTGTTCGGGCGTTGCGTCTGCTGGTACGTCGACCTTGACGTTGCGCGATGCCATCTGGATGCCGTTTTCCTTGAACATCGCCAGAACGCTTTGATAGACGGTTTTACGGATGGTGAATTGTTCGCCCGGTTTGGAGGTGAATTTTAGCCCGATCACCATGTTGAATTCTTCCATCCGGCGCACGCCCTGCGATTTCAGCGGTTCGATGAAGCTATCGCCGATCAGCGGATCATTGAGCAAATCAGCAGACAGCTTTTTGATCAGCTTTTTGATTTTGTTAACATCGGTGTCAAACGGAACACGGAATTCCAGTTTAAGAATGACCCAGTCGCGGCTGTGATTGACGATGGATTTGATTTCGCCAAAGGGCACCGTTTGAAGCGGGCCACGGTGATGGCGCAACTGCATTGACCGGATCGAGATGTTTTCAACCCGACCGCGCAGGTTTTCAACTTCGATATATTCGCCGATGCGGAAGGCGTCATCAAGCAGGAAGAAAACACCGGCGACAACGTCACGTACCAATGCCTGACTGCCAAAGCCAAGGGCCAAGCCAACAACACCGGCACCAGCAATCAGCGGGCCGATATCAACGCCAAGGGAAGACAGGGTGACCATGGCAACCATGATGACAATCACGGTCAAGGAGAAGTTTTTAAGAAGCGGTAACAGCGTTTCAATCCGCGACAGGCCGGAACCGCCGCCTTCGTCACCGGCATTGCCCTGACTGGTGGCATCCATGCGTTCATCAAGGAACGCCTTGATCAGCGACCAGATCAAATCGGCGATCAACAGGATCATGATGATTTCGGTCGATGAATCAATGATCCGCGCAATGATCCCGGCATCTTCGGCCAGGGCAAGGCGATCAAATCCCCAGATGCGCCACATGCTTGCCAAAACAAACACAAGTGACAGAAGACGCACACCGCGTTTAAGGACCTTGGTAAAGACCGGGAGTTTGGGTTTTACCGGTTCATAAACGTCGTCAGATTCAGCGGCGGCTGCCTGCGCTGCGGCATTTTGTTCGGCGGCCTTCTGTTCGGCGATTTCGGCCTTTTTGCGGTGCTGTGCTTCGATGATGTTACGGCAAATCACATCAAACAAACAGGCCACACCAATGGCCAGAAGTGCCTTTAACAAACGTTCGGCACCAATGATTGCCACCCCGCCCAGCAGGACAAGCCATGTGCAGACAATGATCGGCCACAGGCGGGAAATCGATGTTGGCAGGGCAATGGTTTCCACCATATCGCCAGCGTGATGGGTTCTAAAGAACCGCCCAAGCCATACGGCGGCGACACAAAATGCGACGACCGAAATGACGACCGCGTGGTCAAACAGAATGATGTCACCCTGCACCATGGTTGGTGCGGCACTAAACACGCCTGCCAGCCCAAAGGAAAACAGTGAAATGCCCGCAGCCCAGGTCAGGCTTTTAGTCAGGGCATTGGCCGCATCAGGGGAAACATTGATCATGCGCAATCCTTCGGCCTTTGGCGCGAAGAGGAATTGCAACGCGATCATGAGAACGCGTAAGGCGAAGAACGCCATTAGAAGCGACATAATCGCCGTTTTAATGATCGGCGGCCAATCAAAGATCAGGAACGTCCCGACCGAGCCAATGGCAAACACCACCAGCGAGAACAGTGACAACGCACACAGCAACAGCATGTGTTTCAGTCGGGAGGAGAATTTTTGCGGGGACTGGGCTTCAAGATGGGCGCACATCGGCGCAGCAACCCGGCGATAGACAATTTCGGCAATAATGCCAACAGCAACAAAAATCGCCGTAAACAGGATGACCCGCATCAGGCCGGTTTTACCGACGTCTGAGGACATGAAGTCAAGGGTTGCGTCCACCTCGGCAGGAAACGCTTCAAGGCCCGTAAGGGTCATTTCTATGCGGGCCTTGGTGCGATTAATGCCCTCATCAAGGAAACCATAATAGCTAAATGTATCGGCAACAACATCGTCAGCCGAGGCTGCTGTATCCGCAGCCGCAGGATCATCGTTTCCTGATGCGGTCATGGCGGCAACCGCAGCCAATTGCGCGTGGGCCGGTGCTGCTGGCGTCATGATGCATGCTGCAAACAGCCAAATGGCAAGACATGCCATTGTTTTAATTGCTGGTTTCATCCCCGATACATTCCCCTATGGCGCAAAAAATCTGCATAGGACAAAGATGGGGAAGTCTGAGGCAAGCATCAAGAAATAGTTTCGCGAAGATCGGGAAATGAACGCAAAAGACGTATTTCACCGATATCCAGACACAAAAAACGCGCTGGCACATTCATGCACAGCGCGTTTCTAAATCGGGTTGGTCGCGCCTTAGGCGTCGACTGCAACGCCTTTGTCTTTAAGGTGCTGGGCAAGTTCGCCTGATGCAAACATCTCGCGCACGATATCGCAGCCGCCAAGGAACTCGCCTTTGACATAAAGCTGCGGAATGGTCGGCCAGTTCGAGAAATCCTTGATGCCCTGGCGGATTGCCGGGTCAACCAGAACGTTGATGTCTTTGAATTTAACACCAAGTTCGGCCATGACCTGAACCACAGCAGCAGAGAAACCACACTGCGGGAACATCGAGGTTCCCTTCATGAACACCACGATATCGTTGTCGGTGATGTCCTTCTGGATGCGTTCGAATACCGGATTGTCGGTCATAATGATTGTCCTTGGCTTGGGCGGTGATCTCTTTACCGCAGAAATACAGGTTAAACTTTTATGGCCGAAGATATGGCTGGAACCTGTAGTTCTGTCAACTCTTGGCGCGATTTTGGCGGGCTGTTCGCAGGTTATCCCAACTGTAAACCCCAAGGCCAAGCCATACCAAGGCGTATGTCACCATATGCGCAGAGGTAAATGCTTCGCCAAAGACCAGAACAGCAATAAAGAACTGCAAGGTCGGGTTAAGGTATTGCATCAGGCCAAGGGCGGAAAATTTCATGTTCCGTGCGGCAAAGGCAAACAGCACAAGCGGGATGGTCGTACAGACCCCAAGCCCGATCAAAAGCGCATCGTTTGCAATACCCGTATTGCCAAATGCCGATCCGCCGTGACTGTGAAGCCAGAACATATAAACCAGTGACGCCGGGGTCAGAAGCGCGCATTCCACAAAAAGCCCGGCAATCGGATCAGCCGGCACAAATTTGCGGATTACACCGTAAAAGGCAAACAAAGTGGCAAGGCTGAGCGCGATCCATGGCAGATGGCCGTAAAACACCAACAGGTTCAACACCCCGACCGAACAAATCGCAACCGAAAGCAACTGAATGCGGTTTAACTGTTCACCAAAGAAAGCCCGGCCCAAAACCAACATGACCAATGGCATGATGTAATAGCCAAGGCTTGCTTCAAGCGCGTTGCCGCTATTGACCGCCCAGATGTAAATGATCCAGTTTCCCGCGACCAGAAGACTGCTGAGAAACAGCATGCCAAGCGTTCGGGAAGACGAGATCAGCAGCCAAAGCTGCTTGCGACGGCCCAATGCAAATACCAGAATCAGCGTTAGGACAGCCGACCAGATGATCCGGTGGGACAAAATTTCAAGCGGTTCGGCAAAGGAAACCTGTTTGAAATACAGGCCAAAAACGCCCCAGATGGTAAAGGCGGCAAGTCCGGCGAGCGGACCGGCACCGATAAGGGCCGGTTTTTCCTGTGATGACATAATTGATGAGCCGTGGTCAGTTATTGGGGCTGTGTCCGGGCGGGGAATTCGGGCCATCCGGGCTAAATCGGGTCGTTACGCAAACGGGCGTCGAATTGTCTCCGACGCCCGTGAATGTTCGGTGATGCGCAAAATGGTGGCTGTGCGCAGGACCGCGATATTATGGGGGTTATTCCGGTGCAGAAGTCTGCAGGGCAAGCGCGTGGAGTTCGCCGCCCATTTTGCCTTTCAGCGCGGAATAAACCATCTGATGCTGGATCACGCGGGTTTTGCCGCGGAAGGCTTCAGACACAACAATTGCAGCATAATGATCGCCATCGCCACGCAAATCCTCGATGCGGACTTGTGCATCGGGCAGGGCTTCCTTGATCATGTTTTCGATTTCGTAGGCTTCCATGGCCATGGCGTTTATTCCTTATAATTAATCGCTGGCATCTTCGTGCCGTCGATAAGACCTCTTTTCACTGGTATATGACCTTGTTACGGGGGCTGTCAATTTCTGTGCAATGGGCCGCGCAATCATCGGCATCATCATCTTCAATGCTTGTCCTGCGCGCGATATTGTTCTAATGACGCAATCAAGGTTGCGCACACCTGCCGTCCGCAAGGTTTATGCCTTGGGTAAAGGGGCGCTGATAACATCAATCGGACCCGTTTCCAGATCAGGATACGGCCCGGCAATGCGGACACCCGGCCTCCTGCGTGGAGACGACGAATATGACTTCAAATACGCTTAACATCAGCCGTGCGGATATCGAAACCGACGCGACCGAACAGTTCAAGGCACAGGCAAAACGCCTGCGCAAAGCCTTGGCCGCCCGTGACGTTGCGATATCACATACCGGCAGTCTCGAACTTCTGGCGCAAAGCCACGGTTATCGCGACTGGAACACAGCCATTGCGATGGCAAGGCGCAATATCCCGACCAATGTATCGGACCTTGGTATCGGCAAACGCTTTGCCGGTTCCTATCTTGGCCATGCGGTGACGGGTTTGATCCGCAGTGTGACCACAACGCCGGTTGGCGGGGTTTTCCGGGTCGAGGTGCATCTTGATGAAGCCATCGATGTGGTGGCATCAAAACGCTTCACCGGATTTCGCCAACGCATCGGTGCCCGGATTAACGAGCATTGCGAACCGGTCCTGACCAATGGCACACCCGGACCGGGGCTTTCGATTGATCTGCTGTTGCGGGATCAAGCCGAGGCGTAAATACGCTTTTTGCTGAAATAGATGATGAACTCTCCGGCAACTGGGTGCAGTTGCCGGGGCTTACGTTCTGGTTGTCGAATATGTCGCCAATCTTTCTTTTTTTGTGGCTTTGACTGTAAGCTTAGGGCGAGTTCTGGCATCTGTGATTGCCTAGACAGCTATTCGCATCCCTTAAGGTTGAATGAAATGAGTGTTTCGGTGTCTTATGGTGGATTGAAATACAAAACCAAACTACAGCAATAATTCACTTGGGGCCGAGATGTTTGACAAAAAAACTGTCTTCGTTATTGGGGCTGGTGGAAGTAAAGAGTTCAACTTGCCCGTTGGGCTCCAGCTTCGAGATATCATCTCCGAGAAACTAAATATTTTGTATTCTGATGGAGTGACGCTCTCCAACGGTGACAAAGCGATTGATAATGCGCTGCGCAAGTTTTGTGCAGAAAGCGCTCCAGCCGATGAATACGGCAGATTGATTGAAGCATCTTGGGCCGTGAGAGATGGAGTCAAACAAGCCGTTTCTATCGATTCCTATTTAGATACACATCGAGATAATCAAAGAATCGTCACGTGCGGAAAGCTCGCGATCTTGAGTTCCATAATTGAGGCGGAGAAAAAGAGCAGTCTATTCGTTGAGACTGACTACAAGCCTCAATATCCTTTCAAACGATTGAGCCCATTTGATGAGGTCAGAGGAACCTGGTTGGACTTTTTCTTTCAGAGGCTAAGTGATGGCGTATCACGTGAAAACGTGGGTTCTATTTTCGAAAATGTTTCAATTGTAACTTTTAACTACGACCGCACAATCGAGCATTATTTGTTTCTCTCATTACAAAACTATTTTCGTATAGATGCTGAAGAAGCTGCTGATGTTATGAAAGGACTGAGAATTGTTCATCCTTATGGTTTGATCGCCCCTCTTCAATGGATGGATAAATCTAAGGGGCTCCCGTATGGAAGTTATGGGCATAAAAATCTTCTGGATCTTGTGCAGAACATTCAAACTTACACAGAAAGTGTGAGAGACCCGAGTTTACTGAAAAGTGCTCATGACGAATTTGGCAGAGCAGTAAACATTGTTTTTTTAGGTTTTGCCTTCCACAAGCAAAACATGGAACTTCTGCGAACTCGCATGCAGAACAGACCTCTTCGAGTGTTTTCGTCGTCCTTTGGAGTCTCGTCAGCGGATTGTAAGCAGATCCAAAGTGACCTGAGAGCGCAGTTCAGCAGGCCACCTGAACATGTACAATTCTATATGGGCAACCAACTTAAATGCTGCGATGTATTTACTGAGTTTGGTCGGGGAATGATGAGCTAACCGAGGTTTAACCTCCGGTCATGCTCATATGCCGACCAACGGCCGGTTTCTGGCCTTTGCGGTCGATGACGAAGTCATGGCCTTTGGGTTTGAGTTCCATGGCGGCATCAAGCATTTGATCAAGCGCGCGGGGATCGCCGGTGCGCAGGGCGGCACGCAGATCAACATGGTCTTCCTGACCAAGGCACATATAAAGCGTTCCGGTGCAGGTCACGCGCACACGGTTGCAGCCTTCGCAGAAATTATGGGTCAGTGGCGTGATGAAGCCGAGACGCCCACCAGTTTCGGCAACGGTGGTATAGCGTGCCGGGCCGGGGGTGACGTATTCGGACGGGATCAGGGTATATTCCTTTTCCAGCCGTTCACGCACCACGGTCAGGGGCAAATATTGTTCTGTGCGGTCGCCGTCAATGTCGCCCAGCGGCATGGTTTCAATCAGGCAAAGATCGAAACCTTCTTTGCCGCACCAGGCAACAAGTCGGGACATTTCATCTTCGTTGAAATTGCGCAAGGCCACGGTATTGATCTTGATCTGAATGCCAGCCTGTTTGGCGGCTTCAAGCCCGGCCAGAACCTGTTCAAGGCGGCCACGCCGCGTGATTTCAGTGAATTTCTGAGAATCGAGACTATCAAGCGATATGTTAAGACGCTTCACCCCAAGCCGGGCCAGATCATCGGCATAAGTCGCCAACTGGCTGCCGTTGGTGGTCATGGTCAATTCATCAAGCGCACCGGTTTTAAGATGGCGTGACAGATCGGCAATCAAATCCATGATGCCACGCCGCACCAGCGGTTCGCCGCCGGTCAGGCGCAATTTGCGGACACCGCGTGTGATAAAGGCCGTACAGAGCTGATCGAGTTCTTCAAGGGTGAGAACTTCGGATTTTGGCAGGAAGGTCATGTTTTCCGCCATGCAATAGGTGCAGCGGAAATCGCAGCGGTCCGTTACGGAAACGCGCAGATATGAGACATGGCGGCCATATTTATCGATCAGCGGTTTGGTCATGGCGTTGGCTTAATTAAGCGTCCTAGGGTTCGCGGGGCAATAATCTATACCGTGACTGTTGCACAATGGGCGGGGTGTTGACCAGCTAGTTTCCATCGCGGGTCTTCACCTTTCCGTCAGGTGAAAACGCATAAAGCCGCACGTGATAAAACAAGTGCGGCTTTAGGAATATCGGATCACGGGTAACCGATGGGTAACTGCGAGCTTGGGCGTGGCCCTAGGATTTTGGCAGTCTTGCCTTGTCCGCATCAATTGCCTTGATGACTTCGCGCAGGGTTGCAACATCTTCGCTGCCAAGCTTGGCAACAAGTTCGGCGGAATGTTCAGGAACCGCAAGCGTCTCGCGGACATCGCCAAACAGGGCATCGAGCAAGCGAATGCAATGTTCTTCGGTGAACGACCAGATGGGGTCGCTGATCGGCATATTGTCGTTGACCAGCTGAAGCAGCCATTTCTTGCGATGCTCATAGGATTTGAAATGCAGGGCCATCCGCGCAAAGACAAGGTTGATGCAGGATTTGACTGCCGGTTCCTTGGCCAGATGATCCCAATATTCAATCGGATCGCGCAATTCGTCATCTTCATCGGCATGGGCTTCGATGATGGTGTGAATTTCGCGGTCGATTTCCTGAAGCATATCCATGCCGACCATCATGCGGATGACTTTGAAGAAGGGCTGCAAAATGGTCCGTGACAGTGCACCATCCTGAATGTTGCCTGCTTCGTTGCCTTCCAGAAGATGGTCAAAGCGCGACACCAGAAGACGGCCAAACGGGTCATGGCGAACGGCAGCATGTTCGCGTGCCTTGATGGATTCAAGATCGGTTTCAAGCACCGCCCAAGCCGCGTCAAACAAGTCTTCCTTGTCGCGCAGGCCGTTCAGCGCCTTGAGAATTTGTTCTTCGCTTACCGAACCGCCATTGTTGCGTGCGAAATGGATCAGCCCCTGGGAAAATTGTTCCAGCACCGTAAAGGCAGCAGAAGTATGTCGCTGCTTAAAGCTGTCACGTGGTGGTTTGATGGCTGCAATCATGGAGTTTCCAGACCTTTTCTTAGACGGATGCGCACGTCAAAGCTACATCAAATCGTGCCTGATAGAGTCTCATTCGTACGCCGAATTCATTAACAAATTTATGTCAGCAATTCGTGTGCCAAGCATCTCCGTCACGACACAGCACCCTGTGCGGGCCAGAAGACACATGCCAAACCCGGCCATATGACCCCAAGCGGCATCGGGGTACATCAGATCCGTCTGGTTGTGTCGGGCTTTAAGCTATTCGTAGCCGACGGCAGCTTCGACAATTTCAAGCACGACATAGCGTGGCCGGATGATCTGACGGCCGACTTCTTCGAAATTCACGGCAATGCGATCCCCGTCAACAGCCTGAATGCGACCTAAACCCCAATCGGGCTGGTTGGGATGGCGAACGATGGTGCCAGGGGTCAGCAAAAAATCCATTGGGTTCTCTGTGTTGGTATCTTGGGGTTCGAAGTATCGCCCTTAATATAGGTTGTTCTGCCCAAAGGCACAAATTTGATCAGGTCATATGGCTTTATTGACGTTGCCTTTGCAGGCAGGGCGGCAAAAATTGCCGGGCATCAAAGTTCTAAATTTCGTGCTGGCTAAATAAGCTCTTAACATATGAAGGTCAATCTGAGCCATCTGAAGCCAGCCCTTGTGCGGTAATGCATGCAAGATATCTGTTTCAAGGATGTCGGGCGGGTTTTGGAAATCGGGCATTGTGTTCGGGAACGCAATGCAGTGCAGGAAATATAGAAAGACCTTGGAGAACCCGCGTAATGGTTCAGGATATCGCCCTTGAAATGACGCTGATCGAATTGATTAGTTCGCGCATTTGTCATGATCTTGTCGGTCCGGTCGGGGCCGTCAATGCCGGGGCGGAACTTATGGGCGAAGACGGGGTTGCCGATGACGAGGCGCTGGCGCTTATGCGTAAAAGCGGCCTTGAAGCAGCCCGTCGACTACAATTATTCCGTCTGGCATTTGGCCGGGCAGGCAACAGCGTTGATACGCAATCAATGCGAACCGCGGCACGCCAAACATATGATGCAGAAGGGAAAGTCAGCCTTGATTGGCCCAACCTGCCGTTTGATGCAGCGCATGGACGAGTCGTCTTGAACATGGTCATGCTGGCCCGTGAAGCTTTGCCATTTGGCGGGGGGATCACGGTTACCCACGACTCCGGTAGCACGACGGTTCTTGCCGAAGGTAAGCGCGCAGCTTTGCGCCCGGAAGTAATGACGGTGTTGGAAAAAGATGTTTCTGCCGATGTGCTTGATCCGCGCACTGTGCATGGGTTTTTCGTGCGAAATCTGGCCTATCGGACGGGTGGGGCGCTTTCTGTCTTGCAACAGGAAGGAAATATTGCATTGATCTATGGATAAAAAATTGACCTGTAGGTCTGGTAATAAGGTGTGATAACTTCTACGTAAGTAACCGATGTAGCGCACGTTTCTCGCCATGTTTGCGCATAATGGGAGTTCCAGTTCCGGCAAGCGTATAATTGTTGGAGATTTGGAGGGGGTATATGGACGATCTTTTAAGTGAATTTCTGACTGAGACTTCGGAAAGCCTTTCAACGCTTGACGTTGAGCTGGTGAAGCTTGAGCAGAACCCGAATGATCCGGACATTCTGTCCAATATTTTCCGTTTGGTGCACACCATCAAAGGGACCTGTGGCTTCCTTGGCCTGCCGCGGCTTGAAGCTGTCGCACATGCTGGTGAAAACGTTTTGGGGAAAATCCGTGACGGCGAACTGGTGGTGACACCTGACGCTGTGACGCTGGTTCTCGAATCGATTGATACAATTAAATATCTGCTGGGCGAGCTTGAGCAGAATGAAACCGAGCCAGATGGCAACGATGCCGATCTGATTGCGCGTCTTAACCATTTTGCCGATACCGGTACGATATTAGGCGGGACTGCGGCACCGGCAGCAGCTGTTGAAGAAGCACCTGCGGATGACGCGCCAGAGATGACCGATGACGAACGGTTGCAGGCCATCTTTGATGCGACTGAAGTTGACCCGGAAGTTTTGGAGCCAGAGGCTCCTGCACCTGCTGCTGCACCACCTGCTGCTGCGAAGTCACAGGAAGTTGCCCCGGCGAAAAAACCGGCTGCCGAACAGCAAGCCGACGCACCGCGTGGCGAAGCCAAGGAAAGTTCAGTTGCAGCCCAGACCATTCGTGTGAATGTCGAGCTGCTTGAAAACCTGATGACTTTGGTCTCCGAGCTTGTCCTGACCCGTAACCAGCTTCTGCAGATGGTGCGCGGCAAGGATGACAGTGAATTTACCGTTCCGTTGCAGCGTCTGTCGCACATCACCACCGACCTTCAGGAAGGTGTGATGAAGACCCGTATGCAACCGATTGGTAATGCTTGGGCGAAGCTGCCGCGTATTGTTCGCGACCTTGCCCTTGAGATGAACAAAAAAATCGATCTGCAAATGATCGGTGCCGATACCGAGCTGGATCGTCAGGTTCTTGAATTGATCAAGGATCCGCTGACCCACATGGTGCGGAACTCTGCCGACCATGGTCTGGAAGATATTCCGGGGCGTCGTGAAGTTGGCAAGCCTGAAACCGGTACGGTCACGCTCAATGCGTATCATGAAGGCGGTCACATCATCATCGAGATTTCAGATGATGGCCGTGGCCTGAACCTTGAACGGATCAAAGCCAAGGCCGTTGCCAATGGTCTGGCCACCGAAGGTGAACTGGAAGGCATGGGCGACCAGCAGATCCAGCAATTCATCTTTAAGGCCGGGTTCTCGACGGCTGAGAAAGTTACATCTGTCTCTGGCCGTGGTGTCGGTATGGATGTGGTTCGTACCAACATTGAAAAAATCGGCGGTACGGTCGAGCTGAAATCGGTCGAAGGCCGTGGTTCGACCTTTATCATTAAAATTCCGCTGACCTTGGCAATCGTATCGGCCCTGATCGTTGAAAGTGGTGGCGAACGTTTCGCAATCCCGCAGATCAGCGTTCTGGAACTTGTCCGTGCGTCGAGCAATTCCGAACATTCGATCGAACGTATTCACGACACCCCGGTCCTGCGTCTGCGCAACCGGTTGTTGCCGCTTGTCACGCTCAAGAAAATTCTGGGGCTTGATACCACAGAAGAAGCCGATGACGGGGTTGATGAAGAAGCCTTCATCGTTGTGGCCCAGGTCGGGACATATTCGTTTGGTATCATCGTTGATCGCGTCTTTGATACCGAGGAAATCGTTGTTAAACCGGTCGCGCCGATCCTGCGTGACCTGTCGCTGTTCTCGGGCAACACCATCCTTGGCGATGGTAGCGTGATCATGATCCTTGATCCCAATGGCATTGCTACCCGTACCGGTGAAATCACGGTTGGTGGTTCACAGGGTGTCGAAGGCAAAGCCAAGGCTGATGCCAGCGATCGCGAAACGACGTCGATGCTGGTCTTCCGGGCTGGTGGCAGCGAAATGCGTGCGGTACCACTTGCACTGGTTGCGCGTCTTGAAGAAATCGAAGTCGGAGACATTGAACATTCAAACGGGCGTCCGTTGGTTCAGTACCGTGGGAAACTGATGCCGCTTGTCTTTATCGACGGCAGCTACCAGATGAAAGCCGAAGGTCGCCAGCCGACTCTTGTCTTCCAGGATCGCGAACGGACCATGGGTCTTGTTGTTGATGAGATCGTTGATATCGTTGATGACGTTCTTAATGTTGAACTGACAGCGGATCAGGATGGTCTGGTTGGTTCTGCTGTGATCGACGGCAAGGCAACCGATCTTATTGATGCTGGTTACTATCTTGAACTGGCATTCAGCGATTGGTTTGGCACCGAGGATACTGGTGGCGAGAAAAAACGTGTTCTGTTGATTGATGACAGCCCGTTTTTCCGCAACCTTCTGACCCCGATGTTGTCTGTTGCCGGGTTCCGTATTACGGCGGTTGAGACGGCAGAGCAGGCCTTGGAATTGAAAAACCGCGGCGTTTTGTTTGATGCAATTATCAGCGATATCGAAATGCCGGGTATGAACGGCTTTGAGTTTGCTGAAGCGTTGCAGAATGACGAGCTGTGGGGGGATGTTCCAATTATTGCCCTGTCCTCGCATACCAAAGAAGAAGATTTCGAGCGTGGTCGTCAGGTCGGTTTCAGTGACTATGTCGCCAAGTTTGACCGTGAAGCGCTCGTCTCGACCTTGGTCCAGACTCTGAGCAATATGTAATCGGGAGAAAGTCCAATGAGCGATAGTAACGCACTCGTCCCGAGCCACGAAAAAGGCGGTGCTCTTGATCTTGGTGGTGACAGCAAGGATTTTGTCACTGCATATATCGGCAAGCAGTTGTTTGGTATTCCGGTCCTGACGGTTCAGGATGTTCTGGGACCACAGCGGATTACCCGTATTCCGCTTGCACCGCCAGAAGTTGCCGGTTCTTTGAATCTGCGCGGGCGCATTGTGACGGCCATCGATGTTCGCAAACGTCTTGGTTTGCGCGACAAGGATGATGATGATCCGGGAATGAGCATCGTTGTCGATCAGGGTGGTGAGCTTTACAGCCTGATGGTTGATCAGGTCGGAGAAGTTTTGAGCGTGCCGAAAAAGGCGTTTGAGCAAAATCCGGCAACGCTTGATCCGCGCTGGCGTGAATTCTCGGACGGGATTTTCCGTCTGGATAAGAAGCTTCTGGTTATTCTCGACGTTGCACGGCTGCTTGATTTTACTTCTTCTATCAAGCAGGCTGGGTAAGCGAACTTGCGTGCCGGGGGCACAATGCTCCCGGTATTTTGCCATTATTGGCTTAACGATCTAAGTAAACGAGAAGGAAGTCGATGAAGAGTTGTCTCGTCGTCGATGATTCGAAAGTCATCCGAATGGTAGCGCGCCGCATCCTTGAAGAGATCGGGTTTGCGGTCGTAGAAGCAGTGGATGGTCAGGAGGCATTGGAAAAATGCCACGAAGACATGCCTGATGCGGTTCTGCTTGACTGGAACATGCCAGTGAAAAGCGGAATTGAGTTCTTGCGCGACTTGCGTGCAACGCCGGGTGGTGATGAGCCTGTCGTCGTGTTCTGTACGACAGAAAATGATCTGGAACACATCCAGGAAGCCATCACTGCTGGTGCGAACGAGTACATTATGAAGCCGTTCGATAGCGAGATCATTCAGGCGAAGTTTGAACAGGTCGGACTGATCTAGTCTGGTGTCTGCATCTTACGCCGGTCTAGTATTCTGAGACTGATCTCCTGACTCAAACGGGGACGCTGCTACGTGGAAGAGACGCCTATCCATTCGCCATATAAAGTCCTGATCGTGGATGATTCCGCCATTGTGCGTGGACTTGTCACACGCATGATGACCGAAGACGACGAAATCAATGTCGTCGGATCGGTAAGCAATGGCGAAGAAGCATTGGCAGTGATGGAAGGCGGCGGCATTGAAGTCGTTGTTCTTGATATCGAAATGCCGGTGATGGATGGATTGACGGCCCTTCCCAAGCTGTTGGAAATTGACCCGACAGTGCGCGTGATTATGGCGTCCACCCTGACCAAACGAAATGCCGATATCAGTTTTCAGGCGATGACGCTTGGCGCGGTGGATTATATTCCCAAGCCAAGTTCGTCAAAAGATCTGAACGTTGGTGAAGGGTTCCGTGCCGAGCTTCTAGACAAGGCGAAAGCATGGGCTGAACAGCGTCGCAAGATGCTTGAGGCTGAACAGGTCGGGATTGCGCCAGCCGCGCCTCAGCCCAGCCCCGCGACACCTGCGGCAGAAACGGCACCAGAAGCAGCTCCTGCGCCTTCTGAAAGCGCGGATGGTCAAGCAGATGCATCATCTGCTGCGCAAAAACCGGCCGAGCAACAACACCCGCACAAACCGGGTCGTGTTCAACGCAAAACATTTACCGCCGAGTTGCGGCCACGCCCAACCCAGCAGCATGCACGCCCGCAAGCAATGCAAATGCGACCCATGCCGCAACAACCAAGCCCGGCACCGGGTACATCGCCGGCTACGGGTGGTGCAGGTGCGGCCAAGGCAAGTCCAGGGAACACGTCTGTAGGTGGTGATTCCACACGGTTACAAAGCCCGTCGGCAGCATCCCGTGATCCCGGCAGGCTTATTCGCGACGCTGCAATTGCAGCGGGCGGGGCGAAACCTGCTGCGTTGAAAACAATCCGTCCGGCACCTGCAACACCGGCAACGCAGAATATTGCAACGGCAAAGCGTGCGGCACCGGGTGGATCGGCAGCAAATAAAGTTGCACGTGGTGGTGGCGCACCTGCACCGGCACCGGTAAAGCGTGTTTCAACGCGCGGTGCCGTTTCGTTGCTGCCAGAAAAGCGTCTTACTGTCGAAGCGATTGCGATTGGCAGTTCAACAGGTGGGCCGCAGGCGTTGTTTGAAGTGTTGCGCGGGCTTGCCGGGGTGCGGCAGCCAATTTTTATTACGCAGCATATGCCTGCAACCTTTACCACGATCCTTGCTGAGCATATTACCCGTTTAACGGGGTTGAAATGTCAGGAAGCGCAAAACAAAATGCCGATTGTCGCCGGACAGGTTTACCTTGCCCCTGGTGATTACCACATGACAGTCGAAGGGCGCGGTACTTCGCGCCATCTTATGCTGAACCAGAATCCGCCAGAAAATTTCTGTCGGCCGTCTGTTGATCCGATGCTTCGGAGTATTGTGGCAAGCTATGGTGGAAATATTCTAACCGCGATACTGACCGGAATGGGTCAGGATGGTATGTTGGGTGGTCGCGACGTTGTAAATGCCGGGGGAATGGTCGTGGCGCAGGACGAACAAAGCAGTGTTGTATGGGGGATGCCAGGTGCGGCCGCGCATGCGGGTATCTGTTCTGCGGTTTTACCAATTGGTGGAATTGCGGCCTATATCAAAAAATTTGCGGGGGGTCGTTAACCCACAATGATGAAGCCGGATGACTTCGATTTTGTAAGCAGGCTGATAAAGTCCAAGTCCGGGCTCGTTCTGAGCGAGGACAAGACTTATCTGCTTGAAAGCCGGCTGATGCCCATTGCGCGTAAGCGCGGGCTTAAAGACCTTGGCGAATTAATTGGCGCGATGCGCGGTGGCGACCGTAATTTGGTCGAAGAAGTCGTCGATGCAATGACGACCAATGAAAGTTTCTTCTTCCGCGATACCAAACCGTTTGATCAATTCCGTCATGTTGTTTTGCCACACATGATCAAGCAACGTGCGTCCAAACGCCATTTGCGGATTTGGTGTGCAGCAGCGTCTTCGGGGCAGGAGCCCTATTCGCTGGCGATGATCCTGGATGAATTCAAAACCCAGCTTGCCGGTTGGCGGGTTGAAATTATCGGGACGGACATTTCGCGCGAAATTTTGACAAAGGCGCGCGCAGGGCTGTATTCCCAATTTGAAGTTCAAAGGGGACTCCCGATTGGTCTTCTGGTCAAATATTTCCAGAAGAAAGAAGACCAGTGGCAGATTTCATCGGAAATCCGTTCCAAGGTTCAATACAAAGAATTCAACCTTCTGGAAGATTTCCGACCGCTTGGGCAGTTTGACATCGTTTATTGCCGTAACGTGCTGATCTATTTTGATCAGCCGACCAAAAGCGATGTTTTGGCGCGTGTTTCGGCCTTGATGCCGGATGATGGTTTTTTGTTCCTTGGGGGCGCAGAAACCGTCCTTGGGATTTCAGATAAATTCAAACCGCTTGCCCGTCAGCGTGGGATTTACCAGTTGAACCGTCCCGGTGCACCAGAAGTTGACCTGACCGCGCTTGAAAAGGCGCAGGCAAGTGGCACAGCCGCCGCAAGCAGTGGTGCTGCAGGTGCCGCAGCAGGCGGATTGGCGTTTCCCAAGCCCAAGCATATGCAAACAGGTGCCGCTGCGGCAGGAACCGCAGCCCGACCGGCAACGACGGGTGGCCTTCCGCCACGCCCGACGACAACCGGTACTGCAACCGCCCGTCCGGGCCTGACAGGCACGACCGCACGTCCGACGACGACGGGGACGGCTGGAGCAACTCCACCACGTCCGGGCACGACCGGAACCACAGCACGTCCAGGAACAACCGGAACGACAACGCGGCCGGGTGGTGTCGGGACAACTGGTACTGGTTCAACTGCCCGTCCGGGAACGACAGGAACAACCGGTTCTACAGGCTCGACATATCGCAGGCCGCTTGGCACCGGGACCGCTGGAAGTGGCACTGGAACCACGCCGACGCGTCCTTCAAATCCGTCAAGCAGCACAGGAAACTCTTCTGGTACGACGAGACCGTCAACCACGTTTGATCGATCACGTTTCGGCAAACCCGAAGACAAGAAATAGTCCGCTCGCCGTATTTGAACCGACTGTTTTCGCCAAAGTGCGGCGTCGGAAAAAAACATCGCAATAGATACAAAAACGCCCCGGTGCAGATCCGGGGCGTTTTTTGTGTAGCGGGCACTGTTGTTGTAACTCTTCTGCACAACGGAGTTGCGCGAAAAGTTATATTTTATGCCACAGCACTGTTCGTGTCCGGGTCGCGCAGGACATAGCCCCGGCCCCAAACCGTATGGATATAGTTGTCGCCTTTGGTAGCAGACTGAATTTTCTTACGCAGTTTGCAGACAAAGACGTCAATAATCTTGAGTTCCGGCTCGTCCATACCGCCATAAAGGTGGTTCAGGAACATTTCCTTGGTCAGTGTCGTGCCTTTACGCAGCGACAACAGTTCAAGGATGCCATATTCCTTGCCGGTCAAATGCAATGGTGATCCATCGACGTCGACCGTGCGTGCATCAAGATTAACGTTGAGTTTTCCGGTCGAAATCATCGACTGGGCATGCCCACGTGAGCGACGGACGATCGCCTGTACGCGTGCCAGAAGTTCTGTTTTTTCGAACGGCTTGGTAAGATAGTCATCCGCACCAAAGCCAAGACCTTTGACCTTGTCTTCGGTTTCCGTCAATCCCGAAAGGATAAGAACGGGGGTATCGACGCGTGCGTCGCGCAAACGTCTTAAGACTTCATAGCCGTCTATATCAGGCAGCATCAAGTCCAGAAGAATGATGTCATAATCGTAAAGTTTACCGATCTCGAGACCATCTTCCCCAAGATCCGTCGTGTCGATCACCATGCCTTCAGACTTGAGCATTAGCTCAATGCTATCAGCATAGGTGTTATCATCTTCAACCAGCAGCACCCGCATGTCTCTGCTCCGTTACCGTGTTCCGCAATAAGTCCGTGTTAATCCGGTTATTCGACAAGCGCCCCAACGATTGTCGGCGGGAATTTCTTTCCCATTTCGTTAACGATACGTTGCTTTGCGACTCGTGGCAAGCAGCCGAGTCGCATCTTGTTAACTTTTTTTCATCGTAAAGGGCGACTCGGGACCGGAATGTGAGTTTTCCCAACGGTTTGCTGTATTAATACGCAAAGACCGATAAAGACAAAAAAGTTGTCTTTTTATCGTCTACACAGCTTTTTAATACCGAATATGACTATATATTTGGGACGACGCGGTGCGATTTGCCACCCCTTGACCATTGGGGGTGATCAAAATTCCGTGTTAAAACAAGTATGAACCACCGCAACCGGAAAAGATCCAGAACGTGTTCCAGATCGGTCGAAACATCATCGCAGAACTTCGCCGCATTCCCGACTACCGCGTGGTCGGGCGGGTTACCGCGGTTTTGGGCCTTCTGGTGGAAATCGGCGGGGTTGAAGGTGCATTGTCCGTCGGGGATCGCTGCAAGGTCAAACGGCGCGATGGCAAGGGAGTGATTTGCGAGGTTGTTGGGTTTCGCAATGAACGCGCGCTTTTGATGCCGTTTGGTATTCTTGATGGCATCGGGATCGGCTGTGAAGTTGAATTGGGCGATACCCAGCCACAGGTTTACCCCGATGAAAGCTGGCTTGGGCGTGTGGTCAATGCATTTGGCGAACCTGTTGATGGCAAAGGCCCGCTAAGCGAAGGCAGCAAAGCCTATCCAATTCGCAATATGCCGCCATCGGCCCATTCGCGTCAGCGTGTTGCCGGCAAGATTGATCTGGGTGTTCGGGCAATGAATACCTTCCTGACCTGTTGCCGCGGGCAACGTATGGGGATTTTCGCCGGGTCGGGTGTCGGTAAATCCAGTTTGCTGTCGATGATGACGCGCCATACCACATCGGACGTATCAGTGGTTGGTCTGATCGGCGAACGTGGGCGGGAAGCCCGCGAATTCATTGAAGATGATCTGGGCGAAGAAGGTTTGCGTCGTTCGGTTGTCGTGGTAGCGACATCGGATGAGCCGCCCTTGATGCGGCGTCAGGCAGCTTATATGACCATGGCGATTTCGGAATATTTCCGCGATGTCGGGCGTGATGTGCTGTGCATGATGGATTCTGTCACCCGTTTTGCCATGGCGCAGCGTGAAATCAGCTTGTCAATCGGGGAGCCACCGGCATCGAAGGGCTATACCCCGACGGTCTTTGCCGAATTGCCACGTCTGTTGGAGCGTGCTGGTCCGGGTGGACCGGGGCAGGGATCAATCACCGGGCTGTTTACCGTTCTGGTCGATGGTGATGACCATAACGAACCGATTTCTGATGCGGTGCGTGGTATTCTTGACGGGCACGTAGTGTTGGATCGATCCATCGCCGAGCAGGGCCGATATCCGGCAATCAATATCCTGCGCAGTGTGTCGCGTACGATGCCCGCCTGTAACAGCGAAGAAGAAAACCATATCGTGTCACGTGCGAGGCAATTGCTTGCGACCTATGACGATATGGCCGAATTGATCCGGCTTGGCGCGTATCGTCTGGGAACGGACCCCAAAGTCGATGAAGCGATCCATTATTTCCCGCTGATTGAAGAATTTCTCAAACAGCGCAAGACCGAATGTACACGGCTTAATGAAGGCTATCTTGATCTGGCGCGCCGCCTTGATCTGTTGGCACAGCAGCCCGAAGACCCACGTGTCGCCAAAGGGGCCCAATCGCAAAAAACACAGCAGGCCGCCCAACCGGCCGCCGCCGCGCCGCAAGGCATTCCAGATGAAATGCCGCCCCATCGGCCTGCTCCACCGCCATCAACGGGTCCGACGATTACCCGCGGGTCAAAGGTCAATAGCCGGTCCAAGGCGGGCAATACAGCCGACCTTAATGATGCCAAACGTGCCTTGCGTCGCGACCAAGGCGAGAAACCGCAATGACGTTCTTTGCTTTATGCGACGGCCGGTTGAGAAAGGTTTCTGGGCTGATGGCTTCTGAGGACAAGGGGTAACCCATGGCCAAGGACTTCAAAACACTGGTGCGGATGCGCAAATGGGCGCTGGATGAAAAACAGCGCGAATTAGGCGAGATGCAAGGTGTGTTAAATAACCTTCTTGCCGAGAAAGACGCGCTTGAAAAGGCGGTGATTGCCGAACAAAAGGTTGCTGCTGAAAACCCGGAACTTGCCGGTTTTGCCTATGGCGGCTTTGCCAATGCGGTGATCGCCGAACGCGAAGCGATTACGAAAATGATTGCCGAGCAGGAAAAAAAGATCGACGTCTTTCGCGATGAAGTTGCCGATGCCTTCAAGGCAATGAAAACAGCCGAGATCGCCGAACGTAACAGGGCAGAAGCCGCGCAAGCCGAAGAAGACCGCAAAGAGCAGGAAGAGCTGGACGAGATCGGCATGCGTTCTGCGACACGGGATGACGGACTTGTTTAGGGTAACGACCCGCTCAATCAGGCAGAAACATCCACGCCCGTCTCAATCCCGGTAACATCACGCAAATCACGGGTCGAAAGTGAAAACACTGTCTTGGGCGTGCCCGCGGCCAGCCAGACGGTGTCTTTTTCCAGAAGCTTCTTGTCAATCAGCGTTTCCACCGGCTTTGCATGGCCAAAGGGCGGTACGCCGCCAATCACATATCCGGTGGTTTCTCGGACTTCGGTGGCCTCGGCTTTGCGGATCGGCAGACCAAGAAGGTTTGCCGCCTTGTTCATATCAACCTGATCCGCCCCGTTCATGACGATCAGGATCGGATTGAGTGTTTCCGTCACAAAAACAAGCGATTTACCTATGTCGCTGACGTTACAGCCAATGGCCTTGGCAGCATCGACAGCCGTGTGCGTGCCTTCGGGAAATTCGAACACGTCGATTTGCGTAAGACCATTTTCCTCAAAGGCATTTTGTAAACATTGAGGTGGGGCAACTTTCTTCATCAGCCGTTCTCTTGTGCACGGTTTTTGAGTTTGCGCTTGCGATTGAGAAGGTTGAGCGTTTCGACAGACAGGCTAAAGGCCATTGCGAAATAAATGTAGCCTTTGGGCACGTGAATTTCGACACCATCAAGCAACAAGACAAACCCGACCAGAATTAAAAACGATAAGGCCAGCATTTTGACAGAAGGGTGTTTTTCAACAAAGTCGCCAATGGTCTTAGCCGCCGCCAACATCACCAGAACCGACAGGATAACGGCAATCACCATGATGGATATGTGATCCACCAAACCGACCGCCGTAATCACGCTATCAAGCGAGAAGATCATATCAAGCAACATGATCTGAACGATCGTCATGGCAAAACTTGACATCACTTTGCCGGGTCCCTGTTCTTCGGGTTCGTCAATGGAATGGTGGATTTCCTTGGATGCCTTGGCAATCAGGAACAACCCGCCAATAATCAGGATTAAATCACGTCCACTGACCTCCTGCCCGAATGCTTCAAACAAAGGCGCGGTCAATTGCATGATCCAGGTAATGCCTGCCAAAAGGCCCAAGCGCATCCCCATTGCAGCCAACAAACCAATGCGTCTGGCCGATGCCTGCTGCTTTTGCGGAAGTTTGGAAACAATCACGGACAAAAAGACGATATTGTCGATGCCCAGAACAATTTCGAGGGCGGTCAGGGTGGCAAGTCCCATCCACATATGTGGATCGCTCATCCATTCGAACATGATTTCATTCCCAATATAGGCTGTGATGGCAATAACCGGATCGGTGATAAGGTGTGTGTCAACACGTTCTAACGCAAGCGTGAATTGATTTTGCCGGGCGAGTATAGAAAAACTGGCATCCATAAAGTCAAACAGCTCACCCGACCGCATCCCATATAGAAGGGTGAAGGGGGCAGTTGATCATAAGGTGAAAAAGGATTGTTCAAGATGCGATTGAAAATGCGCGCGTTTGTTTCTGCCCTGACTTTGGTAACGGGCATTGCCACCGCATCTGTATCCGTTCCGGCCTTTGCCGACCCGGCACCAGATGTTGGCAACTGGCAATCGGTTCTGGATCAAGCCCGTGGTCAAACCGTTTACTGGCATGCCTGGGGTGGGGAACCGCGCATTAATGATTATATCGCATGGGCGGGTGAACAGGTTCGCGAACGGTATGGCGTGACGGTTGTTCAAGTGAAATTGACTGATACCGCCGATGCTGTGACCAAGGTTTTGACGGAAAAGACTGCCGGTGTTGATGACGGTGGTGCGGTTGATATGATCTGGATTAATGGTGAAAACTTTGCCGCGATGAAGCGCAACGAATTGCTGTTTGGTCCGTGGGTCGAAGAAACGCCGAATTTTGACTATGTCGATGTTGCTGGCAAACCCACCGTGATCAATGATTTCACATTGCCGACCGATGGGCTTGAAGCACCGTGGGGCATGGCACAGGTCAGTTTTTATTATGATACAGCCAAACATGACGAGGTGCCAAAATCAGCACAGGCATTGCTTGAGTGGCTGGTGAAAAATCCGGGTCGTTTTACCTATCCGCAACCGCCAAACTATATGGGATCGACCTTCCTTAAACAGATCCTGACCGAACTGGTGAAAGACCCGAAAGTCTTGCAGCAGCCTGCTGATGAAGCGGATGCGCAGAAAGTTCTGGCACCGCTTTGGGGATATCTAGAAGATTTGCAGCCGCTGTTGTGGCGCAACGGGCAGGCCTATCCACAGAACGGCGCATCGATGCGCACCCTTCTTGCTGACAATGAAGTTGATATCGCCTTTTCGTTCAGTTCCGGCGAAGTGTCATCGGCGATCGAGGCGTTTGAACTTCCAGATACTGTGCGATCCTATGTCTTTGATACAGGAACTCTTGGCAATACCAACTTTGTCGCCATCCCCTATAACGCATCGGCCAAGGCCGGGGCCGTGGTTCTAGGCGATTTTCTGATGTCGCCTGAAGCACAGCTGCGTAAACAGGACCCACAATATTGGGGGGCTGATACCGTCCTTGCGATGGATAAACTGCCCGATGACATGCGCAATGCCTTTGCCAATCTTGATCTTGGCATTGCATCCCTTTCGCCTGCCGAGTGGGGCACTGTTTTGCCCGAACCCCATCCAAGCTGGATGGGGTTGGTCGAACTTGAATGGCAAAAACATTACGGCGCGGTTCAATAATCGCGCATGTTGCGATTTATTCCGATCCTGACAATTGTGATTATGATCGGCCCGGTTTCGGCTGGGTTGATTGGCACATTGTTGCCTGCATTTGGTGTTTTGCCAGCCCTTGGCGGCGATAGCCCCAGCCTTGATGCGTGGGCGAGGCTCTTTGTCCAGCCGGGCCTTGATCAATCCATTCGGTTGTCCTTGGTCAACGGGCTTGCTGCGACCTTGATATCGGTTGCGATTGTTTTACTGTTTTGTGCCGCGTGGCAGGGCACACCGGTTTTCCGCATGATGCAACGGGTGCTGTCGCCAATTTTATCCGTGCCACATGCAACGGCGGCATTTGGGTTGGCATTTTTAATTGCGCCATCTGGCTGGATCGCGCGTGTCGTCGCACAGTCTGCCGGATGGGATCGACCAGTCGATATTGCAATTATCCATGATCCATTGGGGATGGCGATGGTGGCGGGATTGATCGCCAAGGAAATCCCGTTCCTGTTTCTCATGACGTTGGCGGCCTTGCCACAAGCAGAAACAGAACGCACAGCGCAAGTCACCGCAACATTGGGATATGGCCGGATTGCCGGATGGTTCAAGGCGAGTTTGCCGCGCATCTACCCGCAAATCCGTTTGCCGATACTGGCCGTTCTCGCCTATTCGACGTCGGTTGTCGATGTCGCGATGATTTTGGGGCCGACCACACCAGCCCCCTTGGCTGTGCGGATTCTTGGATGGTTGTCTGATCCTGATCTGGCATATCGGTTTATGGCATCAAGTGCAGCAGTGCTTCAGTTGCTGATCGTGATTGTCGCGATGGGGATATGGATACTTGGTGAAAAGACTGTTGGCTTTGCTGGACGCCATTGGGCCGAAGATGGGCATCGATTGAAACGGGATGACGGAATTCGGCGTTTTAGTGCCGTTCTGGCCGTGATTGCAGCAGGGACGGTTATCCTTGGTCTTGTGATCCTGTTGGTTTGGAGCATCGCCGGGTTTTGGGCTTTTCCTGATGTGTTGCCCCGCAATTTCAGTTTCCGGCTTTGGATGCGAGAGTTTGATATGATCGGGGGCAGCCTCTGGGCTACATTGCTGATTGGTATTCCGACGGTTCTGATCGCGGTGGCACTTGTTTTAGGCTGTCTGGAAAATGAAATACGCATGGGGCATGGACCAGGGCGCGGGGCCATATGGCTGATTTACGTGCCGCTTCTGGTGCCGCAGATCAGCTTTATGTTTGGATTGCAGGTCTTCTTTACCCTGATCGGGTTGGAACGCACATTATATGCCGTCGTCTTGGCGCATCTGGTGTTTGTATTGCCTTATGTGTATCTGTCGCTTTCTGATCCGTTTCGCGCCCTTGATCCACGCTATGGGCAAACGGCCTTGTGTCTGGGGGCAGCGCCAAACCGGGTGTTTTGGCAAGTTCGTTTGCCGTTGCTTACCCGTGCAGTTTTGACAACCATGGCGGTCGGGTTGGCGGTAACGGTTGGTCAGTATCTGCCAACTTTGTTGATCGGGGCCGGTCGATTTGCCACGGTAACGACCGAGGCGGTCGCACTGGCATCTGGCGGAGATCGCCGGATGATCGGGATTTATGGATTGCTGCAAATGGTGCTGCCGTTTACCGGATTTGTCGGCGCACTTTTGATACCAGCCGTTCTGTTCCGTCATCGACGGGGCATGAATGTGCAAAGCAAAGGATAAGGAATGCCAGTTTCGGGCAAGACAGGTCTTGAGTTACGCGATGTGCGCATAAGCCTTGATGGGCGAGAACTATTGAAGGTCAATTTGACCATCGCACCGGGCGAGGTCGTGACCCTTATGGGGCCAAGCGGATCGGGGAAATCAAGCTTGCTTGGCCATATCTGCGGAACGCTTTCAGCCCAGTTCACGATATCGGGCGAAGTTATCCTTGATGGCATGACCCTTGATGGCTGCGCGCCGCAGGATCGCCATGTAGGCATTCTGTTTCAGGATGATCTGTTGTTCCCGCATTTATCGGTTGGTGGCAATCTGGCCTTCGCGCTGCCATCGCAGATCAAGGGAAAAGCAAACCGTCGTGAGCGGGTTGAAGAAGCCCTGATCAGTGCCGGTATGGAAGGTTTTTATAATCGTGACCCGGCAACGCTTTCGGGTGGGCAGCGCGCACGTGTTGCCCTGATGCGGGTTTTGGTGTCAGAACCTTGCGCGCTGTTGCTTGATGAACCATTTTCAAAACTTGATAGCGGGCTTCGTGATCAGATCAGGTCATTTGTTTTTGATCTTGCGCGCGAGAACGGGCTGCCGACTTTGATGGTAACCCATGATCCCGAAGACGGCGCGGCTGCCGGTGGCAGGGTTATCAATCTCGCCTGATATTTCGGTGTGACCCGTAATACAGGCAGTGCCAAATTTGCTGGCAACCGGCGTTGATTGGCCCTATAGCATCTTACCGCCCAAAATATTTTGTGCTTAAGTCATCAGATTAAGCAGCTCGTGCGGCATGGAGAATGTCGTCAATGTTTCCAGATGAAATGTATGCTGTTGTTCCAGATGCCCTTGATGGCAGTACGTGCGAACGCCTGATTAATGGTTTCGCCAAGGACATGGATGATGGCGGACTTGTTCAAGGACAGTCAGCAACGCATATCCGGCAATCGAAAATCACGTGGTTTAACGAAGAAGAGGAACCGGCTGTGTCACGCCGGATCACGGATCTTGTTGCTGATGTGAACCGCAACTGGTTTGATTTTTCCCTGACCGACTTTGCCGAAGACGCCCAGATTGCCTGTTACGTTGGCGATCAGCGCGGTCATTATGACTGGCACAGTGATATCGGATCGTCTGAAGTTGCCCGGCGGCGCAAGATGACCTTGGTTATTCAGCTTTCCGAACCTGATCAGTATGAAGGTGGCTTGCTGCAACTCAATCCGGCAGGGCATTTCATTGATGCGCCAATGGAGCGTGGAACGGCGATTTTTTTCCCAAGCTTCGTTTTGCACCGGGTTGCGCCAACCACAGCGGGCCTACGTTATTCCCTGACCCAATGGGTGCATGGAAACCCGTTTCGCTAAACCCTGTTTAATACCGTTCAAGCCGATCCAGAAGACGCGGATTGCCCCATTTGGGCTGACGGTCTTCAAGGGCTGCTTCATGATGGAAAATCTGATCATTGTCAGCGGTCTGTTTGTCCAGTCGCAGACTGATCCAGCGCGGTACGAGTTCATTGTTGAAATCGTCCATCAGCAGCACTGCCGCACTTTCGAAATTCTCAAACGCGATATTTGATATTTCGGCATAATATTGCGCAAGGTCGTCGGTCTTAAGGATCAACCGATCCGGGACATAGCGCAGCGTCATGCGGGCAGGGAAAACGTTTTTCGCACCGGTCAGGTTGCTTTGCAACGTCACGACATAATCAACCTGCGGGCCCGGATTTGTTTCCGTCAGGATCAGGTTTCGACGTTGATAAATTTCAAGCATGTCTTCTAACCGTTTCTAATTTTTAAGATCATGAAGAATACGCGCCTGTTCTTAACAGGAAAAGCATTCATTTTTGGGCGTTGCGGGTAGTTTAAGCTTCGATCCCGTGATGGGAATTGGGGCCGCTGTTATTGCCCGTCGGGGCAATATGGACAAAGCGCGACCCGTCCTGAAACAGGATGTGGCCTTTATATCCCGATATTTGCAATGCTTCGCGGAAGATGCCGCGAATATCGTCACGGTTATGCGGTTGCAGCGGGTTTTCCGTGCGAATGATCAGATCAAATTTGCTGTCTTCGCCTTTGACCAATCCATCAAGTTGGGTATGGCCGACGGCGCTAAAGGACAGATCAAGCAGGAACCGGGTTCCCTGATCATCTTTTTTGTCGGGATCATCTTCGCGGTCACCGTGGCGCCAGCCCAGTTGAAGCTGTTCGATCCTATCGCCCATATTGAACGGCATCGCCATCACACGCCAGCCATCCGGGCGATCGTCGCTTGCCATGGCGCGCAACTGGGCAAAGTCGCCTTCAAGCCGTTTCAGGCCGCCGCCATCAAGATCAGACAAGCTTGAAAGACTGTTCGCCGCACGATCCCCCATCCAGCCACGGATACCGCTGCCCGGGCCTGTCATTGCGGCAAAAAAGAACATCATGGTGGTGGTCAGTTTCGGGCCAGCCTGCGGCAGATTGTTCAAAAGCGACATGGCCGCACCCGGGTCATGCTGCTGAAGGGCTGTGATGGCCGTTTGCAGGCTGCTCCAGTCGCGTGACAGGGCGGCATTCTGACCACGTGCAATCAGTTCCGCCTCGGTCATCGGCATGGAGGTCGTAACCTTGCCACTGCCCGATGCATCAACGCTAAAGGATAAGGTTGCCCCAACTGGGGCAGGTACCGGCAGTTTGATCCCGACGATGCCAGCCGATGTGCGCAAAGCGGTAAATCCCTGCGGCAACATGCGGGCTTCGGCGCTATCAGATGGCAAAACGGTTCCGCTTAGCAACAAGGCGGGACTTGGTTGCCCGGCAAGTTGAGGTGTTGCCCCAGCCGTCGTCATACCAGCCGCCCCACCAGCAGCAACCAGTCCACCTGCGCCGCCCGCTGTGGTACCACCTGCAGCGGCATTTAAGACATTGGCGGCTTGCTGCGGTGTTACAGTGCCCTGACCAAGGAAGATGACTTGCGTCTGACTTCCGGCAGGCAATTGCGTGCCGTTGGGCATGGTCAGGATCGACGTCGTCATGGCACTAAAGGTTTGACCGGGTGTAAGGGTGGTGGCGGTGATGTTGCCAGTTGAAAGACCACCAGACGTCCCAGGGGTGAGGGTTTGCGGCAGAAGTTGCAGGCGCATGCCATCGGCAGGATTTGCGCCCGCTTGTCCTGTGCCGGGATTGGTTGTTGGAATGCGGGCCCAGATCAGATCGCCAAGATTACCCGGAAGTTGTGTCGGGACTTTTACGGTGACCTGCCCAAGGGCGGTGGCCAGTGTCAGTTGATTGCCAGATTGCGATTGCACCGATGCCTGCAAAAGCGTTTCCACAGGCAGCTTGGCCAAGGCCGCAGCAACCTGTGGCGATGTTGCATTGGTAACGGTCGCGGTGACCTGTGCCGGGACCGATCCCTGGCCCGATCCCTGGCCCGATTGTGCCGATGCGCCCGCCGAGGCCTGACCACCGACCGAAGGACCGGGTGATATGGCTTGTGGCGGGAGCGTCATGGCACAATTACTCCTCGAGAAGGATTTGTGCGATGGCCTCTATATCGTGGGCGGCATCGCAATTTGGATGACGGGTCAAAAGCGGCGTTTGATTCCGAATGCATTCGGAAACACGCGCATCAGCCCGGATGACACCCAGAAGCGGTGGCGAAATCTTAAGGAAGCCCTCGCAGGCTTTCAGAAGTTTGCTATAGATCGCCTGACCTTCTTTTTTATCCTTGGCCATGTTGATGACGACCCGAATATCGGTTTTCGGGCGGGCCATATGCGTGATTTTGATAAAGGCATAGGCATCGGTCAAAGAGGTCGGATCACCATTGGTTATGACAATCACCGTGTTGGCAAGTCCGGTCATTTGACGGACACCCTGATCAACACCAGCACCCAGATCGATCAGAACCTTGTCATAGGCCTTGCCAGTCTGAAGCAAATCATCAGACAGGGCCTGAAGCCGGGAGGCTGGAAGGTTGGCAAGGCTGCCCGATCCACTGCGACCGGCAACAATGTCAAAACCGCCATCGGGGAAGTGGGTGACGGCCTCTTTCAGGCCGATACGGCCAGCAATGACACCGCCCAGATCATGTTTGGGCATCAGGCCAAGCTGAATATCGATGTTTGCCAGACCAAGATCGCCATCAAACAGAAGCGCCTTTTGCCCTTCGAGAACCATGGCATGGGTCAGGGTAATCGAGAACCAGGTCTTGCCCACGCCGCCTTTACCAGATGCGACGGCAAGAACATTGCGGCCTCTGGTGCGCGGGGCAGATTTGGGTGCAGAATCAGACTTGGTAGTCATTTCACGACCTCGGAGAAGCTCGGTTTTGCGGTATCCGCGCGATGGGATGGTATCAGAAGTTTTGCCAAGGCAAGGGGACTTAAGGCAGTTAAACCGTCCGCAACCTGAGCTGTCATACTGACATTACAAAGGGAAAGATTTCCTGAATCAGCCCCATATAGCGCACCGCCAAGGCGGGCTGCAACATCCAGACGTGAAATCATCACGCGTGTTGCACCACCATCGGCAAAGGCATTGGCGATATCAGCAGACTCATCTGCATCAATTCCTGCCGGGTTAACCAATATCGTTTCGCTTGGTATTGCCTGCATGAATTCACAAAGCGTGCCAATATCATTTCCAAGATACGGATTGCAGCTTGCTGTATCGACCAGAATGACATCCGCTTCGCGGATATCGTTAAAATGGTTTTTGAGTTCGTCAGGCGATTTGGCTTGTATCAGATCAATTTTTAAAATGCGGGTAAAGGCTTCAAGCTGCGCAATGCCGCCAGCACGTTTGTAATCGGTTGAAAGAACAGCAACTTTGCGTTTTTTCATCACCGCACGTGCAGCCGTTTTGGCAACGGCCAGCGTTTTACCTGATCCCGGGGGCCCGACAAAGGCCAAGGCACGCGGTGTATTTTTTTCTGGCAGCGGCGAAAAATCAAAAATTTCGTCAAGCGCACCGGCCAATAATTGCTGTGCCGATGCCGCGGCTGTTTCGCGTGCCATCAGGTTGCAAATACGAATGCGCAGCCTTTCAGGCAAATTGTGCCGTGTAAGTGCTGTTTCGACCATATCAAGCTGTTCTTGCAATGCCGGGGCAGGGCCACTGTCATCGTCGAAATCAGGATCATGATCAAGGGCCGCTGTCAGACGCACACCGCTTCCGGGGATGTCCTGGGTTGATACAATGATCGCATCATTGCCCATATGCTCTTTTACAAGCGCCATCGCCTCGGTCATTGTGGGGGCGGTAAAGGTCTTAAGACGCATTTAT
Source organism: Thalassospira lucentensis (assembly GCF_050516545.1). GTDB lineage: Bacteria > Pseudomonadota > Alphaproteobacteria > Rhodospirillales > Thalassospiraceae > Thalassospira > Thalassospira lucentensis_C. Next base: position 2,731,723 of record NZ_CP191544.1, on the reverse strand, counting down.
TTCCCCCCAATCATTTCTGCGGGCATTCAGAGCCATCTGCATGAAACCAACCAATCAGACCTGCCCCAGTGTTTTAAGTTGTGCTTTGGGGTGAATTTCATTTTGTGACATCACCACCGTGCTTGGACGGAATCGTTCAACAATAGAACGAACATAGGGACGAATGCCCGGACTTGTAAGAAGGACAGGCGATTCTCCCATCATACCCAAGCGTTCAAATGTTGTGCGCACCTTATTGATAAATTCCTGAAGCTGGCTTGGCGGGATGGAAAGCTGTTTTTCCTCGCCCGATCCAACAAGGCTTTCGGCAAAAATCTGTTCCCATTGCGGTGACATGGTCACAAGCGGGATAACACCTTCCTGATTGGTGTTCACATCTGATAACTGACGGGCCAGACGGGATCGCACATGTTCGGTCATAAAGGTCGGATTGCGGGTAAAGGCGGTTGCCTCGGCCACACCTTCAAGGATGGTTGGCAGGTCACGAATGGACACGCGTTCGATCAAAAGGTTTTGAAGCACTCGCTGAACACCACCGACGGAAACCTGACCCGGAACGATGTCTTCGACCAGTTTTTTCTGATCGTCATCAAGTTCATCAAGCAGCTTTTGCGTTTCGGCATACGACAGCAATTCTGGCATGTGGTCTTTGATCACTTCGGTAATGTGCGTCGTGATCACGGTTTGCGGGTCAACCACGGTATAGCCACGGAACATGGCTTCTTCCTTCATGCCCTGTTCGATCCACATGGCAGGCAGGTTAAAGGTCGGCTCCATGGTCTTTTCGCCCGACAGGGTAATTTCTTCGCCGCGCGGATCCATGACCAGAAGCATGTTCGGGCGCAAGTCGCCCCGGCCTGCCTCGATCTCCTTGACCCGAAGGACATAGGTATTGGCAGGGAGCTGCATGTTGTCCTGAATACGGACAGATGGCATGACAAAGCCCATATCACCGGCCAGTTGGCGGCGAAGTGCCTTGATCTGATCGGTCAGTTTTTGACCCCGTTCGGTACTGATCAGCGACAGCAACCCATAGCCCAGTTCAAGCCGGACATAATCCATGCGCAGCGCATTGGCGATGGGTTCTTCGGCGGGTGGGGCGGCGGCATCGGCTGCGGCCTGCGTTTCTTTCATCTGTTCGGCGTCGACAGCGTTCTTCTGGCGCTTGCTCATGTAATAGGCGAGATAGCCCAACCCGATCGCAAGACCGAGGAACCAGACCATCGGAATACCCGGCAGAAGCGACATGCCACCCATCAGGGCAGCAGCAACACCAAGAGCTGCGGGATAGTTACTGATCTGGCCAAAGACGGCTTTTTCTGTCGCGCCATCAAGGCCACCTTTGGTGACCAAAAGACCCGCTGCGGTCGAAACGATCAGGGCCGGGATTTGCGATACCAGACCATCACCAACCGTCAGAATGGTATACACCTCGGTGGCTTCGCCAAGGGAAAGCCCCATCTGCGCAGTGCCGATGATGATGCCACCAACCACGTTGATAAACGTAATCAGAATACCGGCAACGGCATCGCCACGGACAAACTTCGATGCACCATCCATGGAGCCGAAGAACGAACTTTCGTCTTCAAGTTCCTTACGGCGCGCCTTTGCCTGTTCTTCGTTGATGATTCCCGACGACAAATCGGCATCAATCGCCATCTGTTTGCCGGGCATGGCGTCAAGGGTAAAGCGTGCTGCGACCTCGGCAATACGGCCAGAACCCTTGGTGATAACGACGAAGTTGATGATCACCAGGATGGAAAATACGATAATCCCGATGACAAAGTTTCCTGAAATCAGGAAGCTGCCAAAGGCCTCAATCACCGCACCGGCGGCATGTGTTCCTTCGTGACCATGACCCAGAATAAGCCGGGTTGTCGCAATGTTCAGCGCCAGACGTAACGACGTTGCCACCAGCAAGATCGTTGGAAACGAGTTGAATTCCAGCGGTTTTTGAATGAACAACGATGTCATCAGGATCAGAACAGAGAAACTGATCGACAATGCCAGCATGAAATCAAGCAACCATGGCGGCATCGGGAACATCATGACCACAAGGATCATGACAAAACCAAGCGCCATGGCGATATCGCCACGTTTCATCGCCGATAAGACACGGGACTGAATGATTGCGCCTATATTGACGCCGCCGGGCGCACCACCACCGGGGCCGTTAGAGCCGCCCGATCCAGTCGGTGTGATGTTTTGACCTTCGGCCATGGTGTTTGCTTGTAATCCTGTTGGTTGCTTTGTGTCTGGTGCGCTTTGTTACCCTTTGATACGGGGGCGCTAACGACAAGAAATCCTGTTAGTCGTGGCCGTCACCCGGTGCCGGAACTGCCAGTCCATCGTCGGTATATTGGCGCAATTTGTTGCGCAATGTCCGGATGGAAATGCCAAGAATATTGGCGGCATGGGTACGGTTGCCAAAGCAATGCTTAAGCGTATCAATAATCAGATCACGTTCAACATGCGCAACCGTCCGCCCGACCAAGCCCGCTGTTGCCGATCCATCGCCCGACCCACCTTCTGCATCAGAACCAGCCGCGCCATCATCATCGATTGTTTCAGGCGTGATCGGGGCTTGCGCCGGTGGTTGCGTTTGTGGGCTTGGCTGATAGGCCGATGATGCTGCCCCATAGGCCGCATTGGCACTGGCATAGGCCGAGTTCGCCCGCGCAGATGCAGGTGAGGGTGCCGGTGCACTTGGTGCCTGCGGTGCGGGCGCAGGTGTGTGTTCACTGTTCGGGGATCCGGAAAGCATGATGGCTTCTGGGCCGATTTCATTGGGGCCCGCAATCAAAACCGCGCGATGCATGGTGTTTTCAAGTTCACGCACATTGCCGCGCCAGTGATGGGACTGCAGACGCGCGATGGCAAGCGGGCTAATCGGGCGTACGGGGACATCATTGGCTTCGGAATATTTTTTAACGAAAAACTCGGCCAGTACCGGGATGTCATCAGGACGTTCGCGCAAAGCAGGAATATCGAGATTAACAACGTTCAGGCGGAAATACAGATCTTCGCGGAAATTGCCCGCATTGACTTCTGCCTCAAGATTACGGTTCGAGGTTGCCAGAATACGGACGTCGATCTTGACCGGGGCTTTGCCGCCCAGACGGTCAATTTCCTTTTCCTGAATGGCGCGCAGAAGCTTGGCCTGAAGGCGCACATCCATTTCGCTGATTTCATCAAGCAAAAGGGTGCCGCCATTGGCTTCTTCAAACTTACCAACGCGTCGGGCCTGTGCGCCGGTAAAGGCACCTTTTTCATGCCCGAAAAGTTCGGATTCCAAAAGATTGTCCGGGATCGCAGCACAGTTTACGGCAACAAATTGCTTATCCGCACGGTTGGATTTGCGATGGACAAAGCGCGATATGATTTCCTTGCCGGTCCCGCTTTCGCCTGTGATCAGAATGGACGCCGAACTGTTGGCGACCTGCGATGCCAGACGTAGGGTTTCGGCCATGCGGGCATCGCGGTGGATCAGGGCGTGACTTTCTTCGGTGACGGCTTCGAAAATGGCGGCGATCAGGTCTGCTTCTGGGGGAAGCGGGATGAATTCCTGCGCACCGGCTTTAATCGCGTTGACAGCACCATTGACGTCATTGCCAATGCCACATGCAACGACCGGTACATTGATGCGTTCCTGACTGATGCCGACGATCAAGGCGGCAACATCCAGTGTGATGTCAGCCATCACCAGATCAATACGGTTGCCTGCCCGCAGGATATTAAGCGCAGTTGTGACGCTTTCGGCCAACTGGACCGAAGCGCCCCGCGCCATTGCGATCTTGCTGGCTGCGCCTATTTGTCCGCCCAGTCCACCAACGATCAGTACCTGCATAGTCTCATCTCTTTCCGATCAGTTCCAAGCGGCCCCGAATGCCAAAAGAATATGTCGGTTCTCGGGGCCATCTTATTCACGTTTATGATCAATCGAAATAGCTGACGCGTTTTGATGGCGGCAGAATCGAATTGATCAGCATTTCCAGTCGGCGCGGGTTTTCCTGACGGCCAATGGAAACGGCACCGACCATATAGACCGAATTTAGCAATTCTTCATCGCCAGAGTTACGTTCAAGTTTCCCGGCAAGTGGGACAAAGACCATGTTGGCCAAGACTGCACCATAGAAGGTTGTCAGAAGTGCGACGGCCATGGACGGACCAATTGACGACGGATCATCAAGGTTACCAAGCATCTGCACCAGACCGATCAGCGTCCCGATCAAACCCATTGCCGGGGCGACGTCACCGGCTTTTTTCATGATGTTGGCACCTTTTTGGTGGCGCCCGATGGTTGCGTTCATGTCTTTGCGCATGATGGCTTCGACTTCTTCGGCAGGGGTGCCGTCGACGACCAAAGACAGACCTTTCCAAAGATATTCTTCGCTTTGCAAGCTATCAAGATGCCCCTGAAGCGACAAAACGCCGCCTTTGCGCGCGATTTCTGCAAGTTGCAGGATCTGGAGTGCGGCATCGGCCGGGTTGCGTGATTTGTGGAAAATCGTTCGCATCAGGACTTTGCCTGATCCAAGGAACTCGCCAAGCGCAAAGCTCACAGCTGTAATCGCGGCAGTACCGCCGATAACAATCAGAACAGAAGGGATATCGATAAAAGCACCCGGTGAGCCGCCAAAGATAATAGCCGCAATCACAAGCGCGAAGCCAATAATCAGTCCCCCGACTGTCGCAATGTCAAACGACGTTTTAGTCCCCCCTTCGGCCATAGTCGCAATTCCTCTCTTACGTTAGCCTTTTTCAGACTTAATGATTTCCGTCATGGTGACGCCAAGCCGATCCTCAACAACCACGACTTCGCCGCGCGCGACGAGACGGTTGTTCACATATATATCAATAGCTTCCCCAACCTTACGGTCAAGTTCTACTACAGCACCACGACCAAGTTTCAGCAATTGGCTGACCTGCATGGTTGCTTTTCCAAGGACCGCCGAAACCTGAACGGGAATATCGTAGACGGCTTCCAGATCTTTGGATGTTTTCATCTGCTCACCGCCAGAGTCGGCAGCGGCCAGAAGTTCAGTGCCTTCACCCTCTAGCTCAATGTGATCATCATCAAGTTCCGAGAGTTCTAGATCGTCATCATCAGCCATTTTCGTCTCCTGCGTCTTTGGTTGGTTGCTTCACAGCAGCCAAATCTTCGGCTTCGGTCGGGTTCACGGGCATTTCTTTTTCCGCACTTTCAGTCTGTCCCCTTTGACTTTCGGGTGCGGGCGGTGCCGGTTGAGGTTCCGGTGCAGTGACATTTTTCTGTTCCGGAACACCAGATTCTTCTGGTGTCTGGGCAGGCTGCCCTGCGGCATTATCTGCCTTGGTTATCTCATCAGCATCGTCTGTCGTTGCCTCGTGGCTCGGTTCCGGTGCCTGTTGTGCGTTTGGTGCGGCTGCTTTTTCCTGATCTTGCGGAGTTTCCAGCATGCTGTCAGCTTGTGGCACCGCATCATTCAATGATGTTTGCACATTCCGTGCATCGGTGCCATTGCCTTCTTTGGAACCATTGTCGACTTGGTTTTCCGTTGGGCCCACATCTGCGGACGGTGCCGGGTTTTGGGGGTCTGTCATTGCGGATGGCATTGACACAGTGTGAGAGTGTTCACTGCCTTCCGATGATCCACTGGTGGTGTCGGATATTGGGTTAGTACCTTCCGAACCCTGTGTTGTGTCGTCAGAACCAGCCTGTTGGGCAGAACCTTCTGGGGCGTTACCTGTTGTTGACGGAGCTACTTGCTCAGTCAGGTCAGGTTGTGCCGGATTTGGTGTGTTGTCCGAAACATTTGACGGGGCATCTGCGGCATCTACTGGCGTATCATTATTTTTAGGTTCTGAAAGACGTGTTTCCTGAAGATCCAAGTCGCCCATGTCACTTTGTAAAAGGCCATGATCTGCGGCGTGAAGTGAAAGAGCGTTATCAATGATCTCGTTGATTTCGGACCACACACGGGCCGTATCGCGAACAGCGGTGCCATCGCCCCAAGATACCATGCAATCGCCAATGGCGACGTCTGGTTCACCCACCACGATCACCTTGCCGGAAAAGCCACGTGACAACGCAATGCGTTCTGATACCGCAGCGAGTTCCTGTTCAAGGTCAGGATGAACTTTTATCAGGACCTTTGGGGCATCAAACAGATTGGCAAGGCACTGACGAACGATATCTTCGATTTCGGTCAGTTCATATTGCTTTGACCAAGTCGGTGCCAGTTTCCGTATGACGGCAAGGGCGACGTGAATGGCATCCTCATTTATTTTTGCATTCGCGCGTTTTTGCTGCTCGTCAATCTGGTCTAGTTTTTCGGCAATGACGGATTCAACATCGCCAATGGCTTTCTCAACCGAAGCCATCACTTCCTGATGACCTTGCTCAAACCCTTGGGCATGGCCTTCGGTCAAGCCTTGCGCATGGCCTTTTTGCTCGGCCTCGGCGACCATCTGGGCTGCTTGTTCTTCGGTATAGACGGGGGGCGGTGGTGGTGGCGTGTCGTCTTTCTTCTTTTTTTTTCTTTTTGCCAAACGCGTAATGCTCGTCATCGCCTCCGGATGAGCGAATGACATTGTCTGCATCATCAAAACTTAGAGAAAATGTGAACTTTTCAATGGCCGTCATATCAAACTGCTAAACCGCCTTGAGCGACAAAAGGAAGGCAGCCACAGGGCTGCCAGTGAGCCGACGACTGTTCGGAGAATCAGGTCTCCTGATACAGCCAGTTGCGAATGATCGAAAGAGCTTCTTCCGGGTGCTTTTCCACGATCTCGCCGATTTTCTTGACCGAGGATGCTTTCACACGGCCTTCAACCTGCGACAGGTTGATCAGTTCTTCGCCGTCATCCATACCCGGTGCCATTGGTACTGGGGCAGGGCCGGCAAGGGCCGGGGTCCCATCTGCGGTCATATCATCAGACAAAAGCTGTCGCTGAGCCATATCGGCGGCACTTGGCAAGGTTTCGAAGGCACGGGTCAGAAGCGGGCGAACCACCAGCAGGATGACCAGAATGGCAACGATGGCCAGAACCAGCATCTCGGCGATGCGGAAGATTTCAGCTTTATCAAGCCCAAGGAAGGTTTCAATATCTTCATCTGCGAATAGATCGTCGGTATCAGCAAACCGCATATTGATGACTTCAACCTGATCGCTACGCTGTGGGTCATAACCAATAGCGCTGCGTACGAGGGCGGCGATCTTTTCAAGGTCTTCCGGTGCGCGTTCCTCATAAAACCGCTCACCATTTTCGTCGGTGGTGTATGTGCCATCGACCAGAACCGCCACGGTCACGCGGGAAATCTCACCGATTTCCTTGACCTGCGTGGTGGTAGTTTTCGAAATCTCATAGTTCACCGTTTCTTCGGAACGGTTTTCCTGACTTTGGGTTCCAGAACCAGCCCCGCCACCAAAGTTGGCATCTGGTAGATTGTTCTGAAGCGTTACAGGGTCAGTACCCTCTGTTTCGGAGTTAGTTGCATTCTCTTCAATGGTCTGGCTGGACCGAACAACCCGTTCATCAGGGTCATAGCGTTCATTTGCTGTGGTGACCTTGTTGAAGTCCATTTCAACAGAAACTTCGGCACGGACTTCGCCATATCCAAGGGAACGCGACAAAAGGTCTTCGATGGTGTTGCGCAGGCGGCTTTCGGTGCGAATACGCATTTCATCGGCAGATTGTGTCAGGAAAGTCGAAGACTGCTGTTCTCCATCGCCACGGGCCAACAAACGACCACGTTCATCAATGATGGAAACTTTGCTTGGGTTAAGCTGTGGAACAGCAGCAGCAACCAAATGCTGAATTGCGATAACCTGTTCAGGTTTAAGTTCGCCACCGGCCATTTTTACGGCGATAGATGCACTGGCTTCCTGAGTCTCACGCGAGAACATTTGACGTTTGGGCAGAACCAGATGGACGCGGGCCTGCTGGATCGACTGGATCGAGCTGATGGTGCGGGCAAGTTCGCCTTCCAGTGCGCGAACATGATTGATGTTCTGCTCAAAACTGGTGGCGCCAAAGCCGTCGGCATTGTCAAAAACTTCATAACCAACCGAACCGCCAGCAGGCAGGCCGCCTTCGGCCATGCTCAGGCGCATGCGGTTGACCTGATCGGCAGGTACAAGGATTTCAGTGCCGTTATTAAGAAGTTGATAATTGACCTGTTGATCTTCCAGACGGTTGACAATCTGGCTGGCGTCGCCTGGATCAAGATCACGATATAGTAGTTCCATATTCGGAGCGGAAACACGCAAGATCAGAAAGGCAAAGAACACAAGCAGCAATACGCCCACGCCACTGATAGCCATCAGGCGTGTAGGTCCCAGACTTTTGAATGTTTGTAACAAGCCGCCCACGTTCGACTGCTCCGAAACGAAATTTTACCACTGTCCCCAATGCGGGTCGGTCCATACGGAAATCGACCAGCATTAACAACGAATAGTTCTCCATGCTGAAGAACAGGTTAACAACCGGCAATTTTTGCCGAGTTGGATGATTCAATTTTGCCAGTGATTTGAATCATTTGTATCTTTGTTAGCGTCTTTCGCCAGCTCTTAATGTAGTGAGTCATCTTGTCAAAAAGAAGCCCGGCATGTGTGCCGGGCGAGTCGTTCAGCGGATATTTCACCGCAGGGCAGGTTAACACCCTGCAATGAAACCTAATTACCGTTTGATTCGAATAAGTTCGTCAAGCATCTCGTCGGTCGTGGTAATCGTTTTGGTGTTGGCCGAATACGCACGCTGGGTAACGATCATGTTGGTGAATTCTTCACCCAGATCGACGTTTGATCCTTCAAGGGCCGATGCCACAACGTTCCCTGCACCATTCAGACCCGGTTCACGTAACAGATAGTCACCCGATTCACGGGTCTGGCGGAATACGTTACCTGTGTGGTTTTCCATTTCATCAGCGGCTTCAAACGTTGCAATGGCCAGTTTGTAGACCGGGCGTTTGACACCGTTGGCGAATTCGACCTGAAGGAAACCTTCTTCGGTCAAGGCATAGTTCACCATGGTCCCGGCTTGCGCACCGTCCTGGTTGATGAAGTGGGTGGTGTAGCTGACAAGGTTACCGTTGGCATCAGAACCGGCGGCAAACTGGGTAATCCCGTTGCCAAGACCAATGGTGCCGAAATCAAGGTTGATCGCACTATCATCCGAACCGTTTGTCCATTCGGCTGAAATGTCCGCATCGGTCAAATCACCGGCGGTCCCAACTGTGACCGCCCCAATGGTCGCGGCAACCCCGGTAAAGGTCTGAAGGTTGCCTGAACCGTCAAACGTAACGGTCCCGGCCTGGATCAGGCCGTTTGGGTGATCTGTGGAATCAAGTTGGCCAGCGGTCGTTTGACCGGTTAACTCAAAGCCCCAACGGTTTTGACCAAGTTTAACAACCTGCAAATTGACGGTGTGGGCAGAACCCAGCGAGTCATAGATTGTAACCGGCATCGTGTTGTCTTCGGCAACGGACCCTGATGCAAGATCACCCGCAGTATAGGTTGCTGATAGTGTGCCGGGAACAGTACCAAAACCTAATGCGGTTAGTGGGGTGCCCCCGGAGTTGGCGAGAACGACGTCTTGGTCTGCAAACGCGCTAGTAAGGGTCAACGTATCGTTGGTTCCGGTGGTTGTGGTCGTGGCTGAAATCCCGGTCACAGCACTAATGGCAGCGGCAAGAACTTCAAGCGTGTCACCAGTGTTGATCGTGATGGTCGTGGTTGTACCATTATGAGTGATATCGATACTGTCGCCGTTGGCGATGCCGGCTATTGCTGTCAAGTCAGTAGTATCATAGTCGATGCCAACCGTCGTCGACACGTCGGTTGCACCAACAACAGCGGTTTCATCGGAGTTCAAGTTTGCCCCAAACTCAATCGATGTGGTCGAAGCAGCTGCTGTCAGGATCGAGTTGATATCAAGAACCTGCAAATCGGTAACCGCGGAGCTGTTTGAGGTCGTCACGTTACCCGCTGTGTCAAGAAGCTGCCCGTCGCGATCGGTTGCCCAACCTTGAACATAGTAACCGGCGGTGTTGCGCAAATAACCGTCATTATCGGGTTTGAAATCACCTGCACGGGTAAAGAACAACTCGTCATTGCTGCCCGGCGACGCAGTATTGCGGACGATGAAGAAGCCATCACCGGAAATTGCCGCCGCCGTGGTTGACGAGGTTGCCTGCAGCAAACCCTGTTTGCTGATCAGAGCTGTCGGGTGGAACCGAACGCCACCCGGTGTATAGCGGGTGTCTGAAGCGGCCTCGGTCACAAGGGTCGAGAAACGCCCGATGGTCCCCTTATAACCGATTGTATTAAGGTTCGAGATGTTGTCCGAGATGACGCCCAGATTCTGAGACTGCGCGTTCAGGCCGGAAACACCGGATATCATTGCACCAAAAAGGCTCATCTTGGACTCCCGACAACCAAATAGATATGTCTGCTGTGTTGAGAAAAGAGATCATTGCAGGGTGGGTTAATACCCTGCAAAGAAACCTAATTACCGTTTGATTCGAATAAGTTCGTCAAGCATCTCGTCGGTCGTGGTAATCGTTTTGGTGTTGGCCGAGTACGCACGCTGGGTAACGATCATGTTGGTGAATTCTTCACCCAGATCGACGTTTGATCCTTCAAGAGCAGATGCCACAACGTTCCCTGCACCATTCAGACCCGGTTCACGTAACAGATAGTCACCCGATTCACGGGTCTGGCGGAATACGTTACCTGTGTGGTTTTCCATTTCATCAGCGGCTTCAAACGTTGCAATGGCCAGCTTGTAGACTGGACGTTTAACGCCGTTGGCGAATTCGACCTGAAGGAAACCTTCTTCGGTCAAGGCATAGTTCACCATGGTCCCGGCTTGCGCGCCGTCCTGGTTGATGAAGTGGGTGGTGTAGCTGACAAGGTTGCCGTTGGCATCGGAACCGGCGGCAAACTGGGTAATCCCGTTGCCAAGGCCAATGGTGCCGAAATCAAGGTTGATCGCACTATCATCCGAACCGTTTGTCCATTCGGCTGAAATGTCCGCATCGGTCAAATCACCGGCGGTCCCAACTGTGACCGCCCCAATGGTCGCGGCAACCCCGGTAAAGGTCTGAAGGTTGCCTGAACCGTCAAAGGTAACGGTCCCGGCCTGGATCAGACCGTTTGGGTGATCTGTGGAATCAAGTTGGCCAGCGGTCGTTTGACCGGTTAACTCAAAGCCCCAACGGTTTTGACCAAGTTTAACAACCTGCAAATTGACGGTGTGGGCAGAACCCAGCGAGTCATAGATTGTAACCGGCATCGTGTTGTCTTCGGCAACGGACCCTGATGCAAGATCACCCGCAGTATAGGTTGCGGACAAAGCGGCCGGAAGTGTTGCAAAGCCCAATGCTGCAAGCACACCATCCGGATCAGCAAAAGTCACGTCCTGATCAGCAAAAGAACCGGTAACTGTCAGTGTGTCGTTGGTGCCGGTTGTCGTGGTTGTTGCTGTGGCGCCCGTCACGGCACTGATTTTTGCCGCCAGACTTTCAAGCGTATCGGTGGCGGCGATGGTAATGGTTGTTGTCGTACCGTTATGGGTAATATCGAATGTGTCACCCGTCGCAATGCCAGCAAAACCGTTCAGAAGTGTGGTGTCATAATCGGCACCAACAGTGGTCGAGGTATCCGTTCCACCAACAACAGCGGTTTCATCGGAGTTCAAGTTTGCCCCAAACTCAATCGATGTGGTCGAAGCAGCTGCTGTCAGGATCGAGTTGATATCAAGAACCTGCAAATCGGTAACCGCGGAGCTGTTTGAGGTCGTCACGTTACCCGCTGTGTCAAGAAGCTGCCCGTCGCGATCGGTTGCCCAACCTTGAACATAGTAACCGGCGGTGTTGCGCAAATAACCGTCATTATCGGGTTTGAAATCACCTGCACGGGTAAAGAACAACTCGTCATTGCTGCCCGGCGACGCAGTATTGCGGACGATGAAGAAGCCATCACCGGAAATTGCCGCCGCCGTGGTTGACGAGGTTGCCTGCAGCAAACCCTGTTTGCTGATCAGAGCTGTCGGGTGGAACCGAACGCCACCCGGTGTGTAGCGGGTGTCTGAAGCGGCCTCGGTCACAAGGGTCGAGAAACGCCCGATGGTTCCCTTATAACCGATCGTATTAAGGTTCGAGATGTTGTCCGAGATGACGCCCAAGTTCTGAGACTGCGCGTTCAGGCCGGAAACACCGGATATCATTGCACCAAAAAGGCTCATTGTTCTTCTCCTGCAAGTACAGGGTGTTAATCAAATCCGGATGAGTGCCCTTAGGCAGCTTCGTCCTGCGCGTCGTTGTTTCCGGAACCGTTATCGGTTGTATCTGTGCTGCTCGCGCCCAATTTTACGTTGGTAAGCGTTGAGAACGGCACGGATACATCACCAATGCGAAGGTAAATGTCGGTATCGTCAATATCGACACTGTCGACAGATCCGATGATCCCAATCGCAACAGATGCCGGTTTGCCTTTTTCATCGGCAAAGGTGTCGCCATTTGCGGCCTTCGGTTTGAGGACAAGTGTGTAAGCACCTTCGGCCTGTTCAACACCACTGTTGTTCTTGCCGTCCCAGGTAAAGGTCTGGAGCCCGGAAACATCGGTGAGTTCTTCAGAATAAATCGTTGCACCGCTTTGATCCTGAATCTGCAATTCCAGACGCGGAACTTCAGGGGAAACATTGTATTTGTATTTAAGCTCGCCATCTTCTTCGAGCCAGTTGGTATCGCCAACGGCTTCGATTTCAGCACCGACATAAGACAGTGCCGAAAGCTGACGCTGCTGACTTTGCATCGAGATCAGGTCTTCGAGGTTTTTGTTGCTCTGAATACCTTGCTCTACCTGTGCGAACTGGCTCAGTTGGTCGGTGAATTTATCACTTTCCATTGGCGAAGTCGGGTCCTGATTTTGCAGCTGTGTCGTCAGCAATGTCAGGAACGTATCGAAGTTCTGAGCAAGCTGATTTGACGAACTGCTCGACGCGGCGTTGGTATCCGACGAGGAAAGTCCAACATTTGTCAGGGATGAAACGGTCATGGGATTTTCCCTCTACCTTCTCTAAATCCGGATATCGACAAGGCCATTGGGATTAATCCCATAGCCAATGCCAACATGTTCGGCGAGTTCAGCTCCGCTCAGGACATCGCCATCTTCCGGGCTACTGCCCTGATTAGCGGACATCTGAGATTGACCTTTGCCATCCTGACTTTGGCCGCCTTGATCTCTGTGTTCAAAGGTGAAGCTTTGACTGTCTGCATTCAGGCCGGCATCCTTAAGAGCCTGCTGCAATGCACGTGAATCCTGACGTAACAAGTCGAGTGTTTCACGTGTATCGGCCTGAATGACACCTTGGATACGACCATCGTGGCCGATCTCCATTTTTACATCCACACGTCCGAGATGTTCGGGACGAAGCTGGACTGAAATCTTATCAACGCCGTCACTGGCGGCGTTCTTGATCGAGACAGCAACTTGCTGCTGAACCTGTTGTGCCGGGGCATGGCGCGCAGTTTGTGCGGTTTGCCCACCGGTATTGGTTTGCTGCAATGTGCTGGTGGTGTTGAGTTGGCCGTTTGCCGCCTGCGTTGTAGCTTCGGTACCGCCAGTTGCGGTTACGGCACCTGCTGCTGCTGTGTTGGTTTGAGCAGCGGGATTGTTCTGTATGGTTTGCGTGCCAGCTGCTGCCATGGCCTGTTGGGCTGCCTGGGCAGTTTGTGCCGGGTTGCTTGCAGTTGCCTGTTGAGCACCGGCAGCATTCGACGACTGGCTGTTTACAGATGCGTTTGAAATTCCAGAGGTATCGGATTTGGCTTTGCCATCACCGCTCATGGAATCGATAACACGCGACAGGAACTTGTCTGATGAAAGCTCATCACCTGCTGCGTCGTCGGCACCATTCATCGCCATTTTGGCGGATGCGCCAGCGGCAGGCTGAGACAAGGCGGTTGAACTCATCAAGCCATCGGTTGTGGCTTCTGCAGATGTCGCGTTTGCCGCCATACCGGCTGAGTTTTGCCCCGCAGCTGCTGCATTAGAAGCAGAGCCCTGTGCAATGCTGGATTTAGCATTCGCCAAAGCAATTTCTTCGGGGGAGCCAGGAAGCGGGACGGAGGACTGGACAGTTTGCACTGACTGGTTAGGATCCGTTATACCAAGCTCTGTCTGGGAAGGATCACCAGCAGTATCTTGCGCAACATTGCCATCGTCAGCTTGTGCGACGTCTTTGCTATCGCCATCAGAGGCAGCGTGATCATCGGGTGCGCTGTCAGAGTTATCTGCATGTTCCATATCACGATGAACGCCATCGTCGTCAGTATGACCGGCGTCCAGATCATGATTATCATCAGATTTAGAATCATCGACCTTGGCATGGTCATCACGATGATCTTGATCCGCACGAACAGGTTCGTCATCGCGACGATTGTCGGATGCTGAATAGTCGCGATCAGTGTTGTGTTCGCTGCTACGCTTTGCGTTCAAATCGGCGCGGTTTTCGTCCCATGTACTCTGGGCAGATTTTGCCGCGTCATGTTTGATCTGACTTTTGCGCTCAGACCAGTTTTCTGTGACTGACGCCATTACATCACCAAAGCCCGAAGCCGCGCTATTGCTGGCGGGTGTACCGGGAATGGAAACGGTTGGCATAATGCTGTTTGTAATCGCAGAGCTGTTCATGACCTTGGTCCTTATGGAAACAGTGTCAGAACAGTTGCAAGCGGCGGGCCAGTTTTGATCGTTAATAAATTGTATAGATTTTCAGGGCGTTAGGCTGCATTCGCCGGCAGGGGAAAATTTTACCGAGAGGGGCGAACTTGATGAGCGGGCAAAAATGATCACGTTGCCGGGTTTCTTCAAGGTTGGCTTGTTTCTATGTCTTAAAACAGGGTCGCGTATGTGAAAAAGGCCCTCGAACAATCGAGGGCCTTTGAAAATCTAATCGTGATCGCAATCGGGCGAACCCTAAGCTGATATAGAAAGCCCAGGCTTAGGCGGCGCAACGTTTTCAGTATCAACTGCTGCTGAAGATTTAGGAGAAGATTCAGCGTTTGTAAAGTGTTGACCTTGCTGTGCGCTCATGACGGCCTGACGCAATTCACCTTCGCTTTTCTCGGCAAGCTCGGCCCATGCATCGCGAAGAGGGGTCAATAGCATAGAGACCTCAGCCGCAGCTTCAGGGTCATTATGACGATCAACATCCATCAAGCGAAGTAAGCAGTGTGTATAAAGCTGCTCAAGATTCGCGGCGATCTCCCCACCTTGGGCCATGTCGAGAGTGTTTGAAAGATGAGCAAGAAGTTCCTGGACATTGCAATTAGCATTGCATCGCGCTTGAATGTCTTTGCGCTCAATCGCGTTTTGTACTTCTTGTAAGCGAGACAAGATCTTTTCATACAGCATGAATACCATCTTGGCTGGTGTTGCTGTATTGACCTGTTGTTGCCTGTAAGTATGGGCGGCGTGTTCGTTCATACGACACTCCTTGGTATGCGGTGCGTCTCCGTAGTGTGCATGTATGGCAGATAAAAGTTAACTACTTTCTTTTCCTGCTGCCATCAATTCGTCGAGAGAACTCTGAATATTCTTCATTCGCGAAAGGGCTGCTTCCATCGCAATGAACTTATCCATCAGGACTTCACGTTGTCGCGCAAGGCTCTCGTCTATCCGTCCAACTTTATCCTCGTATGACGTATTCTGGGTTTCTAGATCCGCAATTGCTTGCGTAAGAGTCCCGTTTTCATCGTCAAGCATGGAGTCCAGTGCAAAGTACAGCTGTGATCCGATACCGTTTGTTGTGGTAACAGATGCGGTATCCGCTGCGTTTTTATCACCACTATAGAACAGACGAAGTCCGTCTTCCGTGACGATTGAAGAACCGGTCACCGTGGCGGTTAACCCTGCGGTGGTGACACCATTGACCGTAATATCATAGGTGACGCCATTGATAGCACCAGCAGCGGCATCAATGTTGAAATCGTAGGTCGCGGCACCTGTCTTGTTGCTAAAACCAGTCATCGAGACATCTGAATTGTCCGATGTTCCTTTGAACAAGAACAGTTCCATCACTTCGCTTGGGTTGTTCAATAGCGCTTCGTTCAGGGCTGTCTCATCAACCTCTAGCGTTTTTTCAAGGCTTGAGTCCTCGGTTGCGCCATAGCCCAAGAAAGAAATGCCGACTTCCGCAAGAACAGTGTAATCATCCTTATCTACCCGGTCCGTCACGCCATCCGCAAAGGTGCCTGCGATCTGTTGCAATGAGGCTTCTATGCTTTTAACGGCGGAATTTCCAAGAAGCACGGCATCGTCGGAGGCTTTGAATGTGGTCGGATCAACATAAGTCTTGTCGTTGATAAACGACTGCACGGCATTATAAGCTTCAACGAAGTCAAGAATTGCGGTTTTGGCCTGATTGAGGTCCTGCTCGACTTCTATTGTTACTTTTGTTCCAGGTTCTGCATCATAGAGACTGATCGACAGACCATCAATTAAATCGGAAAATTCGTTTGAGCCACGCGTGACAGCAATCCCATCAAGCTGGATCATTGCGTCATTTCCATCATCAATAACGTTTGTAGCGTTGATAGTTGTTGGGTCACTTAGAATGCCAAGGCTTTGCAGTACATTACCGCTATCGTCACTAAAGGACATGCGATTATCAACACCTTCTTCCGTGGAGGTGAGAATAATTGTACTTTCAGTCGCAGACACCTTCACAACAGATGCCTGAACACCTGTGCTGTCCTTGATGTTGTTAATTTTGTCGCGAATTTCTTGAAGGCTATCGCCCGCAGCAACTGTTACGGTCGAACTACCAGCCCCACCGGTCACGGTAAAGCTACCTGTTCCAGTGATCCCGGTTATGTCCGCGCTTGCCGCGACAGCCTGAGTATCACTAGACAGTTTATGCTTACTAGCTACTTGGTCAATTTCAAAGGTATAGCTACCGCTTTCGGCAGCGTTTGAAGCGGCAACACCGATCAAAGATCCAGCGGAGGTGCCGTCTGAGGAGGCAAAAATCGTTTTAGATTCGAAGATGTTTTTCGAATTGTCGAAGCTTGTAGCACCGTACAGGTTCGCCATCGAGTCTTTGAGCGTACCGACCAGTGTCTGAAGCTCTTTCAGCGCTGCTATTTTCTCGTCGTTTGCTTCAACACGCTTTTCGAGATTATCGGCCGGAATGCGACGGGCAGCAATCATCTGGTCGACGGTGTCGACGAAATCAATGTTAGACGAGCCACCAGACAACTGGACACGGCCGTTTTCGCCGACATAGATATTATTTAGATTTAAGCTGCTCATCGGTTTAGCTCCCTGGGCGTCTTCAGTTGGCTGTCGCTAGTAAGCGTGCTGTGCCACTATTAAATGGCCGAAGCAAGAAGCGTGCCTGCCGATAACCCAATCGCTTGATTAAATTTCTTCGTCCACAACGCTGCCGAGATATTCACGCATATGCGAAAATAGTTGCTGCAGCTCTTTAGACGGAAGTTCGCGCAGGACTTCTCCGCTAGCGCGATCCATGATTTTTGCAACAACACGACCTGTGTCCTGGTTGAAGTTTAATTCAACACGTGCATCGTTGTTTGCAATTTCGGGGATATCAAGATTAGCCAGAGCTTTTTGAAGTTTAAAGCCTTGACTACTACCTGATCCCTTCGACCCAAAGGTCGCGAGATCAGTTTGAGCTGAAACATTGATTGCAGGCGCAGAAGGGGTAGAAGAAGGCTTGCTGCTCTGTGCCGCTGCACTACTGGAAGTATATGTGTTGATAAGTTCCATCTGACCCTCCTGTGCCACGCTGGAGTAAAAGATAAACCGGAAATGGGATGAGGGAAAGCCCTCATCCCAACTCGGATATCAGGATTACTGCAGGAGACGCAGCAGGTTCTGCGGCATCTGGTTGGCCTGAGCCAACATGGCAACACCAGACTGAACCAGGATCTGCTTGGAAGTGAACTTGGTCATTTCGGCAGCAACGTCAAGGTCCATCAGTGTTGAACGGGCCGCTTCGTTGTTTTCTTGCGACGAGGCCAAGTTTTTGGCTGCGAAGTCAAGACGGTTCTGGCCCACACCAACGTTGGAACGTGCAGTCTGCAGAGTATCGATGGCGGTATCAAGACCGGCAATCGAGGCCTGAGCACCTGCAAGTGTGCTAACATCAAGGGCTGCAACACCAAGTGCTGCGGAGCTAACCGATGTCAGGTTGAAGGTGAGACGGTCAACTGCCGCATTGTTACCAGAGCCGATCTGGTAGGTCAGCGAAGCTGGACCGGTCTGGGCTGCAACGTCAAACGTGTTGTTGGCGGTGATGTCAGTACCAAAGGCGAATGCGGAGTTCAGGGTAAGCGTAATACCAAGTGCACCGAATTCAACGTCTGCGGTCTCGGCGCCAGCCAAAGCGGTAACACCAATGTCGTCCAAGTCAACCGACTGCGAGAAGTTCGCTTGGTTGGTGTTGGTCAGGGTCATGGTGTTGGTGGCGTTGTCGAAGGTGATCGAGATCGTATCAGCAGCTACAAGGCCAGCATCACTGTTGATTTTGAAGGCAGCAATACCGTCTGCTGCTTCAATGTTGGTACCAACTGCGGTAGGATCGACACCAAAGGTAGTCTGACCAGAAAGCAGTTGAATGCCGTTGAAAGAGGTCGAGTCAGCAACACGCGATACTTCGGCGTCAAGCGCCTGAAACTCATCGTTCAAGAAGCCACGTTCAGTGGTTGACAAGTTGTCAGATGCGGCCTGAACAGCCAAAGTTTTCATACGGGTCAAAACGTCGTTGATGGTAGACATGCCGCCATCGGCAATCTGCAGCATCGAGTTTGCCTGGCCAACGTTAACCGTAGCGGTTTTGAGAGCTTCAACCTGTGAATTTAGGCGAGCACCAATTGCCATGGAAGCAGCATCGTCACGTGCGGAAACGACGCGGGTACCAGAAGACAGTTTGGTAAGGGAACGGGTCGCCATTTCATCAGAACTGCTCAGATTACGGTGAGCAACGTTGGCGGCATAGTTGGAAATGATATTAAGAGCCATTTTATTTCTCCTACATGGATAGCTCGGAATAGCTTCTGCTACTCAAAACCTGGCGACATTGCCAGACTATCATCGAAAAGATCTTCCTGATCACACGATGACGGGTGCTTTCGTAAGTTGAAATATACTTATGTATGGCTTGGCTGTCTAGCAAAAAGTGAACAAAAAATTAATTTTATAAATCAATGCATTAGTCGATTTGTCGTGGAGGGGTAACGCCGTTGAGTCGAATAGTAGTCTGCTTAATTGCATAAAAATAGTCAATTCTGGTCAAATTTACGAATCGACTGATTGGGAGGCTGGCGGGCCAATCTCTACTAGGGTCTGGACTCAATTGGCCCAACATCTGATTGCGAAAATCCGGACCATATTAAGGAAGTTTTCTGCTGACTTTTCGTATCGGATAGTCAGCCGCCTCATATCCTTCATACGGCAGAAGAAACGCTCAACAAGATTGCGTTTGGCGTAAAGACCCGCGTCATGAGGGATAGGCTTTCTAGCATTTGCCTTGGCGGGGATCACTGGCAAGGCACCTTCATCCTCTATCTCCCGACGGATACGTGCACTGCCATAGGCCTTGTCGGCGACAATGGCCAATGGTGGTTTTGTCCAATTCAGGAAGCAGTCGATCATCTTGCTGTCATGGAGTTGTCCGCCACTGATCGCAAGGCGTAACGGGCGACCGAGTACATCTACAGCGGCGTGAACTTTACTTGTCCTGCCGCCGCGTGAGCGTCCAATACCCTCTGCCAGTTCCCCTTTTTTGAACCAGCCGCGGCGCGGTGAGCCTTCACTATTGAACTGTCGATAAAGACAAGCGCATCTTCATGTTCTGATGCTAGGGCCTCGAATATCTCGCGCCATATGCCGCGCTCTCCCCAGCGGACATAACGATTATAGACTGTCGTAGGCGGACCATATCTTCCTGGAAGATCCCGCCAGGGCGCGCCGGTTCGAAGAATGTAGAAGATGCCATTAAGAACTGTTCTGTCGTCCCGCCGTTTCGGCCCACGACCGTCAATAGGAAGAAGCGGAGCAATGATCGTCCATTCTTTATCGCTCAAATCAAATCGTGCCATGTGATAACTCCCTTTCCCAAAGGATGAATCACATTCCGACTATAAATTTCAAGCGTTCCAATTGGGTTCAGACCCTAGTAGTATAAGGCGGAGATAATGAAGGAGGGCTCGTGTGAGAGCCCTCCTGTTATAATGTATTTTATTATTCTGCTTCGTTGTCAGTAAGCAGAGCTTAGCCTTGAAGCAGACGGAGCAGATTCTGAGGCATTTGGTTGGCTTGTGCGAGCATGGCGACACCCGACTGAACTAGAATCTGCTTGGAGGTGAACTGGGTCATCTCCGAGGCAACATCAAGATCCATCAATGTCGAACGGGCCGCTTCATTATTTTCTTGCGACGAAGCCAAATTTTTGGCTGCGAAGTCAAGACGGTTCTGGCCCACACCAACGTTAGAGCGTGCTGTTTGCAAGGTGTCAATCGCGGTGTCGACGCCGGTTATGGCGGCCTGAGCACCTGCAAGCGTGCTAACATCAAGGGCTGCAACACCAAGTGCTGCTGAGCTAACCGATGTCAGGTTGAAGGTAAGACGGTCAACCGCTGCATTGTTGCCAGAGCCAATTTGATAGGTCAGCGATGCCGGGCCGGTCTGGGCTGCAACGTCAAACGTGTTGTTGGCGGTGATATCTGTGCCGAACTGGAATGCGGAGTTCAGCGTAATCGTAATGCCAAGTGCACCGAATTCAACGTCTGCGGTCTGAGCACCAGCCAAAGCGGTAACACCAATGTCGTCCAAGTCAACCGACTGCGAGAAGTTCGCTTGATCGGTGTTGGTCAGGGTCATGGTGTTGGTCGCGTTGTCGAATGTAATCGAGATCGTATCAGCAGCTACAAGGCCCGCATCACTGTTGATGGTGAAGGCTGCAATACCGTCGGCGGCTTCAATGTTGGTTCCGACGGCAGCCGGATCTACACCAAAGGTCGTCTGACCAGAAAGCAAATTGACGCCGTTAAAGGACGTTGAGTCCGCAACACGGGAGACTTCTTGGTCGAGTGCCTGGAACTCGTCATTCAGGAAGCCACGCTCGGTGGTTGACAAGTTGTCTGATGCTGCCTGAACCGCCAAAGTTTTCATCCGGGTCAAGACATCGTTGATTGTTGACATGCCGCCATCGGCGATCTGGAGCATCGAATTTGCTTGCCCAACGTTGACCGTGGCTGTTTTAAGCGCCTCCACCTGTGAATTCAGGCGGGCACCAATTGCCATCGAGGCCGCATCGTCGCGTGCAGAGACAACGCGTGTGCCTGATGAAAGTTTGGAAAGCGAACGTGTCGCCATTTCATCTGAATTGCTCAGGTTGCGGTGAGCAACGTTGGCGGCATAGTTGGAAATGATATTGAGAGCCATCTTTCTATTCCTACGTTAGTTGCGTGCGACGGTCTTCACTTGTTACCAGTGCATCACCGGGCTGTGTGGCAATTCGGAATCTGTCCCCAAGCCCGCTGCTCAGAATGCAATCCTGAGTGTTATCGTACTATCTGGAGGTGGTGAACGCAATAGTTGTGCCAGTTTTAGGATTTAAGTGTTGTATAGCTTGGATTTCGTTATACTAAAGAAAATCATAATGTTGTGTTGTTGAGCCGTGCCAACTTACCCATGAAAGTTGTGGGCAAAATTTACCGTGCAGTTTTGCGACACCAGAACTGGTACATGCCCCTGAAGGTATCAGGAAAGCGTTCTTCAAACCTATGCCACCGATTAAGCACTAGGCTTGGGGGGCATTCAGGGTTCTCTTTTCTAAATTGAACCAGTGTTTGTGGTGTTGGCGTTTCAAATCCGATAAATTCTAATCCCAATGTATCTAGGGCGCGCGCAATTTTCGGAATGGTGAAGCGATGTTCCTGTACGTGAAAAATTAAGTCTCTGCAAGGGCTTAGGCTGTAAAAGTCGCCTCGCATACAAAGTTGTATCAGTTCAGGGTCACCTTTTTCAGCAGCCGCGACGATATCTTGCCGGCAACGTCGGATTTCGGATGCGGAGGCACCATAGCCCCCTTGTTCGATGAAGTTACGGGCGGCAATAATGTCTGGTCGGCCCTTCTCGCTATACAAGCCGATTTTCATGAGGCCGTTATCACGCAGAAGGCTTACCAAAACCTCCCATCCTTTAAGTGGCTCGGCCATATGATGAAGAACGCCGCCGCATTCAATCATATCAAACGTTTTGCCAATCTTGCCGAGTTGGAGGATGTCGCCCTGAATGTATTCAATGTTTTTCAAGCCCATCTCGCGTGTTTTACGGAACGCGTAAGAAAGGCTTCCAAGACTGAGATCGACAGCAGTTACTTTCGTGCCTGAAAACCGTGATGCAGCCTGAATGGCATGTTGACCGGTTCCGCAACCTGCAACGAGAGTATCCGGAGCCTGCGGTGCAGTGTACTCATCCAGCTTGAAAGAAAGAGGCGGGGCACAGAGCACATCTTTTATGGGTTTCGGTGTCAGACGAGATGTGTGAACCCAGCGAGGATAAGGATTTTCCTCGTATTGTGCGCGAACGCTTTGCGATGTGGCATCTTGTATTTCTGTGATTTGTGGGATTGTCTCGCTCAATTCTCTTTCAGTCGCAGGTTCAGTGACTTGTAAGCGGTAGGCTTGTGATATTTGACCATCATTCTCAGGAACTGGTATGTCCGATTTCCACGGGATATTTTTTAGCGGTTCGTAACAGCCGACGAGCAACCATAAATATGGCGAAATATCTTGATTTCGTGCAAACAGATCTTCTATTCGGTATTTCAGATCTTCAAGATTCCCTTGTTCTTCTTCGTCGATGGTGTAGGCATATTCATTGATAAAACACTGTTGTGCCAGAGCCGCGATGAAATCAATCTCGTTGTGGAGATCCTCGCCCTGCGACATTTTGGACAGCAAAGCCCGGCGAAGGGCGGTCAAAAGCCGTTCGATGCGTAAGTCTGCAATCGGTACGCGGGCCAGCAAGCGCATGAAAAGTTGAGACTGCGTTAGAATCTTTATATCACTCAGAAATGAAGGAGCATCACCCGACATCGTATCGGACGTGTCAAGAAGGCGTGTAAACTCCTCGCGATGCCGTAAGGCACTGACGATCGGGAACATCAGAGTTGCTGGTGACAAATCATTCTTTTCGAGAAGTGCCAGCAAGGAAGTTTCGAGGTCATCATTTGTGCTGGAAAAGGTCATGCCTGAAACGCAATCACTGAAGGCTGTCCAGTGGCGATCTTCACCTGGGCAGAAATTTGTCGCTTGGCTATGAAGTTTTAGAGCTTCTTGATGACGTGACAGGAATTGTAGTGCGATGCCCGCCGACGTAAGTACATCAGCATCCATCGGATTGATAGCTCGCGCTTTCAGGTAGCTTTCAAGAGCTTCTTCGTATCTTTGTTGTTTGGTAAGGATATCACCAATGGCTTTGTGGCCTTCAGCGCTATTGGGAACAAGGCTTACTGTTTTACGATAGCAATCAAGACCTGCGTCTAGCTTGTTGTTGGAGGCAAAAAGGGCGCCAAGGTTTTTATGTGCAGCGGCATAATCAGGCTTTATCGCAATGGCGCGGCGATAGCTTTCTTCTGCATCAGCCGTTTTCGCCGTTGCATTTAATGCGACGCCCAAATTGTTGTTTGCTTCTGCGTTATTGGGAAAAACAGAGAGTGAATTCTGTAAGAATTCCACCGCTTTGTCATGTTGACCAGATTGCAGAAACGCCACTCCTAATAAATAAAGAGCCGTCGGTTGCTTTGGGTCCGTTGACAGGATTTGAGCATATGTTTTCACGGCGTTTGACAAGTCGCCGCTGGCATGATGCTTTTTCCCGACAGAAAGAAGATGTTGTACTTCTTCGGAAACTACAGGCAACGCGGCCGAGGGGGGCCGCGTTGTTGATTTCGAAGTATTTGATCGGGATTTTTTTTCGTTGCGTCGGCGTTCACTTCTGTTCATTTGGTGCCTAGTCTTTATTAAAGGTCCAATTGTACAGGGTAGCGATCATTGCGCATGACATGCTGCCAAGCTACTTGGCGTCCTGTATCAACAATGATCGGCGCACGTACATTGGTTGACATCGTAACGCCTTTTCCGCCTGGCGCACTGCGAATGGTAACAACCATCAAGATTGCCATGTCTGAAGCGCTGATCGCGAGGCTTTTCTGCGCAACCACCAAATCTTTATCATCATAAACATCGCTTTCCATATTATATGGCGCAACGAAGAAAGACAGATTGGCATCTGTCAGGCTTTGATAAAGTTTGAACTGATCAAGGGCCGCATTTGGGATGTTGGCCAACCCAAAGACGTGATGGTCCGGAAAGCCAAGAAGGCCCACAGGCATATAAATGCCTTTATCCCAACTGAATTCAATGTCGCCAAAGCGTGTTTCCACGGTGACCGATTCAGGTGTTTCGTTTTCGGCGACGTTTTCGGTTTCCATATCCCGTGATACTCCGACGGTCGAAAGGTTTTGTCTGAACGCTGTGTTGAAAGTATTAGGCCAGCAAAACAGTTAAAAATACATTTCACTAATCAATGTAATCAGCGCAAATAGTTAGCCAAAGACAAATCTGCTGCCCTTGATATTGCGATAAAGCTCGCCTGCAAGGCCGTTTCATGCTGTGTCAGTTCAGCAAGCGTCAATGGGACGTCGACGGTTTCAATGTCACTGATGGCTTGTGCAGCAAACACTTTGAAATCTTCGTGACGTGTTTCAAAGCGTTCAATATTGGCAATATCAAGCCCGATCTGACCTTGCACGTTAGGTAGGTCTTCAATGGCCTGGGAAACGAAGCCAATGGCTACGACAAGTGCATCTTCATCTTCAGTCCCGGCCGCGATGCCAAGTCCTTGAATTAACTTCTGAAAGGCTGGGTTGTCGCCCAAAATTCCATAAGAGACGTTATATCGGTCATCGACCCGCACGTCCAAGACCTGTTGGTCGCCATTGTAATAGTCTGTATCTTCGCGGGGGTTAGGAATTTTTTCCATTCCCAGAACGGTCAGAATATCACCAGCGCCAGTTTCCGTGATCGTTATCGACCCATTGCCAACATTTTCAATGTTTAGGCGCGTCGTGCCTTCACCGCCCAAACCACGCAATGACGCCATAGCGCCGTTGGTCGTGACACTGTTAATCGCAGTCATAATATCGTCGATGTCATCGGTGGCAGCATTATAGTTTACTGTCGAGGTGACGCTGTTGCCATTGACGTCGGTGCTGACGATCTGAAGTTGTCCGGAGGTCACACTCAAGCCAGCTAGGGTTGTTGAGTTGGTGAGGTCGTTGTCACTCGAACTTATATAGTTGTCCGGCGCGGACATCTTTTCAATGTCTACTGCAGGTTCTTCTGAGCGGCCACCTGAAAACAGATAGCGGCCATCAAGATTCGTATTAAGCAGGTTGGCAATTTGTTCAAGTGCCTGAGTCGCCTGACTGCGCACATTAACATCAGCAGCCTGCAGGTTTGAGCTGGCCTGAATCAGCAATGTTTTCATCTGCGTTGCGACAGTAATCATACTGTCGACGGCAGTTTCCATGCTTTGCAAGCGCAATTTGGTTTGCGTAGTGTTGCGTAGATATTGCTCAGTACGGGTATATTCACCCTCAAGATTCAGCAGGCGCTGTGTGCTGTCTGCAATACCGGCATAGTTCCGCGATTTATAGCCGCTTGACGCCTGGTTTTGTAAATCAGTTACGCGCGATGCGTTCCGGATCGCGAGATCCGAAAGCAGGGTATGGTTTGTATAGGTTGCGACACGAGATACCATGGCGTCCTCACTATTCTAAGTCGCAGTTTAAACTGCATTGAGCAATGCATCAAACATTTCATCAACCGTCGAAATGACTTGGGCCGATGCGGTGTAGGCGCGCTGGAAGATAATCAAATCTGACATTTCTTCATCAAGGTTCACGCCGGCCTCGTTCTGGATGCGGGTGCTCAGATCTGTCACAAGGCTGGATTGGAATTCATAGGCGTTTTCAGCAACTTTGGTTCGGGTCGCAGCGGTCGCGACAATGCTGGCGGCAAAGTCGGTCAAGGATGTGCGTTTGCTCGAAAGGCCATCGGTTGCTTCAAACTGGATATCGGTTCGTTCAAAGGTATTGCTTAGCGATAGTGCAGCACTGTTGTCACCTTCGTGAATACCAAATTCGATACCAAGGCCAAGTACAGTGGTGATTGCATCTGCGTTGGGCAGGCCATCATCACTGAAATAGAATGGATCGCCATCCGCATCTGTGATGCTGAGTTTGTAGCCACCAGCCTGACTGTCGAAGATAACGTCAGCGGTGATGTTGTTATCGGTCAAGGTCGCACTGTTATTGATCGCATCTGCAATATCTTGCAGTGATGTCGTGGTGTCATAATCGATATCAACGTCGGTGAAGGCACCGCTGACAGTCAGGGTGTAGTTCAATGGCGGTGGAACAAGTGGGCCAAGGTTCGGAATTGCTGCATCCGGGTCAACGACTGCATTGGAAGTTTTGTAAGTGTCAGCATTCATTTGACCTCGGACAATACGTGACGGATCATTCTGAATGGCTGATGAGATGGTCATGTTGCCCGCAAGGCTGGGCTGATCTTCAGTCAGGCCGATCTTTGCCGCCATCGTGCCGGAATCATTGATCGAGATATTAGAAGTGTAATCGACGACCAAGCGAAACCTGTCGCCATCTTCGACGATGAAAGCCGTGGTTTCGGAATCAGCAACCGTCATGCCGGCCCCTTGAAGGGCGGTGCGGATACTATCGCGGACATCTTCAAGTGAATCGGTTGCGGTATAGTTGACTGTAATTCCGCCAACTAAAACACCGGATCCGGCTGAAATGGTGAATGAGCTCGCCGTAGCATTAAGTGCTGTGGTTGAGCTGCTTTGCGCGGTCGAGGTGATCGTGTCAGAACTTTTGGCTGTCGCAACGAAATCATTCAGTCCAAAATAATGCGACATGCCTTGCTGACGGCCGTCACCCGTAGTGATCTGACTGTCGAGCTCGTTGATGGCGACCCGGTTACCGTCCTGACCCTCGATGACAAGTTTATTGTCAATCAGTGATGCCGTTAGATAAGTACCGGCGTCCGAACCGTTGATTGCATCAATGATGCCCTGGACCGTCGCAGGTGTTGTTGGAAGGGCTATGTCTGACCAACTGTCGGACGCAATAAGTTGCCCATCTGCATCCAGTGCGGCAACGCGGAATGCACCAGTTGCCGTCAGTGGGTCACTGGTCGCGACCGTACGGTTTCCCGACAGGTTGGTCGGTGGCGGGAAGGATGTGCCCTTGTTGTGTTCTTCGTTAATAGCATCGCGCAATTCACCGGCAAGTTCATTGATCTGATCATTGAGTGCGGGGATTTCCGAATCACGCATTTCAAACAGACCCTTGAGTGTGCCTGTGCGCAGCGTATCGGTAATGTCTACACCGTCCAAGGACAAACCAGAGCCACCTGTGCCGGGTTCAAAACCGGCTGTCTGGGTAAAGGAAAGCGAGTTTGGGGTGCGGTCCAGCAATGTATTGGCGCCAGCAGCCGAATAGATCACCATCGAGCCATCACCGCGGGTAAAAGTTGTGATGTCGATGATTTTTGAAAGCTGGTTTAATTTCTGGTCGCGCTGATCTTCAAGCTCGGTCGTTGGCTGTTCAAGGTTTGTCAGGCGGATAATACCGGTATTAAGATCTGCAATCTGGCTGAGCAGGGTGTTTGCTGTGTCTACTTCATCAGTAATCTGGTCATCAATATCGTCACGCATGTCTTGAAGCTGGGTTGAAAGCTTTTCGAATGATTCCATCACTTGGATGGCGCTCTCTATCGCTTCAATACGTGGGGATGTTTGGTCGGGGGTAACGCCAAGCTGCTCAAACGCATCGGCAAGATCGCTGATGCGTTGGCTGATTGCTGCATCTGACTGGGGCGTACCAAACAGAGTTTGAACACGCTGGAAGAATTCAAAGCGAACTTCTTCGCGACCGGCTTTGCCAAGCTCGCCGCGAACTTCGCGTACCAAGCCTTCATTGACGTTGCGATAGATATCGGCAACCTGAGAGCCCGCACCGATGCCGTCAAGGGTAAGGGTTTCCTGGCCTGCGATCTTTCTTGAATAGCCTGCCGTATTCACGTTCGAGATGTTCGAAGACGTGATCGCAATACGGCTCTGTGCCGTGTTAAGGCCAGTAATAGCAGTGTTGAGAGCCTGGGTCAGTGACATGATACGTGCCTTTGCCCTTAAAGCGTTTCATTGACGCTATATGCGCCGCCGGAGGACTTGTTGATTGTTCGACCATAGCCGCCCAACGATGCTTTGCTGGCTTGTGCCGAACGGTTATATGTCGTGCATTCTTCTTTTGATTTGTCATTGACCGCACGGACAATGGCCTGAACCATCCGCTCGTTGGTGGCTTTTGCTGTCTGAAGGGCAATCATGTTGCGCCGTGCCGCTTCCTGAAATTCGGCCTGAAGTTCGCGCAGTTCAGCACGGTCTTCTTCGGGCATGGCGCGAAGTTCTTCACCTTGACTGCGCAATTTAACGACCAATTGTTCATACTGCATCGACAGGGCAGATTTTTCTGACAGGAACTGTTCATATTCTTCCGGTGCGAGTGTTCGCAGGCCCGTGGTTTCACGTTCCAGAAGGGACATCAGGTCGTAAGTGACGCTTTTCAGCTCTGTAACCAAATCTTGAGTGGTCATTTTTAGCCCTCCTGGATTCTGAGGATTTCACGTGTGACAGCATCTGCAATTCCGATGCCACCTGCGCTTGTCATTTCTTTGGCGTATTCATCTACAAGCATGGAGCGCATCACGGTCTCGCCGTGCCCACCGCCAAAAAGCTCGTTGGTCTGCACACCCTCAAACATGTGGCTGAGCATCTGACCTAGAAACATTGATTCGAATTCTTTTCCGGCTTCGCGGGCTTCTTCGTCGGTCTTGATATGACCGTCCGTAAGCGTATTCATCCGCGAGGTTATGCTGTTCTGAGAACCGTACTGAGCGCTGGCCTGAGCCTGCGCCATCATGGCGGTTGCGCCGTCGGTCATCATCACATCACCTCGATTTCAGCCTGAAGGGCACCAGATGTTTTGATTGCTTGCAAAATAGTGATCATGTCACGTGGCCCAACGCCAAGGCTGTTCAGGCCATTGACCAGTTCCTGAAGGCTGACGCCGCTATTAAGAACGCCAAGCTGATTGTCTTCACCTTCATCGACGTCAACATTGGTGCGATCGACGACCTCGGTCGTGCCAGCATCAGAAAACGGTGAGGGCTGCGAAACCTGTTGGCTTTCCGTAACGCGGATGGTCAAGTTGCCCTGCGCAATTGCGACACGGTTAATTCGGACATTTTCACCCATAACAATGGTGCCAGTGTTTTCGTCGATGACGACACGGGCAATCTGATCAGGTTCAACGCGAAGCTGTTCAATATCAGTTAAAAGGGCGACGACATTTTGATTGTAGCGTTCCGGAATGTTCAGGCGAACTGTGCCCGGATCGCTTGCACGGGCAGAAACTTCACCGAGATAGGCATTAATTGCATCGGAGACGCGACGTGCCGTCGTGAAGTCCGGATTGCGCAAGATAACCGACATGTCTTGCATGGAGTTCAGATTAAAGTCGATTTCGCGTTCAACGATACCGCCGCTTGCAATACGTGCAGATGTCGGAACACCCTTTACAATGGTTTCGGCATTGCCACCGGCGGAGAAGCCACCAACAGCAAGGTTACCCTGTGCAACAGCATAGACTTCGCCGTCCGCACCGACCATCGGGGTCACCAGAAGGGTACCGCCCTGCAGGCTTTCGGAGGTGCCGATTGCGCTGATGCTGACATCAATACGTGCACCCTGACGCGAAAATGGAGGAAGCGTTGCAGTGACCATAACAGCCGCAATATTATCAGAATCAACATCTTCGATTTGTTCACGGACGTTGATGCCTAGACGTTCGAGCATGGCGACCATGCTTTGGCGGGTAAATTCTGCATCGCCAAGATCGTCACCCGTGCCATTCAAGCCAACCACAAGGCCATAACCAACCAGCATGTTGTCACGTACGCCTTCGAAATCGGCGATGTCTTTAATACGTGATTGTGCATGTGCAGGGGTAAGCTGCGTCAGGGCGAGCATTCCCAATGCGACAGTCAATGTCGCTTTACGTGCTATTTTGCCAAGACCTGTGATCATATTCTCTGTTCCGCTTTGACTTGGGATGGCATGCATCCGGCAAATGGTGCGATTGATCATTGAACCGCGTTTGCAAGCTTAATTGCGAAAATCGTGCCAACTGAGGCTTTCCGGGGTTGGCGATGACTAGCCTGCTGAAAACTGTGAAAAAACACGGTTAAATGCAGATGTGGGGACCATTGGGGCATCCTGTTTGTGTCTACCCGGCATTTTTTTCCCGTTGCGCGGTTCCCGTGATTGAGGGAGACTCTATAAGGAACGTAAGCGCGGTGGTCGGGATTGTTCCTGATCTGGCCGCACGGTCGGTTTTTTTGTAAGAACAAACTGACCACAGTGATTACAAGATAGTACCACAACAGAACGGAAACGGGTCATGAAGGTTAGCGGTTCCAAGGCGACCAATGCGGGCGGAACATCACGCAAAAAATCGTCAGGCACGTCTGGTAGCGGTAGTGGTTTTGCTGATGCCATGCGTTCTGTTGGTTCGTCTGGTGAAACTGGTGGTGCATCGGGTGTTCATAGTTCCGGGTCCGTAAGCGCACTTGATGCGTTGCTGGCTTTACAGCAAAACGGTGATGCACTCGATTCCCCGAAAAAGGCAGCGGTCTTAAGGGCCAAAAGTATGCTTGAGCAGCTTGAAGCCGTTCGCGATGGTTTGCTGAGTGGGGCGCTATCAGGGCCGCGCTTGCAGCAGCTGATCGGGTTGATGGATCAGCAGCGTGAAACGATTGATGATCCGGAACTGTCTGCGGTTTTAGACGAGATTGATCTGCGTGCCCGTGTCGAACTTGCGAAACTAGAGGTTTCAGGGCTGATTTAGCTGTTTAATTTCTGGTGTTTTTTATCGAAAATCCGCAGTAATCCGCCTGTTCTAGTGCAAATCAAGATTTATTTGTACAACCGGCTTGCGCCGTTAGCGTGCTGCCTCTATATTGCCGCGCGATCGATGAGTCCTGTATAGAGGGCATACATGACTATCACATTACCACCAGACTATCGTCCTGCTGAGGACGAAGAGTTTATGAACCCGCGCCAGCGGGAATATTTCCGGCAGAAACTTCTC
This sequence comes from Thalassospira lucentensis, assembly GCF_050516545.1. GTDB lineage: Bacteria > Pseudomonadota > Alphaproteobacteria > Rhodospirillales > Thalassospiraceae > Thalassospira > Thalassospira lucentensis_C. The sequence goes on along the minus strand of NZ_CP191544.1, from coordinate 2,700,409 downwards.
GCTTGGCGGGCTGAACTTCTGCACGAATCTTCGGAAACATTGGCGAACCTGCAAGATGGCGGGCTTCAGGAAGCCGATCTGAGCGACCGCGCGTCTGCGGAAACCGATCGGTCACTTGAACTTCGTACTCGTGACAGGGCGCGTAAGTTGATTTCAAAAATTGATGCTGCTTTGCGTCGAATTGAAGACGGATCATACGGTTACTGTGAAGAAACTGAAGAGCCGATCAGCTTGAAAAGACTTGAAGCTCGTCCAATTGCGACCCTGAGCATTGAAGCACAGGAACGCCACGAACGGATGGAGCGCACACGTCGCGACGATTGATCGCGCCGGGTGTAAAAAAGTATAGGGATCGGGCATCGCCCGATCCACGTCATGCAACGTCATGGCCTTGTGGGAGATTACTGGTTAGGGATAACCAAAATCAAAAAGCCCGGTCTTTATGGCCGGGCTTTTCCTTATTTATCCATCTGTTTTTAAACAAAAAGACCGCCCGAAGGCAGCCTTTTGAAGATGTGTTTAGATGATGGCACGATGTCGGCTGATCGGAACCAGGCAAAGGATCAGCCTTTCGTGCGCCCAACTGGTTAGAACGGTAAGATAATGTCGAGAACTTCACTGCCATAGCGCGGTTGCTGGACATCCGAAATCGTTCCGCGGCCCCCATATGAAATACGCGCCTCAGCAATTTTGTCATAGCCGACTTCATTGCCTGAGCTAATGTCTGCCGCACGAATCACACCGGCAATCTGAACTTCTCGGACTTCGCTGTTGACCCGGATTTCCTGACGGCCGTGAATAACGTAGTTCCCGTTGGGTAGAATCTGAATGACGATTGCTGCAACACGTAAGTTGATTGCTTCGGTTCGATCCAGCGTACCATTACCACGGTTGGACGAATTGCTCGACATATTAAGCGCGTTGGTCGGGTCAATGGTTTCTGGCAGAACCTTGGTAAATTCTGCTTCAAGGCCAAACAGATTGGGGACACCAAGATCTTCGGAATTCGTGCGAGACCGCAGGGTGTTGTTTGACAGGTTTGCATTATCGGACATTTCAACGACGACCGTCAGAATGTCGCCAACCTGATTGGCACGCTGATCTTTAAAGAACGACCGTGCGCCAGAACGCCAAAGCGAATTCGGATTGCTTTCTGCGACCTGCGGGGCAGGCATCGGCAAGCTTACCGGTCGATAGCTTTCGGACTGGGTCGGGTTGTCGATGGACGACAGTTTTGGTGGTGCGCCAACTTCGGACAGTCGTTTCATCGCATTGCAGCCCGAAAGCAAAGCTGTTGCGCTGATCAGTCCGGTGACAATGGCGACACGGCGCCATGATATCTGTGCATATTTGCCGGGCATAAGTTCCTCCTGGGTTCCTGCGTATGTCTACGCAAGGACCATGCCAGTTACATAAAGGTTATGGAGGAAAAGCTTGCCGGGTCGAAAGCGTGATCGACGGAAAGCTTACTGCGACATGGCGGGCAGGGCGCGGACTTCGTTTTCGGCAACAACTTCTACCTGAATGGTTTTGTTGCTTGTTTGATTGATCACCCGGATCACGTCTCCCTTGGAACCGTTTTCAAGGGCTTTTCCCCGTGCGGTTAATGACATATTGGCCGTCACCAGACGGATGATGACTAAGGATCCGCGACGCACGAGGATTGGGCTAGTCAAATCACGAAACATCATCGGTTCGTTGGGATTGGTTGGGCGGATTACTTCCTTGCCGATCACATCATTGATGTCTCGGATTGCGTTGGACGGTACGCGTTCAGTTCGGAAATCGCGATATTCGACCTGATCTGGACGGATAATATGCCCGCGCGAAACGGGTTCCACGAGCACAGGGACGGTCGATAGGGGGTAATATTTGCCGCTGATCCTGTATGTGCGCTGCTGTGCGGTTTGTTCGCCGGTTGTAACACTGGCGACAAAACGTTGCGTGCGGGAGTTGACTTCAATGCCACTGACCGTAACGTCATTAAGGGCGTCAACCGGAAGGTGGATTTGAAAGTTTTCACTTGAAAGATCAACCGTAAAGGGCTGTCGAATGCCGTGGTCGATCAACGCAATTTCAACAGCGTCACGGATTTCATCAATCGTGATGGTCTGACTTGCCCGGGTGACAACGACCTGATCGGCTGTTGTGCGCGGACGCCAGGTCACGTTGTGTCGTTGGGCGATGCCATAAAGCCAGCGATAATCGAGAACAACTTGTTTGCCCGGTTGCGGCGCATGGGCAACAGCGATGTCGGCTTGTTGTGGGTCTATGCCAGAAAAGATATCCCCAAGGGTCACATATTCTCCGTCAATCAACGCATCAGGTTTCAGCAGGATGTTTTCAGTGATCTGCTGGCTGTTACGCGAATTGCTGCCTTGGGAGGATTGCGCAAAGGCACTCTCCGTCGAAAGACCGAGTGACAATAATGCGAGCGTGAGGATTATATTCTTTATCTTCATGCGCCTACTATACCACGTAACGGTATACATCGCGTAAACACAGTTTGCGCAAGTTCGCGACCTGTAAGACCGCGACTTGCGCAAAATAAAGCCTGTATCCAATTCACGATATTAACGCAGGTTGCTGACTGCGCTCATCATCTCATCGGTGGTCGAGATTGATTTGGAATTCATTTCATAGGCACGCTGTGCCTTGATCAGGTTGGTGATTTCCTGAACCACGTTGACGTTTGAGGATTCAAGATACCCTTGCTGAACCGTACCAATGCCAACATCACCCGGCACCCCGGTATTTGCTTGACCGGATGCTTCTGTTTCAAGGAACAGGTTATCCCCAAGTGCATCAAGGCCCGGTGGGTTGATAAAGGTGGCAAGCTGAATTTGCCCCAGATTTTGCAAGGCAACCTGACCATCAATCTCGGCGTAGACTTCGCCGGTGCTGTTGATCGTTACCGATGTTGCGTTATCGGGTACCGTGATGCCCGGCTGAACGGCATAGCCATCCTTGGTCACAAGTGCGCCAGAAGCATCAAGCTTGAGCGTACCATCGCGGGTATATGCGGTTTCACCACTTGGCAGATCAATCTGGAAATACCCGCGTCCCTGAATGGCAATGTCCAATTCGTTTTCGGTCAATGACAACGTGCCTTGGCCCATGTAACGACCAATCGCTGCAGTTTTTACACCAAGACCAACCTGAACGCCGGTTGGGACGATGGTTCCGGTATCTGAAGACGGGGATCCTGCACGACGCAGGTCCTGATACAGCAGGTCCTGAAATTCTGCGCGCTGGCGTTTATAACCAGTCGTCGTCATGTTGGCGATGTTGTGCGACGTTACATCCACGTTAATGGACTGAGCCTGCATTCCCAAAGCGCCGATATCAAGTGACCGCATCTGTCTTCTCCTTCGATTGCGCTAAGCTTGCGCTAAAATTTCGTTCTATCGGGGGTCGGCGACCGCTTAGGCGCGAATATCCCCAAGTTTATTGATCATGTTGCGCATCCGCTCGTTCTCGCTTTCAAGAGAACGGGTGACCGACTGATAGGTCCGCAGAACATCAATCATCTGCGTCATGGAGCCGATTGGGTTGACGTTGGATTTTTCAAGAGCGCCTTGCACAATGCCCGCGTTTTCAACTTGCTCAATGATGACGCCGTCCTCTTGATTGTCAGGCGCGCGGTAAAGGGTGTCGCCGGTAACGATCATGCGTTGGACATTATCAACGGTGACAACTTGCAATTTGCCGATTTGGCCAATGTCGGTCGAAACTGTGCCATCGCCCTTGATCTCAATCTGGCCGTCGGCTTCGTTGAAGAAAATCGGCTGATCTGCATCACTTAAGACCGGGTAGCCGTCGTTGGTGATCAACTGTCCGCCGGGATCGAGTGTAAAGTTACCATTGCGGGTGTATTGCGTACCTGACGGGGTTTCGACAGCAAAGAACATGTCCGGCTGGCTAAGTGCCGCATCAAGTGGTCGGTTGGTATGTTCAATATTGCCAACCGTGGTGTCACGGTATTGCGATATGTCCTGCACAAGAGAAATCTCGCGTTCGCCACGGAATGGGGCATCGCCGTTTTTTGCCACCCAGTCGGTGAACATCATCCGCTGCTCTTTGTATCCGGTCGTGTTCATGTTCGCCAGATTCTGCGAGATATTGTTCATCATGCTGCGCAGCGACTTTTGGCGTGACAGTGCGATGTATGAAATATTTTCCATGGTCCATTCCCTTGTGGGGCTGTAATTCTGCTCATCACAAATGCGAAAGCCGTGCCAATAAGATCAAGCAGTTGAAATTAAACATAAAAATATGTATCCGGCATTTGTTGCCGTGCGATTTTGGGCGTGTTTGGCAGAAACTGCCGTAACACCCTTGTCGCAAGGGGATAAAGTTTCCGAGTGCTTGCACTAGATAAGGATATACAGCCTCAAAAGAGATATAAGGCGGGGCCCCAAAGAAGGTGTTTGCAAGGCCTGTCAAGCGCCAGAAGCTTGCAAATATTAGCGATTTGGTGTGTTTCACCTGTCAAGCTTGCGGGTAAAATGTAAAGTTACTCCGATACAGACTCATCATTTTGATTGGTCTGGCGGTGGGACTTTCTGATTGTTGGCTGGATCATCAGATGTCACGCAGGGGGAATCTGAACTGTGCCTTAGCAATCGGAAGCGAAACGGATTTTTAACGTGATAGCGTTATGGCTGTTAATGCGGCACAGTGTTTGCTGGATATGAAGGCAGAACTTCAAAAGCAGGAATTTGCGAAGCGATGGGCGAAGAATCCGACGAAATTGAAATGGACGAAGGTGGTGGCCGCAGCAAGAAGATGCTGGTCGTGGTCGTTTTGCTTGTCCTGCTTTTACTTGGCGGTGCTGCCGCAGCGTATTTTACCGGGCTGCTTCAGCCGGTGATTGATATGTTGACCGGCGGCGACGGGACGCAGACCGAAGAAGTGATCTCTGAAGATTCAATCGAAGAGGCACCGGGTGTTCCGGAAAATGTCGGCTTTGTCGATCTGCCGGAAATTCTGGTCAACCTGAATACGGGCGGTGGCAAGCAAAGCTACCTTAAAATCCGTGTCAGTCTGGAGGTCGCCGATCAGGCCATGTTGCCGCAGGTCGAGACGATGATGCCGCGCATTGTTGACAACTTTCAGGTTTATCTTCGTGAATTGCGACCAGAAGATTTGTCAGGATCGGAAGGGATGTTCCGATTGCGCGAAGAGTTGATGATACGTGTTAGTGCTGCTGCCAAACCGGCGAAAATTAACGACGTTCTGTTCAAGGAAATGCTGGTACAATAAGCTTGTAGCAGCCCGAATGCCTAAATCAGGAAGTAATCGCTGATGGCTGATGATGACGATGATGATGCACTCGCCGCTGAATGGGAAGCCATGGCAGGCGATGACGATGGTGGTGGAGATGACGGCGGCGAGGATATGGCCGCCGAATGGGAATCCATGCTCGGTGACGAGGATGAAGAAGGCGAAGACGAACCTGCCGTCGGAGGCACATCTGCGCGTGTTCTGAACCAGGATGAGATCGATAGCCTTCTTGGTTTTGATGACGGTTCAGGTGCGGGCGACCAATCAGGCATTCAGGCGATTATCAACTCGTCGATGGTGGCTTATGAACGACTTCCGATGCTTGAAGTCGTGTTTGACCGCCTTGTCCGCATGATGTCGACATCGCTGCGTAACTTTACATCGGACAACGTGGAAGTCTCGCTCGATAATATCCTGTCGCTGCGTTTCGGCGATTATCTCAACTCGATCCCGTTGCCGGCGATGCTGGGCGTTTTCAAGGCCGAGGAATGGGACAACTATGGTCTTCTGACGGTTGATTCCGCGTTGATCTATTCGATCGTGGACGTTCTGTTGGGGGGGCGTCGCGGTACGGCTGCAATGCGTATCGAAGGCCGCCCTTACACCACGATTGAACGCAACCTTGTTGAACGTATGATCCATGTGGTCCTTGGTGATCTTTCGGCTGCGTTTGATCCTTTAAGCCCGGTAACGTTCCGGTTTGAGCGTCTTGAAACAAACCCGCGTTTTGCAACGATTGCCCGTCATGCCAATGCCGCGATTGTCGCAAAATTGCGGATTGATATGGAAGATCGCGGTGGTCGTCTTGAACTGCTGATCCCGTATGCAACGCTGGAACCTGTTCGTGAACTTCTGCTCCAGATGTTCATGGGCGAAAAGTTCGGTCGTGACTCTATCTGGGAAAACCACCTCGCAAACGAACTGTGGCAGACCCATGTTAATCTATTAGCTGTCCTTGATGAACAGGTGATGCTGCTGGGCGATGTCATCAATCTTGAAGTCGGCAACCGTCTGGTTCTTAATACCAGTCCGACATCACCTGTCGAAGTAAGGTGTGGTGACGTTCCCCTGTTTAAGGGAATGATGGGGCGCAAGGGTGACAGGATCGCTATTCAGGTTCGCGATCGTGCGCGCATAACCGAGGAAGAGAAGTGATGGACTTCGCGTTCTATCTGGACATTGTAATGATCGTCCTGCTGGTGGCGACGATTGTGTATGCGGTGATTTTGAACCGCAAGCTCGCAGCGTTCCGCCGCAGTCGCGAAGATATGCAAAATTTCCTGACGGCTTTTAATGCCGCGAACGAGCGGGCTGAAACCTCGATCAACGCACTTAAGGATATGGCCGAACAGTCTGGCGAACGGTTGCGTGAAGACATTGAAAAGGCAAGTGCGCTGAACGAAGATCTGACCTTTATGGTTGATCGCGGCGAAAGCATTGCCAACCGTCTTGAAAAGGCAGCAAGCGATGTTAACGCAGTGCGCCGTTCCGGCAATGCCGGGGCAGGACATGAGCAAGTCAATGTTACCGCAGGCAGAAATGCATCAAGTCCGTCCGGTGCCGGGAACAGCGGCGGTTCGGGCGGATCAAGAGGAGCGGGTAAAGATCGTCCTGACATCATTGATGATCGTGACCGGGTTGGTGTTGAAACCCGTGCCGAAGAACTGGCTGCACGTATGGTCGGCGATATCGAGCGCGGCTCGAAAGGCATGAGCAATGATCGCCATGACCGTGATGATCGGACGGTTGGCGGTGATTCTGGTGGCTATGATGATCTTGATCGGTTTTCTGGCGGGGGTAACAAAGGGCTGTCGGGTTCCGATATGTATGATCAGGACGAAGATGCCGGTCGTTCAGAAGCAGAACGCGAATTACTTGCTGCTTTGCGGTCGGTTCGCTGATTGTTTTCGATGACGTCGGGGATGTCGCGCCCTTGTTATCATGACATTTCTTTTTATCTAAAGAGAGTGATGTCATTCTGTTAGAATAAGAGAATTCAAGCGTGAAGGAGCATGGGCACAGTGTGCCAAATTGCTTAGGTGAGTGAATGTCTGGTGTGCGTATCTTACCATTGGTTATCCTTGTTGGGCTGATGGTGTTGTCAATGCGGGTGGTAAACCTTTTCTCGGGAAGTACGGATGTTGCCGTGGCGCCCGAGCCCGCTGCTGTGAGCATGGTGCAGACTGCGCGCGCGCAGGCTCCGGCAACCGATCCCGCCGCCGAAGAGGCCGCAACGCCGGAAAATGGCGCGCCGGGGCTTGATGACCCTGCCGGGATGACGATGGAAGGTGATCCGTTAAACGGGGAATCAGATGTTCCGCCGACGCTTGGAGGGGATCCGACCCTGTTTACCCAGGAAGAAATTGACCTGTTGCAGAACCTTTCAGTGCGCCGTGGGGAGCTTGATCGCAAAGAACAGCGCCTTGACGAGCGTGAAAGCCTGATTGCCGCGGCCGAAGCCAGGATTGATGCCAAGATCGACGAGATGAAATCCTTGAAAACGGCCATCGAAGGTTTGGTCGAGACCAAGGAAGTACAGGAAGATGATCGCATCAAAAAGCTGATCAGTGTTTACGAGAAGATGAAACCGAAAGACGCTGCCCGTATCTGGAACGATCTTGATATGGACATTCTCTTGCAAGTGGCCTTGGGCATGCGCGAAGCAAATACCGCTGCGGTCCTGTCACAGATGACCCCGGAACGGGCGCGGGCTCTGACCTCGGAGTTGGCATATAAGCAAGATATTAATATGCTGCCGCTGCAATAGGGGCAGCTGAACAAAAGATTGACCGTTCTTTGTGAGAGTTTAAAAGAAAGAGAACGGGCAGTTTTTCGAGAATAGTCAATGTGATGGCACATTTTTATCACTGGTTAAAAATCTTGATTAACCAATATTAAATATGTACATCACGATTATTAGGGGCCTTGCGACTATACATGCGAATGTGTGGCAAGGGTGAGAGATCAGATAGCTGATGGAGTTGTGAATGGCCGTCGATCCGAATATGCCGATCCTGATTGTAGATGATTACAAAACAATGTTGCGTATCATCCGTAACCTTTTACGGCAGCTCAACTTTACGAATATCGAAGAAGCGACTGATGGTAGCATGGCGCTTCGTAAGCTCCGTGAAGCTCCTTTCAGTCTTGTGATTTCCGATTGGAATATGGAGCCGATGACCGGTCTTCAGCTTCTTAAGGAAGTCCGTGCAGATGCCAAATTGAAGGATATGCCCTTCATCATGATTACGGCAGAAGCCAAAACCGAAAACGTCGTCATGGCTAAAAAAGCCGGTGTATCGAATTACATCGTCAAGCCGTTCAACGCCGAGACGTTGAAGGGTAAAATGAAGACTGTTATTGGTGATTTCTGATCAGGAGCGCGGGACATTTGTCCCGCGATACCGCCTATGTCCAAAGCGAAAGCGTCCAAGGACGACCTCCGGCAGCTATTAAATGATCTTCGGGCACGTCTTGATGGCGATGATCTGAAGATTGAACAACTGTCTGAGCTGATGGATCAGCTGTCACGCTTTATGGGTGATAAGCCGTCCGATGATCAGCAACGCCTGTTTGGCGAACTAGACGAGCTTTCGGGCATTATTCGCAAGATGAAGTCCGAAATTGCGTCGCTTCGTCCCGACGATATCAAGGCTGAATACATTCCCAATGCGACCGACGAGTTGGACGCAATTGTGGATGCAACAGCCGGCGCTACCCATGAGATCCTTGATGCCATGGATGCTTTGGAAGAATTCGCATCAACATTGCCGCCCGAACAGGCGGAAATAGTGACCGGTGCGACGATGCGGGTTTATGAAGCCTGTAACTTCCAGGATATTACCGGACAGCGCACAACCAAAGTTATCAAGGCGTTGAAATCCATCGAAGAACGCGTTGAGGGACTTGTGGCTGCCTTTGGTGAAGAAATTGCCAAATACGCCGCTGCAAATCCCAAGAAGAAAAAAGAAGCCGAAGGCGAAGAGGCGCTGCTCAATGGGCCGCAACTTGAAGGCAAAGGCGTATCGCAGGCTGACATCGACGCGATGTTTAATTAAGTGGCGTTGATATGGCGGAGATAGAAGACGACGGACCAACACCACCATCTCCCCCGTCAAACGGGGCGGTGGCGTTGTTTCTCGCACTTTATCTTTTGCTTCTTGCGTTCTTTATTCTGCTTAATACCATTTCGACCTTTGAAGAGGTCAAAACACGCGAAGTGCAGGAAAGCCTTTCCTCGGCATTTGCATCCATCCTTCCCCCGACGACCAGTTTGCAAACAGTGACCTCCATCGAGGGGCCTGTGGTTGCAGCTGAAGACATGCAGGAAAAGCTCGGCCATCTGTTTGACACCGCCATTAAAGTGGTGCGTGTCCAAGTGATCCAGCCGGGCAAGCTGATGGAAATCATCATGCATGTGGAACAACTTTTTGATCCCAATTCCATTCTGATCCGCGAACGTCAGGCCGACTTCATGCAGCAACTGGCAGAAGTGCTGGCCGATGAAGAAGGCTATGCGTCCTATGAGATGGAAATGGTCATGGGGAGTGAGATCGGGGCAAAGGGTTCCATCGAGATTGAAAACAATCTGCAGATCGCCCGCGCAGGGTCTTTTGCGCGCGAATTGATTGATGTTGGTGCCCCCGAAGACCGTCTCTATGTCGGGATCGATCCCGGTGCAGATCCGTTTATTGTGACCTTCCGGTTCTTTTGGAATTATGGTCCGAAAGAACCACCAGAGCCGATCGAAAAAACAACGGCACCTGCCGATGGTACGGCACCGACACCAGCACAAGGCGGTGTTAATGGACCGGCACCGGCGCAGTTGATCCCGCAAAGAATGACAATTCCTTTGCCAGGGGCTGGTCAACCTGCTGTCAATCAACCTATTCCGCTTGGGCCGCAAGCCGGGGGAGGTAGCTAATGGCTGAAGAAGAATTCAAAAAGGATGATGGCCCGACCGGACCGCCGGTCTGGATGCTGAGCCTTGCCGATCTGATTTCGCTGTTGCTGACATTCTTCGTGATGTTGTTTGCCATGTCCAAGGTCAAGATTGACCGTTGGGATGAAGTTGTTGATTCGCTATCTCAAAGCATCAAGCCGGCACCGAAGGAAGAAAACGACGAACCAATGGCCAGCCTGAATATTCCGCGTGTTTATCGCAAACCGGCGATGAATCTGGATTATCTCAGTGCGGTGATTGACGATGCAATTGATGATAATCAGGTTTTAGGGGATGCGCGCATGTCGCGCGACGCCGATAAGCTGGTGATATCATTGCCGGGCGATATTTTGTTTGTTGCCGGCAGTTCCGAGATGACAGCACAGGCGCAGCAGGCCTTGTTTGTGCTTGGCGGGGTACTGCGAAATATTGGTAACCGCATTGGTGTGCAAGGTCATACGGATCCGCGCCCGCTTAGCGGTCGTGGCAAATATGCATCGAACTGGGAGCTTTCTTTGGCCCGTGCCGGTGCTGTTGCCAACGAATTAAAAAAATCAGGTTACACAGATTACATAAATATTTACGGATTTGCTGCATCAAGATACGACCAGCTTCCTAAGTTGCTAGATGAGGATGCGCGTTTTTCAATGGCGCGCCGGGTCGATATTGTTATCGAACCTCATGGGGGAAGCGGGATCGGAGGCACGTAGGTATGGCGAAACTTGCCGTGCGCGTCCTGCTGGCGGTTGTTATTGCGACCACCACGGCAATTTTTTTGCCTTCCAGCGGAATGCGTCCAGCAATGGCCCAGGTAGCGGATCCCGTGATTATCCGCTCGGGCTTGCATAACGGCTATGGACGAATTGTTCTGCAATGGAGCAAGCCGGTCAATTATAACGCCGAGATTGTCGGCGATCAGCTTGTTGTGCGTTTTGATCAGCCTTTGGTGGCGTCTTTGCGTGGGGTCCTTACCCCGGTTTCCCAATATGTTTCTGATGGCTTCTTTGATCCAGACGGGCAGACGATTGCCTTTGTCCTGAATGATGACTACGAAGTGCGCGCCTTTAATGTTGGCAGCAACGTGGTGCTTGATATTCTTGATAAACCACAAGCAGCCCCCGTTGCGCCAACACCGTCTCCTGCGCCTGCGGTTGATCAGGCAAACCAGTCTCCCCAAATCACACCTGCACCAACCACGCCGGTTGAAACCGTTGCGACCGAAAATCCTGCAGGGGATGTCGCAACGTTAGATGTGCGGGTTGGCCGTCATCCAACATTCTATCGATTGGTCTTTGATTGGCCTAACCGTACAGATTATACCCTTGAGGGTGAAACAGGATCGCAGACCGTTGCGTTTGAGGCACCCGCGCAGATAGATGCGGCCGGAATTTCACGACGTCTGCCCGAAGGTGTCCGTATCCGGCAAAGTGGCACGCAACCGCTTGATGTTGTCGTTGAAACCACACCGGCACGGCCGCTTCGCCATTTCCGGTCCGGGAATATGGTTGTGGTAGATATCATGGGGGCGCAACGCGCTCCTGCGACCTCAGGTGCGGATAGTCGTCCAACGACGGCACCAAGCAGTCAAACCGCGTCAAATGATGTCTCAGCGCCAGCAACGCCAAGTGCGCCGCCTGCACCTACACCCGCAACGGCGGGCAACACCGTTGCGGAAGAAAACACAACTGACGCAAACCTTGATCCAAATTCACCCGAAGCAATGGCACAGGCGGCTGCACAGGCCGAGAACACCGCGTCTGAAGGTGGGGCAACGGCCCCGGCAGAACGCGTTAATATCGGGGACCTTCCGGTAACCGTTGATCAGACTGCGACCGAACTTTCCCTTGGTTTTGCATTTGGGCAACCGGGTGGGGCCGCAATCTGGTCGCGTGCCGGGTTCCTGTGGGCGGCCTTTGATGTTCGGGCGACGCTGGATCTGGAAACTGTGCGGCAGGAAGCCGCGCAGATCATCGGGGTGATTGAACAGATTGACAGCCCGTATGCCACGGTGTTGCGCATGACGGTTCCCGACGGTGTCGGTTTATACACAACTGGCACCGGGGATGGCGACTGGCGGGTGACGTTCCAGCAAGGTGTCATGCAGCCGGTTGAAAAACTTGGCCCCTCGATCGAGCTTGATGACCAAACACGTGCGCGCCTGATTGTGCCGCTTGAAGATGTCGGACCGATCATTCCGGTAGATGACCCGGAAGTTGGTGACACGTTGCGCGTGGTGACAACCACACAATCAGGTTATGGCATCGAAGTCGCGCTGCGCTATCCGGAATTTGAAGTTCTGCCATCTGTTCAGGGTGTTGTCGTTGCCCCGATGAATGAAAGTGTTCAGGTTGCCGACCGCGACGATGGTCAGGCCGTGATCGTTACGGCCGCCGACGGCCTTAATATTTCACCAGAAGGCGCGCGTCTTCTGGCGTCCGCGACAGGGGTTCGGGCAAGTACGGGTGATGGCCGTGAAGGATTGATCTTTGAACTTGATGACTGGCGTATGGGCGGACTTGATAATTTCAACAAGGCAATCCGCAAGTTGCGGGGTAAGGTTGCGGAAAGCGGCGATGAACACCGCAACAAGGCCCGCCTTGGCCTTGCCCAGTATTATCTGGCCAACGGACTGGGACCAGAAGCAGATGCTGTCGTCTCGGCGATGGAAGACGATGATCCGCTGATTGCGCAAAAGCTTCAATTCCGTGCGCTTAAAGCAGCCGTCAAGTTTCTGGATCGCGACTACGCAGAAGCCGAACGTTTGCTTGAAGACGAACGTCTGCAGGCCATTCCGGAAATGAAGCTTTGGCGGGCGGTAACATTGGCAGCGCGCGGGCGCCCGAATGAGGGGGCGCGTGATTTGCTGGAAAGCGTTCATATCCTTGATTTCTATCCGCCCGAACTGATCAGCCGCATTGGGCCGCTCGCAACCGAGCAAGCCTTGATTGTAGGCAACCCCGAAGCGGGTATGGATTTGATCGAAAAGATGCTGGTTACCAGCGGCTTGAGTGAATCCAAGATCATGGATATCCAGTACCTCAAAGGCATCTTTGAAGAAGAAGCTGGCGAGCTGGAGCAAGCAGTTGCAACCTGGGATCAGGTCGCAGAAGGCGATAACCGCAAAGCCCGTGCACATGCGATCTTTGATCGGACGGAACTTTTGATGCGCCTGCAGCGCCTGACCGTCGAAGACGCGATTGAACAGCTTCAGAAATTGCGGTTTGCATGGCGTGGCGATGCCTTTGAAATGGCTTTGCTGAAACGGATTGGCGAGTTACAGATCGAGAACAAAGAATTCCGCGAAGGTCTAAACACCTTGCGACAGGCGGCGATCTTCTTCCCGAACAAGCCGGTGGCAACCGAAGCAACCGACATGATGCATAAAACGTTCGAGAACCTGTATCTCGGCGATGACATCAACAGTATTTCAGCGATTAAGGCTGTCGCACTGTATGACGAATTCCGCGAACTGACCCCCGCAGGCGAGAAGGGCGATGAACTGATCCGCCGCCTTGCCGATCGCATGGTCAGTGTCGAGCTGTTTGAACGTGCCGAAGACCTTCTGGAACATCAGGTCAACTTCCGCCTTGCTGGTGTGGAAAAGGCCCGCGTTGGTGCGCGGCTTGGGTTGGTTTATCTGCTTGATGGCAAACCCGAAGAAACCATTCGGGTGATTGATGAAACCGAAGAACCGGGATTGTCTGAAGAACTTGCAACCCAGCGGCGTCAGTTGCGCGCGCGTGCGTTGCTTGATGTTGATCGCGGGGCCGAAGCCATTTCATCGCTTGATGGTGATCTTTCACGCAATGCGGAACTTTTGCGTGTCGATTACTATCGCGAAGACCGCGACTATTTGGCCGCGGCTGAAACCTTCCAGCGTCTGGTCGGCGAAGACCCGGTAGATGAAAGCGAAGGTATTTCAGACGAGCGCGGGCGGTATCTTCTGAACTGGGCGGTCAACCTTGCAATGGCGGGGCAGGAAAGGACGCTTAACATGCTTAAGCGCCGTTATGGCCAAGGGATGTCGCAAACGCCGTATGCCCAGGCATTTAGCCTGATTACATCGTCGCCAACGCAAGGGTTGATAGACTATCGAACCCTTGCAGACAAAGTAGATGAAGTCGAAAACTTCCAAGGCTTCCTCGCGACCTATCGCGATCAGTTGGAAAAATCTCAGCTTAGTGCTATAAATTAACCTTCGATAAATTTGTCGTGGTGTCGATTTCGCTGGAAAAGCGCGAGTTGTGCCCAATTTGTGTTGGTTTAAGAACGTGTTGGCGAGTGTAGTGCTGTGATGGATCGTGCACTTAAAATGGTCTATTACGATGAGGCGAATGTCGAAAAAGACATTTTCGCGCAGCTTTCGCTTGCCCAAAAGCATTTCCAGGGCGAAGGAATGCCACGTGACGAGGCCGCAACACGACGTATTCTTGACCAGATTCACCGCCAAAGCCGCGCATTTGCTGCAGTTTGCTATGGTTACATGCGCAGCAAGGGACTCGGCGTTTCCGAAGATCTTGGCGAAGGCCAGCAATGGTACCGTGAAGCCGCCTATTGGTTCCACGATGAAGCATCTTCTGGCGGTTCTGTTTCGGCAAATAATCTTGGATATCTTTATGCCAAGGGGCTTGGTGTTCAGGAAAACGCCCAGACCGCAGCGCACTGGTTTGAAGAAGCCGTCGAATTTGGTTCTGTCGCAGCCCTTTATAACCTTGGCGTTTGCTATTTGAACGGCTGGGGTGTGCCGCAAGATGATGAGAAGGCGATTGAGTATTTCGAGCGCGCAAGTGCGCTAAATGATCCGTCTGCTGCAAGTGTTCTTGCCTATCTTTATCTTGAAGGTCGCGGTGTTGATCGTGATCCGTCCAAATCATTCGAATACAACATGCGTGCCGCCCGCGCAGGCAGCATCGAAGCCGCCGCAGCCCTTGGCTATGCGCTTGGTGTGGGCTTGGGCGCGGAACGTAATATTGCCGAAAGCATCAGTTGGTTTGAACTCGCCGCGAGCGAGGGGGATGCATATGCCCAAGCCAACCTCGCAATGTATTTCAGCCATTCATCCGATCTGAAACTGTTTAACCGCGGTTGGACGATGCTGACCCATGCCTGTGATCAGGGCGATGCATCTGCCAAATATCAGATGACCCAAATCCTGATTTTCGGTGTGCCCCACCGTGAACCCGATTATGCCAGTGCCCTTGATTTGGCGATGGATCTGGCCGAGCTTGGTCATCCGGGCGGTTATCACCTGATCGGGGTGATGTATGAACATGGTCTTGGTGTGCCTGTTGATATGCTGCGCGCTGCAACCTGGTACGAGCGCGCTGCGCGCAAAGGTTCCGCCAATGGGCAAGCCGCCCTTGGCCGCCTTTATGCGATTGGCAGTGGCGTCGATCAGAACAACATTCTTGCCTATTACTGGCTGCGGATGTCTGCCCCGACCGAAGGCAGTCAGGCCCAGCGTGAAATGGGGGCTATCCATGCCCGCATGAACGATAAAGAACGTCAGGAAGCCGAAAAATACGTTTCCGAGAATCCCGGTCCGCGCCGTGGCAGTTTTGGCCTCAAGCCGCTTGAACAGGGTGTTCTCAACGTTGGGCAGCGCCGGACGTAAGGTTTTCGTATCACTAAATGAAAAAGCCGCCAGCATATGCTTGGCGGCTTTTTTTTTATGTCTGTCTCGTCCTGAAATACGTTGTCACCTATAGGAGATGACAATGTCGATGTCAGGCATAGAGCGCCGTAAGCGCACACAACGTGATTACAATATGGGCTTTAAGCTGGCTGTTGTAGAACAGGTCGAAAAGGGCGAAATGACCTACAAGCAGGCACAGATGCGGTATGGCATACAGGGCCGTAGTACTGTCCTGAAGTGGTTGCGCAAACATGGTAAGCTTGACTGGTCGACAACGAGGCACAAAGCCATGTCCCCATTGAAAGAAACGCCTGAACAGAAGATCAAGCGCCTTGAAAGGGAGCTTGAAGACGAACGGATCCGCGTCATGGTGATGGATGGCATGATCACCATCATGGATGAGGAATATGGAGCGGGTCTGCGAAAAAAGTACTTATCCGAACTGCGAGAACATTACAGGCGCAAGGGCAAGTCAGTCTGAGCCGGACCTGTCGATGTTTTGGTCTTTCAAGGCAGTCGGTTTACCAGTTGTTGCAACGCCGTTGCCGACGACAGGAACAGCTCGCACCACTTTATGATTGCGTCATGCGCTTGCGCCAGCATATGCCCCGGATTGGCGCACGTAAACTCTATCATTTGCTGCAGGATGACTTGCGTCGTCTTGGCATCAAGATGGGGCGTGACCGTTTGTTTGACTGGCTCAGAGAGCATCGTCTTCTGGTACAGCCACGAAAGAATTACACCAAAACCACCCACAGCAAACACTGGATGAGAAAGCATCCGAACCTGTTGGCAGGGCACAAGCCAAGCCGCCCTGAGCAAGTGTTTGTCAGCGACATCACCTATATCGAGAGTGATGAAGGTGTGCATTATCTGTCACTGGTGACAGACGCCTTCTCGCGCAAGATCATGGGGCATGTGCTGAGCCACAGCATGGCCGCTTCTGAGGTTGTCGGAGCCTTGAAGCAAGCAATCAAAAACCGGATCACCAAAGAGCCGCTGATCCACCATTCTGATCGGGGGCTCCAATATTGTTCAGGCTGTTATCAGGAGGTGTTGAGAAAACATCAAATTACACCGTCAATGACCGATGGCTATGATTGTTATCAGAATGCCTTGGCCGAGCGCATGAACGGTATTCTCAAACAGGAGTTCCTCTTACACCGGTGCAAAACTTTCGAGGATCTCCGTAAACTGGTCAAAGAGGCCGTTGATACTTACAATACCATCCGACCGCACATCTCTCTGGAAATGCAAACTCCAGAAAATGTGCATCAAAAAGCCAGCGGATGATCATCCGCTGGCTCAAGTAAAACCGTCAACGTATTTTAGGACGGCACAGTCTGATCTGGATGGGGCTATGTACTCGCTAACGCCCGAAACTTTCGACAAGCGATCCGGCAATCAGATACCAGCCATCCACCATCACAAAGAAAATCAGTTTGAATGGCAGGGAAATAATGACCGGCGGCAACATCATCATACCCATCGACATCAGGATACTGGCAACCACCATGTCAATGATCAGGAACGGAATAAACAGCAAGAAGCCGATTTCAAACGCACGGCGTAACTCGCTGATCATAAAGGCCGGGATCAGGGACCGCAGGGGAATACTGTCGGGTGTGGTGACTTCAACGCCAGCCAAATTGACGAACAATTGAAGGTCGCGTTCGCGGACTTGGGTCATCATGAAATCATGTACGGGTCTTACTGAACGCTCGAACCCTTCGAACTCATCAATATTGCCATTGATCATAGGCTCTAGGCCTTCGTCCCAAACGCGTTCAAGCGTCGGCATCATGATGAACAATGTCAGAAACATCGCCAGACTGACCAATACCTGGTTTGGCGGCGATTGCTGGATGCCAAGGGCCGTACGCAGCAAGCTTAAAACAACAATGATACGGGTAAAGGAGGTCACCATCATAAGGATCGCTGGTGCGATGCTTAAGACCGTAATCACGCCGATCAACTGGATCATCCGCCCGGATGACGTCACGCCCGGACCATCACCAAGATCAAAGTTAAATGACTGGGCCTGTACCGTGTCGCCACCTGCGATGATGGCTATCAACGGGAACAATGACCAAATCGCACAGGATGTTAACCAGCGCGGCGCACGCCACCCGGCTTTGACCGGTTTTTCATCGCGGGAAGCTTGGGATTGGCTCTCAAGGCGGCTCATGCAGGGTTTTTCCTGTCGTTGATTTCCAAGCGCGCGCCGATGGTGGACGCTGTGCTGTCTTTGCCCATTGGGTCTGTTGTTGGGTTTTCCGGCTCATTGGAAAGTGTGCCGCTATCAAGCAAGTCTGAAAAATGCGTGCCGATATTGCGTTCAATCACGGTGTCGCCTTGCGGGCCAAGGATGACAAGATGTTCGGTATCATCACGTTTGAGCAAGACCAGCCGTCTTTTGGTATCAACAGGAATGACTTCAACCACGGACAAACGGCGTTTGGTGCCCCGGCGGTTGATGTTGCGTGCGCCGGGAATAAAGCGCCGCGCGATCAAGGCGAAAATGCCAATGATCCCCAATACAAAGATCAGGGCGGCAACAAACCGGTAATAGGCACTTAGTTCCATCAGGTAGGGTTCTCCGTGAACAACCTGCGACGAATGTCAACTAATCGGTCGTCATCGTTTTTTGTATGCCATCGGCATTTCTGTTTACCGCGCTACAGACCCGCAGGCAAGCTGGCATCCAAAACGCAATCATTGGCGAATTCTTTAAAATCAGCCCGTTCGTCGTATCATGCCTATTTGGTGCGGGCAGCCTGCGCATAGGCATTGGTTGCCTGTGTGGTGTTGCTGATGCCGCGCAATTGGCGCTGAATATCGGAATGTTCTTGCTGCATATTGGTTTCGAACTGGCCAAGTTCTTCGGTCAATGCTGCCAAAAGCGGGGCGACTTCACGACGTTGTTCTGCTCCCATGGCGCGGGCTTGATTACACAGATCGGCAATACGCGTTTCAAGGGCAGAAAGTTCGACAACCTTGCCGTCATCAAGATATCGTTGACCGGTTCTGATCAGGGACAGAACACGTTTAAGATCTTTCTTGAACTGATCGGGCTTGAATTGTTCAGGGCTCATGATTGGCCTTCCGCGTTTCGATCAACTGTTGTTGCTGCCGTGACCTGATCTGTTGGGTCAGTGTGGCTGCGTGATGGACCGCCGTAAATACGGTTGATCCGGTATATATAGTTCAAAATTTCAGCAACGGCGGCAAAAGCTTCAAGCGGGATTTCGCTTTCAACATCTACAGCCATCAGAATTTCTGTCAGATCGGTGTCCTTGCGGACCCGTATTCCGTTGGCAAAAGCGACCTGCAAGATCTGTTCCGCGACACTGCCTTCGCCCTTTGCGCTAAGTGTTGGGGCATTGTCCCGGCCATGCGCATACCGAAGTGCAACCGCTTTTTGGTCACGGCTGGCCGGTGCGGCAAGATTTTCCGTCCTGCTGACCGGTGTATCGGTGATATCATAAGTGGGCTTTTTCCCGCTCATACGGCCCTTCAATTCAGGACGTTTGTACCTGCCTAGCTTAACTTAGCGTCGAGCATAGAACAAAGATGGTCAACAAATCGTTGTCGACATTGACCAGTTCGAGGTCGCGTAAATCAAACAGGAAAAGAATAGGGCGAGAGCCAGATGGGGGTCAATGTCCCGGCTACCTGCCTGGATGATGACGGTGCCTGTTGTCAGACATATGTTTGCGGACGCAGCGGCGTTGCCGACTTCGTCCTGATTAATCAGTCGTTACCGGCATTCTCGCCAGTATCTGATTCCGTTTCGGTGGCGTCCTTGGCCGGACTGGCGGTACTCCCGAGATGGCGAATAATATCTTCGCTGACAGCAGCAGAACGGTTTTCTTCCTGAATGCGGTCATAGAGTTCGCGCCGAAGAACCTGAACATCTTCGGGGAAAGTGAAGCCAAGTTTTACGGTCTTGCCACGGACCTCAACGACGGTGACTTCGATATTGTCGTCAATGACAACGGAGTCGCCAACTTTTCGTGTGAGATAGAGCATGCAGTGTCCCGGTTTCGATAGATGGCAAATATAATTTACCAGATCGATCACAATATGCCCGCTTTCAAACGCGGGGTCTAGTACCCGCGATGAATTGTGTGAAATGTGTGGAAAAGCAAAGTTCTTTCCGCCTTTGGCACGCTTCATGCATTTCTGTTTGGCAGGATTAAACGACACGGCAAAATCAACCGTTCGGGCAATCCCGGTCCCACAGGGGCGTGACGTTAACTTCGGCTTTACCCGCGCAATCAATACTCAAGAAAGCGCAGACAAGGAGCAGGCAATGGATATCGGCAAACTCGGCATGTTCGCCAATCTCAAAGAAAAGATGGACTGGCTGACACAGCGCCAGGAAGTCATTGCGCAGAATATTGCCAACTCCGATACGCCAAATTACCGTGCCAGTGATCTCAAAGAATTCGATCCCAAGAATATCGGCCGCGACCGCCAGTTCATCCTTGCGATGCAGGCGACCACGCCGGGCCATAGTCAGGGTATCAACAAACCACAGAACTTTAAGGACGAAGAAGTGCGCAAAAACTACGAAGTAGCGCCGGGCAAAAATGCCGTCATCCTTGAAGAACAGATGGTCAAGATGAATGAAAATCAGGTCGATTATCAGACCATGACCCGTCTTTATGCCAAGCAGAAATCAATGTTCATTTCTGCCCTTGGCCGCGTATAACCGATAGTAGAGAGTTAAGATCATGGAACTTTACAAGGCTTTCAAAATCTCTGCTGCTGGTATGCGTGCTCAGGGTACGCGTCTTCGTATTGCCGCAGAAAACGTTGCTAACGCAGACAGCCTTCCGACCGCACCGGGGCAGGAGCCCTATCGTCGTAAGCTTCTGACATTCAAGAATGTCATGGACCGCGAAATTGGTGCTGAGATGGTCAAGGTCAATAAGGTGATGCCTGATCGTTCGGATTTTGGTATGAAATACGAACCAAGCCATCCAGCCGCCAACGATCAGGGCTATGTTCAGACCCCGAATGTTGAAACACTGGTTGAAATGATGGATATGCGCGAAGCACAGCGTTCCTATGAGGCGAACCTCAATGTGATACAGTCTTCGCGTAGTATGTTGCTTAAGACCCTTGATATTCTGCAGTAAGAAGTCGATATCAAAGGGATGAACACGTTTAAGGAATAAAACCGATGGTCGGCTTTAATGATGCTGTTTCTGCCTACCGCAATGCGGCTGCAGGCAAAACAAATACCGTCGCAGAAACTGTGACTGGTACAGGCACGGCTGTGAACCCGGGGGAAAGTTTTGCCGATATGGTGCGTGGCGCGGCACATGATGCCCGCGACACGATGGCAACCAGTGAAATGATGACCCAAAAGGCCATTGCCGGTGATGCAGAACTTCACGAAGTCGTCACGGCGGTTTCTGCTGCTGAAGTGACCTTGCGGACGGTGGTTTCAGTTCGTGACAAGGCTGTTGAAGCCTATCAGAGCATTCTGAACATGCCGGTCTGATCTTTGTGATTGAAACCATCTGACAAAGCCGTACGTGTTCGTGCGGCTTTTTTGGTTTTAAGAGCCACAGGAAAAAACAGGAAATCATGGCAATAGGCGTGTCAAATCCTGTATGAATAATGGTGGTACTTCAATGTACTGCATGGATATGAAGGCGAGGCGGGAAGACCAGATGGATCAAGCTGAAATCATGGACGTGGCCTATGACGCAGTGTGGACACTGCTGAAGGTGACCACGCCGCTGATGTTGATCGCCCTTGGTGTTGGTCTGGTTGTGGCCTTGTTTCAGGCACTGACACAGATTCAGGAAATGACTCTGACTTTTGTGCCAAAAATCCTTGTAATGTTCATTGCCCTTTTGGTGCTGTTACCGTGGATGATTACGGAACTGACCGAATTCATGGGACGCATGGTTGACCATTTCATTGGTCTTCCCAATTAGCGACGAAAATACCGCGCGTCTGGCGCGTTGATGTAAGGCAGCCGAAGACAAGATGGATCTTCAGGGACTACTTACCCTTAATGTTTATGTCGTCCTGATGACTTTCGCCAGGGTGGGGGCGGCCTTTGCCTTCATGCCCGGTATTGGTGCCCGTGCTGTTCCTGCCCGTGCGCGTCTTTTGTTTGCTGTTTGGGTGGCTGTGGTGATTTCACCCTTGGCAGGGCCCCTGTTCCCGCCGCAACCCGCCGATGCGCCGTCACTTTTGATCTCACTTGCCTATGAAATTACCGTCGGGCTGTTCTTTGCGTTGTTTGCACAGGTGATGATGGCGGGCTTGCAGACAGCAGGGTCAATTATTGCCTACCTGTCATCTATGGCTAATGCCTTTAGTGCCGATCCGTTGTCCGGTGCACAAAGTGCAGTGACAGGGAATTTCCTGTTGCAGGTTGGGATGGTGCTGCTGTTTACGACCGGCATGGATCATTTGATGATTCAGGCCGTGTTTGAAAGCTATACCCTATTCCCGCCCGGTGGAGTCTTGCCCGTCGGGGATATGAGCGAATTTTTTGCCACCGCAATCAATGACAGTTTTGCGATTGCGACCCAACTCTCCGCGCCGTTTCTGATTGTTGCGCTGTGCCTGCAGATCGCGTTGGGTCTGCTCAATAAATTGATGCCGCAATTGCCGGTATTCTTCGTTGCAATGCCGATCCAGATTGGGTTGGCACTGCTTTTATTGACCTTGGCCCTGCCATCCATGATGATGGTGTATCTTGGATATTTCGAGAACGGGCTTGAGGCGTTTCTCAGTCCGTAAGGCCTGATCCGCGGCATTTGTATGCCGGTATCGGCCCAAAATGGGTTTGCCAATGGCAGAAGAAGACGACAGCCAAAAGACAGAAGACCCCACAAGTAAAAAGCTTGAGGACGCGCGAAAAAAGGGTCAGGTGCCGGTTTCCAAGGAAGTCGGTAACTTTATGCTGTTGTTTGGCGGCGGTCTTGTCATGATCATGCTGGGTCCATCCATGGCTGAAGGTGTGCGGGATCTGTCTTATGGCTTCATTGAGCATCCGCATTTGTTCGACGTTTCTGTCGCCGGGTTTCCCCTTCTGTATAAAGACGTAATTCTTGGCATGCTGTGGGTGCTTGGCATTCCGTTTGTCTTGCTGGTGTTCTTTGCCGCGACCGGGCATATCATTCAAAACGGGATTGTTGTTGCGATTGACCGGATTGAACCAAAGCCTGAAAAACTCAATCCGCTGAAGGGACTTAAAAACCAGTTTTCGATGAAAACGATGGTCGAGTTCATCAAGAATGTCAGCAAAATCATTCTGGTCGGGGTTGTTCTGACGCTGGTGATCATGCCGGAAATGCTTGATATCGAGCTTTATCCGCAGCTTTCACTCGCACTCACGCTTGAGCGACTTTACGACATGATCGTGATCTTGCTGATCGCGACAATTTCACTGACGGCTGTGATTGCAGGGCTTGATTTTGCTTATCAACGCTATGAGTTCACCAAGCAGATGAAAATGTCGCGCCAGGAGATCAAGGACGAATACAAACAGACCGAAGGTAGTCCGGAGATCAAAGCCAAAGTTCGTCAAATCAGGATGGAACGTGCCCAGCAGCGTATGATGTCGAACGTGCCCAAGGCCGACGTTGTGATCACCAACCCGACGCACTTTGCTGTCGCCCTGCAATATGATGTCGGTGAAATGGCGGCCCCCATGTGCGTTGCCAAGGGGCAGGACAATATCGCGCTTAAAATTCGTGAAGTTGCCGAAGAACACAATATCACGATCATGGAAAACCCGCCGGTGGCACGCGCCCTGTTTGCGACGGTCGAGGTTGATCAGGAAATCCCACCAGAACATTACAAAGCTGTCGCCGAAATCATTTCCTTCGTCTTCCGCCAAAAGGGCAAGAAGCTTGGGTGATGTCTTGCGATTAGGTATCCAAGCTTAACCACCATTTTCATGTTGAGTTATAATAATTTTGGATCTCAACGATCTAGATCAATTCCTTGAACCGCGATCTAACTTACTTAGAAGGTAGAATCGGAGGTGCGTATAGTATTTTCTATACATATGGCAAGGTGTCTGGAGTGAGTAGAGCGTTCAGGCTGCCGAATTGAGTGGGAATAGATCTATGAAGTTAAGGATTTCAGGGCAAATCGCTCTTTCGAATGCGATCATTGTAGTGATGTTGATCGCTGCAGCCATTGGTATAGGCATCGTTAATGACGATGGACGTCGTGCGACTTCTGAGGCGACCGAAATCGGTGTTGTCGCCAGCACTGATATTCCGGTGTTGATCAAAAGCATTGAAGGGGCGCGTTACAACGTTATTCAAGTCCAGCAGTGGTTGACGGATATTTCGGCAACACGTGGATTGGATGGATTGAACGATGGTTTTGATGAAGCCGAAGCAGCAGCAGTGGGCTTGGTCAAAAATATTTCCGTTGCCAAAGAAGTTGCCGAAAAACTTGGCCAGACTGATTTGTTAGCATCTCTTGAAGTCGTTGAAGCCGCTTTCCCAGCATATTACGCAGCCGGCAAGCAAATGGCACAGGGCTATATTGATGGTGGCCCCGAGGTCGGTAACAAAATGATGGGGGATTTCGATGCTGCTGCGGCTAACCTTGCCGAAGCGCTTGAGGTTGCGGTCGAAAAAACTACAAAATACAGCTCAGCGGTTGAAGCTGAATTGGTCGAAAAGCTACAGGGCCTTGAGAACAATGTTCAGTTTATCTTCATCTTGACCACGATTGTTACAATCATCTCGATCTTTGTTTGTGCCCTGATTGCGTGGATAATGCACCGCCGGATTTCGCGTCCGGTCGCCGAAAGCGTTAGCATGTTGGCAAAGCTCGCGGATGGTAACTATGATCTTGCGATTAAAAAAACGCTCAGGAATGACGAAGTTGGTGACCTTGTTCGCGTGATGCATGTTTTCCGTGAAACCGGTATGAACAATGTCAAAATGCGCGAACAGCAAGAAGCAAATCGGACGCAAGCAGAACAGCAGCGTCAGCAGTCATTGATGGAGATGGCGGAACGGGTTGAAAATGAAACTCGACGGGTTGTTGAAACGATTTCGGGACAGACCAACGAACTGGCCAACGCGGCACAGCGTATGTCGAGTTCAGCCGACCTTGTTCAAGGCAACGCCGAAACAGTGGCCGCTGCTTCATCGCAAGCATTGGCAACGGTTGAGGCCGTGGCAGGTGCCGGTGAAGAACTCAATTCGTCATTGGGTGAAATAAACAGTCAAATTGCACGTGCTAACCATGTAAGTGCAGATGCCGTTAAGGCGAGCCGTTCAACCGAGAACACAGTTTCCCAATTGGCTGAGAGTGTGCGCGGTATTGGTGAAGTGGTTGAGCTGATTTCCGGTATTGCCGAACAAACCAACCTTTTGGCTTTGAATGCAACAATTGAAGCTGCGCGTGCGGGGGATGCAGGCAAAGGGTTTGCTGTTGTGGCACAGGAAGTCAAAAACCTGGCGACCCAGACCAGTCGATCCACCGATGAAATTACCCGTCAGATTGCCGAAATTCAGGCTGTTACAGATACTGCCGTCAAAGCAGTGGCCGTGATTGGCGAAAAAATTCATGAAATGGATGAAGTTTCGACAGCAATTGCGGCAGCCGTTGAAGAACAAAGTGCTGCGACGGCAGAGATCGCTCGCAATGTAAATGAAACTGCTGCGGCCTCGCGGGAGGTTTCTGATCGCATTAGTGAAGTTTCAATCGAAGCATCGGGAACCGGGCGAATGGCGCTTGAGGTTGGTGAACTGGCTGAAAAAGTTGCATCCGCTGTACGGGATCTGCGAACCGTTCTGGTCGAAGTCGTTAGAAGCTCGACCGATGATGGTAAGCGGCATGAATCCAAAGGGCATGACGCCTG
Source organism: Thalassospira lucentensis (assembly GCF_050516545.1). Lineage (GTDB taxonomy): Bacteria > Pseudomonadota > Alphaproteobacteria > Rhodospirillales > Thalassospiraceae > Thalassospira > Thalassospira lucentensis_C. The sequence continues at coordinate 2,674,678 of NZ_CP191544.1, read as the reverse complement.
AGTTTGTTTTGGTTATCAAGATTGAAGTTTGTTGAAAAAGGCGGGAACGGTTTTGTGTTCCTGCCTTTTCCGTATCGGGTAGATTTGAGGTGATGACTGTAGTTGGTCGCTTACAATAAACTTGTCGGTAGCCAGTTGGTCGATAAGCAGCTAAAAGTATAGACTATATTGATAAGTTATTGGTGCTAAAGGCGGTCGCGTGCTGTTTCGGGGACTCATCCTTGCTGTAAGTGTCGCATTTCTGGCGTTTGTCTTCGTCCTGATGGACGTGTTGGCAAAGGCGGGTCTTGACGCGCGTTTAATGTGGATCATCGGTGCGATGGTCACAGGTGTTGCTATTGTTGCCGTGGCTGCACTGGCCTTGTCTGCGCGATGGCGAAATGGTGGTCATGCTGAACTGGGTCCGCTGGTTGCCGGGCTTGCCAGATCTGATATTGGCGTTGCGTTGATTGATGCATATGGCCGAACGCTTTACGCCAATCCTGCTTTTCCGCACAAACTTGGTATTGAACCGGGATCGGACATGCTTTCTGCGCTCGAAGCGCGGTTGTCTTTCCTGTGTATTGGTAGTGATGATCTTGCTGAATTGCGGACCCGTGCGATGCGCGGCGAAGGCGGACAGATGTTTGTTGATATATCGCGGTCTGACAAGTTTGAACAGTCGAACCTAAACGACGATCTGGTTTCGGACGAGGCCAAGACAAAAGGTACCGATAGGGCCGTTCAGACATCTGGGGCCTGCCTTCGGATTGCGGTAACCGCGGCCAATGCGCGCGCCGGGCAGATGTTATGGACTGTCGACGGCGTTGATGCTTCGGTCATGGGCGATGCTGGCGCCTCCCTTCTTTTGCCATCTGAAAATGATCAGCCAAGCTTTGCACTTTCTGCGCCGCAGGGATCTGAAATGGTGGCGAATCTTCCGGTGGCGGCAGCCGCTGGTGGGTTTGAGCTGGCCGATCAGATGATTGAACGGTTGCCGGTTGGTGTTTGTGGGCTTGATGAAGAAGGACGTATTCTTTACCTCAACCGTCGTTTGGCCAGTTGGCTTGGCGGGGAGCCTCAAGAGTTTAACAATGGCACGGTCGAGCTTGCCGACCTGATTGTTGGTGATGGCATCAATGGTGAGGTGAAATTCAAGGTCAATGGCGGCGACCCGATCCGCTGTTTTGTCACCCATTCGATCAACGCACCGGGGACCGGCCCCATTCGCAGTCAGGCAGTGATTTTCCCCGATCCAATGCCGGCCCATGAATGGGAACATGCCTTGGCGGAAACTGAACGTCGAGTGCGCTGGTTCTTTGATGAAAGCCCGCTTTCAATCGTGCTGGCGGATATGTCAGGCACGGTAACCGATGCCAACCGCGCCTTTATTGATACAGCAGGACAGAACCACGACAAGGTTGTCGGACGTTCGATCCTGGAGCTGATCCTTCCAGAAGACCGTGATGAAGTGGCGCGCTATCTGTCCAAGGCTGTTATGGGCATGGGCAAGGGCGGTCAGATCGAAGCCCGTCTTGTCGGTGCACGCGGTGTTGCCGCCCAGATTTATCTGCAACGTGTTGCAGGGCGTTCGGGCGAAGCCGGTGCGTTGCTTTTGAACTTCCTTGATACCACTGAACAAAAGAACCTTGAGGAACAATTTGCCCAGTCTCAGAAAATGCAGGCTGTTGGTCAGCTTGCCGGTGGGGTGGCGCATGATTTCAACAACCTTCTGACCGCAATGATCGGGTTCTGTGATCTTCTGTTGTCGCGCCATGGGCCGGGCGATCCGAGCTTTGCCGACATCATGCAAATCAAACAGAATGCCAATCGCGCCGCCAATCTTGTCCGGCAGCTTTTGGCGTTTTCACGGCGTCAGACATTGCAGCCAAAAATCATCAATATCACCGACGCACTAGCTGAAATGTCGAATCTTTTACGCCGTCTGATCGGCGAGAAGATTGACCTTAAAGTAAGTCATGGGCGTGATATCGGTCTGGTTAAAGTCGATCCGGGTCAGCTTGATCAGGTGATTATCAATCTTGTGGTCAATGCCCGCGATGCGATGGCAGGTGAGGGCGGAACATTAACGGTTCAGACCAGTACGGAAATCGTTGATGAACCAACCGCAACCGGCACCGAAGTGATCCCGCCGGGCGACTATATCGGCATCAAGGTTTCAGATAACGGCATTGGTATTCCAAAAGACAACCTGACCCGTATTTTCGAACCCTTCTTCTCGACCAAGCAGCGCGGCGAGGGCACGGGACTTGGCCTGTCGACGGTTTATGGCATCGTCAAACAGACGGGCGGCTTCATTGCGGTCAATAGTGAAGAAGGCAAAGGCACGACCTTTACCATCTATCTGCCACGCTATGAGGCAACCGAAAAAGAACTTGCTGAAACGCAGGCGGTGGCAGAAGAAGCCCCGTCCCGTGATTTGACCGGCACCGGTGCAATTCTTTTGGTCGAGGATGAAGATGCAGTGCGGACATTTGGCGCACGTGCGCTACGCAGCAAGGGCTATGACGTGTTGGAAGCCAACAATGGCGAGAACGCGCTTGAGGTCTTAAACAAAACCGACAAGACGATTGATCTGGTCATTTCCGATGTTGTCATGCCCGGTATTGATGGACCAAGCCTGATCCGGATGCTGCGCGAACAAAAGCCGGAACTTAAAGTCATCTTTATCTCCGGCTACGCGGAAGATACTTACCGCGATGAACTTGACGAAGAAAACGGCGTGCATTTCCTGCCAAAACCCTTCTCGCTTAAAGACCTTGCGACCAAGGTGAAGGAAGTTCTCTAGACGCTTTGGCGTCAGTTAATCTGTCCAAAAATGAACAAGGCGTCTGATTTTCAGACGCCTTGTTGTTGTTCAGGCTGCAATGTTTTCATCGGTGGGGCCGAAGAACTCGTAATGGATGCGGTTGGTTTCCACACCGCGTTTTGCAAGCGCATTTACCATTGTTCGCAGGAATGGTTTGGGGCCGCACAGGAAAAAGTCGGCATTGTGAAACGGCGTGTTGGCCGAGAGCCAGTCCGGTGAAATATATCCGTCGTGATCATGCGTTTTCCCGCAGACATCGTCGTTTGTCGGATCACTGTAGAAGGTCATGACAGACATTTTTCCATGCTGTTTTGCGATCTGACGGACATGTTTGTCCATCGCATGGGTTCGGCTGTTCAGCGCGCCATGGACATAATAAGCCTCGATGTCTGGGTAATGCGCACCGATGGTTTCAGCCATGCTGACCATTGGCGTCAGGCCGACACCGGCGGACAAAAGTACAACAGGACGTTCGGGTTCATCAGGCAGGAAGAAATCACCAGCTGGCGGCGTCAATTCGATAACATCACCAATCTGCGCCGTTTCATGCAAAAATCGCGACCCGCCTTGGCCGTTTGGTTCGAGTTTGACGGATATGCGATAGTGGTCGTTATTCGGGGCGCAGGATATCGAATAGTTCCGCTTTATCGTGCGTCCATCTTCAAGTTTAAGGCGCAGTGTCAGATACTGTCCGGGGCGATGGGCCAGAACGGGCAACCTATCGACCGGCGACAGGGTAAAAGACCTGATCACTTCACTTTCCAGCTGTTTGCCCGATATCGCGAATTTGCGCCATCCATTCCAACCGCCCTTGCTGTTTTCAAGCGTTGTGCGGATATCGGCTTCACGATTGATCAGGATGTCGGCAAGGAACCAATATGCTTCTCCCCAAGCCGCAAGAACGTCTTGGGAGATATCCGGCGCAAGGACTTCTTCAATGGCAGCAAGAAGTGCTCGGGCAACATATTCATAATGTTCGGGCAAAATGTGATAGCCGATATGCTTGTGCGCAATGCGTTCGACGACTGGGGCTAGCGCATCCAGATTGTCGATATGCTGTGCATAGGCGATCAGCGCAGCAGACAGGGCATGGATCTGTGATCCGTTCTCACCTTGGTTAGAGTGATTGAAAAGCGCACGGATATGATCATCCTGAAACAGTTTTCCATACATCACTGTCGTAATGTCGCTGCCCCGCGTGGAAAGCGCAGGGACGGTTGATTTTACCAATTCGATGGTGCGTGCAGAGAGGGCGTTTGACATTGCAAAATCTCTTTTCAGGCTGTGGTTAAAGACAAGGGTGACGGTTCGGCACTTTGTGAAAGGTGCCGGTCACATGCGAAATCGTTGTGGATTCAAACGAGGTTAGCTGTCTCGCTGGCGTGCTCGCGATGATCTATCAGGGATGCGCATCGACATGTTGTTGTCCGTGACACGGCTCATACATCACGGCCATTAGCCGCGACGCAATGCGCCGAGCCTTTGTCTGCATGATTATGGCGATGTCTGGTGACAGCATTTCGTTTGTGGTGGCCGTCCATATTTCAAGCCAGCGATCAAACATATGTGGTGTAATTCGGTCGGAATGCAGCGTATGCATGACAAGCGGATTTCCCTTGTAGCGACCCGATGTCAGGATCAATGACGACCAGAAGTCTTCCAGCCGGGCGAGATGTTCGGTCCAGTCCTCCACAATGTCGTTAAAGACGGGCCCAAGCTGAGGGTCCTTGCGCACGCGCCCATAGAACACCGACAGCAGTTCTGTAATTCTTTGCGGGGGTAGTTCATCAGCAGGTTTCATGGCGACCTCTTAATAAGTATTTTAAATACATATATTGTGGTAAATATGCATTGTAAATACCAATTTTATGACATCGCACTTTCAATTGAGCGATTTCAATCTAATGCTTTGACCTGAAGGGGGTTATTCAGCGTTCATGCTGATCAAAAGATCAAACATGCCGCTCTGACGTTTTAAGATATCCGCGAGTGTGACTTGATCGAGTGTCCTGAAAAACGATTCTTCTGCATCTTTAAGAACAACCGCCAGACCACAGGCAGATGCCAGTCTACAGTTGCCACGATCTTCGTGCATACATTCGACAAGGGCAGTCTGGCTTTCAAGTTTGCGCACGAGTGTTCCGATGGAAATCTGATCAGGTTCCCTTGCCAATGTGATTCCGCCACTGCGTCCGCGGATTGTCTCAATATAACCTTCGTTCGCCAGCCACTGGGTGACCTTTGCAAGATGGTTGTATTTGGCGTCATGTATGGCGGCAATTTCACGCGTTGACATCAGGCGACCATTGGCGGTTGCGAGATGCATCATGACTCTCAAGGCATAATCAGTGAAACGGTTTAACTGCATGAATTCATTCTACAGATAAAAATGCGCATTTGAAATGCAAATAATTGTGCGCCGATCATCGTGTGCGTTTGATTGCGATGTTCAACGTATTATCGCTCACCCGGCCAGATAGAATGCGGATCCACCATAAAGGGTGAGCATCGCAACACTTTCCCAGCCAATATTGCCAATGCCGCGCCGTTCGCGGTTGAGCATGCCCAACAACAATACCCCGCTCATCAGGATGACCAGGGCGATGGTGAACAGGTGTTGGTCGTTAAAGGCGGCATAGATTGATCCATCGCGATAGGCAAAGTCCGATGCGGCCAGAAACAGCACGTCAAACGCATTGCCGCCGACAATATTCCCGACCGCCAGATTGACCGCCCCCAAGCGCACAGCGGCAATCGCAGAAACAAATTCCGGGAAGGATGTCGAAATCGCGGTCAGGAAAGTACCGACCGCTGTTTGGCTAATGCCGGTTTTATCGACAATTGCCAGACCCGCCTGACCGATCACATGACCGGCAATCGCGGTAAGCAGGGCAAAGGCCAGGAATTCTCCCCATAGCCTTGCACTGCTTTGTGGATGCGCATCGGGTCTGTGCTGCTTGGCGTCTTCTTCGGTCAGATCGGTTTTCTTGGGGTGCCACATCGGTTCGTCACGGATTTCCGACAGCAATCTCAAGCCAAACCCATAGATAATGAACAGCAAGATTGATGCCGGATGAATGTGAAATATCATCCATTCCGGCCCGGCATAGGCAAGGATGGGCACAGAAAGCATGCTGACAAGCAGTGTCGTCTGGGCAAGGCCGGTTGCACTTGCCGCGGCATGTTCCAGATTACCCTTGCGATAGACCAGATCGGCAATTGCCAGAAAGGTTGTTTGTGCGGCAATCCCGCCAAGCGCATTCCCGATGGCCAAATCAGTATGACCCTGCCAGGCGGTGGTGACGGATAACACACTGCCGGGAAGGCTTGTCGATATGCCGACAAACAAGGCCCCGGAAATGATCTGGCCCATGCCGGTTCGCTCGGCAAGTTTGATGGCAATTCCGGCAAGTCGGGTACCAGCAAAGCCGATAATCAGCGTGCAAATGGCAAAGATTACGACGATCAGGCCAAGCGATTGTTGGGCAAGGTCAAAGGGCATCAGGCGGGTTCCGCAATCAAAAAGGATCTACCTGATCTAACAACTGGCAGGCAACCTTGTTCCGTAGGAATTATGACCGGCCAAAGCGATCGCGTTTTTCAGGGAGTAGAATAAAGTCGTATTGTGAAGCTGAAACCCGACCTCATGCCAAATGCGCGCTCTGTCGTTGCCGTGGATGAAAGGAATTTTAGCGTGAATTGGCGCCCCTAATGGTGACAGACCTATAAAAAGAGCTTGTGGCCAAGGTTAAGGTGGCTCTTTAACCGCAATTCACGTGTTTTAACTTACTGTTTTAGAGGGTTTTCTTTTTGAAATCATCGTCAAATCCGATAAGCTGACTCAACAAGAAAAATTCGGGCATCGACCTGATATGGGTGTGGCACTGGCAAACTGTTCTAAAACGTTAAAGGCTTGCAATGTGATGTAAGTCCGAGAACAGGGATGCCTAAGGTGAAAACAACCGGGCTTTTACGGGCCAGTTTGACCGTTGTTATCGTGATTGTTGCTTTGATGCTTTCTTTTGGTCTTTTGCCATCGGCAATCGCCAATGAGAAATGTTTGCGTATTGCGTTTCCTGAAATCATTGGAAATGAAGATATTCTCAAAGGGGCCGAACTATATCGGCAAGATATGGCTGCCTCCGGCCAATGTATCAAACCAGTTTTAATCCCATTAAATCGATCAATCGTTGAACTTGATCATGGTTCTTTGGACGGTATTTTTGGTTGGACCGAAGATTTAACAGCCTTGGTTACCGTGCCATTACTGCGTTCTAACAAGCCAGTGTTGGAAGTCCCGGTTTTCTTGGTCGCCCGCGACCCATCCGTGCTCAGCATTAAGGATTTGAAGCAGCAGGTACTTGGAATCTGGCTGGGGTTTGATTGGGCAAAGCAGGTTAGCCAAGGTCACGAGAATACCGTCGAGGTTTCCGGTGGGCCTGTCATGATGCAAAAAATGCTTTTTGCAGGGCGAATTGATGCAATGCTGGTCGATGGATATACATATTCTGAAATGCTTGATCTCACTGCATTCACAGCAACCGTGCTGAAAGAAAACAAGATTTACAGTTGGTTGAAAGAAGAACATCGATCGCACCTGACCACCTTCAATGCGGGCATAGACCTTTATCGTCAGCGATTTGGTGAATGGGCATCGAATTGACATCCGTGGCATGAAGCTCACCTTCAAGGTCTTGCGGTTTTCCCCTATATCCTAAATTTGGACAGCCAAATTTAACGGCTGTCAGTACGCAGACAGCGGGAAGAAATATTTGTCAGCGTTATTGGGCAAACAACTTGTTAGAAAAGTTTCTTTTTGGGGGACTATCATTGCGTATAGGAATTATGAGGGGGCTGACTTAGAGTAACACTCTGCGAAGTATGGAACTAAAATCCGCAGCCTAGGCAACATTTCTGTAGAAACTGCTTCGAAATGAAGTGGCGAATAAGAAACGATAGAATGAGAGGCGTTTGATGAAGCTATTCTTTGGAATGGGCCTGTGGATTTTGTGTGTTTTGATGCCATGGCAGCAGACAAAGGCCGAGGAATGCTTGCGTTTTGGTGCCCCTGACGACATTACGGGGCGAAATGTTGGTCAAATGTTTATGTTGGTGATGGCGTATCACGACATATGCACCTCGATAAAATATTTGCCCAACAAGCGGTCGACAGAAACCCTTTTAAGCGGAGAAATCGACGGGGAAATATTGCGGATAGGGGAATATAAGCCAGGTAAGGAAGGCGAATTTATACGTGTTCCTACTGCAATTGGTGGAACGCAGCGATTGCTTATAAGTCGTCATAATGACATCAAGGCACTTGATGATTTAAAGGATGGCAGTTTGGGCATCTGGCTTGGTGCGATATGGCACAATGAATTTTCAAAGAATGTCACAAATCGAGTTCGGTTGCCCAGTTTCGATGTCATGGTTGCCATGCTGTTGAATGATCGAATTGATGCCATCCTGATGGATAGTGCCACTTTCAAGTTATATAAAACTCAGATACCGCCAGAATACGTGCATGAGCAAGGCATTGAAAAATTCTACACTTGGATTAACCGGGGAAAGTCCGCCCAAGTGCCTGTGCTTGATCAAGCGATTGCGGCCTATCATCGGAACGGACCACAATTTTATATCAAGGCAATGATGCAGTAAGGTCGCGTTCTGGACCGCGTTCAACGACACTGTGATCGCAAAAATTACCCTTCCGGACCGGAAAGAGAATTAGTTTGTGTGTTCTCCAACAATGCATCGTGCCCGCGATGGGTAATGTCAACTGGATCGCCTGTGTTTTGGCGGGGATGAACGCGGCCAAAGAAATCAGAAAGCTTTTTGGCGACGTCTTCGGGTTGGGAAACTTGATGTAGGGTAAAGCTGTGACCCAAGCGGTCTGTAATATGCAAATTGCCATAATCAAAAATATTGCCGATAACGCTTTTGCTAATCTTGGTTGATTTGATGGATTCAAATCCGCGATCATCCTGATCCTTACGCAGAACCCCGCTTCTGGTGACGATGCGGTTATTGGTGATCACGCGTTCAAAGAAGAACAAATCGCGGATCGCCGTCAATGGCAGAAGAATGCTGTCTTTGGCCGCACGGGTTGAAACGCCCAGCGCACGGTGGAGGACTTTCCAGATGATGGAAAGGGCAGCCAATATCACGCCAATCAGCGCAATCGAGAAGACAAACTCGTATTCTTCCCAAATCTGATCAAGGGCGGCAAAAGCTTCGGGACCGGTCAGAAGGCTTTTGAATTCCGGCATCAGAAAATCATAGATTTCGCGCCAGTGATACGATGCGTAAATCAGGGCCGCGATCCAGATGATCTTGATCAGTCCGGGGATCAGAACCGACACCGGTGAAATCGGCAAATCCATGATCACCACTTCGCCGTCCTGAAGGTGGCGACGAATGCCCTTGAACGGTTTTCCGGTACTGTCGTCCTGCTGCGCCTTGCTCATCATTGTATCCTTGGTGGGATGTTTTCATGAACATACGGTGCACAGGAAAAATCGCAATTGCAAACACTGGCAAAATCACGCTTATGGATAACCGGTTGTGCCCCGCGACCAATCCGGTGAAAAACCGGCAATAGAACAAAACTCGGAAACGCGCCCCATGATCCCATTGTTTGGCGAAGCTGCCGCCTTTACTGCTGCGCTCTGTTGGGCGACATCAAGCATGATCTTTTCCAATATCGGCGGGAAAGCTGGTGCGCAAACGGTCAATCGCGGGCGTTTGGCCTGTTCAATATTTTGCCTGACCATCCTGCATTGGGTTCTTGAAGGTCAACCATGGCCAAGCAGTGTGACATGGGAACAACTGAGCTGGTTGTCTTTGTCATCCGTGCTTGGACTGGTGATTGGTGATGCCATGCTGTTTCAGGCCTTTGTCATGATCGGTGCCAGACTGTCGATGTTGTTGATGTCGACGGTTCCGATCATGGGGGCGGTTTTGGCGTGGGTGTTGTTTGATGAAACCCTGCGCCCGATTGAAATCACCGGTATTGCCCTTGGCATTAGTGGGGTGCTGGTGGTTATTCTTGGTAAAAGGGGACGTCCCGCCGGGCTTGCCGGGCGCAATTATGTGCTGGGAATTCTGTTTGGGTTTGGCGGGGCAGTGGGGCAGGTCGCCAATCTGATTACTGCCAAATATGCCTTGATAGATGGCTATTCCGCACTTTCGGCAACGTGGATCCGAACATTGGTCGCGGTTATTGCCATGTGGGGTGTCGCGTTATTGCTTGGCCGTGTGCGCCGAACGGTGACTGCCTGTGTGGCGCCCGATGTTGGCAAATGGTTGTTCCTTGGTGCATTGATCGGGCCGGCGGTCGGGGTGTGGCTTTCGATGTTGGCGGTTCAGAATGCCAATGTCGGGATCGCATCGACCTTGATGGCTTTGCCGCCGGTTTTGCTGATTGTGTATGAAGGACTGATTTTGCGCCGATCCGTTGGCTGGCAGGCCGTTCTGGGCACATGCCTTGCCTTTGCCGGGGTGGCGTTGCTGTTTACGAATTAACCACGCCGCTCTTTGATGTGCGTTCAGCCCTTTTGACTTTCCGGTCAATCGGATAAGGTTTAGGCAAGTATCGCAAAAGACCATCAGGACAAAGCCATGACCCGTGTAACTGTTTCCATCGAAGACGATCTGATGGAGGCATTTGATGCCTTCCTTGACAGCCGTGGTTACACCAATCGATCCGAAGGATTTCGCGATCTTATTCGTGAAAAACTGCAAAACACCAAGCGCGAAGAAAATGCCGACGGGGTGGGGATTGCGGTCCTGAATTATGTCTATGACCACGAAGAACGCATGCTGGCCTCACGTCTGATGAGCACCCAGCATGAACATCACAATCTGACCGTATCGACAGTGCATTTTCATATCGATCATGACACCTGCCTTGAAAGCGTGACGCTGCGCGGTAGACTCTCGGAAATTCGTGCCTTTGCGGACAAAGTTTTGGCCCAACCGGGAGTGCGTCATGGGCAGCTTTATTCCGTGCCCGGCGAATTGCATGTTGAAACCCATCATCACGGCGAAGGTGATGAAGGACATGCGCACAAACACGAACATCTGAAAATCACCACTTGATCGTTACCCGATCGTTACCTGTCGCTACCTGATCGTTGTACGGGTTTAAGCTTTTAAAATGTTGTGCCCGGCCAGTAACTTGGCCGGGTTTGTTGTTTGCGACTGGAATATCTCGCCTCATAAAAGAGAACAAACTTGCAACATCTAAAATTTTATGACAATGTTCGCATTATGTTCTCAATCGTTCTGCTGGCATGTACAGGGTTTTCAATCTGTTAGGGCAGCAGGTTCTTTTAGCGGTGGCGTTCCGCAATTAGGCCCGGGGAACCGCCTGCGTTGCATCCTACCCGGCCCTGTGGAATAAGAGAGTTCGAGCAATGATTCAGACCGCGCTGCATTTGGTGGATAAGGATACTATGGATAAGCAGAAGGCACTTGAAGCCGCCCTTGGGCAGATCGAACGGGCATTTGGCAAAGGTTCGATCATGAAGCTGGGCCAGCGGGACAGCGGCATTGATATCTCGGCTATTTCGACCGGTTCGCTCGGCCTTGATATTGGGTTGGGTATTGGCGGCTTGCCGCGTGGCCGTATTGTTGAAATTTACGGTCCGGAAAGTTCGGGTAAAACCACACTGGCCCTGCATACCATCGCTGAATCCCAGAAACTGGGTGGCACATGTGCCTTTGTCGATGCAGAGCACGCTCTTGATCCGGGATATGCCCGCAAACTGGGCGTGAATACAGATGAATTGCTGATTTCGCAGCCAGATGCGGGCGAACAGGCGCTTGAAATCGCCGACACACTGGTCCGGTCCGGTGCGATTGATGTTCTGGTCGTCGATTCGGTTGCTGCCCTTGTGCCGCGTGCCGAGCTTGAAGGCGAAATGGGGGATACCCATGTTGGCCTGCAGGCCCGTTTGATGAGCCAGGCTTTGCGTAAACTGACCAGTTCGGTTTCGCGGTCGAACTGCATGGTGATCTTCATCAACCAGATCCGTATGAAGATCGGTGTGATGTTTGGCAGCCCGGAAACCACATCTGGTGGTAACGCGCTTAAATTCTATGCCTCGGTTCGTCTTGATATCCGTCGTATCGGTCAGATCAAGGATCGCGACGAGGTCGTGGGCAACCAGACCCGCGTCAAAGTTGTGAAAAACAAAATGGCACCGCCGTTCAAACAGGTCGAATTTGACATCATGTATGGCGAAGGCATTTCCAAGATGGGTGAAATCCTTGATCTTGGCGTCAAGGCCGGCATTGTCGAGAAATCAGGTTCCTGGTTCTCTTATAATTCTACCCGTATTGGGCAGGGCCGCGAGAATGCCAAAACCTTCTTGCGGGAAAACCCGGAAATGACCAATGAAATCGAAGCCAGCATTCGTGAAAGTGCCGGTTTGATCGCCGAAGAAATGACCAATATGAGCGAAGACAATCCGTCCAACGACGATTGATCGACTTTGCGGTTCTGAAATGTGAAAGCGGGCGCCTTGTGCGCCCGTTTTTTGTGCCCAAACTGTCGCAAGGGCTCCTGACTACAAACTTCCAGAGGAGGGCTGCTGCGGCCATTGGCTGGGCGTTTTGCCCGTAATGCGCAAAAATTCACGGTTGAAGTTTGATTTGGTATTAAAGCCGCTTGCCAGCATTGCCGTGGTGATATTTTGTCCGGCTTCCAATTCGCGGCAGGCATGTTCAATCCGGTATTTATTAATGTAGCGTGACACATTTTCACCCGTCGCAGCGTTGATCGCCGTTGAAACCTGTTTTAGCGGATAGCCCAAGCGCCGTGCTAGCCGGGCGAGTGTCAAATCGGGATCAAGATACAGCTTCTTGTCTGCGATCAATGTTTCCAGCTGACCCATGATGTCGGCAACCGGGACATCATCAGAGGCTTTGGATATTGGCGGCACCGGGTGCATCACACCCATACTTGATGCGGGGCCATCTTCAATTTCATCTCGCGGGTCTGAGGCGATGTCAGGCGACAAGGACAGAAAGCCGATGGTAAGTAGCGCGATGGATGAAAAGATGCTGAGAATCAAACCCGGCGCACTGTCATAGCCAAAGGAAAGCGCCAGCGAGATACACACATCGCTGATGGCCGATGCGATCAGTGCAATGGCAATTGCCCGCCAGACCAAGGCCGGAACATGCCCCGACGCCAGCCGCGCATGGGCAAGATCATTTCCCTGCCGGTGAAGCATCACAAGGATTGCGCTGCCATAACCGACAAAGACCACAACCAGCAAAGCATCAATCACGATTGGGGCTGCAATGATGGCACAGGCAATTCCGACGGGCACAAGAAAATGAAGAAGGTCGGTCGCATGACGCCGCGAACGGATGCCGCCGTCAAGAAAGGCGACCCACGCCAATGCCGGAATGAAGGATGCGGTGATTGGTTGCAAAAGACGGAGTTCAGAGACCCCGTAATATTGCACCACGGATACGGTAACACTTTGACAGGCACATGCCAGTAGCAAGGCCGCAAGCAGTCGTGGCGTGTTGGAAAACAGGGTTGCGCGCAGGAATAAAAATCCAAGCAGCAAAGCCACGACCATCGGAACGGGTAAAACGATCATGGGACTACTCAATCCAACATCACCATGTCCCAAAACCGGTTTTGCACGTCCTTAAACCGGTTCGAGGACGCCACAACCCCAAAGCAGGAGCAATTTCAATCCGTTCAACATTAAAACACGGATAGAAATCATGAAACATGTAACTTCTGCGATGGCCATTGCTGCCGGGATTGTGACGTCTTTGGCATTCGGTACGGCACAGGCTGCTGATGAATATGCCGGCTATGATCGGTTTGATGTGCGCGCCGCACATCGATCAATGCCGGTTGCGGCGTCTATCTGGTATCCGGCGGGAACCCATATATATCGTGCCCCGGTCGGCAGGAGTTCGATCTGGAAAAGCACAGATGCCTATATCGGGGCTGCAATCGAGGCGGGAAAACATCCTCTTGTTCTGTTATCGCACGGGTCGGGCGGGAACATGGACGCGATCGGCTGGCTGTCATCGCAACTGGCATTGCGCGGTGCAATGGTGTTGGCTGTCAATCATCCTGGAACGACATCGGGTGATTCATCCCCGCGCCGCACGATGTATCTTGGGCAACGCTCAAACGATATCAAAGCAGCCCTTGATCAGGTTTTGGACAATCCGGAATTCGCCCCCTATATCGACAAAGATCAGATTTCGGCCGTCGGGTTTTCACTTGGCGGGACCACGGTGCTTAATCTTGCCGGGATGCGGTTTGATCGCGATGCGTATCGTGATTATTGCGACACATTCCAAAACAAGGCGCAAGATTGCGCATTCTATCGCAAGGGTGGTGTCGATTTCGCCCATCTGCCCGACGATTTTGCCGCTGATGCCTATGATCCGCGCATCACAAAGACCGTCGCAATTGAACCGGGCATGACCTATGCGGTTAACGAAGACAGCATCAAGGCGGTTTCCAATCCCGTTCTGTTTGTCCGTTTGGGGATTGAGCATGGCTGGTTGGCAAGTGATCTGAGCGAAACGGGAAGCAATCTTTTGGCCCGGATGGAAAATGCCAAGATGGCGGTGTTTTCCCCGGCGGATCATCTGACATTTTTGGCCGAATGCGTGCCAGGTGCAGTCGAGTTGCTTGAAGAAATGGAAGATGATCCGATTTGCTCAGATCCCGAGGGAACTGATCGTGGTATGATCCATCGTCAGGTTGTTGATGAAGTCGCCGGATTTCTTGACCTGCGTTAAACGCGATGTCCAAAGACGATATCTCTGATCGGGGACGGGGCAAATGCCGCCTTGTTCCCGATCTGCCCCAAAATGATCACGATTGGCCAAGATGCTTGGAAAGCCAAGGCTTGCACCTGCCTTAATTGCGTCAAATTAAGTGTTTGGCTGGTGATAGGGGAACAAATGCCGGTTTCTTCCGTTTTGATATGTGTAAAGAAATTTGCACCTGAACAAACAGGAGAAACGATAATGACTGACTTTTTGAAGAAGTTCCTTGCCGTTGCGATGATCACTGGCATGGGTTTTGGTCTTGCCGCGTGTGAAACCGCAGAAGGCTTTGGCAAAGACATGGAAGATGCCGGTGAAGCCATTCAGGAAGAAGCCGACTAACCAAAATGTTCTGCATATTCGTTCACATGCGTGCTGGCTGATTTCCCCCTTCGGGCCAGCGGGCAGTGGCGGATAGAAACAAGGAGAATACCATGTTAGGTTGGGCAATCTTTTGTCTTGTCTTGGCGCTGATCGCAGCCGTGTTGGGTTTTGGCGGTTTGGCCGGGACGTTTGTTGGCATTGCGCAGATTCTGTTCTTTGTCTTTATCGCGCTGTTTGTGATCTCGCTTCTGGTCAATGCGCTGCGTGGACGCAGGCCGCCCCTGTGACGGCGCGCTGTGATCCAAAACAGATCGCCAGACAAACAAAAACATATATACGAGCATCCAGAACCGGCATGCCATTGCATGCCGGTTTTGCTATGCGCTGATAACAGTTGCGCGCCGCGACTTTGCCCGACAATATAAAGCGATAACAAAGAACATGACGCGCATGGGCGCAGGTCACCGAGACGGAGTAAAAAGACAAATGTCGATCCTTGTTAAACGCATTTTGGCCGTGGCCCTGATTGCCGGGTTTGGTTTCTCGCTTGCTGCCTGTGAAACAGCAGCCGGTTTTGGCCGCGATGTGGAAAAGCTTGGCGAACAGATCCAGGAAGGTGTGGATAAATAACCATCCCGCCCGTTGCAACATCAAGGCTGACCCTGTCTCCGCCGACCCTTTCTGACATTCCTGATCTGTATGCATTCCTTGGTGATCGGGATGCCATGTACCATACCCGTCATGATGAAAGCTTCGCGGCCTGTCGTAAACGCGTTCTCGTTCATGAATGGCGGCGTCGCCATGACGGGTTTGCCCCATGGGTTGTCCGACGGCGGGAGGCGGAAGATGTTATTGGCTGGGGCGGACTCTATGTTGATCCGTTTGATCCGGACTGGGGACCGGAACTTGGATATTACTTTCACCCCAAAGCATGGGGGCAGGGATATGCATCCGAACTGGTCAAGGCTGCACTTGAAGTTGCCCAAGGTTCTGGCGGGATTGAAACGCTGACCGCCTTTGCCCACCCGGAAAATCTATCGTCGCGTAAGTTATTGTTGCGACATGGGTTTAAGCATATTGATTTTGTGCCGGGCATGAACCGGGATCGGTTTGGCTTATCGCTTCACCCGTGCCCGTCGCTTTCGCGAAAATGACCGGATCGTATTGCTAAATTCGTAAAACATAAGACAATTACCCCTGACATCTCTCGCCCGACTGGACAGCGTGAGGTCGAGCCGTTAAATAGTGCAGTCCATCCGCCAGAATGGTGGGTGCATTTGTTCCGCGTTTTCCGGGTTGGAGAGATATGCAGACCGTTAATGATATCCGCACCACATTTCTGGAGTTCTTCCGCAAGAACGGCCATGAAGTCGTTTCCTCCAGCCCGCTGGTGCCGCGCAATGACCCCACCCTGATGTTTACCAATGCCGGGATGGTTCAGTTCAAGAACGTTTTCACCGGTCAGGAGCACCGCGATTATACGCGCGCGACGACCTCGCAGAAATGTGTGCGTGCTGGTGGCAAGCATAACGATCTTGAAAATGTCGGTCATACCGCCCGTCACCACACTTTCTTTGAAATGCTCGGCAACTTTTCGTTTGGCGATTACTTTAAGGAAAATGCGATTGAATTCGCATGGAACCTGATCACCAAGGAATATGGCCTGCCGGCAGATAAGCTGCTGGTGACCGTCTATCATACCGATGACGAAGCCCATGGCCTGTGGAAGAAAATTGCCGGTCTGACCGATGACCGCATCATTCGCATTCCGACCTCTGATAACTTCTGGTCGATGGGCGATACTGGTCCGTGTGGTCCGTGTTCGGAAATCTTCTTTGACCATGGCGATCACATCTGGGGTGGCCCTCCGGGCAGTGCAGATGAAGACGGCGACCGTTTCATTGAAATCTGGAACCTTGTCTTTATGCAGTATGAACAGATGGCAAATGGTGATCGCGTTGATCTGCCAAAACCATCAATTGATACCGGCATGGGCCTGGAACGTGTTGCTGCTGTTTTGCAGGGCAAACACGATAACTATGACATCGATCTTATGCGTGCGCTGATCGAGGCATCGGCAGATGCGACCAATACTGATCCCGATGGTCCGCATAATGTGTCGCACCGTGTGGTTGCCGACCATCTGCGTTCAACCAGCTTCCTGATTGCCGATGGGGTTCTACCATCCAATGCCGGTCGTGGTAACGTTCTGCGCCGTATTATGCGCCGTGCCATGCGCCATCTGCACATGATCGGAACGCAAGACCCGGTCATGTATGAACTGGTCCCGGCACTTGTCCGCAAAATGGGCGGGGCGTTCCCGGAATTGGTCCGCGCACAGGCTTTGATCGAAGAAACGCTTAAGCTTGAAGAACATGGCTTTAAAACCATGCTTGATCGCGGGCTTAAGATGCTTGATGACGCGACCGATGGCATGGACGAAGGTGCGATCCTTTCGGGGGATGTCGCATTCAAGCTTTATGACACCTATGGCTTCCCGCTTGATCTGACGGCCGATGCGCTTAAACCGCGCAAAATCGGCATTGATGAAGACGGGTTTAGCTCCGCCATGGAAGAACAAAAGGCCAAGGCACGTGCCGCATGGTCGGGTTCTGGCGAAGCCGCAACCGAAGAAGTCTGGTTCGATATTCAGGACCGCGACGGTGCGACTGAATTCTTGGGCTATGAAACCGAAACCGCCGAAGGTGTTATCACCGCGTTGGTCAAGGATGGTGCCGAGGTTAAAACCGCATCCAAGGGTGACGAAGTTGCCGTGATTGCCAATCAGACGACCTTCTTTGGTGAATCTGGTGGTCAGCAGGGCGATTCAGGCATCATCAAAACCGAAGGCGGTGCGGTAGTCGAAATCACGGCTACGCAAAAGAAACTTGGCACCTTGCATGTTCATCTTGGCAAGGTTGTTGAAGGCGATGTCAAAGTAGGCGATGCCGCAGAATTCCGCGTTGATCATGCGCGTCGTTCATCCTTGCGTGCCAACCATTCGGCAACCCATCTTTTGCATGCGGTCATGCGCAAGCATCTTGGTGGCCATGTCACCCAAAAGGGGTCGTTGGTTGCCAAGGATCGCCTGCGTTTTGACGTCTCGCACCCAAAGCCGGTCACGGCAGAAGAAGCCGCGATCATTGAAGCCGATGTGAACCGCCTGATCCGTGAAAACAGCGAAGTCACTACCCGTTTGATGACCCCGGATGAGGCGATTGAACTGGGTGCGATGGCGTTGTTTGGTGAAAAGTACGGCGATGAAGTCCGCGTTGTTTCCATGGGCCTGCCAGAAACCAACGAACATGCCTATTCGCTTGAACTTTGCGGCGGCACGCATGTGAAGCGTACCGGTGACATCGGCATGTTCAAAATCGTTTCCGAAGGTGCCGTTTCAAGCGGTGTCCGCCGGATTGAAGCCCTGACCGGCGATGATGCTGCGAACTATATGACTGCGCGTGAAAACGTTCTAAGCACGGTGGCATCTGAACTTAAAGCAGCACCAGAAGATGTTCCGGCCCGCGTTAAAGCGCTTCAGGAAGAACGTCGTCGTCTGGAACGTGAAGTATCCGATCTGCGCAAGAAGCTGGCAACGGCCGGTTCCGGCGGAGCATCGGGCGGTGATGCGTTCAAGGAAGTCAACGGCGTCAAACTGGCCCTTCGCGCGCTTGAAGGCATTCCGGCCAAGGACCTTAAAGGTATGGTTGATGAACTGCGCGATCAGATGGGGTCAGGTATTGTCGCACTGGTTTCGGATGACAATGGCAAGGCATCGATCGTGGTTGGCCTGACCGATGATTTGAAAGACAAGTTCAGCGCAGTTGATCTTGTGCGGATCGGTGTTGACAAGCTTGGCGGTAAAGGCGGCGGTGGCCGCCCGGATATGGCACAGGGTGGTGGTTCTGATCCATCCCAGGCCGATGCCGCATTGGCCGCGATTGAGGCATATGTTGCGGGCTAATCACCAAAATATAGAGTTTTAGAAAAGGGCCCCGTCGGGGCCCTTTTATTATGCAGAGTTAGGAGAGTTGTATATTCTGGGTGTTGAATAAATCTTTTGGTTGCGCATTCTTGATCTCAAGGGATAACCTTTGGTTGTGTCATTTGGGGGAGATCAAGCATGAAGCCCGATTACTTGTCGCAAGGTGAGGCGGCTCGCCTTTTCCCTGTCTTGGCAACGACATCGAAAGAAGGTCGCACGACGGCAATTGTTTTAAGCTGTTTGGCGAGTATTCAAGAATTCGGGCAAAGTTTGCTCAGGTCAGTAAATGTTCGTGTTGGTAAGACAACTAGCGTCGATGCGTTTACAGAAATCGTTTTTTCTGGAGATAAATCTGCGACAAAAGACCGCCCTGATGGTCTTTTGATTGCCACGACCGGTAAACGTGAATGGCGTGCATTGGTAGAGACAAAAGTGGGTTCCAACCTTTTGGACGATGATCAGGTGGAACGCTATCGTGCATTGGCTAAGGCGCATGGGGTAGATTGCGTCATCACGATATCCAATCAGTTTACATCCCGCCCTGAAAACCATCCTCTAATATCCGTTCGTAAGAGTCGTTCAAAAATTCCTGTCTACCATTGGTCATGGATGTTCATTTTGACGACTGCTGATCTGCTTATAAGCAATGACGAAGTGGCCGATGACGATCAGTTGCTTTTGTTGAATGAACTCAAAAGGTTTTTGACCCATGAGAGCACAGGCATCAAAGGTTTTGATCGTATGCCTGCCGAATGGACTGACTTAAATAAGCTAGTGTCAGCGTCAGAAGGTATTCCTGCGAAATCTGAGGCCGCACAAGTTGTATTAGAGGCATGGCATCAGGAAACGCGAGACCTCTCATTGATTCTTAGCCGCCAGACAGAAACTTTGGTTCGAGAGAAATTGCCACGCAAGCATCTCGAAGATCCAAGCCTTAGACTAAAAGAAGAATTTGCCAACCTTCGCGATACGAAACGTTTGAGCGCCACACTTGTGATTCCGGATGCTGCGTCGCCTGTCGAAATCTATGCCAACCTTATGACTAGAACGATTTCCGTTGAGATGTTTTTGAGAGCGCCCGATGACAAAAAAACGACCAAGGCAAGGGTGAATTGGCTGCTGCGGCAGCTCAAAGGTGTATCAACGTCGGATATGCATATTAGGCTAATGTGGCCGGGAAGCAGCGAAGCCACTCTGTATCCACTTGAAGCTTTGAGAGAGGATGCTGCCATTTCGGAAGAGGGCAAGGAAGGTATGCAGGTTCTTGGTTTCCACGTATTGTTATCGCGCAGGGTTGGGGTGAAGTTTACTCAGCAGACAAACTTTATTGCTCTCTTGGAAGAGATTGTCCCAGAGTTCTACCGAGAAGTCGGACAAAATCTTGTTGCTTGGCGTAAGGCGGCTCCGAAAATCAAATCGAACCGTGATGATGCAAGAGACGTTAGTGTCGATGCGTTGGAAGATGAGGCGGAGCATATGGCGTTAGATGGATGAGTAAGAAGTAGAGAGGATGTCTGCAAAACTCCCTCTCTACAGCTACCTATCAAGTTTCGTTTAAACTACGCTTTTTTCTCTGATCAATTGCCAACCCAAATTCATTCCGGCGGCCGCGATCAGGATTGCAACCGCACCGATGATTTGACCGATATCCGGGCGATAGCCAAAGGCGATCAGGTCGACAATGATGGCAACAACCGGATAAATGAAACTCAGCGACCCTTGTAAATGGGTGGGCAGTTTTTGAACCGCGCCATACATCAACACATACATGATCCCGGTATGAACCACGCCGACGGTGACAAGTGATCCCCAGCTTTGTGCGGTGTCAGGCAGGTTATGCAGATCGGCAAACGGGATCAGCATCAAGATACCGACACAGACCTGAATAAGTGCGATCAGATGCGGTGGGGTGCCTTTCAGTTTTTTGGTGATAATGGCGGCGGTCGCCCAGAAGAACGCAGCCCCCAATGCCATTAAAATCCCGCCAGCATAATCAGACCCGGTAAAGCCGCCGGTTGGTTTGCCGGCAATGATCAAAAGCAACCCGCCAAAGGCAATGCCAAGCCATGCGAATTTATTCAGCGTCAGTTTTTCGCCAAAAAATATCGCGCCAAACAGCACCAGCATAAAGGGCTGGGTATTATAGACCGCCGTTGAAACCGAGATCGACGCCATCGAATAAGACTGAAACAGCATGAACCAGTTCGTCACAATTGCCACCCCGCCAAGGGCCGCCCAACCCAGCATGCGGATGTTTAAAAGCCCACGCAAAAGCCCCATCCCGGCACAAATCAGCAAAAGTGTTGCTGCCCCAAACACACAGCGCCAGAACACAACATCCAAAGCCGGGCGGTCTGACATCACGACAAACCAGCCGATTGTTCCCAAAATCGTCATTGCGGCGGTCATTTCGACCGTACCGCGTACTTGTTCTTTCATCGGAAAGCTCCGTCTTGAATTTCATTTGATGGCGTAACTTTCCGCTTTTTTGCCGCGGTTTTATATGGCTTGAACAAGGTAGTTGTTGCATGTAGCCTTTTTTATCTAAGTAAAGTTGACAAATTTATGAGATTTGTAAGGTCATGGACGAAACAGATCAGAAGATTCTAAAAATCTTGATGCGCGATGCCCGTATTTCGCAAAAGGAACTGGCCGCCAAGGTCGGGCTTTCTGCCCCGGGTGTGGCCGAACGCGTCCGGCGATTGGAAGAACGTGGAATCATTCGGGGCTTTACCATTGATGTTGACCCCGAAGCATTGGGCTATCCGTTACAAGCCATCGTGCGCATTCGCCCGCTTCCGGGGAAGCTTCATATCGTGCAGCAGCTGATTTCGGAAATTCCGGAATTTGGCGAGTGTGACAAGGTGACGGGCGATGATTGCTTTGTCGCCCGGCTTTATGTGCGCTCAATGGGGGAACTGGACGGGTTGTTGGATCAGATTGTCGATAAGGCCGAAACCAACACCGCAATTGTAAAATCAAAACCGGTTGAACGGCGCATGCCGCCGCTTACGGCAAAATAGCCATCAGGCCAGCGGTAGGAAGATATCGGTGATGGTTTCATGTTCGGGAACGTCGGGGTAAAACGCGACACGTTGAAACATCAGTGGGAAGTCGCCGGGCGTTTCCCCACTTTGGGGCAGCCAGTCGCGATAAAGCCGCAAGGCACTTTCGCCAAGCAGCTGATCACTGCCGATATGGCGCAGTCTGGCACAGCGACCAGCCGGCAGGATTTGCTCATAAAACCCGGTTTCTGTGTCATCTTCCGTCAACTGGTGCTTGGTCGCAACCGCCAAGCCCATGCAAAATTCATCGGGTGGGGTATCATCGGGATTGCACCAGACGATGTTAAACGTCGCGTGTTTGGATGGGTGAAGGTGATGGGCCTTTCGCCATGCGATGAACCGTTGAATGGTTTGGCCAATGCGTTCTGGCGGGCCGACATGATCAAGGCAAGCGGTTCTGGTTTCGGGGAAATCTAGGATCGCGACATCATCAAGAATGCCGGGATGCGTTGGGCTGCTCATTGAATTGATCCTCACAGTTTGGAGTTTGGCATAACGTTCCTGCCAGTGATCCCAATCCGGGTTGGCCCGAAAATCCGATGGGCTTTGCCCCTGTATCTGGCGAAAGGCACGGCTGAAGGATTCCGGACTGTCATATCCGGCATTAAAGGCAATTTCCGTGATCGACAGATTTTTGCGAAACAGCAGGCTATGTGCGGCGCGGCGCATGCGGATCAATCGGACATATTGCGTGACCGTTATGTCAAACAGGGCGGTAAATTGCCGGTGAAAATCAAACGGTGAATAGGCCGCAATACCGGCCAAGGTTTTAAGCGACATATCCTGATCAAGATGCACATCAATATGGTCAAATACACGGGAAAACCGTGCTTTGAAATTCTGGCGGTCGTGATCCTTCACACAGATATTCCTTGATTGGCTGCAACATCAGCGGCGGTGTTAAATTGCCATATATGATCGCGGAATACCTGATTGATCTTGCTGTTTTGACGGTTATTTTTCCTGATTGCGCAAGATACGGTTGATGGCGGTTTCAACAGCTTTGCGATCATTTTCTTCGCGAATGTCACGTTCTGCCGCCCGCAGGATCAGGCGGGCGTGATCGCGCAGGACTGTTGATTGGTGGTCTGTTTCTGACAGTTTAATCAGGCTTTCGATGATTTCGGTCATTGGCAACAAGACATCGGGCTTGGCACTTGCCGATTGGCGGATTTGATCAAAGGCCGCCCCAAGCATCCCGGCGAAATCCGAAAGGGATGCCTGAACGCGGATAATGCCGTCATCATCATTCCATGTCCCCACCGGGTATTTAAACGTCATGGCATGTGGCAATGCGCGGCCTAACCGGTAAATCACGGAAATCGCGGTAAACGGATCATTGATCCCCGGTGACAGGGCACGTAAGGCAACCTCGACCAATTGGCGCACCGCAAATTCGACATCAAGCATGGCGGTGCGGTGATTGCCGGTCAGGATCGTTTCGCTGATGTCGGTTCGGCAGGTTCTGATATCTGTGCTGAGCGGTTTGTTGTCGGCGGGTGAAACACAGCCAATAACGTCACCCTTAATCGCGTGTTGCCCGGCACGGACCATCAATGAAACGCAGATACCGCGTTCTGTCGCGATCTCGCACAGCTTTTTGTAATCAATGCCCTGAACATATCCCGAAGACGCGGCATAAAGGGCGACGTCTTCTGAAATCTCCATCGTATCGGGAAGGTCCACTTGCGCCTTTTCGGCCCGTTGGATCGGGTCTTGTAGTGTGCTGCAAGCCGACTGGATGGTGGTTTCAAGGTTATGGCCGACTTGCTGGATGACTTCATCGGCGACGATTGACCGTCCAAGGTGATGAACAAACAAGATCAGAACGAAAACAGAAATCACAAAAAGTGCGATGCCTATTGTCGCGCTAAGCTGTGGGATCGGCGCGGTTTCAGGCATGTCGCCCATCAGAAGAAGGGACGTGATCAGAAAAAGAATACTGCCGACAAAGGTGCCAAGGGCATTTTGGGTTTTGCTGTCACCCATGAAGTTTCGGATCATGCGCGGGCCAAGCGATCCGGCGGCCAAGGTCAGGACAACCATCGTGATCGACAAGGCAAATGTCGTCATAGTGACAAGGGTTGCCAAAAGCGTTTGCAGCAAATCCCGGATCGTTGGCAACTGATCAAATCCCGGCCAGAACGATGGCAGGATATCCCCCAGACCATATGACGGAAGCGCCATCACCAGAACGGCAAAGGCGGCACCGCCAAGGGCAAAAAGAAATGGCGATACCCACAGGCTGTAAGCCAGAAATTCCCATATGCGGATGAAGCGTTGAAACATGTTGGCAACCACTCAAAAAGGATAACGGGGGTGCAACGCCGTCCGATCCATGGAGCAGCTGCTTTGGGCTTAGGGGGTATGACCCTACGATCTTATGCTGGAAACGCATCATAACGGTAGCTGTTCCGGTCAAATGGGAAATGCGTGGCGGTTTTGCTGCTTATCGATGCTTTTCGCGCCATCGAATGACACCCATGCAAAATTACGAATTGTCCCGGTTTAAAAAATGAACCAAATTCGATTTTACGTCACAAACTATAAAGTCGATGAAAAGGCCGGGTTGCCATGGTTGCGCAGAACCGCATGGAAAAACGCCAAAAGCGTGAAGAACTGATCCTTGACGGGGCAGGGGAACTGATTGCAGAAGTTGGTTTCTTTGAACTTAAAATGTCGGACCTTGCCCGCATATGTGGCATTTCGGTTGGTACGCTTTACGGCCATTTCGCCAGCAAGGAAGATCTTTTGATCGGTTTGGCGGTGATGGCAGGCTCCAAACGTGCCGAGAAGTTTGATATTGCGCGCAATCATGATGGCAGCGCGATTGAAAAATACATCATCGCCAATCTGCTTGATCTGCGCTTTTCCATTGATCACCCCCAATGGTTTGAGGCGGAATATCTTGCCCTTGCCCCATCGATCTGGAAACGCGCGACCTCTGTGCGCCATCAGGCGCAGCTTGATCAGATCAATGCCATCACATCGATGTTTCAGGCCTTCCTCAGCGAAGGTGAGGCCGAACTTGGCATTGCATCGGATATGACCAGCCGCAGCCGCAACCTTAATCTTGGCAGTTGGGGGCTTGGTTACGGGATCAATGTGCTTGTTCTCTCGGAAATTACCGATCGCCACTACGGACAGGAATTGCGCAAAAACGCGGTCAATATCCTGTGTGACGGGCTGGCTGATCTTATGATCGGGGCAGGGTGGCAGGTTGAAGATGCCCGGCAAAAAGTCCGGACCCTTGCGGATCGTTACGTCGCCTTGTAACGGCATTCTGCCACACGCTACACGCCACGGGGTCCTTTTAAACACAATCACACAAGCCTTCTAACGCCCCACGGAGTTCATCCCTATGTCGCAGGAAAACAAGGCAATGTCGGCAGTCTTTTTGACTGTCCTGTTTGGCTTTGCCGGTTTCAGTTTGCCCTATCCGGTCTTTGGCCCGATGTTTTTAAAGCCTGAACTGGGGTTTCTTGATCCGTCGGTTCCCGAACAATATCGCACCATCCTGCTTGGGGTGGCGATGGCGCTTTATCCCATTGGGCAATTTGTTGGTGCATCCTGGTTGGGGCGTTTATCCGACAAGGTCGGGCGCAAGCCGGTTCTGGTGGCATCGCTTTTGGGGGCTGCAATTGGCTATATCGTTGTCGCCATCGGGGTTGCGAATGCCAATTTATCGATGGTGTTGATCGGGCGGTTTGTGTCGGGCCTCTGCGAAGGCAATATGGCAATCGCCCAATCCATCGCATCAGACATCAGCACACCGGCAAACAAGGTGCGCAATTTCGGCCTGATCACGGTTGCGATCAATGTTGGCTGGATCGTCGGTCCGCTGATGGGGGGATTTTTCTCGGACCCGTCTATTCATCCGTCTTTCAACGTTTCATGGCCGTTCTTTTTTGCAGCAGGCATGTATGGCTTCAATCTTTTGGTTGTTGCGGTGGTTTTGAACATTCCCGAATATGCCCGCCGCCGTGGTCGGACGGATAAGGGCGCACCAGTTGCCACCCGGTCTGTCTGGGCCACCTTGACCGATCCGGTTTTGCTGCCGGGCTATGTGGTGTCGTTTGCAAGCTATGTCGCGATCTATTTGTTCTTCTGTTTCTATGGCGTCTACATGGTGCAGAACCATGACGTGACAAGCAGTTTCCTTGGCATGTGTGCCGCCATCATCTCGATCCCGCTGATCTTGGCGGGATTGACGGTTGAACGGGCACAGCGGCCGATGGGGCTTCGTGGTGTTGCGGCCCTTGGTCATATGCTGCTGGCGGTTGGTCTTGTGACCTTTATCCTGCCCGATGATCTGGTGTGGATTTTTGTGCCGATGAGTTTGGCGGCCTTCGGGATTGCATGGTGCGAAGTAACCACCAGTCTGTTCATTTCAAACGGGGCGGGCGCGCATGAACAGGGCCTGGCATTGGGGATTTACCGATCCGTCCATGTTCTGGCCGAGGCCGCCGCCGTTTTGGTCGGGGGTGTTCTCGCAGGCCTCAGCAGCAATTCACCGTTTATTGTCGGGGGTGTTGCCGCAGTGATCTGTGTGATTGGTATTCTGGGCTGGGTGAAAACGCGCAGCTCTGAGGGGTCAATTGTCGAGGCACCCGTAAGCTAATTGCCAACCAAGCTGATCAAAAATACCCGCGTAATGACGAGGGTATTTCGGGTTCTAGATGTCGGTGGTTGCAAGGGCTGCATGGGCGATGAGCGCCACTGCGTCCTTGCTGTCTTGGCGTTTGTCATCGGTCAGTTCGGTAACGGTATCTGCAAGCGCGCGGATGTCATCAAGCCCGTCAATATCACGGCAAACGGCCATGACCCGTTCCCAGATCGCCTGATGATCCATGCCGCCCATGACGGTCAGGGTAATGGCCCGGTTCAGGGTGGCTTCGCTATGATCAGGGGTCTGTGCCAGAATTTGTTCAAACGCCTCAAACGCTGCGATGAATTGTCCATCGCGCAAATTGATCACGCCCAGATCGTTTGAGGCGGTCAAAGATGTCGGGTCAATCCGCAGGAGCTGCTCAACCGCGCGGCGTTCGCCGTCGATATCGCCATTTGCCCGGTGACAGGCGGCCATCAGCCGATGAATGGTTTGTGAGCCGGGGCTATGATGTGCTGCGGTTTGAAGCGATGACAGGGCTGTTTTGCTGTGACCAAGATCAAGCAATGCCTGACCGCGCAGGGTCAAAAAATCAGGATTGGTTGGCTTGGCGCGCAAAATGATATCGACATGGTTCAGCGCACCGCGCGGATCGCCATTTTCCAGCAGGGCGCGTGCAGTGTGATACAGGCAATCTTCATGGCCCGCATCAGATTGCAGCACCGTGCGGTATTCACCAAGTGCTTCGACAATCGAACCTTTTTCGTGAAGGGCACGCGCCAACCCGAACCGGGCTTCAAGATTATCCATATTTTCGCTAAGTGCCTGACGCAGCATATTGATGGCGGCATCAAATTGCCGCCTTTTTAACGCCGCAAGTCCCATCTCGGAAAAGGACATTGCATTCATTTCTCGTCTCCCAATCCGTATCTGATCCGTTGCCCGGATCGTTAAATTTATCGATTAACGATGGGATTATAGTGGCCGATTGCATCATTACCAGCCCTATATCATGTGGGGATGACGCAAGGGCATTGCGCGGTGTGACTTTAACATGAAACGCAGAAGACCCCGGAATTTTCCGGGGTCTTTGTTTGAAGCGGGTTTGTGTTGTTTAGTCCAAAAACTCGCTTGCAATCAGGTCCTGTTTCTCGCGGGACCAGGCAATCACATTGTCCAAGTTTTTCTGCCAACGCGGGTTGCTGTATAAATCCTTTGTCACGGATGTATCGGCAGGTGTGTAGCCGGGGAACGCGACATCTACCGGTTCACGATAGTCAAAGCCGTATTCAGCGATCAGGAATTTGTTCCGTCGCACAATGCGATGAACGGAAAACAGCATGCTGTCGGGGCGATCTATTACTTTGGAAGTTAGATAGACGTCGGCCTGTCGAAACACGCTGTCTGTTTCTGCTGATGGCCATGTGCTCCAGTTGTCAATATAGAAGCATATCTGTCGGCCAAGATCCCGATTGGCAACCTTCTCAAAGTAGATATCTTTTTCGTCGGGCGTACAGTGATCTGTCGAATAAAAAGAGAAGCCAAGTGGTGTCTCAAGCGCGGTCATCAGGAAAACAAGACCGTTGAGGTTGTGGTCATCATCAATACGGGCCAATGCGGTATGGCCAAAAGCTTGATAGTGGTTGTTTCGGGTGATCGATTGACCAACAACTGTCCAGTCGCCGGGGGGTAAAAGAACGTCACCTTGCGGCATGGTTATTTTATCTGAAAATACACGCCCGATTGGTACGTCTTGCTCAAACTGGGTCGCTGCGGTGACGCAGCCCGATAACAGCGCTGCAGTTGCCAGTACGATGAGTTTTCTTATCATTTGTGTCCCTTTCCTCACGTCTACAGAAGTTTTAAGTGTCTGTAAGGAAAGGGTAAACTATCCATAGTTGGTGGATTGCTCTCAAACGGATAGGCTCAAATGCGGGGCGCCCTATACCAATCTGCAATTTTTATGGCTGGTCACCATGTCGGTGAACAATGACCAGCCAAACTTCGTCGATTACGGCTTATGCAGCATTTTGACTTCCATGAAGTCTTCAAGGCCAAACAGCCCGCCTTCGCGCCCGATCCCTGATTGTTTATAGCCGCCAAACGGGCTTCCCGGACGCGGGAAGGCACCATTGATGCGGATCATGCCCGCGCGGAGTTTGCGCGCAACCCGGTCGGCCTTGGCATCATCAGGGGTCTGGATATAGGCCGCCAGACCATATGGCGTGTCATTGGCGATCCTGATTGCGTCTTCTTCGGTATCAAACGGGATCATGGCGACGACCGGGCCAAAGATTTCTTCGCGTGCGATGCGCATATTATTATTTACATCGGCAAAGATGGTTGGTTTGGCGAAATATCCTTCGTTCATACCATCGGGCTTGCCGACACCGCCGACCAGCAGTTTGGCACCTTCGTCAATGCCCGCCTGAATAAGGGTCTGAACCCGGTCATACTGAATATGACTGACCAGCGGCCCGACATGATTGCCTTCAACACGTGGATCGCCAACCTTTGCCGCATCGCCGACTTTTTTGGCGACTTTGACGGCCTCATCATAGATTGATCGTTGAACCAGCATACGGGTAGGCGCGTCACAGGTTTGACCGGTATTGTTGAAAACATCGAGAACGCTAAAGGTAATGCGGTCTTCGATATCGACATCATCAAAGACGATGTTGGGCGATTTTCCACCGAGTTCCAGCGTCACACGTTTGATGTTTTCGGCGGCATCCCGTGTGATCGCCTTGCCCGCCCGGGTTGATCCGGTAAAGGACATCATGGCGATATCGGGGTGGCGCGACATGGTCGCACCGGCAACGGGACCTACACCCTGAATAAGGTTAAATGCGCCCGCGGGGAAGCCGGCCTCATCGATCATTTCGGCATAAAGCATCGCGTTAAGCGGGGTGAATTCAGATGGTTTTAAAACGCAAGTACAGCCCGTTGCCAAGGCCGGGATGACTTTAAGAACAATCTGGTTGATCGGCCAGTTCCACGGCGTGATCAGGCCACAAACCCCGATTGGTTCACGCAACAGCGTTTCGCCGTTATGCAGGGTTTCTTCGGTTTTGAAGTCGCGCAAAACATTGATGAAATCCTGAAGATGGGCGACACCTGCATCGGCCTGCTGTTCGCGCGACATCGTAATCGGTGCGCCAAGTTCGGCCGTGATGGTCTGAGCGACTTCTTCATAGCGGCGCTTGTAGATCGCAAGCAGGCGTTCAAGCATGCCAAGCCGCTCATCAATCGTGGTCTGGCTATAGGTTTCAAAGGCACGCTTGGCCGCGGCAACCGCAAGGTCGACATCTTCTTCGCTGGCCAGCGTGATCTGGGTGATGACTTCTTCGGTGGCGGGATTGATGACGTCCATTTTCTGGGACGAGATCGGATCGATCCATTTGCCGTTAATGTAGAATTTGCCTGCGTTTTCCATAGGAAGCCTTCCTGAGAATTTGGGTGTAACTGGCCAGATCATGTTGCGTCATGTCTTGGCACTGATTTCTTTTTTCAGGTCCGTTCCCTCAGCCAGTCTTTGATAATCTTGCGGTGGCGTTCGCCGCTGTAACTGGCAAAATGTCCGCCATGGACCACACGCACCGGCAAATCATAAAGCCGTTCCATGGATCGCACATAATCACGTGCATTGGCATGATAAGTGTCTTCGATCAAAGGTCCATCATAAACGATGTCGCCGGAAAACAGGATGCCGGTTTTGGCTTCCCATAATGCAATGCCCCCCGGCGAGTGGCCCGGCGTGTGGATGACCTCAAAATGCCGGTCCCCCAGATCAATCACATCACCATCCTCGACTATGCGGGTTGCCGGGGCGGCCTTGACCGCATAGGTCGTCGACGCATACGGAAGCGGGGGCAGTTTGGTGAAAATCTCGTCGGTGACATAGGGATCCGCCAGCGTGTTCTTGCGCGTGGGTGCGGCCAACAGATCCGCTTCGCAGCGATGGCAAATGCGGTTTTCAAATTCGTGATGACAGCCGATATGGTCAAAATGAGTATGGCTTGCCACCGCCTGAACGGGTCGTTCCGTTACCAAGGGCACCCAATCGGTAAGTGATACGACGCCCATGCCGCTATCAACCAGCATATCGCTATCGCGCCCGCGAATGTGCCAGATATTGCAGCGGTAAAATTCTTCGATAAACGGTTCACCAATATAGGTGACGTCATCGCCCACGGTCTTCAGGCTGTACCAGTCTTCGGGTTTGGCGTGTTCCAGTGTCATGCCCCGGCGTCCTCCTGCTTTGATCCGTTTGTATGGCCGGGCAGGACAGTGATGGAGGTTGGATCAATGGTCAGATCAATCCACGCGCCAGGTTCAATGATGGCCGATTGCGGCATATGGGCGGTGATTGTCATGTTGGGATAGTCAACCGGGCTAAGATGGGCACGGTGATGGGTGCCAAAGAACGCCCCGTCGGTCACCTTTGCCTTGCCCAATGTGATTCGTTGGCCTGTGCCCGTACTTGCGCGAAAATGTTCAGGGCGGATCGCAAGCATAATCTTTTGCCCGGCCTTGATCGCATGATCACCAACAGAGGTTTCCGGCAATTTGACAGACCCGAGGATGGTGTTGATATGCGCGCCATCATCGGTGATGGCATCAAGGGTGCCGGGGATGAAGTTGACTTCACCCATGAAACTCGCGGAAAACACGGTTTTCGGGCGCATATAGATATCTTCCGGGCGACCGACATCTTCGATTTTGCCACCATTCATCACGACGATCCGATCAGCAATCGCCATGGCTTCTTCCTGATCGTGGGTCACGTGAACGAATGTTGTACCAACCCGTTTCTGAATGGCTTTAAGCTCGTCCTGCATCTGGCGGCGGAGTTT
Organism: Thalassospira lucentensis; assembly: GCF_050516545.1. Taxonomy (GTDB): domain Bacteria; phylum Pseudomonadota; class Alphaproteobacteria; order Rhodospirillales; family Thalassospiraceae; genus Thalassospira; species Thalassospira lucentensis_C. Next base: position 2,643,213 of record NZ_CP191544.1, on the reverse strand, counting down.
TAAATCCAGCGCGCCAAGCGGCTCATCAAGCAGCAAGACATCGGGTTCAACCGCCAAGGCACGGGCGAGGGCAACGCGCTGGCGCTGCCCACCGGAAAGTTCGTGCGGTTTTTTGTTCGCAGATGATTTAAGGCCGACCATATCCAGAAGGTCTTCTGCCTTTGCATGGCGTTCAGACTTGCCGATTTTTCGCATCTTAAGTCCAAACGCGACATTATCGCGCAACGTCATATGCGGAAACAGGGCGTAATCTTGAAACATTGTGGTGGTCGGGCGTTTGGATGGCGGGACCTGGCCCATATCGCGCCCGGCAATCTCGATATTGCCTTTGGTTGGGGATAGGAACCCGCCAAGAAGCGATAGCAATGTGGTTTTGCCACAGCCTGACGGACCAAGAAGGACAATGAATTCACCGGCCTCGATTTCAAGGCTGACGTTATCAAGGGCGGTAAAGTCGCCAAAGGTTTTGGTGGCGTTGCGTATGGATACGGGGGCGGTCATTTCTTTGCCGTCCTTCTAAAGACAATCAGTTCAAGGATAAGCAGCAGGGCAACCGATACAAGGAAGACAATGCTTCCGACCGCGTTGGTTTTCGGGTTCAGGCCCGACCGCAACATGCTCCAGATTTCAACAGGCAGGGTGACGTCAAAGCGCGACAGCAGGAACGATATGATGAATTCATCCCAGCTAAACGTCACCGAAAGGAAAAATGCCGCCAAAATTGATGGCATCAGCATCGGTGCGCTGACTTGTGTCATCACCTGCCATTCCGCCGCCCCCAAATCACGGGCCGCACGTTCGATGTTCTTTTGATGGTCCCCCATCGATGCGTAAATGATCGCAAAACACAGCGGCAAATTAATCACCACATGACCAACCCCCACCGTCCAAAGCGACAGCGACACACCCATCCAGTTAAAGGTTGATAACAGCCCAAGAGCAATGATCAGGTAACTGACTGTCATGGGGGCAACCAGAAGTCCGCGCTGTAACCGAGATGCCGGAAGGACAAAGCGCGCAAGGCCGTAAGCCGCACAAAATCCAAGCAGGCAGGCAACAGTTGATGAACCAAGGGCAACCATCAGGGAATTGCCAAGGGCGGACATCAGGCGGTTATCGGCAAAAACCTCGCCGTACCATTTTAACGTTGCGCCATTAAATGGCGGAACGGGCAGGCGACCATCCTGAAACGAAAACAGGACTAGGACCGCCACGGGTAAAAAGATAAAGCCGTAAAGCGCAATCAGATAGGCCCATGACAGGGTTTTGGAAAAGCGTGAAGAGATCATTTTATGTTCTCTCCATCTTAAGCCAGCGGGCACAAGCAATATAGGCCAGTGTGACGACCCCCATCAGAATGATCGAAAGGGTTGCTGCCATCGGGAAATCAGCCCGCCTGCCAAGTTGCAGCATGATGACTTGGGGCAGGGCAAGTTCATTATTGCCGCCCAAAATCTGCGGGGTGATGTAATCGCCAATACACAGAACAAAGGTCAGAAACGCACCGACCATAATACCGGGCAATGTTAGCGGTAACACAACATGCCAGAACACCTGAAACCCGTTGGCGCCAAGATCGGCCGCGGCACGGCGATAGTTTGGCGGCATCTGCACCAGATTGGCATAAATCGTCAGGGTCAGAAGCATGACGAAGAAATGCACAAACCCGATCACGGTGGCAGACCGTGTGCTGGCCATTTCAAGCGGTTCGGCAATCAGCCCGATCTGGATCAGGGTATTATTGATCACGCCGTTTTTGGCCAGAACCAGAAGCCATGAGTATGACCGGACAACATAGCTGGTCCAGAACGGCAAAATCGCCATGATCAATGCCATACGTTGCCATTTTTGGGGCACCCGTTCAGCAATAATCCATGCGAGTGGATAGGCCAGAAGGATGGAAATAAAGGTGACGGTAAAGGTGATTTCAAGCGAGACAAAAAGACCCTTGAGCAAATGGGCCTTTTCAAAAAACGTGATGTAATTATCCAGATTCCACGCCATCACCAATTCGCGCCCTTTGCGGGTGGCAAGGCTTATGGCAGCCATGACGATGAAGGGGATGACGAAAAACGCGACCGTCCACAGCAAAGCCGGGGTCACAAACCCCCAGGCGCGGCGATTTTCGCGTGTTTCAAGGGTGGTAGAAGCCATCACGGTGTCCTTTGTCGCACCCCATATGGTCGGTTCGGACCGGGGTGCTGTCAGTCGGTGACATTTGGGTGGGGCGCGGCCGTTCAGGCAATTCTAGCGCAAGTTTGAACCATTGCCCCGCAAAAAGCGGGGCAATGGTGGGTGGGCAACAAGCAAGGGATGCTTATTGCTGCAGCATCTCGACCCATGCATCCTGCATCTGGGCATCCAGATCGGCATCCGGGATCGGATAAAGTTGCGAGTTGGCAAGATAAGCTGGCTGATCATCCCAGCGCAGGGCGACCTTTTGCGCATCGGTCAGGTTTTCGCCTGCCTTGGCATTAGCGGGCATCCCCCAATAGCAAGATGAGGTTGCAAGACGCGACTGACCTTCGGGGCTCATGATGTATTGAACGAATTTCAGCGCCAAATCAGGCTTGGCTGAGTCTTTCATCACCGCAATCGACTGCGCCCAGCGAAGTCCACCCTGTTTCGGGATGACCCAATCAAGGTCGGGTTTGTCTTCGGACAAAACCGCCGTGATCCATTCACCACCGCCAACAAGAATGTCGACCTCGCCTGTGGCCAAAGCCGTCTGGGAGGAGACAACTTCACCAACCTGTTTGGAGACCTTCTTCATCGCAAACAGCTTTTCCTTGATCGCGTCCATATCGTCCGCGCCAAGATCGGCTGTGTCGATGCCAAGGCCAAGTCCAACCAGACCGATCACCGGCAGGTAATAATCATAAACCGCAATACGTCCGGCATATTTGTCCGACCAGATCACCGACATGTCTTCCATGTCTTTGGGATCAACTTTGGTTTTGTCGAACGAAATGGTGTTGTAGCCGAACTTTTCAGTGACGGCGTAGGTCTTGCCATTTTGCGTATTGTTTCCGGCCATCACGACTTCCGGGAACAGATCAGCGGTCGGCAGGGCATCGGCCGGAATTTCGGCCAGAAGATCCATTTCAACGGCGCGATGGACATCAACGCCATCAATCACAAGCACATCCCAGTCGCCCGGACGGGATTGTTCAATGATCGAAAGGCCCGCACCCGTGCCTTCATATTCCTTAAGATTGACTTTGACGTCGTATTGCTTTTCGAACGGCTCGATCAAAGCCGGATCAGTATGATCACACCAGACAAGAGCATTAAGCTCCTCGGTGGCCTGTGCGCTGTTGGCAATCGCGACTGCGCTCAAGATAAAGGTCGCAGCACCGCCCAGCAGCTTAATGCGGGTTTTCCCCGTGGAAACGTGACGAAACATTGGCTCTCCCTGATTTCATATTGAGGCCTCCCTTTTTATTGGGTATCTCGGCACTCATTTCGGTGCCGTTGAAAAAATATTGAACGTGTTCATTTTTTGAGTCAATGTAAATTTTGAACCCGTTCAGTTTTCCCGGAGTAACGATGTCAGGTTTGCGCGCCCAAAAGAAAGCCGACAAAAACCGCCGTATTCTTGAGGCGGCGACGACTTTGTTCCGCAAGGTCGGGTATGACAGTGCGCGCATTGAAGACATTGCCGACATGGCCGGTGTGTCCGTCGGAACGTTTTATAATTATTATAAAAACAAGGGCGACATGCTGATGGCGACGGTCTCGATGGAGGTCGAAGAAGTGCTGGCAGCAGGTGATCAGGTCATTGGTCGTGAACTTGACGATGTCGGCAAGGCATTGTCGGAACTGATCGGTAAATATTACGACCATTCCCTGACATATCTTTCTAAAGAAATGTGGCGTACCGCGATGTCACTTTCAATCGGGCAGCCTGAAACACCGTTTTCAAAACGCTATACCGCCCTTGATCACCGCCTGTCCAAACAGGTCTGTGATCTGTTTCGGTCCCTGCAAACGCGCGGGATCGTGCGCAAGGACGTTGATTGCGACGCCACGGGTGAACTCGTCTTTAACAATGTGAACATGATGTTCATCGAATTTGTCAAAGACGAGGACATGGATATTGACGGGTTGAAGGCCGAAGTCACCCGACAAAATGCCCCCGTCACGGCACTCATGTCACATCTGCCTTAGTCGCTAGACAGCGGCACCAATTCAGCCTGCACGTAACACCTTTACGGTCTCAATCAAGAAACTCGGTTTCTATTTTGGCGGCGTTGGCGCGGGCCCATCTGACCACGGCTTTGACATTGTCTTCCTTGTCTTCGGGGAAGAAAGGACGGGTCAATTCGACAGGATCACCGTCGGCATAATCGGGCAACATCTGATTTGCGTCTTGGCGATAATCAAACCCGTATTCGACATAAAGAAACTTGTGCCCGCGCGTAAAGCGATAGGCGGTGCTGAGCATATCATAAGGGCGATCAACCCCCATTGCATGGGCGTTGCTCATCGCGGTCTTTACATATTCGGCAAAATTATCGAACGCACTGATGGTCTTTTTCTTCACCCCAAAGCAGCTTTGACGACCAAGATCCACGTTGGCGTTGGTGTGGTGATAAAGAAGGTTAGGTTGCGGATCACAGAAGGACGCAGAATAGAAAGAATACCCCATCCCTGCATCAAGCGGACTGGCGATTGTGACCAATCCCCGCAGGAAGTTGTCACTGTCAATCCGGCCCAACGCGACGGCACCAAAGGTGATGTAAGAATTGTTTTGGCCTGTTTCGGTGGCAAGAACAGTCCAGTCGCCTTCTGGCAGTAAGACGTCGCCTTGCGGCAGGGTAACTTTGTCCCGGATCACTTTGCCAATCGGAAAATCAGTATGAAACTGATTGCCAACAGTTGCGACGCAGGCTGACATGAATAACGTCAAACCAAGTAACAGTAATTTTTTGCTCATTTTGTCCCTCAACCTTATTTTAGGTTGATAGTAACGGCATAAGATAAAATGCGAACCTGTCCAAAGGGGCAGGGAAATTGAAAGCGCGGTATAGGGAAAATAGTATCGAAACCGTCGATGATGCCTTGACTGAATGGGGTGTCACAATCCGGGCCGTTTCGGGTTCAACCATGTCAGCAGTTTTTAGCGGTCATATCGCGACTGGTATGGTGAAATCCCGGCATCGGCACTGCTGCGCAAATCGTCAGGAGGATGGCAGTTGCCGTTCCGTCACGGTGGAAAATTTGATCGAAAAATTTCCGATGGAATGGTAGGGATTTGCATCTTTGGGTTGAGCGCCGATAGCGGAGATTGCACATATGAGCACATCGATTGATCGTTATTTCACCGATGCAAAAAACTGGTCGAAAGAGATGACGCGTTTGCGCGAGGTTTTGCTGGAATGCGATCTTGATGAAGATCTGAAATGGGGAAAGCCCTGTTACGGATTTGAAGGCGAAAACATTGCCATTATCCAGCCGATGAAGAACGTTTTGGCTTTGATGTTTTTCAAAGGCGCGTTGCTCGACGATCCCGATCAACTGCTTGAAGCGCCCGGTCCGAATTCGAGATCCGGTCGGCGGTTCCGGTTTCGAACTCTCGAAGATATCGAGACTGCCAAGGACGCGATCGCGTCCTTTGTCGCCGAGGCCATCAAAAAATCTGGTACTGAAATCGAAAAGCCCGATGCAATCGAATTGCCACAGGAACTGATTATCCGGCTTGATGAAGACACAGAGTTGAAAGCGGCATTTGACGCCCTGACACCTGGACGTCAGCGTGGATATGGTCTGTATATTGCTAGTGCCAAACAGGCAGCCACCCGTCTGGCGCGTATTGATAAATATCGTTCCCGCATCCTTGAAGGCAAGGGGATGCATGACCGCTGATCAGGCGTCCTTATCGGCTGCTGCGTGCAAATAGGCTTGTGCCACCAACCGGCTTTCATCCTGTAATCGCGCCAATGCGTCACTTCCTGCTGCAAGTTGCCCGAAGCTTGCCCGCGACAAACCGGCAAGTGATGACAGCACGGTAAAGGTAACCTGTTTCGGGTCTTTGAAGGTCGCATCAGATGCCTGTGCCAAAATATTACAGATGGCCATGCCTATGCGGGCGAAAACATTGGAAGACATGCGCACCTGATTGATCGCACCGGCAACGCGATACATCGCCTCGGTTGCATCGGGGTTGACCATTTTCACAGAGACATAAGTATCTGCAATGCACGCGGCGAGTTCTGAAAGCGGGGCGGGTGGATGATGTGCTGCGATCTCTTCATAGGCGCGTGCCATTTCTTCGAAATGCTTCAGCAGGATGGCGTAAAGAAGCGCTTCCTTGTTGGGAAAGTATTGATAGAGCGTCCCAACCGAAACACCGGCACGTTCGGCGACCCGCGTGGTGGTCAGTTTGTTCATATCATCGGCCAGTAAAACCTGAATGGTTGCCGTATAGATCGCATCAACGGTCACCCCGGATCGTTCCTGAACAGGCTGTTTTCTGGGCTTTAGTTTCTCTGTTGTGGACGATTTCAATATGCGAATTCCAAGCTGAAGGATAATTCAGATATATTTGCATCATGACGATCGGGTCAAGACGGACCATATCAAACAGGCCTGATCATGACTGCAAACTTAAAACGAGCACCAGCAAAGCTATCAAATTGGATGCCCGTCCCACGATTGGAGAGTGGTACATATGCGTGAAGATCGCCAAAACTCAACCCTTGTGACCATTGGCCGCAGACTGTTTGTCGGTACCGTCATCGGGGCCGTTATTTCGGTTTCAGGCATGGTGCAGGCCATGGCACAGGATGCCAGGACAGCGCCCCGTATCCTGAAATTCAGCGATCATCAGCCATCTGATCGCATGCGCACGCGTTTCCTGCGCGACGTTGTCTTTCCGTTGATCGAGGTGGAATCAAGCGGGCGCCTCAAGATCGAAGATCACTGGGACGGCGAACTTGCCAAGGCTTATGATGCCTTGGGTGCAGTGAGCAGCGGGGCGGTGGATATGGCAACCACGGTGCCGGAATACACCGCCAAGGAATTGCCACTTCATCAGATATTCAAAAGCTTCATCGTCGGTCCGACGGGTGATCGCCAGGTCGAATTTTTCCAGCGTATTTACGATGAGGTCCCGGCCTTTAATGAAGAACTGGCTGCCAGCAACATAGTGCCGATCTTCTTTGGAACGGGTTATCCGGTGGCGTTCTATGGCACGAAGCCGATGGCAGACCTTTCGACCATCGCCGAGCAAAAATGGCGTTCGGCTAGCTTCTGGCATCTCGATTTCCTGAAAAACACTGGTGCGACGCCTGTGCGCGTGCATTGGGGGCCGGAAGTTTATGAAGCGATGAAATCCGGTGAACTTGACGGTCTGATGGTTAATGTCGATAGCGGCTATTTCCTCAATGCTCATGAGGTGGCACCAAATATTCTGGTCTCCTATGACTTGTGGCTTGGTCACGTCTATCCGCTCACCATGAACAAGGATGTCTGGGATAGCCTGAAGCTTGAGGATCAGGACGCGATCAAACGCGCGGCAAGCAAGGCCTATGAAGCCCTTGGCAATGTCATGATCCAAAGCTTTGATGCGCAGGTCGAAAAGCTGCGAGAGGCGGGGGCAAATGTCCGCATGCTTGACGTAGCCGAGGTCAAAGCCTTCGCCGCGGCCACCCGATATCAGGACGTTCAGGCGGCCTGGGTCACTGAACAGGAAGCCAATGGCATCACCAAAGCGGGTGCTGTGATGGGCGAGGTTACCGCGATCATGAACGACGTGATGGTGAAGACCAACTAAACCGCCTTCGGAACCAAATCTCCCCGGCCGACATCCGGCCAACCCCAGCGATGCAAGGAGCACGGTTTGTGTTCCTTGCATTTCATTTTGAAAACTTGCCCTCTTGATGTCGAAAGCCGGGGCTGTTCTCAACGTAAACCGTTGTTTAAAAGCGGTAATAAGGTGCATGCTCGATAACGAATAGACCAACAAGGACACAAAACCACAACATCAGCTGAGTGGGTTGATAAAGGGGGCACAAGAACAAGTTTTCAGGAAGTAGCAGTTATGCAAAGCCCCGTGCAGGCGTTTAATCGAAACTATGCGTAATTGCGGTCACCAGTCACAAGATTACAAGGTTGGTTTGCCCCCTTGCTCAAGTAGCTTTAACACCCTAGGTTAACGCAAACGTCAACCTTTGTTGCAGGGCACAAATGAAATTTCAGGGTACGGAAAACTACGTCGCAACCGAAGATCTGATGGTCGCGGTCAATGCCGCCATCACGTTGCAACGTCCGCTTTTGGTCAAGGGCGAGCCCGGAACCGGCAAGACGGTTCTGGCCGAAGAAATCGCCAAATCCCTTGGTAAAAAACTGATTACATGGTCGATCAAATCGACCACCCGCGCCCAGCAGGGTCTTTATGAATATGATGCGGTATCGCGCTTGCGCGACAGCCAGTTGGGGGATGAGCGAGTTCATCACATTGGCAATTACATCGTCAAAGGCAAATTGTGGGAAGCGTTCGAGGCCGAAGGCGACGATGCGCCGGTTTTGCTGATTGACGAGATCGATAAGGCCGATATCGAATTCCCCAATGACTTGCTTCAGGAACTCGATCGCATGGAATTCTTTGTCTATGAGACACAGGAAACCATCAAGGCAACCAACCGCCCGATCGTGATCATTACATCGAACAATGAAAAGGAACTGCCAGACGCGTTTTTACGCCGTTGTTTCTTCCATTACATCCGCTTTCCCGACGCCGATACGATGAACGAGATCATCGAGGTACATTATCCCGGCATTCAAAAACGTCTGGTCGCCGAAGCATTGAACCTGTTTTACGACATGCGCGATGTGTCGGGCTTAAAGAAGAAACCATCAACTTCGGAACTTCTTGATTGGTTGAAACTTTTGATGGCCGAAGATTTGCCGCCCGAAGCATTGCGGGCCAAGGATGCCAAAACCGCCGTTCCGCCCTTGCATGGTGCGTTGCTTAAGAACGAACAGGACGTACATCTGTTTGAACGCCTTGCCTTTATGGCCCGGCGCGAAGGGCGCTAAGCGGAATGTTCACCGGCTTTTTCTATAAGCTTAAAGATATCCGGGTTCCGGTATCCTTGCGCGAATATTTGCTGCTGCTTGAGGCGGTGGAAAAGGGATTGGCGGGTTATTCGGTTGAGGATTTCTATTATCTTTCGCGTGCTGCCTTGGTGAAGGATGAACGCCATCTTGACAAGTTCGACCGGGTTTTTTCCGAACATTTCAAAGGTGTGATTGACCTTGCCGATGGCATGGATGAGGTCGGGCAAACCGAAATCCCCGATGAATGGTTGCGCAAACTCTCTGAAAAATTCCTGACGGACGAAGAAAAGGCCGAGATCGAAGCCCTTGGCGGCTGGGAAAAACTGATGGAGACGTTAAAACAGCGTCTTGAAGAACAAAAAGGTCGTCATCAGGGCGGCAACAAATGGATCGGAACGGCGGGAACATCGCCGTTTGGCGCTTATGGCTATAATCCCGAAGGGGTGCGGATCGGGCAGGATAAATCCCGTCATCGCCGCGCGGTAAAAGTCTGGGACAAGCGCGAGTTTAAGAACCTTGATGATAGTGTCGAAATCGGCACGCGCAACATCAAGGTCGCCTTGCGCCGGTTACGCAAATGGGCCCGCACCGGGGCGGCGGACGAGCTTGATCTGCCCGGCACCATCACGTCAACCGCAAGGCAAGGCTGGCTTGATGTGCAGATGCGCCCCGAACGCCATAACGCGGTCAAAGTCCTGATGCTGTTTGATGTTGGTGGGTCGATGGATGACCATATCAAGGTCTGCGAAGAACTGTTTTCTGCGGTCAAAACCGAATTCAAACATCTGGAATATTATTACTTCCACAACTGTCCGTATGAAGGGCTGTGGAAGGATAATGCACGGCGCTGGAACGAACAGGTATCAACCTGGGACGTGATCAATAAATATGGCTCGGATTACAAACTGGTGATTGTGGGCGATGCCACCATGAGCCCCTATGAAATTAGCTATCCCGGTGGGGCGGTCGAACATTGGAACGCAGAAGCAGGCGCTGTCTGGCTTCAACGTTTACTTGATCATTTCGGCCATGCCGCATGGATCAATCCGCAGTCGGAAAACTGGTGGCCGCATCATCAATCAATCCAGATCATGCATAAATTGATGACTGGTCGGATGTTCCCGTTAAGCCTGGATGGACTTGATCGCATGACCGGGGAACTTAACCGCTAAACACGCGTTTCTTTATCAGCGTAACAGTTTCATGAAGATTGCAGATGGGTGATGCCCCGGCATTCCTGTCGCGTGAAACCACGCCTATAGTCCTGAAAACCCCGGACGGGGCAATGATCAAAGGAATTTAGGAATGCTGGTAGAAAAGATGATCCGGTCAAGCTTGCTGGCGGTTGGCATATTGGTTGCGGGTATGCATGCATCCTTTGCCCAGGATGTAACGCAGGAAAAAGTCGTAATCGCCCATCGCGGTGCGTCGGGCTATTTGCCAGAACACACTTTGGCGGCAAAGGCGCTGGCCTATGGCATGCGGGCCGATTACATCGAACAGGATGTGGTTCTGTCAAAAGACAGCATTCCGGTCATCCTTCATGATATTCATCTTGATGCGACAACGGACGTTGCGCAAAAATTCCCCGAACGTGCGCGCGAAGACGGGCGGTATTACGCGATTGATTTCACCTTGGCCGAAATCAAAACCCTGAACGTCACCGAACGGTTTAAGGCCGACACCGGCAAGCAGGTTTATGCAGACCGCTTTCCGGGTGAATTTGGCATATTCAAAGTCCCGACACTGGAAGAAGAAATCAAGCTTGTTAAGGGGCTGAACCATTCCACCGGGCGTGATGTTGGCATTTATCCCGAAATCAAAGACCCGGCTTTCCACCGTGCCGAAGGGCAGGACATTACCAAAACCGTGATCTCGGTCCTTGAAAAATGGGGCTATAACAATCCGGCTTCAAATGCCTTTGTTCAGTGTTTTGACTGGTCCGAAACCCAGCGTATCCGCAATGAGCTGAACTATCAGGGCAAGTTGGTGCAATTGATCGGCGAAAACCGCTGGGGCGCACCGGACGGAACCGATTATGACTATCTGAAATCCAATGACGGCATTCTTGAAATGGCCAAGGTCGTGGATGGCATTGGTCCATGGCTGCCCCAAGTTATAGAAGGGCTGAGCGAGAATGGCACGGCGATGATGACACCCACCCTGATTGCGGCCCAACGGGCACAGCTTATGGTTCATCCCTATACGTTGCGTGCGGACCAATTGCCTAAATGGGCAGGGGATATGGATATTGCATTAAAGGCGATTTTTGATGATGCCGGGATTGATGGCATTTTCACCGACTTCCCCGATCAGGTTGTGCAATATCTCGCCAGTAATCCGGGGGCTTAGTTTAAGCGCAAAGGTGGATTAACGGTTGTTGCGTTTCGTGCATCAGTTTGTTTCCAACCTGTGCGTTTCGGATGCCTGTTTGGGCTGCCATCATAAAGAATTGAGACATCAACCAAGGAGCTCGTGATGACCAAGGTACTTGTTCTCTATTATTCCATGTATGGGCATATCGAAACCATGGCCAATGCCGTGGCAGAAGGTGCGCGCGGCGTTGCCGGTACGCATGTCGACATCAAACGTGTTCCGGAAATCATGCCAGAAGAGGTCGCAAAGGCCGCCGGTGCGAAACTTGATCAAGTTGCACCGATTGCAAGTGTCTCAGATCTTCCAGAATATGATGCGATTATTTTTGGTGTGCCAACCCGCTTTGGCAATATGTCAGCCCAGATGCGGAATTTCTTTGACCAGACCGGTGGCCTTTGGGCCAAGGGCGCGTTGATCGGCAAAATCGGTTCTGTTTTTGCCTCGACCGGCACCCAGCACGGTGGTCAGGAAACCACGATTACCTCAACTCATACCACCTTGCTTCATCATGGCATGGTGATTGTTGGCGTACCTTATAGCTGTGCCGGCCTGACCAATATGGATGAAATCACGGGCGGGTCGCCTTATGGCGCCTCAACCCTTGCTGGGGCTGATGGTTCGCGCCAGCCGTCCGAGAACGAACTTGATATCGCCAAGTTCCAAGGCAAGCATGTTGCTGAACTTGCAGCAAAGCTGGCTGGATAAACGTTCAAATATCATTCTGAAAAAGAAGGGCAGTTCCGCAAACGGGACTGCCTTTTTTGTATATTTCCGTACATATGGAAACAATCCGATGCCTGACTGCGTCTTGTTTGGCGACAGTTTTGTGCGAAATTGGGGCAATGAAATTGTATCTGGTGCGCAGCACCGGTGAGCTCAGGAGATTTTAAAATGTCGGATGCCGATACAAAAGCACGCGGTGTGAAACGGGTTTTGCGGGCCATGGATACCTCGGACGGGGCAGGCGTATCGCTGAAACGGTCTATTGGCTCGCCTCAGCTTGATATGCTTGATCCGTTCCTGATGCTTGATTCAATCTCGACCGACAACGCCGATGATTACATTGCCGGTTTCCCGGAACATCCCCATCGTGGCTTTGAAACCGTGACCTATATGGTCGAAGGCGCAATGGGCCATAAAGACAGCATTGGCTCAGAAGGTGTTTTGCGATCAGGTGGTGTGCAATGGATGACAGCCGGAAGCGGCATCATTCATTCAGAAACACCAAAGCAGGAAAACGGCCTTTTGCAGGGGTTCCAACTGTGGATCAACTTGCCTGCAAAGGATAAGATGATCGATCCGCGCTATCAGAATATCGAAGCACCGGATGTGCCTGAAATTGCTGTAAGCGACGGGGTTGATCTGCGCCTTGTCGCGGGCGAGATGTTTGGCAAAACCGGCCCGATCAACGGGATTTCGACTGATCCGGTATTTGTTGATGTCAAACTTGATGCCGGTGCAGAAATTTCCATCCCGATTCCAGAAGGCCATGCCGGGGTTGTCTATGTTTTCATTGGCGATGCGGTGATTGCCGGTAAAGACGTTCCGACGCACCATTTGGCGGTTCTGCGCAACGGGAACAGTGTGACGCTCAAAGGGGGCGAAGACGGCGGACGGATGTTGGTGATTGCAGCCCGTCCGTTACATGAACAGGTCGTACGCTATGGCCCGTTCGTCATGAGCAGCAAACAGGAACTCATGCAGGCCTTTGACGATTTCCAGAATGGCAGGTTTGTGCGCAAGGCTGTATCGTAAAACGCTAAACATCCTGCGCGCAGTATGCGTTTGACACGAAAGTCCCGGTCATTTTTGATCGGGGCTTTTTTGTTGTGCAGATTTAAAGTTGCTTCTGGGACCGTTCCGGGCTTGAAAGAAGCGCAATATTTTCTAACCTATAGAAAGCATAAAACAAAAGGCGATTACAGCGCGATGGTTACAATAGCGCGGCGCATTTTTTATACGGTCTTGATCTTGGCGGGCTTTGTAACCGCATCGCCTGTAATGGCAGATGAACTTCGCCAAGAAATCAGATTGGTCACCGGTGATGCCTTTCCCCCCTTCGCAGATCGAAAGTTTGATGGCGGCGGCATCATTACCCAAGTTGTTCGCCGAAGTTTTGACATTGCCGGTTATCCCCAGGTGACCGTGATCTGGCGTTCCTGGCTTAAAGGGTATGAAATGACGCTTGAAGGGAAAGTGGATGGTACTTACCCTTATGCCCAAACGCCTGAACGGACGCGATCAATGCTGTTTTCTGAGCCGATAGCAAATCTGTCTGCCTATGGCTGGTTTTCCACAAAACGCGCACCTTACAACGATAATATTGATCTGGTCGGCAAAACGATTTGTCTGCCATTGGGGCATGGGGAACTTGGCCAGACCGGACAGTTGCTTGGATCAGGACAGGCAAATCGCGTTTCGCCACCTGATATGAAAACCTGTTTCAAATTGCTTGCTGCCGGGCGGGTCGATAGCGTTGTCTCCCCCGTGCCAGAAGCTCTTGCCGCAATAACCGATGGTGGGTTTTCCGAAGATGATTTTGGCCATATCGATGAAAGCCTTTCGGATATGCCCTTACATTTCATTATCGGCCCAAAACACCCCAGAGCCCAGACAATCATGAATGATTTCAATCAGGGCCTGAAGAAATTGCGTGATAGTGGCGAACTTGACCAGATCCTTGGGCAGGCGCAGTACTAGATCCCTTGTGACCAACCATGGTTGGTCACGTCCATGGAAGTTAGGACACTCTTCCATCGGGATATGGGCCGTTCCAAAAGGGGTGATGCGACAATGATCCGACTGATGGCTTGACTAACTCGCCTTGTCGGCAACCTCGTCTTCGATAACCCACCCGTCATCGGTGCGACAGGCGGTTTTGATCTGTTCGCTGGTTCGGCTGCGCGCACTGAGTTCTTGGCGATATGTGCGACACCAAACCCCCTTGTCCGTTTGTACTGTCTTAAGGGGGGTAATTGCGATGGTCAGGGAAGACTGGGTTGCGCGTTTGGTATCACCGGAATTGATATTCTCGAGTGCGACTTGAACGGTTTTTGACACGCGTTCGCGCTGTTTTGGTGGGATTTTGGCCGGTGCGGGACCGTAGGTCAGAAGGCTTTCTTCATCTTCCTCATCTGAATTCCATTTGCGATACCGCTTTACGTAAAAGCCGACGTCGGGCGCGTACCACCATTTGGTCGTTTGCATCCACCATTGTTTGTAATACCGCGCACATTCAATGACGAAACTGTCAAAGGTGCCGGCTGGAACTTCGACCGTTTCGGTGGTCGGAACTTTGCAGGTCAGCCATTGGTCGAAACTGTTGGTGTCGCCGGTATCGGGATCAATATTTTCCGATTTCGTCGATACCCGGACAAACTTCGCAACCGAAAGTGGCCAGATGCTTTCTGAGCCTTCCTTGATCGTCGCACTGCCGGTCCTTTTGCGGTCTTCCTGATCTGTATAGGACCAATCAAGATTGGGACCGGTGAAATCCGCCGTGGTTTCAAACCGGTAATCGCCGCCGCCATTCCATTCAACGCGATCGCCATTCAGGCTGCTAACGTAGATGGCCCGCCCACTGTCAAAGACAAATGCGTCGCCAACACCAAAGCTTGGCAAGGATGCAGGGGCAAGTTCCGGTCCGGAATTCGGGGTTTCTTTTGCGTAGGCTCCAAGCCCGTCATTGAGATCGTTCAGGGATTGGGAAAAGTCATCCATCGTTTGACAACTGCCAAGTACGACAAGGGCGAAAACGCAAAAAAGCGCCGTTACCGGGCTCGTAAGACTGCGGGGGGGCATTGGTTCGATCCTGCTCATTCTTTTTATTTGGGGCTTTTCATCTTGGTCGTCAAGTCACACTCATCAGGCAGCAACCGGTGGACACCCGATTGCTGCCTGAGTGTGTTTAGAGTTTCTGTTTCGGTGCCATGGGATCTTCGATCTCGGGCAGGTCAGCGCCCGGGATCAAGCGATAAACCGTTTCCCATTGACCATCGCCAGTACGGCATGCGCGGCCATAAAAACTGTCAGGACCATTGGCAAAGGTACTGGTCGGGAACGTTACCTGATATTCACGGCAAAAACGCCCGGACTGACGGAAGGTGCGCAGCGGTTCGATCAAGGTTTCCGCATTATCAGAATTCCCTTGATCAAGGGCAACATGGCGGATCGCACCGCTTAGCGTCTTTTCCAGTGTCAGACTGATTTCC
The DNA here is from genome assembly GCF_050516545.1 of Thalassospira lucentensis. Classification (GTDB taxonomy): domain Bacteria; phylum Pseudomonadota; class Alphaproteobacteria; order Rhodospirillales; family Thalassospiraceae; genus Thalassospira; species Thalassospira lucentensis_C. Next base: position 2,627,563 of record NZ_CP191544.1, on the reverse strand, counting down.
TGATCAAGTACCGGATTGCTAACCGGCGAATAGGTCACAAGTTGCGCATTACCGTCCGATAGGCTTGCAACGTCGGTTGCCGTTATATTCTGACTAAACCAATTGCCACCGACAAAGGCGATCAGAACGGCGGCTGCCGCGCCAATGCCGGTCCAGATCGCAGTGTTGCCATTTGCCGCGTGCGGTGGTGTGACTGATGTCTTGCCACTGTCTGTATAGGTCCGGACACGCGACGGGATTGGCTTGCTATCGAGAATATCTTCGATGTTTTTCGAAAGTTTCGGATAAAGCGCATCAGGCAGAAGCCGTTCGGACTGGTTGCGCAGGACGATGGATTGACCAGCCATAATGTTGAATTGGCGGGTCAATACCGGGCAATTGGCAATCCGGTCTTCAAGCTTGCGGCTTTCAGTCGGTGCGAGTTCGCCGTCGATATAAGCCGACAGCAAAATAAAGTCCTGATCCGTTAATGCTGTGGTCATGGCGATCCTCGTTGAATATCGGTGTTATCTGTTGTCTGGCTGTCATCGTCATAAAGGGCCGCAAGGGCCTTTCGGGCACGGGCGACGCGGCTCATGACGGTGCCATCGGGCACTTGAAGAATATCGCCGGCCTCGCGGTAACTATATCCTTCAATCAAAACCAATGTGATGGCAGAACGTTGTTCTTCCCCCAGTGCGGCCAAGGCAGATTGCAGGAACATTCTGTCTACGCCGCCATGGTTTTGGCCCGGTGCGCTGTTGTCGCGTGCATCTTCGAACGAAATAACATTGCCGCGGCGCTGGTCCCGACGTTTTTCGTCAATCCAGCTGGTCTGAATAATCCGGTACATCCAGCTATCAAGCCGGGTCCCGGTTTCGTATTGATGGATCCGCTCGACGGCTTTGGCATAGGCGGTTTGCACCAAGTCCTCAGCCGCGATTGGATCACGTGTCAACGACCGCGCAAACCGTAAAGCGCGCGGTAACAGATCTGTTAGTTCTGTTTTAAGTGCGGTGTCCAAACCGGGGTGTCCCATACTGGTTTTGTGGATCCTATTGTGTAGATAACGTCTACGTTGGTCTGTTTCTTCCGTCACATTTAAAAAAAATCCAGAAAAATTTACGACGGCTGGGAAGAAAGCTACAAGCCGGGGCGTTGTCCTTGCAAATCAACACGAAATTCCCAGCACTGGATTGGAGAAGACCAATGACACGCTACGAAACAAAAAGTCTGCGCACAAAGATTGCGACGGCAAGCATTCTGGGCTTTGGTGCCTTTGCATTGATTGCAACACCAGTGTCGTTCGATATCAGCCACTATAAAGTGACCGACAATGCTGCATTTGCCCAAGGCAATGGAAACGGCAATGGCGGTGGCAATGGTAACGGTGGCGGCAACGGCAATAGCGGTGGTAACGGCAATAGCGGCGGTAACGGAAACGGCAATAGCGGCGGTAACGGAAACGGCAATGGTGCCGATGGTCCGGGCAATAGCGGCGGTTCCGGTAACAGCAATGCTGGTGGCAACGGAAATGCCGGTGGCAATGGTGGCGGCAATGGGAATAGTGCAGATGGTGCCAAAGGGCAGGGCAACAGTGCTGCTGCACGTTCCAGCGCGCAGGGGCTTGGTCTTCAGTCGAAATCTGCATCGGCAGAAGAAGGTGAAGAAGAAGGCGTTGCAGATCGCAGCATGCCGCCCGGCATTGCAAACGCGCCGGGGCTTGCCGGTGCATTGCCACCGGGTATCCAGCGGGTATTTGGCGCACCAGCCGGGCCTGACGTTGACCCGGATGTCGAGCAGGACATCATTACCAAAGGCTGGAAAGAGCTGACCCGTCCAGACGCAGATGATGGCGAAACCCCTGATGATGGCGAGCCGGACGTCGGTGACACGGGGGATGCCGGTGATACGGGTGACACAGGCGATACAGATGACACTGACGATACCGCTGATACCGGCGTCACAGGTGAAACTGACGATACAGGCGATAACGCTTAAGGACGAACCACAAAGCAGTTGATTCTGCTTCAAACATCGTGGTCGTACCCAAGTCCACGGTGATACTCAAGGCCCCGTCTGGTCCCCCCCCCGACGGGGCTTTTTTTTGACAAAAAATTGGGGGCGAGCACGAAAAAGCCCCCGCCGAATAATTGGCGGGGGCTTCTGAATTTGGCGAAACTGCCAGCGTGATCAGATCACTGATCAGGCCATTGCAGCTTTCAGGCCTTCGTCGAGTTTGTCGAGGAACTGGGTGGTGGTCAGCCATTTTTGGTTCGGGCCGACCAAGAGTGCCAGATCCTTGGTCATAAAGCCGGCTTCGACGACATCAACGCAGACTTTTTCAAGGGTTTCGGCAAATTTGACGACTTCCGGGGTACCATCGAATTCACCACGGTATTTAAGGCCCTGCGACCAAGCAAAGATCGACGCAATCGGGTTGGTCGAGGTTTCTTTGCCCTGCTGGTGCTGACGGTAGTGGCGGGTCACGGTGCCGTGGGCCGCTTCTGCTTCGACGGTCTGCCCATCCGGGGTCATCAGAACAGAGGTCATCAAACCGAGCGAGCCAAAGCCCTGTGCCACGGTGTCAGACTGAACGTCGCCGTCATAGTTCTTACAAGCCCAAACAAAACCACCGTTCCATTTCATGGCACAAGCAACCATGTCATCGATCAGACGGTGTTCATAGGTGATGCCCGCTGCTTTAAACTTGTCAGCGAATTCTTCCTGATAGACTTCTTCGAACAGATCCTTGAAGCGGCCGTCATAGGCTTTCATGATCGTGTTCTTCGTCGATAGGTAAACCGGCCAGCCAAGATTGAGGCCATAGTTCAGGCTGGCACGTGCAAAGCCCTTGATGCTGTCATCAAGGTTGTACATCGACATGGCAACGCCCGAAGACGGGAAGTCAAAGACTTCGTGTTCGATGGGCTCGCCACCGTCTGCCGGCTGGAATTTGATCGTCAGTTTACCTGCGCCCGGAACTTTGAAGTCGGTCGCACGGTACTGGTCACCAAATGCGTGACGGCCAATAACGATCGGCTGGGTCCAGCTCGGCACAAGACGCGGAATGTTCGAGCAAATGATCGGCTGACGGAAAACAGTCCCGCCGATGATGTTACGGATGGTGCCGTTCGGCGACTTCCACATTTTTTTCAGGCCGAATTCCTTTACACGGTCTTCGTCCGGGGTAATGGTCGCACATTTAACACCAACGCGGTGTTCCTTGATGGCGTTTGCCGCATCAATGGTGATCTGATCGTCAGTTTCGTCACGTTTCTCAACCGAAAGATCATAGTATTTCAGGTCAACGTCGAGATACGGCAGGATCAGTTTGTTTTTAATGAAATCCCAGATGATCCGGGTCATTTCATCGCCATCAAGCTCGACGATTGGATTCTTAACTTGAATCTTGCTCATAGAATACTCCCTTGCTGACCGCGGCCGGAATACAGCGCGGCTGCCATTCAAGATGGTTAAATCTCTGTCTTCCGGCGCGCGAGGGAGCGCCCTGGCCACGTCGGGAGAGCGCAACATACAGGAAGCCATCAGAAAATCAAAGAGGGCGACGCAACAACAACAACATCATCGGGGAATTCGATAGGTTCGGCCTTGTTTGACAGGGGCTTCGACGAGGTTTTTCTACCCAAAAAGGGTAATTCTACCCGTGATTTACCTCGATTTATCGAAAAGCGGGGCCTGGCTTGGCGTAGCGGTAAAATTGCGAAGTGATGTGACACGGATCAAAGAAACCCGGGTCAGAAAAACAGTAAAATGATGATGTTGAGCGAAACAGACGAAGACTCCGAAAGGCGTTTCTCGTCAAAATGGGGAATACCAAGAACATGACGACCGAGAACACCGTGATCCTTGTCGTATGCGTGATCGGATTTTGTCTTTTGGGGTTTGGGTTTAACAACCGGGATCGCAATTGGGGTGTTGCATTGATGTGGGTTGGCGTCATCACCATGATGGGGCCGATTGCCTATCGATTGCTGACCTTGTTTTAGATCAGCCGCCGAAATCACATCAAAACGGGGTCGGGGGACCATAGTTTGGTGTGATGGCGTAAGCGCCAGTCGGACAGGCCTATTCTGGCGCGGTTTCGGGACCAATCCCGTAACCGCGCAGGAACATATCAACTGCGGCCGTTACGTGACCGTGCAGGTCTTTTGCCTGGGGTTCCCAATCGATATAGGACATCTGGCGGATGTCATAGTCGGCTTTGACCAGGCTGGCAAAAAACACAGCAGCTTGTTGGGCATCGCCCTTGGGGAAGGTGCCCTCGGCCATCTGGCGCTCGAAATAGGCGGCGATGAACCGGCGGCCCGTCATTAATCCACTTTCATAAAAGACTTTTCCAAGTTTCGGGAAACGGGGCACCTCGGCCAGAAACAGCCGCATATAGCGAATGGTATCTGGCATGGTCAAAAGCGTCATCAGCGTTTCGCCATAATGAATAAGGGCTTCGCGTAACGGCAAATCGGTCATTTCAAGACCGCTCATGGCCGATGTGACGCGACCGGTGCAATCGCGAATCACCGCTTCAAACACACCATCCTTATTGCCAAACAGTTCATAGATCGTGCGGCGTGATCCGCCGGCCTCGGCCGTGATCATTTCCAAAGTCGTGCCCGCAAGGCCGTGTTGGCAGAACAATTCACGCGCGGCCTCAACCATGGCTTCGCGGCGTTTGAGCGTTCTGGGATCGATCTTTTTAGTCTCTGACAAAGGATTTGTTCCAATTCGGCACTTGACGTTTGGTACTGATTGGTACCATAAAGGTGCAAATGGTACTAATCAATACCAAAAGGAATTTGCAAAGCCATGAGTGTGAAGAAAGTCATTCTGCCCCTGATCGCAGTGGCGATTATCGGTGGCGGTGGATATTTCGGGTTTCATTGGATGACCGAGGGTCAGTACTTTGAAGAGACTGACAATGCCTATCTACAGGCAGACGAGGTCGCCATTTCTCCCAAGGTATCGGGGTATGTCGGTGATCTGGCGGTTGCCGAAAACCAGTCGGTGCGCAAAGGCGATCTTTTGCTGTCGATCAAGGACGAGGATTACCGTCTTGAAGTCGCCCAGACCGATGCGACGCTTGCAGCACGCCGTTCTGCTGTGACCACCATGGATCAGCAGATCACGTTGCAAGAAGCCGCCATCAAACAGGCCGAGGCAAATGTCCGCATCGCCAAGGTCGAGCTTGATCGTACCAGCGAAGATTTCCAGCGCTATGACGACTTGGTCAAAAAGGGCGCTGCAAGCCGTCAGAAATTTGACTATGCCAAGGCCGACCGCCAGAAAGCACAGGCAGAGGTGGCTGCCGCCAACGCCACCCTTGGTGTTGAACAGGGTCGTCTTGGTGTCTTGCGCGCACAGAAAATCGAGGCCGAACGTGCTGTTGCACAGGCCCAGGCCGCACGTGATCTTGCGCTGCAGGCCCTTTCTGATACCAAAATTTATGCACCATTTGACGGTGTGATTGGTAATCGATCGGTTCAGACAGGGGCGCTGGTGCAGCCGGGCGAGCAGCTTTTGGTTCTCGTACCATTGCCCGGTGTTTATGTGGTCGCCAATTTCAAGGAAACCCAGATCGAACATATGGCCCACGGCCAGAAAGTCCGGGTTGAAATTGATGCCTTCCCCAATGCCGATATTACCGGCCATGTCGAAAGCTTTGCCCCGGCAACCGGTGCGCAGTTCAGCTTGCTTCCGCCGGAAAATGCGACCGGCAACTTTACCAAAATCACCCAGCGCGTTCCAATCCGCATTTCGCTTGATAACAGCAAATGGGTGGCGGCATTGCGTCCGGGCCTGTCGGTTGTTGTCGATGTCGATACCCGCGATGCCGATGGCACACGCCATGTTGCCGGTTCAGGTTTGGCGCAAAGCGTCCTTCCGGCCACGGAAGTCTCGGAGCTTAACTGATGAGCAGCACGGCTGACAGTTCATCCGCACCAACTCCTGCCATAAGTCCCGCACAAGGCGCGCCGGTTGATCGCGTCCAGTTTATTGGCTGGATCGCGATGGTTGTCGGTATGTTTCTGGCGATCCTTGATATTCAGATCGTCGCAAGCTCGCTTGAAAATATTCAGGCAGGCCTGTCGGCAAGTCCCGATGAAATTGGCTGGGTGCAAACCAGTTATCTGATTGCCGAAGTGGTGATGATCCCGCTTTCGGGGTTCTTATCGCGCCTGATATCAACCCGCTGGCTGTTTGTGATTTCGGCCATCGGTTTCACCATCATGTCGATTGCCTGTGCGTTTGCCTGGTCAATTGAAAGCATGATCTGGTTCCGGGCCATGCAGGGTTTCCTGGGTGGTGCGATGATCCCGACGGTGTTTGCCACCACCTACATCATTTTCCCGCCGGAAAAACGCAATACTGCGACGGTCATGATTGGTCTGATCGCCACCATGGCACCAACAGTCGGGCCAACATTAGGCGGGTTCCTGACCCAGTCGTTGTCCTGGCATTGGTTGTTTTTGGTGAATGTGCTGCCAGGTTTTTTGATTGCACTTGTGGTGGGGATGACGCTTCGTATCGACAAAGGTGATCGTTCGCTGTTGAAGGGGTTTGATCTAAAAGGTTTGGTCGCGATGGCTGTGTTTCTTGGCAGTCTGGAATATGTGCTTGATGAAGGCCCGAAAGATGACTGGTTTGATGAACGGGCGATTGTTTATGGCGCGATTGTTTGCGTGCTGGCGGGCATCTATTTCTTCTGGCGGATGTTTAGCTATGACAAACCGATTGTTGATCTGAAATCGTTTGCTGATCGTAACTTTACCATGGGGTGCGTGTTTAGCTTTACCCTTGGCATCGGCCTGTATGGCAGTGTCTATATCATGCCGCTGATGCTGAGCCGTATTCGGGGCTATGACAGTCTTGAAATCGGCATTGTCATGGCGGTCACCGGGGTTGCACAATTCCTGTCCGCCCCGATTGCCGGGAAGATGGCGGCCAAATATCCACCGCGTGTTGTTCTTGGCTTTGGGCTTTTGCTGTTTGCTGTCGGGCTTGCGATGCATGGTTTTAACACCAGCGAAGTGTCGTTTGACGAGCTGATCTTGCCGCAGATCGTCCGTGGTGCCGCCCTAATGTTTTGCATGTTGCCCATCACCAATCTCGCCCTTGGCACCTTGCCACCAGAAAAGATCAAAAATGCCAGCGGTCTTTATAACCTGATGCGCAACCTTGGCGGGGCGATTGGCATGGCGGGGATCAATACGTTGCTTGATAAACGCATTGATTATCATTTCTCGCTGTTATCGGACCATATCAATCCGGCAAGTACGGCGTTTAAGAACTATCTGGCGACGATCATGGCGCGCTATTCGGAAATGGGCATTCCTGATCCACATGCGGCGGCAATGAAATTCATCGTCAATCTGGTAACACGCGAAGCATCGATGATTTCGTTTAACGATGTCTATCTTGCTTTGGCGGCGACCTTCTTTATCGCCTTTTTGCTGCTACCTCTGGCCAAGCCGCCGCGTGCCAATGCCGGTGGTGGAGGCGGCGGGCACTAACGCCCCAAAATGCAACATGCTTTAGCGTCGAAAATTGCGAATGGGTTCGTCGCAAATCAAACAGGCCGCACACAGTTCCCCCGACCCCGCGAGCTTTTTTGCTCGAGTGCGGCTTGGCCGGTCCCCGTTCCCCCGGGGACCGGCATTTTTGTTCACGACAGAAATATGATCAGGGGGTGGTGTTATCCCAAGTTGAGTTCGAAATGATTGCAGTGTGTCATTTAGGCAGCCTGACGTGGCGCTGAGTGTTGCACAACCGGAATTCAACGAAGTCATGCTCGGTCAGACCAGACTTAAAAATCAGATCGATGCCGCCATGTTTGGTGAATGTAGAGCAACGCTTGATACGTTCGAGTTCTGGTGGCCAATCGTGACTCCTAAAGAAGCGATAGAATCTTTTCGACCACTCGGTCGTCGGATAAACGAAACGCCCGGGGATGAAGTCCCGGGCGTTTCTGTCTTCCGGCAGGGGGGCGCCGAAAGGAAGGCAAAGCACGATCTCATCACACCAACATAATCGGGGGGCGTTGGTGGGGTGGATGTTCCCTTCGGGGAAAAGGGAGCCGTGCCTTGCCGCTCGCGTGGATGGGTAATTATTCCACGCGGATCAGGGTGATATCGGTTTTGCCGCAAGCATCCGCTGTTTTGAAGCATGCCGTTGTTTGGAAACAGTAATCTGGATTATCCCGATCATGATCAGCAGGGAAGAGATCCAGAACACACTGTCATGTGTCGGGGTTGGGGTCAGACCAAACCGGGCGGCAATCATTTCAAGTGCCAACAGGATGAAGGGCAGAATGCTGGTTGAAAGAATATACTTTTCAATTCCCGCTGTTTTGATTGATCGCAGGGATAGAACCATTGCAGGACCGCGAAACAAAACCCCGATCACAAGCCCGGAAATCAGCGTTTCCGTGCCAAACAGACCGGCGGTCGAGATATAGGGAATGGGCACCGGACTGATCAGGTTAACCAGTGGCGGAACCGCCAAAAAGATCGATGCGGTGATCAGCAACAACACCCCGGTAAAGCGCAAATGCGCCCATGCATCCTTGATCTGGTTATCCGGGTGTTTTTCGGCCAGAACCGATGATGAAATTGCCGTGACCTCGGATGCCAGCATCAATAAAACGGCCGGATTGGCAAACCCGCCGGGCAGATGCCATGCCAGCCAGACCGCCCCTGCAATCAAAGTTACATGGCCCAGCCATTCAGACCGTCCAGGGGCTCTGCCCAGAATAAAGGTCGCGGCAATGGCGGCCAGCGGCATGCCGGTTTGCGACAAAATACCGCTTTCCGGTGCGCTGATATATAAAAGCGATGCGGTCCATGTCACCCCGGTCATGACGCGCAAAAAACCATAGGCCCAATTGATCGGCAGGGTGAATTGCCGCCATGGAATACGACGACCCGGCGCCATCAGAACAAGGGCAATCCCACCAAACACCAATTGCCAGCACGTCATGGCATATGGATTAATGTCAAAACTGGTCAGGGCAATGCGGTTGCACACCAACAACATGGCCCAGATCAGGGTGGTGCTGAGCAGCAGGATCAATACGGACATATGATGAATTCGTAAAAGTTATGATTCGATTCTGTATAGTGCACCGAATAGAGAAAATAGGCGACGGGATTTTACGGCCAAACATCTGAAATTAATTCATGAAAACAAAATCCCGCCACAGAGGAATTCTGTGACGGGATACAAGGATCAGGGGTTATCTCGGGGCAATTTATGTCGCACCACTGGCGGCATTTGCGTCATTTCCCCCTTAGCTTGGGATATACTCGTCGCTCCATGAAACACTTAAATCACCAGATTTGAGCATGGTCTCGATCGCTTGATCGGCATATCCAAGTTCCTTGAGGATACTGCGCGTTGACGCGCCGAATTTTTCGGATGGCGACAGGGCAAGGACCTTGGACCGGACCGTGCGAACCGCATAAGGGTCAAGCTGGATAACTTCGTGGCCACTGGGGTGGTCAGGATAGAGCGAGAAGGAATAACTTCCGTTTTCCGTTCCGGCCGTTCCGTCTGCATCTCGGGTGTTTTCGGCGCGCAAGGCATCGATATTATCGCAAATGGCAACACCGATATCCGCCGTGCGAAGACGTTCAACCCATTCAATGGCGGGCATGGTTTGAAACGCGGTTGCAAGATAAGTTGCGCGTTCGTCGACCGGAACGTCTGGCAGATCTTCAAGACCTTCGACATTACGAAATCTTGGCAGGTCGCTTTCATAGGCGCTGAGCAGCAGATAGACACCCGACGCCGTGCTGTAAAATCGGTTCAGTTCATCATTGCCGTTCATTTCCGGACCTGATGGTTCGTCAAACAGCCCACGTCCCCTAAAATCATAGGCAAACGGGATTTGCAAAAGACCGCTATTGGCTGTCAGCGACGTACGACCGCGCCCGATGCGGCCAAAGCGGTATTTCTGATAAAGTGCTGTGGCAACTGCAAGCGCACCGCCAAAGCCGCACATTACATCAATGGTGCCGACATGGGCGTGTTCTTCGGGGCGATCCATCGCACCACCGAACCGCAACATGATACCGGTGGCGGCCTGCACCAGATCGTCATAGCCGATATAGTCGGTGCGAACACCGCGATTTACGCCACTGAAACAGTCAAGTTTACAGAAAATGGCGTTGGGGTTGAGTTTGCGCAGGTTTTCGGCATCAAGGCCCATACGCTTGATCTGGCTGTCCGGGGCGTTCCAGATAATTACATCAACTGATTTGACCAGATCTTCGAACACCTTGCGTCCGTGTTCTGCCTTGATGTCGGCCAGAATGGATCGTTTTCCGCGCATTTGCGACAGGCCGTAAATAACCGTGTTCCAGCTGTCATAAAGCGGCACAGATGGATCAAGCTTGATGACGTCTGCACCAAACCGCGCAAGATAACTTGCCGAATGCGGGCCCGCGATCACATTGCAAAGGTCAAGGATTTTAACCCCCGAAAGCCAACCTTCCTGCTCAGTGGTGTCCTCTGGGTCGGGGATTTCGGTGCGGTGCTTTTTCAGGATTTTAAGGGCTTCGTCGAACTCAACCCAGCGCCGTGGTTCGGGTTTAAGGGCCTCTTCACCACTTTCTTCCATCCAGACAACCGGGCCGGGCGTTGTCATTTCGCCATATTCCGGGTCCCAGGTATCAATCATCAGGCCGGATCCTTCTGCGTATTCGTCGTGGATCCATTCCTGCAGCCAGCGTTGAGGCGCACCGGGAATGCCGCCACGGCCAAACATCTTTTTCCATTCATGCGATGTTCGGGTCATGAAGACTTCCTTCATGCGTGCGGCAATCTTGTCCGCCCAGTCTTTTGGCATCGGATAGACGCCAAGAGATGTTTCAGACTCCCATTCCGATTGGGGTTTGTAGGTGTTGTCTTCCGATGTCAGACCATCAGCGACGAGTTCGTCATACAGACCAAGAACTTCAAGGCACCGTTTGGCGTGGAATTTGTGGCTTGGGCAAACCACGTAAAACATCCGCCCATCCTTGCACATATAGCTTCTGAAAAACGGATCGAGAAGCTCCTGCAATTCCTCGTAGCTAACATTCATCGGTAGGCCTTCGACACGGCGTCGCTCGATCTCCAGCTCGCGCTGGGTGAGATAGCGTTTGGGCATGTCGGAAACCTTGATCGAGTTGTAGCAAAGCCCTTCCATCACCGCTGCGGCAAGGGGGACTTCGATTTGATCACCAAGGCCGGTAACCTGTCGGGACTGCAAAGCCAGAACAACAGCCGATGCCGCGATTTGAGAAGCATAGGCAGAAGACAAAGGTAGTGGTGAAAACGACGGGTTCAGCCCCATCAGAACGCGGTTCAAACCCATATCGGTAAAAACACCCGAACTTGCCGCAACGATGCTTTCAAAAGCGCGTAATTCGCGGCGTTCTTCATCGTTTGATGCAAATCCCGGTACGGACAAGGTGATTAATTCCGGGCGTTCCTTGCGCATTTTTGCAAAGTCAAAGCCAAGCTTGGCAAATTTTCCCGGTCGGAAATTTTCAATGATGATATCGGCCTCGGCACATAATGTATGCGCCTTTTCCCGGCCGTCATCCGATTTCAGATCCAGATTTAGGATCACCTTATTGCGGTTAAGTGTCGCATTGGCCGGGCTATCCCACATCGGACCGTCTGGAGGATCAATATGAACCACTGTTGCACCAAGATCGCCGAGCAACATCGCAACGGCAGGACCCGCAATATATTGCCCAAAATCAATGACTTTGACGCCGGTAAGCGGGAGCTGGGAAAACGAGGTGTACATTTTTCCTCCAAACATGAATTTGGTTTTCTTTTGGATTGTCGTGCCGTCTATTGGCCTGACAAAATCCAGCCAGCAGCTTTTTCTGCGATCATAATTGTGGGTGAATTGGTGTTGCCGCTGGTAATTTCGGGCATCACGGATGCATCGACAACGCGCAAACCAGAAACGCCCTTCAGGCGAAGATGCGGGTCAAGCACGGCAGATGTGTCGTCCTTGTGGCCCATCTTGACGGTGCCAACCGGGTGGAAAATTGTCGTGGCGATGTCACCGGCCAGCTTGGCCAATTCTTCGTCACTTTGATATTGCACGCCGGGTTTGAATTCTTCGGGTTGATAGCGTGCCATGGCAGGCTTGGCCATAATGTCACGGACCTGACGCAGGCTGTCAGCGGCAACTTTGCGATCCTTATCGGTATCAAGATATCTTGGGGCAATTTTCGGTGCATCACGAAAATCACCAGACTTGATTTGAATGTTGCCACGGCTGGTCGGGTTCAGATTACAGACCGAAACCGTGATGGCCGGAAAATCATGCAAATCCCCACCGAAGGCCTCAAGGCTAAGGGGTTGAACATGATATTCCAGATTTGAATATTGCTGTTCAGGGTCAGAGCGCGTGAAGGCGCCCAACTGGCTTGGCGCCATGCTCATGGGGCCGGATCGGTTCAGCAAATATTCCAAACCGATCTTGGCCTTGCCGACAAGGCTGTTGGCCAGTGTGTTGAGCGTGCGCGCACCGCGCACCTTATAGACCGCGCGAATTTGCAAATGATCCTGAAGGTTCTCGCCGACATTTGGCGCATCAAGCACAACATCAATGCCATGCCGTTTCAAAAGATCCGCCGGGCCGATCCCGGACATTTGTAAAATCTGTGGCGAATTGACAGCCCCGGCGGACAGAACGACTTCTTTTTTTGCCAAGACTTCCTGCGATGTTCCTGTCCGGTTCACGATGGCACCGTTACAAACCAACTGGCCATCCGCCTTTTTAGCAAAGGTCAGTTTTTCGACCTGTGCTTCGGTCCAGACAGTCAGATTAGGGCGTTCTTTTACCGGCCGGATAAATGCCTTTGATGTGTTCCAGCGCCATCCGGCGCGCTGATTGACTTCAAAATACCCAATGCCGGTATTATCGCCGGTATTGAAGTCATCGGTTGGCTCGATCCCGTTTTCACCGGCAGCTGTGATAAAGCTATCAAGCACGTCCCAGCGCAGCCGCTGCTTTTCAATGCGCCATTCACCGCCATGACCATGGGTCTCGGAAAACGGTTTGCCCGTGGCCGATTTGGGGGCAGCACCCTTATCCAGCTTGTAGTGGTTTTCGTGACGTTTGAAGTCTTCAAGTGACTGTGTCCAGCCCCATGCATCTTCACCGGTCAGCTTGGCCCAATTGTCGTAGTCACGCGCCTGACCACGCATATAGATCATGCCATTGATCGACGAACACCCACCAAGCGTTTTGCCGCGTGGATAGCGCAAGACACGACCATTCAGCCCCTTGTCAGCTTCTGTTTCATACATCCAGTCGGTGCGTGGATTGCCAATGCAATACAGGTATCCGACGGGGATATGGATCCACGGATAGCGATCGGGTTTTCCGGCTTCGAGCAGAAGGACAGTGTTTGATGGATCAGCACTCAGTCGGTTGGCAACCAGACTGCCAGCAGACCCCGCGCCAATAACGATATAGTCAAACGTCGGGTTGGTTTGGCTCATTGTGGCGCGTTCCCTTTGCTTCTTTTTTAGCTGTTTTTCGCAAAGGATACTGCCTGAAACTAACGTGTGCATGACGGGCCATGCAAGATCGTTCAAGCCGTCAGTAACAAGCAGTTGTAACCCATCGCGAATATTGGTTGTTCATTTAGAGCCGAAGGGACGCACAAATCTAATGACAAAACTCGAAGAGCAATATTAAAGTTATTTATATGACCCGGTTTTCCAGCATCAATATGTTGCTTGCCTTTGTCACGGTGGCCCGTGAAGGCAGTGTTTCGCGTGCGGCAAACGTTCTTAATTTAACGCAACCCGCGATTAGCCATCAGATCAAACGACTTGGCGAAGAAACCGGCATTACCCTGTTTAAACGGACATCAACGGGGCTTCAGATCACCCTTGATGGTCAGGCGATGCTCAAAAAGGCCGAACAAGTTCTTGATGCCATGGACGAGTTTCGCCGCAGTGCCCGCAAGCGGGCGGGCAGCATCAGTGGAAAACTTCGCATTGGCACGATTGTCGACCCGGAATTTATCCGTCTTGGCCGTCTGTTAAGTCAGTTGCGCATTGATTTTCCGGACGTAGAGACCGAGCTTATGCATGGTGTCAGTGGTGACATCCTGACCGGTGTAAAACGCAATCAGATTGATGCGGGCTTTTACCTAAGCGGCCCGGATGTCGATGACGAGCTTGGCGGGGATACGGCGGAACCTGTATATGCGGTGAAGCTTGCCGATTTCAGTTATCGGGTGATTGCGCCGGTCGGTTGGGATAGCAGGATGGAAAATGCCGATTGGAAAGCACTTGCTGCCTTGCCTTGGATTGGAACAACGCCAGCATCTGTGCATTCCCGCCTTCTCAAACGCATTTTTAGTGAGTTTGACTGCGCACAAAACTCGGTCGCCCTTGTTGATCAGGAAGCATCCATGCTTGAAATGGTCCGGTCCGGTGTCGGGCTTAGTCTGTGTCGGGATTCAATTGCCCTGCATGAAAAGCAGACTTATGGCCTCGCAGTTTGCAAAGCCGTTTCAATTCCCGCATCGCTCAGTCTGATCACGATGGAACGCCGCAAGGACAATCCAACCATATCAGCCTTGCTGGATGTCCTGAAGGCGACTTGGTAATGGTCCGTTTTAATGCACCGAACCACAAAAGAAACCGAACAGGTTCATAGACCTGCCCGGGTGCGATTGCCCTAACGAATGCCCGCACGCAAGAACGCCTGAATAAACTGACGCTGGAAAATCAGGAACGCGACCAGCAAGGGCAATATGGTCATGATGGTCGCGGCACTGATCACGGAAATATCAACCCCGGTTTCAGGTGCACCAAACAGGGATAAACCAACCGTCAGTGGTCTGGTTTCGGGTGAGTTGGTGACAATCAAAGGCCACAGGAAATTGTTCCAATGCGTTGCGATGGAAACCAGCGCATAGGCCAGATAAACCGGCTTGGCCGCAGGCACATAAACCTTCCACAAAACCCCCATCCAGCTACATCCTTCGATCCGGGCGGCTTCTTCAAGTTCGACCGGTACGGGTTTGAAGGCCTGACGCAAAAGGAAAATACCAAACGCACTGGCCATATAGGGCAGACCAATGCCAAGGGCGGTGTCAAACAGACCAAGCTTGGAAACGATGGCGTAGTTTTCGACAATCAGCACTTCAGGCAGGATGAAAAGCTGCAGCAGAACAAGGATAAAGACCGTGTCGCGGCCTTTGAATTCGAACCGGGCAAAGGCAAACCCGGCCAGTGTGCACAGAACAAGCTGCCCGGCCAGAATGAGTGTGACGAGAATGACCGTATTTGCGAAATACCCGCCCCACGGCACGGCATTCCAGACATAGGTAAAGTTTTCAAACGTCAGCGGGTTTGAAAAATCAAGACCAAGGGCTGTGCCAGATGGTTGCAATGCCGCCCATGTGGCAAACAGCAACGGCGAAATCCACACAATGGCCAGAACCCAGGCGCCAATGGCATCCAATACCTTGTCATAACTTGGCAGGATCGATTTGGCTGTGCTGGCAGAGACAAGCGTATTCATCGGTAATGGGTCCGTTTTTCAACCAGTCGGAACTGAATGACGGCAACAATGCCAAGGGTCAGTAAAACAAGGATGGTCATGGCCGCAGCATGGGGACTGTCGAAATAGGAAAAGGCCATTTCCCAAATCCAATACAGGATCAGTTTCGATGCGTTGTTTGGCCCGCCTTTGGTCAGGATGAACAAATGATCGATCAGCTTGACCGAATTGATCATGGCATTGACAAACACAAAGATCGTGGTCGGCATCAAAAGCGGCAGGAGTACACGTCGCGTATAGGTCCAGCGACCTGCCCCCTCGATCCTTGCCGCTTCGCGTAAATCCGGCGGGATGGTCTGAAGGGCGGCCAGATAAAAGATCATGAAAAACCCGGATTCTTTCCAGATCGTCACGATAATCACCGATGCCAGTGCGGTTTCAGGTTGGCCCAACCAGTTGGTGGGGGCTGCCCCGAAAAACCCGGTGATCTGATCAATGACACCCAAATCAGGGGTATAAAAAAACAGCCATAAATTGGCCGCAGCAATCATAGGCAAAATGGTCGGCGTGAAATAGGCACTGCGCACGAATGATCTGGCCGGGATATGGGCATTGGCCCAAAGCGCCATGATCAAGGCAAAAATGATCGAAACCGGGATGGTCACACCAGCATAAATCAGATTGTTGGCAGCAACCGTCCAGAAGGTCGGATCAGCAAACAGATCACCATAATTATCAAGCCCGGCAAACACCGACGGACGGCGCGTGGTGCCACGGGTAAACAGGCTGTGCCACAGGGTCGCAATGGCCGGGTAAAAGGCAAACAAGCTCATGAGGGCCAAGGCCGGTGCGGCAAGCATCCAGCCATAAAGTGCCAGTCTGCGGTGTTGAAGTCGGGCCATTTCGTTCATGGTCAGAACGTCCGTAAAAAACGATGGAATGCATCAAATCGATAAATGAAAAGTGCCGAAGCGGGCATTGGGGGCCCGCTTCGGCGTGCAGATCGGCATTCCTTACTGGAATGCGCGCAGAAGACGAACTGCTTCGGCCTGGGCACCTTCAAGGGCTTCTTTCGGTGACTTTTCACCGGTCAAGGCCGCCTGAATGGCGTTGTTCAGACCGTCACGAACGCGTGCGGTGTCATAGGTGGAAAACTCGGCAACCGAAACTTCAAGCTGATCGCGGGCAACAAGGGCCTGCGGGAAGTCAGCAGCATAAGATTTCAGTGCTTCGGTTTCGTATGCATCTGGGGTGACACCAACATAACCGGTCGCAATCGACCATTCCGCGGCACGTTCCGGAGCGGTCATGTATTTGATCAACTCGATCGATGCTTCTTTCTGCTCGTCCGTTGAATCTTTGAACAGATAGAAGTTACCGCCACCGGTTGGTGAACCGGGCTTTTTATGTTTCGGCAGCATGGCAACACCAAAGTCAAACTTGGCTTCGCGTTTAACCGCCGACAGATTGCCGGTCGAATGCCACATCATTGCGGTCTGGCCCTGAACAAAGGCCTGACGCAGGGTTCCCCATTCAATCGTGCCTTCAGGCATGATTTTCTCATCGGTGGCAAGGCCGCGCCAGAATTCAAGGGCTTCAACAACGGCCGGATCATCGAAATAGGTTTCGGTGCCATCGTTGCTCATAAGCTCTTTACCGTTCTGAATGGCAAAGCATTGGAACATCCAGTACGGATATCCGGTCGATGGCACCATCAGGCCCCATTTACCGTCTTTGGAAAGAGCTTTACCGGTCGAAACCAGTTCTTCCCAAGTTTGCGGCGGCATTTCCGGATCAAGACCGGCTTCGCGGAACATGTCTTTGTTGTAGTACATGACAATGGTCGAGCGCTGGAACGGGATGCCCCATGTTTTGTCATCAACCGTGCCATTGGCCATCAGGGCCGGATAGAATGATTTCAGCCATTCTTTGTCTTCGGCGGTTTTGACAACATCATCAAACGCAACAATCAGGTCTTGCTCGATCAGGTCATAGACGTCGATTGAGAACATGACTGAAAGCTGTGCCGGATCGCCGCTTTTGATCGCCGATACAGCGCGCAAACGGGTGTCGTCATAGTTGCCGGCATAGATGGCGTTGACTTTGACGTCCGGATGTTCGGATTCAAACCCTTCGATCATGCCGTCAATCACGTTGGTCAGCGGACCACCAACAGCGATTGGGTAATACATGGTCAGTTCGGTCGCAGCAAAGGCAGGTGTAGCCGCCGTTGCCATCAATCCAGCCGCAAATGCGGCACTGGTTACGATCTTACGCATGGACATAGTTTCCCTGTTACAATGTCGGAATTGCAGTGTCAGTTTCGGTGTTCAAAGGTGAAACTTGCGCTGTCTGGCTGGTCTTCATCAGTGAAAGACGATGACCGGTTTCGCCATCAAACCAGTGGGCTGCAGCGCCAGCCCAACTGAGCGAGACTTCTGTCCCGGGCGAAATATGGACGCGTCCGGGCAGTCGGGCAGTTGCCCCATCTGTTCCGGGGATCGCGACAAAGACATATGTTTCTGCACCCAAAAATTCGCTGCCCGTCACAGTGGCGGCAATGCCCCAAGGCGCTTTATCCGGTTCGGTCGAAAGAGCTAAATCTTCGGGCCGGATGCCAAAGGTCAGGGTGTTGGCAGTCTGGCCTTCGGGGATGACATCTTCTGGCAGGGCGGAGGCGGGCAAAAGCGCCATTGGTGGACTGCCAACAAAACCGGCGGCAAAGGCACTGGCCGGTTGCAGATAAAGATCCGCCGGATTGCCAGATTGCTCGATCTTGCCATCCTTCATCAGGATAACAATGTCGGCCATGCTCATGGCTTCGGTCTGATCATGGGTGACATAGACAACTGTGATGCCAAGACGCTGCTGCAAATCACGAATGTCCTTGCGCACGGAATGGCGCAACTTGGCATCAAGGTTTGATAGCGGTTCATCCATCAGACACAGCGGATGACCAGCCACAATCGCACGCGCCAATGCCACGCGCTGGCGCTGCCCACCGGAAAGCTCGGACGGTTTGCGGTCTTCATATCCTTCAAGGCCGGTGACATTAAGTGCCTGGGCAAGGCGGGTTTTAATCTCGTCCTTTTGGGTCTTGCGGACCTTCAGCCCAAAGATGATGTTTTCCGCCACATTCAGATGCGGGAACAGGGCATAGGATTGAAACACCATCGAAAGGCCGCGCTTGGAAGGCGGGCTGTTGGTGACATCTGTGCCATCAATCAAAATGCGACCCTGATCGGCCGTTTCCAGACCGGCGATAAGACGAAGGGTTGTCGATTTGCCACAGCCCGACGGGCCAAGCAGAACAACAAAGCTGCCGCGCGGGATATCAATCGAAAGATCATGCACCCCGTTGCCGCCGTTAAACACGCGCGAGACGGAATGGATCTGGATAAAGGGTGTTTCGGCCGTCATTTAAGAACTTCGCTTTTTACAATGTGAAGGCGGGAACGGACGTCTTGTCGATCAAACAGCGGCGCAAACGGCCCATCGGGGATGCTGTCGACAACGACAATGTCCGGGTCGGTGATATGCCCGCCCTTGGCCGGGGCGGGGCGGCCAAATTTCGATCTGTCGGCGACCAGAATGGAATTGCGGCAATTCCCGGCAATCGCCTGACGCAAAGACACTTCGCGGTGGTCAAAATCGGTCAGCGTTCCATCGGGTTCGATCCCGCCAACCCCGAACAGGCCGTAATCGACCTTGTAATTGTTAAACATCGCTTCGGCGTCCGGGCTGATGACGTCGCGATCTGGTAAACGCAAAGTCCCGCCAGGAATAACAATCCGGTTGCCGGGATTGTTGCCAAGCGCCATGGCGGCATTCAGATTGTTGGTAATCACGGTCAGGTGGCGATGATCCACCAGATTAAGCGCGACCAGCTCCAACGTGCTGCCAATCCCGATCAGGATCGATGCCCCGTCGGGGATCAGATTGGCAACATGCAGCGAGATGGCATGTTTGGCGGCGATATTGGTGACTTGCCGACTGTCATAAGACAGGTTCATCCCCGGTTCACCGGCATATTCAACGCCACCATGGCGACGGCGCACCAGATTGGCATCGCTGAGCATATTGACATCGCGGCGCACGGTTTGCGGGGTGACGTCAAAGTGATCGGCCAGTGCATCGATCGAGGCAAAGCTGTCTCGGCGGAGAATGTCGATGATGTCGCGTTGTCGTGTTGAAATATTCATTTGATCGTTCAATTTGTTGCTTTGAACATGAAAGCGATCATACGCGGCTTCGTTGTCACTAAGATTTCAGAAGCATGACATTCAGATGAATGTTGGGCGGGAGGGTGAAAGCCGCAGAAAGGCTTGTGTTAGCGCAAGATGTTCACCTGAATGTCAGTTCAAACACCCTGTTGAACGGCGATTTGTGACAGAAATGCCGCCCGGATATCGGGCGGCATTGTACCGGTGTGGAGTTTGCTCGACCGGGATCAAGCAAAGATCAAAGATTGATGGGCACCAAATCCGGCCATGATCCCCGCGGCTGAGGCAAGGGTTGCATTATGACGGGCGGCCGCAGCATCACCGGCGGCAAAAATGCCGGGTACAGTGGTTTCCTGTGATGCATCGACTTTGATGAACGGGCCTTGTGGTCCGTCATCAAAGGCACAGCCAAGCAATTCGGCAACAGGAGACGGCATAGCGACTTTCGGTCCGGTAAAGACGGCTGTGATCGGCAAGGTACGCCCATCTGCCAGACGCACCGCTTCAAGTGTCGGGGCGGTTCCAAGAAGTGCGACCACAGGACTGTTTTCAATCGTGATGCCACGTTGCGCCATTTTTGCGCTCGTCTCGTCATCGGGCAGATAGACGCCTTGCGTGAAATAGGTTGTCGGCCCCCAATCGGGCAGCATCATTGCCTGATGGCTTGATTGGGGCATGGTGGCGATGACGCCGATCTGCTCGTCGCGGACTTCATATCCGTGGCAATAAGGACAATGCAGAACCGTCACACCCCAACGTTCTGTCATGCCGGAAATATCGGGCAGGATATCACGCACACCGGTTGCCAGAATGATGCGCCGTGCGGTGATGCATTCGCTGCCCTCGATCGTAATGTCAAAGCGCATGTCGCTGTCATGTGGACCTGCATGGGGTTCGGCATGGCTGACCAACCCGTCGCGCATGGTAACCGTAGGATAGGCCATAAGTTGTGATATCGCCGTTTTGCGAATTTCCGTCGGGCTTTTGCCATCCAGCCCCAGAAAGCCATGAGAGGTCAGTGCAAATCGATTACGCGGTTTGCCCGCATCCATCACACAGATATTGCGTCGGGCGCGGGCAAGCTGCATCGCGGCGGTCAGTCCGGCAAAACTGCCACCGATAATGGCGACATCAAATATCGGGCGGAGGGACGTTTCGTTGGAGATCGTTTTGGGGATCATGATCTTGGTCCTGTTTGTCTGGTCGGAATGCGATTTTGGCTATTCATGTAACTTTATAAGTAACGTAATTTGCGAGAGTCAATTATCTTGTAACTTTAAATGTATCGTGATTATGGAAAGTGACCGATTTCGCCAAAAAATAGGCGGGTGCAGCAGAGGATGAATGATGGATCACTCAACTCGTTATGCGCTGGCTGTCCGATAGCTGCATGGGAGACGATGATCAAAGACCGTCTTTGTTGTTTCGTTAAATCCGAATGGACAAAAGAAAACCGCCCTTGCGAAAAGGGCGGTTTGATCGGCTTTACGATGGTTGTTCAAGGCCGGGTTCTGTCGGTGTCTCCGCCAGATCAGGCGCAAATTCAGAACAGTTTCTCGCGCGGGTCGAATTTCGGGGCCGGTTCTGCGGCAAGTTGTTCAAAAATTTCTTCCAGCGTATTGGCAACCGTGAACAGGTTTTTATGGCTTTCACGTGCAAAGCCATCGGCAATGATGCCATCGATCATATCAAGGCATTTATCCCAATAGCCAAGGGCGTTGAAAAACACCATCGGGGTATCATGGATGCCAAGTTGACGCAGGGTCATGGCTTCAAATGCTTCATCCAGACTGCCAAGCCCCCCGGCAAGGGTGACAAAGGCGTCGGATCGCTTGAACATTTCGACTTTGCGTTCATGCATGGATTTGCACACGATCAATTCGGAAAGGCCGGTATGGCCGACTTCGATATCGTCGAGATGTGCGGGGATAATGCCGACCACTTCGCCGCCATTCTTCATGACAGCATCGGCAACAGCCCCCATTAGGCCAATGCGGCCTCCGCCATAGACCAGCTTGATGCCGCGTTCGGCCATCATTTTGCCAAAGGCGATGGCATTTTCCATGTGACGGGGATCTTTGCCGTCTGATGCGCCACAGAATACACAGATTGATTTTACATTTGTCATGGCAACCTGCCTTTTGCTTTTTGTTTCGCAGGTAGCGGAGCGCAGCATCAAGGCCGCGCACCCGTCCTCACATTGACCATAGCCGATCAAACCGGCCTTGGGGCAGGAATTTCCGCATGGCAGCATTTAAATTTTAATGACGTGATCGCGCCGCATTTTCGTTGCTTTTACCTGCAAAAAGGCCAATCAGGTCTGACAGCTTGATTAATCGCGCATGTTTCGCCTGAGGGTTAACAAGTTATGAACCTGATTGTGGGAAGGCTAGTGCAGCCGGACCAGCGCAGCAGGAAAACGTCTTGCTGCGCATTCATGAAACAAAAAGAAGGCAGGATCGCCCAACGTGTTTGTCGACAACCCCTTTATTCTCGCCATTCTGGTATCGGGTATTATTGCCGCCGTTCTGATGCTTGCCCTGTGGCTTGGTCTGGATCGCGCGGTGGCGCGGCGTCTGGTACTTGGGGCGATTATTCCGGCAGTGACTGTTGCCGTACCTGCGGCCATCGGCTTGCCTGAAACCGCGCGTGATGGTATCGGCGCGGCGTTGTTGATGTTGGTCCTTGGTGGTGTGTGTGGTGCGATCCTTGATTTTGCCAAACTATCAGAACGCACCAGTCTGATTGTTGCGATCCTTCTTGTTGTTCTTGGTGCCTGGCTGGTTCTTGCCGCCCCGGTAAGTGGTCTTTCCTATCATCCGTTTGCGGTTAAAGTGCTGGCTTGGCTGGCATTCCTGATTGTTGGCGCGACTTTCCTGTGGGTCACACGTCCCGACTTTTCCGAAGATGAAGACCCGTCTGCCGCATCCGGGAAAGCCAAGAAAACCAAAGCAACCCGCGCAACCAAGGCCAAAACGGCCAAGACAACCTCAACAGACGGATCACTTGATTTGGCAAGCATCGCCAAACCCGGACCGGTGGCCGTCTTGATGACGCTGGCTTTGGGGCAGGGGATCATTGCCGATCAATTCGGATTGTGGGATCACGTGGTGTTTCAGGCCGCCCTTTGGATCGCTCTGGTTGTTGCCTTGGTGTCTGAAAAGGCCGCCCCACAATATCGGGTTGCTGTTTGGCTTGGCGTTGTCAGTGCGTTGATGGCTAGTGCCGCAGCGGTCATGATCAGCATGCCTGCATCGTGTGTTTCCTTTGCCGTGCTGCTTTTGGTGGTCTCGGCGGGCCGGGCCGGACCACGGCTTGCAGCCCACATTCCGGCGGGAAACCCGGCACAGGCGGTGATACTGGGCAGCGTGATCCGGTTCGGGGTTTTGGCCCTGCCACTGATCATGGCAGCATTGGTTGCCTATGTCGGTGCGCAGATGGCGGGAACCATTTCCTAGTGACCGTCCCTAATGTTTATGCAAACAGACTGATTCTATTCATCTTTACCTAACGGTTGCACGATATCGTTTGTTCGTTACGTTATGGAAACTGTGGGCTGAAAGTAGTACAAGTTTCTAATTAACGCGTCGAAGCGGGTTGTTTGAGGGGAAGATGGCAAGCAATACCAAGGCTTTCGATGCGACCATGGGGCTTGGCCCCGATAACATAAACATCGTTCAAGGATATTTCCGGTGAAACGACCCTATATCCTCGTCATTGTCGGCGTTGTACTGATCATTGCAGCGATTGCGCTAAATTACATGCTGACCAAGAGTGCGGATGAAGAAACTGCACCGGAAGCAATGCAACCGCCTGCGGTTTCGACCACTGAAATGTCAGAGGTCCCGACCACGGAACCGGACTCGACGTCGGAAACGACGGCGCCGGCGATTACCAATCCAAGCTTTGATGTTGTGCGCATCGGCCCGGATGGAAATGCTGTGATTGCCGGTCGTGCGGAACCCAACAGCAAAGTGGTTATTCGCGAAGGTGACGAAGTCATCGGCGAAGCAACTGCGGATGAACGCGGCGAATGGGTTGTCCTTCCGGGCAAACCACTGACAAGTGGGGATCGTGAACTGTCGCTTGAGTCCGAAGACGAAACTGGAAAAATCAGCAAAGCTGATGACAAGGTTGTCGTCCTGATCCCGGATGCCAAACCAGCACCCGCACCAAGCGATACCGGAAGTTCTGAGACGAAGCCTGTCGAAGAACAGCCAATCATTGCTCTTAAAGTCCCATCAAACGGCGACGGTGCGGCCACTGTGTTGCAGGGCCCGACAGCGACGCCCGAACCGGCAATCGAAACGGCTGAAGCAACGCCGAAGGATGGTGATGAGCCAGCCGCAAAAATGCCGCGCCTATCGATTGATATTATCGATTACGACACAGAAGGTCGCGTTGCGATGTCGGGTAAAGCCGATTTGGATCATACCGTTCGGATTTACCTTGATAACAAGCATGTTGGAACGGCGCCATCTGATGAAAACGGGAATTGGGCGCTGACCATTGGCGAGCCGATTGAACCGGGCAATTACACGATGCGTGCCGATCAGATTGATGCATCCGATAAAGTCACCGCACGTGTGGAAATTCCGTTCGAACGGGCCAAGCCGGAAGAAATTCTTGAGCCGGGGTCACGTTACGTCGTTCAGCCGGGCAACAGCCTATGGCGGATTGCGCGCCGGACTTACGGCGATGGCCTGAAATATTGGGTCATTTACAATCAGAACAGCAAAAAAATTCGCGACCCTGATCTGATTTATCCTGGGCAGATATTTGCACTGCCGAGCGAAGAAAAAGCTCAGTAAGTATCGCTTTTCTTTTCGAAGGGCAGAACACATGATAAGTGTGTTCTGCCCTTTGTTTTTATGAGGGCGATACAGTTCTGCAGGGTTGCGTTGCCCTTTGTCATCACTAGATGCTAAGAACGCCCCCGCATGGTACCAATGGTGCCGAATTGATATGCCCAATCCATGGCAACCAGGGAATTAAGACTTTGAAATCCGTTCTTGTGCCGATTAATCCTGAAGGCTGGAAATTCGTAGCAATTTTCGCGGCGATCACTTTGGGCCTGTTCCTGATTGCGGAACCGCTGGGCTGGATCGGTGTGATCCTGACATTGTGGTGTGCTTATTTCTTCCGTGATCCAGACCGCATCACCCCGACCGATGAAAATCTGGTGATCTCGCCGGCAGATGGCCGCGTATGCATGATTTCGCAGGCGCCGTTGCCCAAAGAACTGGAACTTGAAGACAAGACCCCGCGTACGCGCGTGTCGATCTTCATGAATGTGTTCAACGTCCATGTGAACCGTTGCCCGGTCAATGGCGAAATCATCGGCGAAGCCTATGTTCCGGGCAAGTTCGTCAATGCAGAGCTTGATAAAGCATCTGACAATAACGAACGCCAGATCCTTCTGGTCCGTGACAAAGAAGGCCGTGAGTTCGGTGTGGTTCAGATTGCAGGCCTTGTTGCCCGTCGAATCCTGTGCGATGTCGGAACCGGATCACAACTTAAGGCCGGTGAGCGTTTTGGCCTGATCCGGTTTGGTTCACGTGTTGATGTGTATTTGCCTGAAGGTGTTTCGCCGAACGTGATTGTCGGTCAAACCACGATTGCGGGTGAAACTGTTCTTGCCGATGTTTCGGTCAAGGGCAAAGAAGCCGCAGTCGGGGAGATCCGCTAATGGCTGGCGGCATCGAACCTACCCGTCGTCCGCGCCGCTTTAAGGCCATGTCGTTAACGCGGCTGGTGCCCAATGTTGCGACGATGATGGGCATGTGTGCCGGTCTGACCTCGATCCGCTTTGCGATGCAGGATCGATGGGAGGCCGCCGTTGCCGCCATTCTGATTGCCGGGATCATTGACGGTCTTGATGGCCGTCTGGCCCGCATGCTGAACGCGTCAAGCCGCTTTGGTGCTGAACTTGACAGCCTGTCGGACTTTGTCTGTTTTGGCGTTGCACCGGCGATGATGCTGTATTTCTGGTCGCTCCATGAATTTGGATCAATCGGTTGGGCATTGTCGTTGCTGTTTGCGGTTTGCATGATGCTTCGTCTTGCACGGTTTAACACTCAGATGCTTGGTGAACCGGAATTACCAACATGGGCCTATCGTTTCTTCACCGGGGTTCCGGCCCCGGCGGCCGCGGCCCTTGCCATGTGGCCAATTGTTCTGACGTTCCAGTTTGGTGAAGGCATCTTTGACAGCCCGTATATCGTCGCACCTTATGGTGTTTTGATTGCGTGTCTGATGGTGTCGCGTCTGCCGACCTTTAGTTTTAAAAAGGTCAAAGTCCCGCGTGCGTGGGTCTTGCCCTTGATGTTGGCATTTGGCGCGTCGGTTGCGTTTCTGGTGTCTTCGCCGTGGCTGACTTTGTCTGCCATCGCCGCGATCTATTTCATCACCATGCCGCTATCTTATCGTTCCTACCGCCGTATGGGGGTTGAGAACCAGCAGCATATCGATAAGGTCGATGAAGAAGATGATGACGGCGAACCTGATGATGACCCTGATGAGGGCCTTAATCGCGTTCATCAGAACTGATTTGATTTTCGACAATCTGAATTTGAAAGCCGGCAGAAATGTCGGCTTTTCTATTGATGCAAGTGGCAGCGCGAACAGCTTGTTTCAGGGACGGGGTCCTATTGATCAACCTGCTGGGATTGCGGATCATTTATGCCTGCCACGTAGCGTTTAAGGGCCTGCTGATAACGGACTTGATCGGCGTTCGAAAGTGATGATGAATAGAACTTCGTCCATGGCATGTCAGGATGTTGTGCGACCATCGCGTTGATGGCAGTGACAATTTCGTTGCCAGTTGCGGTTTTGCTACACGCAATTGATGCTGGCAACAGTTGGTTATTACCCGCGATTTGCCAGCTCGAAAATACCGTGTCGGGCAGTTTGGTACGGCGGTAATATTCCGCTTCAGCCGGAAGGTACAAAGTCCAATCCATACGGCCAAGTGCGATAAGTTGCAGGAAATTGGCATCATTGCCGATCTGACTAATGCGTGGATTGTCTTTATGATCATGCACGATGCGGTCAATAACCGGGCCATAGGATCGTTTTGAACGTAAGCCACCATTGAGCTTACCTTCCGTGATCATAAGGTCGAGATCGACTTGCCCATTTTCGACCAGAAAGGGTTTCAGTTTATGATCGCGTGAGGCATCAACAATCAAGCTAACCGGCAAGTGAGGCAGAATCGTGTGAGTGAAATGCAATATTTTCTGACGTTCAGGGGTTGGGTTCAGGCCGATATTGCAAAAGGTTCCGGCCCCTGTAATCGTTTTCAGCAGTCGGGCCAAAGGAACGATTTCTTTGTGATGGGTGTAGTCGGGAAGCTGGTCGGCAAACCAGTCAAGGATATCAACCCCGTATCCTGTGATTTTGCCGTTGGTTTCTAACATTGCGGGTGGCAATGGCGTTAAGGCCCAAACGATATCGCCTTTTTCAGCACTGTGCGCAGCAGAACCAGCCCCGTTTATCACAAGACTGCAAAGGCAGATTATAGATGCCGACAATCCACGATGAAACGCACGTAAAAGGCCTTGGCCAGTGGGGCGCATTGCCGGTGTCTCCGTTCAATACTATGATATGAGTAATATGCTTATAAGGGTATTGGACGGAACAATTGCAAATACTTGTTAAGATTATTCTTGAGTGTTCGCGCGGCTGACTGCCGGTCGGTATTCAAGGCGGGCTTCGTACTGATTTGAACTGATATATTGCGATTTGGCAGCATTGAACCATTCCCTGTCTGGTGGACTTAACCATTCGGTATAGAATTTTGTCCAGGGCATGGCGGGGTTTTGGTCAATAATTGCGTTTATGTCCGCGATGGCCTTTCGCCCGGCGGGCGTATTGGCACAGCCAATGGTCGCCATCAACAATGTCGTATTCCCGGCAATCGGGAGCGCCTTGATTTCAAGGTTCGGGGTGCGTTGCCGACGGTAATACTCGGCCTCTGACGGAAAATAGAGTGTCCAGTCAATTCGATCCAGTGTCAGCATACGCATGAACTTGGTGTCGTCAGCGGCTTTCATGATCTGTGGCGCGTTCTGATGAAGGGCAAGTGTAGCATCGACCTGTCTGCCGTAAGCCCGCCCGATACGAATTGCGCTATTGAGGTTTCTGTTGGCCAGCAGGCGATCAAGTTCGATATGACCTTGTGTGCTCAGGAAGGGATCAAATATTGGTTCATCTTTGGCCCTGATTACGACAGAAACGGGCAGATGAAGCAGAATGGTTTTGGCAAAGACGATATATTCGCGCCGTTCCGGGGTTGGGATCAGGGTTGTTGAACACCGTATCTGGGATGATCCACTTCGCATTTCTGCCAGAAGCCGAGCAAGCGGCACATGCAAGATGCTATGTTTATAGTTTGGTAGCTGGTTTACGAACCAGTTCTGGGTATCTGCCGCGTAGCCCCGAAGAGTGTCACCATCGTTTATAAAGGCGGGGGCAAAAGGTGGTACAGTCCAGGTAAATGTCGGCGTGCTGACGGGCGCCTCTGCAAGCGCGTCAGAGGCATTTGGGGCGCAGAAAACCGCCATCAATGACAAAATCAACTTTCTTGCTATCTTACTGGAACGCCAAGCCATACCAGATCCCCAATCTCAAGGTTTCGTTTCTTGTTACTCTTAAGGGTAGGATAGAAGAGTAAACCTTAGGAAAGTGTGTAGTTAAGTCGGCGGTAACCTTGATCTGCATAAAATGAATCACACTTATAAAAAGATAGTATCTTTGAGAGATGCAATTATGCGGGCAACTCAGCCTCAGGTAGTTTTTAAGCGCGCAACCTTGGTTTTGCTGGCTTTGCTGGCTGGCATGGGCCCCGATAGTGTGCACGCTTCTGACAACACTGTGGGCGAGGTTACCGTCATGACCACAGTCTTCCCGCCCTATGTGATGTATAGCGATCAAACCGGCGAGGCGTCCGGGCCAGCGGTCGATACCGTCAGAGGCGTTTGCTTGACGGCGGAGATCACCTGCAATGTCCGGGTCGAACCTTGGGCGCGGGCATATGCCACAGCATTGGAAACCCCCAACACATTGATTTTCAGCGTTGCCCGGCGTCCGGATCGTGAAGACAAGTTCCACTGGATCGGTACGGTATCTCCCTATCATGTCAGGCTTTTTTCTCTTCGGGAGTCTTCGGTTCCCGAGGTTGCGGACTGGCATGCATTAAGTTCATTTCCAGTTGCAGGGCAGCTCGGTGATGTAAAAGCCCAGTACCTTCAAAATGCCGGGTTCGATGTCGAGTTCGTTCCTTCTGCCGAAACGACAATCCGGATGTTGTATGCCGGACGGGCGATGCTGGTCGCTGGCGACTCATTATCCTTGCCCTATCGGGTTCGCGCGCTGGATATTGCCGATGAAGACCTGCACATTGTTGCCCAGATACCAGAACTCTCGACCGAGCTTTATCTCGCAGCCAGTTTATCAACCGATGCCTTGCTGGTTGAAAACCTGCGTCAAGCACTGGACGAATTAAAGCGTAATGGAAGTTACGAGCGTATCTGGTCGCTCAGCGGTGTTGCGCCGACCAACTAAAATTCCGTTTTATTGGTTTCCAAAAGATCACCGGCCCCCGGGGAGGGGGCCGGTGTAACCGCGCGGCGGGGTCGGGGGAATAGTCGCGCGGCTATGGGGTCAATTGGTTGTTTGCGGTCTGATCTTGGTCATGAGTGCGGACACATGTTTTCTAACCCACGGTCGGAGTTTCCGAAGACCGCCACCAAGCTTGTGACGCATCATCAACGCACAGGGCGTAAAGATCAGTGTTAAGACCGTGGCAAAGGCCAGACCAAACGCAATCGATGTTGAAAGCTGTACCCACCACTGGGTGGAAGGGGCGCCAACCGATACCGCACGTTCCGCAAAATCGATATTGATCTGAAGTACCATCGGCACCAGACCAAGAATGGTCGTCACCGAGGTCAGCATCACCGGGCGCAAACGCTGCGCACCGGTTTGCAGGATCGCATCTTCGATGCTGCCTGCGGTATGTTTTAACCGATCAAATGTATCGATCAGAACGATGTTGTTGTTCACAACAATCCCGGCCAGTGCGACAACACCAATCCCGTTCATCACAATCGAGAACGCCTGGTTCGTGATCATAAGGCCCAAGAACACACCCGCTGTCGACATGATGATGGCGATCATGATCAGAAGCGAACTTGAGATGCTGTTGAACTGGGTCACCAGAATGATGAACATGATGAAAAGGGCGACGGTAAAGGCATTCACAAGGAAGTCTGCCGACCTTTGTTGTTCTTCATCCTGTCCTTTGAATTCGACCGAAACACGCGGATCGATTTCAAGACCGGCCATCCATTCTTTGACTTCACCCAGTTTGGTATCAACCAGAACGCCATCAAGAACATCGGCCTTGACCGTCAGGGAGCGGCGGCTGTCAACACGCGACAGGGTGCCGGTTTTAAGTGTTGGCGTGCGGGTGATGAAATTGGAAAGCGGTACCAATCCTTTTTCCGTCACGATCTGAAGGTTTTCCAACTCGTCAAGGGATCGATATTGGGCCGGATAGCGCCCGACAATATCAATTTCCTCGGTTGAATCATCCGGGCGGTAGGTCGAAAAATTGATCCCGTTGGTCACCAGTTTGACGACATTGCCAATCTGGTTGATATCGGCACCAAACTTCAAGGCCTGTGCGCGATCAACGGTGTATTCCCAATCAATGCCGGGAGGCGATTTACCGTCTTCGAAATTATACAGCCCGCCCATATCTTGCAAACCTGTGACAAGTTTGGTCGCGGTTTCATCAAGAAGTTCAGGGTAGAATGACCGCAGCTGGATCTGGATATCCTTGCCTTGCGGGGGGCCTGCTTCCTGTTCGCTGACTTCGATCTGAATACCGGCAAGATCGGCCGTTTCGGTCAGAATGTGTTTTTCAATTTCGGTTGCCTTGGGGCGTGCTTGCCAATCAGCATATTCAAGCTGAATGACACCAATCACGTCCTCGGAGGCTTCGTTGCCACCCGCACCATTGCCCGAACGGGCATAGACCGTATCAAACCAGTTCTGGCCTTCATGATGGGTATCAAGGGCCAGAATGCGGTTTTCAACTTCTTTGAGCAACGCATCCTGTTCGAAATAGGACATATTGCCACGCGCACGAACCTGAACAATGGCGACTTCCGGCTCGACCGATGGGAAAAACTCCACCCCTTTGCCAAGAACGCCAAAGGACGCCCAAACCGAAATCAGAATGCCAAAGGCCGCAGGCACAACGATCCAGTAAAAGCGAAGCGATCCTTTAAGCATGCGGATATATAAACCGGTGCCGCCTTTAACCTTATGGATTTCTTCGGCATGATCGGCGGCAATTGCCTCAAGGCTTTCATTACTGTCACTGCCCGGTTTACCAAACCACGCACCCACCGTTGGCACAAAGATCAGTGCCATGGCAAGCGATGCGGTCAGGGTAAACAGAACCGTAATCGGCAGGAACTTCATGAACTCGCCGACCACATCCGGCCAAAAGGCCAAGGGCAGAAATGCGGCAAGCGTTGTTGCGGTTGATGCGATAATTGGCATGGCCATACGTTTGGCCGCCAGTGGATAGGCTTCGCGACGGTGCAGGCCATCAATCATTTTGCGATCGGCATACTCAGTCACAACAATCGCGCCATCCACCAGCATCCCGACAGCAAGGATCAGGCTGAACAGCACAACGATATTGACCGTCATGCCCAATCCCCACAGAACAAGGATTGCAGTCAGGAACGATCCGGGAATGGCAAGGCCAACCAAAAGCCCCGAACGCCAGCCCAGCGACCAGATGACAACAACCATCACCAGCAAGACCGCAAGGATCACACTGTTCTGCAGGTCGGTCAGCATGGTGCGGATGTCAGATGATTTATCCTGCGAATAGCTGACCGTCAGATTGGGCGGGAAGGCTTGTTGGGCTTCGGCGGTGGTGGCTTTGATCGCATCAATGACTTCGATGATGTTTTCGCCAACGCGTTTGGACACTTCAATCGCAATCGCGGGTTCACCATTTAGTCGGGCAAAGCTTTCGGCATCCTTGAATGTGCGTCGAACATCACCGATATCGCGGAACCGGATGACGGAATCGCCATCAACAATCAGCGGCATATCAAGAATGTCATTCACACTTTCAAACAGGCCGGGAACCTTGATGTTAAAGCGGCCCGTGCCGGTATCAACCGAACCGGCAGCAACCAGCGCGTTTGAGCTTTGAACAAGTGAAACAATATCAATGCCGTTCAGGCGATAGGCCTCGATTTTCATCGGGTCGATGATGAATTCGACCAGTTCTTCACGGTTACCGGCCAGATTGGCTTCAAGCACAGCCGGAAGACCTTCGATGGAATCTTTAAGGTCACGGGCCACGCGCAGCAAAGCACGTTCTGGAACATCCCCCGAAAGTGTCACCACCAAAACCGGGAACAGCGACAGGTTCACTTCGTGAACTTTGGGCTCGTCGGTATCTGCGGGTAATTCGGATTTGGCGATATCAACCCGCTCGCGCACGTCGGCCAAGGCTTCGTCGATATTAACATCGGAATAAAATTCAAGCGTCACCGATGCCCCGTCCTGATAGGACTGGGACGTCATTTCCTTCACACCTTCGATGGATCGTAATTCCTGTTCCATCGGGCGCAATAGAAGGCGTTCGGCATCTTCGGGCGAAACGCCTTCATGATGCATGGTGACATAAAGAACCGGAATTTGAACGTCCGGGTCGGCTTCCTTCGGGATGGTGTTATAGCCAACCCAACCAGCAGCAAGCAGCAGGACCAAAACCAGAATGACGGTACGTGATCGATGTAACGCATGATCAATCAGGGACATTTTCGTAATCTCCTCATGTCACGCGTTTAATGCGCGGATTTTTCTGACAGGGTGGTGGTGCTATCAGGATCCGTTTTTTCAGGCTCTGCCAGAATGGGCAGGCCGGTGCCATCGGTTTCAAGATGGACAACATCAACAACCGCCCCTTCCTTGACCCAATCATGACCAACGACAATCAGTTCGATTTCCTGGGGAAGGCCACCGATCCAAACCCGCTCACGGCTGCCGCCCTGAAGATCAATCGGCAGGAATTCAACTTTGGTGTCGTCAACAACTGTCCGCACGCCAAGCTGACCTTCATCGTTCAGGGTCAAAACGGATGGCAGAACCTGATGGGCGCGTTTGGTGCCAACCGGAATTTGCAGTTCTGCGGTCATGCCATCGGGAATGCGCAAATCCGCATTGTCGATTTCGACCTCGACCCGGAATGTGCGGGTATTGTTATCGGAAACACGTGCGGTATAGCGGACAATACCGTCATGTTGCGTTCCATCATACAGCGTGACATTGGCCAATTGTCCGAGGTCAATTGCGCCAATCGAATGTTCGGGAACATGGGCCACCACAAGCATCGGGTCGGCTTGGATCATGGTCGCAACCGGATCGCCAATTGATAAAAGGTCGCCAATGTCAGCCGGGCGGTTTTCAACAATACCGTCAAACGGGGCACGGATTTCGGTGTTGTTTAATTCTGTCCGGGCAATCGACAGGTCTGCACGAGCTTCTTCCAGCAGGGCCAGGCTTTGTGCGACGCCGGTTTTGGACCGGTAGTCTTTTTCCGCCAAGCTTTTTGACGCGGAATTTTCAAGTTCACGCTGGGCGACAAGGGCGCGTGCCTTGGCAACGCGTGCCTGACGGTCATCAACCGACAATTTGGCAATTACGTCGCCTTTTTTGACGG
The DNA here is from genome assembly GCF_050516545.1 of Thalassospira lucentensis. GTDB lineage: Bacteria > Pseudomonadota > Alphaproteobacteria > Rhodospirillales > Thalassospiraceae > Thalassospira > Thalassospira lucentensis_C. Next base: position 2,594,049 of record NZ_CP191544.1, on the reverse strand, counting down.
TCTGGCCCTTGGTCGCGCCAATTTCGGTGACCCGTGCTTCGGTTTCGGCACGGATTTCGACCGAAATGACGGCTTCGGTTCGGCCAGAAATTCTAAGATAGTCAACATGATCGACTGCCGTACTGGTAATGGTGCGCACACTCGCATGGGGCTTGGTGTGTGCGGCACTGGTTTCCTCAGTGGATTGGGCTGCTGCCTGTTCTTCGACGTCATCGTCGAGATAGGCGCTGCCGATCCAGATAATGGTTCCCAATACCAGCAAAATGGCAATCAGGCGTGAAGCATTCATGTTTTTGTTCCCTCAAATATTCCAGTGGCGGAATGCGTCTTAGGCACTTCGTCGGCACGTCTTAGGCGTGTTTTAATTCAAGGCTTGTCGGACTTATGGTCCGATCAGGATTTGTTGGCCTTGAAGTTTCGCAATTCTTCAAGCAGTCCCTGTTTGTTTGCCTTGATGAATTTCAAGGTCGCATCGCACATGGCCTGCCCCAAACCCGCAACAAAACAACAGCCCGGATTGGGTTTCCCGTCTTCATCACGGCCATATGTCGACGTGCTGGCATGTTTGTCGGTATTCTCAGGATCGATTTGCTGGCTCATCATTTCATGACGGGCGGCAAACTCGTCAATCAGGGCTTCGGTCAGTTCAATCGGCATTTCTTCGGCAAAGGTCAGCATGAACAGAATGTCGGATCGATAACGGTCTTCGGCCGGGCGTGTTTGCAAAAGGGTGCGCAGGAACGTGCGTTTTCCGTCCGGGGTCAGATGATAAATCTTCTTGTCCGGCCGGTTTTCCTGTTCATGCTCGACAAACGTGACCAACCCGTCCTGGGTCAGTTTGGTCAATGCCGGATAGATGGAGCCAAGCGACGCGATCTGAAAATGGCTGAACGTGCCATCTTCAAACATCTTGCGGATTTCATATCCGGTCGCTTCACCCCCCATCAGGGCGCCGAGGCAAAGTGTGCGTACGTCCATATTCTGTTCTGTATCCTTACAAGCTTTGCGAACCAATCGCCGTCCAGCGGGGAAAGATGCCAGAACAGGTGTATCAGTTCGATATATGTCGAATTATTATATATCGAACTGATATAGTCAATCAAAGATGGTCGAAATTTTTATGACAATCTTTCTATCAGGACGATCTATGGCGGTGTCGTGTTACAAGATGCATGGAAATGCTGTGGCCTTGCGTCCGTTTGTGCATAGTCGGACGCCAATTGTGTCCGGTTGTGCGTATTGAAACGATATAGCCGGTTTGAACACTTAAATCGGCATCTTCACTGACGTAGAAAAAAGATCAGGAGCAGGCCGGGATGGCTGGTTGGACAGAATATGTAAATGTCACGGTTGCGGTCATCGGATTGGTGCAGGCGGTGTTTCTGTGCTTGCTGTTACGCTCAGAAGGTGTGCGGGCCTTTGGTGCTAATCGCTGGATGATGCTGTTCATTGCCGCGATTGCGTTCAACCTGATCGAAGACGTTACCGAACAATTCGTGACCGAAGATCTGGGACGGATATTCGATCTGTTCTTTGATCCGATCAATTTTATGATCGCACCGGCGATCTACCTTTATTTCCGTGAAATCTCAGGGCGACCGTCGAGTCAGCCATGGGTTCACTTTATTCTGCCATTGCTGGTGATGAACCTGATTGGATGGGCGATCACGCATGATGGTGGCAGTCCTGTCGTCTGGTCGGGTGGATACAGAACAGGCGATGTCGTGGGGGCGTTTAGCTGGACGGCGATCTTTATTCAGATCACGCTTTATATTGCGTTGATCTGGCGGGTGACTTGTCATTATTTTCGCCAGACGCAGGAACAGCTCGGGGCGGATCGCAAGATTATGCGCCGCTGGCTGAGTGTCATTCTGGGGGGCTTGACGCTTGTTTTTGTCACCGTTGCGGTTGGTCGGATCGCTAGCTTTTATTTCCCCCAAGATACCGAGATGTTTGGCACCGAAATCGCGTTTGTCTTGGTTTTGTTTGCCATGAGCTATGAAATCGCGACCAAACCGGCCTTGTTCGTTATGGATGATTGGTTATCTGATCACGATATCCAAACTCGGTCGGGCATTCAACGCGCCACTTCGAATGCGCAATCCTCTCCGACGGAACACACCGAGACATCGGAGACCAATACGGTCCCGATAAGTTCTGTATTAGATACGGCAGTCCGGCCTTTGCTGGATGAAGACGGGGTGAGCCGTGCGCTTGCGCAGCTCAAAGACATCCAGAAGCGCGGTGATATCTTGCTTGATCCGCTTGTTTCCCTGCCCAAACTTGCCCGTGCGGTTGGTCTGACCCCCAATCAGCTTTCCTATGTCCTGAACCATCAGGTCGGGCAGAGCTTCTTTGATTTCGTCAATCGGGCGCGTATTGCCGAAGCCCGCGCGGTTTTGCTGTTAGAACCGGACCGGACGATTTTGGATATTGCGCTGAGTGTCGGGTTCAATTCGAAATCCACCTTTAATCTGGCATTCAAGAAAATGACCGGGGAAACGCCAAGTGCAGTGCGTGAAGCCGCACGGTTATCCGAAGAACTGGGCGATTGCGGCAAAGCGGACACCCCGTCCGACATCACATCCGAACGACCGGATGCGCAGCAACGGACGCCAAAAGCAGCCGTATAACGATAGGGCTTCTGCAGTTTTATTCTTGCAGGAGCCCGCTTCATGTCCCGTCCATCTTCAACCTGTTCAATCGATGACCCAATCACAATCCGTTCGCCTGACCCTGCTCCTGATGTTGCGGCGTTACAGGTCCTGCAGCGTCGCCGCAAACGCGTTCTTCGGTTGGGCGTCTTGATCCTGCTGGTGGGGGTTGCGGGCAGTCAATCACTGGCACATCCCGAAAGTCAGCTCCACGATATGATCGAGGCGATCGGGCTTTGCGCGATTGGGCTGTGCATTTTTGGACGTGGATGGTGTTCGCTGTATATCGGTGGGCGCAAGACGGCCGAGTTGGTGACCACCGGACCTTATTCAAGCTGCCGCAACCCGCTTTATGTTTTCAGCATGATCGGGGCTTTTGGTGCCGGGGTGCAGACCGGCAGTGTGATGATTGGTCTGGTGTTTGCAGTTGCCTGCTGGTGGGTGTTTCGCGAGGTTGTCCTGCGCGAAGAAGCCGTCCTGACAGAGCGGTTCGGCGCGGCCTTTACAACGTACCGAAATACGGTGCCGCGTTTTCGACCGACCTGGTTTCGCTGGGATGCCCCGGAAGTATTACAGTGCAAACCGGCCCTGTTTTTAACCACCACGCGCGATGCCCTGTGGTTTCTGGCCGCCATACCGGTGTTTGAAGGCATTAAAGTGATGCAGGAACAGGGATGGATAATACCATTGATCCAGTTGCCGTGATCGGCATAAGTCCGTTTAAGCCCAAGAATAGGGGGCAGAGACGCTGGGACGCGATCTAAGTCTTGTACCTGTAATATGCCCGGTTTCTTTTGGAAGTCCCCCGGCCGGTATTGGCACGCACGGATCAACCTATGCTGCGTTATCCGCCGGCACGCCGCCAAACGATTTGATCATCTGGTTGCGCTCATCCTCGCGCAGTGGGTCGGAATCAAGTGCCAGTGCTGATTCAAGTACTTTTGGATCGACCAACAAGGTTGCCTTTCCTTCTGCTGTGTCTTTTTCAGACCAAAGATAAACGTGACATTCCAGCTTGATATAGCTTCGCGTTGCCGCATTCGGATCAAGCTTTTCAAGGGTGTCTACTTCATATTCGCCAGCCGGAAGCAAGCCGGCATGGTTGGGCAGATGGAACGGATGAAAGAACGTCACCGTGCGATGTGTTGTACGGGTAATGCTCATGATCATAGCTCCTTCGAGCATCCGAAAATGACGCTCAGTGGTGCGGATCTGGTTTTTATTTTGAATATGCACCTACCGGGCGATTTGTCTGGATCACGTGATCAGACATCATTCGGCAGTTACGGGGGCGCCTTTTCCCGTCGGACGTGCTCAAGACCGTTGGGGTAATGACTTCAAAGCGCCGTTCAACCATTTTTGCTATTCATGGTAGAAATGATGAACATCTTATATATGGTGTGGTTTTCGCAAAAACGCAAATCACTTCCCTTTGTAGGAGGCTGTAATGCGCAGTTCACTTAAGATTCTGGGGGTGTTTGGGATCGGCATCCTGTGCCAAGGCAAAATCAAGATCAATCGGCACGATGTTTAAAATCCGATCGACCATCATGCCGTTCAATTTGGCCTTAAGGTGCAAATCGGTTGCGACCCGGCGATAGGCGGTAAAGGACAGGCTTTCAATCATTTTTTCGGTGGTTTCAACCATATAGCTGCCCGCCGGAAAGAGGTCTTTGAACCCTTTCAGATGAAATGGGTGCGCGAAGGTCACGGTTTTCTGCGTCGTGCGGGCATCAGACATGAGGGTAAGTCTTTCAAATGCCGGGATGAATTGTCTTCGGTGCTGCTGGGTGTTTCTCGGCATGTTGCAATGGTCGGGCGGAGGGGCATGCCCCTCCGTTCGCCGTTCCAGAAGATCAGTCGTTCGCCCCTTGATGCGGGGCCGGTTTGACGGCAGCAGCAGATGCATCAGGGGTCGGTTCGGCAGATTTGCCCGGCCCAACCGCAGCGGGATTGGCTTCTGGCTTCTTGACCGAATTCGCATGGCTCGTCGAGAAATTGCGAAATGACATGATATGTAACTTTCCAATGGGCGGCGAACATACGCCTGCTGTTGGATAAGTGGTTGTTTTCGGGGCAATAGCAACAGCCCGGCGGCAGGCGTTTGCGGCCCAAAACCCTGATCCCCATGAAAAGGATCAGCTATTTGGTATAAAATATATTTTTTGGCTGTCTAAGAGAGTTCAGTTACTTGAAGGCTGAGGCTTGACCCTAAGTCCTAACTTTAAGTCCTGATCTTAAACCCCGCGCAGATTGCCCCAGACATGGACATGCCATTGCGGCAACACCCGGACATCAAACCATTTGTGCTTTGTGACTTCATCCACCAGCCAGCGATAGCGACGGGTCAGGCCATCAAGATCAACCCCGTCCATGCCATCAGGATGCGGTTCGGCCGGGGTGGTATTGACCGGTTGCAGACAGACCGGAATGCCGGGATGAAGTTTGCGGACGTGATCGGCAAAACTAAGGTCGGCTTCATCGCGCACCGGGAATTTTAGCGTGATTTCCGGGCCGCTCAGCACACCGTCGGGCTGTGCGGCACGGATGCAGGCAGCAAGATCATCGGCATTGAAATCGGTTGATGAGCTGGGCGGCTTTGGGCTGATGGTCAGAAAATCCAGATCGGCAAACCAGTCTTTGGCGATGCTGCCCTGGGTTTCAATTGCGAAACGAAACCCATCTTTCTTGCCAAGTTCAATCAGCTTGCCAAGCGGCTGGATCGCGGGGTTCCCGCCCGAAAGCGTGATCAGGATCGGCGCACCATCAGAAAGCTTTTTGACCGCATCTAAAACATCCGCTGTGCTCATGGGGTTCCAATCGGCGCGAAAGGCCGAATCAACCGCATAAAGGGTGTCACACCACGAACAACGGAAATCACATCCGCCCGTGCGCACAAACACGGTCGGCACCCCAATCAGTGCCCCTTCGCCCTGAACGGTGGGGCCGAAAATCTCGGAAATGCGGATTTTATCACCGGATGCGGCGTTGTCAGAAGATGCCGCCAATTTCGCGTTTTCGCGCGTCATGGACGATATTCCGCCCATGTTTTCGGGGTTTCTGAAACACGCACAGCTGATACTTCCGGCCAGCGTTCATGGGCCCATTCAAAGAAAAACAACGCAAGTTGCTCGGCGGTCGGGTGATCATGGGCCAGAACGTCATTCAAATGGCGATGATCAAATTCATCATCAATCATGCGTTTCAGCGGTCCAAGTTCGCGGTAATCGCGGACAAAACCACGGGCATCAAGGGTGGCACCTTTAAGCTCCACCTCGACGATATAATTATGTCCATGCAGGCGCGAACAGGGGTGATCGGCATCAAGCCCGGCCAACTGATGGCTGGCGGAAAAGGCGAATTGTTTGGTGATGGTAAACATCAGATGTTCTTTCGGTCAATTTGTAGTCCCTTGCCGCCAGCGACACACGCAGCGCAAAGTCCCCAAGGTTCCCGCCTGTGCGGGGATGACGGTGCTACTCACATCGTTTCACAGCCATGCCATGTCCGCGCAGGCGGACCTCCATGGTGCGATCATGAATTGTATGAGGATTATTTCGCCGCGTTATCGGACGCGTCTACGCTTATGCTGCTGGCGAATTTACGGGCGACATGCTCGGCATGGGCCTGTTTCCAGTAATCGCGGTCCTCATACACCGTCGGGTCTTTGACCCGGGCGAGTTCAAGGGCTTCGCGCCGCTCAACACAGGTGCCACAGCGGCCGCAATGGGTTTCATGACCCTTATAGCATGACCATGTCCGGGCAACAGGCACGCCAAGACGGCCTGCCTCGGCGGCAATGTCGGCCTTGGATGCATTGACGAACGGGGTATAAAGCGAAACGTCCTTTACCCCGTCAAGCGCGTGGTTTTGCATCGCGCCAAACGCCTTGATGAAATCCGGACGGCAGTCGGGATAGATGAAATGATCGCCGCCATGAACGGCGGCGGCAACTGCATCGACACCGGCACTGGCCGCCGCGCCAAAGGCAACGGCAAGCATGATGGCATTGCGGTTTGGCACCACGGTGATGCGCATGGTTTCCTGCGCATAATGGCCATCGGGCACATCGATCTCATCGCTGGTCAGTGACGACCCGCCCAGCAATGCGCCAACAGATGTCAGATCAACAATGTGATGTTTGACACCAAGATCATCCGCAGCCTGTGCGGCGAAATCAAGTTCCTTTTTATGGCGCTGGCCATAATCGAACGAAATCAGGGAGTGTAATTTATGCTCATGCGCGACCTTATAGGCCAGCGTGACAGAATCCAGTCCGCCAGAGCAGACGACAATCGTCTTCATAACTCAGTATCTTTCGTGTTTTTAACCTGGTGCTACGACAGGGGAAGGAACATCCTTCCAAGGCGGGCGGTTTGCCACGGGCTTTGGCAAAAGACAAGGAAAATTAAAGCAACCCCACCATGCATCGGGCGGCAGGTTTCCTTGGATTTCGATGAAATCAATTGTCAGATGCCAGGCTGTTTAACCGCGTGTTCCGCTAAGTACGTGAAAACAAATCGGAACCTGAAAATGGCCGTCTTCGATATAGGGTGAAAGTGTTTCAAACATCGCAGCGTTAATCTCGTCGTGCCCATTACTGATAAGTGAGGTTTACAGTGAATGGGCAGTGCCTTTGAAAAAGGTACTGTATGTTTGCGGTGCCCTGCTTTAATTTTCTTTTGGGTCTGATGTCGTGCTGAAAGAGATAAAATGTCAGAAAAAAATGAATTCGTAGAAGCTATTACTGATCCAAAAGAAGGAGGTAAGAATATCAAATTGATATTCGATCATATTAGGAACTATGCAATCGCAAGTTCTGTAATGTTGGCAGGTGCATATACGCTGAAAAATGGCTCAGCATCGATAGGTCTTCCATATATAGGCTGGATTACCGGCAGCATGTTGGTTCTCTCCGGATTTTTACTATACGCATTTAATTTTATAGTTGTTGTAAGATTGCTTGCAGGAAAAAAATTCTCTGGAAATCGGTTTATATCTTTCAGCATTTACTTATTGTTCGCGCTGTGCCTGTGCTTTGCAGCAGGAGATTTTACATTTGCAATTTTGTTACAGGCGCTAAAAAATATTTAGTTTCTGTGTTTCGTTGAAGATGAAACGTTGAGAGAGTTTTTAGCGCTACTTAATTCCGCTAAGTACGTGAAAACAAATCGGAACCTGAAAATGGCCGTCTTCGACATAGGGGGAAAGTGTTTCAAACATCGCGGCATTAATCGATCCCATCGCCATATCCGATGCATTGCGCAGGACATTGCCAAACAGCATATCCATTTGCGGCTTCCAGAACGCCGCGGTTTCGGGGATACGCCCGGCGGGGCTGTGGGTTGTGGCGGCGATGCCGGTAAATCCGGCTGTTTCCATTCGGTCAATCGATTGATCGATATTGCCAAAGCAAAACGGATCAAGCCCGGCCTTATCAAACCCGATGCCAAGGATATTGCCCAATACCGCATCCATGGCGGCAAATAACGGGTTATCGACCAGCGGTGCCCAGACCATAAAGGCCGCGCGACCGCCCGACCGCAAGACCCGGTGGCTCTCAACCAGGGCGCGGTCAGGATCATGGCAAAACATCACGCCAAACCGGCAAGACACGACATCAAAGGACTGATCGTCAAACGGAAGCTTTTCCATGTCTGCGGGAATGACCGAGACATTGGGAATGCCTTCTTCCTCGGCGCGTTCGGCCAATCCTTCGCACATTTCCGGGACAATGTCCGATGCTGTCACATGCCCGACAATGCCGGGTGTGTTAGCGCTAACATCGCGGTCGCCTGACAGCGCGCGGGCGAATGAAAAGGCCGGTTCACCGACCCCGGATGCCAGATCAAGCACAGCAAGTGGCGCATTGTTCCGTGCAATCGACAGGGCGTTAAGGTCAACCGCTTCAATCATATGACGATTGATTTTTTCCGCTGCCGGGGCAAGCCGGTCCGCCCAATTAATCCAGTCCGAAGAAAGGTTGTGCCAGGTCGTAATTGTTTTATTCCAGTGCAAACAAGATCGTTCTGAACAGTTTCAAATTTACTGTTTGGGGAGCGGAACACCCCGCGATCAATTTGAGAAATCAGGGCGATGGGATATGCTGTCGCGCCATTGAACAATGGTGCCTTGATTAAATCAGGTTGCAAGCAATTTGGTCAAGGCCGTGGAAAAAACCCGAACATCAACCGGCTTTTTCAGATAAAAATCAAAACCAGCCTTGTTGATCAGATCAATAGTTTCAGAGTTCTCGGCATAGCTTAAGGCAATCGCAGGCACGGAAGAACTTTCCGAGCGGATATCTTGCAAGAAGTCGACGCCGGTTTTGCTGCCTTCGAGAAAATAATCCGAAACAATCAGGTCAAAGGATATGTTGCGCCAGGCCTTAAAAGCGTCATCATAGTTGCTTGCAATTGAAACGTTGTAGCCGTTGTTGCGGATAACTGTTCCAAGCAGAGTCTGAGTTAGAACCTCATCCTCAATCAGCAAAACATTCAATTTTTCCAACATGGTTCTCGCCATACCTGTTTGTGTGACAACTCGGTAACCATTGCGGTTTTCAGAGAATGTTTCAATCGCATTCGACAGTTTTCAGAGAACATATCTGACCACGTTATTGCGCCCTTTGAGTTTCGCTTGATACAGGGCCTGATCTGCTTGCTCAATCAAAGTTTCGTAATTGTCGTCTTCGGGGATGGAACCTGCGACACCAGCGCTTAATGTAATGCGTCCAAACGGGCTGTCAGGGTGTGGAAGATTTTCTTTATAAAGCTTGGAAATCAAGGTTTCAGTCATTGATTGCGCCCATTCAAGCGGTGCGCCGGGCAATAGTATGACAAATTCTTCGCCGCCATAACGGGCAACAAGATCATTTCCCCGATTGATCGAGGATGACAGCAATTGCGCAACAGACCGCAAGCGATCGTCTCCGGCCTGATGGCCCAGTGAATCGTTGAGTTTTTTAAAGTGGTCAATATCGAAAAAGACTAACGAAAGAATGGATTTTTGCCGACGGGCTGTTGCCCATTCCCGGCGTAATACCGATTCAAATTCTGTGCGATTATTGATGCCTGTGAGACCGTCAATACGTGACAGTAATTTAAGCTGGTCGGTTCGCTGTTTTAAAGCTAAATGCGTTTTAACCCGTGCCTGGACCACCGGAACACTGACAGGTTTGCGAATGAAATCAACCGCGCCATAGCTAAGTGCGCGGGTTTCGGCATCTATTTCTGTGCGTCCGGTTACAAAAATGACCTGAACACCGTCATGTTCAACCTGAGAGCTGATTTTCTTGCAGACATCGTACCCACTTTGATCTGGCAAAGTGGCATCAAGCAAAATGACGTCAAAGTCATGTTGACTGATCATGGCCAATGCGTCACTGCCCGATGTTGCAAACATCAATGTTGAATAATGCGCAAGAGCAGACGCCAACACCCTAATCACAATAGGGTCGTCATCAACAATCAAGATACGACCGGTTTCAGGGGCCTTCATGGTTTTGGGTTACTCCGGTTTCTCGGACAGGGCGTTTAAACCATCGGCGAAATCAAGTTTTCCGACATGGGCTTTGACCTCTTCGAACCGAACGGAACCAAGTCTGTTGCCAAGTGTTTCGGCATGTTCTTCAATCAAACGCAATGCGACAAGGTTGTTTGTTTCAAGGGCTGATCGAAGTTCTTCAAGTGCATCGTCTGGTGTCGCATCATCCTCAGCCTCAGCCCGATTTGCATTCTTGGCATTGATATCTTCGCCACCAAGTTCGAGCAATGCTGCCCGAATTTCGGCCTTCAGTTCCAGCATAAGGTCCGTGATCTGGTCTTCATTTTTGAGCTGGGAATGTTTTTCAAGAGTCCCACAAACAGATTGAAGCGCATTTGCCCCAATGGATGCGCTGGCACCTTTCAGGCTGTGGGCGCGCTTTTCAAGTTCTTCCCAGTCCTGCTTTTGATAATCATCAGAAAAGTCTTCGAAGATGTTTTGATACAAGGCAATAAAATGCTTGGAAAGCGTTTCAAAGAGTTCTTCATTGCCGCCGAGCATTTCCAAGGCATGTGCGCGATTGATGACCAGCCCTCTGCTTGTTTGCGGAATGTCTGTGGCATCGGATGCATTCGGGATTTGGTCCGCCGTTTCGGTGGCAGATGTAAGCGTCGGAGCCGTGCGGGTTGGTTTCACTGCGGGGGTTATGGCATCTATATTTCGAGCACGCGCCGTTGCGTCAATCTTTGACAAGACAAGGCGCACCATATCATCCGGGCGGAATGGCTTGCTGAGGAAACCATTCATACCCGCTGTGAAGCATTTCTCGCGATCGGTATCAAATACTCCGGCGGTCAGGGCAATGATCGGAAGCTTTTTGTTGCCCAAGGTGTTGCGGATTTCGGTTGTTGCTGTGATGCCGTCCATGACGGGCATCTGCAAATCCATCAGCACGACGTCAAAATTGTTGGCATCGTCTTGGACCTTGTTGACAGCAACCTGGCCATTCTCGGCGAGGGTGACGGATGCGCCTTCCATTTCCAAAATGTGGATCGCAACATCCTGATTGATATAGTTATCTTCAACCAACAGAATGTTAAGGCCACTAAGCTGGCATGGTTCGCCATCCGGTTTCATATTTTCCGGGACCAGTGAATGTTCTGCATTTTTGCTGGTTGGCGTTGCCTGTGCTGAAATCACGGCATTGAACAGCGATGATTCGGTGACCGGTTTAAGAACAATGCCATCAACATTTTCAATGGATGAATGGCGCAACAATTGGTCTTTGTCAGCAGCCGTGACCATGACAACGATGGGCATTTCTTTTGACGGAAGGCGGTTACGCATCTGTTCGCTGGTGGCGACACCATCCAGACCCGGCATTTTCCAATCCATAAGAATAAGATCGAAGATCAGGCCTTCTTTGTAACTTTCTTCAACAATGCGCAAAGCTTCTTCACCGGACTCAGCAACAGTTGTGTCCCAGCCAAGGTTTCTTGCGGTGTTGTTAATAACTTCGCGGGCGAGCGTATTATCATCCACAACAAGAACGCGCATTGTCTGCTTGGTGATGGATGCAGAAACCTGGCCTTTCTGAGGTAACTCGAATGGCAGGGTGAAGGTAAATGTTGTGCCTTCGCCTATGGCGCTTTTGACAGAGATTTCTCCGCCCATGATGTCAATCAGGCGTTTGCAAATCGAAAGGCCAAGCCCGGTGCCGCCGAACTTGCGGGTTATGGATGTATCGGCCTGCAAGAACGGTTTGAACAGATTGTCGACCTGTTCCGGGGACATGCCGATGCCGCTGTCACGGGTCTGAAATTCCAGTTCGATCTTGTTGTCGTTTTTGCGCGTCATATCGACAGAAACAAGAACTTCGCCGCGTTCGGTAAACTTGATGGCATTCCCGGTGATATTGATCAAAAGCTGTTGTAGGCGGAACGGATCACCAATCAGGTGCTTGGGAACGCTTTCGCCAACCGAAATCAGAACTTCGATGTCTTTACCTGTCGAATTGACGGACAGGATGGTCGACAGGGAGTCCATAATTTCGTGGGTTGAGAAGATGGTATTCTCGATATTGACTTTACCAGCTTCGATCTTGGAATAGGTCAGAATATCGTCGATGATACCAAGCAGAAACTTGCCGGAATCAGAAATTTTACGGACATATTCTTTTTGCTCTGGCGTGAGCTTGGTATAGCCCAAAAGATGCAACAGGCCAATAATTGCATTCATCGGCGTTCTGATTTCGTGGCTCATATTGGCCAGAAAATCAGTTTTCACCTTGGCAAGTTCGTTGACCTTGATCGACTCTTCTTTGATCTTTTCGTTCAGGTGGGAAAGCTGCTGAATGTATTTCCGCTGGGCTGCATCATACCGATAGAAAATCAGACAGCAGATAGAGGCCAGACCAAACAGGCCAATCGATGCAAAAAGTGCCGCTGCTTCAAACAGCTTCCAGCCCTGCAGCGCGACATTTTCCGGGCGGGTTAAAATGATCCCCAATGTCTTGTCAGCAATGGTTCGGGCCGATGCAATGACAGTGCCTTGTTGGCTGGATTCTATGTTCCGTGTGACGGTTTTTTCGATGTTCAGGGCGTTGGTCAGAAGGGAATGATACGCGCCATCTGTACCGATTTCATCGGCATTGAACGGAATTTCACCAACCGTTTTATTTTCGGCGTTCACCAACACCAACCGGTCATCCGGAAGCATGATGCGGCCAAGCGGTTCCATTACCGCCGAAGGTGTGATGACAGCGCCAATCACACCGGTTAATTCACCGTTCGCGTCATGAATTGGGACGGAAAACAGGATTTGCCACTGATTATCAATTCTGTTGAGGACCGGACCACCAAAATACCATGCGCGATTACCCCCATCGAGGAAATAGGCGACATTTTCGCTGTCTTTGAGATTGATTTCCGGTGGCGTTGGGCCACGTGAAGAGATCACCAGTTTCCCGGTACGGTCGACAACGCCAGTAACACGCGCCATTTCAAGGCTTTCGGTAGCCTGTTTTAGCAGGATGTATCCTTCGCGGGCGGAATATTCCCCCGTGCCAATTTTATCGGCCAGACCTTGTAGGACTGTGATCGACAACAGTATCCGTTGTTCCAACTGGTCGGCATAGCCCAGCAACGTGGCATTTACTTGTGACGAGGCTTGCTGTGACGCTGTGTCATGAAGTGTGCTTCTGACATAGACGTTAAACGCCGTCAGGATCGCAGCGACAGATACCAGTATGACAAAGATTAGCTTTAGTCTGCGCATTTTACGGGGCTCGTTTCGACTGGGCGTGTGTGGTTTGATAGCGATGAACGAGTGGACGACCATATACTTTTGATCAGGATAATATACCAAAGGATAGGTATCGCAAAGGCGTTTTTACACTTTTAACCTGTGGCAGGAAAAGTCGTTCAGCAGAATATCAGCTTTCTACCCTAATATTATGGGGAAACAGTAAAGCTTTACGTTGGCAGCATCAAGGTATGATGGGGCGATATGACGAAGTTTACAGACTTGCAGTCCTGTCGGGATTGGTGGGTAATCTTTGTGGTTGCGCAAATGGCTGTTATGGCGATTTACACAACCGGAAGTATAGGATGGTTGAGGCGTTTGGTTTAACAGAATGCTGATATTCTACTTTTGACAATTTTGTGTCACACCATCATGGCCCAGCAGGCTTGGAAACTTCATGCACTCACACGCATTGATGCTGCCCGTCGATAGAATATGGATCGATAAGGCAGGTGTGTGATGGCCTATGAAAGTGAACAACGCTTCAGGATTGAAAATGTTTTGGGCAATGCTGTTTTAGTTGGCTTGGCCTGTGCGCTTTATCTTGGCTTTGTCGTCACCCTGTTTGCCGGATTTACCGCCGATATTCAGCGCGATCTCCTTAGCCGGGAACTTGGTGCATCCTCACCGGGAAGTCTGGAACGGATGGTTTTAGAAGGCCACCATGAAGCCGAATTGCGCCAAGACCTGCGTGATTTACGCTTTCGCATTCGAGAGATCGATACCCACGCCCTTGATGCCGCCCGGCGGGGATTTACGCTTCGCAAGGACGCGATTGCCGCATGGTGGGCGGCGTTCGACAGCTATTCCAGATTTGGCCGCACGGTTGTCGATAACAAGGCCGCGTTTGAGGCCGGTTTTACCAAGGATTTCTTACAGGCCCTAAATGCCGCCTATCTGTTTGTATCAAGCATGGAAATGCCCGTTTCGGTTGGCGATGATATGGAGCTTCCCTTTGGCAACGGGGCATCTGATGGTGCCGAGAACCCGGGTGTTGGTGGCAATACTGCGCCAAAGCAGGGCACCAAACCAATCGTCAGGCTCGATGTGCCGGTCAGCGAAGGTGATGTCGATGAACAAACCCGAACCGAAGGCATCCGGATCATGGCGCGGTTACATGGCTTGATGGAAAACCCGGAATTTGCCCCGACGGTCGCGCCGGATTTCACACAAACGGTCGAAGCCCAGCTTGATGATATTCGCGCAACCATGATGAATTTTGACGAGAAAAGCACACGCGCACAAATCGAATGGGCCAATATCCGCACCGAACAAAAACAGGCCACCCAGTTGCGCAGCAGCCTTCAGGCGGAACTGAATGACATTAATAATGACATCGAACGGCTTGTCGGTGATGGCGAACGGGATTCTTTGTCGCTGGTGTCGATGTTTGAACACCCCGTAGGGCGGGTGATGTCTTATCTGATCCAGTTGCCAACCATCATGCTGACCTTGCTGGTCACGGTCGCGGCCGGGGGGCTTGGCGCGGTGGTGGCCTTTACCCGACAGAATTTCAAAACCCCATCCGGTCTCCCCGTACCTCAAGAACGCATATCGGGTGACGGGAATGACCCGCCGGGCCATCAGGCCGCCGATCAGACGGGGCAGGCAGATCAGGCGGATCAGACAAACCGGCAAAAAGACCGCAAAGACAACAACGCAAACGATGGGGCGAGAGGGCGCGCCGATGCCAGTTGGCTATCCGCCGCACGGCTGTTGATCATGACCGGCGAGGGGATCGCGGCCGCCATGGCCATATTCCTGTTTTCCGAAGCCGGGATGTTGATGCTGACCCAAGGCGGGGCGGATGGCTCCGGCCAGGTCGATATCAGCCCGTATCTGGTGACCTTCATGGCGTTTGTGTCGGGCTTCATGGCCGAAGACGCCTTTAACCGCATCCAGCTTGCGGGGAAGAAGCTGTTTCGGGTTACTGATGATCATGATCCCGGTGGGGGGCTTGGGCGTGGGTGACCGCGTTTTAGGAAAATTAATTTAGCGATTCTCTGAGTAAGAGGAAACAGGACCGACTACGATTCTGTTCATCCCAAATAGGTCAACTGTCTTCAATTAATGACGCTTGATCACGTCGGTCACAGGGTGCGGGCAGCCAACGCGTTCAATTGATCAGGTAGAAAGGGTTGAACATCTGTTTTTGAATGCACACCAATGCGCCATAGTGGAGTATTTAAGATGGCAATATTGATTTGTTTATCAATTTTCAGTTATTTCTTAAGCGCGTGGTGTATTAGGGAAATAGGTTGTAGTGCAAGAGCACTGCATTTGGAGCGGGACCGTGGCATCTTTAGAACTGTATTTTGAATGTGTCTTTAAAGTAACAAATCCCTTGATTGATGTTGTTTTTGTGCATGGTTTGACTGGAGACCCACATTCCACTTGGACTTGGGACGGTGGCAATGAGAGTTGGTTTCCAGCCTTGGGGCATGATTTGAACTGGGCCAACATTTGGTCTGTTGGCTATCCGGTAAGTCTATTCGAGAAAATTGCAAAGAAGGAGATGAACATCTATGACCGCTCCGGGAATGTGCTTGAGCAAATGGCCGCGAAAGGGATTGGCGCAAGGCCAATTGTATTTGTAGCTCACAGTTTAGGTGGTCTCTTAGTAAAGCAAATCATTCTCCGCTCGAAGGATGCGGAAGATAATGCGCGGCGGAGTGTTTCTGAAGCAGTTCGCAAAGTTGTTTTCTTAGCTACGCCGCATTCTGGAGCGGTTCTTGCCAGTGTCTTGAAGTTTGCATTTCCTCGCCTGAAGTCACAGCATATCGAACTTTTGTCAGGTGACAGCGGTGAACTTTCAAGTTTGGCGGATAGGTATAGAAGCTTTGCAAACACCTCTGAAATCAAGACTATCGCTTATTTTGAGAATTTCAAAACTAAAGGCATGAGTCTTGTGGTGTCAAAGTCTTCTGCTGATCCCGGGGTGGCTGGTTGTGAAGTGGTCGGGTTGGATAAGGACCACATTAACATCTCGAAACCACGTAACCGGAACGATCAACTTTACGAAGCGGTTCGTTTTCGTATTCAGCAGGAGGTTGATCTTATCGGTGGCGGTACCGCTATGAATGGTACCGGCGCTTTTCTGGAAGACTATCAAAAGAGATGTGAGCTGGATCGCAGGACTTTGCTTGAAAAGCTAATTGATGCAGGCATGGAGAGTGATTACGAGCATGCAAATGATAGTCAATTAAAGTTTTCAATGCTTTATAAGAAGTTTGGTTTGTTTGACCCAGCAAGAAGTAATTTTGATGAAATACTTTCCGAGGTTGAGACAAGGTTTTTGAATAAAATTTACCGTCCATTAATTCAGTGTGATGTCGATAAGTCTCAAGTTTATAGTGCAGTTCAAGACGAAGTTATTGAGTATGTGAAAGAAAAACTATCAACGAAAAGAATGGTTGATACTAAATTGGTATACAGTGCGATGTATTATCTTACGGAGCAGTGTTACATCAAGTGGGATAAAAGTTAATGGAAACTCGGATTTGGTATCCTCAGTTTGACATATACGACTCTATTCGACGCCAGGGTGTAGTTTTGTATAATTACCATTCTATTGAAATTTCTCTAGAGTTTCTTTTTATGTGTGATTTCTACGTGTGTAACCCAAGTTTGATGGCTAGAGCCTCGATGGCAAGGGATGAGCGCAACGCATTCAATAGTTCAGGAATACCGAAGCCATCAGCACAATTTATCGCTTTTCCAAATGAACGCGTTTTGTACGCAAAGATGGCCGGAATTCAGAGACAGGCCACCAAAGAGTTGGCTGCGAGGTCGTTAATTGATGTTGGCCGATACAGAGATGGTTGGGCTACGCCTACATCTAGTGGAACAGCACTGTTTGAGGCTTGGTGGGTAAAAAATACAGATCATCTAGAGCAGAAAACTGTTGGCTTTCTGCGACGGTATTTTGCGCCAGACCATGAAGGTAGTGCGAACATCGTGAAAAAGAAGACTGGCTTAACGAGGGCGCTATGAACATTGGTGAAGCGAGTTTACAACTGAGGCGTCTTCGAGTGATGTCGGAAGGTCGAGCTGTTTATGATCAGCCCTTTCATAGTGGCGTCAATATTATTAGAGGCAAGAACGGTTCGGGAAAATCGACAATTGCTGACTTCATCTTCTTTTCACTTGGAGGAGAATTTGACTCTTGGAAAGAGTACGCAGCGAAGTGTGATGAAGTCCAAGTTGAGTTAAAGCTTACCGGTGGTTACTTGACCGTACGCAGAGAAACCTCAAAAAAGTCGTCCGATGCCAAAGTGTTTTTCGGGCGGATGGACGAGGCTGCGAAACAACCCTTCGATAACTGGCATATCTTCCCGTTGCATCGGAGATCGGGAAATCAAAGTTTTTCTCAAACGCTTTTCAGAATGATGGGTATACCCGATGCTCCAAGCGAAGGATCGTCAAACGTAACAATTCATCAATTGCTGCGGTTGATGTACTCGGACCAACGCACTCCACCCGGTCGATTGTTTCGTTTTGAGCAATTTGACACTCAAAACATGCGAATGGCTGTCGGAGACTTAATGTGCGGAGTGGTGGGTTATGAGGCCTACGATGTTGCTATTGCGTTAAGAGAGACAGAGAAGCGTCTTGAGAAGGTCTCAGTGGAATTGAAAGGGCTTTTCGATGCCTTCCCTGCTGAAACCTCGTTGGGCAACGTGGATACGGTGATACATGAAATCGAAAAGTTAGCCGAACGAAGAGATGAATTAGATCATCAACTGCAAAATGTAGATGAGCTTGTTCAAGGAAGGGATGTGGATAAATACGAGCAAGACCGCCGGAGTGCCAAAAAGGAACTGACGAATCTGAAGAAGGAAGTGTCCAAGCTTGAAGATAGTATTCGTGAGGCTGAATTAAACTTAGAAGAATTAGGTTTGTACTTGGAGCACTTAACTGACTCTCTTGGCAAGGTTGTCAACGCTGAGGAAACGTCATCGTCGATTGGCGAACTTGATTTGACCTATTGTCCTTCTTGCTTGGTAAAGCTGAGGCATGACAAGCCAGAGGGCTGCTGTCAGTTATGTGGCGAAAAAATTGATGAAGATCGTGCCGAAAAATACAGCTTAGTGAAAATCGATCTGACCATTCAGATTCGAGAAACTAATCAGCTCATTGACGTAAAAGCGGACTACGTAAAACGTAGCAAGAAGGAGCTGAGTCTAAAACGTTCAGATCTGAAAGCAAGTTCAGCTCAGTATTCTGCCAGTTTCGGTGAGGCAGCTGGACCAAGAGATGCATTCATTGCTGAAAAAGCGAATGAGATTGGCGAAATAACGCAAAAAATTAAATACTTATCGTCTAATTTGAATGTCGCGGAGCGAATTTCTGAGCTGGTTCAAGCAAAGGCTGATTTGTCAGATCAAAAAGACCGCCTTGCTGCGCAGCAAGGCGCATTGGAGAGGTCAGCTGCTATCCGCAGAAAGGTTGCGCTTGGCAGGGCTTCTCAAATTGCAGTAGGGCTCCTTAAAAACGACTTGCAACGACAAGAGGAGTTTTCTCAAGCAAAGAGCGTGGGTATCAACTTCTTAGATGATGCAGTCGATGTGGATGGTAAATTTAATTTCGCAGAAAGTAGCAACGTTTTTCTAAAGAACTCGGCAATTCTCTCTCTGCTATTAGCTGCAGGCGAGGACAAGAAATTTTTCCATCCGAGATTTCTTTTGATGGACAACATCGAAGATAAAGGGATGGAGGTAGAGAGGAGTCATAAGTTCCAAGAGCTTATCGTGAAATACGTTACAGAATGTCCTCTCGCGCATCAGGTTATTTTCACGACCTCAATGATGAACCCTGAGCTTGAGCTCAACGACTATGTTGTTGGGCCAGCATATACAACGAATAAGCGTACCTTGGACTTCAGTTTTTAAGGTTGGCAGTTTAGCAATCAGTTGGAAAACAAAAAAACCGGCTCCAAGGGAGCCAGTTTTAATCTGCGCGAACGAGATGTTTGGAGCGTTACCCGTTGGTCCCATACCGTGGCGCATTGCGCTGAGCGGCGGTTCCGGCCTCAGCGTAAGCTTGGCTGGCCTGTGCGGTCTGGGTGACCTGCGATTGCAGGACCTGCTCGTCACGGGCCGGGGTTGCTGCTTCGGCGGCTTCTTCTGATGCGGAGCTGTTATAGAGTTCCGTCAGGCGCTGCTCGATCGATTTAAGGCCTTCGTTCAGGCGTTCTTCGGTTTCGGTGATGTTGCCGTTGATCTGTTCGTTCAACGCACCGAGGCCTTCAAGGAATTCACGCGCATCTTCAAGGCCGCGCTGAATGCCTTCGCTGGCTTTATCAAAGATTTCCTGCGCTTCGGATTCTGAATCTGCGTTTGCGGCAATCAAATCGCCAACGCGGGCCAGAATACGGTCTGCAACCGCTTCGGGGGTGTATTCACCGGGATCGACATTGCCCAAGGAAAGACCGGTCGAAGACAGGCTTTCATTAATGGCAGAAACGATCTGATCGGTTGAAAGACGGTTGGCCGATTCTGAAGACAGGGTAACAGACGTCGCCGCCGCAAAGGCAGAGGTGCCATTATTGCCCGTTTTTTCAGTGTCACTTTGTCCCGGCAGATATGATTGCGCCGAGCGCGAAGAGGCGCCGGATTGCTGGGATGACAGACCACCAATGGTGATATCCATATACGTCCTCCCTGGACGAGAGCTTTTGAGAGCTGTGCCCGCGTTGATCTCGGTTAACGGGCACTTTCGCCAAGCAGATAAATCGCACAAATTCCAGTGCGATCAATTACTTGGTAAATTTCACTGTTTAATATGGCATCTTTATTGTGAAAAATCCAGTCTTGTTGCGAAATTTCAGGTTGATGGGGCTGCAATGCCGCCCTGCGTTTAAGGTAGGGGATCGCCCAAGAATTATGCGGGGATGGGGCGGAGATGGGGCGTGACGTTGTGTTAAAAATCGTCATGCCCGCGCGCAGGCGGGAATCTGTGGTTTGGGGAACATGCCGCGTTGAGATTTTGACCTTTGCGGGAAGGGCGATGTTGGATGGGCCAAGGTTGGAAAATCGTTCGTATTTGCGCCAGTTTCCTGCGATCTGATGTTGCACAGCGCGCAAAGCCCGCTTATGAACACAGGTTCAGTATTATATGTAACCCGATTTGGTTTGGCAGGCGCGCCTTATGGGCAGCACCCGAGGCCACCAAACGGGCCCGATAGGCAGGAGTTGATTGAGCGTGGCGAACTATCAGGACAGTGCGCGGGAATTTGAAAAGCGTTGGCAGGATTACTGGCGGGAAAACGATACCTATCGTACCCCCAATCCGGGCGATGCGGATTTCGACGCCGCCAAAAAGAAAAGCGTCATTCTGGATATGTTCCCGTACCCAAGCGGGGTTGGCCTGCATATCGGTCATCCGCTGGGCTATATCGGGACGGATGTCAAAGCCCGGTTCGAGCGGATGCGCGGCTATAACGTTCTGCATTCCATGGGCTTTGATGCCTTTGGCCTGCCGGCCGAACAGTTCGCCATTCAAACCGGTCAGCATCCGCGCATCACCACCGAAGCCAACATCGAAAATATGTTGCGTCAGTTGCAAGTGATCGGCCTTGGCCATGATCCGCATCGCCGTTTCGCCACCACCGATGTTGATTATTATAAATGGACGCAGTGGATTTTCCTGCAGCTGTTTAACAGTTTCTATGACCCGACCGTTGAATGGAAAGGCCCGCAAGGCCAGACCATCAATGGCCGTGCCCGCCCGATTGCCGAGCTGCGCCCGCTTCTTGAATCCGGTGAATGGGTGCTGGACGAAGATGGCGTGCCGCAGCCCAAAGCCGTGATTGGCGATGGCACAAAGGCAGAAGGCAAAGAGATTGACCGTGCGATTGATCGCGGGCGTCTGGCCTATGTCGATGAGGTGCCGGTCAACTGGTGCCCGATGCTGGGCACGGTTCTGTCGAATGAAGAAGTCACCAACGAAGGCAAGTCCGAACGCGGGGATTACCCGGTTTACAAGCGCCCGCTGAAACAGTGGATGTTGCGCATTACCGATTATGCCGATCGTCTGGTTGCCGATCTTGAAGGTCTTGATTGGCCGAACGGCGTTGTTGAAATGCAGAAGGGCTGGATCGGTCGTTCGGTTGGCGCGCGGATGAATTTCCCGGTCAAGCTTGCAAACGGTTCTGACGACAAGATTGCAGTTTATACCACCCGACCCGATACGATTTTTGGTGCGACCTATATGGTTCTCGCCCCGGAACATCCGTTGGTCGATAAGCTGGCATCCGATGACAAAAAGGCCGATATCGCAGCCTACCGCGCGCAGGCATCGGAACTTAAGGCCGTATCGGCCAAGGATGATGCCGAACGCGAAAAGACCGGCGTGTTTATTGGTGCGCATGCCACCAACCCGGTGACGGGTGAAGACATCCCGGTCTGGATTGCGGACTATGTCCTGATGGGCTATGGCACCGGTGCGATCATGGCGGTTCCGGCCGGGGACCAGCGCGATTTTGAATTCGCCCATAAATTTGATCTGCCAATCCGTGCGACCACCAAGCCATCTGATGGCTGGTTGAAAGATAACGCACCGGCAGATGCGGCGGACCTTGATCTTGCGGCCCTTCATGCGCGCTATATCGAAGCACCGGGAAGCTTTAAGCTTGCCCAGACCGACATTGGCGAGACGATTAATTCCGCCACGGGTGAAGTGTCGCTTGACGGGCTTTCGACCCCGGATGCCAAAGCCAAGATCATTGAATGGATGGAAGGCAAGGGCATTGGCCGCGGTCGTGTGCAGTATAAATTGCGCGATTGGCTGTTCTCGCGTCAGCGTTATTGGGGCGAGCCGTTCCCGGTTCTGTTTGATCAGGAAACCGGTCAGGTGCATGGTATCGCACAAGCAGCCCTCCCGGTTGTCTTGCCGGAAATGACCGATTTCAAACCGGTATCGAACGAAGACCCCAATTCCGAACCGCAGCCGCCCTTGGCGCGCGCCAAGGAATGGATGGCGGTGGCCGGGATCGTTTTGGAAGATGGTTCGGTCTTGCCGGTTACGGCAGAGATTGGATCAACCCATTCGCATGGCGGTGTTGATTACGAAGTTCGTGCCTTTAAGCGCGATGCCAATTCCATGCCGAACTGGGCGGGGTCGTGCTGGTATTATCTGCGCTATTTCGATGCCAAGAATAATGCCAATTTCGCATCCGAAGCAGCCGCAGATTATTGGGCGAAAAGCACCGATGCCAACGGCAAAGCATTGCCGGGTGCGGTTGATCTTTATGTCGGTGGTGCGGAACACGCAGTGCTTCATTTGCTGTATTCGCGTTTCTGGCACAAGGTCCTGTTTGATCTTGGCCATGTCGGAACGCCTGAACCGTTCCAGAAACTGTTTAATCAGGGCATGATTACGGCGGATGCCTATTCAGATTCTCGTGGTGTCTATGTTGACATCCATGATGTTGAAATGCGCGATGTTGAAGGCAAAAAGCAGCCTTTCAACGCCAAAACCAACGAAGCCCTGATCACGGTTCCGGGCAAGATGGGCAAGCGGTATAAAAACGGTATCCCGCCAGAAGAAATTTGCGATCAATACACCATCGATACGTTCAGAACCTACGAGATGTATATGGGGCCGCTTGACAGCTCCAAACCCTGGCAGTCCGATGCGATTGTCGGCATGATGCGGTTCCTGTCCAACGTCTGGAAAGTCACGACCCAGATGGAACGCACCGATCATGTTGATGGCAAGATCGAAACGCAGCTGCATAAAACCATTGCCAAAGTGACCGGCGATATCGCCGATCTTCGTTTGAACACGGCAATTGCCGCCTTGATCGAGTTGACCAATGCGCTGACCAAACAGAACGCGGTTCATGACGATCACGCCAGGGCATTGGCCTTGATGGTCGCCCCGTTTGCTCCGCATCTTGGTGAAGAGCTTATGAGCCGCATGGCGTCTGATGAGTTCGGTGTGAAAAAATCCGTGATCAAGTTTGACTGGCCGGAATTTGATGCCGAAAAAGCCAAGGATGACGAATTTGAAGTGCCGGTTCAGATCAATGGCAAAAAACGCGCATCGGTAATGGTGGCAGCCGGTGCCGATCAGGCGACGGTTGAAACTCTTGCCAAGGCGGATGAAAATATCGCCCGCCATCTTGAGGGCAAAGAGATTGTCAAGGTGATCTATATCGCCAAACCGACGCCGAAATTGCTGAATATCGTGGTGAAGGGCTAAGCCCCTACACCACGTTGATTTTGCAGGCAGGGCATCGCAAGTTTGGGATGCCCTGTTTGCATTTGGTTTGGATTATTGACGGTTGGCTGTCGGCTGGCTAGAAGTCAGACAAGAGTTTCTTTTCAAGGGTTGAGCAATGAGCCACGGGCGCAAGATTTCTGTTATCGGGTTGGGGTATGTTGGATTGCCGGTTGCGGTTGCATTCGGAACATCCATCGGGCGCACCGTTGCCTTTGACATCAATGCGTCGCGTATTGCGCAGCTTAATGCCGGTCATGATGCAACCGGTGAAGTTGATGCGCATGAACTGGCCGCAGCGGATCTTTTGATCAGTGATGATCCAAAGGATCTGGCCAAGGCCGATTTCCATATCGTGACCGTGCCAACCCCGATTGACAGTTCAAACCGCCCGGATCTTTCACCGCTTCGTTCGGCATCAAAAACCGTTGGCGCCATCCTTAAAAAAGGCGACATCGTTGTTTATGAAAGCACGGTTTATCCCGGTGCGACCGAAGAGGTCTGCGTTCCGATCCTTGAAGATGTTTCAGGCCTGAAAGCCGGGACCGATTTCACGGTTGGATATTCGCCGGAGCGTATCAATCCCGGCGACCGCGAACATCGCTTTACCACGATCACGAAGGTGGTTTCCGGTCAGGATCAGGCGACCCTTGATATCGTCGCCGATGTCTATGGCAGCGTTGTTGTTGCAGGTATTCACAAGGCACCGACGATCAAGGCGGCTGAAGCTGCCAAGGTGATTGAAAACACCCAGCGTGATCTCAACATTGCGCTGATGAATGAATTGTCGCTGATTTTTGATCGTGCAGGCATTGATACCCGTGATGTGCTTGAAGCCGCCGGGACCAAGTGGAATTTCCTTAAATTCACGCCGGGTCTGGTGGGCGGGCACTGCATTGGTGTTGATCCTTATTACCTGACCCATAAATCTGAAGAGCTTGGCTATTACCCGCAGGTGGTTTTGGCCGGTCGTCGGGTCAATGATGGCATGGGTACAGTGGTTGCCAACAAGGTTATCCGGGCTTTGCTGCGCGAAGGTGCGACCAAAAACCCGACTGTGACGGTCCTTGGCCTGACGTTTAAGGAAGATGTTCCAGACATCCGCAACACGCGCGTGATTGATATTGTTCGTGAACTTGAAGACGCGGGGATTACGGTTCAGGTGCATGACCTGCATGCAGATGCCGCCGAAGTCGCCCATGAGTTTGATGGCTTGAAACTGTTTGGCGATGATGACCTGAAACCGGCTGATGCGCTGGTTCTGGCTGTGTCGCACAAGGAATATGTCACAAAGGGGTGGCCGCTGGTCGAAAGCCTGCTGAAAGACGGCAAGGGCTTTGTTGCTGATGTGCGTGCGGTTTTGCCGCGCGATGCGGTTCCGGCGGATATCGATCTTTGGCGCCTGTAGACCGATATAATCGGGCTGATTATTCAATTTTGGTGAATATTAAGTTCACGCTGCAATTTCTTGGTCAGGCCCGAGGCCACCAAATTGTATGAGTATTCGATGTGGCCTTGCAGGTCATCATCGGCAAGGCCCGGTTTGTCGTAATGCTGGATCCATTTCATGCCGCGTGAGGCAAGATAGGGTGCTGGACGCAAGCCGGGCTGTTCTTTTAGAACTTCATAGCCGATTTCGGATGTTTTAAACGTGATGCCAAGCGTATCGTTTTTGGTCCATCCGCCAATGGCAAACACCTTGCCGCCAATCTTCCAGACATCGGCACCACCCCATTGCACCACATGGGTGGTGTGCGGCAGTGATTTGCAAAAATCATTAAACTCGTCACGGGTCATCTGGTTTCGGTCCTGAGGTCGTGGGACTGGCGTTTGCAGAACGGCATTCTGCGACCTCATGATTTGAATGTGAAGTGTTTTGACGGTTATGACCAATCACATCACAGACAAGATCACGGAGTGATCGGGCGAACTGATCGCGGCGAAACTGGTCCTGACACAGGCGATATGCAGCCTTGCGCATTCTTGTTGTCTGTGTTGGAGAACCGACCGCATCCCTGATCGCGTTCGCCAGCGCCGCAGGATTTTTGGGCGGGCATAATCGCCCGGTTTTTCCATCTCGTACGAATTCCGGCAGGGTCGCGATATTGCTTGTGATGACGGGAACGCCTGCTGCCATGGCTTCAAGCACGACAAGCGGTTGGGCTTCATTGGCATAATGGCTGGGAAAAACGAACAGATCAGTCTGGTTAAACGCTGCTTTGCGCTGTGCATGAGAAACCGGGCCGATATAGCGGGCGGTGTTGGTCAAAGCAAAGTCTGCCAGAAGTTTTTCGATGTCCTCGGCGTTCATATCACCGGCCGCGCCAGCAATCGTGAGTTCACATGGAGTACCCTGATCGCGCAGCAGCGCACAGGCAGCAATCAGGGTTTCAATGCCCTTGGCGCGAAACAGGTTGGAAAGCCACAGGATTTGAACAGGTTTCTGTGGGTGCCAGTCATCTGTTGGGGCGTTTGAAAAGGCCGTGTAGTCAAGGCAGTTGGGAATGACCGCGATATCGCATGTAAGGTTGCTTACCTCGGGTCGCAAAGTCTCGCCCAGTAAGATGACGGTTTGTTTGGCAAAGACGCGGTTTTGAAACCAATGTCCCCAACGCGATTGCCGCATTGTTGGCAGGCCGCGCCCATGGATATGGAGGATTGCGGGAACGCGAAACATCTTGGCGATTAGCACATAAAGACAATCGCGGTAATAGGCCCCGCCGGTTGGCGCAAAGCAGATATAAAATGCGCGACTGCCGGGCAAGGCCCAGATCAGACGCAGCAACAGCCAAATGGCGATGGCACATTTGCGAAGCGAAACCCGCGCGATATCAGAAAGGTCGCGGGCAAAGCGCATTTCGATCAGGTGAAGGTCGAAATCTTGTGACAGGGCTTCAATCGCGTGCTGGTTCATTTTTGCCGCACCATGCATCGGTGGCGGCAGTTGCACCATGGCAATGATTTTTGCGCGTTTGGTCATGGTGCTGTGTCCTTCGGCCGCGTCAGTCGGTTCCTAATTTGTGCAAGAGCCAGCCAGAAAGACGGTGAAACCTGTGCGTGATAGCGATCAAGGACCTGTTGGCGCGTGGTCTGATATGTCTTGGCGGGAATACCGGCAAAATAACGTGTTTGCGGATCAAGGTTGCGTTCAACCAATACCTCATTCAGTCGCCAGATAGTCGCCTCGGCAACCAAACAGGCACGAAGATAAAATTCCAGATCAATGCAACAGGGAATATCGGTTGAATAGCCACCGGCGCGTTTCCAAACATCGCGATGCAGGGCAAGCGATGAATGGTGCAGCGGATTTCCAAGATATAGGCGGGCTTCCGGGATTTTATGGGCACGGCCAAAACATGGTCGCCATGGGTCAGTTATCGCACGGGTGAAAATCAGCGCATCCTGATTGTGGCTCAGGAATTCAGATTGGTGTTCAAGACGGCCGGGCAGCGAAAGGTCATCAATATCCTGAATGGCGATCAGATCGGTTGGAGCGTTTTCGATCGCAAGGTTCAGGGCAGCCCCACGTCCGATAGGACCGGGGCTTAGCAATGTAATACGATCATTATCTTGCAAGGGTATAGGCAGTGATATTGGCACCTTGGACCCATCATCAACAATGATGATGTGGTCTTGCGGGCGCAAGCTTGCCATGATGTTTTGCGCAAAACGTTCAAGGAAAATATCGCCATTGCGTACTGTTGTAATCAGGGTGATGGGATTACTCATCCTTGATCCTCCCACCGGAGTTTAAGAGTGGCGCAGTTTGCCCCGTGGGCGGTGATCCGCGTTGCGGCACCGGCCGCACTAAAGGCATCTTTCTTATCAAGGGTAAGTGGATGATCTGATGTGATCGTGACACCGATCTTGGGTACTGCGAACTCTGTGTCGGACTTCTGTGAGAGTTCCAGATTTTCATCAATTAGAATACGAAACAGATTTGCTTTTTCGGACTGGGTATTGCCAAGTTGGTCTTTGATAGTGACGTCATTTTCACTAAAAATGATGTCTCTTTGACCTTTAATGCCAGCCAGTTCAAAGGCGATTTCAACATGGTTTGAAGATCGCCGTTTGGCACGTGCAAAGCGGGCTATTTCACCATCGTTTAAAGCAGGAAGCGGGACAGTCGCCGGACCATACAGGCTTGGACTGTCTTGTTCGCCACCCGTGGGCGGCAGCAATAGACAAGCTTTTTCTCTAGGGCCTGATACGATGACGGGAACAGGTGTGTAATCAAAACACTGTTCGCCGCACAGAGCCATTTGCGCGTGGTAATGGCTCGATGAAAATAGAAAAACCTGTGATGCTTGGTCAGGCTGTGGTTGCGGCGTGATCGCGGTTTTTACTGGCGCTAGATTGGCGGTTTTAAACAACCAATATCCGGCAAAGGCCAGATAATCATCATGGCGGTTATAGCTATACCAGCCGGGTGTTTTCGGGTTTTCCGAACCGGGGTTTGGCGGCAACGGTACGGGGGAAAGCAGATTTAGCGGCAATGAGCCGCATTTATCAAAAGCAATTTCAAGATGGCGCAGGATTACAGAAGCCTGATCCGTCGCGCCGTATTTCAAAAGCGTGAAAAGTGCGCATACTGCGCCAAAGCTTTGCCCTGCACCCCGGCCAATCAAGTTGGCATATCCGTGTGACCCGGTCATATCGGCAATCAATCGGGTTGCGGTTTTTGCCATTTGTTGCTGAGGCCGGTTTTGGCTATCGGCCAAAAGGGCTGTGCAAAAGGCATGATACTGAGCAGAAAAACTTGGTGGACGATCCAAAAATGCCGGAGAACGCCAATAGCGCGAACGGATGAAGTGGTGATGGGCGATGCTAATGGCTTTGTCGCAAATTCCGTTTGCACGCGATCGGCGATTTATCAGGCCAAGGATTTGCCAATTGGCAACATCCGGGCATTGGTTTGGTGATGAACGTAATATTTCCAAACGTCTTTGTTGGGATAAGCCCGGCATATCAAGCAGTGCATATTCAATGAATTCGCGGTGGTAGCTTCTATCTTGTGGCTGATGCGTTAGGGCATGAAGCGCGCGATCAATATTGATGCGATATTTATCACGATCAATGTGGTCCCAAAGGTTGGCGGCAAAGGCCTTGGCGTAGAAGTCGGGTAAGGGAAAACTGCCATTGCTTTGTTGTCGTGTGGCAAGATCATCGGCAATTAGGTGTGCCAGTTGAAGACAACGTTGAGTGATCTCCGTATGGCTTACTGAAAATGACATGTCACCTCCAGCGATAAGACTTGCCCTTTGCGAAGGGTATTCAGCGGGACTGCCTGTATTTCAGGACACCTACGGCCCAACCGTTCGCGCATGCGCCAAAGCAGATTTTTAAGCGGGGAAATTTGCCATACCCACCGGGCAACAGGGTTGGGGGCCGATAGGGTAAAGAACCGATTGGCCCACCGTAACCATATTTGATCGACCGGATCACGCGGCAGGAGCCGGGCGTGAATGACCCAAAGATCATCGCGATCACGCAGATAGAGATATGGATCAAACCGGGCGGCTCCATTGGTTGCATCAAGTGTTACCGTGATGCAATGCCCGGAAACGCCAACAAGCTGTGCCTGTTTGGTAGGATAAAGTCGGTATTTGTCGCTGTTGGTATGAACAAAGACCTGATCATTAATGATGCCCGATTTGATCGCATCCTTGTCAAAGACCAACCGAATGACGGCATCTTGCAAGGCCATATCATCAAGTGCCGTAAAAGTTGCCGCAATCGCGATCTTGTTTGTATCAATCTGCTTGGTGTGAAGCTCGATTTTCAGACGTCCGGTTGGCAGGTGCCAAATGCCGTCCTGATAACGGGCGTTTCGGGTCGTGTCTGTCAAGGTGATGAAGCCATCTTGATCAGAACATTCAATTCCCCACGGTCCAAATTCGATATCACCAAATTGGCCCGAAATCAGTTGAGCATTGTCTATTGAGGTTTGCAGTTTTGTCATGCTGAAACCCGCCATCTTGATGTGATTGTCGCCCAAATCATTAGAATAAGGATGAGAAAACCCAGCCGGTATTGCGCAACCAAAATAACGTCAGTTGCACTAAGAATGGGGGATATCAAAAAGGTGGTTGCGATCAGAACAATTAGGCAAACCCACCCCAGCCAAGCGGCATGTGGTGTTTCCTGCAATGCAAGAATTTGACGGGTAAGCAGGGCCAGGAATATGGGCCACAAGGCGCCGTGTTGAAGAACTTCAATCAGCTCAGGGCTTGGGGTGGCGTAAATAAGCATCGCAATTTGATGGGGAGATACCATCAGAATAAGCGATATCGCGGCCATCGGTAAAAGCAGCCAAACATCGCGAAGGGCGCCAGATTGGCGTTTGGCAAACAATGTTGATGCGATGGCGGTAAGCAACCCGGCACAGAACAGAAAAACCCGCTGAGCCATGAATAAGGCGTGATTGTCTTGCCCCAATAAAACGAAATCCAGATTTGGCAAACAGCCCGCTAATAAGGTGAAGCCAATCAGCCCAAAGGTTGTTGCCCGACTTGGCGAATGGCCGACAGGAGAGGTGGGGTTAGATTTGCCTGGATTAACCGCAAAGACGGAAGAAGCAATTAAGCCTGCAATCGAAATGCTGGGCGCAATAGCAAAGAGCGCGATGGCGTGATCAAACATAACCGCCCAAATTGCCATTGAAATCCCGGCCAGTTGCGCGATCATGGCAATAGCCCCCAGCCGGGAAAATTCGGTTCGCGCAGCAATCATCCAGTCCGGGGATAAGGCAGCCGCCATTGGCATCAGTATAAGAGGCCAATAAATCGCAAGTGGTTCAGGGGTGGTGATCATGACAATGATAGTTGCGATCATGGCAATGAGGAGCCGGATTGCGACACCGCCCCATGCAAATCGATGGCGATTTGATTGGGCAAAACGGATCAGAAGCGGGCCGCTTCCGGCCTGTGTCGCGGTAACGGCAAGCCCGATCAGTGCCAACATCGAAAAATATGACCCAAGCATATCTGATGAAAATGCATGCCCGATCAAAACAAGAATGATCATGCCGCCCAGACGGGCAATCAGATTGGCGCTGACCAGCCAAAGCGGATAAAGGCAATGCGATAAAGCGTGGCGCGGTTTATCCATGGCGCGACAAAACCGCTTCGTAAGCCGCATCCACCCGGTTGCCATATCCGATTTGCAAATCCCGTGCGATTTGGGCACGTCCGGCCTGTGCGATGTTTCGGCGCATGGTTGGATTGTTGATCAGCGCGGTCACAGCGGTTGAGATCGCGGATGGATCGCGCGGTGGGATGATCAACCCGCTGATCTGATTAATCACCGGGCTTCCGGCGTCAAAGGTTGTGATGACTGCGCAGCCTGCCGCCATGGCCTCCATCGTTGCCAAGCTGCTGCCTTCTGACAGGCTGGGAAATACAAAAATGTCAGAACCCAGCATAAGATCGGCGACCGCAGCCTGTGGCAATGGACCAAGCCATTCACAGCCATCAGGCAGATTTTTCAGAAGGTCCATCGCACAGGGTTTTGCCGTGCCAACAAGGGTTAGTTTGATGCGCATTCGGAACTGGTCGCGTAATGATTTCCACGCCGCCAAAAGTGTCGCCGTTCCTTTGGCCAGTGACAGATTGCCAACATAAAGAAGGCGCATGACAGTATCGGTTTGCGCCGCGCGTTGCCGGTGCAACAGCGATTGGCACAAGGGTGAAACAAACGGCACGAGAAAAATCTTACCTGGTGCGATACCACAGCGTTGAAGACCATCAGCGACAGCATCAGATGGGGCAAAAACCGCGTCGGAAAACCGGGCTTCTTCGGTTCGGCGCCGGGCAAGAAATGACGATATCTCGCGGTAGGTTTTCTGGTGGGCGGCATATTCATCCGCCACCTGTTGTTGACGAATTTCCCCAAGTTGGCCGGTGACGTCTGAAATCGTAATCATACCCCGCGCCTTGGCACGGCGCATGGCAGGCAGGCTGTAATTTCCCTGCCCATGTAGGATATCGGCTTTTGGCATTTGTAATGCCGCCATCAGAGACAGGGGAATATCGGAATAAAGATTATGGGCGGGGAGGCGAAGTTTTTGTGCGGTCTTTGCCAAAAGATCGGGGATCAAATGACGGCCGGGAATTGTTGCCAAAATCGGATCAACCTGCCGCGATGGCGGGGTGACTGGCCCGCTTCCATTATGACGCCAGAAACTGTCCCAGCGGACCAGCCGGTTTTGCCGGGCAAGGTGGCTTGCCAGAATAGCGGCCTGATCAATCCGGCTGATCATCCAGATTGACGGTGATGATTTGGGCAGCACACCATCTGAATTGATCAGTTCCATTTGTGGGTCGCCTTTGATGTGTTTGATGCCTGCGTGGCGGCCTGCCACATCACATCTGCATGGTGGTGTGCGGTATTAAACCTGATCTTGGATGCTTGGGTTTGACGGACATGGTCCCAATGATCGGGGCTTTGCAACAACCTGGTGCAAGCAGAAACCCAGTCCCCGGTGTTTTCAGCCCGAAGGGTTTCGGTGCGTTCGAGCATATCAGGGGCACAGCCAACAAGGTCGCTTGCCACGGCGAGGGCACCACATGCAATTGCCTCGATCACGCCAACGCCATAGGCGTCATTGCGAGTGGGAAAAAGACACAGCTTGCTGTCGCCAAGTAATGCAGGAAGGTGATTTGGGGGGATTTGCCCATGAATGTCGGTGATGTTTGAAAGGCCGTATGTCGCAACCAATTGGGTTGTTTCATCACTATTCGTGCTGCCAATAATGCCGACTTTTTTGATGGCGCCAGCCTTGGCCAGCAGTGCCGCGATTTTTAAAAAATGATCAAACCCCTTGGTCCATGTCGTGCGCCCACACCAAAGTAGATCAAAGTGACGTTCGGCAAATGGGCGATTTGACTGGGATGGTTCAAAAGAGATTGGGATTGGGGCGACCAAGATTTTTTGCGTATCTATGCGGTAGTGTTCAAACCACTTTTTACCGTGCGATCCCGCTGCAATAAAGCGATCTGCCTTTGCCACCATGCGCTGGCGGATATGGCGGCGCGCCGGATTAAGGTAACGATCATCTGATCCAGACCAACCGTCGAATTGCAAGATGGTGGGAATGGCACGCTTGATTGCCCAATTTTGCGCCTGCCATTGCGCAATGCCAAACCCGGCCAGGATCAAGGTAGCGGGATTAATCTGGTTTAAGGTGCGTAACGTTCCGATTGGCATTGACAATAAACGGTTTTCACCAAGACGAAGATGAATGCCGCGCAAGGTTTGTTGATCAAATTGCGCGGTGCGATCCAACCAATTGCGCTGCGGTTCGGTGCGGCTAGTGCAGATCACATTCAAACCACCACCAGCCGCCATAGCGTGCCTGTGCAAAGCTTCATAGGCGTTGAAACGGTAGGGCGGAACAATGTTTGTTAGTAATGCTACCTTCACCGTTTTGCGCGCCTTTAGATGCTGTTGTTGTCGGCAACTCAATCATAAGTTACCATTGGCATCAACGAATTAAACGATACCTGCCCATTGGCATAAGTATCGACGGGACCAAACAAAAACGCGATTTGACTGGGGGGCTCGGCGGTCGAAACCGGGCAAACAGGGCGGTGAATGAAACAGGGGAAAACAACGTTTTTCGGTTTGCAAATTGATGTTCGGCGACAGGAAAAACTGTGTGCCGACATTTGCGATTGGCTTGATCGTTCGGCCACAGCAAAGGCCGTTTCGTGTTTCCGCCAGCAATCTCTGAATGCTGTGAAACTGCCGCAGGCGATTGGCAATCCTGATCTGTTTTACGCTCTTGAAAATGCCACATGCCTGTCGGCAGATGGTATGGGGGTTGTTTGGGCGGCCCGGCTCATGGGGATCAAGCTGCCCCAGCGGGTAACGGGCATTGATCTGATGAAGGCCCTTTTGCCCCGCTTTGCCAAGCAGGGGCTAAGCGTGTTCTTACTCGGTGCACGGGCCGATGTACTTGAAAAACTTTCAGACAAACTAAGGGACACGTACCCCGATCTTGTGATTGCCGGGATGCATCATGGCTATGAACCAGATGATGCAAAGCTTGCTGAAATCGTTCGGAAAAGTGGTGCGGATGCATTGTTTGTTGCCTTGCCATCACCGCGCAAGGAGCTGTTCGTTGAACATTTTTCTGTTCAAACCGGGTGCCGGTTTGCCATGGGAGTTGGCGGCGCGTTTGACGTGCTGGCCGGGAAGGTCACCCGTGCGCCATTGATCTGGCAAAAGGCCGGACTGGAATTCTTATGGCGCATCATGTGCCAGCCAAAATACATGATCCCGCGCTATGCAAGCGGGCTTGTCGGTTTTGCCAAACTGGTTGCGCCAGGCATTGTTGCCCATCACGCCAAAAGGCTCCGTCACTGGGCTAAACAGGCAGCGTTCATTGGTACTGTCGTCCCGATGATACTTTGCGCGGGAGAGCCCCATGCGCAAGTGGTTTGGGCCGATGGTTTTGCCCAAGGTGACCCACAGGTAACCGCAGACTGGATGAACGCCAAATTGGCAGGGATTTCTGATCCAGATGATGTTCAGGATGTCATTGATGAAATTGTGAATAGGGTTCTTGCCCCGGCAGATGAGGCACTTTCAGTCGATATCAAAGATAGCGAAATTGACTGGCAAGCTGCGGATACATCTATCCGTGCATTGCTGGGCTTGTTTGATGTGGTTTTGGCCGGTATGGGGGCGAATAGTTTTTTGCTTGAGGCCGTCTTGGGTGGGGTGGTGAAGCAGATTTTAAACATCCACCCTGAACCAGAACGGCTTGCCGGTCTTGTGCAAACAACCGCACCTGATTTGGCCGCACGGGTATTTGGCGTTGGGGGACGAAATCGCGATGGGTTTAGTGCCCCGATTTTGGTAGTGCAAAGTGGTGCTCCAAAGCCATCTCCTACTGTGATCCAACAACCGGCAAAAGCACCACGCGTTATTCAAATCCCGTCTTACCAAGCATTCAATACCGGCACTTTTGCGATGTTTGCAGATGGTGCAGGGTGGGGAGTTTCTGATGAGGAAAAAGATACTGTCCGCATTCCCGAGCTTGAGAATGTAAGCCCAAGATGACGGACGCACAAACAGACCGTTTTGATCCATCGTTGCGCGATCTGATTGCTATCTTGTGGCAGCGCCGTGGGGTTGTGGCCTTGGCTTTTGTTTTGGTGCTTGTCGGGGTGCTAATTTTGATTAGCAATTGGCAATCAGATTATCGGGCGGTTGCCGAAATTGGATTGTCTGATGCTTCGGCGATGCCGGTTGATGGTGCGAACAGCAGCACGGCCCTTCGCCAGAACACGTTAACTGCGCAGATGATCGAAACGGTCATTGCCGAGATCAAGGGGGAGGAAACCCTTGCAACGGCACTTGCCGTTCTGCGCGGAGAAGGTGTCTTGCTTACACCCAAGCCGTCTGATGGTGGATTGACGCAATTGGTGCGGTCTGTGTTGGGCGCAGCCAACGTACCGATTGCAGAACCGGCAGAGCAACGCGGGGTCAATCAGTTGCGTGGCGGTCTGGATGCAAGCCGCATTGGCAATGCAGCGGTGATTGAAATCGGATTTACCGCCTATGATCCGGATGTCAGTCAGGCGGTGTTGCGCGCAGTGGTCGAAAGTTATGTCTGGCAACGTGAAGATCGGCAAAAGCGCGTTATGCGGGGGCAACTTGCCGAGGCAGTTTTGCAGTTTGAAACCGCCCAAAATGAGCTGAATACTCATGAAGCAGATTTAGCACAGTGGCAATTGCAAGCTGGTGTGTTGGATGCCGATGAAAGCAAAATGATGCTTGATCGCATCTATGCACTTGATGAACAGGCGGAAAAACTCAGTCAGGAACTGACAAGCATTCGAATGGCGGCACGAAGCCGTAATCAAGCATCTGGCCTGCAAGACCTTTTGACCATACCGGACGTCGCAAACCATCCGGTGGTTGCGCAACTGATCACGCAGTTTGATGCGAAAAAGCAGGAATTTGCCACCCTTGATCAACGCTATGGACCCAAGCACCCGGTCATGCAGGGCAAAAGCCGCGAGTTGGATGAATTGCGCGGGGCTTTAGCCAAGCTGGCAAATGATGTTGCAGATCAGCTCAATCTCAACCTTGCCGGTGCGCAAGAACAATTGCGGTTGGTCACACAGCAACGCGATGACTGGCAAAGCCGGATGGCGGACCGCCATGCCCGATTACAAGGACAGGCGGCATTGTTGCGATCTGTTGCGATGACGCGTCAGAATGTTCAGGAACTGGGCCTGCATGTTCAAACCATCCGCCGTGAACTGGCGTCATTTAGAGGTGATGTGGAAATATTGCGGAGCCCGACGGCCCCAGCGCAATCCGAATTTCCCGCTAAGCGTGATTTGATTTTGATGACCGTGATGGTGGCAATTTTTGCGGCTGTCGGGGCGGGGGTGTTGCGCCATTATTTCGATCAGACCATTGGCAATGATTTTGAACCGGAAAGCCGGTTGGGAATACCGCTTTATGCCCGCATCCCCGATCTGGGTGGCGGTGGAATGGCGGGGGATGAAGCGGTTGGGCATTTGGCGGTTTTGATGCGGATTTTGGATCAAAACGCCATCAAGCAAACAAAAGAAGCAGGTGCCTCCAACAATACATCTCAAGTGATCGCCATCGGATCAGCTGCACCGGGGGATGGCAAAAGTCACCTTGCGCGGGCACTGGCCGATAAACTCTCGGCAATGGGGGGATCGGTTGTGTTGCTTGATGCGGATTTGCATGATCCGGGCCCGGTTTCGGTGTTTGAAAATCAGCAAGGTATTGTCGATCTGACCGCCGTTTTATCGGGCGATGGCAAGATTGAAGATGCCCTTTGGCCTCAAAGCACCGGGGTGCATTACTTGGGCGCACGCATGGCGGTGCCCGGCACAATTGCCACCAGCCTGATTGAAACGAAACTGGGTGGTGTGATTGCCGATTTACGTGGCCGGTTTTCGCACATCATCATTGATACGCCGCCGATCCTGTCGATTGCCGATGGCGTGGTGGCCTTGCGGGGCTCTGACGTTAAATTGCTGGCTGTGCGCTGCGGGCATAGCAAGCGCGATGACATCAGCCATGCTTTGGATCAATTGCGCACCGCCGGGATTACCCCCGATGGCATCATTCTAAACAGCGCACGTCCGCGTGTGGCCTATGGCAAAGCGGGATCAGAACGACAAGTAGCAGGGCAGGTGTCATGAGGGTTGCTTTGATTTTGGTGGCGGTTGTTTTGATCGGTTTGGGCGGGCTGCGTCTTGGCACTGAAATCACCGCATTGATGATGCTGCCGGATGTGCGGACGGGATTTGCCAATGGTGACGGGTTTGAAGATGAAGCGCGCAAAAACCAATTGGCGCAATCCATCGCAAACGGGGATGCTGATCTGGTTTTGCGGGTTGCCAAGGATCATTTGCAATCTGCACCATTCGATCCGGTTTTACTGTCCCTGATCGCCGCGGCAGAAATGGAAGGCGCAACTGGAAATTTGCAGATCAGCGCAAGCTTGTTTGATCAGGCAATCGCGATTGCGCCATTTGATCAACGCGTTCGAGACCTTCGCCGCGCTGTGCAAGCCCGGCTTCAGACACGCCAACCCATAATACCGCAATCGGCAGAATAAGGGCGGGTAAGGACATGACCCAACCGACCAAACAGCCCAACAGGACAAAGCCGATCAAGGAGACAGTTAAGGCACGATCTGATGGGGTGATGGCGTTATTCAAGATGGATTTCAGCGCGAGTAAGCCTGCGACAAGTAACGCTATGACAGCGGGAAGGCCAAACATCATCGCACCGTCTAGCCACAAATTATGGCTGCTAAACCAATGGGCGTTGGTGTTAAGCCCCGGGGTGGCGAAATGACCCATGACAAGGGCGATGCTTCCTGCACCAAATCCCGTAATGGGGCGATCGGCAATGGCATGAAGGGCGGTCTGCCAAGCATCATCGCGTTGGATCAAATCAAAGCGCGTCAATTCGGCAAAGCGGCCTGCAAGATCTTGATCCGCCAAACCGAAAACAAGCAGCATGGCAACGCCGGTTC
The DNA here is from genome assembly GCF_050516545.1 of Thalassospira lucentensis. Lineage (GTDB taxonomy): Bacteria > Pseudomonadota > Alphaproteobacteria > Rhodospirillales > Thalassospiraceae > Thalassospira > Thalassospira lucentensis_C. The sequence goes on along the minus strand of NZ_CP191544.1, from coordinate 2,556,342 downwards.
CCCCCGCCCAAAACAGGCGTTTCATCACATTGTTTCTAGACGTGTTAAGGGCCACGTAAACCAGACTGGCAAGAATGCCAAGGACAATACCACTGCGCGAATGGCTTTGGATCAGGCTTGCGGCGAATATGAGTGCCAATGCCAACATACCACCCAATTGATCAAGACGTTTGCCTGTGGTTCGGGCTGTGTTTTGGGTGAAAAGGTACAGCGATGCCACAATGCCAATTCCCATAAAACCGGCAAAGGCATTGCGATTGGCAAAGCTTCCGGTCCAATCGGACAAATGGGCGTGTTTGGCAAACCAAAAGGTGGTTTCCAACCCCAAGATCACGGCCAGAACTGCCAAGAAAACCTGCAGCGCGCAGGATGCGATAATGACCTTGGCAATATCGCGGGCAAACCGATATGGCCGGGACTGTGCGACCATGGATGCCAAGGTGATACTGCCCGCAAGCCAGATCAAGTTGCCAGTCATGGTTATCCAAGCATTGGGATAAAGCGCAATGCGCGGGGCGTTAAACGGGGCATCTTGCATCGGCCAAACCGGCAGCGATTGCAGCAGGCTCCAAGCTGCCAATGCCGCGACGACCAACCAAATGCGACCAAGATAGCGGCGCGGTTTGACGGGGTTTGCAGTCAGGCAGATGGCAAGAATGCCAATGCCTGTCAAAATCGACAGGAGTGCTGCCGCCCATGGCCGTGCCCCGCCCAAAAGAACCGGGGCCAGAACAATCTGGGTCATCAGGCAATATCGTGCCAGCCGATGCATCAAACCACGCCAATCTGCTTTGAAAACAATGTCTTCAGCCTAACGGAAAAAGCACGGTCTGTCTTATGGCTTTGTTCTGCGTACAGGTTTAATGCGCGAGGTTGGGCATGATGGATCAGGTTGTTGCCAGTACTCAAACCAACGTTTCTACTCCGGATCAAACTGCGACTTATGGTGTCAATCCTCTGCCGGTTTGGTTGGTGCTGGTCGGCAATGTTGTGATGGTTTGTTCGCTTTGGCTACTGGGTGCTGGGGGGATGGCGGCCAAACTGATCTTGTTGGTGTTTTGGCTTTTGATGATTGTCGGTTTTGGCGGGCGGCTACGGTTTTCTGGTGGGGCGGTTGTTGGGGGTTTGTTGCTTGGCGGATTGATGGCACTGCTGACCACCGGCAATGGGGTTGGGCATGAAAAAATTCGACTGATCGGCAATTTAGTGATGCTGCCGGTGGGGCTTGCGGGGGGCATGTTGATCGGGCGGGATTGCTTACGTGTCATGATGCCGGCACTGGTTGTGTATCTGCCTTTATCAAGCTCATTTTACCTCACCCATGAGGGCATGCGGCTTAATCATCCGTTCTTGTTTCTTGGGCTTTTCGCGTTGTGTTCTGTGACGGTGTGGCGCGGCGGCAAGGTGGTGGCAGGTATTGCCGCACTTGCCGTGTTGCTTAGTCAAACCCGGATTGCGGTTCTGGCAATGATGATCAATCTTGCCGGACGTGTTCGGTTTTCAAGCATATGGACATGGATGGTTGGTTTCTGCGTAATCGCAGCGACGGCGTGGATGGTTGCCGATCATTTGCCACGGTTGTTGATGACCCATGGCAGCGGTCGTTTATCCTTCTGGCGTGACTTTGCCGATATGTGGATTGCCGCACCAACTACCCATAAATGGTTGGGTTTTGGTGCCGGGTCGGTGGAGGATATTTTATCAGGATATGCGTCCTTTGCATCCTTTGGCGCGTTGCATAACGATCATTTCAGGATGCTGTTTGAAACCGGGATCATTGGGGCAGTGCTTTGGGGCGCGGGCTGGTTGGTTATGATCGCGGTGGTGCGCCCATCGCGGTTGTCTATGTGTATATTGCTTTCCGTGATGGTAACCATGGTCACAGATAACAGTTTGAATTATGGGCATTATTTGATGTGTTGTGGCATTGCCGCCGGGATTGCCGCGCAAACGGATGCGCCGCATGGATAAAGATCAGTTGATCAATATCCGGGATCGGGTTTTGGCCCGCATGAAGCAGGAGGGCTATGCCGGGGCTGATCCGTTTGACGGCTTGGAAAGTCGCCTGTTTCATGCGTCGGGCTTGGGGCGGTTTCGGCTTGCCCGCTTGATCTGGTTACAGGCGATTAAGCGCGGTCCGCGTGCCTTGCGATCCATTGCGATGATCCCACCGTCGGTAAACCCGAAAACGCTGGCCTTATTACAGGGGGCTGGCGGTGGTGTGGTTCTTGGTGATTTCAGCGCGACTTTATGTGACGTGCAAAATGCTGATGGTGGCTGGGGATATCCGTTTGAATGGCAGGCACGGGCATTTCATGCCAAACGTGGCCAAAGCAACGCCATTGTGACGAGCTTTGTCATTGATGGGTTGATCCGGGGTGGTGCGCCCGTTGAACAACATGTTCTGACGCGGGCCGCGGATTTTATCGAAGGCAGTCTTTGGCGGGATGGGCATTTCGCCTATCTGGGCCATGATGATTGCGAAATTCACAATGCCAGTCTGTGGGCCGCATTTGCCCTGAACTGTGTTCGAGCGGGAAACGACAAAACAGCCAAGGCAGTGCGCCGCATAGTGGATGCGCAGCAGGTTGACGGCAATTGGGCTTATGGCACGCGTCGGCATCATCGCTTTGTTGATGGATTCCATACCGGCTACATTCTTGATCTTCTGGATCGGTTGCGAATTTCGGGTATGGGCGGGCTTGAAAGTGCAATCGAGCGGGGTTGGGTGTTTTACCGCAGCAACTGTTTCGATGATGAAGGAATTCCGCGCAATTTCGCGGGTAGAGACGGCTATCTTGACGCCCATGCGGTGGCCCAATCTATGGCAAGCCTGTGCCGGTTTGGCGATGTGGCAAGAGCCATCAAGGTTGCCAATTGGGCAGCAGCACATCTGTTTGATGCCAAGCGCGATGTGTTTTACGCCGGGATCGGGCGGTTTGGCGTAGATCAACAGAACTATGTGCGCTGGACGCAAAGCTGGATGGTGTGGGCGCTTTCAATAGTGATAGAAAAGAGGACGATGAATGAAGCATTTGATCCTGAAAAACCGCTTTCCTTTTGCCATCCAGACCCGGATCGGGCGACAAAGGAAGATGCCCTGCGCGGATTGTCTGAAGACGCCTTGCGCAACCTCTATGCTATCACGCGCAAGCAAGCATCGATGATGCGGGAAACTGGCGATATGGAAGTCCTTTATGGCCTGACCCGCGGGATGAAAACCATTCAGCGGATTAGCGGGGAGCGCGGGATTATTTTGGGCGCACGCGTGATTACAGAACCATAAGCGTTGGAATCTTCGGAATACTTTTGGCGCGCATTGCAATGCGATTTGGGGTAGACTAAGTTAACTTAGTCTAATTGGAGATGGTCATGGGTATCGTCAATATTCACGAAGCCAAAACACATTTATCGCGCTTGATTGCACGCGTCATGAATGGTGAGGAGCTTGTCATTGCAAAGGCGGGCAAACCTGTCGTGCAAATGTCGGCTTATCATCCAGAGAAAGCCATCCCGAAACGCATTGGCTTTTTAAAGGAAGAGGAAATTTTGGTTCCTGACGATTTTGATCGAATGGCTCAGGATGAAATCGAAAAAATGTTTGGCGTACGCTGATGAAACTTCTTCTTGATACGCAACTGATCCTATGGGCCGCAAAAGAGGATAAAAAGCTTTCTACTGCTGCGCGCAAGCTGATGTCGAATATGGAAAATGAACTTCTTTTCAGTCCGATCAGCATTTGGGAAATTACGATCAAGAACGGCCTTCAGCGCCCAGATTTTAAAGCGAATGCGCGCCTGATTCGTCGCGGAATGCTTGATAACGGTTACACCGAACTTCCGATGCTAAGTGAGCATGCCCTTGCGGTTGATACCCTGCCGCCGGTCCATAAAGACCCTTTTGACCGGATTTTGATTGCACAGGCAAAGGCCGAGGGCATATTGCTGCTCACCGCTGACACTATGCTTGATCAGTATGGTGAGCCCGTTCGCCTCGTTTAAGACTGAAATATCAAATGGTTCGCAATTTCCCGTTTCTTCCGATTGATGCCGTCTTGCCAGAACTCTGTTCTGCGCTGGAAACGGGGACCAATGCGGTTTTGCAAGCCCCACCGGGCGCGGGGAAGACGACCAAGGTGCCCTTGGCCTTGTTGGACGCGGCATGGCGGGGGGATCAGAAGATCATTATGCTTGAACCGCGTCGATTGGCGGCACGGGCTGCCGCACGGCGCATGGCCCAGATTTTGGGCGAGGCGGTCGGGGATCGGGTTGGTTATCGCGTGCGGTTTGACGCCAAGGTATCGGCCAAAACCCGGATCGAGGTCGTGACCGAGGGCATTTTGGTCCGCATGATCCAGGATGACCCGGAACTTGCCGGCATTGGCGCAGTGATCTTTGATGAATTTCACGAACGATCGCTTGATGCTGATCTTGGCTTGGCGCTTGCCCTTGAAACCCAAGGCGCGCTTCGCGATGATTTGCGCATTCTGGTCATGTCCGCCACCCTTGATGGCGATCCGATTGCGGCCCTGATGGGTGATTGCCCGGTCATCACAAGTGACGGGCGGGCTTATCCGGTTGAGACGACATATATCGTTCCGAAACCCGATAATTGGGGCAATATCCGCATCGATGCTGAAATGACAGCCGCAATCAAAACCGCCCTTCACGATCAAAGTGGATCGATCTTGGCGTTCCTGCCGGGGCAGGGCGAAATCACCCGTGTCGAAGGGGCATTAAAACAATCGGTCACGCGGGATGTGATTATCGCCCCGCTTTATGGCGCGATGGATGCCCGCGCACAGGATGTTGCGATCCAACCGGCACCGGATGGCAAACGCAAGGTGGTTTTGGCAACCGCGATTGCCGAAACCTCATTAACCATCGATGGTATTCGGGTGGTGGTTGATTGCGGTTTGCAACGTTTGCCAAGGTTCGATCCGGCATCGGGCATGACCCGGTTGATAACCGTGAAATCATCCCAAGCCAGCGCCGAACAGCGCCGTGGCCGTGCCGGGCGGTTGGAGCCGGGTGTGTGTTATCGCCTATGGGCGGAAAACGAACACCGTGCCCGCCCGGCCTTTACCGCACCGGAAATAAGCGAGGCTGATTTGGCCCCGCTGACCCTTGAACTTGCCCGGTGGGGGGTAAGCGATCCGAAGTCGCTTCCGTGGCTTGATGTCCCCGATACCGCCAAAATTGATCAGGCACGTGATGTTTTACGCGGGCTTGAGGCGATTGATACTGAAAACCGCATCACCGCCATGGGAACGGCAATGGCGGGGTTGCCGGTCCATCCGCGCTTGGCGCATATGATGGTGCGTGGGGCGCAACTTGGACTGGACCCGGTGGCGTGTGCCTTGGCGGCCTTACTGTCGGATCGCGATTTTATGCGCGGGCGGGGGGCTGATTTACGGTTGCGGATAGAGGCAATCGGGAAGGGTCAAGCGCCGAAAATGATCAATGAAGCCGCCAAACAGCTTGCCCGGCGTTTGTCCATGGTGATGAAACAAAGCCAGCTTGGATCATCGGCGGGCGTTGATCGCAAAGTTGATCGCGCCGATGAAGTGGGGTTGCTTCTGGCCTTTGCCTATCCCGACCGGATTGGCGAGCGACGCAAAGGACAAGATGCCCGTTATCGCCTATCGGGTGGACGCGGCGGTGTTTTGCCTAATCATGATGGTTTGGCGTCCGAGCCCTATATCGCGGTGGCCGAATTGGATGGGCAGGCGCGTGAAGCCAAGATTTATCTCGCCGCCCCCTTGGCGCGTGCAACGCTTGAAACCCATTTTGCCACCCAGATTACCGAAGGCACCGAAGTTTTCTGGGACAGCCAATCAAATGCGGTGCAGGCACGTTGGCAGCGCAAAATTGCTGCGTTGGTGTTAGATGAAAAAGCCACCCATGACGAAGCCGATCCCGATGCAATTGCGTCAGCAATGATCGAAGGCATTCGCAAATCGGGGCTTCATTGTCTGGGCTGGGATAAGGCATCTGATGGGCTTCGCGAACGGCTTGGTTTCTTGCATCGTGTAATTGGCGATCCATGGCCCGATGTTTCTGATGCCGGGTTGTTGACATCGCTTGAAAACTGGTTAGCACCGTATTTGACCGGGATGACCAAGCGCACACAGCTTAAACAGATTAACCTGTCCGAGGCACTTTTGTCTGGGATTGATTGGAACCAGCGACAGGAACTCGATCGACTGGCACCGACCCATTTGCAGGTACCCACCGGATCAAATATCCGCATTGATTATAGCGGTGAAAATCCAGCTTTGCCGGTGCGGATGCAGGAAATGTTTGGCGCGACCGAGACGCCCAAAATTGCCGGCGGAAAGGTCGCCGTGACTTTGCATTTATTGTCGCCCGGCCAACGCCCGATCCAGATCACCAGCGATCTTATCGGGTTCTGGAACGGATCATATGCACAGGTGAAATCCGAAATGAAGGGACGCTATCCCAAACATTACTGGCCCGATGATCCCTTGCAGGCCGAACCAACGCGCCGGGTTAAAAGCCGGATGTGAGTCCATATATCTTATGAGATGTAAACTTAAGAGGGGAGGCGGCATGGAGCATCATCGCAAGGTTAAACACCATGTGAACCGGGTTGGTTGGTTGCGGGCCGCAATCATGGGAGCCAATGACGGGATTGTATCAACCGCCAGTCTTTTGGTTGGTGTGACGGCGGCAAGTGTCGGGCGTGATGATATCCTGTTGGCCGGAATTGCCGGGCTTGTTGCCGGTGCGATGTCGATGGCTGCGGGTGAATATGTTTCGGTCAGTTCACAATCTGATACCGAAAAAGCCGATTTGGCCGCCGAGAAACGAGAACAGGCCGAAGACCCGATAGGGGAGCGTGCCGAATTGGCGGAGATTTATCGCGACAGGGGACTGGAACCTGTTCTTGCCGACGAGGTTGCTGCCCAGTTAATGGAGCGCGATGCATTGGGGGCCCATGCCCGCGACGAGCTTGGCATTTCAGAGGTTATGGTCGCACGCCCGATACAGGCGGCCTTTACATCGGCGGCGACTTTTTCTCTTGGTGCGTTCCTGCCACTGATCATGGTGTTATTGGCCCCGGACAACCTGATCATTCCTGCGGTGTCAGTGGCCGCCCTGATCGCCCTTGCGATCCTTGGCGCATTTGGGGCCAAGGCCGGTGGTGCAGATATGTTGCGGGCGTCCCTTCGTGTGACATTCTGGGGGGCGCTTGCGATGGTTTTAACCGCAATGATCGGTAAATTGTTTGGCACTGTCGTCTAAAGACAAAAGGCGTTAGATCAAGCTGCTTGCAGAATGCAAAGTTTGCAGTGATAGCCTTCATTTTGATGGTACGGGGTTTCACGAATGGTGCAGATTTTTGCCAGATCATCTTTTTCCATCTGATCAAGATGATCCCGGTAACCGTCCTTATGCCAGACTTGTTCATGGACTGTGATGATGGCAGGTGCTCCGGGCTTAATCACACGGATCAGTTCGTTCATTGCCGTTGGCCCGACATGACCGCTTGTGAAAACGCCAACACTGATCACACCGTCATAACGGGCATCCCCGATATCAAGGGATGCTGTCAGGTCGGCTTTGTTAAGCGTGCGATAGACATCTTTCTTGCGAGCTTGATCGAGCATATCAGGACTAAGATCAATGCCGTCGATCACGGCATCAGATAGGGATCTTAGTTCTTTTCCAACCAATCCGGTGCCGCAGCCTGCATCAAGGATCACATCGTTTTGGCCGATTTCTTGCGCCATGGTCTCAGCCGCAATTGCCGGGGCGACATATCCCATGCCGATCAGGGTATCTGCCTCATAGGTTTTAGCCCAGTTCGCGTAAACCGCGCGGATTTGGTTTTGATCGCCGTTGAGGGCATAGGCACGTTTCAAAAGCGGATTTTCCGAAGCCATCGGTATCTGATCCCCTGCTTGATTGATGATCAAACGTACAGGAAATCAATGTCTTAATCAAATTGCAGCAGATTTCTTCGGATAACTGATTTCCAAAACTTCCAGCTCATCCTCGCCCGCCGGGGTGCGGAAAGTGACAACATCGCCGACACCCGATTTCATCAATGCGCGGGCAACCGGTGATACCCAGCTGATGAAACCATTCAGGCTATCGGCTTCGTCTTCGCCAACGATGCGGATGGTTTTTTCTTCGTCGCGGGCGTTGATGTATTTGACCGTCGCACCGAAAAAGATACGGGAATGATCAGGCTGTTCTTCCGGGCGGACAACAACTGCGTCTTCAATCCGTTTGCGGAGGTATCGAACGCGCCGGTCGATTTCACGCAGGCGTTTTTTGCCATAGATGTAATCACCATTTTCCGAACGATCGCCATTGCCTGCGGCCCAATGGACAACGGCAACGACTTCGGGCCGGTCCTTTTTCCAAAGGTGGTCGAGTTCGGCGCGGAGGGCATCAAGGCCTTCGGGGGTGATGTAAATCGGTTTGTCCATGGCCTGCGTTTTAGCCCAATTCACGATCTTCGCAAAGACGTAATCGGGGGAAAGTCCGCGCAAGGTTCTGGTGGCGTTATGACCCTGAAAACAGATCACAAGCTTTGAAGATACCGGGCTTCCATTTCGGACTGGGTTTCATGCGGGGCGTCTGATTGCATCTGATCTTTCAGCATCTTTCCCATCGATGGCAATTCTGCGCGGTCAATGATCGCATCCGGGGACCAGAGGTTGGAGCGCATAAATGCCTTGGCACAATGAAGAAAAGCACAGGTCACCGTGATTTTAAGAACCGAACGGGGAGCCGCGTTGTTTTCCGTGAATTTTGCACACAGATCAGCATCGGTCATGATCGATCCCGTGCCGCGCACACGTAAGGTTTCATTGACCCCGGGGATCATAAAAAGCAGGGCGACATTGGGATTTTTTGCCAGATTACCAAGATTATCCAGCCGGTTATTCCCCGGACGATCCGGGATCATTAGCGTGTTGTCATCTTCGATGAAGACAAATCCTGGCAAACCACCCCGTGGGGTTAAATCTGGGGCTGCATCCGATGTTGCTGTCGAAAGAATACAAAATGGCGACAGGGATATGAATTTCTTGCAATGGACATCAAGGGACTGGATTTCCTTGGCGCTGGCCCGGACACTGACATCAGGATAGTGCGACAAAGCAGATGCACGCGGCGGCACAGTTGTAGACATCATGCGGTCCTTTTAGCGTAAGAAAAAAACAGAAAAATCAATAGCCACAATGCCTTGTCGTGATCAGTCTGACAACAGACCAACCCGACATTCATCCGTGGAAACGATCAAAATTTTGCATTTTAGATGAGGCAAAGGCACGGCAAGTTGTGACGTGTTTTGCGTATCCTGTGCACCGCCGGACAAATAAAAACCGCGACAAGACTGGTTTGCCGCGGTTTTTTTGAGATGGGTTTTATGTCGGGGGTCAGGCGGGCTTGGCCGCCCCGCGCAGTTCCCTGTCATCAATCGGCAAATGAACCAGTGCGGCAAAGACGCCAAGGGCGACAGACGCCCACCAGACCGCATCGAAATTGCCGGTCAGATCATAGACAAGACCGCCCATCCATGCGCCAAAGAACGCACCGATCTGATGGGAAAACATCACAATGCCAAAAAGCGTTGCCATGTAACGCGGGCCGAAGACTTGTGCGATCAATCCGCTGGTCAGCGGGACAGTCGATAGCCAAAGTGCGCCCATTGATGCCGAAAACAGCAAGATGGTTTCCGATGTTTTGGGCGCAAAGATAAAGATGACAATGACCACGGCGCGCATGCCGTAAATGAACGACAGGCCATATTTCTTGCGCCATTTGCCACCGGCCCAACCCGCCGTCAGCGTACCAATGATGTTAAACAGGCCAATCAATGCCAGTCCCTCCGCCGCGACAGAACGCGGCAGGCCGCAAAGCTCGGTAAAGGTCGGCAGGTGGGTTGCGATCACGGCGATATGAAAACCGCAGACAAAGAACCCGGCATTCAAAAGGGCAAAGCCGCGATGCTTGCGGGCCTCGTGGAAGGCGGCGATCAGGCCTTGCGGTCCCAAATCCGGTGTTGCCGTCGGGCTGTTGCCTTCTGCCTTGCCGGTGAGCGCAAAGGCCGCCGGAATGATCAGCATTGAAATGCCTGCCAGAATCACAAGGGCGGCGACGTAGCCAAAGGAGCTGTTAAGCGCCTGCGTGGTTGGCGCCATGACCAACTGGCCGACAGAACCACCAGCGGACGCCAAACCAAGAGCGAGGCTTCGTTTTTCAGCCGTGAAAACGCGGCTGATGGCGGCAAGAACAACAGGGAAACTTGTAATGCCCACACCGGTTCCGACCAGGAAACCTGCGGTCAGATGAAGTTCGCCGGGTGAAGCGGACGTCCCCATCAGATAAAGACCAAGCGCATAAACAAGGCCCCCCCCAATCAGGGTGCGGGTCGTGCCAAACCGGTCGGCAATGGCACCGGCAATCGGGGCTGAAATCCCCCACATCAGGTTTTGAATGGCAAAGGCCAGACCAAAGGTCGTGGCACTCCATCCCGTATCATTCAGCATATCGGGAATGAACAGGCCAAGCGACTGACGCACACCAAGATTAAGCGATAAAACCAGACAGCCACACAGCAAAACCAGCCATGGGAACCATTTGGTCGCACGCGCAAGTGTCAGACGTGTCGGGCTGACAGCAGCAGATGTGCCGGGTGAACTACCGGCATTTTCGGTGGGGCGCATAGAATTGTCTCCGTGGGGCGAATATGTATTTGGCGGCGATTTTGAACGCTGTTGGCTTATGCGTCCAATTCATTCGGATTATGAAGCTGATAATCTTTGCGCATCATCGATATTTGATATTGCCCCGGCCTGAATGACAATCTCGCCAACCTTATCAATGATGACATTAAGGTCGCCACTGGATGCCCGGCGGATCAGCGTGATCGCCATGCCCCAATTCATGCCGGGAATATCAAGAATGCGGATGCGATCACGTGCCGGACTGTGCATGCAGAACCGCCGCGCCATGATGCCATATCCGGCCCCTGCGGCGACCATTTCGATCTGCAATTCAAGGGCGGATACTTCAAGCACGGATTTGAATTCCACGCCATTTTTGCGCGCCCAGGCATTGCCAAGGGCGCGAAAGGCGCAGCCTTCCGGCATCAGGATCATCGGGTGTTTGGCCAGTTCGGCAATCGTGGATGGATGATCGCGTGCTGATGTCGGGCCAATGGCAACGATATGATCATCAAGCAGTGTTTCCGGCAGCAGACTGGCCGGAAGATCACGGCTTTGAACCCCGCCAACAATACCGTTCGGTCCATCAAGCGAGAGCATGGCATCAATTTCGCCACGCCGTAAAAGTGGCAGCAGCTCGCTTGACCAGCCGCTTTTGATCGTAAGGGACATATCGGGAAAAGTCTGATGGAGTTCACGCAATTCGGATGCCGCCATAAGCGGTGCGGCCCCGTGGCTAAGGCCCAGACGAAACGGACCATGTCGGGTGGTTTTGCCGGAAATTGAATCGCTAAACCCGTCCAGACGGCGCAAAAGATCACGGGCCTCGCTGAGCGCGCGGTGGCCAGCCGGGGTGGGGTGCAAAGGTTTGGTGGAGCGATCAAAAAGCGATGCGCCAATGCGTTCTTCAAGCCGCTGTATCCGCCGTGTAACAGCCGGTTGGGTCAAGCCAAGCCGGGTAGCCGCGCCATGAAAGGATTGCGCATCAGAAACGGCAATCAAGGCTTCGAGTTCGCGGGTGTCCATGATCAACGCTGTCCTGATCAGTCAAGGATCCGGGCAGTTTTCAGCATATCTACCCATCATGCAAGAAATCTATCAAGGGTTCTGCATTGATGCATTTTGGACATTGACGGTATGAGGCGTTCAGGACGCTACCTGTGTGCGGGCCATTTTGGCCTTATAGACGGATGAAGCTGCGGTATAGCCACCTTCGCCACCATCAAGGAAATGGAAATGGGCATCATTGGTGATGGATGGCACGATGCAGGTCATGATCGCGGTGCGTTGATGATGGGTGCCAAAATGAATGTCGCCACGTTCCTCGGCAGCTTTCAGATATTCATCAATCTTGGCCCCGCGGGCGGCGGTGCAATTCACCGTCATCCACAGGCCATCGCCGAATTTGCGAAAATCGGTATTATAGCCGGTATAGTCGCGATAGCGTTTTGGATCAAATTCGCCAAGTTTCCAGCCGGTTTTGATCAAAATCAAGGCGATAAAGGCAATGTAAAATGCCTTGAACCACGCTTTGAAATAGCCGCCTTCTTTATGTTGGGTCGCCCGGGCTTCAAGTTTCAATCCCGGTGGCGGAAAGGCAAAGTCCAGGCCGTCTTCCGGAACGGGGCTGCTTTTGCGCGGGCTGTCATCAAGGATTTCAAACAGGCCCGATACCACGGCGTTAAATTTGTCACGGTCTTCATCGGGCTGAACAATGATCGACAGAATCTGATCGGTTCCTTCGGCCTTGATCGGCGACCAACGGCACGAAAGCCCGGTCAGGTCAGGGCGCGTTCCGGGGGCAGCCGGGGGAATGACGTTATGGCCTGCACGCATTTGATCTTCGGCCCAGCGCATGCCACGGCCATTAAACATGGCATAGGACACCGGATGGGAAACGGCATAGCGGGCAACGCGCACACTGCGCCCGCTTGCGCAAATTTCAGAAATCCGGGTCAGGCCAACGCGCAGATCAAGCTGGAGTGTTTCGACTGCCCATATGGCGGTCGCCGCCATGGCATCGCGCACGGCATCAATGTGATCGGGCGGGCAGGCAAAGCTTGCCCCGTCGCCACCAAACATGAACGGATAATCTGAATGACCAAGGGCGTTGCTGACCGCGCATATGACCGATGCGCCAACCATATTGACATCCTTGAACCGGCCCGCGGCAACCGCCTTGGTTGAGCCGACAATATCGGATGTGCCGACCCACCAGTCATCTGGAAGTTCATGGTAAATCGACGCGTCGAGAACATCGGCGAAGTCGTCAAATACAGGGATATCCAGATACAGATTGGTCACATCAGTCTCGCTTGATTATGGCGGCCTAGCGGTCGTCAGACGGATGAACCAAGGGATCAATAATGTGGCGGTGGTGCATCGTCTTCTGGTGATGTACGCATATAATCGCCCATCCGTTTAACATCTTCCGACATTAATTTATTGCGGCGTTCAAGAACATCAATGCGATCCCATTGGGATTTGATCATATCGGACAGGTCGTTCACCACGGTTTCCATGTGTGCGATCTTTGTTTCAAGCTCGGTAACGCGGTTTTCCGTATCTTGCTGGCTCATGCTGGTATCTTCTGGAAGTGGGGATCAATGTATGTTGCAGCACATACCACGCTGTGGCACGACTGTCTTTGGCGGAACTTAACACAGATTGCAGGCCTATGACCGATTTATCCGCACTTGTTTTCGTGATGATTATTCTGGCACTGATTGCGGTTTACGCCATCAGGTTGCGATCCGTTCCGATGCCGACATTGCGTGCCGCATGTGATGAAATCATTGCCTATATCCCGTCCGACACAAAGAGTGTGACCGACTTTGGATCAGGGTGGGGGGATCTTGCGATTGCGATTGCACGGGCACGGCCGGATGTGCGCGTCACGGGGATTGAACTATCGCCCATTCCATTTGCCATCAGCCGGATGCGGGCGGTTGTGGCGGCCTTTCCTAATCTTGAGCTGATCCGTGGCGATTTTCGCAAGATCGACCGTGATCCGGGCGAGGTTGTTGTATGTTTTCTCGATCCACGGGTGATGGGGGATGTCGGTGATGTTTTATCCGTCCGTATGGACAAAGGGGCGATTGTGATTTCGCGGGCCTTTGCCATTCCCGGCTGGCAGGCATTTGGGGAAGTGCCGATGACATCCGGATCAGACCGGCTTTATCTATATCGGTTCGGCAGTCACAAGCCGGGTTAGGTGCCACAACACCCGGCATTCTTGCCGTCGATCTGCACGGGTGGGCAGGGCACTGTGCCGTATGAGCAAAATACACAACAGTCACCGGCAAGCGGACGTAGCACAGCACCGCATCCCTTGCAGTCATAGAAATACTGGCAGGCATCTGTTGGCATGGTTTCACTTTCCTGATGACCGCATTCCGGGCAGGTCAGGACAGAAACAAGTTCAATCTTTTGTGGATCAATCTTCTTCATAGACTTTGATCAAAGCTGAATGGTCAAGATCGCCATCGCCCATGCCAATCACTTCGTCATAAAGTTCCATCGCAAGGCGCGAGAACGGCAGTTCAACGCCCAGTTCGCCTTCGGAAAACTCAAGGGCCTGGAAAAGATCCTTGCGCTGGGTGACGACCTTGCCGCCCGGTTCAAAGTTGCGTTCGATCATGCGTTCGCCGTGTTTTTGCAAGATTGCAGAATCGGCAAAGCCACCTGTCAGGGCAGACCGCAGCTTTGAAAGATCAACACCGGCTTCATCGGCCATGGAAAAGGCTTCGGCAACCGCACCGATTGTGATGCCAACGATCATTTGGTTGGCGGCCTTGGCAATCTGACCGGAGCTGACATCACCAACATGGGTGACGCGCGATCCCAGAACTTCAAACACGCGACGAACGCGGTTGAAATCGTCTTCATCCGCACCGACCATGATCGAAAGTGTGCCGCTTTCCGCACCATGGGTGCCACCTGATACCGGGGCATCAATCCACGTGCCGCCAGCTTCTTCGACCACATCGGCGAAACGGCGTGTGGCGTCAACGGCTGTTGTGCCCATGTCGATGACGATGGTGTCTTCTTCCATGCCGTCAATGATGCCGTCTTCGCCCAGAAGAACGTTCTCAAGCGCGACGGTATTGGCAACGCAGATGATGACAATATCGGCATCGGCCACAGCATCGGCAGGGGTGCCCGCCGTTGCGATGCCAAGGTCTTCAAAGGCGTTCAGCGTTTCGGGATTACGGGTGTTTACGGTCAGGACTGCACCGGCCTTCTCAAGGTTCAGCGCCATTGGGCGCCCCATCAGTCCAAGTCCGATAAAGGCGATTTTTTCCCCGGCAAGAGCGGTCATGGCTGTAGTCCCTTTTTGGCGGTGGGCAATATCAGGTTGGTCGATACAGAACCACCCTGTGCCCGGATCGGTACAGGTGTGGCAAGAAATGTCGGCTAGGCCATATCACATTGTTGCGTCAAGGAAAGCTGCGATTTCAAGGAATGGAATTCCGAAATGCGCTTTGTGAGACACGAATTTGATCAGATGGCTTTGCTATTTCCTGATGCTTGGGTTCAGAGTTTATCTAAATTTGCCGTCTTTTGGCACGTTGGCCAAACGGGTTAGGTGAACGGCCTTGCCGTTTGGAAAGGCACATTCCCGGAACCCGGAATTAAAAATCGCCGGGCCGAACATAGCGTGCAGCCATGGCCCGTTCGATGGCCGCGCCAACAAGGCGGTCAATATCAAGCCGGTGGCGCAGGAGTTCAAGAATACGGAGTTCTTCCTGACTGATTTCACTGTCTGACAGAACAATCTCGCAGGCAAAGACATAAGCCGTCTCGCGTAATTTACGCGGCAGCGCATCGCGAATCAGGCCTAAGGCGCGGTCCATACCGTCTTCTTCACCCAGCAAACTGGCACAATCACGGGCGACACTGGTGACACCGTCATTGTCAAAACCGGCAAAGATCGGAAGGTAACGCACCCGGCGACCCATTGCGGAAAGTTCGGCATCGGTAATGTCATTATCGGCAGCCGAAACCATAACCATTGTGTAGATCAAGGCATCTTGATGCGAAATCACGTTGGTTGATCCTTCCCGAAAAAGTTGCCAGAAACGCAGTCTATCTCGACCTTTGACGTTCCCAACGACATGCTGTGACAACCATTGGACAGCTAAAGGGTAAGCCGATAACAATCCGTGGGCAACAGTTAAGCGATTAAATTTTCGGGATTTTAATGATTGCGTAGTGAAATGGCGCTCATTCTGTTTGCACCGATGATATGGGGTGATATGCGCATCAAAAGATGCGCATATAGGGGGCGAATAGAAAAATGAAGCCGTTACAAAACAATAGCGGAAATAAAGTGGGTGCTTGACATTGTAAGGCAAGATTTGCCTTTGCACGGTATGGGGTAGCAGTTATGGTCGCGCAGCGATAACGATAATGACGATCAAAGCGGTTATGGGAGACATCAACGCAATCAATTCTGTCGGGACACTGACAGCGTTGATCAGCCATTTACGCATGCCTTCAGGAGTCTATGACCCTGTCGGGAAGCGTCTGCTTGTCAATTCGGTATGGACCCCATGGTTCGAACCGGTTCTTGATGAATCACATTGGTATGAAACCGATGGGTTGGGCCGTCTGTCAGAACTGCTTGCCGAACTTTCCAACGAAATTCTTGAGGCGGGCGGTTATCATAGCCGGACCTGCGACATTGACGGTATCGAACGCGTTCTGTTTGGTTGGAAACTATCCCTTGGCGGGCAGGATTATATCCGTCTGGTGGTGATGGATAATGATATCTCATCAGGTATCGGTAGTCTGATTTCCCCGCAGCCTGTTTTGATCTTTGAACGCAACGGCGAATTGCGATGCGCCAACAGTGCTGCCGAACAGGTCGTGCTGGAAATGGGGTTGTCAACACCGCTTGCTCTGGCCCATCCCAGTGATCAGCGCGATCTTATCAATGAAGATGGCCCGCAGTTCGAGGCCGAAAATTCGCGCACAGTCCATTACGGTCAGCGGTTCTTTCAGTGGCAATGCATGCCGCTTTTTGGCGCTGACTATATCGTGTTTTTCGGTCAGGAACGCACGCGCGAGGAAAGCTATCGCCGGGCACTTGAACATGCGGTTCACGGGATTATCGACCTGAATGCCGAAGGCACGATTACCAGTGTCAATGACGAGACGGCCGCATTGTTCAGCTATGATTCTGTGCGCAGCGTCATTCAGGCTTATTTGCGCCGTCCGGAAACCTTTTATGCCCAAGACAGTGACCGGCTGCAATTGCGCCGCGATTTGGCATCCGGGAAAGGCATCCATGCCCGCGATATTGAAATGCGCCGCTCCGACGGCAGTCAAATCTGGGTGCGGTTCAACGCAACGGAAATTCGCGGCGAAGGTGGCGGGCTGCTTGGGTACAGCGTAACCATTACCGACATCACCAAAAACCGGCAGGCGGAATATGATTTGCGCCGTCGTCAGGAACGCTACCGCGCACTGGTGCAGACCGCAGGCAGCGTGATTATGTTCCTTGATTCCGATGGCCGCATTTTAGAATATAACCGCGAATGTGAATGGACGTTTGGCTATTCCTGGATGGAAGCTGCCGGTCAGAACTTCTTTGATTTCCTGTTGATTGAAAGCGATCGGGCGCGGGTCCGCATGGCGGTACGCCGATTGATGTCGGGCGAAATCATCAAGGACGAAGTCTTTTCATTCAAACGCCGCGATGGCGAGGTCCGGCTTTTGCAGTGGAATGCGCGGGCGCATTTCGGCGAAGATGGTGACATTGCCGGTGTGATCTGCATCGGACAGGACGTGACCGAAAAGCTTTCGGTGGAACGCGCGCTTCGCTATGCCGAAGAAAAATTCCGTGGCATTTTTGAAAATTCTGCCGAGGGACTTTATCAAAGTTTACCGCTGGGTCAGGTTCTGTCGGCCAACCCGGCATTCGTTTCAATTTTGGGGTATGATTCAGTTGATGAATTGATGGCCCAGAAAGAAGAACTTCAAAACCATTATTTAAACCCGGTAAGCCGGTTGCGCCTGACAGGGCGTTTGCTGCGCGACGGTTTGATTCAAGGGTATGAAACCGAACTGCGCCGAACCGATGGCAAGATCATCTGGGTCGAGGAAAATGCCCGATTGGTGCGCGATGAGCATGGTAGCCCGCACCTGATCGAAGGATCGATCACGGATATTACCGATCGCAAACGTAGCGAAGCCCGCATTCAGTTCCTTGCCCATCATGATGGATTGACCGGCCTTCCCAACCGGACCCTGTTTCAGGAACGCCTTGGCGCTGCGGTCGAGCGCAGCAAACGTGAAAAACGCAACTTCGTTCTGATGATGTTTGATCTTGATAACTTCAAGGACATTAACGATACGCTTGGCCATCCGATTGGTGACCTACTCTTACAGGGGGTGGGTGAACGCATGCGGGTGTGTCTGCGCAATGAAGATGTCGTGGCGCGTTTGGGCGGGGATGAATTTGCCGTTCTGATCCATGAACCCGGATCGATCGAAGAAGTCACCTTTGTCGCGCAGCGCCTGATAGAACGCGTTTCCGAACGCTTCATGCTTGAAGGCAACGAAGTTCAGGCATCGACCTCGGTCGGGATATGCATGTATCCCCAGGACGGGCGCGATGAAAAAGACCTTTTGCGTAATGCCGACCTTGCGCTTTATTGCTCCAAGGCCGAAGGCCGCAATCGTTATCACTTCTTTGAACCCAAGCTTCAGGTCGAAGTTCAGGAACGTAAGGCGATGGAACGCGACCTGAGCCACGCGATTGAAAATGACGAACTTGAACTGTTCTATCAGCCGATCATTGATATGGGCGGGCATCGCATCATCGGGATGGAAGCTTTGGTGCGTTGGTTCAGTCCGTCACGCGGTTTGGTAAGCCCGGTTGATTTTATCCCGGTTGCCGAACGGATGGGGATCATTGCCGATATCGGGAAATGGGTGCTGAACCGGGCCTGTGATCAAACCCGTGCGTGGTATGATGACGGATATGGTGATCTGACGATTTCGGTCAATTTATCGCCGCTTGAACTTGCCCGGCATGAAGACCTGATTGAAAGTGTTGGCGAAGTTCTGTCCCGATCCGGGCTTAATCCGCGCCAATTGCAGTTTGAAGTGACCGAAGGTGCGGTGATGGATAACCCGCGCGAAGCGGCCATTACACTTGGCATCTTGCGAAATCAGGGTATCCGGATTGCGATAGACGATTTCGGAACGGGCTATTCGTCGCTTGCGTATCTGAAACGGTTCCCGGTTGATAAGATCAAGATCGACCGATCTTTTATCATTGATATTGATAGTTCCGACGGCAATGCCGCGATTGTTCGCGCAGTTGTCTTCCTTGCCAGATCGTTTGGCATGGCGGTCAATGTCGAAGGGATCGAAACCGAAACCCAGCTTGAACATATTGCATCCGAAGGGGTCGATGAAGTTCAGGGTTTCTATTTCAGCAAGCCAATTTCAGCAGGCGATATGGAAAGCCTTCTGAAATCGAACAAGGTCACGCCAACGCATTTCCCGCTTGATCAGGGGATGGGCCCGCATTAGGCCGTGCTGTTTCGGGCATTGGGTAAAATTATAAAAGGCGCACCGGATTTGTCCCGTGCGCCTTTGGTTTGTTCGCGATCCGTAAGTGATCCTAAGCGGCTGTCTGCTGTTGGGCATCACCGGCCCCTTTGCACAGTTTTGCCCGGTTGATCTGCATGATCGCGGGCATGACCGGGTTTTTTGAAATGGCCCCGTCGCGCCGCAGATTGGCGATCATGCGACTGGCCGTTTCGGTGGTTGTCGCGATGATATTGCCAAGCTTTTCCCGGTTGGGAAGTGCCACCTGATCCTTGTGCGATGCCCATAGCAGGAACCGGCAAATGCGGCGCATGGCCGATCCGGTGCCAAAACTGATCTTCAACTGCTGGGCATCCATCACTTCGCTTGCCAGAAGCGACATGACGGCGGCCTGTATCTGTTGATCGGTTTTTTGGGCGGTGCGTACCCGGCTGATCGGGATACGTTTGATTATGGACGGCGAAATGGTTTCGATGACAAGCGACGGATCGGTCACAGCAAGCATTTCCAGACCAATCAAATCCCCCGGTCGATAGACCCGGCAGACCTGTCTTTCGCCGTCTTCGGTATATTTACACCGAAGTGCCAGACCGGTTGCCAGCAAATAGACATAGGACTGATCATCGGCATGATGACCGATGCTGGCATCAGCGGGCAGGTTCAGGGCAGAAGGTTCAGCAAGTTTTTCCAGAACGGTTAGGGCGTCTTCTTTGTTCATGGGTTTTCCCCCATTGGCAAAATAAAGATACGCGGCAAATGCGGGGTCGCGTATCGACACCAGTCTGTGGACCCGGAAAGGCATCCGGGATAGGTGCCCGTTTGGATGGGCAAAAAGGATGGGTTCTGATCACGTTTCGCGGCATTCGGACGCATCTGTGGCGTCAGCAGCCCAATGGAGCCAAAACAAGATCAGATGGCAGCAGGCGGTGCGCGCGGTGAGGCTGCAATCGGGCAGAAGTCATGCAGCCGTGCGGTGATGTGAAGGGCTGTGACCTGATTGGATAGCTTCAACCGATGCAAAACGGGCAATTCCGGTTCAACCGGCAAACCAACCACATGGTTGCCAAGGCCACAACTGGCACATTGGAACCCTTCATAGGCGTCTGAGCTGTGGGGGGATGTGCCGCCATTTTTGACCATGTCGGCCGGGACCGAAATGGTTTTGATCCCGTTGGCCGTACAAATGATCAGCGGAACATAGACCATCTCGGATGCTTCCGTGCCGCTTGGCACTGATGCCAAGGCAACCGGTGCATGCATGAACCCGAACATCAAGGCGTTGACCAACAACAGCCACCCGACAAAGAGTGACAGCGTGCGTCGAACGACCGGATTGTTGTTGCGGGTGACGGACACGGCTTTCTATCCAGATTGGAAAGATACGAGATTTCAATAGACCTTTGAAACCCGCCTGTCAAAGCCTCGTAATGTGAACCAGTTATCAGTATTTCTTTATAATCGTTCAAGAAAGCCGGGCGGTGCCCGGCGTTCCCGTGGTTTGCTGTTCTATGCGGTGGCCTTGCGCGGCACTTTGCCGGTCCAGAAACGGAACATGATCACCCCGCCAATCGCAACACCCCCTCCGGCGATGGTCAGGACATCGGGCGTAATCCCGCTGAGACTCCAGGCAAGTCCGATGGCAAGTGGCGGCACGAGATACAGGAAATTGGCCGCAAGTGCCGGGCCAAAATGCCCGATGGCGAAGCTCCATGTCGCATAACCAAGCGATGCCGAGATCAGCCCTAGGAACAGAACCGCCGAAATCACCGAAACGGGTGCCGTGCCAAGTTGCGCCAGCCCGTCGGGCAGCCATGGCGATAGCCACAATGCCCCGGTAATCAGGGTCCAGCAGGTGCAAGTACCTGCCCCGTAGCGCGCAATGACATCACGCACCAGTACAAAGTAACTGGCCGACAGGATCGATGCCAGAAGGATAAGCGAACTGCCATTGCCAAAGCGCATCTCGCCGGGTTGTCCTTGGGCAATCAGAAAGACCCCCGAAAAACTGACCGCGGTGGCAATCCATGCACGGAATCCAAACCGTTCACGCAGGAATATGGTTGCCAAAAGGGCGGTCCAGATCGGCAGGGTATTAATGATGAAGCTGGCCGCGCCGGGCGATACGGTTTGCTGTCCGGTATTCAGAAGCCAGTTATAGAGACTGATGCCAATGGCACCGCCAAGTGCAAGGCGACCAAGATCGCGCAAACGCGGCAGGGGCGGGCGCACAATCAAAAGCCACACCACCGCCGGGCAGGCGGCAATGGCAAAACGGACTGCGGCAAGGGGGATGGGATCAAATGTGCCAAGTGCCACCCCGATCAGGGGAAAGGATGCGGCCCATGAAACGACCGTGACCAATGCGGCACAAAGTCCAAGAGTGGATCGGGAAAACATCTTATAACCTTTCCAAATGCTGTGTTTTATCGTCGTTGGCGACAGTGATAACGCGATGAAGGATGTTGACATACAGCATGGCTAAGGGGTCTGATGTGCGCATGGCACACAGCAATGATTTAACACTTCCACCTCTTTCTCTGTTGCCCGCAGTCCTTGCTGCGGCACGCAGCGGATCGTTTTCGGCTGCAGCAAATGAAATGGATGTGACCCACAGCGTGATCAGCCGCCATGTGTCGCAAGTCGAACAATGGCTGGGCTATGATCTGTTTGAACGCTATGGCCGCGGGGTGCGGCCAACCCCGGACGGGCAGCGGTTTTTGCGTGATGCGCAATGCGCGATTGATATGCTGTCACAAGGTGCGCAGCCATGGCGCAAACGCCGTGGGCCCGATGTCATCAAGGTCAGCCTTTTGCCGTCCTATGCCCGGATATGGTTTCTGGCACTGGTGCCCGATATTGAACGCGATCTTGATGTGCGACTGGAACTTGAAATTTCTGAACGGCTGGCCGATTTCAACGATGGTCAAACCGATATTGCCATCCGGTGCGGCAAGGGGCAGTGGCCGGGCACCAAATCAAGCATATTGTTTTCCGATCAGTTGATCCCGTTGGTGTCGCGCCGATTATTGAAGGGTCGCGATCCGGGGGAAATGGATGCGTCGGATGTCGCTTCCATGCCGCTTTTACACGATAGCGACACCACCGGATGGCGGCATTGGCTTGATATGCAGGGCATCAAATTCCGGCAAAAGCCATCGGATCGCCGATTTGAAGATTACAGCGTTGTGCTCTCAGCCGCAGAATCCGGGATTGGTGTTGCGCTTACACGGTTGCCGTTTGCGCGCGCAACAATTGCCAAACATGATCTGGTCACCTTACCGTTCGCACCGGTTCAAAGCCCGCTTGCGACATATCTGGTGCAACCGGCTTATGAGCAACGCCCGGCGGTCAGGGCCGTGGCTGAACGGCTTACGCGGGCGGCAAGCGCCTGCAAGTAGTGAGTTTTTTTCTATCGAACAGTGGTTGTTTGAACTACTTTGAGTTGATGGTTGTCGATATCGACACACAGCAGGTTAGGAGAATCTGATCATGACGCAGGTGGTAAATGACGGTACCCCGGAAATGAAGGGGTTGCTCGAAAAGGGGCGCAAGCGGTTGCGCAATGTTGGCGTGATCATGCTGGTGCTTGGCATTCTTGCGGTGGCCTTTCCCTTTGCCACGACAATTGCCTTTAAAACCGTGATTGGCTGGTTGTTTCTGATCGGGGCGATTGGTCATTTTTACGGCGCATGGAATGCCGATACGCCCACCCGGCGCAGTGTCGATATTGTCCAAGGGGTTATTTTCGGATTGATCGGTGTGTGGCTGGCCTTCTTCCCGTTGGGTGGGATTGTGACCCTAACGGTGTTGCTGGCGATTGCCTTTATCCTGCAAGGCTTGCTCGAAATCCTGATGGCATCGCGGCTGAGCCAGTTTCCCGGCTGGAAATGGATGCTGTTTTCCGGCGGGGTGGCGATTTTGGCCGGTGTTTTGATCTTTGCCGAACTGCCAAGTTCCGCGACATGGGCGATTGGATTGCTTTTGGGCGTCAATCTTTTGTCATCGGGCTTTAGCTACCTGATGGTGTCCATGGCGATGGGGAAGGTTTCCCAAGGCTAGATCGCAAAGTTTCCGACAAATTATAACATCGCATGCCGTTGGCGTCTTTGACACAGCTAATGGCGCGGGGGATGAAACTGCGCCATGATCAACTGACCACTTTCGGGAGATGATCATGGCGAAACATGCAGCTGACACAGTTCTTGAACGCCTCGACAGCACCTTGTCCGCGCCGGGCCTTAATCGTGCAATCCTGATTGTTACCCTTGGTGCTCTGATCGCCCATTTCGCCGTTCTGTGGCTCGGGCCTCAGATGATTGGCAGCGTTCATGCGCCAGATTTTCCGTTGTTTGTACTGTTTGTCTTTGGTGGGGTGCCGATCCTCGCCCAGCTTGCCCTAAAATTACTTCGTCATGATATTGATGCGGATATCATTGCAGACGAATAAGGGTCCAGTGAAGCAGGTGATAGCGACGTTCTACAAAAGGCTTATATTGATCTTGGGCGCGGCGGGTAGATGGTTCATACGCCCGACATCAAACGCAATACGTACCAGCAAGGGAGACCGCGACGGTCTCCCTTGTGTCGTCAGAATATGACTTAACGTCTTATCCCCATTTCATCTCGCCGGTGGCTACTTTTGAACCGATGTCGAGTGCAACGCCCATCCCGAGGTCGGGGAAGCGTGCTTCCATGGTAGCTTTAAGCTCTGCCGCGGTTGGTGACTTGGCCAATTCTTCGTCAAAAGCTATCAGGTAGTTTTTGGTGTGCATCAGGCCGGAACTATCGGTTGCGCGATCAGCGGTCATGTGACCGGCTACAACAATTTTGGGGTTGCGGCTTGCGATTTTATCGAGGTTCTCAATCCATTTCTGACGGATTTCCGTGGTTTGGGTATCGGCCGTCCAGACGTGAACACCTGAGAATACCAAAACACCACCAAACACGGCTTCAAGTGATGGCACCCAAAGATATCGGCGATTTTTCATGCCGTCGGCCGGAATGATTTCGACTGTTTCACCATCAACCGTAAGGGTATCACCATCAAATGCCTCAGGCAGGATGATGTCATCCATGGTCTGTGGGCCATTTTCGCCAAGCTTCGGGCCCCAAACGGCAAGTTTTTTCTCGACATTGCCTTTGATGGCCTCAACCGTTTCGGAGGCTGCGATAACTTTGGCATCGGGAAATGCTTCGTGGATCGGTTTAAGACTGAAATAATAATCGGGGTCGGACTGACTGATATAGATGGTGGTCAGTTTTTTGCCGCTTTTACGGATGGCGTCGACAATGGCAAGCCCATCAGGATAGGAAAAACCGCCATCAAGCAGCAAAACCTCTGTTGCGCCGGTCAACAGAACCGGGGCGCGATAAAAGCCGTTTGGACCAGCCGGGAAATGTTGCCAGTTCAGACCACTGCCCGTTGCGGCGACTGCGCGCCCAAGCGGAACCTGTGTAACGGCGGCAAAAGTCGCAGCGGCGAAAGTCGATTTGAGGAATTCTCTTCTGGTTGTCATGGGTGATTTCCTTGGAATGCAGAGCATTGATGTGTCGCTTTTGAACGGTGGCGCCGTTAGGCGGAAAGTGTTTTGAGTTCTTGGGGCAGTTTGTCGACATCGCCATACAGTAAATTGCTGGAAACCGGCTTAGGCCCGCTTGCGGTTTCGATCAGCAGCGATGGCACACCGTTTAATCCCAAACGCTGCATAAAACGTTGCGCTTGTTCGGTGGTGTCTTGATAGGTCGAACGTAGTTCGTTGGTTGGATGCGCAAACAGTTCTGCGGCCTCGCCAAGGCCAAGATCACGTAGGATTTTGATGAGTATGTCGTTGTTTGCATTGTCCAAACCATCGACATACCGCGCGTTCTGAAATGCTTTTAGCGCCTTGAATGTCTGTTTGGGCGTGGTCATCTGGACGGCTGTCAGCGCAAATCCAGCGGGACCGGAATCAAACGATCCACCCGGCTTTTCTAGAACGTTATTTCGATATGCCGTGCTGAAGACCTGACCGGTTAACTTGGCGATACGTTGATCATTTTGCCACGCAAAGGATGCGAAACTTTCATCCATCTTGCGTGCGCCAGATCCAGCAAAAAGACCGGTTGGCATAAGCGTAACCGATATATCAGACAGTTCATTCAGGCGTGTCATTGCGGGCTGTGCGCCATAACACCAGCCACATAGCGGATCGTAAAGATAGGTTAACTGCATCGTGAAACTCCTGTTTCTCGAACAATATCCCCTTTCTTATTGGGAAAAAATATGGATTAATAAAACAGACTGTTTGGTTTTAGCTTACAAAAGGTGTGCAGTGACAAAGGCGGGAAAGCAGTTCAATCTTAATCGGCTGGTGTATTTTTCTGCCGTTGTTGATACGGGGTCATTCACCCGTGCATCAGATCGTCTGGGCGTATCCAAAACGGTTGTCAGCCAACAGATAGCCCGTCTTGAAGAAGAAATAGGGGCAAGCCTGCTGATCCGTACAACCAGACGTGTCGAGCCGACTGAGGCAGGGGTGTCGCTTCATGAAAGATGCTTGCGCATTCTGCGTGAGGCAGATGATGCTTATAGCGAATTGGCTCAAAACAATGCTGAACCGCGCGGCATGTTGCGGATCACCGCACCGAACGATTACGGGCATTCGGTTATTGCACCATTGACGGCGACCTTTTGCGCCAAATACCCGTCATGCAAAGTTGATCTTGTTTTGACCGATAGTCGCATTGACCCGGTTCTCAATCAAATTGATCTGGCTATTCGGGTTGGCTGGCTTGAAAGCTCGGGCTTGCGTGCGCGCAGGGTTGGCGAATTCGCGCAGTTTTTAGTCGCATCACCACATTTGGCAGAACTAGGCAAGGTGAGGCAGCCAGAAGATATTGAAAGCCTGCCTTACGTCGCCAACACTGCGCTGAAAAATCCGCTGATGTGGGATTTTGAGCATGATATCGACGGCAAGCAATCTGTGCAGGTACAGGCAAGATTAAGTGTGAATACAACACCCGCGGCGATGAGTGTCGCCTGCGAGGGGGGCGGGGTATCTGTGTTACCAGATTTTCTGGTGGAAAAAGGGCTCGCTTCTGGTGAGCTTGTGCATGTTCTGCCCGAGTGGCGTTTGCCTTCAGGCGGGATTTACGTCGTCTATCCCGCTATGCGGTTTCGGCCACCAAAAGTGACAGCTTTTGTTGAGATGCTGACGAAAAAGATCAGGCAGAAGAAAATGTAAATTGTGTTTGGCGCGTTTATTGCGATCCACAGTGTTGCGCGCTTAAGACGATTCTTCATCCGATGTCTTACTTGCCAAAAAAATCCGCGTCTGCTCAATCGCTTCCCGCAATCCGACACGCTGGACTTCAACGTCCTCGGGGAAGGCGCCGAGCAACCGTGATGGCATGCGGTTATCAAGCAGGACAAACACTCCGCGATCTTCGGCACGGCGGACCAGTCGGCCAAAGGCCTGTTTCATCCGTAAACGTGTCAGCATGTCGTCATAGCGTGCGCCGTGGAACGCTGATTTGCGGGCACGGTGCAGGATATCCGGGCGCGGCCATGGGACGCGGTCAAAGACGATCAGGCGTAAGGAATCACCGGGCACATCGACCCCGTCACGCACGGCATCGGTGCCAAGCAGGCAGGCATCGCGTTCAACCCGGAAAATATCAATCAGGGTCGAGACATCCATGCCGTCAATATGCTGGGCGAGCAATTGCAATCCGGCATCATCCATCGGTCCGGTCAGGCGTTCGTAAATTGCGCGCAGGCGCGTGATGGCGGTAAACAGGCCCAATGCGCCGCCGCCCGATGCCAAAAACAGTTCGCGATAAGCTGCGGCGATATGGTCTGGGTTATCACGGCCCAGATCATTGACGATGAAAACGCGCGTTTGTTCGCGGTAATTATAGGGGCTTTTCATCGCCGCCCGGATGGCAGGAAGCGGCATATGTGCCGCCCCCGTTCGATCCTCGGCCACGGCCCAGTCGAAATCATCATCGCCTGTGCCATCGCGCAAGGTCGCGGATGTAACCACCATACCATGGGCGGTCGGGGCCAGTGCCAAGGTCAGGGGCAGGGTCGGGTCAAGGTGATGGCGGTGCATACCGACATCAAAATCCCGGCCAAACTGGCGTTCAATCGCAAACCAGTCGACAAAGGTTTTTGGCGTTTCATCGACCAAGGATGACAGCATTTCACGCCATGCGGCGACCTGCATGATCGCGCGGCGTTCAAGGGATCTGATCGCGGCATCAAGGCGTTGGCGTTCGGCCGATTCAAGTTCATCGGCCTTTTCATCTAACATATAGGCAATGATTTTAATCAGTGCTTTGGCCGGTTTTTCCATGGCCTCTAACGCGCGATCAAGATCAGCCGCACTGGCCAGCACATCATCAAGGGCGGGCTTGCAATCGGTTTCAATCGAATAACCCCGATCGCCATCAGCAGATCGTGCCATGACCTGTGCGCGAACATGGGCAAGGAACAATTCCGCCGGGCCCTTGGCATATTGCGATCCATCATGAATGCGCGATAACCATCCCTGTTCCGGCAGGCATTGGGCCGCAACAATCACGGCATTGACCGCATCGCGCAGCTCGTCCCGATCAAGGATCAGGGTTTCAAGCCGCTGCTTAAGACCGCGTGCGCGCGATGATCCTTTTTGCTCAGCCCCCAAAAGCCAACGGCGCAATTCCTGGCCTTCCATCCCGGTTAGGTGCGATGAAAAGGCCTTGTCGGCGGCATCAAATAAATGATGGCCTTCATCAAACACATAACGTGTCGGCATAGAGGCATCATCAAGCCCGCCAAGCGCGGCCTGAACCATCACCAGCGCATGATTGGCAACCACGATTTC
This sequence comes from Thalassospira lucentensis, assembly GCF_050516545.1. Taxonomy (GTDB): domain Bacteria; phylum Pseudomonadota; class Alphaproteobacteria; order Rhodospirillales; family Thalassospiraceae; genus Thalassospira; species Thalassospira lucentensis_C. The sequence continues at coordinate 2,528,226 of NZ_CP191544.1, read as the reverse complement.
GGCCGAACGTGCGCGGCGCACGGTCTTTTCGATAAAGCAGCGTGAATAATGCGGGCAGGCGGCATAAATGCATTCGCCGCGCTGATCGGCCAGCGCACCGGTAAAGCGGTTGCCCAAAAGTTCGGTCAGCCAGGCGGGGAAGTCACCGCCCACCATATCGCCATCGCGGGTATGCAATGCCCAACGCGCAATCAGACCCAGCGGGGTGGCTTGGTGCGGTTGCTGGTTTAGCGGCCTTTGGGCTTCTTCGAAATTCAAAAGACAGAAATAGTTTTCCCGGCCTTTGCGGACAACGGCCTTAAGGCGCTTATCCTTGGGATCATCATACAGGCGATCCAGTTCCTGATCGATCTGACGTTGCAGATTGCGGGTATAGGTCGAAATCCACACCGCCCCGTCATTCTTTTGCGCCCAAAGGGACGCCGGTGCGACATAGCCCAATGTTTTGCCGGTCCCTGTCCCGGCCTCGGCCAGAACGATATTAGGCGCGCCATCATGAAGGCGCGGGCCAAAGGCCGAACAGACCGATGATGCATAATCGGCCTGTTGCGGGCGTTCTTCGGCCCCGTCGCCTAGCAATTCTTTCAGGCGTTTACGGGCATCCTTGGGATCCACCGGATAATTGGCCGGTGGTGGCGGCGGGGCATGTTCGGCCCATTCGCCAAGCTTTTTCCAGACTTTAAGGCCTTCATACACCGCATAACGATGTGGCCCGTCACCATCCGCACCAAGGGCAGCCAGAACCGGCATGCCCCACGGCCAATGCCCACGCGCCATCGGCCATGCGATCGATGTTGCGGGTGCGCGTTTATTGCGATGAAGGGTGGCAAGCTCCTGAAGCAATCGCTTCATCGCCTCGGCCAATGCTTCGGCCTGTCCGATTAAATCATCGGATGGCTTTTGCCCGGTGGCCAGCGCAATGCCGCGTGGGGTAGGTACACAAAACTGTGCCGGGCGGACAAAGGCAAAAAGTTCCAACAAATCATGGGCCGGAAACGGATCGGATTTCAAACGCCGGGCGCAGGCCGGGGTATGAACCAGAATAGGTCGGGTTGATCGCGCCTTTTTGGCCGCTGCCCCGTGCGGGAGTTCTTCGATCTCGCCATCCGGGGACAAAAACACGGCATGCCGCAATCCAACGACCATCACGGGCGCATTGGGCGGCATAAATCGCGGTTGGGACTCTTCGGAACGATCATCGAACATTTGGGGCACTATAAGCATCACCTTGCGCCGACGCTACTGGGGAAAGCAGATTTTTGTTTGCGAATTCAGGTCAGGGTTTCCGGCACTGTCGCATTTTCCAATCAAGGCATGTCAGACGGCGCAATTGATGCGGGAATTGACCTTGGCGGTCTTGGGGATTATAGGATTTAACAGGTGCCCGATACCTGCCGTTCGCATGGTGATATTCCATTGGTTAAATCGGGGCAGACATCCTGTCTTCGTTCCTTCATTCCGTGCAGCTGGTAATGCGAACATCCATCTTTCATTGCGGAATGCCAGTTACAGGAGACTGGAATGTTCAAACAGGACACATCCATCCGCCCGTTCAAAGACCTTCCGCTGATTGTTCTTTTTGCCAAAATTGCCCTGCCGGTTGTGTTGGTGATGGGCATGAACGGCATGCTTTCGGTGGTTGATGCGATCTTTCTTGGCATGTTTGTCGGTGCCGATGCGGTTGGCGCGGTCACACTGATTTTTCCGTTCATGATGCTGATAACGGCCCTTGCCGCGCTTGTTGGTAGTGGCATGTCGAGCCTGCTTGCCCGTTATCTTGGCGCGGGCAAGCGTGATCAGGCGCGCACGGTCTTTGCCGGGGCGCATGGCTTGTCGCTTTTGATCGGTGCAATGGTCATCATTGCCTTTGTGCTTTTCGGGCAATCGGTCATGGCAATTGCTGCTGGTGATAACCCTGCATTGAAGGTGATGGCTTATGACTATCTGACCGTGATGGCTTATGGCGCGCCGCTTATGCTTTTGCTTGCGGTTAATTCGGATACCTTGCGCAATGAAGGCCGGGCCGGACTGATGGCGGTGATGAGCTTGTTTGTCACGCTGGCAAACATTGCACTGAACTGGGTTTTGATCGCCAAGCTGGGTCTTGGGGTAAGTGGATCAGCGCTGGGAACCGTGGGGGCGCAAGTCTTGGCGCTTCTGATCGTAACGACCTTTCGCCTTTGGGGGAAAACGCAGTTTCGCCCGGGCTGCCTTTTAAAGTGCGGCATAACGGGTGGGTGGCGCGATATTATCGTGCTTGGTGTGCCGACCAGTTTAAGTATGCTGGGCATCGCGATGGGGGCCGGTGCTGTGATTGCGGTTCTGCAAATTGTTGATGTTGCGCAATATGCCAGCACCGTTGCGGCCTATGGCATCATTACTCGCATTATGACATTTGCCTTTTTGCCGGTTTTGGCACTGGCGCAGGCATTGCAGTCAATTACCGGGCATAATTACGGCGCGGGCGACTGGCAGCGCGCAAATGACAGCCTTAAACTTGGGATCGGAATTGCGTTTGGCTACTGTTTGCTGAGCGAACTGGTTCTTGTCTTTGGTGCCCGGCCGCTTGGCTTGATGTTTGTTGATGATCCGCTTGTAATCGCCGAGGTCGAGCGGATTTTGCCCGTGGTGACAATTGCGTTCTTTCTTGTTGGTCCGTTGATGATGGTTGCAAGCTATTTTCAGGCGATTGGCGATGCCGGGCGTGCAGCCCTTCTAAACCTTGCCAAACCTTATGCCTTTGCATTGCCCCTGACTTTTGTGCTGCCGCAACTGATGGGGGAGCCGGGCATCTGGCTGGCACGGCCTGCCGCGGAAGTGATGTTGCTGGTGTTAACCGGGCTGGTTTTGCTTATGCGATATCGGGTACGTCGCCCGGTATAAGCGCGTAAAAGTGTCTTGTGGTGTGGCGCGGTGGGATGATTTGACCTATCTTGAAAGTCACAAATCAACCCGCCCACGACAAGACAGCGACTGATGGCAGCACCCGACACCCGTAATCAGCATTTCTGGCGCGACGCGGCTTTGCCGTTTGTCGAGTTGCGGCGTGTGGCCGACGGGCATGCGGTTTGTTATGAACGCCACAGCCACGATACCTTTTCCATCGGCACGGTGAATGCGGGCTTTAGCACCTATTGGAACCGTGGCAAAACCCATGAAACGCAGGCAGGATCGGTCGTGATCCTGAACCCGGAAGATGTCCATGGCTGCAATCCGGTGCCGGGGGCGGATTGGTGTTATGATATGCTTTTTGTCGATCCGGTCTGGCTGTTGGATGTGCAGATTGAAAGCGATGCCGATGCAGCCGGAAAATTTGCGATGTTTTCCGATACGCTCAGCCACAATCCCCAGATTTATGGCGGATTGCTTGATCTGGCCGACACGCTCGTTGATGCCGATATTGATCTCCTTGGCAAGGAAACCGCACTGGTGTCGTTCTTTGGCGATCTGCATGTAAAGCTTAACCAGCGGGGCGTGCTTGATGCCGGGATCGGTGCGATCGCTGATCGGAAAATGAACATGGTGGGCGACTATATCCGCACCCATTATGCCGAAACGATAAGTCTTGATGCGCTTGCCGGGCTGGTGGGCTATTCCCGGTCTTATCTGGTCCGCGCGTTTAAAAAGACGTTTGGCATGACGCCTTATGCCTATCTGATCAATTGCAGGGTGCAACGTGCGCGCCATGCTTTGCGCCGCGGTGAAAAGATCGTCGATGTTGCGCTTGAAACCGGCTTTGCCGATCAGGCCCATTTTCAGCGCATCTTCAAACGCCTGATGGCGGCAACCCCACGGCAATATGCCCGCGCGCAGGCGGCATGATTTAACCAAAAAAGAAGGCGGGTACGATGACCCGCCGTTAAGTGCGCAGTTTGCATTTTGGGGTTTGCAAAAATGACAAGGTGCGGAAGGTTATCCCAAAATCAGATACAGCGCGCTCGCCACCAGCAATGCCGCCATCACGCGGTTGAAGATGCGAATGCGCGATGGGTCGCCCAGAAAGCGTGATAAAAACGCCCCGGCATAGGCCCAGCACGCGACCGAGGCAAAACAGACCACAAAATAGATCGCGGTAAATTCCCAGATCAATGTATCGGCACCGGATGCGGCATAGGCGCCCATCCCGGCGATGGAGGCCAGCCAAGCCTTGGGATTAACCCATTGCATGATTGCGCCCGTTATCGCCTTGGGACCGCGTTGGGCATCACCCTTGCCAAGTTGTCCGTCTGATGACGCAAGTTTCCATGCCATGAACAGCAAAAACGCCACGCCTGCCCATTGAATGACGGTGGTTAGCTGCGGAAAGGTTTCCAGCATTTCATGCAGACCCAGCCCGATCAGAAGCAATAGCAGGCAGAAACCCGCCGTTGCCCCGAAAACAAGGCGGAGCGAGGGGCGAAAGCCGTATTGCACACCGGAACTCAGAACAAGGATATTGACCGGCCCAGGCGTGATCGAAGCGGCAAGGGCGAAGGCCGCCATTGAAAGATACAAGCTCATGGTGGCGCTAAAACTGAGCATTCAGGGCGTTTCCTTGGGTGGTTTTTATATGTTCAAAGTCTGCCCTGATGTGGGGCGCGTTTATTGAACAAAATTGCCCTTTGCAGGAATTAGTGCAAAAAAAATCGCAACCGAATAGGGATCCGGTTGCGATGATAATATCGTGGGCAAGGATTGCTTGCCGATGGGGCGGCGCTTTTAGCTTGCCGTTAGATCCATCAGAAGCGATGCACATCGTTCTGCGATGTCGTTGCTTGGTGTTTCGCTGCCCGGCATTGTGGCCCAACCCTTGGCAATGACGAAATCGTCGCGCTTGTAAGAAGCTTCTTCTTTCAAGGCAGCAAGCTGTTCGGTCTGATTGTTTGGGGTCAGCATTTGAAACTGGGCGACGCAAACCGGCGCCATTGCCGCAATAACGGATTCCTTGCCGCTGGTGTCGGCCATTTTTTCGGCCGTGCTGCCCGATACGACAGATCCGGTGCTGAAACCGATAATCGTAATAAGCGCAGCACCGACAATGCCGCCCCAAATTCCGGGTTTTACCCATGTGGCGATTGTCATTGGCATAATAAAATTCCTTTTAACCAGATTATGGAAAGTATTTTCCACGGGTCTGTTATGTAAAAGGGAAACATTGACTGTGATGAATTACAATTGATTTATATTATTATATTTAAATTTAAAGTGATTTTTATCTTAATATTTCAAACGAAAATTTGGTTTTATTTCGACATATGGGCGAAATATTTCAGCATTTTTTAGCTGCCAAAGGCAGAGATCAGGAAGGTCGCACCACCGGCAATCATCGCATATCGTGCGGCCTTGCCGATGGTGACAAGGATCAAGAACGGGATAAACCGAACCCGCATCACCCCGGCAAACAGGGTCAGCGGATCACCAATAATCGGCAACCACGCGAGTAAAAGCGACCAAAGACCATAGCGCGCAAACCAGCGCGATGCCCGGTCAAGCTGATCGGGTGATATCGGGAACCAGCGACGGGTTTTAAAGTGATCAACATAAAGCCCAAGCGCCCAGTTGACCACGGACCCCAAAACATTCCCGGCCGTCGCAACAATCACCAATAGCCATATTGCATGATCGTTTGACGCGACCAGTGCCGCCAAGGCGGCCTCAGACGTGCCGGGCAGGAGGGTGGCGGATGTCAGGCCTGAGAAAAACAGGCCGACAAGAAGGGTGAATGTCGTGGTCATGATGCTTCGATAGACCGGAATGCATGAACCGTCCAGTGATTAGAATTTCACGGACACCGGTTTCCCACGTCAATCAATCAATCAGGATTTATATCGTGTGAGGATTAAAACATGCAGGTCACGCGGGCCAATAGTAATGCGCAGTTCCTGTTGGACGGGAATGCCTATTTTGCGCGTCTTCATCAAAGCCTTGATGGCGTCATCGCCGCAGGTGCGGGCGCAAACAGGTTTGTCCGGATGGCATTTTGGCAGATCGCACCCGATGCGTTTCTTCCGGGGTATGGCGGAGGTGCCGGGGCGCTTTTGGTCGACAAGCTTGAAGCGATTGCGCGGTTGAGTATCCGGGTTGAAATCATTGCCTGGGCGGGTGCACAGGTCCTCAATAACTTTGTCCCTGAAATGAAGTCGGGCTGGCAAACACGCGCATGGGTGCAAGAGGTTAACAGGCGCAACAATGCTCTTGGCGGCTATCGCCCGATTGAAATCTATATGGAGTCATATGGTCGGCGGACCTTTGGCATGAGCACACATCAGAAAATTGTTGTGCTGTCGACCGGGCCGTTAAAGGAGGCCTATGTCGGTGGCATGAACATGGCGCACAAGTACTTGTCGTCAGATATTCATGATCCGGAGAACTGGTGGCACGATGCGGCGGTTCGCGTAACCGGGCAGATTGTCGATGACATTGAAGGTGAATGGGTGCGCCGTTGGAACAAGCAGACAACGCTGCCTGCACCGGCAGCAACAATTGGTGTTGCCGCGCCAGACCCGGCCAATCTGACGATCACGATGATGACAACCAACTCGGAAGCCATTCCGGCAGAACGTGACATTCGTGCAGGTTTACAAGCAAGGATCGGTGCGGCTGCGAACTATGTCTATCTTGAAAATTACGCCCTGACCGATCCTTCAATTGTCGAAGACCTTGCCGCCTTTAAACAAGGCGGGGGGACTGTGATCCCGGTTGTGAACCATCCGGCAAATAAGACGATGGATGGTTTTGAGGGGTTCTCGTATTTGATGTATTACACCTATGTTGAATTGGCCTTGGCCGATTTAAACGCGTTTGATGCAGCGGACAGTTGGCGCGGTCGCGCAGGGCCGCTCACCAACTATCCTGCCGCCAATGTTGTCGGCGCGCATGTCGACAAGGCGGGCTATAACCCGGCAAACATGGCGACCCTTAACCCTGCGACGGCCTATCGCGTGACATTTAATACCGCAGCAGGTGTGCCAACGCAGATTGGTCTTCGTTATATCTGGGATATTGCGGCGAACAATGACGTGATGTTTGCGCCCAAGACATATCGCCATAACGAACCGACGAAATGGACATATCCGCATTCAAAACTTGCGATCATTGATGATCAATATGTGATGGTCGGGACCAGTAACTGGACCTATCGATCCATGCAGTATGATGGCGAAATCACCCTTGAAATTGATGACGCTGCCTTCGCGCAAGGTGTGCGGGCGCAATTGTTCACCCATTGGCATATGCCCACTGCCGCTGCCGCCGGCGGGGCGGCGGGGGTGGGGGCTGCTTGGTTACTTGATGCTACGGCAAATCAGGTTGCTTGGGCGGGCGGTAATTTTGCCTTGAGCGAAACGCGCCTTGTTCCCTGTGCGTTTGACGACTTCATGCATCCGATTTCGATAGAGGCTTGGAAAAACAGCCTTTCTTCAGCCAGCTTGGCATCAATCGGTTCGTCTTTTTTCTGAATTTTACCTGAACATATCTGACAGATTCAAAAGGAGAAAATCATGGCCGATGGTCTTTTTGTGCAGCTGAGCAGCCAGGCATGGTCGCAATACAAATCGGTAACGTCGCGCGACGACAGTTACCTTAAACTTCTGGACCCGAAATATCAGACATTTTTGTCGGTTGCGGGCAAGGTGGATGCAACGATGGCAAAGCTGACGACACCACCGAAAAGCGATCAGATCAGCCCGGTTGCAGATGCCGTCACCCTTCTGGAATCCGCCCAATCAGGCATCACCCAGATGATCGAGAAATTTGTGCAAATGGATGCAGATGCCGTGAAAAGTGCGGGTACGATCAATCAGAAGTCGATCTCGGACAAAAACGCGCAGGAACAAAGCACGGATCAGGACTTTCAGATTGCGATAGATGGCGTGGTCTATCAGGCGCAGGTGCGTCTTTCGGCAGCAAGTGCGGAAGTTTGAGCAGGGGGCTCGACCTTCTCGGGCCAAAATCCCCTGTTCAAAGGATCAAGATTTCAGCGAAAATTTGCGCACATCAAGGGGTTCGGCAAGGATTTCGTCTTTGCTATCGGCGAATGCGCGCAAATAGGGTTTCTGGAAATGAAGTTCCAGATCTTCTTCGGAGCGCCAGTTTTCATAGGCCATCCAGACGGCCGGATCGTCTTTTGACTGGTGCATGTCATAGCTGATGCAGCCTTCTTCGGCGCGGGACGGGGCGACAAGGGCCAAAAGGCGTTTGCCCAGTTCTTCTTCCATGCCCGGTTTGGCGCGGGAATAGACAACAAGGGTAAGCTGGTCTGACATGGCTGTTTCCTGAGATTGGATGGTTTTTTATGATCGGCAGATCATCCCCACCCGGGGCCGGTCGGGCAACAGTTAATTGCCTGATGGTGGGCGATTTTTTGCACGGGCGTGTCTGTTGCGGGCACAAAGACCGGGATAAAGAAAAGGCCCGGTGCGGGGTAACACCGGGCCTGTATTTGCCAGTCGGCCATTTTTGGGGGGAGCCGACCAGCAGGGGGGAGCGTGTATTCTAGACGATTACGGTCGTGACTTCGACATTGCCGCGAACCGAATTGGAATAAGGGCAAATCTTGTGGGCTTCTTCGACCAGCTTTTCACCCTCGGCCTTATCCAGACCCGGAAGCGAAACATTCAGCGTGACCGCAAGGCCAAAGCCACCTGCACTGCGTGGGCCGATACCGACATCGGCGGCAACAGAAACATCAGACGGGACTTTCGGGCCTCCCTGGGATGACACAAATTTCATTGCGCCGATAAAGCAGGCCGAATAGCCCATGGCGAAAAGTTGTTCGGGATTGTTGCCATCACCGCCGGCACCGCCAAGTTCTTTTGGCGTGGTCAGTTTGACATCGATGCTGCCATCGTCGGTTTTGGCATGGCCATCACGGCCACCAGTGGCAGAAGCGTGTGCGGTATATTTTACATCTACAGACATGGTTTCATCCTTTGTTTGAACATTGGTTCGGACTTGGTGATTACCCGGCTGCTTTGGATATTGATCCTAGGGTCCAAACTCATTCACATAATCGTCCCGGTCACCCGTATTTGTGCGGATACGCGAAGCAAAACTGCAGGAAGATATATATCTTTCAAGGTTTTGCGACAAAGTAGCCCGTGCAAATACGGGTGATCCGAAGGACAACTAATATAAGAGAAAACTCTGCGTCAAATTCCTTGACCGGGGATCACCCCGCTCTGCGATCTTTTCCTAGTGTTTTCTCTTATATCAGTTGCCGGGACGGTCATGTGAATGAGTTTGGACCCTAAGATATGTCGCCGGGGGTGGGCAGGCGCAAGCGCACCTGCCCGAAATTATGTGACGGATTTGTGATTATTTGCCGTGAAGGGCGGTGTGAAGATACTGACCGGCCTGCGCAATCGCGCCTTTGGCAGCAGGTGTATCGGCAAGCACGTCAAGCATCACAAAGTCATGAATGGTTCCGTTGTAGCGGGTTACAGTGACATCAACGCCGGCTTCTGAGAGTTTGCGGGCATAGGCTTCGCCTTCGTCACGCAGGACGTCATTTTCTGCGGTGATGACAAGGGCAGGTGCCTGCCCGGCAAGCTGATCAACAGATGCATGGATCGGTGTGATTTTCGGATCCGTCCGATCAACGCCGTCAGGCAGATACTGGTTCCAGAACCAATCCATGGCGGGTTTGGTCAACCATGGGCCATTGGCGAACTCGGTATAGGATCCGTTGTCGAAATCGGCATCGGTTACCGGATAAAACAGAACCTGTGTCGTGATCGCAGGTCCGCCGCGTTCCTGTGCCAGAAGGGACACAACGGCTGTCATATTCCCGCCAACACTGTCACCGGCAATCGCCAGACGGGTCGGGTCTATATTAAGCTGTTCGCTATGTTCCGCGACATATTTGGTGACGGCGTAATCCTGTTCGATAGCGACCGGGTAACGCTGTTCGGGGGAGCGTTCATAATCGACAAAGACCAAGGCCGCATTGGCGCGCACCGAAAGTTCGCGGACCAACCGGTCATGCGTGCCGGTATCGCCCATCACCCAGCCGGCACCATGGAAGTAAACAACCACCGGCAGGCGATCCTGATTGCCCTGTGGGCGGATGATGCGCACTTTGGTTTGGCCGGTCGGGCCGACGGCAAAGACCGTATCGGTGATATCAACGGCAGGTTTGGCAACATTGCCTGACTGTGCGCCAGACAGAACGTCACGGGCCGCAGCCGGGGTCAGGGTGTAGATCGCCGGGCCACCGGATGCAGACAAGGCGTCGATAAATTTCTGGGTGGTTGGTTCCAGAACGGGGTCTGCAAGTGCGGTGGTGGCGGACAGGACCGTGGTCAATGCAACGGCGGCAGAAGCAAGTTTGGTTTTAAACGGTGTCATGATCTGTTCCTTTGAAAGGCCGTCCGGTCGGGCGGCGTGTCGTTTCGTTGGATTATTAATCGCACAATAATTAATCGCGCGCGATATAAAAATAAGAATGCCAACCATGCAATAAAGTCGCTTGTTATTAAATCGCGTGCGATGTAAATTAATTGGCTTTGATTTTAACCAGCCTGTTTCGGCGGCCCGTCAGGGATGACTGGCGTTTGATCGTCTGGGCTGATTTGATAGGGTCTGGCTTAATGGTAAGCAGACACGCCATTTCAGATATAGATATAGGATGAGACCGATGGATGAAGCGACAAAGGAAGACTTTCTAGAGCTTGAAAAGTTTCTGTGCTTTTCGGTCTATTCGGCAAGCCATGCCTTTAACCGCATCTATAAGCCGTTGCTAGATAAGCTGGGCCTGACCTATCCGCAATATCTGGTGATGGTGGCCTTGTGGCAGGAAGATGATCAGTCGGTCAGCAGCATCGGTGAAAAGATGTATCTGGAATCAAGCACCCTAACGCCGCTTCTCAAACGGCTTGAGGGTCATGGTCTTGTCGCGCGCAAGCGCGATCCAAAGGATGAACGATCCGTCCGTGTCAGTCTGACGGCAGATGGCAAAGCTTTGCGTCAAAAGGCCGAAGAAATCCCGGCCTGTATTCTTGATGCGACGGGACTTGATCTTGAAACGGCAAAACGGTTGAACCGTGATCTGCGTGATTTGCGTGCGCAACTTGAAGTCGGTGCCAAAAAGCTTTGATCTGGTAAGCCTAACCCGCGCTTACCTTACGATCATGATGATAGCTTAATGCCCAGCCAAGGGCGGTTTTAAGCGCGTCTTCGCTAAGCGGTTTCGTAAGCGGCAAGATGATGGCGCGGTTGCCTTCGCAGGTAAGCTCGTTTGACAGCAGGCTCCGCGTGCGATCAATCAGATCGGTCTTGCAATCAAAGAACACCATCACCTGATCGGGTGTTTTTTCTTTCCAGTCGGCCCGGATGGTAATGCCCGAACCCGATTTCGGCCGCCATGCCGGTTCCCCCCATTTCAGGCTTTCGACCAGGGTGCCGACCGCTTCCTTTTGCGCGGCCAAATCAAACAGCCAGCCCCGAATGGTCAATAGCATCTGTCGGGCTGGTTGGGGGTAGGATGCAAATTTTGCGGCGACATCATCGCTTTGAAAGGCAGGTGAGATCATAGTGACAAGCTGGCGACTACGTTTCCAAAGGTCTGGATCAAAAGCCAAACCGCGGTAATCAGCAGGGTCAGATGCTGAATGATCATTGCCGGGGCGACAAGATGTTTGCGCATCCGCTGGAAGGTTCCCAGAACGTGCAGAATGCGGGCCCCGATAAGAAGCCCCGCGACCAAGGCAACCATGCCCGATGTCGCCAGAAGTGATTCCACGGCAAGGACAACCAGCGCACAGAGCGGGGCATTTTCAATAAAGTTGCCATGGGTCCGGATACGGCGCCGCAGGATACGGTCATCGCCATCCCCGATCGCAAGGTTCAAATCACGCCGCCGGAATGACACGGCAAGGCTCAGCCCGCATAACATGATGGCAAAGATCGCAATGGTGCAGATCGTGACAGGAATTGGCAGCATCTGGTTGATCCTTTGAGAATGGCGCAAGTGGCACAAGGTGCAATCACCTTTGGCAATTCAACCACTGAATGGACTATGTAGCAACAAAATGGCGGCATCGAGAACGATGCCGCCTTTAATATATTTGTCTGGGTTAGGTTTGCCCTAGATATTGCGCAAACGATCAAGGAAGCTTCTGACCTGTGTATCAAGGTTGCGGGCTTCTTCGGCAAGTTGGGTTGCCCCGGCCTGAACGTTTGAGGCGGCTTCACCGGTTTCCTGCGATGCATTGCGCACAATCCCGATAGAAGAAGATACCTCGTTCGTGCCTGCGGCGGCCTGTTGGACATTGCCGGAAATCTCGGCGGTGGCGGCACCCTGTTGTTCGACGGCCGATGCGATGGCGGTTGCGATTTCGTTGATGCTTGAAATGGTTTCGGTCACCCGTTCGATCGCCCCGACCGTGTTTTGGGTTTCGGACTGGATTGATCCGATTTGCTGGGCGATGTCGTCTGTTGCCTTGGCGGTTTGATTGGCAAGGTTTTTGACTTCTTGTGCAACCACGGCAAAGCCTTTGCCCGCTTCGCCAGCACGGGCAGCTTCGATGGTGGCGTTAAGCGCCAAAAGGTTGGTCTGGGCGGCAATGTCATTGATCAGGTTGACGACTTCGCCAATACGGTCTGCGGCCTCGGCAAGGCCGGTGACCATGGTATTGGCGCGGGATGCTTCTTCAACGGCGGTGTTGGAGATATCCGATGATTTTGTCACCTGAGAACTGATTTCCTGAATGGAGGCAGACAGTTCTTCGGTGGCCGAGGCAACCGTTTGCACATTGGCGCTGGCTTCATCGGCAGCAGCGGCAACAACAACAGCCTGTTCGGAGCTTTGATCTGCAGCCCGGCGCATCTGGCGGGAAACAGCTTCCATGTTTCCGGCACTGTCCGAAACATTGACCACAATCGAACCAACCGATTTTTCAAACTCGTCCGCCATTTGCAGGCGGGTGCGGTTGCGTTCTTCGCTGGCACGTTGTTCGGCCGCCAGCTTTTCGCGTTCGGCCTGCTGCATGCCAGAAGACGCTTCCTTGAAAGCTTCGAGGGCCTTGGCAATGGCGCCAATTTCATCATGACGGCCAAGATAGGGAACCGCGACGGCAAAATCGCCTTTTTGCAAGTGATCAATCACCCCTGCAACACGGGTCATCGGGCGTGATACAAGGCTGTTGGTTGAAAACAGAACCACTGAAATCACGATAACAAGCAAGATGACGCCACCAATCAAGGTGACATTGCGCAGATTGTCTGCCGGGGCAAATACCGTGGCAAGCGGGACATTCACAACCACGCTCCAGCGGTTTGGATAGCCTGCGATGTCGACCGGAACGATCATGTGCATTGTGGTTTCGTCATCAATGCGCAGCGGTTCGGTGCCTTTCATGGTATTCAGAATGGCTGCATCAACGGCATTGCCTGCATCAAGTTTGGTGCCGCGAATGTCGGGGTCTTCGTGGGCAACCCAGGTTCCTTGTGCCGAAACCAGATTGACCGTGCCGGTGCCAAACGGGGTCAGTTCGGCAAACCGTTCGGACAGGGCGTTAAGTTCAAGATCAACCCCCAGAACGCCAAGGAACTTTTTGGCTTTGTCTTGCACCGGATAGACAAATGAGGTCAGGACGACATCGCGCCCCTGAATGTCATAAGTGATCGCATCAGTGACATAGGGCTGATTGGTTGCCTTGGGGGCGGTGTAATATTCGTTGACTTCCGGGTTATCAAGCCCGGTCAGATGATAGGGCGTAATGCCATCGCCGAAATTGTAATAATAGGTCACATATTGCCCGGAACCGTCGCCAAACGGTTCGCCTTCATCCTTGTAATCGGCATCCTTGCCATCAAGGGCATTGGGTTCAAACCCCGACCATGCACCGGCCAAAGACGGGTTGTCGATCAGGGTTCGATTAAGAATTTCGTTATAGCCCGAACGATCCACACCCCCCTGATCGCGGATGGCGCGAAACGCCCCGGCAAGGTTTTGGGCAACGGCCATGCCACCGTTCAAGACGTGGCCAGCTTGTTCTGCGTGATAGAGCGCGACTGACCTTGCCTCGCCAACGGTGAGTTCTTCGGTGGTGTCAGTTGTTTTAAGTGTCTGGAAGAAAATGCCAACAATCAGGCAGGTGGCGATGGCGACTGCGCTAACAAGTGTCAGCTTTGCACCGAGGGACAGTGTGGAGAAGCGCATCAGATCATCCTTATCAAGCCTATGCTTTCGGGCAGTATAGAGAATGTGGATATGCAGCCTCTAGTTTCAATAAGTTGAATGAAATAGACAAGAGGTTTCGCACCGCACTCTGTTCTTTCGTGATTGTCTGTTATTACCACGGATTTCAGCGCAAACCGGGAAGACGAAATTGTGAAATCTGATCATGAGATGTCGTGATTATTTGGCAGCCATGCGCAACAGAAGCTTGATCTTGCGCCAGAGTGGGGTATAGCTTCGCACGCGCGTCGTCCGGGTGATGACGTGCTTTGACGTTCTCCAGATAATTTAACGATCCAACTGACAAACAAGGTTTCAAAAATGACAGCCGATCTTCGAGATGCCGCACTTAACAGCAACGTCTGGGCTTTTCAGGAAGCCAGCAAGCTGGTCAAGCGGTATAAACAGAAGGCGCCTGAAAAGGGCTATGTCCTTTTTGAAACCGGTTATGGTCCGTCGGGTCTGCCACATATCGGTACCTTTGGCGAAGTCGCACGCACGACCTATGTCCGTCGTGCGTTCGAAACCATGTGCGATATCCCGACCAAGCTTTTCTGCTTTTCCGATGACATGGATGGCCTGCGGAAGGTTCCTGACAACATTCCCAACAAGGAAATGGTTGGCGAACATCTTGGCAAGGCATTGACTTCTGTGCCCGATCCGTTCGGCACGCATGAAAGCTTTGCCCACCATAACAATGCCCGCCTGCGCGACTTTTTGGACGGGTTCGGCTTTGAATATGAATTCAAATCATCGACCGACTGTTACCGTTCGGGCATGTTTGATGACGCACTCTTGCGTCTTTTGGAACGCTATGACGCGATCCAGAAAATCATGCTGCCAACATTGGGCGAAGAACGCCGCGCGACCTATAGCCCGTTCATGCCGGTCGAACCGGGAACCAATAAAGTCCTGATGGCCAAGGTGACCGAGCTTAATGTCGAAGCCGGCACCATTGTCTATGAACATCCAGAAACCGGGAAACTGGTTGAAACCCCGGTCACCGGTGGCAATTGCAAACTGCAGTGGAAACCCGATTGGGCGATGCGCTGGTATGCGCTGGGCGTTGATTACGAAATGGCCGGTAAGGACCTTATTCCGTCGGTTGAACTGGGCAACAAGATCGTCAAGGCATTGGGCGGCACTCCGCCAGAAGGCTTTAACTATGAGCTGTTTTTGGATGAAAACGCGCAGAAAATCTCGAAATCCAAGGGCAATGGCATTTCGATGGAAGACTGGCTGAAATATGCGCCAGAAGACAGCCTGTCGCTGTTTATGTTCCAGAAGCCAAAAACCGCCAAACGTCTGTATTTCGATGTCATCCCGAAAACCGTGGATGAATATCTGACCTTTGCCGAAAAGCTTAAAACCGAAACCGATCCGACCAAGATTTTGCAGAACCCGGCTTGGCATATTCATGCCGGAACTGCACCGGACCGCGAAATTCCGCTGTCCTTCGGCATTCTTTTGAATCTGGTGTCGGTTTGCAATACCGATGATCGCGATCTTCTGTGGAAGTTCATTTCACGCTATGCCACGGGCGCAACCCCGGAAACCTCACCGTATCTGGATAAGCTGGTTGGCTATGCGATCAATTATTACAGCGACTTCGTCAAACCGTCGAAAAAATACCGCGCTGCGACCGAGGCCGAACAGGCAGCCCTGAAAGACCTGCGCGACGCACTGTCAAAAATCGAACAGGGTACGGAGCCATCCGACATCCAGACCGAAGTTTTCACCGTGGGCAAAAACCACAATTACGAAAACCTGCGTGACTGGTTCAAAACGCTTTATGAAATCCTGCTGGGGCAGGAACAGGGGCCGCGTATGGGCTCCTTCATCGCCCTGTATGGCCTTGATGAAAGCGTTGCCTTGATTGACCGCGCACTTGCCGGTGAAGACCTTAGCGCCTGATTACGGTTTGCTGATCTGAAATGACAAAGGCCCGCATCGTGATGATGCGGGCCTTTGTGTTTGAGTGTGTGCAGCGTTAACTTGGCGGCAGATAACGCCGCCATGCATGATCCTCGAACGGGCTCAGGATCACATGGCGGGCTTTTTGCCAGCCAACGCCAAAGGCCATGACCAGCCCGCCAATGATAAAGCAGACCAGAACAACTGTGACGGATGGGTCAATGGCAACGCCTTCGAAACCCGATTGCAGCAAATAGCCAACATAAATCAGCGCACTGATGATCGGGGACCGGCGGTCAACCACCAGTGAAAATAGCATGGCAATGATAATGACCGGCACCATGACCCATGCCGATGCCTCAAAGGCGATGGCAACCGAATGGATGGTCATTGGCGCACCCATGACATAAAGCCAGAACGCGCATTCCGCCCAGCCATTGATACGATCAGGATCGCGGCTGTCGATATAGACACCAAGGCCGAGTACCAAAAGCCCGGTCACCGTGATCAGGGCATGTTGATAATTGGCAATGTCCGGGCCGATCAACGCGGTCAAGCCGGACCACATCACGCCAAGAATCCCGGCTGCAATCAGGGCAAAGGATACCGGCAGCCGATAACGCAGGAAAAATCCGACCTGAAACGCAAATCCGATCAGGGAAACCACCACCAGCACATTGACCGATCGTTTGCCAAATTCAGCGATCTCTTCAAGGGACGATGCCGCATCTGACTGCACGGCAAATGACATATAAAGCGCAACCGCATAAAGCATGATGGTCACGCCAAGCGATACCATGATCGCAATGGAAGGCAGGGATGCCTTGAGCTTTCCGGCAATATATTCTGCCAGCGCGACATAGGCTGCAATGGCAAGTAATGGTGCGACCCAGAAAGCCGGGCTTGCGATCAGCATGCCCCATAGAATGAACCAGCCAACACTTAGGGCGACGACACCAAGGGCAATGAAGATATCATTCATGCCGCGAAACAGCGTGAATTTCTCTGTTTCGGCTGCTTGATGCGATTGGGCGGTCAGGAAGCTTTCAAGCTTTACGAAAGACTCTTCGCTTATGACACCGGCCGAGATGGCATTTCGGATGTCTGCAAGTGTGAATTGACGGTTTTCCACCAATGCTCCGGTTCTTTGTTGTTTCGGGGGCTCGTTGAATATGACTGTGATACACGGCAATCACGTCAGGTTCAATTTCGACAGTAGATCGTCCAAATTTGTTGGGCCTGTGGCGCATATCATTCAATATTGATCATTTGAGGCCGTGTTACGTTGATCAGCGCCATCAGAAAGGAGACATACATGGGGATCTGGCAGAAATGCATGATTGCAGTTGCCTGTAACACATCGCTGCGCCGTGCGGGCGAGGCCGTTGGGCGAAAAACCGGTTTGGCAGAACAGTTTGTCAGTGCCGCCGATATCAAAGGGCATGTTGCGCGCGCCACCCGGCTTGGGGGCGAAGGGGTTAGCATATCAAGCTTCTACCTTGGCGAATATGTCACTGACATCGCGCAGGTAACGGAAACCACTGCGCAATTGCGCGACCTTGTCCCGGCCCTTAATCAGGCTGGCGGGGATGTGCATATATCAATTGATCCGTCCCAGCTGGGCTATATGCAGGGCCGCGATATTCTGGACCGCAATGTTGATGCCATTGCCGATCTGATCCGTGGCCTTGGGCCAGTACAGAGTGAAAAGCAAACGGCGCGGACCATTCGATTAATGATCGATATGGAAGATTTCGACATGATCGACGAGACGCTGGCATTGCATAACCGGCTTGATGATGCCGGGGTGCCGGTAGCGCAGACATTACAGGCGCGCCTGTATCGAACCGAGGATGATCTTGATGCGATGATCCGGCGCGGGGCGATGGTGCGTCTGGTCAAAGGGGCCATGGCGCCGCCAGACACAGTGGCCTTTACCAAGCGTCCCGACATCGATGCCAATTATCTGATGCTTGCGGGAAAGATGTTGTCCGATGATGCGCGGAAATCAGGGTTCTTTCCGGTCTTTGGCACTCATCATCGCGACCTTGCGATCAAAATTGGTGCGCTGGCGGATCAAAACGGATGGTCGCGCGATGCGTTTGAATTTGAAATGCTTTATGGCGTGAACCAGCCGATGCAGCGCGAATTGCGCAATGCCGGATATCGGTTACGCCTGTATGCGCCATTTGGTCATGACTGGTGGGCATATGCCTGGCGTCGGGTTGGCGAAAACCCCCGAAATCTTGGTTTATTGTTGCGATCTGGCCTGAACCGTTGACCCTTCACATGCCGCCCGATTGATCTGGCGGCATTTTTTAAGGGCAGCGTTCGGGGAGGGGCGCGGGAAATAGCAAGCGGCACGTTGACAGTTTTTTTATCAATCCAATATTAAGTTAGTTAACTTACTTGTTTTGGATGATGGTGATATGGCAGTCAAATTCAGTTCTGAAGAAAAACGTCAGAAGCTGGCGCGTGCGGCAATGAATGTGATCTGGCGCGATGGATATCATGCCGCCACCATTCAAACCGTCGCCAAGGAGGCCGGATTGCCAGCCGGTGGCGTGTTTTACAGGTTCCCCAAAAAACATGATCTCGCACAGGCGGCGATGGAAACCATGGAAGCGGAATTTACCCCGCTTTTGGCGACCATTGCGCCGAATGGCACGATTGAAAAACGGGTGTCGGTGTTTTTTGATTATCTCGATGCGATGACGCCGCGCCGGGTAAGCTATGGCTGTCCGGTGGCTAAATTGATGCTTGATATCCCGGTTGATGCGGGGTTTGACGCTACACGCACAATCGGGCAGGCGATCTTTACCACTCTGATCGACTGGGTGGCAGATCAGTTCATTGCTGCCGGCGTGGCCGGGGCATCGGCACAAGATGAAGCACGGCGGATTGTTTTGCGCTGGCAAGGGGCGATTGTGTTGGCCCATTCATACAATGATCGCGCCATTCTTGATGCTGAAATTAACGATCTTCGCCAAACCGCACAGCAATTGATGGCGGGGGCCAGACGATGAGCCGTATTTTAACCACAGAGCTTGCGCGCGATTCAAAAGCCGCTCTGATTATGCGGTTTGCGCTTTTGGGGATCCGCGACAAGTTTTATCGCATCCGCCAATCTGTCGGGGTTGGGCTGCCGGACCGGGCTGTGCAAGATCACCTTGGCGTTCCCGACAGTCCGATTGCCCGTGAGGCAACCGCGTGGGCGGCATCACTCCAGCCCGATTTTGTGCAGTATCATGGATTGCGCAGCTTTGCCTTTGGCGTCGCATTGGCCGATTATCATAATGTGCGGTTTGACCGCGAAATGTTATATATTGCGTCGATCCTTCATGACATTTCGCTAGTATCACCTGAATGCGACGGCCCTGGATCGTTCGAGGTGGAGGCCGCCGGGTGCGCGCATCGCTGGCTTGGTGATCAGGGGTATGACCGCGATAAGGCCGACATCATTCATGAGGCCATGGCGCTGCATTCCGCCGTTTGCCATACTGGGCCGCGCGATGCAGAAGGATTGCTGTTGCATCTTGAGGCCGGGGTCGATGTGGTGGGGATGCAGATGATGAATGTTCATCCCGATGTGCGGGGTAAAATCCTGCGTGACTATCCGCGAACCGGCTTTGTCCGTGATTTTGGCAAGCTGGTGGCACGTCAGGCCGAGTGCAAACCGGGGTGCCATATTGCCGGGCTGGTCGGGGTCGGTTTTATGAAGGCATTGGCATCCAATCGGCTGGATTAACGGCTACACCCTTAAATTGCCATTATGAAACCAATTTCTGTTGATGGTATTGTGTCTGCCGAACGTCATATAAACAAAGACAGTTTCTGGTTGAAGCAAAGGGACCGACACCATGCAGATCATTAAAACCGCCATTGCGGGCATTCTCGTCGGGATGCTGGCGGCCTGTGCGAGCGGGCCGCGCGTCTACACCGATGCGGACCCGGCAGCCGATTTCGGTCGTTATCAAACCTTTGCCTTCTTTGAAGCGGCGGGCAAGGAAGCTGAGGAAAAATACACAACCCTGTCAGGCCAGCGTATCGAAGATGCGATCAGTACCGCACTTGAAGCACGCGGCTATCGGGTTGATATCCACAATCCCGATTTCCTTGTGAACTTTCATCTGAAAACCGAAGAAAAAACCCAAACCTCGCCCCCGGTCTATATGGGCGGGTATTACGGATATCGCGGCGGGATGTATGTCGGCTGGCCGGGCTATGTCGAACCGGGCACCACCAGCACCTATACCGAAGGCACGCTGAGTGTTGATTTCGTTGATCGCCAGTCAAACCAGATGATCTGGGAAGGAACCGCAGTTGGACGGGTTACAAGTTCAGTGCGCGAAGCACCCAATGAAAGCATGCGCACCGCGGTGGCGTCGATCTTTGCCAAATATCCCTATGTCGCGGGCAGCAGTGCGCCGGTGCCATTGGCACAGTAGTCTTTTTACAGATGCCGAAACCAAAAACGGGTCGGAATTTCCGGCCCGTTTTTCATTTGGAGCTGAACCTGTCGGTGGATAAGTCAATAAAAATACAATTTTAACTTGCTATGATGCATTAGGCCTCGCTAAACCGAATGCATAGAGGTTTTCACAGCAAGACAGATGTAATGAACAAGCTACTGATTGATTACTGGCGCCACTCCATTGCTGATACACAGCGTATGTCTCCATCCATAAGTGGGGAAACTGTTTTTGAACTAGACAATGCATACCTCTCTCAAGGGCACATTCCCTCAAGCATCGCGGCTAAGCTTGTTGATGAACATAGAAAAGAAATACGGCGCCGAGATAAAGATGCTGATGTCGAAAACGTTACGTCTGCACCGGTAGCAATTACACCATTTGTGTTACTGGAACGGCTGGAACATACCCAGGTTCGTAAGAGAAGTTCCCAGAATGAAGCGGCGGCGGTCTGGATTGTCGGGAAGGTCAATGAAGAAGGTCATCTTTTCTCGAATCCTGAATGTTTACCATGGATTGAACGCGCAAGTCTTACACCGGTAGCAACACGCTCATTCGTGGTTGGTACAGTTGACGATGTTGACCGTTATCTTGAGACACATAAGCCATCTGAAACAGCAAGCTGGCGAGATACGTTCGAATATGCGGCTGATTTCTGGAAAACGGTAACGTCAAAAGATCTGCTCCAGCCAGAGTTTGACGATCACGCTATTGCAGTTGGTCGTATTACGCTGTTTTCAGAACAAAAACCGGCTGGCAAAAGCTTGATTGAGCTTTGTGACAAGCTTCGCGATTATGAGCTTGAAAGTAGTGCCGAGAAAGATACTGCTTTACACAGAATTATTGATCAAGGTGATGTGCCCTGTCGTGCCGCGCCAGTATTTGTGTCAGCGGAACATGCCAAGGCACATTTGGGGCATATTGGCGAACATACATTGGCAAGTAGTCAGCGACAGGCTTTGACCTGTGTTGTCGAAAGCAATGTCGGTGATATTGTTGCTGTTAACGGACCACCCGGCACAGGGAAAACTACGCTCGTACAAAGTATTCTTGCATCAGGTGTTGTCAAAGCTGCACTGGCCGGTGAAACCCCGTTCACGATGCTTGCATGTTCGACCAACAATCAGGCTGTTACCAATCTTATAGACAGTCTGACCAAGGCGGCAACACCGATCCCCGACGATATTCTGTCTGAAAGGTGGATTCCAGAAGCAAGCTCTTTGGGTTTGTATTTTGCGTCATCGGATGCGCGAAAACGCAATGATAATGGAAAATACCTTTTTGCTGGGGTGCCGGCCTACAGTTTTCCGGACCAGATCGAAAACAGCGAATTTGTCGAGAGTGCAAAACAAGTCTTTCTCGAAAAGGCCAAACTGTATTTTGGTAATGATACCCTTGATTTTGAACAAGTTGGCCAGAATCTTCATGCCCAACTCAAGAACCTGAACCAAAGTTTTGAAGCTGTGATTGATGATGTGTTCAGCCTTGCGGATGGACTCAACGCGCTTAAGTCATCCGGACAGGATAACTTTTCCGGGTGGATTGAAACGCGGAAACAACAGGTTTTAAGTGCGAATGAGCAATTTGACAGTGTAAAAAAAGATGTAGCCAAAGCCCAACAGGGCATTGATCGTTCAACGCAGCAGGCGCGCTCACTTAGACGTCGTGTGCAGTCCCAGTTAAATGCAGCAAACCTGATCGAACTCCTGCTTGGCTTTATGCCCGATATTCGACGGCGTAAAATAAACCGTGCAATCGAAGCTATTGAAACAGCGGGTTTTCACAAAGAAGGCAATCGATTGCACGACCGCTCAGCATCACTCGAAGATGTCGATACGGTATGTGCAGACATTGTGCGTAAAGCGAGCGCAGCATCGATCCCTCAAGAGATCAGTGAGAATTTGCGACAGGCTGAAATCAATCAGAAGGACGCGATCACCAGTTTTCAGATCGCAGAAAATGCAGCAAAAAACTGGGAAGAAAAATGGTCTTTGGTTGCATCATCCATCAATAGTTTCAATGAAATGACAGTAACCGCCGGTTTATCGAAACTCACGGTCGATGGCCTGAAAAATCAATATGGTGGTGACCCAAAGACGTTGCTTGATGAACTCGACACGTTGCTTCGTCGGCGCCTGTTCTTCCTGTCATTACGGTATTGGGAAAATCGATGGTTATCTGCTGCTGAGAAGCTGACACCTGAAGACCGTAAGCGTCAGGGGGAGAAGCACATCAAGGAACGGTTTGAACGATATGCGATGCTTACACCTTGCTTCGTTGCAACGTTCCATAAAGCTTCTGCTGTTTTCCGGCATTATGGGAAGGTGCCTTCAAATACTAATGAGACGCCGCAAAGGGCCGAACGTCCCCTGCGCGGGTTCTTTGATCTGTTGGTCGTCGACGAAGCAGGACAGGTGTCTCCTGAACTCGGGGCTCCGTGCTTCTATCTGGCCAAACGTGCCGCTGTTGTTGGAGATACATTGCAAATTCCCCCGGTCATTACGCTTAACAAGCATGTTGATCATGGCAATTTGCATAAGGCGGGACTGGATGATTTCTCAGATGACCTTAGTGAAAAGGGATATGTTTCGACAACCGGGAACATCATGAAAATGGCTCAGAGCCTTACAAGCCATACGCTTGATGATGTGCCGGGGCTGTTTTTGTCCGAGCATCGCAGATGTTATAATGAGGTTATCGCTTATTGTAACAAGTTTTACCAAGGTCGGCTAAAACCCATGCGGGGGCCTGCGCCAACGGACGAGGGAGCTTTACCGCCAATAGGCTACGCCCATATTGATGGTGAAGCCGCCCGAATTTCGGGGAGCTGGGTAAACTCCGGTGAAGCACGGGCCATTGCAGACTGGATTTTGCGCAACCGCCAGAGGTTGGAAAAACGGTATTCAAAACCGATTGATGAAATCATGGCCGTTGTCACGCCATTCCGTCGTCAGGCCAACCTGATTATCACTGAACTTGAAAACGTTAATCTGAATGCGAAGCCGGGTAAGAAAAATGCGATAACCGTTGGTACAGTACATAGCCTTCAAGGTTCAGAGCGGGAGGTGGTCCTGTTTTCATCGGTCTATGACCGGACCAATGATCCAAAGTATTTCTTTGATAACGAGCATTCTATGCTCAATGTCGCAGTCAGTCGGGCCAAAGACAGTTTCCTTGTTTTTGGCGACATGCATATTTTCCGTCCGGGGAAAAGCCATTCGGGCCAGCTTGCGGATCTTATGTTTTCGAAAGAAAGCAATGAAATCGGCGATGTGCTTGCCCCGCAAAAACTTCTAACGATTGCACAGACCGAAGTGCAGCACATATCGACACTTGAGGGTCACCGAGAAGCTCTGGTTAAGGCATTTAATGATGCTACAGAAAGGCTTTTGCTTGTGTCTCCGTTCCTGTCGATCAATGCCGTAAATAAAGATAACATCATCAGTCTGGTGAAAGCGGCAATGTCACGAAACGTCGATATCAACATCGTGACCTGTGCAGAAAATATTGTGACGTCTGGAACGCGGGCTCGTGATGCTGTTACCGCACTGGAAGCAACCGGTGCAACGATTACGAAGAAATCGCGTATTCACAACAAAACCTTGGCTGTGGACAGTAAGACCCTGATTGAGGGATCGTTTAACTGGCTGTCGGCCTCTCGCGATGAGAAGTTTTCACAGCAAGAGCGGTCTTTTGCATATCACGGGGAAAAAGCCGGTCATCTGATCCAATCTGCTTGGGATGACGCCATGTCAAAAGACAAAGGGTCTCAAAACAAGAGGACCTGACATGTGGTAGACTGAAACTATGATCCAAAACGGGCCGGAATTTCCGGCCCGTTTTGGAGTTGGATGTATACGATGGGGTCAGTCGGTGCTGGCGGCGGTAAACGCCATATACAGCTCTTGCGCGCGCCGCGTGATCGGGCCGGGTTGAAGGTTACGCTCATCAAGTTTGACGCAAGGGGCGACCTTGTAATAATTGCCCGTGCCAAAGATTTCATCGGCGGTTTCAAGTTCTTCGTATTTGCAGGTTTTCTCGACCACTTCCATACCATCTTCGCGCAGAAGGGTGATGACGCGCTGCCGGGTCAGGCCGTTGAGGAACGTACCATTGATCGCCGGGGTATAGACTTTGCCGCCCTTGGCAAAGAACAGATTGGCATAGGAAAACTCGGCGACATTGCCAATCGGATCGAGCATCACGCCGGTATCAAAGCCGGAACTGGTCGCCTCGGTCACGGCACGGCCGACATTGGGATACAGGCAGGCTGCCTTGGCCTCTGTCGGGGCACTTTCGGGCGACGGGCGGCGGAAACTTGATTTTCGCGCACTAAACCCGGTCTGAACGGCTGCGGGCATTTCAGTAATTGAAATGCATAAAACGAACTGGGCACTTTCGGGAACGGGGGCAAGGAAGCCTTCGCCGCCATAAACAATCGGTTTGATATAAAGGGCGAGTTCAGGATCGAATTTGGTGACACCTTCTTTGACCAGTGCCACGATTTCATCAGTGGTGATGGCCGGTTTCAGGCCCATCAATTCAGCCGATCGCAACACACGCGCACAATGGGGATAAAGATCGGGCATCTTGCCATTCATGCGGCGTGCACCATCAAAGACGGTCGAGGCCATCCAGACACCGTGGGTTTGCGGGCCCATGATGTTGGGGTTGCCTTCATGCCATTCGTCTTTGTACCACGTCCAGGTGGTGACGGTGCTGTCGGTGGCGGCGTGATGACCCATTCTATGCTCCTGATGATATGCGCGGATGCCAAGGAAAATCTTGGTCATGTTGGTGGGGCGGTATGAAGTTGGCGCACAGAATAGGATTTTTGCCCAAGCCGGGTCAAAGAAAACATCACCAGTGGCGATGGTTAGTCATCGACCTTTTTTGCGATTTGGCGGCGTTGATCAGGCATGCGGTCGGCAAGGCGTGCAAGTTCGGAATTGATCGCCTTTATATCAAGCGGTTTGGTGCAATAGGCGTCAAACCCTGCTGCGCGAAAGACGGTCAGGTTTTCGTTGGAAATATCGGCCGTCAGAGCAAGCACAGGAATGGTCGCCTTGACCGGATCTTCGGAGGTGCGTATTTGACGGGTCGCTTCGAGCCCGTCGAGAACGGGCATGTGAATATCCATCAAAACAGCATCGAAATCCTGTTTGGCAAGGATATCAAGTGCTGCCTGACCATCGCCTGCCGGGGTAATGGTGTGACCTTCTTGTTCCAGAAGCTTTTGCGCAAGAATACGGTTGATTGCAATGTCTTCAACCAAGAGCAGGTTACGACCGACAATCTTTGGTTTTTCCTGTGGGTCGATGTCTGTGTTGTCCTGACCTTCAAGTTCGCGCGCTGCTTGTTCGGAGCTGCGCGGCAATGTCAGGTCAAACCAGAATGTGCTGCCTTTGCCTTCGGTACTTTCAACTTCAATTGTTCCGCCCATGGCTTGCACCATACTTTGACAGATGGCCAGACCAAGGCCCGTTCCCCCGTAACGCCGCGCGGTTGACGTATCGACCTGTGCAAAGGCTTCGAAAATCGATTTCAGTTTGTTGTGCGGGATGCCGATACCTTCGTCCTTTACCGTAATGCGGAAGCTCAATTCGGTGTCGGTTATCTTTACGGCAGAGGTTTGCACGTTAATGTTGCCAAATTTGGTGAATTTGACCGCATTGGACACAAGGTTGGTAACAACCTGTTTGAGACGAACCGGATCACCAATCACCCAGCCGGGCATGTCGGGATCAATTTCCAGATGAAGTGTATTTTCCTGATTGCGGGCGGGAACCATCATCATGGATGTCACTTCTTCGCACACCCGGCGCAGATCGAACGGCACTTCTTCAAGGATGAGTTTTCCGGCCTCGATCTTGGAAATATCAAGGATGTCGCCGATGAGTGACAAAACGTGGCGTCCGGCACCGCGAATGGTCGACAGATAATTTTTCAAGGTTTCGACAGAAAACTCTGCCTGGAGGCTGTCTTCTGCAAGCTGTGTGTAGCCCAGAATTGACGTCATGGGTGATCGGAATTCGTGGCTCATATGGGCGATGAATTCTGATTTTGCTTTGTCGGCTTGTTGGGCCTGGTTCATTGCACTTTCAGCCGCTTCACGCGCGTTTTCAAGTTCGCGGGTACGGATTGCGATCAAATCGACAATCTGGCGTTCGGTCCGCGTTAATGACCGCAAATAAACCATCAGAAGGATACTGATGGTCGCACCGAAAATGAAGATTGCCCAAGGTTGCCAGTATGTTAGTCCACTATATAAGCGTTCTTCTTCATGTAGGACAATGGTCCAGTCCCGATACCCGAAGGTGAAATTAGAGACTTTCGGATTATAACGGATTTCCTTTTCCTTGATGATGTGATCAAGCGCGTATCCCTGCGGACGATTGGAATAAATCATCTTTTGGTTACTGCGCGCATCAAGGTCGGCAATATGGATTTCGTAATTGGTCGGTAAGCGCGCCACCCGGGCTGCGCGGGTGATCATGTTCGTCAGTCTCAGGACACCAATTGCAATGCCCAATGGTGGTCCGGACGGATCGCGACGGTTATTGATTGATAAAAGAGCCAAAGATGTGATGACCGCAGAGTTCGCCTGCATCAGATTAAGCGGTTCGGTCAGTGTGATGTTGCCGGTACGCAAGGCATTCTCGACGGCCTGTTTTCGGATTGGATCGCCATAAAGATCAAATCCGATAATTTTCTCGTTTCCTGAGCGCGGGAAAACATAGAAAATCGGAAAATAGCCATCGCGTTCAGGGGCGGGAACGGCTTTGCCATTTCGGAAATCACGGATGGCAAAGTTTTCAACACCGCTTAAATGGGCGTTTTCTTCGATTAATCTACGGGCACGTTTGGGCACAAAGGGGGCCCATTCCAGCGCAGCGACACCTGGACGCCGACTTACCCACGGTGCAATCATGGCATCAAATGTGCTGAACGATACGTTGCCGTGGACATCAAACAGGGTGCGAACCGCAACCAGTGAGTCTGTGGCGCGACCAAGTTCTTCGCGAAGGGATGCTTCAAAGGCGCGGCGATATTGTTCATTCTGTGCGCGGGATGCTTCACTAAGCTGGTTGTAGGTGTACCATGCCGCTACCGCAGAAATACCAAACCCAAACACAGCAATGAAACCGGCAAGCGCACGCCGTAGTCGATGGATATCGCGCGATATTTTTCCGTCACGTGCCCGGGTGGTGATGTTCCCTATCTTTTCAAATCCAGCCGCCATGAGGATGGAAATGAACGAGACGATCAGAATATAGCTGTGGATTTCACGGATGCCGTCTTTGGCGTTGACGTTAACAAATCCGCCAAGGCCCGCTGCGGTGAACCCGACAATTGTAATGGCGATTAAACCGTTGACCAGTGTTGTCCCCATCATGCCAAACCGGATCGCAGACCAGATCACGAAAGGCAGTGAGACAAAGATGAACAGGTATTCCGGGCGTGATGTTACGGGGGTTGTATGAACCGTTGAGCTGACGATCACAGCCGCAATGGCGATGAATATCAATTCCAGATAATTTGCAGTGCTTCTGGATTGCCATGGGTAATTGACAACACGCAGGATCAGGGGGGCGGCAATTAACACCCCGACCATGCTTGAAAGCGTCCAGCTTAGCCATAATTCGTTGAAATTGGCTGCTTCGGGCATGCCATTCAGAAAGACAAGGCCTGATCCCAGAAATGCCGCAGTCACAGGGGTCGCAAATACGCCAATCAGGAAAAAGGCAGTGAGGCCGCGGAGACTGCTCAGAAGGTTGTCTTTAAAGAAACGTCCAATGATCGCGGCAGAAATTGTGACCGAAATCGTTGATGTGATACCAATCAGCAGCGCAGGTAAAACCGGAATGCCTGAGAAGATGGTGGTTAAAATAGACCCAAGAAATACGGCCGGGAAGTAACGCCATCCCCAAAGGATCATTGTGCCAAGGGCGATGCCCGGTGGTAGCCAGACCATGGATTGGCTGGTGCCATGATATTGCAGCTGTAGCCCTGCAAATCCGGTGATGAAATAAGCGCCGAAAATCACCAAGAACCGCAAAATATGATGGCGTTGCAGGTGCAAGCAGGTCTCCTGTTTCCCTTAAGCGCTTTGCGCTATCGGCTCGGATCAAATGTCTGTCTTTATGTAGGAATGTCCTGCCGCAATTTTAACAGGCTATTTTCGATCAAAATCATATTGGCAGTATGTATCTTTCAAAAGTATTTCGGTTTTGGTGTGAAATGTCTATTGGCTGCACCACAGAACACGGGCAACCCAATCTATTTGGTCTGCGGGCACAAAACGATCCTCATACTCGGGATTAAACGATTTAAGCTCAACGCCAAGTGCGCCGCGCCGGATCAGTTCCTTGGCCATGACTTCGCCCTCAACGGTTTTGACAACCACACGGTCCTGCGGGCGAATGTTCGATGCCGGGCTGACAATGATCAGATCGCCATCGCGAAAAACCGGCGCCATGGACTCACCTGAAATCCGTAATCCATAGGCGGTCGGATCATGCAGGGCCGGAAAGGTGATGTCTTCCCACGATCCGCCAACCGGATAACCCGCATCATCAAAAAATCCACGATTGCCGGCCTGGGCAAAGCCAATGACGGGAATGCGCCCGGCACCATTGCCATCCACCAGTTCGGAAAATTCACGAAAACTGACATCGGTGACGGAAAGCACCTTGGAAATGCTTTCGGTTGACGGCCAGCGGGCCTTGCCCTGATTTGTGGTGCGTTTGGACCGGTTAAAGGTGGTCGGGTCAAGTTGCGCCAATCGGGCCAGACCAGACGGGGTTAAACCGTGGTCTGTCGCGATTTGGTCAAGGGCGGCCCAGATTTGCTGATGTCGGATCATGCCCCATCCTAGCAGGAGCAAAAGCCCCGGCGAAAGGAATTAATTCCTGCTTTTGGTCAAATCTTTGTCGTCTGGTTGGCGGACTAAACGGCGGCAACCGGCAACGTCGTTATATTATCAAACAAGGCCGGTTTGCCCATTTGCCCGCCTTTAAGCAACATCGGCAGTCCATCAAGTGTCGCCAAAGACGCATGCGCACGAATAATTGGTGCACCGGCATCAAAGTCAGCGGCGAATGACAGGCTGTCAATGCCAAGTTCCTGAACCGCAAGGCTGGATGTATCGCCCCCGGCAATCAGCAAAAAGCCAAGTTTGACGGTTTGACTGATACCGGCAATGAAAGTAGCACTTGTCCGGGCCAGATCATGGCTGGAAATGGCATGGGCGCGCTCATCGGAAAGCGAGACCAAAAGATGTTTGCCATCACCCAGAATGGCCAGGCATTCAGCGCGCAGGGCATCAAGGGCTGCTGGATCGCAAAGATCGGATGGGGCGATGCTGCGTTTGACATAGTTGCGCGCCAGCGCGACCTGATCAGCGGTCAAAGATGATCGGCTTCCGGCAAAGGCAAAGACCGGGCCGGGACGACGATACATCTGTGATGGCTGGTCTGTATTGGGGCTGAGCGACGGAAACAGCGCCTGTGCGACACTGCTTGCGCCAACGCACAGTGTTGCGGTGGTTTTGGCAATCTCGTGGATGGCTTCACCGATGGTCACAAGATCGGCTTCATCGCTGACATCAAACAGGGTTTCGGTTTCCCCGGTTGCCAGGCGGCGGCGAATTTCGGCAATGAGTGCAGGCGGGCCTTTGCGAATGATGGTGAAATCAATCAAGTCGATATCGGGCCAGCCTTGGGCGCAAAGATGACGGCGCAAATCGGATTCATGCATCGGGGTGACGGGATGAACCGACATGACCGGATGGCGATCAATGCGATAAAGCTTGCTGTTGCCCGCCCCGGCAAAAAGATTGCCCAGCAGGCAGAACCGGCGAAGCGATGGTTGCCCGCCAATAACCGCCTTCCATTTCGCGCCGACAGAAACGGCATAGCGATCGGCAACGGCAGCGATATTGCCGGTTTCAGGGCTGCTGTCAAAGGTCGAGCAGATCTTGAAATGATAAAGGCCAGAACCAGCGCCTGCCAGTTTGGGGGCAATCGCGCCGATGGTGGCAACGCCGTCTTCGACCCCCATAGCACGGAGCGACGTTGCGACACCAAAGGCGTCAAGACTGTCAGGACCAAGATCAGGATCGTTTTTGCCAACCGACTTTGATTGGTCCGGGGCGGACAGATACAGACGTGCATTCAGACCCGCACGCGCCAGCGTCGCCAGCGTATCGGACGCCCCGGTAAAATCATCGGCACAAAAAACGATTTTGGTCATGATCAGCCTTTTGCCCCGTAAAAGGACAGGGCTTCGGACAAGGCCGAATTGGTCTTGGCATGGTGTTCCAGGCTAATGCCCGCTTCGCAGGCTTCCCATGCCTGGCGCAGGCTGGTTATCCCGGCTGCCGGGCCTGATGGATGGGCCAGAATGCCACCCCCGGCAAGGAACATGAAATCAGCCGATCCAACCGCGTCATGGGTGGCCGGAACCGTCCCGGCCCACTGACCAGATGAGAAGACCGGAAGAACATGGTCTTCATCGCCGTTTCCGGGGGCGAGGGGTTGGGCACAGATTTGGGCAGATGCCTGAACTTCGCTGTCTTCGTCGCAGAACTTTCCGCCCATACCATGAACATGCATGTGATCCATGCCGGTCAAACGATACAGCGTTTGATAGGCCGGAAACGCCATGCCAATCAATGGATGGCGCGAAAACGCCCCAAAGCCGTTGCGGTGGCCATGCAAAACAAGGCCGGTTGATTTGCGCAGGGTCTGAAGGGCCGAAAGCCCGGCCCAGTTCATGCTGACCATCGCGCACGCACCGCCTTCTTTTTCAATCAGATCGGCATGCTTGCGCATGGCATCGGTTTCATCGGTGATGTTAAACGCAATCATGACATCGCGTCCGGTGCGATCGCGATAGCGGCGCACACGGTCCATCACGGCCGGAATGCGTTCGGCAAGCGGCGAGGATTCCGGATTGGCACAGACTTCATCATCCTTGATGAAATCAACCCCGGCTTCACAAAGCTGTTCGACCAGATTGGCAATATCGGGGGTGCGCATGCCGACATTTGGTTTAATGATCGTGCCAAAGAACGGACGATCCTGCACATTCATGCGCGCCCGTGTGCCTTTGGTCCCGGCGACCGGATAGTCATAAAGATCGCGATAGGGTTTGGGCAGTTTGAGATCAATCAGTTTAAGTCCGGTGATTTCGCCGAGATCATAAAGATTGCCCGATACGGTTGATGCCAGGGTTGCCAGATTGCGCCCGATATTGCCGGTCGGAAAACCGATGCGGATTTCAGCCCGGCGGTATGGCCCCGTAACCCCGCGTGCGGTCAAATATGCACTTTGCAGGCTGGGCTGATTGGCAGGGGTAAGTTCGCGAAGGGACAACACCCGTGCCGAACAGCGTTCGCGCAGTTCGTCGGTTTCACCAGCCACACGCACAAATGTCCCACTGCTTTGCTCGCCAGCCATGATGGTGGCGATCTTTTCAGGGTCCATCGGTGTTTCAATAAGATACCGGGCTTCAATCAAGTCCATGGGTCAGATTTCCGAAAGCGATGGGAAAGGACGGATCGGATCAGTGCCATCCCAGTCAAGGGACGCTTCATAGATCGATTTGAACAGGCGGCCTTTCGGGCCGACAACTTCGGAAAGTTCGATCACGGTGCCCGGATGCATTTCCTTGTCGAAATAAACGAAACGACCGGCTTCGCCGACCTTGCCGCTCATCTTGACGGTGAAGCCTTTGCTTTCCATCAGGGCCAGATCGCTATCAAAGCTTTCGGTCCAATAGGCAACATGCTGCAGACCGGTATTTCCGGCCTGTTGGAAGTCGCGATACATCGAGGGTGCATCATTGCGGGTCTGGATCAGTTCGACCTGAACATATCCGGAATTGGCAAGCGCGACCGAGTTGTGAACGTCATAAGATTTGCCGTCATAGCGGTAATCTTCGATCGGAACGCGCGGATTATAATACCACGGGCCAACGCCCATTGTTTCGGCCCAATAGTCCATGGCCGCTTCAATGTCGGGCACGACGTAACCGAGCTGGCGAATTTCACCAAGAAATCTGCTCATGTTTCCTCACTTAATCCAGAAGGTTGGGCAACCAGGTAGAGATTGCCGGTATGCAGGTCACTGCAAGCAGTGACAAAAACAGGGGGAGAAGGAAGGGCAATGCACCACGGATCACCCGGTGCAGTGGCATCTTGGCGATGATGCTGACCATATACAGGCTCATGCCGACAGGCGGGGTCAGAAGCCCGATCATAAGGTTAAGGACAAAGACAACACCAAGCTGCAACGGATCAACGCCTGCGGCCGTCATGGCCGGGGTAATGATCGGTGCAATGATCAGGATGGCGGCAATTGATTCCAGGAACATGCCGACAACAAGCAAAAGCACATTAACAATCAACAGCAACACCAGCGGATCGCTTGACAGGCCCAGCAAGAACTCGCTGGCCGTGACCGGCAGGCGGTCCATGGTCAGAACCCAGGCAAACAGGGCCGCGGTCGATACGATGAACAGGACGTTGCCCGTTGCATCGACACTGTCACGCGCGGCAAGCACAACCCGTTTCAGATCAAGCTGACGATAGACGAATTTGCCAATCAAAAGCGCATAGGCCACCGTCACACCGGCAACCTCGGTCGGGCCGAAATAGCCTGAAATCAAACCACCGATCAAAAGAACCGGGGCGGCAAGGGCGGGCAGGGAAATGACAAACTTGCGGGCAAAGGCGGCAATGTTGAATTTAACATCGTCACGCGGCAGCTTATAAATCTTTGCCATTACCCCGACCTGCGCCATCAGAAGAAGCGTGATCAGAATGGCGGGAACGATCCCGGCAATCAGCAATTTGACCGCAGATACATTGGCGACTGAGGCAAAGATAATAATCGGAATGCTTGGCGGGAAAATCGGACCAATGGTTGCTGCTGCCATGGTGATGCCCGATGCAAATTCAGGGGTATAGCCCTGTTTACGCATCATTTTGATCTGAACCGCGCCCAAGGCACCGATATCGGCAAGGGCGGCACCAGAGACACCAGAAAAGATCAAACTGACCAGAACGCTGACCTGAGCCGTGCCACCGCGGATCCAGCCGACCATCATGCGAACAAGTTCAAACAGATGGTTGGTCACACCCGACAGGCTGAGAAGATTGGCCGCAAAGATAAACAGCGGCACGGCCAAAAGCGGGGTGGAATCAAGGGCATTGACCGTGCGCTGTGCCAGAACCGTCATCGGCAGGTTAAACAGGATCATGACGGTTGCCGATGACAGGCCAAGGCAAATGGCAATCGGCAAACGAATGATCATGAGTGCCAGAAACAGGATAAGAAGGGTTGCACTCATCATTTGTCGGAATCCCCACGGGATGGATCAGGCGAGAGTTCAGACGACATTTCTTTTGCAATCGCATCGGCAATTGCGTTGCTGCCATCATCAGATTCATAGTCAGGGGCGGTTTCGGTGCGCGTGATCAAGCGATAAAGCGCAACAGCCAGCAGCAGGAAAATGGCAATCACCGCCGGGGCATAAACCGCATAATTCGAAAGATTGAGCGACGGGGTGGTGAATTTGCCCGCCCGCATCAGAAATTTATAAAGACCAAACAGGAAAATGGCGGAAAACACGGAAATCAGCGTGTAGTTGGCAAAGCGCAGGATGGCTTTGCCGCGCGGACGCAAGGCGCTATAGAGCAGATCAATTGCGATATGGCGGTTATGGAGCATCAGGGCGGGAACCGCGAAAAACACCAATGCGACATTTGAAATGCGCGACAGTTCATCCGCCCATGGCAGGCCAAGATCAAACATATTGCGCATGATCACCTGACCAACGACCAGCACCGTCATCAGTGCCAGCATCACCATCGAAAATGCGGTCAGAACCCGGCAAACACGGTCCAGTCCCCTATAAATCGGGGAGTTCCTGTAGGGCATGACGATACCTGAAAATCAATTGGGCACAGAAAATTCGGGACGGCTTTGGCGAACAAAACGTTCCACAGGGCCGCCCCGAAGCGCGATTATTTTACGGCAGCAATTTCTTCGTAATACTTGCCGAATTTGTCGTCGAAACGTTCGTGAACAAGTTTCTCGACACCTGCGCGGAAGGCGGCAACGTC
This sequence comes from Thalassospira lucentensis, assembly GCF_050516545.1. Lineage (GTDB taxonomy): Bacteria > Pseudomonadota > Alphaproteobacteria > Rhodospirillales > Thalassospiraceae > Thalassospira > Thalassospira lucentensis_C. The sequence goes on along the minus strand of NZ_CP191544.1, from coordinate 2,493,551 downwards.
AAGCCCGTCATCCGGGCCAATGATCGTCATGCCGGCTTCTTTAAGTTTGGCAAGATCGCCTGCTTCCTTATCAAGGATCATCTGCGATGCTTTCATCCGCACGGTTTCGGCCGCTTTGGTGATGGCGTCCTTGATGTCTTGCGGGAAGCTCTGCCACAGGTCTTCGTTGATCACGACGATCTCGGCGGCTGAAATATGCCCGGTCAGCATCATATGTGTCTGAACATCATAAAGTTTGTGATCCACGGCCACATTGACCGGGTTTTCCTGGCCCTGAACGATGCCGGTGGCAAGGGCGGTCGGAACTTCGGACCAATCAACCGGCACCGGTGCCGCACCAAGGCCTTCGACAGCGGTCAGGTAAACAGGGGATGGAATGGCGCGGATTTTAACACCGGCCAGATCCGCCGGGGTTTTAACAGCCATATTTGCAGTCAACTGACGGGTGCCGAAATAAAACGCATAGAGAACGCGCATGCCGGTATTGTCGATCAGGCCCTGATTAAGTTCGGCCATGACAGGGGAATTGATATCGACAACCTTCATCAGGTGATCATAGTCGCGGTACAGATACGGGGTATCAAGCACGCCGAAATCTTCATAAAGCGAGCTTAGCGCACCAGCCGTGTTGTGTGACAAGGCGATGGAGCCCATCGATACGCCTTCGGCCAGTTCCTGAATCTTGCCAAGCTGGGATGACGGATAAACGTCAATCTTGACCGCGCCATTTGTGTTTTTGGCGACTTCTTCTGCCAGCCAATCGGCCTGTAGACCAACCACGCTGGTCGGGGAATTCATGTGGCCGTAATTCAGTTCATATTCCTGCGCCTGTGCGCCATGCGCCATGACGGTCAGGGATGCAGCAGCAGCGAGGGTCGTCGCGATATGACGAAATTTGTTCTGAATGACCATGGTTTCCTCCCGTGATGGTCTATGCGTTCTTTAGGGGCAGAAGCCGTCAACTAACAGGCGCTGACCCTAGTCTATTTTGCGGGGATTTTGTTTTTCTTTTCCCTTGAATGTTCTCAGAGTACGTGAAACATTTCCCATCATCAAACATCATAAATTGATGTGTTTTGATGTTTTTGAGGGTGCGATGCCAAAGACGAGCGGACCGATTATCAAGGATATTGCCGACATTTCCGGTGTTTCACCGGCAACGGTCGACCGTGTTTTGAACAAACGCCCCGGCGTGCGCGAACGCACGGCAAAGCGCGTTTTGCAGGCCGCATCCGAACTTGGCTATCTGCCTGAAACCGATATGCAGGAAGTCTTTCGGCCCAAGCCGATGCGGGTGGTGTTTTTGCTGCCATCAGGCACCAATCCGTATTTGCAATTGCTCGGTGATCGGATCAAAACCGCGGCAGAGGCGATTACGGGCTTTAACATCCGGGCACGGTGCTTTTTCATCGACAGTTTTAACCCGCAGCTTTTATCCGAAGCTCTGCGCCAACATGGCGAAAAGGCCGATGGCATTGCCTTTATGGCGATTGATCATCCGCTGGTGCGTGAAACCGTGTCGGATCTTCAGGGTGCGGGCAAACACATGATCACGGTGGTTTCCGATATTTCCGGCGTGCCACATGCGGCCTATGTCGGGTTGGATAACCGGGCGGTGGGCCGCACAGCAGGCTATTTGCTGGGCCGGTTTATGAAACCGACGCAAGGTCGGGTTGCGATGATTGCGGCCAGCCGGACGTACCGCGCTCATGAAGAACGCGAAATGGGTTTTCTTAGTCTGATGGAAGAAGCCTTTCCCGATATCCGGGTGGTTGCGGCCCGTGAAGGCCATGATGATCGCAGCGAAAACTATCTGCATACCAAATCGCTTCTGGCGGAATATCCCGATCTGATCGGGATTTACAATGTCGGGGGATCATCAGACGGGGTGGCACGGGCTTTGCGCGAAAGTGGCCGGGGGCGTGACATCATCTTTATCGGCCATGGCCTGACGCCCGATACACGGCGGTTTTTGCTTGAAGACATCATGGATGTCGTCATCACCCAAAGCCCCGGCGTGATTGTGCAAAATACGCTGCGGATTTTTGAAAATCTACGCAACGGGCTTGATGCCAATGCAGATGTTGCCAAACTCACCATGGAAGTCGTGGTGAAGGAAAACCTGCCTTAGTTAAAACTGATGCAGATTTTGACGTAAAATCTTTCGAATTTACTATTCGCAGAAGGCATGTGTCTGCCGATGCCCGTCAACGATGTAGGTATCGCCGGATTTCTTTGCGGTCAATGTATGCACGCAGGAATCTGAGTACGGTATGTATGTTGTTGTAGAAGGCCCAGACACGGGAACAACCCCGCCAGTTACTATATTCCATTGGTATGCGCGACGGTCGTCTCCAAGCTCAATCACATTGATTGGAGGGCCGTAATCAAGGATCGGTTCTTGGATTGATTTGCCAATGTAGCCTTTCATGATTTGGCCTGTGCAACCAGCCAACAACAAGAAGGCAAAGACAGCAAAAGTCTTCACGGAAACTCCCCCTATTACAGCGTCCAATGATGAGAGAATTCTCTCATATTGTGGCGTTCTATGCGAGGGCGAGTTGTTTTCGTGATTGCATGTCGATGGCTCTGAAAACCGATTAGCCCAAAAGTTTAAGCGCGCTTTCATTTCCAACCAGCAAGATCACATCCTTTTTCGAGGGGCGTGGGCAGGCTGTGGCCGGGCGCATGGCAAGGGCGGGTTCGGCAAGTTTTTTGGCATCTGGTGAAAGAAAATAGGCATCATCGGTGCCAAGCTGAAGCGAGCAGAAAAGACCCACATTTTCTGGTGCGTTGGCTGCTTGGAACAGTTTTTCAAAACTTTCGATAAAGCTGTTTGAGATGCCCAGTGCTTCTTGTTCTGTCATCTTGATGCTGAACCAGCCCATGGGAGTCTTTGCCTTATCTTGTGTTGATCAAGGGCCTATTATTCATTCAAACGGCCCCAAGTCGAGCAATTTCAGGGCATTGAGAAAATAGGAAATTAATCCTTTGCAATGAGAACAAAAAGGGATTATAGCTTGCATATCAACACCGGAACTGCATCCAGAAGTAAGTCCTGATCGACCTGGATATCGGCAAAGGCCTGGCGCTGACGTCATGTGCAGCGGCAAGAGGGGTGGGTAATCCACCATCGGGGAAATCACAAACCGCAATCTTGATACCGCGCGCACAGTCTTGTGCCCGTGACGGTCAAATATTGCCTTTTGCCGGATCATAACTGGCGGGTTTGCGCTGTTTCCCCTGGCATGCATGCACGGCGTTGAACGCAGGATATAACCAGCAGGAGGGCGACGTGACCGAACAAAGACTTTTCCCAAAACCCCTGTCAGAGCGCGAAATTACGCCGTTTTCCAGTGCCCGTCATGCGTGGTTCTGGTTTGTGCGCTGTCAAACCGCACGGATCGAAGGGGCGCGTGTAATTGCCGATGCAAGCGAGGTCGTGCGCCCGTGTGATCCCGATGATGTGTATAACGCGGTGATGCGCTTGAAACATGATGGCACGCTTCAGGATCGGCATTTGCAAGTGCTTGAATATTATGGGCTTGTCGAACGCGAACCCGATCCGCGCGACCGGCGCGAAGGGGCGAAATATGATCTGTGGCAACAGGCGCTTGATGCGCTTGAAACGGTTCTGATCAAACGCGGCATTGTCGAACTTCGCAAGGATGAGAATTTCCACGAAGAAGACGTTCTGGTCGAACTTAGCGGGGATTTGTCACCATGCGGGATGTGATTTCAAATACCATAATCTCAGCCAATGCGAATGAACCCGTATTGGCCAGCAGCGTTCAGGAAATGAGTGATCGTTGGGTCGCACAATCTGCATCCGGGCGCGAAGTTTCGGTGCTGGTGGTGTTTGCCGATGCGCCGGAAAAGCGGGTTTTAAAATTCCTCAAACCCGGGTTTCGCCATTGCTTTGTGCTGGTTTCCGGGGTGCGGGCCGGGGAATGGATTTTCCTTGATCCGCAAAGCCATCGGGTGCGGTGTGAAAGCTGGTGCTATTCGCCGATCTTTGATCCATGTTCCTATTACCGGTCCATCGGGCATCACTGTATCTGGGCGTCTTATCCGCAATCAGTCGCACAGAAAATCCGCATCGGTCCAATGAGTTGTGTCGAGCTGGTCAAACGGTTACTGGGCCTTTCAGGGTTCTGGATCGTCACCCCCTGGCAGCTTTATCGACACTTGCAAAAACAAAGTGATGCCACAGCAGAAATCAGGAATGTGCATTTTTCTGAAAAATGTTCTTGATTTGTTCTTTTTATGGTGCTATAAGAGCCACATCAACGCGATAATTGCGCCCGCAAGGCTTTTGCCCTTGCGGGTTTTTCGTTTGGGGTGCGTGCATCCCAACTTGCAGGAGAACCCGATGGGAAGCCTGTTTTCCACACCAAAGCCGGTTGCCACCAGCAAACCGGTCACAGCATCAAATTCAAGCAGTACAGAAACCGAGACCAGTGCGGAACAAGCGGCAAGCAATGCCCGCAAAGAGGCGCTTGAACGGCGACGCTATGGGCGATCAAGCCTGATTGCGACCAGCTATCGCGGGCTTTTGAATGACCGGATCAATCAGGCCGTGGGTGGCAAAAACTTGTTGGGGGATTAAATGCAACATGTTTTAGCGGTGATGAAGCAGGCGGCCGTCAACGAAGCGGCAACAAAGCGCGACCAAATTCCGGCAACAGGGCCAAGCATCGCATCTTTGCGCACCCGCTATCAAAAGGCGGTTGGCAAACGGCGCACCTGGCAAGCCCATTGGCAGGATTGTTATGAATTTGCCTTGCCACAGCGCAATGGTTCCACTCAGCAAACCGATGGCGGCAAACGCCTTGATCGGGTGTTTGATGCAACCGCCCCCGATGCGGTCGAACAGCTTGCCGCCAGCCTGATGGCTGAAATCACCCCGCCGGGCGGGGGATGGTTTGACCTTGAACCGGGTGGCAATGTTTCAAGTGATGACCGGCAGGTTTTGACCGAACAATTGGGCCGTGCTGTCCGCATTTTGCAGGGGCATTTTGATCGGTCAAACTTTGCGGTCGAAATGCATCAGGCGTTTCTTGATCTGGTCACGGCGGGAACCGCGTGTTTGCGCCTTGAAAAGGCCGACCTGCGCAGCCCGTCTGCCTTTCGCTTTGCCGCGGTTCCGTTACGTGATCTGGCATTTGAAGAACGCAGTGACGGCAAGATGGATGCGGTGTTTCGCAAACTCTTGCTGACCTTCGATGAAATTCAGCAAAACTGGCCGGATGCGAAAAACCTGCCGGCACAGGGTGGCAATGAGGCCGGGCAAGGCGAGCCAAAACGCTTTACTGTGATCGAGGCGGTCATTCCCAAAACCGATGGCGGGGCGGGATATGATATTTGCGTGTTTCTTGAAGATGGAACGACGCCCAATGGTGGCACAGGTTCGGGCACGGCTTCATCGATTGCGCATGATGATGTGATCTATCGCGACCATTTTGATGTGTCGCCCTATATCGCCTTTCGCTGGATGAAGGCACCGGGGGAAACCTATGGCCGATCCCCGGTGATGAAGGCACTGCCCGATATCAAGACCGCCAACAAGGTCGTCGAACTGGTGCTGAAAAACGCCTCCATCGCGGTGACGGGCATCTGGCAGGCCGATGATGACGGGGTGCTGAACCCGGCGACCATCCGGCTTATCCCCGGCAGCATCATTCCCAAGGCGGTGGGATCGGCGGGACTTAAACCGCTGGAGGCTCCGGGGCGGTTTGATGTGTCTGATCTCGTACTTTCGGACCTTCGTGATCGTATTCGCCGTTGTTTGCTGGCCGATCGATTGGGGCAGGTTGATCAACCGGGCATGACCGCGACCGAGGTGCTTGAACGGGCATCGGAAAATGCGCGGCTTCTCGGCGCAACCTATGGCCGGTTGCAGGCAGAATTGCTGTATCCGTTGATCCGCCGGGCACTTTATATCCTGACCAAAACCGGCGAACTTCCCGACATTCCGATTGATGGCGATGTCGTGGTTTTGCGCCATTCCGCACCGCTTGCACAATTGCCCAAACGGGTGAAGGCGGGACAGGCGCTTGATTGGTTATCACACATCGCAACCCTTGGCCCCGAAGCACTGGGCGAGGTTGATTTGCCGGTCATGGTCCGCTGGCTTGCCGATCAGTTTGGCGTGCCTGACCATGTGTTGCGCCCGGCCTTGCCACCCGAAGTGTTGGAGGGTGTATCATGAGCGGCTGGGACTGGTTCGACCCGATACCCGAGATGCCAGAGGGTGCCGATATCGATCACTGGCAGGCATGCTTTGATACTTCTGCCGGGCAACAGGTGCTTGCCGATCTTGAACGGCAAATCCTTCACACGTCACTGGGGCCGGATGCCAACAGTCACGCGATCTGGATGCGCGAAGGGCAGCGTGCCTTGGTGCTTCAGATGCGCAGGCTTGCATCGGGACATAAGGGCGACTGAGCACGCGGCTTGGGACTCTCAAACCGCACGTACCAAACCACTTTTCTCAAACCACATTGCGGAGTGTCAGCATGACAACCGATCCCGATCAGGGTGAGCAGCAAAAGGATGTGGCGTCGCACGATTTGGCAAGCCCGCCCACGACGCCTTTGGTGAATTTCGGGTTGCCGGGGGCAGATGACGCCACCGGTAATCTGGATGCGGGTGTAGGGGATAGCGCAGCGGATGGTGTTACGGATGGCAGGGTGCATGGTGCTTCAGGCGATGACGAAAACCCGTCGTTCGATATCACGCAAATCCCCGAAAGCCCGGATGCCTATGCCTTGTCGATTGATGCCGGATTGGGCCAAGCAGACCCGGCGTTAAATCAGCGTTTGTTTGATGCCGGGTTTAGCCACGCACAGGCGCAACTGGTTTATGATCTTGCCGGTGAAATCCTGAACCCGATGATGGATGAACTTGATCAGGCTGCAAAGCGGGCGACCGATCGCGCGGATTTGATCGCGGCATTTGGCGGGGTGGAAAACTGGCAAAAGCTTGCGCCGAAAATCGAAAGCTGGGGCCGGGCAAATCTGCCAAAAGCTGCCTTTGATGCCATGTGCCAATCCAAAGACGGGGTCACAGCCCTGCATCGATTGATGGGCCAGTCCCAGGAAGCCAAACTTGGCCGGTCACATGATACGGATGCCAATGACGATGTTCGGGCCGAAATTCGCCGCAAAATGAACGATCCGCGCTATTGGCGGGATCGGGACCCGGCACTGGTTGCCGATGTGCAAGCAGATTTCGCCAGCCTGTCCCGTCCATAAGCGGCAGCGTTCTTCGCAGCATTTGGCTGGTGTTAGAAAAGAAGCTCGAACCGGTTCAGAACCCCGTCGATATAGCCGGGTATCGGGGTCAGCGGCAGGATGAAATAGGCCGCAACACCAAGCCCGATCAGGGTGAAGATAAGCAGAACCGATTTTCGCAAAACGTAAAACTCTTCATCAGGTTTGAACAGGGGAAAGACCCGTTTGGGGCAACAGGCCGGGGGCAAACCGGCATGTGTTCCATTACGGAACTGCGTTCTTTTACCCATCAACCATGACCGGAAAATGACCAGTTTGCGGACAATTGTGGCAGGCGCTGCAAGGGCGCGTGGGCGGGCCGGGATAACCTTTTTGAACCAAGGGGAAAACACACCATGAGCGATACGATTGATCAAAGTTTTGTCGATCATTTTCAGGCCGATGTGCATCAGGCCTATCAACGCATGGGATCAAAACTGCGCAATACGGTGCGGGTGAAAAACAGCATCAAGGGGGCGAGCACCGTTTTTCAAAAAGTCGGCAAGGGCACGGCCACCACCAAGGCCCGCCATGGCAAGGTGCCAGTGATGAATGTTGATCACGAAGCAGTGCGTTGTGATCTGCGTGATTACTATGCCGGCGACTGGGTCGATGCTTTGGATGAGCTTAAAATCAACCATGATGAAAAGATGGTTCTGGCCAATGCCGGGGCCTATGCGCTAGGCCGTAAAACCGACGAGCTGATCATTACCGCCCTGACTGCGACCGATGACATCATCCCGGACAATGCCGAGGGCATGACACTTGAAAAAGTCATGATGGCGTTCGAAGGGCTTGGCGAACGCGATGTGCCCGATGATGGCCAACGCTTTGCAATTGTCGGGTGGAAACAATGGTCGGAACTGCTTCAGATCGATGAGTTTTCCCGATCTGATTATATCGGTGATGACGATCTTCCCTGGAAGGGCACACAAGCCAAACGGTGGTTGGGGACGCTCTGGATGCCTCATTCGGGCCTTCCGGTTGCAAGCGGCATTCGATCGTGTTTCTGGTATCACCGCACCGCCATCGGCCATGCGATTGGATCAGATGTTCAGTCCGATATCACCTGGCATGGCGATCACGCGGCACACTTTGTGAATAACTCCATGAGCCAGGGTGCTGCCCTGATTGATGGCGACGGGGTGGTGTGCCTTAAAGCGCAGGAATAATGCCCGCCATCGCACGGACCTGTGGCCCAAGGTCCCCGCCAGCGCGGGGATGACGGTGCCAGAACACTCGCATGGAACGAACGTCATTCCCGCGCAGGCGGGAACCCCGAGCCACAAGATCAAAAGAATAAAGGAGACCCAAAATGGCAGAAGGTTTCAAAGCCAGAAACCTCAGTGTTCTGGCCTATGCCAACGGCTTTACGCTGTGGCACTATATCACCCCAGATCTCGCCTCTGATGTTGATACCGCCGATTACTTTGCCGATGCGCGGGACATGCTGCGCATCGGCGATTTCATCATCGCCAACACCAACCGTGACGCCACAATGTCGGGCGGCATGTTCGTCGTCGCAAGTTCGGGTGCAGCCGGCGTTGATGTCCGCGACATGACGGCAATCGGTACCGGCAACACCGACTGATCCCAACCTTATTCTCTCTCTTCTTCCTCCCTCGACCTCGCCCCGGCAGCATCCGTTGCCGGGGTTTCTTTTACCAACCAAGGAGACTGCTCATGCAGGGTTCAACCCCGGTGGAATGCGAAGTTCTGAATGTTATTCAGGGCGCAGGCATCTGGCCTGATTGTGATGACAAAACCCAACTGCTGCAGGCAATCGAAAGCCTGATCGCAGGTGGTGGTTCTGGTGGCGGTGGTATCACCGGCAGCGAAATCGGTGCTGTTTCCGCCTTTGCCATGCCAACCCCGCCAGAAGGCTGGCTGGTTTGTGATGGTTCGGCTGTTTCACGTGCCGAATACGCCGATCTTTTCACCACCGTTGGTACGCTTTGGGGTCATGGTGACGAAGTGTCGACCTTCAATCTGCCGGATTTGCGGGGCGAGTTTGTCCGTGGGTTTGACGATGGTCGAGGCGTGGATGATGGGCGTGCTTTTGCTTCTTCGCAGGCAGATGAATTCAAAGCTCATTTCCATGGTTTCATCGAACAACTTGGTGCTTCAGGTGAGACAGGCCATGGGTACATCGTTTCTGGCGATGGATCTGTTGATCAATCACTTGAGTTATCGCAGACGGATGCATCTGGCGGTTCAGAAACCCGCCCTCGCAACATCGCAATGACCTATGCGATCAAGGCGTTTTACCCAACGGTTTCGTCCGGCCAGTAAAGTCAATTGACCCGCTTTTAAACGACACCCGGCAGGCATCAGCTTGCCGGGTTTTTCTTATCCACAGACTTGGGAAGTTAGAGATGAGCGATTCAATTACGATTTGCTATGAAGCCGATATTAACCAGTTCGGGGCAATTGCAGTTCCAACCGCTACGATTTTGCCGTTTGCTGGGGTGGCTGCGCCGTCGGGCTACCTTTTGTGTGATGGCGCTGAAATTCTTGAGGCCGAATATGCCAATTTGTTTAGCGCAATTGGCAGCACCTATGGCGTTGGTCAGGCGCCGGGTAGTTTTAAACTGCCGGATCTGCGGGGTCGTGCCCCGATTGGTGCCGGGCAGGGGGATGGTTTGACGGATCGGGTGATTGCTTCAGCAGATGGCGCTGAGGTTCATCAGTTGACGATTGATGAGATGCCATCTCACTCCCACGATTGGGACAATGGATATCGTACTTTGGTTATGACAGCTCTGAGTGGGGGTGTCGAAGGGAGCGGTCAAGGGCAAACAGCCATCGCGCCACTTACTGAAACAGGTTCGTCTCGCGGCGGCGATCAGCCGCATAACAACATGCAGCCTTTCCTGGTGGTGAATTACATCATCAAGGTTTGATTGCTGCTGAGATCAGTCTTTGCGGGGTCCGGTTTTCCGGGCCCCGTTTTTGTTTGGGGGGATCAGATGGCGTTGAGTGATGTGGCATTGTGTGCGCGGGCCTTGGTGATGATCGGGGCGGCACCGATTTCATCGTTTGAGGAAGACACGGCGGAAGCGGAAATTGCCCGTCTGCTTTATCCGACCATTCGCGATGGCATGTTGGCGGGCTATCCGTGGCGGTTTGCGGCGCGCGGTGTGTGGCTGGCGCGGTTGGTATCGGGTGATGACGGGCAGGGTCCGCAAGGCGGCAGCCATTTATTTGCCCTGCCGCGTGATTTTATCCGGTTGCTGTCGCTTGAAAATGACGGCGGTAAAATCACCCGGTTTGAGCTGCGTGACCGGGCTGTTGTGTGTGATGGGGAAACGGCCTGGCTTTCTTATGTCGGGCGCTTGGCCGAGGGCAGCTTTCCACCGTGGTTTGATCTCGCCCTGATTGCGCGGTTGGCGGCTGAATTCTGCCTGCCACTGACTGAAAGCAGCACACGGGCGGAATATCTGTTTAAGCGATCCGAAGATCAGTTTCGTCAAGCCCGCCTTGCCGATGCGCAGCAATCCACCCCGCAGGAGATTGAGGGGTTTTCGCTGATCGCTGCACGGGGGTAGGGCGGCGAGAACTGCGCATGTTGTGCGAATTCCCGCCGTCGCGGGGATGACGTTCGTTCGATGCACGTATTTTTGCCGTCCGTCGTTCCCGCGCCGGGACCCATTCCGTCGCAACATTCCAGTAGCAGCATGGATCCCCGCCTTCGCGGGGATGACGGCGCCTGAAACAGCAGGCTGGACCGAATTTCATCCACCCGCAGACACGGGCCACGAACTGCAAGCTTTTAAGCCGTCACTTTCATCAAGGAGCCGCCAATGGCACGCCGCGTTTTGGAGAAAAACACATTCTCGACCGGGGAACTTGCGCCGGAACTTTGGGGGCGGTCGGATTTGACAGCCTATGCCAATGGGGCGGCACGGTTGCGCAATGTGTTTATCGAACCATCGGGCGGGGTGCGTCGCCGTCCCGGCATCCGGTTGGTCGATGAGCTGGACGGACCGGTTCGCCTGATCACGTTTGAGTTCAATACCGAACAAACCTATCTTCTGGCCTTTGGTGATAAACGTGCGGTGGTGTTTGAAGACGGGGTGGCAACGCGCTGGTTTGAAACCCCGTTCGGGGTTGAGCATCATGATCTTTTAAACTGGACGCAAAGTGCCGATACGCTTTTGGTTGTCCATCCCGATGCATCGCCGGTGCGACTGACCAGAACACCATCGGGTGACTGGCGCATGACCCTGTGGGTCTGGCGCGCAACCAATTATGACACTGCCCAGCCCTATTACAAATTCATTGATCCTGCGGTGACTTTAACCCCGTCGGGGACCAGCGGGTCGGTAACAATTACAGCCAATGCGGATGTGTTTGTTGACGGGCATGTCGGCACATTGTGGCGGATTACCGGGATTGAGGGCGAAGTCACCCATGTTGCCGGGCCAAGAGTGGCAACCCTTGCGCTGAAAGACACCTTGCCAAATACCGATGCCACCATCGACTTTAGCGAGCAGGCCTTTTCCGATGTGCGCGGATGGCCGCGCAGTGTGACATTCCATCAGGACCACATGGTGATTGGTGGATCGCGCGATTTGCCCAATAGGTTGTGGATGTCAAAATCGGGCGATTTGTTTAATTTCGACCTGGGCGAAGGCCTTGATGACGAGGCGATTGAATTTGCCCTTTTGGCCGATCAGGTCAATGCGATTACCGGGGTGTTTGCCGGGCGGCATTTGCAGGTTTTCACCAGCGGGTCGGAATGGATGGTGACGGGCGATCCATTGACTCCCGCCAATATTCAGATCACCCGGCAAACCCGGATCGGCAGCCAAAGCAAGCGCACAGTGCCGCTGGTTAATATTGACGGGGCGACGATCTTTGCCGGGCGCAGCGGGCGGGAAATTCGCGAATTTCTGTTTACCGATGTCGAGCAGGCCTATGGATCGGCTGATCTGGCGTTGCTATCGCGCCATCTGGTCAATGATCCGGTCGATCAGGCGTTTGATGCCGATCGTCGGTTGCTGCATGTGGTGATGGGCGATGGGTCGCTTGGAACCCTGACCCTGTATCGGTCTGAAGCCATCACGGCCTGGTCGGCGCAAAGTGTTGCTGATTGCCAGTTTCAATCGGTTTCGGTTTCCGGGGGCGATGTCTATGTCTGCCTGCGCCGGGGGGATCGGTATTATCTTGGCGTGTTTGATGAAGCTTGCGGGTTTGATCTGCAAACCAATCAAGATGTTGGCGCCAATGAAGCCGCCCGACGCCATTGGGGAAATCTGGATGCGCTTGATGGCTTAACGGTCAGTGCATGGGCGGAAGGCACATTGAGTGATGGCCTTTTGGTGGCCGGTGGCACCGTGACATTGCCGGAAAACGTTGGTTCGGTTTCTTCGGTCAAAATCGGGGTGCCCTTTACCCATGAAATTTATGCCCTGCCACCGGCGGGACGCGATGGCAGTCGCCCGCATGGCGGCAATGCGGTGCGGTTGGTGTCGCTGACATTGCGGTTACAGCAAAGCGGGCAGCTTCGCGTTGATACAGGGCGCGGATTGCGCGACGTTGCCTTGCCGGTTTCGGATGCGAAGACAGAAACGGAACCAGACGCACTTTATAGCGGGGATATCACCTTGCGAAGTCTGGGGTGGCGGCGCGGCAGTGGCGGGACAATCAACAGTGGTTTATGGCGCATCGCCGGGGAAAATCCCCGGCCTTTTTTATTGTTGGGTGCGGCAAGCGAAATGGGGGTGAATGACTGATGGGCGGGTTTACATCAATTGTGCCAATGGCCGCATCGGCCTTGCAAACCGGGCAAAAAATTCAGGCAGGTCAGGCCGATGCCCAAAGCCAGATTAAACAGGCCCAAGCCGCCCGACAGGCCGAACTGGGCGACCTTGCCGCCAAGCAAAAACAACAGGATGCGACGCGCGAAGATGCCCTGCGCCGCCGACAGGCAAGCCTTCGTGCCCGGCAAGGGGCATCGGGGCTTATGGCCGGTGGATCTGGTTCTGCCAGTGCGGTTTTGGCCGGGTATGAAAAATCCGCCTTGCAGGACGCGGCATCGGATGAGGCGGAAGCAACCCGCAAACGTAATCAGATCAACAATCAGGCAAGCTGGCGCGAAAAGTCTCTTTTGCGATCAACGCAGGATGACACGGTCGCGCGCCTGACCGCGTGGTTTTCGCAACGCTGATCAAACGCCGATTAAGGGGGAGGCAGGATATGGGCACGGTTTTTTCCAATCAACAGGTCGCATCGATCCGGTTCGAGGGCGACGGCGCACGCACCGCCTTTCCGTTTGATTTTGAAGTGTTTGACAGCGGCGATCTGCGCATCACGATTGATGGTGACGAGATCATTTCGGGGTTTCACATCAGCCTTGGAACAACTGGTCAAATCGGTGGCCAAATCGGTGGTCAAACCGGCGGAACAGTTAAGTTTGAAACCCCGCCTGCCATGGGCAGCACGATTACAATCGCGCGGGTGTTGCGATTGCGGCGGTTAAGTTCCTATGACGCCATGTCGGTCCCGCGCGGCGATGCGATTGAACGTGATCTTGATTTTATCACCGCTGCGATTGGCGATGTGGATCGCGGGCTTGGTGGCACAGTTCGATTGGCGGCGGGGGATGTTGATCTGGCATCGGCGGAATTGCCCGACATCACGCCGGGTCGGGCCTTGGTCTGGAACGCCGATGGGGATGGCATCGCCAATGGCCCGCAAGCGCAAGAGATCAGCGCGGCACAGGATCACGCCACGCGGGCCACCGATGCGGCGAACCGGGCGGAGGCCGCCGAAACGCGCTGCGAAACAGCACGGAAATCCTTTGGTCGCGAAGATGCCGGTGCGATGCTTGATCTTGATTTTCGCAGCGGCAATTTGCTGGCGTGGGAGGATGAGCGCCGGATGCCGGTTCTTGATGCGCCGGTCAACCGGATCATGGATATCCGCGATACCGGATCGCTTGTTCGGTTGTCCAACGGGGCGCGATTGACCCTGCCCAATGCGGCGATTGCACGCAATGGGGTGCGATACCGGGTGTTTAACGGCGATGGGACATTGGTGGATGTGACCGCCGCGAGTGGCGATGTGATTTTGCCAACCAATGGGGCGGCGCAAAACGCGATTTATGGCCTGCCGTTGCGTGGCGATATGGTTGATGTAATTTGCGATGGCGGGCGGTGGATTGCCTGCCCGGTGCGCGAAGCCGGACCTTTGGTCAAATTGTTGAAAACCGGTAGCCAAAGCATCCCGGCCGGTGGGGCGTTTTTGATCGAATGGGATCAGGTGATTGAAGACAGCCACAGTCTTTATGACATCGCCCATTTCGGGCCGATGGGAGTGCCGCCGGGCTTTTATCATATTGATATCGGGGTGCGGTTTCCGGTGACAGACGAAACGGTGATGACGACCTTATCGGTTGAACGATATGACGGCATAAACTGGTCAAGCCACCTTCAGGCCAATGATATCACTGCGATTGGCACGGGGGCGGCGCATACATTGCGCTTAAGCGGGATGGCGCGGATTGATGCGGGGGCGGCAAACGGATTGCGGGTGCGTCTGGCCCATACAGACAGTACGACGCGCGACATCGGGCAAAGCGATCTTTTGAGCTTTTTCCATCTGCACCGCATTGGTGGTTAATCCCCGCAATTCCGCCAATTATCCGACATTTCGTTTCAAGGAGATGCATCCAATGGGATTGCGTTATCAGCCGCTTGGCACCTGCATGAAGCTTTCACGTGCGAGCACCAAATTGATCCGTGGCGAAAACGGATTGTTGCACAGCCATGCGATTGATCAGCCGGGTTTTGATCATGATGCCTTGGGGCGCAGGCGGGGGATTTTGATCGAAGGTCCTGCCACCAATGCATTGCGTTATTCCAACGATTTTACCAATGCACTTTGGGAAACAAATGCCGGGGTGACGGTTACCAGCAGCCTGATTGCTGCCCCGGATGGCAGCATGAGCGCGACACAGCTTACCCTTCCCGGTGGCGCGGATGGGCTTTATCAGGATGTCGGTGATCTTGATGTTGGTGAAACGTATAGCTTTGCCATCTGGATGCGGACTGTTTCCGGCGTTGCGGATATTACCCTTGGCGGGATCAACGGGGCATCGAGCCACGCGGTTTTGGTCGATGAGACCTGGAAGCGTGTCTGGATTTCCGAGGCCGCATCGGGCAGTGCCCGCTATCCCAAAATAAGCACCACCCTTTCCGGCCTTCCGACATCGATCCTGATCTGGAATGCGCAGCTTGAATTGGGGGCAGTCCCAACCAGCGATATCATCAGCGGCGGCATTCCGGTCACACGGGCCGGGGATGATGTCAGCCTTGATCCGGGTGACTGGTTTGCCCAAGGGGCCGGGACATTTGTCTTTGATCTTGAAACCGCATCGGGCTGGCAGGGCATCTGGCGGATATTGCAGCTTTATTCGACAAGCCTTGATGAGGATCATCTTGATCTTGGTTATGACAGTGCCGCCGATCAGTTGCGCATCTCGCTGCGCCGGGACGGGGTGCCGATCATCACCCAGTCACTTTATGGCACGTTGGCCCCCGCGACCTGCCACCGGATTGCACTTGCATGGGAGGATGACGGGGTTGCGGTGGGGCTTGATGGGGTGGTTTTAAAATCCCCGGATGGCTTTGCCATGCCGCGCAATTTTTCCAAGATCGTGCTGGGGTCTTATGACGGGGTGGATAGGCACCTTAACGGGCATTTGCGCAATCTGGCCTATTGGCCTGAGCGGCTTTCAGATGCGCGGTTATCAGCACTTTGCACAGCGTAAGGATCGGCGATGGGGGAGCCAGAAAAGAGCGATCCGTTGGCGGATTTGCGCGCGGAGATGTTGCGCGATTTGCCCGGTGACATCAGCCGGGTGCGCAAGGCCTATCGCCGGGCGGCACAGCAGGCAGCCCTTTTGCGCGATGCCAAGGATTTCACCGCCCATCAAGCGGCCTGCAAGGCGGGGCTTGGCCATCTTGAAATCCTGATCAAGCTTTTGCGCTGGGCGTCTGGTGCAGAGAATGATGCGTTGAGCGGCAAGGCGAAGGAGGGGGAGAGTTTGGATGTCGAGAAACTGATCAAGGAGGCGCGGGGGGCGTTGGGGGAGGGGAAGTTGAAGGAGACTTACCAATAGTTAGCGCTTAAAATAGGGTTTTCATCCGAGCAAGATTCGATCAATTCTGCAACAATAGGAAACCGTTGAGGGTGTTTCTAATGAGTGAAATGAAAAACAGAGACGCAGAAACAGGGTCGAATCATGATCAGGTTAAAACTATTCTTGAAGCCGATATCAGATCATTTGTCTTGGAAAACCTTCCATATGATCGGGCTAAAACAGCGACGGTTGCCGAGTTAAAGGCGAAGAGTGCCGAAGAGCTGTTGCTCTATTACATGAATTGGCTTCAAAGGCTTGTGCCTAATCTCCCGAGGCGGGCGCATCTATCCTCATCTTTGCTGCTTAATCCCTTGTTCTTGGAATACAAAGACGCATTCGCAAAAATCAGAAACCTAATTGAAACAGGTGCTTCGTTACAGTCGTATCTTAGTCACAGAGTTGAGCTTGGTTACGTTCGTGACAAGAAGCTTAAAAATCGTCAGCATTTGGATCTGCTTTTTAGTGAGTGTGGCATCCATCATTTGCATTTGGATAAAAAGCCTAACCCGGAACGCAAAGGTCTTGGATCCGATCATTTGCTTTTCTGCATTTTCAGGCAAAATGACGCCTATCTGATTGATATCTTGCCGCATAACCAAGATGGGTTATGGGCTGATAGTAGTTTGTTCAGAACAATAGTAGAGAACTGGCCAAACCATAATTTGCTGGTTCGATCCCCAAGTGTTCAAGAAGAATTGCGAGAGCACAATGCGACAGAGCACCTGATCCAGAGGAACAAAGGGGCCAACTCATCAATATGTATTGATGGTCAGGCATTCTTTGGAACTGGAATGATGTCACATGCGGGACTGTCTCAACATTTGACCCTTATGTATAAAAAGCTTGTTTGGCCCGAGTTGTTCAAATTTTACTATAGATGGCAAACTGACAGAGAACAGCTCTGCACAGAGCTTCTAGCTCAGGGAGCTTATTTGTCTTCGTCGTCAAACCCAAGATTCCACATTGATCCAGATGGCAGGTTCGGCGTTTTTGAGCATTCTCAGAAAGCATTTATGTGTTTGGGAAAACTGGCTCTTTTGTTGAACTGACTTGGAACGCAAAGGGCAGGAAATAAGCAACGTTTGGCCGCCCGGCATATCTAAGACGGGGTGATTTTCGCTTTATGTTGATGTTATCGACACATCACGCCGACGTGTCGAAATTTTGTGGTTTTATCGACATAACGCCTCAGATTTGCCATTTGGCATAAATGTGATATATTTTTGCCAAATGGAGGTGCGTGATGGAATTCGCGATTGTAGAGCCGATTGGCGCGCGGCCCGGTGCGGCGGTGATTACCGAGGATGAGGCGGCGGCATTGGCGCGGGCCACGGTCAATCTGTTTGGTGTTTGGAATTTAAGCGATCAGGAAGCGCGCGTGTTGCTGGGCGATATGCCTGCGCGAACATGGGCGCGATGGAAGAAAAAGGATATCGGGCGGATTGATCGTGATTTGCGTACGCGCATGGCGATGCTGATCGGGATTCATAAGGGGCTGAGATACCTGTTTCGCGATCCGGCGCGTGGTTATGCCTGGGTTCGCAAGCCCAATGCGGCGTTTGGCGGTGCAAGTGCGCTTGAAGTCATGATGCGCGGCGAGATCATGGATATTGCCGATATCAGAAGCTACCTTGATGCGGAGCGTGGCGGCTGGTGAGTGCGGTGAAAGAAGGACCGGATGATGTGCCAGCCAAGCATGTTGCGTGGCCGCACTGTGTTCGGATGATCCGGTCGATCTATCCGCCGATTGACCTGTTTGAAGACATTGCCGATCCCGCCGACTGGGAAGCATTGGCATCGGCTGAAGCCAAGATGAACCCGCGCATTCGAGACAGTATTGGCAATCTGGCCAAGGTGCCGGTCGCCCGCCGCGTCGCGGGGCCGGGGGCCAGTTATGTGATGGCGCCGTTTGTTCATTGCTCGCCCCATCGGCCGGGGCGGTTTTCCGATGGTACATATGGGCTTTATTACGCGGGCGACAGCCGGTCCGTGGCGATTGCCGAAACCGTGCATCATCATGCGCGTATGATGCGCGCAACCGATGAAGCACCGGGCTGGACATCGCAGTTTCGCGAGCTGATCGGCAAGATTGATCATGTGTTTGACGATGTGAGCGGCATGGGAGATCTGCTTGACCCTGATGATTACGCCGCGTCACAGAAATTCGGCGCGGCACGGCGGGAAGCCGGATCGGACGGGATTTACTGGCCCAGTGTGCGCTTTGATGGCGGCAAATGCATTGCGGCATTCTGGCCCGATGTGGTGCCGATCCCCGTACAGGGCGATCATTTTTCCTATCACTGGAACGGCGAGGCGGTCGATTATGTCCGCAACCTTGCCAGTGGAGAGACATGGCGGGTGATATGAACTCGCGCGATGTTATATCGCAATTGCAGAAACGATGAATACCAATATATAATACATATTGGTATTAGGGGCCAGACTCGTTCACATAACCGCCCCGGCAACTGATATAAAGGAAAACTCTGCGTCAAATTCCTTGACCGGGGATCACCCCGCTCGGCGGTCTTTTCCTAGTGTTTTCCTTTATATCAGTTGTTCTTCGGATCACCCGTATTTACACGGGCTACTTTGGCGCAAAACCTTGAAAGATGTATATCTTCCTGCGGTTTTGCTTCGCGTATCCGCACAAATACGGGTGACCGGGGTGGTTATGTGAATGAGTCTGGACCCTAAGGAGGCCCGTCATGGCGCGCAATACATCGGTTTCGTTGGGGGATCATTTCACCGGTTTTATCGACGGACAGATCCAGTCGGGGCGTTACGGCTCGGCCAGTGATGTTGTGCGGGCGGGATTGCGGCTTTTGGAAGAGCATGAGGCGAAAGTCCGTGCCTTGCAGGATGCGCTGAAAGAGGGCGAACAATCGGGCGCTGCGACACCGTTTGACGGTGAGGCCTTCCTAGCGCGCATGCGGGCCAAGCATGGCGGGTAATTCGCGATATCGGCTTTCGCCGCGGGCAGAGGCTGATCTTGAAGATATCTGGCTTTACACACAGTAGCGCTGGTCCGGAACGCAGGCAGGTAGCGCCATCGAGGTTGTCCGTATCCTGCATGGCCGGATGGATGTGAACCGACATCTTTGACGACAACGGGTTTCGGTTCGTTCTTCGGCCCATTTTTTGTTTCCAGACAGGTTAAGTGAATTTGCAAAACCGGCGATGTAAGCCGCCGGAACGAAGGGGTGTGGGCATGTCACAGGTGATTGAGCGCAGCCATGAGACGTGTGCCCGTTTTGCCGAATTCGTCTGGATCTGGGATCAGAGGTTGGGGTTGTCCTTGCCCGCCCATCACCGGAGAATGGCCGATTGGCTGGAAGAATGTTGGCAGTCGGGTCGGCGCGAAATGCTTCTGATGGCGTTTCGTAATTCGGGGAAGTCAACGCTGGTCGGGTTGTTTTGTGCCTGGCTTTTGTATCGCGATGCGGATTTGCGCATTCTGGTTCTGGCGGCGGATCTTGATCTGGCGAAAAAGATGGTGCGCACTGTGAAGCGCGTGATTGAACGTCATCCTTTGTTGGCGGCCCGTCTGCCGGAACGGTTGGTGGATTGGGGGAGTGAGCGGTTTACCGTTACCCGCGCGGGTGTTTTGCGTGATCCATCGATGCAGGCGGTGGGGATTGGCGGCAATATCACCGGGTCACGCGCCGATATCGTGATTTGCGATGATGTTGAGGTTCCGAAAAATAGCGATACGGCCCATAAACGATCGGAATTGCGCGAAAAGTTATCCGAAATTGCCTATGTCCTCTCGCCCGGTGGGGCGCAGCTTTATGTTGGCACCCCGCACAGTTTTTATTCGATCTATGCCGATGAGGTGCGCCCGGAAACCGGCGAAGTGGCGCCGTTTCTGGATGGTTTTTCACGTTTTATGTTGCCCATCGTCAATAAGCACGGGGCGTCAAACTGGCCGGAGCGATTTGATGATGCCGCGATTGCCGACATGCGGGCGAAAACGACGGATCGTAAATTTCAAAGCCAGATGATGCTTGAAATGGTCGCCCCGGTTGCCGGGATGCTGGATCCGGCGAAGCTTCATTATTATGACGCCAGTACCGAAATCGACTATGTCAATGGCCGCATGTGCCTGTCGATTGGCGGACGCAAGATGGTGGCAAGTGCGTGCCATTTTGATCCGAGCTTTGGGGCGATGAACGGCGATGGGGCGGTGGTGGCCTGCGTTTATATCTGCGATCAGGGTGAATATTGGCTTCATGATATCGCATGGCTTCGCACCATTGATCCGCAAGAGCACGGTCATGACGGGCAGGGCCAAAGCGTTTGGCGCGATGAAGCCAGCCAGCTTTGTGACCAGGTGGCCGAATTTATGGTGCGCAATCATTTGCCATCGCTTCGGGTCGAGACCAATGGCATTGGCCGGTTTTTGCCCAATATCCTGCGCCGGGCCTTGAAACAGATCGGATGGGCGGCCAGCGTCGTAGAACATTATGAAACGACCCATAAGGCGACCCGGATCGAAGATGCGTTTGGGGCTGTGATGGGGGCCAGGTTGCTTCATGTTCATCAGTCGATTGGCAAAACGCCGTTCCTGCGCCAGATGCGCGAATGGCATCCCGATGGAAGCAAAGCCGATCACGGATTTGGCAAAGGGCAGGATGACGGGCTTGATGCGGTTGCCGGATGCATTTTAAGCGAGCCCGTGCGCCTTCCAAGGGTCGATTTACCGTTAAAACGGGCGGATTGGCGGGCAAATAGTGGTGTTTTCCATGCACAAAATCGTTTCAATCCGTAAACACATAAAAACTTTTCGCACAATCTCAGGTGGTTAGCGGGGTTAAGTATCACTTTTGTGAAATATTCATGGAAAATTCAGGTTTAATGCTTACGTTTATTATATGAAAGCATAGTAAAGGCATTTTTAACCTATACTAAAGGGCAGTTTAAGCCAAGCCAGACACGGGTGGATTGCAGGAAACGGCCAAGGTCAATTTTTTGATCAATTTAGCAGTGCAGGACACCAAGACGCCCCTTTGGGCGCACCTGACTGTCAGGAGGCCTGACCATGTGGAGAACACTGAGCTTGATTGCTGTAATGGCAGGTGCCGTTACAGTGGCGATCCCGGAAGCCTCGGCATCCCCGGTGTGCGGTGATCGCAGTAAAGTCATCGACAGCCTGAGTGCCAAATATTCCGAAGAACCGGTTGCTGTTGGCGTGACCTCGAACGGTGGCGTGATCGAGGTGCTTAAGGCACCCGACGGGCAAACCTGGACCATCTTGTTTACATATCCATCCGGGCCAAGTTGCCTTGTCGCCTCTGGCGAGGCCTGGCAGGATCTTGAAGAAAAGCTTAAAGGACCAGCGGCTTAGAGCAGGCATTATGATTGATGCCGCCTGACGACGCTGCCTGCAACGGGTGCTCCGCCAACATCAAAGTTGGCGTGATGCGCCGGTGACCAGAGTTTTGTACCGCTCATCGAATTCGGGATGTGCCCGATGCAGATGACCTCCCTTGACTGACCCGCAATCCGATTGGTTTGCGGGTCTTTTTTTGTGCAAATCACGAGGCCCTCTATGACGGAGCTGACCCAACCTGTCGATGTGATCTGGTGGATTACGGCGGTGGAAATCCCCGCTGTTGCCAGCCTGTTCTGGCTTCATTGGCGCATGCGATCCGAACTTCTGACCCGGATAGAAGACCAACGAAGCCGCCATGACCGGGATGTTGGCGACCTGCGCGACGGTTTGGCGGAATTCAAGCTTGATGTCGCGCGCAATTACGTCTCGATCCCGTATCTCAAAGACATTGAAAAACGCCTCACCGGCCATTTGCTTCGGATAGAGGCAAAGCTTGATGTCCCGATTAAAAAGGAACCCGCCCATGAGCATTGATCTTAAATCCCGACCAAGCCAAACCGCCGTTGACCCCGAAAGTTTGAGCGAAACAGAAATCCTTGCCCGCACCCTTTATGGCGAGGCGCGCGGGGAAGAGCTTGCCGGGATCGAGGCGGTGGCATCGGTGATTTTAAACCGGGTGGCATTTGCCCAAAAACGCGGTCGGTATTGGTGGGGGAGTGATGTTAAGGGCGTGTGCCTTAAACCGGCACAGTTTTCCTGCTGGAACGCGGGGGACCCCAACCGCAAAAAGCTTCTGGCACTCAGCGCGCGTGATCCGGCATACCGTCTGTGCAAGCGCATTGCCCATCGGGCGGTGGCGGGGGATCTTTGCGATCAGACCGACGGGGCGACGCATTATCACACGGTGGCGGTTGATCCTTATTGGGCGCGTGGCCATGTGCCGGTTGCCGAGATCGGCGGGCATTTGTTTTATCGCGATATTGGATAATTTGATCGGTCGTATTGGCGTCAGAGTGGGCAGAAAAGCGCCATTGGCCAAGAACCTGCTGCTTCTCACGCTGTTGCAATTACGTGATGCGCGGGTTCTTCCAATGCACCTTTTCCGCCGCGTCCTCTGACGCCAATTCCTTTAATCTGCTTCGCATTCCTAAAGGAGGTATCAGGTGATACCAGCTCTCCTTGCCCAAATCGGCCTACCGCTTTTGATCAAAGCGGTCGGTGCCGGGCTTGATCATATCGACAACCCGATTGCCAAAACCGCGGCGAAGGGCCTTAAACAGGTTGAGGCCGCCGTGACCAAGGGGGATGTCACCCCGGCCGAAATCATTGAGGCCAACCGTCACACTGAGCGCATGGCCGAACTTGAGCTTAACCGCGATACCGAGACGCTTAAATCGGTCAACCGCACCATTCGGGCCGAAGTCGCCAGCGAAGATGCGTTTGTGCGCCGCTGGCGGCCAAGTTTTGGCTATGCCGTTGCCCTCACATGGATCATGACCATGGGGGCAATTGCCTATGCCATCATCCTCACCCCGCTTCAGGCCCCGGCGATCATTGCTGCATTGGTCAATACCAGCCCGATCTGGGGCATTGCGCTTGGTGTGCTTGGGGTCAGCGTGGTTAAGCGTAGTGCAGACAAAAAGCTGCAATAGTTGGGACGCGGGGCGCGCGTCAGGAAGGATGCGCGCGGAGGACGCCCCGTTTTCTTGTTATTTCAAGATCGGTGCCAACTCGGCGCTGATATACATTGCCAGCGTGATCAGTGCGACACCGGTAAGGGCATAGGCCGCCACGGTCGGCAGATATTTCTTTTTGGGTTTCGTGTTCTTGGCACTGGCATCATCAACCAAATAATTCGGGCCGCGCAACACGACATTCGGTTTTTCAACCTCGTCATTCGATGCCCAACGATGGCGGTTTTCCGGCAGGTCAACGCGCGGACGATCGGCATTTTTCGTCCCCTTGCACATTTGGGGCGTCATGTTTGAATGCTGATTGTTAAAGACGGGCTGACAAAGGGTCATGACGTTTCTCCTTCCGGGCAAGGTGCCTGTTTCGTGATGGCCTGATCCTACGTTTTTGCGCGGGAAGGTCTATATGGCAGTGTGTTGCCTCTATGTTAGTGGAGTGTAGGAAAGGGGGCGGTTGCCGATGCCATCGTTCTCACACGGCTTCAGGCCCTGGTGATCATTGCAGCATTGATCAATGTCAGCCCGATTTGGGGGATTGCGTTGGGGGTTCTGGGGGTGAGTGTGGGTAAGCGGCGTGGGGATAAGAATGTGCGCAGGTTATTTCGAATATTTCGATTGTTTCGAATATTGCGTTTATGGTGGGGCGGGCATATGATGCAGATGCATCTCGGGGCGCATGCGCCTCAAGCTGCGGGAACAGGGAATGGAGATGAGAGATGTCGGCAATTCGCAAAGACGATTTTGGCGGTCGATTGCCAACGCAGATCGAGAGTGCGACGGCGGATCAGCTTCGCCGGATTATTGCTTCGCAGACCAAGGAAGGTGAGGATACCAAGCTGACCGTCATGCCCGGTAACGGGAAGCCGGAAACAATTACATTGAGCCCGGCATTAACGGAAAGCCTGATGGATTTGTTGCGGCTGGTGTCGAGCCGTCAGGGATTTCAGATGATTCCGCTTTCGGCAGATTTGACGACGCAACAGGCGGCAGATCTGTTGAATGTATCCCGGCCTTATTTGATCAAGCTGCTTGAGGCAGGCGACATCAATTATGCCACCGTCGGGCGGCATCGTCGGATCAAGGCCGAGGATTTGTTTGCCTATAAGGAAGCCCGGGATGCAGAGCGCCGAGAAGCCTTGTCCGAACTGGCAAAAATGGACGCAGAGCTTCTTTTGGAAGGGTACTAAGCGCAGATGACATATCGGGCAGACCATTTTACAGCACTTCTTGATGCCTGTGTTCTGGCCGATGTGTTCAAACGTAACCTTTTACTTCACCTTGCCGAGGCCGAACTTTTCCGCCCGCGCTGGAGCCCGCAAATCCTTGATGCGCGCAAAAAAGGGGACTGTCCCCTTTTTCCGGGGGATTGCGTTGGGGGTTTTGGGCGTGAGTGTGGTGAAGCGGAGTGCGGATAAGAGGGGGTAGGCTAGTTTGGAAGTATCAAGTTTGTCATTTTATGCGGATATTTGTTGATATTTTGCAAATTTCACGTAAAAAGGGCATTCAAATTTTGTTGGAGAGTTCCATCGTGTTGCTGCGATTTGCTGTTTCAAACTTTCAGTCGATCTATGAAAGACAAGAGATTTCTTTTGTCGCGAGCAAGCTTAAAGATTGCAGCGACGGTCTGATAAATCATTCTGCGGTGCCCGGGATAGATATTTTGCCAGTTTGCTTGGTTTATGGAGCAAATGCTTCGGGTAAGAGTAATGTTATCAATAGTTTAAGATACATGAAAGCTCATGTTCTCTACTCTCATAGTAAGGGAAGTCCCGAAGGTGGAGTTCCGCGGAGCAAGTTCGCCTTGGCAGATGAAGATAGCTCAGACAACAAAGAGCTGTCTTCAATGGAGATTGATTTTGTTGTTGACGGAGTTAGATATCATTACGGCTATGAATATGACGATCAGTCATTCCAATCCGAGTGGCTTTATTCTTATCCCGAAGGCGTGAAAAGAACGTTGTTCGAGAGGGTGAGCCCTACCTCTGTGGTGCCAGGAAAGACACTGAGGGGAGAGAAGAAGACGCTGGAAACATTGATGAGGCACAATAGTCTTTATGTTTCTGTAGCTGCTCAAAATAACCATGAGCAACTCTCATCTGTGTATAAGTTCTTTAGGGATATTAAGTTTAACGCCGCGATATCCGTCGATCAAAATATGGTTTCTAGAAGTTTCCAAAAAAGCGATATCGACAACCGCGCTATTAAATTCTTAGGAATGATTGGTACCGGGGTTACTGGGGTACGCAAGACTAAACTTGAGGTGGAGCCGGACGGCGAAATAGCTTCTTTCAGAAAAGAGTTCAGCAACATTCTTCAAAAATACGTGGGATCGGTAAACTACGAAAAGGCGATAAATGAGGACAGGTTTTCAGTCGAATTGTCTCATTCCGCAAAAAGCGGTAAGGAGGTTTATTTCAAAATTGAAGATGAAAGTGCTGGTACCCGTCGTCTTTTAGTTGTCCTGTCTTCCGTTTTTAAAGCCTTGGATGCAGGTGATACTGTCGTAATTGATGAGATAGATGCAAGTTTGCATACCAAGGCAAGTGAAGCTATCGTCAAGCTCTTTTTGAATAAGAAGACAAATCCAAAAGGTGCGCAGTTGTTGGCGACGACTCACGACACAAACATGCTCATTGCTAAATGCATGAGGAGAGATGAAGTGTGGTTTGTTGAGAAGGACGATTTTGGCGCAACTGAATTGTTCCCTTTAACTGATATTGCGACGCGCAAAACAGATGACATTGAAAAGGGTTATCTGCAGAGCAGGTTTGGTGCGGTCCCGCCTGAGTTGAATGTTGAAGACGTTCTTTGTGACGAGGGTGACTTGGATGGCTAGGAAGGTAGCTCGTTTGGACAGGCGTCGGGCCAAAAGAACCGCTAAGGCCAAATACTACTTGCTTTGTGAGGGGGCAAACACGGAGCCTGACTATTTCAACTGCCTAAAGAATGTGGCCTGCTCAAATTTGCTGGAAATTGAGATTGTCGGGGGAGGTGGGGTGCCGCTAACCTTGGCGGACAAGGCCGTTGATAAGGCAGTGTCTCTTGGCTTGACTCGCAGAAAGGGAGCAAAGAAGCCGAGAGAGTCGTTTGAGGAGAGCGACAAAGTGTGGGCTGTGTTTGATCGTGATGAGCACCCAAACTTTGACGAAGCTATTCGTCGATGCGATGGGGCTGGGGTCGGAGCGGCGTGGTCCGATCCATGTTTCGAGCTATGGTTGCTCTTGCACATTAAGGAGTATGATCGTGCGTGTACGCATCACGAAGCTCAGGATGATTTGCAAAAGCTCTTGGAGGGATACAGTAGGGGGCGCGGCAAAACATGTGATTTCTCTGAGATACTTAAAAATATTAAGATTGCGGAAGGGCGTGCAGAGCGGCAGCTTAACCGACGCTCAGAAGAAGGGGCGGAGAAAAACCCTTCCACTAATGTTTATAAATTAACTCGCGAACTCAGAAAAAAATAGTATTTGGTTCGTTCGTTTTTTGCGTAAAAGGTGACAGTCCCCTTTTATACGGATATCCGAGGTGTCGGGCGATAATTTTACCTATGGGTAAAATTGAGGCTTCTGCAATTTGGGCCTTGTTGTTGGTGGTCTGTGGACATAAATTCCCCTCATGACAAACACATTAGACACCACGATCTTCCGTGTGCTGGGTTCGGATGAATGGGCGACTGCCCTTGCGACCGGCAAGTATGACGGTGCTGCGCATGATAAGGCCGATGGCTTTATTCATTTTTCGACCCGTGACACGCTGGCCGCGACATTGGCGCTGCATTATGCCAAGCGCACCGGGTTGCGGTTGCTGCATGTGACGGTGGCCTCGGTCAGGGACAAGCTGAAATGGGAACCGGCGCGCGGCGGTACCTTGTTCCCGCATTTATATGATGTGCTGTCGGTCGAGCATGTCACGCGGGTCGATGAATTGCCGCTTGATGATAACGGCGTTCACATTTTGCCGGAAGATTTGCGCTAGGTGCTTTCGGCTGTGATTAGGCCGATCAAACGAAAACCGGGCAGCACCATATCGGTGCTGCCCGGTTGTTTTTTGCGTTTGGGGGAAACGCAAAAGCGATCAGGGATGACCGCGCGGGTAGGGTTGGGGGTTCGAGGTGGTGCTTGGTGATGCTTGGCGGTTTGAGGGGTTAAACCAGTTCGGCCAAAGCAGCGGCGTTGAAATCTTCAAGCTGATCAAACGCGCCTTTTTGAACTTTGTTGGTCCACTGGGGATCGGAAATCAGCGCACGGCCAACCGCGATCAGATCAAATTCGTTGCGTTCCATGCGCTCGACCAAGCCATCAAGGTTGGATTTTTCCGATGCTTCACCGGAAAATGCGCCGATGAAATCAGATGACAGGCCGACAGAGCCAACAGAAATCGTCGCAGCACCGGTCAGCTTTTTGGCCCAACCGGCAAAGTTCAGACCCTTTTCACCGTCAAGTTCGGGGAATTCCGGTTCCCAGAAACGGCGTTGGGATGCGTGGATGATATCAACCCCGGCTTCAACCAACGGGCCAAGCCAATCGGTCATTTCATCGGGGGTGGTGGCAAGGCGGGCGGTGAAGTCCTGCTGTTTCCATTGGCTGACACGTAGGATGATCGGGAAGTCTTCACCGACGGCAGCACGCATGGCCGCAACCACTTCGCGGGCAAAGGTGGACCGTTCCTTGATCGTTTTGCCGCCAAAGCGATCGGTGCGCAGGTTCGTGCCCGACCAGAAGAACTGATCGATCAGATAGCCGTGCGCGCCATGGATTTCAAAGGTATCAAATCCGGCATTTTTGGCATCAAGGGCGGCCTTGGCAAAGGCAGCAATGGTGTCGGCAATGTCGGCATCCGTCATGGTGTTGCCGCGTGGCTCGTTCGGGCCAAGCAGGCCGGACGGGCTTTCGACCGGGGCATCGGGTTGCCATTCGGTATATCGGGTTGAGCCGGTATGCCAGAGTTGCGGGCCCATTTTGCCACCGGCCCCATGCACGGCCTTGGCAACATTGGCCCAGCCGGCAATCGCATCATCGCCATGGAAGAACGGAATGCCCGGATCATTGCGCGATGCCGGACGGTTGACCACGGTGCCTTCGGACAGGATCAGGCCAACGCCGCCTTCGGCACGTTTGCGGTAATATTCGGCATTGATCGCACCCGGAATGCCGTTTTCGGCCTTGGTCCGGGTCATCGGCGCCATGACGATACGGTTAGGAAGTTCAAGGGATTTCAGCTTGAACGGTTGGAACAGAATATCTGTGTTCGACATCGGGAATCTCCGAATCTGATGAAAGTCTATGATTGACACTAGATATCTGATATATACCTAGTGTCAATTAGGCACTTGAAAGAAACCAGGTATACAAAAGGAAACCGTACATTGCTGGTTGTGTGCCATACAGTCGGAAAGACAAGGAGGGCGTGATGGAAATGAAGGAATGTTCGGTCAAGGAATTCCATGCGGATTGCCCGTGTCGCGGGCTGATTGATCAGATCGCCGATAAATGGTCGATGATGATCCTGGCCGTTCTTGCCGACGGGCCGCTTCGGTTTAATGCGATCAAGCGCGGGTTGGAGGGGATAACGCAAAAGGCCCTGACCCAGACGTTGCGCAAACTTGAACGCAACGGGATTATCGAGAGGCGGGTTATTGCGACGTCCCCGGTCGCGGTTGAATATGAAATCACCGATCTGGGCCGCACGCTTATCGAGCCGTTCAAGGCACTTTATATGTGGACCAAGGACAAGATGCCCGAAGTCGAAGCCGCACGGGCGGCATTTGATGCGCGGTTGGAAGAGGTGGTTTAAGACCCGCCCTTTACGCTATTGATCCTTGCCCATCGGCGCTCAGCCGCGTAAGAAAAGGACAGGTTTTAAACGCTTGAGGGAGCCTGTCGCGTGGGGTGGTATAAGTCACTGGTATTGCCGATTGTCCGTTGGATGGATGCAGAGAGTGCGCATGGTCTTGCCATCTGGGCGCTGAAAAACAATCTGGTGCCGCGCGAAGATGGCGCGAGGGATGCAACACCAAGCCTTGAAACCGAACTGTTTGGCCGCAAATTTGCCAATCCGGTCGGGCTTGCTGCCGGGTTTGATAAGAACGGTGAAGTTCCCAATGCTGCCCTGTCTCACGGGTTCGGTTTTGTTGAAATCGGATCGGTCACCCCGTTGCCGCAACCGGGCAATCCCAAACCGCGCCTTTTCCGTCTTTATTCCGACCGTGCAGTGATCAACCGCATGGGGTTCAATAATGACGGGGCGGAGGCGGTTGCCGCGCGCCTGCGCAAACGTGCGCGCCGTGGCGTTTTGGGGGCCAATCTGGGTAAGAACAAATATTCCGAAGATGCGGCATCTGATTACGCCAAAGGGGTCGAAGCCCTTGGTCCCTATGCCGATTATCTGGTGGTCAATGTTTCCTCGCCCAATACGCCGGGGCTTCGTGCACTTCAGGGGCGCGCACCGCTTGAGAAGCTTTTGAAGGCGGTGCTTAAGGCGCGGAATTCCTTTGCCAAGGGCGTTCCGGTATTGCTTAAGGTCGCACCGGATCTGACCGAGGATGACAAATCCGACATTGCGGCGGTGGTGATGAAGGTCAAGCTTGATGGCATGATTGTATCGAACACCACGATTGATCGCCCGGTCGGGTTGAATAGCTATGATCAGGATGAAAAGGGCGGTCTTTCCGGCCCGCCTTTGATGGAACCATCGACCAAGGTTCTGGCCGATTTTTACCGCCTGACCGAAGGCAAAATCCCCTTGATCGGGGTTGGCGGGATTGCATCGGGCAAGGATGCCTATGAGAAGATCCTTAATGGTGCGTCGCTTGTGCAGCTTTATTCGTCGCTGGTGTATCACGGGATGGAGCTTGTCAGTGACATCAAGGAAGACCTTGAACGGCGTCTGCGCAAGGATGGCTTTGCCAATGTGTCTGATGCGGTTGGTGCTGCCTTCCCGGAAATTTCGGGCAAGGGCATTCCGGTTGATGAAGCCCGCGCGGCTAAGGAAGCACAGGCTGCAAAGTCTAAGGGGTGAGCTTGCCTTCCGGATGGATGCCCGCCTTTGCGGGCATGACGGGTAAACGGCACGATGTATGGTTGGGCACTCTTATCCCCGCGCAGGCAGCCCCGCGCAGGCGGGGACCTCGACCCGCAAGTATAACTGTTAAGCAGAAACGGAAAACACACATGCCGACCACGCCCTATAAAATGATCAATGGCCTTTCGGAAGTGATCGGCACATATGATGCCGTGATCCTTGATCTTTGGGGGGTGGTGCATGACGGGGTTAATCCGTATCCAAGCTCGATCCCGGCCATGACCGCGTTGAAAAATGCCGGTATTCCGGTGGCTTTGTTGTCGAACGCGCCGCGCCGGTCCTCGGTTGTGACCGCACGGATGGAAGATATGGGCATTGCGCGCGATTTATATGGTCCGGCGGTGGCATCGGGCGAAATCGCCTATGCCCAGCTTGTGAAACGTTCTGACCCCTGGTATGCCAAATTGGGGCGCAAGGTCCTGATGGTCGGGCCGGTGCGTGATATGTCGATGTTTGAAGGGCAGGATGTCGAGATCGTTAAAACGGTCGAAGATGCCGACTGGGTTCTGATCACCGGGCCGAACGAAGACCATGACCCTGTGTCAAAATACGAAGACCTTTTGCATGCGCTGAAGGCCCGCGATTTGCCGGTGCTGTGCCCGAACCCGGACCGCGAAGTGATCCGGGGTGGGGAACGCATCATTTGTGCCGGTGCCATTGCCGGACGTTATGAAGAACTTGGCGGCAATGTTCGCTGGGAAGGCAAGCCATTGGCCAGTGCCTATGATTTCTGCCTGCAGATGTTTGACAAGGGCCCGGATGCCAAATTGCTGGTGGTCGGTGACAGCATTTCGACCGACATTGCCGGATCAAACAATGCCGGGCTTGATGTTGTGCTTGTCACCGGTGGTATTCACGCCGCCGAGCTTGATGCCCCGCGTGGGACGTTGCCTGACAAGGGGAAGCTTGATGCACTTCTTGAGGCCACAGGTCGGCACATTACCTATGCGATGGGGGATTTCTGCTGGTAATGCGCTACCTTTGGTTTACCTATCAAGGGTAGGAAAACTGGGTTTCTCTGGTAAAATTAACATTATGATTGTCTAATTTCTCTTCTGAATGAAAATATCAGGAGGAAGTCGTGCCAAATTATCTTGTTAATAAAAACGCACAATCAACAGGCGAGCATGAAGTGCACGAAAGTACGTGCGGTCAGCGCCCCGATTATCCGAACCAACAACAGTTGGGGCTTTATGCTAATTGCCATGAAGCTGTGAATGCAGCGAAGAATTATTATCTGAATGTCGATGGCTGCTATTATTGCTGCAATCCCTGTCATACCCGATAGTGAACGTGTAATGCGCGAGATCACGATTGAAGAACTGGCGGAACGTATCAACCGGAAAAGAGCCGAGCTAGGTTTGTCCGGTACAGGTGACGTGCTGCCAAATTCTGGACGTCGACGCACCGAAAGCAAGCGAGCTCTTTTGCGCAATATTGCTGCTGCGGCGGCCGAGCGTGGTGAAGAGCCGCCGTTCAAGGCGAATTACTGAGGCTGATTTTCAAGTGATGTCTTGATATCTGATGTGCCCGCTTTCTGATGGAAGGCGGGTTTTTTGTTGTGCGGGTGGTGCTTGTGGGGCGAGATCCCCGCCGTCGCGGGGATGACGGGTGTTTTCAGGCAAAGGGGCTAACCGTCATGCCCGCATAGGCGGGCATCGCGAGGTTGGGGCATGTGCCGTGCATGTTTCCATACTGGCCTACATGGTGGCGGGATGCCAGAATGAGGCGGCGCCACAGGAAGGAAGTGCCCCATGCTCAATGATGATATTCGCGATTATGCCGACCGCTCGGTTCTGTGCTGGTTGGCAACAACGTCCGAAGACGGGCCGTCGGTCAGCCCCAAGGAAATCTTTGCCTGCTTTGGTGAAGATCGCATCGTCATTGCCAATATTGCCTCGCCAAACTCGGTAAAGAATATCGGTGATGAACCGCGTGTTTGTGTCAGCTTTGTCGATGTGTTTTCGCAAAAGGGCTGGCAGCTTTATGGGGATGCGGTGTTGTTGCGGGCAGGTGATGACGGGTTTGAGGATCGCAAGGCGATCTTGCAAGAACTGGCCGGGGATGCGTTTCGGGTCGCGACCCTTTGGGATGTGACCATAACCAAGGCCAAGGAAATCATAGCGCCGAGTTATCGGTTTAACCCGGATGTGAAAGAGGCCGATATGCGCAAATCTGCCATGCAGACCTATGATGTGAAACCGGTCGATTAAGTCTTCGGGTATGCTGGCGGGATTTGAAGCGGTGGCACTGCGGGCTGGATTCCCGCGTGCGCGGGAATGACGGGATTGGCGGTCGTGACTGTATCGGCGCGCGCTTCACTCGGTCGTCACGCCCGCTGACGGCGGGAGTCCATGGGGCTGCGGGTCCGGTCTTTGGCGGAGCTTCAACCTTCCGCCTCGACCTTTTTTTCACGGAAGATGATAAACAGCCCGCTGAGCGTGATGATGGCAGCCCCGACGAAGGTCAGGGCATCGGGTGTTTCGCCCCAGAAAATCCAGCCAAGGCCGGTGGCCCAGATCAGTGCTGTGTAATCAAATGGGGCGACTGTCGGGGCCTCGGCAACCCGGAAGGCCTGGGTGATCATGGTCATGCCGGCCGTTCCGAACATGGCAATGGCGATAAACAGCCAGATGTCCTCAGCCCGGATCGGGGTCCAGAAAAAGGTCACGATGGATCCGGTCAGAATGGCGCTGGTGGCACTGAGATAGAGCAAAAGCGTCCACATGCTGTCGCGGCCATCAACAAAGCGCGCGCTTAACATCAAAAGCGCATAGGTAAAGGCTGTTGCGACCGGCAGGAGCGAGACGAGCTCGAAACTTGCGGCACCGGGGCGGACAATCACCAGCACGCCGACAAACCCGATACTGACTGCCGCCCAACGCCGCCAGCCGACCTTTGCGATGAACAGGGCTGAAATCGCGGTGATGAAGAGCGGGGCGACAAAGGCAATGGCGGTGGCTTCGGCCAGCCCCATCAGATGGATGCTGGTAAAGAACAGAACCGTTGCCGTAATCCAGATCAACCCGCGCAGGAAATGCACCCCGACACGATGAGATCGAAGGGCGCGCCGCCCGCCCATTTTAAGGGCCAGCATCACGGCAAAGGGAAGGGCAATAATATTGCGCATGAAAATGATCTGGATCGGCGAATAGTGATCCATCAGGGATTTGGCCAAGCCGTCATTGATGCACAGACATGCTACCCCGGCACACATCAGAAGGATGCCGGTCAGGTTTTGTTGGCGGCTTTGGTTCGTTGTTGTTTCCAACCCCTGCTTTCCTGTTGGCAGCGCATCGAAGCACGCTAGCGTTTATGGAATCTACCTTTAGGGGAAACATATCTGTTGCACCAGAAAAGAAATGCAGAGGGCCTCAGTTGTGGGTTTGATAATATTAAGAACCCCTCGCAAAACAGATTGACTTTCGAGCCTGGATCGGATTTTTAGTGTTACGTTATAACATTACATTTTTGATTCATGGAGTTCACGATGAACCATCCTGTATTGCGCGGTTTATGCGTATCTGTCGGCATGGCCGCGATTGCGGTTTCAGGTGGGCTTTCCCTGCCTGCGCAGGCCGCAGAAAACGACGGCGTTCTTGATATTGCCAGCCCGCTTGAGATTTCTGGCCTTGAGCCGGCCAAGTCGGGTTATATTTTCAGCCGGATGCAGGCGGCTGAAACCCTGTTTACCGTGAACAAGGACGGGCAGCTTGTCCCGATGCTGGCAAGGGATAGCCACGTATCTGAGGACGGGTTGGTCTGGGACATCGCAATCCGTGACGGGGTCCTGTTCCATGATGGCACGTCGATGACGGCCAAGATCGTGGCAGATGACCTGAACCGGGCTTTTGCGCGTCCGGGGGTTTTGAACCGGGCACCGATCACGGCCATCGAAGCACAGGGCGATGAGGTTGTTATTACTCTGTCCGAACCGTTTTCGATGCTGCCGGCATTCCTTGCGCATTACAGCACGATCATCCTTGCACCGAGCGCCTTTGACGCCACGGGAGAGATTACTGCAATCGTCGGTACAGGTGCGTTCAAGGTTGACGAAGTGACCCCGCCATTGCGCGTGGAAATGACCGCATTTGATCAGTGGTGGAATGGTCGGGCCGGGATTGAAAAGGTCAGCTACCTTGCAGTTTCGCGCGGGGAAACGCGCGCGATGATGGCACAAAGCGGGGATGCGGACCTTGTATTGTCGCTGTTGCCGGTTGCGGTCAATCAGCTGTCGAATAATTCCGAGGTCAATGTCAATGTTGCCACCATTCCCAGAACGCGACTTTTGAAAATTGATGCTGCCAAGCCGTTTTTTGACGAGGTGATCGAACGACAGGCGTTGAGCCTTGCGATCAATCGTGCAGCGATTGCCAGTGTGGTGATGCGCAACCCGGATCTGGCCGCGACCCAGATGTTCCCGCCATCGATTGTCGGTTGGAACAATGCCGATATCCCGGCCTTTGAATTTAATCCGCAAAAGGCACGTGATCTTTTGACCAAAGCCGGTTGGGTCGAAGGGACCGACGGTATCCTTGAAAAGGATGGCAAGCGGTTCTCGGTTACAGTTCGGACCTATGCAAGCTGGCCGGATCTTCCGTTGATTGCGACGGCACTGCAATCGCAATTGCGTGCGGTGGGTATTCATCTTGAAATTTCGGTCGGAAGCTATACCGAAATTCCGTCCGGTCATGCCGATGGCAGCCTTGAGGTTGCTTTGATCACGCGCAGTTTTTCGATGGTGCCCGACCCGCTGGCAACTGTAATGACCGATTATGGTCCCGGTGGTGCCGATTGGGGTGCGATGAACTGGAACAATGCCAAGGCAGCAGACCTTCTGACCGAGTTGGGCCGCACATCGGACAAGGCCGCGCGTGCAGATATGCAGCACGAACTGACCGCGATCTTGCAAGATGAATTGCCGACCATTCCGCTGGTCTGGAGCGAACTTGCCGTATCAAGCAGTGCCAAGCTTGAAAACCTGTTTGTCGATCCGTTCGAGCAGAATTACTACCTGTCTGATCTGCGGTGGGTGAAATGAAGCAACTGATTGCAACGCGGCTGATGCAGCTTGTTGCCGTGGTTCTGATTGTCGGAACAATCAGTTTCGCGTTGATGTACTTTCTTCCGGGGGACCCGGCCTTGCGCATTGCCGCAGGCCGGTATGGCCCGGATATGATGGACAATGCGATATCGGATATGGTCCGGGTCGAGCTTGGTCTGGATCAACCGGTTATCGTGCGCTTTGTTGCATGGATGGGGGACTTGCTGCGGTTTGATCTGGGCCATTCGTTGGTGTCGGGTGCGCCGGTCATTGACGAGATTGCCCTTCAGCTTGGTTATACCCTGTGGCTGGCGGTGGCGGCCTTTGTGATTTCGCTTTTGATTGGTCCTTTGATCGGGGCGGTTGCCGGGTTGTTTCCCGGTTCGATATTTGACCGGGTGACGTTGCTGATGGCGATTGCCTTGCGGGCGGTGCCGCCCTTTGTTTTGGCGATTGTATTCATGGTGGTGTTTGGCGTCACGCTGCGCTGGTTCCCGACCGCCGGTTTTGGTGGTTGGGAAAACATGGTGCTGCCATCCTTTACCCTTGCCCTTGGTCTGGCGGCGATGTCGTCGCGGGTTATGCGCGATGCGATGACAGAAGTCGCATCCAGCCCGTATTTCGTTCATGGACGCTACAAGGGGCTTTCGGATCGTTCTGTTGTGATGCGTCACGGTTTGCGCAACGCGTCTCTTCCGGTTGTGACTTATCTTGGTTTGCAGATGGTCTATCTGGTCGAAGGGGTTGTTGTGGTTGAATCGATCTTTGCCTTTCCGGGTATTGGTCATGCGTTGGTCCATGCCATTGTTGCCCGTGATGTGCCGATGGTGCAGGGCACGGCATTGGCGATGGGCGGATTGTTCGTGCTGCTTAACAGCATTGTTGATCTGATGTGCCTGCGCCTTGATCCGCGGCTTGGTGCCCGAACAGTCGGGAGGCGCGCATGAAAACCGTATCTTTGGCACAGCTTCCTGTCGGGCTTGATAGCGAAAAGAAGCAAACATTCTGGCAACCCGTTCGGATTGCTGGTGCAGCCATTCTGGTGGTTTTGCTGTTGTTTGGTTTTGTCGGCCCCCTGATTGTGTCGGCTGATCCGCTGTATCAGGATTATGGCGCGGTTCTTGTCGCACCTGGTGATGTGACCCACTGGTTGGGAACGGATCATTTCGGGCGGTCGATGCTTGCCCGGCTGGTACACGGGGCGCAATTATCATTTGTCATGGCATTTGTTACGGCGCTTAGTGCTGCAATTCCGGGTATAGCACTTGGCATTGTGGCAGCAAGCCGGGGTGGCTGGACGGAACGCGGTTTGGTTGCGCTTTCCGATATTGTGCTGGCACTGCCCGGTTTGCTTTTGGTGTTGTTGCTGATGGCGTTTGCGCCGGGGAAATTCGGGCCGCTTTATCTGGGGCTTGCGCTTTATCTTTGGGTGGAGTTTTTCCGGGTCGCACGGATTGAAACCGCGCGTGTCTTGCAGCTTCCGT
Organism: Thalassospira lucentensis; assembly: GCF_050516545.1. Classification (GTDB taxonomy): domain Bacteria; phylum Pseudomonadota; class Alphaproteobacteria; order Rhodospirillales; family Thalassospiraceae; genus Thalassospira; species Thalassospira lucentensis_C. The sequence goes on along the minus strand of NZ_CP191544.1, from coordinate 2,456,495 downwards.
GTTGCGAGGCGACCAGACTGCTTGGTTTTGGCAATATTTATATCCTTAAACGGATCATTCTGCCTGCATTGGCGGGGCCGATGATGACACTGTTTGCCTTTGCCATGGGATCGGCCATCATTGCGGTTAGTACGCTTAGTGCCATTCATGTCGGTTTGCGTCCGCCAACACCGGAACTTGGCGCGATGATTGTTGAACTGATGCCCTATTACAGCGAAGCGCCGCTTCAGGTGCTGATGCCTGCTGTGGTGATTTTCCTGCTGGTGTTGTCGTTACAGTTGCTTGCCGGGAGGAAAAGCTGATGAACTGTGAAATCAGGATTGAGCACCTGACGATCAAAACCGGCGATGGCACGGTTCTGGTTGATAATGTGTCGGCCGCTTTTGGCCCGCAAAGGCCGTTATGCCTGATCGGGGAAACCGGATCAGGCAAAAGTCTTGTCATGCATGCAGTGTTTGGCAGTTTGCCCGACAATCTGGAGTGTGAAGGGGCGATTTTGCTTGATGGGCGTGATCTTTTGGCTTTGTCGCCACATGAACGTCGCGTGCTTTGGGGGCGGGTAATTTCATTGCTGCCTCAGGAACCATCACGGGCACTTGACCCGACCATGTCGGTGCGGTCCCAAGTGGCGGAGATTTATCCGGCCTTGCATGGCGAAAGCTGGCAGCAGGCCAAAGCCCGCGCGCAGTCTGATCTTTCTGCCGTCGGGCTGGAGGAATCTGGGCATGCTTATCCGTTCGAACTTTCGGGCGGCATGGCCCAGCGTGTGTCGATTGCCATGGCCCATGCCGGGCAAAGCAGTGTTCTTCTGGTTGATGAACCGACCAAGGGACTTGATCGGGCGCTGTGTGATGTTGTGGCAGAAATGCTTGATTACGAAGTCGGGTTGGGTCGGGCTGTTATGGTCATTACCCATGATCTGGAACTGGCCGCCCAGACCAAGGGCACCATCGGGGTCATGCGGGCAGGGCGTTTGGTTGAATACGGGCCTGTTGATGAGGTATTGGGTCGGCCCAAGGATGCTTATACCCGATCACTTGTGGCATCGTTGCCGCGCAACTGGCCAAGGACAGATAAACACCGATCAACGCAGGCAGGCACGCCTCAGATTATTGGGCGGGGGCTTGGCAAATCGTTCGGGCCAAATACCCTGTTTGCCGATCTTGATTTAACCCTGCGTTCGGGGGAGATCACGGTGGCACTTGGCCCAAGTGGCAGCGGCAAAAGCACGCTTGGCAATATTCTGCTTGGTCTGGTGGATGCCGATCATGGTGTGGTTGACCAGACAGAAGGTCTGGCAAAAACCCGATATCAGAAAATCTATCAGGACCCGCCATCGGCGTTCATTGTCCATCAGACACTGGGACAGGCTTTTGATGATCTGGGGCGGCTTCATGCCATCCCTGAAGCATTGATTGATCAGATGATGATTGATCTTGGTCTTGATCGTGGATTGCTTGCGCGCCGCCCCGATGCGATTTCCGGCGGCGAACTACAACGCTTTGCCATCGGGCGGGCTTTGTTACTTGAGCCGGCTGTTTTGTTTGCCGATGAAGCGACATCACGGCTTGATCCGGTTAGTCAGAAGCGGGTGATTGATTTGCTGGTGGCGCAGGTGCGTGATCGCAATCTGGCCTTGATGCTGGTGACCCATGATCATGTTCTGGCCGACCAGATTGCCGATCATATTATTGATCTTGGCGGGCAAAAAGAGACTGCCCGTCGGCGTTCTGCCGCCTGACACAAAACAAAACGCCGCCCGGCATGCACACGGGCGGCGTTTTCCGTTGGGGCGGAAAGTCGGACGATCAGATCGCGGTGGCGCGGTTGGCGTCGATGTAGATTTCGCGCAGGCGCTTGGCGATGGGGCCGGGGACGCCATCGCCGATTTTCTTGCCATCAATTTCCGCAACCGGGCAGACAAAGGCCGAGGCGGAGGTCGAAAAGGCCTCTTTCGCGTTCTGGGCTTCTTCGAGGGTGAAGTGGCGTTCTTCGACTTTGAGCTGCAATTCTTCGGCGCATTTGAGAACCGATGCCCGGGTGATGCCGTGCAGGATGTCGGTCGAGAGTTCGCGGGTGACGATGGTGTTATCCTGCGTCACGATATAGGCGTTGTTTGACGATCCTTCGGTGATGAAGCCATCAAGCAGCATCCATGCATCATCCGCGCCCTTTGATGCGGCTTCGGTTTTGAGAAGCGACGCATACAGAAGCTGGGTCGTTTTGATGTCGGACCGGCGCCAGCGGATATCGGGGAAGGTGACAATTTTCTGACCACGTTCGGCCAAGGCCGATTTGATCAGCGATTTGGACTGGGTGAACATCACGATGGTCGGGGTGGTTTTCGGATCAATCGCGAAATCACGATCACCAGCCGAGCCGCGTGAGACCTGCAGGTAAATCAGGCCTTCGGTGATGTCATTGAGCTTCACCAGTTCGCGGTGGGCTTCAAGAAGCTGATCGATATCGGGCTTGAATGCAAATTTCAGTTCCGACAGCGAGCGTTCAAGCCGCTTCATATGGCCCATGAAATCAATCAGCTTGCCATCCAGAACCGAGGTGACTTCATACACGCCGTCGGCGAACAGGAAGGATCGGTCAAAAATCGAAATCCTGGCTTCGGTTTCCGGCAAAAACTCGCCGTTTACATAAACAGTACGCATGACAACTTTCCTGAATGGCAAACGGATCTTTTGTGATCCGTAATTGATCTTTAGCGCGACGTTTCCGTGGTCTTGCCTGCTCGGAAAATCCAAGCGGCGACCATTTGTTCCTACGTTATTTAGCTACTGCAATATCACAGTGCGAGGTCGGCTGTCGTGGAAAAGCTCTATATCCTGCGTATAAAAGGTGGATTGTTGCTTTGACGGGGTATCTATGTGACGTGATAGGTGTGATTGTGCATGCGAAATGGTAAAATTGTCGCAGATTATTCGATTTTGAGATTGCTAAGAAAATTCCTTTTGACCCTAACATAAGTTGAGGTTCTATCGTCCTGTTCCATGAGATGAAAAACATCGTCAGATAATGGAGCCTTGTGATGAACAGTCCCTTGCCAAATGCCGTGACCATGCCCGTTCTTGCGGATGAAAAAACCTTGCAAAGCCGTGTCGATGCCAGCTGGGCGCAGCCGTTGCCGCGCCCAAAGCAGGAAGTCGATCTGGATGCCTATTTCGCCCGGATTGGCTATGACGGCCCGCGCGAAGCAACGTTGGAGGTCTTGCAAAATCTGCATGCCCTGCATCCGGCGGCTATTCCGTTCGAGGCGATTGACGTGTTTAACGACAAACCGATCAGCATCGCGCCGGAGACTATCGACCGAAAACTGATCCATAACGGACGCGGGGGTTATTGTTTTGAACATAATTCGCTATTTGGCCGGGTGCTGCGCAGTTTGGGGTTTGATGTCGAAGGATTGGCCGGGCGGGTTTTGTGGGGATACGGCCCGGATGACATGCCGCGTCCGCGTTGCCACATGGCCAACCGGGTAATGATTGACGGCGAAGCCTGGTTGGCCGATGTCGGTTTGGGCGGATGTGTGCCGACCGCCCCCTTGATGCTGGATGTCGCAAGCCCGCAAGTCACCCCGCATGACACATATCGCGTGAGTAAAGGCCCGCACAGCTATCTGATCGAGCTTGAACGCGGCGGGGTTTGGAAGGCCGTGCATGAGATCGATTTCGCACCGGTGGCCGAGATCGATTACGAGGTCATGAACTGGTATGCGTCCGATCATCCCGAAAGCGGTTTTTGCAAAACCCTGATGGTGGCGCGTTCTGCGCCGTTTGCGCGTTTTACGCTTTTGAATAATCGTCTGACCATTCGGCTTGTGACTGGCGAAGAAGAAACACACAAACTTTCGGTCGGGGATATCTCCCAAACCCTTGAAGACATTTTCGGCATCACACCAAAAGATAGCTGGAAAATTGCATTTTCGCGATTGGTATAACGCAAGAGCAGTCGCGGGCGGAGTGCGGTGTCTGCGGCTTTTGCGTTGACGGGGTGACGGGGAGCAATTGTTCCCCGTCATTGCCCTTGAAAAGGCTTAAGGACGGAATACCAGTTTAACCGGATGGGCATTATTGCCCGCTTTTGGCATCAGCTTCGCGGGTGAGTTCACCAAGATAGAGCAGAAGGTCCGCAATGCTTTCCGGGGTGAAGGAAAATTCCGGCATGGTCATGCTGTCATGGGAAACCGTGATGCCTTCGGCCAGGGCTTCTTCCAGATTTTCAAGCGGCCAGCGTTGGCCGAAACTGGCAAGGGGCGGGGCATCTGTGATCGTCGGGTCGGGCAGGGGATCGCCTTTGAATTTTGTGTGGCAGCGCAAACAGGTTTGTTCGGCAATCGATTGCCCCTGTGTGACGTCGCCATGTTCTTCGCCCTTGCGGTTCATATAATCGCCAACCCCCCACATGCCTGCGGCGACAAGGCCGGTCACAAGGATGACAAGGCTGATTTTCTGCATGGTGGATCTCCCCGAGGCGGTTGTTTCTTGTTGATATTATCGAACGATAGCAAAGGTTGGTAAGGAATTTCCTAAGCCGGTTTTTGTGCGATCAGACCAATGGATAGGGTTATGTAAAGGTTATTGATAATCAGTCTCAGTTGCTGTAAGTGTCGTGCCACTGCGGGCCCAAACCTGCCGGTGCGTCCTTAAAGGAAAATCTGATTGCCTGGAAATTCATCCTCATTGGCCCTGTTTATGCGCCAGCGTTCTGCGCTTGTGAATTATGCCAGCAACATCATCGGCAGCCGTGTTCTGGCCGAAGATCTGGTGCAGGAAGCCTGGCTGCGGTTTGATGCGGCATCGAAGGGCCGGTTTCTCGATGATGCGACCGGGTATCTGTACCGGATCGTGCGCAATCTTGCCCTTGATAGCAAACGGCGTGATGCGCGCGAATATAGCGTTACGAATGCTTCTGATTATGAGATCGCAGTGCAGGTATCCGCCGACGAGGCACCCGATCCTGAAACCGTAATCCTGTATAAAGATGATTACGCCAAGGTGATGGAAGCCTTGGGTGAGCTTCCTGAACGCACGCGCATTGCCTGCGAAATGCACCGGTTTGGCGGGGCGAAACTGCGCGAAATTGCGACCTATCTTGATATTTCTGTGCCGCTTGCCCACAAGCTGGTGGCCGATGGTATTGATCATTGCCGGCAACGGTTGGGCGGCTGGCCATGAAGGTAATGCATGACGGATCCGGGGTTTTCAGTGTAGAACAGCTTCGTGCCAAGACCCGTTTGGGTGGCAATCGGGACAAGAATTCGGGTGGGATGGCCTTGGGCGCACCGTTTCGCGGTGCCAAGCAGGGCGACGTGGCGTGATGACAGGCATAACTGATCCGGTCCAGAAACAGGTGGCACAGGAAGCAACCGATTGGTTGATCCTGTTGCAGGATGATCCTGATAATGCAGAGCTTAGTGCGCAGTTTGCGGACTGGTGCGGGCAAAGCGATGATCATATCGCAGCCTGGAATGCGACCTGTAAGGCCGCAGACCTGATGGCGCAGGTCAAACCGTTTGATGCCGATGTGAACCAAGGTGGTCAGGCCGACTGGCAACGGTTCCTTGCCGAAACACGTGCCGAGAATAACGCCGAAAAATCCGACGTAGACGAAACATCTGAGCCAAACAAGGATGCCGTCGGGATCAATCCGGGCACCGGGCAAAACGATCATCCCGACGGGCCGGTCATGTCCGAGGATGCAAAGAGCCTTCACCTGCCAAATGGCAGCGTTATTTCCCTGCAAAGCCGTTTTGATCAGCGGGGCAATAAATCATGGCGGGGCATCGGGCTTGGCGGGTTGGCGGTGGCGGCATCGCTTATGGCGGCGATCATTGGTCCGAAAATCGCAACCGAACTTCGTGCCGATCATATAAGCGGCACGGCCGAGATCAAAACGATCACGCTTTCTGATAACAGCACAGTCACCCTTGCACCGGAAAGTGCGATCACGGTCCGGTTTGATGGTAAAACCCGCTTTGTCGAATTACTTGACGGCGAAGCCTTTTTTGACGTCACCCCCAACCCGGAACAGCCATTTCAGGTTGGCGCAGATACCGTTACGGTAACTGTGCTGGGCACCGGGTTTGATGTATCGGACACCGGCAATGTATCAAAGGTGGGGGTCGAGCACGGGTTGGTTCAGGTGGATAATGCCGATCATGTCCCCGAACTTTCGCAAAAACTGACCGCGGGTGAAGCGATACGGGTGGCGCGCGATGGCAGTGTTATCCGCAGCACGACGCCAAAAGGCCAGGTCGCACCATGGCGGAACCATCAATTGATCGCACAGGATCAGCCATTGGCCGTAATTGTTGATCAATTGCGCCGCTATTATAGCGGCACCATCCTGATCACGGATGAAGCATTGGGGCAACAAACGGTGACCGGGGTTTATCGTCTTGATGATCCGGTATCGGCGTTGCGCGGTATGGCACGGGCGCAAAATGCGACTGTGCGCGAACTTACCCCGTGGGTTTTGATCGTCTCGCCGTCCTGATTTTTTACTCCATCCATCATTGTTCGAAACCCGCAAGGCCTTTGGGCTGCGCGACGGTTTTCTGCATGCTCAAATCACCGGGTTTCAGGTGTTTTCGGAAAAATTTCGCATTTATCGAAAGTATTTTTGAAAAAAGCCAATCGGCAGCCGTTTTGTTTTGTATGCGCCACTGAGAAGCATTTGCATTCTCAAGTTGGCTGAGGCATATGACAAGAAACGGAGAATAGACGAATGAAGAACGGGGGTGCATCCGCACTGCGAAATCGTGGTCGCGTTGCCGTAATCGCCAGTGCCTTGATGATGACGAGTGCCTTGGTGCCGGTGATGTTTGCAACGCCTGCTTTGGCGCAGATTACGAACGATGCGAAGGCCGGGCAGAACGGTATTGATGGTCAATATGCATTTGATATTCCCGCACAGTCATTGACCAGTGCGCTGGCGCAATTTGGCGTTCAGACCGGTTTGCAGGTGACAGTCGATGGTGCGCTTGCCCGCGATGTACAGGCCGGGGCGGTATCAGGGACCATGCGGGCGGACAGTGCACTTGAAACCCTTTTGCGCGGAACCGGGCTTGATTACGATGTGACAGGTGATGGCACGGTGGTGATCGAACCCTTGGTGACGGGTGCGGCATCACAAGGCGAGGTTCTTGACCCCGTGCGGGTTGAAGCTAACGCATCAGAAACCCGTGGCCCGATTGATGCCGTTACCAACAGTTATGTGGCTGCGCGCAGCCTGACAGCATCGAAAACCGATACAGCGATTATTGATGAAGCGGCCTCGGTTTCTGTCATTACCCAAAAGGAACTTGAAACCCGCAATGTGCAGCGTGTGGCCGAGGCGCTTGGCTATACATCGGGTGTGACGATTGATTTGTATGGTACGGACCAGCGATCTGACTTTGCTTCTGTGCGCGGCTTTTACCAGCCGACCCTTGGCAATTACCGCGACGGATTGCCGCAGCGTGTTTACAACTTCACCAACAGCCGTCAGGAACCTTATGGGTTGCAGCAGATTGATGTTCTTAAGGGATCGACATCAAGCCTGTTTGGCCTGAATGGTCCGGGTGGTTTGGTTAATGCCATCACCAAACGCCCCGAAGATGATGCGCGCGGCGAAGTGTTCACGACCTTTGGCGAAAACCATATTGCCACGGGCGGGGATGTGACCGGTCCCATCGCCGATGACAGCAACTGGACATACCGTCTGACCGGTCTTTGGCAGGATGCCGAATACAGTCAGGATTATTCGCAGGATGACCGCATTTATATCGCACCGGCTTTTACCTATAAGCCAAAGGCGGGCACGGAACTGACCATTCTGACCAATTACAGCAACCGCAAAAACACGCCGGGTTATGGTTTTCCCCAAGGTGTTGAAATTGATCCCGATACTTTTTTGGGCGAGCCGGATTTCAACCGCTATGACACCGAACAGACCAATATCGGCTATCAGCTTTCCCATCAGTTGACCGATCAACTGGCATTTCGGCAAAACACCCGCTACACGCATATTGAAACCGACTATGAACAGGTTTACGGCGCAAAGGTTGATTCGTCCCAGAACCGGACAGCCTTTGCCATTTATGGCGAGCTTGACCGGTTTGCCATCGATAACCAGTTCCAGTACGACACCTATTGGGGTGAATTTGACAGCAAGTCCTTGGTTGGCCTGGATTATAATCGCGATCAGAACAATGAAGTCCGCTATGACGGGTCTGCCACCGGGATCAATGTTTTCAACCCGTCTTATTGCGGCATTTCATGTGTGAATGTGTCCTTTAGTTCGGAAAAGGAAATTACCCAAAGCAGCTATGGGCTTTATGCGCAGGAACAGTTGACAGTCTATGACGACTGGATCGTCACGCTTGGTGGTCGTTATGACTATGTTCAAAGCGGTACTGAAACGATCAATACCGGCGCGGTTGAAGAACGCAATGATCAGGCATTCACATCGCGCGCGGGCCTGACATACAAGGTTACCGATGGTCTGTCGGTTTATGGTAATTATTCGGAATCCTTCCAGCCGATCTATAGCAACACATCAAGCATGGATGGTGAAGCCAAGCCACAAGAAGGCACGCAGTATGAAGTCGGGGTAAAATACAAGCCTGAGAACTTCAATGCCCTGTTTACCGCAGCTGTCTATGACCTGACTCAAACCAATGTCGGGCAGTGGAACGCAAGCTATAGCGAATATCGTCAGGTGGGTGAGGTCAATTCACAGGGGCTTGAACTTGAAGCAAAGATGAGCCCGCTTGAAAACATGAATGTTACACTGGCCTATAGCTTTATCGATGCCGAGGTCAAAAAGGATGTGGTCGCGACCAATATCGGCAAGCGTCCTGCATCCGTTCCGGAAAACAGTGCATCAGCCTGGCTGGATTACACTTTCGAAGAAAGCGGTGCGCGCGGTGATCTGACGGTTGGGGCGGGGGTGCGCTATGTCGGTCAGACCTTTGCTGATAACGCAGAAACAAAACCTGCAGGTGCCTATGCGGTGGCCGATGCCATGATCAATTACATGATCACGGATGATGTCAGTTTTGCGGTGAATGTCACCAATCTGCTTGATCGCAAATATGTCTCCTATTCCTATAGTGATGATTATTACGGTCCGGGCCGTTCGGTCCTTGGAACGCTGAAATATACTTGGTAATCGGTTTGACATGCCAAAGCAGACGGCCGCCCATTGGGTGGCCGTTTTGCTATTAGCAATCAGCAATCGGTTTTGGCTTATTGAATGCGGGCGGTGGAGTTTTTGCGCAGGTTCCGGTGCAAAAAATCGATAAAGATGCGGACTTTGGCCGACAGGTTATGGCGTTCGGGATAGACGGCATAAATGTCGGCATCGACATGGGCGTATTGCGGCAGAACGAGTTGCAGGCGGCCTGCTTTGACGTGGCGGGCAATGTCCCATTCCGATCGCATCATGATGCCATGGCCGTTCAATACCCAGCCCAGGGCGATTTCGCCGTCATTGCTGCTGAGTGTGCCATGTACTTTGACGGTTTCGGAATGCTGACCGCGTTGAAATTTCCAGACGTCATGGACGTCATTGTCCTGTCGCAGAATGATGCAGTTGTGATGGATCAGATCGGCGAGGGTTTTGGGCGTGCCGTGCTTTTCGATATAGGCCGGGGATGCACATAAAAACCGCCGGTTGCCTTGAAGCTTGCGCGCGCGAATGCGGGAGTTTGGCAATCCGCCAAACCGGATGCCAAGGTCGATGGCTTCTTCGACCATGTTCATCGGGGCATCGGTCAGCAACAACTGGGTTTCGACTTCGGGATAGAGATGGCAAAATTCCGAAATTACCGGGGCGACATATTCCCGACCAAACCCGAAGGTGGCATTGATGCGCAACAGCCCGCTTGGTGTTTCGCTTGCCTTTGTCACGCGTTGTTCAAGGTCTTCGATCTCGCGCATGATCTGGATGGCGCTTTGAAAATAGGCCTCGCCTTCGCTGGTCATGCTGATCCGGCGTGTTGTCCGGTTTAACAGGCGCACCCCCAACCGGTCTTCAAGTTTCGCCAGCCGTTTGCTGACGGCTGGTGGCGACAGATTGAGTTCGAGTGCGGCGGCCGAAAGATTTCCCTTACGGACCAGAAGAACAAAAAAGCCGAGATCACTGTCAGATGACATTCTTAACCTGTGCGACATAATGAAATGAATAATCAGAAATTATACTGAATTAATAAAAAATCTACACTGCAAGTGTCATTCGGGCAGTGATTCAAGAATAACGGTGCGTCCTACAGCACGATTAATCGCCCGAACGACGTCAGGGAAACTCTGGCAGGGTGGTTGAATTGTCCAAGTCTTCGGTCACCTGCCGGAATGCTGATCAAACGGGTCAGCCCATTCATAACCGGGAGGAATACCAATGCGTAAGCTCGCACTTGCGGCGGCCTTGGCCGCGACTTTCTTTGCAACCCCTGCATTTGCCGAATTTCCGGAAAAGACCATCAATTACATCATTCCGTTTAATGCGGGTGGTGAGTCTGATGTGTCCGCACGTTTTCAGCAGGCCTATCTCGAACAGATTTCCGGTCAGCCGGTTGTCATTCAATATATGGCCGGTGCCGGTGGGGCACAGGCATGGTCGCAGCTAAATGGCATGGAAGGTGACGGTTACACCATCATGGGAATTAACCTTCCCCATACCATCCTGCAGCCGATGGAAAAAGATGTCGGGTACGAGACCAAGGATCTGACCTATATCAACTTTTTCCACTACACACCGAATGCCTTGTTCGTTCCCAAAGACAGCGAATTTAACTCGCTTGGCGATTTGATCGACTATGCAAAAGCCAATCCGGGGATGGTGACGCTGAGCGGGTCGGGGTCGAATTCCGCCAACCATCTTGGGCAGGTTCAATTTGACCAGCTTGCCGGTATCACCACCACATATGTTCCGTTTAGCGGAACCGGCCCGGCGGTGACGGCAATTCTGGGCAGTCAGACCACGGGTGGCTTTAACTATGTCACATCGGGTGTGAATAACGGCGATGGCATGCGGATGCTTGCTGTTGCGTCAGAAAACCGTGTGAAGGCATTCCCGGATGTGCCGACCTTCAAGGAACTTGGATTTGACATTACCGGCGGTGCGTTCCGCGGTGTGGCTGTTCCGAATTCAACCCCGGAACCGATCCGTGAAAAAATCTCGCAGATGGTGACCGAGGTGAACAATAACAGCGAATTCCAGAAAAAGATGGAAGATGCCGGATTTGTTCTGACCGATATCCCGTACGATTTCATCAATGATTTCGTCGCGGCCAAAGCAGAAGAATACCGCGCAATCGCCGAGACGCTTGGCATCGCCAATCGATAATCGGCGCAAGCGACCAATAAGAAACCTGCGACAATAAAAAAATCGGGATTGGAAAGGTCCATCGTCATGGAGCTCCTTGGCTATTTCGTTAATGCCCTGACGCCTTTGAATATTTTGATGGCGCTTGGCGGCGTGGTTCTTGGCACGGTAATCGGTGCTTTGCCGGGATTGTCGGCAACTATGGCGGTGGCCGTTCTGGTCCCTTTTACATTCACGATGGATCCAGCTACCGGCTTGATCGCACTGGGTGCGATTTATACCGGGGCCATTTATGGCGGGGCCTATGCCGCCATTCTGGTTAATACACCGGGAACGCCATCTGCAATCGCGACCACCTTTGATGGTTTCCCGATGGCCAAACGCGGTGATGGTAGTCTGGCAGTAACACTGGCAACGCTTGCGTCTGTTTTTGGCGGGCTTGTCGGGGGTGTGTTCCTGTTGCTGCTGTCACCGCCGCTGGCCAAGGTTGCCTTGGCCTTCGGGCCGCCGGAATATTTCTGGCTGGCGATTTTTGGACTGACGCTTATTTCCGCCCTGTCGGTTGGCAATACGCTTAAAGGATTGCTGGGCGGTTGTGTCGGCCTGATGTTGGCAATGGTCGGGGTGGCCGTGGTTGGCGGGGATATCCGTTTTACCATGGGAACCCATATGTTGCTGGGCGGGTTCGATATTGTTTCCGCACTGATCGGTCTTTATTGCATTCCGGTATTGATTGATCTGGTGGCAACTCCGGACCCGCATTTAAAGGTCGAACAGGGCAATCGCGGCATTCGCCTGCGCGAAGCATTCGGCATTGCCTGGAGCAGTAAATTCAACGTTCTGCGAAGTTCATTGATCGGGACCGTGATTGGTGTTTTGCCCGGTGCCGGGGGATCGATTGCCGGGTTGGTGTCCTATTCCGAAGCGCGTCGGTCATCCAAACATCCTGAAACCTTTGGCAACGGGGCGCCTGATGGCATCATTGCCACGGAATCAGCCAATAACGCCACGGTTGGCGGCGGCTTTATCCCGACATTGGTGTTGGGCATTCCCGGCACACCGCCAGATGCGGTTATTCTTGGCGCGTTGCTGGTGCAGGGGATCAAGATCGGGCCGACCCTGTTCACCCAACAGGGCGACATTGTTTATACCTTTATTTTTGGCTTGCTGATCGCAACTGCGCTGATGTTGCCAGCGGGGCTTTTGATCGGGCGGTATGCCTATAAATCCATCGCATCCATCCCCAAAACATTGCTGGTGCCGACCATTGCGTTTTTAACCGTCGTTGGCAGCTTTGCCATCCATAGCAACCTGCATGATGTGCAGATGATGCTTGCGCTTGGCGTGATTGGCTGGCTTTTGAACCGCTGTGGTTTTGCGCCATCGCCGATTGTTCTTGGACTGGTGCTGGGACAGATTGCCGAACAGGGGTTTGTTCAATCCTATCTGATTGGCAATGCGACCGGAAACCTGACCGGCATGTTCTTTGGGCGTCCGATCAGTCTGGCGATTGTGGTTCTGGCGGGCTTCACGTTGCTTTATCCGCTGGTGTTTGCCAAGCGTAAGGAAAAAGCCCGGAAGCGCGCACTGGATGCGGCACGTAACTTTAATGACAGTGACGGCGCCACGACGTTGCCCGAGGCAGATGCGCCAAAAACCCGGTTTGAACCATTTGCGGGTGTTAAAAAGCTGATGGCGCAGCCGCGCGATGCTGCCGGGATGATGTTGTCGGTATTGTTGATCATTGTTGCCGTCCTGGCCTTTGCCCAGACATCATCGATGTCACCGATGGGATCGGTGTTCCCAAGCACAATTTCGGTTGCCATCATTGTCCTGTCTGTTGTGCTTCTGGTGTTGAATTTCTTGCGTAAACCAGCGGCCAAGACAGCAGGTCAGGGGGTAGTCGAGGAATCATCATCGCGGCGTTATGCATTGGTGGCAGTCATGGCGATTTGGGTTGCCGGTGTGCCAATAGTCGGGTTTGGTTGTATGGCGGTTCTGGCGTTCTTATTGCTGGCCCGGATATCCTGTTATGAGGCGATGACCCGGAAACAAATTCTTGGTGAGGCCGTTGCCGGTATTGTGATTGTCGGTGGTCTTTACCTTCTTATGGCGGAAGTTCTTCTGATCAGAATGCCAAAGGGGCTTCTGTTCTAGGACCATCGGTCACAAGAAAACTCCTTAACCTGCTAACGAACAGAGACTGAAAATGAAAAACTATCGTATTGCAGCCATCCCCGGCGACGGGATCGGTAAAGAAGTTGTTGCGGCCGGTGTTGAAGTTCTTGACGTTCTTGCCAAACGCGACGGTGGCTTTACCATGAGCTTTGATCATTTCGACTGGGGTTCGGACTATTACAAAAAGCACGGGCTGATGATGCCAGCCGATGGTCGCGATCAGATCCGCGATCATGATGCGATCTATTTTGGCGCGGTTGGTGCGCCCGATGTGCCGGACCATGTGACGCTTTGGGGATTGCGTCTGGCGATTTGTCAGCCGTTTGATCAATATGCCAATGTTCGCCCGACCCGCATTCTGCCCGGTATTGAAAGCCCGCTTCGCAACGTTAAGCAAAGCGAACTTGACTGGGTGATTGTGCGGGAAAATTCCGAAGGCGAATATGCCGGTCAAGGCGGGCGTTCACATGTGGGTTTGCCCGAAGAAGTCGCGACCGAAGTTTCGATTTTCACCCGTGCCGGTGTCACCCGGATCATGCGGTTTGCCTTTGATATGGCGCGCAGCCGTCCGCGTAAGAAATTGACCGTCGTGACCAAATCAAACGCCCAGCGTAACGGCATGGTCATGTGGGATGAAATTGCCAGCGAAGTCGCACAGGATTACCCGGATGTTGAATGGGACAAGATGCTGGTCGATGCCATGACCATGCGCATGACCCTGCGCCCGGAAACCCTTGATACGATTGTCGCAACCAATCTTCATGCCGATATTTTATCAGACCTTGCCGCGGCCCTTGCCGGGTCGCTTGGCATTGCACCGACCGCCAACCTTAATCCGGAAGGCAAATTCCCGTCCATGTTCGAACCTATTCATGGGTCGGCATTCGATATAACGGGTCAGGGCATTGCCAATCCTGTGGCGACGTTCTGGAGTGCGGTGATGATGCTTGACCATCTGGGCGAGCAGGCCGCGTCCGAACGATTGATGCGTGCGGTTGAACGCGTCACTGCGGACCGTACCCTTCATACGCCTGATCTTGGCGGTACGGCAACGACCCGTCAGGTGACAGATGCCGTGATTGCCGCGATCCAGGGCGATAATGCTTGATCGCGCAAGGTAAAATCACGGCGGGGGAACGCATCATGCAAAACGGGGCAGACCTGTTTGAACTTCAGAACCAGACCGATATCAAACCGTTTCTGGTCGATCTGTTTGAAGCCGCCATTCGCGCGGCGGATCCCGATATATGCGTTCCCCCGCATTTGCCAGCGCCGCCCAAGGGACGGACGATTGTCATTGGTGCGGGCAAGGCGTCGGCCAAGATGGCGCGTGCGCTTGAACAGCATTGGGAAGGGAGCCTTTCGGGGGTTGTGGTCACGCGCTATGGCCACGCAGTTCCGACAGAGCATATCGAGATTATCGAAGCCGCCCATCCCGTGCCCGATCAGGCCGGTTGGTTGGCAACCCAGCGTATCAAGGATGCCGTAACCGGATTGTCGGCAGATGATCTGGTGATTTGTTTGATTTCTGGGGGCGGGTCGGCCTTGCTGGTCGATCCGGTTTCGCCACTTGATCTTGACGGGATGCAGGCGATCAATCGCGATTTGCTTAAATCCGGGGCATCAATTGACGAGATGAATTGTGTTCGACGGCATGTTTCAAACGTCAAGGGCGGGCGTCTGGCGGCGATGTGTTTCCCGGCAAAGGTTATGACATTGGCGATTTCGGATGTGCCGGGTGATCGGTTGCTTGATATTGCGTCTGGCCCGACGGTTGCCGACCCGACATCTTGCCGGGATGCTTTGGCGATCCTTGATCGGTATGGCATTTCGGTTCCGGCGAAAACCCGGACCATGTTGGAAAACGGCGAAAGCGAAAGCATCAAACCCGATGATCCGCGCATGAAAAATTGTCAGGCCGTTTTGATTGCAACGCCGCAAATGGCATTGGAAGCAGCGGCCGAGTTGGCCCGCGAGGCTGGCATTGATGCCCATGTTCTTGGCGATGCGATTGAAGGCGAGGCATCAGAAGCAGGATGTGTCATGGCCGGAATTGCCCGCCAGGTTGCCAGCCGTGGACAACCGTTTGCGCCGCCGTGCGTTTTGTTATCTGGCGGGGAGACGACGGTTACGATCCGCGGAAATGGCCGGGGTGGGCGCAATGTCGAGTTTTTATTGGGATTGGCCGTTGCCTTGGACGGTGCGCCAAATGTTTATGGTGTTGCCGGGGATACCGACGGGGTCGATGGCATGGAAGAAATCGCCGGTGCGTATTTTGGCCCCGATACGGTTGCCCGGGCAGCCGGGATTGGGATCAAGGCAATTGAAAGTTTGGAAAACAATGACGGGCACAGCTTTTTTGAAGCACTGAATGACCAGATTGTCACAGGCCCGACATTGACCAATGTAAATGATTTTCGCGCAATATTTATTACCGGGAAACACACCAACATCCCGGTCGGAGGAGACATGAAATGACGAACAAAGCCCATAAGATTGCAGTGATTGCCGGGGATGGCATCGGGACCGAAGTGATGCCCGAAGGTGTGCGCGTTCTGGAAGCTGCGGCCAAGGTTTACGGCATTGATCTGACGTTTGAGACGTTCGAATTCGGATCATGCGATTATTACCTTAAACATGGTCAGATGATGCCCGATGACTGGAAAGCACAGGTGGGCAATCACGATGCGATCTTCTTTGGCGCGGTTGGCTGGCCCGATACGGTGCCGGATCATATTTCGCTGTGGGGATCGCTTATCCAGTTTCGGCGTGATTTTGACCAATATGTCAGCCTGCGTCCGGCAAAGCTGATGCCCGGTGTTCGATCACCGCTTGCCGGGCGCAAGCCGGGCGATATTGATTTCTATGTTGTTCGTGAAAATACCGAAGGCGAATATTCCTCGGTCGGCGGGAAAATGTATCCCGGTACGGACCGCGAGATTGTCATTCAGGAAACGATCATGTCGCGGATCGGCGTTGACCGGATTTTGAAATATGCATTCGATCTGGCGCAGAAACGCCCGAAAAAACATCTGACATCGGCAACAAAATCCAACGGTATTTCGATCACCATGCCCTATTGGGATGAACGGGTGATCGAAATGGCCAAAGATTATCCCGATGTCCGTTGGGACAAATATCATATTGATATTCTGACCGCGCAATTTGTTCTGAACCCGGATCGCTTTGATGTGGTTGTCGCCTCAAACCTGTTTGGCGATATCCTGTCCGATCTTGGTCCGGCCTGTACCGGAACCATCGGCATAGCGCCATCTGGCAACATCAATCCCGAAGGCAAATTCCCGTCATTGTTTGAACCGGTTCATGGTTCTGCCCCCGATATTGCGGGCAAGGGCATTGCCAACCCGATTGGTCAAATCTGGGCCGGTGCCATGATGCTGGATCATTTGGGATATACCGCCGCACATGACGGGATTTTGCAGGCGGTGGAAACGGCACTGGCGACAGAAGAATTCCGCACGGCAGACCTTGGCGGCAAAGCCAATACCGTGACCTGCGGACAGGCAATCGTCGATGCGGTGTTAGCACAGGGCTGATTTTCAGATTTCCCGGCAGGTTGTCCTCCCGCCCGATCTTCTGGCGTCTAGTCAGGAGGTCGGGTTCCTGTTTTCTGAAAATATCCCGGCACTCGTCACACGAAAACGGCCGCCCAACAGGCGGCCGTTTTGCATATGTGTTTGGGTTTGGCGTTGGCGTTGGCGTTGGCCTTGGCCTATTCGCGGAACTTTTCGCGGGCAGGCGCGCCGCCGCGACCACGTTTCAGGCTGGGCAGGGCCAGCATGGCCAGAACGAACAGACCGGTCGCCAGTTTAAGATCGGGCGGTGGCATGCCCGCGGCCAGACACAGCGAGACCAGCTGATAGTAAATGATCGCACCGACAAACGGGGCAAGAAGCTGGCGAAACACCGATTGTTTGCCAACGACGGCCTCGCCGATCATAAGGGCGGCAAGACCATTGATCAGGATGCCAAGGCCCATATTCACATCGGCAAAGCCCTGCGACTGCACCATCAGCGCGCCGCTGGTTGCTGAAAATGCACTGGCAAGGCCAACACCGATGATGGTCGATACCCAAACCGAAATGCCTTGTGCCTCGGCCATGGCCGGGTTGGAGCCAACGGCGCGCAATGCCGTTCCTTTTTCGGTTTTAAAGAACCAGTTCAGCGCCAAGAACACACCAGCGCCAATGATACCGGCAATGATGATTTTGCTGACCGGGAAGCCCGGCGTAACAAACGGCGCCCAGTTGTAAACGCTGTCTGATCCAAAGATCGACAGGTTCGATTTGCCCATGATGCGCAGATTGATGCTGTAAAGCATCGTCATCATCAAGATACCGGCAAGCAGCGTATGAATGCGGAACCGCAGGTGAATAAGGGCGGTACAGCACCCGGCCAGAAAACCACACAGAAGGGCGGCAACAATCGCCAAAGCCGGGTTAAAGCCCGCCGCAATCATGACACCGCAGACACAACCGCCCAAAGGATAGGCGCCTTCGCTGGTCAGGTCGGGGAAATGCAGGGTGCGGAACGGGATCATGATCCCCAAGACGACAAAGGCAAGGATCAAGCTTTGTGACAGGGTGACAGGCACCAGGGCGATGTAGCTTGTAAAGGTCGAAGACAAAAATTCCATCATTGGATTACACCCCGGCCCCTAACATCATGGCATCGGTCTTGACCGCAAAATGGTCGACCAGTTTTGCCACCGTGACATTGGCCTTTTCCGCGTCCCCGATTTCCAGTTTGACCCGACCGGCATCGAGCATGATCACCCGGTGACCATAATCAACCGCGTGCTGCATGTTGTGGGTGACCATCAAGGTTGTCAGTTTCAGGGTATCAACCGCACGAACGGTTGCTTGCATCACCAGATCGGCGGTGCGCGGATCAAGGGCCGCGGTATGTTCATCAAGCAACAACAAATCAGGCGATCCACCAACCGCCATAATTAATGACAAGGATTGGCGCTGTCCGCCAGACAGCAATTCGACCTTGGTTTCAAGCCGGTTTTCCAAACCCAGACCAAGGGCGGAAAGCCGTTCCTTATAATCGGTAAGGCGTTTGGCATTCAGCCCGCGCGACAAGGTGCGTTTGGTGCTGCGCAAATCTGCCAGAAGCATGTTTTCGGCAACGGTCATGCTGGCCGCTGTGCCCAGCATCGGGTCCTGAAACACCCGGGCAATCCGGGTGGCGCGGGTATGGACCGGGGTATCGGTCACGTCATCGCCATTGATCAGTATTTGACCGCTATCAAGGGGCATGGCGCCGGAAACGGCGTTCAGCATGGTGCTTTTGCCCGCCCCGTTCGAGCCAATGACAACGCCGAATTCGCCGGTTTTCAGGGTCAGATCAAGATCATCAAGCGCGATTTTTTCATCGGCTTGTCCGGCATAGAATGTTTTTCGTGCAGATCGGATTTCGAGCACCCGTCTTCTCCCAGGGTTTATTCTTATCCACGTAACTGAACCGGTTGCCCGGATTTGTGCGGATACGCGGAGTAAAATTGCGGAAAGATATGAATCTTTCAAGGTTTTACGACAAAGTCAGCCCGTGCAAATCCGGGCAATCCAAAGGACAATCGCTATGAGAGAGAACTCCTGCGTCAAACCCCTTGCGTGGGGGAGTGCCTCACGCTGCGGGTCTTTCCTTGTATTTCACTCTCATAGTGATTGCCGGTCCGGTTACGTGGATAAGAATGAACCCGAAACCATTGGCGCTGGTAAGATTGGTTCCTACCAGCGCCAATGTTTGTTCAAGTCGCGTTCGAATTATTCGACGATGCAACCGCAATCGTTAAACGATGCCGGAATTTCAACGCCAAAGGCTGCTGCCGCTGATTTTGAAATCATGGGTGCATGCGTTTCATAGGACGGTGCCGATGGTGGAATGTCGGCAGGCGAGGTGCCCTTGAGAATCTGGGCGGCGATTTTACCTGCATTCAAGCCAACCTGACCATAATCGACCGAGAAGCTGGCCGGAACCGTGCCATTGGCAACCGCAGAACTATCAGAGTTCACAATCGGAACGCCAATCTGACGGGCGGCGGCGGAAACAGCGGCAATTGCCGGCTGGATCAGGTTTGATGCCGGGGTATAGATGACATCGGCCTTGCCGGCGACAGATGTAATGCGCTGCAAGATGTCATTGACGTTATCAATACCAACCGCCACGACCGAGAAACCGGCAGCCGGTGCGAGTTCTTCGACCTTTTCAAGCAAGGCAACGTCGTTTGCTTCGCCCGGATTGTACGGGATGGCAAGGCGTTTGGCATCGGGCAGAAGTTTGCGGGTAAATTCAAGAACCGCGGCAATGTCCTGCAAATCGGATGCGCCGGTCATGCCTTCGTCACCTGCTTCCCATGACGGGACCAGCTTGGCGGCAACCGGGTCGGTTACGGCGGAAAATACAATCGGAATGCCTGATCCAGCCAAGGCCTGTTTGGCGATCTGTGAAACCGGGGTGGTGACCGTATAGATCAGTTTCGGGTTTTCTGACTGCAATTTCGTGATCATTTGCGGCACAAGGGATGCGTCAAAGTTGGTGTGGCTTTCGGAATAGGTCACGTCCGTGCCTTCGACAAAGCCGTTGGCGGCCATGGCTTCTTTGAAGCCAACAATCGCGGCATTCAGCTGCGGATGTTCGCCAAAATTGGCGATCCCGACTTTGATCGTGTCGGCAGATGCGCTGCTGATGGATGCGAAAAGGCTGCCTGCCAGGACCAGCCCGGAAAGAAGACCACTTTTGTTCAATTTCATTCTTTGAAACTCCCTGATTCTTTTGGGCCGGTATTGCGTCAAGCCGACCTTGATCGCGGATCATGCGTAGTTCCGCGTACTACGTCAATAATATGTATGATCAAAATATGCCGACACCCTTTGCATACCGGGCGAGGGGCGTGCTTGGGCGAAAGGCGAAAGCGATCATAAGTGTTTTGGATATGTGGGGTTTATCGTCTTGGGCACCAGTTGCCAAGCAGATCAGTGCGGTGCATAGGCCCGGCTTGAGATCGAGACAGAATTGCCTGACGGGTCTTTAAAATTGGCGAATTGATATTGATCAGCCTGATGGATCGGGCCGATATCCAAGCCGCCGTCGATCAATTTCTGTCGGAAAGCTTCGACATTGCTAACATCGAAAACCAGTTTGATCAAAGACTGGCCTTCTTTTTGGCCTTTGCCAGCGGGATGGAGCATCAGGATCATGCCACCATCGTTTCGGCGCAGCTCGACAATGCGGTCATCAGGCTTTGTGAAAACCTGATAATCGAAGTGATCAGAATAGAACTGCACCATGGCATCGATCTTTTTGGAATAGATGATAATCCGGTTGCACGGTCCGGCGGTAAGATCATGCAAAGTATTACACTTCATCATCTAGCTGCCATCGGCGGTGCGAAACACGGTCAGGCCATTCACAACCACCCGACCATCGGGCAGCAACTTGCCATCATATTCTGTGGTGCCTTGTGGGCCGGGGCGTCCGGCGGCAAGGCCATCTACAGCGAATGGGACAAGTGCACCCAGAAGGGTCGGGCTATCAGGGGTGCCCAGCAGATCGACAAGGCGATCCTGACCCAGCAATTTGACATCGAAATCGCCGGTAAAGCCATATCGTGCGGCGGCTTGGGCAAGGAATTCGCCTGATCCAAGGGCCTCTAGCCCGCGGGATTCAATATAAAATTCATCCACCTTGACCGGTGCGCCATTTCCTGCCGCTTTTTTCCACAAGGCATCGCCAATCTGACGGCGCGCCATGCGTGGTGCGGTCCCGGTCAGGATATCGTGGAAGCCTTTTTCAATGATCGGTTGGGCTTCTGTCCAAGGCAGGCCGGAGCTGCTGCTTTTGAGCCGAACGGTGCGCGGTTGGAACAGGCTTGGCAACCAAAGGCCATCATGACCGTAATCAAGATGGGTTTCGCCGTTTTCACCGGGATAAAGCACGAAGCTTGCAGATTGCATCGAACCACGCTTTTCGCGGTTCGCCCCGGTCCATTCCGCCGCCTGCCATGCAATGCGGGCCAATTCCGGCAACCATTGGATGACAAGGCCGTTCATCAACCAGTGTTTGCGCGTGATCGGTTCATCACCGGTCAGAAAACTGGCAGAACCGTCAAAGGTGACGGGCACATTGCGGTTTGTGTCCCAGCGGAGATAGCCACCCGCATTGCGCATGGTGATGTCGCGCTGGTCGCTTGTGGCTTCGGCATGCATTTTGGCCCGTTCGGGAAGCTTGATATCAAGATCAAGCTGACCGGCGGTGTCTGTGTCACGCACAATGACATGCACATCATCCATGGTCAGTTCGCGGGCGGTCGAATATCCGCGCAGATCAAGGGAAATGGCGTCATAGACCAGCTCAACCGCATCGCCGTCAATCATACGGGCATCAAGTTCGGTTGCGGAAATACCCGACTGCATCAGAATGGCGTCAACGGCTGTGCGGGCATCCTGAACGGAAATCGCATGGGCGCGGGTGTTGAACGCAATCATTGAAATTGCACAAATTCCAACACTGAACAAAGCATGACGCACGCGCATGAACTGATCCCCTAGGCTGTGTAATTGGCGGATACGATTTAAACGTATCGTATTCTTTACCCCAATTTTGGTGAAGGTAGGGCAAGGAATGACAATTATTTTGCCGACGGCCCCCTGACAACTGACAGGGTGCTGTCAGGAGAGGGCTGTTAGAGATGAAGGCGTTAGGGGGTGCTGGTGCTGACGTCGTTACGGTATGTCGGACTTGCGACACCACAGAGAAAAATATCAACGACCCGTGTGACGCGCTGATGGATTTCTGCGTCAGTATATTGAGGAGGTTTTACCAATTTAAGCATCTGCTTTTGCCACCCGCCTGTGACCATTGATTCAAACATTTCTGCGTAATGTTCCGGGTTATCAATCACGATATGGCCAAGACCGTGTTGGCGTTGAAGGTATCTTGCCAGTCGGGCACGGGTGTTGTCGGGGCCGGTTTTCATGAATTTGTCAACCAAAGGTATAAAGTTGTGACCTTCTGTAAACAGAATTTTCGTGAAGCGAATGGCTTCCTCGGATAGTATCCTTTTCGCCAGTTTGGTTGCGAAGTCCGTAAGGGCATCACGAGGGGGAAGATCGGATTCCAGCGAGATATGCAATTCCGCGGAAAACGCCATGCAGCGTTCGGTCATGACAGCCGCAAGAAGACCGTCTTTTCCACCAAATGCTTCGTAAAGGGTTGTACGGGAGCCACCCGATTGCGAAATAACATCATTAAGTGTGACGCCAGAGAACCCTTTATCAAGCAGAATTTGCCATGCAGCATCCATCATCGCACGCCGACGCGCAGACCCGCGAGAGGATTGATTTTCAAGCTTTTCTGGCGTTTCATTCATGATTTTTGATTCTGCTGTTTTTGGCTCTTGATAGTGCAGTGCACAATGTGTACTGTACCGTACAGTATTTCGAAATGCAATGGCAAAGCGCGCTCAAAATGCTTTGCCCGGACTTAGAAGGAAAAGCAATTTGTCCATGCGATCTTGTTTAAAATTTGCTGGTATGGCTGCGCTCGCCTTGATGGTGGCAGCCTGTAGCGAAGAAAATAAAGGCGGAGAACAACAGGCAGCCGCGCCACAGCAGCAGGCTACGCCAGTTGGAACCGTGACCTTAGAGGCACAGACCGTTGGTCTTGTCGAAGAAATGCCCGGTCGCACGATCGCATTCCGACAGGCGGATATTCGTCCGCAGGTCGATGGCATTATTAAAGAACGCAATTTCACCGAAGGCGCGTTTGTCGATGCTGGTCAGCAGCTTTATATGATTGATCAGAATGTCTATCTCGCACGGGTCGATGCGGCACAGGCCGAACTTTCCCGTCAGCGTGCGTCCCTTGATCAGGCAACCAAAACCCGTTCGCGGTATGATCCGTTGATCAAGTCGCAGGCCGTAAGCCAGCAGACATATGACGACGCGGTTTCCGCCGAAGCACAGGGCAAGGCATCTGTTGCCGCCGCCCGTGCCGAATTGGAACAGGCCCGCATTGATCTGGAATATACCACCGTGACCGCCCCGATTTCAGGCCAAATCGCATCTTCGGATTATTCCGAAGGCGCGCTTGTTACGGCCAATCAAGCGGCCAAGCTGACTACGATTACCCAGCTTGATCCGATCTATGTTGATGTGACGCAGGCCGGTGGTCGCTTGATGAAAATCAAGCATGCCATTGCGAATGGCCGCATCAAGGGTGTTGAAGACGGCAATGTCGAAGTCTCACTCATTGTTGATGCCACCGGCGAAGAATATCCGCACAAGGGAACATTGCAATTTTCGGACGTTACGGTGAATGAAACCACCGGTACCATTCGGTTGCGCGTTGTCTTCCCGAACCCGGACGGGACGCTTTTGCCCGGTATGTTTATCCGTGGTCAGGTGCGTCAGGGCCGCCTTGAAGGGGCGTTTCTTGTTCCGCAAAAAGCGGTGATGCGTCGCCCGGATGGATCGGCTTATGTTTATGTGGTCGGGGATGGCAAAGTTGTTTCCAAGGACATCACGATTGAGCAGTCCCAAGGACAAGATTGGCTGGTTTCGGCTGGCGTTGAAGATGGCGATCAACTGATTGTTGATGGTATTCAGCGCATCGGACCGGGCGCACCTGTTGCGGCTGAGCCTGTCGAAACCGCCAAAGCCGCCGAATAAGGACTTATTCAATGGCAAAATTCTTTATTGACCGTCCCGTATTCGCTTGGGTTGTGGCCTTGGTGATTATGCTGGCGGGGGGACTGTCACTTTGGCAATTGCCAATCGAACAGTATCCGTCCATCGCACCGCCATCTGTTGAAATCTCGGCAAGCTATCCGGGTGCGTCTGCGGAGACCGTGGAAAACACGGTAACGCAGGTGATCGAACAACAGATGAGTGGTCTGGATTATCTGCGTTATATGTCGTCGAATTCATCGGCAAATGGTCAGGCGTCAATCAAACTGACGTTTGAACCCGAAGCCGATCCAGACATTGCGCAGGTTCAGGTTCAGAACAAACTCCAAGCCGCCATGTCTTCGCTTCCGACCGAAGTGCAGCAGCAAGGTGTGAACGTTACCAAATCGAGCGGTTCGTTCCTGATGGTTGTCGGCTTTGTCTCGGCTGATGGGTCGATGAATGCCGAAGACCTTTCGGACTTTGTCGTCTCCACCATTGAAGATCCGCTGGGTCGTGTGAATGGTGTTGGCTCGGTTCAGGTGTTTGGTGCGCAGCACGCGATGCGCATCTGGCTTGATCCGAACAAGATGCTTTCATACAACCTTGCGGTTTCCGATATCAGTTCCGCAGTTCAAGCCCAGAACACCGAAGTTACCGCCGGTCAGATCGGTGGTGCGCCGTCCGTTCCCGGTCAGCAGATCAACGCGACCATCACCGCCCAAAGCAAATTGCAGACGGTTGATGAGTTTGCCAATATCCTGCTTAAGGTTGAAACCGATGGATCGCAGGTGCGTCTTGGTGACGTTGCCCGCATTGAAATCGGCGGCGAAAGCTATGATGTTGTCGCGCGTTATAATGCACAAGCGGCAACCGGTATCGGGGTTAACCTTGCAACCGGTGCGAACGCGCTTGATACGGCCGAGGCCATTAAAGCGCGTCTGGCGGAGCTCAAGCCGTTCTTCCCGAAGGGTGTGGAAATTGTTTATCCGTATGACACCACTCCGTTCGTCAAAGTGTCGATCGAGGAAGTTGTTCACACCCTGTTTGAAGCGATTGTTCTCGTCTTCCTGGTGATGTTCGTTTTCCTGCAAAACTGGCGCGCAACCCTGATCCCGACAATTGCAGTTCCGGTGGTTCTGCTTGGCACGTTTGGGGTGCTTGCCGCCTTTGGCTATTCGATCAACACGCTGACCATGTTTGCCATGGTTCTGGCCATCGGTCTTTTGGTTGATGATGCCATTGTTGTGGTTGAAAACGTTGAACGTGTGATGCACGAAGACGGGCTTCCGCCGCGCGAAGCAACGCGGAAATCGATGGGCCAGATTACCGGAGCCTTGATCGGTATTGCGCTTGTTCTGTCGGCGGTGTTTGTGCCGATGGCGTTCTTTGCCGGGTCGACCGGGGCGATTTATCGCCAATTCTCGATCACGATTGTGTCGGCAATGGCTTTGTCGGTTGTTGTGGCAATTGTTCTGACACCGGCTCTTTGCGCAACCATGCTCAAACCAACCCATGTCGATCCGCTTGCGAAAAGGGGGCCATTCGGCTGGTTTAACCGCGGGTTTGACAAGACCAACCGGTTCTATCAGGGCAGTGTTGATCACGTCGTGCACCGCAAATGGCGCTATCTGTTTGTTTACGTGATCCTTGTTGGCGGCCTTGCTGCTTTGTTCGTGCGTCTGCCGGGGTCATTCCTGCCAGAAGAAGATCAGGGCATCATGTTCTCGATGCTGCAGCTTCCCGCCGGGGCGTCGCAGGAGCGTACAGTCGAAGTTCTCAAAGAGATCGAAACGCATTTCCTTGAGAATGAAAAAGAAACCGTCAATGGCCTGTTTACCGTGGCGGGCTTCTCCTTTGCCGGGAGTGGTCAGAATGCAGGTATTGCCTTTATCAATCTGAAAGACTGGTCGGAACGTACGCGACCTGATCAGGCGGTTGGTGCGGTGATCGGGCGTGCTTATGGTGCTTTCTCTCAAATCCGCGAAGCCAATATCTTTGCCTTTGCACCGCCAGCAATTGTCGAGTTGGGGACGGCGAACGGCTTTGATCTTCAGCTTGTTGATCGTGGTGGTAATGGGCATGACGCCTTGATGGCAGCCCGTAACCAGCTTTTAGGTATGGCTGCACAGGACCCGCGTCTTGTGGGTGTCCGCCCGAACGGTTTGAGTGATACGCCACAGTTCAACATCAATATCGATCAGGAAAAGGCAAGTGCGCTTTCGGTTAATCTGGCCGATGTAAACAGCACTTTGGCTGCTGCCTGGGGCTCAAGCTATGTCAATGACTTCATTGAAAATGGTCGCGTGAAGAAGGTTTATATGCAGTCGGATGCGAAATATCGCATGATGCCTGAAGACCTTGATTACTGGTATGTCCGAAACGGATTGGGCGAGATGGTCCCGATTTCGGCATTCGCCACGACCAAATGGAACTTTGGATCACCACGTCTGGAACGCTTTAACGGTTTGTCATCGCTTAATATTCAGGGCGCTGCTGCACCGGGCGTTGCATCAGGTGATGCGATGATCGCGATGGAAGAACTTGTTGCCAAGCTTCCGGGGGATGTCGGCCTTGAATGGCAGGGGCTTTCTTATGAGGAACGCGAAGCAGGCGAACAGGGACCGGCATTGTATGCATTGTCCATGATCGTCGTCTTCCTGTGTCTTGCGGCGTTGTATGAAAGCTGGGCCATTCCGATCTCGGTCATGATGGTCGTGCCGTTGGGCGTTCTTGGTGCCGTGATCGCAGCCTTGCTGCGTGGGCTTCCTGATGACGTTTACTTCCAGGTTGCGATCCTGACCACGATTGGCCTGTCCGCCAAAAACGCCATCCTGATTGTCGAGTTCGCCCGCGAACTTTACGATCAAGGCATGGGGCTTTTGGAAGCAACCGTCGAAGCCGCACGTCAGCGTCTGCGTCCGATCATTATGACGTCGATGGCCTTCACCCTTGGTGTTGTTCCATTGGCGATCTCGACCGGTGCCGGTGCTGCTGCGCGTGTGGCTGTTGGTACGGGTGTGATGGGTGGTATGATTGCCGCGACCGTGCTTGCGATCTTCTTCGTGCCGCTGTTCTTTGTCTTGATTGTTGGCACCTTTGCCAAAAGCCGTTCCAAACGCGGTGACGTCAAGGCAGCCCACGAACATCCGGCGGAATAACGTAAAACGAACAAGGCCGGTCCAAATCGGACCGGCCTTGTGTGGCATCGCGCCGTGACGGTGCAGATTTAAAAATCTGCGTGATCCCCCGACCCCGCCGTTGCGCGTGCGTAAAAAGGGCCGATGCTTTTGCATCGGCCCTTTTGTTTTGACCCTATCCAAAAGTGCCGTCAAGCGCCTTTTGGACGGGGCCACAGGGAGGAGGGGGGATTTGACGAGTATTAAGTTGCTGAAAATTCAGTTTTTGCTCATGCCATCAAGGACCTGACGATGGGTATGCATTTGATGGAAAATTCGGTAGCGCCGGTCATGATCGGCCTTGGCTGACTGGTCCGGGGCATGGGATGTTTCCTTGCCCGCCATCTTGCGGGCTGCCTTGGCAAGACCGCCATCAGGATCCAGCGCCCCTGCGGCCAGCATGGCGGACCCCAGCAATACCGGTTCTTCACAATCAGACATCACAACGTGACATCCCGTGACATCGGCATAGAGTTTTACCAGTACCGCACTGGCGGTGTGACCGCCGCTTAAATGAATGTGGGTGATGTCATATCCGGTATCATTTAACGCATCGATGATATGGCGCGTGCCATAGGCAATCGCACAGGCGGTTGCCCAATAAAGTTTCAGGAAGCTTTCTTCGCTTTGATCCAGTGTCAGACCGGAAATTACGCCAAGGGCTTCTGAATCGGCAAGCGGGGACCGGTTGCCATGAAAGTCGGGCAGAACATGAAGGCGCGGGGCAAGATCGGTTGTCTTGGCCATCATCGGCAACAATTTTTCCCCGGCCAGTTTATGGGCATCACGGCCCATGCCATGGGAAAACGGATGCATGGCAACCACATGATCCAACAAGGCCCCGGTGGCCGATTGTCCGCCTTCGTTCAGCCAAAGATTGGGCGCGATCGCCCCAAGATACGGACCCCATACGCCTTTGATAAAGCGCGGTTGTTTTGACAGCGCCATATGACAAGTCGATGTTCCGGCAATCATTGCAAAATGCTGATCCAGATTGCCATCAAGATATTCACCAAGGGTGCCAAGTGCCCCGGCATGGGCATCAATCAAACCGGCGCCAACCACACAATTGGTGGTCAGGCCAAGATCAGCCGCACCTTGATCCGACAGGGGGCCAATCAACTCGCCAACGGCCAATGCTTTTTCATGCATTCCAATCTTTTCATTAAGATCACTCATGCCGATGGTAGATAGGAAATCACGATCCCATGGGTCATCTTGATGGGCGAGATAGGTCCATTTGCATGTGACGGTACAGCAGGACCGGGCGTTGCTTCCTGTCGCACGGAATGAAAGGAAATCTGCCAAATCATAAGCAGCCCCCATTTTGTTCCATGCCGTTTGATGATGGCGTTTCAGCCACATCAGTTTGGGAATTTCCATTTCCGGGGACATGGTGCCGCCGATAAATTCAAGCACCCTTGATCCGGTCGCGGTGCATTCTTCTGCTTCGCGCACCGCGCGATGATCCATCCAGACAATCACATCCCAGTTATCTGCCCCATTCGGCGTTACACCAAGCGGGCGGTTATCTTGATCACGGATCACAAGCGAACAGGTGGCATCAAAACCAATGGCGGCGATTTTACCCGGTGCGACACCGGATTTTTTTAAGGAATCGCGGACCGACTGGCAAACCGATTGCCAGATATTTTCCGAATCCTGTTCGACGAAATCGGGTTTCGGACGGTTCATTGCAATCGGGTGGGCGGCACTGCCCAGCAGCTTTCCGCTGGCGTCAAATACGCCTGCGCGGGCACTGCCGGTGCCAACATCCACGCCGATAAAGCAGGAATCTTGGGGACTCATGATGGGTATTCCTCCGCTTTCCCCGGCTGTTCGGACCTTGTCACGTCTGCCGGATGTTCTTTTGTTTGGTCTTTCTGAGGATGAGTTGATCAAAAGTTCACTAATTGGTCAAATGTTCATTTTTGTTGACGCTGAAACATTCCATTCGCTAGGCTGTTCAGGGTCTAAACCCATAAATGAAACAAGCCAGGTTCAACATGGCCCCAGGAAACGAACACGGAAACGATACCGGAAACGGAACCAAAACGTATATTGGTGAGGACGCCACGCCGCACACTATTGCGACGGTCAAAAAGCTGTTTGATCGATGCGCTGTTGTTCTGTTTGACTGTGACGGCGTGCTTGTAAACAGCGAACCGATCTCGCTTGCGACACTTGTTGATGTGCTGGCCCATTTTGGCGCGCCTTTGACATTGCAAGAAGTCTCAGACCGCTTTACCGGGCGATCAAGTGCGGCACCGATTGATCATATTCTGGTCGAAACCGGCAAAGACGTCCGTGCTGAATTCAAGCCGTTTTTCTATGAAAAACTGTTTGCCCGCTATGATACAGAACTGACCAAAATCCGCGAAATTGACGGGGTTCTGGATGGGTTGACCAAGCGGAAAGTTGCCTTTTGCATTTCATCTAGCAGTTCGGTCGAACGGTTGGAAAAGACCATGGCCGTGACCGGTCTTGGCCCGTGGTTTGAAGACCGGATTTACAGTGCCGATTTCGTCAAGAACGGCAAACCGGCCCCTGATCTGTTTTTGCACGCGGCGGCTGATATGGGCTATTCCCCCAAACAGGCGATTGTGATCGAGGATTCTGTTGCCGGTGTGACCGCGGCCATTGCCGCAGGCATGAAATGCATCGGGTTTGTTGGTGGCGGGCATTATGCCGGGGACGAGGTAGCCGCGGCAAACCGGCTTTATGACGCCGGGGCGGATATGGTTCTTGCCGATATGAGCGTTCTGGCCAAGGCCATTTCAGTGTAATGTACCTTCTTACGATGAAGCACTTCCCTCTGACCAATTGATCAGGGGGAAGTGTCTAGATACTCAGCGGGTCTTGCTTTCCGCTATAGGGACTTTATGCATATGCGCCTGCTGAATAGGTCAGCTCATAGCTGTGGCTATAGATTTCAATGATGTTGCCGAACGGGTCTTCCATATAGACCATGCGATAAGGTTTTTCGTTCGGGAAGTATTCCCGAACCGGCATGCGTTGTTTGCCACCGGCTGCGACGATTTTGGCAGCCAGTCCTTCGACGTCAGGATCCTGAATACAGAAATGGAAAACGCCCGATTTCCAGTATTCAAAATTGTTTTCAGGTTTTTGGGCACCTTTAAATTCGAAAATCTCGACACCAACCCGGTCGCCCGTCGACAGATGGGCTATGCGGAATTCACCCCATCCTGCGCCAAAGACGTCCGAGCACATCACACCAATGGCACTGTCATCTTCGGTGATTTTGGTTGGTGCCATGATCAGATACCAACCCATGACTTCGGTATAGAATTTTACAGCCACATCCAGATTAGTGACTGAAAGCCCGATATGGGAGAAGCTGCGGGGATAAGCTTGCGTCATAACGCACCTCGTTGTTGAAAGATTGAGGTGGATTTAAGCAGGTATTGGCATAAAGTAAATTGATCATAAGTAATAAAATCGATAAGATTTTATTATGATAAATCCGCAATGGCTTCGCAGTTTTACCGCTGTTTCACGCACGGGTAGCTTTACCCGTGCTGCAGATGAACTTGACCTGACGCAAGCAGCAGTCAGTCAGCACATCAAAAGTCTTGAAGCGGAACTGGGCCCGCTTTTTGTCCGGCGCCCCCGCAATATTGACCTGACGCCGGCGGCGGTCGCGCTTTTGGAATATTGCGACGAAATCAACCGAGCGGACAACCGGTTACATAACCGTTTAACCGATGGCCAGCAGACATGCGGGGATTTCACCATCATCACGCCGGGAAGCATCGGTTTGTTCCTGTATCCGCGTTTACTGTCCTTGCAGGAGGCCAATCATAATTTGGTCATTCGACACCGGTTTGCCCCCGACCCGGAAATTCTGCAAGCGGTGCTGGAAAACCGCTATGAGGTCGGTTTAACGACCGTGCGTCCGGATGACCCGCGTCTGAGCGTCAGTCACTTTACCGAGGAAAATCTCGAACTGATTGTTCCTGCCGAGGCTAAGGTGAACGAGTGGGCCGACCTGGAAGCGCTTGGTTTGATTGACCATCCAGACGGCAAAGCGATGGCAAAACGTTTGCTTGGCCAAATGTTTCCCAAGAACCGGGGGCTTAACCGGATGCCGGTACGGGGATTTAGCAATCAGGTGGCACTGATTCTTGAGCCGGTGGCACGCGGGCTTGGATTTACGGTTTTGCCGCAATATGCGCGTCAGGTTTTCCGCGATCAGAAACGCATTCGTGTGATCAGGGCAAAATTCCCGGTGATTGACACGATCTGGTTGATACATCGGTCTGAATGGCCGTTATCGGCGCGCGCAGACTATGTCATCTCGAAGTTGCGCGGCATTGAAATGCGCCAAGACGGGGCGGAATAAGGTTTATTATCGCTGGGTCAGGAGTTTTTGATAGCGGGTCTGGCTTTGGCTGAGATGGTCGCGCATGGCTTTGCGCGCGACATCATCTTCGCGGGCCGCAATCGCATCAAAAATCTTGCGATGTTCGCCCATGATCATGTGCATATAGGCCTTTTGATCTTCGGCTTCTGGCGGGCGGCGGCGCAATTGCGCACGGGGGATGGTTTTATCGCCCAGATGTTCCAGAAATTCGGCAAAGCGGCGATTGTTGGTGGCGGCAGAAATTGCGCTATGGAATTCAAAGTCGGCCGGTTCGGTTGGATCGCCTTTTTCCAGAGCGGCTTCCATTTTTGCCATCGCCTCATAGATTTTGGCCTGCTGGGCGACGGAGCTTCGCGTGCAGGCAAGGCCTGCTGCCTCGATCTCGACCGCCATGCGCAGTTCAAGGATTTCCAGAACGTCGGACACTTGCGCGTAATCAACGGCAAAAATCGATTTGTCGTTGCTCCGCGATTCGGGTGCCAAAACAAACACACCGGCTCCTTGGCGCGGTTCCAGAAGACCATCGGCCTTTAAGGCGGCAATCGCTTCGCGGATAACGGTGCGGCTCACCCCAAACCGTTCGGTCAGGACCGGTTCGGTTGGAAGTTTGCTGCCCGGTTCACGTTGACCGCTTTCAATTTCCTGACGCAAACTGGCAATGACTTTTTCCGTCAGCGAAACTTTGCGCGGTGTGTTTGATGCGGTCGTCTTGTTCATTTTGCGTGTCCGATAAATCCGGTATAAAACAATCGGATATAAAATTGACCACAGGCGTTAAGGTTTGGTTGGCGCAAGTGGCAGTACCATCTTGAAATAGTCGAACCTGACCAGTGATGTAAAGTCATCATATGATTTATGAACGGAATTGAGGCACCTGCATGTCCAAAAAGGGCGAACCGGAATATCGTTGGAACAGTGGACCTTTTCAGATCGGGATCGTGCCGCAGGGCGGTGCGATATCGCGGATTGACTGGGTGCGCCCGGATGGCAATGGCGTGATCAACCTGTTGCGCCCTGTGAGCGAGCAGGCCTTGAATTCGGGAAATCCATCCAGTCTGGGATGTTTCCCGATGGTGCCCTTTGCCAATCGGTTGGCCTTTTCCGAATTTGATTTCGATGGCCATATCGTCAAGGTTCCGGCGAACCGTCCGCCCAGCCCGCATGCCATTCACGGCTTTGGCCGCGGGGCGGAATGGAAAATCGAACGCCCGACTGTTGATAGTTTGCGCTTTAATCACAAGCATGACGATGCCAAAAGCGGCTTTGTCTATGTTGCCTGGCAGGAATTCAAGGTCACTGAAATTGACGTGACGCTTGAAATCGGGGTGCGTCATCTGGGCAGAACACCGATGCCGTATGGCATTGGGTTGCATCCGTGGTTCCCCGGTGGGGAAGATGCATCGGTTTCCTTTGTCGCGTCCGATTGTTTTGCCACCGACGAAGACATGCTGCCGACCCGACGCACGGTGATTGATCTTGGTCGTGATTTTTCAGATGGCAAAATGATCCGCCATCATCACGGGCTTGATGTTCATTACACCGGCTGGGAACGCGAAGCGGAAATGATTTGGGATGATGCGGGTTATAGCCTGCATATGACGGCCAGCGACAGTTTTGCCAACCTGCAATTCTATATCCCCGAAGACGGTAAAACGTTCTGTGTTGAACCGGTTACCCATGTGCCAAATGTTCATAATCATCCCGAATTCAAGGAATTTGGCGATCTTGTTGTGCTTGATAACAACCAGACACTGACCGGCAGCATGACATTGACACCGTCTTTATTGGCAAAACCCGATAGCGGGCTTGTCGATGATGACGACATCGCAGTTCCGGCAAAGCGGGATTATTCTTTGGTCGATTGATCGTAGGCGGGGTGTGCGGGGGCTTTACCCGGTTGGCGTTTCCCGATAAAACTTATAAGTAAGTTTTACAAGATAACAAGTTCGGGGCGGAGCATGACCGAGTTGCTGTTGAAGGTTCAAAAACGCGAAAAGCTTGCGGATCAGCTTTATGGTCAGATCCTTGAACAGATTGTTTCAGGCAATCTGGGCGAGGGGACCAAGCTTCCGTCCGAGAACGAGATTTGCGCATCCTTTGGCGTGTCGCGTCCGGTTGTCCGCGAAGCGTTGCGCAAACTGCAATCCGATGGGTTGGTCTATGCCCGCCAAGGGGTGGGGTCGTTTGTCAAAAAGCGTCCGCCACAAGGCTTGATCGAGTTTGGCGGGGTCAATGACGTTGCGGGGCTTTTGCGCTGTTTTGAAGCACGTATTGCGATTGAATGCACAACGGCGCGCATGGCCGCTGAACGTGCCAGCCTGCGCCATCACCGCGATATCGAGAATGCCCTGAAAATGCTTGAAGATGGTATTGGTGCGGGGGATATCGCCGATAAGGCCGATCTTGATTTCCATATGGCCATTGCCCGCGCCAGCGGGAATGAAATTTTTGTCACCATCCTCAATTCCCTGCATGGTGTGATGTCCAAATCAATGAAAGTTGCATTGAATATCACACGTGGTGGATCGGCCGAACGTGCCCAAAAGGTTCTTAAAGAACATCGACAGATTTATGATGCGATCCTTGGCCGTGATGGCGATAGTGCCGAACTTTTGATGCACTATCACCTTCATCAGGCCCGGCAGCGCGTGACCGATCACGCCCGCGATATGTGATTTCAACTGTTTCGTGACCGGTTTTGGACGTGTGCTTTTCCGACCGGAAGGTTCGGAAAATAACGGGTAGCCGCATCGGTTTTGAAGCCGTTTTGGTCGGCACTCGATATCATTCCTGTAAAGAAAAATGGCTAATTTTATTGACAAGTGGGGCCGGTGAACGGCAAACCGTTGGATAGAAAAATTGATCATATGACTTTAAGGGGTGTTGCAATGTCGGGGACGAACGGGGCTTTTTACCAGCCGGAAATTCTCAGTGATGAGACATTTACACTGGCGGAATGCCCGAATTGGGATGCGCAGAATGACCGGCTTTACTGGACCGATATTCTGAACGGGCAGCTTCATGCACTTGATGTCAAAACCGGCGTGCGCAAAGTCTGGAAGTTTGAAAGCGAGCTTGGTTGTTTTGGCCTGACCGATGCGGGCCGCATCATCGTTGCCCTGCGCAAGGACATTGTTTATCTCGACCCGAAAACGGACGAACGCACCGCGCTTGCCACGATTGAAGACGGCATTCACAGCCGCACCAACGATGGCAAGATCGGACCTGATGGCGCGTTCTGGGTCGGCACCATGGATGACAATGCCGATAAGCAGGCAATTGCATCGCTTTATCGCATCACGGCTGATGGCAAGATCGAGCAAAAGGCCACCGGGTTTAAGATATCGAATGGCATCGCATGGTCGCCAGATGGCGCGATGATGTATCATTCAGACTCACGCGGGCCGTGGGTTAATCGCTGGGACTTTGATGTTCAAACTGGCGATATTTCCAACTGCACGCGCTATCTTGATCTTGATGACACGCTGGGCCGCCCGGATGGTGCTGCGGTTGATATGGAAGGGTGTTATTGGTCAGCGGGTGTGTCGGCAGGCAACCTGAACCGTTTTGCCCCGGATGGCACATTGATCACATCCATCCCGATGCCGATGCCCAATCCGACCATGCCGTGTTTTGGCGGGCCGGATATGAAAACGCTGTATGTCACCAGCCATCAGGAAAATTACAGCCCAGAAAAGCGCGCCGAGTTTCCGCATGCGGGTAAGCTTGTATCCCTGCGCGCCGAAGTGCCGGGTGTGCCGGTTTCGCGCTTCCGCGAAGCTGGGTGATATCACCGCGAAATTTAGCGGACTTGCCCAAAATAAAAGCCATGCAGGAAACTGCATGGCTTTTACCATATGGGGTGCTGGTTTGGCGGGGCGGGATCAGTTTTTAGATTCTTCAGACTTTGCTGATTTCCGCCGTGACCGTGCCCAACCCGTCAAAGATGGCTTCGATCTTGCCATGCGGGCTGATGGTCGGAAGTGCGCAGGCGCCGGTTGTAATCACATCGCCCGCCTTTAAGCTTTTGCCGCGCTTGCCAAGATATCCGACCAGATGTTCAAGGCCGCCGAAAATTTCAGGCCATGCATCGGGATCATCATTGGTGGCAAGGATTTCGCCGTCGCTTTTGGTGGTGACAGTGCCGCCAATGAAACCAAGATCGCGCCAGTTTTCAATTTCCTGCCCCAGCACGAAATAACCGGTGGAATTCAGATCGGCGAGTGTTTGAACAGGGTTCTGTTTTACGTCATAGCGTCGATCTGCGATTTCGATGGCCAGATGGATGCTTTCGATATGATCAAGGATATCGCTTGATGTTGCATCGGCGGCCGGGGTGCTTTTCATCACGACGGCAATTTCGGCTTCGATATTGGGGTAATGCAGATCCGCTGTGGTCAGCTTGGCGCCATCGCCAAGAATACGGCCATCAAGCAACGGCCCGATCAAGGGGCCATCTGCTCCAATCTTTTCCTGAGCAGCCCGTGTCGCCACGGCCAGTTTCCATCCCGCCTGCTTGGCGCCGGTCAGCGCAAGCGTCGCGCGTTGAATGTCATAGGCCTGCTCAAAGCTTGTTGGTGCAATATCTTCCGGCAGGGGATCAATCAGCGTGTGATTGAGAAAGGCATCGGCAAGGATGCGGCTGGCGGCGTTAATGTCGGTCATTCCCGGTCTTCTCGATTGTGGGATTAAAGGGGTGATAGGGCGACCCTAACGGGCTTAAAGGCGGAAGTCATCATATCAATTGATCCGATTCGCCCGAATATCGCCCATATTCAAGTCATCATACCAAAGTTCAATCTTGTCATCAGGTCAATAAAACCCTTGTGTTGCGCAGTTTTCTGCGCCCTTGAGTCTGTTTGGGTAATATGTTTGACAAAGTGATATGATGAATTTATAAAATCATCATAGTTATTTTGACGTATCTAGATTTGAAGGACGCTTGATGCATTATCTTGAGATGAAAAAGGCCATTGGTGCCGGGTTGCTGTCATTCCCGGTGACGCCTTTTGATGCCCAGGGCGGGCTTGATCTGAACGCTTTCCGCGCGCATGTCGGTTGGCTTGCACAGTTCCCTGCAACGGCGTTGTTTGCTGCAGGCGGGACGGGCGAATTTTTCTCGTTGACCCCGGCTGAGGTCGTTGCCACCGTGCGTGCTGCCAAGGAAGTTGCCGGTGATACACCGATCATTGCCGGTTGTGGTTATGGCACGGCAATGGCGGTTGAACTGGCCAAAGAATGCGAAGCCGCCGGTGCCGATGGTCTTTTGCTGTTGCCGCAATATCTTGTCGGTGCCGAACAGGAAGGTCTGTTTGCCCGGGTCAAGGCCGTATGCGATGCGGTCAAGATCGGCGTGATTGTTTACAATCGCGACAATTCGATCATCACCGCCGAAACGCTGTCGAAATTGTGTGACGTTTGCCCCAACCTTGTCGGGTTCAAGGATGGTCACGGCAATATCGAAATGGTGACCAAGGTCTGCACCGTGATGGGCGACCGCCTGTCTTATATCGGTGGCATGCCGACGGCAGAAGTCTTTGCCAAGGCCTATAAGGCTGCTGGCGTGACAACCTATTCATCGGCGATTTTCAACTTCCTGCCGCAGCAGGCGCTTGATTTTTATGACGCGCTGACGCGTGACGATGATGCAGTGATGAACCGGGTTCTGACCGAATTCTTCTATCCGTATCTTGATATCCGTAATCGCGGCAAAGGATACGCCGTTGCCATCGTCAAGGCGGGGATGCGGGTTATCGGACGCGATACCGGTCCGGTGCGCAGTCCGCTGATCGATCTTACGGATCACGAGCACGACATGTTGGCCGAGGTCATCCGCAATGCCTATGGCGATGGTGCATTGCGTGTGGCTTAGTCCATCACGATATCGGACCTGCCTTTTATCCCGGCAGGTGGTTCTGCCGGGATGGCTATTTGCGACGCCATAATAACAATCGGTGCGCAATGACTATTAGACTAGTTGTTAATCCACCTTAGAATTGTAAGTACAACTAACAACCTGTAAGGTTGAATAACAACAACAAGTCCCGATTAGGGAAAATAAGGCTTTAACGCAGTAGACACATCAGTCTCGGGAGGACTCTAAATGAACAATTTTCTTAAAACCACGACCCTGACGATTGCCGCAGCGGCCGTTTCGGTCGCACTGGCATCTGGCGCGCAAGCAAATGAATGGCGTGGCTGGAACATTCATCCGCCAGAATATCCGGTTTCGACCGGCATGGAAGAATTCGCCAAGATCATCAATGAAAAATCCGGTGGCGATCTGGAAGCCAAGGTTTACCATGGCGGTGTTTTGGGCGATCAGCCTGATGCGATCCAGCAGGTTCGTCTTGGTGGTCTGGACTGGGCGGTTTTCAACCTTGGCCCGCTTGGTGAAGTTGCACCCGAAGCAAACGTTGTTTCGCTGCCCTTCATTTTCAAAAACGTCGATGCCATGCACAAAGTTATGGACGGTCCTGCCGGTCAGCAGATTGCAGACGGCCTGATCAAAGCAGGGCTTCAGCCGCTTGGTTGGTATGATTCTGGTGCACGTTCTTTCTATAACACCAAGCACCCGGTCAACACCCCTGCCGACCTTAAAGGCATGAAAATCCGTGTGATGAACAACGATCTGTATGTGCAGATGGTTGCTGCCTTGGGCGGTAATGCTTCGCCACTTCCGTACAGTTCTGTTTACCAGTCGCTGCAAACCGGTGTTATTGACGGTGCTGAAAATAACTACCCGTCCTATGACAGCTCGGGCCACTTCGAAGCCGCAAAATACTATTCTGTTACGCAGCACCTGATTTTGCCAGAATGCCTTTGCATGAACAAAAACCTGTATGACAGCCTGTCTGACGATGAAAAGAAAATCGTCCACGAAGCTGCTGATGCATCGGTGACCGTACAGCGCGCTGCTTGGGCAGAACGTGCAGAACAGTCGAAGGCAAAAGTCATCGCTGCTGGTATTGAAGTGAACGAGATTGCCGACAAGCAGGCATTCCAGGATGCAATGCAGCCGGTTTATGACGGCTTTGCAAAAAGCAACCCTGAACTGGCCGATCTGGTCAAAGCCATCCAGGATGCGCAGAAATAAGACATAAGGTATTGAAGGGTAGCGATATAATCGTCGCCCTTCTTTCTTTCTAGGCTTATTCTATTTCCGGTTATTATCATTCTGGCGGCAGATAGATGTTTTTGAGTTTCACCAATTTGTTAGACCGCCTTGGTGGCGGCATTGCCGGCTTTCTAACGTTGATTGGCGGCGTCTCGCTAGTGGCACTGATTCCGTGCTTCGCATGGTTGGTTTTTGGTCGTTATGTTCTAAATGAAACCCCCACCTGGGTTGAACAGGTGTCTCTGATACTGATCGTCTTGGTTACGTTCCCGGTTGCTGCTGCAGGCATGCGCGACAACAGCCACCTTTCCGTATCGTTTTTCCGTGACGCCCTGCCGCCAAAAGTTGCTGCTGTGATTGCAGTCGCCACCTATGCCGTGATGACGTGGTTTGGTTATTGGATGATGATTGGCGCGATAGATCTTGTGCAGTTTAACTGGTCCAAGGTCATGCCGATCATTCACGTTTCGGATGGTTGGCGGTGGATGCCAATGGCCTTTTGCGGGGCTGGAATCATGTTTTATAGCGTTGTGAATATTCTTAAAATTATCACACGCTGGAAGGTCATTTCCAACGCCAGTTATTATCACGATGATTTGCTTAATAAGGACGAAAAATAGATGGGCATGACCATTCTTCTGGGCGTGTTTGCGATAGGTATTATTGTTGGAATGCCTGTTGCCATCGCACTTGGTGTCGCCGCCCTAGGGGCTTTTTTCTTTGAGGGGCTGCCGACCCTGATCGCTTTCCAGCGTATCGGATCTGGCGTTAGTACTTTTTCCCTGTTGGCCATTCCGTTCTTTATCTTTGCCGGCGAATTGATGCTCCATGGCGGGATCGCATCCCGATTGGTGCAATTTGCAACTGCATTGGTGAGTAGCCGCCGTGGTGGACTTGGCATTGTGAACGTGTTTTCATCAATGCTGTTTGGCGGCATTTCCGGATCGGCTGTGGCCGATACATCTGCCCTTGGATCGATCCTTATTCCGGTGATGAAAAAGGAAGGCTACCGTGCGGATTATGCTGTAAACGTGACGGTAACCTCCTCTGTTGCCGGGATCATGATCCCGCCCAGCCATAACATGATCTTGTATGCTGTGGCTGCTGGTGGGGGGATTTCGATTTCCAAGCTGTTCATGGCGGGCGTTGTGCCGGGCATGATGATGTGTTTGTTGCTCGGTGTTGCGGCCTGGCTTGTTGCCATCCGGCACGGCTACCCTGCTGAGCCGTTCCCCGGTTGGGGTGTTGTTTGGCGAACGGCTGTGCGCGCAATTCCGGGTTTCTTTACCGCCGTGATCATTGTTGGCGGGGTTCTAAGTGGTGTGTTTACCGTCACTGAATCCGGTGCAATCGGTGTTGCTTATGCGCTGATTATTACCGGTTTTGTATATCGCGAACTCAGTTGGGACGGTTTCATTGCTGCGGTAAAACAATCAGCCAAGACTACGGCCCTTGTAATGCTGCTTGTCGGTTGTGCTTCAGCCTATGGATACATGCTGGCCTTTTATCGGGTGCCGGATGCTTTGGCCGGGGCGATTACAACGATCACAGACAATCCGATCATGGTCCTGTTGTTGATCAATGTTATGTTACTGATTGCGGGCATGATTATGGATATGGCGGCCTTGATCCTAATCTGTACGCCGATCTTCCTGCCACTTGCAGTACAGTTTGGCATGGATCCGATTCAGTTTGGCATGGTGTTGATGATGAATTTGGGCCTTGGCCTGTGTACGCCGCCGGTGGGGTCCTGCCTGTTTGTTGGCTGTGCGATAGGCGGGGTGAAAATCGAACAGGCGGTGCGATCAATCTGGCCATTTTATCTGGCGATAGTGACAGCACTTCTGCTGACAACTTATATTCCCGCTATTTCAATGACCTTGCCCAACCTTGTGTTTGGCAGCAATTGATCGCGGTAAAAGACGCATATCAAAGAGGATAAAGATGAAACGTTTGCTGATTACCGGTGCTGCCGGGAACCTTGGAAAAATCTGCCGCGAAGGCCTTAAAGGCTATGCCGATGTCATTCGTCTGTCGGATATTTCGCCGATGAACCCGGCCGGGCCGAACGAGGAAGTCGTCCCGTGTGATTTGTCTGATCGTGCAGCGGTGATTGAACTGACCAAGGATGTTGATGGCATCATCCATCTTGGCGGCATTTCCATCGAAGCGGCATTTGACGATTTGCTACAGGCCAATCTTGCCGGAACCTATAACATTTATGAAGCCGCCCGCCAGAACGGTGTCGGCCGGATCATGTTTGCCAGTTCCAACCATGCGATTGGTTTCCACGAACGTACCACCAGACTTGATGACACATCCGCACAGCGTCCTGATAGCTTGTATGGCGTGACCAAATGTTATGGCGAAGCAATGGCAAGCTATTATTACGACAAGTTCGATGTTGAAACCGTTTCGGTGCGCATCGGGTCATGCTTTGAAAAGCCGCTTGATCGTCGGATGTTGTCAACCTGGATGAGCCCGGGCGATTTTGTGTCGTTGATGAAGGCGATCTTTACCGCCCCGCAAACCGGTCATTTGGTGATGTATGGTGTTTCGGACAACACAGCAAAGTGGTGGAGCAACGATCACGCCGAGTTCCTTGGCTGGAAACCAAAAGACAGTTCGGAACAGTTCCGTGCTGAAATTGAAGCCGCCTTTGCCCCGGAAGACCGCCACGAGAAGGCGACGATCTATCAGGGTGGTGGTTTTGCTGCCCGAGGGCATTTTGAAGACTGATTTACCGAGAAATCCGGTTCGGCAAAAGGTCCGCTTAATGCGGGCCTTTTGTTTTTTGGATTGACGATATTGTCTCATCAATTATAACCACACTGAAAATGATAATAGTTATCATTATTGCTAATGCCGGTGTGTGCGTATGACGGTCCGGGACCGTTTGTGGGACGGAATTTATCAACAATATTACGCGCGTCTTCTGCGTCAGGTTCAGAAATATCTGCCGACACGCGAAGAAAGCCAAGACGTCTTGCAGGACCTTTACCTGCAATTACGTCGCCGTGACCTTGATCCCAAAGACGTTGAAAATCCACCAGCCTATTTGATGCGCATGGCGACCAATCTGGCGATTGATGTTCTGCGCCGGAATAAACGCAATCCTTTGGAGTTTACAGATCCCGCCGATATTGCCGAGATGAAGGGCGCAAATGATCATTGCGCGACACCTGAACAAATCAGTTCTGACCGACAGCGTCTTGATATCATCGCAGCCGCGATCAAAGATTTGCCGCCGCGCTGTTGCGAAGCGTTTTTGTTATGTAAGCGTGATCACCTTACCCCGGCAGAAGCTGCGCAAAAGCTTGGCGTCAGTCGTAATATGGTGGAAAAACATTTGCGAACTGCGTTAAAGCATTGCCGCGAGGTGTTGGCGCGACATGAAAACTAGGTTGATCTTAAACATCCTCTTTGGCGTGCGCTGAACGTCATATAAACGGGTGCAAGCCCATCGCTCGACCATTATCAAAGGCCGGACCGCAAAATTGCCATGACAGAGTTTCGTTATCCTATTGATTGCACATGCGACGAAGACATTGCTGATTTCTGGGCAATTCGGCTGGACAATGATGGCCTTGGCCAGAATGAACAGATTGCTTTTGATCAATGGCAGGCAACATCCCCGAACAATGTGGTACTTCTGAGCCGTGCGCGCCAAACCTGGCACAGTATGGAAATTGTCGTGGCAGATAGCCGGGCGCAGGTACCTGATGTAAACCCTGAATCAACGGCATCAAATGTCGGTTCGAATGAGCCGCGCCGTCCGCTGACCGATACCGACCTTGCGGGAATTCGCGATGATCTTGAACGTCTTGGTGCCCTTGGTGGCGGGCCGAGGCAGTTCCCAGGAATGCGGCCGAAAAACCGTCGGTTCAGACCAATGCTGGCCTTGGCGACCTGTATGCTGATTGTCGGGTTGTTTGTTCTTGGTGCTGTGCGTCCTGATCCTGATCTGGTGGCGGAAAATTCGATCAGCGCCATATCGAAAATCCATGATTTGGCCGATGGGTCACACATCTGGATGGAGCCGGGTACGCGGGTAAATATCGACTATTCACCAGAATTCCGCGATATCGCGGTTTTGCAAGGCGGTATTTATATCAAGGTTGCCAAGGATGCCGTGCGCCCGTTACGCGTGCGCGTTGGCGATCTGACCGTACAGGCGGTGGGAACGGAATTTGCTGCCTCTAATTGGGCGGGTCATCCACGGGTCGAAGTCCGCGAAGGTGTGGTTGATCTTGCTAGCCGTGATGTTCGTCTGGCACGACTTAGTGCCGGGCAGGCGGCATGGCAGGGGACACAGGGTGATATGCGCTATGGTGCGTATAACATTGATCGACTGGCGGCATGGCGGAATGGTCGCTGGATTGCACAGGATATGCCGCTTGAAGAATTGCTGGCGAAAATCGCCCCATTGATGAACGGTGAAAGCTACGTTCTTGATCCGCTGATGGATGACATCTATGTCACCGGCAGTTTCGATCTTGCCAAACCACAAAGTGCGGTTGCTGCATTGCTGGCGGCCTATGGCCTTACAAAGCAGTCATTTCCCGGTGGTTTCGAAATTATTTCAAAAAAATAGCAAAAAAGACATCCTCAAAACCTGACCCCATACGTCATGAGGGTAATAGTGAGTTGCATTATTATTTGTGATCTTGGGGTTAAATCGTGAACAATACGAAAATGACAAAGGCACGTCTGCTGGGGACCAGTACGCTGGTTGCGGCCGTGTTAGGTGTTTCATTCGGCGCTTCAATGGCATCGGCAAATGCGCAGTCAGGCGCAACCGATGCACAAGTGCTCAACCTAGATGCCGGGAATTTACGCGCGTCTTTGGATCAAGTGGCCGCACAGTTTGGTCTGCAACTGATCGTGCAGGGTGATCTTTCCGGGCTTCAGGGACAATCGGTTTCTGGGGAACTTGACGCGACGCAGGCATTCTCGGTTTTGCTGGCCGGAAGCGGTCATAACTTTGAATTCATTACCGAAGACAGTGTCCGCGTCTTTCCTGTCGCTGCACACGGAAGCGAAAATTCGGTCACGTTGCCAAACGTGGTTGTCAGTGCCACCCGTTCGCGTCGATCAATCTCGTCGATGTCGCCGACGGTCGTGGTCATTGGCCGCGAACAGATCGAAGCCCAACTTGCCAAAACCAGTGATGTTACCAACGTCATTCGTAATTCTGTGCCGGGCTTCATGTTTGATGATCAAAGCCTGATTGGCAGCACGGAAACCTTCCGTGGCCGTGATGTGCAGGTTCTTGTCGACGGGATTTCGCGCAATACGCCCCTTCGAAATTCAAGCCGTATTCTATCCATGATCGATGTTGCCCAGATCGAAAGCATCGAAGTCATTCCCGGATCGAATGCCATGAACGGCGATGGTGCAACCGGGGCCACGATTAATATCATCACCAAAACCGGCGAAGCTGGAACCAACACGTTCTCCGTCGATGGTCATGTCAAAGCCTTCACCGATGATGTCGGCGACAGCCTGGCACCGTCGCTGACCCTTGCGGGAAGTGGTGGCATTGGCGCGGTTGATTACGCCGCAAGCGTCACCGGGGCGAAATCAAACAACTTCTACGACGGGTATGGAAATCAGGTGCCCTCGGATGCGATGTTGGGTCAAGGTGGGTTCGATAATGCCGAAGATCTGAATGTTTTTGGCAAAGCTGGTCTTACCCTTGCTGACGGACATCGTTTGTTTCTATCTACCGAAGTCGTGCGATTTCGTCAGAATATCGAATATTATCCGGATCTGAGCACCGATCCGATTTCGGTCAATTATGATGCGCCCTATAACGCGCAGCCCATCGAAGATGAAAGCCAGTATTTCACTGCCGGGTATGAGTATGATTTCGGCAAGCTGGGCGTTGGCGATCTGAAGCTGTTTTACAATGACAGTTACAAACAGGCTGCCCGTGCCGAATATCATTCGACTTATAATTTTGC
Source organism: Thalassospira lucentensis (assembly GCF_050516545.1). Classification (GTDB taxonomy): domain Bacteria; phylum Pseudomonadota; class Alphaproteobacteria; order Rhodospirillales; family Thalassospiraceae; genus Thalassospira; species Thalassospira lucentensis_C. Next base: position 2,411,658 of record NZ_CP191544.1, on the reverse strand, counting down.
ACTGGTGGCGTTGGCCGATAGCCCATCCACCGAAGACCCGTTGGGGCAGTCGGTGATTGATACGTTAAAAACCGGGGTGAAGCTTTCGACCGATACGCCGCTTGATATGGTTTATGACGGCATGAGCTTAAGCTGGGGCGGGGATCTGACGTTCGATGATGTCAAATACCGCACAATCAGCGGCCGTGATATCGGCGCACCGATGGAACAGGATGGCAAAGCCGTCTTTGCACAAGTTTCCGCACCCGTGACCCAATATCTCGATCTTTCAGGTGGTGTGCGCTATGAAAAATATGACCTGACCGTCAGCGATTTCACCCGCCCGAACTATATGCGCTATGTCGGTGGTGTCGGGCAGACCTATTTCGGAACCGCGGCCTTTACCGGCGGGGATGCGTCCTATAGTGCTGTGACCTATAATGCATCGGCTGTTGTACATTGGACCGATAAAATTGATACCTCGCTGAGTTACAGCGAAGGTTTTTCTGTGCCCGATGTCGGGGCCTATACCCGGCGGGCCGGTTTGACGGGCATTCCGCTTAATTTCGCAGATATCGATGTCGAGGCCTCCAAGGTTAAAACCTATGAGCTTGCCGCACGGTATGCCGGGACTGATTTCCGAACCACGGGTGCGGTCTATATGAGCACCAATGAACGTGGTGACAATTTCGATACTGCGACCAGTGAGCTTAGTCAGGAAAAAGAACGCATTCTTGGGGCAGAACTGACGGCTGAATACGACATCAGCGAAGATACCTTTGTCGGTGCCTTGGCGTCCTATGTTGAAGGGCGTTATGATACCAACGAAGACGGTGATCTTGATAGCTGGCTTCCCAATAACCGTATTCCATCACCCTTCCGCTTTACCGGATATGTCGACAGTTATGTCTGGGATGATCTGAACATGCGTTTTGACGGAACCTATACGGCACCACGCAGCAAGATCGATGATGCTAAAATTGACTCCAGCCTCGTCTTTAACCTCTCGGCCCATTATCCGGTACTGGGCGGGACGGCGCGACTGGGTGTCGAAAACATTTTTGATGCCAGCTATGAAAATCCGGCGGCAAGTGCGCTGCGCGGCTATTCGGTGGCCGGGCATGGTCGAACGATCATGATGGGCTTCCGGCGCGAATTTTAAATCCTATTCCATTTGAATTCAGGCCCGGCGGGAAATCCGCCGGGCCATTGGCATTAAGGGAACAGATGTTCAGATCAAGCACCCATGGAACCGATATCGTTCTGTTTGAAATGATCGATGCGCAAAGCCCCGCTGATGGGGCTGCCTATATCAGGGCGCTTGATGATTTTGCAAAACGCAGCGAACCGGCCGTTCTGATCATGCTGGTCAAAGGCATGACGGGGCAGGATCACGAAACCCGCAAACAGGCCGCTGCATGGTTTAAGCAAAACCGCGACCGTCTGGCGGTATTTGCCAAGGGTGTGATCCGTGTCGAACAAGATCACCATCACGGTGATGGCCATATGCATGATCATGCCGAAGATGTTGAAAACAGCAACTTCGCCCGCATGCTGCCATTTCCAATGAAACATGCGCCAACACTGGATAGCGCAATCGAGATGGCAAAGAATTGGCCGCCTGAATTGGGTGGGCGAAACCAAGAAGCGTGATGGACGAGCATCAGGGGGATTCTTGCTGGCAGGTGCTGAATGTTCATGTTATGTTCTATTTCTTTGAAGCATAAAATCGGGATGTGAAATGATAAAGGGAAGTTGTCTGTGTGGGAATGTCAGGTTCGAGATTTCCGGTGAACCGTCATCGCTGAGTTACTGTCACTGCTCACGCTGTCGTAAGGCTGCGGGGGTGTTTTCTGCGGTGGTGATTGGCAAGGTCGATGATTTTCATCTGCTGTCAGGTAAAGAGTCGATTGGCCTCTACAAAGGGCCGGATGGAAAGTTTGAACGCAGCTTTTGTAAGGAATGCGGGACATCTTTGGGCGATATGTCGTCGGAGAAAATCTATGTGGTTGCGGCATCCGCACTGGATGATGATCCGAAAGTTCGCCCGTCGGTTCATATCCATACCGCATCGAAACCCGATTGGTATGAAATCAAAGACGATTTGATCAAGTTTGACGGTGATTACATCCCGTCAAACTGATGCAGGCTTACGGACCCGGCAACACAGGCGTCAGGGGAGACCGCGACGCCTGTGTTCGTTATCGTTTGCGCGCTGCCAGAAGCAGGAAATAACTGGTGCCGATCATTGCGGCTATCAATCCGGTTGGCAGTTGGGCAGGGTATAAAAGGTTCCTTGCCAGCCATTCGGCGACCATCATGACATTGACCCCGATTAAAACCGATCCCAGCAAATGCCCGCCCGCAAGGCGGTATCCCGCCACACGTGCCAGATGCGGGGCCATCAGGCCGACAAAGCTGAGCGGTCCGACAAGAAGCGTTGCCGCCGCGGCCAGAATGGCGGCCAGCAACATCATGGCAAACTGGAATGTCGTGATGCCAAGGCCAAGCGATACCGATTGATCCGTGCCAAGGGACGCCAGTTCAAGCGGCCGGCGCAGGGCAATCGCGATGATCAGCAATATACCGGTGACACCTGCGACAATCATGACCTCGTCCATATTGGTGAAATAGGTCGTACCGGCCAACCACGACATCAGCATTGATGTCTGTGTACCGCTGCGGGTCAAGACGATCCGGACAATCGCACCCAGAATGGCGGTTAGCGCCAGACCGTTGAGCAGCATGTAATGCGGTGCATGGGTGAATTTACGGCACAGTGCCAACAGAACAATCAGCGAAATGCTGCCGCCAGCAGCCCCAATGATCATAAGATCAGCGCGCTGGGCAAACCCAAACATGGTCAGCGCAAGAATGATTGCAAGAGCGGTGGCCGAACTGACCCCGGTGATTTCGGGGCTGGCCAGCGGGTTGCGGCCAACACGCTGGATCAAGGTGCCCGATACAGCCAATGCCGCCCCGCAAATCATTGCGGCAAAGGTGCGTTCAGCCCGGCCGGTGATGATGTCAAAGCTGCTATCGCTCCAATTAACCGTCCAGCCCAGAACGGCAAATCCAGTGCCATCAAGCGATACATACAGCGAGAACACCAAACCGATCGCTAGAAGGGCGGTCAAAAGAACACTAAGTCCGGTCTTCGATGTGATTTCCTGATCGCTGTGCTGATCTTCGCTTTGGCTTCCGGGCATGATCTTGGCTTTGCGCAGGATCAAGATGATAAACGGCGCACCAAAAAGGGCGGTCGCCGCCCCGGTTGGCAAAATGTCGCCACCAAGCCCGTTAAACTGGCGGACGATGAAATCAATCACCAAAAGCGTGAACCCACCGGTCAAAACCGAATAGATCATAAGGTCGCGTGACCGGGTTAACCCGGCAATACGCAAGGCAGCAGGAACAGCCAGCCCGATAAAGCCAATCATGCCTGCTGCTGAAATAACCGATGCGGTAATGAAAACCGCAAAGCCAAGGATCAACAGGCGAAGAACCGTAACTTTTGCACCAAGTGAACTTGCTGTGTCATCGCCAAGCGCCAAAAGATCAAGCGGACGCGACAACAATAAAACAGCCGCCATGCCGATCACGATGCGGGGCAAAACAAACTGGGTTGCTTCCCAGCCATTCTGGGCCAGATCACCAGCCCCCCACATAAAGATCGACTGCAGATATTGTTCGTTAAACAGCAAAAGTATCTGCGTGCCTGACTGCAAAAGCAGATTGATAATCATGCCAGCCAAGATCAGCCAAAGCGTCGCATTGCCCCGCTTTGCCGCAATCAGATAAACCGCACCCAGTGCAATCATCCCCCCGGCAAGGGCGAATGCTTCTTGAAACAGAGCAAGCGATGCCGGTGCAACCAGAACGAAAATGGTTAAGGCAAATTCAACACCGGCCCCAACGCCAAGGGTTGTCGGCGATGCCAATGGATTGCGCAAAACCGTCTGGATTTCCGCCCCGGCCAGCGCAAGACCGGCCCCACACAGAAACGCCATCGCAAGGCGGGGCAGGGTGCTGTAATGAAACAGGATTTGATCAAAATCGGTTTCATCGGGTGTAAACATCACCTGACCGGCCAACCCATTTTGCAGGAACGGCCAGAAATCAATGACAAGAACACCAATCGAGAGCACGCCAAGTGCTGCCAAAAGAAGGGTGGGAGTCCGATGGGAAGTCTTGATCATTGATGGGGGCCGTTTTCAAGGCTTTCGGTCAGAAGTTCGGCAAACCGAAGGGCAGAAGGCACCCCGCCATAGGCCCAGACCACGGGCAATTCATAGACCCGTTTGTTGCGCACAAAATCCATCACGTTCCACATCGGTGAGTTCCATATTTTTTTAAGAACCACCTCAGGAACAGGGTTGGTATAGACCAGCGTTTCCTTGGCAAATGGCGCGATGATGTCAAACCCGCCGCGCGCAAAACCCCATTTGTTGACCTCACCCCTATAAGCAAGCGGCACATTCATCGCGGTAAGAACCGAACCGGGCATGGATGTTTTGCCATAAATGCCGACATTGCTTTCATCAAAGAAGTAAACAACGTTTACTTTCTGGTCGGGGCCAATTACGGCGTGGATACGTTCGCCATATTCGACAAGTTTCTGATCAACATGTTTCAGATACGTCTCGGCTTGGGCTTCGCGGCCGGTTGCCTTGGCGACTTTTGCCAAAGTTTCGCGCGCGGTTTCAAAGGCCGGGCGTTTTTCATCAAACAGTTTCAGTTCAAGAACCGGGGCGATTTCGACAAGCTTGCCATAAGCCATGCCGATATCGGGGATGGTAATGATCAGATCGGGTTTTGCTGCGCGCAGGGCTTCAAGATTGGGCGATGACCGTTGCCCGAGATCGATAAAATCGGCAGGCAAGTCGGGTTTGGAAACCCAGTCGACATAGTCACCTGCATCGGCAAGGGCGACCGGATCAAGACCAAGGGTAATCAGGGTTTCGGTAAAGGCCCAGTTGATGGTGGCAACGCGCTTTGCCGGGGCATTCAGGGTCAATGTCCCGCGTTCATGTTCAATGCTGATCGGATCGGCCATGGCATTCGTTGTGCCAAAACCCAGAAGGGCAGCAATCACGGTAAGAGCGCAAAGGAATATGCGAAATGGCATCATGAATTTACGATCCGTTGGCGGCAATAACAGCATCGGCAAGCTGTTCGGCGAACCGTGCACCCGATATCACCCCGCCAAAGGTCCAGCTTGATGCGACTTCATAAACATGCCCGTTGCGGGCAAATGGCATGGCCTTCCAGATGGCGGAATTAAACAGCTTTGTCTTTGCGGCCGGTGGAACTGGTTCAACATGGGCAAATTGAACGTTACCCAGTTTGGCCAAGTCGGACACATCGCCATTGTGAAAGCCCCAGCCGTTCACATCCCCTGTCCATGCGTTGGCAAAGCCCATCCGGGCCATGACAGACCCGAACAACGAATTTTTGCCATGAATGCGGAAATGGGCGTCATCAAGGATGCGGACAATGGCGAATGTTGCATCATCGCCAACCGATGCACGAATGCGTTCACCTGCTGCTTGGATGCGCTTGTTCACCGATGCGATGACAGTTTCGGCAGTGTCGGATTTTCCGGTGAGCTTGCCAAGATTGCGCAGCAATGTCTCGGCCCGGTCCAATGCCGGTTGGTCGAGATTGGTATTATAAATCGAATAGACCAGTGTCGGGGCATATTCCGATAATTTGTCATAGGCCATGGCGACTTCGGAACTGATCAGGACCGCATCGGGTTTGCTTTCGCGAAGCGCTTCAAAATTTGGTTCGCGGCGGGTGCCAAGATCGGCAAATGTCGCGGGCAGTTCCGGTTCCACCACCCAGATGCGATAGGCATCTGATTCTGGAATGGCAACCGGATCAATACCCAGTGCCAACAGGCTTTCGGTCAGCGACCAGTTTGATGCGGCAAAGCGGGTTGGTGGGGTATCGAAACTTACTTCGCCCATTTCATGGGTAAATGTTTCTGCCCCGGCCGATACAGGTGCCAAGCCACCCATCGCAATCATGCAGATGGCCGAAATTCGACCAATCGAGAACTTTTGCATCTTTACATTCCTATGCAACATAGCTGACGAAACGGTTGCTTTCGGGCACCGCGATAACGTTGATTTCGGTTTGGAAAATGTCACGCAAAACAGCGTTATGCATGAAGTCATGTGCAGCACCCTGCCAACAGGTGCGTCCGGCGCGAAGTGCCAGAATATGGTCGGCAAACCGACCGACCATATCAATGTCATGCAAAACGGCAATCACGGTCAGATTGATCTGATCTTTCAGATTGGCGACCAGTTGCAAAATGTCGCGTTGATGACCGACATCAAGGGCAGAGGTTGGTTCGTCCAGCAACATTATCGGGGCGTCTTGTGCCAACAGCATCGACAACCAAACACGTTGGCGTTCCCCCCCCCGACAGACTGGCAACCAGCCGGTCAGAAAAGCCCGTCACGTGGGTCATTTCCATTGCCTGATCAATCTTGGCGTGGTCTTCGGCGCGATACCGGCCAAATGCGCCGCGCCATGGATACCGGCCAAAGGCCACCAGTTCACGTACACTTAGATGCGGTGGAACAACCGGGTTTTGCGGCAGATAGGCAACCTTGCGCGCAAAATCGCGTGTGCCATGATTGCTAAGAACCTGCGTATCAAGTTCGATGCTGCCTGAATGGGCCTTGTTTTTACGCGCCAGCAGTTTCAGAAGCGTGCTTTTGCCCGATCCGTTATGGCCCACAATCGCGCTAAACGATCCGGTCGGAAAGCTGACCGTGATGTCATCAAGCAGCGTTTTGGGGGTCTTGCCGTCGCTTTTAAAGCAGACGTTTTTCAAATCGAACATGTTCTGGAAACTCGCAAAATCAGTAAAGGGTGATGCTTTGATCGTAACGCGCTGTGTCGGTTGCGGATCACGGCTTTCCCAATATGAGAATGCCTATCAATTACTTGCGATAAATGCAACCGAGTTGCGATTGCATATCGTTAAAAAATCAACATGAATCCCAATCATCATACAAAATGACTTTTCAGGAGTTACCATTCCGGGTAGCAATATAAATTAACGATTTTTGATCTGGCACCTGTGCCTTTGCGCACTGGAAAAGACTGGACAAGGTAACGCGGAAAACGACGCGAAACATTCAGGGAGAAACCATGGCCAACGTGAAAACCGTATTGCCGAACCTGCGCTGCACATTGGGCGAGGGACCGCATTGGGATGCCAAAGACGGTGTTTTGTATTGGGTCGATATTGTCGGCAAGACCGCCTATGCGCTGCGTCCAAATGACGGCGGATCGCGCAGTTGGACGTTTGATCAACCAGTTGCCGCCATTGTCCCGCGTGAAAATGATGGTCTTTTGGTTGCCCTTGCTGATGGGCTGGCATTTCTTGATGCCGATAGTGGGAAAACAACCCCATTTGCCGCACCCGATGCTGATCATGCGGGCAATCGATCAAATGAAAGCCGGGTTGATCCGGCTGGACGGTTTTGGTTGGGCACTATGGAAAACAACATTGGCCCGAACGGCGAAGATTTGCCGGTTACGGTTTCGACCGGGACGCTCAACCGGGTCGGTGCAGATGGGGAAACGGTGCGGTTTTTCTCTGATATCGGGATTTCCAATACGCTTTTATGGTCGGCCGACGGCAAAAAGATGTTCTTTGGTGACACGATCAAAGACACATTGAATGTCTATGATTTTGATATGAAAACCGGGGTGCCATCCAATCCACGTGTGTTCTTTGGTCCGCAGGACCGGGGCAATATGGATGGCTCGGCAATGGATGCGGATGGCTATATCTGGAATGCGCGCTGGGGCGGGGGATGTTTGATCCGCTTTAACCCGGCAGGCGGTGTTGATCGCATCATTGATCTGCCGGTAACCCAGCCGACCAGTTGCGTGTTTGGTGGCCCGGATATGAAAACGCTTTATATCACATCCGCCGCAGTCGGATTGGAAGGCAATGGTAACCCGTTAGAAGGGGCTCTCCTTTCAATGCAGACGGATGTTGCCGGACAGCCTTGTTATCGGTTTGCCGGTTAAGGACCAAAAAACCGCCTGAGCATCGGGTAGGGCGGTTTTAGTGGTGGGGAGACTTTCTCGCCTCGAACCTTTTGCGCATATCCAAAACATCTTGTGATGTGATGCGGCGCAAAAGGCGTGATCCTGGTGGTTAAAGTCGGGCTTTGATGGGGCAATCGGGTTAAATATGGGCAAATACAGAACCTTGCCTATTTTTGGCCTTGGTTTTCGGTATGTTTGGCGGCACGATTAAGGGCACAATATAAGCGCCATTGCCAAAATACGAGCAAACCGGGGTCAGAATGAAACCTAATTTCTTCACAAGCGTGTGGGTAAGGACGCTTTGTGCAATCGGCATGATCGGCATATTGTCCGGCTGTGCCGGCCTGCAATCCGATACGACGACGGTGACCGGGTCGGTCAGTTATCGTGAACGGATTGTCCTTTCACCCGATAGCACATTCCTTGTCGTGCGCCTGCTTGATGTTTCGCGGGCCGATGCGCCGTCCGTTGAAATCGCATCTTTGCGCCAGCCGGTCAGCAATCCACCGATGGTGTTTATCCTGTCCTATGATGCCAGCAAGATTGACCCGCGCTTTACCTATGCAATCGAAGCAACAATCGTCACGAAAAATGACAATGTCTTGTTCCGTAATGATAAGATGTATCCGGTCCTGACCCGCGATGCGCCAGGTGATGTTGACATCACGGTCCGCCCGATTACCACCGCACAATCTGACGGTGCCCGTAAAACCGATGGCAGCGATGTTTCGCGCGATGTTGCCGCGATCGAAGCCCGCCTGCCTGATATGCGGGTTATTCCCGGTCAGTATGCCGCAAGTGATCATACGGTAACCTATAAGGCCTATGTATCGCCCGACGGGGAACCGCTTCTGGTTGATGAACATCGCGATCTTGGCAAATTTGGCACATCGGATGTGAAGCTTTATTACCGCAATGGCCAGTTGTTGCAGTTTTCTGAGAATGCAAAGCGGGTAAATTACGGCGGGGCCAATGATGACACGCCGCTTGAATACAGTCTGAAACTTGAATTCGCCCAAGGCCGCTTTGCCAGCGGCACAAAAACGGTCAATGGCGCTGCAAGCACGCCGGATGAACATGAAATCAGCGGCGCACTATCGCAAAGCAAAGTCGCACTTAGCCGCATTGATGCAATGTTGGCACAGTTCAACACCAAGCCAACCCCGCTTGCGGGATCAAGAATATTTGTCTGTGACGATCAAAGCCGTTTTTCGGTGTCCTTTGATAAAGAGGCAGAACGCGCGATTGTCGAATTCCCCGGTCGCGAACCGCTTGCTCTTACTCGTATTTCCACCGGATCCGGATATGGATATGGCAATGAAATGTATGAATTGCGCGGCAAGGGCGAAGATGCCATCTGGCACACATCACTGGGCAAAACTCATTGCGCGGTTTCGGCAAGTCCGGTCAGTCTTGCCTTGGCCCCCGGTGACTTTCCGATTGTGACGGTAAATGACCTTAAGGCAGAAGGTAATGGCATCTGGACGCAGTATTTCGATGAAATGATGCCTGCCATCACGGCCTGTATTTCCCAGAATTCCGGTGACCTTGTGTCGGTGCTTAAAGCATGGCCGATGAACCACGGCATGGTTGGGGTTCGGACGATCAATGGCAATGGCGGGCGTTATGATTGCTTGGTGCCATCCGATGGCATGGGCACCGTCCATACAGAATTGGTTGAGGCAACCACCAATATCCTGCCGGGTGAAGAAGATGTGCGCTTTACCCCGGCAAGTGGTGCTTATCCGAACGGTAACTGTTTCAGCCATAAACGGATTGAACAGGATGGGGTGTTTGTTGGCTGGTTGTCTGAAAGCACCTGCTAATGTTGGACTGGTTAACTCCAGTCTGTCTTTAGCGTGATTCGGATCTTTTTCTCATAGCAGGCGTTAGGTGTTTGACCGCAGATTTTTTTCTGTGTCAAACCCCTTAGGGCTGAGCTCATGCTCCTTCTGTCCCTGAGTGGATCTTTGCCGGGAGGTATAAGCCGAACCTATTCTTTCTAGTCTCTTAAAATTATAGGTGATCTTACCAATCTATAACCTGAGGGTTGGTTTTCTAAATTTAACACGTTTCCCAATTGTGTGTCAGGAGGGGCGGCTAATGCCAAACAGTACGAACAGCGAAAAAGACATTCTGTTGGGAATAGTTATTGCTGTGACATTGGTTGGCCTAGGTGCCCAGATTTCCGGGTTCTCGGTTGCTGATAGCATTCTCACCGGGTGTATTATTGCGCTGGCAGTGCTGGCTTTCTATGCGGCATTTCGTATGAATTCACATCGTTCTGCGGACAGTAGCCAAGAGAAATCACATTTTTCCAATGGTGAGTTAGAAGAGTACGTTAATGGTATTCCGGCACCTGCTTTTGTTTTGGGTGGAAACCGAAAAATATTAGCCAGTAATGGACCCGCCCGGACAGTGTTTGGTTTGCCAATCGATGCTCTCGTCGGTTTGGAACTTGATTTTGTTGAGAATAGGAAAATTGGGCAGTTACCCAAAGCCGATGACAAAAAATTTGCCAGATCAGAAGGCATTTTATCCAAAGACCAGATAATATTGTTGAATGGCGAAGACAAAATCACGGGAAGTATTATGCTTGTTCCCATCGATAATGTGTCAACAGAAGCAAAACTTATTTTAGCGGTCATTACCCCCGAGCCCGTTGAAATTCCGGCATCTTTTGAGCCGCTTTCGGCGGATGTGCGTGAGAACGTTCTTTTACATGATGATGATAGAGTTCTTCTACGCGAATTGAATTATGATCTACGCACGCGGTTTCAGAATGCGTCAGGGATTATCGATATCTTGGATGTTCGCGGCAGTAATGCTGAAGGGAAGCCCTATATCACCAGTCTGCAAAAAGTCTGCCACGAGGCTGTCGACCGTCTGGACTCACTGGTTTCATTTTTGGATCTTGATGAGGTGGATCCAGCGAAAAAGATGAAAAGTTTTGGTCTGGATGAGCTTTTGAATGATGTCTCATTTTCGCTGGGCCGACGTTTGGACATCGAAGAGAACGAGATTCTTTTTGATACGGATCACAGTGTTGCCAAGTCAGTTCAGTGCAATAGAGAACTGATGACAAAAATTGTTTCTCACCTTGTTTTACATGTTCTGGCAGGCCAGGTCGGCAAGACGGTTTTGATTCGGGTTCGGTTGATAGAAAATGACGTCTCGCAACCGGAACTGAGCATTGAAGTAATGTCCAACGGGATGGTTGAGGTTGAAACAAATGGTGGGATCAATCTTGATCTGGAAATTGCGCGACGTATTGCGTCTCAGACGGGTGGGCAGTTGTTCCTGGGGCACCGACATCTTGATTTTTCTGGTGTGCTGTTTCGCGCGCCAGTAACTGAAGTTCATACTTTTAATTCTGGTTTGGTTGTTCCGTCTCATTTGAAGAACTTGCGGGCTTTGATTGTTGATGACAACGAAGCTTCTCGCGCTGTTTTTGAACAATTGACGTCTGTTTTGGGGTGGGATGTCGATGTTGCTGCATCTGGAGAGTCTGCGTTACATATGATCAAACTGAAGCAGGGATTCGGGGAAACATATGACGTTATCCTGATTGACTGGCGGATGCCCGGATTGGATGGATGGGAAACGAGCAAGCAAGTGCGCGAGCTACAACATAGCGGTAAGATTCCAATCATTGTTATGATTTCCTCCCACAATCGGTCGTTCCTTTCAAAAAACATCGAAGATCGTGGTCGTGTCTTGAACGGATTTTTGACCAAACCTGTGACACTGAGCATGTTGCTTGACGCGGTGGCTGATGCAACGGCACATATTCAAGTTCCGGCTGATCGTGTCGGCATACCCCATGATGGTGTGGAAACTTTGACGGGCAATACCGTTCTTGTTGTTGATGACAACCAGATGCACCGGGAAGTCGCCAAAGAATTCATGGTGCGCAACGGCGCAAAGGTTCTGACGGCATCGGGGGGCTATGAAGCAATCAGCAAAGTTCAAAACAACCGTGACAATATCGATGTTGTCTTGATGGATGTGCAGATGCCTGATCTTAACGGGTTTGACGCAGTCCGCCGTATTCGGGAGCTTGGATATGGGGATATCCCGATCTTGATGATGACGGCAAACAGTACTTCGGAACTACACCATCATAGTCTTCAGGCAGGGGCAAATGACGTCATCATAAAGCCATTCGTAATGCGCGAGATCGTTGGTGCATTGTCCGAGCATGTTAGTCGGGCAAAGCAGCGTAAACGTTCTCGGGGTGAACGTTCTGTGTCGGTTGAATTCGCAGAAGCGGCAGATGTTCTGGGCTTTGATACTGACGTTATAGATCAACACTTCAAAGGCAGAGTATCGACATATATCAAGTCTTTAGAGACGTTTGTCGATGACTCAAGCAGGTTGTTGCAACAATTGGAAAAGCAGCCAGATCAAGAAAACTGGAAAGACATCGTGCGCGAGGCACATGCGGTTGGCGGGATGTTATCGGTGATTGGTGCTGCAGCGGATGCGCATAGGTTCAAACATTATGAGGGTAACTTGCAGGCTATCCTCGACGGTAGCGCAGACAATTCTGTCGACGCGGCAAAAGCGATTAAAGACCTTGACCTTCAGCTGTCGGAGCTTATCAGTGCGCGTCTTGCAGCTTCAGAAAAATTGTTGCTTCGTCTTGAAAAACTGAACACAGAAACATCGCAATAGCCGAGATGTCCGGCACCCGACAGGCAAACGCTTAACCATCATTCGTGGACGCCAAGATGTTCTCCAGACGTTCAAGGGTTTCAGTCAGGATGTTGTTAAATTCAGGGATTGTTGCTTCCACCATATCAAGCTGGCCGCTGAGAGCAAGCTGTTCGAGATTTGCAGACATTTCGGCAATACGCATTGCCGCAATCTGGGCGGATGAGCCTTTCATGATATGCAGTTGCTCGGCCAATGCTTTGCCGTCTCTTTCGTTCAAAGCAGACCGGATGTGTTTCTGACAATCTTGGGCTTGTGGCGTGAAAAGACCGCATAAACGACGGTAAAGTTCAACATTGCCTGCGGTAAGCGCTATGCCACGGCTTTCATCCACAATTGGCAAGTCGTCCTTGCTTTGAGAATTTGAAAGTTCCGTATCGGACACTTCGTCTGCTTGTGAGGGCTGAGGAGAACTTTTTTTCTGTGACGTATGTTTGAGAATTTTTGAAATAATCATTTCAAAATCAAACGGTTTACCGACAAAATCGTTCATTCCGGCTTCACGACATTTCTGTTGTTCATTTTCCAGAACACCAGCGGTTAGCGCGATGATTGGCAAATCCAAATCCGGGTACGATGCGCGGATATGCTGGGTGGCTTCGAGCCCGGTCATCTCAGGCATTTGAATATCCATCAGAACGATGTCGAAGTTGTGTTTTTCCACAGCGTCAATGGCTTCGATGCCATTTTCCGCAATATATACTTCCGCCCCCAGCGACGTCAAAAGGCCCATCGCAACCTGTTGGTTGACGGCATTATCCTCGGCGACCAAGACATGATATCCGTCTAGGGTATTCTCCGACATGTTGCTTTGTGAGGCACTGCCTGGGCGCATTGTGGCATCGGGGTTGCTGACTGCGATAATCGCGTTGAAGAAAGAAGACCCGGTAACAGGTTTGGTCAGAAGTTCATATTTTGCAGTGTTTTTGATTTGTGCCAGTAACTCGCGTTCATGTGCGGTGACCATGATCACGGCGGGCATTTTCTTCAATCGATCGCCGGGGATGCTGTCAATCGTTGCCAGGCCGTCCAGTCCGGGCATTTGCCAGTCAATCATCAGAATGTCATACGGTTTCGCCGAATTGACAAGCATATCAATTGCGGTTTTGCCATCCGCTGCTGTGTCGGCATCGACATACAATGACTGGGCGATGGTTTTAAGGGCATCACGAGTTTGTATTTGGTCATCGACAATCAGGACCCGAAGGTTTTCTTTCCTGTTAAACACAGGAGCAGGGGCAATGTCAGACGGCCCGATTTTCAAGGGTACTTTAAGGGTGAATGTCGAACCTTCACCCGGCTGACTGGTCAGCATGATGTGCCCGCCCATGCCTTTCGCAAGGCGGTGAGAAATGGCAAGCCCCAAGCCTGTACCACCAAATTTCCGTGTGGTCGATGCATCTGCTTGGGTAAAGGGGTCAAAAATATGTTTCTGGGTCTCTTCGGGAATGCCGATACCAGTATCAGAAATTACAAAGCATAGCTGCGCGGACGGGTCTGCGCTGTTTTCGGTGTGAACCTCTAATTTGACATGTCCTGCTTCTGTGAATTTGATGGCATTGCTGATCAGGTTAACCAAAACCTGTTGAAGTCTGTGGCTATCGCCGATAATTGACCTTGGCACGTCAGCCGCGACATCAATTACCGCTTCAATTGGTTTATCATTAACCGACATCGACATGATTGAACCGACATTATCAATGACATCTGGCAGGATAAACGGTTCATTATCGATAACAAGTTCGTTGGCCTGTATCTTGGAGAAAGTCAGGATTTCATCGATAACACCAAGAAGAAATTTCCCTGACAAACCGATCTGACGGACATATTCATGTTGTTGCTGTTGCAAAGATGTGCGTTTCAACAATTGTGTCAGGCCGAAAATCGCATTCATTGGCGTCCTTATTTCGTGGCTCATATTGGCCAAAAAATCTTCTTTGATATTGGCGAGCTTTTCGGCATTGGCCCGGGATGTTTCGAGTTCGTTATTCACCAGTTGCAGCTTTTCATTGTATCGCTGCGTTGCAATTGTACGCAGTTGAATGAACCACAAAATGGCAATCATAAAGACCAGCAGGACCGCAGAGGAGACCGAAATTCCGGTCGAGAATACTGTCCAGTTCTGCATGGCAGTTTCATAGGGTCTTGAGGTGGATATAACCAAAGAATTGTCAAACACACGCTGAGCTACGCCGAAGCGGACTTGATCCGTAAAGACATTGGCATAGATATCGGCAACAAATCCATCCGGGGCATTGGCGACATCTGTATAAATCTCTGCATTGGCCATTGACTTGCCAATCATGTCGTCTTTTGCAGGCTTTCGGGCGACAAGATCGAAATTCCGGTCAAGAAGCGTGATATAATCAACATCAATTGATGACTTGGCAATGCGGTCAATCATTGTACCGGGGTCAACAACGGTTGAAATAATCCCAACCAGTTCACCGGACGGTCCATTAATGGCCCGTGCAAGGGATATCTGCCATCTTCCGTCAACAAGGTTTTTGACAGGCCCGGACAGAAACCGCTGGTTTGTGCCACCGTCGAGGAAATATTGAACGTAATCGCGGTGTGAAAGATCGACGTCAGGTGCCGGGAATGTGCGAGATGAATGTACTATACGTCCATAGACGTCGGTAATGCCAAACACACGCACGATATCCAATGCGTCGGCCGCCTGTTTCAAAAGAAGGTGCTTTTCACGCGCAGAATAACGCTGGTCATTTGCAATGCTGCCCAAGGCCGTCAGGGTGGTTTCCACCCCGATCATTTGTTCTTCGACCTGGCTTGCATATCCGGCAAGCAGCGTCGACAGGGATCTTATTTCCCGTTGCTCGGCGTTTTGTGCCAACGGAAAATGAACATAATAATTAAAACCCAGAACCAGAAGCGCAACTGTCATAGCAGCCAAAGTGACGGGCATGCTGGTGCGACGAAAAACGGCTTGTTTCAGTTCATGCAGCATTCTGGTATCCAAAAAATCAAGGTTTACATACGGCTTCGGAAGATTGATTTAGGATCAATGTATTACAGGTTGTGCGTGGGGCATATACTTGCAATGCGACCTTAAGAATTCTTCGCACCAGCGCAGTTTTTATTGCGACTAAAGCGCGAAGATAACATTCACTACAATCTTACTTTGAGGTGTGGTTTGCAACACTGTCTTGAGAAAAACAGTCAATGAAGAGGGTGTGCGAATAGGCAGCACACCGGAGCTGTAAAGCAAAAATAACCGTATTGGCCGAGTGATGCGACTGCATGCAGACCGTGTGTATACGGCAATATAAAAATCCCGGCACAGGGTTAACCGTGCCGGGATTGGTCCGGGATTGATAAGGTGTGTTTGCTGTTGGCGTTCTTAGTGGGCCATCGTACCGGTTGCGCAAAGCAACCCTTGTGACCCGCTTAGAACGTCTTCATTGCCCAGATTGATCGCCTGGAACCGATGACGATCAAAATGGCCGGGCATCAAAAGCCCGTTTGCCGGTTGGGCATGGAAGCCAAAGCGGGCGTAATAGTCCGGATCGCCAACCAGAAGAACCGAACGGTGGCCGCTTGATTGCGCAGCGTTGAGGGCGGCATAGACCAGACCCGCCCCGACACCAGACCCGTTATAGGCCTTTTCAACCGCCAACGGTCCCAGCAACAGGGCAGGGCCACTGTTCCCGGCATTAACATTCCACAACCGAACGGTGCCGATCATGTGTTTGCCGTCAAAGGCAACAAACGCAAGACCGTCCGCCGGAAGCCGATTGCGGCGCAGGATTTCTGACGATTTCCCGAACCGCGCCTGACCCATCACGCGATCAAGCAGCTTTTCGCGTTCAATATGCGAATGCGTGCCTTCGCGATCAATAATGATCATTGGCCTGATCTTTCCCGAACGGGGTCAGATGATATAGGACGCCAGCGGCGAAAAGCCGTTGAACGCCACAGATGCATAAGTGGTGGTATAGGCACCGGTTGCTTCGATCAGAACCTCGTCCCCGATCGTCAATGCGAGCGGAAGGTCATAAGGTTTCTTTTCATACAGCACGTCTGCACTGTCACAGGTCGGGCCGGCCAGAACGCACGGGGCAACATCACCACCATCATGAAGGGTCGTGATCGGATAGCGAATGGCTTCGTCCATGGTTTCGGCAAGGCCACCGAATTTACCGATATCAAGGTAAACCCAACGCACCGGATCATCGGCATGTTTGCGCGAAATCAGAACCACTTCAGCTTTGATCACGCCCGCATCGCCAACCATGCCGCGGCCCGGTTCAATGATGGTTTCTGGCATATGATTGCCAAAATGGGTGTGAAGCGCGTCAACAATCGCGGTGCCATAGGCTTCGGTTTTCGGTACATCGCGGAGATAACGGGTCGGGAAGCCCCCACCCATATTGACCATGCGAAGATTGATGCCTTTATCGGCCAGGGTACGGAAGATCATGGATGCTTCGCCAAGGGCGGTATCCCACGCATCAAGATTGCACTGCTGCGATCCGACATGGAACGACACGCCATAGGCATCAAGGCCCATGTGGTGCGCATGCTCAAGAACTTCGAGCGCCATCGAAGGCGCGCACCCAAACTTGCGCGACAGCGGCCATTCAGCACCTTCGCCATCGGTCAGGATACGGCAAAATACGCGCGATGCCGGGGCAGCACGGGCAATTTTTTCGACTTCTTCGACGCAATCAACGGCGAACAGACGAACGCCAAGGGCATAAGCACGCGCAATGTCGCGTTCTTTTTTAATCGTATTCCCAAATGAAATGCGTTCGGACGTTGCACCAGCAGCCATCGCCATTTCAATTTCAGCGACAGAGGCAGTGTCAAAGTTGCTGCCAAGATCGGCAAGCAGGCTTAGAACTTCCGGTGCCGGGTTTGCTTTGACCGCATAGAAAATGCGCGAATCCGGCAGGGCACGGGTAAAGGTTTCGTAGTTACGCTGAACCACGTCAAGATCGACAACAAGGCACGGGCCTTCTGGTCGGTTCTGAGCAAGAAAATCAATAATACGCTGCGTTGCCATTGGGGCGTTCTCCCATTCCACGAATATGGCAGCTGCAGATACCTGATGCGTTTTGGCGCGGTGGAGGCGCGTGACGCGGACTACCTGCGAACTGAATAGTTCCGGCGCCTACCGGAACTTGCGAAGTCTGCCTCGCTATGGAAGGGAGTTCCCTGTCCGCACGTGGGCAATGATGGTGTGCCTCTTTAGTGTCGGTGGATTTGGACAACCACCTGAGACCAAAAAAGCCCTACACCGTCGTTGCTTTAAGTAAGTCCTACAGGGTTCCATAAGCAGGACCACCACAGGCACGTGCGACTTTGGGCAAGTCGGGATTTACGCCTGTTCGAATTTCGGCGCAAGTGAAATTTTCATGCGTTTTGTTATGATCTAATCGCAGGATCGTCGAAGAAGTCATGCTGCGGCGCAAAAAGTGGCTCAAAAGGCCGTTTTTTTGTTTTCGAGAAATACAACCCGGCGCATTTTGGTATGGGGCATTGCAATTTGTGCATGACCCAAGATGGTAAAAGATGGTGCCGCAAAGATAATTGACCCCCTTTAACGTCCGGTGTAGCCCTTGGTCAAAGCACGTTTTGACGATGCGAGTCACCGTGTGGATATGCGGATCGCGCCATCAATCAGGGAATAGATATGACCAAGATTAAAATCACCGCCGGACCTTTTACCTTTGACGGGGTTCTTGAAACCCAAAAGGCGCCTGAAACCTGCAAGGCATTCGTTGAACGCATGCCGTTTGAAAGCAAGGCTGTTCATGTGCGTTGGTCGGGCGAAGGTGTGTGGATGCCTTTGGGCGATTATCAGTTTGGCGTTGGCTATGAAAACCACACCAGCTATCCGGCACCGGGCCAGATCATCCTCTATCCCGGCGGGATCAGCGAAACCGAAATCCTGCTGGCCTATGGCGGGGTGCATTTTGCGTCCAAAATGGGCCAACTTGCCGGCAACCATTTCATCACCGTGACCAGCAATCTCGAAGACGTCGAGAAGCTTGGAAAGATGACCCTGTGGGAAGGCGCCCAGCCGATCCGGTTTGAGATTGCGTGAAGCTTGACCAGATAATCCCAGCGATCAGTCTGAAACAAGGTGTGATGTGACACACTGGTCAAATGAATGACCGTGCCTTAGAACGCGACACCCATTTTTCAAACAGGCGAGTATCGACGTGATAGAGACGATTAATCTGTGGATTCAGGACCATCAGGATCTGGTCTATACCCTGATCTTTACCTATTGCGTCAGTAAGGCGAGCATCCTGCCGATTTTTGTCGGCATCTTTGTGGTGTCCGAAAGTCTTCTGATCGGGCCATCGATGATCGCGATGCTGTCCGGTGCCTTTGTGGGCGACATGCTGCGCTTTTGGCTGGGGCGTAAATATGGCGATGCGATTGTCAGGAAACTTCCAGACTCGTTTTCAAAGTGGCTGGGCAAAACCATGCGCTTGTTTGAGCATTATGGTGTCGCCTATATCCTGTTGTGCCGCTATCCCAACACCATCCGCTCGATCAGTGTGTTTCCGGTGGGGATGAGTTCGATGTCATTCATGCGGTTTCTGCCACTGAGCATCGCATCAATCCTGATCTGGATCGGGTCGTTCTTTGCGATTGGATATGCCTTGGGCGAGGGGATGTCGGAATTGCTGGAACGCAATCTGACCTTGCTGAGCCCGATCTTGTTGATTGTGTTTCTGGGCCTTGGTTGGCTGGGCTTGCGCCGGATCGACAAGCTGGAGCAACAGGCCGAAAAGGCCATCAAGTAATCAAAAAAAAACGGCAGCCCCATCAGGAGGCTGCCGTTTTTAATTGGTGCGAGGGTCGGGAAGCTTATTCAGCGGCAATCGTCTTGCCGTCGCTTTCAAGCATCTCACCCTGTTTGCGTTTGGCAAGGATTTCTCGTGCCTTGGCATAGCTTGGGTCGTGCCAGAAGATCAAACACCCATTGCAACCGCGGCCACAGCACCCTTTGGTGCCAACACGCGGGGTTCTGAACGTGCGTTCTTTCTGACGATCATCAAGGGCGGTCTGAAGTGCTTCGCGTTTCGCGTCATAGCGTTCTTCATTGCCTTTGCCCATTTCGATCTTGTGGCCTTCCTGATCAAGTTTCAGGCGCTGCCATTCGTCTTCGGAAAGGGCTTTTTCCTTCCGAACGATGGTCATCGGCGGGAAGGCGGTGCGCAGATATTCCGGGTCTTCCTGTTCAAACAGGGAGAACGGAACACGGATGCGCGGATGGGTGTTGGCATGAACTGCTTCGCCGACTTTGCCGGTTTTGGCATCGATGAATTCATACATGCGGATGAAAACGGTTTGGCGCGAGCGTGGGGGCACGAATTCGATAACGTCGCCCGGCAACATGCGGTTTTTGACCGACATGATAAAGGCGTCGTCTTCGACTTCCAAAATCATCCCGGCAAATTCCCAATCAGACACATTGTTATTGGTGTCATAGCCATGGGCATAATTGGTCAGGCGGCCTTCGTGGAAGGCAAGGGTATAGCCCCGGTTCGGAATGGTCGAAAGTTCCTTCATATAGGTCTCAGCCGACCAGTTTTCCGGATCTTCGTACCAGTCATCAATCGCCATGCGATAGGCGCGTGCAACCAAGCCTGCGTAATACGGGCTTTTGCCGCGGCCTTCGACCTTAAGGCTATCAACGCCGATTTTCAGGTAATCTTCAAGTTTCGGCATGATGCAAAGATCGCGGGAATTGAGGATATAAGAGCCACGCTCGTCTTCCTGAATTTCCATCAATTCGCCCGGACGCATTTCTTCTTCAAGGAAGAAGTCAAACATCTCAAGGTTTTCTTCGGTCAGGTGAAGTTCCTTAACCGTGCCGTCCTTAAGCTTCATGTGGACTTTGTATTTCCAGCGGCATGAATTGGCACACGCACCCTGGTTTGCGCCACGTTCGGCCATGAAGTTCGACAAAAGGCAACGACCCGAATAGGTCATGCACATCGAACCATGAACAAACGCTTCGATCTTGATATCCATGCATTTCGCACGAATTTCGGTCAGTTCCTCGTAAGAAACTTCACGTCCAAGAACGACAAGTTTCGCACCGATGCTTTGCCAGAATTTTACGCTTTGCCAAGAACAGACGTTTGCTTGGGTCGAGACATGCAAATCAAGTTCCGGCGCATGTTCACGGACAAACATGAAGACGCCGGGATCAGCAACGATCAAGCCATCCGGGCGGACCTTGCGCACGGTATCGACATATTCCGGAAGTTTGTCGATGTCCTTGTTGTGGGAAAACAGGTTCAGCGTCAGATAAACGCGAACACCATGTTCATGGGCAAACTCAATACCCTCGACCACATCTTGCAGGGACATCTGGCTTTTAACCCGAAGCGATAAGTCCGGCGTGCCCATGTAAACGGCATCTGCGCCATACAGCACAGCGACTTTCAGTTTTTCGAGCGAGCCTGCGGGCATCAGCAATTCGGAACGGCGCGATTGATTACTCATCACTTGCGGGTCTTTTCTATTGGTCGTCTGCGGGAAATCTCTGTTGCCCAATTCATATGGGCTTGGCGCGCTTCATATCATGAGACGCCTTTATTGCCGATTAAAATCGCATATTTGACCCAAATTGCAAAGGGACCTGCACGATCAGCAGCCATGTCATCCACGCAAGGCACCGTGTGGACACGGATATCAAACGTAAAACACCCCCGCAGAATGTGCAGGGGTGTTTCAAATGGTGGATCAATTTCAGTTCGATCTATTTGACCTTTCTGATCTCGCCACTTTCGATTTTGGCCCAGTATTGTTTGACCTCACCACGTACGACCGGCATCAGGAAATACAGGCCGATAATGTTGGGGATCGCCATGGCAAAGATCATGGAATCCGAGAAATCAATGACCGGACCCAGGCTCATGGATGCCCCGACGATCACGCACAGGCAGAAGAACAGTTTGAAAATGATCTCCTTGCCTTTGCCTTCACCCACCAGATAGGTCCAGCCTTTAAGCCCGTAATAGGACCATGACAGCATGGTCGAAAAGGCAAACAGGACCACGGCCAATGCAAGGATCAAGGGGAACCACGTAAAGGCCGATGCGAAGGCAGCCGAGGTCAGCTCAACCCCGGTCAGACCGGAATTCAATTCACCACTGATGGTAATCACAAGGGCGGTCATGGTGCAGATCACCACCGTATCAATGAACGGTTCCAGAAGGGCGACATAGCCCTCGGTGATTGGTTCTTTGGTCCGGACAGCCGCATGGGCAATTGCGGCCGAACCAATACCGGCTTCGTTGGAAAACGCTGCACGTTTAAAGCCCTGGATCAGCGCACCAACCACACCACCGGCAACACCCGCACCGGTAAAGGCGCCGACAAAGATTTGAGCAAAGGCGTCGCCGACCATCGAGATGTTGCTGATGATAATGATCAGCCCGGCGGTGACATAAATAATCGCCATCAAAGGCACGATTTTTTCGGTCACTTTGGCGATGGATTTGATCCCGCCAATGATCACGACACCGACAATGATCGCCATGACAAGACCAAACAGCCAACCCGATCCGGCCAAAAAGCTGTTTTCACCACCGGTGACATTGACGACCTGCTGGAAGGCCTGATTGGCCTGGAACATATTGCCCCCACCAACGGCTCCGCCGATGCAGCATATCGAAAACAGAATGGCCAATCCCTTGCCCAATCCCGGTTTACCTTGTTCGGCCAGCCCCTTGGACAGGTAATACATCGGACCACCAGAGACCCGGCCATCTTCATATTCGTTACGGTATTTAACACCCAGCGTACATTCGGTGAATTTCGATGCCATGCCGAGCAAACCGGCAAGGATCATCCAGAATGTCGCGCCGGGCCCCCCGATGGAAACCGCCACGGCCACACCGGCAATATTGCCAAGCCCGACCGTGCCCGAAAGGGCGGTGGCAAGTGCCTGAAAGTGTGAGACTTCACCAGCGTCTTCAGGATGGGAATAATCCCCCTTAACCAGTGAAATGGCATGGCCGAATTTGCGGAACTGCACAAATCCGAAATACAGGGTGAAAATGGTGGCAGCCACCACCAGCCAGCCGACGATCAGCGGAAAGGCGGTGCCAGCCACCGGGATTGAATAGAATATGGTCCCGGCGATAACGTTGGAAACGGGGGCGATGGCTTGGTTGATTTTTTCATCTAGACTGACTTCCTGCGCGGCGGCGACATGTGGCAGAATAGTCGACATTACTGCAACGGCGCTGGCCATTGCTGTCTTTTTCCAGAACATGAAGTTTCTCCGGTTTATCAGTTTATGGTGATTACCTTACGGAACGACCGTGACAGGAACAGGCGATGCCTGAACCAGTGTCAGGGGCAAGCTGCCCAGCAACCGCGCACCCAAAGCGGAGCCGCCTTTGCGGCCAAGAACGATCTGTGATGCGTTTTTTTCTTTGGCAATCGAACAGATCAACTCGCCGGAATGGCCGTAACGGACCTCCGAAGTAACCGGAACTTTAAGTTTAGCGAGAGCCTCCAGCGCAGGCTTGAGGGTTTCCTCTGCCCGCGACAATTCTTCTGTGCGTCTTTGATGTCGTTCTTCCAGTTCCTTTGTTGAAAGGAAGCTGTAAGGGGACCATTCGAGAACGAATACCAGATGAACGGCACAGCCTACGGCTGCTGCGCGTTGACCGGCAAATTCAGCAGCACGCTGTGCTGCATCAGTTCCGTCATAGCCCACGAGTATCGGCTGATCGGTCATGTGCTTCTCCTGATCAGAGACTGGGTTGTCAGATGATTCTCCCACGGCACGTGATGCAATGATTTCACTTGCACCTGATCGCGATGGTCAATGACGGCGGTACGACGGTTTCCCCGATATGCATTCCCCGCCGCCAGTTGAGGCGACACAGATAAAGGATACATAAAAATGAAATATTTTCGCTAAAAAGTTGAATGTAGTAGGTTTTACTTATCTGTTTGATATGCGTTTTCCGCCGCAAAACAAAATAAATCCCGCTGAAAGGCATGTCTGTGTTGGGGGAAATTTTGTAATTACATCGAAAAAAAGTACATACAACCGGCTGTGTAGCCTTCTCGCTCTGTTGGATTGACCGGCATTTTATGAGGACTGGTTAATCAATGGGCACTGTTTGGTTAATGGCATCATTTGCCTATATTCAAATCAGGCTGGTTGATCAAAACAGATCATTCTTTTGCGAAAAATATCCTCGGCCGAGTAATTCTTGGACCGAAGACGATAAAGGTTCACCCTTTTCAAGGGCAGTTTTCTGCGGTTTATAAAACGAAACTCCAGGGAATGCGATTTTCAATTCAGTGGCGAATTTTTAATCTTGACCAAATGATCAGGATTGGACATGCTGTTTACGTCAGAGAGAGGCATCTGCACGTGTAATCAACCGGGGATAACCCCGAAACTATAAATGCACGGCAGATTAAATACTGGGAACCGGCATAAGCCGGACGGATACGCCAAGAATGTCGATACGAGAAGACCCATGGTTGGTCGGGCCCGCGCCCGTCCACGTAACGCCATAAATCCATTCTGATCCCGCCGTGGGGTCAAATGCAGGCCGTTGGTCGATCCGTATTTGCATTCTTGTTTTGTCTCTCGATGACGTCAGGAGAGGACGCCTTTTTGGCAGGGAGACAAAAGCAATGACCAACTTGCAGGCCAAGCAAGCTCAGAAGTCCGGTGCCGCCCATGGTGCTATCGGCCATAATGACGCAGATGACGGGTTTTCCGATCTGCATCCGGCTTATTCCACGCTACAGGCAATGGCAGAAAGCAATCGCTGCCTGTATTGCTATGATGCGCCGTGTGTCACCGCGTGCCCAACATCGATTGATATTCCAAGCTTCATCCGCAAGATCAGCACAAGTAACCCGGATGGCGCGGCAAAAACCATTTTGTCAGCCAACATCATGGGGGGCACCTGTGCGCGTGCATGCCCGACCGAAGTTTTGTGCGAACAGGCCTGTGTGCGCAATGTCGCCGAAGACACCGCCGTTGAAATTGGCAGCTTGCAGCGTTTCGCCGTCGATCATTTGATGGCCCGCGAAGATTTGCCCCATCCGTTCAAACGTGCTGCTGAAACCGGCAAAAACATTGCCGTGATTGGTGCCGGACCCGCCGGGCTATCATGCGCGCACCGTGCGGCGATGCTCGGTCACAATGTGACGGTGTTTGAAGCCAAGGCAAAGCCGGGCGGCTTAAACGAATATGGTTTGGCCGCGTATAAGATGACCAACGATTTCGCCCAGCGCGAAGTTGAATTCCTGTTGGGAATTGGCGGTATTCGCATCGAATATAACAAGGCCCTTGGCAAAGACATCTCCATTGCGGCATTGCAGGATTCCTATGATGCGGTGTTTGTCGGTGTTGGTCTTGGATCGACCAACAATCTTGGCCTTAAAGGCGAAGAATTCCCCGGTGTTGATGACGCAATCAAATTCATCGAACAACTGCGTCAGACAGAACCGAAATCCGATATGCCGGTTGGCAATAACGTGATCGTCATTGGCGGTGGCAATACCGCAATTGATGCCGCGGTTCAGGCCAAGCGTCTGGGGGCAGAAGAAGTCACCCTTGTCTATCGCCGTGGGGCTGAAAACATGTCCGCGACCGAGTTCGAACAGGATCTGGCCAAAACCAATGGTGTTGTTGTGCGTTACTGGGCCAAACCGGTTGCGATCAAGGCCAATGGCAAGCTGATCGGCATGGAGTTCGAAAAAACCGAACTTGATGCCAGCGGCAAACTGGTTGGAACCGGTGAGACCTTTGAAGTGCGTGCCGATCAGATTTTGAAGGCCATCGGACAAAAAATCAAAACCGATGACCTTGCCGGGATGGAGATCACCGGCGGCAAAATCGTTGTCGATAAAACCTATCAAACGACTGCGGCCGGTGTGTTTGCCGGTGGTGACTGCATCAAAAGTGGTGAAGATTTGACCGTGCAATCGGTTGAAGACGGCAAACAGGCCGCCATCGCCATTGATGCATTCCTTAAATCCACCAGCGCCTAAGCACCAGTCAGAGGGAGAGAGAAAATGGCTGATCTAAGCTGCAAAATTGCCGGGATCGATTCACTAAACCCGTTCTGGCTGGCATCCGCACCGCCGACGGACAAAAAATACAATGTCGTGCGTGCCTTCGAGGCAGGCTGGGGCGGGGTTGTCTGGAAAACCCTTGGCATTGATCCGCCCGTGATCAACGTGTCATCACGTTACGGCGCGCACCATGATCAGAATCGCCGTCTTTTGGGCATCAACAACATTGAACTGATTTCTGATCGGCCATTGGCGGTCAATCTTCAGGAAATCCGCGAATGCCGAAAAGAATATCCTGATCACGTCATCATCGGGTCTATGATGGCCCCGATCGAAGAAAAAATCTGGAAAGACCTTGCCCAGCAGATCGCCGAAAGCGGTGTGCACGGGATCGAGCTTAACCTTGGCTGCCCGCACGGCATGTGCGAACGCGGCATGGGATCGGCCATCGGGCAGGTCCCGGAAATGGTCGAACAGGTCACTCGCTGGGTCAAGGAAGCGGTCGATATTCCGGTCTTTACCAAACTGACGCCAAACATCACCAACATCCTGTGGTCGGCCGAGGCCGCCTATAAGGGCGGGGCGGATGCGGTGTCGTTGATTAACACTGTTAACTCGATCATTTCGGTCGATATCGACAACATGATCCCCGAACCTGTTGTTGATGGCAAAGGCACCCATGGCGGGTATTGCGGATCGGCGGTTAAACCGATTGCCCTGAACATGGTGGCCGAAATCGCCCGGACGCCAGAAACCCGTAACCTTGATATTTCCGGTATTGGTGGCATCACCACATGGAAAGACGCGGTCGAGTTCATGGCGCTGGGATCAAATGCGGTTCAGGTCTGTACTGCTGCGATGATTTATGGTTTCCGCGTGGTGGACGATCTGATTGATGGCATGAGCCAGTGGATGGATGACAAAGGCTATACCAGTGTCGATCAATTCACCCGTGCGGCGGTTCCACAGGTTGCTGACTGGAACGAGCTGAACATGAATTACGACACCAAGGCAGTGATCAACCCTGATAACTGCATTGAGTGCGGCCGGTGCCATATTGCTTGTGAAGATACATCCCATCAGGCCATCACCATGACCAACAAGCCCGAAGGCGGGCGTGTGTTTGAAGTGGTCGATGAGGAATGCGTTGGCTGTAACCTTTGCTATCACATTTGCCCGGTGCCTGATTGTATCACCATGGAGCCGGTCAAAACCGATAAGCCACCGATGACATGGCCGGAACATCCGCTCAACCCGATGAGTCAGGCTGCAGAATAAGCCATCAGCGCCACCAAGGAAGAAGGACGAATTTATGACTGTTCAACCCAGTGTACGTAATCTGTCGATTGACGGGGATCGCCTTTGGGATAGCCTGATGGAAATGGCCAAAATCGGTAAAACGCCAAAGGACGGCGTTTGCCGTTTGGCCCTGACCGATCTTGACCGTGAAAGCCGCGATCTGTTCATCAAATGGTGCGAGGCCGAAGGCTGTTCGATCCGTATTGACAAGATGGGCAATATCTTTGCCCGTCGCGAAGGCAAGAACCCCGACCTGCCGCCGATTGTTATCGGCAGCCACCTTGATAGCCAGCCGACCGGCGGTAAATATGATGGTGTGTATGGCGTGTTGTCCGGGCTTGAAGTGATCCGCACCCTGAATGAAGCCAAATACGACACCGAAGCCCCGATCGAGGTGGTGTCATGGACCAATGAAGAAGGATCGCGCTTTGCCCCGGCGATGGTGTCATCTGGCGTTTTTGCCAAGGTCTTTGATCTGGAATACGGTCATGGGCGCGCCGATATCGACGGCAAAACCATGGGCGAAGAACTGAAGCGCATTGGCTATATGGGGCCGGATGAACCAACCATCGATGCCCATCCGATGGGGGCCTATTTCGAAGCCCATATCGAACAGGGCCCGATCCTTGAAGACGAAGGCAAGGACGTTGGTATTGTCACCGATGCTCAAGGCCAGCGGTGGTATGAAATCAAATTCAGAGGGGTCGAAGCCCATGCCGGACCGACCCCGATGAAAACCCGCAAGGATGCGCTGCTGGGGGCTGCACGTGTTGTCGATCTGGTCAACAAGATTGGTCTGGATCGATCGCCTCTGGCCTGTGCCACGGTTGGTATGATGCAAATCCATCCCAATTCACGCAACGTGATCCCCGGCGAAGTGTTCTTTACGGTCGATTTCCGCCATCCTGATGATGCGGTGCTGGCCGATATGGACAAGGCATTGCGCGAAGGTGTCGAAAAAATTGCCAGCGATATCGGCCTTGAAACCGAGTTCGAACAGATTTTCTATTACGCCCCGGTCCCGTTTGATGCGTCTTGCGTGGATGCGGTGCGTAAGGGTGCCGAACTTGGCGGGTTCTCGTCACGTGAAATCGTATCGGGTGCCGGTCATGATGCCTGTTATCTGGCGCAAGTTTGCCCAACGGCCATGATCTTTATCCCGTGTGTCGATGGCATTTCGCACAATGAAATCGAAGAAGTTCACAAACACTGGTCCGATGCCGGTGGCCAGGTTCTTCTAAGTGCTGTTTTGGCCAAGGCCGATGAAACGGTCATGGCAAAGTCCGATTGATCGCAGCTAAATGGACCTCCCGTGGCTGACCATGCAGCCACCCGGGCGGGGCGGGTTTATCCCGCCCCGCTTTTCATTGTCCGGCTGGTGGGCGCGGGGGCGTGGGGCGTCGTCTGTCGTCAGGTCAACTGCCGCTGTCAGCATCACTCAGATGGCTTTGGGTCCATCTTTGCAGCGTGCCATCTTCATCAAGTGTTTCGATCAGAATATTGATGTTTTCGACATGGCGGGCACAGGGGCTGTTGCGCGAAAACAGAAAACGGACTTCGTTTCGGACAATCGGTGGTTCGACCGGCTTGATTTCATTTGCCAGTTTGTCGCGGGAAATATTGGCCATGCCGTCATATCGGCCCAGCATGACATAGTCGGCCCGCCCGCTAAGCAGCACATTGAAAATGCGGTCGCCGGTCGGTGAAAACATCATATCCAGACGGTGTTCGGCATATTTGTCGATGTAATCGCCATAGCTTCCACCTTGCGGACGGGCACCGCGATAGCCGATCAGGTCATGCATTCCGGTGACTTCAAACTGATTTTCGCGATGCTGGAAAATCATGACATCGTCGGAGATGTAGGGTTCGCTATAGGTGTAAATCCTGTCCCGCTCTGCGGTGAAATACGCACCTGAAATGACGTCAATTTCGCCCTTGTCCAGCATCTGGATCGACCGTGACCAGGGAATGTCCAAAAGCAGATCAAGCCGGATGCCGTGATCCATGCTGTATTGTTTCAGGATATCAATCGCAACGCCACCTTGCCGACCTTCCTGATCAATGTAGGAAATCGGCTCCCAACCACTGGCACCACCGACAGACATGGCACGACAGCCGGTGTTGGCCGTTGTGTTTTCAGTCAATTGGATAACAGGGGACTCTGCGCGTGCCGTGGGGGCAAGCGCGGCAATCAGGCCGCCAGAGATTAAAACAGCAAAACACATTCCGGCGGCGCACTTGGAAAAGGTCGGGCGCGCCATTCTGGACCTCGGACAATGGACGGTAAGGCTGCCATTAAAGATTTGTCCGTGCGCATGATTGCACAACTATCCGGAAGTGGTGGGTGTGCTATCTTTTAGAGAAGGCTTGGTTGGTTTTTCAGCTAAGCCCAACGCCTTTAAGGATAATTCTAACGACGTTTTCTTTTGCTTCGGCGAATTGTTCTTCGCTTAGTGGCTGGTCATCGTTGAAGATTTCAATCTGACGTCCGAAATCGGCGTAGTGCTGGGTGGTGGCAAAGATCATATACATCAATGAATAAGGTTCGATGTCATCCATCTTGCCTTCGGCAATCCAGCCCTTGATCACGACAACGCGGCTATCAAGCCAGTTCTTGACCGTGGTCGAAATGTAATCAGACGAGAATTTCGCCCCACGGATGATTTCATGGGCCCAAAGACGCGATCCATAGGGCCGGGCACGCGATAAATCCATTTTGGCTTCGATATATCCGCGCAGGATGACGGCCGGGTCGGCACTGTTATCAAACGTCATCGCAGCCTGGAGCCAGTGATCACAGACATCTTCCATGATCCGGCGATAGATCACTTCCTTGGTGCTGAAATAATAATGCACATTGGCCTTGGGAACTTTGGCCATTTCGGCGATGCGGGCAGTGGTCGCACCCTTGAAGCCATAATCGGCAAAAACCTGTTCGGCAGCGGCAAGAATTTGCTCTTCGTTTTCTTGACGAATTGCAGCCTTATGCGCGCCGTTTACTGCGGGTTTTCCGCCAGGTTGATGGTCCTGTTTAGCGCCGGTTTTAAATGAGGTCATCCATGCTCTCTGATTTGCGTCATTTATCTTGACCGTTTGGTCAGGTTAAAATAACCTCTACCGTAAATATGCAAAAGAAACTTTTTTATGCGCGTCGTTCTTGACCAAGGTCAAGAGTCGGTTTTGTCCAAAATATCGAACAGCACCGATGAAAGATAAACAGAAAATAGACGCCGTAAACAAAAAACAGGGTCGCTGAAATGGTGTTTGACGGTCGAATATTCGAAACAATTCTCCGGTCGTGTTAAAGCTCTAGTGCATGGGCGTGTCTCATGCTAACGATTTTTGCCTGCCTGCTTGGCAGGCCGTCTCAGACAGTGAATGTGCGACATATTGGTCACCACACCAAATCGAACATTCAGGATCGGGACAAAATATCAGATATCGGACGTCAGATGCCCGCATCCGATCCGGTATCAGGGAAGCAATAAAAAGGTACGGGAGACCTTTTATGACAGCCACCACGAAAATCAGCCGACCGAATGACCTTTCGGCATTCTGGATGCCGTTTACGGCCAACCGCCAGTTCAAGCAGACGCCGCGTATGCTGGTCGCTGCCGATGGCATGTATTACACGACCGACGATAACCGCCAGATTCTGGACGGGACCGCAGGCCTTTGGTGCTGTAATGCCGGTCACAAACGTCCAAAAATCGTCGAAGCCGTCAAAGCACAGATGGACGAGCTGGACTATGCGCCTGCTTTCCAGATGGGCCACCCCAAGGCGTTCGAACTGGCCAATCGTCTGGCACAGTTGATGCCGGGTGATCTCAACCATGTTTTCTATACCAACTCTGGTTCTGAATCGGTTGAGACGGCGCTTAAGATCGCACTGGCCTATCACCGCGCACGTGGTGATGGACAGCGGACCCGCCTGATCGGGCGTGAACGCGGCTATCACGGTGTGAACTTTGGCGGCATTTCGGTTGGCGGCATTTCGGGCAACCGCAAAACCTTTGGCCAGATGCTGGGCGGTGTTGACCATATCCGTCATACCTATCTGCCCGAAGAAAACGGTGTCACACGCGGAATGCCTGAACATGGCGCATTCCTTGCCGATGATCTTGAACGCATTTGCGCGCTGCATGATCCGTCAACGATTGCGGCGGTCATTGTTGAACCGGTTGCAGGGTCGACCGGCGTTCTGATCCCGCCAAAGGGCTATCTTGAACGCCTGCGCGAGATTTGCACCAAGCACGGCATCTTGTTGATCTTTGATGAAGTCATTACCGGTTTTGGTCGCCTTGGCGCGCCGTTTGCCGTGGATTATTTCGGTGTTCAGCCGGATCTGGTCACAACCGCAAAGGGTCTTACCAACGGGACGATCCCGATGGGGGCCGTGTTTGCCACGGATGCCATTCATGATGCCTTCATGACCGGTGCTGAAAACATGATCGAGCTGTTCCACGGTTACACCTATTCGGGCAATCCTGTTGCCTGTGCGGCTGCCATGGCAACGCTTGAGACCTATGAAGAAGAAGGTCTGTATAGCAAGGGCAAGGAACTTGGCCAGTATTGGGAAGATGCGGTGCATAGCCTGATCGACCTGCCATTGGTCAAAGATGTTCGTAACCTTGGCCTGATCGGTGCGATCGAGCTTGAAGGGATCGAAGGATTCCCGACCAAGCGTGCTTTCAATGCCTTCCTCAAGGCGTTTGAAAAAGGCATCCTGATCCGGACCACCGGCGACATCATTGCGCTGTCTCCGCCGCTGATCATTGAGAAATCACATATTGATGAGCTGTTTGGAACACTGCGCGAAGTGCTTAAAGAGATCGACTAGGATCAAAGACACCGAACCCTTTGCCCCTGGATGGGCAAAGGGTGCTTGCTTGCAGTTCCGATAAAAACCAAACGGTTCTGCAACGCTGCTGAGGAAACATCTGTTTCGCGATTTTCTGATCGCGTCCCATCTGGGAAATGACCCAAAAAAAACAAAGGGTCTTTGGGGCGCGTTCGGGCATAAGTCCGTCAGACCGCATAAGCGGCAAGGGCATAAAATATCAGATCAAGGAGGTATCTCGGATGTCAAAGCTGAGAGGGGGCCTGATTCAAATGAGCCTGAAAGGCTCAACAGATCAGACGCCCGAAGAAATCCGCAAGGCCATGATTGAAGCACACCTGCCTTATATCGAAGAGGCGGGTAAAAAAGGTGTGCAGGTCCTGTGTTTTCAGGAAGTTTTCACGCAACCGTATTTCTGTCCCAGTCAGGACAAGAAATGGTATGCCGCAGCCGAAAAAATCCCCGATGGCCCAACCACGCAACTGATGTGCGAACTGGCGGCCAAATACAAAATGGTCATTGTCGTTCCGATCTATGAGGAAGACATTACCGGGGTTTATTACAACACCGCTGCCGTGATTGACGCCGATGGGACTTATCTTGGGAAATACCGCAAAACCCATATCCCCCATGTTGCCGGTTTCTGGGAGAAGTTCTTCTTCAAACCCGGTGCATCGAACTGGCCGGTGTTTGAAACCCAGTATTGCAAGCTTGGTGTTTACATTTGCTATGACCGCCACTTCCCGGAAGGTTGGCGTGCGCTAGCACTCAATGGTGCGGAATATATCGTCAATCCGTCGGCGACCGTTGCCGGGGTTTCGGAATATATCTGGAAACTTGAACAGCCCGCATCGGCGGTGGCCAATGGGTGCTTTATCGGTGCGATCAACCGGGTCGGGCGCGAAGCCCCATGGGATATCGGCGAGTTTTATGGCCAAAGCTATTTCGTCAATCCACGCGGCGAGATCGAAGCACAGGCATCGCGTGATCAGGATGAATTGCTGGTCCATGACATGGATATGTCGATGGTGCGCGAAATTCGCAATAACTGGCAGTTCTTCCGCGACCGCAGGCCTTCGACCTATACGCGCCTGACGGACGGGGATTGATTTCAGAATGCCGGCAAGCGGGCAAATCCGCTTGCCGTTTTGCTTTGACCGACACGCGGGTTTATTCCGCAATTCCGGCAACGACCGGGTAAATGTCGGCAAGGTTCAGGGCAACGTCCCTGAGGGAAGCTTCCATTGAGTGCGCCAAAAGAGACACTTTTGGTTCCGAGAGAGACATACGATCAGGGGATACCCCATGACGCTAAAAGAAGTCGTCAATAATGTTGCTGCGATGCCCGCATCAAAGAAAGCAGTTGTTGATATTAAAAACCTGTCGCTGACCTTTCAGACGGCTGACGGACCTGTTTATGCGCTTTCCGAAGTTGATCTGACGATTGACGAAGGCGATTTTGTTTCCTTTATCGGCCCGTCGGGTTGTGGGAAAACCACGCTGTTGCGTGTGATTGCCGATCTGGAAAAGGCAACGGGTGGCGATATTTCGATCAATGGCGTTTCGCCCGAAGCCGCACGTGAAAACCGTGCTTATGGCTATGTGTTTCAGGCACCCGCCCTGTTGCCCTGGCGCTCCATTGAACGCAATGTGACCTTGCCGCTTGAAATCATGGAGCTTTCCAAGGAAGAGCGCATCAAACGTGCCCATGATGCCCTGAAGCTTGTTGAGCTGAACGGGTTTGAAAAGAAATTCCCATGGCAGCTGTCAGGCGGCATGCAGCAACGGGCCTCCATTGCGCGTGCGCTGTCATTCGATGCCGATTTGTTGTTGATGGATGAGCCGTTCGGCGCCCTTGATGAAATTGTCCGTGATCATTTGAATGAACAGCTGTTGAAGCTGTGGGCGCGGACCAACAAGACGGTTGCCTTTGTCACCCACTCGATCCCCGAGGCGGTGTATCTTTCGAGCAAAATCGTCGTGATGTCACCGCGTCCGGGCCGGATCATTGATGTGATCGAAACCAACTTCCCCAAGGACCGGACTCTCGATATCCGTGAAACCCCGGAATTCCTTGAAATTGCCCATCGTGTTCGTGAAGGGCTACGCGCGGGGCATGGCAATGACGAGTAACACAGCCAGCCTGACCGGATCGATTGCCGGACCGTCGCTTTGGAACCGTATGATGTCGGGCCAGACGGGGCCGGTGTGTGTCATTGTGATTACGCTTTTGGTCATGTGGTATGTCGGGGCGATTTTCATGAATGCCCCGACCCAGATTGACCGCTATAACCGGGCTGATCAAACCTGGACAACGACGCAGCTGATCGAAGATACACTGGCACAGGAACGCCCGATCCTGCCAGCACCGCATCAAGTCGTTCAGGAAATGTATAAGACCATCTTTGCCACCAAGATCACGTCAAAGCGGTCCTTGGTCTATCATAGCTGGGTGACGCTTTCCTCGACTTTGCTTGGCTTTGCCAGCGGGACGTTGTTGGGCATTCTTTTGGCGGTCGGCATTGTCCATGTCACGACGCTTGAAAAAAGCCTGATGCCGTGGGTGATTTCATCACAAACCATCCCGATCCTTGCGATTGCGCCGATGGTGATTGTTGTTCTGGGTGCGATCGGGATCAAGGGATTGATCCCAAAAGCGGTTATTTCGACCTATCTTTGTTTCTTCCCGATCACGATCAGCATGGTCAAGGGGCTCAGGTCCCCACAGGTCATCCAGCTTGATCTGATGCGGACCTATAATGCCTCGAAATGGCAGACCTTCTGGCAGCTTCGTTTGCCATCTGCGATGCCGTATTTGTTTGCCAGCCTGAAAGTCGCAATTGCGATCAGTCTGGTCGGCGCGATCATTGGTGAACTACCAACCGGCGCACAGGCAGGCCTTGGCGCGCGGCTTCTGGCCGGGTCCTATTATGGTCAAACCATTCAAATCTGGTCGGCCCTGTTTACCGCGGCCTTTGTCGCGGCAATGATGGTAATGATTGTCGGTTGGTGCGAACGGCGTGTTCTGGCCCGCATGGGGGGTGGCGCATGACACAGATAAAGCTTGATCGATTTTGTCTGGTCGCGGCAATTGCAGCCCTTCTGGCCCTGATCTTCCCGCTGGCGGGCGTTGATCTTGATACCGGCAAACAGGTTGCCTTTGTGGGTGATATTACCGGTCTTGCCAGTGCGATGGCACTTTGCGTGATCACCGGGGCGGCATTCACATGGATTGGTGTGCGCACGGTCTGGCATGCGGTAATCGTTCTGGCGGTTGCGGTCTTTGGATCATGGCAGGCGATTGACGCACTTTATGAATACGGTGTGGCTGGCTATGCCAGCACCGGGTTCTGGTTGTTTATCATCTCGCTTTGGGCCTTTGTCTGGCGCGGGATTGATGTGATTGCCAATTACCGCAGTCTTGAAACTGCCAAACAGCAATCAGCCAATATCTTTGTGCCCGTCGCATTCGGCGTCTGGTTGCTGTTTGTCTGGGAAGTCGTCGTTGCCGGATTTGGCGTGCCACAGGTTCTGTTGCCGCCACCCAGCATGATCGGCGTTCGGTTTGTGACATCGACCGACATCATGGCGGCTGATTTCTATCAGACCTTTGTGAAGGCGGTTCTCAGTGGCTATGTCATGGGCTGCGGATCGGCCTTTATCGTCGCGATTGCGGTTGACCGTGTGCCATTCCTGAAACGCGGTCTTTTGCCACTTGGCAATATGGTCTCGGCCTTGCCGATCATTGGCGTGGCCCCGATCATGGTGATGTGGTTTGGCTTTGACTGGCAATCAAAGGCCGCAGTTATCGTGATCATGACTTTCTTCCCGATGCTGGTGAATACCGTGACCGGTTTGAATGCAGCAGGGAAACTGGAAAAGGACCTGATGGCGACTTATGCGTCGGGCTATTGGTCGACGCTGTTTCGTTTGCGGTTGCCAGCGGCGATGCCATTTGTGTTCAACGCACTTAAAATCAATTCCACGCTTGCGCTGATTGGTGCAATCGTCGCCGAATTTTTCGGCACCCCGATTGTTGGTATGGGCTTCCGCATCTCGACCGAGGTGGGCAGGATGAATATCGACATGGTGTGGGCGGAAATCGCATTGGCAGCCCTTGCGGGGACTGCCTTCTACGGAGCCGTGGCTTATATCGAGAGAAAAGCAACGTCATGGCATCCGTCTTTTAGGGTACGTCGCCATTAAAGGCACAATCAAAGACGGCCCACCGGGAGGACTTGACTACAACCTGAGGAGACATCGACGAATGAATAAATTATTTGCGACTGCATTGGGGTTGGGTTTCGGGCTTTCATCGTTTTCGGCGATGGCAGCAGATGAAGTAACCTTGCAGCTTAAATGGGTCACACAGGCCCAGTTTGCGGGCTATTATGTGGCACTCGACAAAGGCTTCTACGAAGAAGCTGATCTTGACGTAACGATCAATCCGGGTGGCCCGGATGTTGCCCCGCCACAGGTTATTGCCGGTGGTGGTGCAGATGTGGTTGTTGACTGGATGCCGTCTGCTTTGGCATCGCGCGAAAAAGGCGTTCCGTTGGTCAATATCGCACAGCCATTTGCCAAATCCGGCATGATGCTGACCTGCTTGAAGGAAACCGGTGTTGAAAGCCCGGATGACTTCCCGGGCCGGACGCTTGGCGTCTGGTTCTTTGGCAACGAATATCCTTTCTTAAGCTGGATGTCGAAACTTGGCATTCCGACCGATGGCGGGGACAAAGGCGTTACCGTCCTGAAACAGGGCTTTAACGTTGATCCGTTGATCCAGAAACAGGCCGATTGCATTTCGACCATGACCTATAACGAATACTGGCAGGTGATTGATGCCGGTATTTTGGCCGACGATCTTAAGGTCTTCAAATATGAAGATCAGGGTGTCGCAACCCTTGAAGACGGCCTTTATGTTCTTGAAGACAAGCTGAAAGATCCGGCTTTCGTTGACAAGATGGCACGCTTTGTCGATGCCAGCATGAAGGGCTGGATGTGGGCAAAAGAAAACCCGGAAGACGCGGCAATGATCGTTCTTGATAACGATGCCACCGGTGCCCAGACCGAAAAGCATCAGGTTCGCATGATGCAGGAAATCGCCAAGCTGCTGGGTGACAGCGGCAAACTGGACGAAGCAGCCTATCAGCGTACCGTTGACAGCCTGCTGTCTGGTGGTTCCGATCCGGTGATCTCCAAGGAGCCGGAAGGTGCCTGGACCCATGCTGTAACCGACAAGAGCGCGATGTAATCCGATCTTGAACCGTCCGGCGGGCATCTGTTCGCCGGACGGATCTACCTTAAAGCCGACGTTTGAATTTAAGCCCTGACGATGTCGGGGAAATTGGCGGAATGCCGGGACTGCCCGCAACTTTTCGCCCCAAAGACAGACAAGGAGCCACCGATGTCCATGGTTATTCGTGGCGGAACCATTGTTACCGCCGATCTGACATATAAATCCGACATTTTGGTCGAAGACGGCAAGATTGCTGCGATCGGGGATAACCTGACCGGGGACAAGGTGATTGACGCCGACGGCTGCTATGTCATGCCCGGCGGGATTGATCCGCACACCCATATGGAAATGCCCTTTATGGGCACCTATTCCGAAGACGATTTTGAAAGCGGGACCAAGGCCGCGGTTGCCGGTGGCACGACCATGGTGGTTGATTTCTGCCTTCCGGCCCCGAACCAGTCGCTGCTTGAAGCATTACAGGCATGGGATAACAAATCGTCCAAGGCGGTTTGTGATTATTCCTTCCACATGGCCGTGACCTGGTGGAGCGAACAGGTCTTTGACGAAATGAAAATCGTCGTCGAAGAAAAAGGCATCAACACATTCAAGCACTTCATGGCCTATAAGGGCGCGCTTATGGTCGATGATGATGAAATGTTTGCATCCTTCTCGCGCTGTTCCGAACTCGGTGCGATGCCGCTTGTTCATGCCGAAAACGGCGATGTGGTTGCGACCTTGCAGCAGAAATTGCTTGCCGAAGGCAATAACGGGCCCGAAGCACATGCCTATTCACGGCCCGTGGATGTTGAAGGCGAGGCCTGTAACCGTGCGATCATGATTGCCGATATGGCCAATGTGCCGCTTTATATCGTCCATGTATCGTGTGAACCGGCCCACGAAGCCATCCGCCGCGCGCGTGCCAACGGTAAACGCGTATTCGGTGAACCGTTGATCCAGCATCTTGTGCTTGATGACAGCGAATATGCCAATGCGGATTGGGACCATGCCGCACGCCGGGTCATGTCTCCGCCATTCCGCAGCAAGCTGCATCAGGATGGCTTGTGGAACGGTCTGGCATCGGGCAGCCTTCAGGTTGTTGCCACCGACCATTGTGCGTTCACCACTGAACAAAAACGCATGGGTGTCGGCGATTTCACCAAAATCCCGAACGGCACCGGTGGTCTTGAAGACCGCATGCCGCTTTTGTGGACCTACGGGGTGAATACCGGCCGTCTAACGATGAATGAATTCGTCGCGGTGACCTCGACCAATATTGCCAAGATCCTGAATGTCTATCCGCGCAAAGGGGCAATCCTTGTCGGGGCAGATGCCGATCTTGTGGTCTGGGATCCGAAGGCGTCAAAAACCATCACCGCCAAACACCAGCAATCAGCAATTGATTACAACGTGTTTGAAGGCCACGAAGTCACCGGTCTTCCGCGCTATACCATCAGCCGTGGGCGCATTGCCGCGGAAGAAGGCGTTGTCATTGCCAAATGCGGTGACGGCGAATTCATCCGCCGCGAACCTTATCCAGCCGTGAACAAGGCGCTTTCCAAATGGAAGGAAATTACTTCGCCGCGTAAAGTTGAACGCAGCGGTATTCCGGCGGGCGTCTAACACGTTTGGCGGTCTGAAAATGAAAACGGGGCAGCCAGTCGCTGCCCCGTTTTGTATTTTGAAATATGTGGGTCGTTAGCCTAACTCGGACTAAACAGTTTCAACATCACGATGCCAGACAGGATCAGGCAGATCGCGACCAAGCGCCCGATATTGGCAGACTCACCCAGAACCATGATGCCGAAAATCACCGCGCCAACGGCACCAATCCCGGTCCATATGGCATAGGCCGTGCC
The DNA here is from genome assembly GCF_050516545.1 of Thalassospira lucentensis. Lineage (GTDB taxonomy): Bacteria > Pseudomonadota > Alphaproteobacteria > Rhodospirillales > Thalassospiraceae > Thalassospira > Thalassospira lucentensis_C. The sequence goes on along the minus strand of NZ_CP191544.1, from coordinate 2,372,594 downwards.
CAACGGGATTGTGCGCATGGCAATGGCAAGCAGCCAGAAACTGCCGGCAATGGCCGTGACGGTAAAGATGCTCGGGATGGGCTTGGTGAAACCTTCGGAATATTTCAGGCCCACGGCCCAACAAATTTCGAGAAGTCCTGCAATCAGTAATGAAATCCAGGCCATATTGCGGCCTCCTTGGTAAAAGGGGCCGTCCCCGATGGTCTGATGACGAAATCCGGTCGTCCGGTTTCGGGCCAACGTTTTACGTGACGTTGCCATTGTGCTTATGAAATTTATAGGCGACAAATACCACACAGGCAATTGCCGTAAAGGCAACATGGCTGTGACTTTTCGTCATTAATCAGAACGTTTTGGATCGCAACGGCATGACGGTATCCTCCGACCTCACCCGAAAAAACAAGCGTCCGAAAACCGCCGCACTGATCCTTGCCGGTGGTGAAGGCAAGCGCATGGGCGGCAATAAACCGTTTCGCGAGGTTGGCGGCAAAACGTTACTGACGCGCGTGATCGAAGTTGCCCAAGCGCAATGCGAATATGTGATGATTTCCTCGAACGAGGATGAGGATGTTTTTAAAGCTTACGGCTTGCGGGTCGTTGCCGACAAACCACAAGCCGGGCAAGGACCGCTGGGCGGCATTTTGGGCGGGCTTGGTGCCTTGCCAGAAGATACCGACTGGCTTGTGACCTTCCCGGTTGATTGCCCGATTGTACCGGTTGATATGGTTGCGCAATTACTTAATGCTGCGCAGACTGACAACGCTAAAGCCGCCTTCGCCAGCCACGCGGATCGTGACCATTATCTGTCCAGCATCTGGCACCGGGATGCGGCCCATATGATTGGTGAAAAGCTTGCCGATGATGATCGGCGGGTGCGGGGACCGTTGCAGGCGCTTAACGCATCAAAGGTCGTATTTGACGATCTGGTTTCCGGGCTTGCGCCATTCACCAACATAAACACATCTGAAGAGCTTAAAACCGTTACCGCGGCACTTGCCAGCTTTGTAGGCGTGCCAACGCGAAAATAGCGATCACGCTAAGCTAGTTAACGCTACACGCCCGCCAAGGCGTCCAAGGCTGATAGCCTTCAAAGAACCGGGCAAGGAACTGATCAACCTTTTCGCGGTTTTCTGCACGGGCGGCGGGTTCCAGTTCCTTGTCATATGCACCGCAATTCTTTTCAACCGCATCGCCAATGGTTTTCCAGTCGACATCTTCGTTATGGCCGGGAAGTCCGGTGGCAATCGCGCACCACCCAACTGCCTCGGCCGTGTCCTTTACGGACCGGGCTTCTTCGGCGAGATAGGCCGCAGCACGCATTTCGCCGCGCTGGGCAGCAGCACGGAGATACTGATACCGTCCGGTATCGGATTTGGTGAAACGATTGGCCAGAAGGGTGGCAGCACGCGGGTCGCCAAGTTCCCATGCCTGTTCAAGCATGGATTTGGCGGCATCGTTGTTGCCCTGATCGACGGCATCAAGGGCCAACCAAAGCATGGCCTGGGTTTGGTTCTGATCGGCGGCCTGTTGATAAAGGCCGCGCACCAGATCGCGCGGGGCCTGTTCGGCTTCAAGCTTGCGGGCCATGACAACGCTGGCATCGGGGTTTTGATTGCCCGCCGCCTGTTTCATCATATCCCAACCGCCATCTTCATTGGCATCGATCCCCGCCCCATTGATCATTTGGCAGGACAGAAGATATTGCGCGGTGGCGTTGCCCTGATCGGCAAGCGAGGTAAAAACCTGTGCCGATTTTTCAAAGTCACCATGGCGATAGGCCGAAATGCCGTCATCAAGTACAGAAGAGGCATGGGCCTGACCGGTGAATGTGGCCAATGTCAGCGATGCAGCCAGCAGAAGGGCCGTAGGCTGCAAAGCCGACATTTCCGATTTGTGCAGAACAGTCTTGCACACGACGGACTTTGAAAAATGGGCGATTAAGGTTTTCATGGAATTCTGTCTAACATTTTTGCTGTGCTACGGGCGTAAAAAATGCGCCGGGGCCGATACGGCAAATGGGGGCCATTTACCGTATTTGCCCCGGCAAGTTCGCTCATGGCAGGGAGGAACTGGTTGGGCGCATGTCTCGGTTCTGGTCAGAAGCGTGATCTGCCGGTTGGTCGGAACGAATGGTGGCAAGGAAATCACGAACACGATTGCCCAGATCATCAGATTGCGTACGCAGGCGGTCCGTCGCATCGAGCAGGCCATCCACGGCATGCAGGTTATCATCTGCGGCCGTGCTAACCTGTGCGATAGTGCTGTTCATTTCACTGGCCGCGGTGGCGGACTGTTCGACATTACTGGCGATTTCGGCGACAAATTCCTGTTGCTCGCTGACAGCATCGGACATTTCGCTGACGGTTTCATTAATACCGGTGATGCTGTCACGAATACCCCCAATCGCCTTGACCGCGATGCCGGTGGTTGACTGAATTTCATTGATCCGTTCGGCAATACGATCTGTTGCAGACCCGGTCTGATTGGCAAGGTTTTTGACTTCTTGCGCAACCACGGCAAAGCCCTTTCCGGCTTCGCCCGCGCGGGCGGCTTCGATCGTTGCATTTAGTGCCAGAAGGTTGGTTTGGGCAGCGATGTCCTGAATAAGGTTAAGGATCTCGCCGATTTCCTGCGCACCGGTTTCAAGTTCATGCATCGTGGCATTGGTGCGCTGCGCGGCTTCAACTGCACTGGTCGCGGCCTCGACGGATTTCTGTGCCCGGTTGCCGGTATCCTGTACCCGTTCAGACAGTGAATGCGTGGCATCAGATACCGACGCCATATTGATCGAGATTTCCTCGGACGCGCCAGCAACACCGGTCGCATTTGAGGATGCGGCCTGTGCACGGTCCCGCACCTGATTTGAGGTTGCCTGAATGTTTTCCGCTTCGCGGGCAACCCCTTGGGCGACCTGCATGATGGAGGCCTCAAACGCATCTGCTAGATCGAGCATGGCGCGCGTGCGTTCGGTTTCGGCGTGTTCGCGTTCGCGGGCAACTTTTTCTTCAGCCTGCTGGGCGGCAAGGCTGGTTTCGCGAAACTGACCAAGGATTTCGGCCATGCGCCCGATTTCATCGCGCCCCTGATCTTTGACTTCGGTCGAAAGGTCGCCGTTGGCCACACGGCGCATGCCGTCAATCACCCGCAAAAGACGTTTGATCAGGTTGCCCCGTACATAGAAAATCAGGATCAAAAGTGAAATCACCAGAACAGCGCCACCGATAAACGCAATCACTTTTTGATCGCGCACCACCTGCGATAGCGCATCGGTCGCATTGGCATCGACCTCGACCCGTTTGCTATCGACCATCAAGGTGATGGAATGCGACAGGGCTTCGGCACTGGCGAGCGTTGCTTCAAGGGTTTGTTCGGTCTGGTAGTGATTGTCCCATTCGGTTTCGCGCAGATCAAACACACTCTTGCCACCCGCGCCATACGCCAAAAGGGCCCTGGCAAGGTCACGAATTTGAGTGCCGTCATCAGTGTCGGGCAATTCTTCGAGCGCATCGGAAATGCGCAATTCCGCCCAGCTCCATTGGTTGCGGACTTCATCCATCGCCTCCCCCTCGGGTACGGCAATAGCAGCGGTCAACATGCCAAAGGCAAGGTTCACATTGGCGCGTATTTCGGCAATCAATTGTGAAAAGGCGATGGTTTCTTCAAGTGTTGCGGCGGCATCAAGATTGCCATTCGAAACCCGGGAGATCCCACGTGATACATCGATATCAACCACCTCAACCAGCGGATTGAGGAATTCCGACAAGTCAGCATAGGCAAAAACCATATCAAGCGTCAGATCACCGCGCTTTTCCTCTATCTCAAGGCGCTGGGTGGTCAGATCATGCAGGGTTTCACGGCGGGTAACAATGTCATCAAGCTGTGCGGTCAGGGCCGGGATCGCATCGACCAGTTCGGGCTCTGAGGGCGGGGCATCTTCCGATGCTGGATCCTCGGCGGTTTCGTCACGTGGAGCGGAAACGTCTATCATCACCGGTTCGGGATTGGCCTCGGCAATTTCGGTCAGTCGCAGCCGGGCGTCAGCAATCAATGTATCAAGGCGTGCCTGTGTCGCGGCCAACTCGTCGGCATTGCGGGACGCTGCAAGAACGGGGGCCTGCGCGGCAAGGCCTACGCCATCCATAGCCAGTTCCATCTGGCGAATGATTGACGGCAGACTATCGGTAGTGATGTCGGCAACAAGGTCGCGACTGTTACCAAACGACACCCATGATACGACCGATGAAACCCCGGCCAATACCAGAATTAGGGCAAACGAAGCCATTAGCCGACCTTGAATGCCAAGGCCTGCGCGACGTTTTTGAATGGCGCTATTCACTTTTTCCTCCCTGTCTTGCCACAGTTCTTGTTGAGGCAGACATTCCCGTTTGGGACATTTCGCATCCGTTTTCGGACGTCTTGGGTTTTTGCTTTTAGGTCTTATGACTTAATGAAAAAGGTGTCTTTGAAATCGTTGATCGTGCAAATGGTGGTTTTGGGAAGGGACGGTCGGGGATGATAAATCACCCCCGACACCCCCAGTAGTGAAGCCCGAATTACTGGGCAGCACTCCATTCCGCGATCAGATCGTCATATTTAACGGTCTCACCCTGCGGTTTTTCATTGGCAAGAAGTGGTTTCGGAGCACCCGGCTGGTCGAACCAGTACTGAGCGTCACGTTCTTCGTTCAGCTTCGGTGCACATTCGCCACCGATGCCGGCACGTTCGAGACGCTGCATGACGCGGTCCATTTCGGTTGCAAGGTTATCCATTGCTTCCTGCGGGGTCCGCTCACCAGTTACAGCTTCGGCAACGTTCTGCCACCAGAGCTGAGCCAGTTTCGGGTAATCCGGAACGTTGGTACCGGTCGGCGACCACTGAACACGGGCTGGTGAGCGATAGAATTCAACCAGACCGCCCCAGTTTGGTGCGATATCGGTCATCGCCTGGGTATCAAGATCAGACTGACGGATTGGCGTCAGGCCGGTCAGGGTCTTTTTCAGCGAGATCGATTTCGAGGTCGTGAACTGCGCATAAAGCCATGCAGCTTTGCGGCGCTCAAGCGGGGTGGACTTCATCAGTGTCCAGGAACCCACATCCTGATAACCAAGCTTCATGCCTTCTTCCCAGTACGGGCCATGCGGTGACGGCGCCATACGCCATTTCGGCGTGCCATCGTCATTCACAACCGGCGTGCCTGCTTTGGCCATATCGGCGGTAAAGGCAGTGTACCAGAAGATCTGCTGCGCAATCTGGCCCTGTGCCGGAACCGGACCAGCTTCGCCAAAGGTCATGCCTGCTGCTTCTGCCGGAGCATAAGCTTTGAGCCAATCAATGTATTTGGTCAGCGCGTAAACAGCCGCCGGGCCGTTTGCTGCACCACCACGGGTGACACTTGAGCCAGCCGGGGAACACCCTTCTACACGGATACCCCATTCATCGACCGGAAGGCCGTTCGGAATGCCCTTGTCGCCAGCACCAGCCATCGACAGCCACGCATCGGTAAAGCGCCAACCAAGTGACGGGTCTTTTTTACCGTAATCCATGTGACCATAGACTTTTTTGCCGTCGATTTCCTTCACATCATTGGTGAAGAATTCAGCGATGTCTTCATAGGCAGACCAGTTAACCGGAACGCCAAGATCATAGCCGTATTTGTCCTTGAACTGCTTTTGCAGGTCTTCACGCTGGAACCAGTCATACCGGAACCAGTAAAGGTTCGCGAACTGCTGATCAGGAAGCTGATAAAGCTTGCCATCCGGACCGGTGGTGAAGGAAAGACCGATGAAATCATCGAGATCAAGGGTTGGAGAGGTAACGTCTTTACCTTCGCCAGCCATGAAGTCGGTCAGCGGCACAACCGCGTCATAACGCGAATGGGTGCCGATCAGATCCGAGTCATTGATATACGCGTCATAGATGTTGCGGTTTGACTGCATTTGAGTTTGCAGTTTTTCGATAACATCGCCTTCGCCAATCAGATCGTGGGTCAGGTTAATCCCGGTGATTTCCGAGAAAGCCTTTGCCAGAACTTTGGACTCATATTCATGCGTGGTGATGGTTTCGGACACCACATTGATGTCCATGCCCCGAAACGGTTCAGCAGCCTTGATGAACCATTCAAGTTCGGCCATCTGAGCATCTTTATCAATGCTTGATGGCTGGAACTCGCTGTCGATCCACTTCTTGGCGGCATCGGTATATTGGTCTGCCATGGCCGGGTTTGCCAGCACAGCAAGACCAAGAGCGACTGCAACGGCACTGCCTTTAACAATGCTAGAGGCGCCTTTGGCTTTAACGATCATGTCGTTTTCTCCCTGGTCGTCTTCCTTTTTTCGCATCCGGTCGATCCGGTCATGAGCAGTGGGGGAAGACGGGTACCCACTGCATATGAGTGAAGAAGGAACGGAACCGCTGTAGGACACGGCACCGTTCCTGATTTCTTAGCCCCAGCGCATGACAACAAGCAGCCATACAAGGGCAATGATGGAGCCAATCCAAAGCGCGGCATCGGTAAATGCCAGCCATCCCAGATGGATATAGGCCGCACCAAGCAAACTGATAAACAGGCGATCCCCGCGCGTTGTTTCGAGTGGCAAAAAGCCACGGCGCGGCACGGTTGGTGAAACCGCCTGCCAAATTCCCATTCCGATCAAGGTCAGGATGATGCAGCTAAAGAATGCTGCGGTAACCGGGGTCCAGGCCATCCAAGTCATGTTGATATTCCTCCTGTTTTCCGATTACACGCGACCCATCGCGAAACCTTTGGCGATGTAGTTACGAACGAACCAAATCACCAAGGCGCCGGGAACGATTGTCAAAATACCCGCTGCGGCAAGCACGCCCCAATCCAGTCCCGATGCGGAAACCGTACGGGTCATGGTGGCCACGATCGGTTTTGCATCGACCGAGGTCAGCGTTCTGGCCAAAAGAAGTTCCACCCAGCTGAACATAAAGCAGAAGAAGGCGGTAACCCCGATGCCCGAACGGATCAGCGGAATGAAGATCGTGGTAAAGAAGCGCGGGAACGAATAGCCGTCGATATAGGCGGTTTCATCGATTTCCTTTGGAATGCCCGACATAAAGCCTTCCAAAATCCAGACCGCGAGTGGCACGTTAAACAGGCAGTGTGCCAATGCCACAGCAATATGGGTGTCAAACAGCCCGACACTTGAATAGAGCTGGAAGAACGGCAGCAAGAACACAGCAGGCGGTGCCATACGGTTGGTCAGAAGCCAGAAGAACAGATGCTTGTCGCCGGTAAAGTTAAACCGCGAGAAGGCATAGGCTGCTGGAAGGGCGACAACCAATGAAATGACCACATTGATCCCGACATAAATCATCGAGTTGATATAGCCCGAATACCAGGCCGGATCGGTCAGGATCGTGGCATAGTTTGCCAATGTCGGATTGTCGGGGAACAAGGTCATTGTGCCCAGAATTTCTGTATTGGTTTTGATCGACATGTTGAACAGCCAGTAAATCGGCAGCAACAGGAACACGATATAAAGTAGAAGTCCGATATGACGTTTCTGGAACTGCATTTTATTGTTCCTCCCGCTTTCCGGCGTTCATCACGACGGTATAGAAAACCCAGCAAACCAGCAGAATGATCAGGAAGTAGATCAGCGAGAATGCAGCTGCAGGACCAAGGTCAAACTGACCAACGGCAATGGTGACCAAGAACTGGCTCAGGAATGTTGTGGCTGTTCCCGGCCCGCCGCCTGTCAGGACAAACGGTTCGGTATAGATCATGAAGCTGTCCATAAAGCGCAGCAGCACACCAATCACGAGAACCGATTGCATTTTCGGAAGCTGGATAAAGCGGAAAATGGCCCAGCGCGATGCACCGTCAATCTTGGCTGCCTGATAATAGGCGTCCGGGATGGAGCGCAAACCGGCATAGCACAGAAGAACAATCAAACTGGTCCAGTGCCAGACATCCATGATCAGAACCGTGACCCACGCATCCATCGGATTTTGGGAATAGTTGTAATCAATGCCCATCAGATTGATGATATAGCCACCAAGACCAATGTCGGCACGGCCGAAAATCTGCCAGATGGTGCCAACTACATTCCATGGGATAAGCAAGGGCAGGGCAAGCAAGACCATTGATGCCGAAACACCCCAGCCTTTGCGCGGCAAGGTCAACGCAACCGCAATGCCCAACGGAATTTCGATCAACAGCACGCTAAGTGTAAAGATGATCTGACGCAGCAGCGCATCATGCAGGCGGCTATCAGCCAGAACCTGTTCGAACCATTCGGTCCCGACAAAGAAACGGGTCTGCGGATCGAAAATGTCCTGAACCGAATAGTTCACAACGGTCATCAGCGGAATGATCGCGCTGATGGCGACGATAAAGAAGACCGGCAGGACGAGGAACCAGGCCTTGTTGTTGGTGATTTTGTTCATTTCCCCATTCCCCCCTACGCGACCAACTGACTGTCGGCGTAAAGCTTGGTCCATTCCGGCGCAAAGCGCAGAATTCCGGACTGGCCGATGATTTGCGCATCTTCGCCAAGCTTGACCTTGATTTCCGATGCGCCAAAGCGGGTGGTTGCGATCTTGTATTGGCCAAGGTCTTCGACCTTGATGATGTTGACTTCAACACCATCGCCTTTGGCAACGTCGCCGGTTTCAAGTTTCAGGAATTCCGGGCGAATACCCAGTTCGATCTTCCCGCTTAGTTTGGAAACCGCGTCAAGGTGACGATCAGAAAGACCGATACGCTGCCCGTCAATCCAGGCGGCACCATCATCAATGTTGCAATCCATGATGTTCATGCCCGGACTTCCGATGAAATAACCAACGAAAGTATGGGCCGGGTTTTCAAACAATTCCTGCGGCGTGCCCAACTGCACGACCTTGCCGCCATACATGACGACAACTTTGTCGGCGAAAGTAAGTGCTTCGACCTGATCGTGGGTGACATAGACCATGGTCGGGCGCAGCTTGTTGTGAATTTCTTTAAGCTTGCGGCGCAGAACCCATTTCAGATGCGGGTCAATCACGGTCAGCGGTTCGTCAAACAGGATGGCCGAAACATCATCTCGTACCAGACCACGGCCCAGCGAGATCGTCTGTTTTTCATCAGCACCCAGACCGCGCGCCTTTTGCTTAAGCTTACCAGTCAGATCAAGCATCCCGGCGATTTCGCGCACACGGGCATCAACGCGTTTTTCATCGACGCCGCGATTGCGCAACGGGAAGGCAAGGTTTTCATACACAGTCATTGTGTCGTAAATCACCGGGAACTGGAAAACCTGTGCGATGTTGCGTTCTTCCGGGGCCAGACCGGTGACGTCTTTGCCATCAAACAGGACCTGACCATGTGACGGGGTCAGAAGGCCGGAAATGATGTTCAAAAGGGTGGTCTTGCCACAGCCAGACGGGCCAAGCAGGGCATAGGCACCGCCATCTTCCCAAACATGTTCCATACGGCGCAGGGCATAATCCTCGTCCGTTTTCGGATCGGGGAAATAGGAATGCGCAAGGCCTTTAAGATCAATACGTGCCATTTTACTTTTCTATCCTCACGCCGCTTTGCCAGTGGAAAGTTCGACCGGCGGCGCGGCCACGAGTTGTCCGTTTGCGTCAAACGCAAACAGGCGTGTTGGATCGACATAGAATGCGGTGGCTTCACCCAGACGCGGGTTGTGAACACCTTCTTCCTGAATGACCCAGGACACATCATTGAAATGCACATGAACGAAGGTTTCCGAGCCGGTGATTTCGGCCAATTCGACCTGTCCCTGCATGGCAATGGTGTCTGTGCCGGTTGGGTCAACCGACAGATGGTTGGCGCGAATGCCAAGGGTGTATTGCCCGGATGGTAAATCCGAAAGATGCCCGGCAAGTGGTACCTGATGGCCGCTTTTCATAAAGATCATGCCATCGCGCACTTCGGCCCCGACAAGGTTGATCGGCGGATCGGAAAAGATCAGGCCGGTCTCAACCGATGCCGGGTTGTGGTACACCGACGTGGTCGGGCCAAACTGGGTCATCTGACCTTCATGCATCACTGCACATTTCCCGCCCAGAAGCAGGGCTTCCATCGGTTCGGTCGTGGCATAGACAACAATGGTGTCGCGTTTGGCCAAAAGATTGGGAATTTCTTCGCGCAATTCTTCGCGCAATTTGTAATCAAGATTGACCAGCGGTTCATCAAGCAGCAGAAGCTTGCAATCCTTGACCATCGCGCGCGCCATTGCGGTACGCTGCTGCTGCCCACCCGATAGTTCCTGTGGCAAGCGGTCAAGCAGATGTTCGATATGCATCAGTTCTGCAGTCTCGCGGACACGCTTTTCGATTTCAGCGGCATCAACGCCCTGAAGTTTCAGCGGGGATGCAATATTGTCATAGACATTCATCGACGGGTAATTGATGAACTGCTGATAGACCATGGCGACATTACGTTTCTGTACAGCCATGCCGGTAACATCAACATCATCAACAAAAATGCGGCCACGGGTTGGCGGTTCAAGCCCGGCCATGATGCGCATCAGTGTCGTTTTACCGGCCAAGGTCCGCCCCAACAGGACATTGAACGAACCTGGTTCCAGTGTCATGGACACATCATCAATGTGGGTCTCCCCGCCCACGGTCTTGGTTATGTTTTCAAGCGTAAGGGTCATTTTCCACTGTTTCCTTCGCCCGCTTTCACGGTGTTTTTTGATTTCGGTTCGGTTTTGAACCATTGGACAATGGCATTACGCGTCTTATCCGATAAATGCAGGCCGAGTTTGGATCGGCGCCACAAAACGTCTTCGGCCGATTTGGCCCATTCGGCATCTACCAGATAGCGCAATTCACATTCATATACGTCGTCGCCAAAATGCTTGCCAAGCCCTTTGAGATCAGACGCTTCACCAATTATCGTATTGGTGAGTGTGCCGTAGTTTTGCACGTAGCGGTAGATGTGTGATTGTGAAATCCACGGAAATTTATTGTGCATCGCAGTAAGGTAACGTTCGAAATCCGCATCGGGAATATCGCCACCGGGAAGCGGTTTGGACGCCGTCCAACGGGTGTCATCGTGCCCAAGCAGGGGGCACAGCTTGCTCATCGCGGATTCCGCAAGTTTGCGATAGGTGGTGATCTTGCCGCCATAGATGTTTAGAAGCGGCGCACCATTGTCGGTGCGATCACCGCGATCAATTTCAAGAACATAGTCGCGTGTGACCTGTGATGCGTCTTCGCTGCCATCGCCATAAAGCGGCCGGACACCGGAATAGGCCCAAACGACGTCATCTGTGGTGATCTTTTTTTCGAAATAGGTGTTGGCAAGCTGGCAAAGATATTCGGTTTCTTCCGAACTGATCGCCACCTTGGCCGGATCACCTTTGTAGTCGCGATCCGTGGTGCCGATCAGGGTAAAGTCTTGCTCATAGGGAATGGCAAAAACAATCCGCCCGTCCGGGTTCTGGAAGATATAGCAATATTCATGATCAAACAGTTTGGGTACCACAATGTGGCTGCCCTGAACCATGCGAATGCCTTGTTTCTTTTTGGCTTCGACCCGGTTTTCCAGAAGTTCGGCACACCATGGACCCGCCGCATTGACCAGTGATCGGGCCTTGATGGTGCGCTCCGATCCATCATCGGAATTGCGGATCGTGACGTTCCAGACATCACCACCGCGCTTTGCCGAAATGCATTCGGTACGGGTTTCAATATGTGCCCCCAAATCTCGGGCCGACATCGCGTTCAAAACCACAAGGCGGGCATCCTGAACCCAGCAATCAGAATAGACAAATGCCTTTTCCATACCACTGACCAGGGGTTGGCCTGCCGGATGGGTTTTCAGTTTGATGCCTTCGGAACCGGGAAGCTTTTCACGACCACCAAGATGATCATACAGAAACAGTCCAAGCCGGATCATCCATGCCGGGCGCAGGCCTTTGACATGGGGCAGAACGAACCGTAACGGCCAGATGATATGCGGGGCAGCGCGCAGCAGAACTTCGCGTTCAATCAGTGCTTCGCGCACCAGTCGGAATTCATAATGCTCAAGATAGCGCAGGCCGCCATGGATCAGCTTGGTGCTGGCGGATGAGGTTGCGCTGGCAAGGTCGTTCTTTTCACACAAAAAGACCTTAAGCCCACGCCCCGCCGCATCGCGTGCGATACCCGTGCCATTGATGCCACCGCCAATAATGGCGATGTCGTATGTTTCTGAAGTGAGCAACCGTATCCTCCCTGGTGCCCTTATTTGTGACAGATGTTCTCAACTGTCATTCTGTTCTTTCATAAACGTTACGAACGCCCCAGAATAATTGCAAGTGAAAATTATGGCGATTTGAAATTTTCGATAATGAACTGAAATTATAGCAATGTAACAGATTGTTATTGCTGTTTTTTTTGTAAACCTCTTGAGGAACACGGTTGGCATGAAGCCGGTGTTTCGGTTCCGATCAGTCCTGTGGAATGCTCAGAATCGCTAAAAAATGAAAAAATACGACCCGGGGTTATCAGAAGGTGGCGATGGCGCATCAACGCGATCTTTGCGCGCTCGGAACAGGTCGCGTTGGATCAGCGCACTGCACTTTCTGCTAAAACCGGCGGTTCGGCAGGGGAAAGTCGCAATCTTCTAGCAAAGCTGTGAAAGGGTGCTGTTTGCGATTGCCAAGGGAGAAATATCTCGCAAAGATGTGGCATTACGCACGGAGCAGACTAGATGTTGGGATATCCAATCTTGTCGCTCCCAATCAAGAAATCCGGAGGCACTATAATGGTTTCGCTTAAAGACCCGTCACTTTTCACCCAACAGGCCTATGTTGGCGGTGAGTGGGTCGATGCCCCAGACGGGAAAACAGAACAAGTCACCAACCCGGCAACCGGCGACGTTATCGGCACAGTGCCGGTTCTGGGCCGTGATGCGGTTGCACATGCCATTGCGGTGGCGGAAAAGGCCCAGAAGCTTTGGAAAAAGCGCACGGCCAAGGAGCGCTCGGTCATTTTGATGAAATGGTACGACCTGATGATGGAAAATCAGGACGACCTTGGCGCCCTTATGACCGCCGAACAGGGCAAACCCCTTGCCGAAGCCAAAGGCGAAATCGCCTATGCGTCCAGCTTCCTGCAATGGTTCGCCGAAGAAGGCAAACGCGTTTATGGTGACGTGATCCCGACCTTTGCCGAAGGCCGCCGTGTGATGGTTTTGAAAGAACCGGTTGGCGTTTGTGCCGCCATCACGCCGTGGAACTTCCCGACGGCCATGATCACCCGCAAAGCTGCCCCGGCGCTGGCCGTTGGCTGTGCGATGGTGGTTAAACCGGCAATGGAAACACCGTTCTCGGCCCTTGCCATGGCGGTTTTGGCCGAACGTGCCGGTTTGCCAAAAGGCTTGCTGTCGATTGTAACCGGTGATGCGGTCGAGATCGGCGCTGAAATGACGCAGAACCCGACCGTTCGCAAACTGACCTTTACCGGATCAACCCCGGTTGGGCGTTTGTTGATGCGTCAATGTGCCGACACGGTTAAGAAAATCAGTCTTGAACTTGGCGGCAATGCGCCGTTCATTGTTTGCGAAGATGCCGACATCGATGCAGCGGTTGAAGGGGCGATTGCCTCGAAATACCGCAATGCCGGTCAGACCTGTGTTTGTGCCAACCGTCTGTTCATCCATGACAAGGTGTATGACGAGTTTGCTGAAAAATACGCTGCCAAGGTTTCCGGAATGACCGTTGGTGATGGCTTTGACGAAGGCGTTGTCATTGGTCCGCTGATCAATGAAAAGGCTGTTGAAAAGGTTGAAAAGCAGATTGCTGATGCGGTTTCCAAAGGCGGGCGCATCCTGACCGGCGGTAAGCGCCATGAAAAAGGCAACTCGTTCTTCCAGCCAACCGTGATTGCCGATGCCAACCGCGACATGATTGTCTTCCGCGAAGAAACCTTTGGTCCGATGGCACCGTTGATCCGGTTCCACAGCGATGACGAAGTGTTGGAAATGGCCAATGATTCCGAGTTCGGCTTGGCATCCTATTTCTATTCACGCGATATCTCGCGCATCTGGAAACTGGCCGAAGGCCTTGAAAGCGGTCTGGTCGGTGTCAATGTCGGCGTGATGGCAACCGAAGTCGCGCCGTTTGGCGGTTTTAAACAATCGGGTGTTGGCCGCGAAGGATCTAAATACGGCATCGAGGATTACCTTGAAGTCAAATATGTCTGCATTGGCGGTGTTGACGAATAAACCGTCAGCCATCTCTCAGAACGCAACAAGGGCGCTGCAAATTGCAGCGCCCTTTGTTTTGGTTGATCTGGAAGGTCAGGCTGACTGTCGCCAGATTAGATGCCCAAAATGTTTTTGTTTTTTCGTGCACCATTGGCGTCTTTTTCATCGCCAAGAATGGACTGGGATGAACCCGAAGGAAGCTCAGATTGAAGGTCAGTGAAGACAGCAAACATGCGCGGGTTAAATGCGATCTGTGCCTGCATGCGATCCCGGCGCTCGCCGCTGGTTTCATCACCGTTCGGGGCTTTGCCCATTTCAGTATTGGCAAGCGTATTGCCGTTTAGCTTCTGCTCAATCGCGTCTGAAATGGCTTTTTCAATCGCTTGACGCTGCGGGGCATCCATTTCAGCAAGCGCATTTTCATCAAGTCCCATGCCTTGCAGGATCTTGGCGCGCATTTCTTCGATCTTGCGATCTTCGATTTCTTTCACATAGGTGGTGAAACCGTGTTCGCGGATATAGGCCAGCTCGGCATTTTCTTCCTTGTCTTTTTCAGGAAGCGGCTGGCTGTTTGATGCAATTGTCCTTGCCTGCTCTACGGCGTTTTTGGCGCTATAGGCGGTGTTGGTGACGCTCATCAATGTGTCATACAATCCCATCAAGAGCCCTCCGTGGGAAAAAGATGCCGGTTAAAATTGAAACTCCTGCGTTAAGATGCAAACCCTGTGCCGCTATTAACGGGCAGTTTTTACCCAAGCGGGACTGTCTGGATTGGCGGGCGAAACAGTCACTTTACGAGAAAAATGCAAAAAATTTTCGAAAACGAATTGTTTTTTGGGTAAATTGTTTTCTAAATAGAGCGATAAAACCATCGGTCTTGCCGCAAAGGCAGGCCGTACCGCATGACTTCATGCAGGGTCGTACGGCAGGAAAACTGCCGGCTCGGGAGGAAAATGAACATGACCGATACGCGTTACATCCTTGCCATTGATCAGGGAACGACAAGCTCACGTGCGATAGTTTTTGATGAAAACGGTCGTTCCGTTTCCGTCGCACAGCAGGAATTCCCACAGCATTTCCCCAATAGTGGCTGGGTCGAACATGATCCCGAAGATCTTTGGAGTACTGTGGTCGCCGTCTGCAAAGAGGCGCTCGCACGGGTTGATATCAAACAGGTCGCAGCCATTGGCATTACCAACCAGCGTGAAACCACCGTGGTCTGGGATCGCAAAACCGGCAAGGCGGTCTATAACGCTATTGTCTGGCAAGACCGCCGCACCGCATCGCTGTGCCATGATCTGAAAAAACGCGATCCGTCACTTGAAGATGCGGTGAATGCAAGATCGGGTCTTTTGATTGATCCGTATTTTTCCGCCACCAAGGTCGCGTGGATTTTGGATCATGTATCAGGCGCACGTGCCCGGGCAGAGCAGGGCGATCTTGCCTTTGGCACGGTGGATAGTTTCCTGTTGTGGCGTTTGACCGGCGGCAAATCGCATGCAACCGATGCCACCAATGCAGCCCGCACCAACCTTTTCAATATTCGTGAAAATGCATGGGACGACACACTGTGTGACATCTTCCGCGTACCACGCAATATGCTGCCGGAGGTCAAAGACTGTGCAGCTGATTTCGGTGTTACCGATGCGGATCTGTTTGGCGCAGAAATTCCGGTTCTTGGCATGGCGGGTGATCAGCAGGCGGCGGCATTTGGTCAGTGCTGCTTTAAACCGGGCGATATCAAAAGTACCTATGGTACGGGCTGCTTTGTGATCCTTAATACCGGTGATGAGGCCGTTACATCCCGGCATCGCTTATTAACCACCATTGGCTATCGCTTGAATGGTAAAACCAGCTACGCGATCGAAGGGGCGATTTTTGTTGCGGGTGCGGCAGTGCAATGGTTGCGTGACGGGCTTGGCATTATCAAATCGGCTGCCGAAACCGAAGGTCTGGCCAAATCATTGGATGACAATCACGGGGTTTATCTGGTTCCGGCCTTTACCGGGCTTGGCGCGCCATATTGGGATCCGGATGCCCGTGGGGCGATCTTTGGCCTGACCCGTGATACCGGGCCGCGTGAATTCGTCCGTGCCGCCCTTGAAAGTGTTTGTTATCAGACATTCGATCTGTTTGAAGCCATGGCGGCAGACGGTGTGTCACCAAAAGCCGTTCGGGTGGATGGTGGCATGGTCTCAAACGACTGGCTGTGTCAGATGCTTTCAGACGTTTTGGGCATTTCCGTTGAACGCCCGGAAGTCACCGAAACAACCGCCCTTGGTGCGGCCTATCTTGCCGGTTTGCAGGCCGGTATTTACCGCGATCTCGATCATATTTCCGAAAACTGGCACCTGGATGCCAGCTTCGAGCCCAAGATAGAAGACGGGCGTCGGGCCGGTCTTTTGGCCGGGTGGAAAAACGCTGTGAAGCGGGTTCAAACCGACCCGGGTAATTGATCTGCATAGCAGCCTTGCCCCGGATTTGGGTCGTAAGGCTGGTAAGTACCTAAATTGCTTTGTAGTATTTCAGGACAGCATCAATGGTGCTGTCCTTTCTTTTTGCACGATAATTCGGGTTTGGGCCCTTGTCGTGCCTTGCAGTGCATTATGCCGGGGGAAGCATGCTTGATCTGATCGTCGGAAAAGTTGGACCTGTCTTTTTGACGATCCTGTGTGGTTTCCTTTTAATCTATTTCAAGGTGATTTCCCGCGAAGGCATCCCGTTCCTTGCCAAAATTGCGATGAATGCCTTTATCCCGGCGATGCTGTTTCAGACCTTATCGAAATCCGATATCAGCGCGCATTTCGATTTGCGCCTGTGGGGAAGCTATTACACCGGCATTCTTTTGAACTTTGCACTGGTCTTTTTTGTTGCCCGCGCATGGCTTAAGGCCAAAACCGACGAGGCGGCAATCACCGCCATGGGCGGGGTGTTTTCCAACATTGTTTTGCTGGGCATTCCCTTGGTTCAGGCGGTGTATGGCGAAGAAGGTCTGGTGCCGCTTTTGATTGTTCTTTCCATCCATCCATTGACCCTGATGGGCCTTACGATCCTGATTGTCGAAGGAACCCGCAGTGGCGATGGTCATTGGCTGTCCAAAGTCCTGCGCAGCGTTGTGCGCGTGGTTAAAAACCCGATCATCATTGCCATTGTTCTGGGTGTTTTGGCCTCGCTTTCGGGTCTTCGTATGCCCGAAATGGTCGATGGCACGCTAGAACGCTTTAAAACCGCAGGTCCGACCATCGCGTTGTTGCTTGTCGGGGCCGGGCTTTATGGTCAGTCGGTGCGCGGTAATCTAAGTGCCAGCTTGTTGTGTACGGTTGCCAAGATGTTTGTTCAGCCGCTTCTGGTGTTTTCGGTCGGGCATTTCATCTTTGACTTGCCGCCGCTTTGGTTGACGATTGTCACATTGGTTGCAGCCCTTCCATCCGGGGCCAATGTCGCGATTTTGGCGGGCAGCTATAATATCTGCATTGATCGGTCATCAACGACCATTCTGATCACGACGATTGTCAGTATATTGACCCTGCCATTGCTGGTTTTGTATGCCGGACCACATTAATCAACGCTAGCTGTTTGCGGCCTTAAGAATACGGGCCATCAAGGTGATTTCATCGGTTAGGCTGGGTGTCAGTGGATGCGAGGAACCTGATGTGATCGCATCGGCAAAGGCATCAATTGCGGCCTTCTGACCTTTGTCTTGGCCAAACCAGTTGCGCATAACAGTACGGCCATTGATCTGAAGTTTCCGCCAGCCGGTGATCTTGGCATCAAATCCGGGTGCATTGATTTCAAGGATTTCTTTTGCGCAACGCCGATTGGTCAAAAGATAGCTTATTTCGCCGGTTGATCCATCGGCGAAACGCAGCTGCCAGATGCTGTCCCCGATCTTGCGATCCAACCAGTTGCACGTAATTTCAGTGATATCGCGTCCGATCAGGCTTTGGATCAGATCAATGAAATGACTGATCTCGCCAAGTGTTCGGCCTCCTTGTCCGGGGTGGTAAAGCCAGTGATTGGCAGGCAGTGGGGAAAACCGAACCCGATAGCGAAAATGTTTCGCGCCATCAGGCAGGCTTGCTCGCAATGCCGCGCTCATCGGGGTATAACGGCGGTTATGGCCAAGCATGAAGATGCTGTTTCCCGTTGTCCGCGCATTTTGGTCGCGAAACACCTCAAGGCCCGCGTGATCAACCGCAATCGGTTTTTCCAGCCAGATATTCTTGCCCGCCATCAATGCCATCGCAGCAAGTTCCGCGTGACTGTCATGGCGGGTGGTGATCATGATGCTATTCACATGCGGATCATTAATAACATCCTGTGCCGAAGATATGGCTTGGGCAGAAGGAACCTTCCGCGCCAATGCCATGGCCGAAATACCGTTTTGCGAGCAACAAGAAACAATGTCGATATCTTCTCGCTTGTTCAGAACGGGCAGCAAGTTGCCACCAAAGTAATTTCCGGCACCAATCAGTCCTAGTTTAATCGCTACGTTTGACGGGATTGGTGTTTTCTTGGTGGGCTTCTGTTCAGCTGGTTGGGAGCTTGCAGTATCATAGCGGACAATGCATGCCAGATGATCAGGACCGGGGCCTTTGGCGAAATGATCGGCGATGTCGGTAAATGCGATTTCGCTTGTGATCAAGGGGCTTGGATCAAGCCTGCCGTCGGCCATCAGATGAAGGGCGGCTTGCATGTTACGCTTGATCGTCCAGCGGACATGACCAATCGGGTAATCTTGCCCAAGCTCTTCATATCCCGGGTCATAGCGCCCCGGTCCATAAGATCGCACTTGCCGGATGGTAATTTCCTTGGCGTAAAGGGGGGGACGCTCGGCATTGATTGCGACATCGCCAGTGCAGACAATAAGTGCCCGATCCCGGCATAGCCGTGTCGCAGCATCAATCTGACGGTTTGCACCTTTGGCCGGGGCGCAAATATAGACAGCATCAAATGTGTTTGCCGTTGCATCGGATGACGTAGCAAAACAGGCATGTGCGCCGTTTTGTAGCGCGGAGTTACGGCGAAATGCGTCGGGTTCAATGATCTCGACATGGGCACCTGCGACCCTTGCGACTTCGCCAACCAATTGTCCGATCAATCCTGCACCGATGATTGCGATCCGATCACCAATCGCAGTCTCGCCCTGCCGCATGGCATGGAGTGCCAAGGCATACAGGGTGGTAAAAGCGGCCTTTTGGTCACTCACTGTCTCGGGTATGGGGCAGGCTAAATTGATGGGAACAGTATTCCATTCGGCGTGATTGGCATGACCCATCCCCGCAATGGCAACCCTTTGCCCGACAGAAAACCCGTCGGCGTTTTCACCGGTGGCGTGAATGACGCCAGAACCGCAATAGCCCATGGGCAAGGGCTGATTAAGGCGGTTGTTTACCCGATCAAGTGTGCGTGAAGCGCCCTCAGACCCAAGGGTGCGCAATGTTAGCGCGACAAGATCTGGGCGCTGCCATGCCTTGTGAAGCAGCGATGCGGTGGTTTGTTTGACTTGGGAAAACTCGGTGCCCGGACTGATCAGGCTATAGCTGGTGCGGACAAGAATTGCGTTTTTGGTCGGCGACGGAATAGGGCAATCGACAAGGGCGATTTTGCGTTCCCCCGGAAAGCGAAAAAGAGCTTTCATATCCGTCATAATCATCCCTTGATCAGAATAGGTTGAAGATTGTCGCGACAATTAAACCACATGCCCCGCATGCAGGTCGATCCATGATTGACGTGGGCGCAGTCCACGTTTAGCAAGATGGCAGACTTCAATTTGGAACCATAGATCATGCAACAAACTGTCCCGACACGGCATTGGCGCGACACCGTGCTTGGCCTTGCCGCCATCCTGTTTGGCATTTCTGCACCGCTGTTTTTCTTTGGGCGGACGGCTTTGGGTGTCGGGTTAGCACTTTCTTTAATTCTTGCTGTTGCCTCTGCAGACCATGGTGAAGCATGGCGTAAAATGCGATCCGACATTACTGGGCCAATCGGGCTTGTTGTCGGTTTGGCGCTTGTTGTTTTCCTTGTCTCGGCAAGTCTTTCCGTCGTTCCTGCGAAATCGCTTGGGACGTGGGCGGCACGTTTTTCAATGATTGCCGGTATCTGGTACCTGATGTGGCTCATCGCCCCGAAGGCACGATTGGCTTGGGATGCATGCATTTATGCAACCTGGGTTCTCGCGGCATATTGTGTGATTTCAATTTTGGTTTATCCGGAGCTTCTTTCTTTAGAAGCGATGCGTGAACCGGAATTTCATTTTGATATTACACGTCGCCTCAAGCCAGTCGGAAGCTTCCTGATTTTTGGCGCAATGATGCTCATTGCGGATGCCATTGATCAAAAAGGGCTGAGGAAATATGCCTCGTTGGCGGTTGTTATTTCTATCCTGCCAATACTCGAAGTTTCGCACGGACGGGCCAACGTGGCAGCAATTCTGGCAGCGGCATGTGCTGTTGGTTTTTGTGCTATCTTGCACATTAAGTCCCGTGCGCTAAAGTTTGGTGTTTTGATTGGGATATCGGGAACTGTTGGCCTCGCACTGTTTTGGTTAAGCAGTCTGACTCAGAGCACGATAGAACTACGTGATTTCGTCACTTATCTTCCAACAGTGCTTGTCGATGTTCATCGCCAAATGATCTGGCAGTTCACCTATAGCCATGTTTTTGATCATCCCTTGATTGGTTATGGCATCAACGCGGCACCTTGGGTGCCGGGTGCAAATGATCTGGCAGGCAGTTCAACTCAATCGGTTTTACCTGGGCATCCCCATAGCTGGTTCATGGAGATTTGGCTCGAAACAGGCATTATTGGGCTTGTTACAATGGTGTCATTGGTCGCGCTGTTAGCAGTGACGGCCTTCAAGGATGTGTGTCGCAATGGCATAAACGTGGCTGGCCTCACACTCGCAATGTTGGCGGCTTACTGGTTTGCCGGGTTGTTTAACTATTCGTTCTGGACGTCGTGGTGGTTTGGCGTCTTCATGCTGTCGCTTTCTTTGGCCTTCTTGCGCCGGGAAATGTTGGTCAAAGAAAACTCATTGCCGGGAAAGCTCAAAGCGCAGATGCGTCGTAAGACTATGATCGTCTGCGCGGAAGACTGGTCTTTTGTTTCTCATCGCATTGGACTTGGACGTGCAGCACTGGTGCGCGGCGATGATGTTGTTGTGGCATGCAATGTTGGTACTGCGACGGAAGGCCTTCGCAAAGAAGGTTTCCGGGTGGTCAATGTGCCAATTGCACGTGGTGGTCTCAGCCCGATCAAATCGCTAAAAACGGTGAAGGCCTTGGCGTGTTTGATCCGGCGCGAAAACCCTGATGTGATTGTTAATGTCGCCATTCAATGTGTGGTCCTATCGGTGTTTGCCGGGGTTCTGGTCGGGGCGAAACGATCGGTTAATATGGTCACCGGTCTTGGTTTCCTGTTTGTTTCCGGCGGGGCAAAGGTAAAACTGGTCCGCACGATCGTCTCGCTGATCCTGCGGGTTTATGCGCGGTTTGGCTCGGTCAATGTGATTGTGCAAAATCAGGACGATCATGCCCTGATGACCAAGCTTGGGTTCAAGCCGGATCGGCTGACGCTAATCCGGGGATCGGGGGTGGACATTTCAACATTCGCGCCAGCTCAGAAAACCATGTCAGAACCCAAAACGGCGATTTTTGTTGCCCGTATGCTGTGGTCGAAAGGATTGGCGGAGCTGATCGAAGCATCACGGATCCTGAAATCACGCGGGCGCAGTTACCGGCTGGTTTTGGTCGGGGATGCTGATCTTGCCAATCCTGACAGTGCGACTGAAGCGGACCTCATCAAATGGCAGCAGGATGGCTTGGTCGAATGGCTTGGCAAGCGAGATGATGTTGCCAAACTGTTGCGCGATGCCGATTTGGCGGTTTTGCCATCTTGGCGCGAAGGTCTGCCCAAGGCGTTGTTAGAAGCCGCCGCATCCGGGCTTGCCATGGTGGCAACCGATGTGCCGGGCTGTCGCGAAATTGTCAGGCCAAACGAAAACGGTCTTTTGGTGCCGCTTCGTGACGGGAATGCTTTGGCCGATGCCATCGAAGAATTGATGGAAGATGATGACAAGCGTGCCAGATTTGGCACAGCAGCCCGCCAACTGGTTGAACGTGAACTGTGCGACAGCGTCATCATCACCCGGACATTGGCCGTTGTGACCGGGAACAAACCGGCAAGCCGTCTTCGTACGATACCATTTCGGGCATGATGGCCTGATTTTTCGAATCACAAGCGGTGAGAGAACATCAATCAAAGGGCCCGGTTTCGGGCCCTTTTCTTTTTGTTGAAAAATCCCGTTGCACCCGCTTTTTATATTTTGTATACAATATACATGAATTGCATATGGTCCTTTGGACAAAGGGCATTTGAACATTAAAGGCGCAGTCAAATTCACTGCGCTGTATCAGGAGGTTGCTTTCCCATGCAGGTAAACTGGACTGGCGTTTTCCCCGCCGTTGCGACACAGATGAACGAAGATGGTTCTATCGATTTTGATATGACCGCCGAACAGATCGAAGCTTTGATCGCTGCGGGCGTTGATGGTTTGGTCATGCTGGGCTCGGTCGGTGAAAACACCGCACTTGAGCCTGAAGAAAAGATCGCCGTCCTGAAACTTGCTGTCGAAATCACCAAAGGCCGCATCCCGGTTCTTTCCGGCGTTGCCGAATTCTCGACACAGGCCGCCATCCGCTACGTTAAAACCTGTGAAGAACTTGGTGCGGATGGCCTGATGTTGCTGCCGGGTATGGTCTATACCGCCGATCCGCGCGAAAATATTGAACATTTCCGCACCGTTGCCGGTGCGACCAAACTTCCGATCATGATCTATAACAATCCCGGTGCGTATCGCATCGATATCAAGCCAGAAGAATTCAATCAGCTTGCTGATGTTGAAAATCTGGTCGCGATCAAGGAAAGCTCCGGCGATCCGCGCCGCATCACCGACATTTATAATGCCTGTGGTGACCGCTTTGTTCTGTTCTGTGGCATGGATGATCTTGTGATGGAAACGCAGGTTCTTGGTGCTGTTGGCTGGATTTCCGGTTTTACCGATGCCTTCCCGAAAGAATCAGTCGCCCTTTGGAAACTGCTTTCGGAAGGCAAATACAAAGAAGCCCTGACGATTTATCGCTGGTTTACGCCAATTCTGCACATGGATGTGCATGCCAAACTGGTTCAGTACATCAAGCTGGCACAAGAAATGACTGGCGTTGGCAAACCACACGTTCGCGCGCCGCGTCTGGCCCTAGTTGGTGAAGAACTTGAAACCATCAAAGCGATCATTCAGAAAGCCATCGATACGCGCCCGTCGGTCTAACGCCTGACACAAAGCCTGCAATCATCGCTCCCGCCACAAAACCATGATTGCATTGGCAGCGTATTTGATGGAACAGTGAGCTCCCCCGTGAAATATCGCGGGGGAGTTTCCTGATATCTTGCAGATCGTTACCGCCAAAAGCCAACGCAACCCCCAAAAGTTGAGGCCCCGATATGTCCCAAGCAAAACCAAAATCCAAAAGCCAGACACCAACCGCCCATAAGGTCGTTGTCATCGGTGCGGGGATTGTCGGGGTGAATGTGGCACTCGCCCTTCAGGGCAGGGGACATGACGTCACGATTCTGGATCGTGGCGAACCGGGTATGGGGGCGTCTTTTGGTAATGCTGGTGGTATTGCCGTGACGGAATGTGCGCCCATCGCAATGCCCGGAACCATCATGAATGTGCCGGGCTGGTTGATGGATCCACTTGGTCCCTTATCGGTGCGTTGGAGCTACCTGCCCAGAATGATGCCTTGGCTCTTGCGGTTTGTCGCATCAAGTTCCAAAAGCCGGGTAGAACAGATCGCAGTCGAACTGGCCGCTCTTCTTAACCGTGCTTGGGATGATTATGATCCCGTGATCGCAAAGGCCGGTCTTGCCGATGCTGTCTTTAAAAAAGAAGGTGCCATGGCGGTTTACCGCTCGGACGCATCGCGGCGTGGTGCGGATTATGAAATCGATCTTCGCCGTCGCAACGGCATAAAAATCCGTGATCTGAGCCGCGATGAAGTCCGCGATCTTGAGCCTGACCTTGCACCGATCTTTGCCTGCGGTGTGATGGAAGAAGATTGGGGCCGTGTTCTTGATCCCTATAAGATCGTCATGGGGCTTTATAAATGCTTCCTTGATCAGGGTGGTAGGTTTGAGGCAGCCGACGTTACCGATTTCGTGTATCGGGACGGAAAACCCCGTGCCGCAATGACGACATCCGGCGACCAGATCACGTTTGACAGTGTTGTTGTTGCTTGCGGCGCATGGTCAAAAACGCTGGCCAAGCGCCTTGGCTCGCCTGTACCACTTGATACGGAGCGCGGCTATAACACGACCGTACCCTATCATGATGCCAAACTTTCGCGCATGGTGATCTGTGCCGATGACAGCTTTGTCATGACCCCGATGGAAATGGGCATTCGTGTTGGCGGTGCGGTGGAACTTGGCGGTTTGATCGCCCCGCCCAACTATGACCGCGCCAAGGCCCTGTTTGCCAAGGGCAAGGAAGCATTACCAAAGCTTAACGCCGAAGGCGGCACGGAATGGATGGGCTTTCGGCCGTCAATGCCGGATTCAAAACCGGTCATTTCCAAAAGCCCGAAACATCAAAATGTCTTCTTCTCATTTGGTCACGGGCATCTTGGCCTGACCATGGCAGCGACAACAGGGCGGTTGATTTCTGATCTTGTCGCAGGATCAGAAACACCGATCAATATGACGCCTTACCGTATCAATCGTTTCTAAGTTCAGGTTCCCTATGGCGAAAAACAGTTTCTTTTGTGTAGATGGACATACATGCGGCAACCCGGTGCGTCTGGTTGCCGGTGGCGGGCCAAAGCTTAAAGGTGCCACCATGCTGCAAAAGCGGGCGCACTTTTTGGCGGAATTTGACTGGATCAGAACCGGTCTGATGTTTGAACCACGCGGTCATGACATCATGTCGGGCTCAATCCTGTATGATCCGACATCCGATGATTATGATGTCGCCGTGCTGTTCATCGAAACGTCCGGCTGCCTACCGATGTGTGGTCATGGCACGATTGGCACGGTTACCATGGCGATTGAAGAAGGTCTGGTAACCCCCAAAGTCCCGGGCAGGTTGCGTCTTGAAACCCCGGCGGGTCTGGTCATTGCGGAATATAAACAGGTCGGGGATTATGTTGAATCGGTCAAGCTGACCAACGTCCCATCGTTCCTGTATAAAACCGACATCGAAGTCGATTGCCCGGACCTTGGCCCGATCAAGGTTGATGTTGCCTATGGTGGCAATTTCTATGCGATTGTCGATCCACAGGAAAACTTCACGGATATGGCAGATTTCACTGCCGGTGATCTGCAACGCATCAGCCCGGAACTCCGCCGTCGTCTGAATGCACAAAGCGATTTTGTCCATCCGCTGCATCCTGATATCAAAGGACTGTCGCATATTCAATGGACAGGCAAACCGACCCAACCCAACAGCACCCATCGCAATGCGGTGTTTTATGGCGATAAGGGGATTGATCGATCCCCATGTGGGACGGGTTCCTCAGCCCGATTGGCACAGCTTGTCGCCAAAGGTCTTTGGGACCCGGCGGATGAGCTGGTTCATGAAAGCATCATCGGATCTCAATTCCGCGTTTCCGTGGTCGAAAAAACCAAAGTCGGTGACTATGACGCGGTGGTACCGGGGATTGAAGGATGGGCGCGCAAGCACGGCTATAACACCATCTTTATTGATGACCGCGATCCCTATGCGCATGGCTTCATTGTGACCTGATGCGCATATGATCAGAGAAATGCAAAAGGGGGCTTTATGCCCCCTTTGTCGTATATCGGTTCTGCTGCCAAGATTATACTATATGCAATTGTATTGCGACTTGGCTGATGCGCGGTTATGACTATTTCCAGACCGATGTTTCGGTTTGAACGAATAGTTTTCCCGGCTGCAATAAGACCGGGTAACACAATAAAAGAGCTGAAATGACTGCATCACCGCGATTTACCCGCCGCACAATCACCGATCAGGTGACCGAAGACCTTCGGGCACGCATTCTATCTGGCGATTTCCCCGCAGGTTTTCAGTTGCGTCAGGATGCGATTGCCGGTGAATATAATGTGTCCCGTATTCCGGTGCGCGAGGCCCTGCAACGTCTGGACGCCGAAGGACTTGTTTCCTTTGAGCCCCATAAGGGCGCGATTGTTTCGCATCTTTCGATTGATGAAATCGAAGAATTATTTGAGGTTCGCAAACTGCTTGAATGTGAATTGCTGCGTTATGCCGTCCCGCGTTTAACCCCCGCAGACCTCAAATCGGTCGAAGATATCCTGCTGGTCTATGATGAAGCATTCCGGTCAGGCGATGTCTCGAAATGGGGGGAGCTTAACCGCGAATTTCATGATCGATTGTACCGTGCATCGAACCGTCCTAAGACGCTCGAAATTGTTCGCATGATTGGCAATAACACGGTGCGCTTCACCCAGGCACAGCTTGCCCTGTCAGGGGCGACAGATCGGGCCGAACGCGAACATCATGAGATTTTCGAAGCCTGCAAGGCTGGCAATGTCGATGAGGCAGTCGAACTTCTTGCCGATCACATTCAAAGCTCTGCCGACAGCTTGATGGGCTGCTTACGCAAGGCCCGCGAAGAAGCCGCGTCCTGAACCGCACAACACATTTGATCAGAAGTCATGATCAGAGATAAAGGGATGCACAGGATGGCATCCCTTTTTGGTTTCTAATCTGTAGTCGGATGGTCGGGGTAATATGCGCTACCCAACAATAAAGCCGCGCCCGACTTCATCGCCATCTTCATGCCAGAACCGGGCCGTGCCACTGTAATGGGCCTGCCCCTTGACCGATGCAATGATGGCCTGATGCGGTCCGCACGTTGTGGTGCTGGCGACCGATCCTTCAAAGCTTGATTCGATGATACTGTCAAACTGTCGGGTTTGGTTTGGTGCTATCAGTCCCTTGGCGTGTTGAATGGCAAGTCTTGCACTGACTCCGGACCCGGTCGGACTGCGATCAACCTGGTTTTTGGCAAACACACATATATTGCGTGTCGGGGTGTTGTCGTATGCATCCTTGCCATCGGTCAGGATCGCGCCATACAAAAAGGCCAGATCATTGTGATCAGGGTGGGAAAGCAGGGTGCTGGCATTGACCGCCGCACAAACATCCTCGGCAAGGGTCTTAAGCTTTCCAACATTTTCTGGTGTAATCGCAAGCCCGAACTGCCCAGCATCAAGGATGGCATAAAATGCCCCGCCATATCCGATATCGGTTTTGAAATGCCGCCCGTCCGAAAGCTGCAATTCAAGATCGGCGGCAAACATAAAGGATGGCACCGAGGCAAAGCGTACTTTTCCCGTCTTGCCATCTTTAACGTCAA